>NZ_FXZK01000005.1 GCF_900184895.1 Flavimaricola marinus
ATTGAGAACTCATAGAAAAGCGCGCCTTGCGCCACCTGCCTTGAACCCATCATCGCCATGTCCTCCACTCTCAAATCAAGTGAATCAGGACTAGATCATCAGATCAACGGACTTTTTCAACAGTATCTCCGCAAAGCCGCCCTTCCCCTCACCGCCCCGTCGCGCGGAATTTCTCCATCAGATAGGGGCCGGAGAGCACCGGCGGATAGGCATCCGACCCGTCCAGCGGCACGATCTCGGCGGCCCAGTTGGGCTGATGAAAGAACGCAAGGCTCCGACGGGCGGGCTGGTCGGGCTTGGCCACCACCCGGTGCAGGGTCGACACCCAGCGATCCGCGGTCCAGCGGGCCATCAGATCCCCGATGTTGATGACAAAGGCGCCCGGCTCGGCCGGCACCTCGACCCAGTCGCCGCCGGTCATCACCTCGAGACCGCGGCTATGGGGCTGCGGCATCAGAATGGTCAGCGATCCGTAGTCGGTATGGGCGCCGGCACGCTGCTGCTTGTCGAGCGGCTGGCCGATGGTGGCGGGGTACTGCAACGCCCGAAGCGCCGAGATCGGGGCGTCGATCAGCGGCACGAAGTAATCCTCGGGCAGGTTGAGCGCGGCGGCAAAGGCCACCATCACCCGGTTCGCCAGATCCTCCATCGCCGCATAGTAGGCCTGCCACGCCGGGCGAAAGCCGGGCAGATCGGGCCAGGGCGTCGGCTGATAGACGGACGCCACCGCCTCGGGATCGGTCATGCCGTCCGGCACGGCCTGCGGGCCGCCGTTGAAGCTCTCCTTGAGGTCGGGCGGCGTGTCCTCGCCCTTGGAGGCGGCAAGCGCCTCGACGTTGGGGCCGAGCCAGCCGTAGGGGGCGCCGGGGCGCGGCGGGGCGCTCTTGGCCTTGACCTCGGGCGGCAGGGCAAAGAACGCACCGGCGGCGTCCCAGACGGCCTCGGTCAGGGCCTCCGGCACGCCGTGGCCGCGCAACACCAGAAACCCGGTCTCGCCGAGGATGGTGTCCAGAGTGCGGGCGAGGGCCTGACGGGCCTCTCCTTCGGACGCCTCGAAGGCGGCCAGATCAAAGACGGGAAATTGCATCAACTCTCCAAAACATCACGCCACGAATGCTTGGGCTGGAAACCCACCATCCGCTTGGCCTTGGCGTTGCTGTAGAACGTCTCGTTCGGGCCCATTTCGGATTTTACCGGCACGCCCTCATAATAACGGGCGATCACCTCGTCCGAGGTCAGACCGACAGACATGTCGTCGTTCGACACGTTGAAGACCTCATAGCCCAAACCATCCGTCTGCAAGCAACACTCCACCATATGCCCCAGATCGCGGGCGTCGATATAGGCAAAGAAATTCCGCCGGCGCATGTCCGGGTTTTTCATGTATTCGGGGAAATTTTGGGCATATTCATGGGGTTCGATGACGTTATTGATGCGCAACCCGTATATGTCGATGCCGGAACGGGCCTGAAACGACCGCGCGCAGGCCTCGTTGACGACCTTCGACATGGCGTAGCTGTCGATCGGCACGGTCGGGTGCTCTTCGTCCACCGGCACGTAGTCGGGCTTGAGCTCGCCATCGGCAAAGCAGACGCCGTATGTCGTCTCGCTCGAGGCAAAGATCACCTTCGGGATGCCGAGTTTAACTGCGGCGTCCAACACGTTGTAAGTGCTCATGGTATTGATCTGGAAGGTGGTGTTGTCCGGGCGAATCAGGATGCACGGAATCGCGGCGAAATGGACGATGGCGTCATAGCGCGGCACGCCGGTGCCCGGCTCCAGCTCGTCGAATCCGGCATAGGCCGAACAGGCGTTGAAGACCTCGCCCGCATCGGTCAGCTCGACGTTGAGCCAGTCGACGCCGGGGATGTCGAGCTTGACCTTGTCGACGTTGGTCACCCGGTGACCCTGTTCCACAAGGTAGGGGATCGCATGGCGCCCCGCCTTGCCGCTTCCTCCGGTAAACAAAATGCGCATCCGCTCTATCCTCGTGATTGAAGGCATAGTATTCCCCCGCGCCCCCGTAGTAGCAAGGGCATCAAGGGGCGAATTTTCCCGCGAATTGCGGTTCTTTTGACCTATCAATTCGGTGTCAAACTGGCATGCTAAGGTATGCCGACCGAGAATTTGCTCCAAAGGACTATGCCATGCGCCGCGCACGACCAACTCTCGCCATTCTTGGCGCCCTTGTGTTGGCTGTGGGAGTGGCAGGCGGGATGAGTGCCCAGACCGCCGCGCCGGGATCCGGCCCGGGCCCCGTCAGCGCGATCAACCGGATCGATCTGGTGCGGCCCGATGCGCCGGCGCTCGGTGCGCACGGCAACTACCTGATCGGGGTGACCACCCGCAGCTTCACCAACCCCAGCCAGATCGACGTGGTCAACACCACCGCCGACGGTGCGCCGCCGGTCTATGACCGGACGCTGACCGTCGAGATCTGGTATCCGGCGGCCGAAGGCACGCCGCAGGGCGGCAGCTATTCGGTGCTGTTGCGCGACGGGGTCACCTCGGCCACGCTCACCGGGCGGGCCTCGCGGGATGCGGCCCCTGCCCCGGACCGGTTTCCGCTGGTGATCCTCAGCCACGGCTATCCGGGCAACCGGTTCCTGCTGAGCCATCTGGGCGAGACGCTTGCCTCCAAGGGCTATGTGGTCGCCTCCATCGACCACCCCGACAGCACCTATGACGATCAGGGGGCCTTTGGCTCCACGCTGGTCAACCGGCCGTGGGATCAACGCTTCGTGCTCGACAGCCTCGCCGGGCTGTCCGACGAACTTGGGCTTGCGATCGACAGCGAAAACGCCGCCGTGGTCGGCTATTCGATGGGCGGCTACGGGGCGCTGATCTTTGCCGGCGGCGGGGTCACGCAGGACGCGCCGTCGTATAACTTCAGCGCACCGCAGCGGCTGTTGGAGCGGAACATGGCCGGCAGCGACAGCCTGTCCAACCTCGTCGATCCGCGGATCAAGGCGGTGGTGGCCTTCTCGCCGTGGGGGCGCAACACCAACGTCTGGGACGGCGACGGGCTGGCCGCGATCGAAAAGCCGCTGATGATCATCGCAGGCTCGCTCGACGACGTGGCGGGCTATGACGCGATCCGCCAGATCTTTGCCGAGACGAAGGGCACCACCCGGCACCTGCTGACCTTCGAGAACGCCAATCACAACGCGGGCGCGCCGATCCCTGCCCCGCTGGAGGCATGGGCCAATTCGCCGGCGCTGAATTTCACGCCCTTCGACCACTACGCCGATCCGGTCTGGGATACGGTGCGGCTGAACAACGTCTCGGCGCATTTCGTGACCGCCTTCCTCGACCTGCACCTGCGGCAACTGGCCGACCGGCAGGTCTATCTCGACCTCGTGCCTCGGGCACAGGACGGGCTCTGGGCGGTCGACGACGCGGGCATGCCGACGGCGGATTTCAGCTACTGGGAAGGGTTCCAGAACCGGACCGCCGTAGGCCTGCGGTTCGAGACGCGGGGCGTGGGCGAGTAACGCCCCGCCCGCTCAGATCCGCCCCGATCACTCCAACCAAGGCTATTCCTCGTGCGCCGAGACGCGCATCCGGCCAAGGTGCTCGTCCCAGCCCTTGTCGAGAGCAAGGGTCAGGCCAAAAGCCTCTTCCCCTTGCGGCAGGCCCTCGTGCAGCAGTGACAGGTTGGTTCCACCGGGAACCTCCTGCAACGTCCACTTCACCGTGCTGACGTGATCGCCCATCTGGGCAATGGTGAAGGTATACTCCAGGCGCGAGAACGGCTCGGCGACGGACACGTCGCCCCACATCAGCTTGTTGCCGCTTTCGGTGCCATACATCGCATAAGCGCCCTCAACCAATGGGGTCTTGGGTTTGTGAAACCAGATGGCCAGCTTTTGCGGGTCGGTCAGATAGGCCCAGACCTTTTCCGGCGTGGCCTTGAGGTAGATTGATTTGCGAAGCACTGTGTCGGTCATTGCATGTCCTTTTCGATTTCAGTCTTGAGCGTCGCCAACCGCTCGTCCCAGAAGGCGTCGAAATAGGTGAACCAATCTGCCACGCGCTTCATCCCCGCAGGGTTCAGCGCGTTGACCTTGGATCGCCCGTCGGTGCGAACGGTGATCAGGTCACCCTCGCTCAGTATGGTCAGGTGCTTTTTGACCGCCGCGCGGGTCATCTGAAAATTTTCCGCGACCTCCGCGATGGTCATCTCGTGTTTGGCAAGCAAATGCAGGATGTCGCGGCGGGTTGGATCGGCGAGCGCGCGAAAGCCCATCTGCTCGTGCATACTCATGCTCGCCCCATTGCGGCACCGCCGGGATCACCCGACGCAATCGCGGGGCCGTCCGCCCTTAGAGCCATTGGCGCGTCGTTCATGTGACCTCCCTTAATATAATACCTTTTGGTATCACATCTTATGGATACCAAAAGGTATCACGTCAAGAGGAGATCTCCGGCACAGACAGGGCGGCTAACGCACCCGCTCGAACAGATAGGCAAAGGCCGGGCGGGTATAGGCCACGCCGCGCTGCGACGCGAACAGCCCCTCGCGGGTGATCTCGACCGCCGTCTTGGGCTGCATATAGGCGTCCAGCCCGGTCTGTCGGACCCGGTAGGCACCACCCTGCGAGAGCACCACGCCAGACAGGGCATAGCGGTCGTCGATCGAAGCGAGCGCCGCGTCGCCGTGGCTCGGATTGACGAGCAGGTGGCCGCCCACCTCGAGAAACCGGGTGCAATGCTCCGAGATGAACCCGGCATAGAGCGAGATCAGCAGATCGAACGTCTGCTCCGGCAGGTTCAGCTTGGCATAGTCGGAATGGAGGAAGGCAAAGCGGCAATCCGAGCACTTTGGCGCGTGCCGGTCGATGATCTCGCGCACGCCCTCCGGGTCATCAAAGAACCGTTTCGCCCGCTTGTCCATGTCCACATAGGTCACGTCGGGAAACACGAAGGACGGGGCGATATCGACATAGCTGCCGGCATAGAGAACCCTGGCCGGTTCAAGCACCGCGCCGACGGCCTGAAACAGGCGGTGCCGGTCGCCGGGATGCTGGTTCTGCCTGTCCCAAAGGGTCTTGGTCGCTGTCTGCATGATCCTGCTCCCTCTCTGACGATCAGCCCGCGTCCGGGGCGGCGCAGCACGGCAGAGCGCCGACGCTACCGCGCCCGCAGGCGCGTGGCCACCACTCCGCCCGCGGCATCGACCACGCCGCGCATCTCGGCCTCCATGCCGACCGACAGACGATCCTCGACGCGGGTGGCCCCTGTCACGACAAAACCGGCCCCGTCGATCTCGGACGGGCCGGTCACGCTCCCGCGCAGGCGCAGTTCCGCCCCCACGGGGATCGGTGCCGGCCGGCCTGCGTCGTCGATCGCGCCTTCCGCGATCCACTGGCCGATGGTCTCGATCTGCGGCTCGGTCAGCCACGGCGGGCCGTCGAACGGCATCCGGGGCGTGGCATGGCCGACGACGCGGCGCCAAAGTTCTGAGGCGTCTGGATTGCCGGGGATGACCACGACCCTGTCGCCGCCCCGCAAGACGAGCGCCAGCGTGGTCAGGCGCAGCCCCTCGGGCGGCGCGGCCATCCGCCCGTTGTCGGAATGGCAGACGATACACCGCTGCCGAAGGATCGCGTCGACATCGGCAAAGGTGACGATGCCGTCATCCTCGGGCGGCTCCGGCGCAGGCTCTGCCGCGCCGTCACGCGGCGCACCGGCCGTGATCCAGCCCTCGATCAGCGCGATCTGCTCCGGCTCCAGAAACGGTGGCCCGTCCAATGGCATCCGCGGCTGCGCCTCGCCGCGCAAACGGCGCAGGATCGGGCTGGCGGCAACGTCGTCCGGGCGCACGACGGGTCCGTTCTCAGAGCCGGCCATCACGCCCTCGTGGCTGTCGAGCGACAGGCCCAGCGGCGCGAACTCGCCGGAATGGCAGGCGACACAGCGCTCCGAGAGAAGGGCGCTCACCTCCGGCCACAGCGGGGATTGCGCGGCGACTGGGGCGGCGAAAGCGGCGGCGACGGCCAGCGCCCATGCAAGCGCCCCGGTGGCCAGCCTGCCACGCCGCGCCGCCCTGCCCGCGCGAATCAAGCGCCGTTCCCTGCCAATCGCCATCGCGATCCCCCGCTCCTGCCGTGTCAAAGGCAGTTTCCGCAGAAATGATCGCTGCGGCAAGCCCACAAGCGGAGTTGCCCCCACCGTCCCTGCCTGACAATATACGCGACAACCAACAATAGCAGCAGCAGGCGCACCCCATGGCCGATGATCTCCTCTCCGGAGCTTCCCCCGACGACTACAACGCCGACAGCATCGAGGTGCTCGAAGGGCTGGAGCCCGTTCGCAAACGGCCCGGCATGTATATCGGCGGCACCGACGAGCGGGCGCTGCATCACCTCGTGGCCGAGGTGCTCGACAACTCGATGGACGAGGCGGTCGCCGGACACGCCACCCGGATCGAGGTCGAGCTTCTGGAGGACTACTCCGTCGTGATCCGCGACAACGGACGCGGCATCCCGGTCGATCCGCATCCGAAGTTCCCGAACAAGTCCGCCCTCGAAGTGATCCTCTGCACCCTGCACGCAGGCGGCAAGTTCTCCGGCAAGGCCTATCAGACCTCCGGCGGTCTGCACGGGGTCGGCGCCTCCGTGGTCAACGCGCTCAGCGATTCGATGGTCGTGCAGGTCGCCCGGAACAAGGAGCTCTACGAGCAGCGCTTCGCCCGGGGCATCCCGCTCGGGCCGGTCGAGAAACTGGGGCCGACGCAAAACCGGCGCGGGACGACGACCACCTTCCACCCCGACGAGCAGATCTTCGGACACCACCGGTTCAAACCGGCGCGGATGATGAAGATGGTGCGGTCCAAGGCCTACCTCTTCTCCGGCGTCGAAATCCGCTGGAAGACCGCGATCAACGACGGCGAGACCCCGCTCGAGGCGACGTTCCACTTCCCCGGCGGGCTTGCCGACTACCTCGGCGAAACGCTCGGCGGCGCGACCACCTATTCCGAACAGCCCTTCGCCGGCACCGTCAGCTTCGAGGAGAAGTTCCAGGTGCCCGGCAAGGTCGAATGGGCGATCAACTGGACACCGATGCGGGACGGCTTCATCCAGTCCTACTGTAACACCGTGCCCACGCCCGAAGGCGGCACCCACGAGATCGGCTTCTGGAACGCCATCCTCAAAGGGGTCCGCGCCTACGGCGAGCTTGTCGGCAACCGCAAGGCCAAGGACATCACCCGTGACGACCTGATCACCGGCGGCTGCGCTCTGGTGTCGTGCTTCATCCGCGAGCCGGAGTTCGTCGGGCAGACCAAGGACCGGCTCGCCACCGCCGAGGCGCAGCGGCTGGTGCAGCTGGCCGTCTCCGACCACTTCGACAACTTCCTCGCCGCCAACACCAAATCGGCAGGCGCGATCCTCGATTTCCTCGTGCTGCGGGCCGAGGAACGGCTGCGGCGGCGGCAGGAGAAGGAGACCGCGCGCAAGACGGCGACCAAGAAGCTGCGGCTGCCGGGCAAGCTCACCGACTGCACCAACAAGAACCGCGAAGGCACCGAGCTGTTCATCGTCGAGGGCGACTCGGCCGGCGGCTCCGGCAAGGGCGCGCGGGATCGCAAGACCCAGGCGCTGCTGCCGCTCAAGGGCAAGATCCTCAACGTGCTCGGGGCCGCCTCGGGGAAACTCTCGACCAACGCCGAGATCAACGACCTCTGCGAAGCGCTCGGGGTTGGCATGGGCACCCGGTTCAACCTCGACGATCTGCGCTATGACAAGATCATCATCATGACCGACGCCGACGTCGACGGCGCGCATATCGCCGCCCTGCTGATGACGTTCTTCTTCACCCAGATGCGGCCGCTGATCGACAACGGTCACCTCTACCTCGCCTGCCCGCCGCTCTACCGGCTGACGCAGGGGGCGCGGCGGGTCTACGTGGCCGACGACGCCGAGAAAGAGCTCTGGATGGCCAAAGGGCTCGGCGGCAAGGGCAAGATTGACGTGCAGCGGTTCAAGGGTCTGGGCGAGATGGACGCCAAAGACCTCAAGGACACCACCATGGACCCCGCCACCCGCAAACTGATCCGGGTGTCACTCCACGACGACGAGCCGGGAGAGACCGCCGATCTGGTGGAGCGGTTGATGGGGAAAAAGCCGGAATTGCGGTTCCAGTATATTCAGGAGAACGCGCGGTTTGTGGAGGAGTTGGATGTTTGAATGCGTCTTTTTTCTCTTGTGCATTGCGCCCTAAAACAACGGGCGATTAGCTTCTTTTCATAGCTTCAATAGGAGATCATGAAATGGAAGTTCAATGCCAGCTCTGCTTCGAGAGACCAAATAGTGTGCGGTCCGTCGCATATTTTGGCGACCTCAAACTGTTTGCTTGTGACGTTTGCACCACCTCATCTTTAGGTCCAAGTATTTCGACGATTCACGAAGAACCTTTTCAGAATCATTGCGTGGCAAATAAAGTGTCATTGCCTGCATTGAACCGCGATGGTCTATATGGCCTTCCAAAGGCCGAATTTGTGATCGCCGTTCCGGATTGGGCAGGCCTAAAGAGGTAATCGCGGACAATTCATCTGATTGAAAGGGACAATATATCTTGGTGTAGCCCGCACCGCGGGCCGCGCCCGATCCTCCCCCCGGGAGGGCGCCTTGGCACCCACCTTCACAGCCCAACCAACACCGCCTCTTAAAGGCACAGCGCACAAACCAACCCGGCCAACCGCCCTCCCAGGCTCGGGCGCGTCCCTTTCACGCCACTCAACCGCCCCCGGGGCTCCGCCCGTCCACGCCTGAAACTGTCCACTGGACAGTTTCCGAGACGGCGTGAACCCCAACACCGCCTCCTAAAAGCACACCACATAAACCAGCCCGGCCAACCGCCCTCCCAGGCCCGGGCGCGTCTCTGGCGCAAAACTCGACCGCCCCCGGGGCTCCGCCCGTCCGCGCCTGAAACTGTCCACTGGACAGTTTCCAGGACGGCGCGGACCGCCACCTTCATCTTGGCCAAAAAACTCATCCTCCCCCGGGCACAGGGAACCGGCCCCTCCCGAATGCGCCCCCTCAACCACGGGCCCAAGCGTTAAAGCAAATCCCGCAGACCGCCCGTTGTGTTCACCACGGCCCCGCCCCATAGAGCACCGAAAACCGCACCTACGGCATACCGACGCCATACCGACGTGATACCGCAACGGCGAAATCCCGCGAATTCAGGGCGTTAACCCCTGCCCCAACAAAGTTGTGCATTCCCCTCGGGCAGACACCCGGATAGCGTGCACATCATGCGCATTCTCCTGATCCTCAGCCTGACCCTGCTTGTCTCTTGCGGACGGCCGCTCACGCCCTCTGAGCTGGCCTTTATCAATACATATCAAGGGCCTGACATCGACGCCTCGCAGGCGTTTCTGGCCGATGGGCTGCGGCCGCCCAGCCCGCGCACCGTGCCCGTGCGGCCGCGCCTGACCTGCCAGCAAAGAATATATCCGCCGATCCAGGGGCCGACCGCGCGTGTGAGCACTCAGGCGCTGACCGCCTTCCGGCAGGTCTACTTCGACGACAGGCTCTATACCCCTGATTTCATGAGCCAATATCCCGACAGGGTCTACCTGCCGGACGCGATGTTGCTGGCCCACGAGATGGTCCACGTCTGGCAATGGCAGAACCGCGAGATCACCGGCTATCACCCGTTGAAGGCGGCGCTCGAACACACCGGCGGGCGCGACCCCTATCTCTTTGATCCGGAAACGAATTCTCCGTTCCTGAGCTTTGCCTACGAGCAGCAGGGCGCGATCATGGAGGAGTATCTCTGCTGCAAGGCGCTGGCCCCCGATTCGCCCCGCACCTCACGTCTGCACGCCATGCTCTCCGAACACTTCGCCCTCCCCCCGATCTCGCAGCCCCTCGCCACCGAAATTTACCTTCCGTGGCAAGGGGTTACGCTCGACGGGATCTGCGACGGACCGGCCTGATTATCGCTGGATACTCTCCAGATAATCAGCCAGCGCGATCAGGTCCAAGGGGATCGGCGTGCCTGTCCCGTCGGGGTTCTCGACGATGACGACATCCCCCAAATCCCCCTCCCCGAAGGCCGGCATGTCGGGCGCAAAGTGCGTGCCGCGGCTATAGCCATCGATCGTGGACATGACGTAATCCCTTGGAAAAACGCCGCTATTTCTGGCAGTCAGCCCGGTGAGGTCGGGCGGGGTCACGCTCAGGGCGGGCGCTGCCACGCCGTCTCCGATACCCGTGATGCCGTGGCAAGCGGCGCAATTGTCGGTGAACAACTGCTGCCCCGACACGTCAGGCTCCGCCACACACCCCGCTAGAACAGATATCGCCAAGAATCCAAATATGCGCATCAGGCACCTCCATTGCCCCATCATGTTGGGGCAATTTCGGAAATACCACCTTGATCTGCGTCAATCTGTCAGCGCAGCGTCAGACCGCTCACAGTAGCCTGGATCGCGCTGTCGGTGTCGTCGCTGTCGGCGGACACCGCCAGCCCCACCAGTGCACCGGGTGCACCGCCAAAGGCCGCTTGGAAATCCCGTGCCAGATCAACGCTTTCCGAATGTGCGCCAGTCCCGGCCTGACGCAATGCAACCGTGACCCCTTGGCCCGGAGCATAGGGAGAGCCCAGGATCGCGCCGCGCCCGTGGTTGCCGCCCCAGACATATTGCAGGATCCGAACGTCGCGGTTGCCCATCAACTGACGGATATTTGCCCCCTCCAAACCTGCGGCCACGGCTTCGGGCAAGAAGACGAAATAAATCGAGATGTTACGATCGTCGCCGCCTTTGCGTCTGAGATCGGTCGCCGGCACGGATTGCGCAACAGACCACGACCATGAGGCGGAACGCGATCCCCATTCGCTGCGCGGTAGCCGAGCCCACGCCAAGGACACGGCGTCTTCGGAGACGATCCCCAAACTGCTCCCAAAGCTGTAGTCGTTGGAGTTGAACAGCGACAACCGCTGCTCGTTCCAGCCCGATGAGAACGAGACCGGACCGGCAAGGACGGTGCTCGCTATGAGTGCCGCGGGAACGGCGATTGGCAGGGTAAAACGCATGAGACCAGATCCTCCATCATTGGAAGAGAACCTATCCCATGCGCGAAACCCGGCAAGAAAATGCGTGTCCCGTCACGGCAATGTCAGGGTTGTGTCAACCGGTCGTGAGGGACTGTGCCAGCGCCCAGAGCGCGTCGGGAACGTCGATCTCTTTCCACTCCCTGCGGTCGGCACCGGGAATGCGGGCGCCGTCCTGTGCACCAATCGCCTCTGCGAGCCGAGCGAACCGGGCACTGAAATGATCGCCGTAGGTTCCGGGGTCGATCAGCAGATAGAACTGGCCCAGATCGTGCGGCGGCCCGTCTGGCAATTTGAGCCCTTTGACGTCGAGCGAATTCACACCGCCGGTCATGCAGGCCGCGAGGATCTCGACCAGAAGCCCAAGCCCCCAGCCCTTGTAGCCACCGGCGCTAACCAACCCACCCTGCAAGGCCTTGGCCGGGTCGGTCGTCGGCTGACCTTCTGCATCGACGGCCCAGCCCAAGGGGATGCTCTCACCCGCGGCCTTGGCCATGGTGATCTTGCCCAAGGCCACGGCCGAGGTCGAGAAATCGAAATGCATCAGCGGCTTGTCCGGCCCCGGCACGGTCATGGCCAGTGGGTTCGTGCCGATCACAGGGTCCGTCCCGCCGGGCGGGACGACAATCGCCGAGGCGTTGGTAAAACCAATCCCGATCAGCCCGGCGGCGGCGATCTGCTCGGTAAAGAACCCAAGCGACGTGCAGGTATGGGCATGGGCGACGGCAAGACTGGCAATGCCGTTCTCCCGGGCCGCGGTGATCGCATCCGGCAATGCGGCGGCAAACGCGGGTTGGGCGAAGCCGAACCGCGCATCGGACAGAACCGCTCCGGGTCTCGGGCGGCTCACCTGTGGCGCGACCTGCCCGTCGACACGTCCGGATCGCAGTTGCAGGCAATAACTCTCGAGGTAGTAGAGGCCGCAGATGATGTTGCCCGTGGCTTCGGCGCGAGCGACCGCACGGGCAACCTCTGTTGCGGCGGCCTCTCCGGCACCGTGTGCGGCGAGGGCGGCGCGGGACACCGCCTCGATTTCTGTAACCTGCACCTTCATGCGGCAATCACCTTGCCATTCTCCAACCGGACGATCCGGTCCATCCGAGACGCCAATTCGAGGTTATGCGTGGCGATGACAGCCGACAAGCCGGTGCCACGTACGAGCTCCATCAAGGCGGAGAAAACCCTGTCCGACGTGGCCGGGTCGAGGTTGCCCGTCGGCTCATCGGCCAGCAGGAGGCGCGGCGCATTGGCGAGCGCGCGACAGAAGGCGACGCGCTGCTGTTCGCCGCCGGACAGCGCCGCTGGGCGGTGTTCGGCCCGATCACCGACACCGACCTGATCCAGCAACGACTGAGCCCGCTTGGTGGCCTCGGACACGCCCACGCCATTGGCCCGCTGCGGCAGGATGATGTTTTCCAGCGCCGTGAATTCGGGCAGCAGATGGTGGAACTGATAGATGAAGCCCACCTCGCCGCGACGGATGGCTGTGCGCTTGCGGTCGGACAGCTTGGTCATGTCCTCGCCCCCGATCCGAACCTGTCCGGCGTCGGGCGTATCGAGCAGGCCCGCGATATGCAGCAGGGTCGATTTGCCTGCCCCGGAGGGCGCGACGAGGGCCACGACCTCGCCTTTGGCGACGCTCAGATCGGCCCCTTGCAGCACCGTCACCTGATTTGGTTTGCCGTGGTTATATCCCTTGGTCACCCCGTCGATTTGCAGCACCAGTTCACTCATAGCGCAGCGCCTCCACCGGGTTCATCCGGGCCGCGCGCCGCGCCGGGAAGATCGTGATGATCCAGCTCAGGCTGAGCGACAGGACAACCGCCTTGATCACATCCAACAGCCGCAATTCGGCGGGCACTTCGTAGAGGCCCCGGATCGACGGATCCCAGACGCCGCCACCGGCGACGAAATTCACCAGGCTGAAAATCTGATCGACGTAGATCGCAAAGAGGCAGCCCAAGACCACGCCGAGGATCGTGCCCACGGTCCCGATCCCGGCACCGCAGATGAAGAAGACCCGCAGGATCGAGCCTTCGGTCAGCCCCATCGTGCGCAGGATGCCGATGTCGCGCCCCTTGTTCTTTACCAGCATGATCAGCCCGCTGATGATGTTCATCGAGGCGACGAGCACGAGGATCGACAGGATCACGAACATGACGTTGTCCTCGATGGTCAGCGCACGCAGATAGCGTCCGACCCGGTCCTGCCAGCTATAGGCCCACATGCCGGGACCGGCCGCGTTGGCGATGTCGAGCTTGAGCAGTTCGGACTGGTCGCGATCCTCCAGCCGGATTTCCAGTTCGTCGGCGACGCCGTCTTTGTTGAAGATGAACTGGGCGACGTCGAAGGGCAGATAGGCGCGCACCTCGTCGATCTGGTAGCGTCCGGTCGAGAAGATGAAGACCACGTCATAGGCGTTGCGCCGGGTCGACTGCCCCATCGGCGTGGCCGCACCGGAACGGGTGATGAACTCGACCCGGTCACCGATGCCGACCCCAAGCCGCTGCGCCAGCGCCGAGCCGAGCGCGATCCCGTTAGGCAGATCGTCGATATCGCCCTGGGTTCGCTCGCTTTGGGTTATGGCATCGGATTGCTTCAGATCCTCAAGCCGAATGCCGTAGATGTCGGCCAGAGTATCGGTGCCAAAGGCGCTCGCCATGGACTGCCCGCGGATCAACGGTGCGACGCTGTTGACCCCTTCGACCGCCATTATCCGCTGGCCCATCTCTGCGTAGTCGGTGATCACGTCGCGGGGGCGCAATACGGTGACATGCGCGTTGGCGCCGACGATCGTGTCGACGAACTCTGCCCGAAACCCTGATCGCACCGCCAGGGTGGCGATCAGTGCAAAGACGCCGAGCGTGATCCCGATCAGGCTGATCCATGTCATCACGCTGACACCGCCTTCGGCCCGTTTGGCGCGGATATAGCGCCACGCGATCATCCATTCGAACCCTGCAAACGGGGGTGTGCTGCCTGCCATGTGACTGCCTTTGATTGTTTGGCGCAAACTGAGCCATGCGGCGGCCACGGTCAAGCGACGCCGAGGGCGTTCGCCACGCACAATGCCGCCGATCCGGGCCGCAGAACGCCGAAACGCGCCGGCGTTGACCTAGAAGTGATTGCCCGCCGATTGCCACCGGGTCACGTCGCCAGCCCCGGCCGCCGCTTTGCCCTTCATGGCCCAGATCAATCCGCGACGCAGCATTTCGTGGGCCGGCCCCTCCGCGATCACGTCGGCATGGTGGCCGAGGGCGTTGTAATAGACCCGGCCATGACCCCAAGACCGGGTCCAAACCACGGGCATTTCGACAGCGCCGTTCGGGCTGTGATACCACTCCACCGTCGGAAAGGTCGTCGTGGCCAGCACCTGATTGGCCGGATCGACGTGAAGGTAGTATTGCTCGGACGAGACGTCGAAGTCACCGATCCCCTGCACCAACTCATGCTCCGGCGCGGTAATCCTGACGCGGTAATCGACGCCGTCGCCGCCGGGATGGGCCACCCAGTTGGCGCCTGTCATGAACTGCCAAAGCGTATTGGCGCGAAAGGCGTCACACATGCCGCCGTGGCACCCGGCGAGCCCAGTGCCGCGGGCGACCGCCTCGGACACGTTCTTTGCCGCGTCCTTGCTCAGCTCGCTCATGGTCCAGACCGGCACGATCAAGTCGTAGCCACGCAGGGCGTCCGGATCGTCAAAGCTGCTCAGGCTGTCGCTGAGCGTCACGGAAACGCCCTCGGCGGCCAGCATCGCCTGAAAGATCGCAGCAACCTTGTCAGGCTCGTGCCCTTCCCAACCGCCCCATACGATCAATGCTGTTTCTGTCATGTCCGCCTCCCCGTTTCGCGCGCAGGCTGGCCCGGCGCGCGGCCAGCGTCAAGACGGAGCGTGAAGTCGGGTATTCCATACCAAGTGTATAGTATACTTGACTCCATGACTGGTATTCCATACCTAGAGCATAGTGAAACAGACACCCCGAGTCGGAAAGAGCCATGTCACATACCGAACGCAATACGCTCGTCAGCATTCTGACCAGCCTCCTCATCAACTCCTATGTCATCATCCGGCTGATCAACATGTACGGCAGCGGGGCGCTGGACGGCCCGGACGCCACGCAGGTCTGGGCACGCATGATCTTGTGGACGATTGCGGCCGGGATCGTGCTGACCGTCGTGTTGATCATCTTGGCAAACATTCTGATCGCCATTGTCGAGCGTGGCGAGAACACGGGATTCATCGTGGACGAACGCGACAAGGTGTTCGAAATCCGGGGTAATTCGGTGACGATGCTGTTTGCGGCCATCGGGTTTGTCGGCTCCATCGTGGCTTTGGCCATGGGTTTCGAGGCGCTGACCGTCTTTGTAATGATCTATTTCTCGTTCGCTCTCGGCAGCCTGGCCGGAGATCTCGTCAAGATCGCCAGCTATCGCGCCGGGGTCTAACGCATGGCCAAGACACCGACCATCAGCAACACCATCCGCCGCCTGCGCTTTGACAATGATGAGATGACGCAAAAGGATTTGGCCGCAGCCGTGGGCGTCACCCGCCAAACCATCGTGGCCATCGAAAACGCGAAATACGCACCGACCCTCGAACTGGCGTTTCGCATCGCCCATGCCTTTGGCAAGCCTCTGGAAGAGGTCTTCATCTACGAGGCGCCGCCGGACGACTGATCCGGCCCCTCGCCCCAGATTTTGAAAGGAATTCAGATGGAACGTCGTTCCAAACGCGCCGTTGGCGTGCCTGTCCTGCTGGTCTTCTTGACGCTGATACCGATTGTGATGGGCCTTGTTCGCTTTGTCCAAGTGCCCACCCACAGCCTTCCCGATGAATCGCTCTATTTCTACGAAACGCCTTGGGCATTGGCATTTCACGGCCTCTGCGGTGCCTTGTTCGGTCTGCTTGGGCCCTTGCAGTTCTGGACAGCTTTCCGGCGTCGGTTTGGCTGGTTGCACAAGCTGTCGGGCCGCATCTTCGTGGTCAGTGGCGTGGTGTTGAGCCTTTCGGGGTTGCGCATGGTGGCCGCCTTTATGGGCAACGACATCAACCTGACCGACGCCTCGCGGGTGCTGTTCAGCATCGCTCTGCTGATCGGCATGTGGCTGGCCATCTCGTCGATCCGCAACGGGGATTTGCCACGACACCGGGCGTGGGTCATAAGGTCTTATGCGATCGGTATGGGGACAGCTCCGATTGCCTTTGTGTTGTTTCCCGTCTTTCTGATCACCGGCGTTCCGCCGACGGGGCTGGCGGTCGACCTGATCTTTGTCGGCACGTGGATCACGAGTATCGCGGCGGCGGAAATCGTCATCCGGTTCGTGATCCCGACACGTCAAAGCCAACGCCTGACGAGCCAACATTGGAAAGGAGACCCCGCATGACCCGTCCAACTGTTCCGCCCCCGAAACCGGCCCGCTCGCGCGCGTTCTGGAACTTCATGGCTCCGCGCTACGCGCGTCAGCCGGTGGCCGACGAGGCTGCTTACCAACACAAGCTCGCATTGACCCAAGCACTGCTCACCAAGGAAATGCGCGTCCTCGAATTTGGCTGCGGGACCGGCACCACCGCGCTGATCCATGCGCCCCACGTGGCCGAGATCGACGGGATCGATTATTCGTCCAAGATGGTCGAAATCGCCTCGGGAAAGGCGGCCGAGGCCAAGGTGGAGAACGTCAGGTTTCATCAGGCATCTATCGAGGACTGGCCAATCCCGGACCGGCCCTATGATGCGGTCATGGGCATGAGCATCCTGCATCTGGTTCTTGACCGGCACGCGGTACTGGGGCGGGTGCGCCAGATGCTGGCACCGGGTGGGCTGTTCTTCAGCAGCACGGTCTGCGTCGGCGATATGCCCGGCGTTCTGCCGCGCGTGCTCCTGCCCATCGCCAGCGCCCTGCGGATCATCCCCAAGATCGGACGGCTCAGCGCGACATCCTTGGAGACAGAGATCACGCAAGCCGGTTTCGAGATCGTTCAGACGTGGCGGCCGGGCCCCGATAAATCGGTGTTCATCGTGACCCGCGCGGTTTGAGCCTGCGTGCTCAGGCGATTTGCGAGTAAACCGCTGCGATCCGGGCGATGGCCTCTTCGGGCGGAAGCTCTTCGCTTTCGCCGGTCCGACGGCTGGTCAGTTCGACGACGCCGTTCTTGAGCCCGCGAGGCCCGACGGTGATCCGCCACGGCAGGCCGATCAGGTCCATCGTGCCGAACTTGGCCCCTGCCCGTTCGTTGCGGTCGTCATACAACGGATCGAGCCCAAGCGCCTGCAGCCCGTTGTAGAGCGCCAGACAGGCGGCATCCGCCTCGTCGTCGCCTTGCTTGAGATTGACGATCCCGCAATGGAACGGGGTGACGCCTTCGGGCCAGATGATGCCCTTGTCGTCGTGGCTGGCCTCGATGATCGCGCCGAGGAGGCGCGAGACGCCGATACCGTGGCTGCCCATGTGCACCGGCACGGATTTGCCATCCGGGCCTTGGACCGTAGCGCCCATGCTCTCGGAATACTTGGTGCCAAAGTAGAAGATCTGCCCCACTTCGATGCCACGAGCCGTCCGCTGCCGCTCCGCCGGCACCTGCGCGAACAGGGCCTCGTCGTGGGTTTCGTCGGTCCGGGCATAGCGGGAGGTAAACTCGGCCAGCACGGCGGCACAGGCGGCGTGATCGTCGTAGTCGATCTGGCGGTCGCCGAACTTCAGATCGGTGATCTCGCTGTCATAGAAGACCTCGGATTCACCGGTATCCGCCAGAACGAGGAATTCGTGGGTGTCGTCGCCGCCAATGGGGCCGGAATCGGCGCGCATGGGGATCGCTTGCAGACCCATCCGCTCATAGGTGCGCAGATAGCTGACCAGATGCCTGTTATAGGCGTGCAGCGCGTCTTCCTTGGTCAGATCGAAGTTGTAACCGTCCTTCATATAGAATTCGCGGCCCCGCATGACGCCGAACCGGGGCCGGACCTCGTCGCGGAATTTCCACTGGATCTGATACATCGTCAGCGGCAGGTCCTTGTAGCTGGACACATGGGCGCGGAAGATGTCGGTGATCAGCTCTTCCGCGGTGGGCGTGAACAGCATCTCGCGGTCGTGCCGATCCTTGATGCGCAGCATTTCCTCGCCGTAAGCGTCGTAACGCCCGCTCTCGCGCCAAAGGTCGGCGGACTGAATGGTGGGCATCAGCATCGCCATATGGCCGGCGCGGGCCTGTTCTTCATGAACGATCTGCTCGATCCGCTTGAGCACCTTGTAGCCCAGAGGCAGCCAGGAATAGATCCCGGCCGACGCCTGCTTGATCATCCCTGCCTGCAACATCAGCCGGTGGCTGACGATTTGCGCCTCGCGAGGGGTCTCTTTGAGAACAGGCAGAAAATAACGGCTCAAACGCATGGCGCGGCTCCCTATGGGCGGATCTCGATCGCGACGGGTGTAAGCGGGCATTGGCAGGCAGGCAAGCGGTGACCCGCAGCCCCGAGCGATATTTCACGGGCAAATAGCTTGCGCTCGTCGCGGCTAGGCCCGACATATGGATCAAAGATCGGAGGCATCATGGCGCTACCTGTAAAAGACCAGGCCAAATACTGGGGCATCGCGGCCGCGGCATTCCTTGTCATCCTGTGGTATCTGGGCGATGTGATCCTGCCGTTCCTCTTGGGTGGGGCCGTGGCCTATTGCCTTGATCCCATTGCCGACCGGCTGGAGCGGATGGGCCTGTCACGGACGATGTCCGTCGTGGTCATCACCTTGGTGGCGCTGCTGATCTTCGTACTTCTGGTGCTCCTGGTCATTCCGACACTGATCAGCCAGGCAGGGCAGCTCGTGAACGTGGCCCCGGAGCTGTTTCAGCGGCTTCAGTCGTGGTTGACCACCCAATTCCCCTCGGTGATGGAGGAAGGCAGCCCGATCCGCGACCAGATCGCGGCCATCGGTCAGGCCATTCAGGCGCGCGGCGGCGAGCTGATCAACTCCGTGCTGACTTCGGCCCTCGGGGTGATCAACGTATTGGTGCTGGCCATCATCGTGCCTGTGGTGACCTTTTACCTGTTGCTCGACTGGGATCGCATGATCGCCCGCATCGACGAGCTGCTGCCACGGGATCACGCCCCCACTCTGCGGCATCTGGCGAGCCAGATCGACGCCACCTTGGCGTCATTCATCCGCGGGCAGGGCCTCGTCTGCCTGATTCTGGGCACCTACTACGCCGTGGCCCTGATGCTCGTCGGGCTGAATTTCGGCCTCGTCATCGGCGCGGTGGCCGGCCTCGTGACCTTCATTCCCTATGTCGGGGCGTTGATCGGAGGCGTTTTGGCGGTGGGTCTTGCCCTGTTCCAGTTCTGGGGAGACTGGTGGTGGATCGTGTTGGTGGCCGGTATTTTCCAGCTCGGCCAGTTTGTCGAAGGCAACATCCTGACGCCAAAGCTCGTTGGATCGAGCGTCGGGCTGCATCCGGTCTGGCTTCTCTTTGCGCTGTCGCTGTTTGGGGCGCTGTTCGGATTTGTCGGGCTTCTGGTTGCGGTGCCGGTCGCGGCGGTCATCGGGGTTTTGACCCGGTTCGGCATTTCGCAATACAAGAATGGTCCACTCTACAAAGGCAAGGACGAGTCTCCTGTGCCGCCTGATCTGGACAGCTAGATGCCGCAGCAATTGTATTTTGACCTTCCCTCGCGGATCTCGCTGGGCGCTGACGACTATTTCGTGTCAGAGGCCAATGCCAGCGCCTATGCGATGGTCAATCAGGATGCGATCTGGCCGGATGGCAAATTGGTGGTGACCGGCGCCAGAGGCAGCGGCAAGAGCCATCTCGTGCGGGTCTGGCAGGAGCAGTCCGGCGCGACCGTCCTACCTGCCTGCGCCATCGACCCTGACGCACCGCTGCCCGATGCCGGGGCGCGGATCGCGGTCGAGGATATGGAGCAGCTGGACCAAGGGGCGCAGGAATACCTGTTTCACCTGCACAACCATCTGAAATCCAGCGGCGGCCGCCTCCTGATGACCGCCCAGTCCGAACCCGCGGCCTGGCCGCTGACCCTGCCGGATCTGGCCAGCCGGGTGCAGGCTGCCAGCGTGGTTTCGATCCGCGATCCGGATGACATGCTCCTGCACGCCGTGCTCACCAAGCATTTTGCCGACCGGCAATTGAACCCATCTCCCAGTCTCATCAGCTGGCTGTTGCCGCGTATGGAACGAACCTTCGCCGCCGCGGGCGAGATCGTGGCCGCGATCGACGAGGCCGCCTTGAGCCAAGGGACTGTCATTAACAGGACACTTGCGAGATCTATTTTAGACAAGGACTGGTCGGTGACCGACTAAAAACGCGTAGTCTGGCATGAATACGAGGTAGAAAACCAAATGCCACAAGCCGATTTCCTGACTGCCCCCTTTGTCCCCGCCGTCGAAGTCGACGGGGATCTGACCGGACCCGCCCGGTTCTTCAATCGCGAACTGAGCTGGCTTGGGTTCAACTGGCGGGTGCTGGAAGAGGCCGAGAACCCGCGGGTGCCGATGCTCGAGCGGCTGCGGTTCGTGTCGATTTCGGCCAGCAATCTGGACGAATTCTACACCGTTCGCGTCGCCGGCCTGCGGGAGCTTGCCCAGGCGGGCAATACCACACCCTCGGTCGACGGGATGACACCGGCCGAACAGTTGACGATGATCGACCTCGAGGCCCGCCGATTGATGACCCGGCAGCAAGAGATCTATCAGGCGCTGACCGAAGAATTGAAAGATGCCGGCATCACCATCATGACCCGGCATGACGTGGAGGACGAGGATAGGCCGTTCCTGCTCGACAACTTCCTCAATCACGTCTTTCCCGTGCTGTCTCCGCTCGCCATCGACCCAGCGCACCCGTTCCCGTTCATCCCCAACGAAGGCTTTGCCCTCGCGCTGCAACTGGAGCGCGTATCAGATAAACGCGACCTACGCGCCCTGTTGCCCGTGCCGCACCAGATCGACCGTTTCGTGTCGGTCCCCACGGTCGATGGTCTGCGGTATCTGCCGCTCGAAGAGCTCTTGCTGCTGCATCTGGACCGGATGTTTCCGGGCTATCGCGTCAAGGGCCACTGTGCGTTTCGGGTCCTGCGCGACAGCGATCTGGAAGTCGAAGACGAAGCCGAAGATTTGGTCAGCGAATTCGAGACCGCCCTGAAGCGTCGTCGCCGGGGCGAAGTCGTGCGGATGAAGCTCTCCGCCAATGCGCCGTCAGGGTTGAAAACGCTGATCATGCGCGAGCTGCCCGTCAAGGAGGACGAAGTCGTCGAGGTCGAGGGATTGATCGGCGTGGGCGACTTGTCCGAACTGGTCACCGATGCCCGGCCCGATCTGCTTTGGCCGTCGTTCAGCCCCCGCGTGCCCGAGCGGGTGCAGGATCACGACGGCGACATGTTCGCCGCCATTCGGCAAAAGGACATGCTGCTGCATCACCCCTACGAGACGTTCGACATGGTGATCCGGTTCCTGCAGCGCGCCGCCCGCGATCCGGACGTGGTGGCGATCAAGCAGACGCTCTACCGCACCTCGCGCAACTCGCCCATCGTCGAGGCTCTATGCGAGGCCGCCGAGGACGGCAAATCCGTGACCGCCCTCGTCGAGCTGAAGGCCCGCTTCGACGAGGCCGCAAACATCCGGCAATCGCGCAGGCTGGAGCGTGCCGGGGCGCATGTGGTTTACGGCTTCACGCAATACAAGACCCACGCCAAGATCAGCGTCGTCGTCCGGCGCGAAGGCGACAAGCTGGTAACCTACACCCATTTCGGCACCGGCAACTATCACCCGATCACGGCCCGGATCTACACCGACCTCTCGCTGTTCACCTGCGACGCCCGGCTTGGCCGGGACGCGACCAAGGTGTTCAACTACGTCGGAGGCTATGCCCAGCCCGAGGGTCTTGAGAACCTCGCGATTTCGCCCGCGACACTCAAGCAGAGCCTGCTCGACATGATCGGGGCCGAGGCCGAGCACGCCCGCAACGGCAAGCCCGCCGAGATCTGGGCCAAGATGAATTCGATCATCGAAGAGGACGTCATCGACGCGCTCTATGCGGCCTCGCAGGACGGGGTCAAGATCAGCCTCGTGATCCGCGGGATTTGTGGTCTGCGCCCCGGCATAAAAGGGTTGAGCGAGAATATCCGCGTCAAATCCATTGTCGGCCGCTTCCTCGAGCATTCGCGGATCGTATGCTTTGGCAACGGACGTGGGCTGCCCTCCAAGAAGGCGCGGGTCTTCATGTCGTCGGCCGACTGGATGGGCCGCAACCTGACGCGGCGGGTCGAAACGCTCGTCGAGATCACTAACGCCACGGTCAAGGCGCAGATCGTCGATCAGATCATGGCCGCCAATATGGCTGACGTTGCGCAAAGCTGGGTGATGGGCCCGGACGGCCGGTTCGAGCGGGCCGAATGGCCGGAAGACGGGTTCGCCTTCAACTGTCACAGGTTCTTTATGGAGAACCCCTCCCTATCTGGGCGCGGCTCGGCCGGCGCATCGGACGTGCCGCAACTGACCCACGAGCGCGACTAATCCACCGATCGCCGGACTTGGCCCGGCCAAGCGATTGACCTCCGCGACTTGCCGCTTCATCTTTGACCGGCAAGTCGCGGGGGATTCATGGACGGACAAAACGAATCGGACGCACCGAATTGGGGCGCCTTCGGCCGCGCCATCTTTGATGCGGATCGCGCGAATTCCCTCTCACGACTGGGCGTCGTCGATGTCGGGTCAAACTCCGTGCGTCTGGTGGTGTTCGACGGTGCCGCCCGGAGCCCGGCCTATTTCTACAACGAAAAGATCATGTGCGCGCTCGGCGCGGGCCTGTCGCAGACCGGCCACCTCAACCCACAGGGGCGCAAACGGGCGCTGTCGGCCATCAAGCGGTTTACTGCGCTGGCCGAAGGCATGGGCATCTCGCCCTTGACCGCCGTGGCAACCGCCGCCGTGCGCGAGGCCAGTGACGGCGACGATTTCCGCGCCGAGGTGGAACGCGAAACGGGCCTCAAGCTCTATGTCATCGACGGAGAAGAGGAAGCCCGCCTTTCGGCGCAGGGCGTGTTGCTCGGCTGGCCCGGAAGCTATGGCCTCGTCTGCGACATTGGCGGTTCGTCGATGGAATTGGCTGATCTGGCCGACGGGGTCGTCGGTCAATGTGTCACCTCGCCTCTTGGTCCGCTGAAACTGCGCGAAGTGAAGGGCGGCAAGAAGGCGCTCAAGGCGCACATCAAGGGCATCGTCAAAGACCTGCATGCCAAGATGAAGCACGAGACGGGGATGCGCCTTTTCCTTGTCGGTGGATCGTGGCGAGCCATTGCCCGGGTCGACATGGAGCGACGCGGATACCCGATGACGGTTCTGCACGAATACCGCATGACGTCGCGGGCGGTATCGGCCACCAAATCCTACATCAACGAAAGCGATCTCAACGAATTGCGCGGCCGCTGCGGCATTTCGGAAGAACGCATGTCGCTGGTGCCCCTTGCCACCATGGTGCTCAACGAGGTGATCCGCACCTTCAAGCCCAAGGACATCGCTGTATCATCCTATGGGATTCGCGAGGGCATGCTCTATGAACAGATGCCGCAATCCCTGCGCGATCAGGATCCGCTGATCGAAGCCTGCCGTTTTGCCGAAGCCAAGGATGCCCGCCTGCCCGGCTTTGGCCCCGTTCTCTACGATTTCGTGCTGCCGTTGTTCCCACGCGCCGACTGGCAGAAGAAGCGGATCATCCACGCCGCCTGCCTGCTGCATGATGTGAGCTGGAGGGCGCATCCCGACTACCGGGCCGAGGTCTGCTTCGACAATGCCACGCGGGCCAACCTCGGCGGGTTGAAGCATTCCGAGCGGGTCTATCTCGGCCTTGCCCTGCTGCATCGCTACTCCAACAAGCGGGAAGGCTCCCGCTATGAGGCGGTGTTCAGCCTGCTCGACGAGAAGCAGATCAAGGAAGCCGAAGTCTTGGGCCGGGCCATGCGGCTGGGCGCGATGCTCTGGCTCGGGGCCGCGCAAAAGCCCGGTTCACTCAAGTTTCAACCGCAAAAGAAAACGCTCGAGATCAAGCTGGATGCCCGCGCCGAGCCGTTGTTCGGCGAGGTCTGCGCATCCCGGTTCCAATCCCTCGCCGCTGCATTGGGGGCAGAGCCCAAGGTCACGATCAAAGCCTAAAGGTCGATCTGTTCGGGCGGATCGTCCTGTTGCACTTCGGGTTCGTCCGGCTCCGCGGGCACGTATGGCGGCGCGTCCGGGCTGCGGCGGATCAGGATATCGCCGTTGTCCAGAATGACGGGCGCCTCGTAGTGCCGGATGTCGTCGATCTGAGACATCAGCGCCGACAAGGCAGGCCCCATCTGTTCGGCCAACTGGCGCATGGCGGGCTGGATCTCCTGCGCAAAGCCCTCCAGTTCCTCGAAGGTCGGCTCCAGTTCGGACATCAGACCACGCAGAAACATCCGCGCCCCTTCGTCCATGAGCGAGAAGCCTTCGTCGTCCTGCGCCAGCGCGGGCACAGCGGAAAGGCAGAGGGCAAGCGGCAGGGCGAACTGTTTCATGCCATCAATATAGGCGCGGAGCGGCCGTTTCCCAAGCCCTAGAGCGCGAGGTCGAGCGTCACCGGGAAGTGGTCGGACGCGGTCAGGAGGGCCTCCCGCAGGTCCAGGTCCGAAAAACATTGAGGATCGTCAAAGGGATGCCAAATGCGCCACGCGCTGTCTGGCTGCCGCAAATCCGGCGAGACCATGATGTAATCCAGCAGCGCCGACAGATACGGCCCGTCGGGCTTCTTGAACCGGGCTGTTGCCGGTTGCACCCCGATCCGGCTGGAAAGGGCGATCCGGGCATGCGGATCAAACAGCTGAATGCCATCCCCCTCGCCCAGCACGACCTCTACTCCTGACCGGCCGAACAGCTTCTCATACTCATCAAGCCCCGGACCGTCGTTGAAATCACCGAGCACGATGAGCGGGTCTCCCGCCTCGAGATGTGCCTGCACCCGCCGCCGGAGCCAGATGCACTGGGCCAGTTGCTTGCGCCGGTTTTCGATCGACAGGCGGATGGCATGGGCATTGTTGCGGGCGCCGTGCGGAGCCTTGGACTTGGCGTGTACACCGATCAGTCGCAAAGACGCGCCCCCGGTTTGCAGCGCGACCTCCAGCGGCGGCTTGGACCAGCGGATCGTTTCGGGGGTCGCATCGGTATCGAGATCGAAATGGAATGCCTGATCAAAGCGCGGGGCGGTGGCGTCCTCTTGCGGATCATGCTCGGCGGTCACGGTGTCGGGATCATACAACAACGCGATTTCCTGTTGCGTGTCATTGACATAACCGATCAGCGCCTTGTTGGTGCGCAGCCCGAAATGACGCGCGAAACTCTCCAGTGCGACGGCGCCATCCCGCCTGCGACTGCTGTCCGGCGCTTCGATGATCATCACGGCATCCGCATCCAGTGCGGCAAAGACGTGCCCCAGAGCGGCCGTCTGCTCCCGCCGCGTCACATCATAGCGGCCCGACCATCCGCCATCATCGCGCAGCCTGCCATGGTCGTCGAAAAGGTGATCGAACCATTCGACGTTGTAGGTGGCCAGCCTCACGCACACGCCTCGTTGATCGCTTCCCAAGCGCGATTGACCGAAATCAGGCGCTTTTCGGCCAGTTTGACGGCCTCCTCCGGCACACCACGCGCCATCATCCGATCTGGATGGGTCTCCCGGACCAATGCGCGCCACGCGGCACGCACCTCTGACATCGGAGCATCTGGCGAGACCCCGAGGACGTCGTAGGGATCCCGCTCTGCATCGGGCACGAATTGCGCCCGCAACCGGGCAAATCCAAGCTCGTCAAAGCCGAAGATCTCGGCCACGCGCCCGAGAAAGGCATCCTCCGCCGGATGGTAGCTGCCGTCGGCCATCGCGATATGGAACAGCCCTTCCATAAGATCGCGCAGCGGCCCATCCGAAGGCTTGCCCGCCGTCTGGAACATCGCCCCGATCCGGGTCGCGTAATCTTCGAACCCGGCGATATCCTGACGGGCAAGGTCGAACACTCGTGCGGCCTGAGATTCGGCTTCTTTCGGGATGTGGAACACCTCCCGAAACGCCTTCACCTCGTCGCGGGTGACCAATCCGTCCGCTTTCGCCATCTTCGCGCCCAAGGCGATGACGGCGATGGTGAAGGCCACGCTGCGCTCCGGGCTTTGACGAAGTTTGTCAAAGACAACCGTCAGCCCTTCGCCCTTGGCGAGTGCGGCAAGCGCTTCACTGATCCGAGTCCAAATCGACATGTTGCCAGCTTACCCGCTGCAGCGCGGCATGTCAGACCTGAAAATTACGAAAACCGCTCTTTGCCGAGCGTCACGCGGCCGGACGGCGTATCGAAGACGGCGCCAAGCTCTGCCGAGGCGCCGTGCGAGAGCCGCAGGCGTGGATCGGCCATGTCCGACAGCAGAGCCGCCAATCGGTCTGGTTCGGGATGGGTGATGTCCAGAGATAACAGTCCGACACCCTGATCGGCCAGTCTGGACGACGGGTGCGCCCCCTCGCCCCAGCGTATCAACGATGGGAACGCCCCGCCCTCGCACAAGGAGCCGTCCGCAGGGACCGTGATTTCCCACGTGAGGTCCCCACGGCTCAGTGGCAGGATGTCACCGGATCCCGGCGGGCGGCCGGACAGGTTGTCGGTGCGCGCGATCCAGTTGCCCAGCTTGGGTGCGCCGGCGTCATCGAGGCCGAACCAGCGGGGCCTGCCGGGATCGGGCACGGAGGGGTCCGGCGCGATCACTTCGAGGTAGAGGCCCGGCCCCAGCCCCAGCAACCGGTTGTGTGTGCCGAAATAAGGGTGCTGCCCACCGGGTTGCAGCGAGACGCCCAACTGCTTCTCCAGCCACGCGGAACCCTCGTCCAGATCGGCGCAGACAACCGCCAAGTGATCAATCTCCAACGCAAGTCTCCCATCTATGCCGTCGGGGCGGCGGTGTGATTTCCTCTGCCGGGTCATCCGTCAGAGTTACCCCCAGCCCCGGCCTATCCGCGAAGCTCAGCTTTTGCGAGCCGATCTGATCAGCTCCAGAATATCCTCGGCAGCCTTCGGGATATTCGTCCCGGGCCCAAAGATCGCCTTCACGCCGCTGTCGTAGAGGAATTTATAGTCCTGCTGCGGTATCACGCCGCCACAGATCACGATGATATCCTCTGCCTCGGCCGCTTTCAGTGCGGCGACGAGCTTGGGCGCCAGGGTCTTGTGCCCCGCCGCCTGAGAGCTGATCCCGATGACATGGACATCGTTGTCGACGGCATCCTGAGCGGCTTCTTCGGGGGTCTGGAACAACGGACCGACATCGACGTCAAAGCCGATATCCGCAAAGGCGGTGGCGATCACCTTCGCCCCCCTGTCGTGACCGTCCTGCCCCATCTTGACCACCAGCATCCGGGGGCGGCGGCCCTCGTCTTCGGCAAAGGCCTCCACGGCGGCCTGGATTCTGGCAAAGCCTGCGTCGCCCTCATAAGCAGAGCCATAGACCCCGGCGAGCGTCTTGACCTCGGCGCGGTGGCGCCCGAAGACCTTTTCCATAGCCATGCTGATCTCTCCTACGGTGGCGCGGGCACGGGCGGCTTCGACGGCGGCGTCGAGCAGATTGCCGCCATCGCGTGCCCGCCGGGTCAATTCCTCAAGGGCTGCCTCACAGGCCGCGGTGTCACGGGCGGCGCGCACGCGCTCCAGCCGGGCAATCTGGCCGTCGCGAACCGCCATGTTGTCGATATCGCGGAAGTCGATCGGATCCTCGTTATCCTTGCGGTATTTGTTGACGCCCACGATCACTTCCAAGCCGCGATCGATCTGGGCCTGCCGCTTGGCGGCCGTTTCCTCGATCCGCAATTTCGGCATCCCAGAGGCGACGGCGGAGGTCATGCCGCCCATTTCCTCGACCTCTTCGATCAGGGCCCAAGCGGCCTCTGCCAGCTCGTGGGTCAGGCTCTCGACATAGTAAGATCCTGCCAGGGGATCGACCACATTCGTGATGCCGGTCTCTTCCTGCAAGATCAGTTGCGTATTGCGGGCGATCCGGGCGCTGAAATCGGTCGGCAGAGCGATGGCCTCGTCCAACGCGTTCGTGTGCAACGATTGCGTGCCGCCCAAAGCCGCCGACATCGCCTCATAGGCCGTGCGAATGACGTTGTTGTAGGGGTCCTGCTCTTGCAGAGACACGCCGGATGTCTGGCAATGAGTGCGCAGCATCATGGATTTCTCGTTCTTGGGCTCGAATTCGGACATGATCCGATGCCAGAGCAGCCGGGCTGCCCGAAGTTTGGCCGCCTCCATGAAGAAGTTCATACCGATGGCAAAAAAGAACGACAGACGTCCCGCGAAGGCATCAACATCCATGCCGCGGGCGATGGCGGTGCGCACGTATTCGCGCCCATCGGCAAGGGTATAGGCAAGCTCTTGGACAAGGTTCGCCCCGGCCTCTTGCATGTGATAACCACTGATCGAAATTGAATTAAATTTTGGCATTTGGGCCGAAGTATATTCGATGATATCCGCGACGATCCGCATCGACGGCTCAGGCGGATAGACATAGGTGTTGCGGACCATGAACTCCTTGAGAATGTCGTTCTGGATGGTGCCCGAGAGGACCGCGCGATCATGGCCCTGCTCTTCTCCGGCGACGATGAAATTGGCGAGGATCGGGATCACCGCCCCGTTCATCGTCATCGACACGCTGACCTTGTCGAGCGGAATGCCGTCGAAGAGGATTTTCATATCTTCGACGCTGTCGATGGCGACGCCCGCCTTGCCGACGTCTCCCTCCACCCTTGGATGATCGCTGTCATAGCCACGGTGGGTGGCCAGATCGAACGCGACGGAGACGCCCTGCTGACCGGCGTCGAGCGCCTTGCGGTAGAAGGCGTTGCTCTCCTCGGCGGTGGAAAATCCGGCGTATTGGCGGATCGTCCAGGGCCGGCCCGCATACATCGTCGCCTTGACGCCCCGTGTAAACGGAGCCGCGCCCGGTTCACCGTCGATATGAGGCAGATCGGCGATGTCGTCGGCCGTATACAGCGGTTTGACGGCAATCCCCTCGAGGGTATGCCATGTCAAATCCTCCAGTGCCTTGCCACGCAGTTCCGCTGTGGCCCGGTCAGACCATGACGTCTTGTTTCCCACTGTGTCGTCCTCCTTCTGGGGGCACCCAGGGTTGCGGTCTCGCCGCGAACCCAGAGACTTCGTAATGCCTGCTTGTCATCAGTGATGGTATGGAGATGTTCTCCAAGGGCTTGTCGTCGACCCGCTCCACGAACCGGGCCAGACCGTCGGCCCCGGATTGGAGCCAGTCCAAATCCTCGAGGTATTGCGCCCGGAGCGTCGCCTGCTGGCCCTTGTCGAAAGGCGTCCAGCGGCCATCGCCGTCCGGCAGGCGGCCCGCGGCCGCCACATCCCCGCGCATCGTCAGGATCCGGCGCAGCTTGTTCAGACGGGGGCTTGGATTGTGCCAATCCCGAGCGCCGGTCAAATGCGTCGACCGAAGGCCGCCCGTCAGCACCGACAGCTGCGCATCCGGCTGGCCGCCCAGCCGTTCGAATGGCCAGACAACGATTTCCGCCTTGGGAAATGCCTGCGCGATGTCGCGGACCATATCGCGCCAGCGGCGCGGCTGTGACACCAGCTGATCCAGCTTGAACGGACCGGGCACACCATGCCCCTGCGCCACGCCGAAGGCCACGGACGAGGCCCAATAGGCATCATAGGACCGGATCGCGAGGCCAATGCGGGTGGTCTGTTCTGCAAGTGACGGTCCGAGCCGGGACAGGCGCACGTCGAGCTTTGGATAGAGCGTCGTCTCGCGCAGGTTGTTGCGCACGGCGCCAATCAGGTTTTCCTCGCTGATCACCAATTGGCGGCGGTCCGATTGGATCAGGCGTTCGATCTCGATCCTGACGATACCGGACGACCTGCGCGCGCGGGCTTCGATCTGAGGGGTCAGATCCTCGGGCCTCTGGATCAGGCCGGCGAGCATGCCGCTCCGGGTCCGGTCCGGTGTCCAGCAGTCTACGCCGGCTTCCCGCAGCGCGCCGATGTTGCGTTGCATCAGTTGCTGCAACGTCGTGGTGCCGCAGCGATGTGCGCCCAAATGCAAGATTACGTCCATAGTGCCCCTCATCGTCCATACGTGGACGGCGCAAGAATGCCGTTCCACCCAACCGCGGACACAATGCAGGGCTGACTCTGACCAAGGGCTTAAACATAAATTTGTCGAGAGAGGAGTTAACCTATCCTTCGCATTTGCCGAAACGCACCCTATATCTCGTTTTATGAAGAAAACTGAATGCCTTGGACTGACACTTGTTTTCGCTGGGCTTTTGGCCGCAGCGTCGCCGATATCGGCACAGCAGACAGAGGCCGAAATGACGGTCGAAGATGTCGTTGCAGAGCTTGAAACGCTCTCGGTCGTCGACCAATGGCGGGCGAACCCCACAACCATTTTCTCGTCAATTGACATCGAAATTGAGGATTTGCACTTCATCGCCCGCCCGCTGGTGGTGTTTGCGGACAGCCCTGCCGATCCGATGTTCATTGAGCAGATGGACATGCTTTTGGCCGATATGGACGCATTGCGCCTGCGCGACGTGATCGTCATCACCGACACCGATCCATCGGCCCGGTCGCTGGTGCGCCAGGAACTGCGGCCGCGCGGCTTCGGGCTGGTGCTGATCGGCAAGGACGGACGGGTCGCGCAACGCAAACCGTCGCCGTTCAGCGTGCGCGAATTGTCACGTGCGATCGACAAGATGCCGCTTCGGCAGCAGGAAATCCGCGAGGGAAGCGGCTGACCCTTGCTCCAAGGGCGCTCCGCCCCTATCTTTGGGGTATAGACGTGAAAGGTATCTCTCATGGACCGCGACCCAAAGATCCCTCTGACTCCCATCCCCGTCACGGGCCGGACCGGTCCACGGCCGGGGTATTGACCTGATCCTTCAGGGCCTGCGCGGCTTCGGCACCGCCGGAGGCAAAGGCGAGGATCAGGGCGAGCGCGTGTTGGCCGAACGCAAAGGCCTGGCGGCGCATCTCTGAATAATCTTCATAGACCGCGATCTGCCGTTCCTTGGGCAGGGTCAGGAAACGCTCGCCCCGCATGTCGTCGGCGAGGGCCGAAATCGATTTGATGAGGCTGTAGTAGGCCACGATGATGTCGATGGTCTGGCGCGGCAAGACGTCGATCTCGTCGAGGATGGCATCGTAGATGTGGTCGTGGCTCTCACGCGGGATAAAGGGCACAAAGTCCGCCTCGTCGCGCATACGGGCCACGGTCGCGGCGGCATAGGCCTCTGATCTGCCCTCGTCCCACAAGGACGCGAGCGTCGTCCCGATCTCGGCATAGATCGCCTTGTGATAATCCCGAAGCCGTTCGGACTTTGTCCGGGTGCGCGCGAGCTCGTTGAAGATCGCGGTGGTCAGCCAGCCGGTCGTGATCACCAATCCCGCGATCAGGGCCTGCCACAGGCGCGGATCCAGATCGATCGACACCGATGCGATCAGAAGCGGAATGCCGAGCAAGACCGCCACCGGCAATGCGATGGTGACAAAGAACTGCACGATCACGACGCGCGCGATACGGGCTTCTTCTCCTAAGAACAGGTTGAGAATGGCCCGAAACATGGCGTCACTCGAATTCCATGATCACTTGATCGACCGACAGGCTGGCACCCGGCTCCGCATTGATCTTGGACACCACCCCGCGGCGCTCGGCCCGCAGGATGTTCTCCATCTTCATCGCTTCGATGGTGCACAGAGCCTGCCCTTCCTGGATCTCCTCGCCTTCCTCCACGTTGATCTTCACCACCAGTCCGGGCATCGGACAAAGCAGCAGGCGCGACGTGTCGGGCGGGAGTTTCTCCGGCATCAGCTCGGCCAGCTCCGCCTGACGCGGGGTGCGTACATAGACGCGAAGGTCTGCGCCGCGGGTCCGCAAACGGAATCCGGAGGTCTTTTCCTCGACCTTCAGCACCAGCGGCAGATCGTCGATGATCATCTCGGCCAGACGCATCCCCGGCGTCCACTGGCCCTTGACCCGCATCGACGCACCGTCCTCGAACGTCACTGTGGAGCCAGTAGGGTCGGCAACGACCTTTACCGCAAGGGACTGATTTTGCAGGCTGACGACCCAGTCGCCGCCCACCTTGCGTTCGTGGTTGTCCATTCGGCCCGACACCCGACTGCGGCGGATCTCGGCAACCCGGTTCATCGCCGCCGCCGCCGCCGCCACACGGCGGATGGATGCATCAGGGAGCGTGACCCCCTCGAACCCTTCGGGCCATTCCTCGGCGATGAACGCCGTGGTGATATCGCCGCTGACGAATTTCGGGTGTTCCATGACCGCCGACAGGAACGGCAGGTTGTGGCCGATCCCCTCGACCTCGAACCGGTCGAGTGCGACACTCATATCCTTGATCGCGTCCTTGCGGGTCGGCGCCCAGGTGCACAGCTTGGCGATCATCGGATCGTAATACATGCTGATCTCGCCGCCCTCATAGACGCCGGTATCATTGCGCACCGCATGCGTTTCGCTCGCCTCTTCGACCGGAGGGCGATAGCGCGACAACCGGCCGATCGAGGGCAGGAAATTCCGGTAAGGGTCTTCGGCGTAAAGGCGGCTCTCCACGGCCCATCCGTTCAACTGGATGTCGCCTTGCGCAAAGGGCAGCTTCTCGCCCGCAGCCACCCGGATCATCTGCTCGACAAGGTCGATGCCGGTGATGAGTTCTGTGACCGGATGCTCGACCTGAAGCCGGGTGTTCATCTCGAGGAAATAGAAGTTGCGCTCTCCGTCGACGATGAATTCGACCGTGCCGGCGCTGGTATAGCCGACCGCAGCGGCAAGGGCACAGGCCTGCTCGCCCATCGCCTTTCGGGTCGCGATATCAAGGAACGGGCTCGGCGCCTCTTCGACAACCTTCTGATTGCGGCGCTGGATCGAACATTCGCGTTCGTGCAGGTAAAGGGTGTTGCCGTGGCTGTCGGCCAGAACCTGTATCTCGATGTGACGGGGCTGGGTGACGAACTTCTCGATGAAAATCCGGTCGTCGCCAAAGGAGCTGGCCGCCTCGTTCTTGGAGGATTGAAAGCCTTCGCGGGCCTCTTCATCCGTCCATGCGATCCGCATCCCCTTGCCGCCCCCACCGGCGCTGGCCTTGATCATGACGGGATAACCGATCTCGCCGCTGATCTTCACGGCCTCGTCGGCATCGGAAATCAGCCCCATATAGCCGGGCACCGTGCTCACGCCTGCTTCGGCGGCGAGCTTCTTGGAAGTGATCTTGTCGCCCATCGCCTCGATGGCACGGACGGGCGGGCCGATAAAGGCGACCCCTTCAGCGGCCAGGGCTTCGGCGAACTTGGAATTCTCGGACAGGAAGCCATAACCGGGATGCACCGCCTCGGCACCGGTGGCGCGAATGGCCTCCATGATGCGGTCGATCACGATGTAGGACTGATTGGCCGGGGCCGGACCGATATGCACGGCCTCGTCGGCCATCTGCACATGCAGGGCGTTGCGGTCCGCGTCAGAATAGACCGCCACGGTCGAAATCCCCATCTTCCGCGCCGTCTTGATGACGCGGCAGGCGATTTCGCCCCGGTTTGCTATCAGGATCTTTTTGAACATGGATCAAACCTTTTGGCATGAAAAAAGCCGCTTCGGGTCACCCCGAAACGGCCTTGATTGTGGCGGCCCGAAGGCCGGAAAGTCTTGTTAGACGCAGTTTGGCGCACCCGGCATGACCGAGCAGCTGACGGCGCCGGCAGCACCGCCGATGAGCGCACCGTTGACGATGTCTTCGCCGGTGACGGCGGCGGCTGCACCACCGATGAAGGCACCGGTTGCGGCCCGCTCGCCTGCGGTTTCACCACATGCGACCAAAGTGGACGCCACAGCCAGCGCTGCGAATAGCTTGAGTGTCTTTGCCATGATATGACTCCTGATTGATCTGCCCCAGATGTAGTCTTCTCTGCCAGCTTGGCCACGTCGTTGCAAGCAAAGGCTGCGTGAGCGGGTCCGGCTTTGGCAGCATGACGGCTTTCGAGCCGCCCGATATCGGCAGGCTTCCGCTCAATATGAGGGCCGAAAACCCGAGGCGACCCCGCCGAAATGCGGCGGGGTCGACCCATTGGGGAAGGGTAACGGTAGTGACAATCTGCAAGGGAGTGCTTGCTGGAACACTGCCTTGCACCCTTGAGACTGACGCAGAAATCCGTACCCGAAAACGGCATTTTCGACGCCGCGCGCGTTTCAGCAGATTCCCGCCTAGATTGCATTGCAAACGGCGAACTCTCGCCGAAATATCTGAACGATCCCGCCATGGTCAGGAGAAAACGTCAGGAAAGGACGCTGCGGCCCGCCCGACGTCGATCCGTAGCAAGGCATCGTAGCTTTCCGGATCGAAGGGATCCTCGGCCGGGATGACCTCGCGGCCAAAAAGCCAACTCAGCCGTCCCGCATCCAGATTGCCACGCACGAACGGCTCTTCGCCGAAATGCTCCCACAAGGCCCGCATGAAGCCTTCGTCGGCGCGCTTGTCCGGTGGGCGACGATCCCGATACCGCTCGCGCTCGGTCAGTTTCGTCGCACCCTCCTTGGAACTGCGGCGGATCGTGAACTGAAAATCGGTGCCGGGCAGACGCCCCGGAAACCCGCGGTGTTTCTCCATCAGAATGGCTCCCAGAGGCACGAATCTCCAGCGATGCTGAAGCCGTCGAAATATTGCAGGACGTCCGGGTTGGTTTCCCCGAAACCCACCGCCTGATCGGAAATCGAAATCACGATCTGCTCCGCTTCCCAGCCCGCGCTGTCGAGCGCCGGTATCGCCATCCGCTCGCACAGCCAAACGAAATCACCCGCGACATCCACCAATTCGTGGCCCGGCGTCCCGAGATCAGGGGCAAGAAACCGAAACCGGGCGATTGCCGCGTCCGGCTCCAGCACCACCTCGACGAAGCGTGTCTGCATCCCGGAAGGCACGGGCATGTCCTGTGCCATCGCCGGCATCGTCGCCGGCGTCGTCAGGGCAAGAAGGCTGAGGGCCAGACGGATCATAGCGGGATATTGTCGTGCTTTTTCCAAGGGTTCTGTTGCGATTTCCCCCGCAACGAGGCAAAGGCCCGACAAATCCTCTTGCGGGACATCTGCGGCAAGATCACCTCGTCGACAAAACCCTTTTCGGCCGCGACGAACGGATTGGCAAAGCGGTCTTCGTAGTCTCGGGTGCGGGCGGCGATCTTGTCCGGGTCGCCCAGTTCCGAGCGATAGAGGATCTCTGTCGCCCCCTTGGCCCCCATCACCGCGATCTCGGCGGTCGGCCAGGCATAGTTGAAATCGCCGCGCAGGTGCTTCGAGGCCATCACGTCATAGGCGCCGCCATAGGCCTTGCGGGTGATCAAAGTCACCTTTGGAACCGTCGCCTCGCCGTAGGCGAACAGCAGTTTGGCACCGTGCTTAATGACCCCGCCGAACTCTTGCGAGGTGCCGGGCAGAAAGCCGGGCACATCCACCAGCGTCAGGATCGGAATTTCGAAGGCATCACAGAACCGGACAAACCGGGCCGCCTTGCGGCTCGCGTCGATATCCAGACAGCCCGCCAACACCATCGGCTGGTTGGCCACGACACCGACGGGCGAGCCTTCGAGCCGGATGAAGCCGGTGAGGATGTTCTTGGCGAATTCCTCCTGAATTTCAAAGAAGTCGCTCTCGTCCGACAGCTTGTAGATCAGCTCCTTCATGTCATAGGGCGTGTTCGGGTTGTCGGGGATCAGCGTATCGAGGCTGGGATCGATCCGATCCGGCGCGTCGAAGAAGGGGCGCACGGGCGGCCTCTGCCTGTTGCTCAACGGCAGGAAATCAATCAGGCGGCGCACCTCGGCCAAGGCTTCCACGTCGTTCTCAAAGGCACCGTCGGCGACGCTCGACTTACGGGTATGGGTGGTGGCGCCACCCAGCTCTTCGGCGGTGACGACCTCGTTGGTCACGGTCTTGACCACGTCGGGGCCGGTCACGAACATATAGGAGCTGTCCTTGACCATGAAGATGAAGTCGGTGATCGCCGGGCTATAGACGGCGCCGCCCGCGCACGGGCCCATGATGACGCTGATCTGGGGCACGACGCCCGAGGCCATGATATTGCGCTGAAAGACTTCGGCATAACCGGCGAGGCTGGCCACGCCCTCTTGGATTCGGGCACCGCCGCTGTCGTTGAGACCAATCACCGGCGCACCGTTCTGAACGGCCATGTCCATGATCTTGCAGATTTTCTGGGCGTGGGTTTCCGACAGGGAGCCCCCAAACACCGTGAAATCCTGACTGTAGACATAGACCATGCGGCCATTGACCGTCCCCCAGCCGGTGACCACACCGTCTCCCGACGGGCGGCTGTCCTGCATCCCGAAATCGGTGCAGCGATGGGCGACGAACATGTCGAACTCTTCGAACGAGCCCTCATCCAGCAAAAGGTCGATCCGCTCGCGGGCCGTCAGTTTGCCCTTGGCGTGCTGCGCGGCGATCCGGGCCGGGCCACCGCCCATGCGCGCATTGTCGCGGCGGCTCTCCAACTCCTGAAGGATGTATTTCATGGCACTGTCCTCTCGCGCTACCCCAGATCACCTTAGCGACCCGCAGGTGTGGAATGAAGTCCCGAAACGGCAAATTTGCAAACCCTTGCTTTCGCAATCATACAATTTTGCAAACCATGATCGCAGCCGCGGCTTATGGACAATCGAAATCGACAGGCGTAGGACGACCTAATGTCGACAATTTCCAAGTCGCGATTTCTGGATCGCACGACGGCTCCACACATTCTGACGCTAATCCTGCTCGCAGGGCTACCCGCGCTCAACATGACGATTTTTCTGCCGTCCCTGAACCACATGGCCGAGGAATTCGGCACGAATTATGGCGTCATCCAGCTTGCCGTTTCGGGCTATCTGGCGACGACGGCCATCCTGCAACTGGTGGTCGGTCCGCTGTCTGATCGGTTTGGACGGCGCAAGATCGTTCTGGCTGCGCTGGGGATCTTTCTGATCGCGACCGTGGGCGCGATGCTGGCCCCCAGCGTCGGGATTTTCCTCGCGTTTCGGATGCTGCAAGCCTCTGTCGCCACGGGAATCGTGCTCAGCCGGGCCATCGTGCGGGATATCGTGCCGACCGCGCAGGCCGCATCGATGATCGGCTACGTGACGATGGGCATGGCACTGGTTCCCATGCTGGCGCCGATGATCGGCGGGACGCTGGACCAGTTCTTCGGCTGGCGCGCCAGCCTCGGGTTCGTGCTCATCGCCGGAGCGGTGGTGATGCTACTGTGCTACCGGGATTTGGGCGAGACGGTCTCGGGCAAGGGCGTGAGCTTTTCCGCACAGATCAAAGGGTATCCGGAATTGCTGACCTCGCCACGGTTCTGGGGCTATTCCATGTGCGCCGCCTTTGGGTCCGGCGCGTTCTTTGCCCTGCTGGGCGGCGCTTCCTTTGTCGCCGGTGCGCATTTTGGCCTGTCACCCGTTCTGACGGGCTTTGCCCTCGGGTCGCCGGCGTTGGGCTATGGCTTCGGCAATTTTCTGTCGGGCCGATTTGCGGTGCGGTTCGGGATCAACAAGATGGCGCTGGCCGGCACCAGCGTGGCGAGCATCGGCATGGGAACCTCGCTTCTGCTGTCCTTGATCGGGGTCGATCAGCCCTTCGTCTTCTTCGGGCTCTGCACCCTGCTCGGGCTGGGCAACGGCCTGATGATGCCGAGCGCGGCGGCCGGGTCGATTTCAGTCCGCCCGGAACTGGCCGGCACCGCCAGCGGCCTGAGTGGCGCCATGATGATCGGCGGCGGCGCCGGGCTCTCGGCCTGGGCGGGAAGCCTGCTGACCGTCGAAACCGGGCCGATGCCGCTGCAACTTCTCATGTTCCTTGTGTCGGTGCTTGGCGCGGTTTCGATCCTGCTGGTCATGCGCCGCGAAAAGACGTTGGCCCGGCAGGAAGATTGACGCCCCTCTTGCTTTGCAGGCTTTGCAACGGCACTTTGCAAAGAATCCGCAACAGGAGGCGTCGATGGCCGCACCCAAACTCTATGCCGGTGCCAAGCTGCGCGATCTGCGCACCCGGCTTGGCCTGACGCAACGGATCTTTGCCGAGAGGCTCGGCGTCTCGCTGCCCTATCTCAACCAGATGGAAAACAACAACCGGCCGATCTCGACCACCGTGGTCGTCGGGCTGGCGCAAGAGTTCGGCTTTGACGTGACCGAGCTGCAATCCGGAGACGAAGTCCGGCTGGTGGGCGACATGCGCGAAGCTCTGGCCGATCCGGTCTTCAGCGGCCCCGCCCCGACCGCGGCCGATCTGCGGCTCGCGGCGGGCAATGCGCCGGCATTGGCGCATGCGTTCCTCACCCTGCATGCCGCCTACCGACAGACACACGAAAGGCTGGCCTCGCTTGACGAGGCACTCGGCCGTGAGGACGCGCGTCTGCAAACCAGCCCTTGGGAGGAAGTTCGCGACTTCTTTCACTATTGCGACAATTACATTGATCCGGTCGACCGGGCGGCAGAGCATTTCTCGGAGCAGCGGCCCGCGGGGCAAAGCACCGAAGCCGCCGCCCGTCAGGCCCTCGCCGACCTTGGCGTCACGGTGATCGAGACCGAGGACGGCCCGCTTCGCGACTACGATCCACGACAGGCGGTGCTGCGGCTGTCGCGCCGGGCCGCACCGGCCACGCGGACCTTTCAGGCGCTGCTGCAATTCGCACTGCTCAGCCAGGATCGGCTGCTGGAGGCGACGCTGGACCTGGCACGGTTTCAAACCGCGGAAGCGCGGGCCATCGCAAAGGTCGGGCTGGCAAACTACTTTGCCGGGGCGGCGCTGATGCCCTATGCCGCATTCCTCGCTGCCGCGCGCGAGACGCGTCACGATCTGGAACGACTGGCAGACACTTTCGGCGCATCCTTCGAACAGGTGGCGCATCGGCTCTCGACCCTGCAACGGGCCGGAGACAAGGGGATTCCGTTCTTCTTTGTCCGGGTCGATCAGGCCGGAACGATCACCAAGCGGCACTCGGCCACGACGCTGCAATTCGCGCGATATGGCGGCGCCTGTCCGCTCTGGAACGTGCATTCCGCTTTCGAGACACCCAATACCTGGCTGCGCCAACTGGCCGAGACGCCGGACGGGGTGCGCTATTTCTGCCTTGCCCGCGACGTCAGCAAATCCGGCGGAGCGTTTGACGCGCCGGTGCGGCGCTATGCTTTGGGGCTTGGCTGCGAGATCAGGCACGCCAAGGCGCTGGTCTACGCCGATCACATGGATCTGGACGCGCCTGCCGCCTATCAGCCGATCGGCATCTCGTGCCGGATTTGCGAACGGCGGGATTGCCACCAGCGGGCCGTTCCACCCCTTGAACGGCGGCTGAGCGTCGATCCGTCCAGACGCGGGGTCTTGCCCTATTCCGTTGGCTGATCCGGCATTGCAATTCCCACCGCGTCGTCAGATGCTGTGCCAAACACGCGAGGGGAGACGCAGCATATGGAAATGGATGGGACAAGAGTGATCGCCGCAGACCGTGAAACGGTGTGGGCGCGGCTCAACGATGCCGAAACGCTCAAGGCCTGCATTCCCGGCTGTCAGGAACTGACCGGCAATCCGGACGAAGGCTTTGCCGCCGTGGTCACCCAGAAGGTCGGCCCCGTGAAAGCCACGTTCAAGGGAGAAGTGACGCTGGAGAACGTCGTGCCGGGTGTCAGCTATACCATCACCGGCGAAGGCAAGGGCGGCGTCGCCGGCTTTGCCAAGGGCGGTGCCGATGTCTCGCTGGCCGATGTCGAGGGCGGAACCGAATTGACCTACGCCGTGAAGGCGCAGGTCGGTGGCAAGCTCGCCCAACTGGGCAACCGACTGATCTCGGGCTTTGCCCGCAAGATGTCGGACCAGTTCTTCGAGCGTTTTCAGGAAGAGGTCGAGGGAACCGGAGCCTCTTAGGCCTTGGCCTTCGACAGCTCGGCCCAGATCTGATCCTTCAGAGCCATGCGCTCCTTGCGCATCTGAACCATATGCGCGTCGTCCGTGGGCTCGATATCCGTTTCGGCCCGGTGAATCGCGCGGTTGACCGTGTGATAGCTATCGGTCATCGCCGCGAAATGCGCGTTCGACTGGCGAAGCTCGTGGATCGCGTCCACCTGATCTGGGAATTCCTCGTGCAGTTCGTGCGGTGTGTTCGACATTGCAGCCTCCTTTTGCATGTTGGCCCCAGATTAGAGCCAACACACAGGAGCGACCTTGATCCGTATCAAACCGGACCACTATCTTTGCGAAGTTTCCCAGTTTTCTGCGATCTTGGGCTGAGCGTTCGACGGCGGCAGCGGAGTCCGGCCGAGGATATGATCTGCAGCCTTCTCGCCCACCATGATCGACGGCCCGTTCAGGTTGCCGTTGGTGATGCGTGGAAAGATCGAACTGTCGGCGACTCTGAGCCCGTCTACCCCGATCACCCGCGTTTCTGGGTCGACGACCGCGTTCACGTCGTCGGCGCGGCCCATCCGGCAGGTGCCGCAGGGATGATAGGCGCTTTCGGCATGTTCGCGGATCGCTTCGTCAAGCTCCGCATCGGTCTGAAGATCCGCGCCAGGCTGAATCTCGTGTCCGCGGTAGGGGTCAAAGGCGGGCTGTGCAAAGATTTCGCGGGTGAGGCGAATGCAGGTTCGGAAGTCCTCCCAATCCTGCGGATCGGACATGTAGTTGAACCGGATTTCCGGGGCGGCGGCGGGATCCGCGCTGCGCAATGTGACCGCGCCGCGTGACGCCGAGCGCATCGGTCCGACATGGGCCTGAAACCCATGACCCTCGGCCGCCACCTTGCCGTCGTAGCGGACCGCGAGCGGCAGGAAATGGAATTGCACGTCGGGATAGGGCACCCCTGCCCGGCTGCGGATAAACCCGGCGCTCTCGAACTGGTTCGACGTGGCTAGCCCGGTGCGAGTGAACAGCCATTGTGCGCCAAGCAGGCCTTTTCCGAACAAATTCCAATACTTGTACAGGGAGACAGGCTGGGTTGCCGACATCTGAATATACATTTCCAGATGGTCCTGCAGGTTCTGACCGACGCCGGGTCGGTCCGCGATCACGTTGATGCCATGCTCTGCCAGATGGGCGGCGGGGCCGATGCCGGACAGCATCAACAGCTTGGGCGAGTTGATGGCAGAGGCCGCGATGATCACCTCCGCTTCGGCCCAGATCACCTGCTTGGCACCGCCGCGCAGGACCTCGACGCCGACAGCGCGGCCATCCTCGATGACGACGCGCTGTGCCAGCGCCTTGACCACCTCGACACGCCCGGTTTTCTGGGCGGGGCGCAGGTAGGCATTGGCGGCAGACCAGCGCTGGCCCTTCCAGATGGTCGCCTCCATCGCGCCGAAGCCTTCTTGCTGCTCGCCGTTGTAATCCGAGGTCACAGCATAGCCCGCCTGTGCGCCGGCCTCGGTAAAGGCTTGCGTCAGCGGGTTGTCACGTGGGCCGCGCGAGATGTGCAAGGGGCCGTCGGTGCCGCGCCACTCGCTGGGGGTTTCGCTGCCGTGCCAATGCTCCATCCGTTTGAAATAGGGGAGAACATCGGCATAGGCCCAGCCCTGAGCGCCGGAGTCGGACCAATGGTCGAAGTCGCCCGCATGGCCGCGGACATAGACCATGCCGTTGATGCTGGACGACCCGCCGATGACCTTGCCGCGCGGGCAGGCCAGTTTACGGCCACCCAAGTGCGGCTCGGGTTCGGACTGATATCCCCAATCGTAGCGGGACATGTTCATCGGATAGCTCAGCGCCGCCGGCATCTGGATAAAGGGACCGGCGTCGGTCCCGCCATATTCGATGACGATCACCCGTTTGCCGGCCTCGGCAAGCCGGTAGGCGATGGCGCAACCGGCGCTTCCAGCGCCGATGATGACGTATTCGGATTGCATCAGAAAAGCCTCGAAACGGTGTGGATAAAGCGTCGGTCTGCCGTCGGTATCAGGTCGGTGTCACGCGTCATGTCAGAACGGTGCCTCGACGTCGCCCATGCCGACATAGACGCTCTTGATCTGGGTGTAGTATTCGATGGCGGCCTTGGAATTCTCGCGTCCGACGCCGCTGAGCTTGGAGCCGCCGAAAGGCGCCTCGACCGGGGCCAGATTGTAGTGGTTGATGTAGCAGGTGCCCGCCTCGAAGCCCGCGACCATCCGGTGCGCCCGGGTCAGATCGTTAGTGAATACCCCGGCGGCCAGGCCGTAGGGCGTGTCATTGGCGCGGGTGAGCACCTCCTCCTCGGTCTCGAAATCGAGGACCGACATGACCGGGCCGAAGATCTCTTCGCGGGCAATGGTCATGTCGTCGGTGACGTCGGCAAAGACGGTGGGCAGCAGGTAGAACCCGTCCCGGTCCGGGCGAGTGCCGCCGGTGACGAGGCGCGCGCCCTCCTCGATCCCCTTTGCGATGAAGCCCTCGACGATGCCGAGTTGCGCTTCGCTGACCATCGGACCAAAGGTCGTCGCCTCGTCCAGCGGATCGCCCAGCTTGGCACCGGCCAGCCGCTCGGTCATCCGCGCAAGGAAGGCCTCCTTGATGCCGGATTGCACGAATACGCGCGTGCCGTTCGAACAGACCTGACCTGTGGAATAGAAATTGCCGAGGATCGCGCCGGACACCGCCTTTTCCAGATCGGCGTCGTCGAAGATCACCAGCGGGGATTTTCCGCCCAGCTCCATTGTGACGTTGCGGATGCCTTCGGCGGCGGCGGCATAGACCTTGCGGCCGGTGGCGACCGATCCGGTCAGCGACACCTTGGCGACGCGGGTGTCACCGATCAGCGCGGCTCCGACGCCTCCGCGCCCCTGGATCACGTTGTAGAGGCCGGCCGGCAGGCCCGCCTCGTGCAGGATCTCGGCGACCTTGAGCGCACAGAGGGGGGTCGTCTCGGACGGCTTGAACACCATCGAGTTTCCGCAGGCCAGCGCGGGCGCGCCCTTCCATGCGGCGATCTGGGTGGGGTAGTTCCACGCGCCGATGCCGACGCAAACGCCCAGCGCCTCGCGCCGGGTGTAGACGAAATCGTCGCCGAGCTGGATCGTCTCGCCGGTCAGGCTAGCGGCGATCCCGCCGAAGAATTCCAGCGAATCCGCCGCGGAGGTGGCATCTGCCACCAGCGTCTCGGAAAGCGGTTTGCCGGTGTCCATCGTTTCAAGCACGCTGAGATCGTGATTGCGCTCGCGGATCATGTCGGCGGCGCGGCGCAGGATGCGGCCCCGCTCGACCCCCGGCAGAGCCGCCCACGCCTTTTGCGCCGACTGCGCGGAGGCGAGCGCCTTTTCGATGATCGCGGGGGTCGCCTCGTAGACCGTGGCGATCGTCTTGCCCGTGGCCGGGTAGATCACCTCGATCGGTGTGCCTGCGGTGTCTTCGACATAAGCGCCATCGATAAAATGGCTGGCGGTGGGCTGGGTTGGATAAGTCATGCTGCCTCCGGCGGGAGTTTTTGGGCCAAGATGAAGGAGATCATTCGCCTCTGGGGAAACGTTTGGACTCTTCGAGGATGTTGAGGTCCATGTGATTGCGCATGTAGCGCTCGGATGCTTTCTGGAGCGGCTGGTAATCCCATGGATAATAGCTGCCGTTGCGCAGGGCGGGATAGACGACCCAGCGCCGGGCCTGTGACTGACGCACCTCGGCGTCGAATTTCGCCAGATCCCAACGGGCTTCGGATTTCGCCCTGAGTTGGGTCAGGGTGCCTTGGTGCGCCGGGTGATCGGCCAGATTGGTGGTCTCGCCCGGATCGGCGTCAAGATCGAAGAGCTGGTCGGGATCGAGCGCGCAGCGGATGTATTTCCATTTGCCGTAGCGCAGGGCGACGAGCGGCGCCTGGCTGCCTTCGGCGGCGTATTCCATGGCAACGGGGGCGGTTCTGTCGGGATTGGTGAGCGTTTCGCCGTCGGTCCAGGGCATGATTTCCGACATGTCGATACCGGCGAGATCGGCCAGTGTGGGCAGGATGTCGATGGTGGAGACGGGCGTATCGACCCGACCGGCCGCGAGGCTGGGCGCGCTGATCATCAGCGGCACCCGCGCCGAGCCTTCGCGGAACGACATCTTGAACCACATCCCACGCTCGCCCAGCATGTCGCCGTGATCCGAGCAGAAGACGATGATCGCCTCTTGCCGGATGTCTTCGAGCGTTTGCAGGAGCTCGCCGATCTTGTCGTCGAGATAGCTGATGTTGGCGAAGTAGGCTTGCCGCGAGCGCCGGATATTTTCCACCGTGATGTTGAAATTCTTATAGTCGTTGGCGTCCATCAGCCGCTGCGAATGCGGATCCTGTTCGGAATAGGCAAGCGCGGGTTGCTCAGGCTCAAGATGGTCGCAGTCGTTGTATAGGTCCCAATACTTGCGCCGGGCCACGTAGGGATCGTGCGGATGGGTAAAGCTGACGGTCAGGCACCAGGGCTGTTCGTCGGCCCCGCGCGACAGATCGTAGAGCCGTTGCTTGGCCTGATGGGCGACGTCGTCGTCGTACTCCATCTGGTTGGTAATCTCGGCCACCCCTGCCCCGGTCACCGACCCGAGGTTGTGATACCACCAGTCGATCCGCTCGCCCGGCTTCCGGTAATCGGGCGTCCAGCCGAAATCGGCGGGGTAGATGTCGGTGGTCAACCGTTCCTCGAACCCGTGCATCTGATCCGGGCCGACAAAGTGCATTTTGCCGGACAGGCAGGTGAGGTAGCCGGCCCGCCGCAGATGATGCGCATAGGTGGGGATCGACGAGACGAACTCCGCGGCGTTGTCGTAGACGCCGGTCCGCGACGGCAGTTGCCCGGACATGAACGACGCACGACCGGGGGCGCAAAGCGGCGACGCGGTATAGGCGGCGCTGAACCGGGTCGAGCGGGCCGCCAGCGCCTTGAGATGCGGCGCGTGCAGCCAGTCGGCCGGGCCGTCCGGGAACAGGGTGCCGTTCAACTGATCGACCATCAGGATCAGGATGTTGGGTTGGCTCATGACTGGACCGCCCTCAATTCGAGTTCCAGCGCGAACAGGACGTGCGCGCTGGCCGCCTCGCCGTCGGGGGTGCCCCTGCGCAGCCCCTGACGCAGGTAGAGTCCGTCGATCAGCCCCTCCAACCGCTCGGCGATGGCGGGCGCGCGATCACCGGCCAGCGGCGCCAGATCGTGGCACAGATTGCTGTGCAGCCGGCGCTGATAGACCCGCAACAGGCGCGCCGCGTCAGCCGATGTCCGAGCAAGGGCGTAGAAGTTGAGCCATGCGGCAATGACCTCGGGCCGAAAGTTCGACGTGCCGAAACCCGCCCGGATCACCGCCTCCAACCGGGCTCGCGGCCCCGTCGCCCGGCTGAGCGCCGCGCGCACGTCCGCCCCGTAGACGGTGAGCACATGGCGCATGGCGGCGAGGAAAATCTGCTCCTTGCCGCCAAAGTAGTGATGCGCCAGCGCCGAGGACATGCCCGCCCGGCGGGCGATCTGGCTGACCGTCACGTCGAGTGTCCCTTGCAGCCCGATCTCGGCAATGGTGGCTTCCACCAGAGCGGCGCGGCGTATAGGCTCCATCCCAAGTTTTGGCATGTTTTTGCGGTCCAATCACGGATTTGGGCTTGTCAGAACCACTTGAGACGTTTTTTATTGACTCGTCAATCAAGAAAAACGCGACCCAACAGGAGAGACCATATGACCCTCAAGACAACACTGTCCGTACTGGCCGTCTGCGCCGCGGGCCCCGCTCTGGCCGAATGTGGCACGATCACCTTCTCGGACGTCGGCTGGACCGACATCACCGCGACCACGGCCGCGACGACCGTGATCCTCGATGCGCTGGGATACGATACCGAGATCGAGATCCTGTCGGTGCCGATTACCTATGCGTCGATGGCCGAAGGCGACGTGGACGTGTTCCTCGGCAACTGGATGCCGACGATGGAGGCCGATATCGCCCCCTACCGCGAGGCGGGCACGGTCGAGACCGTTCGCGTCAACCTGACCGGCGCGAAATACACGCTGGCCACCAATGCCGCAGGCGCCGCTCTGGGTATCACCAGCTTTGACGCCATCGCCGCCAATGCCGATGCGCTCGACAGCGAGATCTATGGCATCGAGCCCGGCAACGACGGCAACCGCCTGATCCTCGATATGATCGAGGCAGATGCCTTTGGCCTGTCCGACTTCGAGCTGAAGGAAAGCTCCGAGCAAGGGATGCTGGCGCAGGTGGACCGTGCGTCGAGCCGCGACGAACCGATCATCTTCCTCGGCTGGGAACCGCACCCGATGAACGCCAATTTCGAGATGACCTATCTTGAAGGCGGTGACGACTGGTTCGGCCCCAACCTCGGCGGTGCCGAAGTGGCCACCAACGTGCGCGCGGGCTTTGCCGCCGATTGCCCGAATGTCGGCACGTTGCTTGAAAACCTGGAATTTACGCTGGCCATGGAAAACGAGATCATGGGCGCGATCCTGAATGACGGTGCGGATCCGACCGACGCCGCCAGCGCATGGCTGGCCGCCAATACCGATGCAATCGGCCCATGGCTCGAAGGTGTGACAACCGCGGACGGTGGCGATGCCACCGCTGCTGTCATGGCTGCACTGGAGATGTAAGGCTTTGCCTTACCGACACAAAAAGAATGGGGCCGCATCTGCGGCCCCATCCGTATCAGCCATACCACGGCCCGTAGAGCACCTCGGTGCCCGCGCCGTTGGCGGCGAGCATCTCGGCAAACTCCGCCGGGTCCTGGGTGCCGTTGTCGCGCCCCCGGTAGTGGTAGGGATAGACGTAGGTCGGCGCGAATTCCGCCACCGCAGAGGCGGCCTGTTCGGCGCCCATGGTGAACGGCAGGTTCATACAGACAAAGGCCACGTCGATGCCCGTCAGCGCCCGCATCTCCGGGGTGCCTTCGGTATCGCCCGAGACATAGACGGTCAGCCCGTCGATCCCCAGAACATAGCCGTTGTCCCGCCCCTGCGGGTGGAAGTTCAGCCGCTCTTCGGTGGTGTTGTAGGCCGGGATGGCACTGATGCTGATCCCCAGAGCTTCGGCGCTGTCGCCATTGGCCATCGACGTGGACCGGGCCCTCAGCGCGTCGGGCAGCATGTCATAGACCGCCGGGTTGGTGATCATCGCCGTGTTGTCGCCCGCGATTGCGGTCAGAACGTCGGCGTTGTAGTGGTCCCCATGCTCATGCGTAATCAGGATCAGGTCCGGCGAGGGGAAATCGGCATAGGCCGCAGCATCGCCCACCGGATCAATAAAGACCCAGCCGAGCGGCGTGTTCAGCACCACCGAGGCATGATCGATCGGGTGGACGGTCACTTCACCGCTGGCCGTCTCGAACGTATCGGGAGAATGCCCGGCCGCACGAGCGGCAAACGGCAGGACGGTGAAGGCTCCGGCAGCGAGGCCGGTGGTCTCAAGAAATCGACGGCGGGTGAACATGATGTTTTTCTCCTGTCAAAAAGTCCTGTCGCGTCAGATAGTGTGGATCACGCACCTGTCGCGCCCGATCACAAAAACGTGCCGGTCGCCGGCCAAACAGCGAGGCAATCATGGAGTGGTTAACCGATCACAAACTGCCAGTCGGTCCCATCGCCAAGACGGTGTTCGAATGGCTCAAGGACAACGGCGCTTGGTTCTTTGACTGGCTGTCCGACATGCTGGAGGCGATGATCGACGGCATCCTCTGGGTGCTGCAAACGCCGCATCCGTTGATTATCATCGCCGCCTTCGTGGCTCTCACATGGACATTGCAGCGCCGCTGGCAGCCCTGCCTGATCGTGTTCGTCGGGTTTCTGTTCATTCTCAACCAAGGGTATTGGGAAGAAACCACCGAAAGCCTGACGCTGGTGCTGTCGTCTTGCGTGGTCTGCATGGCGGTGGGCGTGCCCATTGGGATCGCCGCGGCGCATCGTCCCCGGCTCTATGCGTGGATGGCCCCGGTGCTGGACCTGATGCAGACCCTGCCGACCTTTGTCTATCTGATCCCGGCCATCGTCTTCTTTGGCATCGGGATGGTCCCCGGCCTGATCGCGACGGTGATCTTTGTCGTCCCGGCCCCGATCCGCCTGACCCATCTGGGGATCAGCCGCACGCCGATGCCGCTGCTCGAAGCCGCCCAGGCCTTCGGCGCCACCACCTCGCAGGTCTTGTGGAAGGTCGAGCTTCCTTCCGCCTTTCCGCAGATCATGGCGGGCCTGAACCAGACGATCATGCTGTCGCTGTCGATGGTGGTCATCGCGGCCCTCGTCGGCGCCGATGGTCTGGGCGTTCCGGTGGTTCGGGCATTGAACACGGTGAACACGTCTCTTGGATTTGAATCAGGGATCATCATTGTGGTCGTGGCGATCATGCTCGACCGGATGCTGCAGGTGACACGCAAATGACGGCCGTAGAATTTGACAATGTCTCGATCGTCTTCGGCGATCACCCCGAAACCGCCCTGCCCCTGATGGACGACGGCCAGAGCCGTCATGAAGTGCAGGTCGCCACGGATCAGGTCCTGGGCGTGCACAATTGCTCGCTCACCGTCGACGAGGGCGAGATCCTCGTGCTGATGGGCCTGTCCGGCTCGGGCAAGTCGACGCTGCTGCGAGCGGTCAACGGGCTGAACCCCGTGGTGCGCGGTGATGTGCGGGTGCAGACCAAGGACGGCGCCACCAGCGTCACCAACGCCGACAGCCGCACCCTGCGCCAGATCCGGCAAAAGACCGTGGCGATGGTGTTTCAACAATTCGGCCTGCTGCCGTGGCGGACCGTGCGCGACAACGTGGCCTTGGGCCTCGAACTGGCGGGTCTGAGCAAATCCGAGCGCTACGCCCGGGTGAACGACGAACTGGCCCTCGTGGGTCTGTCCGACCGGGCCGAGGCGCTGGTGGGCGAATTGTCGGGCGGTATGCAGCAGCGCGTCGGCCTTGCCCGCGCCTTCGCCACCGACGCCCCGATCCTGTTGATGGACGAGCCATTTTCGGCGCTCGATCCGCTGATCCGGGCGCGGCTGCAGGACGAGCTTCTGGAGCTTCAGGCCAAGCGCAACCGCACGATCATCTTCGTCAGCCACGACCTCGACGAGGCGTTCAAGATCGGCAACCGCATCGCCATCATGGAGGGCGGCCGGATCGTCCAATGCGGCACCCCGCGCGATATCTTTACCGCGCCCGCGAATGACTACGTGGCCGAGTTCGTCGCTCATATGAACCCACTCGGCGTGCTCTGCGCCCGCGACGTGATGGGCCCCGCCGTCGATCCCGACGCGCTTGATCCGGTCGCCCCCGACACCGACATCCGCGAGGTGATGGAACGGGTGCGCACCACGGGCCGGCCGGTCAACGTGGCCGAAAACGGGGTGACGCTGGGTGAGATCACCAAGGATTCGGTGCTGGCCAAACTGCTCGACCCGCGCGGCAGCTAACCGTTGCCCGCCCCGGCGATTTGGCGCTAGGATACCCTATTTGAAGGGATATTCTGATGCTTCAGATCAGCAAGATTATTGCCGTTGCCGCCGTTTCCCTGATTTTGGGAGCCTGCGACGACCCTGCCCCGCCGATTGATCACCGCCAAGCGGACATCGATCGGGGCAACGCTGCGGTCGCCGAATGCGTGGCCATCCAATGCGAGCGGCTGGACTTGGACAGCGCGGCACTGGCCGATTATTCGATCCTTGGCAGCATGACCCACGTCAAGGCGCTGATGATCAGCTACACCGATTTCTCGGACCTTGGCGACATCGCCGCGATGACCCAGCTTGAGGAATTGCACATCGGGCAGACGGACGTCTCCGACCTGTCGGGCCTGTCGGCTTTTCCCAACCTCAAGGTTCTGCACGCCCAGCAGATGCGCAACGTGTCGGACTACAGCCCGATCGGGCAACTGCGGCGGCTCGACGAGCTGGCCATCGGTGATTATCAGACCTCTCCCGCGTCGGTGATCGCGGCGTTGCCGCAGCTGCGCCGGGTGGTGCTCTATATCGACGGTGAAGAAGACCTGTCGCCGCTGGCCGGCCATCCCGGCCTCGAGGTGGTCGATTTCACGGACTCCTATGTCAACGACATCAGTCCCCTGCTGACGATGCCGCGGCTGCGCCAAACCAGCGTGCCGGATTTCTGGGAAAGCTCTCCGATTGCGGCGGATGCCGAGGCGCTGATGGCGCGCGGTGTGGTGGTATACGAACAGCCCAGCGTTGTCGTCTGCTAGGCCTAGACCTTGGTCTCGGCGACTCCCGGCGTCACCCTGCGCCGGGCCAAGGCTTCGCGCCATGTGATGAAACTGACCGAGGCCATGATCAGCGCCCCGCCAAAGATCACCCAGCCATCGACCGTCTCGCCAAAGGCGAAGTAGCCCAAGAGCACCGCCCAGACCAGTTGCAGGAACGTCACCGGCTGGGTCACCGTCAAAGGTGCCGCGGCAAAGGCCATCGTCATCGTCAGATGCCCCGCCGTGGCAAAGCAGGCCACGAGGAACAGCCAGCCCACATCGGATAGTGAAGGCGTGACCCAGACGGCCCATGCAAAGGGTGCCAGACCAATGGTCACGGTGATCGACAGCATCCCGACGACGACCGGTGGGCTGACCTCGTCAGAGACGATCTTGGCAATGATATAGCCGCCCGCAAACAGGGCCGCGGTCGCCAGCATCGCGATGTGTCCCGGCTCGATGGCCCGCAATCCGGGCCGCAGGATGACCAACGCCCCGATCAGAGCCAGACACACGGCCGCCAGCCGTCTGGGCGGCAAAGCCTCGCCCAGAAACAAGGCGGCCGCCAAGGTGACGTAGACCGGGTTGAGGTAGTTCATCGCCGTAACCTCGGCGATGGAAATCTGCGTCATCGCAAAGAACCACAGGATCACCGCCACGGTGTGCAGCAACCCCCGAATGCCGAACAGTCGCAACTGCCGCGCCGTGAGGCGGGCCCGCAGGATCGGCCGGATCATCGGGATCAGGAACACCAGCCCCAAGGCATAGCGCAGAAATGCAGCCTGAGCTGCGGGCACGTTGCTGCCAACATGTTTGACGATGGCGGTCACTGCCACGAAATTCAGGCCGGTCACGATCATCCAGAAGACGCCGACCAGCGGTCTTGGTTCTTGAGCCATGCGCAGACCTGACCGCAATTGACCGGCAGGCACAAGGGCAGAAAGGCGCTATCCCTTGAGGATCAGCCCGGCGGCAATCGCCCACATGATGCAGCCGATCACCACGTCCAGCACGCGCCATGCGGCAGGCCGGGCAAACAGCGGCGCAAGCAGCCGCGCGCCGTATCCCAAGGCGAAAAAGAAGGTGAAAGAGGCGCAGACCGCCCCGATCCCGAAGGGCACCCTTTCGCCCGGATATTGCGCCGCGACCGATCCCAAGAGCACCACGGTGTCCAGATAGACATGCGGGTTGAGCCACGTCAGCGCAAGACAGGTCAGCACCGCTGCTTTCCAACTGCCGGTGGACGCTCCCTCCGCTTTGAGCGCGCCGGTACCGGCCCAGGCCGACCGAAACGACATCGCGCCATAGACGATCAGAAACGCGGCCCCTGCCCAGCGCATGACATCGGCGATCCAGGGCGCCGCTTCGCTGAGCGCGCCAAAGCCCGATACGCCCACGACGATCAGCACCGCATCCGACAAGGCACAGGTCAACACCACCGCCAGCACGTGCGCCCGCTGGATCCCTTGCCGCAGGACAAAGGCATTCTGGGCGCCGATGGCCAGGATCAGCGACAAGCCAAGCGAAAACCCGGTCAGAGCCGCGGTCACCGCCTCGCCTCCGCGAGTCGCGCAAGGTGCTGCTGCAATGCCTCTGACAGGGCCAAGCCATGCCGTGCGGCGAAACTCGGCAGCTTGGACGTTTCCTTGGGCCGGGCGCAGGCCGCGAGAAAGGCGCAGGCCGGATGGTCTTCGGCTCTGGCTGGAGCCAGTTCCGCGATGAGCTGCTTCGGCATCCGATCGTATCGCGACATCACGTGATCGACCACGACGTCGGGCCAGCCCTCGTGCGGCTCCGGCCCGATCACGCTGACCGCCAGTGCCTCGGCCTCGTCCCAGTGGCCGAAATGGGCAGACATGATGCAGAGCATCAGCTTGGCAAACTGGCCGTTCGGGCGCCAGCGCAGCATCAACCGGGCCAGTTCGAGATCGGTCGTCGTCCAGTCGGATGGCTCGGTCAGATAGAACAGCTTGTAATAGCTGTGCGATTTGAGGTTGCCTGACACATCCTTGTAAACCGGTGCCGCCAGAGGGTCGTGCGCATAATCGGCCGGGTGCAGCGCCAGATCGAGCCCCTTGGTGTCGACATACCGGGCATCGCCCAACTGGCAGGCCAAATGGGCAACGCCGCTCCGGCCGCTATAGACCTCGGCCATGCGCGACATCGCGATGACATCGAAGAAGACCGCCGCCACATCGCTAAGGCCGAGCGCCTGCCGGGTCTGATCGAGGCTCCTTGCCGCGCTGTTGGTCGCCACGACATGAGCGATGAGGTCGGGCTCCTGCCCGATCAGCCAGACCGGCCGTCCCTCCTTTGCGAGCCGACCTGCAAGGGCCTCGATCTCGAAGACCGAGACGGCCTTGTGGGCATAGGTGCCGCTGTTGGAGCAGGTGCCATGCAGGATGTCGCCGCCGCGGATATGGATCGCCGCGGAGGCCGGGTCGATCGGCAGCTCGCGCGCCGCGGCCATCGCCTGACGCACCGGCTCTGTCCAGTCGATGGCGTCAAACAGATCGGCATTCGACGGCAGGTCGGCCTCGTTGGGCAGTGCCACGGGAAGCGGTCGCTCGACGAGCAGAATACCCGGGCCACGGGCCTCTGCCACGAGCTCGTCGAGCGGGGTCTTGGCATGGGCCAAGATCGGAACGCAGGACTGCACCTTGGCGGCAGGCACCAGATGGCGGTCCAGATAGGGGGCGGAAAAGATCAGCGCCGGATCGCCGACGTTGTGCTTGTCCTGTTCCGGAAAATCGGTTTCCGGCCACAGGAAACCATAGTCCGCACCGATCGCAGAGGCGACGCGCCGCGCCTGCAACAGCGCGAGAAGGCGCATGCACAACCCGTCCTCCCGGCTGGCGACAACCCGAAGGGCCTTGCCGCCAGAGCCGGACGCGGGATCAGCTGGCGCCATACGCTTCCATGACGTCTTCGGGAGCGTCCATATTGGTCGTAACCGTCTGAACGTCGTCGTCGTCCTCGAGGGTTTCGACCAGCTTCATCAGCTTGGTCAGCGTTTCCAGATCGACAGGGGTCGTGGTCTGCGGCTGCCAGATCAGCTTGGTCGAACGGCTCTCGCCCAATGCGGCCTCCAAAGCGGTCGCAACCTCGTTGAGATCGGTGTCGGCGCAGGTGATCCAGTGACCGCCTTCGTTCTCATCGTCGTCGCCCGCTTCGCTTTCGACGTTTTCCGCCCCGGCTTCGAGAGCGGCCATCATGATAGTGTCCTCGTCGCCGGCATCGAAGGGATATTCGATCTGGCCTTTGCGTTCGAACATGAAGCCGACCGAGCCGGTCTCGCCCAGATTGCCGCCGTTCTTGGCGAAGGTCGAGCGCACGGTGCTGGCGGTGCGGTTGCGGTTGTCGGTCATCGCTTCGACGATGACGGCCACGCCACCGGGGCCGTATCCTTCGTAGCGGATCTCGTCGTAGTTCTCGGCGTCGGCGCCTTGCGATTTCTTGATCGCGCGGTCGATCACGTCCTTGGGGACGGACTGGCTCTTGGCCTCCTTGACGACCATGCGCAGGCGCGGGTTCTTCTCGGGATCGGGATCGCCCATCTTGGCGGCCACGGTGATCTCTTTGGCCAGCTTCGAGAAAAGCTTGGAACGGATCTTGTCCTGACGCCCCTTGCGGTGCTGGATGTTTGCCCATTTTGAGTGGCCGGCCATGGCGCTGCCCTTTGCGTTAGAGGTTTTCTTGGCGGTCTATAGGCCAAGCACCGGGGGGCCTGCAAGACAGGGCTGCATCGCAGGCGCAGGATCACCGCCTAGAGAGGAAAGAAGATCGGGATCGCCAGCGATGCGGTGACGGCGGTCAACAGGTTGAGCGGCACCCCGATCTTGAGGAAATCGGTGAACTTGTAGCCGCCCGGCCCGTAGACCAGCGTGTTGGTCTGATAGCCGATCGGCGTGGCAAAGGCCGCCGAGGCGCCGAACATGACCGCAACCACCAGCGGCCGGGGATCGACCCCCAACGTCGCGGCCAGCCCCAGGGCCACGGGTGCCAGGATCACCGCGACGGCGTTGTTCGACACGATCTCGGTCATCGTCGAAGCCATCAGATAGACGCAGAAGACAAGCGCCCATGGCGGCAGCTTCGCCAGCGACGGAGACAGCCAGTTGACGGCGATCTCGACGGCGCCCGAATGGCCCAGCCCGGCGCCCACGACCAGCATCGAGAAGATCAAGGTCAGCAGGCGCCCATCGACAAAGCCAAAGGCTTCGTCGGCATCAATGCAGCGGGTCAGCAGGACGATGGCGACGCCGATAAAGGCCAGCGGCCCGATGCTGGCCAGTCCGACCCCGGACAACACCACGATGGCCAGCAACACGCCGATCACGATCGGAGCATGGCTCCGGCGGTAGGCCCGCTCGGTCGGGCGGCTAACATCGACAAGGTTCATATCGGCGGCAAGGCGCTGGATGTCGGCGGGCGCTCCTTCGAGCAGAAGGGTGTCGCCGACGCGCACGACCAGATCGTCGATCTGGCGACCGATGTTCTTGTCGCGGCGATGGACGGCCAACGTATAGACCGCATAGCGGCGGCGCAGACGCAGCTCGCCCATACGGCGGCCCACCATCCGGCAATCCGGCGTGATCAGCACCTCGACCGTCGTCGTCTCCACCGCAGAGACCTGATCGACCCGGCGCAGCGACGGGTTCTGTTGCAGACTCAGCAATTCGGTCATCGCGGTGCGCAGCACGAGGCGGTCGCCCACCTCCAGCGTAACGCTCTTGAGATCGCGGCGCAGCGAGGCATCGCCCCGCACCACGTCGATCAGGCGGACCCCGTCACGCTTGAAAAGCTGCACGTCCAGCACTTCGCGGCCGATCAGGTTACTGTCGGGCGGGATCACGGCCTCGGTGAAAAAGCGCATCTTGGACTTGTCGCTGAGCAGTCCGGCCATGCTGTCACGATCCGGCAGGAGCTTGCGCCCGAAAAGCGCCAGATACAGCACCGCGACCGACGACATGATCAGGCCGACGGGCGTGATCTCGAATATGGTAAAGGCCGGCTCGCCCGCGGCCCTGACCACGCCGTCGACCAGCAGGTTCGTCGAGGTTCCGATCAGCGTCAGCGTGCCTCCGAAGATCGAGAAATAGCTCAGCGGGATCAACAGCTTGGACGGGGTCAGGCCCATCTGTTTCGAAAGGCGAACGAAAATCGGGATCATCACCACGACGATCGGCGTGTTGTTGATGAAGGCCGACATGCCGAGCACGGTAAAGGTCAGGGTGACGAGGGTCGCCGTCGGGCGCTTGTCGACGTGTCGGGCGGCCTGCCCCGAGATGTAGTCCAGCGCGCCCGTGCGCACCATCGCGCCGACGATGATAAAGAGCGCGGCAATCGTCCATGGCGCGGGGTTGGAGAACACCGCAATCGCATCGTCCTGCGGCGTGATGCCGAGGATCAGCATGATGACGGCACCGCTCAGCGCCACCACCTCGACGGGATAATTCTCGCGCACGAAGGCCACGAGCATCCCCAGCACAATCACCATCGCAGCAATCGGCTCGACCGATGCAGACAACGCGATCCCAAACATTACAGTTCCTCCTGCGCAGGGCGCGGTCGCACCAGGGTCAGGCCCAATAGCATCGCGGCGAGGGCCACCCAGATATACACCGAATAGCGTTCGCCCAACAAAATCATTGCCCACAAGATGCCAAAGCCGGTGACAAGGTAGCTGACCTGAGTGGCAAACACCGCGCCGGCCCGGCCGACGATCCAGACATAGGTGGAATAAACGATCGCATGGATCGACGCCGAGGTGAGAAAAGCCAGTTCCGGCAGCCCCCAGGCGAACCGTGGATCGGCCATCTGCCCCATCCCGAAGGCCAGCGGCAGCGCGATCACCGACCCGATGATCGACGCCCCTTGCAGGACTTGCAGCGCGTCCAGCCCGCCGGTGCCCCATCGGCCAACCACATTGCCCTCGACCGCATAGCAAAACGGCGCCAACAGCGCGAGCGGCAGAAAGGCCACCATCGCCCGGTCCGGCAGGCTGGTCTCTGGCAACGCGATCAGCGCCACGCCCGCCAGCCCCAGCAAGAGCCCGGTCAGGCGGATCACGGAGAACCGGTCCGTCCCGAGGGCCAGAGCGATGGGAAAGGCAAACATCGGCACCGCCGAGATCACGATCGACATCACCCCTGCGGGCAGGTGATAGGCCGAGGTAAAGCTACCCCAGTTGGGCAATACCGTGCCGAGGACCGCAATAAAGACATAAAGCATCACCGATTGGCGCCCCATCGGCAGGCGCACCCCGCGCGCCGCATTGATCGCGCTGAGCAGCACCGCGCCCACGACCAGTTGCCAGAACACGAGGCCCATCGCCCCATGTCCGGCCGAGACGGCGATCTTGGACAAGGGTTGCGTCAGGCCCCACCCGGCGCCCATCGCAACGAGGGCCAGGGTCAGGACAAACCGCCCGAGGGGCGGCGCGGCAAGGCCGGTCGTCACAGGTGCGGCCCCGACGGCGCAAGATGCCCGCCCTCTCGAACAGGAACGACGCGGCTGGCCTGGCCGGTCCGGTCGTCTGTCTCGACATAGAGGCCGGACAGGGTGGCCTCGCCATTCGCGGGGGTAAAGCGTTCCTTGGGCATCCCAGTGATAAAGCGGCGCATCGGCTCGGCCGGGTCCATCCCGATGACGGAATGATAATCGCCGCACATCCCGGCATCCGACAGATAGGCGGTGCCGCCGGGCAAGATCATCGCATCGCCGGTGGGCACATGGGTATGGGTGCCGACGACGACGCTGGCGCGGCCCTTGCAGAAATGCCCCATCGCCATTTTCTCGCTGGTGGCCTCGCAATGCATGTCCACGAGGCTGGCATTGACCATGCCGCCCAAGGGGTGCGCACGCAGCACCGCATCCATGGCCGAAAACGGGTCGTCAAAGGCACGCTTCATGAAGACCTGCCCCAGAACCTGCGCCACCAGAACCTTGCGGCCCCCGGGTGCATCGAACACTCGAGCACCCTTGCCGGGGGCGGCCTTGGAATAATTCAACGGGCGGATCACACGCGGCTCGGTTTCGACGAACTGGAGCATGTCCTTCTGATCGAAGGCATGGTCGCCCAAGGTGATCACATCCGCCCCGGCCTCCAGAATGCCCTTGGCATGGGCGGCCGACAGCCCGGCGCCCGAGGTGGCGTTCTCGCCGTTGACCACCACGAAATCGAGTCGCCATTCGCTGCGCAAACGGGGCAATTGCTCCGCTATGGCAGTCCGGCCAGCTCGGCCCATCACATCGCCTAGGAATAGAATACGCATGAGCGCGGTGTTAGGCGCGGGCGCTGGAAAGGGCAAGCATGCAGCGACGCCGCATGGCATTTGCACCGGCCTGCCCCTTCATCTTGGCCAAAAAACTCACACTCCTGCCCTAGCCACAGGCGATAGGTCGATCACCTCGCGCTCGGTCACCACCATGTCGAGTGGCTGATCGGTCGGCTCCAAAGGCAACTGGTCTGCCTCTTGTGCGGCGAAGGCAAAGCCGATGGCCAGCACCGGGCCGTCTGCGCGCAGCTTTTGCAGGGTGCGGTCATAAAAGCCGCCGCCATAGCCCAAGCGGCCGCCACGGCGATCAAAGGCCACCAAGGGCACGATCAGGATCTGCGGCGTGACCCATTCGCCGGCTGCGGGGATCTGCGCCCCGAATGCGCCGGCCTCCATCGCACAGCCGGGCGACCACGCCCGGAATTGCAGCGGCTGCCCCTTGCCCATGATGACGGGCACTGCGACGGTGCCATGAGCCGCGGCCTCCTCCATCACCGGGGTCGGGTCGATCTCGGTGCGCATCGCCATGTATCCGGCCAGCGGCACTCCGCGATAGCCCGCGAGGATCGAGGACAAATGACCGGCCTGCGCGGCGTCGGCGGCGGCAAACGCCGCCTCGCGACGCGCGAACGCGGCCGCACGGGCAGCGGACTTGATCCCGGCCAGATCGGTCATAGCAACAAGACCGCGGCGAGCCCGAGAAAGGCGAAGAAGCCGACCACGTCAGTCACGGTGGTGACGAATGCGCCCGAAGCCAGCGCCGGATCGACGCCGAGTTTCTCAAGCAGCACCGGGATGCCGGTGCCCGCAAGCCCCGCGATCACGAGGTTGACCACCATCGCCATGGCGATGACCGCGCCCAGCATGGGCGAGCCGAACCAGACGATACCGACGGCCCCCATGACCACGGCAAAGATCAGACCGTTGATCGCGCCCACCATGATTTCGCGGCGGATCACCCGCCAGACGTTCGATCCGGTGAGGTCGCGCGTCGCAATCGCGCGCACGGCCACGGTCAGCGACTGCGTGCCCGCATTGCCGCCCATCGAGGCCACGATCGGCATCAATACGGCGAGCGCGACAAGTGCCTCGATCGTGCCTTCAAAGAGCGAAATGACACCCGAGGCGAGAATCGCCGTCACCAGGTTGACCGCCAGCCACGGAAACCGCTGCTTCGTGGTCTCGATCACGCTGTCGGACAGCTCGGATTCGCCGCCCACACCGGCCAGACGCAGGATGTCTTCCTCGTGCTCCTCGTCGAGCACCTCCATCGCATCGTCGATGGTGATCACGCCGACGAGCCTGTCGTCGGCATCCACCACGGGGGCGGAAATCAGGTGATACTGGTTGAACGCATAGGCCACCGCCCCCTGCTCGTCCGTCAGGCGGAAGGTGCGAAAGCTCTCTTCCGCCAGATCGACAAGCTTGGTGGCGCGCCGCGACGACAGCAGGCGGCCGAGGGTGACATAGCCCTGCGGCTTCATCCGGGGATCGACGAGGATGACGTGGTAGAATTGCTCGGGCAGCGCCTCGTTGGCACGCATGAAATCAATGGCCTGACCGACGGACCAATGCACCGGCGCACTGACCACCTCGACCTGCATCAGGCGACCGGCGGAATACTCCGGATAGGCGAGCGCCTTCTCGACGGCGACCCGCTCGGTGGCGTCGAGGCTGGCCAGAACCTGCTCTTGCTGAGCTTCGTCCAGATCCTCGACCAGATCGACCACATCGTCCGATTCCAGTTCGCGCATGGCGAGCGCAAGATCGGCCGGGGCGAGGGCTGCGATGATCTCTTCGCGCAGGTTGTCGTCAAGCTCGGACAGGATCTCGCCGTCCATCCCGCCTTTCCAAAGCGCCAGCAGCGACCGCCGGTCCCGCTGGTCGATCTGTTCGAAAAGGTCGGCGATGTCCGCGGCATGGAGCGGCTCGAACAGGGCGTCGATGGCGACCGCGTCGCCCGCCTCGATCGCATCCAGAACGTCGTCGAACAGCCGTGCAGGCAGGCCGAAATCGTCGGTCTCGTCTTCCGGTTCTTGGATGTCTGTCTGATCGGTCATGGCGGCTCCCGTATCTGATTTGGACAATAGCGAAATGGGTGCGGGCCACAACCGGATGTTCGGTTATTGTAGAGCCAACACGGCCAGACTACGCTGGCCCGTATGACACGCCATTTGATCCTCGGCCAGACCCTGGCCTTCGCCGCCGATCCGTTTTCCGCCCCCCTCGAGGTGGCCGCCCAGCATCACCGGCGAGGGGCGGTCCTGATCGACGCCGGCCGCATCGCCGCGGTCGGTCAGGCCGATGATCTCAAAGCCGAATTTCCAGATGTCGCCACAACCGACTATGGCGACGGCCTGATCTCGGCCGGTTTCGTGGATGCCCATATGCATTACCCCCAGACCGCGATCATCGCGTCATGGGGAAAACGGCTCATCGACTGGCTCAATCTCTATACCTTTCCCGAGGAAATGCGGTTTGCCGACCCCGCCTATGCAACCGAGATCGCCGGGCGCTGCCTCGATCTCAATCTCGCCCACGGCACGACCACCGTCGCCAGCTATTGCACCATCCATCCCGGCAGCGTCGACGCGATCTTTGAGGCCGCCGCCGCGCGCGATATGCGGATCGTCGCGGGCAAGACCTGCATGGATCGCGACACCGCCCCGGACAGGCTGCGCGACACCGCGCAAGGCGCCTATGACGACAGCCGCGCCCTGATCGAGCGTTGGCATGACAAGGGCCGGGCCAGCTACGCGATCACGCCGCGATTCTCGCCGACTTCGACGGTCGCGCAACTTGAGGCCCTGGGTGCGCTCTGGGCCGAGCACCCCAGCTGCCTGATGCAGACCCATCTCAGCGAGCAGACCGACGAAATCGAATGGGTGCGCGGCCTCTACCCCGAGGCCCGCGACTATCTCGATACCTACGAGGCCTACGGGTTGCTGGGCGAACGCGGTGTCTATGGCCATGCGATCCATCTGGAAGAGCGCGAAAAGGCGCGATTGTCCGAGGTTGGCGCCGGGCTGGTCCATTGCCCGACGTCGAACACCTTCATCGGATCGGGGCTCTTTGACATGGCCGGGCTCAAGGGCGCGGGCCAGCGGGTGGGTCTGGCCACCGACACCGGGGGCGGATCGTCGTTTTCGATGCTGCGCACCATGGCAGCCGCCTACGAGGTGGGCCAGTTGCACGGCACCGCGCTACATCCGGCGCAGCTTTGGTGGCTGGCCACAGAGGGCAGCGCACAGGTGTTGCACATGCAAGGGCGGATCGGCGCTCTGCGGGCCGGCGCCGAGGCCGATCTGGTGATCCTCGATCTCGGATCCACCCCCGCAATCGCCCAACGCGCCGCGCAGGCGAACGATATCTGGGATGCAATCTTTCCTACGATCATGATGGGCGACGACCGCGCCGTGCAGGCGGTCTGGCTGAACGGGGCGCCTTGTCAGTCAGCGGGATCCGCAAGGATCAGCACGTAGAGGTCGGCGTCCAACCCCAGACCGAATTCTTCGGCGCGCGGCTCCAGCATCGCGTCGCGGTGAGGGGCCGATTGCATCCATGTCTGCACCGCGACGGCCTCGTCGGTTGTGCCCTGCAACAGGTTCTCAGCCACCCAGTCATACTGGTAGCCGGAGGCCGACACCCGGTCGGAAATCGTCGAACCATTCAGCCCGACATGCGAGAAATAGCCGTTCTGCGCCATGTCGGTGGCATGGGCCTGCGCGACGTCGGTAAGGGTCTGATTGATCGTGATGGGCTGGGCCATGACGCCGCCGCGCTCGTCGTTGAGCAGGATCGCGAAACGGTCATTGTCCTGAGAGCCCGCCGAGGCAGGCTCCGGCGCCATGCCCGGATCAAACGACAAGAGCCCGCTTTCGGCGCTCTCGCCGAGCGACACGCCACAGCCCGCGACAGAACCGCAGGCCACCACCGCCGCCGCTGCAATCGCTTTCATGCTCACCCCCGCTGTGCCGCAAAATCGTTAATGGGCACAGAGGGCGGGTGATGCGCAAGCCCTTGGGCAGCAGATCGGCTATTGTGCGCCGAGGAGCAGGACCCAGGTGCTGTCTTCTTGGGCAATCCCGAATTCGACGGCACGCGGATCGAGGATGTTGTTGCGATGGCCCGGCGATCCCATCCACGCGTCGACGACCGTGTCCTGATCGGAGAAACCCTGAGCGATGTTTTCGGCCACGAAGGAATAGTTGTAGCCGACCTCGAGCACCCGGTCCCCCACGGTGCGTCCATCGAGGCTGGTGTGCGACAGATAGTCGTTCTCGACCATGTCCTGCGCGTGCAGGGTCGCCGCTTCGTTCAGCAGATCGTTCTCGGTCACCGGAAGCACGTCGAATCCGCCGCGGGTATCGTTCAGCAGGATCCCAAAGGATTCATGGCCAAGATTGTCAGGAGCCGCTGGCAGCGGCGCAATATTTGCCGAGTCCGACACAGCCGAGGTCCCCAGAACCGTCGTCTGAACCGGATTTGCCACACCCGCAGCAGCGCAGGCAGATAGCAAGGGCAAGGCCAGCAGTGACCATGTGCGCATAAAATGCATCCTTGTTCGTCAGGCCCCCGCCTCTGTCCGTTTTACCCGTCGAATACGGTGAGATCTGGGCAAGTGCCGTCAGATTCCGCCGCATTTGCCTATGCGGCCCCGGGGGCCTTCGGGCTGTTTTTCGGAACTGAAACGCTTTGACCCGGGTGTCGTGCAAGGGTGCAGATCCGCAGCGGAGACGCCAACAACGCTCGGCTTAATGCATTGATATAAATCAGAAAATATACAACGCCCGAGCGCACGGCCTGAACAGCTTTCGCGCAGGCGCCTCTCCGGTCGTGCGGCCGCATCGCCGCGCCAGGAGCCGGAATGCCCCTAACGTCACCCTTCGGACAAACAAACTGTTTCCAATTCGGGCCAATTCGCGGAAATGGAGTGACCTTGGGTCAACCGGCCAGCGTCGCAGCCAGCCTGTCTTGCCGCGCAATCGCCGCGCCCAGATCAAAGGTGACGACCTGGCCGTCCCGCACGATCTGGCGGCCCTCGACGATGAGATCACGGACCTTGGTCGGGCCAGCCAGCAGCAGAGCCGCCTTGTCCCAGCTGCCCGCGCTCTCGATGCCGGAGGTGTCCCAAATGGCGATGTCGGCACGCTTTCCGACAGCGATCTGGCCACAATCCTCGCGGCCCAGCACCTCGGCGCCGCCACGGGTCGCGATATACAGCGCCTCGCGGGCACTCATCGCATTGGCACCGTTTGCAACCCGCTGAAGCAGGAGCGCCTGCCGCGCCTCGCCGATCAGATTGCCCGCGTCGTTGCTGGCCGAGCCATCGACCCCAAGCCCCACCTTGACCCCGGCGTCACGCATCGCCCGCACCGGGGCAATTCCGCTGCCCAAGCGACAGTTTGAGCACGGACAATGGGCCACTCCGGTCCGACTGCGGGCGAAAAGGTCGATCTCGGCCCCGTCGAGCTTCACGCAATGGGCGTGCCAGACGTCGTCCCCGGTCCAACCGAGATCCTCGGCGTATTGACCGGGGCGGCAGCCGAACTGGGCCAGAGAGTAAGCGATGTCCTCGTCGTTCTCGGCCAGATGGGTGTGCAACATCACGCCCTTGTCGCGGGCCAGCAAAGCGGCGTCGCGCATCAACTCGCGGCTGACCGAGAATGGAGAACAGGGGGCAATGCCCACGCGGACCATCGCACCTTCATTCGAATCGTGAAAGGAATCCACCACTCGAATGCAATCTTCGAGGATCGCATGTTCGTTTTCGACAAGCGCGTCCGGAGGCAATCCGCCATTGCTCTCGCCGATGCTCATCGCCCCGCGGGTCGGGTGAAAGCGCAACCCCACCTCGGATGCGGCAGCGATGGTGTCATCCAGACGCGCGCCGTTGGGATAGAGATACAGATGATCCGATGTCATAGTGCAGCCGGAAAGCGCCAGTTCGGCCAGACCGATCTGGGCCGAGACGAACATCTCTTCGGGGCCAAAGCGCGACCAGATCGGATACAGGGTTTTGAGCCAGCCAAACAGAAGCGCATCCTGCCCGCCCGGCACGGCGCGGGTAAGCGTCTGATAGAGGTGATGATGGGTGTTGACCAAGCCCGGCGTCACCACACAGCCCGCTGCGTCGATGACTTCGGCCGCAGGAGCCTCCAGATCGGCGCCAATGGAGTGGATCACCCCGTCCCGGAGCAAGATATCGACCGATCGCAGCTCGGACCGGGCGTCATCCATCGTCAGGGTGACATCGGCGCGCTTGATCAGAAGGTCAGTCAACGAATTTGCTCAGGATGGCCAAGGCTTCCGCATGGATCTGTGGATTCGCGGCGGCCAGCGCGCGGCCGCCGTTGTGGGCCGGGCCGCCATGCCAGTCGGTCACGATGCCGCCGGCTGCCGCAACGACGGCGATGGGAGCCTGCAAGTCATAGGCCTGCAAGCCCGCTTCGATCACCAGATCCACCTGGCCCGCGGCAAGCAGCGCATAACCATAGCAATCCATGCCATAACGGGTCAGTCGCGCCTGTTTGGACACGGCATGAAAAGCACGCCCCTCGGCTTCGGTCCCGACTTCCGGAAAGGTGGACAACAGCTGTGCTTCGGCCAGCGGACGCGGTGCCCGCGTTCGGAGCGGGCGATTGCCCATCGGCCCCGTCGTCTCCGCAAGGCCGAAACCGCCGACGAACCGTTCCCCGATAAAGGGCTGATCTATAATGCCAAAGAGCGGACCGTCGCTATTGGCGACCGAGATCAGAACCCCCCAGGTCGGGGTGCCGGAGATATATCCGCGCGTGCCGTCGATGGGGTCGAGAACCCATGTCAGGCCGGAGGTGCCGGCCTTCGGTCCGAATTCCTCGCCGAGGATCGCGTCGTCCGGGCGGGCGATCTCCAGATGCGCCCGCATCGCCGCCTCGGCGGCACGGTCCGCGACCGTAACCGGATCAAAGCCCCCCGCGAGCTTGTTTTCGGCCTCCACGGCCACGCGGAAATGCGCCAGCGTTTCCGGACGGGCCAGATCAGCGAGCGCATGGGCCGTCGCCCTCAACGTCTCCGCGAGGGCCCGGTCGGGAATGATTGCGTCGGTTTGATCCATTGGACTGCCTCGCTGATACGGGGCCGCAATGGCCCACCCCTTCGCGCTAGCGCGAGGGATGCAACGAGGTCAAGTGCGGATCAGGCGGCTTCGCTCAATACACGGGCGAGGTCGAACAGACGACGGCGCTGATTCTCCGGAATTGCGTAATAAGAGCGCAGCAGTTCCAGTGCTTCGCGGTCGGACATGATGTCGCCGGGCATGTCGCTGGCATCCATCGACGGCACGTTGACGGCCTCGTCCAATCCCTCGAAGAAAAACGAAACCTGAACGCCGAGCGCGTGGGCGATGTCCCACAACCTTGACGCGCTGACGCGGTTCATGCCGGTTTCGTACTTTTGAATCTGCTGGAACTTGATCCCAACGGATTCCGCCAGCTGCTGCTGGGTGGTGCCTGCAATCCACCGACGGTGTCTGATGCGCTTGCCCACATGCACATCTACTGGATGTTTCATATTTTTTCCCTCGTTTTTGGGGCCCAGCGAAGAACTCATTACCAAGAACCGAACCCAACCCAGACGCCGATCTTTCCCCAACGTGAAGGGGAATAGTTTCAAAGCCTTGAATATCTACTGCCAGAAGAAACACGTAACGGTTGCACTAGTCACCCTGACTTTTTGTACAGGTAGGCCTCTAAATCGTTTTCGAGCCGAATTGCGGAAAAACCGGAACCGACTGGTCGATCCAGCCTGCAATGGTTAGGCTTTTGACCAATGAAACAAGGGATTGAGCCTCATGCGCGCCTTTCAAGTCACCGCCTTTGACACGCCGCCCGCCTTGCAGGAGATCCCGATGCCGTCTCCCGGCGCGGGAGAGGTCTTGATACGCATCGAGGCCTGCGGGCTGAATTTTGCAGATCTCCTCATGGTAAAAGGCACCTATCAGGAAACCCCGAAGCCGCCCTTCACTCTGGGTCTGGAAATCTGCGGGACCGTCATCGGCCACGGCCCTGACGTCAGCGCACCGGCAATCGGAACGCGGGTGGCGGTGTTCGGCGGTCAGGGCGGCCTTGCCGAATACGGGGTCTTTGCCGCAGCACGTTGCCTGGCGGTGCCCGAAACCATGTCGTCCGAGATCGCCGCCGGATTCATGGTCGCCTATGGCACCTCGCATCTTGCGCTCGGTCGCCGGGCGCGGCTGCAACCGGGCGAAACGCTCCTCGTGCTCGGGGCGGCGGGCGGTGTCGGGCTGACGGCGGTCGAAATCGGGCATGCCATGGGGGCGCGTGTCATCGCGGTCGCACGGGGCAGCGCCAAGCTCGAACGGGCGCGACTTGCGGGCGCGGACATCCTCCTCGACAGCGACGACGGGGAGTTGCGCCAGCGGCTCAAGGATCTGGGCGGTGTCGACGTGGTCTATGATCCGGTCGGCGGCGCGGCATTCGACGATGCGTTCAGGGCCACCAATCGCGAGGGTCGGATCATCGTGATCGGCTTTGCCAGCGGCACCGTGCCGGAGGTGCCGCTCAACGTGGCCATGGTCAAGAACATCGACATTCTCGGTGTCTACTGGGGGGGCTATCTGAGCTTTGCGCCCGACGTGCTGAACGAGTCGCTTGCCGAGCTGATGCAATGGCATGCCGACGGGCGGCTCCGTCCGCATGTCAGCCACAGCCTGCCGCTAGATCGCGCCGCCGAGGCGCTGGAGATGCTGTCGGGCCGGCGCTCCACCGGAAAGGTCGTCGTCACCATGTGACGCGATCAGGCCACGTTGCTGCGGCCGGCCTGAGCGTGTTGCGCATATTCCTGCCCGATGATCGACGCCATCGCCGCAGAGACCGCATCGTCGGGGCGTTGCACATAGAGGTTGATCTTCTGCGGGCGCAGCGCAGGCAAGGCTCCGCCGTGGTGGATCACCTCGGTATGGGGCGGAAGATTGCCTTCGAGCGAGACATTGACACCGAGGTCCGCGCTCACCGCGGCCTCGACGGCATTGTCGAGCTCTGAATCCACCGTCATTTCCCACGGCACTCCGGCGGCGTTCAGGGCGGAAAGGACACCGCCCCGAAAGATGCAGTTCGAGCAGAAGGCGACGGGCAACGGACGCTTGCGCCATGCGGTGCCCCCCATGGCCCCGATCCAGAGCAGCGGCAGTTCGACGATGCTCCGCCCTCCGGGGCCGCAGGATTCCTCCGTGGTGAGGATCAGATCGCATTCGCCCCGACCGAACATCTCCAGAAGTTTCCGGGTCGCCCCGGAAATCAGGCGCACCTTCATCCGGGGAAAGTCGGCGGCGAACCGTTTGAGGATCTGCGGCACGGCCGGATAGATGATGTCATGCGGCACGCCCAGTTTCAGTTCGCCCTCGAACTCGGTCGCCGTCAGTCGGGCGTAGATCTCGTCGTTCACGTCCAGCATGCGACGACCGAGGCCGAGCAATTGCTCACCCGCCGGCGTCAGGCCGATACTGCGGCCGGTGCGATCCAGAAGCGACAGATCGAGCGATTCCTCGAGCCGCTTGAGCTGCATCGACACCGCCGACTGCGTCAGGTTGAGAATACCGGCGGCCCTAGTGACCCCACCGCTTTCCGCCACGGTGACGAAGGACCGCAGGGCCGTCATGTCCATGTTGCGCGCCATTCATCACAATCCTTGATATGAGATACGTCAAACATTCATTTTCAACATGACGCATGATGCGCCATATATCAAGCATCGGAATGAAACAGCATAGACTCATCACAGATCAGAGGGAAATGACATGACCATCTCCACCAACATCCGGCAGGGCGCCGGCCCCCGCCAGCAGCTGTCGGCAGCTTCGATTCAGGGACCATTCGCCATGATCGCCCACTGGCACGGAGTCTGGGTGCAACGCCGCCAGCTTGGGGCGCTCTCCGGCGCTCAGTTGGAGGACCTCGGCCTCACTGCGGCAGAGGCCGAGCAAGAAGCGTCTCGGCCGTTCTGGGATGCGCCTCGGCACTGGCGGCAATAGGCGAATTACCACGAGGCTGCCCCGGTTCTGGGGCAGTTTGCCGCATTCGTGGCTTTCAAGACAAAATCCGCCAGTTTTAGGTCGCTCCATGCACCGGAAATCCTTGAAAATGATGACAACGACGCCAATATCATGCGCAGCGCCCGAGAAACGGGCGAGGGATTCTTAACTGGAGGTCATCGATGGCTGACTATTCAACGATCCGACCGACGGCCGGCACTCGCTCGGCCGCGATCGACGCAGGGCTTCGCGCCCACATGAACAAGGTCTACGGCACAATGTCGGTAGGCATGCTCATCACGGCATTCGCCGCATGGGCCATGTCCGGACTGTCCGTGGACGCAAGCGGCAACCTGACGCAACTTGGTATCACCCTGTATACCTCGCCCCTGAAATGGGTCGTGATGTTCCTGCCGCTGGCGATGGTGTTCCTGTTCGGCGCGATGATCAACAAGTTGTCGGCTGCCGGCGCACAGCTCTTCTTCTACACCTTCGCCTTGGCGATGGGTGTGTCGATCAGCTGGATCTTCCTCGTGTTCACGGGCTTCTCGATCGTTCAGGTCTTTCTGATCACCGCCGTCGCCTTTGCCGGTCTGTCGCTCTACGGCTACACGACCAAGAAGGACCTCAGCGGCTGGGGCACATTCCTGATCATGGGCGTGATCGGCCTCATCGTGGCCTCGATCGTCAACATCTGGCTGGCCTCGCCGGCGATCATGTTCGCGGTTTCGGCTCTTGGTGTGCTGATCTTTGCCGGACTGACCGCCTATGACACGCAAAAGATCAAGGCAGACTATATCGCGCACGCCGCCCACGGCGACGCGGAGTGGCTGGGCAAAGCCGCCATCATGGGCGCGCTGAACCTCTACCTCGACTTCATCAACATGTTCATGTTCCTGCTGCAGCTTTTCGGCAGCCGCGAATAACAGAACATCTCAGTCAATGAGATCAGGGGCCGGTGGAAACACCGGCCCTTTTTCCTGCGGCCCACATTGATCGGAGGGTGGCCTGTGCGGCAGACGTCGCGTCGTGAGTTTTCAGGCCAAGATGAAGGATCAGAGATCGCACCGCATTTCGACCGCCGGAAAACCGATCCCGGCAGGGCCGATCGGGATGGACACTTCGCCCATCGCGGTAAAGCCCAGTGAGGCGTAGAACGGCACCGCGGTGCGGGTCGACACGCAGTGCATCCACGTCATGCCCTCTGACCGCGCCGAGGCGAGGGTATGCGCCATCAGCGCACGACCGATGCCCTGCCGGACGCGGCTGTGATCCGTCACCACGTGCCGGATGTTGCCGCGACCCGGCTCGCGGCCCCCTGCCCCCGGAATCGATTGCGTCCAGCCGCCGGCGCCCACGATGGCGCCGTCGCGATCTTCGGCCACGTAATAGGTGCCGCATTTGATCAGGTCGGGCTGCGCCCGCGCGATAAGCGGTATGGCCGTAACCAATACCGAGGGTGGGTAATCCGGTTTGAGCAGGCGGGGGTAGCTCTGCCGCAGCAGCCGGTCGATGCGCTCGATATCCCCGGCATTCGAGGGGCGGAGCTTGGGCCAGGCACCGATTCGCTTCGGATCGGGCGCGGTCATGCGCTGGCGCCTTCCGAGGCGACCGTGCGTTCCTGCCGAGATTCACCGCCCCATCGCAGGTCGTAGACGTAAGAGGCACCCGCCTTGCGACTGACCCACGGGCCCTGCGGCGGCCTGTTGGCCTGTTCCTTGGGCGGCAGGCTGAAGGACAGGCCCGCGACACTTCCATCTGCGGCCGGCGCATACCAACCCCAGCGCGGATGCCACAGGATCCACAGATCGGCATCGGACCGCTTGTAGGCAAGGCGGCCGTTGTGGGCGCCCTGGGCGGAAAAGCAGTACTCAAGCCCATCCCCGTGTCTGATCAGGGAAAACTCGGTAAGCGGCATGGCAGGACTCCGGACAATTCAAGACTATGACGGAGCACTGGCCAGAACGGAAAAGGCCGCGCTCCGGTGAGGGGCGCGGCCTTGTCGGTCTGTCGGGAGGGCGATCTTACTTGATCTTGCCTTCCTTGTACTCGACATGCTTGCGCACCACCGGGTCGTACTTACGTACCGACATCTTGTCGGTCATCGTGCGGGCATTTTTCTTGGTCACGTAGAAGTGGCCCGTGCCTGCGGTGGAGTTCAGGCGGATTTTGATTGTGGTAGGCTTCGCCATGGGTCGTGTCTCCTGATCGCGGGCCGGTTAGCGGCACCTGCGTGAAATCTCTTGGAAGCTGCCTTTTACCCGGACGGCCCCCCAAGTCAACCGCAAAGCCGGAGAGAATATGCGCGGACGGCCTATAAGCCGGATTTTGTCCAAGGGTTTGACCCCTCTGGATGACCATTCCTCTGAACGCACCGTTGCCGATGCGCCTCTAGCTGCCAACCCGGGCCTTCCGGTTCAAGCATCCGTGCGGGGATATCGTTGCCGATCACACCCGCGCGAGGCCCCTATTTGGCATTGCTCCCGGTGGGGCTTGCCGTGCCGTCCCTGTTGCCAGGTCCGCGGTGGGCTCTTACTCCACCGTTTCACCTTTTCCCCGCGACGATTCCCTTGGCGAACCTCGGGGTGACGGGGTAGTCTGTTCTCTGTGGCGCTTTCCCTGGGGTTGCCCCCGCCGGGCATTACCCGGCACCGTGCTTTTTGGAGTCCGGACTTTCCTCTCTGGCAGGCTGCCGGAGCCGCCCGCGCAAAGCGGCCATCCAGCCATCCGCGCCCTGTCCGGTTAGGCGTTGTGCCGCGCTTGGTCAACGGGGAAACGACGCGCGATGTCCTGTGCCAGCGCGAGGTCCGTCGCGTCGGGCGGGCCGGATCGAGATGGGCGAAACCGCAGTCGGAAGGCCCGGAGCACCGTCTCGAGCGGGAGCTCGTCGGTGTAGCCGATGCCGGTGAGTGCGCGGCGCAGGGCCGTATGGTCCGGGCTTTGGATGCGTCGGGATGCCTCCGGCGGCCGTATTCGGGGCCAAAAGAAGCCGGGACGGGGCGCGATGGCCAGACCTTGCCGCGCGAGCCGCGCCCAGTCGAATCGGGCGCCGGGATCGGATTTTCGATCCGGGGCCATGTCGGAGTGGCCGATGACCCGTTCGGGCGAGATCGACCAGCGGCCGAGGATGGCGGGCAGGAGTGCTTCGAGCGCGTCCATCTGCGCGGCGGCAAACGGGGTCGTGCCCGTGTTGGCAAGTTCGATGCCGATCGAATGCGAATTGACGTCCCTAGTCTTGCCCCAGCGACCCGCTCCGGCATGCCATGCCCGCTGGTCTTCGGCGACCAGCCGCAGGATCGTGCCGTCTTCACCGATCAGATAATGCGCCGAGACTTCGAATTCCGGATCGCAGAGCCGCTCTGCCGCCGCCTCGCAACTCGCCATGGCAGTGTAATGCAGCACGACCATGTCCGGCAACGCCCCGCCACGGCGCGGGCCGCAGTTCGGCGAGGGCCGGTCGCGGATGGTCGGATCAGCCTCGGCCAACGACGAGCAGGAACGGGGCCGGATCCCAGCCGCAGGCAAAGCCGTCGCCGTCAGGATCGATGCCTCTGGGGTCGCGCTCCGGGCCACCCCGTTCGAGGAAGTCGCGCTGCGCCTCGTCGGCCGAACGATAGCTCGAGCAGTTCCGCTCGAACTTGCCTTGGGCGTCGATGGTCAGCAGCGACCGGGAATACCATTCCTGGCCCCGCCGATTCGGCGCGTTCAGCGCATATTCGACGATGTTCGGCCCGACGTCCCCGTCGCGGGTCGGCAGCGCCGTCGGCTGGATCACGGTATAGGCCGCCTGTTGCTGCTCGCGCAGCGCCGCGTCGTCCTCGATCCCGCGCTCACTGGCGACGGCGTCGAAATCCTGTTCGGACGAAATCCCGCTGGAGGCGATATTGACCGGAGCGTTCGTCGGGCTGGCCTGAACGCCCGAAGTGCGGTTCACGTCCTGCCCCGAGACGGTTGTGGCCGGCGCGGTGCCGATAGTGCCTGCACCGATTGGGGCGCCGATTCCGGCCGCGGCAAGGTCGGAGGTCGAAATCCCGCCCGACGGCACAATGGTGCTGCCTGGCGCCACACCGGCCGCACTGGGCGGCACGATGGCTGTGCTGGAGTTGACGATGGGCGAACCGGCACCGCCGGACAACTGCGCCTCACGGCGCGCCCGCTCGATCTCGTATTGGCTGTATTCCGAAAAGCCGACGCCGGCACCACTATCCGGCACCTGCGGCGCACAGGCCGCCAGCATCAGCCCAGCCACTCCGATCAACCCATAGCACTTCACGGCACGACCCCTGCCCCGGCTCAAACTTCGTAGGCTCTTACCACCACTTGCCCGGTTTGGCCACAAATTGCGCCGCACGTTCCAGTGAATAGGCGGTGTTGAGCAGATCGCCCTCTTCCCAGGGGCGGCCGATCAGTTGCAGGCCCAAGGGCAGCCCCTGTTTATCGACACCCGTCGGCACCGCGATGCCGGGCAGACCGGCGAGGTTGACCGTCACGGTAAACACGTCGTTGAGATACATCTGCACCGGATCGTCGAACTTTTGGCCCAAGGCGAAGGCGGCCGAGGGCGTCGCGGGCGTCAGGATCGCATCGACCCCTTTGGCAAAGACCTCGTCGAAATCGCGCTTGATCAGGGCGCGGACCTTGCGGGCGCGGTTGTAATAGGCGTCATAGAAGCCCGCCGAAAGCACATAGGTGCCGACCATGACCCGGCGCTGGACCTCTGCGCCAAACCCTTCGGCGCGGGTCTTTTCATACATCTCGGTGATGCCGTCGCCGGCGGCGAGCTTGGCGCGGTGGCCAAAGCGGACCCCGTCGTAGCGGGCAAGGTTCGACGACGCCTCGGCCGGGGCAATGACGTAGTAAGCAGGCAAGGCGTATTTGGTATGGGGCAGCGAGATGTCGACCATCTCGGCGCCCGCATCGCGGAGCATCTCCTGACCTTGGGTCCAAAGGGACTCGATCTCGTCGGGCATCCCGTCCATGCGGTATTCGCGCGGGATACCGATCTTCTTGCCGCGAATGTCGCCGGTCAGCATCGCCTCGAAATCCGGCACCGGAATGTCGGCACTGGTGCTGTCGAGCGGATCATGGCCGGCCATCGCGCCCAGCATGATCGCGGCATCGCGCACGTCCTTGGTCATCGGCCCGGCCTGATCGAGCGACGAGGCAAAGGCCACGATACCCCAGCGGCTAACCCGGCCGTAGGTGGGCTTGAGGCCGGTGATGCCGGTGAAGGCGGCCGGCTGGCGGATCGAGCCACCGGTATCGGTCCCGGTGGCGGCAAGGCAGAGATCGGCGGCCACAGCAGCGGCAGAGCCACCGGACGATCCCCCGGGGGTGAGCGGCGCGTCGATCTTCCACGGGTTGACTGCGTCACCATAGGTGCTGGTCTCGTTCGAGCTGCCCATGGCGAACTCGTCCATGTTGAGCTTACCCAGCATGACGGAGCCTGCCTCGAACAGACGGGTCGTCACGGTGCTCTCATACTCGGGCTTGAAGCCTTCGAGAATGCGGGACGCGGCCTGCGAGGGGACGCCCTTGGTGCAGAACAGATCCTTGATGCCCAGCGGGATGCCGCACATGTCGGGGGCATCGCCCGCCTTGATACGGGTATCGGCGGCGGCGGCCTGAGCGCGGGCAATCTCAGGTGTGTGATGGACAAAGGCGTTGAGCGCCCCTGCCCCCTCGATCGCGGTCAGACAGGCCTCGGTCAACTCGGCGGCGGTCGTCTCGCCCTTGCGTAGGGCATCGCGGGCGGCGGAAATCGTCAGCTTGGTCAGATCGGTCATTATTCCACCACCTTCGGCACGGCAAAGAAGCCCTCGCGGGCATCGGGGGCATTGGCCAGCACGGCGGCCTGCTGGTTGCCGTCGGTCACCACGTCGTCACGACGCTTGAGGCGCATCGGGGTGACGGAGGTCATCGGCTCGACGCCGTCCACGTCCACCTCGTTGAGTTGTTCGATAAACCCGAGGATCGTGCTGAATTCCTGCGCCAATGCGGGCAAATCCGCCTCTTCCACCCGAATACGGGCGAGCTTGGCGACACGGGCTGCGGTGCCTTCATCAATGGACATGGGGGTTGGCCTCCGGGCTGGTCTGTCAGCGATTGCGTTTAGCGCCCTGCAGGGCCTGCTGCAAGGCAATGGCGGCGATAAGTCTCCAAGACCACCACAAACATCCCCGCATTTATCGTGTGCCACAGGAAATGAGTGCCCAAGGGCCAGCTTTCGCACCACAGCAGGTCTACCGAGCGCAGCGAAATCGACACACACAGGATCACAGCTCCGGCCAGAAGACCCTTGGCCAAGGGGAGCCGGCGCAACGCCGCTGCATAGACCACCAATGCAATCGGCACGGTCCAGTAGAAATTCGAAATCTGCACGAAGGGGAGCCGGTCCAGCCAAGGCAGCATCAGGGCCGCATAAGGCACATAAGCCGCCGTCCCCAACAGCGCCGCCCACAACGGCCAGCCCACCACATAGCGGTTCAAGGCAAACAGATAGAGCAGGATAAACACGCCGATCGGCGCCGTATCGGCCAAACCGGCCCACTCGGTTGCGAGGGTGTGAAACAGAAACGATCCGACAGAGATCGCGACCAGTATCAGGCTCAAGGCGGGCCCCAACGGCACATGCACCATCCGGCGCCACGTCCAAAGACCGACGATCAGATAGCCCAGATTGGTCAACGCATTCAGCGGCTCGGCCCAGAACTCCGGTCCCATCCGCTCGCAATAGGCATCAACCTGCGCGGTCCAGTCCATGACAGCTCTCCCACTCCATCAGCCAAACTAGCCAAAGGCCCGGCGAATGCCAGACGCCATGGCTTCTTTGGGTCCAAAATATCCCCCCCCGGAGGGTCCGACCGCACCACGAGGCACCGCCAGCCGTGAGGTTGCCTCCGGCGGCCGTATTTGGGGCCAAAAGAAACCAATGCGGGATGCAATGGCCAGACCTTGCCGCCCAAGCCTTGACCGATTGACCGCTCGCCGCCCGCCGTGGCAGCCTTCCCGAAACATCTAGCGGAAGGCGACACATGAAAATCACTTGGCTCGGACATTCCAGCTTCCGGATCGACATCGGCGAGGAGGTGCTGTTGATCGACCCGTATCTCACCGGCAATCCAAGCTTCCCGGACGACCGGCGAAACGAAGCGATCTCGGGCGCGACCCATATCCTGATCACCCACGCCCACGGCGATCACGCCGCAGAGACCCCGGCCCTGTCGGCGCAAACCGGTGCGACCGTCATCTGCATTCACGAGCTTTCCGATATCTGGACGGCCGAGGGCATCAAGACCACCGGAATGGGCAAGGGCGGCACGGTCGAGCTCGGCGGCGTCAGCGTGACCATGGTCAACGCCCAGCACTCTTCCTCGATCGATTTCAAGGAGGGCATGCAATACGCGGGCGAACCGGCCGGCTTCATGATCAAGGGCGAGGGCCACACGATCTATGTCACCGGCGATACCGATATCATGGCCGACATGGACTGGATGGGCGACTTGCACAAACCCGACATCGGCATCCTGTGCTGCGGCGGGCACTATACAATGGATATGGCCGGCGCCGCCTACGCCGCCAAGCGATATTTCAATTTTTCAACCGTGATCCCCTGCCACTACAAGACATTCCCGGTGTTGGCCCAGTCGGCACAACCTCTGGTCGACGCCTTGCCCGGCGTCGATGTCCTCACTCCGGAGGTCATGGAGGTGCTCGAGTTCTAGGCCGCCCAGGTCAGCGTTTATGCCGCACGGGCGGTCAAGGGCCTAGCCCAGCGCCCGTCGCGCCATGACGCCCTTGGCCGCCTGTTCCAGATCATGCACGAGCGTGCCGGCCATGGAGCGCATGGCCATGATCTCGAACGCATCCGCGCCAACGCGGGTGACGCTCACCTGCATATGTGCCAACATGGTGCGGGCGGTATGGCCCGTCTTGAACACGGTGCTGCGCAGATCCATCGGAATCAACCGGGCGAGAACGTCCTCGACCGCCTCGCCCTCGATGCGAAGCACCGCATTGGCGCCGGTCTGGTCGGTCATGGCAGCGAGACCCTCCAGCCCCTCGGGCTTTGCCCCCAGCATCAGCGCTCGGCCCTTGCCGGCCCAGATCAGGCGCACGTCGCCCGCCGCGACGGCACGGTTCACGGGCGGAAACCGCAATCCGACGCGCTCCTTCAACACCGCAGACACCGCCCGCGACTGACCCTTGAACGGAGCAATCGACGTCACCGGCCCGGTTTCAACCTCGGTCAGGGAAATCCCGCCGACCGTCACGGGCAACAGCCCCATCAGGGCGCTCTTTGCAATCAGCCTAGCCACGCAAACGCCCTCCTTCGGGGTCAAAGAACACCGGATCGCAGACTTCGCAAAGCGTCTCGACATCGCGCAGATGATCGACCAGCCGCACGACCTCGCCGTGGCGGGCGCGGCCGCGCTTGAGGAAACCGAGGGCGATCATGTGCCCCAGTGTCGGGGACGGGGCGACCGAGGTCACATAACCCTGATCGTTCTCGCGCACCGCCTCTGCGGTCTGCTCGAACAGATGCGCCCCCGCCGTCAGCTTGCCGCCGGCGTGAACGGGCTTGAGCCCCACCAACTGTTCGCGATCCTCGTCCAGCAGGCCCGGACGGCGCGACGCGGCCTGCCCGATGCAGTCCTTCTTGAGCCTCACCATCCGGTCCATGCCGATATCGAAGGCCGTGGTCCGGCCGTGGATTTCGGCGTGGGTGATGAAGCCCTTCTCGATGCGCAGCACGTTGAGCGCTTCCATGCCGTAAGGCCCGCCGCCCATGACCTCGGCCTGCGCGGCCAGCAGGCGGTAGAGGCTCTCGCCATAGCCGACCGGCACCGCGACTTCATAGGCCATTTCGCCCGAAAAGCTGATCCGGAACAGCCGCCCCGGCACGCCGGAGACCTGCACCGGACCACAGCCCATATAGGGCATTGCGGTGTCGTCAATGGGCTGATCGAGCACGGTGTTGAGCAGTTCGCGGGCGCGGGGTCCGGCCACGGAAAACTGCGCCCAGGACTCGGTGACGGAGACAACCTGCACGTCCAGATCGGGGCGCAGGACCTGCGCCACGAAATCCAGATGCCGCATGACAAGACCCGCCGCCGCGGTGGTCGTCGTCATCACGTAATGGGTCTCGCCCAGACGGGCGGTGGTGCCATCGTCCATGACGTGACCGTCCTCGCGCAGCATCAGCCCATAGCGGACGCGGCCGACCTTCAACGTGCTGAACGTGTTGGCGTAGACGAAATCGAGGAACGCCGCCGCATCCGGCCCTTGGATGTCGATCTTGCCCAAGGTCGACACGTCGCAGACGCCGACGGAGTTGCGCACCATCGCCACCTCGCGGTCGCACGACTGCTGCCACGTCGTCTCGCCGGGCTTGGGGAAGTAGGACGGGCGATACCACAGACCGGCCTCGATCATCGGCGCGCCGGAGGCCACTGTCGGGCCGTGCGACGTGGTCAGGCGTTGCGGCGCAAAGCCCATGCCTTGACTGCCCGCGCCCATCGCGGCGATCGACACCGGCACATAGGGTGGGCGGAACGTCGTCGTCCCGGTCTCGGGGATGCCGCGCCCGGTGGCATCGGCCAGCACGGCCAGAGCGGCCACGTTCGAGGATTTGCCCTGATCCGTCGCCATGCCCTGCGTCGTGTAGCGTTTCATATGCTCGACGCTTGCGAAATTCTCCTGCGCGGCGAGCTTGATGTCCTTCACATGCACGTCGTTCTGAAAATCGAGCCATTTGCGGGCCGACGGCTTGACCCTCGGCCCGTCCACGGACCACAGCGCCTCGATGGCATAGGCGCGATCCTCGGCCTCCGGCACGGCGACGTCCGGGGCGGCGAGGTCGAGCGCCTGCAACGCCTCGGTCGCCGCGCGGACGCCGTCGGTCAGGCAACTACGTGTGGACATCACACCATTGGCGGCCCCCGCGACGACCATGCCGGGGATCGACCCCGGGCGCGGCACGAAGGACAGCAGTTGCTCGTCCCACACAGGCCGCCCGTTCATGTGACAGGTCAAATGCACCGTAGGGTTCCAGCCGCCAGAGATAGCGAGGCAATCGGCGCGGATATTGCGTGTGTGCTCGCCGGTTCGGATGGTGATGTGCTCAAGGCCTAGCCTGCCTGCCGTGTCGACGACATGGCTGCCCGCAAACACCGGGAAATCGCCCTTCGGCGCGGCATCCTCGCGGCTGTCCACCACGGCCACGATCGACACACCCGCCGCTGCCAGATCACGGGCGGTGCGGTGGGCGTCGTCGTTGTTGCCGAAGACGGCGACACGCATTCCCGGCGACACGCCCCAGCGGTTCAGATAGCTGCGCACCGCGCCGGCCATCATCACACCGGGACGGTCGTTGTTGGGAAAGGCGATGGGGCGCTCCAAGGCTCCGGCACAGAGGATCGAGCCCTTGGCGACGATCCGCCAGAAGCATTCGCGCGGCGCCTCTCCGGGGGCGGCATGCAGCGACACCCGCTCCAACGCGCCGAAGGTGCCTTGGTCATAGGCCCCGGTCACCGTGGTGCGGGTCATCATGCGCACATTGGGCATCGCGGCCAGTTCGGCCAGTGTCTCGGACACCCATTCGTGGGCCTCGACACCGTCGACATCCTCGACCTCGGCCAAAAGCCTGCCACCCATCTGGAGGTCTTCGTCGGCGAGGATCACGTCGGCCCCGGCACGGCCCGCGGTCAAGGCCGCCATCAACCCGGCAGGGCCCGCGCCGATCACCAGCAGATCGCAGAAGGCAAAAGCCTTCTCATAGGGTTCGTCGTTGGACTTGCCGCTCAACGCGCCCAATCCGGCGGCGCGGCGAATGATCGGCTCGTACAGCCCTTCCCAGAATTTGCGCGGCCACATGAAGGTTTTGTAATAGAAGCCGGCCCCAAGGAACGGCGCGGCCACGTCGTTCACCGCCATCACGTCATGCGACAGGCTGGGCCAGCGGTTCTGGCTGCTGGCGGCCAAACCGGGAAAGATCTCCTGCTGGGTGGCGCGCACATTCGGCACGCGGGCAGCGCCCTTGCCGATGGTCACCAAGGCGTTCGGCTCTTCCGATCCGGCGGTCAGAATGCCGCGCGGGCGGTGATACTTGAAGCTACGGCCCACGAGGCGGACACCATTGGCCAGCAGGGCAGAGGCCAGCGTGTCGCCTTCGCGGCCCTCGTATGATTTGCCGTCAAAGGTAAAGGAGACCGTGCGCGTCCCGGTGCGGCCATGTCCGTCGATCCTCATGCCCGCCCCTTCCCGGCAGCAGCCTTTCCGGCGCGTGCCGTCTCGGCCAGAGACGACCCGTGAACCGCATGGGTCACCGTATCACGGTCGACCACGGCCCATGTTCCGCAGGCATCGTGATACCACAGGTCGCGGGTCGGCCCGGCGGGGTTCTCGCGGTTGTGGAGGTAGTCGTCCCACGCCACCTCGCCCGCATCCACAGCGGGACGGTCCAATGCCAGAGCATCGGCCCCCCACGTGAACTCGCGGCGGTCACGGACGCCGCAGACAGGGCAAGGTATACGCATGGGTCAGCGCCTTTTCATCAGCAAGAGGTCACACGGCGGGCAAGGATCGGGGCGCCGGCAGGGTCGACCATCGTCACCTCGACAGCCCCGCCCGACGCCATAAAGGCCGGAACGGCCGGGTTGGAACAGAGCGATCCGACAAAGCCCTGAGTGAAGCCGTCCTCGAACTCCTGTCGGCCGATCGCCTCGAGCTGGGCCACGGTGGCGACAAACTGGAAACCGGCGCGCAGGGTGCTGCCGTCCGCCTCGGCCGACAACAGGGTGACGCCGCCGCCGATATCCTTGCCGACATCGGCCTGCAGGGCGGCAACCACGCCATCAATGCCCGTGGCGGCAGAGGCGCTGACCGGGGTCGCGGTCGGGGTCGAAGTCTCGCAGGCAGCCAGTCCAAGCGCCAGAGCCATGGCAAGTGCGGCGTTCTTAATCATCATCGCGGTATCCTTTCGTCACAAATCGCATTGGCCACGCGCATCAGACGATAGGTCGTCGTCCGGCCCGGCCCTTCTGAGAGGTCAACGGCACCGCCGCAGCCCTCGGTGTCTCCGACCAACAGGTAGTCGGTGCGCAATTCCAGTATGTTGCCGTCGTTGCGCGTCACTTCGAACCAGCCGCCATCGCATTCCACCGAACAGCCCGCCGTCACATCGTCGACCCAGCAGATCAACCCCTGATCCAAGGTCTGACCGGCAAGCGGGGTGCCTGCGACATGGCCCTGATCGGTCAACTCGACCGAAATCCACGCAAAGGTCTGGTCGTATTTGGTGTCGTGGCTGAACTGGAGCAGGAATTCATCGACGATCTGATCCGGCTGCGAGGCAAGATGCTCGGGCGAATAGTCGCGGGCATAGCAGGACGGGTCGAACAGAGGTTGCGCCGCCGCAGGGGTGGCCAGCATCAGGCTAATGCAGATTATGTTGCGCACCGGTGCCCTCCTCGTCCATGATCCCGCGCCCGGTCAGGAAACGGTCGAGCCGGAACTTGGCCGCCGGGGCGTGGTGTTGGCCCGTGGCGATCAGGTGGGCGGTCGAAAAGCCCGATCCCGGCACCGCCTTGAAGCCCCCGTAATTCCAGCCGCAATTGACAAACAGACCCTCAGTCGGGGTCTTGTCGATGGTGGGCGACCCGTCGGGCGACATATCCATGATACCGCCCCAGGAGCGAAGCACCTTGGCCTTGCCGATCATCGGCATCAGCGTCATCGCGGCATCCATCACATGCTCTTTCATCGGCAGGTTCCCCCGCGCGGCATAAGAGCTGTAGAAATCGATGTCGCCGCCAAAGACGAGGCCGCCCTTGTCGGACTGGCTGATATAGAAGTGGCCCATGCCAAAGCTGACCACATGGTTGATGACAGGCTTCAGCCCTTCGGTGACGAAGGCCTGCAACACATGGCTCTCGATCGGCAGGCGCATCCCCGCCATCGCGGCCACCTGAGACGAGCGGCCCGCCACGATCATCGCCACCTTCTTGGCGCGGATCGGACCGCGCGAGGTCTGCACGCCGCGGACCACGCCGCCCTCGATATCGATGCCGGTGACTTCGCAGTTCTGGATCAGATCGACGCCGCGCTGGTCGGCGCCGCGGGCATAGCCCCACGCCACCGCATCATGGCGGGCCGTGCCGCCGCGCGGGTGCAACAGGCCGCCATAGATCGGAAACCGGACGTTGTCGAAATCCAGATAGGGCAGATGCTTGCGCACCCCGTCGCGGTCAAGAAGGATCGCGTCGTCGCCCTGATTGACCATGGCATTGCCACGGCGAACGAAGGCATCGCGTTGGCCGTCCGAGTGGAACAGATTGATCAGGCCACGCTGCGAATGCATGACGTTGTAATTGAGGTCGGCCTCAAGGCCTTCCCACAGCTTCAGCGAATGCGAATAGAACTCGGAATTGCCGGGCAGGAAATAATTGGCGCGGACGATGGTGGTGTTGCGGCCCACGTTACCGCCGCCCAGATAGCCCTTTTCCAGCACCGCGACATTGGTGATGCCGTGCTCCTTGGCGAGGTAGTAGGCCGTCGACAGACCATGCCCGCCGCCGCCGATGATGACGACGTCATATTCCGCCTTGGGTTCGGGATCGCGCCACATGGGCGTCCAGCCGGTTTGCCCGCGCAAACCTTCCCAAATCACCTTCAAGCCGGAAAACCGTCCCATCGCGCGCTCCTTGTTGCGCCCGACACTAGCAACCCAGCAGGCAGGCGCAACGGCCCTTTCCGACAGAGTCCGGCAAATTCACGCCGTGACGCAGAGGGCCGGGTCACATCGGCGCGGGGCCGGGATGATCGGCGGCGCAATGAGCGTGATCGGACAGGCTTTCGATCACTCGGCACTCGCCCACGGTGCCACCGGCGCAGGTGGCGATCATCCGGTCGAGCTCTACGCCCAGCGCCTCCAGACGCGCGATCCGGCGGGTCACTTCGGCCCTTTGGGCGCGGGCGATGGCGTCGACGGCGGCGCAGGATTGGTCGGGCTCGTCGCTGAGGCTCAGAAGCGTCGCCACATCCTCGAGCGCAAAGCCCAGCTCGCGGGCATGGCGGATAAAGCGCAGGCGATCCACGTGGGATTGGGCATAGAGCCTGCGATTGCCCTCGCTGCGCGGCGGGGCGGGCAACAACCCGCGGCTCTCATAGAAGCGGACGGTGGTCACCTTCACCCCCGAGGCGCGGGCGGCCTCGCCGATGGTGAAGTCTCCCGGTTGTGGCGACATGGGGCTTGCTCCTACAGTGACTGTAGATGGCATCAAGGGATAACGACGACCGAATCGCAAGGAGAAACCGCTATGGCCGGATGCCATCACCACCACGAAGCCGCCTTCGACGGCATGGCCCCCGCCTACAAGCGCGCGCTCTGGGCCGTGATCGCGATCAACGCGGGCATGTTCATCGTGGAGATCACCGCCGGGTCGCTGGCCGGATCACAGGCGCTCAAGGCAGACGCGCTGGACTTTCTGGGCGACAGCCTGACCTACGGGCTCAGCCTCTTCGTCATCGGGATGCCCATTGCGCAACGGGCCAACGTGGCGCTGCTCAAGGGCGTCTCGCTGGCGGCCATGGGGCTTTGGGTGCTGGGCAGCACCATCTGGCTGATGCTGGGGCCCGGGCTGCCCGAAGCGGACGTCATGGGTGTCGTGGGGCTTCTGGCGCTGGCGGCGAACGTGGCCTCGGTCGCGATCCTGATGCGCTGGAAGGACGGCGACGCCAATGTGCGGTCGGTCTGGCTTTGCTCGCGCAACGATGCCATCGGCAATGTCGCGGTGATCGGGGCCGCCGGTGCCGTCGCCGTCACGCAAAGCGGCTGGCCCGATCTGATCGTCGCCGGGCTTATGGCGGGACTGTTCCTGTCCTCCTCGGCGCAGATCCTGAAACAGGCACTGGCAGAGCGTCAGCAGGTCGGCGCGTAGCCGATGCGTCTAGCTGGTCCCGGAACCGGACCACGCCTGCAACTGGCCGAACACCTCCTTGACCGAGCCGTCGATCGCGCGGGTCGGGATCAGGACGGGCAGACGGGGGTGCAGAACCACCAGGTGATTGGCCCAGCGCCGACAGCGAACCGGGCCGTCGGACCAACTGAACCGGCCCGAGAACGCATCCCCTGCCACCGAGAAGCCGTCATCGTCAAAGATCAGCTCATGCTCCATGCCCTGCGACGCATCGAACCAAGTGCGCAACGCCGCCGTTTCGATGCTGTCGGTCCGCCAGTGCATGACCTGCATCACCGCGAAACTGGCAAGCCACACGACAATGAAAACCGCCACAAGCTCCGGCACGAACGCGGGAAGATCGGGGGCCCATAGGAGAGCGAGCATGAGCGTGCTGAGCACAGGCACCCCGAAATAGGCCACCAGATAGGTGGCCGCGGCGCCCCACCAGCCCGTCCGCTTGGGACGGGCCTGCGCCAGAAACTCGGCGAATTGCCGATTGAGCAACAGATAGGCCGGGAAGTCGGCCGGCTCCAATCTGACCGATATGCGTAGGGCACCGTTATCTCGGGGCATAAAAGCCTATAGTCCTTTTGCCTTGTAACTCGCCGCCACCCGATCGATGGATACCAGATAGGCCGCGGTGCGCAAATCGGTCACTTCCTCGCGGCTGTGCCATACCTCGCGCATCGCCTGATAGGCGGCGCGCATCGTGTCGTCCAAGCCGGAACGGACAAGCTCCAGCTCATCGGCCCCGCGCAGGTATTGCGCCTTGAAGCCGGGGCTGAGCGTCCAGTTGATCGAGGTGTCCTTGGAGATGCGCTCCAACTCGTCGACGATCAGCTGGTGGCGGCTTTCCTCCTGACGGCGTTGCATCCGGCCAAAGCGGATATGGGACAGGTTCTTGACCCATTCAAAATAGGACACGGTCACGCCGCCGGCGTTGGCATACATGTCGGGAATGATGACCGTTCCCTTTTCGCGCAGGATTTCGTCGGCACCGGCGGTGACCGGACCGTTCGCGGCCTCGATGATCAGCGGCGCCTTGATCTTGGGCGCGTTCTTGCGGTTTATCACGCCTTCCAGAGCGGCAGGGATCAGGATGTCACAGTTCTCTTCGAGAAGCTGTTGACCGTCCTTCAGGGTATTGGCAGCCGGATAACCGGTGATGCCGCCATGTTTCATGATCCATTGATGCACCGCCTCGACGTTGAGGCCCGCCTCATCGTGCAAGGCCCCGTCGCGCTCGATAATGCCGGTGATCTTGCAGCCGTCCTCTTCGGACAGGAACTTGGCGGCGTGATAGCCCACATTGCCGAGGCCCTGCACGATCACACGCTTGCCGTCTAGAGTGCCGGACATCCGGGCGATGGCCACATCCTCCGGGTGACGGAAGAATTCGCGGAGCGCATACTGAACACCGCGGCCCGTGGCCTCGGTGCGGCCCTGAATGCCGCCGGCATGGGTGGGCTTGCCGGTGACGCAGGCGTTGCCGTTGATATCGGTGGTGTTCATTCGCTTGTATTGGTCCGCGATCCACGCCATCTCGCGCTCACCCGTGCCCATATCGGGGGCCGGAACGTTCTGGGCGGGGTTGATCATGTCGCGCTTGATCAGCTCATAGGCAAAACGACGGGTGATCAGTTCCAGCTCGTGCTCGTTCCATTCGCGGGGATCAATGCGCAACCCGCCCTTGGAGCCGCCGTAAGGCACCTCGACCAGAGCGCATTTGTAGGTCATCAGCGCGGCGAGAGCCTCGACCTCGTCCTGATGCACCCCGATCGCGAAACGGATACCGCCCTTGACCGGCTCCATGTGTTCGGAATGGACGCTGCGGTAGCCGGTGAAGGTCTTGATTTCACCACGAAGCCGCACGCCGAACCGAACGGTATAGGTGGCGTTGCACACCCTGATCTTCTCTTCCAGCCCCGGGGACAGATCCATCAGTGCGACGGCTCTGTTGAACATGATGTCAACGGATTCGCGGAAACTGGGCTCTGGCGCCTGGCCGGCTTTCTGGGTCATGAAAAGGTCCTTCCGTGGGGCAATTCGGCCCCGTTATTGCTGAATGCGCGGCCGCCTTCTGCGACCGCTGACCGCACCCTAACGCTGATTCGTAAAGGCTCCGCTCAAAAACGACTAAACTTGAAAATTCACCGTTCTTTAAGGTTTGTGTGCACAGCGTTGACAGTGCAGCGTTTCCGCACAAACGACAATGCTCGGGCCGACGGCAATCTGTGTCGAATTATCGATATAATGCCATCGCTTAGCCCAATCGTTCGCCCCATTTCAGCCACAAAAACATGAGCATTTATGCCATTCACGGGCAGAGATCTGCTTAGCCCGACCGGGATCCGCAAAGAGACCGGAGCTGCGAGCCACAAGGATGCTGATCGATATGAGAGACGCACAACGACACATTTTCGCGCGCCGTGGGGGCGAGGCGCTGAAACGGGTCAAATCATTCCGGCGGGATGAAGACGGCGCGATGGTCGTCTTCACGCTGTTTATCCTTGCCATGATGCTCATGGTGGGCGGCATGGCCGTAGACATGATGCGGTTCGAAACCTACCGGGCCCGACTGCAATCCACCCTCGACCGGGCCGTTCTGGCCGCGGCCGACCTGGACGTCTGCCTCGAGGGCGAAGGCGTCGCGGAAGCCGTGGTCAACGACTACGTGCTCAAGGCGGGCTTCGAAGAACAACTCGACAGCGTCAGCGTCATTCAGGGGTTCAACTCCTGCGAAGTCGCCGCGACCGCCTCGATCGAGGTGAACACGATCTTCATGCAGATGGTCGGGGTCGACGAACTGGCCTCCCCCGCCGCCAGCTCCGCCGTCGAGGCACTGGACGAGGTCGAGATCAGCCTCGTGCTCGACGTCTCCGGCTCGATGGCCAGCAACAACCGGCTGGTCAACATGCGCAACGCCGCCCGCGAATTCGTGGGCGAAATGTTCAACGGGTTCGACGACGAATCCCTGTCGATGTCGATCGTGCCCTACTCCACCCAGGTGAACCTCGGGCCGGCTCTGGCCGCGCAATACACGCGCAATTACGCCCACGGATACAGCTATTGCATCGACCTGCCGGCCAGCACATACGGCACGACGTCCCTGCCGACCACGGCGACCTACGATCAGGCCGCGCATGTGGACGTGGACGGCTACGCCTCCAGTTGGAGCAACCGCTATGCGTCGCGGTTCGTCTGCAACCCGGACAGCCGGGCGCATGTGATGCCGTTCGCCACCAATGAAGGAGCGATCGACACAATGATCGCCAACCTGCAATCGAATGAATGGACCTCCATCGAGATGGGGGCAAAGTGGGGCGTCGCCTTGCTCGACCCCTCCTCGCAGCCGGTGGTCAACGGACTGATCAGCGCCGGCGCGGTCTCCGGTGACGTCGCAGGGCGGCCGTTGGATTTCGGCACGACCGGATCGCTCAAGGTCATGGTGCTCATGACCGACGGTGAAAACACCCAGCACTACGAGTTGGACACAAACTACCGGTCAGGCGATTCCGATGTGTGGAAGGCCTCCTCCGGCGTCTACTACGTGCAAGACGAAGAGCAGGGAAACTGGGACGGCGACAGCACCTGGTACGAGGATTACTACCGCCCGCAAAACGACAACTTCACCAACTCGCGGTCGGGCAACCGGATGACGTGGCCGGAGCTGTTCAACGAGGTCTCGCTTGACGGTCACGCCTGGTATTTCCGGCGGGGTCAGACCAACAACAACAGCGTCTGGAACGACTGGTACTACGATCTGTTCACCACCACGACGACAGCGGACAAGGACGAACGACTGGATGACCTCTGCACCGCCGCCAAAAGCCAAGGCATCATCATCTTTGCCATCGGTTTCGAGGTGACGGACCGGGCAGCGGACGTGATGGAAAGCTGCGCCTCGTCTCCTAGCCACTTCTACCGGGTGAACGGGCTTGAGATCTCCACCGCCTTCAGCTCGATCGCCGCCAACATCACCTCACTGAGGCTCGTGCAATGATGATCAATCGGAAAATGCGCCGCATCGCCGCTCGGTTTCTGCGTGACGAATCCGGCAACGGAACCATCGAGTTCGTGATCTTCGTCCCGTTCTTCCTGATGCTCTTCCTGTCGAGCTTCGAGGTTGGGATGCTGATGGCGCGCAACGTGATGCTGGATCGCGGGCTGGACATCGCCGTGCGGCAGGTGCGGCTGGGTCAGATGGACCCGGTCAACCACACCAATATGAAAACCGCGGTCTGCGATGCGGCCGTGATCATCCCCAACTGCATGAGCGAGTTGCGGCTGGAAATGCGCCCGCTCGATCCGCGCGGTTGGCAAAACATCCCCGACACCCCCGATTGCGTCAACGCCGAAGACCCAAGCGCCCCGGTGCGGCAATTCGTGGCCGGTCAGCCGAACCAGCTGATGATCGTGCGCGCCTGCGCCATCTTCGATCCGATCGCGCCAAAAGCGGGCTTCGGCGAGAAGCTGAGCGGCGGCGACGACAACGACCGTTACGCCCTGTTCTCGTCCGCGGCCTATGTTGTGGAGCCTAATTGATATGACACAAGAAACTCCTCGAAAGCGCGGGACGCGCAAGGGCCCGCTCGGTTGGGCCAGCCGCGCCCTGCGGCGGATCCGCCGCTCCGAAGACGGTTCTGTCTCTGTCGAGGCGGTCTGCATGTTGCCGCTGATGATCTGGGCCTTTCTCGGGATGTATGTGTTCTACGACGCCTACCGGGCGCAATTCGTGAACACCAAGGCAGGGTATACCCTCGGCGATATCCTCAGCCGCGAGACGACCTACATCACGCCGGAATATCTCGACAGCCTCTACGACCTGCAAAGGTTTCTCGTGGACCGTCAGGAACCGATCCGGCTGCGGCTGACCGTGATCAGCTATGACCAGGACTCCGACAGCTTCAACGTGCGCTGGTCGCAGAACCGGGGCGGCGGCGGCGTGCTGACGACCGGCGATCTGCCCGCGATGCGGCACCTGATCCCTGACATGGCCGACGGGTCTGTCGCGGTGGTCGTGCAGACCTCGATGGAATACAAGGCGATCTATGGCGCCGGTATCGGGCTGATGGACTTCGACGACATCATCGTCACACGGCCACGCTTCGCCGGTCAGCTCTGCTGGAATTCGGTCAACACCAATCCGACGCAAGCCACGGCCACCTGCTAAAGGCCAAGGTTTCCCTGCCGCTGGGCAAGGCTGAGCGCGATCTGTTCGCCCATGAACTTGGTCTCGCGCATCGGGGTCACACCCCCGACGCCGACCCTGCGGCCAATCCTCCAATACAGGCCCGGCGCCCAGGCGCCCGGGCCTTTTTCCTTGAGGATCAGGACAAAACCGTTCGAGGGCTTGAAGGCAAAGGTGCCACGCTCGACCTTGGCGATTTCGTCCCAATCGGCCAGCACTCGGCCGCTGGAGTCGCGCAGACCCTCCTCGGTCAACTCCAGCCGCATCGACGTGGCGCGACGCATCCGCTCGGCCGCCCACAGGATAAACGCGCCCAGCGCGATCAGAAATACCGCCCAGCCCAGCGCCGGCGGCTGTGCCAGAGCCATCCAGATCAGCAGCGCCCCGAGCAGATAGATGGTCGCGACCGCCATCACCCGACGGCCGGCGGATGGCGCCAACCGCAACAAAACACCGTTCTCATCCGGTTCCAGCATCCGTGGCCTCCTCCTGACAGCACCCTCCCCTAGCCGCTGACGGGCGCACGGACCAGAGCAAAACGCAGGCAAGGTCTCAGGGGGCCGCGCCCTCGCAGCGGCGCACAGGGGCGCACAGGGGGGCGGCCCGCACCGGGCGCGGCGGCGTCCGGCCCGGTCCGGCGTCAGGCCATACCGCGGCCCGGCACCACCTCGTAGCCCGGCTCTTCGGGTTCGTCATCGACCATCTCGGCCGGAAACCCGGGGGCCAGAATTTGCAGACCCGTCGCCTCCTCCAACCGCTCGATGATGCGGTCGGACTGGGCGCGAGGGCCATAACGGCTGATACCATCCTCAAAGATCGACACCATCAGGGGACTGATCTCCAGCGGCACCTCTGCGGCCTCGGCGATGGATTGAAACAGCCCGATATCCTTCTTCACCAGATCCATCGTGAAGTTGATGTCGCGCGAGCCGTTCAGGATCATCTGGCTCTCCGTTTCGTGGACAAAGGAGGTGCCCGACGAAATGCGGATGGCCTCATAGGTGGTCGCCATATCGAGGCCCGCCGCCTTCATGGTCACGAGGGCTTCGCAAAGGGTCAGCAAATTCGCGGTGGCGAGGTAATTCGTCATCACCTTCAAGGTCGAGGCGCTGCCCAGCGGACCGGTGTGCAAGACCCGGCGCCCCAAGACGGTCAGCAGCGGCAGCACCGCATCAAAGGTCTCCCGGTCGCCGCCCATGTAGATGCTGATATTGCCGGTGGCCGCGCGGTGACAGCCCCCCGAAACAGGGCACTCCGCCGCCTGCCCGCCCGCGGCAATCACTGCCGCGCCAAGGCGCTTGACCTCGTCGGCATCGGTGGTCGACATCTCGATCCAGATCTTGCCGGCGGTCACCTCCGGCAGCATCGCCTCCACCACCGCAGAGCACGCGGCGGGAGACGGAAGGCACGTGATCACCACATCGCAGCGGCGCATCATCTCGGCCGGGCTCTCACCGGCAGTCGCGCCCGCGGCCACCATCTGGCCCACCAAGACCGGATCCAGATCGTGCACCCAAAGGTCCTGCCCGTTGCGCAACAAGCTGCCCGCCAGCTTGGCACCCACGTTGCCCAGCCCGATAAATCCAACCGCCATTTGGCTCTCCTTCGCATTGTCCGGATCAGGATCGGGCCACGACGATCCCGTCGTCTGGCCCAAAGGCGACCTCTACCGGCCGCTGCAGACCAAAACGCCCCCGTCGGCCACCGGAGCGGCCCGGTTTGCACCCGGGCAATGCCCCCCGCTTCTTTGGGTCAAAAATATCCGTATCCCGACACCGGCAAAGGGACCGACGTCCGGCAGGGCGGCTTGCCCTCGGACATGGTTAGGATACTGTGCCGCAACGCTCTGAATAGGTCCGCTGTCTTGGCTTCGCTGCACACCCGCATTTCGCTCCCCGCCGCGCTGCTTGCGCTGGCGCTGCTGGCCGGCTGCGGCGAATGGCCGGATCCGGTGATCCCCGGCGCCAGCGAGAGCGGCTCTGCCGGCTGGCCCACGCTGGTGCCGATCGGGCCGATTCTGGCCCGCGGTGAACAGCCCGTCGCTGTGCTGCCGCCGCCGGCGGGGCGCATTGCCGCGCTCAACGCCCGGGCCGCCGCCCTGCGCGGACGCAGCGTGATCGACAGCGGCACAAGGGCGCGAATGCGGGCCGGGATCGACCCCGCCGCGCTCGCAGCGTTGAACTGATCCCCCGGACAGGCTAACAGCCTCGCAGACCTCTCCAGCTTGAAAGCGCCGCCATGCCCGACACCGCCAAATCCGACGCCGCAAACGCCGCCGCCCCGCTTCGCCTCGGGATCGCCGGATTGGGGACCGTGGGCACCGGGCTGGTGCAGATCATCCAGACGCATGGCGATCTGATGACCGCGCGGGCCGGACGCGGCGTGACGATCAGTGCCGTCTCGGCGCGCAGCCGCGACAAGGATCGGGGGATCGACCTCTCGGCCTACGACTGGGAAGACGACGCCGTGGCACTGGCGCAGCGCGACGATATCGACGTGTTCGTGGAACTGATGGGCGGCTCCGACGGCCCCGCCAAGGACGCCACCGAAGCGGCCATCGCCGCAGGCAAGGACGTGGTGACGGCAAACAAGGCGCTGCTGGCGCTGCACGGTCAGGCGCTGTCTGTGGCGGCCGAAGAGGCCGGGCGGCTGATCCGGTTCGAGGCCGCGGTTGCAGGGGGTATCCCGGTGATCAAGGCGCTGACCGAGGGGCTGGCAGGCAATGAAATCACCCGCGTCATGGGCGTGATGAACGGCACCTGCAACTACATCCTGACGCGGATGGAGAATGCCGGGCTGACCTATCAGCAGGCCTTCGACGAGGCCGACGGGCTGGGCTATCTCGAGGCCGATCCCAATCTCGACGTCGGCGGCATCGACGCCGGGCACAAGCTGGCTTTGCTGGCCGCCATCGCCTTTGGCACGCAGGTCGATTTCGACGCGGTCGAGCTCGAAGGGATCGGCGCGATCACCATCGAAGACATCACCCAGGCCGCCGACATGGGCTACAAGATCAAGCTGCTCGGCGTCGCCCAGATGACCGGGCGCGGGTTGGAGCAGCGGATGTCGCCCTGCCTCGTGCCTGACACCTCGCCTCTTGGGCAGTTGCAGGGCGGGACCAACATGGTCGTGCTCGAAGGCGACGCCGTGGGGCAGATCGTGCTGCGCGGCGCCGGGGCCGGATCGGGGCCAACGGCCAGCGCGGTCATGGCCGACATCATCGACATCGCGCGCGGGCTGCGGCTGCCGACCTTCGGGCAACCGGCCAAGGGGCTGCGGGCCGCACGTGCGGCACGGGCGGCGGTGCCCGCACCGTATTATCTGCGGCTGCAACTGGTCGACAAACCGGGGGCGCTGGCCAAGGTCGCCGGTGCCTTGGGCGAGGCCGGGATCAGCATCGACAGGATGCGGCAATACGGGCACGACGACACCAGCGCCCCGGTGCTGATCGTCACGCACAAAACGACCCGCATGGCGCTCGACGAGGCCATTGAAGGCTTTGGCAAGACGAGAGTCGTTCACGGCACCCCGGTCGCGATCCGGATCGAAGCCGTTTGAGTTTGCGGCGTTCGGTGCCATAGTCCGATCATCGCAGCGTCAGTGAGGCGGCATGATCGACCACAGCGGCATCAGTGTTTCGGATTTCGACAAGGCTCGCGACTTCTACGATGCGGCCCTCGCCCCGATCGGGGCGTCGCTCCTGATGGTGGTGCCGCTTGAGTTCACCAACGGGGTCAAGGTCGGCGGCTACGGACAGGACCGGCCGGTGTTCTGGCTGTCCGAAGACGGGGCGCAGACGCCGCCGCTGCACTTTGCGTTCAGCGCGGCGAGCCGCGCAGAGGTCGATGCCTTCTACAGCGCGGCACTGGCGGCGGGCGGGGTCGACAACGGCGCGCCGGGGCTGCGGCCACAGTATCACGCCGATTACTACGGTGCCTTCGTGCGTGACCCCGACGGGAACAATATCGAAGCCGTCTGCCACGGCCCGGCACCTGAGTGAACGGTTCCTCCGCCCGCAATATCCCGCTCTACCGCTGGTCCCGCTTCCTGCGGAACCTGACGTTCTGGCAGGCGGTCTGGTTTCTCTATTTTCAGAACAGCCTCTCGGCAGCCGAAGCGATCCTGCTCTACGCGATCTACGACATCGGCACGACGGTGCTCGAAGTGCCCTCGGGCTACATGTCCGACAGGCTTGGACGGCGGCGGACATTGCTGGCCTCCGCCGTGGCGGGGCTGGGCGGGGCGCTGCTGCTGGCACTTGGAAACAGCTTCATGGCCTTCGCCGCCGGGCAAATCCTGCTCGGCGCCTCGATGGCGTTCGCCTCCGGCACCGACGAGGCGCTGCTCTACGAATCGCTCGCCGCGGACGGGCGCGGGCAGGAAATCGAGCGGCAGGAACTGATCGCGTGGCGCTGGTCGTTCAGCGGGCTGGCGCTCTCGGCGGTGCTCGGGGGTGCAATGACGCTCTGGGGGGCGACGCTGCCGTTCTTTGCGGCGGCGGTGGCCTATGCGGCGCTGCTCGGGGTGACATTCGCCTTTGACGAACCGCCAAAGGTGCGGCCCGAAGGGGCGGAGGTGATCCGACTCGGAACGCTGCGGGCGGCGCTGACCAATCCGGTTCTGGTCTGGCTCTTCGTGGTCGGCGTGCTGATGTATGTCTTCAGCCACCTGCCGTTCATCTTTGGGCAGCCGTTCATCCTGCAAGCGCTCGACCGGGCCGGCCTCGCCTCCGAAGCGCCGCTGGTCAGCGGGGCGGTGAGCACAGTGATGATGCTGATCTCGCTGGCGGCCTCGCTGGTGGCGCTGCGACTGCGGCAAAGGGTCGGGCTGGCGGCCATCCTGTTGCTGGCCTTCGGGATGCAAATCGGTCTGGCGGGCGTGCTGGCACTGACCAATTCGGCGCTGGCGATCGGGTTCCTGTTCCTGCGGATGGTGCCGGATGCGCTGTCGCGGCCGTTCATCATCGGGCGTATCCAGCCGCTGCTCAGCGACGACAGCCGGGCAACCTACCTCTCGGTCAAGAGCCTCGCGGGGCGGCTGCTCTTTGCAGGCACGCTGGGACTGTCAGCCCTGTCGACGAGCGACGTGGGGCTGATGCCCTACGCAGACATCCAGCGGATTCTGGGCTGGTATGTGCTGGCGGGATGCCTCTGCCTCGGCACGCTCTGGCTGGCCGCACGGCGGATCGGGGTCGAACCGGTGGGAGAACCGCAGGCACAGGACCCGCGCGTCGGCGGATAATGACACCGCCGCGATACCGACGGCACACCGACGCAATATCCAAAGGGTTTTTCGGGCCGTTAGCGTTCACACTGTTGCCCACGCGGAACGCAGCGGCTAGGTCGAAAGCAACCGGAAAAACAAGGACGACCCCATGGCACTAGCCTCAGAATTTCACGACCGCATGCTGTCACTGGGCCTCGCCCGCGTATCCGAAGCCGCCGCCATCGCCTGCGCCGACCTGATCGGGCGCGGCGACGAAAAGGCCGCCGACCAGGCCGCCGTCGACGCCATGCGGACACAGCTGAACAAGCTGGATATTCAAGGGGTTGTGGTCATCGGCGAAGGTGAGCGGGACGAAGCGCCGATGCTCTATATCGGCGAGGAAGTTGGCAACGGAACCGGGCCCAACGTGGACATCGCGCTCGACCCGCTGGAAGGCACGACGCTGACCGCCAAGGACATGCCGAACGCGCTCGCGGTGATCGCCATGGGTCCGCGCAATTCGATGCTGCACGCCCCCGACGTCTATATGGACAAGCTCGCCATCGGCCCCGGCTTCCGCACAGGCGTGGTCACCCTCGACATGTCGCCCGCCGAGCGGGTCTCGGCACTCGCCTCGGCAAAAGGCTGTAGTGTCAAGGACATAACCGTCTGCGTTCTGGAACGGCCTCGGCACGAAGACATGATCGAAGAGATCCGCAGCACCGGTGCGGCGATCCGGCTGATCACCGACGGCGACGTGGCGGGCGTGATGCATTGCGCCGAGCCGGGCAAGACCGGGATCGATATGTACATGGGCTCTGGCGGGGCGCCGGAAGGCGTTCTGGCCGCGGCGGCGCTCAAGTGCATGGGCGGGCAGATGTTCGGCAAACTGCTGTTCCGCAACGACGACGAACGCGGTCGGGCCAAGAAGGCCGGGATCACCAACTTCGACCGGGTCTACACCCGCGACGATCTGGTGACGGGCGACGTGATCTTTGCTGCCACAGGCGTCACCGACGGCAGCCTCGTGCCGGGCATCAAGCGCGAACCGGGGTTCGTGACCTGCGAGACGATCCTCATGCGCTCCAAGACCGGTTCCGTGCGGCGGATGACCTACCGCAATCCGGTGTCCTGATCGCTTGGCATCCGTTCGGCCTTCGAGTTTATTGGCCAAGATGAAATCAGACCGGACGCAATGACCGCATTTCTGGGAATAGAGGCCTCCGCGACGGGGCGCCGATGGGTCGGTCCTTCCGTCGAGGAGGACCGGCACGCCGAGGCGTTGGTGCAGGCGACGAACCTGCCGCAGGCGCTTTGCCGGATCCTGGCCAAACGCGGCGTGGCGCCAGAAGAGGCCGCCGGATTTCTCGCCCCGACCCTACGCGACCTGCTCCCCGATCCGCTTGTGCTCAAGGATATGCAGCCAGCGGCGGCGCGATTTGTGCAGGCCGTGCAGAAATCGGAGAAGATCGCGATCTTTGCCGATTACGACGTCGACGGCGGGGCCTCTGCGGCGCTAATTATCGACTGGCTGCGGCAGATGGGCCGGCCGGCGACGCTCTATATCCCCGACCGGATCGACGAGGGCTATGGCCCCAACGAACCGGCAATGGCCGATCTGGCCGGGCGCCACGATCTGATCGTCTGCGTCGATTGCGGGACGCTCTCGCACGGCCCGATCGCCGCAGCCAAAGGTGCCGACGTCATCGTGCTCGACCACCACTTGGGCGGCGAGACCCTGCCTGCGGCGTTTGCCGTGGTGAATCCGAACCGGCAGGACGAGAGCGGCGATCTTGGCCATCTCTGCGCGGCAGGCGTGGTGTTTCTGATGCTCGTCGAGGTAAACCGGCAAATGCGGGCCGCGGGACTCAAGGGCCCCGACCTGATGGCGATGCTCGATCTGGTGGCTTTGGCGACAGTGGCCGATGTGGCCCCGCTGATCGGCGTCAACCGGGCGCTGGTGCGGCAGGGGCTCGCGGTGATGGCGCGACGGGCGCGGCCCGGGCTTGTGGCGCTGGCCGATGTGGCGGGGGTGGGTACCGCGCCGCAGGCCTATCACCTCGGCTTTCTGCTCGGTCCGCGCGTCAACGCCGGGGGCCGGATCGGCAAGGCCGATCTGGGCGCGCGGCTGCTGTCAACCAATGATCCGCACGAGGCGGCGGCGATGGCCGAACGGCTCAACACGCTCAACCACGAGCGCCGCGAGATCGAAGCAGCGGTGCGCGAGGCCGCCATGGCGCAGGCCGAGGAACGCGGGCTCGACGGCCCGCTGGTCTGGGCGGCGGGCGAAGGCTGGCACCCCGGCGTCGTCGGCATCGTCGCGGCCCGGCTCAAAGAGGCCACCAACCGGCCTGCCGTGGTGATCGGGCTCGAAGGCGACGAGGGCAAAGGCTCCGGGCGCAGCGTCTCGGGGATCGACCTCGGCGCCGCCATCCAGAAGATCGCCGCCGAAGGGCTGCTGATCAAGGGCGGCGGGCACAAGATGGCCGCTGGCCTGTCGGTCACCCGCGCCGGGCTGGAGGCCGCGATGGCGCGACTGGGCGAATTGCTCGCCAAGCAAGGGGCGGATGCGCTGGGGCCGCAGGATTTGATCGTCGACGGCGTCTTGATGCCGGGTGCGGCAACCGTCGAGCTTGTCGAACAGATCGAATCCGCGGGGCCTTTTGGCGCCTCAGCCCCTGCCCCGCGTTTTGCCTTTCCCGATGTGGTGATTCACGCTGCCAGACGGGTCGGAACAGGACACCTCAAGGTCACCTGCGGCGACGGGCTCGGGGCGCGGCTGGACGGGATTTGCTTCGGTGCCATGGACGGCCCGCTCGGCCCGATGCTCGAAGGTCACGGTGGGCGGCGATTCCACCTGGCGGGCCGGATCGAAATCAACCTCTGGCAGGGACGAAAGTCCGTCCAGATCCGCCTCGAGGACGCCGCACCGGCCGCATAGGCCAACAAAAACGGACGGCGAAAAAAGGTTGTACGTTTTTCGCAAGAATCCCCTTGCCACTGGCCGCACCATTGCCTAATAGACGCCTCACCACCAAGTGGCCCGTTCGTCTATCGGTTAGGACGCCAGGTTTTCAACCTGGAAAGAGGGGTTCGATTCCCCTACGGGCTGCCACTTCCCTCCCGCAAGCGACTGTTCTATCGCGCAAATCCGACGCGAGCGATAACTTCATCCCCCACCGCTACGCTTTGAGGCATTTGATCCTCCCCATCCAGAGATAATCTGTGACCTTCTGGGGCGCGAATAGAGTTCCTGAACGCGTCTTATGCTCTCCCCTACTCATTAAGGGTCGTCGCGCTCAATCACTGCCGCCCCCGTCGAAGACCTCTCGACAGTCCGAGTGTTGCCAATGACCTACTTGGGGTCAGAGGCTCAGCTAACTTACAAGGCTCCGTCAGCAAAAGTATCGCACTCTCCGGGATTACCGTTCTGATATCCCCTTGCGAACCACTCCTGACGCTGCGCGCTCGTGCCGTGCGTGAAGCTGTCGGGCACCACCTGGCCCTGAGACGCCTGTTGCAGTGCATCGTCGCCAATCCTTGCGGCTGCGTTCATCGCCTCTGCGATGTCGCCCGCCTCAATTGACCCAAATCGCGACTGCGCCTCTCTGGCCCAGATGCCGCTAAAGCAATCCGCTTGAAGTTCGACGCGGACGGAAAGCTGGTTTGCCATCGTCTGGCTTACTCTCTGCTTTTCCGCATTGACCAAGGACAATGTTCCGAGCTGGTGTTGCACGTGATGGGCAACCTCATGCGCAATCACATATGCAGCCGCGAAGTCTCCGCCCGCACCCAACTGCTGGGACAACACGCGGAAGAAATCCGTATCGAGGAAAATGCGCTGGTCATTGGGACAGTAGAAAGGTCCGACGGCGGCATTCGCCGTGCCGCATGCAGATGACGTAGTCCCGGAATAGAGCACCAATTGCGGCTCGGCATAGGTCAAGCCGGAGTTGGCGAAAATGTCAGACCAGACTTCCTCCGTATCAGCCAGAACGACGCCAACGAATTGCTCTGTCTCGTCCTCGATCGTGTTGGGTCGGCTGTCGGACTCGTAAGAGCCGTCGATCCCACCACCCTGCAACAAAGGCGTGAGATCGACACCGAAAAACATGCCGGCGAGCACGAGAACGACTGCGCCGACCCCTCCGATACCCGCTGCACGCGTGCTGCCTCGTCTGTCTACAATATTGCGGCTGGTCCGCCGCCCACGCCATTTCATCGCTTGGTCCACCCCCAACCTGTCGCTCAACCCAACGCCGCAAGATGCGCCGAAGTTCCCGGCAATGACAATGACAGGTCCCGCCATTGCCGTTGCCTTGGCGGTCTGGGCCTTAGTGGGCACTGAAAAAGTGAATAAGCGCTTCTGTCGACCAGCAATTTCCAGCACGCTCAAATGCACCGACGCAGCACTTCCACGTCCCTCGGCAGAGCGCGTAGAACCGGCGTCAGGGTCGATTGCAAAGTGCATTTCCACTTCAGCGAAGAACTCGCTTGAGACATTCCGGGTCGCCCGGCGAGCTACCTCGTCACCTGATGCAATCAACCGGTGCCGGCGTCAGCGGTTCGGTCTTAGGCTACGGCGGAGAAGTCCCAATGCCCGGCCTTTAGGCGGGATCGCAAATCACATTCCGGCATTGGCATGCCAAGGCCGTATCCCTGAAGAAAGTGACAGCCCATTTGCTTCAGCAATCGCACGTGATCAGCCGTCTCGACGCCTTCCGCAATGATATCAATGCCATGCATCCGGCCAATGTCGATGATGGACTTCACAAGGATACCCTGCTTTTCACCTAGCACCAGTGGCCCAATAAGCTGCTGGTCGATCTTCAAGCGATCCGGCTGAAGCTGCAACATGCCGACAATTGATGCATGCCCGGTCCCAAAGTCATCGATCTCGATCTCAATTCCCTTGCTTCGGATGGCGGCAATATTAGACGTAATGATCGGGTTCGGCGTATCCAGAAAAACCGTTTCCAAGAGTTCGAAAGCAATTTGTCCGGGCTTGATATTCAACTCCTCCAGATGTTGGGGCAGCTGAGGGTCCGCGATCCTGCGCGCCGAGATATTCACAGATACCCGTGGCACCGGCAGGCCCATAGCCTTCCAGTTCTCTTGATCAGCAATAACCTGGCTCAAGACTTTCTGATCAATCCTGTTCACCACGCCCAGCTCTTCTGCGAGGCCCAGAAATTTCGAAGGAAGTTCGATCGTCCCATCGGGACGCCGCCAACGGACAAGTGCCTCTACGCCACTTAGCCGCAACGATCCGCTCTCGAACTGCGGTTGATAAACGCAAAAGAATTCATCCCGCTCAAGGCCACCGAGGACCGCGTCGGCCAGCACCCTTTTGGTCTTCAGGGCAATGCGCATATCCTCGGAGAAAAACACGCAGCGCCCACGGCCGCTGCTTTTGGCCTCGTAGAGTGCCATATCGGCATTCTCGAACACCTCTTGAGACGACTTTGATCGCAGCCGACCAAGAGCCACCCCGATCGACGCGCCAATTCGGCAATCTTGACCATTCGCCTGAAAGGGAACATGCAGCTCTGCCACAATCAATTCTGCGATCTGGACAAGAAGCTCGCGTCGCGGAGCGGTCTCAAAGAACACGACGAATTCGTCTCCCCCGATGCGAGCAACCGTCGCCGTCTTTGGCACGATACCGTTCATCACACCCGCGACGTGACGCAACACCGCGTCACCGGTTACATGCCCCAAGGTATCGTTGATCTGTTTGAACCGATCCAGGTCAAGGTGCATGACCGCGAATTGATGATCCGGGCCAAACGGCTTGCGCAATTGCTCGTCCAGATAGCGGCGGTTGGGCAGATCGGTCAGCGCATCGTGCAAAGCGTTGTATTCCATTTCCGCGCGGGCCCGCTCGAGTTCATCGTTGCGCTCTCGTGCCAAGGCATGGGCCTGACGAAGTTCGTCGGCTGCCTCAACATCGGCCGTCACGTCCCAACTCACGCCGATAAGAGAACGACGGCCATCCTCATCAAACACATCGGTGGTGCGCGCCCGGATATGCCGAACCGTCCCGTCAGGCCGGATAATGCGGTAATCATCGAGAAACTCGATCTCGCCGGCAACGACGTCCCGGGTCTGAGAGAGAACACGTTGCTTATCATCAGGATGAAGCGCTGCCTCCCATTTTTCGATCGGGATATGGCCGGGTAACAGGTCGTGACCGAAAATCTGCATCATTCGTGCATCCCAGACCATCTGGCGCGTCGAGAGGTCGACGTCCCAGATCCCAACCTGTGTCGCCTCGATAGCAAGCTCGAGGCGGCGTGACATGCGGTGGATCTTTTCGGTTGAAGCCTTGATCTCCGTGATGTCGGTATCGATCCCGATAATTCGCGACGCACGCCCCTGATCATCGCGCGAGATGACCCTTCCCCGCGACAGAATCGAAATCCAATGCCCCTGACAGTGCTTCTCGCGATATTCCAGCAATACGACGTCGGATTTGCCGTTGGTGGCTGCCTCGATCTGCTCGGCCAGAGCGGCGCGATCGTCAGGGTGAGTTCTCTCAACGAGCGCCTCGTAACTTTCGTCAAAGGTATCGTCGGGGCCAAAGCCGCGCATTGCCCGCCACGTCTGCGAGACATAGCGCGTCCCGGCGATCTCGTCATTGTCCCACAAGCCAAGCTGGCCGTATTCCGCTGCGATGAGCCAGCGTTGTTCGAGATGGGCCATCTGGCGGGTATATTCCTCGGCCGAATGCGACGCGGTAATGTCCGCATCGGTCCCCGCTATCCTTACGGCAGCGCCGTTTGCGTCCCACTCTACGACGGCCCCTTTGCAAAGAATCGTCATCCAATGGCCATCGACATGTCGTTCGCGATAGATGACGGGAACGAAATCAGCCTGACCTTGGTGCAATTTGCGCAGGTAGACCGACAAGGCCGGCCGGTCCTCGGGGTGGATTCGCTCGTTCCAGTCAGCGTAAAAAGTAGCAACTGGCGCGTCGACTGCGACACCGCGCATGGTGCGCCAGACTTCCGACGCAAGAAACTCGCCAGAGACGAGATCGTCTTCCCAATAGGCGTGCGACAGCTGCGACAGAATTCGGTGCGCAGAGCTACGGCTTTGGGCGTCAATTCGGTTGATGTTATCCTCTGGGCGGTTCGAAATCGCCGAGCCGGGAAGCGCGCGCAGCAGGAAGCCATTCGGCATGTCGTTGAGCGCAGTCAACACTGAGATTCTGGCGACCATTCTGAGCCGGGTCAGCGGCACATCGACGAAGCCGCAAGTCAGATTATCGACACTAATGTTCGAGAGCGACGTATCTTCATCATCCAAGCGTGATGGAAGGGCCGTTATTGAGCGACCTTGGTGCGCCGCGCAGAACTCGACAAGTCGCTTGCGCGCTTCGGGTCCGTCGATGAAATCCAAGATAGTCTGGCCAATAGGGGAGATATCGGCAAATCGGCTTTCAAGGCCGGGAGTTGCTTGTCGGAAGATCAGCTGTTCATCCAGCACAGCCCCGTCGATTGTGAGTGCGTCCAAAATCTGATCGGCGTCACCCTCAAGAGCGACGTATCTTGGTGTCTTCACTCGACTTTCTCCGACGTCATACATATCGCCTTTCGGGCTAAAGGAGAATTCTTAAGATTTCAGCATTATTGCTTAGGTTCAAGTTGATCTAGTTTACTTGAATCAGCCTTGGCGATGTCTTGATCCCGTTGAACTAGGTCGCGGCGAAGCATGGCTATTGCGAGCTACAGCCGAATTCCGCCCTCGAATAGGGCTCAGCTCGAGCAGTTCCTGTTTCAACTCCGTCCGCCCGATCTTGCCTCTTCCGGCAACCCAAACAGGAACGCGCTTCTCACGAAGCAGGTCCAGAACTGCGAGGCTGCGAGCAAGCTGATCAATATTAGCCGCGAGATTACCGACCCTTGCTTGAACTTCGAGGCGACGCAGCTCATCAATACCGCGGATCAACTCGAGCATGTCAGGGCGTGTCATGGGCCGGTCGCCAGCCGATGCGATATCTTGGCCGATGCTGTGGACGTCTACAGCCGCTCCATGTGCATAAGCCGTGATGGCGATCTCCTGTTGCTCAAGGCTAACACCATCTCCACCTGCGGCGGCGAATGAAGGACGCGGCTCCACTGATTTGCGATGGCTGCGACGGGGCATGTCGCCTCCCCTCTGATCACGGCACAACTTAGGCAGTCCCAAAATTGGAGAACCAGCTCTGGCTGGGAAACGAGAGAAGCCCGAAGTGATCGGCAAGACGTGGCAGATTCAGCCTAGGAAATAGGCCCCGTTGCCACCTCTTGGCACGGCCAACGGCTACGTGCCGGAACTAATGCTTTTCGATGAACAAATTACACTCCTTATGTTGAGACATAAGGTTATCAATTCCAGACGTGACATCCACTCGCCAACAAGTACCTGTGGTTTCCTGCTCTATTTGAACAACACGATCGTGGAAGTGCTGGCCGCGTGAGGGCTCCCACGGTCGAAGCGCAATCTCCCCGGAAACGCAGGGCTTAGATACGTTGAGCAATGCGTCACTCTGTAGCTTGCTGTGATCGTCTCCGTTCCGAGGGTTCCAAGTCAGTTTCAGAGACGCGATTGTGACGCCCGTCTGCCGAAGCGCACGAAGGAACTCACCGAGTTTTTCACGGTTGCGATGTTGTGCGCCGATCCAGGGGTCTTGGATGGCAAGAGAAACCGTCTGCCCACTCAGCTCCTGAAATACCGACGCAATATTCCTTGACTGCCCGGCCCGAAAACGGTGAACGACCAGCCGATCGAGAAGCTTTGCAAACTGCTCCGATTTCGGAGCCTTCAAGACGGCTTGAACATGTTTGGCGATCCACAAAGACTGTAAATCGTTCACACCGTGTCGTCGGAAACAAATGCCGTTCCCGAGGCCGGCCAGCAAGCCTTGCCTTGGCTCAGCGTCAAACAGCTCTTCATTCGTAATGCCGCCGAACAACGTCAAACGCGGGGCTTCCATAAGCTTGCTTTGAGGCATCTGGACGATGATAAGCTTGCCGGAGTCTTCAGCTGGCCTAAGCATCTCGGCGATCTGCTTATCTGTTCCAGTTGGGCTGTCCTGATCGTCTTCAGGAATGACAAGCCACGCACGACGTTCGCCATCATTCTCCAGCCAATCGCGTAGGGCTCGGGCACTTCCCAAGGACGCTTCGGGGTCCTCTGCTCCCCAAATCGAAGACCCAACTGCGATCATCTGTTTGTGACCCTTCAAAACAGGTCCGAGAGCAATTCCGAGCGGCGCCATGCAGGGAACGGCATTCTCTGGCACATGTTTCGGTCGCGCTATCGATCGCGCCACAACTCGCTCAAGCCATGTGCGCGACAGATGCCGGTCCATGCGGTCCCACCAAATCTGATTGGAATAGTCATTCAGACAGTGGACGCAGGTCGTTTGACAGTCCTTCTCACAATCGAGCTTGTTGATTGCTTCGAGAAGTAGAAGGCGAGCAGAAAAGCGACTCTCTTCAACAAGCCTCCGAGCGTAGCCAGCACCTCCAGGCGTGGCGTCTGCCAAAATAACGTCGAAACCACCAGTGGGGGCCAGCTCAAATGTGGCGCGAAGGTCCCTGGGATCGGTTCCGAGCATATCCGCTGCTGCGAGCCGAATTGCTTCGGCCGCACCACGCAGGACATCTTCTTGCCAGGCACGTTGATCCACCGATGACGATGGAGGGTCGATCGGGACGGCTATCCGTATCAGCCTGATATCTGTCGAATAAGTGTGAGCGAGATCCGTCGCTCCTTTCAGTTCTTCGACCGGGCATTGGTCTCCGGTCCGAGGATCGTGATGCTTGGATGCCACCGGCCCGAACCCGAAATAGTTCCGGGCCGCGGGTTCAGCGTGTTCGCATCTGGGGCAGCGCATGTAGCCTGCCCCGTTCGGACCACGATTAACCACGATCATCTGACCTTCCGGATGATCCGCACTTCCAATCGCCGACGCGAAAAAAGTGCTCACGTCGCGGACATCAGTCGCGCCCATGAGACTGGATGGTGCCTTTGTAAGCAGACGGGCTTCGTCGACGGCGCGCGGTCGCAATCTGGACGAGCCCGGCTCGCCACCAGCACGATCCTTATAGTTCGTCAAAAAGCCAACCGGTTCCACGAAGCGCCGCGGAGCGTCCAGACTACCGTCGCAAGAGGGACAAGTCTGAAGAGTTTCTCCTTCTTTGGGAAGGCGCTCGACGTTTCGGCAATGTTTGCAAATCTGGAGACGGCCTTCGTCCATCCAGACGTCGTTCGCGCTATGCGAACTGCGTCGGGAGATACCGGCGCTGGTCCACACCCTGCCTGCTGCGATCGTCTCCGCCCCAGGCGCAAACTCAGAGATCGCAAGCGACGCGTCTCGCGCAAGTTCGATATCATCGCTCCCGCGCCCATGGCCACGATCCCGGACGACCTCCAGACTCAACGAGCTCACCGGGAAACTATAGGTCGGTATGATACCGAGCCTCGAGAGGCTTTCGGTCAAAAGGCGATTGAGGAAGAGCTGTTTCTCTCGTCCAGCCCGATACACCCGCCCATTGGCCTTTTGTTTTTCATCCTCGCTTTCCGCAGACGCAGCCTGCTCCTCAGCTTTTTGAGAGCGGTCGTCAATCATTTGCCAACGGCCACAAACATCGTCCAGCCAACGCGACAGGGCCTCATCTTTCACATGCCTGATCAGCTCCGCGCCTTGGAGAGCAACACCGTTGGGCAATCCCGTAGCCATGGCTTCCGCCTTTGTCAGCGAACTTTCTCCATCCTCCGACTGCAACCAGATGGCGAAGTCTTCCAGTAGGCTTTTGTGGGCAGCGCCGTCCAGTCGCTCCCCCAGCACGTCGCGAAGTCTCGGAGAGCCCGAACGTGAACTGTTAGCCAAGCGTTGCGCAAACCATCCCGCGAGAACGCAGGACACCTGATGGCGGTGGAAAAAACGCGGGTTCTCGAGGTTTATGTACGGAACGTTAGGCAACGCCTTCAGGTAATCGTCAAATCGACGAAAAGATGCCTGGTCGTATCGACTGCCTCTGGCGATCGTGAGCGCAATAGGCGCAACTTGAGCGCGTCGGCCAGCGCGCCCCGCGCGCTGCTGGTAGTTTGCAATCCCTGGCGGGACATTCCGACAGATAACCGCTTCGAGGTCACCTAAATCGACGCCCATTTCCATGGTTGTCGTGCAGCTGAGGACATTTACATCGCCAGTTCTGAAATTACCTTCGATTTCGTTCCGAAGCGCAGATCCGATTGCCGCAGTATGCTCACGGGAGATCGCGGCCCCCGGTTGGGTGAGCCACCGTCGCACGTAATAACTCCGCGTCACGTTCGCGTCTTCTCCGGGGGCCGGCAGCTTGGACACCGACCCTTCGCATCTGTTGGCCAGACAGACGCCACCCAAGTCAAAAGAAGCAATCCGGCCGCAAGAGTTGCAACGAAACCGTTCTGAGTGCTCGCCGAGCTTGATCTTGTCGAGGTCGATGACCATCGCCAAGTTGCCCTTCTTCAACACACCGGTACGTGGTCGAACCATTTCGTTCCAACACGCTTCCGCAACGATATCCGCGTCTTCTCGCGACAATCCGAGCCGGTCGCACAACACCCAGATCAACCGGGTCTTATCACGCGGCCTCGTCGGCAGGACTCGGCGTATTCGAGAAGCGTTGCTTTCTTTTCGAAGTTCCCAAGAGATACGCTCCGATCCCAGCCCTCGTCCCCAAACTGCTTCATCACCGAGATCCAGGCGGCCATCCAAATCGGAGATCGCCCGGCTCTGTCGCATCATCATCAAAGTCAGATGTATCACACCGGAGACGTAGGCGCTCAAATGCGGCTTACCGTCGTCGTCCAGACTTCGGGACACGCGACGCTCAATCTTGTCCAAGCCATCGTGCTGGACTGAGAGCAGGCCGTACGCTTCGAGCGAATCCCGACCACGTCCACCGAGTGTAATTTCCGCTGTCACAAGGGCCGTCATCCGGTCCTTCAGCTCCGTTCCAGAGAGCGGGGCCGATTGATCGCCTCTGTCGAAAATCCGAAATCGATGCTTCTTGAGACGTGCACTCACTTCCGACGAGAGGTTGGTGATCGACAGATCTTCTTCGGAACGAACAGCATCTATGATAGCCCCGCGGACCGACTCGACCCTTGAAATTCGTTCGAGGAACGGAGCAAAGAAGGCGGCGTCCTGTCGGTTGTCAGAGAAAGCGAGCAGTGAACGACCCTGCATCGGCGCGTCGGAGTCGAGTTTGGGGGGCAGTGCCTCGAGCAGCGTTTGCGTGGCCATAGCCGAAGTGGACTCGTCACCTGCGTAGATCGTCGTCAGAGGTTCGGCAAAAGCACCCTTCTTCGCCCCACATGCCAAGCAGGCTTTCACGTATTTCTTTCGGTCGTGGTCGTCATCAACGCACTCGGCGACTTGGAGCGAGATGATCCCCTCTCCCGGATCGTCTTCGATCGAGCCGGTTCGCGGATCAATGAGGACGAATTCCGTTTCTTGGTCTTCGTCCTCTTCTTCGTCCAAAGCTGCTGGCGCAGTGCCGATCAAACGGAGCACGGTCCGTTCGCCCTTGTTGTTGCGAGGTGGAAGAGCGGCCATTCGGATCCCATCTTCCCACGCTTCGATGTAAGGTTCCCCACACGTCCTGCATACGAGTAGCGGAAAGGCAGCTGGGGTGTCGCCGGTGGCGTCTCGCCCCCCTTTTCCTGCAAGCACCCGTCTCCATCTCTCCGGCGCATCCGCGGATAGTTCCACCAATGCTCCCTCGATCGTGGTCGCGGCAATATGGTAGCGGGCTGGAAGAAGGGGAAACCCACCCCCTTCTCGTGGCACCGCGAGAACCGCGACATTGACGAGCGCAATCAGTGCTCGCTCAGCCAGCTCCTGTTCCGCGCCGTCGAATATGATCCCGGCCAACTGTTCGAGCAACATCAAGCCGCTCGCCTTGTTATGGAGCGCTGTGGCAACCTGACGGACCTCGGTCAGGGTCGAAAGAGCCGTTAACAGCGCGTCGCCGAGATCATCGCCTTCGAGAGGTAAGTAGGCGCCCAGCTCCTCGTTCCAGTTTTCAATATGAAAGCGCTCTTCTTCAGGGGAAAGGCCGCCTTCTTTACGCAGACGCGCCAACCCTTCGCCGAGCGAAACCCAGTCTTCCGGGGGCAGCGAATTTGTCGTCAGGTCATTGCGCAAGCGCGGATGGAGTTCGCGCTCACCGGTGATGACCGCAGCGTCGCCAGCTCCGAACGGCTCGTTGAAAAGATCCGAAGCGAACTTCGCCAAGTCGTCCTTTCGCTCTGGGTCCAAACTCGCTGACGTCCCGACGCACCTGAGGGTCCCGGTCGACATGCCGATATTGGCTTTCAATTTTCGAAGTAGAAATGCAACTTCGATCGCTTGGGCCCCGGCGTAGGTGTGCAATTCGTCCAGAACGAGCCAGCGGAGATCGGCGTCTTTCAGTAGCGCTCGATTGCGAGGCAACAGCAACACATGCTCAAGCATAGCGTAGTTCGTTATAAGAATGTCCGGTGGCGTCTCCAGCATTTCCGAGCGGGAAAGCAGCCATCCGGAAGGCGCTTTTTGCGCGCCGGGGAAGGCGTCCTCAAAACTGGGCGATGACAGGATTTCGCGCTCGATCTCCGAACGGGTTGCACCGGGAGTGGTCTGCCCCGTGAAGCGCCCGGGCGTAATCTTAGGATCGTCAAGTTCGTTGAAAAGCAACCGCGCGATACGGAACATCTGGTCGGTGGCCAGCGCGTTCAGGGGGTAAACGAGGATCGCCTTAATCCCAGGCTTGCCGATACCGTGGCGCATGATGTCGTCGATCAATGGGAACAGAAAGGATTCCGTTTTGCCCGAGCCCGTTCCCGTGGCGACGATATAGTTTTCATCGCGGCCAATTGCAGCTTGCTGGTGGCGATGCAGCGGCCGTCTCCACAGTTCAGGCGCTTTTGTTAACATTCCTTGCCACTTCTCGGACAATTGCTTCTCCGCGACCAGCTGTTCGATCGAAGCTCCCTTCTCAAAATCAGGCAGGCTTTCCACGAAAGGACCCCTTATGAGAGTCTCCCCGTCAATCATCTTGCTGATGGCCTCACCCAGCGCAGGCGCGACGACCGGCGAGACGGCGGCAGCGGCAGTCGTAAAGCTTCGAATTTGCGCCTCGAGCGTTCTGCGGAATTGGAGTGGGTCCAACTCTGTCGCGCCGATTTCTCCGCCTACATGATCTTTCACGGCCTGCTCCTTTTTTCGATCTCGGCAGCGATCAGATGGAAGATGAAGATTTCTCTCCCCAACCGTATCATTTCACCAACTGACGCGAGAATTTTACCTTTGCTAAGTCCAGTCTTTTTGGAAGCCCTCTCTATTAAGGCTTCGACGGCTTCGGCACCCTCGCGGCTACGAACCGCAAATGTTGCAAGAGCCTTTTCGATCAGGTGGACAGACGTATCGTTTTCATTTTCCGTGCTCAGACACCGATCCAATATGATTGGTTCTTGTAGCGCGAAAGACGTGCGATTCATCTCTGCACTTCTGAGCGACATCCGCGCCTCAGCCTCGCCTGCACCAAGGATTTCGTGGGTTTCGATGCGATCACGCAAGAGATTCAGGCCTGTCCAGGCATGGTCAGGTCCCAGCGCGTCTTTGGCGAGCCATTCACTCGGCTTCTCGGCCATTGTAGAGAAGATTACCGGCAAACTACTTGGCCGGAAGTTGCGAAGCTTTTCTCCGGCCATATCTGCCTGCCTCGCATTCGGAAACGCGAGCATAGCCATCGGGCTAAGATCCAAATCACGCAGCCGACGAGAGGATGCGTCGGCGATCACTCTCAAGATACGATCCGCACCATTGGAACTGGAGAACCCATGAAATTTGATTGAAGGGGCGGCGAACAGTGTCGGAATTTCCTGAATGACGTGCAGCATCGGCAGCCAGTCAGGTTCATTCTCTTGAAGTGACAGCAAAAGCAGTCTCTCGGTGCCACCAGGCAAAAGGGAGACCTGATCGACAAGAGTCGACCAGCGATGTTGCAGAGCCTTCCCGAGACCCCCGTCCCATACTTCGGGTGCGTAACATCTTGAGAGCCAGTCCTCTAGCTCATTGAGGGCAGATCCAGTAGCCTCAACCGCAGTCCCAGCTATCAATGGAAAGGCGTAAACATCATCTCTTGCGTTGCTGAGTTGGGTCCAATCTTGCTCTCCGACGCTACGCACCTTGAGGGTAATCAAGTTCAGTCCAGTCAAAGGCGCGCCATTAAGTTCTATTTCCACTTTCCTCCCATGCACCTTGGGATCAAGCAGCCAAAACTGACATGAAAGGGCAGCTGGAAGTCGATCAAAGCTCACTTCACTCTGATCTCTGTGACCATCCTCCGTTTGGAGCGTCACCATGATCCCGCCGACATTGAACGGCATCTCGAACGAAATACGAGTGCCACCGGACCAAGTTCGGATGGTAACATCCGAAGGCATCGACGCGCTCTCCACGGTCGCGATCAGAGTTGGCGCACCCGTTTCGGACACGTGCACGATGTCTCCGCCGTCCAGAATGGCGATCGGTATCGCGTAGGTTGGTCTTTCTCGGAATGGATTTACAATCGTTCGGGAGCCGATCCTTAGAACCGCGCGCTCGTCGGGAGATGTCAGCACAAGGGCATCGCTCTTGGTCGCCGACCCTTTGACGATGACACCGCCGAGTCTCCACGGCATCACCGTTCCATCAACGCGTTCCAAAACGCCGGACAGGAGTTTAGCGCGAAGAGCAAACAGGCTGAGATGCCCGCCAATTTCAAAAGCAATTCGCCCCTCTACATATCCTCCACCACGTTCGAGACACAGGAAACCAGCGTCGTCACGCACCACGTGCCTTGCCTCGGCGTCGATGAAGTTTCGCGGTGGGTCCTCAGACCGGATGAGCACGCCTTCCATCGCTCGGAAACCAGGCCAGACGATCAGTTTTCGCTTGAAGCGCGTCAGGACGCGTTCGGTCGAGTCAGCGTTCGTGCGGAGCAGCGTGAGCGAAAGCGCTTCCGGGTCGCCATTGGGAGCCAAGCAGGCAGCTTCAACGATCGCAGCTACGGTCACTGTCGCGATCCCGCGCCCATCGACTTCGATTTCCATATCCATCGAGCCGCCTGGCGTTTCGACACGGACGAAGGCGCGGCGCTGTTTACCGTCAGTATGTCCGGCAAGCAATTCACTGCAGCCAAAATCGAGTTCCACTTCGGCTTCAGGCCCCCAAAGGTTCGGACCTCCCAAGCCCTTAGCAACAGGTTGGCCATAAATCGAGATTTGCGGCCGACGCACACCGTAAAGCGTCCAATGTTTTGAGCCTCGCGCCAGAACTACCTTACCCGACCGAAGATCGACGTTGGCGCTGTAGAGATCAGGCGCCGTTTCCCGGCTCGGTTCGCCGTCTACAGAAAAGCTTTCCCTTGAAACCACGATGGCGGTTGCAACCACTCCGCTGAACCGTGTTTCCTCGTCGACGACCCGGGATGTCAGTTCGACCTGGCGACCCGTGTTGCTGTCGAACACGACAAAATCCGTGTTCTGAAACAAGCGGATGCACCCTGGTCTGCTTCCTTGCCAAGTGACTTCGGCGGGAAGCGGAAATGGCAGAGGCCAAAGACGCCCAGCGCGAACCCTATGCAACTGACCGTCAAGAAATATCTTGTATCGCTGCTCTTGACCGGGGATGGACAATTGTGGCCGCCCGTCTTCCCAGACAAGGCGAGGAACAGGAGCGATCCGGGTCGCTGGGCCGTTCGAGCCGTCAAATACCTTCTGCAACTGTTCGCCGAAAAGTTTCAGATAGGTAGATTTTTCCTGCAGCGCATTCTGATCCCGACGCCAGTCGACATAGGCTGATGCCATCCAAGCAGAATGATCCATTAAGATGGGGCGTTGCAGCACGTGCACGCCTGCATCCAAGAAGTGAAGCGCATCATCCTCCCAGCGATTCAACAAAACGATGTCATCTTGATCGGGCAATCCGATCGAGCGTTCCTGAGCAATGAAAACTCTCGACAGGTGGTGCAATTGGGAGCGCGATACGCCCGCGTGAATCTGGAAAGCCTGAACAGAACGGTCAAATCCGTCGGATGCCAGACCGAGTTTTTGGCAAGCCCGCAGAAAAGCTTTACTGATAAGTTTGCGCTCTTCCGGGAGCTTCAATGTCCTACCCAAAGTCTCCTCGACCAAAGGCCAAACCTTGGCATTGCCATCTTCGCCATAATGTTCGGACAGCGTTGCGCAAATTGCCCAACTTACCGCATATCCAAATTTCTGCATCAAGACATCAAGTCGCCAATCCGACAGCGCGTGAAACGCATCCCTGGCTTCTGGCAATTTCTCAACGGCAAGTGCAAGGCCGAGAAATGGCGAGGCGCCGGTTTCAAGCTGGGACCGCTTCACCATGAAATCCAAAAAACTGAGTTTCTTTTGAGCGTCCCGTGAAGAACAATCCAAAGTCGCCTGCGTCAATTATCGCGCCCCATGTATTTCTAATTGCTGTTTCGTTCTCGAAAGGCATACCAGCTGACAACATTCGTAGTGCGGCCTGCAAAATCCTAAATGGCGAATGCTATACTACTCTGATCCTATGGTTGTCCTTACGGGTCGATTTTGTCAACAGAATGGCATGCTTGAGCTAAAGCGCGGTTCGGTAAGGTGGGTGCCATCCTCGCCCGAGAGTTGCGAAGCAACTTGAGCCTCCCCCTTTGATTAGAAACCGAAGGACCACGTTAAAGGGGGAAGCTCACGTTGGGCCCAACGTCACGCGCTTGATGTTTTTAGAAAGCGCGAGCCTCTCAATATCTATTAGGCTATTGAGGATTCGCAGGATAAGTTCGGTACCACTAATTTCGATTGCACTCCGGTGCCCAGCGCCGAGAATTGAGCCGCTGCGCCGTTGGGGCGAATTGAAACTGCCCAACGAAATAAGACCGGAAAGTCATCAAGACGGAAAAACCTACGGTTCGGTTTACAGATGCATGTATGCAGATAGGTCTGCAGCGACAATTACTACGGGCATCGGTACGCCCGGTCAGGGTCGCTTCACACATCCGACGCGAGCTCGTCTGATTACGCCACAAGAAGCTGCACGAATCCAATGTTTTCCCGACGGATACGGCTTTGAAGCCCCTAAAGGAAACACGACCAGAAAAGAGCTCGCAAAGTGGATCGGGGATGCCGTGCCTCCCTTGCTTGGCATGATGGCGGTTTCAGCCGCTCTTTCCGAAGCAAGCGGCACCGAACCCAATCTGCCCTGGTAGGCTGCCGACTTCTGGAGATCGGCTTTTGGCTGATAAGATCAAAGTGTTAACGCGACGGCTCTGTCGCGCTTTCTGGATGGTCTCGGCGTAGGTTCCTCGTCGAGGCGATGCATCAGACCGACACAGCCGGTTCAGCCCAGAGCCCATCGGACTGGCCACACCACCGCGTTCACGGCAGGATGGACTTGACCGCGCGGGGTGCTGCGCCACGTAGACCGGTCAGGGTGACGGGCCGGAGTCCGCTCCCGCACGGAGAATTGCGGCACATGGCAAGTGGGAGACGGCGATGAACAAGATATCCATCATGAAACTCGATGATCTGCCTGACCGATCCCCCGAATATGCGCTCGTGGCCGATGTCGACCTCGTCGTCGTGCGCTTCGACGACGCGGTCTCGGTGTTTTACGGGCGGTGCCTGCACCGGGGGGCGCTCATGTCGGACGGCTTCGTGCGCGGCGACGACCTGATCTGCGGGCTGCACAACTGGGATTACCGGCTGGATACCGGGGTGTCGGCCTATAACAACGAGGAAAAGCTGCCCAAGTTCAGCTCGTGGGTCGAAAACGGCGAGATCCTCGTCGATGCGGACGAGATCGGCGATTGGGCGAAGGACAATCCGCAACCCTACAACCGCGACGCCTATCTCGGGCTCTACGCCGACCCGTCGGGCGGCGCACCGGAAGAGCAGGAAACCGGGCTGATCCAGCAATATGCCAAGGACGGGCTGTCCAAGACCGGGCACCACGGCAAGCTCGCCTCGATGGGCGTGTCGCGCGAAAGCCTGCCGAAATGGGACGACATCCAAATCCTCACCGCACAGTTGCACAAGCCGCCGATGCTCGACGACGAGGCTGTGGGGACAGACGTGGTGATCGGACCGAATGCGCAGAAACCGCTGCGGCTCAGGATCCCGCTGATGGTGTCGGACATGTCCTTCGGGGCGCTGTCGGTGTCGGCCAAGGTCGCGATGGCGCAAGGGGCCGAAATGGCGGGAACCGGGATCTGCTCGGGCGAAGGCGGGATGCTGCCCGAAGAGCAGGAGGCCAACAGCCGGTATTTCTACGAACTCGCCTCGGCGAAGTTCGGGTTCGAGTGGGACAAGCTCAAAGGCGTTCAGGCGTTTCACTTCAAGGGCGGTCAGGGGGCCAAGACCGGAACCGGCGGGCACCTGCCGGGAAACAAGGTCACCGACAAGATCGCCGAAGTGCGGGGGCTGGGCGAAGGCGAAGACGCGGTCTCGCCGGCGCGGTTCCCGGAATGGACCGATCCGGCGCAGATCAAGGACTTCGCCGACGAGGTGCGCGACCGGACGGGTGGCATCCCGATCGGCTACAAACTGTCGGCGCAGCACATCGAACGGGATATCGACGCCGCGCTGGAGGTGGGGGTTGACTACATCATCCTCGACGGGCGCGGCGGCGGCACCGGGGCCGCACCGACGATCTTCCGGGACAATATCTCGGTGCCGACGATCCCCGCGCTGGCGCGGGCGCGGCGGCATCTGGATGCGTCGGCGCGGGGCGACGTGACGCTGGTGATCACGGGCGGGTTGCGCAGCCCGGCCGATTTCATCAAGGCGCTGGCGCTCGGGGCGGATGCGGTCGCGGTGTCGAATGCGGCCATGCAGGCGATTGGCTGCCTCGCGATGCGGGCCTGCCACACCAACAACTGCCCGGTCGGGATCGCAACGCAAAAACCCAACCTCGTCAGCCGCTTGATCGTCGACAAGTCGGCCAAGCAACTGGCCAATTTCTTCGAGGCGAGCGTCGAGCTGATGCAGGTCATGGCGCGGGCCTGCGGGCACGATCATGTCTCGAAATTCAACGTCGACGATCTGACGACGTGGAAAAAGGACATGGCAGAGCTGTCCGGAGTGCGCTTTGGCGGCGTCGGTTAATCGGGAACCGGCGCCCAGATCACGTCGTCGATGCGCGGGGCGCCGGTGGCGAGCATGACCAGCCGGTCAAAGCCGAGCGCGATGCCGCTGGCCTCGGGCATATGCTCCAGAGCGGCAAGGAAATCCTCGTCGAGCGGATAGCGCTTGCCGTAGACGCGCTGCATCTCGGCCATCTCGGCCTCGAAGCGGCGGCGCTGCTCGGCGGGGTCGGTCAGCTCACCAAAACCATTGGCGAGTTCGACCCCGCAGGCATAAAGCTCGAACCGCTCGGCCACGCGGGGGTCGTCCGGGGCCTTGCGGGCAAGGGCGGCCTCGGCCACGGGATAGCGGTCCAGAATGGTCATCCGACCATGGCCGAGATGCGGTTCGACCTTCTCCACGAGAATGCGGGACAGCATGTCGGACCAGGTGTCATCCGGGGCGGCACGCATCCCGCGGCGGGCCATTTGGGCGGCGAGGGCCTGCGCATCCGGGGCACCTTGGGCGTCGACCGTGGCCAAGAGATCGATCGAGGCATAGCGGGCAAAGGCATCGGCCACGTTCAAACGCTCGGGCGGGGCAAAGGGATCGCAGGTGGCCTCGCGAAAGCGCAGGATCGTGGCTCCGGCCGCGCGGGCCGCCAGAGCCACGAGGGCCCCGCAATCGGCCATCAACGCCTCGTAGGGGGCATCGGCGCGATACCACTCGAGCATGATGAACTCAGGGCTGTGCAAGACGCCACGCTCGCGATTGCGCCAAACGTGGGCGAAAGCGGCGATGCGGGTCTCTCCGGCAGCGAGGAGCTTCTTCATCGCGAATTCCGGCGAGGTGTGCAGATAGAGGGGCCGCGACAGGCCGTCGTTGCCCACCGCTTCGGTGGCAAAGGCATGCAAATGGGCCTCGTTGCCGGGTGAGACCTGCATCGCCATCGGGTCGACTTCGACAAAGTCCTGCTCCGCAAACCACACGCGCATCTGCGCCTGAATACGGGCGCGGGCCAACATCAGGGGACGGCGGTCGGCATGTCGGCGCGGATGCCACCACGGCGTGTCGACGGGGCTCATCGGCCCACCGCTTTGATCTGGCGAAATGGCGCGAGATAGGTTAGGGGCAAGGGCAAATACTCAGCCTCACTGCACAAGGATGCATCCGTGAAAGTCATCGCCTCCAGCCTCCGTAAAGGGAACGTCCTCGACATCGACGGCAAGCTCTATGTCGTCCTGACCGCCCAGAATTTCCATCCCGGCAAGGGCACTCCCGTGACCCAGATCGACATGCGCCGCATCTCCGACGGGGTCAAGGTCTCCGAACGGTGGCGGACGACAGAACAGGTCGAAAGGGCGCATGTCGAAGAGCGGGACTACGACTTCCTCTACGAGGACGGCGAGGGGTTCCACTTCATGGAGCCCAACACCTACGAACAGGTCACCGTCACCGAAGACGTGATCGGCGACAGCAAGGTCTACCTGACCGACGGACTGCGGGTCTCGATCAAGACCTACGAAGAGGTCGCCATCGCGATGGAATTGCCTCAACGGATGGTCGTCGAGATCACCGAGACGGAGCCGGTCGTCAAAGGCCAAACCGCCTCGTCCTCCTACAAGCCTGCGATGTGTTCGAATGGGCTGCGGATCATGGTGCCGCCGCACATCAGCGCCGAAACCCGGGTCGTGATCAACACCGACGACAATTCCTACGTCGAACGGTCCAAGGACTGACAGGTCGCTGGGGGCGCTGCCCCCAAACCCCCGCCGTATTTGGAGCCAAAAGAAACCAAGCTCACCTTCGCTTCTTTTGGCTTTCAAATACGGAAATCCCGAACGTCGCCGCAGGCGCGCGGCCGGGATTACATCGCGGCCTCGAACAGGCTCCGCGTGTTCTCCAGCGTCATGGCGACCGGGTTGCCTCCGACGCTCGGGTCTTCGATGGCCATGGCAGTCAACTCGTCCAGACGCTCGGCCTCGACGCCCATCGCGGACAGGCCCGACGGGATCGCCAGCATCTCGCGCAGTTCCATGACGCGGGCGACAAAGCCTTCGTATCCGCCGGCGATCCCCATATAGGCCGCCGCCTGCGCCAGTCGGCCTTCGATGGCGGGCCGGTTGAAGGCGAGGCAGGCGGGCATCACCACCGCGTTCGTGGTGCCGTGATGGGTGCCGTAGACTGCCCCAACCGGGTGGCTCAGCGCGTGGATCGCACCCAGCCCCTTCTGGAAGGCAACCGCCCCCATCGCGGCGGCGCTCATCATAAGAGCCCGCGCCTCGATATCCGTCCCGTCCACATAGGCGCGCAGCAGGTTGTCGTTGACCAGCCGCAATCCTTCGAGCGCGATCCCCTGGCTCATCGGGTGATAGTGCGGCGAGCAGAACGCCTCGAGGCAATGGGCAAAGGCATCCATCCCCGTACCGGCGGTGATCATCTTGGGCATGCCCACGGTCAACTCCGGATCGCAGATGACGACCGACGGCAGCACCTTGGGGTGGAAGATGATCTTCTTCACATGGGTTTCGGAGTTGGTGATGACCGAGGCCCGGCCCACTTCGGAGCCTGTGCCCGCCGTCGTCGGCACCGCGACGATGGGCGCGATGCCTGCCGGATCGGCGCGGGTGTACCAGTCGCCCACATCCTCGAAGTCCCACAATGGCCGGGTCTGCCCGGACATGAAGGCGACCATCTTGCCCAGATCGAGCCCGGAGCCGCCGCCAAAGGCCACGACCCCGTCGTGCCCACCGGCCCGATAGGCGGCCAGCCCCACGGCGAGGTTCAACTCGTTTGGGTTCGGGTCCACTTCGGAAAACAGCGCCCGGCCCAGCCCCGCAGCCTCGAGAATGTCGAGCGCGCGCGTCGTGATCTCCATCCCGGCAAGCCCGCGGTCGGTGACCAGCAGGGGCCGCGTGATCCCGGCCTGTGCGCAGGCGGCGGGCAGTTCAGCGATCCGCCCTGCCCCGAACTTGATCGCCGTGGGGTAAGACCAATTGGCGGTGATGCTCATGCTTTGACCTTTCTCATGTGATAGCTGCGCGGCCGGGTGACCGAGGCATAGCCGATGGCCGACATCGCGCCGCCGCGGCCGGTGTCCTTGCACCCGGTCCAGCAGACCGCCGGGTCGATGTAATCGGCGCGGTTCAGGAAGACGGTGCCGGTCTCGATCCGGCGACCAAGGGCCATCGCCCGTTCGGGGTCGCTCGTCCAGAGGCTCGCGGTCAGCCCGTAGGCGCAATCGTTCATCAGGGCGAGCGCTTCCTCGTCGTCCTTGACCGACATAATGCCGACCACCGGGCCAAAGCTCTCCTCGCGCATCACCGCCATGGAATGATCCACGTCCACGAGCACTTGCGGAGCGAGATAGGCGCCGCCGTCATCGGCGGGGAAATGGGCCGGGTCAATCAGGGGCTTGGCCCCGGCGGCCACGGCATCCGCGATCTGATCGCGGACCACCGAGGCAAAGCGGGCATGGGCCATCGGGCCGATGGTCGTGTCGGCGTCAAACGGGTTACCCAGTTTCAGCGCGTTCACCCATGCCACCGCCTTTTCGACAAAGGCGTCATAGAGGCTCTCATGGACGTAGATCCGCTCGATCCCGCAGCAGCATTGGCCGGCGTTGAACATCGCCCCGTCCATCAGCGTATCGACGGCCCAGTCGATATCGGCATCGGCCATGACATAGCCCGGATCCTTGCCGCCAAGCTCGAGGCCCGTGCCGGTGAAGGTGCCCGCTGCGGCCCGTTCGATCGCGCGGCCTCCGCCGACCGATCCGGTGAAGTTCACGAAATCAAAGGCCCGGGCCGCGATCAGGCGCTCGGTGCCGGCGTGATCCAGAACCACGTTCTGAAACACCCCGTCGGGCAGGCCGGCAAAGGCCTCGGCCAGCATTTCGCCCACCAGCAGGGTCTGGCTGGCATGCTTGAGCATCACCGCATTTCCCGCCACCAGCGCCGGAACGATGGTGTTCATCGCGGTCATGTAGGGGTAGTTCCACGGCGCGATGACAAAGACCACGCCTTGAGGGGCGCGCTCAATCCGGCGGTCAAACTTCGGGCTGTCCTCGACGATCTCGGGGGCGAGCGCGGTTTCGGCGATGCTCAGCATGTAGTTCGAGCGTTCGTTCATGCCGCCGAATTCACCGCCATAGCGGGTCGGGCGGCCCATCTGCCAGGCCAGTTCCTCGACAGCGCGGTCGGACATGGTGTTGAGCGTGGCGAGAGCTGCACGAACCATCTCGATCCGCTCTGTCAGGGGGCGGGCGGCCCAGCCCGACTGGGCGGCCTTGGCGGCGGCAACCGCGGCGTCGGCCTCGGCCTCCGTCAGGACGGGGCGCTCGGCATAAAGGCTCCCGTCGACGGGCGATATACATTTGATTGTCTTGGTCATGTCGGTGTCCTTAAGCGCGTTCAAAGCCGCGTTTGATGTCCCAGTCCGTAACGGCCCGGTCGTTTTCGGCAATCTCCCAGCGGGCGGCGTGGACGTAGTGATCGACCACGTCGTCGCCGAAGGCAGAGCGCAACATCGTCGACCCGTCAAGGGCTGTCGCCGCGTCGCGCAGGGTCGACGGGATCTCGCGGGCTTCGCCGGCCTGATAGACGTCGCCCGAGGCTTCGGGCTCCAGCACCAAGCCCTGCTCGATGCCGGTCAGGCCCGCCGCAAGCTGCGAGGCCAGCGCCAGATACGGGTTGAGATCCGCCCCGCCGATGCGGCACTCGACGCGCACCCCCTTGGTGTCGGCGCCGCAAACCCGGAAGCCCGCGGTGCGGTTGTCCATCGACCAGACCGCCTTGGTGGGGGCAAACATCCCGACGGTGAACCGCTTGTAGCTGTTGACGTAGGGCGCCAGAAAGGCCGTCACGTCAGAGGCATGGGCCAAGAGGCCCGCCATATAGGCGCGCATCGTGGCGCTCATGCCATGCTCGGCGGCCGGGTCGTAGAACACCGGCGTGCTGCCCTGCCAGAGCGACTGGTGGACGTGGCTCGACGATCCGGCCCGGTCGGTCGCATATTTCGCCATGAAGGTCACCGAACGGCCGTGGTTGAAGGCGATCTCCTTGGTCGCGTTCTTGGTGATCGTGTGCATGTCGGCGGTGTCGAGAGCATCGGAATACTTGATGTTGATCTCTTCCTGCCCGGTTTCGGCCTCGCCCTTGGAATTCTCCACCGGGATGCCGGCGCCATAGAGGCCGTTGCGCAGATCGCGCATCACCGCCTCTTCCTTGGTCGTGCCCATGATCGCATAATCGACGTTGTAGCGGCCGAGGGTCTGCAAATCGCGATAGCCCTGGTCGTTGAGCGCATCGAAGCTCTGTTCGAACAGGTAGAACTCGAGCTCGGTCGCCATCATCGGGGTGAAGCCCATCGCCTCGGCACGGGCGATCTGGCGCTTCAAAATGGCGCGCGGCGAGACGGAGACCTCTTCGTGGGTGTGGTGATCCAACAGATCGCACATCACCATCGCCGTCCCGGGCAGCCACGGCACCCGGCGCAGGGTGCTCAGATCGGGCTTGTGAACGTAATCGCCATAGCCCGCCTCCCAGGATGTCGACTTGTAACCGGGAACGGTGTTCATCTCGATATCCGTGGCCAGCAGATAGTTGCAGCCGTGGGTCTCGTGATAGCCGCCGTTCACGAAATGCGCGGCGTGAAAGCGCTTTCCCATCATCCGGCCCTGCATATCCACGACGCAGGTCAGAACAGTGTCGATTTCGCCCGCATCCACTGCGGCTTTCAGAGCATCAAGTGTCAGGTTGGCAGGCATTGGCGCATACTTTCTTCAAGACGGACTTGTCATTCTTTGATGTGAAACGGTTCGCGAGGGCCAATCTGGCCCCCGCGCTTGTCTTTTTGCGATGGGATCAGCGGTAGGGGTAGCCTGCCGCTTCCATCGTTGCCGCATAGGCCTTGAACGCATCTACAACCTTGCCCGCACGTGGGGAAGAGGCCGCGATTTCGTCCCAGAACACCTGAGCATCGGCGTTGACCTGCGCCCATTCGTCGGCGGGCAGCGATGTCAGCTCCATCTTCTCGCCTTCGACGCGCAGCTTGGCCTCGCCGCCCCAATACCACTGGGCACGGTAATAGTGCGACTGGTCGATGGTGCTGCGATACAGCTGCTGCAGATGCGGCGGGACAGCGTTCCAGCTTTCGGTATTGGCGAAATAGCTGCCGAACCACGCGCCGGTCATCGAGTTGGTCAGGGCATAGTTGCACAGATCGGCCCAGCCGACCTCGTAGGCTTCGGTAAATCCGCACCATGCCACGCCGTCCAGCTCGCCGGTTTGCAGCGCGACTTCCACGTCGTCCCACGGCACGGTGACCGGGATCAGGCCGTATTGCGACAGGAAGCGGCCCGCGGTCGGCACACCGAACACTCGCTTGCCGCGCATGTCGGCAAGGCTGCGGATCGAGTCCTTCGAGAAGATATGCAGCGGATCCCAAGCGCCCGAGGACAGCCACGTGACGTTCTCGACTTCGCCGTAGGCTTCGGCCCAGATCTCGTTCAGCCCGTAGTAGGAAAACAGCGCCGGCACATCGAGCGAGTAGCGCGTGGCAAATGGGAAATACCCGCCAAAGACCGAGATATCGACCGGCGAGGCCATCGTCGCATCATCCGACTGCACCGCGTCGATGGTGCCGTTCTGCATGGCGCGGAACAGCTCGCCCGTGGGGACCAACTGGTCGGCGTAATAGAGTTCGATCTCCATTTCGCCGTTTGCGGCGGCGTTGAACGCATCCACCTGCGGCTTGATCACATGGGCACCAAGGGGGGCGCCGGAATAGGTCTGCAAACGCCACCGGATCGGAGCCTGCGCCTTGACGATCGACGGGGCGGCAAGCGCAGCCGGGGCCGCGATACCGGCCGCAAGGAACTTGCGGCGCGAGGCGAGGATCTTCTCGCTGGGGCTTAGGATCTTGTCAGTCATCTTCAACTCTCCTTGGTTGGTATGGGGCCTCTTGTCGGGCCTTGGGGTCAACGGCCGCGCACGGTTTCGGGCAGCCAAAGGGCAATCTGCGGAAAGAACATAACGAGGGCGATGGTCGTCGCCATCATGATCACAAACGGCCAGATCGACCGATAGATGTCCAAAAGGCCAATTTCCTTGGGCGCCATCGCGCGCATCAGGAACAGGTTATAGCCGAACGGCGGCGTGATATAGGCGATCTGACAGGTCATCGTGTAAAGTACGCCAAACCAGATCAACTGGTTGTCGAAACCCAGATCGAGCAGCTTGACCAGCGGCACATATAGCGGGGCCACGATCACCAGCATCGCGGTGTCGTCCAGAAACATGCCCATCACGATAAAGCTCAGCTGCATCATGATGATCACCTGCCACGGGGTCAGCTCCCAACGGGTAATGAACAGCGTCTCGATGGCGCGGACCGCCCCGATCCCGTCGAACACCGCGCCAAAGGCGAGGGCCGCGAGGATCAGCCACAGGAACATGCACGAAATCGCCAAGGTCTTGCGGGCGGTCTCGTGGATCATCTTGAACGACAGACGGCGCTTCCAAGCGGCGGCCAGCGTGGCCGAGGTCGCCCCCACGGCAGAGCTTTCGACCAGCGAGGTGACGCCCATGACAAACAGGCCGGTCATCGCGAAGAAGATCGCGAAGGGGATGATGCCCGCACGCAAGAGCGCCAGCTTCTCGCGCATCGGCATGGCCAATTCCTCGTCGCTGACCACCGGGGCGAGGTCCGGGTTCACCCGGCAGCGGACCCAGATGTAGATGACGAACATCGTCGCCATCAAAAGGCCGGGGATCACACCGGCCAGCCACAACTGGCTCACCGGCTGGCGGGCGATCATACCGTAAAGCACCATGACCACGGAGGGCGGCACAAGGATGCCCAGAGACGAGCCGCCTTGGACGACGCCGGTGATCAGCACCTTGTCATAGCCCCGGCGGAGCATCTCCGGCAGGGCGATGGTGGCCCCAATCGCCATGCCGGCCACGCTCAGCCCGTTCATCGCCGAGATGATCACCATCAACAGAATGGTGCCGATGGCCAGCCCGCCTCGCACCCTGCCGAACCAGACATGGAGCATCCGGTAAAGGTCTTCGGCAATCCCGCTCTCGCTCAGGATATAGCCCATGTAGATGAACAGGGGCAGCGTGAGCATCGGAAACCAGTTGAACAGCTTGAACGCCTGACTGAACGGGATTTCGACCCCGCCGGTGCCATAGAGCATCAGCACCATGCCCGAGGCGACAAATCCGATGGCGGCGAACACGCGCTGTCCGGTCAGCAACAGCACCATCATCGACGCGAACATCAAGATGGCGATCATCTCATAGCTCATACGAGGGGCTCTCCCTTCGCGGCGTGCCAGTATTTGATGATCAGGGCAAAGGTCTGGCCCACCATGAGCACGATACAGGCGGTCATCAGCGCCTTGATGGGGATCATCGACGGGTTCCACATGCTGAACCGGCGCTCGCCGGTCTCGATGGCATAGGTCAGCGACGACACCGAGCCGAACAGCAAGACGCCCAGATAGAACAACAGGCAGATCATCGTGATCAGGTCCATCTTGGCCTTTCCGGTGTCGCTGAGACGGTCATAGAACAGGTCCATGCGGACGTGGTCGTTGTCCTTGAGGGTCATGGCCCCGCCCATGAAGTAATAGGCGGCGAGGGTAAACTGGGCGGCCTCGATGCACCAATGCAGCGGAATGTCGATGACGTTACGGGTCACCGCGTCCAAGAGAAGGATCGCGATCATCAGGAAAATCAGATACATGGCAACGATGCCGACCCAATCGGCCAGCTTGTCCATTGCCCGCACATAGGCCCGCATCACAGCACCCCGCCCCGTCTGGTTCCTAGCACACCGTCCCCCCATGTTCGGCCACAGCCGCCACGAACGAAGGCTCCGGCAGCACGTCACAGACAAGCACATCCATCTCGCTCAATGGACAGATCCGATGTGCCGCCGATTTGCCGAATTTCGCGCCATGCGCAAGAACGATGCAGCGTCTGGCGTGATTGCGCATTGCACGGGCGATCTGTGCCTCCTCCAGATCAGCATCCATGGCGCCCGCAGCTTCGTCAATGGCCGTGACCGTCAGCACGGCGGCATCGGCCTGAAACTGGGCGATCTGGGCGATGGTCTCGGGGCCGACGGTCTGGCCGTTGTCCGCGCGGTAGCGGCCGCCAAGCAGCAAGACCTCCGCCCCGCCCATGGCCTGGGCAATGCGGACCGAATTGGTCACCACCGTCAGGCCGGGCACAGAGGCCAGCGCCGCCGAGGCGGCCAGCGTCGTGGTGCCGGTGTCCATCAAGATGGTCTCGCCGGGGCGGATATGCGCGATGAGCTTGCGGGCGATCTCGGCCTTGGCACCGGCATGATCCATCATCCGCTCGGCAAAGCTGCCCTCGCCCAGAAACCGCATCCGGCGAGCCGCACCATGCACCTTTTGCAGCGCACCGGCCTCGGCCAATACCGCCAGATCGCGGCGGATGGTCTCGGGCGAGACGTCAAACGCCAGTGCCAGATCATCGACGCTGGCCTCGCCGCGATGATCGACAAGTTCCACAATCTCGCGCTGGCGATCTTTTGGCTTCACGGACTGGCCCCCTGATTGCGGCCAGCTAAGCGCAGTCAAATTGACCATGTCAACATGCAATTGACGGGTCACTCGCCCATTTGGTCACAAGACGCCTGTGGAATTGACTGAACGGGCAAGCTATGCCAGCGTTTGTATCAGCGCCCATCTGCCGGAGCCCGCCTTGCCGCACTCAGCCCCCTCCCCCGACCGCTATGACATCGCGATCATCGGCGCAGGCGTCGTCGGCTGCGCTCTGGCGCGGTCCTTCGCCATGGCCGGGGCGCGGGTGGTGGTGCTGGAAAAGGCGCACGACATCCTCGACGGCGCCTCCAAGGGCAACTCGGCGATCCTGCACACCGGGTTCGACGCCCCGACAGGCAGCCTGGAGGCGGCCTGCGTGGCGGCGGGACATGCCGAGTACCTCGAGATCCGCGAACGGCTTGGCCTGCCGCTGCTCACGTCCGGCGCCCTCGTCATCGCATGGAGCGACGAGGAGGAAGCCGCCCTGCCCGGCCTCATGGAGCAAGCCCGCAGCAACGGCGTGACCGACATCGAATACCTCGACGGTCCGGCGCTGCGCGAAGCTGAACCCGGGCTCGGCGCAGAGGCGCGGGCAGCGTTCCGGGTGCCGCGCGAATACCTGATCGACCCGTGGTCCGCGCCGCTGGCCTACCTGACGCAAGCCATCGCCCACGGCGCCGACGTCCGGCGGCGCTGCGAAGTGACGGGCGGCGCGTTCAACGGCACCGATTGGACGCTCAAGACCAGCCAAGGCCCCGTTCGGACCTCCAGCGTGATCAACGCCGCCGGGCTCTATGGCGACCGGATCGACGACCTGCTGCTCGGACGGACGGATTTCACGATCAAGCCGCGCAAGGGGCAGTTCATCGTCTACGACAAACCGGCCTTCGATCTGGCCCGCCACATCCTGTTGCCGGTGCCAACCAAGGTCACCAAGGGGATCGTGGTCTGCCGCACGATCTGGGGCAATCTGCTGGTCGGGCCAACCGCCGAAGAGCAGAACAGCCGCACGGACGCCGGCCTGCACCAGCCCACGCTGGAGGCGCTCAAGGCACGCGGGCAGGAAATTCTGCCCGCTCTGGCCCACCACAAAGTCACCGCCCTCTATGCCGGTCTGCGCCCCGCCACCGAGGAAAAGCATTACCGGATCAGCAAGCATCCCGAAAACATGATCACCGTCGGCGGTATCCGGTCCACCGGGCTCTCCGCCGCGCTGGGGATCGCACAACATGTCCGCAAGCTCTGGGAGGACGAACGCGCCCCCGATTGGATCGCACCGGAGCCGGTCTGGCCCAGCGTGCCGAACATCGCGGAAACTGCCCCACGAGACTGGCAAAGCCCCGGCCACGGCGGCGTGCTCTGCCATTGCGAGATGGTCACCGAGCGCGAAATCCGTGCCGCCCTCAACGGCCCGCTCCCCGCGCAATCGCTGGCCGGGCTAAAGCGGCGGACGCGGGTCACGATGGGGCGATGCCAAGGCTACTACTGCGCCGGTGCCTTGGCGCGGCTGACCAAAGGCAAACTCAGCCAGCCGATGACAGCCGATGACTGATCTACCTGCCGAAATCGACGTGGTGATCGTCGGCGCGGGCCCGGCGGGCCTCGCCGCCGCGACGGTCATCGCGCAGGGCGGCGGCTGCCGGGTCGTCGTGCTAGACCGTGAGGGGCAGGCCGGCGGCGTGCCGCGGCATTGCAGCCACTCGCCCTACGGCCTGCGGGAATTCCGGCGGCTGATGACCGGGCCGAGCTACGCCAAGACGCTGGTGGAAAAGGCCAAATCCGCCGGGGTCGTGATCCACACCGGGGTCAATGTCACCCGGCTCCTGCCCGGCCCCACGATCGAAGTCACCTCCGACGCCGGGCCCGCCACGATCCGCGCCCGCGCCGTGCTGCTGGCCACCGGCGCGCGCGAAACCACCCGGGCCGAACGGCTGATCGGCGGGACGAAGCCGCAAGGGGTGCTGTCGACCGGGGCGCTGCAGCTGCTGCTCGAAACCGGGCAGAAACCGTTCCACCGGCCGGTGATCCTCGGAACCGAACTGGTCGCCTTCTCGGCGCTGCTGTCCTGTCGGCTCGCCGGGATCAAACCGGTGGCGATGATCGAACCCTCCGACACGGTCACCGCCCGCTGGCCCACCGGGCTGTTCCCGCGGCTGCAAGGGACCCCGCTGCTCAAGAATACCCAAATCAGCCAGATCGACGGGCAGGCCCATGTCACCGGGGTGCAACTCAGCACCGGGCGCACCCTTCAGACCGACGGGCTGATCGTCAGCGGGCGGTTTCAGCCCGACGCGCCGCTCTTGGCCCGCAGCCCGATCCGGGCAGACCCCGACACCGGCGGGCCGGAGATCGACCAATTCGGGCGCTGCTCCGAGGCCGGTTACTTTGCCGCCGGAAACCTGCTCAGAGCAGTCGAGACGGCCGGTTGGAGCTGGTCCGAGGGGCGGGCGATCGGTGCGGCGATCCACGCCTATCTGAACGACGGGTTACCTGCCGATCCCGGGCAACGGATCCGGCGCAGCGGGCCGATCTCGGCCTTGGTGCCGCAGCGGATCGCGCCAGGGCCGGCACTGGGGCTCAGCAGCCTGCAACTCAGGGTCGGCACGGCGCTCACCGGCAGGCTCAGTCTGCTCTCGGACGGCTCCGTCATCGCGGGCAAAACCTTGCGCAGCCGACCAGAGCGCCGCATCCTGCTACCGCTGCCGCAGGCCGGAACCGGGCCAGAAGTGCGGCTCGAGCCAAGGGGGTCCAGATGATCCTCGCGATCGACCAAGGGACGACCAGCACTCGGGCGCTCATGGTATCCGAGACCGGGCAGATCACGCCGCTGGTCAGCCTGCCACACGGTCAGCACTACCCTCAGCCGGGCTGGGTCGAACACGACCCCGCCGAACTGCTGCGCAACATCGACACCTGCATCCGCGCCGGCGCCGAGGCCGGAGCGGTGGCGATCGGGCTGGCCAACCAGGGCGAAAGCTGCCTCGGCTGGGACGCGCGGACCGGTACGCCGGTCGGGCCGGTGATCGTCTGGCAGGATGCGCGGACCTCCGACGTGATCGCCGGACTCGAAGCCGCAGGCGCCGGCGACGAGGTGCTGCAACGGGCGGGACTGCCGCTCGACCCCTACTTCTCGGCCAGCAAACTGGGCTGGATCCTGCGGCACGTCCCCGAGGCGCAAAGGCTTGCCTCCGCCGGTCGCCTGCGGCTCGGCACCACCGACGCATGGTTCCGCGACAGGCTGACGGGGCGGTTCGAGACTGACGTGACAACCGCTTCGCGCACTTCGCTCATGGCGCTGGACAGCTGCACATGGGACGCCGAGCTGTGCGCACTCTTCGGCGTGCCGATCGAGTGCCTGCCCCGGATCACCCCCACCACCGGGATGCTGGGCGGCAGCCACGACCTGCCGCTGACCGCCAGCGTGACAGACCAGCAAGCCGCCCTCTACGGGCACGGCGGGCACCGGGCGGGTCAGGCCAAGATCACCTTCGGCACCGGAGCCTTCGCGCTGGCCGTGACCGGGCCACTCGTGCGGGCGCGGGGCGTGCTGCCGACCGTGGCGTGGCAGCTCGACGGCGCCGACCCGGTCTACGCGCTCGACGGCGGGGTCTATGCCGCGGCCTCGGCGGTGAACTGGGCGCATGGGCTGGGGTTGTTCCGCGATTACGACGACATCAACCGCTTCGACGGACGCGCCATCGACCGGGGTCTGGCCTTCGTGCCCGCCCTCGCCGGGCTCGCCTGCCCGCATTGGGACAGGGCCGCGCGAGGGGCGTGGCTGGGCCTCGGGCTCGACACCGGGCCGCGCGACATGATGCAGGCGCTGCTCGAAGGGGTTGCGCTGCGCACGGGCGAGGTCATCTCCGCGATCGAGGCCGCGATGCCGCTCGACGGGCCCATCGCCATCGACGGCGGGATGACGGCAAACCCCTACTTCTGCCAATTCCTGACCGATGTCCTCGGGCAGGACACCCGGCGGTCGGACGAGGCCGAACGAACGGCGCTCGGCACCGCCGCCCTCGCCGCACAGGGGATGGGGCTGACGCTCGCGCTACCGACGGCGGGCGACGTGCTGCAGCCAAAAGACTTCGACGAGACCGGCCTCGCGCGGTTCCGCGCCGCCCGCGAGGCGGTGTCGGCCTTCGGGGCGACGCTGCCCGGTTAAGCAATCCTTAACCCTTCTGAGCGACGCCTTAAGGCGGCAAACACAAGGGGCCCGCGCCGTGAAACAGATCTTCCTCTTCGGGGCGGCAATCGCACTGGCCAACTGCTCGAACGGCGACCTCGGCATGCCGACAGTCGCGATCGGCAGCAGCGCCAGCGATCTGGCCTTCCTGAATGCGGCGGTCAGCCAGCACGCCGGGCGAAACCGCCCCTCGGAGTTGCGACAGGTGCAGATCTACGCGCTCCCCGACGGAAGCCGGATCGGCTGCGGCGACTGGGACGCGCCCGATCCCTACGGTGGCTTCGGCGGCTACGCGCCGTTCTACGTGCGCTACACCGGGGGGCAGGTCAGCCGGGTGCACCTGGACGATCTCACCGGCTACGGACCCGCGCAAACCGGATGCTACAGCGCCCACGCCCGGTTGACAGGCGCCAGCAGCTAGGGGCACCGCTCCCCTTCATCTTGGCCGAAAAACTCCGGGGTGTGGGGTGGAACCCCACTTCAACGGCATACACCGGGCGCAAGGCTCAGGCGCGGCGCAGACCGGCCTCCACTTCGGACCCCGCGGGAATGCCCGCCACAGCACCACGGCGAGTGGTGGAAAACGCCGCCGCCGCATTGGCGCGGATCGCCGCCTCGACCAGATCGTCGCCCGCGGTCATGGCCGACAGGAAATAGCCGTCAAAGGTATCGCCCGCGCCGCTGGCATCGACCAAATCGACACTCATCGGGGCAATCAGACGGCGGGCCTGCGGGGTGGCCACGAAAACGCCGCGGGCGCCCATGGTCAGGGCGACGACCTGCGGGCCAAAGCTCAGCACCCGGTCGATGATCGCCTCGGGATCGCTGAGGCCAAAGAGCATCTCGGCTTCCTCAAGGCTCGGCAGGGCGATGTCGCACTGGCTGAGCATCGACAGCGCCACGCCGCGGGCCTGATCGACGGACCACAGGGCCGGGCGATAGTTCAGGTCGAACGACAGGCGCGTGCCGGCCTGACGGGCCAATCCGGCGGCCTGCTCGGCCAAAGCCGCAGCACTGGGGGAAATCGCACAGGTGATGCCCGAGATATGCAGAACACGGGCCTGCGCAATCGTCGAGGCATCCAGATCGCCGGGGCGCATCAGGCTCGCAGCCGACCCCTTGCGGGCATAGCTGAAGCGATGGCCCGCATCGGTCTGATGCACGAAATAATGGCCGGTCGGCGCGCTTTCGTCGCGGATGACGCGGGAGGTGTCCACGCCCTCGCGATCCCACAGATCGACGAACATCTGGCCGAATTCGTCATTGCCGATCCGGGTGGCATAGGCGGCCTTGCCGCCGGAACGGGCCACCGCGATGGCCACGTTCGAGGTGTCACCGCCAAAACCGCGCAGATAGTGGCCGGGGGTCGTCTCCGAGAATTCCACCAGCGGCTCGCCAAGGCACAGCACGTCCCACGAACGGGTTCCCTCTGCCTGCACGCCAGCCTCCTGATCCGAAATACAACTTTCCCCCGTTTGGCACACCACAGCGGGCATGCCAAGGGTTCAGGATCGGCGTCAGAGGCTAGTCGGCCCATTCCCAAGGCCGGGTGAACGCACCCAGTGCCTTGACCACCTCATCCTCGGACACGGTGCCGGTGCGGCTGATGCGGGCGACGAGGCCGCGCTTCTTATCCTCGATCACCTCGGACACCTCGGCGGCAACGTCGGCATTGGCCAGCGCGGCGTTGTAGGTGCGGGTGATCGCACGGCGGCGCAGATCGGGCTTGAAGATCTTGCCGACCGCGGTCTTCGGAAGCTCGTCGAGGATCTCCAGATACTTGGGATAGGCGGCGCGCTCATGGATCTGGCCCTTGGCGTGCTCGAGCAGCTCCTCCACGGTGACGGACGCCCCGTCGACCAGTTCGACATAGGCACAGGGCACCTCGCCGGAATGGGCATCGGGCTGGCCGATGGCCCCGGCAAAGGCCACCGCCGGATGACCGGCCAGAGCCTCTTCGATCTCGGCGGGGTCGATGTTGTGGCCGCCGCGAATGATCAGATCCTTGGCGCGTCCGGTGATCCACAGATAGCCGTCGGCATCGACACGGCCCAGATCGCCGGTGCGCAGGAACCAGTCACCATCCTCGGGCCAGTGATAGAACAGGTCGGCGTTCTTGGCCGCTTCGGTATAGGTCTGGCCGCCGAACACACCGGGATTGTTGAGACAAATCTCACCGATCTCGTCTGTGGCGCAATCGGTCTGGGTGGCCACGTCGATGATGCGAATGCGGGTGTGCGGAAACGGTATCCCGATGGAGCCCACTTTCTTCTCGCCGTCCGGCGGGTTGATCGACACCAGACAGGTCGCCTCGGTCAGGCCGTATCCCTCGCAGATCGTCACGCCGGCGGCCGCCTCGAAGCGCTTGTACAGCTCCAGCGGAAGCGGGGCAGAGCCGCAGAACGCCAGTTTCAGCGACGAGATGTCGGCGTTCACAGGCTTTTGCATCAGGGCCGACATGGCGGTCGGGACAGTGATCATGAACGTCACCTTGTGACGCTCGATCAGCTTCCAGAAATTGTCGAAGACCCCGTCCCCGCGATAGCCTTGGGGCGTCGGAAACACGATCTGACAGCCCGAGGACAACGACGCGCCAAGGCTCACGATGGCCGCAAAGACGTGAAACATCGGCAACGGACAAATCTGAACGTCGGTTTCCTCGAACAAGAGCCGGGCCCCGAGCCAGGAATTGTAGATGATGCCCGAATAGCGGTGCTGGGCGACCTTCGGCATGCCGGTCGTGCCGCCGGTATGGAAATAGGCGGCCACGCGGTCGCCCTTGCTGTCCTCAAAGGCCAGCGAGGTGGGCTGCTTTGCGATTTCAGCATTGAAATTCAGGACGCGGGCCTTGTGGCTGACCGGGTTCTTGGGGCGAATGAGCGGAATGATCAGCTTCTTGATCCCGGTCACATAGCGCAGTAGGTCAACCTCAAGAACGGTCTGGACGCTGGGCGCAAAGCTCAGCGCCTCTGCGGCCTTCTGGGCCACGTCGGTCTTGGGGAAGGAGCGCAGGGTCACCAGCACCTTGGCATTGGCCTCGCGCAGGATCGCCCCGATCTGCGAGGCATCCATCAGCGGGTTGATCGGCAGCACAATGCCCGCCACCTGGCCGCCCAGATAGGTCAGAACGCATTCGTTGCAGTTGGGCAAAAGGAAAGCGACCACATCGCTCTCGCCCACGCCAAGCGAGCGGAACAGGTTGGCCGATTGAGCCACATGATCCTGCAAACTGCGCCAGGTGAAGGTCTCTTCCTTGGCGCCGGGATCCGAGAACAGCTGGAATGTCAGCGCCTTGCGGCCGCCATGCGCAGCGGCGGTTTTGCTCAGCAGACCCCACGTGGTTTTCGGCAAATCGCGGTCTTCGAACGGCATCTCTGCCTCGATCGCGTCGCGGTCGGCCATATTGGCAAAAGTCATCGGCACTCTCCTCCCGGTGCATTTAGCCCGTCCACCATAGTCTCCCCGCGGGCGCTTGGCACCAGTTACGAAGCGCCGGACACATGCTGCAAGTATGACGCAGCGAAACAGCGGGCAAGAGCAAGTGTTTTTGACGCAAACCGGACCTATTCCCACACAGGCGGGCCGGGTTCAGACCGGGGTGTCACAGTTGTGACACGACCCGCTCTGGCGCATGGTTAAGCTACGCGCGGAGCAATCACTCCGCCGCCAGTCCTTCCGTGAATTGCAGGCGGGCCAATCGGGCATAAAGGCCACCCTGAGCGACCAACTCGTCATGGGTACCGGTGGCGACGATCTTGCCGGCCTCGAAAACAACGATACGGTCGGCCTTTTTTACGGTGGCAAGGCGATGGGCGACAATCAGGGTGGTGCGGCCTTCGGCAAGGCTCTCGACCGCCTTCTGCACCAGATGCTCGCTTTCGGCATCCAGAGCACTCGTGGCCTCATCCAAGAGCAGAACGGGAGCGTCGCGCAGGATCGCGCGGGCGATGGCAATACGCTGCTTTTGACCACCCGAGAGCATCACACCACGCTCACCGACATAGCTCTCGTAACCATCGGGAAGGGCCATCAGGAAATCATGGGCAGCAGCGGCGCGGGCGGCTTCTTCGACCTCGGCATCGGTGGCACCGGGACGGCCAAAACGGATGTTCTCGCGGGCGGTGGTCGCAAAGATCACCGGATCCTGCGGGACCAGAGCAATATCGCGGCGGAACTCCTCGCGAGCCAGATGGCGCAGATCGACATCGTCAAACAGGATCGCGCCCGACTGGGGGTCGTAGAAGCGCTGGATCAGTTGGATGATGGTGGTCTTGCCCGCGCCGGAAGGGCCGACAAGGGCGACCGTCTCGCCGGGCTTCACGTCAAGGGTGACATGATCAAGGGCCGAAATGCCGGGGCGGGACGGATAGGAAAACGACACATCGCGAAAGCTGATGGCGCCGATGCGCTTGGCCTCGATCTGCTTCGGGGTCTCTGGATCCTGCACCGCGTCAACGGAATGGAGCAATTCGACCAGACGCTCGGTCGCTCCGGCCGCACGCTGCAACTCGCCCCAAATCTCCGACAGGGCGGCGACGCCACCGGCAACCATGACGGAATAGATCAGGAACTGAACCAGCTCACCGACGGTCATCACGCCACCGCGCACATCGCGGGCGCCGATCCACAGAACACCGACCACGCCCGCAAACACCAGAAAGATGATGATCGCGGTCATCAACGCGCGCACGGCAATGCGCTTGCGGGCCGCATCAAAGCTCTTTTCAGTGATGTCAGAGAAACTGGCGCGGCTGGCGGCCTCGTTGGTATAGGCCTGCACGGTCTGGGCACTGAGCAACGCCTCAGAGGCAGAGCCAGAGGAGGACGCGATCCAGTCCTGATTCTCGCGGCTAAGGGCGCGGACACGGCGACCGAGCAGAATGATCGGCAGGATCACAGCTGGAACAAGGAGCAGAACGAGGCCGGTCAGTTTGGCCGAGGTGACCATCAACAGGATCAGGCCGCCGATCAGGGTCAGGGACTGGCGCAGGGCAATCGACACCGACGAGCCGATAACCGACAGGATCAGAGTGGTGTCGGTGGTGATGCGGCTGAGAACTTCGCCCGTCATGATGCGCTCGAAGAACGCGGGGCTCATGCTGATCATACGGTCAAACAGGGTCTTGCGGATATCAGCCACGACACGCTCGCCAAAGCGGGTGACAAGGTAGTAACGCAGGGCTGAGCCCACAGCCATCAGGGCGGCGATGATCAGGGCGGCGGCAAAGTAGCGATCCAGAAGGCCGCCGTCGTCAACCTCGAAGTTGTCGACCACCCGACGCACGGCCAGCGGCAGGATCAGCGAAATCGCGGCGGTGGAGACCAGCGCCACCATTGCCGCAATCATCATTGTGCGGTGCGGGCGCATGAAGGGCCAAAGGTCGCGCAAGGCCCCGACCCGTTTTGATGTGGCGCGGTCTTGCTCAGATTGCAGCGGTGCTTCGGCCATTGGGCTCTCTCTTATAACCACGCCCGATGTAGGCGCTCGCGCGATCAGGGGCAACCCAAGCCAGCCGCCCGCTGCTGGGAGCTGTTGTTAAATTGAGCGGCTGCGCCGCACACGATTTCGGATCTGGCGCAGGGTGCTCGGCGGCAGCCTTCCCCCCAACAGGTGCGCTCTGGCCGAAAAGTCGTGCCCGCAGCGACGGAAGCCGGCGGGCCGCGCGTATCAGCAGGGAGATTTCACAGGAGCGACCCGATGCGGACGATGATTTACGGAATGGTTTTTGTGCTGGGCGGGCTCTGTCTGGCCACCGTCGCCACATCCGAAACCCTGATCGCGGTCAGCTGCCTCTAGCGCCGCGCCGCGCGGATCACTGATTTAGAAACGCACTGACGGCCGCGATGAACTCCTGCGGTTTTTCAGCGTGTAACCAATGGCCTGCGCCAGGGATCTTGGCGAAACGGGCGTGCGGGAACAATGCCTTGATCGTTTCTCTGTGATCGCGGCTGACATAGTCGGACGCCCCGCCCGACAGGAACAAGGTCGGCCCGTCGAATTGAGTGCTGACGGCCGGAAAGGACAGGATCTTGGCCATGTCCTTTTCCAGCACATCCAGATTGAGCCGCCAGCGTTTTTCCTTCAGATCGAGGCTTTGCAGCAGGAACGCCTCGACGCCCGGATCGCCAAGCGCCAGTTGCGCAGCGGCCTCGCTTCGGTTTGTGACGGCCTCCAGATCGACGCCGCGCATGGCGTCGATATTGTGGCTTTGGGTGTGACCATAAGGCACGGGGGCGATGTCGGCGACGATCAGGCGGCCCACCAGATCCGGCCGGGTCAGCGCCAGCATCATCGACGCCTTGCCGCCCATCGAATGGCCCAGCACATCCGCAGGACCGGTGGTCGCCTCCAGCAGCTCGGCCAGATCGGCGGCCATGTCCTCATAGCTTTGGCTGTCGTGCCAAGGGCTTGAGCCGTGGTTGCGCATATCGCAGGCGGTGACCTGCCGACCCTCGGCGGCGAGCTTCTTGGCGATCACGCCCCAGTTGCGGGCCGATCCGAACAGCCCGTGGGCGATGAGCAGCGGTGGGCGATCAGACCCCGCCCCGGTGACAATCGTGTTCAACATGCCGCAACTCTACGCCTGTTCGGCCCCGCTTCGCCAGACCCATTGAGCCGCGGTTGGCGCCCGGCTAAGGTCCGCGCCATGAACGGGGATGCTGTCACCAGAAACGCGGCCGAGATCAGTCGGTTGATGTCCGAGCGCATGCGCATTTCGGGCCGGAGCCTCGAAGCGCAGGTGCGCAAGGCCGGCCGGGCCCTGCCCCGCGCCCGCGCCCGCGAAGCGCGCTATCTGGTGCAGGCCCAGCAGCTCAGCCAGAATCCCAAGCTCGCCCGCATGATCGACGAACGTCAGGTCACACAGGCCACAGCCAACCTGACCGCGTTTCTCAGCGGCATCGATCCCAAGGAGCGGCGCAAGGACCGGCTGCTCGGTATTCTGGGCATTTTGGCCGCCAATGTGCTTTTGATCGGCGGCGCCGCGATCACCTATCTGTGGTGGCAGGGCCTTGTCTGATCGGCCCCCGACCAGCCCAGGCCCTTCCGATACGCCACAGCCTGCTCCGGGCGGGATCGACGACGGCATCGCCAGCATGGCCCGATCCGTGGCCGCAGGCGACCGGCGGGCACTGGCCCGCGCGATCACGCTGGTCGAAAGCAGCAAGGCCGAGCACCGGATCAAGGCTCAGGCGCTTCTGGGGGCACTCGGCAGCGCCAGACAGGCGGTGCGGGTCGGGCTGTCCGGCACGCCGGGGGTCGGGAAATCCACTTTTATCGAAGCACTTGGGCTGCATCTGACAGGGATGGGGCAAAGGGTCGCCGTGCTGGCGGTCGATCCCTCCTCGGCACGGTCGGGCGGGTCGATCCTGGGGGACAAAACCCGGATGGAGCGGCTCAGCCGGGATCCGGCGGCCTTCATCCGGCCCTCGCCGGCGCAGAGCCAGCTTGGCGGGGTCGCGCGGCGCACCCGCGAGGCGGTGGCGCTCTGCGAGGCGGCGGGCTTCGACGTGGTGTTGATCGAAACCGTGGGTGTCGGGCAATCCGAAACGATGGTGGCGGGGATGTCCGACATCTTCGTGCTGCTGCTGGCGCCCGCCGGGGGCGACGAACTGCAAGGGGTCAAGCGCGGGATCATGGAGATGGCCGACCTGATTCTGGTGAACAAGGCGGACGGGGCGCTCAAGCCGCAGGCGACGCGGACCTGCGCGGACTATGCCGGCGCGCTGCGGCTGCTGCGCAAACGGGCGCAGGACCCGGACGGGTTTCCCAAGGCGATGACCGTCTCGGCCCATGACGGGACCGGGCTGACCGAGGCGTGGGACACGATCTGCGAACTGGCCGAATGGCGGCAGGACAGCGGCGTCTGGGCAAAGACCCGGGCCGAACAGGCGCGACATTGGTTCAGCGAAGAGCTTCGGGCCGAGATGATGGGGCTGCTGACGCGGGATCCGGCGCTCAAGGCGCGGCTGTCCGGGCTCGAGCGCGACGTGGCGGCCGGGCGGATGACGCCGTCGTCGGCGGCGCGGGCCGCACTGGCCCCGCTCTGGAGCGACGATGGCTAGGACGCGCGTGTTCGACGGGGCGCATCTGCGGGCGACGCTGATCGATCTGGAAGTGGCACCGGGCAAGCCGTCGGACCGGCTGATGGTGACGCTGGATTTCCGGCGCGTGGGTAAAAACGATTTCGACCCGCCGCCACGATCGAGCAACTTCGCGCGGAAAGGATTCGCACAACTGTCGATCCAGACGCGGGCGAACGACTGGTTCGTCAACGCGGACACCTACGCGCTCGAAGCCGCCCTGCCCGAGATCGTGGCCCGGTTTGGCGAGGTGCGGCTGCTGGGCTATTCGATGGGCGGCTATGGGGCGTTCCGGTTTGCCGACGCGCTCGGGGCAGCCTCGGTGGTGGCGATCTCGCCGCAGGTGTCGATCGACCCACAGGTCGTGCCCTTCGATCTGCGGTATCGGGAGGACGCGGCCGGGTTCGACCCGGCGGTCGGGGATCTGGCACAGGCGGCGCGGAGCGATCTGCCCGGACTGATCGTGCTCGACCCCTTCGTGCGGGCGGATCTGCGACACGCCCGGATGCTGCAAAGGCTGTTTCCCCAGGTCGAACTGGCGCGGCTGAACTTCGGCGGGCACCCGGCGATTCGGCCGCTGCGCGAGGCGGGGCGGGCGTGGACGATCCACAAGGCGGCCGCCGAGGCAGACAGCGTCGACGGCACGATCCAGGCCGCTCACCGCGGCATCCGCAGGCAGTCCCGGCGCTATTGGCAAGGGCTGGCCTCCAAGGCCGAAGCGCGTCGACCGGCACTTGCCGCCACGGCGCGGCGGAATGCTGCAAGATTACAGGCAAAAGGCGGTCAATAGCGGGTTGACTGCCTTCGTGAATCCCCGTAATCCCCCCCAATCTGTTTCGAGGCCCGGCTTTTGCGGGGTCCACCCCTGTTGGACTTCCGCGCCCGCGCGGATCCGAGATCACACGAGGACTACGCCCATGTCGCGCCGCTGCGAATTGACCGGAAAAGGCCCCATGTCTGGCAACAATGTCAGCCATGCGAACAACAAAACCCGCCGTCGTTTCTTGCCCAACCTGAACGACGTGACCCTGAAATCCGACACGCTTGGCCGGACCTTCCGGTTCAAGATCTCCGCGTCGGCTCTGCGGACCGTCGACCACCGCGGTGGTCTGGACTCCTTCCTTGCGAAAGCCAAGGACACGGAGCTGTCCGATGCCGCTCTGAAAGTGAAGAAAGAGATCGCCAAGGCCGCAACGGCCTGATCCTTTTCGCTTGCGAGGTTGAATGGCCCGGTTTTGCCGGGCCTTTTGCCGTTTCCGGGTGCCTTTGCCGGACGGGCCGCCCGATGGTGGCGGAGTGCCGTGGATATTTTTGACCCAAAGAAGCCAGGGACCGCGCCTTTACCCCGGCCTCGTGCCAGCGGATAAGGGCCTATGGCGCAACCGCTCCCCATAGATGCTGTCCTGCCAAAGCTGTGCGCGGTCATCGCCGCGCAGGGTCAGGCCGTGCTGCAGGCTCCGCCCGGGGCGGGCAAGACGACCCGCGTGCCGTTGGCCCTGCTGGAGCAGGTGGCGGGTCGCATCCTGATGCTGGAGCCCCGCCGCCTCGCCGCGCGCGCCGCCGCCGAGCGCATGGCCGAGACCCTGGGCGAACCTGTCGGCGCGACCGTGGGCTATCGCATCAGGGGCGAGGCCAAGGTCGGCGCCGAGACCCGGATCGAGGTGGTCACCGAGGGCATTCTGACCCGTATGATCCAGTCCGACCCCGACTTGCCCGGCGTCGGGGCGATTCTGTTCGACGAATTCCACGAACGCTCGCTCAATGCTGATCTGGGCCTTGCCCTGGCGCTGGAAATCCGGTCGGCGCTCCGCCCGGACCTGATCCTGTTGCCGATGTCGGCCACTCTGGACGCGGCCCCCGTCGCCGCCCTCATGGGCGGGGCGCCGGTGATCACCGCCGAGGGGCGCAGCTTTCCCGTCGAGGTGAAATGGCGCGAGCGGCCCTTGCCCAAGGGTCAGCGCCTTGCCGCCGCGGTCGCCGATCTGGTGGCCGAGGCCGTGGCCGAGACCGAAGGCGGCGTGCTGGTGTTTCTGCCCGGTGAGGGCGAGATCCGGGCGGTGCAGGGGATGCTGACGGGCCGGTTTCCGGAAACCTGCGAGATCCGGCCGCTCTTTGGGGCGATGCCCTTTGCCGCCCAGCGTGCCGCCATCGCCGCCCTGCCCGATCCGCGCCGTCGCAAGATCGTGCTCTCGACCTCGATTGCCGAAACCTCGCTGACCATCGAGGATATCCGTGTGGTCGTCGACGCCGGCCAATCGCGCCGCGCCCGGTTCGATCCCGGCTCGGGCATGTCGCGGCTGGTCACCGAAAAGGTCAGCCGCGCCGAGGCGACCCAGCGATCCGGCCGGGCGGGCCGGGTGGCGCCGGGCGTGTCCTACCGGCTGTGGACCAAGGGCGAGGACGGGGCGCTGGCGGGCTTTGCCCCGGCCGAGATCGAGGCCGCCGACCTGGCCGGTCTGGCGCTGGAGCTGGCCCAATGGGGCAGCGCCGATCTGGCGTTTCTGACACCGCCGCCCGAGGCCGCCATGGCCGAGGCGCGGGCCCTGCTGCGCGCTCTGTGGGCGCTGACCGCGGAGGACAGGATCACCGATCATGGTCGGGCGCTGGCCGCTCTGCCGCTGCACCCGCGGCTGGCGCATATGCTGATGACCGCCGGACCGCAGGCCGCACCCCTTGCGGCCCTCCTGGGCGAGCGCGATCCGCTGCCGGGGGCCGGGGCGGATCTCGGGCTGCGCCTCGGCGCCCTCTCCGAGCAGCGCCCTGCCCCAGACGCCAGCCGCGCGGCGCTGGCCCGGATCAGGACGGAGGCGAAACGGCTCGCCCGTGGCTTGCCGCAGCGGCCCGCCATGTCACCGGCGGAAATGGCCGCCCTCGCCTATCCCGATCGGATCGGGCAGCGGCGACCCGGCGACGAGCCGCGCTATCTGCTGTCGGGCGGACGCGGCGCGGTGATCCGGTCTGACGACGCGCTGGCTCAGGCCCGGTTCATCGTGGCCACCGATCTGGACGGCGGCGGGCGCGAGGCCAAGGTGCGGCAGGCGCTCAGGATCGAGGAGTCCGAAATCCGGGCGCTGATGGGCGACCAGATCGGCTGGGAGACCATCTGCGCATGGTCGCGGCGGGACGGGCGGGTGGTGACACGCAAACACGAAAAGCTCGGCGCACTCGTGCTTGCCGATCAGCCCTGGCCGGATGCGCCGCCCGAAGCGATGGCGCAGGCGATGTGCGACGGGGTCCGGCAGCTCGGGCTGCGGCTGAGCGGGGCCGCGGCGCGGTTTCGGGCGCGGGTCGAGCTGGTCCGGGCGGGCGATGCCGACCTGCCCGACATGCGCGACGCGGCACTGCTCGACGGGCTCGAGGACTGGCTCGCGCCGCACCTGAGCGGAGTGCGCAGCGCCGAGGACTGGAAAGGGTTCAACCCGCTTCCGGCGCTGCAGGCGATGCTCGACTGGGGGCAGACCCAGCGGCTGAACGAGGCCGCCCCCGCCGCCTTTACCACGCCGCTGGACCGCAAGATCCCCATCGACTACGACGGCGAGACGCCGTCAATCTCGCTTCGGCTGCAAGAGATGTTCGGCGTGACACAGCATCCGATGATCGGAAACACGCCGTTGCGGGTGACGCTGCTGTCGCCGGGGCACAAGCCGGTGCAGGTCACGACCGACATTCCGGGCTTCTGGGTATCGAGCTACGCCGACGTGCGCAAGGACATGCGCGGACGCTACCCCAAGCACAATTGGCCCGAGGATCCGACCGTCGCAGAACCGACCCTGCGGGCCCGGCGTAAACCCTGACCGAGCATCGGATTTGTAAGACGCGGTTAAGGGTGCTATATTACCAGCAATTAGAGCGGTTTGCACCAAAGCAGCCCTGTCATAGTCAGGCAAACACATGTCGCCAATGCCACGCGTCGCCCCCTCGGGGGGCCGGAAATCCTTTGTCATGCCAGTGCACACGCAGCTGGCGGCCCTTTGTCACCGCAAAGGCAAGAAAGGGCGTGAGGTGTTGCTGGTGACCTCCTCCAACGGACGCTGGATCCTGCCCAAGGGCTGGCCGATCGACGGGCTGAACTCCTGCGATGCGGCGATGGTCGAGGCGTGGGAAGAAGCCGGGGTCAAGAAGGGCAAGGTCTCGCGCAAGGCTCTGGGCAGCTTTCTGAGCACCAAGCTCTCGTCCGAAGGCGACGAAGAGCCCTGCCTGACGAAAGTCTATGCGATCAAGGTGCAAAAGACCCTTGAGGACTATCCAGAAAGCGACCGGCGCGACCGGATCTGGGTCAGCCCGACAAAGGCGGCCAAGATGGTCACCGAAGACGGGCTGCGAGCGCTTCTGCTCGATCTTTAAGGTCAGACCGCTGAGCCGGCAGACCTGTCGGCACGCGGCTGGACGTATGGCCAAACCGCTGCCGATGGCGCGGTCTCAGACGCCCAGACACCAGCGCATGATCGCCTTCTGGGCGTGCAGTCGGTTCTCGGCCTCGTCAAAGATCACCGAATGCGGCCCGTCCATGATCTCGCTCGTCGCCTCGTCGTCGCGGTGGGCGGGCAGGCAATGCATGAACAGGGCGTCGGGCTTGGCCTTGGCCATCAGCTCGGCATTCACCTGATAGCCGCGCAGCTGGTTATGGCGGCGCTCTCTGGCAGAGACCGGATCGTGCATGCTGACCCATGTGTCGGTGACCACCAGATCGGCACCTTTAACCGCCTTGTGCGGATCGCGGACGATCTCGACATTGGCGCCCTTCGCACGGGCCTCGTCTAGGAAACCGGGCTCGGGATCCAGCGGCTGCGGGCCGGTGAACGTCAGATCAAAGCCGAATTGGCCAGCGGCATGTGCAAAGCTGGCAAAGACGTTGTTGCCGTCGCCGGACCAGACCACCTTCTTGCCCGCGATCGGGCCGCGATGCTCCTCAAAGGTCATGATGTCGGCCATGATCTGGCACGGGTGGGTGCGGTTGGTCAGACCGTTGATCACCGGCACGCTGGCATGTTCGGCCATCTCGAGCAGGGTCTGCTCCTCGAATGTGCGGATCATGATCATATCGACATAGCGGCTGAGAACGCGGGCGGTGTCGGCGATGGTCTCGCCGTGGCCAAGCTGCATGTCGGCTCCCGACAGCACCATGGTCTGGCCGCCCATCTGGCGCACGCCCACGTCAAACGACACGCGGGTGCGGGTCGACGGCTTCTCAAAGATCAACGCCACCATCTGGCCGGCCAGCGGCTGTTCGTCGTCGGGCTGGCCCTTCGGGCGGTCGGCACGGGCGTTTTTCATGGAAATGGCGTGGTCGATCATATGCCGCAGGGCGGGCGCGTCGGTCTTATTGATGTCGAGAAAATGGGTCATGGGTCAACTCTGTGTCTGCGGCGGCTCGGCAAGGTAGGGCCGAAACCGCCGTGGGATCGTCTGGCAAGATGGGATCAGGCCGATGCGGAGGACAAGGCGGTGGCGGCCTTGTCGAGCAGGTCCAGCGCGGTTCGGATATCCTCGTCGGGGATGTTGAGCGATGGCAGCAGGCGAATGACGTTGTCGGCCGCGCCCACCGTCAGCACACCGGCGGCATATCCGGCGGAAACCACCTCGGTATTGGGAACAACGCATTGCAGGCCCAGCATGAGACCGGCCCCGCGAACACCGGCGAACACGGTCGGATGCGACGCAACCAAGCCCTCGAGGCCCTGACGAAGCAATGCCGCCTTGCGGTTCACCTCGGCCAGAAACGCAGGTTCGGCGACGATCTCCATCACCTTGGTGCCCACGGCACAGGCCAGAGGGTTGCCGCCGTAGGTAGAGCCGTGCGTGCCGGCCCCCATGCCCGAGGCCGCGGCCTCGGTGGCGAGCAATGCACCCAAGGGGAAACCGCCGCCGATGCCCTTGGCGACCATCATGATATCCGGGGTCACTCCGGCCCATTCATGGGCAAACAGGCGGCCGGTGCGGCCCATGCCGCATTGCACCTCGTCCAGCATCATCAAGGCGCCGGTCTGGTCGCACAGATCGCGCAGGCCCTTGAGGCAGGCGTCAGGAAGCGGACGAATGCCGCCCTCGCCCTGCACCGGCTCGACCAGAACACCGGCGATATCCGGGGCCTTCATCGCCTCGGCCAGCGCCTCGTGATCGCCAAATGGCAGCGATGTGAAACCGGGGAGCAATGGTGCAAACCCCTTGGTCATTTTCTCGGAGCCGGCAGCCGCGATGCCCGCAGAGGAGCGGCCGTGGAACGACCCGGCAAAGGTCAGAATGCGGGTGCGCTCGGGCTGGCCCTTCTCATACCAGTATTTGCGGGCCATCTTGATCGCCAGTTCACAGGCCTCGGTGCCGGAATTGGTGAAAAAGCAGGTATCGGCAAAGGTCGCCTCGACCAAGGCATCGGCCAACGCCTTCTGCGCGGGGATCTGATACAGGTTCGACACATGCCACAGGTCCTGGGCCTGCTTGGTCAGCACCTCGACAAGCTCGGGGGCGGCATGACCAAGGGCATTCACCGCGATACCGGCACCCAAATCCAGAAAACGTCGGCCATCGGCCTCGATCAACCAGGAACCTTCACCTTTGACAAAGGTCAAAGGGGCACGGGAATAAGTAGGCAGGATCGACGGGATCATAGAGAATGTCCTTGAAACAAGAAGCCCAAGTGGTGCCGGAGCATCGCGGGGCTGTCAACGATTTTGGGATGGCATGACAAGACAGGGCCCGAATGGGGCCCAAAGATCAGCGTCGGCGTCGAAAGGCGAGAGGCAGGATCTGTGTCATGCACAGGCTCATAGCGGCAAGCGGCGCGGTTGAAAAGAGAACAATCGTCAGCACCCCACGCGGCACGGCAGAACCGGGCGGCACCTGAGAGAGCGGCCGCAGGACGCGATCGAAGACAAGGCGTCACGCCGCAGGCGTGGCAATGTGACAAGAGATCAGGGGAAGATGCAGAACGGCACCCGGCAGGTGCGCATCAGCTCCATCGTTGTCGAGCCGATGAACAACTGGCGCAGACGGCTGTGACCCGCCTTGCCCAGCACCAGCATGTCGGCCTTCAGATCGACGACGGCCTTGGCGATCACCGCCTCCGGTTCGCCGGTCTCCAGATGCTCGGTCACCTCGAACCCCGCGCGGCGGAGGGCCGCGGCGGCATGGGTCAGCTTGTCTCGGGTCTGCGGGGTCGCGGCCCCGACGCTGAGCATATCGCAGGACATCCCGGCCAGAACCGAGCCGGCCGTCAACCGCTCGACCGCACGCTCCGTGGCGGGAGAGCCGTCATAGGCCAGCACAAAGCGTTCCGGGGTCTTGAAGGCGCGGTTGGCTACCAGTACCGGGCGCTTGGAGATACGAACGGCACGGTCGAGGTTCGAGCCCAGCATGTCGGCGGCAAATCCGGCCGCCTCGCCACGCTTGCCCAGAATGGTAAAACGGGTCTCGGCTTCCAGCTCGGAAATCGCCTCGATCAGATCGCCGTTGCGCAGCTTGGTGATGACGTCGATATCGCCAGCGGCGGCGATCCGGGCGGCACCGTCGTCGAGGATCGCACGGCCACGCTCGCGGCCCAGAGCGGCGCGTTCCTCGTCCAGCTTCGACAGCTTCTCGAGCAGCGAAGTGCGGGCGCCGAGACGCAGGTTGCCGCTCAGATCGGCGGGGGGCGACGACACGTCGTTGCGGCGGCCGATGACATGCACGAGGCTCACCGGCATCGACAGCTGTGCCGCGGCCCAGACCGCATGGTCACACACGCTGGCCGCATATTCCGACCCGTCGATAAAGGCTGTGATCCGGTCCATGGTCGTTCTCCCTCTGGCCCGCACAGACGCGAGCGGTGTCTCTAGTGTGCGTTGAGCTGATCCATCGCACCCGGCTTGTCATGCAGGGCGAGCTGGTCAACGATCGTCTCCGACGCTTCGTTCATGCCCACGAGCGACACCTTGGTGCCCTCGCGGCGGAACTTGAGCACCACCATATCCACAGCGGCCACCGAAGATATATCCCAGATATGCGCCCCGCTCACGTCGATGGTGACTTCGTCGAGAGCTTCGTGGAAATCGAAGGCCTTGTTGAAATCCTCGACAGAGGCATAGAACAGCTGGCCCTCGACACGATAGACGCGGGACCGGCCATCGCTGGCAGGCTCGCTCGACACCCGGAAGATCTGGCTGATCTTGCTGGCAAAGAACACGCCGGACAACAGCACCCCGGTGAGCACCCCAAAGGCGAGGTTGTGGGTCCAGACGGTCACGACGACCGTGGCGAGCATCACCACGGAAGAGCTCTTGGGATGGGTGCGGAGCGCCCCGATCGACGACCAGGAAAACGTTCCAACGCTGACCATGATCATCACCGCCACAAGGGCGGCCATCGGAATGATGCGCACGAAATCGGCGAGGACGAGGATCAAGAACAGAAGGATCGCACCGGCGGCAAAGGACGACAGGCGGGCGCGACCGCCCGATTTGACGTTGATCATCGACTGACCGATCATCGCACAGCCCGCCATGCCGCCAAAGAAACCGGTGACGGTGTTGGCCACGCCCTGTCCGACACATTCACGGTTGCGGTCGCTCTCGGTGTCGGTCAGCTCGTCCACCAGATTGGCGGTCATCAGGCTCTCCAACAGGCCCACCGCGGCCACGGCCAGCGAATAGGGCAGGATGATCATCAAGGTCTCGAGGTTGAACGGAATGTCGGGGACAAAGAAGAACGGCAGCTGATCGGGCAATTCGCCCATGTCGCCGACCGTGCGGACATCCCAGCCCATCATGAACACCAGAGCGGTCATCACGATGATCGCCACCAAAGGCGACGGAACGGCGGTCGTCAGATACGGCAGGCCGTAAATCACGATGAGCGAGGCACAGACAAGCGCATAGGTCAGCACCGGCACGTCGATCAGTTCCGGCAATTGGGCCATGAAAATAAGGATCGCCAGCGCGTTGACGAAACCGGTCATCACCGAGCGGCTGACAAAGCGCATCACGAAACTCAGTCGGGCAAAGCCCACAGCGATCTGCACCAATCCGGCGAGAACGGTGGCGGCCAACAGGTATTGCAACCCGTGGTCGCGGACCAGCGTCACCATCAGCACGGCGGTCGCCGCCGTCGCGGCAGAGATCATGCCGGGGCGGCCGCCGACGATGGCCGTCAGAACCGCGATGGAGAAAGAGGCATAAAGGCCCACCTTGGGATCGACGCCCGCGATCAGGCTGAACGCGATCGCTTCGGGGATCAGCGCCAGCGCCACGACGAGGCCGGACAACAACTCTGCCTTTGGATTGCCGAACCATTCCGCCCGGGTCCGCTCTGATAGTTGCATGATGATCCTCGCTGCAGTGCCGCAAAGCCCCGCTTGTGTTGCGCAACCATGGCGGAGTCAACCCGGTCGGCGTGAAAACAACCGGCCTTGTCGCTCGACAGGCGCAGGCGGCGGGTGTAGAAAAGACAACCCCAAAGAGGATCCGTCATGTCCAGCTTCAGCGATCCCGCAATGATCTCGGATTACGCCGACAGTGCCGCCCAAAAGGTGCCGGGTCTGGCCGATCTGCACCGGATGATGACGATCCTGCTTCAGGAAAAGGTCGGCGCGGGCGGTCAGGTGCTCGTGCTCGGCGCCGGCGGCGGGATGGAGCTTCTCGCGCTCGCCAAAGCCCGGCCCGACTGGACGCTCACCGGCGTCGACCCCTCCGAAGCGATGCTCGATCTGGCCCGGCAGACCCTCGGCCCGGACCGTCCGGCCACGCTGACCCTCGGCACGATCGACGACGCGCCCGCCGGCCCGTTCGACGGAGCGACCTGCCTGCTCACGCTGCATTTCTTGACGCGGGAGGAGCGGGCAGCCACGCTCGGCGCCTTGAAACAGCGGCTGAAACCCGGCGCCCCGCTTGTCGTGGCGCACCACAGCTTCCCTCAAGACGACGCGAGCAAGGCGCTCTGGCTCAACCGCTACGCCGCTTTCTCCACCGCTCCGGGCGGCGACCTCGCCAAGACGCAAGCCGGCGCGCAAAAGATCGGAGAGCTGTTGCCCGTCCTGTCGCCCGACGACGACGAGAAGCTGCTGCGCGAGGCCGGCTTCACCGACGTCAGCCTGTTCTACGCCGGGTTCACCTTCCGGGGCTGGGTCGGGACGGCGACTTAGCGCAGCTTGTCGAACGGGTCAGCACTGCGCGAGCCAGTCTGACTGGCAACTTTGCCTCGCGTTGGCGTGGAGCGCGCCATTGTCGCTCCAATGCCCTTACCAAGACGCGCGGCAACGCCATCTCCTGTATCCGACCGAGTGTCAGATTGCGTTTTGGAAACAACTTCTTGCCCCGCCAACTTGAGCAGCGTCTCTGAGATTTCGACCAGAATGCCAAGAAAGACGGCGCCACTCAGGCTCGAAATGCCCAGTACCCAGAACATATCCTTCGCGGATGACGGCACGAGCGTCCCGGCGCGATATGAATAAGACGGCAATGTTGCCGCCTGGTAGATGCAGACCCCGGCCGCAATCAGACCAAGAATTGCAAACTTTCGTCCCAACCGCGTAAAAAACATGATCCGCCTCTAATCAATTTGTTTGAACCAGTCCTATGAATGGCCTGCCAATAAGGCTCAAATTGGAGAGAGTTGTGGCGAACTACAGGCCTTACGGCTTCAGCCGATACCCCAGCCGGAACCAGTTCCAGTTGATCAGCACGACCACCGCGGCCGATGCGCTGACAATCGCCAGCCCCAGCCACGGAGAGCTGTCGGACACATCGAGCATTCCGTAGCGGACGCCGTCGATGATGTAGAAGAACGGGTTGGCATGGCTCAGGGTCTGCAACACCGGGGGCATCGCATCGAGCGAGTAGAACGTGCCGGACAGGAACGCCAAGGGGGTCACAATGAAATTCGAGATCGCCGCCAACTGATCGAACTTGTTGGCAAAAATCCCGGCAATCAGGCCAAGGCCGCCCATGAACACCGATCCCAGAACGGTAAAGATCAGCACCCACAGAGGATGGGCCATGCCGATGCCCAGAAACAGGCGGACGCCCACCGCGATGACGACCGCGACGAGCAGGCCGCGGGCGACGGCGCCGGCGATATAGCCGGTGACGAGCTCGGCGGCACTCAGCGGCGGCATCAGGGTGTCGACGATATTGCCCTGAACCTTGGCGCTGGCGAGGCTGGACGAGGTATTGGCGAATGCGTTCTGGATCACGGTCATCGTCAGGATGCCGGGGGCGATGAACGTCACGAAAGGCACGCCCATCACAGGGCCACGGTCGGGGCCGACGGCGATGACAAAGATCATCAGGAACAGACCGGCGTTGATCAGCGGGGCCATGATCGTCTGGCTCCAGACGTTCAGAAACCGGCGGCACTCGCGCTCGATCAGGGTGGCAAGGCCCAGCCAGTTGACCCGTCCGAACCGGCGCACCCCCAGATCCGCACCCATGTTATCAGCGTCACTCATCTGCCACGTCCCTCTCATTTGCACGGCTGCGCTTGTATCCGCCGCTCGCAGGCTTAGAATAGGAAACTGACGGAATTCTCAAGGGCGCCCTGTGTAATCAGTTGCGCGGCCTACCAACTCGCAAGGAAGACATATGTCCTGGACCGACGAGCGCGTCGAGACGCTGAAAAAGATGTGGGGCGAAGGTCAATCGGCCAGCCAGATCGCAAAAGAACTCGGCGGGGTCACCCGCAACGCCGTGATCGGCAAGGTGCACCGGCTTGGCCTGTCCAACCGGACGGGCACCGGTGCGACGGCGCCCGCCGCCGCACCCGCCGCCGCGGCACCGGCCAAACCCGCCGCCGCCCCGGCCAAGGAAAAGGCGCCGGAGCCTGCCGCCGCCGCAGCGCCCGCCCCCAAGGCAGAGCCGGACGAGCCGCCAGAACCGCCGATGAGCGCCGCCCGCCGCGCGATCATTCCCGCCGGTCAGCCGCTGCCGCCGCAGCCGTCGCTGAACGAAATCAGCCCCGAGGCACTGGCCAAGGTCAACGAGGTCGAAAAGACCGCCAAGCGCCTGTCGCTGATGGAGCTCACCGAAAAGACCTGCAAATGGCCGGTCGGTGATCCGGCGACACCGGACTTCTGGTTCTGCGGCCTGCCCACCCAAGCGGGCAAGCCCTACTGCGAAGCCCATGTCGGCGTCGCCTTCCAACCGATGAGCGCCCGGCGCGACCGCCGCCGCTAAACCGCGCTCCGCATCTGCAAAAGGCCCGCCCCCCCCCGGCGGGCCTTTTGCTATTAACCGCGCCGGTCACGCGATTACGGCCTCGGACCATGCGGGCAAAGTAGAACGAGCTCCCGAAGACAACATCGAGAGCACCGGCAGAGGATGATGCTGGATCATGTTGTGTCAGCTATGCTGGACGGAGCTGCCGTTCCTGTGCTGCTTTGAATGTCTGATGACAAAACCTGATCAGGGAGTTCCGCAGCATTAGGACGTGGCGGCGGTACTTTCCTTTGCAACGAACGCTGCGAACTTGTCCCAAGTTTGAGTCCCGTATTCGACGGCACCAAATCCAATGACGATAGCGCGACGTTCAGCCGAGGGGTGCATCTGACGCAGAGTGACTGCCGTCTTGCCATTGCCCTGCTGGTCGAAAGTCACGAGCATGCGAAAGGCGTCAGGATCGTTTTCTACTTCACTCCCATGGATGAACTCTATCATCTTGGACGGCTCGATCCACAGAAACTCCATGCGATTTGGGAAGACAGTTCCATCCGGTGCTGTCATGTGGAATCGCCAAACCCCACCAACGCGGATATCGATCTCATGGGTTTGCGTTTCAAAGCCGCTTGGTCCGAACCACTGAACAATTTCCGCAGGATCGATCCAGGCGCGGAACGCAGTCTCGCAATCCGCATCGACGACGCGGGCCATTACCACTTCCCTTTCCAATTGCAGTGCGGTCCACGGCGAGTCGATTTCATGCTTTTTCTCAGTCATTTGGCTTCTCAGTCTTTATGTTTTCAAGGTGTGCATCATAGCGATCCATGCGGCGCTCCCATTGCTGGCGATAGATGGCCATCCAGTCTTCGGCAGCCTTCAATGCCAAAGGGTTGAGAGAGCAGATACGGCTGCGACCTTCGCGTTTGGAGATAATTAAACCCGCATTTTCCAAAACGCCGAGGTGCTGCGTGAAGGAAGGTAGGGCCATCTTGAACGGTTTCGCCAATTGCGAGACTGCCGTTGGGCCATTGCTCAAAGCTTGCACCACGGCGCGTCGCGTTGGATCGGCAAGTGCGCTGAAAGTCGTTTCGATATGGGAATCATTGTTAGGCATGAGCCTAACTTAGGCTAACGCCATACTTAGGTCAATACCTAACAAATGTCGTGCCGCTTACCGTATGCGGTCATTTGATCAAAGTGCAGCATTTGGGAGGTTGGGGTCAAAGAGGTCATCCGCTGCAAATTACATGATCCATTGCATAGGGCTGGCCCCAAAGGCGGGCCAAAACCTGTCAATTCACGCTCACCGGACGCGAGCGCATCCGCGCGACCGTCTCGCGCTCGGCGCGTTTGCAGACCTGCGGCGGCAGGCCCCGGTCGATCAGGTCCATATCCTCCAGCACCATCTCGCCCATCTGGGCAAAGGCACTGTCCAACGCCCCCGCACGATGGGCCGACAGCAGCAAGCCCTCCAGACCGCGCACCGGATGGTCCGCAGGCATCGGCTCTTGCGGGAAGACATCGGTCGCGGCGCGGATATGGCCACGATCCACGGCGGCCATCAACGCCTCGAAATCCACCACTTCGGCCCGCGACAGCAGGATGAACGCCGCCCCCGGCTTCATCGACGCAAAGGCCTCGGCCCCCAGAAACCCGGCGTTTTCCGAGGTCACGGCAGCGGTGACGAACACCACGTCCGATTGCGCCAGCAAGGCGTCCAAGCCCACAGGCTCGGCGCCACCGGCGCGGGTCACGCTGGGGGCCTGCCACGGATCATGGACCAGCAAACGGGGGCGAAAGCCCGTCAACACCCGGCCCAGCGCCCGGCCCAGATCGCCAAAACCGACAATGCCCACCGTGGCGCCGCTCAACTGGCGCATCCCGGCATTGCCGTCACCGCCCCAACGCTCGGTCCCGGCGCGGAAATCGGCGTCGGCGGAATGGATGCCGCGCAGCAGCGACAGCGCCATGCCAAGGCCCATCTCGGCAACGGGCAAGGCAAAGACCGCCCCGGTGGTCACCACATGGATGCCACGGGCGAAAACCTCGTCATACGGCATGTTGTTCAACAGGTTGCTCTCCACATTGAACACACAGCGCAACGCGCTCAGGCGGGCCAAGGTGGCGGTGTCCAACGGGGGCTGGCCGATGATGTGACGGGCCCGCGACAGCACCGCATCCGGCAGGCCGGGCAGGTCCTCGTCAGTGGTCTCGATCACCTCGTAACGGGCGTGCAGCTCGGCCAGACGGTCGGGCGCAAAGATCAGCGGCAAGGTGCGGGGCAGCGGGCAACTGATCACCAGCGGCTTGTCTGTCATGGCGAGGTCTCCTTTGCGGCCAGCATCGCCGGGACGCCCGGAATTTCAAGGGTCGATCTGCGGCGGCGTCCGGCCTTGCGCCCCACATCGGCGCAAAGACGCGGGCAAAGGATCGGGCGGCGGCGGAGTCCCCTTTCCAAGCCGCCCCCTTCCGCATTATAGCGGGCCATGGCTCAGAACCCTCCCAACCTCCGCCCCGATCTCGCGCCCCGTGCGCGGTTCACCGAAACGGTCCGCGACGGCCAGCCGACGATCGGCATGGTCTCGCTCGGCTGCCCCAAGGCGCTGGTCGACAGTGAGCGGATCCTCACGAGGCTCCGGGCCGAGGGCTATGCGATCTCGCCCGATTACGCCGGGGCCGACGCGGTGATCGTGAACACCTGCGGCTTTCTCGACAGCGCCAAGGCGGAAAGCCTCGACGCCATCGGCGAGGCGCTCACCGAGAACGGCAAGGTCATCGTCACCGGCTGCCTCGGGGCCGAGCCGGACTACATCCGCGCCCACCACCCGCGCATCCTCGCGGTGACCGGGCCGCAGCAATACGAACAGGTGCTCGACGCGGTCCACGCGACAGTGCCGCCCTCGCCCGATCCGTTCATCGACCTGCTGCCGGCCACGGGGGTCAGCCTGACGCCAAGGCATTATTCCTACTTGAAGATTTCCGAGGGCTGCAACCACGCCTGCAAGTTCTGCATTATCCCCGACATGCGGGGCAAGCTGGCGTCCCGGCCTGCCAAAGCAGTGCTGCGCGAGGCGGAAAAGCTGGTCGAGGCGGGCGTCAAGGAGCTCCTCGTGATCTCTCAGGACACCTCCGCCTACGGCACCGACTGGCCGCGCGACGCCGGCGACCGGACGGCGCATATGACCAACCTCGCCCGCGATCTCGGCAGCCTCGGCGCATGGGTGCGGCTGCACTACGTCTACCCCTACCCGCATGTGCGCGACCTGATCCCGCTGATGGCGGACGGGCTGGTGCTGCCTTATCTCGACATTCCGTTCCAGCACGCGCACCCGGAAACGCTCCGGCGGATGGCGCGCCCCGCCGCCGCCGCGCGGACGCTGGACGAGATCGCCGCATGGCGGAGCGTCTGCCCCGACATTACCCTGCGGTCGACCTTCATCGTCGGTTATCCCGGCGAAACGGAAGAGGAATTCCAGACCCTGCTCGACTGGCTCGACGAGGCGCAGCTCGATCGGGTCGGCTGCTTCCAATACGAGAACGTCGACGGAGCACGGTCCAACGCCCTGCCCAACCACGTGCCCGCCGAGGTAAAGCAAGACCGCTGGGATCGGTTTATGGAAAAGGCGCAAGCCATTTCCGAGGCGAAACTCACCGCCAAGGTTGGAAAAGTGCTAGACGCGATCATCGATGACATCGACGAAGACGGCATCGCCACCTGCCGGACAAAAGGCGACGCGCCCGAGATCGACGGCAACCTGTTCATCGACGAGGGCACAGAGGGGCTCTCAGTCGGCGAGATCGTGCAGGTCGAGGTCGACGAGGCGGGCGAGTATGACCTATGGGGGCGGCCATCAGTAAACCGCTGACACCACTCCGATCGTTTTTATCCAAGGCCAAAGTCCATCGAGACGTTACAAGCGCCCTGAAGACAAAAGCGAAGTCGCATTTTGGTGAAGTTGATTCGGAGCTACGACAAGCGAACGATCTCGCACTGTCTTGCTTGTGTTCTCAAACAGCGCGAGCGGGCAATCTACTTCGCGCAGACCTCTCGGACATAGAGATCAAGCGAAGTGACATTCATGCAGAGTTTATCAAGGGTCTTAACGCCTTCGAATACTGCCTAGAGTCTGGATTATATGGAGCATCAGCAACATTAGCACGGCGTGAAATAGAGGCCGTAAATGTTTGTGTGAATTTTAGGCGAGGAAAACAGAAAAACAAAAAGAACCCCGGGATCAAGGCTTTCAAACGCTTCGAGGGAATCTACAAGCAACTATCGGGGATTGCCCATAACACAGATCAAGCAGCGATGTCTTATCTGTCAGGCGGCGGTAAAGGGAACTTGGATCCGCGAATTGATTGCCGACTTGCGAATTTTCTGTTGGGAGTTCACATCCATTCTTCAATCGCAATCTTGTTTGATATGTCGGAAATCGCACCGTTCTCGGAATCATGTCGATTAGATCCCGACGAACAATACTACAGTCGAGTGGCGCTTGGTATCTTAGTGGACAAGGACATCATGAACCTAGAGCCTAAATAGGCCGATCATAAGTCATTGCGCGAAACTGATTAAAAGCGCAAACTTGCCCCATGAAACGCCTCATCCCCCTCTCCGCCCTGCTGCTGCTCAGCGCCTGCGCCACCGCACCGCTGGCCATCGAAGGCTCGCGGGGGTTCTTCTGGGGGCTGTTCGACGGGGCGGTCGCGCCCATCGCCTTCATCGTCTCGTGGTTCTCCGACACCGTCGGCATCTACGAAGTGCCCAATTCGGGCGGCTGGTATGACTTCGGCTTCCTCATCGGGCTGACCTGTTGGGCGGGCGGCGGCGGCGCGGCCTCCCGGCGCAAGCGGCGCTAGGCGCGACACCGCACCGCATACGCGACGGCCCCGCCCGGACCTATCTCTTGGGTATGACCCAAGACACCCGCATCCTCTACAACGCCAACTGCCCAGTCTGCTCGTTCGAGATCGACCATTACGCCGCGTGGGCCAAGGCCCAGAACCTGCCGCTGCGGTTCGAGGATCTCAACACCTGCGACGCCGCCCCCTACGGCGTGACGCAAGACCAGGCGGCGCGGCGGCTTTACGTTCTGCACAAGGGCGAGGTCTACGGCGGTGTCGACGGGTTCATCGTGCTCTGGCAGCAGATGCCGCGGACACGCTGGCTGGCGCGGGTGGTCGGGCTTCCGGGCATCAGACAGGCGGCCAGCGCGGGCTATGATCACATCGTCGCCCCCCTGATCTACCGTTGGCACCTGCGCAGGCAGGCGCGACAAAGGGCCTCCCGCCCCTAGCGGCCAGCCTTTGACTCAGGTCAAGGACAGCGCCCCTGCCCTGCCGCACCCTTGGCGGGACAAGACAGGAGCGGCCTATGCCAGACACGTCCACGCCCCAAGACATCACCGCCATACCCGACCCGGCAGCCCCCGTGACGGGCGGCGCGGCCAAGAGCGCACGACGCACCCCGCTGCGCAAGCTCGCCCGCGGCCCCTACGAGGCCGAGAAGGCACGGCTTCAGGCCGAACTGCTCAAGGTGCAACTCTGGGCGCAGGAAACCGGGCAGAAATTCGTGATCCTCTTCGAGGGGCGCGACGCGGCTGGCAAGGGTGGCACGATCAAGCGGTTCATGGAGCACCTGAACCCCCGCGCCGCGCGTGTGGTCGCCCTGAACAAGCCCAGCGATACCGAGCGCGGCCAGTGGTTCTTTCAGCGCTACATCGAACACCTGCCGACCTCTGGGGAAATGGTCTTCTACGACCGGTCCTGGTATAACCGGGCCGGGGTCGAACGGGTCATGGGGTTCTGCGCGCCCAACGAATACCTCGAATTCATGCGGCAAACACCGCAGTTCGAACAGATGCTCACCCGGTCAGGGATCAGGCTGTTCAAATACTGGTTCTCGGTCACCCAAGACGAACAGCGGCGGCGGTTCACGGCCCGCGAAACCGATCCGCTCAAGCGTTGGAAACTGTCGCCCATCGACAAGGCGTCCTTGGACAAATGGGATGACTACACCGAAGCCAAGGAGGCGATGTTCTTCTACACCGACACCGCCGATGCGCCGTGGACGGTGATTAAGTCCAATGACAAGAAGCGGGCGCGGCTGGAATGCATGAAGCATTTCCTCAATGAGATCGACTACCCCGGCAAAGACCCCGACGTCGCCCTGCCCCCCGATCCTCGGATCGTCGGCAGCGCCGAACAGGTCGTGCACAGGGCGGATCACATCCTCGGCAGCGCGCTCCATCCGGATCTGCGGCACAAGCCGATGCCCTAGCATCGCGCTAGATGTCGCGCAGCGCGTCGAACAGGGCGGCGTTGCGGCAATAGCCCGGCAAATCTGTTTCCGGCTCCGGCCCGCGCAGCCAGATCGCGCAGGCCCCCGGCTCTGCACAGCCGCGACAGCGGGTCACCGCATCGGACCACTCGGCTTGGGTCAATCGGCCCTCGCGGAACGCGGCCACCAGATCAACGCCGGTGAGCTTGGCCGCCCCGGAGGTCAGGAAGAAATGGGTGCGGGGGGTTCCTAGCGGGGTCATCGGGGATCCTTTCGGTGTGTCCCGGGCACTTTCCGCAAATGGAGCTTCGGCGTCCTTGCGCCAGATCAAATCCGCGCCCCGGGGGCGGAGGCTAGCCTCCGCCCAGCGCAAACCGCGAGACGAGGATCACCACCCACGCCACGCCCACGGCGATCCCGGCGACAGAAACCGCCGCCGACCCGGCGTCCTTGGCCTGCCGGGCGCGGTCGCGTTTCTCAGTCGAAATATCGTCCACCACCCGCTCGATCGCCGTATTGAGGCACTCGAAGGCCAGCACAAGGATGCCGCCCATCAAGAGCACCGCCCGCTCGGCCCCGCTCAGCGGCAGGGCAAAGGCCAGCGCGGCAGAGACGACATTGGCCCAGATCCACTGGTGCAAAGAGCCCTCGGTGCGCCAGACATGGACCCACCCGGCCCAAGACCAGACCGCGCGATCGGCAATCCTGCGCAAATGCCTGACGATCATCGGCCCCTCCCGCCCGTAGCCATTCAGGCGCAGCATGGAACAGGCCATGTCGGAAAGAAAGAGGCGGCGGTCCGGCAAAGATCGGCCGAAACGCGGGAATGACCCAACGGCACAGTAGCCAGATCGTGCAGAAGCCCTACGCTCAGTCTCGTGAAGCATGCACCCGATCCTGAAAGCTACCCCGCCTATTCCCGCGCCGAACGGATCGCGGACGGGACGGTGCACGCGATCGGGGTGCTGCTGGCGGTGACCGGAGCGGTGCTGCTGATCGTCATCGCCGCCAGCGGCGGGGTCGGCGGGCTGCACGGCGGGCATGTGGCCGCGATCTCGGTCTATGGCGCGGCGCTCATTGCGACGTTCGTGGCCTCAGCCTGCTATCACATGACCCCGTGGGAGCGGGCGCGTCCCGCGCTGCGCAGGCTCGACCACGCCGCGATCTACCTCAAGATCGCCGGGACATATACGCCACTCGTCGTGCTGATCGGGTCCGGCTTTGCCTATGTGGTGCTGGGGCTGGTCTGGGCGCTGGCCATCGGCGGGGCGGTGGTCAAGGTCTTCTTCTGGCACGCGCCGGGGCGGCTGGGTCCGGCACTCTACCTGATCATGGGCTGGCTCAGCGTGGCTCTGATCTGGCCAATGGCGGCCACCCTGCCGCCCATCGGGACAGGGCTCGTGGTCGCGGGCGGGCTGCTCTACAGCTTTGGAGTGATCTTCTTTACGTGGGAAAGCCTGCGGTTTTCCAATGCGATCTGGCACGGCTTCGTGCTGGCGGCCTCCGGGTGTTTCTTTGCGGCAATCGCGCTTGGCGTGGCCAGCGTGCCCGCGATGGCGCAGGGATTGCTCTGAGGCATCCGGCAGCGACGCAAGGTGGGGTTTTCCTCACTATCGCGACCTCCCGGAATGGCTAACCTTCCTCTCATTACCATGCAGCCTTGGCGCGGGGCATTTTCCCACAGATGCGGCAAGGCGTTGATTTGAGAGGGAACGGCAATGATTTTCGCCGATTACATCACGACCATGCCGCTCACCGACCTGATCGGCATCCTCGGCTTTTGTGTCTACGTGACGAATTACACGCTTCTGACGCTGCACAAGCTCGATTCCCGCGGGGTGCTGTATTTCGTGCTCAACATCGCCGCGGCGAGTTGCGTGCTGATCGGGCTGGCCGGCTCGTTCAATCTGGCCGCCGCGCTGATCCAGGGGTTCTGGATCGTGGCCTCGCTCGCCGCGATCATCCTGCGGTTTCGGCAAGACCGGCGGGCGCCGGCAGGCGGCGCCGCGGCGCAGACCTGAAACGACGCGCTAGAGGCCCAGCTCGGCGGCGGTTTGCTGGACGATGGCGACGCGGGCGGCATTCGGCGGGTGCGTGCCCAGAAAGCGGTCACCGGGATCGGGCAAACGGAAAAAGAACTCCGCCCCGCGCACCGGGTCAAAGCCCGCGCGGGCCGCGATCACGGTGCCCAACGCATCGGCCTCCAGCTCGAAATCCTGACTGTAGCGGCGCGAGCCGACCACCGCGCCCAACTGGCGGGCGGTTTCCACTCCGGCCGGGGTGGCCCGGCCCGACACCGTGGCCAGTCGGCCAAAGATCACCGCCCCGCGCACCGCGTTCTGCTGTTGCCGGGCCAGATGGCCGGCCACGTGATGGGCGGCCTCATGGGCCATGATGAACGCCAGTTCGTCCTCGTTGCGCACTTCGGTCAACAGCGACAGGGTAAAGGCGATGATCGGGCGGCCATCGGCATCGAGGGTCTGAAAGGCGTTGGGCTGCTGGCCGGGGGTGTCGTCCACCACGATGCGGAAATCGCAGTTCAGCCCCTGCGAACGGGCGCGGCACTCCGATTCCGCCACCGGCTCCACCGTCTCGACGACCGAGACAAAGCTGCGCGCGGCGGATCGGGCTGCGGCGGTCGTCGCGATGCCGGCGATGGGATCGGGGATCGGGGCGGCGGTCGGCTCGGCCGTCTGAGGGACCGGCGACGCACAGCCGGCCAGTCCGGCAACCACGGCAAAAACGGCAAGGCAACGACGCAACATCATTCTCGGAGCTATCCTTCGATCTGAACGTGACCCGCAATTTACAACGGCACATCACGTCCGGCCAGTGGCGTTCTCGTGATCGGGGCAATTCTTGCGCCGGGGCGGCCGAGCGGCCCTTTTCATTGTCGGCCCCGCCGCCTAGATTGAGGATATGTTTACGATCGAGCACGATTTCGACGCCACCGTCATCACCCTTGTGGATCAGGGCAAAGCGCCCCTGCAAGAGGACGTGACCGTCTGCGCCTTCGAGGATTGCGTCACGCTGGAGCAGTTGGACCCGCGCACCGACGAGGTGGTGCGGATCACCCTGTCGCTGGCACAGGCACGCGATCTGGCCGCCGCCCTCGATCTGCCGGAAGGCATGTATCAGGTGTCCGACACCAAGGATTAATCCAGCCGGAACAGCTTGTCGCGATGCGCCGCGCCGCGGATCAGGGTCAGGCGTCCGGGGGCCACGCCCATAGCCTTGGCCAGCAGGCGCTGGATTGCCTTCGTCGCCTTGCCGCCCTCGGGCACCGTGGTCACATAGACGCGGATCTCGTCGGTATCGGTCAGCACGATCCGGTCGCGGGCGGCCTTCGGCGTGGCACGGACCGGGATGGTCGCACCGGGCAGGGCCAAATGGGTCAGGTCGGGCATGGTCACACGTCCGCTTAGCACGGGGCGAGCACTCTTGCAGCCCCGGCCGGCGCGGCCCATTCTGCGGCGGATCAGCATGGGGGCGAAAATGCGCACGGGATTCTTCTGGGACGAGCGGTGCTTCTGGCACTCTGGCGGCAGCTACGCAGGCATGATGCCCGTGGGCGGGCTGGTGCAACCGGCCAGCAGCGGCGGCCTGCCGGAAAATCCCGAAACCAAGCGGCGGCTCAAGAACCTGATCGACGTCACCGGGCTCAGCGCCGAATTGCAGATGACGGGTGCGCCCGCCGCGACGTGGGACGACCTGTCCCGCGTCCACCCGCAAAGTTACCTGACCGAATTCAAGAGCCTGTCCGACGGCAAAGGCGGCGAATTGGGGCTGCGGGCGCCCTTCGGTCCGGGCAGCTTCGAGATCGCGGCCACCTCGGCGGGGCTGGCGACCGGCGCGCTGAAGGCGGTGCTCGACGGGCAACTGCGCAACGCCTACGCCCTGTCGCGGCCGCCGGGGCATCACTGCACGGCCGACACGCCGCAGGGGTTCTGCATGCTCGCCAATATCGCCATCGCGATCCGGTCCGCGCAGGCGGCGGGGCTGGCGCAAAGGGTCGCCGTGCTCGACTGGGACGTGCACCACGGCAACGGGACCGAGGCGATCTTCTACGACGATCCCGACGTGCTGACCGTCTCGCTGCACCAAGAGCGGAACTTTCCGCTCGACACCGGGCATTTCGAAGACCGGGGCACCGGCGCGGGCGTCGGGGCCAACCTCAACATCCCCCTGCCCTCCGGCACCGGGCACGCGAGCTACCTCGCCGCGATGGAGCAACTCGCCCTGCCCGCGATCCGGCGGTTTCAGCCCGACGTGGTGATCGTCGCCTGCGGCTACGACGCGGCGCTGAACGACCCGTTGGGGCGGATGCTGGCCACGGTCGAGACCTTCCGGGCGATGACGGCACAGGTCATGGCGCTGGCGGACGAGGTCTGCAACGGGCGGCTCGTCATGGTCCACGAAGGCGGCTATTCGGAAACCTACGTGCCGTTCTGCGGGCATGCCGTGCTGGCCGAAATGGCGGGCAGCAGCATCGACGCCCCGGATCCGCTGGCCAGCACCTTTGCGGCGCGGCAACCGGGTGCGGATTTCGACGCTTTTGTGCAAGATCGGCTGACACACATGGAACAGCTGCTCAGCTGACCCTATGTAGGGGCAACCAAACCTCCGGAGACCACGATGCCCACACCCAACCCCGCCGCCCTCGACTTCCTGCTCACCCGGCGGTCGCGCCCGTCCAAGACGTTGACCACACCGGTTCCCTCGCGGGACGAGCTGATCCCGCTGCTCACCGCCGCGGCGCGCAGCCCCGATCACGGCAAGCTGGAGCCTTGGCGGTTCATCGTGCTGGAAAAACAGGCGCTTGCACGGCTTGGCGAGATGATCCCGGCGCGGGCCGAGGCATTGGGCATCGACGCCGACAGGGTGATGAAAGCGGTCGCGCAATACGGCACGGCCGATCTGGCGGTGGCGGTCATCTGCTCGCCGAAACCCAGCCCCAAGATCCCCGAAATCGAACAGGTCTATTCCGCCGGCGCGGTCTGCCTCGCGCTGCTCAATGCCGCACTGGCGGCAGGCTGGGGGGCGAACTGGCTTTCGGGCTGGGCGAGCCACGACCGGACCTTCATCGAAGACGGGCTGGGGCTGGCCGCACATGAAACCGTAGCCGGGCTGATCCACATCGGCACCGAGACCAACCCGCCGCCCGAACGGCCGCGGCCCGATCTGGACGCGATCACCACCTGGGTCTCCGCATGATCTTCTCCGCATTCGGCAAGGCGGTGATGCAGCTTTCCGATCCGCGCTTCCGGCGGGTGCTCTGGCTCGGGGTGGCGCTGTCCATCGCCCTGCTGGTGGGGTGCTACGCCGGGCTGCTCTGGCTGATCGAAGCGATCGATCCGGGCAGCTTCCAGATCCCCGGCGTCGGGCCGATCACCTGGCTGGGCGACCTGCTGTCATGGGGGTCGCTCTTCGTGATGCTGTTCCTTTCGATGTTCCTGATGATCCCGGTCGCCTCGGCGATCACCTCCATGTTCCTCGACGATGTGGCTAACGCCGTCGAGGACGAATACTACCCGCACCTGCCCAAACCGCCCGCGGTTTCGTTCTGGGACGCGGCACGGGACACCGTGAATTTCCTCGGCGTGCTGATCGGGGCGAACATCCTCGCGCTGGCGCTCTACGTGTTCTTTCCGTTCATCGCGCCGCTGATCTTCTTCGGACTGAACGGCTTCCTGCTGGGGCGGGAATACTTCCAGATCGCCGCCATGCGGCGCGAAGGACGCGAGGGGGCCAAGGAACTCCGGCAAAAGCACCGGGGAACGATCTGGATGGCGGGGTGCCTGATGGCGCTGCCGCTGGCGATCCCGCTGGTCAATCTGCTGATCCCGGTTCTGGGGGCGGCGACGTTCACGCACATCTACCACCGCCTCGCCGGGACCAGCCGCTAGATCACATCACCTTGTCGAACACCGACTTGAACCGGGCGACAGTGCCGGGCACGTCATAGAGCTTGTCGAGGCCAAAGAGGCCGACGCGGAAGGTGGAAAACCCCTCGGGCTCGTCCACCTGCAGCGGAACGCCCGCGGCAATCTGCATCCCCTGCTCGGCAAAGGCCTTGCCGGTCTTCACGTCTGGATTGTCGGTATAGCTGACCACGACGCTCGGCGCCTCAAAGCCCTTGGCAGCGACGGATTTGACGCCCTTCTCGGCCATCAAGGCACGGATCTGCGCGCCGAGATCGGCCTGCGCGGCCTTCAGCTTGGCAAAACCATAGTCGCGGGTCTCGGCCATGGTATCGCGAAACGCGGCGAGGCCATCGGTGGGCATCGTGGCATGATAGGCATGGGCGCCACCCTCATAGGTCTTCATGATGCCGAGCCACTTCTTGAGGTCCATCGCAAAGGAGTTCGACGCCGTCGCCTCCACCCGCTCGCGGGCGCGATCCGACATCATCACCAGACCGGCAGAGGGGGTCGACGACCAGCCCTTCTGCGGGGCGCTGATCAGCACGTCGACGCCGGTGGCCTTCATATCCACCCAGATGCAACCGCTTGCGATGCAATCGAGGACCATCAACGCGCCAACCTCATGGGCGGCAGCGGCCAGCGCCGTGACATACTCGTCGGGGAGCATGATGCCCGCGCTGGTCTCCACATGCGGGGCAAAGACCACATCGGGCTTGGCCTCGCGGATCGCGGCGACCACGTCCTCAATCGGGGCCGGGGCATAGGCGGCCTGCGGGGCATTGCCGGTCGGACGGGCCTTGACCACGGTCGTCTGTGCGGTGAACTGGCCGGCGTCGAAAATCTGGCTCCAGCGATAGGAAAACCAGCCGTTGCGGACCACCAGGGCATGGGCATTGCCGCCCAACTGGCGGGCCACGGCCTCCATCGCATAGGTGCCGCCACCGGGGACCACCGCGACGTGATCGGCCGAATAGACTTCCTTGAGCATCGACGAAATGTCGCGCATCACGGCCTGAAACGACTGGCTCATGCTGTTGAGCGAGCGGTCGGTGAAGACCACCGAGAATTCCATCAGACCATCGGGGTCCACGGGTGTGCGATTTGCTTGCGTGCCGTCCATATTGTCCTCCATCTGTTGCCCCCGGCATAGGACGACAGACCGGCGAAATCAAAGCCTAACTGGACGCGGCCCCCGCCACCGGTCGAAGCGACTCCGGCTGCGGGTGCCAAGTCGTCACCGTCCGGTTGCGGCCCGCGGCCTTGGCGCGGTAAAGCGATGCATCGGCGGCCGAGATCGCGGCCATGATGTCGGTATTGCCATGCTTCAGCGCCGCCCCGACAGACAGGGTGACCTGCAACGCCGTGTCGTCGATCCGCAACGGCGCCTGCGCGACCCGTCGGCGCATCCGTTCGGCGGCCTCCCAGCCCTGCGCCGGGCCCAGACCATTGAGAAAGATCACGAATTCCTCTCCGCCATAGCGGCAAACGATATCCTCCGAACGGCACTCCGCGTCGAGGACCGAGGCCACCTCCCGGATCACCGCATCGCCAAGAATATGGCCGTGATTGTCGTTGACCGACTTGAAGTGATCGATATCGATCATCAGACAGACGCCGCACAGCCTCGGCGCCGCGTCCATGCGGGCAAAGAAATAGTCGCGCGTGGCCACATCTGTCAGGCGATCCCTCTCGACCAGCCTCTTGAGCGTCATCGCCAGCTCGAAATTGCGCAGCAGCAGCTTGCTGTAGAGGAACACCAGCGGCGTCGCGACCAGCAGAGCGATCCACGGGGTGCGCCAGACGATGAAGGGCACGAGCTCGGCCGGATAGAAGACGAACGTCAGCGCGGATGCCAGAGCCATGGCAAAGACGATCACCACCGCCGACCAGATCCACGCCTGTCGTCGGTTCCGCGCCAGCAGGCGATCGTATTTTTCCTCTACGTCCATGAGAGCTATTTCAAACCAGAATGACGCATTACTCGTTTACATTGCCATGAATGCGGCAAGTCAGCGGGGCAATGAAAGCATTAATCACGTCAAAATCGAATAAGATGTATCCTTAATACCGCGCTGCCGCGCATGCGCCGGTGAGGTGTGGCGCACCCTGTCGCACATGCGCCAGGGACGCGCGGCCCACCCTGCCGCACATGTGCCGGGGACGTGCGGCCCACCATGCCGCCCGGATCAGGCCGCCTGGCTCTCCAGCAACGGCGCGAAGAGCGTCGCATTCCGGCCTGCGGCCTTGGCCCGATAGAGCGCCGCATCCGCATCCGCGATCGCGCGGTTGATCTCGATCGCATCCGTTTTCAGCGCCCCGCCGATCGAGACGGTCACCGTCACGGTCTCGCCTGCGATCTTTCCCGCGATATCGAAGGTGTTCCGCTCCACCTCCAGACGCATCCGTTCCGCGATGGCCAGGCCGTCGTCCCGGCCGCGGGCATTCAGAAAGATCAGGAATTCCTCCCCGCCAAAGCGGCACACGATATCGTCGGGCGCGGCCACCCCGCTCAGGACCTGAGCCACGGACCGGATCACCGAATCTCCCGCCAGATGGCCATAGGCGTCGTTGATCGACTTGAAATGATCGATATCGATCATCAGCACCACGCCGCGCGCATTCGGCTCCGCCTCCATCCGTTCAAAGAAAAAGTGCCGCGTCGCCGCATCGGTCAGCCGGTCGCGGTTCAGCAGTATCTGCAATTCCTCGGTCAGTTTCGTGCTGCGCATCATGCTCAGCGTCATGATCAGGGTCATCGGTGCGCCCACGAAAACCGAGACGCCCAGAATGAACAGCACCACCGGCCGCCACATCTCCCGCTCGAACACGACGAGAGCCATCAGGTCGATCCCGATATTGCACCCCATGAACACGCAAAGCGACACGAGAAGCGCGTGTGAGGTTGATCGGATCATCGAAAGCCTTTCGTCTGGTGCGGACAGTAGATCACAGCAGTCGTCACCAGAAGGTTAATGGCTCAGGGCTACATCGGCCCCGGCCGGCGTTCCTCGCTCAGCAAGACATTGGCCTCGACGTTGCCGACCCCCGGCAAGGTCATGATCCGGCGGCGCAGAACGCGCTCGAAATCGGCCAGATCGCGGGCCACGACCCGCAGCCGATAATCATAAAGACCAAGAACAAGCTCCACCAGTTGCACCTCCGGGATCGCCGTCACCGCGCGCTCGAAATCCTCCAGACTGACGCGGCCCTTGGTGGCCAGCTTGATGCCCAGAAACACCGTCACGCCAAACCCCAAAGCCTGCGCATCCAGTGCCAGCCTTGTGCCGCTCAGAATGCCCGCGTCGCGTAGACGTCGAATGCGGCGCCAGGCGGCAGGCTGGCTCAGGCCTACCTGCGCCCCGAGGCTGGCGGCGGACTGGCTGGCATCCGCCGCCAGCGCCCGGCACAGGGCGCGGTCGATCTCGTCCCACTCGGTCACAACGGCAGGCCCTCGCGGACCTGCACCGTCGAGACGGTCATCAACGCCTCGATGTCGGCAATATGCGGCAGGGCCAGCACATGATCGCGGTATATCTGCTGATAATGATCCATATCGCGGGCAATCACCGACAGACGCACATCCACCTGCCCCAGAAAGGTCTGTATCTCGATCACCTCGGCGATCCCGCGGGCGGCGTCGATGAATTCGTCAAAGGCGCGGCCCTGCGTCTTGTCCAGCGTCACCCGCAACGACACCGACACCGCATATCCAAGGACGCGCCAGTCGATCACCGCATGGCGGCCAAGGATCACGCCGGTCTCCTCCAGACGGGCCACCCGGCGGGCGGCCTTCAAGGGCGACACGGCACAGCGCTCCGCCAATTCGGCCACCGTCAGGCTCGGTTCAGCCTGCCAGACACGCAACAATCGTCGATCCACATCATCAAGCATGAAATCATCACTAATCCAGGCAAAGACGCATGACAACTTCATCTTGGCCAAAAAACTCATGTCACCAGCGCTGGCCAAGGGGCAAAACCTGCGTCATAGACGGGCGCAATCTCAACCCGCAAAGGAATCTCATCATGCGCGTTTACTATGACCGCGATTGCGACGTGAACCTGATCAAGGACATGAAGGTCGCGATCCTCGGCTACGGCAGCCAGGGCCACGCCCACGCCCTCAACCTGCGCGACAGCGGCGCCAAGAACCTCGTCGTCGCCCTGCGCGAAGGCTCCCCGTCGGCCAAAAAGGCCGAAGGCGAAGGGCTCAAGGTCATGGGCATCGCAGAAGCCGCCGCCTGGTGCGACCTGATCATGTTCACCATGCCCGACGAGCTTCAGGCCGAGACCTACAAGAAATACGTCCACGACAACCTGCGCGACGGTGCCGCCATGGCCTTCGCCCACGGTCTCAACGTGCACTTCGGCCTGATCGAGCCGAAGCCCGGCGTCGACGTGATCATGATGGCCCCCAAAGGCCCCGGCCACACCGTGCGCGGCGAATACACCAAGGGCGGCGGCGTGCCCTGCCTCGTGGCCGTCGATCAGGACGCCTCGGGCAAGGCAATGGAAATCGGCCTCAGCTATTGCTCCGCCATCGGTGGCGGCCGCTCCGGCATCATCGAGACAAACTTCCGTCAGGAATGCGAAACCGACCTCTTCGGTGAGCAGGCCGTGCTCTGCGGCGGTCTGGTCGAGCTGATCCGCATGGGCTTCGAGACGCTGGTCGAGGCCGGCTACGAGCCCGAAATGGCCTATTTCGAGTGTCTGCACGAGGTGAAGCTGATCGTGGACCTGATCTACGAAGGCGGCATCGCCAACATGAACTACTCGATCTCCAACACCGCCGAGTACGGCGAATACGTCTCCGGCCCGCGCATCCTGCCCTACGCCGAGACCAAGGCCCGGATGAAAGAGGTCCTCTCCGACATCCAGACCGGCAAGTTCGTGCGTGACTTCATGCAGGAAAACGCCGTCGGCCAGCCGATGTTCAAGGCGACCCGTCGCCTGAACGACGAGCACCAGATCGAACAAGTGGGCGAGAAGCTGCGCGGCATGATGCCGTGGATCTCCGCCGGCCGCATGGTCGACAAAGCCAAGAACTAATCCGCGATCGACCCACCGCTTCCGGGCGGTGGGTCACGTCCGGCCTGACGCCGCCCGCTTCTTTTGGCCCAAAATACGGCCGCCGGAGGCATCCGACAGCCGCCGTCCGCGCTCAGGGCGGCCGGGAAAGCGCTCCGCCTCGGTCAGCACCAGCGCGTCGCCCCCGACCATCCCACGCGGCCCACGATCCGGGCGAAACGTGATCGGATCGGCGGATTTCCGACCGGCAACGCCCCTTGTGTTAACCCGTTCGGCTCGGCACAAATGCCGAAATTGACACCGACGCCATACCGACGGGACACCGACGTCATACCGAAAGGGCTTTTTCGTGATTCGTGCATTGGTTAACGCCGCCCATTTCAACACCTCCGCGACGCCATGAGCACGCCGCAGCCGACAGCCGCCAACTGGGCTTCCATCGGCGCTTTGGGGATGATCTGGGGCGGCACCTTCATGGTCGTTTCGGTCGCGCTCACGGGTTACGGGCCACTCACCGTCGCCTGCGCGCGGACGACGCTCGGAGCGATCGCATTGCTGGCCGTCATGGTGGCGCTGAAGCGGCCGCTGCCCGGCAACAACGTGCTGCCACATGTGGTCGTGATCGGGCTGCTCAACTCGGCCGTGCCCTTTGCCCTGCTGAGCTGGGGGCAACAATATGTGCCCTCGGCCTTCGCGGGGATCTCGATGGCGGCTTTGCCGCTGTTCGTGCTGCCTCTGGCGCATGTGTTCGCCGACGAAAAACTGAACGCCCTCAAAAGCATAGGCGTCATCGTCGGCTTCATCGGGGCGCTGGTGCTGATCGGCCCCGGCGTGCTGCGGATCGGCACGGGGTGGGAGCCTTTGGGCCAGCTCGCCTGCCTCTTGGCCTCGGCCGCCTATGCGATTTCGTCGGTGCTCACCCGGCGGTGTCCACCCGTCGATCCGGTGGCGCTGTCGGCGCTCACGCTGATCGTGGGCTCGCTGGTGCTGATGCCCGCCATGCTGGTCTTCGAAGGCGTCCCGCAATGGCAAGGCGGCACCGCGGGCCTTGCGATACTGGTGCTCGGCTTCGTGCCAACCGCGCTGGCATCGCTGCTGCGGACGGTGGTCATCCGCAGCGCCGGTTCGGTCTTCATGACACTGGTGAACTACCAGGTGCCGCTCTGGTCGGTCTTCTTTGGCTGGGCGGTCCTGAACGAGGATCTGCCGTGGCGGTTCTTCGTCGCCCTCGGGCTCATCATGACCGGCATGGCAATCAGCCAATCGGGCAGCCTGCTGCGCATGGTGCGAAGCATTTCAAGGGCTTAGGCGGCGCTCTCCACGGCGGCAACGATGTCGTTCACGACCGTATTCAGCAGGCCCTCGTCGGTGCATTCGGCCATCACACGGATCAACGGCTCGGTCCCCGACTTGCGGATCAGCAGCCTGCCCTGCCCATTGAGACGGGCCTCGCCTTCGGCAATCGCTCCGATCACCGTCGGCGCCTCCAGCGGCTGGTGGCCCAGCTCATAGCGCACATTCTTGAGCAGCTGCGGCACTTTCTCGAACTGCTTGGTCAACATGCTCGCAGGCTTGCCGGTCTCGATCATCGCGGCCAGAAACTGCAACCCGGCCAAGAGGCCGTCGCCGGTGGTCGCATAGTCGGTCATCACGATATGACCGGACTGCTCGCCCCCAAGGTTCCAGCCGCCCGCGCGCATCGCCTCGACGACGTAGCGGTCACCGACATTCGTGCGCTCAAGGCGCAAGCCTTTGTCGTTGAGGAAATTTTCCAGTCCGAGGTTTGACATGACGGTCGCCACCAAGGTGCCGCCACGCAGCCGGTCCGCCGCGGCCCACTGTGCCGCCATCAGAGCCATAAGCTGGTCGCCGTCGGCGACTTGGCCGTTCTCATCGAGAATCATCAAGCGGTCGGCATCGCCGTCGAGGCAGATGCCCAGATCGGCACCGTGGCTGACCACAGTCTCCGCCGCGGCACGGGTGTTGGTCGAACCGCAACCGTCGTTGATGTTAAAGCCGTTCGGGCTGGTCCCGACCGGGATCACCGTGGCCCCGAGCTCCCACAGAATCTCCGGCGCGACCTTGTAGGCGGCCCCATTGGCGCAATCGATGACCACCTTGATCCCATCAAGGCGCAAACCCGGTGGGAAAGTCGATTTCAGCCGCTCGGCATAGCGGAACCGACCATCGTCGATCCGCTTGGCGCGGCCGATGTTCACGGCCTGCGCAGGCTCGATCTCGTTCATGATCAAGGCTTCGATCTCGGCCTCAGCCGCGTCCGACAGCTTGAAACCGTCGGGGCCAAAGAACTTGATCCCATTGTCATGGTGCGGGTTATGGCTGGCGCTGATCATGATGCCCAGATCGGCCCGCATCGAGGTGGTCAGCAAACCAACGGCAGGGGTCGGCACGGGGCCAAGCAGAAGGACGTTCATCCCCGTCGAGGTCAGACCGGCCGTCAGGGCGTTCTCAAACATGTAGCCGGACAATCGGGTGTCCTTGCCGATGACGACACGGTGCCCGTTCGAGCCGTCGTTACGGAAATAGCGGCCGGCAGCCGCCCCGATCTTGAGCGCCATATCGGCGGTCATCGGCCACATGTTGGCGGTGCCACGCACCCCGTCTGTGCCGAATAATTTGCGTGTCATGATGGAGTGCCCCGGTCACTGTTCGACAATTGCCATATACAGGCTTAGCGCCTGTTTGGTGTCTGCCGTATCATGAACCCGCAATATCTGCACCCCTTGCGACACGCCATGTAGCGCAACCGCCACAGAACCCGGCGATCTTTCGCTCGGGACCTCCGCCCCGCCGATGGTGCCGATGAAGCCCTTGCGCGATGCGCCCAATAAAATTGGGCATCCCAGATCATGCAACTCTGCAAGGCCGCGCAGGAGTGTCACATTGTGTTGGAGAGTTTTACCGAAACCGATGCCCGGATCAGTGATGATCCGGTCCTTGGCGATGCCCGCGGACAGGGCCGCTTCGATCTGCGCGCCCAGATGGTCGATCACCTCGGCCAAAACGTCGTCATAGTGGGGTTTGTTCTGCATCGTCTCGGGCGTGCCTTTTGCGTGCATGATGCACACAGGCGCACCCGCCTGCGCGACGCAGGCCGCCATTTCTGGATCAAAGAGCAGGCCCGACACGTCGTTGACGATATCCGCCCCCGCTTGCAAAGCAGCATCGGCCACGGCGGCCTTGCGGGTGTCGATCGAGATGGGGGTGGTGATCCCGGCCTCGCGGATCGCTCGGATCACAGGGACGGTGCGGCGGATCTCCTCGGACACCGGCACAAATGCCGCGCCGGGGCGCGTGCTTTCACCGCCGATATCAAGAATATCGGCGGATTGCGCCATCCGCCGAGCCCGTTCGACCGCCGCCATCACGCCATCCAGCGTGCCACCGTCGGAAAAGCTGTCCGGGGTGACGTTGAGGATGCCCATGATGCGGGGCCGGTCTAGTGTGAGGCCACAGAGGGGCGCCCGAACGGAGGATTGGCGAGCATGATCTTCGGTGCTCTGGCTCTGGTCCGGCTCGAACCAGACGGCCTTGCTGCCTGCCAGAGGCAAGCTCGTGGCAGACCTGATGCCGGACCTTGCGACGATCATAGGGATTCGATGCGAACAGGAACCTCCGCGTCCGGCCCCTCCGCGCCGATCACGCGAAGTTCGACAGCGCCCATCTGTTTGGCGAACCATGCCACTAGGGCCAGCGCGTCGCTCGGGCTGGCCGACGGCCCGTCAACGGCGTCGAGCACGATCTTGGACGGGGCCCAGACGCTGATCTGACCATGTCGCATCGCCCAATCAAGCTCGGTCCGGGTGCCGACGACGATGCAACGCTTGTCGCGCCCCGCCAAGACCCACGCATTTTGTTCGATGGCAAGCAGGTCGATACGGCGCTGCGCCATGGCGATGCTGGTCTGGGGGGCCGGGCAATCGGCGGCACCGACGCACAGCACCAGAGGCACGCCATCGGCGGCAAGCTGGTCGAGACGTGTGGAAAGGTCCGGTGCCGCGATCGCGTCGTTTGAAAGATACACCACCAGTGGGTGCGGCACGCTCGCCTGAGCCGGGTTCGGCTCTGCGGCATCCCGGCTGCGGACAATCTCGACGCCCAAAGCCCCCGGACCGCGGTCCAGTTTCTCGATGCGCACAAAGGTTCGCATGGCCTGCGGGGCGGCCAGAATCCCGAGTGCGACACGTTCCGCCAGCGTTTCCAGCAGGTTCAGACGATCTTCGGCCAAGGCCGCTTCGATGGCCTCGGTCACCCTGTCATAGCTCAGGATCCGGTCCACGTCGTCGTCGACCGGAGCGGTCAGCAGCGCCACCTCGACCACCACGTTAAAGCGCAATCGTTGGATCAGACCGCGCTCTTGCTGGAATGCCCCGATGTCGGCTTCGACGATATGATCACGAAGCGATATTCGGTCGAGAGGCGTCCCCTCGCGCGAGGTGGCCGCTGCCCGTTCGCCCGGATGGGCAAAGGCGAGATGGATGTCGTCAGTCATGGCAGCCGTCCGAAATGGTCAGGGCAAAGTATCGCGCCCGCCCTATACCGCTTTGACAAAGACGGCAATCAACCGGCAGCCAGCGACCTAGTTCGACGCAGTGCGCGACCCCTGACGGTAGAACAGGTGCGACCCGATCTGAGCGGTCATCGGGAACCGACGCGCCCAGGATGGGCTCACAGCGCGTGTGTGATAGTGGGTCGCGCCATCGGTCAGGCCGCGGTCCGCGCCATCGATCAGCAAACGCGCCACTTTGCCCACACGGTTGTAGGCGGCCCGCTCGTGGATGACGTCCGAATTGCCGTCGCAGGTATAGGTGAACTGGCAAGCATAGCGACGACCGGTGCCCTGATGGACAACGCCGCAAACGCTTCCGGGATACATCCCGCTGTCCACGCGGTTCAGGATCACTTCACCAACGGCAAACAAGCCGCGAACGGATTCGCCCCGGGCTTCGAAATAGAGTGCCTCGGCGAGGCATTCCCATTCGGCGCCACCGCCAGCGACTGGCAATGAGGCGAGGAATTGGTCATCGTACTGGATTGTTCCCGGCGCAGTCGGCACATTGCGAAGCGCAGCAGGAGGAGGAGAGGTCAGTGCTGCCATCCGAGCGGATGGAACAATATTCAGAGCTTGGCGTTCTTGACCAAGAAGAGCACCCAAACGGCTTGCCAAAACTTCGTCGGCATGCGCAACATTCGTAGCGGCAGTCAGCGCAATCGCAGCTGCAGCGACAGATTTCATTAACCGGATCATTTCATCGTCCCGACGTTCCACGCAGTAAAGCCCTGCGCAGGCTCGTGGTGCCTAGGAGATTTTGTCCGATGAGTCTACCGCAGCGCCCGGACGCTAGGGCAGCCTGTGGATAAACTGCCGCAAAACGCGAAATGTCAAATCAACACATAGTATTAGCCCCCAAAGCCAATACCAAATCTACGCTTTGGAAGCGTCTCCGATCGCCAATTGGGCGGCGGAAAGCCGCGCAGCCGGAACACGGAATGGAGAGCAGGACACATAATCGAAGCCCTGTTCCCGGCAAAATTCGATCGCCGCGCGGCTCCCACCATGCTCTCCGCAGATCGACAAGGTCACATCCGGCCGCCCTGCACGCCCCCTTTGAGCGCCCATCTTGAGCAGTTCGCCTACGCCTTCGACGTCAAGCGTGTGAAACGGATCCTCGGGATACACGCCTTGTTGCACGTAGGCAGACATGAAACGTCCGGCATCGTCACGGGACAGGCCATAGGTCATCTGGGTCAGGTCGTTCGTGCCGAACGACAGGAATGATGCGTGCTGCGCAATATCCTCGGCCCGCAATGCCGCACGGGGCGTCTCGACCATCACACCCAAACGGTATTCGAAATCGACGCCGGTCTCGCCGCGCACTGCCGCCGCGACGGCATCGACCCGGACCTTCACGAGTTCGACTTCGCGCATCGCGCTGACCAGCGGGATCATGATCTCGGGAACGACGGGATCGCCCCGCCGGCTTACCGCGACGGCCGCCTGAAAGATCGCGCGAGCCTGCATCTCGTAGATTTCCGGCACGGTGATGCCAAGCCGGACACCGCGCAGCCCCAGCATGGGATTGTATTCGGCCAGGGCCTCGACCCGCGCCGTCACGTCGGAGAGCGGCAGTGCCAGCCCCTCGGCCAGATCGCGCATCCCTGCTTTGTCATGGGGCAGGAATTCGTGGAGCGGCGGATCAAAGAGCCGAATGCAAACAGGCTTCCCCGCCATGATCTCGAACAGGGCGGTGAAATCGCCGCGCTGCATCGGCATCAGACGATCGAGCACTGTGCGCCGTTCCTTGGCGCTGTCGGCAAAGATCATCTCACGCATCAGCCCGATGCGATCGCCCTCGAAGAACATGTGCTCGGTGCGGCACAATCCGATACCTTCGGCGGCAAAGGTGCGGGCGGATCGGGCGTCGGCGGGTGTATCGGCATTGGCCCGCACACCGATGTCGCGAAATTCGTCAGCCCAGCCGAGAAGGGTCTGAAACCCGACGTCGAGAGCGGCTTCGAGCATGGCCGGCTCGCCGGCAAGCACGTCGCCACTGGACCCATCGACGGTGATCACGTCGCCTTCGGCCAGCGTCCGGCCACCGGGGATCTTGATCTGCTTGCGCTTGCGGTCAATCACAAGATCATTCGCGCCCACCACGCACGGCAGACCCAAGCCCCGCCCGATCACAGCCGCATGGCTGGTGATACCGCCGCGCATGGTGACGACACCCTCGGCGGCATGCATCCCGCGGATATCTTCGGGCGTGGTCTCGCGGCGGACGAGAATACACGCCTCACCGCGCGCCGCACTCGATTGGGCGGCCTCGGCCGTCAACACGATGCGGCCCGTGGCCGCCCCCGGACTGGCCGCAATCCCTTTGACCAACCGGTCGCGGGGTGCGCCCGGGTCCACTTGCCGGTGTAGTAACTCCGACAGGGCCGAGGGCGCGACACGCATCAACGCCTCTTCGCGCGGGATGATGCCATCCTCGGCAAGCGCCACGGCAATGCGCACCGTGGCCCGCGAGGACCGCTGCACACAAACGGCATCCAGTATGCTGAGCTTGCCTTCATGCAGCGTAAATTCGATCTGCATTTCTTCACGGAGCCTGCGGCGGGACATCTCGCCGAACCGGATCAGATCGGCCCAGGCTTCGGGGCAGGATTCCTCCAGCGACGGTCCGCGCGGATCGCGTTTGAGATACATCGCCCGTTCGCCGGCGGTCAAAGCGTCGCGGCCCTGGCTCTGGCTGAGATAACGCCCCGTCACCTGCGGCTGACCGGTGAGCGCGTTCACATACTGGATCACGCCCGAGCCGCAATCGCCCGGGCCAACGCCAAGCGCCATCGCCTGTACCACGAGACCGAGCCCCGCATCGGCCGGCGCGCCCTTCGCCTCGCGCAACAGGCGGGCCGTCGTGCCGGTCCAAGCCCGCGCCATAGAGCGCAGCACTTCGGACAATTGCACCGAGACATCCTGTGGAAAGGGCTCGTCCGTCTCTGCCTCGTAGGCCTCCAACGCGGCTCTGAGCGCCGCCTTCAGCTCTGTGGCATCCGCCGTATCGGGCAAATCGAAAGCATCCGGATCGAGCCGGGCCACGTGAACGGCGTAGGACTGGACAAATCGCAAATACAGCGCCGTTGCGGGGCCTTCGCCGATCCGCTCGCACAAATCGGCGTGGCAGAGATCCGACATGCCGATATTGAGGATCGCCCCCGGCCCGCCCCAATCGGGATCTTGGCTCGACGGCCGCACCGACAAGAGCGGCATCGGGCCGAAATGACCCAGAATTTCCGCCATATCCGGCATCCGACCGCAGCCGACATTGTGGACCGCATCGAAAGACAGCGCCACAGTCACGGGAACCGGCATTTCCAGCCGGATCAGCCGTTGCAGGCATTTCGCCCGCCCGCCGTGGACACCCGCAGACATGGATGCTGTGGGTGTGATCAGAGTGACGGGTTGGATTCTGGCGTGTTGCTGCACTGCGGCACCTTTGTATTCAAGCGCAGCATACGCATAGACCCTCAATGGGTAAAGCAAAGTTGACAGGCGCTCTAGCCATCCAACTTCGTCAGGTCCGCCACGCTGAGACAGATAGTGCGAATCCGGCTGAGCAGATTGAGCCTGTTCCGACGCAGGACCGAATTCTCGGCATTGACCTGCACCGCGGTAAAGAAGGCATCAATCGGCGCCCGCAGCGCCGCCATAGCGGTCATTGCCGCGGCGAAGTCCTCTTGCTCCATCGCGGGCTTGATCGCCGCCTCGGCCGCATCGAGCGCGGTGAACAGCGCCTTTTCCTCGTCCATCTCGGCCCATTTCGGATCGGCTCCGTAAGAATATTCTACCCCGTCCTTCTCTTCGGCTTGGCTGAGGATGTTGTTGGCCCGCTTGAACCCTTGCAGCAGGTTTTCCCCGTCGTCGGTTTTCAGGAACGCCGCCAACGCCTCGGCCCGCTTCACGAGCAGCGTCAGGTCGTCATTGCCGGGCATGGCAAGGCAGGCGTCGATGACATCATGCGGGATGCCTTGGTCTTTGAGGAAGACCTTGAGGCGGTCGTGGAGGAAGGTGAGGAGATCGGGAACAAACCCAACTATGCTCGCAGCCGGTATGTCAAATAGCTCCGCTAATCGCTGAGATTGCTCCTTTTCGTCGTATCGAGATCGCATCTCACTTCGAATCGTCGAAAAGTCTGCATGGGGTACCCCGAGGATTTTCGCAGCTCTTTCTTCATCTGCTTCTATTTCGTGGCCGGCTCGACCTGCCAAGTCCCAATAATGACCAGCCTCTCCTGAGTCCAATTGCTTGAGCAAATTGAAACGCACTCTGTTGTCCAGCACCAGCCTGATCACCCCCAAACCTGCCCGCCGCAGCGCAAACGGATCCTTCGACCCCGTCGGCTTCTCGTTGATGACCCAGAACCCGGTCAGCGTGTCGATCTTGTCGGCCAGCGCCACGGCAACCGACACCGGGGCGGCGGGCACGTCGTCGGATGGGCCGAGCGGCGAGTAGTGCTCTTGGCAGGCGGCGGCGACTGCGTCGGACAGACCTGCGGCTTTGGCATAATAGCGGCCCATAAGCCCCTGAAGATCGGGGAATTCGCCGACCATCTCGGATTGCAGATCGGCCTTGGCCACCTCTGCCGCCTTCCGCGCCTCGTCCGGGTCGGCCCCGACCCGCTGGGCGATCTCGGCAGCCAGTGCCGCAATCCGGGCGATCCGGTCGGCTTGGCTTCCCAGCTTGTTGTGGAAGGTCACGTTGGCCAGCCCTTCGGCCATGCCGGTCAAGCCCTCATCAGCCACGGTGCGCAAGTCGTTCTCCCAAAAGAACTTTGCATCCGACAGACGGGCCGACAAAACCTTGCCGTTGCCCGCCAAAATGGTGGCGCCGTTGTCCGCCGTCTCGATGTTGGCCACGGTGACAAACCGCTCGATCCGGCCGGTTTTGGGGTTGCGCACCGAGAAGAATTTCTGGTGCTCTTTCATCGAGGTCTGCAAGACCTCGGGCGGGAGATCCAGAAACGCTTCGCCGATCGGCCCCATCAGCACGACGGGCCATTCGACCAACCCGGCGACCTCGGCCAGAAGCCCGCGATCCTCGACGACCTCCAGCCCTTGGGCAAAGGCTTGATTGGTGGCGTCGTGCCAGATCAACTCGGCCCGCTCCTCGGCGCGGAGCACCACAAACGCACGCTTGAGCTTGGCCTCGTAGTCCTCGAAGCCGCTTACTGCGATTTGGGCAGGCGCCATGAAGCGGTGGCCCTGCGTGGTCTTGCCTGCGGTGATGCCGTCGATCTCGAGCGGAACGACCTCGGCCCCTGCCTCGTCGGACAGGATGCACAGAATGGAATGCAGCGGACGCACCCAGCGGAGCGACCCGGCGCCCCAGCGCATGGATTTCGGCCACGGGAAGGTGCGGATCGCCTTTTCCAGCACTTCGGCGACGATCTCGGCGGCCGTGCGGCCCGGTTTCTCGATCACGGCAAAGAGGATCGTGCCCTTCTTGTCCTCGCGTTCAACCAGTTGGTCACGCGTCAAACCCGTGGAGCGCAGAAATCCTTCGATGGCCTTTTCCGGCGCGTCGGCCTTGGGGCCTTTGCGTTCCTCGCGCACGGGTTTGCTCTCGGCCAGAAGGCCGTTGACGGACAACACCAGTCGACGCGGGGTCGAAAACGCAGCCGCGCCGGCATAGGTCAGCCCGGCTTCGACCAGACCGTCAGTGACTAGACGGCGCAAATCCTCAGCCGCCTTGACCTGCATCCGGGCGGGAATTTCCTCTGAAAACAGCTCGATAAGAAGATCGGGCATTACTGGAGCCTTTCAGGTGCGGGCGGGCAGCCCTCTGGGGCCGGGTTGCCGTCAAAGACGACCTCGCCACATGAATTGATCTGGTGCCAGGCATATGCCCGACCGTTGGGCATGACGGCGACGACGCGGTCGATCCCATAAGTGATGTTCTCGGTGCCCAGAAACGCGATAGCTTCGCCGGTCTCCAGCGCCTCGCCGATCTGCTGGGCATCGAAGCAGTCGAACCAACCGGGAGCGACGAGCGGTTCGGCGGCGTCGTAGGTGACGAAAGTCTCGGTGAGCATGGCCTGGCTCAACGGCGTGTCAAAGCAGGCCCGGAACCGGACGGGCGAGCTGTCGCTATCGATTGCCTCGAAGTTTTCGAACAGGATCGGCTCAGGCGCCCTAGTAACCACGTTGACCAATTGCACATTTCCAACATCGTCAGAGGTCACCTCGGTGTAGAAGGCGTAGATCTGGAAATAGTAGAGGGCGGCGCCCGCGATCAATGCACTCATGATCATTCCCACGATGATGATGCGGCCCGTCACGCGGCCCACCCGCCGGCTTCGGTCTGCACGAAGGCATCCGCACAGGCCTTGGCCAGCGCCCGAACCCGCCCGATATAGGCCTGCCGCTCGGTCACGGAGATAACACCCCGCGCGTCGAGCAGGTTGAACAGGTGGCTGGCCTTGATGCACTGGTCATAGGCCGGGTGGGCCATGATGATGCGCTTGCCGGTCTTTGGGTCTTCTGCCGGCGCGTCGAGAAGCCGGGCGCATTCCGCCTCGGCATCCTCAAAATGCCGCAAAAGCGCCTCGGTGCTGGCCGCATCGAAGTTGTGGCGCGAGTATTCTTCCTCGGTCTGCCGGAACACGTCGCCGTATTTCAGCGGGATCGGAGATTGCGGATCGTTGAACGGCATCTCCATGACGTGATCGACGCCCAGCACATACATCGCCAGACGCTCCAACCCGTAGGTCAGCTCGCCCGAGACCGGGTGGCAGTCGTGCCCGCCGACCTGCTGGAAATAGGTGAACTGGCTCACCTCCATGCCGTCACACCAGACCTCCCAGCCAAGGCCCCAAGCGCCGAGCGTCGGGCTTTCCCAATCGTCCTCGACAAAGCGGATGTCGTGCATCGCGGCATCGATCCCGATGGCCTTGAGCGATCCGAGGTAGAGGTCTTGCAGGTCCGGCGGCGACGGTTTGATGATCACCTGATATTGGTAATAGTGCTGCAAACGGTTCGGGTTTTCACCGTAGCGCCCATCCGTCGGTCGACGCGAAGGCTGCACATAGGCCGCGGCCCAGGCCTTTGTGCCCAAGGCACGAAGCGTCGTCGCCGGGTGGAACGTCCCCGCGCCGACCTCCATGTCGTAAGGCTGAAGGACAGCGCAACCGCGAGCCGCCCAGTAGGACTGAAGCCTGAGGATGATCTCTTGAAAGCTGCGCGGCGCGTCGGACATGCGGATACCTTGGTTTGATTGCCAACGCTCCATATTGCGGGGGGCGGTCCGGGTCAATTGCGCCACGGCAAGAGGATTCCCGTCGAGCACGGAATTTTTACTGCTGCGCCAAGGTGAAATCCTGCTAAGTTCGCCGCTGATATTGATTTCTTGCGGGATGACAGCGTGGTGAGACAGGGATTGCGGCGGGCGCTTGGAGGGTTGATGCTCTCGGCGTTCTTTACGGGTGCAGGTTGGGCACAGGAAAATGGCGTTTGGGTGCAGGTCGAGGCCCAGCCCACTCTGTCTCGTGCAACGGACCGTGCGCGGGCCTATGCGAGTGAGCTGGAGAATGTGAACGGCTATGCGTTGGGCTCTGGCTGGTATGCCGTCGCGCTGGGGCCATACAGTTCCGCCGATGCCCAGACCCTGCTGACCCAGCTTCGCCGGAACCGGACGATCCCGTCTGACAGCTATATCGTGGACGGCGGTCAATTCCGCACACAGTTCTGGCCTATCGGAGTGGGCGCGGCCACCACGCCGCAGCCCCTGCCCGGCACCGCAGAGACGCCGGACGTCGACGTTTCGACCCTTGCCTCGGCAGACGAAGTTAGCACGCCGGAACAAGAGGTTGTCGTGATCGCGCAGCCGGACGAGACGGTGCGCGAGGCCCGTCAGAGCGAGGCCGAGCTCGATCGTTCTGAGAAAGAGCTCTTGCAGATCGCGCTGCAATGGGCCGGGTTCTATACCGCTGCGATTGACGGCTCCTTCGGGCGCGGGACGCGGGGGGCGATGTCGGATTGGCAAGCCGCCAACAACTTCGAGCCCACCGGCGTGCTGACGACGCTCCAGCGTCGGGTTCTCATCGACGCCTACAACGCGGTGCTGGACGGAATGGACCTTCAACTGGTGCGCGATGAGGCTACCGGCATCGAGATGCAGATCCCCACAGGCGTGGTCGCCTTTGCCGCCTATGCCCCGCCTTTCGCACGGTTCGAAGCCACCGGAGACATCGACGCCACTGTCCTTTTGATCAGCCAACCGGGCGATCAGGACAGGCTCTTTGGTCTGTATGAAATCCTGCAAACACTTGAGGTTATCCCCCCTGAAGGTCCGCGCGAGCGGCGCAATTCCAGCTTTACGCTGGAGGGGATCGACGGCGAGCGGCACAGCTTTATCACTGCCAGCCTCGAGAACGGTGAGATCAAGGGTTATGCCCTGATCTGGCCCGCCGGAGACAGCGAACGCAGGGGCCGTGTTCTGGCCGAGATGCAGGCTTCGTTCACGCGGATCGACGGGGTTCTCGACCCCGGTCTCGCCACCCCCGGTGAGGAGCAGGCGGTGGATCTGGTGTCGGGCCTTGCTGTCCGTAAGCCATTGTTATCACGGTCCGGTTTCTACATCGACGATCGTGGGACGGTGCTGACCACGCTAGAGGCCGTGTCGGGTTGCGGCGAGGTGATCATCGACGGGGCGCATGTGGCCGATGTGGTCCATACCGACGCCGATCTCGGGCTGGCGGTGCTGCGCTCTCAGGACCGCATCGCACCATTGGATGTCGCAGCCTTCCAGACCGGCGTTCCGCGTTTGCAGGCGGCTGTCGCGGTCGCGGGTTATCCCTACGGCGGGCTTCTGGCCTCGCCTGCGGTGACCTTCGGCACGTTGGCCGACATTCGTGGGCTGAACGGCGAAGAAGAGGTCAAACGCCTTGAAATCATGGCCCAAGAGGGCGATGCGGGCGGTCCGGTGCTCGACAATGGCGGCGCTGTTTTGGGGATGTTGATGCCCAAGGAGGCCCGCAGTGGGCAGGTCTTGCCGCCCGAGGTCAGCTATTCTGTCGATGCCGATGAGATCATGGCGTCGCTGGATGCGGCGGGCATCGGGTATCGCACGACCGCCTCGGTGCAGGCAACGACTCCGGAAATGCTGACCCGCGAGGCGGGTGACATCACCGTGCTGGTCAGCTGCTGGGAATAGCGTCGGTATAGCCGCAACCGCCCCAACCACGGCGAATCATAGGTTAACGCCTGCAAGAGCAGGCGAAACCGCACTCGGTCTGCCGTCGGTATCCCGTCGGTATTGCGGAGGTGTCATTTTCGCGCGCCCCCGCTTTAAGCGACCGCGCGCATCGTAAGGCCGGCGGGAACCGACCTTACCAATCCCCTACCCGATATCGGGCGTGACCCGGATCAGGGTCGGCACCTCGGCGGTGAAGGCCCGCTGCACCGCATCGGCCAGGGCGGCGAGGTCGGCGGGCTGTTCGGCGCGCGCGCCATAGGCCTCGGCCAGTTTGCAGAAATCGGGGTTGCGCTGCACCACGGCGTTGGGCGCGATCTGGGCGCGGATCATCCCGGCCTCGATCTCTCCGAGTTTGCCGTTGTCCCACAGGATGATCGGCAGCGGCAGGCCAAGCTCGACGGCGGTGCCCAATTCCTGGATCGTGTATTGAAATCCGTAGTCGCCTGCGATGGCCATCGTGGGCTGCCCCGGCCGCGCCACCGCCCCGCCGATGGCCGCAGGCAGCGCGTAGCCCAGCGTGCCGAAGCCGTAAGGGTGGTGCCAATGGCCGGGACGGTCCATCGGCCAGATCTCTTTCGCCGCGTAGGCAAACTGGGTCATGTCGGAATAGATCATCGTGTCCGCCGGGATCGCCGCACGGAGCGCGTCGGCGACCCGCCCGATCCCGGGCCGCTCGGCGTCGATCTGCGCCCGCATTCGGGCGGTGAACTGGCTGACCTCGGCGGCGGTCCAATCGGTGTTTCCCTCTGCCACGAAGGGGGCGAGGCTGGCAAAGAACAATCCGGCATCACAGGCGATGGAGACATCCTCGCCCGAGCGCCGCGCGAGAATTTCGCCGTCGATGTTGATCCGGATGTGGCGGCAGGTGGCCCCTGTCTTTGTCCGCCAGAGGTCGACTTCGGACAGGTCGGTGCCGACGGAGATCAGCAGATCGGCGGAGGCCAGAACCTCGGCGCTGTCGCCCCGTGCCAGCAGAGCGCCGAAGTGCAGCGGATCGTCATTGACGATGCCGCGTCCGGCGTAGGTCACGAAGGACGCGGCCTGCGCCTTTTTCAGCACCGGGCGGATTGCCTCGGCCGCGGCGGCGGCTCCGCCCCCAAGGATGAACACGGGCCGTCGCGCGGCACCCAGCGCCTCGGCAAAGAGCCTGAGCGCCCCCTCGACGGGGGTGTTCAGGTTGGCGGGCAGAGTCCGGTCCGCGGACCACCCCTGCGGGGCTTGGCCTTCCAGCGCCTTGATCGGCACGGTGAGGTGCTTGGGCCGCGCGCGCCCGGTCTCAAATTCGCCCAAGGCCCGGTCGATCAGGTGATAGGCCGCATCCGCCGTTCGCGCGGTCTCGGACCAGTCGCAGACGGTTCTTGCCGCCCCCTCCTGATCGCGCATCTGGTGAAGTTGCCCGCGCGTCGCGGAGGTTTCGTCGAGGCAGGACGAGATCACCAGCATCGACACGGAATCCGAATAGGCCTGCCCCATCGGGGTCATGATGTTACATAGGCCCGGCCCTGAAATCACATAGCACACCCCGGTTTTCCCGGTGGCCCGGGCATAGCCATCGGCCATGAACCCGGCCCCTTGCTCGTGCCGCGACAGGACGTGGCGCAGCCCTGCTTCTTCGATGCCGCGATACATCTCTTGGTTATGCACGCCGGGCACCCCAAAGATCACCTCGACGCCTCGGTCCTTGAGCATATGGCTGATTTGAGCGCCCAAGGGGCGGGTCTCTCGGGTCATCACGACCTCCAGAATCTTGCGGTGATCAGGACGAGGACGACCATCATTTCCAAGCGGCCCACGAACATCGAGATGCTGAGGATCCATTTGGCCGTGTCGTTCAGCCCGGCGAAATTGCCTGCCGGTCCGATTTCGGTGCCGAGGCCCGGCCCGACGTTGGCCAGAGCCGTCGCCGCCCCGGACACGCTGGTGATGAAATCGAGTCCGGTGAGGCTGAGCAGCACCGACACGATCCCCACCGAGACGATGAACACCACGAAGAAGGCCATCACGGAATTCATGACGTCGCCGCTGACCACCCGGCCCTCATATCGCGGCTGAAAGATCCCCGACGGCGAGTGCAACTGCCGCACCTGCGCCCCAATGGAGGCGAAGAGGATCTGGTAGCGGAACACCTTGACCGAGCAGGCGGTAGAGCCCGCACAGCCCCCGATCAGCCCGATGAAGAAGAACATCGCCACGCAGAACGGCCCCCAGAGCATGTAGTCGGCGCTGGCATAGCCCGTCCCCGACATGATCGAGACGACGTTGAACAGCGCCTCGCGGAAGGCGATTTCGGAGAAGCCGTGGATCGTGTTGGCCAGCGAGAACGAGATCGCCAGCACGCAGACCACGATGGTCATGGCAAAGGCCCGCACCTGCGCGTCCCGCAGCAGCGGCATGTGGCTCCCCCCCAGCATCTGCACGTAGCGCACGAAGGGAAGCGCCGCGAGGAACATGAACAGTGTTCCCACATAGTGCGCCCCGGCCCCGTAGGCCCCGAAGGAGGCGTCGGAGTTGGCGAACCCGCCCGTCGAGATCGTCGTCATCGCGTGGACCGATGCGTCGAAGGGCGTCATCCCGGTGGCCGTGTAGGCCAGTGCGCAGCAGACCGTCAGCGTCACGTAGATCACCGAGATCCGCGAGGCGATCTCGGCCGCCCGTGGCAGGATCTTTCCCATCGTCTCAAAGGCTTCGGATCGGAATACCTGCATCCCGCCGACCTTGAGTTCGGGCAGGAACACCATCGCCATGACGATGATGCCGATCCCGCCCAGCCATTGCAGGATCCCCCGCCAGAGCAGCATGCCCTGCGGCAGGTCGTCCAGCCCCGTCAGCACCGTCGCCCCGGTGGTGGTGATCCCCGACATCGCCTCGAAGAAGGCGTCGGTCAGGTTGGAGTCGGTCGCCCCGAGGATAAACGGCAGCGCCCCGAAGGCCGGCAGCGCGATCCAGACCGAGGAGGTGAGCAGGAAGGTCTGCTTGAGCGTCAGCCCCGATTGCACGCCGTTGGCACAAGCCATCGCGATCAGCGTGCCGGTCATGATGGTGATTGCGGCGCTTTCCAGAAACGCGGGCCAATGCCCGTTGCCGGCGGCCAGATCGGCCACAAGTGGCCCCAGCATGGTCAGACCGAGGGTCGCCACCAAGAGGCCGATCACATATCCCACGGGTCGCACGTCCAGCATGGGCCGAGCGTTGGCTTGCCCCGCAGCCCAAGTCAAGGCCCGTTATGGCCCTCTTGGCGCATCTTTGCGCTTCGGGCACGCCAAGACACGAAAGCTCCGTCTTCGCGCCACAATCGGGGCAGATTGTGTCACTATCAGAAACAGCAACCTGACGTGGGACCTATCGTTTCGAGGGGCGCAAGATGAGCCATCCCTATGTGGGAATGCCGCCTGAGGCATTCTGGAAAACCGCTGTCGCAGAGACCGACAGAGAGGCCTTTCCCGGCCTCTATCGCCCTGCGTTTGCCATTACCCATGACACCACCGTCGCCACCGCGGGCAGCTGCTTTGCCCAGCATATCGGCCGCTACCTGCGGATCGCCGGATGCACCGTTCTGGATGCGGAGCCGCCGCCGCGCTCGATGCCCGAGCCTGTGGCGCAACGCTATGGATATTCTCTGTTCTCAGGCCGTTACGGTAATGTCTATACCGCCCGCCAGATGCGCCAGCTGCTTGAAGAGGTCGCGGACGGCAGCGCCGAGCACCGATTTGTGTGGGAAAACGACGGCCGCTATCGCGACGCCTTTCGCCCGACCGTCGAACCCGAGGGCCTCGACAGTGCGGAGGAGGTGATCCTGCACCGCAACTACCATCTCGAGCGCACCAGCCGGATGCTGCAACAGGCGGATGTGTTCGTCTTTACCCTCGGCCTGACCGAAGCCTGGGAAGACCGCGAGACCGGCCGCGTCTTTCCGATCTGCCCCGGAGTGGCCGGCGGCACCTTCGACCCTGATCAGCATGTGTTCCGCAATTTCACCCATGCCGAAATTCTGGCCGATCTCTATGCGATTCAAGCGCAGTTGCGCCGCTTCAACCCCGAGATGAAGCTGCTTGTGACCGTCTCTCCGGTGCCCCTGACGGCGACGGCGACCGGTCAGCATGTGCTGGAGGCGACGAGCTGGTCGAAGGCGACGCTTCGTGCCGCAGCCGGCGAATTCGTGGCCCAAAGCAAGGATGCCGCCTATTTTCCGTCCTACGAGATCGTCACCCATCCGGCCTCTGGCGGACCGTGGTTCGAGCCCAATCTGCGCAGCGTCAAGATCGAGGCCGTGGAAAAGGTCATGGCGATCTTCCTCGAGGCGCATGGCCTGCTGGACGGCGCCCCGGCCGAACCCAGCCAGAGCACCGAGCAGAACGAGGACGACAGCGACAGCGAGGACGATCTGATCTGTGACGATTTGCTGTTGCAGGCCTTTGCCGGATGACCACGCGCCTTTGCCTGATCGGGAATTCGCATCTGGTCGCATTGCAGGAGGCATTGGCGGCAAGGCCGGACCATTGGCCGCTTGATTGCACCTTCGTGCCGTTTCGCGGCACCGCGGCCCGCGACACCGAAATCGTGAACGGCATTCTGCGCCCCACCAGCGACGAAGCCCGCGCCCAGATGCGCCAGCGCACTGGAGCCGAGGAGGTCGATCTGACCGTCTATGACGCGATTGCCGTGGTCGGGTTCGGCCTCAAGCAGCAACACGCCCAAACGGTCTGGAAAGACGCCCGCTGGCCCGGACTGCCGTCGTTGGAGCGCCAGGACGATCTTGCCTCCATGCGCCCGACGATGATCTCGCGCCGCGCCGCCGAGGCGGGGTTGAGCGGCTATTTGCAGAGCCTCACCGGATTTGACGTGGCTGCCCGGGTCGCCGCCGCGATGGACTGCCCCGTCTATGTCATCGGCCAGCCCCGGCTGCACGCCCGCGCCTGCCATCATCCGATGGGCCAGTTCTTTGGCCTGTCGCGCGCGATCAAGATGGGCGACGCCGCCGAGATCTCGGACCTGTACGAGACCGCGAGTGCCGCGGCCGCCGGGTCCACGGGGGTCAGCGTGCTGCCGCAACCGCGCGAAACCATCGTCGATCATATCCTGACCGATCCGCCCTATATGGCGGGCTCTGCCCGGATCCGTGGCGAGCACGGCGAGACCGAGCGCGACGACTTCAAGCATCCCAATGCAGCCTATGGCGCGTTGATGCTGGATCAACTGGCCAGCGTGGTGGCCCGATGAGCCTGCGCGTCTGCTTTTTCGGCAATTCCCATATCGCCGCCCTGCGCGAAGCATGGCGCGACGATGCCGCCCGCTGGCCCGGTCTGGAGCCGAGCTTTGTCGGGGCGCACAAGGACCTGCTTCTGAAGACCGTGCATCGCAATGGCCGCCTCGTGCCGTCGGGCAATGCGACGGCGGATGCGTTTCGCCGCCTCGGCGGGGTAGAGGACGTGGATCTGGGCGCGTTCGACGCCTTTGTCGTGACCGGCTGCCTGATCTCCGTGGCGACCGCCGCCAATACCTACCGCGATTGCCGCTGGGTCGGATTGCCGTCGCTGGAGGCCAAACACGATCTGGCCGCTGGCCCGGAGCGTTTGCTGTCCTATGCCGCCGCCCGTGCCTCGATGCAGGCGGCGATGGCCACCCGGCTGGGCCCGAAGTTCGTCACCCATCTGCGTGCCATGACCGACAAGCCGATCCTGCTGACCAGCCAACCCCGTGTGAGCGCCGCGATCAAGGCCAAGCGCCGGTCCGTGACCCGTGCCCACCATACCGCCCTGTCCAATGGCGATGCCGAAGGGTTGAGCGCGATTTTCGAGGATGCCGCCGCCCGCGTGATCGCGGAGTGCGGCGCCCGCTTCGTGCCCCAGCCCGCGCCCACGATCGAGGATCACATTCTGACCGCCCTGCCCTATATGAATGGCGCCAAACGCCTTACCGCGCGGGGCAATCTGCCGCAGCCCAAGGACGACATCATGCATGCCAACGCCGCCTATGGGGCGCTGGTCATCGATCAGGTGGTCTCCACCCTGGGCGATAAGGGCAGCGCCTAGTGGGCGCGTCTTGGGGCTCTGCCCCAAACCCCGGGATATTTTTGACCCAAAGAAGGTGCCGGGGTGCGCGGTTTAGCCGACGTGGTAGAGCGAGTTGAACAGCCGGGGATCGAGGCTTTCTGCGGCGAAGGTCGGCCCTTCGGTCAGCAGGCTGACCGCGTCGTGGCTGTGCAGGCTTTCCTGATGGCTGGCCAGCACCCGGAAATCGCCGATCCGGGGGTCTTTTTGCAATTGCTCGCAGAAAAGTCGCGCCGCGTCTTCGACGAAGATCGGGTTGGCGGCGTTGAGTTCGGCAAAGGCTTGTTCGTCCTCGCGCTTGACCATCACCTGCGTTTCCGTCGGCACGGCCGCACGCGCCATGTCGATCACGTCTTCGAACCAGAGGCAGGGCGCGGTGTCGTCGAGCACCATGGAGAGCCGCGCCACCGACCGCTGCGAGTGCGGCGTGGCCAGTTGCCCCCGGAATTGCCGGGCGTGTTCGCTGAGTTCCAGCGAGCAGGGGCAGGTCGAGGAATAGACGTAGTCGAGATGCACGATCTTTTTGCGCACGCCGTCCCGTTCGATCAGCTCCAGCGCGATATCGTAATATTGGAAGCCTGACAGGCCGGAGCGCAGAGACGCGACCTTCATCGGGAAGGAGAACCGCATTTGAATCCGCGCATCGAAGCTTTCCAGATCGGCCTTGTAGGCGTCGAGCGCCCGTTCGATCACCGCGAAGCTGAAAGTCTCTTCGGCGTGTTTGTAGAAGGACCGCATGATCCGGGACATGTTGATGCCCTTCTTTTCCGCCTCGAGGCTGACCGTTCCGGTCACCGAGGTTTCGAGAGTCAGATCGCCGTTGTCGCGGGTATGGAACCTTATCGGCAGTCGGAAGTTACTTATACCTACGTGCTGGATTTGTTGACGGGCGCCTTTGATCAAGCTGGACGGCCCGTTCTGCAAATCGGGCATGGAGGCTTTGTAGGCCTCGTCGACGGTGAAGTCTTCGGGGTAGGCGCGGGCCATGGCAGGGTAGTTGGACACGTCCTGACCGGGGATCAGCCGCGAGACGACGGGGTCGAGCGTCGCTACCTCTTCCGGTGTGACGTCGATGGCCCAGCGCCGCAGAAGCGCGAGTGCCGCTTCGGCCTCGGCCCGTGTCGGGTCGCGGTCCATGTCGGGTGAATGGATGTTCATCAATCGGCCCCCTCCGGTCGGTCGTGTGATCCGATATATGGGCCGATGTTACACCATTTCCAATCGCGGCGCGATTTTAGTTGGTTTTGCGGCCTGGTATCACGGCGCCGTGACTGGTGGAGCCGTGACCGTCAGACCTCGACGTCCCTGGTCACCGGCAACACCCTTGGGCGCTGCCGGCAGTTCGCTCGTCCGGCCTCAGAGTGTGCCGATGGCCGAGGTGAGGTCGCCTATCAGGTCTTCGGTGCCTTCGAGACCGACCGACAGCCGGATCAGCCCGGGCGTGATCCCAAGCGCCGCCTTCTGCTCGTCGGGCAGCCGTTGGTGCGTGGTGGTCGCAGGGTGCGTCGCGATGGATTTTGCGTCGCCCAGGTTGTTGGAAATGATGATGATTTCCAGCGCGTTGAGCAGCTTGAAGGCGCGCTCCTGCGAGCCTGCGTCAAAGGCCAGAACGGTGCCGCCCTGCCCGTTCATCTGTGCCATTGCCAGCGCGTGCTGCTTGTGACCGGCCAATCCGGGGTAGATCACGTTGCTGAGGGCGGATTGCGTGCTGAGCGCCTCGGCGATGAGCTTGGCGGAGGTGGTTTGCGCCCGCACCCGAAGCTCCATCGTCTCCAACCCTTTGAGCATCAGCCACGCGTTGAAGGGAGAAAGTGCGGCGCCGGTGTGCTTGAGGTAGGGCTCCACCGTTTTGCGAATGAACTCTTGCGTGCCGAGAATCACGCCGCCCAGCGCCCGGCCCTGACCGTCGATATGCTTGGTGGCGGAGTAGACCACCACGTCGGCCCCTTGCGCTATGGCGTCGGACCAGACCGGCGTGGCAAAGACGTTGTCGACGATCACCGTGGCACCGACCGCGTGGGCCAGGGCGGAGACGGCGCGGATGTCGATGATTTCGAGCGTCGGGTTCGACATGCTTTCGAAGAACACCGCCTTGGTGTCGGGCCGGATCGCGGCCTCCCACTGGCCAAGATCGGTGCCGTCGACGAAGGTCACCTCGACGCCGAAGCGGGTCAGCACCTCTTCGAGGATATAGAGACACGATCCGAACAGCGCCCGCGACGAGACGACGTGATCGCCCGCCTTGAGCATCGAGGTCAGCGCCCCGTTGACCGCCGCCATGCCGGAGGCGGTGGCGAAGGCGTCTTCGGCCCCTTCGAGGGCGGCGATCCGTTCTTCGAACATGGCCACGGTCGGGTTGCCGTAGCGGGCATAGATGAATTCGTCGTCGCCGGCCTTGAGGAACCGCGCTTCGGCGGCCTCGGCGGTGTCGTAGACGAAGCCCTGCGTCATGAAGATCGCCTCGGAGACTTCGTTATACTGGCTGCGACGTGTGCCGCCGTGGACTGCGCGGGTGCGTTTCGATGTGCTCGTCATGTCTTTGTCCTCTGGCGGGTGGGGGCCTCCCGCCAATAAAAAACCCCGACACCGGAAAGGTATCGGGGCTTGCGCACCCTAGACCCTCTTTAGCGGCTTTGGTTCGGGCGTCTCATAAAGACACCGCTGGTGGCCCGCAATCCGGAAACAAATCGCCACGCGCCGCTTGGATAGACCCGGCGTGCCGTTGCGTCAAGACCGCCCCGGCCCTGACACCCTCTTTGCCCACCGTCACGCAGCTGTCACCCCACGTTCATCCCGGCGTTGCATCCATGTTCTATCGCACCCCCGAGATATGGCAGGTCTGGCATGAGTGTTTTGGCAGTATCGCAGAGCGCCCTGCCCTCGTCAGAGGCGCTGGCAGCGATGCTGGACCGCCTGCCCGAAGCCGCCCCGGTCGTCGTCCTCATTCACGGCTATCGCTATGCCCCCGGTGTGCCCGGCCATGATCCGCACGACTTGATCCTGTCGCCGGATGTCCGCGATCCGAGGCGCCGGATCATCAGCTGGCCCCGCCATTTGCGCCTGTTGGGCGACGACACTCTCGCGGTGGCCTTTGGCTGGAACGCGCGGGGCGGCATATGGGGCGCCTATCGCCGGGCGGGCGTGGCGGGACGCGATCTGGCGGAGGTGATCGCCCGCATCAAGGCCGTCGCGCCGGATCGTCCGATCCATGTCCTTGCCCATTCGCTGGGCGCACGGGTGGCGTTGGCCACCCTGCCCCATTGTCCACGAGGTTCGGTGCAGCGGGTCATCCTGATTGCCGGTGCCGCCTTCCGCGCCGAGGCGGCGGCGGTGATGGCCTCAGACACAGGTGCGCGACCCGAAGTCCTGCATGTGCGCGGCCCCGAGAACACCTTTTTCGAGGCGCTGTTGCGCGCGGCCTTTCCCTGGGCCGGCCCGAGCCTCGGCGCGGGATTGCCGGGGGTCGCCGGTTGGGTCGATCTGGCGCTGGACAGGCCGGGCGTGCTGCCGAGCCTGGCCCGGTTGGGCCACCGCATCGCACCGCATCGTGCCCGGATATGCCATTGGTCGGGCTATACCAGACCGGGCATATTCGGGCTGTATCGCGCGGTCTTGTCGGGGCGGGTGCCGATGGCCGCGCTGGCCCGTGCGGGCGTGCCGCCTGCAGCGCCCCGTCCGATCCGGCCTCGCAGACGGGCAGGTCAGACCGTCCGCTGATCGCCCGCTGATCCCCAGTTGGTCGGATTCTTTTGACAATCGACGTGTGTGATATGACATTCCGGTCATGTCCGACGTCTTTACCCCGAATGTCTTGATCGTGCTGGCAGGCCTGTCTTTCGTGTCAGGCTATCTGGTGATCGATCAGAGGGTGCTGCGGGTGCTGCTGCTGATCGGGTCGGCGCTGTATATCGGCTATTACGCGACCGTGGCCGATGGCCCTCTTTGGGCGGCGATCTATACCAGTCTGATCATGGTGGCGGCCAATCTCATCGGGCTGTCGATCCTGTTGTTGCAGGGGGTCCGCTGGATCATTCCGCCGGAATATCGGGCGCTGTATGCGCAGTTTGCCCATCTGCAACCGGGCGATTTTCGCAGCGTGGTGCGCACCGCCCGCCGCGTCACCCTGCGCCGCGACACGCAGTTGACGATCGAAGGCCAGCCGGTGACCGAGGTTTATCTGGTGCTGAGCGGTCGCACCCGCGTCAGCAAGGGCGCCGAGGAGTTCGAGCTTCCGGCGGGCGTGTTCGTCGGCGAGGTGGCCTATCTGCTGGAGACCCCCGCCTCGGCCAGCACGGTGATCGAGGCAGGCGGCGAAGTGCTTGTCTGGCCCATCGACGTGCTCCGCGACCGATCCGCCCGCAAGCCCCGGTTCAAACTGGCGCTGGAGGCGATGATTTCACGGGATCTGGCCCGCAAGGTGGCGCTGGCCGTGGCCCCGGCCCATCTGCGACAGCGCCTCTAGGCCTCTTCTTTCGGCTCTTCGATCAGGTATTTCTGAAGGGCCACGATCTGGACCCACAGAAACAGGAACAGCGCCGCCGGGAAGGCGAAGGTTTCGAGCTTGACCCAGAGGTCGGTCGATTGCGTCCGCCAGATCACCTCGTTGGCGATGGCAAGCCCTGCAAACATCATGGTCAGCCGCCGGGTCAGGATCATCCAGCCCTCCGGCTCCATCGGGAGCAATTCGCCCATGATCCATTGCAGGTAGCTGCGCCCCTGCAACAGCCCGATCCCGAGGATCGCCGCAAAGCAGCCATAGACGATGGTGGTCTTCATCTTGAAGAACCGCTCGTCGTTGAACCATGCCGTCAGCCCGCCGAAGAAGATCACCATGAAGGCGGTGAAGATCTGCATCCGGCTGAGCTTGCCGGTCATCGCCCAGAGAATCCCCATGGCGATCAGAAGGATCGGCACAAAGATCAGCGTGGCCACGATAAATCCGGAATATTCCGTCTCGCCCCAGAGAAAGGTTTCGTCCCGTATCCGCAGATAGAGAAGAAAGAAAACAAGCGTCGGCCCCAGTTCGAGGACCTGCTTGACGAAGGGATTGATGCTGCGCTCTGCCATGCGGCGGTTTTAGGGGGGATGTCGGTCGGTGGAAATAGCCAATTTCAACGCCTCGATCCCGCGACGGCCGGCCATATAAGACTTTTCTTATGAACCACCCCGCCCTATCATAAGGAATGCCTTATGAGAATCAGTTCGCGGCCTTGTCCCACCCCCTGCGCCAGCAGATCCTGAACCGGTTGGAGACACATCCCGCCTCGGTGCGTGAACTGACCGATCAGCTGGCGGCTTCGCAGCCGGTAGTGTCGCAGCACCTCAAGGTCTTGCGCGAGGCCGGTCTGATCAGCGCCACCCCTGCGGGCATGAAGCGGATCTATCGCATCGAACCAGGGCAGCTGGCCGAACTGCGCAGCTATCTGGAGCGTCACTGGCTGAACGCGCTTACCGATCTGGCCCCCGAGGACAGTGCCGTTGATGGTGCCGATGATTGAGCCCATCGAGATCACGACGGTGCTGAACACCACGCCGGAGGCGGCCTTTCGCGCCTTTACCGCCAATGTGGCCGCGTGGTGGCCGGTGGCCACCCACTCCATCGCGGGCGGGCGCGTCTCGATCGAGCCCGGCGTCGGCGGCAGGATCATGGAAACCCCGGAGACCGGACCGCCCAATATTTGGGGCAGGATCACAGAGTGGACCGAATTCAGCCGCATCCGCTTTACGTGGTATGTTGGCGAAGGGCCGGACAACGGCACCGATGTTTTGATCGAGTTTCTGCCGACGGATGACGGGCGGATCGGCGTGACCCTGATCCATTCCGGCTGGGAACATCTTGCCCCCACCGCGCTGACCCGGCACGGCAACTACACCGCCGGTTGGACCAAGATCCTGTCGCACAGCTATGCCGCCTATGTCGCCCGCACCTGCCCCCCTGTTCTGCCTCACCCCTAGGAGCCTATGTCATGTCCGAACTTGTTATCCTTGGCCTGCCACCGAGCAGCTATGTCCGCACCGCCCTGATGGTTTGCGAGAACAAGGGCGTGAACGTCCGGCTCCAGATGGTGAACTTTCGCGACCCGGACTACCGCCAGCACCATCCCTTTGCCCGGATGCCGGTGCTGCAACATGGCGACGTGACGCTTTATGAGGCGCTGGCGATCGCGGTCTATATCGACGAGGCGTTCGAGGGGCCGTCCCTGCAGCCGACCACCCCCGTGGACCGTGCCCGGATGATGCAGTGGATCAGCGTGATCAACGAATATGTCTATGAAAGCGTCGTTCGCTCCTGTGTCTCGGAGCGGGTGATCAAGCCGATGCGCAGCCTCGCCCCGGACGAGGCGGTGATCGAGGCCGCCCTGCCCGAGATCGTCCGCTGTCTGGACGTGCTGGCCGATGCTCTGGCCGAGGGGCCCTATCTCTGCGGCGAACAACTGACCCTGGCCGATCTGTTTCTGGCCCCGATCATGGCCTATTTCTCGATCACGCCCGAAGGCCGGACGATGCTGCCGGACCGCCCCGCCCTAGGGGCGTGGATGAGCCGGATGGAGGACACTCCGAATTATTTCAAAGTGAATTTCATGAGCACCGACTGAGCTGGCACGGACTGGACCCGGGCTGCCTAGCCGAATTCGACGATCACCGCGCCGAGCGCGATCAGGCTCATCAGGATCAGCCTGCGCGGACCGACCTTTTCGCCGAGGATGAACCAGCCGATCAGCGCGGCAAAGACGGTCGAGGTTTCGCGCAGCACCGCCGCCTCCCCGACCTTGTCGAGGAAGGTGGCGAGCATGACCCCGCCAAAACTGACCCATGCAATGACCCCGCCGATCAGCCCGCGCAGCAGCAGCGGCCACGGTCGCGGGGGATTGGCCATGCGTCGATACCGCCAATAGGCGATCCCCGGGAAGTCCAACGCGGTCACGAAGAAGAACCATGCCAGAAAGGTGAACGGATTCGGCGATTGCCGGATCCCCCAGGCGTCGTAGGTGGTGTAGAGCGCCACCATCAGCCCGCCCGCCACCGCCCAAGCCAGCCCGATCCTGAGCGCCCGGGGGTCGATGGTTTCTTCGGTCAGGTTCCGCAGCGCGAGGAGCAGGATCGCGCCCGACAGCACCGCCACCCCGAGCCATTGTGTTGCGGTGAAATGTTCGTGAAAGATCACGCTGGCCGCGGCCACGGTGACCACCGGCCCTGTCCCCCTCACGACCGGGTAGACCACCGTGTAGGCCGCCCGCTCGTAGGCCAGCGCCATGGTGAGCTTGTAGCCGAAATGGATGACGAGCGCGCCGAGCAGGATCAGTGCGGTCTGCCCGCTGGGCCACGGCACAAGGAACAGCGCGACCGGAGCCGAGATCAGCACCAGCGAGAAATCGATCGACCCGCGCGTCAACCACGGATCGTGTGCCCCCTTTTGCAGAGCGCCGAAAACCGCATGCGCCAGCGCCGAGACCAGCGCGAAGATCGTCGCATAGAACGCCCCTTCCGGGGTGCCAGCGATGCTGTTGAGCCAGTCGCTCATGCCTGTGCCGATCTAGTGATCGGCAAGGGTGGAGGGGCGCTGCCCCGCGCCTGCGGCGCCCCCGCCGTATTTGGAGCCAAAAGAAGCCTGCGTCATGCGTCGAGGCCGACGAGCGCGTTGGCGAAGTCCTGCGGATCGAAGGGGGCGAGGTCGTCGATTTGCTCTCCGACGCCGATGGCGTGGATCGGCAGACCGAACTTGTCGGCCAGCGCCACCAGAACGCCGCCTTTCGCGGTGCCGTCGAGCTTCGTCATCACAAGCCCGGAGACATCCGCGATCTTGCGGAAGATGTCGACTTGCAGCAGGGCGTTCTGCCCGGTGGTGGCGTCGAGCACGAGAAGGGTGTTGTGCGGGGCGTCGGGGTCTTTCTTGCGGATCACCCGGACGATCTTGGCCAGTTCCTCCATCAGATCCTGCCGGTTTTGCAGCCGCCCCGCCGTGTCGATCAGCAAGAGGTCCGCGCCGTCGGCCTGAGCCTTGGTCATGGCGTCGAAGGCGAGGCTGGCGGGATCGGACCCTTCGGGCGCCGTCAGCACGGGCACGCCGGCCCTGTCGCCCCAGACCTGCAGCTGTTCGACTGCTGCCGCCCGGAAGGTATCGCCCGCCGCGATGACAACCGATTTGCCGGCGGCCCGGAACTGGCTGGCGAGCTTGCCGATTGTCGTCGTCTTGCCGGAGCCGTTGACGCCGACCACCAGCACCACCTGCGGGCTTTTGGGATAGAGCGGCATCGGTTTGGCGACCGGCTCCATGATCCGGGTGATCTCTTTGGCCATAAGCGCCTTGATTTCCGGGACCGAGAGCCGCTTGCCGAAGTTCCCTTCGGCCATGTTGGCCGTGACCCGGAGCGCTGTGTCCACGCCCATGTCCGCGCCGATGAGCAGCTCCTCGAGCTGTTCGAGCATCGCGTCGTCGAGCGTCCGCCGCGGGATATCGGAGGCGCTGCGCCCCAGAAGCCGCCCCATGAGACCGGGCCGGGCGGGCTCGGGAGCCGGTGCGGCTGGCTCAGGGATCGGTGCGAGGGTCGGTTCGGGGGTCGGCTCGGGGGTCGGCTCGGGCGCTGGCTTGGCCGCGGGCGCAGGCGCCGGTGCAGGGTCCGGCTTGGCGGCTGGCGTCGGAGTGGGTTCGGGTGCGGGCTCTGGCTCGGGTTCCGGTTCTGGTTTTGGAGCCGGTTCCGGGGCCGGTTCTGCCACGGGGTCCGGGGCGGGCCGTGGCGCGGGCTCCGGGGCCGGTGCAGGCTCGGGTGCCGCCTCGACGGCGGGCTCAGAAGGTGCCGTTTGTGCGGCATCTTCGGCGGGCGCCGCGTCGGTAGAGACGTCTTCGGGCGCGGCCTCTTCGACAATCGCCTCGAGCCCTTCGTCCAGTTTGGACGACGACCTGAACATCCGATCCTTCATTTTCTTGAAAAAGGACATTGCCCCCCCGTTTTCCGGCCCAATGTGACAGCTAACGACCTAAACCCGGTTGCGACAATTTGAAAGGGCATGTTGCTCTGCGCCCTTCTGACGCCATAGTTTTTGGGCTAGAGTGACCCGTTCCCGAACCGCAGCCGAGCGCCATGCCCCGCCAGATGATCCTGTTTGCCATCGCGACCCTGTTGCCCGTGCCGATGATCGCGGCGGCGGCCATATTGGGTGGCGGATGGGTGCTGCTGGCACTGGCCTATCTGACGCTATTCACGGCGACGCTGGACGAGGTGGTCCGCCGCGTCGTGCCGGCCACGGAGGGGGTCGAATTCCCGGCGGCGGCCGGCTTGTCGATCACCTTGGCCGGGCTGCATTTCGCGTTGATGGCGCTGGTCGTGTCCGTGATCGCGCTGAGCGACGGATTGGGCAGTTGGGAGAAGGCGGGGCTCTTCGCCGCCGCCGGGCTGTTCTTTGGTCAGGTCAGCAATTCCAATGCCCACGAGTTGATCCACGCCCGCGACCGCCTGCGCCATCGATTGGGCATGTGGGTCTATATTTCAATGCTTTACGGCCACCACACATCGGCCCACCCGCTCGTGCACCATGTCCGTGTGGCGACACGCGCGGACCCCGCGACCTCGCGCCGGGGGGAGAGCTTTTACCGCTATGTCGGTCGTGCGTGGCGGGGCGGATTTCGGCAAGGGCTGGCCGCCGAGACCGCCCGGATCGAGCGGGCCCGACTGCCGCGATGGCGGCATCCCTACGCCCTGTATGTCGGCGGCGCTCTGGCGATCGGCCTCGCCGTCCTGTGGCTGACCGGGCTCAAGGGGCTGCTGGTGTGGATCGGCCTTGCGGGCTATGCGCAGGCGCAGCTGTTGATGTCGGACTACGTGCAGCATTACGGGCTGATCCGCGCCACGGACGCCAAGGGAAAGCCGGTGCCGACCGGACCCGCCCATAGCTGGAACAGCCCGCATCTGTGGTCTTCTGCCTTGATGCTGAACGCGCCACGACATTCGGATCATCACGCCAGCCCGGCCCGGCCCTATCCCGCGCTGCGACTGGACGACGATCTGCCGATGCTGCCGCGCAGCCTGCCGGTCATGTCCTGTCTGGCGCTGCATCCAAGGCGGTGGCGCAAGGTGATGGACCCGTTGGCCGACGCGTGGAGCGGTCGCACCTAGATGCCGCCCTCGCACTTGTGGCGCGGGTCGGGATGTGAGTTTTCTGGCCAAGATGAAGTCAGAGCAGCGTGCCCTGCTCGGGGGGCGGTGTCTTTGGCTTTTTCGGTGACTTTGGTCCGAGGCTCAGACGACCATCCTTGAATTCGATCTCGAGCGATTGCGCGGCGCCGGCGGCGACCTTGTCGGTGACGACCTGACCATCGCCCCGCACGATGGCATAGCCGCGCGCGAGAGTTGCCTTGTAGCCCAAGGTGCTGCGCAACCTGTCGAGGCTGATCAGCCTGTCGCGTTGCCGTTCGATCCGGGTGAGCACGAGGGCTGGCTGGAGCCGGCTCGCCCGTTGGGTGAAGGTTTCCGACCGGTCTCTCAGCGTGCGGGTGAGTGCGGGGGTAAGCCGTGCGGCAAGGCTGTCCGCCCGCCGTCGTTCATCGGCCACCGAGCGCCGGAGCGCGCCGGGACGCAGCGAGAGATCCGCCAGCCTGAGCGCCTTTTTCGCCGTCGCTTCGCGCAGCGCGGATTTGAGCTGTTCGCCAAGGAAATCAAGCCGTTGCCGCGCCGGGGCCAAGAGCCCGTCGGGCTGAGGCAGGGCGCGGGAGAGATCGCTGAGCCGTTGCCGCCGCTGCCGCACCCCCTGCTCGAGCCCGCGGTGAAGCCGCGCGCCGAGACTGTCGGTGGTGGCCAGCAGTTCAAGTCGCACGGGCACCGCTAATTCGGCGGCCGCCGTCGGCGTGGGCGCGCGCTGATCGGAGGCATAGTCGATCAGGGTCGTATCCGTCTCGTGCCCGACGGCCGAGATCAGGGGGATCGCGCTCGCGGCGGCGGCCCGGACGACGATCTCCTCGTTGAAGCCCCAGAGGTCTTCGATAGAGCCCCCCCCACGGGCGACGATGATCAGGTCGGGTCGCGGCAGAGCACCGCCGGGGGTCATCGCGTTGAAGCCTTTGATCGCATTGGCAACTTCGGCAGCGCATTTCGCCCCCTGCACGGCGACCGGCCAGACCAGCACCTTGCGCGGGAACCGATCCCGCAACCGGTGCAGAATATCGCGAATCACGGCGCCGGACGGGGATGTGACCACGCCGATCACTTCGGGCAGGAACGGCAGCGGGCGCTTGCGATCAGCGTCGAATAATCCCTCGGCGGCGAGCGCCTTGCGCCGTTTTTCGAGCATCGCCATCAGCGCCCCGGCCCCCGCGGGCTGGATATCCTCGATGACCATCTGATAGCGCGATTGGCCGGGGAAAGTGGTCAGCCGGCCGGTGGCGATGACCTCCATCCCCTCCTCCGGGCGGTGCGTCAGCTTCGCCGCCTGCCCCTTCCAGATCACCGAGGCGAGCACCGCGCGGTCGTCCTTGAGATCAAGGTAGAGATGCCCCGAGGACGGCCTCGACACCCGCCCCACCTCGCCGCGCACCCGGACGTGGCTGAACTCGCCCTCGATGGTCCGCTTTACCGCGCCCGAGATCTCGGAGACGCTGAATTCGGGTGCGTTTCCGGGGCCGGTGTCTGGGGTGTCCTCGAACAGGTCCATGTTGCGTCCTTGTGCCTTGGCTGCGCGGACTTTAGAACGCCGCTGAGCAAAGGCCAAGCAAGGGGGCGGCATGAATATCCTGATCTTGGGGAGCGGTGGACGCGAACACGCATTGGCGTGGGCCGTGATGCAAAACCCGAAGTGTGACCGGCTGATCGTGGCGCCGGGCAATGCCGGCATCGCAGAGATCGCCGACTGCGCCGCTCTCGACATCCTGGACGGAGACGCGGTGGTCGGGTTCGCCTCGGAAAACGCCATCGATCTGGTAATCGTGGGGCCGGAAGCACCGCTGGAGGCCGGCGTTTCCGATGCATGTCGAGCAGCAGGGCTTGTGGTTTTCGGACCTTCTGCGGCTGCGGCGCAACTTGAAACGTCGAAAACCTTCACAAAAACGATCTGCGATGCGGCCAACGCACCGACAGCGGCTTGGGCGCGGTTTACCGAAGCAGGCCCTGCCCATGACTACGTGACGGCGCAAGGCGCCCCGATCGTCATCAAGGCCGACGGTCTTGCGGCGGGCAAGGGCGTCATCGTCGCGATGGAAGAGGCCGAGGCCCACGCCGCGATCGACGACATGCTAGGCGGCGCGTTTGGCGCCGCGGGCGCGTCGGTGGTGATCGAAGAGTTTATGGACGGCGAAGAGGCCTCCTTCTTTGTGCTGGTGGACGGCGAGACGGTGCTTCCCATCGGCACGGCGCAAGACCATAAACGCGCCTTCGACGGCGACGAAGGGCCGAATACGGGCGGCATGGGCGCCTATTCGCCCGCCCCCTGCATGACGGACGCGATCACGCAAATGGCGCTCGACCAGATCATCCGGCCGACCATGGCCGAGATGGCAAGGCAGGGAATGCCCTATCAGGGCGTGCTCTTTGCGGGGCTGATGATCCAGAACGGGCAGCCACGGCTGGTCGAATACAACTGCCGGTTCGGCGATCCGGAATGTCAGACCCTGATGATGCGCCTGGGGGCCCAGGCGCTGGACCTGATCCACGGCTGCGCCGAGGGTCGCCTGGAAGAAATGGCCGTCCATTGGGCCGACGACCACGCCGTCAGCGTGGTGATGGCCGCGAACGGATATCCCGGCGCTTACGAAAAAGGCAGCATCATCAAGGGGCTGAAGGCGCTGCCCGAGACATCGACCGAGATCGTGTTCCACGCAGGCACGACCGAGGTCGACGGCGAGATCACCGCGACAGGCGGCCGGGTTCTGGGCGTGACCGCGCGGGGGGCGACCCTGCAAGAGGCACATGACAAGGCCTACGCCATGGTCGATGCCATCGACTGGCCCGAAGGGTTCTGCCGCCGGGACATCGGCTGGCGGGCGCTCTAGGCGGCACCCGCCGATCCAGAGGATCGGTGGACATAAACGCAAAAGCCGCGCCCGAAGGCGCGGCTTTTTCAATTTGGTAACAGCTGCGGATCAGGCGGCGGCGCGGCCGACCAGAACCGAATCGATTTCCTGAGCAGCGGCCCCTTCGTCGTTGCCTGCGACGGCAGCAATCTCGCGGGTCAGGCGCTCGAGGGCGGCTTCGTAAAGCTGACGCTCGGAATAGCTCTGTTCGCGCTGATCGTCGGCGCGGTGCAGGTCGCGCACGACCTCTGCAATGGCAATCAGATCGCCCGAGTTGATCTTCTGCTCATATTCCTGCGCGCGGCGCGACCACATGGCCTTCTTGACCTTGGCCTTGCCCCGGAGGGTCTTCATCGCATGCGCCACCACGTCCGGAGACGACAAGGACCGCATTCCGACTTCGGTCGCCTTATGCGTCGGCACCCGCAGGGTCATCTTGTCTTTCTCGAACGAGATCACGAACAGCTCGAGGTTCATGCCCGCAACTTCCTGCTCTTCGACATTGACGATCTTGCCAACGCCGTGGGCCGGATACACAACGAAATCGTTGGGGCGAAACTCGTGCTTTTTGGTTTTGCTCATAGTGTCATCCTATATAGCGTGAACCTGATACATCGGCGGAACTGGCCACAAAAAACCCGGCGGAGCCAATGGGGTCCGTCAGGCGCAGCGTGGCAGTCTGATTTACGTAGCAGGCAGAAACATTAGCCCAACCATACCACAAAAAACGCCCCAATAAAAGCATGGCGCGTGGGGTCGGCATAAGAAAGCAGCGTTAACAGACTGTTACCAAACCAGCTCTGGTCATTTGGCGGGCCGAATGCCCGCCGCAGACCGAATCGCTCAGCCGCCTTCGCCGGGGGCCTCGGAGAACAGGTCGATCTTGCCGGACTTGCCGTCCATTTCCTCTGCGTTGGGCAACGGGTCTTTCTTGGTGATGATCACCGGCCACATTTCGGAGTACTTGCGGTTGAACTCGACCCACTTCTCCATGTCCGGCTCGGTATCCGGGCGGATCGCGTCCGCCGGGCATTCCGGTTCGCAGACGCCGCAGTCGATGCACTCGTCGGGATGAATCACCAACATGTTCTCGCCTTCGTAGAAACAGTCCACCGGACAGACTTCGACGCAGTCGGTGTATTTGCAGGCGATACAGTTGTCGTTGACGATATAGGTCATGGGCCGGTCCGATTGTGATCTCGCAGCGTAGCTAATGCAGCCGCCCAGATCATTCAAGCGCAGATGGGTCGTTCTGACGCCGCACCGCGTCGGCGCGCCTGCGATCGCGCCCGGTGGGCCGCCCGCCGCCGTCGTATTTCGGGTTGGCCGCTTGCTTCGCCGGTGCGGGATCCGACATGTCGTCGTAGAGCCCCTGCGCCTCGGGCGCCGGCCCCCTGCGAGTGCCGCAGCCGAGGATTCGCACCACCCGAATGCGTTCGTCCTTGGGGAAGGTCAGCACATCGCCGGCCCCGACTGCCCGCGCGGGCTTGCTGACCGGCGTGCCGTTCACCCGCACCTTGGAGGCGGAGACGATCCCCGCCGCCAGGCTGCGCGTCTTGAAGAACCGTGCCTGCCAGAGCCATTTGTCCAGCCGGATGGTTTCGCGGACCGCTTCGGTCATACGACTTTGGTCATGCGAAGCGGCCGATCACTTCGGTTTGAACCCTGACAGGGCTGCTGCAAACGGGTTGTCCGGATCGATCTGCTTTTCGCGCCGCGGCTTGGCCTCGAAACTCTGCGGCTTGTTCGACGACTTCTCGCCGCGCGGTTTGCCCTTGCCTTTGCCCTTGGGCCGGTCGCCCTTGCCCCGGTTGTCGGCATTGCCCTGCGGCTTGCCCCGGCGCTGGCCCGCGTTCTGTTCGCGCCGTTGCCCGCGCCCGCCCCATGTGAAGGTGTAGAACACCTCCATCTCGGCAGCGGCCTCGGGCGCGGTCGAATAGAGCTCTGCCGGTTCGGCCGGAGCGTCGGGCATCTCGCGCAACGCTTCCGGCGTTTCGGGCGCCGCGTCCATGGTTTCCGGGGCCAGGGCAGGCTCGTCGGTCAGCGCGACCTCGGCCACCAGTTCCGGCGGCGCGTCGACGGGCGTCTCCTGCGGCGTCGGGATCGGCGTTTCGTCGGGGCCGCCCGGCGGCACTTCGGCGGGCGGAATGGCCGGAGCCTCGGCGGGCGCGTCGCCCGGCACTTCGGTTGGCGGCGTCGGCGCGTCGTTCCCCGTTGGGGCCGGCGCGGCAGGAGCCGCCTTCACCTTGGGCCGTTCGCCCTTTTCGGCCTTGTAGCCCAGCCCTTCCATGAGGTGCGAGAATTGCTCCAGCGTCATCCCGGTGATCGACAGCATGTCCGGCGTGGCCTCGAAACCGCCCCGGCTGTCCTTGTCGCGCAGCATGTCGGCCAGCCGCTCCAGCATGTCGATGCGGATCGCCCGCTCGCCTGCGGCCCGGTAGCCGGCCATCGCGAAATAGCCCTGCGGCGCGCCTTTGGCGGCCTGCACCGTCACCACGCCGGGGGGCGGGCTTTCGGGGAATTCGTCTAGGCCCCCAGCCAGCGACCAAAGCACAAGCCGCAACCGCGTTGGCGCGGGTTTCAGCAGGGGCTGCATAAAGATCGTGAACTGGCCAAAGCGGATGCCGTGCTTGCGCAGCTGCCCACGCGCCTCCTGATCGAGCGCCTTGACGTCTTCGGCCACGTCACCGCGTGGGATGATCCCGAAGTTCTCGACCAGCCGGAAAGCAAAGCCCTTGGCCAGCCCGGTCAGCGTCTCGTCCGATTGCAGCGCCAGAAGCGGCTCCATCGCAGCGGCGATCTTGCGGTCGATGAAATGCTGCAGGCGGCGCTGCACTTTGGCGATCACATCGGGACCGGCCTCGTCGTCGACGAAGGCGGCGACCTGCGGCTTGAGCGGATCGGCGCCGGCGACGAGCTTGCCCACCGCGTGATCGCCCCACATCAGGCCGCCTTGCTCGGTGAAATCGATCTCGGTGTCCGGCGAATTATAGAACCGGTCGGCCAGCAAGTGGAACTGCGGCGCCAGCGCCTGAGAGGTGGCCTGACGCAAGGTCTTGGCCTCGTCCGGGCTGCCTGTCTTGTCCGCCCGGAAGCGGAATCCCTCAAGACGCCCAAGGAATTCACCCTCTACCGTCACTTCGCCCTTGTCGTTTACCTCGGCCACGAGGATCTCCTTCTGCTTGAGCCGCCGAGCCAGAACACTGGTCCGCCGGTCCACAAATCTTTGGGTTAGAGCGCCATGAAGCGCATCTGACAGGCGATCTTCTACAGCCCGCGTCGCCTCGCGCCAATGGCTTTCGTCGTTGGTCCAGCCCTTTCGTTGCGCGACATAGGTCCATGTGCGGATATATGCCAATCGCTTCGACAGGGTGTCGATGTCACCGTCCGTGCGGTCGATCCGGGCCAGTTGGGTGGCCAGATAGCTGTCCGGCACCTTGTCGGATTGATGCAGATAGCCATAGATCTGGGTCAGCAGGACGGCATGTTCCGCCCGGCTTATACCACGGAAGTCCGGGATTCGGCAGACATCCCACAACAGCCGGACCGACGGCCCGTCGCTGGCCCGCGCCAGCACCTCGGCATTCTCCGACAGCGCCTTGAGGGCGGCCAGATCGTCGCTTTCGCGCACCCTTGTGAGCCAATCGTTGGTGGTCCGCTCCTCCAGCGTCTGGATCAGGCGGGCCGGTGAGCCGAACTGGAGACGGCTGTTGCGCCACATCAGCCGGGCGACTGGTCGAAACTGGTGGTTCTCTATGGCTTCGATCGTGTCGTCATCGAGCGGGGGCGCCTCACCGGTGACCCCAAACGTGCCAGAGGTGAGGTGCCGCCCGGCTCGCCCTGCGATCTGCGCCAGTTCGTCGGCGGCCAGATGCCGCATCCGGTGCCCGTCGAATTTGATCAGGCTGGAAAACGCCACGTGCTTGATATCGAGGTTCAGCCCCATACCGATGGCGTCCGTCGCCACGAGGTAATCGACCTCGCCGCTTTGATACATCTCGACCTGGGCGTTCCGCGTCCGCGGGCTGAGCGCCCCCATCACCACCGCCGCCCCGCCCTTTTGCCGGCGCAGCAGCTCGGCGATGGCATAGACGCTATCCACCGAAAACCCGACGATCGCCGCCCGTTCCGGCATCCGGCTGATCTTTTTCGACCCGGAATAGCTCAGCGTCGAGAACCGCTCGCGATGCATGAACTGCACCTTGTCGACCAGCGCCGCGATGGCGGGCTTCATCGTGGCCGAGCCGAGGAACAGCGTCTCGAACTGCCCCCGCGCGTGAAGCAGCCTGTCGGTGAACACATGACCCCGCTCGGGATCGGCGCAAAGCTGGATTTCGTCGACGGCGAGGAAATCGCAGCCCATCCCTTCCGGCATCGCCTCGACGGTGCAGACCCAATACTGGGCGCGTGGCGGAACGATTCGCTCCTCTCCCGTGACCAGAGCCACGACGGACGGCCCCCGCAGCTTGACGATCTTGTCATAGACCTCGCGCGCCAGCAGCCGCAGCGGCAGGCCGATCACGCCGGTCCGATAGCCCAGCATCCGTTCGATGGCGTAATGGGTCTTGCCGGTGTTTGTCGGGCCAAGAACGGCCGTGATCCGGGTGTCTTGCATTCAGGGCGTTCCCGGTTTGCCGGGGTCAGAGCGTCAGAGCGCCTGACCTTGGAGCATCATTTCGAGCCGTGCGATCGCAGCGGCGGTGTCTTCGTCCGCAGGATAGACCTCTTGCACGGCGAGGAACACCTCCAGCGCGTCTTCCTTGCGGTCCAGCTCCTCAAGCAACACGCCAAACCCCCGTAACGCCACGAAATTATCCGGGTTCAGCGTCAGAGCCTGCCGCAGATCCTCCAGCGCCGGGCCGATCAATCCCGATTGATAATAGGCCGCCGCGCGCCGCGAATAGGCTTCGGCAAAGTCCGGGGCATGGTCGATGGCTGCGGTGAAATGCTCGGCCGCCGTCACAGGCTCCCCCGCTTCCAGCGCGTCCTGGCCCCGCCGTAACAGCAGGTCCATCGCGGCCGAGCCGCTCTTGGACCACTCGTTCTGAAGCTCCGCTACAAGCCGTTCGGCCTGTATCCCTTCGGCCTGAGACAGCTGTGCCAACAGGTCGTCGACCCGCGCCTGATCGGCGGCGGCTGGTATGGAAAACCACACTGACGCCGTCAGTGCCGCCACGATACATTTGATCTGATGTGTGATGAACGCCATATCCCCTAATGTAGCGAGTAGCGCGTCTCTGACCAGAGGGCGATTATCACAACATACGGAGAGGACGACGAATGAGCGATGTAGTGACCGAGGCCGTCGCGGCCCTGAACGCGAAAATGGCTGGCAACGGCTTTGACCGAACCGCCAAGTTCGTGATCGAGGGCGAAGGCGCCATCATGATCGACGAGGCAGGCGCCCGTGCCGCTGACGACCCGGCCGACGTGACACTGACCGCCGATACCGAAACGTTCAAAGCCATTCTGGATGGCGAATTGAACCCCACCTCCGCCTTCATGACCGGCAAGCTGACGGTCGATGGCGATATGGGCGCCGCGATGGCGCTCTCTGGTGTGCTGGCCTGAGGATTGCCCAAATGACCGAATCGGCCCCTTATTTTGCTGACTTGACCGATGCGCCGCAGGACGGCCGAGCCGTCTGGCTGACCGCCGACGACGGTGTCCGGATCAGGGTTGGCCAATGGGGGGCCGATGCCCCGAACGGCACCGTTCTGATGTTTCCGGGCCGCTCGGAATATGTCGAGAAATACGGCCATCTGGCCAAGGCCATGCGCGAGCGCGGCTATGCCACCGTGTCGATCGACTGGCGCGGTCAAGGGCTGGCCGACAGGCTGCAGCCCAACCCGCTCCTTGGCCATGTCGATCACTTTTCCGACTATCAGCGCGATGTCGCCGCCGTGATGGCGCATGTCCGCGCCGCCGGCCTGCCCGAGCCCTATTACCTTCTCGCCCATTCGATGGGAGGCGCCATCGGCCTGCGCGCGATCTACAACGGGCTCCCGGTCGAGGCCTGTGCCTTTACCGCCCCGATGTGGGGCATTCAGATGTCGCCCGCGTTGCGCCCCGTCGCCTGGACCCTGTCTTCGGTGAGCAAACCGCTGCGCTTCAGCCATGTCTTTGCGCCGGGCCGGGTGCCGGAACCCTATGTCCTGCAGTCGGGATTCGAGAACAACACCCTGACCAGCGATCCCGAGATGTTCCGGCAGATGCAGGATCACCTGCATGCGCAACCGGCGCTCGGCCTCGGCGGGCCATCGCTGAACTGGCTGAACGAGGCGCTGATCGAGACCCGCGCCCTCGCGGCCCGCCCATCGCCCGATCTGGCCTGCCTGACGTTCCTCGGCTCCAAGGAGGCCATCGTCGACGTCGCCCGCATTCGCGACCGGATGACTCGCTGGCCGGGCGGGGAGTTGATCATGTTCGAGGGTGCGCAGCACGAAGTGCTGATCGAAACGCCCGAGGTGCGGACGGCGATCTTCGACGCACTCGCCAAGCTGTTCGTCCCCGCCCCCTGCCAGTCGATGGCGGGCTAGGGCGCGATCGACCGGATCCCGCGCGCGACCTCGGCCGCGCCGGACCGGATCCAGCTGTGCTCGGAGGCGACGACGAACATCGTCATCCCGTGCGGCGCCCATTCGGCGGCCGTCGCGGCATCTGAGACCCAGGTCACATAAGTCTTGCCATGTTGCCGCGCGGCGGCGCCGATGGCGGCGAGAGCACGGGTCAGCGCCTCTGATCCGACGACGGTCTCGCCATAGCTCACCGACAAATCCCCCGGCCCCGCAAACAGCGCGTCGATCCCCGGCACTGCGGCGATCTCGGCCACTGCATCCACGCCGGCTGGCTCTTCGATCTGGGCGATCACGATGGTCTGCACATCCTTGGCCAAGACCTCGCCCATCGGCCGGGTGGCATAGCCCGCCCAACGGGTCGATCCGGCAAAGCCGCGCCCGCCGGGGCCGAAACGGGCGGCGCGAGCCACCGCTTCGGCCTTCGCCACGCTGTCGACATGGGGCACCACGACCCCAACCGCGCCGCAATCGAGCGCCGCCAGTATCGCCTCCGGAGCGCCCGACGGCACCCGGATAAACATCGGCATGTCCAAGGCGCATGCCATCGCCAGACAGGCATCCATTTCGTTCCGGCCAAAAGGCGAATGCTCGGCATCCAGACACAGGAAATCGAGGCCCGACTGCGCCAGAACCTCGATCACCCGGATGTCGGGTGTCTTGACAAAGGTGCCAGACAGCATCTCTCCCGCCGTCATCCGGCTCTTGAACCCGGCAATCCGCATTTTCCGTCCTCCGCTTTGCCACAAGCGACCACAGCAGGCCGATTGGCACAAGGCCCCCCTTCATCTTGGCAAGAAAACTCACTGGCACTACCGCGCCGACACGCTACCCTTTGGTCATGAGCGCCGTGCTGACCTTCACGCCCGAGGGCATCTACTGCCCCGCAGGCGATTTCCACATCGATCCGTGGCGACCGGTGCCGCGGGCGTTGATCACCCACGGCCACGCCGACCATGCCCGGTCGGGGATGGGTCATTACCTCAGCACCGACATCGCAGCCCCTGTCCTCCGTCACCGCCTCGGCGATATCCCGATCGACACCATCCGCTACGGCGAGAGCCGCCAGATCGGCGGTGCGCAGGTGTCGTTTCATCCGGCGGGCCATGTTCCGGGCTCTGCCCAGATCCGGGTCGAGGTGGCGGGCGAGGTCTGGGTCGTCTCGGGGGATTACAAGACCGTGGCCGACGGTCTGTCCGACCCGTTCGAGCCGGTCCGCTGTCATGCCTTCATCACCGAATGCACCTTTGGCCTGCCGGTGTTCAACTGGACCGGCCAGCAGGATCTGACCGCCCAGATCAACGGCTGGTGGGCAGACAACGCCGAAGCGGGCCGGGTGTCGATGCTCGGCGCCTACAGCCTGGGCAAGGCGCAGCGCCTGATGCACCTGCTGGATCCCTCCATCGGCCCGATCCTGACCCACGGCGCGGTCGAAGGCACCAATGCGGTGCTCCGCGCCCAAGGCATCGCCCTGCCCGACACCACGCTCGTCACCCCCGATCTGGACAAGGCCGCCAAGGACCGCGCCATCGTCATCGCCCCGCCTTCCGCTTTGTCAGGAACGTGGGCGCAGCGTTTCGGCGCCTCGCGCTCCTCCGCCTTCGCCTCCGGCTGGATGGCCCTGCGCGGGGTGCGCAGGCGGCGGGCGGCGGATCGGGGTTTTGTCGTGTCCGACCATGCCGACTGGGCGGGTCTGAACGAGGCGATAAAGGCCACCGGGGCCGAAAAGATCTTCGTCACTCACGGCTATACCTCGGTTTTCCGGCGCTGGCTGGAGGAGCAGGGCTATGACGCCCACATCGTCTCGACCGAATACGAAGGCGAGGGCCTCGACACGCCGGACACAGAGGCAGAGACCCCATGAAACGCTTTGCCCAGCTTTTCACGGCGGTGGATCAAACCACCTCGACGACCCGGAAGGTCGCCGCCCTGTGCGACTATTTCACCGACTCCCCTCCACAAGACCGGCTCTGGACCATCGCCCTGTTCTCCGGCCGCCGCCCGAAACGGCTGATCACCACCACGACCCTGCGCGAATGGGCGGCCGAACGGGCGGGCATCCCGTTGTGGCTGTTCGAGGAAAGCTATCCCGTGGTCGGCGATCTGGCCGAGACGATCTCGCTCGTCCTGCCCCCGGCACAGAACGAGACCGATCGCAGCCTGAGCGACTGGATCGGCACCCTGAAAACGCTTTCGGCCCAGGATGACGCGGCACGCAAGGCCGGGGTCCTGGCGGCTTGGGACAGCCTGCCCGGCATCGAGCGGTTCCTGTTCATCAAGCTGCTCACCGGCGGGTTCCGCATCGGCGTCAGCCAAAAGCTGATGACCCGCGCCCTGGCCCAATCCACAGGCATCGAAGAGGCGGAGCTGACCCATCGGCTGATGGGAAACTGGACCCCGGATACCGTGAGTTGGGAGAGCCTGATCGAAGCGCCCGATCCCACGGCCGCGCTGTCACGGCCCTATCCGTTCTACCTTGCCTATGCCTTGGAGGACCCTTCGCAGATCACCAGCGAGGACTGGCAGGCCGAGCGCAAATGGGACGGCATCCGGGGGCAGCTGATCTGCCGGGCCGGCGAACATCATCTCTGGAGCCGGGGCGAAGAGTTGATGACCGACCGCTTTCCCGAATTGGCCACGCTCAAGGACTACCTGCCCGACGGCACCGTCATCGACGGTGAGGTGCTGGCGTTTGCAGAAGGCCGGCCCCTGCCTTTTGCCGCGCTGCAAAAGCGGATCGGTCGGAAGACCGTACCGAAAAAGCTGCTGAGCGAGGCGCCGGTCGTGCTGATGGCCTATGATCTTCTTGAACATGGCGGAGAGGACATCCGCGCCCTGCCCCTGCGCGAGCGCCGCGCCGCGCTCGGCGCTCTGATCCGGGACCTGCCCGACGGCCTGCCGCTGCACTTGTCGGAAACCGTCCCGTTCGACGGCCCCGAACACCTCGCCGCGGAACGGCTGGCCAGCCGGGACCTCGGGGCCGAGGGGCTGATGCTCAAGCGGCTGGACAGCCCCTACCTCGCCGGCCGCAAGAAGGGCGACTGGTGGAAATGGAAGGTCGACCCGCTGACCATCGACGCGGTGATGATCTATGCCCAGTCAGGCTCCGGCAGGCGGGCCAACCTGTTCACCGATTTCACCTTCGCGGTCTGGGACGGCCCACACGAAGACCGAACGCTGGTGCCCTTTACCAAGGCCTATTCGGGGCTCACCGACGCCGAGTTCCGCTCGATCACCGCATGGGTGCGCAAGAACACGACCCAGCGCTTTGGCCCGGTGCGTCAGGTCACGCCGCACCACGTCTTCGAGATCGCCTTCGAGGGCATTCAGGCCAGCCCCCGGCACAAATCCGGCGTGGCGCTGCGGTTTCCCCGGATGAGCCGCTGGCGGCAGGACAAGCCGCTGTCAGAGGCCAACACCCTCGACGACCTGAAAGACATGCTCGATCAATTCGGCTGAGCCCGGGTTTCATCTTGGCCCAAAAACTCCCGCCGGAGGCTCCCGCACTTTCCACCGCGCTCGACGCAGCCTATGAAGGGGGAAATCGTTACCAGGAGCCCCGCATGCTGAGCCAGAACCGCACCTTCGATGCCAACACCGCTGGTGGATCGCCGTTTGGCGATTTGCCGGAATGGGACCTCTCTGATCTCTATCCCGGCCAGGACAGCCCCGAGATCAAACGGGACATGGACTGGCTCGAAACCGCCTGCGCCGATTTCGCAGACGCGTTCGAAGGCAAGCTGGCGGATCTGGATGCGGCGGGCCTGCTCGACGCGGTGCTGCGCTATGAAAAGATCGACATCGTCGCCGGGCGCATCATGTCCTATGCGGGCCTGAGCTATTACCAGATGACCACCGATGCCGAACGCGCCAAGTTCATGGCCGATTGTCAGGACCGGATCACCGCCTACACCACGCCGCTGGTGTTCTGGGGTCTGGAGTTCAACCGCCTCGACGAGGAACATCTCGATTGGGTTCTGGCCGAGAGTGCCGATCTGGCCCGCTACAAGCCGGTGTTCGACCGGATGCGCGCGATGAAGCCCTATCAGCTGTCGGACGAGTTGGAGAAATTCCTTCACGATCAATCGACCGTCGGGGCCGCCGCGTGGAATCGCCTGTTCGACGAAACCATCGCGGGCCTCACCTTCACTGTCGACGGTGAAGAGCTGAACATCGAAGGCACTCTCGACCTGCTGACAGATGCCGACCGGTCGCGCCGCGAGGCCGGAGCGAAGGCGCTGGCCGAGGTCTTTGGCCAGCACGTCAAGACCTTCTCGCGTATTCACAACACGCTCGCCAAGGAGAAGGAGATCGAGGACCGCTGGCGCGGCATGCCGACCCCGCAGACCGGGCGCCACCTGTCCAACCACGTCGAACCCGAGGTCGTCGAGGCCCTGCGCAACGCCGTCGTCGAGGCCTATCCTCGCCTGAGTCATCGCTATTACAAGCTCAAGGCCAAGTGGCTCGGCCTCGACCGCATGGAGGTCTGGGATCGCAACGCGCCGCTGCCGATGGAGACGACGCGCGTCGTCGGCTGGGAAGAGGCCGAGCGCACCGTGATGGAGGCCTATGCCGCATTTGATCCGCGCATGGCCGATCTGGCCAAGCCGTTCTTCGACAAGGGCTGGATCGATGCCGGGGTCAAGCCGGGCAAGGCGCCGGGCGCGTTCGCCCATCCGACCGTCACCGAAGTGCACCCCTACGTGATGCTCAACTACCTTGGCAAACCGCGCGACGTGATGACGCTGGCGCACGAGTTGGGCCACGGCGTCCATCAGGTGCTGGCCGCCGGACAGGGCGAATTGCTGTCCTCGACACCGCTGACCCTAGCCGAGACGGCCTCGGTCTTTGGCGAAATGCTGACCTTCAAGAAGCTGCTCGGTGCGGCCAAGACCAAAGAAGAGCGCAAGACCCTTCTGGCCGGCAAGGTCGAGGACATGATCAACACGGTCGTCCGCCAGATCGCCTTCTACGACTTCGAATGCAAGCTGCACGCCGCCCGCAGCCAGGGTGAACTCACCCCCGACGACATCAACGCCCTGTGGATGTCGGTTCAGGCGGAATCACTCGGCGACGTCTTCGACTTCATGCCCAGCTACGAGACCTTCTGGGCCTATATCCCGCACTTCGTCCATTCGCCGTTCTATGTCTATGCCTATGCCTTCGGCGACGGCCTCGTGAACGCGCTTTATGCCGTCTACGAGGAGAGCGGCGAGAGCTTCAAGGACAAGTATTTCGATATGCTCAAGGCCGGCGGGTCCAAGCACCACAAGGAACTGCTGGCCCCCTTCGGGCTGGATGCGTCCGATCCGGATTTCTGGGCCAAGGGATTGGGCATGATCGAGGGGATGATCGACGAGCTGGAGGCGATGGAGGACTAGACCGAGCCGCGCGTCCCCGGTTTCCGCGTTGCAGCTCCCGTCACGACGACCACCCCCTGCCGACAAGAAGGGCCGCGTCTTCCGAGACGCGGCCCTTTGTCATTAACGACCTTGCTGTGGCTCAGTTGCCTTCGACTGCGCCTTCCACAGCGCCTTCCACGGCGGCCGGTGCGTCTTGGACGGCCTCACCGGCGCCCTCGATGGTGACCGTCACGTCGTCGGCGCCGGGTGCGGACCCGCCGGCGAAGACGAAGTAGGCCAACAGAGCGACAACGACGACAAGCGCGCCGACGATGACGCCCATACCAGCGCCGCCGCCCGTTGTGGTGGTTGTGGTGACATGTTCGCTACGATCTGGATTGGTCATGTCTGCGTTCCTTTGCCATGATTCTATATGGAAAGAACACCCAGCCCTGACGTTTGGTTCCCCGGACAGAGCCGCATGACCCGACGACGGACGCCGAAAATCGCCGGTGCAGCCATAGCTGTGAAGACGGTTTCAGACGCGAGACGACGGTCTGCCGCCGATCCAAAATCTCGCTTCTTGCGCGGAACAGCTAGACTTCTGAAAGCGAAACGATCGACGGGAGATAGAGGCCCCAAAGCCCCCGGCAGGAGGATGTGGGCATTGTGATGCCGGTCACGACCGACGCTGCGAACCGCTCAATCCAGCTCTGTCCACGGCCACGGCTTGACCTCGGAGGCGGCTGTCTGAAACCGGGCGGCTTTGGCGATCCAGATGCCGAGGGACGTCCCGAACTCCGCCAGATTCTCGTTGGGCTTGCGATTGTTGATCAGCATGATCACGAACTGGATGATCGTCAGCACTCCGAGCACGGTTTGAGCAAATGAAATCATGATCGCGATCAGGATCATGTGGATCAACCGCATCAGCAGATTCTCGGGCTCGACCTCGGGTTGTTCGCCGGTCATCCGGCCCATGGCTTTGTCGTCGTCCTGCATCAGTCCGCTCCTTCGTAGGCGGCCTTGAGAGCCGCGATGTCGATTTTCGCCATGCCCATCATGGCCTCGGTCGCGCGGCGGGCGCCGTCGGGGTCCGGCCCGCCGATATAGCCCGGCAGGGCCCGCGGCACGACCTGCCACGAGACGCCGAACCGGTCCACGCACCATGCACAGCGGCTCTCCTCTCCGCCGTCGGTCAGCGCCGCCCAGAGCCGGTCCGTCTCCTCCTGATCTTCGGTGAAGACCTGAATCGACGCGGCGGGGCTGAGTTTATAGGTCGGCCCGCCGTTCAGGAATGTGTAGGGCGCGCCGGCCAGAGACAGGTCGACGATCAGCGCTTTGCCGCCGGGGCCGGGCACGATGTTGGTGATCTCGCTGTCGGGGATCAGGCCGACATAGAACGCGGCGGCCTCTTCGCCGTTGCCGTCGAACCAGAGGCAGGTCTGGACCTTAGCCATCGCGGCCACCTGCATCAAAAACCATGTCGATCATCTTCTGCGTGCCTTTGGAGAATTCCAGAGGGCACGGATAGTCGGCGCCCTCGCGCACGGTCCGCCCGAAATTCTCGACCTGAAGCACGTATTGGTTGATGCCGGGGTAGCGCTCGACCGTGACGGTCTTGTCGCCGGTCTCAAGCTCCAGCCGCGGCATGTCGTGGACATTGGCGTTGAACGGGCAGGTCAGACGCAGGATGCCGGTCTGGCCGGTGAAGGTAATCTCCTGGCGCGCAAACATCCGCATCGAGACGAGGCCGGTGTAGTCGAAGCTGGGGAAATCGGCGGCGACCTGAGCCACCACGTCGACGCCGTTCTCGTATTCGATCTTGGCATAGGGAATGGCGGTCGGATCTTCGCCCGTCACGAACCGCGCCGCGCCAAAGGCATAGACCCCGATGTCGGGCAGGCCGCCGCCGCCGGTTTCGGGCCGGTTGCGGATGTTGTCCGTGGCGGTGCGGTTGTCATAGCTGAAGTGGCAATCGACGTGCATCAGTGGCCCGATGGCCCCGCCCTGCACCAATTCGCGGGCCCGCACGAACTGCGGATGATGCACGATCATATAGGCCTCGGCAGCGAGCAGTCCGCTGGCGTCGCGGGCGGCGATCACGTCGTCGAACTCCTGCGCCGTCATCGCAAGGGGCTTTTCGCAGAGCACGTGTTTGCCGGCCTTCAGCGCCTTGAGCGTCCATTCCACGTGCAGGTGGTTGGGCAGCGGCACATAGACCGCGTCGATATCCGGGTCGGCGAGCAGCGCGTCGTAGCTGTCATGCACCTTGAGATTTGGCGCAAAGGACTGGAAGGCAGCGGCCTTGTCGGGTGAGCTGGTCGCCAGAGCGGCGAAATCGGCACCCCGCGCGGCGTGAATTGCCGGGGCCATGTGTTCCAATGCGAAATTAGCTGCGCCCAAGACGCCCCATTTGACGGTCTGTGACATGTCTGCCCCCTGATTTTCTGACTGCCCTCTGTGTAGGCCCGTTCCTGAGCGGCGTCAAAATGTTCCCCGCTGCGGCGGAGATACGCACGAAAAACCCCGCCGGAGGGAGAACCGGCGGGGTGGTAGGAAACATATCCGAGGGGAGGCGGATCAGGCTGTTTCCAACATGCCTTTTTCGCGGGCGAGTTCCTGCATCCGCTTTTGCAGCTTTTCGAAGGCGCGCACCTCGATCTGGCGGATGCGTTCGCGGCTGACGTCGTATTGTGCAGACAGATCTTCGAGCGTGACGACCTGATCTTGCAGGCGGCGCTGCACGAGGATGTCCTTTTCGCGATCGTTGAGCACATCCATGGCAGCGGCCAGCATCTCGCGGCGGGCATCCATTTCGTCGCGCTCTTCGTAATCGGTCGCCTGATCGGCGTCTTCGTCCTCGAGCCAGTCCTGCCACTGGGTCGCGCTTTCACCTTCGGTGCCGACCATGGCGTTGAGCGATGCGTCGCCGCCGGAGAGGCGCCGGTTCATGCTCACCACTTCGGCTTCGGTCACCCCCAGATCATGCGCGATCTGGGCGACGTTGTCGGGGTGCAGGTCGCCCTCTTCGAGCGCGCCGATCCGGGCCTTGGCCTTGCGCAGATTGAAGAAGAGCTTCTTTTGCGCCGACGTCGTGCCGAGCTTTACCAGCGACCACGACCGCAGGATATATTCCTGGATAGAGGCGCGGATCCACCACATCGCGTAGGTCGCCAGACGGAAGCCTTTTTCGGGGTCGAACCGTTTGACCGCCTGCATCAGGCCCACGTTCGCCTCCGAGATCACCTCGGCCTGCGGCAGGCCGTAGCCGCGATAGCCCATGGCGATCTTGGCGGCCAGTCGCAGGTGCGACGTCACCATCCGGTGCGCGGCCTCGGTGTCCTCATGGTCCACCCAGCGCTTGGCCAGCATGTATTCCTCTTCCGGCTCCAGCAGCGGGAATTTCCGGATTTCCTGGAGGTAGCGGTTCATTCCCTGTTCCGGCGACGGGGCCGGGAGGTTAGTATACGTCGTCATGTGTCCCCCTCCTTATATGTTTAAGGGCTTAACATGGATATGTGTATCGGGGTTATCCACGTCAAGAGATGTGCTGTTATTCTCTGAAGACCAAGTTAAACCTCTCCCCCGGAATGAGAAGAGTGGTTTCAGTGCATTCACGCACAATAGACTGGCTGAAACACAACTAATGTCGCAAAATTGTGATCAGGTCTTCCATATCTTGCGGTAGCGGTGCCGCAAACTGCAACATCTCGTTCGACACTGGATGGACGAACCCGAGGGTCGCGGCGTGCAGCGCCTGTCGGGGAAAGGCCGCGGCGGCGGCGGCGCCGTCTTCTCCGACCGCCTTGGGCGACAGTTTGCGCTTGCCGCCGTAGGTCGGATCTCCGATCAGCCCATGCCCGCAATGGGCCATATGCACCCGGATCTGGTGGGTCCGTCCGGTTTCCAGCCAGCATTCGATGAGCGCCGCGACGGCGGGTGTGCCCAGCGGCTCGATGATCCGCGCCCGCGTGACCGCGTGCCGCCCGCCTTCGAACAGAACCGCTTGCCGCTGCCTGTCGGTCTTGTGTCGCGCAAGGTGGGTCTGGATCTTGAGGATGTTGGCCGCCTCGAAGCTCGTGCCCTTGATCCCCCGAAGGCGCGGATCGTTGGCATCGGGCACCCCGTTGCAGACGGCCAGATAGCGACGCTCGACCGTGTGTGCCGCGAATTGATCGGCCAGAGAGTGATGCGCCCGGTCGGTCTTGGCCACGACGAGCAGGCCGGAGGTGTCCTTGTCGATCCGGTGCACGATGCCGGGCCGCTTCTCGCCGCCGACCCCGGACAGCCCCTCGCCGCAGTGATGGATCAGCGCGTTGACCAGCGTGCCGCCCGGCGTTCCCGGAGCGGGGTGAACGACCATCCCTGCCGGTTTGTTGATGACGATCAGGTCGTCGTCTTCGAACACCACGTCGAGCGGAATGTCTTCGGCCCCGATATGGCTTTCGACGGCGTCGAGCACGGTGATCTCGACGGCGGCATCTTCATGGACCTTGGCCTTGCCATCGGTGACGACGACGCCGTCGACCTTGACCGCGCCTTCGGCCAAGAGCCGGGTCAACCGCGACCGGCTGAGCGAGGCGTCCTCGGGCACATCCCGCGCGAGCGCCTTGTCCAGGCGGGCGGGCGGATTGTCTTGGATCACGAACTGGACGACGCGGGTTGGCATGGGGTGGCTCCTTTGGACCGTCCTCTAGCGGGGATCGTCGCCAGCGGCAACGTCAACGCGCTGCGGCCCCGGCCCGGAGGCCTCCGGCCCGCCGGAGCACCGCCATCCTTTGAGCCGTCGTCGCCCCTCGGTCAGCCGCCGTAGCCGAGTTGCCTTGGCAAGAACAACACGATCTCCGGCACGAGGATCAGCAGCAGAAGGGCCGCGATCAGCACCGCCAGAAACGCCCAGATCTCGCCGATGATCTCGCGCAGCGGAATGCCGGTCACGGCGTTGATGACGAACAGCAGGATGCCGTAGGGCGGCGTGATCAGGCCGATCATGCAGTTGATCACGGCCACCACCCCGAAATGGATCAGGTCGATCCCGAGCTCCCGGCAAGTGGGAATGAAAAGCGGCAGGATCACGAGAATGATCGTGGTGGCATCGAGCACGCAGCCAAGGACAAGCAACAGCAGGTTCACGCAGAGCAGGAACACCAGCGGATGCACGTCCAGCCCGACCAGCGATTGCGCGACCATGCCGGGGATGTTCTCGGAGGCCACGATATAGTTGAGGATCAGCGCCCCGCCGATCACGAGGCCCACCGCCGCCGAGGACCGGGCGCTGTCCACTAGGATGCCGTAGAGCGCCTTGAACGACAGCGCCCGATAGAACAAGGCCGCCAGCAGCAGGGCATAGGCCGCGGCGACGGCGGCGGCTTCGGTCGGGGTCGTGACCCCTCCGTAGATGCCATAGAGCAGGATCGCGGGCATCAAGAGTGCCGGAAAGGCATTGGCCGTCTGGCGCGGCAGGTCGCGCAATGGCACCGGCTCTTCGACGGCAAAGCCGCGCTTGGCTGACAAATAGGTGTTCATCGCCATCAACACCGCGCCCATCACCAGCCCCGGCAGGATGCCGCCAAGGAACAGGTAGCCGATCGAGGTGTTCGAGACCAAGGCATAGAGCACCATCGGGATCGACGGCGGGATCACCGGACCGATGGTGGCGCTGGCGGCAGTGATGGCGGCGGCATAGCCTCGGGGGTAGCGGCCCTCCTTGCTCATCATCTCGATGATGATCTTGCCGATGCCTGCCGCGTCGGCCACGGCAGAGCCGGACATGCCCGAAAAGATCAGCGATGCCACCACGTTCACGTGGCCCAGACCGCCCTTGAAGCGGCCGACGGCGGCCACGCAAAACTGCAAAAGCCGCTCGGAAATGGTGCCGGCGTTCATGATATTGGCGGCCACGATGAACAGCGGCACGGCGAGCAGGACGAAACTGTTGAACAAGCCTTGCAGAATCTGCTCGCCGACGAGGGCGATATCCTGACCGGCGGCCTGCAGATAGACCAACGCGCCCAGAATGATCGCGTAGCCGATCGGCATTCCGATCCCGGCCAGCCCGAACAGGGTGATCAGGCAAAGCGCAAGTTCGAGGCTCATGACCCGTCCTCGCCGGGAAGAGTATGGGCGTCATCGGGGGGGCCGTTGCGCAGGATGGCGACGAACAGCCAAGCATAGCGCAGGGCCACGGCGATCAAGAACAGGCCGTAGATCGAAAAGATCGTGCGCATCGGTATCTTGAGCGTGGCGCTTTTCTTGATCCTCAGAAAATCGATGTAGTCCCACGTCGGCCAGAACGAGACCGCCATGCCCACCGCAATCGCCGCGGCGGACACCAGCGCAAGGATTTGACGCGGCCTGCGCGGCATCGCCAGATAGAGGATGTCAAAGCTGACATGATCGCGTTCGCGAACGATGAAGGCATTGCCCCAGAACACGATCCAGACCCAGAGCGTCAGACACAGCTCCAGAGTCCAGCCGAAGGGCTGTTGCAGGACGTAGCGCGAAAAGATTTGCAGAATGAAGGTCAGAAACATCGCCGCCAACAGGGCGGCGGCGACGAATTCCGTCCCGCGAGTGAACCATTTGGTCACAAAGTGCATGGCCTGGCCCCCTCGCGGTCAGTCGTGGTTTGGCCGGGATCAGTTGCCCAGCGCGTTGATCTGGTCGAGCACGCCTTCGGGCCAGGTCTCTGCGAATTCGCTTTCCAGATACATCGACTGCACCTGATTGCGGAACGCCGCCAGATCGGGCTCGTAGACCTCCAGCCCCTGCTCTTGCAGGAAGGACACCAGCTCGGCCTCCTTGGCCAGTTGGTTCTGGCGACCGTATTCCGCAGCCTCGTCGGCGGCGGCCTGAACGGCGGCCTGCTGTTCGGCGGTCATGCTGTCAAAAGCCTCCTTCGAGATCGCCAGATAGTTGAGATCGACCAGATGCGACGTCAGGACGATCTGGTTGGTCACCTCGTAGAACTTGGCATCGACCACGGTGGGAAGCGGGTTGTCCTGCCCATCGACGGCCCCGGTCGACAGGGCGGTGTAGACCTCAGTAAAGGCCATAGGTGTCGGCGATGCGCCCAAAGCGCGGCCGAGGAATTGCCAAGCGTCCGTGCCCGGCATCCGCAGGTTCACCCCATCCAGATCGGCGGGTGTCATCACCGTCAATTCGTCCTTGGTCTGGCGCAGATTCACCTGACGACGGCCCAGATACATGACGGTGAGCAGCTTGACCCCCAACTCATCCTCGACGCGCTGCTTGAACGGGTCCATCAGCGGATCGTTGAACACCGCGACCTGATGCGCGGCGTCCTGATGGACGTAGCCCGCGGTAAAGATCGAGAATTCGGGGAAGAACACGGCGAGTTCCTGCGCCGAGGTGATCGACATCTCGAGGTTGCCGCGTGCGATGGCCTCCAGCTCGGTGCCCTGGGCAAAGAGCGTGGCGTTCCAGCTTGGCTCAAAGCTGGCAAAATCCGCGACCGCGGGGCCGAACTTCTCCAGAAGCGCCACGGCGCGTTGATCGGTTTCGGAACTTGGCGCGGACAGGCGCAGCTGGATCAGGTCCTGAGCCATTGCGGCGGTGCCCATGGCGCCGGCGAATACGGCTGCGGTGCCGGCGGCCAGAACGGCCCGGCGAGCAAGTTTGATTGACATATGGTCTCCTCCCATGTCGTTTTTGAACCCCGTCTCCAGCGGGGCCTTGACGGAATACTGCACTGGAAATGCCAACCGCACAATCGGCCAAGTGGTGGGGTGGCCCGGCGCACAACGGCCTTGCGCCAATGTGGCGGAGTGCTAACGTCGCGGCTGACCCGAGGGTCTGACCGTTTATCAAAGGCCCCTATCGCGTGTCCGATTGCTCCCCATTCCGCTCTCGTCGCCCTTCGGGGGTGAGGATGCGCACAGCGCGTCAAGCTCTGTCATGAGCTACCGTCTGGGCATTGCCGGGGCGGGGCTGATCGGACACCGCCATGCCGAAGCCGTGGCACAGGCCCGTGGCGCGACGCTGGTGGGGATCGCGGACCCGGCCCCCGCAGCAAAGGACGTGGCCGCCGGGCACGATTGCCCGCACTTTGCGACCTTGGGCGACATGATCGCATCGGCCCCCCCCGACGGCATCATTCTGGCCACCCCGAACGACCAGCACCTGCCCGGTGCCATGGCCTGCATCGCCGCCGGCATTCCCGCCCTGATCGAAAAGCCGCTTTCCACCGATCTCGAGAGCGCGCGTGACATCGTCGCCGCCGGGGAATCGGCCGGAGTGCCGCTGATGACGGGCCACCACAGGCGGCATAATCCATTGATCAAAAAGGCCAAGTCGGCGATCGACGCCGGGGCGATCGGCCGGATCACCGCCGTGCAGGGCACCACGTGGCTCCACAAGCCCGACGCGTATTTCGAGGCCGAATGGCGCACCAAGCCCGGCGCCGGTCCGGTCTATCTCAACCTCAGTCACGACATCGACTTGATGCGCCACCTCTGCGGCGAAGTGGTCAGCGTGCATGCGATGGACTCGAACGTCGCCCGCGGTTTCGAGGTCGAGGATACCGCCGTGATCCTGCTGCGGTTTGCCAATGGCGCGCTCGGCACGCTCAGCGTATCCGACACGATCCCGGCGCCATGGAGCTGGGAACTGACCGCCCGCGAGAACCCGGCCTATCCGGCCACGTCGCAGGCCTGCTACCTGATCGGCGGTGACAAGGGGTCCCTGTCCCTGCCCGATCTGACGCTCTGGTCGCATCCCGGAAAGCCCGGCTGGTGGGAACCGATCTCGGCTACGAAACTGATCCATGGCTTTGACGACCCGCTTGTGCAACAGATCGAGCAATTCGTCGCTGTCATCGCGGGCCGGGAAACGCCGCTCGTTTCGGCCCGCGACGGCCTGAACACCCAAGCCGTGATCGAAGCCGTCAAGACGTCGGCCCGAACCGGGCATACTGTCCCATTGTGATGCGCCAGAAGGAGCAAGCCTGTGCGAAACCCCAAGAATGCCTTCAAAGCCGCGTTACAGGCCGGCACCCAGCAGATCGGGATCTGGAACACCATCGACGGCAAGACCGTGGTCGAGCAGCTGGCCAGTTGCGGCTTTGACTGGATGCTGGTGGATACCGAGCATTCTCCGATCTCCGTGACCGACGTGATGTCGGCGTTGCAAGCGATTGCGGCCTACCCCGACACCAGCGCCGTGGTGCGGGCGGCCGGCAACGACACCGTGGAAATCAAGCGGCTGCTGGATATCGGCGTGCAAAGCCTGATGATCCCCTATGTGCAAACCGCCGACGAGGCCCGCGCCGCTGTCAGCGCCATGCGCTATGGCCCGCACGGCGTGCGCGGTTTTGCGGGGATGACCCGGGCGACGCGGTTCGCCAAGGTCGAGAATTACGTGCAGACGGTCGAGGACGAATTGTGTCTGATCGTGCAGGTCGAAACGATCTCGGCCATCGGGCAACTCGAAGAGATCGCCTCGGTCGAGGGGGTCGACGCGGTGTTCATCGGACCGGCCGATCTGGCGGCCAGCATGGGCCATCCGGGCAATACCGGCCACCCCGAGGTCGTCGCGGTGATCAAGGACGCCATCGCGCGCCTCAAGGCAATGGGCAAACCGGCAGGCATTCTGTCGCTCGATACCGCGTTCAACAGGCAGTGCATCGAATGGGGCACGACCTTCACCGCCGTCGGTGTCGACCTGTGCCTGCTCGACGACGCGGTTCGGGCCTTGGCCACGAGCTTCGGCAAGTAGGCTCGCGTGAATGCTCCGATTGCAGGAGATCGGCGCGTCGCGACTGCAGGGAGAGAGTGGTACCACCTCCCCGGCTTGAACGGGGGACCTCCTGATCCACAATCAGGCGCTCTAACCAACTGAGCTAAGGCGGCACTGGGGCGGATTTAGCGCCCGGTTCGCGCGAATGCAAGGGCAGAGAGCACGATCGCGACGCTGTTTTCAGAGCAATCTGCACCGTGGCAGCGGGCAAAGCGGCACCGGGCCCGGTTCGCAGCCCCTTGCCATTGGCGCCGCTCGGACGCTATTTCACAGGCTGGAACCCAAGGGGGCAAGTATCATGGGCATCGACACCGAACGCGATATTGAAGCAAACCTGCAGATCGGGCCAACCGATCACGGCATGGTTCGTCTGTTCGTCGAAGGCAACGGAATCGAGGTTCCAATGGATTTCGATCCGGAGGAGGCCGAGGAAATCGCCGAAGAGATTCGCGCAGCGGCCGCCGTGGCGCGCAAGTTCAAGGGCCGTAAAGGCTGACACCCGGATCACGCGCGCCGTGCCAGCGGATCGCCGCATGGCGCGCGAATTTCTGCACCATCACCTTGCGACGGGCAGCGGCCAGCTTTGTTTCGGGGGCCATGCGCACGATCTCGGCGTCATAGCTGTCGGCGAGGATGAGCCCCGTCTCATCGGGCAAGAGCTCGGTCGGAAAATCCGCATCCACCGCCCAGAAGAACCGATCGCACCATTCCAGATAGCCCTGCCATTTCTGGTCCGACTGGAAATCGGCCCGGCTGGATTTGCACTCGATCACCCAGACCTCGCCCTTCGGGCCCAGCGCCATCACGTCGACCCGCAGGCCCGAGGTCGGCACCAGTTCCTCGACGCTCACGAAATCATGGGTCAGCAGATGACGACACACTCCACGCGCCAGAAGCTGGCCGGGTCGGAGCGTCGGAGGGAGAGTCGTGTCGGGCATTCCCGAAACATGAACAATTCGTGAACACCTGTCAATAATGCGGCAATCTGTGGCATTTGAGGCTGAAATTGGGCGCGTGACCTAGCGTTACTTTCGCAAATGCCCCACCTCGGCCACGTTCCAGCCGCATCGGACTTTTATCACTTTCTTAACGGCCCAAGACGCCAACCGTTCGAAATGCACCGGAAGGACCTACCAAATGATGACGCTCACCGCCCTTCTCAACGACATCAGCTTCTTTGAAGTTTGCGCAAGCCTGTTGGTTGTCGGCTGCGTCGAGCAGATCTTCGTGCGCCTGCCGGAAGACATGGTCGGCCCTGGCGGGTGGCTCCTCGACACCGGTGCACCGCGTTAATTCAAACGCCCCTTGCAAGACGACCGGGCCCGCCCTACCTGTTGAGGCGGCGGGCTTCTGCGCTATTCGTGAAATGGCGTCTCATTCCAGTGGCCTTAAGCAAATCCGAGGGAGCTGGCTCTGTTCTGGTCCTGGCCATTTTAACTGGCGCCCACCTGTATATACAGGTCCTCGGGAATAACACGTCCACGGTTGCCGCGGTTCCCGCCACTTTTACCGCATTTTGAGAGCATCGCCCCACTCGGGGCCATCGGCGCATCGAGCGGAAGGCGCAAACAAGTCCACCCGGCCAAGAGCCGAGCGGCACGTCACAGACATCGGATGAATTCAGGGACGGCGATTCTCGTCGCGACGCACGGGGATCGGACGAAGCTCGTACTGGCGAAAGCCGCCACCCGGACCATCGTCATCCTCGTCGTCGGTGCCGTCCATCGCGGACAGGCCGTATTGCACCGCAGAAAACACGATGCCGTTCGCGGCCCAGAGCAGAATCACTGTCAGCACCGTTCTGTCAGCCTGCAGGATAACATCCCACAGATGCGCGACGTTGAACCAGATGCCCAAGGCCACCATCAGCCCTGCCAGAGCAAAACCGACCACGGCGGACCAGAAATAGCGGCGGATTGATGACGACATTGTGACGGACTCCTCGTCTATAACAGTATCGCTTAAATTCTTAATGACAAGTAACGCGCGGCTAAAAGGCTTCGGGACGAGCCTCCCGAGCCATATGATCCAGCACCGCGTTCACGAATTTCGGCTCTTTTCCCTCGGGAAAAAAGGCGGTTGCGATCTGGACGAACTCCACAATCACAACCTTGGGAGGTGTGTCCCCCTGCACCAGTTCGGCCCCGGCGGCGCGGAACAACGCCCGCAGAGTCGGGTCGATCCGCGCGATCGGCCATTTGGCCACCAGCGCACGATCTGTCATCTGGTCGATCTGGGCCTGATAGTTGACCGCGTCGTGCATCAGTTTGCGAAAGGTATCGACGTCGCCTTCGGCCATCTCGTCGCCTTCGTAGACCGCCCCGAAGCGGTGATCCTCGAATTCGCGAATCACGGGTTCGACCATTTGCCCCGCCGCTTCCATCTGGAACAGCGCCTGCACCGCGTAGAACCGGGCCGCAGACTTCATCTTGCGGCGCTCGTTATTCGAAACGGTCATACGGTCTCACCACCTTTGGCCAAGAGTTCGCGGGTAAAGCCCATGCCTTTTTCCGCCCGCCCCCATTTGCGCGAAAGCGCGATCAGGTGCAATGCCGCCGCAGCGGCACCACCGCCTTTGTTCTGCTGTTTCGGGTCGGCGCGGACGGCGGCCTGTTCATAGGTCTCTACGGTGAGGATGCCGTTGCCGATGCACAGCCCCTGAAGGCCCAAGAGTTGCAGCGCCCGCGACGAATCGTTGCAGACGGTGTCGTAGTGGGTCGTCTCGCCCCGGATCACGCAGCCAAGCGCCACGTAGCCGTCGAAATTGCTCATCCGTTCGGCGATGCCGATGGTGGTCGGGATCTCCAGCGCACCGGGCACATGGGCGATCTCATGGGTCGCTCCGGCGGCCTCGATTTCTGCCACGGCGCCCGCGATCTGGTGATCGGAGATGTCCTTGTAATAGGGCGAGGCCACGATCAGCAGCTTGGTGGGCCTGTCCAGTTCGGGCAGCGGCATGATGTAGTGTGACGGGCCAGCCATGTTATCCGATCTCCGAGATTTTGCGGGTGCCGGTGATCTCGAGCCCGTAGGCCTCCAGTCCGACGACCTTGGGTTGTGGGGAATTGGTCAGCAGCACGATCTGGTGCAGCCCCAGCGACGACAGGATCTGCGCCCCGACCCCGTATTGCCGGAGCGTCTGTGGCGAGACCTCTTCGTCGGCGACGATCTTCATCTGCAAATCGCGCAGCAGCACGAGGGCGCCCCGGCCCTCTGCCGCGATCAACTTCATGGCATCGCTGAATTCGGCGGCACGCCCGGCAGGACCGGTGCCGACGACGTCGAGCAGCGGATCGAGCGCGTGCATGCGGACGAGCACCGGCTCGGGCGTGCTGATATCGCCCTTGATCAGGGCGATATGCTCGGCCCCCTGGGTCTCGTCGCTGAAGACGCGCATCTGCCATTCGCCCCCGAACTCGGAGGTGATCGTCTGGGTGGTCTTGGATTTGACCAGATTGTCGTGCCGCCGCCGATAGGCGATCAGATCGCTGATCGTGCCGATCTTGAGCCCGTGCAGTTGCGCGAAGCTGACCAGATCGGGCAGGCGCGACATGGAGCCGTCTTCGTTCATGATCTCGCAGATCACGCCGGAGGGGTTCAGCCCGGCCAGACGCGCGATGTCGGTGGCCGCCTCGGTATGACCGGCCCGGACCAGCACGCCGCCGTCGCGGGCGCGCAGCGGAAAGACGTGGCCCGGCGTGGCGATGTCGGCGGCGCCCTTGGAGGCGTCGATGGCGACGGACACGGTCCGCGCCCGGTCATGGGCCGAGATGCCGGTCGAGACCCCCTCGCGCGCCTCGATCGAGATCGTGAAAGCGGTTTCATGGCGCGAGGAATTCTGGCTCGCCATCAGCGGCAGTCCCAGCGCGTCGATCCGCTCGGACGGCAGGGTCAGGCAGATCAGGCCGCGGCCGTGCTTGGCCATGAAGTTGATCGCATCCGGCGTGGCCATCTGGGCCGGGATCACCAGATCACCTTCGTTTTCACGGTCTTCATGATCGACGAGCACGAACATCCGGCCGTTGCGGGCGTCTTCGATGATCTCTTCGATGGGCGAAATCGCGTCGGCCCAATCCTGTTCGACCGGCCCCGGTGCTTCGAAAGGTGTGCTCATGATCGGCTATTCCCCGCTTCTTGCCCATATGTGGCTGCGTTTGGGCAGATAGCGGGTCGCGGGCGTTTTGCAAAGGGGGGCGCGTGCCGAGACCCGCTATACACAGGCCATGTGCGAAATTTCGGGGGTCGTGCCGGTGGCCAGTTCGGGAGCCTCCGGCGGGAGTTTTTCGGCCAAGATGAAGGTCAGGTGCGGCAATCGCCCGACGGTGTGTCAGGCGGCCCCGTTGAAGAACCGCTCTCCGGTCAGGAAGCCGGCGGTCTTGCCCGCGGCGGCCCATTCCCGCTCTGCCCCGGTTTCCCCGATGATCAGGTAGCCGCCGCAGGGTCGCCCGCGGCTGCGCAACGCCGAAACCAGTTGTTGCCGGGTCTCGGACCAGGAAAGCCACGGTGCGGGCGCAGGTGCCGCCGCGTCGCAGGGCGGGATCAGGCTGTCCGGCGCGATGCCGGGATAGTAGAGCGAAACCCTGTCGCAGTTCCTTATCGCGGCGATCTTGGCCGCTTTCTCGGCCTCGAGCCGATCGTTGGCCCGCAGCAGGTCGAGCGCATTCGTCGAGAACAGCAGGCCGATCACGTCATGGCCGGTGCTGGCCCGCACACTGGCGTAGGTCTTGTAAGGCAGACCCAGCTCGGCGGCGCGTTTGACCCGAAGCCGCACGACCTCGATCGGCAGGGTCGGCAGCAGATCGGCGCGGGCCTTGGTCCAGACATGTTTGCGCCAGCTGTGCCCCGGCTCCATCGTGGGGCCGTTGTTGTGCCCGATCCCGGCTGTGGTAGTGACGGCGCCCATCGCGATCACCGCCATTCCTGAAGGCGCGCCACATATCGCGCCATGGTGTCGATTTCGAGATTGATCGCGTCGCCCACCTTCACGTCGCCCCATGTGGTGACCTGCTTGGTGTGCGGGATCACGTTGATCCCGAAGTCGACCCCGTCGACCTCGTTCACCGTGAGCGATGTGCCGTTGAGCGTGACCGATCCCTTGGCCGCGATGAACCGGGCCAGAGCCTCTGGTGCGCGGAAGGTCATCCGGGTGCTGTCGCCCTCGTCCGTCATCGCGGTGAGTTCAGCCACCCCGTCCACATGCCCGGACACGATGTGCCCGCCGAGTTCGTCGCCGACCCGGAGCGCCCGCTCCAGATTGATCCTCTTGCCGACGAACCAGCCGTTGCCGCCGATATTGGTCAGCCCTGCCGATTCCGCCGAGACCTGCACGTCGAACCATGCCCGCGGGTCGGTGCCCACGGCGACGACCGTGAGGCACACTCCGTCACAGGCGATCGACGCTCCGATGTCGATCCCCTTCACGTCATAGCTGGTGCCGATCCGCGCCCGCAAATCGCCCTCTTGGGTCAGCGAAACGATCTCGCCGACATCGGTGATGATCCCTGTGAACATGGCGCGGTCTCCTTTGCCCCAAGACCTAGCCTTGCCGGGGCCGAGGGGCAAGACGTCGGCGCGACGCCCGCGCAGTTTGGCGTCGGCTGCCCCTCTGGCGGCGGCGGGGGCTGCAAGGGCGGATCGGCTAAAGTTTTAACCGAACTTTCGCGAGATTTTTCCGCGAAGGGCCGCCTCGGTGAACAGCGTGAATGGAGCCTTAAGACACCGCGCCTACCCTGACTGCCGACGTGACATCGCTTGAAGGAGGCAGATCATGACATTTCCCGTATCCATGCCCGGCGGCATGATGGCGCTCAGAGCTGCGGCCCACCGTCCGCCAGCACCGCCCGCGCCGCCCATGTCGGGCGAGACCATCGTCGGCCGCCTCGATGCCGACGGGGACGGCCAGATTTCGGCGACTGAGGTCGGTGAGTCGAAAGCGGGCGCGAAGGTGGATGAGGCTTTGTTTGCCAAGATCGACGGGGACAGCGACGGGCTGTTGTCGGCAGGGGAATTGGACGCATTTGCCCAGACGGCGGACTTTGAGGCCGATATGGGACGCGGCGACGGCCCCGGCCGGCTTCATCCGATTGCCGTGGCCGCGGGTGCGTTGCTCTTGAGCATCTTTCAGAACCGCAACGTGACGGAAGAGCCGGCGCCGACCCCGACCAATGCGCCGGAAGCCGGCGATAGCGAGACGCAGGAGGTCTTTGGCACCGTCGGCTGAGCGGGGTAATACCAAGGGGCCGCGAACAGGCTGTAGCGCAAGGCGCATTGGCCTGATGGCCCGGAGGTATTCGATGCGCGGCGGCTCGGCCCCGCACGGGGTGCCGCGGGCGCAGCGGGGCATTGGAGCATGGGCCGCAGGCGTGCAACTGCTGGACGGAGTGTCGGAACCCCGCCTTGCCCCTGCCCCGCAGGCGCGTCATATTCCTGCCCCAACCGGGGGTCATAAAGTGGAAACCATTTCCGGGCAGCAAGAGCACAAAGTGACAGAGCCTCGACGTTTCCTTTTCCTGCAAGGCCCACACGGGCCGTTCTTCCACCGGCTGGCCAAAATGCTCCGGGCGGCCGGGGCAGAGGTATGGCGTGTCGGCTTCAATGCAGGCGACAGGGCGTTCTGGTTCGGCGCGCCGGGCTATATCCCGTTTCGCGACAGTCACGAAGCATGGCCCGACACCTTCCGGGCACTGATCGACGAACATCGGATCACGGATATCGTGCTGTATGGCGACACCCGCCCGATCCACGCCAGCGCGGTCGAGGCCGCCAAGGCGGCGGGCCTGACCGTTCATGTGTTCGAAGAAGGCTACATGCGGCCCTATTGGGTCACTTATGAGCGGGGCGGCACCAACGGGCATTCGCGCCTGATGGACATGACCGTGCCGCAGATGACCAAGGCGCTGGAGATGTCGGATCTGGACGTGCCCGAGCCGCCCGCCCATTGGGGCGATATGCGCCAGCATGTGTTTTACGGGGCGTTGTATCATTGGTTCGTGATGTTTCGAAACGGCGACTACCGCCAGTTTCAAGGCCATCGCGAGCTGCCCGTAGGCAAAGAGACGATGCTCTATACCCGCCGCCTCTTGCTGATGCCCTACACGGCGGTCGAGCGGATGCTGGCGACGACCCGGATCAAGTACGGCGGCTTTCCCTATCATCTCGTGTTGCTGCAACTCGAACATGATGCCAGCTTTCAGATGCATTCGCCCTTCACCCGGATGCGCGAGTTTCTGGAAGTGGTGATCGACGGATTTGCCGCCGGCGCGCCGCGACATCATCACCTTGTGTTCAAGGCGCATCCGCTGGAAAACGGGCGCTCGCCGGTGCGCCGGATCATCAAGGAACTGGCCCGGCAGCACGGGGTCACGGGCCGAGTGCATTACGTGCGCGGCGGCAAGCTCGCCCGGCTTCTGGATCACGCCCGGACCGCGGTGACGGTCAATTCCACCGCCGGGCAGCAGGTGCTTTGGCGGGGCATCCCGCTCAAGACCTTTGGCCGCGCGGTCTATGCCAAGCCGGAATTCGTGGCGACGCAGCCCCTCGCCGAGTTCTTTGCGCAGCCGCGCAGGCCCGACACCAAAGCCTACAAGGATTACCGGCGTTACCTGCTCGAAACCAGTCAGGTTCCCGGCGGGTTCTACTCCAGCAAGGGCCGGCGGCATCTGATGCGGCAGGTCGTCGACATGATGCTCGACGACGAAGATCCGTATGATGCGCTTAAATCCGGCAAGGCCGCTCCGCGCCAGCCCTTGCGCATCGTGCAGTAGCAGCCACCAGACCTTGGGGCAGCGCCCCCGTTCACGCAACAATCGCGGCAATGGCGCAACACCGTTTCCGCCCGACGCACTCGGTTCGCCGCGGCCATATGGCTTTTGTGGCGGGATTCCCGTAGGTTGAAAGAAAAAGTTGAGGCAGAACAAAAACCAGGTCGAGGAGACCGAGCAGTGACTTCCCTGACAGTGCGCTTGGCGCGCGGCGTGACCGCCGTTGTAGCCTTCAGCCTTGTGGCCTCTTGTGGCCTTCCCCGTCCCGGTCCGAACCGGGCCGAAATCTTTTCCGGCTCCGTGATGGAGCAGGGCGATGCCTTCGTCCTGACCGTGGATGACCGTGTGAACCTGATCGCAGGCGTGACACCGGCGCTGGCCTTTGCCGAAGGCTTCGAGAATGCCGCCACCCTCGGGTCGGACACGATCAACCCGGGCGACGTGCTTGGCCTGACGATCTGGGAGAACGTCGATGACGGGCTCCTCGTCCCCGCCGGCCAGAACGCCACCGTTCTGGAAGAAGTGCAGGTCGACGGCGCGGGCTACATCTTTGTGCCCTATGCGGGCCGCGTGCGCGCCGCGGGCAACACCCCGGAGGCTGTGCGCCGGATCATTTCCGAAAAGCTCGAAGAGCAGACGCCCGATCCGCAGGTTCAGGTCCGGCGCCTCGCCGGTGACGGCTCGACCGTCTCGATCGTAGGCGGCGTCGGCGCACAGGGCGTCTATCCCATCGAGCGCCCCACACGGACGCTGGCCAACATGCTCGCCCGTGCCGGCGGCGTTGCCATCGAGCCTGAGATCGCCAAGGTCACCGTCGTGCGCGGCAATCACACCGGCACCATCTGGTTCGAAGATCTCTACGATCACCCCGCCCATGATATCGCTCTGCGCGGCGGCGACCGGATCATCGTCGAGGAAGACGACCGGACCTTTACCGCCCTCGGCGCCACCGGAACGCAAAGCTACGTGCCGTTCCAGAGCCAGACCATTTCGGCCATCGAAGCCTTGGCGCAGGTCGGCGGTCTGTCGTCGGTCGCGGCCGACCCGACGGGCGTGTTCGTGTTCCGCAACGAGCCTGAATCGATTGCCCGCCAGCTCGTCGGCCGCAACGATCTGGTCGGCACCCAGCGTGTGATCTACGTGCTCGATCTGACCCGCCCCAACGGCATGTTCTTTGCCCGCGACTTCGCGATCCGCGATGGCGACACGGTCTATGTCACCGAAGCGCCGTTCGTGCAGTTCGACCGTGTGATCTCGGCTTTGACGGGCACGCTGAGCGCCGGGGATGCGCTGGCCACCGCTTCGGGTCTCTGACCCTTGTCCCACATGGACCAGAACGCCGCCGCGGGGTCCTCTCCGCGGCGGCTCTACGTTTATAACGGCGGGTTTCTGACCCAAGGCCGTGTCCGCCGCATCCTCGATCTGGCGGGCTATGACATTCGTCTGGGCAAGCCGGGGCCGGAGGATATGGTCGGCGTCTGGGGCCAAAGCCCGACCAGCCCGCGCGGCGAGGCGGTCGCCGCCCGCACCGACAGCCCGATCCTGCGCGTCGAGGATGCGTTCCTGCGCTCCGTCCTGCCCGGCCGCGACGGCCAACCCCCCTTGGGTCTGCACCTCGACAAGCGCGGCGTGCATTTCGACCCGGCCGTGCGTTCGGATCTGGAGGTGATCCTCACCGAAGAGCCGCTCGACGATACCGCCCTGCTCAATCGCGCCCGCGCCGCGATCGAGAGGCTGCAATCGGTGCATCTGTCGAAATACAACGCCTTTGATCCGGCCACGCCCGCACCCGATCCCGGCTATGTGCTGGTCATCGACCAGACCCACGGCGACGCTTCGGTCAAGGCCAGCACCGCCGACCGCAACACCTTTCTCGAAATGCTGTTCTGCGCCCGCGAGGAAAACCCCGGTGCGCGTATCCTGATCAAGACCCATCCGGAAACCGCGATGGGCCACCGCAAGGGTTATTTCCGGCCCGAGGATCTCTCCGAGGGTGTCGAATTCTACGCCGATGCGATCTCGCCCTATGCCCTGCTCGACGGGGCCGTCGCGGTCTACACCGTGTCGTCGCAATTCGGGTTCGAGGCGATCCTGACCGGGCATAAACCCGTCGTTTTCGGTCAGCCGTTCTACATGGGCTGGGGCCTGACGGACGACCGCAAGCCGCTGGACCGCCGGCAGCGCAGGCTGACCAAGGCGCAGCTCTTTGCCGCCGCGATGATCCTTTATCCGCGCTGGTATGATCCCTACCGCGACCGCCTGTGCCAGTTGGAGGACGCGATCGCCACGCTGGAGGCCGAGGCCCGTGCGTGGCGCGAGGATCACCTTGGCTGGGTCGGCGCGGGCATGCGGTTGTGGAAGCGCAAGCCGCTGCAACAGGTGTTTGGCGGCTACGCGCCTATGCGCTTTGCCGAAGGCGACGCCGCGATCAAGGCCGCTAAGGGCAAGCGTCTGATGGTCTGGTCGAGCAAATCGACCGACGCGCTGGAGGCCGCCGGCGCTGTGCGGATCGAGGACGGGTTCCTGCGCTCGCGCGGGCTGGGGGCCGATCTGATCGCGCCGCTCAGCCTCGTCTGCGACGATCTGGGGATATACTACGACCCGAACCGCCCCAGCCGGTTGGAGCATCTGATCGCCGATGCCTGCACCCTGCCCGAGACGGAGCGGCGCAGGGCCGAGCGCCTGATCCGCACGCTCACCTCAAAGGGGCTGACCAAATACAATCTCGGCGGCGCCGATCTGCCCCCCGGTCTGCCTGCCGGTCGCCGCATTCTGGTGCCCGGTCAGGTCGAAGATGACGCCTCGATCCGGCTGGGCGCAAAGGAGGTGACCACCAATCTGGGTCTGCTCGAGGCCGCCCGTGCGGCCAATCCCGCGGCTGTGATCCTCTACAAGCCGCACCCGGATGTGGAGGCCGGTTTGCGCCCCGGCACAGTGCCGAACGCGGGCGACATTGCAGATGCAGTGCTGACCCACACCGATCCTGTCGCCGCATTGGCCGCCGTGGACGACGTCTGGACGATGACCTCCGCTCTGGGCTTTGAGGCGCTCTTGCGGGGCAAGCGGGTGACCTGCCTCGGCCAGCCGTTCTATGCCGGCTGGGGTCTGACCGATGATCGGGCCATGCCGATCCCGCGCCGGGCGGCCGACCCCGATATCGTCGCTCTGGCCTATGCCACGCTGATCGCCTATCCGCGCTATCACGATCCAGTCACCGGGCGGCCCTGCCCTGTCGAAGTGGTCGTCGACCGATTGCTTCGCGGCAATATTCCCGCTCCTGGACGGCTGAACCGGATCGTTGCCAAGCTGCAGGGGGCCTTTGCCAGTTACGCCCATCTCTGGCGCTAGCGGCGGCGCCAGCGCTGGATAGTGTCAGGGCCGACGGCGCGCGTTTCGATCAAATCAAAGCGTGGCGCCTCGGCCAGCCGATCCAGCCCCATCGCCGCAATCGCCGGGGTGCCTTCGGCACCGATCACGAGGCCCGCACCAAAGACCACCAGTTCGTCGACCAGTCCTGCGACCAGCAGCGCGGCGGACAGACCTCCGCCGCCTTCGCAGAAGACCCGCGTAAGCCCCTGCCCCGCCAATGCGGCAAGGACCGAGGCCGGATCGACCTGTTGGCCCTGCATCGCGCACGGCAGGCACAGCGCCCCGCGCTCTTGCCATTCGGCGACGACTCCGGCCTCAAGGTCCGCGTCATGGCAAAGCCACACCGGCACCTCTCTGGCGCTGCGGATCATGGCGCTGTCCGTCGGAAGGTCCAACCTGCGGGAGACGACGACGCGGACGGGTTGCCGGGTCACGCCCATGCCGCGCACGGTCAGCATCGGATCATCGGCACGGGCGGTGCCGGCGCCCACCATCACCGCGTCGTGGCGGGCACGCATGGCATGCACCATGCGGCGAGCATCGGGCCCCGTGATCCACTGGCTCTCGCCGGTGGCGGTGGCGATCCGGCCATCGACCGAGCTGGCCAGTTTGAGCGTCACCCAAGGCGCGGTGCCGGCAACCTTGCCGAAAAAGCCGGCGTGGTCGCGGCGGGCCTGCGCCTCCAACACGCCGGTCGTGACGGTGATGCCGGCGGCCTCCAGCTTGGCGATACCGCGCCCCGCAACGCGGGGGTCAGGGTCGGTGCAGGCCACGACGACGCGGGCGACGCGGGACGCGATCAAAGCCTCGGCACAGGGCGGGGTGTGGCCATGGTGGGCGCAAGGCTCCAAGGTGACGTAGGCCGTGGCCCCTTCGGCCAGCGGGCCGGCCTGCGCCAATGCCACGACCTCGGCGTGAGGTCTGCCACCATCCGCGGTGCGGCCCCGACCGACGATCCGGCCGCCCGCGACGATCACGCACCCCACGGCAGGATTGGGCCAAACCCGGCCCTGTCCCCATGCGCCGAGCGTCAGCGCGAGGGCCATGAACCGGCTGTCGTCGGGGTGGCTCACTCTTCGGGCTTTGGGGTCGGCCTGAGATCGTCCATGAACTTGTCGAAATCGCCAACCGCTTGGAAATTCATGTAAACGCTGGCAAAGCGGACATAGGCAACCGTGTCGATCCGGGCCAGGCTTTCCATCACGATCTCACCGATCTGGCTCGACGTGATGTCGGTCTCGCCCATGCTCTCCAACCGGCGCACTATACCCGAGATCATCTGATCCATGCGCTCTGGCTCGACGGGGCGTTTTTGCAGCGCGATGCGGATCGAACGCTCCAGCTTGTCGCGGTCAAAGTCCTCGCGGCGACCATTGGATTTTATGACCACCAGATCGCGCAGCTGCACACGTTCGTAAGTGGTAAAGCGTCCGCCACAGGCCGGACAAAACCGTCGCCGCCGGATGGCAACATGGTCCTCGGCGGGGCGTGAATCTTTGACTTGTGTATCGACGTTTCCGCAAAAGGGGCAACGCATGGGCCTGTCCTCGTCTCTGCCTGTTGTGGGTTTGCCCCACTTATGCCCAACACTATAGGAGCACCTCTAGCATTTGGGTAGACCCCAAAACCGAACCCTTGATGTTGTTACCGATAGGACTCGGTCCAGCCATCGGGATAGAGCGGGCGCAGCTCCTCCTTGAGCGGACCCAGGTGAGCCTCATACTGCCGCCAGCGTTGGATTGCCTTTTGATACAAAGGTTTACGCACCTGGCTCGCCGACAGGGTCTTGCTACGGTTGGCGCTTTGCTCATAGGCCAGACAGTTGTCGTCCCACGGCAGACCCATCCCCTCCAGAACCCCCCGCAGGGTTTGCTCAGGTTCTGTGACCAAAGCCTCGTAGCGGACCTGCGTCACAGGGTTGGGCAGAACCTCGGCCCAATGATCCATTAGCTGGCGATGCTGCATATAGGCGCGGCCGAGTCCTTGCAGGTCTTGGGTATAGCTGTGCCACGGCGACAGGGGTTGCAGATAGCACGACACACAAGTGTCGAGCGGGTCGCGCAGCACGTGAATGATCCGCCCCTTGGGCAGCAGCTTGGCAAAGAACCCGAGCAATTCGAAATTGTGCAGGGATTTGTCGATGACGCGCGTGGTGCCCGGCTGCATCGGTGCGGTTTCCTCCAGATAGCGCACGGCCAAGCGGGCGGCGGCGGCCTCGGGCACCTCGCGGATCGCCCGGATCATATCCTCGGCCACGTGCAGGCCCATCCGCAACTCCTGCGTCATCACCCGCAAGGCCGGGCTTTCTCCGACGCTTTCGATCTGGGGGTGCTGCGCGAGCATCTGTTCGAGCAGGGTCGATCCGCTGCGCGGCATCCCCACGATCAAGACCGGGCGGTCGCTGTCGCTGCCACCGGGCCGGTCAAAGGACCGGGCGTCGATCTTGGAACATTGCGCGTCGATGAAGTCGGCGTAGCGCTCTGTATCGCGCTGCATCGGCGCCGCGGCCTTGGCCTCTGTCGTCGTGGCAAACGCCGCTTCGTGATCGCCAAAGTCGGTCTGGGCCTTGGCCAGCAGCCGCAAGGCATCCGCCAAGGGCGGCCCGCCGAGCTTGCGCAGCGCGGGGATCGTCGACTCGGTCAGCCGCCGCACATGCGGGTCGTCCCGGCTCATCGTCGCGACGCTGAACAGCAGCGGCAACAGGGTGGCGTTGTCCGGGTGCGCGTCGAGCATCGAGCGGACCATCGCTTCGGCTTCCGTCAACTGCCCGGCCGATTGCATCGCGCGGGCCAGTTGGATCCGCGATGGCAGGTGGTCGGGATCGCGCCGCAAGGCCGCTTCCAGCTTGCCCGACGCCGCCTCGTGGCGGTTCAGCGCCATATCGACAGCCGCCGCGATGAACAGCGCATCGGGCTGATCCGGGGCGAGGCGCAGGGCGGTTTCGGCATGGTCAAGGGCGGCGCGAAGGCGCTGACAATTCAGCGCGCTTTCGGCCGCAAGGATATGGCTCTCGACGGCCTTGGGCTTGAGCGTCAGCAACGTCTCCGACAGGGCCAAAGCCTTGGGGAACTGTCGGGAATAGCGGTTGTGGAACTGGATCGCCCCGGCAAGGATCACCGCATTGCGCGGCTTGTCGGCGATCAGCTTGTCATAAAGCTTCGCCGCCTCTTGCAGGCGTCCGGCACTGGCCAGCGCCTTGGCTTTGTCCAGCATGGCTTCCCCCGATGTAGCCCGCAACACAGGGCGCGACAGGCAGAGCGCCTAGCGGAAAACCCTGTCGCCCATCTGGTCGATCATCACCTTGGCTTTCGCCACGGATGCGGCCTCGGCGTCTTCGCGCACCGGCAGGGTATCGGCACGGATCAGGTCATGGACCTTCACCTCGCCGTCGATCTCTTTCTCGATCCGGGCGCCGATCCGATAGCTCTTGCCGTCCTGCGCCGGAGTGGGCGTGATCTTATAGCCTTTATACTCCTCGGCGGCGACAGAAGGCTCTGCCGCGTCAGCGTTGCCCTTGCCGCCGAAGAGTTTGGATAGAATCGACATGGCCTATTGATCCAGGAAGGACCGCAGCTTGCGCGACCGGCTCGGATGCTTGAGCTTGCGCAGCGCCTTGGCTTCGATCTGGCGGATACGTTCGCGGGTCACGCTGAACTGCTGACCGACCTCTTCGAGCGTGTGGTCGGTGTTCATCCCGATGCCGAACCGCATCCGAAGGACACGCTCTTCGCGGGGTGTCAGCGAGGCCAGAACGCGGGTCGTGGTTTCCTTCAGGTTCTCCTGAATGGCGGAATCCAGCGGCAGGATTGCGTTCTTGTCTTCGATGAAGTCGCCAAGCTGGCTGTCTTCCTCGTCGCCAATCGGCGTTTCGAGCGAAATTGGCTCCTTGGCGATCTTCATCACCTTGCGAACCTTTTCGAGCGGCATCTGCAGCTTCTCGGCCAGTTCCTCGGGCGTCGGCTCGCGGCCGATTTCGTGCAGCATCTGGCGGCCGGTGCGGACCAGCTTGTTGATCGTCTCGATCATATGGACCGGGATACGGATGGTCCGGGCCTGATCGGCGATCGAGCGGGTGATCGCCTGACGGATCCACCACGTCGCATAGGTGCTGAACTTGTAGCCGCGGCGATACTCGAACTTGTCCACGGCCTTCATCAGGCCGATGTTGCCTTCCTGAATGAGATCAAGGAATTGCAGACCGCGGTTCGTGTATTTCTTGGCGATCGAGATCACGAGGCGCAGGTTGGCCTCGACCATCTCCTTCTTGGCCTGACGCGCTTCCTTCTCGCCCTTCTGGACCTGCTGCACGATGCGGCGGAATTCACCGATGTCCACACCGACATACTGGCCCACCTGCGCCATCTCGGCACGCAGCTCTTCGATCTTGCCGGTCGAGCGTTCGATCAGCATCTGCCAGCCACGGCCGGACTTCTCGGCCATTTCCTCGAGCCAGCTCGGGTCGAGCTCGCGGCCACGGTATTCGTCGATGAACTCGCGGCGGTTGATGCGGGCCTGGTCGGCCAGTTTGACCATGCTCGAATCGATCGACATGATGCGGCGGTTGATGCCGTAGAGCTGGTCGATCAGCGCCTCGATCCGGTTGTTGTGCAGGTGAAGCGAATTCACCATCTCGACGATCTCGGAGCGCAGCTTCTGGTAGGTGCCCTCTTCCTTTTCGGTAAAGGACGAATCCTCGTTCAGGGTCGCCGACATCCGGGCGTCCTGCATTTCAGACAACAGGCCGAAATCGTGCGCGATGACTTCCAGCGTTTCCAGAACGCGGGGCTTCAGCGCGGCCTCCATCGCGGCGAGCGACATGTTGGCCTGTTCGTCTTCGTCGTCGTCGTCGTCGGTGGCGATCGGATTGCCGTCCGCGTCGAGCTCGGTCGCACCTTCGCTCGGCTTGGCGGCACCGTCGGCCACTGGCGCGGCAGGTGCCTCGACGACGGCTTCTTCGCCGTCCTCGCCCAGCTGGTTGCCGAAGGTCGCCTCGAGGTCGATCACGTCGCGCAGCAGAATATCCTCGGAGAGCAATTCGTCGCGCCAGATGGTGATCGCCTGAAAGGTGAGCGGGCTTTCACAAAGCCCGAGGATCATCGTGTTGCGGCCGGCCTCGATCCGCTTGGCAATCGCAATCTCGCCCTCGCGGGACAGCAGCTCGACAGAGCCCATCTCGCGCAGATACATGCGGACCGGGTCGTCCGTGCGATCCAGCTTCTCGGCTTCGGCGCCGCCGATGGCCACGTCGCGGCCGCCCGAAATGGTGGCCACTTCGCGCGACTTGCCGTCGTCCTCGGCCTCTTCGCTTTCCTCGGTCTCGGTGACCTGGATGCCCATTTCCGACAGCATCGACATCACGTCCTCGATCTGGTCGGAACTGACCTGATCGGGCGGAAGCACGGCATTCAGCTGATCATAGGTGATATAGCCGCGCTCACGCGCTTCTGCGATCATCTTCTTGACCGCGGTCTGGCTCATATCGAGGTTGATCTCGCCGTCTTGCTCGTCGTCCTTGGAATGATCGTCGTTGTCTTTCGCGGCCATTAAGGGGCTCCTGATCGTGTTCCTGTCCGGGTGATTCGGCTCAACTCGTCTAAAACGAATCAATCGTCAGGGTGGGTGATTCGCAACCGTGTTCTAAGCGATTGTAGTTAACCTGTTGCTCCAAGGAGGTCGACTCCTTGGTTATCTAGGGCGTTTACTGCTCTTGGCAAAATCGATTCCGCCTAACAAATCGTCAAAGGCGGTGCGTTCGTCTCGGCGCATCCGGGCGCCATTCTGTCCTGTTTCATACTCCGCCTTATCCTCCCCATCGCCGCGCCCGGCCCGGTCCAATGCCGCGGCGGCCTGGCTCAACCGCCATGTCAGGCCCTCGTCGGCCGCGCCATCGAGATCTTCCAATGCGTCCTGCACTTCGCGCGCATGCCCGCGCCGCGCATTCAGTTTGGCAAGCTCTTCGGCCAGGCACATCCGGGCAATATCGTCATCGCCGGGGCGACGCACGGCAGGCACAATGGCCACATGGCGTTGCGCCAAAAGCTTTTCAAGGACTCCCTGTCCAAGATCGTCGGACACGGCCGCTCTCAGATCGGCGGCCAGTGCGTGATGCAGGATCGAATCGCGCAGGGCGGCGTGGTCGGGATCGGCGCATTCCATCCGCTCCAACTCGCCCTCGAATCCGGCGAGGACCGACGGGTTCAGCACGATCGTCGCGAGGATCACCGCCTCGCGCAGGTGATCCTCCATCCCCGCGGCGCCCCCCGCGAACATCGACGCCTTGGCGCCGCCGGTGACCGTCGCCGCCTGACCGTAGGGCGCCGGCGCGGCAGACCATTTGCCGGACCGCCGGCCCGACGCCGCCGGGCGGCGTGCGCCGAACAAGGCCCGGCGCAGCTCCTTCAGCTCCTCGCCGTAATGGGATTTCAGCGACGGATCGGGGATCACCTTGATCGCGTCGCGGAGCACCTTGTCGAGCGCCGCCTTGCGCTCCGGGCTGTCAAAGACCTTGCCTTCCGTCTCGCGCCGCCAGAGCAGCTGCACCAGCGGCAGCGCATTCTCCAGAATGGCGCGCATGGCCCCGGCACCTTGGGCACGGATCAGATCGTCAGGGTCCATGCCCTGCGGCATCAGGGCAAAGCGCAGCGATTTGCCCGCCTCCAGCAGCGGCAGCGCCAGATCGATGACACGCATCGCGGCACGCAGCCCGGCGGTATCGCCGTCCAGCGCAATCACCGGCTCGGGCGAGATGCGCCACATCAGCTGCAACTGGTCGGCCGTAACCGCGGTGCCGAGCGGAGCGACGGTCGCGCCAAAACCCGCCTCGCTCAGGGCGATCGTGTCCATGTAACCCTCGGCCACGACCAGCACCGCCCCCTTGCCCGCCGCCTCGCGGGCCGGGCCGTGGTTATACAGGCTGCGGCCTTTGTCAAAGAGCACGGTTTCCGGCGAATTCAGATACTTGGCACGGGCGTTCGGGTCCATCGCGCGACCGCCCAAGGCAATGGCGCGCCCTCTCGCGTCGCGAATGGGAAAGATGATGCGGCCCCGAAACCGGTCATAGGGATCGCCGCCGCCGTCCGGGCGGGCGGCCAGTCCCGCGTCCACGATCAGATCGGGGGAAACGCCCTTTTCCACCAAGGCGCGAAACACACCCTGCCGGGCATCCGGGGCAAAGCCGATCTCCCAACGGGCCTGCGCCTCGGCAGTCAGACCGCGACGATCCAGATAGGCGCGGGCCTCCTCGGCCGGCGCCATGCGCAACTGCATCCGGTAATACTGAACCGCCTGCTCCATGACATCGGCCAGAACACTACGCTGATCGGCCTTTTCCTGCGCCTTGGGATCCCGCTGAGGGACCGGCATCCCGGCCTCGCGGGCCAGTATCTCGACGGCCTCGATAAAGCCCACGTTCTCCGTCTCGCGGACAAAGGAAATCGCGTCGCCTTTGGCATGACAGCCAAAGCAGTAGTAAAACCCCTTGCGATCATCGACATGAAACGAGGCCGACTTTTCCTGATGAAACGGGCACGAGGCCCAGAGGTCGCCCTTGCCGGGATTGGATTTGCGGTTGTCCCACATCACCTTGCGACCGACGACCTGCCCAAGGGACAGGCGACCACGCAATTCGTCAATGAAACCGGGGGGCAAACTCATCTGCGCAGTATCCGATCAATTGTGGGCAAAGTCGAGACGTCCGCCCCTTCATCTTGGCCAAAAAACTCCCCCCGGAGGGGCCCGGACTATCCGCCGCGCCGGCGCTCGAAGAATCCGCGCAGCAAGGCAGCCGCCGCGACCTCGCCGATGCCGTCATACACGTCCGGGACATGGTGGCACTGCGGATGGGCAAACACCCTCGCGCCGTGGGCCACGCCACCGGATTTCGGGTCCGAGGCGGCATAATAAAGCCGCGCCACCCGCGCCGCGGCAATCGCACCCGCACACATCGGGCAGGGCTCGAGCGTGACGTAGAGCGACGCCCCGGTCAGCCGCTCCTGCCCCAGCGCGGCACAGGCGTCGCGGATGGCCAGCATCTCGGCATGGGCCGTGGGGTCGTGCCACTCGCGGCAGCGGTTGCCCGCACGTGCGATCACCTCGCCCGCCTCCGAGACGACGACGGCCCCCACGGGCACTTCGCCCCTGTCGGCCGCGGCCCGGGCCTCTGCCAGCGCCAAATCCATATGCGAGGTAAAGCTCATGTCTCCACATGGCCCGGCACAGCAGGCTCTGGCAAGGGGCGCAATTCCCGGATAGGACGATGTCTATGACCGACAAACCCACACCAGACGGCGACCGTATCGCCAAAGTGCTCTCCCGCGCAGGCGTCGCCTCGCGGCGGGATGCGGAAAAGATGATCGCCGAGGGCCGCGTCGCGGTCAACGGCAAGCGGATCGACAGCCCGGCGCTGAATGTCGGCGCGGGCGACCGGATCAGCGTCGATGGCAAGCCGATCGGCCCGCCCGATCCGCCGCGGCTCTGGCTGTATCACAAGCCCAAGGGCGTGGTGACCACCGCCCGCGACGAGATGGGCCGCCCCACCGTGTTCGACGCGCTCCCGCCCGAATTGCCACGGGTCATGAGCATCGGTCGGCTCGACCTCAACTCCGAGGGCCTTCTGATCCTGACCAACGACGGGGAGGTCAAGCGCAAGCTCGAGCTGCCCGCGACCGGCTGGCTCCGGCGCTACCGGGTGCGGATCAACGGTGCGGTCAGCGAAGACCAGCTCGACATCCTGCGCCGCGGCATCACCGTCGAGGGGGTCAGCTATCAGCCGATGGAGGTCACCTTCGACCGCCAGCAAGGCGCCAATGCATGGCTGACCGTGTCCCTGCGCGAGGGCAAGAACCGCGAGATCAGGCGGGCGATGGATGCGCTCGGCGTCAAGGTGAACCGGCTGATCCGGGTCAGCTATGGCCCGTTCCAGATCGGCAATCTGAAATCCGGCGAAGTCGAGGAACTCAAGCCACGCGTGGTGCGCGATCAATTGGGGCTCGAGGACCGTCCGGAGCCCGTCCGCCGCCGCGCTGGTGGCAAACCGGGCGGCAAACCCGGCCCGAAACCGGGCGGCAAGCCATTCAGCGGCAAGCCGACCGGGGCCGGACGGCGCACGTCCGGGATCACGCTGGCCGACCGTGCCGACGGGGTCAAGACGCCGCGCAGCGCGGGGTTCCGGTCGCATGGCGCCAAGCCCGGCGACACATCCGGCGACAGCTCCGGCAATCGGCCGCCGCGCAGCGCAGGCACGAAATCGGCTCGCACACATCTGGCGAAACGGACCGGCCCGGGCCAGAAGCCCCGGCCCAAAGGGGAAAGCTGAGCGGCCTTTCCCCGCCAAACCATCCGAAAAAGCTCGGATTCGCGCCGGAATCCGGCCGATCCGTGCAAGGTCAGGCAAACCCGCCCTTGCGTGCCTCTCGCATTTCGGGGCCAATTGACCATATGTTGATGATGCACATTCGCTCAATTGATTTGTCAAAGGCCCGAAAACCCGCATGACCAGACTGATCCTGCTCTTGCTGATGTTCTCCGCTGTCGTAATTGCTGTTACGTCGGTAATGTCGTTGATCAAAGCCCCCAGCCCCGCCCCGCGCCAATCCAAGGACTCGTTCATGCCTGCAAGCGTCAAGAATATCGCCTACGTCCTGCTGATCATCCTGATGTTCGGGGTCGTGTCCGGCGTGATCGGAGGCCTCTGATGGCACAGCGGTTCGGCGGCGAGCACAGCCCGGATAAAGACGTCGCGCAGGCCGCGGGTGCGGACAAGGCCCGCAAGGACGCGGTGCGTGCGGCGCGCAAGGACGAGGCGCGGGTCGATGCGGCCGGGGCGCGGGCGAACATCATGTTCGTGCCCGTCGTCGTGCTGGTCTTTACCTCGCTCAACGAAGGCGCGGTGGCGCTCACGCTGGCGCTGATCGGTGCCGCTCTGTTGACGCTGGGGGCTTGGCTTCTGCGCGATGGCCTGCGTGCCGAGGCCGCCTACAACGCCCGCGCCATCGCCCGCAAACCGGCCCTGCCGCGCAAGATCATCGCCGCCGTCTGCGCCACGCTCGGGATCGGGCTTGCCGCCAGCACCGGCGACAATTCGGTGGTGGCCTCGGGGCTTTACGGCCTAATCGCCGGGGCGCTGCACCTCGTGGCCTTCGGGATCGACCCGCTCAGCGACAAGCGCGTCGAGGGGATCGACACCTTTCAGCAAGACCGGGTCGCCCGCGTCGTCGACGAGGCCGAAGCCTATCTCGCCGCCATGGCCGACCACGTGGCCAGCCTCAAGGACCGCAAGCTCGACCTGCGCGTCGCCAGCTTTCAGGCGATGGCCCGCAAGATGATCCGCACCGTCGAAGAAGACCCCCGCGACCTCACCGAGGCGCGCAAGTATCTGGGGGTCTATTTGATGGGGGCACGCGACGCGACGGTGAAGTTCGTCGACCTCTACCGACGCCAGTCGGAGCCAACTGTCCGGGCCGACTATGAAGCGCTGCTGACCGATCTTGAAGAGAACTTCGCCGCCCGCACCGACAAGCTGTTGATCGGGGACCGGACGGACATGGACATCGAAATCAAAGTGCTGCGGGATCGTTTGCAGCGCGAAGGCGTTAAGCCAGAGTAACAGGGGACACCACATGTCAGACACGATCCGCGACCAAGCCCAGCAAGCTCTTGCCGAGGTTGAAAAAGTGACAGCCGTTGTGCTGCCGGAGCCAAAGAACGAAATCGTCGTGCTCGAAGACGCACCCGCCCCCGTGGGCGAGGAAATCCGCAAGCGCATGTCCGAACTGGACATGTCCGACACAAACTCGATCGTGTCGTTCGGATCGTCGGCGCAGGCCGAATTGCAGGTCATCTCGCAGTCGATGCTGGCCGGCGTGCGCAACAAGGACGTCGGCCCCGCCGGCGACAGCCTGCGCAATATCGTCACCACGATCCGCGGCTTCTCGATCAGCGAACTGGACGTGCGCCGCGAGCGGACCTTCTGGGAAAAGCTCTTGGGCCGGGCCGCGCCGATGGCCAAGTTTGCCGCGCGTTTCGAGGATGTTCAGGGCCAAATCGACCGGATCACCGACGACCTGCTGAAGCACGAGCACGTGCTGCTCAAGGACATCGAGTCGCTCGACATGCTCTATGACAAGACGCTCGACTTCTACGACGAACTGGCGCTCTACATCTCGGCCGGCGAGGCCAAGATCAAGGAACTCGACGAGGTCACGATCCCCGCCAAGGAGGCCGAAGTGCAGGCCGCCCCCGAGGATCAGGGCGTGATGAAGGCGCAGGAACTGCGCGACATCCGCTCGGCGCGCGACGATCTGGAACGCCGCGTCCACGATCTGAAACTGACCCGTCAGGTGACGATGCAGTCGCTTCCCTCGATCCGGCTTGTGCAGGAAAATGACAAGTCGCTGGTCACCAAGATCAACTCGACCCTCGTCAACACCGTGCCGCTGTGGGAAACCCAGCTGGCGCAGGCCGTGACGATCCAGCGCTCCGCCGAGGCCGCGAAGGCCGTCCGCGAGGCCAACGATCTGACCAACGAATTGCTCACCGCGAATGCCGAAAACCTGCGCTCGGCCAACAAGATGATCCGCACCGAGATGGAACGCGGCGTGTTTGATATCGAGGCGGTCAAATCCGCCAATGCCAACCTGATCGCCACCATCGAGGAAAGCCTCCAGATCGCCGACGAAGGCAAGCGCAAGCGGGCCGAAGCAGAGGCCGATCTCAAGAAGATGGAAGCCGAGTTGAAGGACACCCTGTCGTCGGCACGCGCCCGCGCCACCGGCACAGGCGAAAACGTCGGCGGTTCGGTCAACCCTGCCGGGGGGGCCTGATCATCCGCACGGGGCAAAGACACAGACTGGTCGGGGCCGGAGCCATTGCTCTGGCCCTTTTGGCAGGCTGCCAAGACCTGGCGACCACCCCCGATCCCGAGCCGGAACCGCCGGAACTGACGGTCGAATTGCCGCCCGAGCCGGAGGCACCTCTGCCCGAGCGGTCAGAGGCCAGTCTGGCGCTGTCCGTGCATTACCAGCGCCTGCAGAACGATCTGCTCAGCCAGGGGCTGATGCGCGGCGACGGTGGCGGGCCGGATACACCCTATACCGACGTGATGCTGACGCGAAACTTCATCCGCATCGCGCTCTTTGACGAATACGTCACAGCAGGCGACGAACTGGTCGCCGAGGCCACTCTCAGTCGCCTGCGCCGCTGGGAACAGCCGATCCGGATGGCTGTCGAATTCGGCGCGACCGTGCCGCAGGCACAGCGCGACCGGGATCAAAGCTCGATCTCGACCTACGGCGCGCGTCTGGCCCGGCTGACCGGGCTGTCGATCCGCCAGACGGACCAAGACCCCAATTTCCACGTTCTCGTGCTCAACGAAGACGACCGGCTCGCCTCCGAGGCGCGGCTGCGCGAGCTGGTGCCCGGGATCACGCCCAGCTCGCTGCGGGCATTCATGTTCCCGCCGCGCGATACTCTGTGCCTCGTGATCGCCTTTTCCGAAGGCGGCGCACCCAGTTATTCCAAGGCGGTCGTGCTGATCCGGGGCGAACACCCCGATCTTTTGCGCCTTGCCTGCATCCACGAAGAGCTGGCCCAAGGGCTCGGCCTCGCAAACGACAGCCCGCAGGCGCGGCCCTCGATCTTCAACGATGACGAGGAGTTCGGGCTTTTGACGACGCATGACGAGATGCTGCTCAGGATGCTCTACGATCCGCGCCTCTCCCCCGGCATGAGCGCCGCCGAAGCCGCCCCCATCGCGCGCCGGATCGCGACGGAGCTTTTGGGGGGCGAAAGTTGAGCGGGGCGGCCATGTTCGAGGCGCGGCCCGGCGATCTGGCCAGCATTCAAGCTTTGAGCGGAGCCAAAGCGCCGCTGGCTGTTGGCGCAACGGCATTTCCGGCCCGCGCCCCCGCCAGACCGCGCTGCCCGACGATCGGGGCACGGACCCGGCCGCCATGACATTCATTTGCATTTGCCTCCCCGATACATAGTCTCTCACCTGCACGCAGTACCCGAAGGAGCCGCTCTATGGGCATTCTCGATTTTCTTTCCGGCCAGTTCATCGACGTCATTCACTGGACCGACGACACCCGCGACACGATGGTCTGGCGCTTCGAGCGCGAAGGCCACGAGATCAAGTACGGCGCCAAGCTGACGGTCCGCGAAGGTCAGGCCGCCGTCTTCGTCCACGAGGGCGTGCTGGCCGATGTGTTCACCCCCGGGCTCTATATGCTTGAGACGAACAACATGCCGATCATGACCACGCTTCAGCATTGGGATCACGGTTTCAAATCTCCGTTCAAATCCGAGATCTATTTCGTCAACACCACCCGCTTCACCGACAACAAATGGGGCACCAAGAACCCGATCATGTGTCGCGATCCTGAATTCGGGCCGGTGCGGTTGCGGGCGTTCGGCTCCTATACCATGCGGGTTGCGGATGCGGCCAAGTTCATGACCGAGATCGTCGGCACGGACGGCGAATTCACCAGCGATGAGATCTCCATGCAGATCCGCAACGTCGTGGTGCAGGAGGTGTCCCGCGTGCTGGCGTCGTCGGGCATCGCCGTCCTCGACATGGCCGCCAACACCGCCGACATGGGCAAGCTGGTGACGCAGGCAATCGCGCCCACCATCGCGGCCTACGGCCTGTCCATCCCGGAATTCTACATCGAAAACATCTCGCTGCCCGCCGAGGTCGAGAAGATGATGGACAAACGCACCTCGATGGGCGTGATGGGCGATCTCAACCGCTATAGCCAGTTCGCCGCCGCCGAGGCGATGGGCAAGGCGGCCGAGAATCCCGGCATGGCCGGCGCCGGCATGGGCATGGGCCTTGGCATGGCGATGGGCGGCATGGCCGCCGGGCCATGGGGGCCGGTCCCGCAGCAGGCACCACATGCCGCCGCTCCGCCGCCACCGCCCCCGCCGCCGGTCGAGCACGTCTGGCACATCGCGGCCAACGGCGCGACCACCGGCCCGTTCAGTAAAGCGACGATGGGCCAAAAGGTCTCCAGCGGCGAATTGACCCGCGAGAGCATGGTCTGGACCGCCGGACAGGACGGCTGGATGAAGGCAGGCGACGTGAGCGAGTTGGCGCAACTCTTCACCGTGCTGCCGCCGCCACCACCGCCGGGCGTCTGACTTTCGGCGCGAGCGTACACCGCGCTCGCGCCCGCCCGCCTAGCGGGCCAACATGACAGCAACCCATGACAGGATGACAAAATGGCACAGCGCACCGGCTACTCCACCGCCCAGATCACCCTGCACTGGCTCACCGCCATCGGCGTTCTGGTGGCCTTCTTTACCCACGACGCCATGGAAGAAATCGCCGAGCAGACATGGGAGGCCGGTGGCGCCGCCTTTCCCACGGTGCACACGATCGCGGGCATGACGGTGTTCTTTCTGGTGCTGGTCCGGGTCATCCTGCGGCTTCGCACCGGCGCGCCCGAGCCGGAGGGCGACGGCATCCAGCAAGCCGCCGCCGTCTGGGGGCACCGGCTGCTCTATCTGATGTTGCTCGCCGTGCCCTTGGGTGGGTTTCTGACATGGATCGTGGGCATTCAGGACCTGGGCGATCTGCACGGTCTGGCGGGCAAGGCGCTGATGATCGTGGCTCTGGGCCATGCGGCGATGGCGATCTATCACCAGTTCGTCAAGAAGGACGGCACCCTGATGCGGATGCTCCGCCCCGGCAAATGACAAGGCCCCGGCCCTCTCTTGCCGGTTTGCTTCCACACCGGCGCACCGCGCTGAAGGCGCTGCATTGGACCATGGTGCCGCTGTTCGCTTGGTTCGTCCTCGTGCAGCCACGCGATGTCGAACGGATCGGACCCTGGGCCGTGCAACTGCACTCGGTCATGGGGCTGATCTTCGTATTGCTGGCGCTGCTCTGGACGGCGGATTACATGCGGCGCGGGTTGGCCAGCCGACCGGGGCCAAAGCTGCAGGGGCTGGCACGGCGGGTCCATCCGGTGCTGCACAAGACGATGATCTGGGGGATCTTCGGCGTGGCGCTCACCGGGTTCGGGCTGGGCGTGACCTCCTCGGTGCAACTTTGGGCGGGCGACATCGTGCCGATCGGGGTGCCTTTGGGAATGCCACAGGCGAACGACCTGATCGGTCTGATCCATTCGATCGAATTCTACCTGCTCGCGGCCATCGCGGTCTTTCACGCCGGGTTTCACATCTGGCGGCACGTTCGTCTGGGCGACAATGCGCTTCGGATCATGGCGCCAAAGCGACTGCACAGGTTCCTGTGACCGGGGCCGGGATAACGCGACGCGGGGTGATCATCCTGCTGCACTGGTCTGTGCTGATGGCGGTGCTCGTGATGATCAAGGGCGGCACCGCAAACGAAACGGTCCGCTGGGCCTTTGTCGGAATGGGCGCCGTCTGGGCCGGGCTGGCGCTGGTCAAGGGACTGCTCGGCAAGCCGGGGCCAAAGCTGCAAGGGACAGCGCGGGCGATTTACCGGCCCATGCATATCGGCCTCTATGTGTTGCTCGGCGGCGCCGTGGTGATCAACGGCGCCGAGCTTCTGGGGCTGATCGCACCCGGTGGGGCGTGGATTTCGCTGCTTGTCCTGTTGACAGCAGGCACGTTTCACGGGCTCTTTCACTTCTGGCGGCACACGGCGCTCTATGACGGGGCATTTCGGGTGATGATGCCGCGCCCATTGCACAAATACCTATGATCTACAGGCCAATTGATTCATGATCGACACGACCCAAGAGCACCACTTCCCGTGTGAACGATGCGGATCCGATCTGCATTTCACCCCCGGCCAGACCCATCTGACCTGCCCGCATTGCGGCCATGTGCAATATATCGACGCCGACGAGGGGCGGCACGAAGCCATCCGCGAGATCGACTATCTGGCCACCCTGCGGCATCAGGCCAGTCAGGCCGAGGTCGAGGAGACACGGGTCGTCACCTGCCCGTCCTGCGGCGCGCAGACCGAATACAGCGAGGAAAGCCAGGCCGCCCGATGTCCGTTCTGCGACACCCCCGTGGTCACCGATACCGGCACCCACAGGCACATCAAGCCGGCCGCCCTGCTCCCCTTTGCGCTGGATGAGAAAACCGCGCGGGACGCGATGACCAAATGGCTCGGACGGCTCTGGTTCGCGCCGGGCGGCTTGCAGGAATACGCCCGCAAGGGCCGGGCGATGAACGGCATCTATGTGCCCTACTGGACCTATGACAGCGACACGAAGTCCAACTATCGCGGCGAGCGCGGCACCCATTACTACGTCACCAAGACGGTGCGCGGCCGCGACGGCAAGACCAAGACCGTCCGCGAACGGCGCACCCGCTGGCGGCCCGCCTCGGGCCGGGTGGCCCGGTTCTTTGACGATGTGCTGGTGCTGGCGTCGCGGTCGCTGCCCAAGAAATACACCGACGGTCTGGAGCCGTGGGATCTGACGGAGTTGACCGCCTACAAGCCCCAGTTTCTGGCCGGATTCCGGGCCGAAGGCTATCAGATCGCGCTGGAAGAGGGCTTTGCCGAGGCACAGCAGCGCATGGACGCGGTGATCCGGCAGGACGCACGGCGCGACATCGGCGGCGACGAACAGCGGGTGCATTCGGTCCAGACCGAGTTCAACGACATCACCTTCAAGCACATCCTGCTGCCGATCTGGCTGGCGGCCTACAAATATCGGGGCAAGACCTACCGCTTCGTCGTCAACGCCCGCACCGGCAAGGTGCAGGGCGAGCGGCCCTATTCGGCTTGGAAGATCGCCTTCGCGGTGATCGTCGGCCTCATCGTGGCGGGCGGCATCGCCTATGTCGCGGCGCAAAACCAATGAGGTATCTGGCCGATTGGTCCCCGCGCCCCCGGCCCGAACGGATCACCCATCACGGGCAACGGATCCGACTGGAGCCGCTCGACGCCGCCCATGCGGACCGGCTCTTCGAGACCTGCTCTGCTCCGGGCGAAGCGGCGCGGTTCGACTGGCTCTTCGAATACCCGCCGACGGACCGGGCCGACATTGCGGATTGGGTCGACAAGGCCTCCGGCACCGCCGACCCTTTGTTCTTTGCCGTTGTCGATCAGGCCAGCGACGCCGTGCTCGGGCGGCAAGCGCTCATGCGGATCGACCCGACCAACGGCGTCATCGAAATCGGCAGCATCTATTGGGGCGGCGCAATGGCGCGCACACCGATGGCAAGCGAGGCGCTGTATCTGATGGCCGGCCATGTGTTCGACGATCTGGGCTATCGACGGTTCGAGTGGAAGTGCAACGATGCCAACGAGCCGTCGAAATCCGCCGCCCTGCGGTTCGGCTTTCAGGCCGAAGGCGTCTTTCGCAACCACATGGTCCAAAAGGGCAAAAACCGCGACACGGCGTGGTTTGCCATGCTGGACGAGGATTGGCCGGCTCTTCGGTCGCGGTATGAGGCGTGGCGCGATCCGGCGAATTTTGATAGCAATGGGCGGCAGCTTCGTCGGTTGCAGGACTGCTGACGTTCTTGCCCTTGCGACCCAGATCAGCGATGTTAGCGCCAACACCTTAATTCGGAGCCTCCCATGATACTCTCTTGCGGCGAAGCCTTGATCGACATGTTGCCGCGCAGCTCTGACAAAGGGGAACCCGCGTTTGCCCCCTATGCGGGCGGCGCCGTGTTCAACACCGCCATCGCCCTCGGTCGGCTCGGGGCGCCGGCGGGGTTCTTCTCCGGCCTCTCCTCCGATCTCTTCGGCGATCAGCTACGCGAGGTGCTGGCCGCGTCCAAGGTCGACACGTCGCCGGCCCACACCGCGGACCGGCCCACCACGCTGGCCTTCGTGCGGCTGGTGGACGGTCAGGCGACCTACGCCTTCTACGACGAGAATACCGCAGGCCGGATGCTGACAGAGGCCGATCTGCCAGCAGTCGAGGCTGAGGCGCTGTTCTTTGGCGGCATCTCGTTGGTGGGCGAACCCTGCGGCAGCACCTACGAGGCGCTGCAGGCCCGCGAATCCGCCCGGCGCGTGACGATGATCGATCCCAACATCCGGCCGAGCTTCATCGTCGACGAGGCACCCTACCGGGCCCGGATCGACCGGATGCTCAGCCGCGCCGATATCGTCAAACTCTCTGACGAGGATCTGCACTGGCTGATGGGCAACGGCGATTCCGCCGGTCTCGCCCGTGACATCCTCGCCATGGGGCCGAAACTCGTCTGCATCACCGAAGGCTCCAAAGGCGCCACCGGCTATACTGCCGACGAGACGGTCTTTGTCGAATCGCTGAAGGTGCAGGTGGCCGATACGGTCGGGGCCGGCGATACCTTCAACGCCGGCGTTCTGGCCTCGCTGCATCAATCAGGCGCGCTGACCAAGGACCGGATCGGCAACCTCGATGCCACTACCGTCCGCTCGGCGCTGACCCTCGGTGCCAGGGCCGCCGCCGTCACCGTCAGCCGCCCCGGCGCCAATCCGCCCTGGGCCCACGAATTGTGAGAGCCCTCGTCCAGCGGGTCACGCAGGCCAGCGTCAGCGTGGCCGGCCGGCAGATCGGCCAGTGCGGACCGGGCCTGATGATCCTCGTCTGCGCCATGCAGGGCGACAGCGACGACAAGCCGGCGCTCTTGGCCAGCAAAGTCGCCAAACTGCGGATCTTCAAGGACGAAGCAGGTAAGATGAACCGCAGCCTGCTCGACACCGGCGGCAGCGCCCTCGTGGTCAGCCAGTTCACGCTGGCCGCCGATACCTCGCGGGGCAACCGGCCGGGCTTCTCGGCAGCGGCCGATCCTGCCACCGGCGAACGGCTCTACACCGCCTTTGCGCAATCGCTGCGCGACCTCGGCATCGCGACCGAGACCGGGCAATTCGGCGCCGACATGGCCGTCAGCCTCACCAACGATGGCCCGATCACCATCAGCCTCGAGCTTTAGCGCCGCGCCGATCTTCTTTGGGTCAAAAATATCCCCCCCGGAGGGTCCGCCATTGGCCAGACGGCGCGCAGATCAGCAGCTGCGCGCAAAGACCAGCACCCAGATCGGACCTTGCGGGCCCTGCGCGATGCCCAGCCCCATAGAGGTGGCCCGGTCGAGTTGGATATTGCGGCGATGCCCGTCCGAGCGCATCCATCCGGCAATCACCTGCGCGGGATCGGAATAGCCCCAGGCAAGGTTCTCCGCCGTCAGGCACGTCGGGAAACCAGTTCGCTCGACACGCTCGTGCGAATTCGACCCGTCCGTGCCGCGATGGCTCATCACGGCTGCCCTCGCAACATCGCAGGCATGGGCCTGAGCCGCCTGCGCGAGCCTCCGGTCCGGGGACAGAGCGCCAAGCGAGGCCACGCCGCGCTGCGCATTGACACCCGCATATATGCCCTGCGCCAACGACGCGGCATTGCCGGGCGCGGCGCATTGCGCCGCCACGGCGACCGGCCAGAGCAGCAGCATCAGCGCCAGAGCCAGCCTCACCCCGATCTCCCCAAGAGCCGCGATCCGGCGAACGACAACGCCGCGACGCAGACGATCGTTGGCCCCACCGGCGTGTCGAACCAGATCGCGGATTGCAGCCCGATCAGCGCCGCCGCTCCTGCCAGCCCCATGGACACCAGCGCCATCGCCTCTGGTGTCCGGGCAAAGCCGCGTGCCGCCGCAGCCGGGATGATCAACAGGGCGGTGATCAGCAGGGCCCCCACCACCTTGATCGCCACCGCCACGACGAGCGACAAAAGCAGCGTCAGGATGATCTGCTCGCGCCTCGGGTCGATGCCCGCCGCATAGGCCAGATCGGGGCTCAGCGTCGCGGTCAGCAGGCGCGACCACTGCCACCAGAGGACACCGACCACCAAGGCTCCCCCGCCCCAGATCACCGCCAGATCGCCCCGGCTCACCGTCAGCACATCGCCAAAGAGGTAGGCGTCCAGATCGACCCGCGTGCCGGGGATCAGCGCCACGGCCACCAGTCCCAGCGCCAGCGCGGAATGCGCCAGCACGCCCAGCACCGTGTTCACCTCCGGTCCCCGAGCCTCCAGCCGGTGCAGGATCAGCGCCATCGCCAGGGCCACCGCCAGCACCCCGGCAAAGACCGAGACCGAGAACGCCAGAGACAGGGCCACGCCAAGGATCGCCGCATGGGCGGTCGCATCGCCGAAATAGGCCATCCGGCGCCAGACCACGAAGCAGCCCAAAAGGCCCGCCGCCAACGCCGTGCCGAGGCCCGCCAAGGCCGCGCGGATCAGGAAATCGTCCAGCATCACTCGGCCGCCTCATGGCTGTGATCGTGACTATGATCGTGACTGTGATCGTGGCCGTGGTCATGCATATGATCGTGATCGTGCTCATGGCGATAGAGCGCCAGCGCCCCACCGGTGCCGGTCCCGAACAGCTCGCGATAGGCCGGGGCCGCACGAACAACCTCCGGCGTGCCCTCACAGCAGATATGGCCATTGAGACAAATCACCCGATCCGAGGCGCTCATCACCACGTGCAGTTCGTGGCTGACCATCAGCACCGCACAGCCCAGCTTGGCGCGGACCTCTTCGATCTGGCGATAGAACGCCGCCTGCCCGGGCTGGTCCAGCCCTTGGGTCGGCTCGTCGAGGATCAACAGATCCGGCCCATGCATCACCGCCCGGGCGAGCAGCACCCGTTGAAACTGGCCGCCCGACAGGTCCACCATCTGGCGCTGCGCCACCCCGGCGACACCGGCCGCCTCGAGCGCCTCTTGAGCCGCCGCGTCGCTGACCCGCACAGGCAGGTCCAGAAACCGGCGCACCGTCATCGGCAGGGTGCTGTCGATCCGCAGGCTTTGCGGCACATAGCCAAGGCGCAGCCCCTTGGCGCGGCGCACCCGGCCCTTGCTTGGCGCAATCGCCCCGATCAGGGCGCGCAGCATCGTCGACTTGCCCGATCCGTTCGGGCCGACGATCGTGACGATCTCGCCCTTCTGGATGTTCAGGCTGACGCCCTGCACCGCCACGGCCTTGCCATGCCGGACCTCGACGCCCTCGGCACTGATCAGCGCGGTCATGCCGCCGGCTCCTGACAGCCCGGACACAGCCCCTCGGCCTCGACCACGGTTTGTTCAATGACAAAGCCCGCCGCCTTGGCCGACGCGCTCAAGGGCGGCTCGCCCTCGGCCTCGGCCACGGCGCCGCAGCCCCGGCAGATCATGAAGGCCGGATCGTGCACCGCACCCGGATGTGCGCAGGCGACAAAGGCATTGAGCCGCTCGATCCGGTGGGCAAAGCCCTGCTCGGTCAGAAACGCCAAGGCGCGATAGGCCACCGGCGGCTTGGAGCCAAGCCCCTCGGCCGCCAACCGTTCGAGCACGTCATAGGCCCCCATCGCCGCATGCGCTTCGAGCAGGATCTCGAGCACCCGGCGGCGCACCGGGGTGAACTGCGCCCCACGCGCCGCACAGGCCACTTCGGCGGCGGCAATCGCGCTGCGCTTGCACGCACCGTGATCGTGTTTGGCAAATCCTTGCGGACTGGCAGATTGGGCCATTTCGGCTCTTTCCTTGTGTTACGTTATAACATATCAGTTTAGCGATTGATGTCCCAAACCGCAAGAGTCCCCATGTCCCGTTTGCCTCTGATTGTCCCTTTCGTTGCCCTGCCCGTCTCTGCCATGGCCGATGCCCCGCGCGTCCTGGTCGACACCCCGGCGCTGCACAGCATCACCGCCACCGTCATGGCGGGCGCCGGCACGCCGGATCTGCTGTTGCCGCCGGGCGCCTCGCCGCACGATTTCGCGCTGCGGCCCTCGGACGCGGCCGCGCTGGCCGACGCACAGGTGATCTTCTGGGTCGGGGCCGGGCTGACGCCGTGGCTGGCCGAACCCGTCGAGACCTTGGGCGGCCAAGCCACCCGGATCGCGCTGCTCGACACCGACGGCTGGCAGACGTTGCCGCTCCGGGATTGGGACGATGGTCACGACCACGACCATGACGACCATGACGACCATGACGACCATGACGACCATGACGACCATGACGACCATGACGACCATGACGACCATGACGACCATGACGACCATGACGACCATGACGACCATGACGACCATGACGAACACGGCATGCACGATGGCGCAAGCATCGATCCGCACGCTTGGCTCGATCCGCAGGTGGCCAGCGACTGGGCCATGACCATCGCAGCGACGCTCGCCTCCCAAGACCCGGACAACGCCGCCCTCTACCTGCAGAACGCCGAAGGCTTCGCCGTCGAGAATACCCAGCTTATCAATGACCTGACGGCACAACTCGAGCCGCTGGCCGGGCGTGGCTACATCGTCCCGCACGATGCGTTCCAATACTTCGAGGCGCGGTTCGACATGCCGGCCACCGGCACGATCAGTCTGTCAGATGCCCAGATGCCGACGCCCGGCGCCTTGGCCGAGCTGCGCGATCTGGCCCGGTCCGAAGAGATCACCTGTATCCTGACCGATCCGCAAACCAACCCCGCCTGGGCCACGCTCGTGGCCGAAGGCACGGGCGCACGGCTGGAGCCCGCCGACAGCGAAGGGATCACGCTCGCCCCCGGCCCCGATCTCTACGACGCGCTTCTGCGCAATCTGGGCACCGCCCTAGAGACCTGCCTCAGCGGCGATTGACGCCTGTCGGACTTTGCCCTCTGCTGCGGCTGAACCGCAATGGGAGGCGCAGATGGACGATTTCTTCAAGCTCGGGTTGGAAAAGCGCAAGGCGACACTTGGGGCCGACTACGTCGAGGCGCAGTTGGCCAACGCCGACGATTTCTCCAAACCGTTCCAAGAGGCGATGACCGCGTGGTGCTGGGGCTTTGGCTGGGGGGACGAGACCATCGACGCCAAGACGCGCTCGATGATGAACCTCACGATGATCGCGGCACTGGGCAAGATGCACGAATGGGAACTGCACCTCAAAGGGGCGCTCAACAACGGGGTGCGCCGCGGCGAGGTGCAATCCATCCTGCACGCCATCGCGATCTACTGCGGGGTGCCGCAAGGGGTCGAATGCTTCCGGGTGGCGCGCAAGGTTTTTGCCGAGATCGACGGCGAGACAGGAAAACCCGACTAGGCAACAACGGCTTAAGGCGTCACAACTGGGGCCATGAAACGGACGCTCCTGATCGGCCTTGCGGCCCTGATCGTCGGCGCAGGCACAGCCCTGCGGCCCGGCGCCTTTGATTTCGCCGCGCCCTCGACGGCCTTTGCCCGGGCATTGCCCACGGCGCGAGATGCCTCCGACGAGGGCATCATCACCTTCGCCTTCGGCGATTGGGGGGCGCTCAGTTCGGACACCCTGCGCACCTCGGCCTCGCCGTGGAAACTGGCCAACGCCGCGCTGGCGCTGCAAGCCCATGACGGCGACGCGGAGGCCGCCGGCGTGGCGGATATCGCGGGCATCTACCGGTCATTCGGGTTTCACAGCCCCACCAGCATCGGAAATTGGCCCGCAGGGCTGGAGGAGCCGCCGTTGCTCAGCCCGCTGGGGCAGAATGTCGGCACCGCGCTGAACACATGGCCGCCTGTCGGGGCGACGGTCGCCAATATCGGCTGCGCCTCCTGCCATTCCTCGGTGATGTATCTGCCGGACGGCAGCCCCGATACCACGCGCACCTGGCTTGGGATGCCGAACGGGTCGATCAACCTGGAGGCCTATACCCAAACGCTCTTCACCGCCGTGCGGGACTACGCGGGCGACGCGGGCAAGCTGATGAGTGTGATGGACAGCCTCTATCCGCAGACCGATTGGCGCGAGCGGCTGACGCTGCGCTATGCGATCCTGCCCGAATTCCAGCAAGCGATTGCAGAGCGGGACGCCGAATTCGGTCGGCTGCTGCCGTTCCGGGCCTCGCTTGCAGGGGCGACCAACGGGCTCGACAGCCTGCAAAACCGGCTTGGGCTGATCCCCGAAGGGGTGGTGCTGACCGAGAGCATCTTCAACTCCGTTCCCGATCTGGGCGGGCGGTTGTGGCGGACGAAGCTGCTCAATTCGGGCACCTACGCAATCGCCGGGATCGATCATTCGGTGGCCATCGAGGCGGCCGACATCACGGATGCGCACAGGCGAGGGCTGGCCGGGATCATCGCTTATTTCACCGTGCCCTCCATGGGTGTGACCGAGGCGGTGGCCGAAGCGCATATCGACGACGCCACGGCGATCACGGCCTGGATGCAGGACTACGCACCGCAGCCCTTCCCGGGAGAGATCGACATGGCGCTCGCCGCCACCGGTCAGCAGATCTACGCCGCCGGCTGCGCGGAATGCCACGGCAGCTACGACGACAGCCTGACCAACCCGGAATTGACCAGCTTTCCGAACTGGGAGGGCGACATCGGCACGGACCCGCAGCGGGCGCGGCTGTTGACCCAGACCATCGCCGACGCGGTCAATGGCGGCACCTTCGGGCCCTATATCAACGCGCGCACGGTAACGGGCTATACCGCCCCACCGCTGACGGGCATCTGGGCCTCGGCCCCCTATTTCCATAACGGAGCCGTCCCGACCCTGTGGCACATGATGCGGCCCGAGACCCGGCCGGCGGTGTTCGAGGTAGGCGGCCACCGGCTCGATCTGGCGCGTGTCGGGATCGACCTGTCGCCGCCAGCGGACTACGTGCCGTGGTCGATCCCGGCAGAGGTCGACACCGCGGCCTTCGGGCTGTCCGCCGGGGGGCACGAGGTCGGTTTCGACGTGCTCGGCGAGGCGGAGAAGGACGCTCTGCTGGAATACCTCAAGCTGCTCTGATCCGGCGGACGCGCGCTTCGCGCGCGACATCTTTTCCGCAGCCTTCGGCTGCTCATGATTTTTGAGTTTTCTGGCCAAGATGAAGCTCAGAGCGCCTTGCCGAAAAGGTGAAGTCGGTGCAGCCTGCGGGCGCCCGACTTTTCCTTTTGGGCCAGCGATGCCCCGTTGCTGTCCCCGATCCAGGTGTTGCCGAGATGGGTGTAGCCGGCCTTTTGCGCCGCGAGGATCACCCGCCGCAGGACCACCGGATTGATCCCTTGCCCCTGCAGGTCGGGCATGACCCCAGAAAAGATCAGCACCGCTCGCCGGTTCGTCATCCGGTGCCGGATGAAATGATATGGCGCGCTAAGCCGCATCCGCGAGCCGATCCGCTTGAGGAACGGATTGAGGTCCGGGATGCAGATGATGCAAGCCGCCGGTGTTCCGTTGTGATGCAGAACGGCAGAGATCCGGGGGTCCATCACCCATTTCATGTCCTTGGCTTGAAAGTGGAATTCCTCTGCGCTCACCGGTACGAACATCGGGTTCTTCGCGAAAGAGGCGTTGAGGATCAGCCTCGCCTCCTCCATCCGGGTGGGGATCGTCGCGCGGCTGATCGGGGCAAAGCTGAACGCGGGATCGTCGAGTATCGCTTGTTGCTTAGGCCCGATGGCAGGGGCGCTGGCCGTCGTCAGGTCCACTTCGAACGTGGTCATACCAAAGCTGGGCGCATAGCCGTTTGCCTCGAGCAGCCGTGCGATATGGGGTGGCGACCATACCAGATCGGTATAGGGCGCCGCGTCAAAGCCATCCGTGACGACTCCGATCTGCTGCATTGCCGTGAGGTTGAAATTGCCCATGATCTCGGTCAGCCCCTTGGCCCGGAGCCAACCTTCGGCCTGCTGCAAGAGAGCCATCGCAACCGAATGATCGTCCACGCAGTCAAAGTATCCGAAGTAGCCCCGTCTCAGCCCATGCACCCGGTTCGACGCCCCGTGGACATGCGCCGTGATCCGCCCGACGATCCGGCCACCCTGATGCGCGGTCCAATAAGACAGATCGCTGCCCGGATCGGAAAACAACGGGTTCTTGTGCAAGTCGAGAAACCGTTTCAGGTCCGACTTCAGCGGAGAGACATAGCCGCTCTGCGCCCCATAGGCCGCGAACGGTGCGTCGAAAAACGCGGCAAAGTCCCCCTGCCTCACCTCAATACTCATCACCGTACCTCCTTGATGGAGACAGTGTATCTTGGCGGACGCGCCCAGCCCAGAGCGCCTTTGTGCTTCTTTTGGCCCCAAATACGGCCCCCGGAGGGTCGCTCGCCACAGGGCCGCCGGTCAGAAATCCGTCGGAGCCCCGCCTTCTGCCTTGCGCCGGGTCACAAAGGCTTCGAGCTCCTCGCGAATCCCGTCGTCCATCGGCGGTGGTTCGAACCCGGCGACGATCTCCTTGTAGAGCCGGTGCGCCCGTTCGGCAGTCCACAGACCACCCGCCAACTCCCAAGCCTCGTAGTTGCGCCAGTCACTGACAAAGGGCTGATAGAAGGCGTCTTCGTACCGATCCTGGGTGTGCTGAATGCCAAAGAAATGGCCGTTGGGCCCGACCTCCTTGATAGCATCAATCGCGATATCGTCCGGGGAGGTGGCGACTACTTCCGGCTCCAGATACCGCTGGATCATCTGGATCACTTCGCAATCCATGACGAATTTCTCCGGGCTCGCGATCAAGCCGCCTTCGAGCCATCCCGCCGCATGATAGACGATGTTGGTGCCCGACTGGACAGCTGACCACAGCGAATTGCTGGTTTCCCACATCGCCTGCCCGTCGGGGACGTTCGCCGCGCACACGCCGCTCGCCCGCATCGGCAGCCCATAGTACCGGGCCATCTGACCGGTCATCTGCGTCGCCCGCATGTATTCCGGAGTGCCGAAAGCCGGTGCGCCCGATTTCATGTCCACGTTCGACGTGAAGGTGCCGATCACGCAGGGCGCTCCGGGGCGCACGTATTGGAACAGGGCGATCGCCGACAAGGCTTCGGCGATCGACAAGGTCACCGCGCCCGACATGGTCACCGGCGCCATCGCGCCCGCCAAGGTAAAGGGGGTGACGATCACCGCCTGCCCCTTGCGGATGCAGCGCAGACAGCCGTCGATCATCGGAATGTCGTGCTTCAGCGGCGAGGTCGAGTTGATGTTGGTATACATATGCGGCTTGGCGGCGAATTGCTCTTCGGTCAGCCCCCCCGCGATCCGGACCATCTCCATCACGTCCTCGACCCGCTCTGCCCCAAGGGAATAGGCATGGGCGACCTTGTCGGTCAGCGTCATCTTGTCGAACACCACGTCCAGATGGCGCACACTGGCATGAACGTCGACCGGCTCGACAGGATAGCCGCCGGCAAAGTGGATGCAGTTGAAATACTGGGTCAGTTTCAACAGATTGGCGCATTGCGCACGGGTGCCGGAGACCTTCCTGCCGATCTCCAGATCCCAGTAGTTGGGCGGGCTCGAGACGTTGCCGAACAGGATATGCCCGCCGCCGATGGTGATCTTGCGATCCGGGTTGCGCGGGGTGATGTCGAACTGCGCCGGAGCGGTGGACAGCATCTCCATCACCCAATCGCGGCCCATCCGCACATTGGTGCCGTTCACGGTGCATCCCGCCTCGCGGAACAGCTCCAGCGCCTCCTCGTTCAGAAACTCGATCCCGATTTCCTCGAGGATACGCATTGCCCCGTCGTGGATCGCCTGCACACCCTCCTCGCGAAGCGGCTCCGTCGGGCGATCCGTGTTCAGCGGAATCCGCCACGGCATCTGCGCAAACAGGGATTGGCTGCGCCGGGCGGTGTTGGCGGCTCTGCCGCCGCTGCGCCGTTTGCGAAGGATGTCGTCGGCCATGTCAGAGCTCCCAAGAGGTGGCTCCAGACTGTCTCAGGCGTGGACAGAGCGCCGATCCGTCCACGACGCCAGAGGTCGGTTTCAGGTCATCGCTGTGCCGCGATCCACGCCGGAAGGGTGGCGATCGAAGGCAGGACCACTTCGGCGAGCGGCGCCAGGTCCTCGGCCCTGGCAAGCCCGGTCAGAACGCCCACCGGGCGCATCCCCGCCGCCCGCGCGGCGACGAGGTCATGCCGGCTGTCACCGACCATCAGACAGGCGGCAGGGGCGGCCCCGGCGGCCTTGGCAAAGGCCAGAAGCTGTCCCGGCGCCGGCTTGCCTCCGAAACCCGAATCGTAGCCCGCAATGAAATCGAACAGGGGCTCCACGCCCGCCGCAGCTAGGTGCGCGCGCGCCGGTGCCTCGGCATCGTTGGTGGCCACGCCGAGGGCCAGCCCCATGCCGCGAAGCTCCGTCAGGAACGGCGCGAGGTCCGTCGCCGGGGTCTGCGGCACGTCCTCTGCGATGCCGTTCATCCGGTCGCTCAGCCCGCGCCGCGTGTCATCCGGAAACAGTGGCAAAAGCGCCTGCGCGATCTCTTCGGTCGTATGGGCGATGACGATGCTGTGGGGCAGAAACCGGTGCCCCGCTAGATCGTATCCCAGCGCATCCGCCAGAGCCGCCAGCCGGACAGAATCGCCCTTGGCTTCCGAAATCAGAAAGTTCTGGCACCATGCGCTCCATGTGGCGTGAAAGTCGAACAAGGTGCCGTCCTTGTCGAACACAACCGCTTGAATCGGCGGGGCGCTCACGTCCACTCGACCTTTTCGGCGCCGGGCAGAGCGTATCTGGCACGCAGCGGCGTCTCGTAGGGGACGGCCACGCTGTCGCAGAATTCCATCACCCAAGAGTCGTCCATCGTCAGGAATTCGAGCACCGAGGCCAGAAACGCGGGATCCACAGCGCGAGCGGCCGCATCCTCCGCACTCGCCCCGGTTGAACCCAGAAAAACCGGCCATAGTTCGTCGTTCGAGGCGAGCCAGCCAAGCGCCTGAATTGCAACGGTTTCTGCTTGATTAGGCGTCATTTCGCCACCTCTGGGGTATGTGGAAACTGTTTCTTAACCATTGAAGCCGCATGTTGTGAGGGGAAGGGCGAAACGCCCAAGGAAGGGTTGCAGAATGTCGGGCCGACTGATGATTGTCGAGAGCATCGCGACCAATCGGATCGCATTGCGCTCCGCGTTGGAGGCAGCGCACTATACCGTCTTCTGCTGCTCCAGCGTGGCAGAGGCACGCGGACAGATGGCGGCCTTTGCTCCGGACGCGATCTTGCTCGATATCGGTACGACCGCCGCCGCTGCACTTGGCTTCTGTAGCGAAGTGACAGGCACGTGCGGGCCGGCAGCAGGGCGGCGCAATGCGCCGTCATGGGATTGCGCCTCCAAATCCGACATCAAGACGTTGAAACCCCGCGGCGCGGCGATCTACGCCCCCGTCCCCGTCATCGCGATGGTCGAACCGGGGCGAAATGCGGCCCGGCTCGCGGCCTTGCGGGCCGGCGCCACGGATGTCTTCGAAAAGCCCACGAACCGGCCGGTGCTGCTCGCCCGGCTGCGCAGCCTGCTGCGGCTGAGGGATGCCGCGGCAGAGTTGCGGCCCCGCGCCGAAATGCAGATGGCGCTCGGATTTGCCGAGGAGGGCACCGAATTCGGCCACTCCCGCAGGATCGTCGTGCTGACCCGGCGGCCCAAGGCGCTTGGTCCCGCGCTCAACGAGGTTGCGGAAGGCAAGGATTTCACCATCGACCTGCAGCCACCTTCGGCCGATTTCCCCGATATCGACGCCGGACAGGACCCCGATCTGTTCATCATCGACAGCGTCGCCGGCGGGCTTGGGCCGGGCGATCTTTTCCGATTGCTCGCCGATCTGCGCAGCCGCTCGCCGCTGCGCCACGCCGCGCAACTCGTGATCCTGCCCGAGGACGCGCCCGACCTCGCGGCCATGTCGCTGGATCTCGGCGCCAACGACCTCGTCACCGATCAGGTCAGCAGCGCCGAACTGGCGCACCGCATCGAAGCCTTGCTCAAGCACAAGATCGCCTTCGATCAGCTGCGTGCCAGCGTCAAGAGCGGCTTGGAGGCGGCAATCACCGACCCGCTCACCGGGCTCTACAACCGGCGCTACGCGCTGTCGCAGCTGTCGCGGATGGCAGCGGATGTCTCCCGCACCGGCCGCAGCTTTGCCGCCATGGTCATCGATATCGATCACTTCAAGCTGATCAACGACCGGCATGGCCATATCGTCGGCGACCGGGTCTTGATCAACGTCGCGCAGCGGCTTCGCGAAACCCTGCGCAGCGGCGATTTCGTCGCCCGCATCGGTGGCGAGGAATTCCTTGTGGCGATGGGCAACACCACCCAGGAGGACGCCCGGCATCTGGCCGAAAAGCTACGCCGCGCCATCAGCGACACGAGCTTCGACGTCACATCACTGGAATCCACGACCAACAAGTTGTCCAAGATCAATGTGCCTGTGACGATTTCCGTCGGCGTCGCAATGGGCTCCGAAGACTGCCAGTCTGAGGCCGGCATCAGCGAGCTCTACGCGCGCGCCGATGCGGCGCTCTACGCGGCCAAGACCGCGGGCCGAAACATGGTCACCCTCAGCAGCACCGCCGCCTGACGCTTCGGCACGCGAACGAAAACGGGGTCGGCAGATGCCGACCCCGTTTCACGCATTCATGCCTTCGCAGCGACGGCTCAGTCGCGGCGATCGTCGCCCCGATTGTCGTCGGACCGTCGCGGGCCGGCCTGCTGCAGCAATCGGTCCGCAAGGTCCGCCCGCGCTTCTGGGGTCAGCGCGGCGATATAGGCCACCATGGCCGCCTGCGCGCTGTCCTGAACCCCGCTCCATTGTTGGCGCTGCCTGCTCAACATCGCGGCCAAGGCGTCAGGGTCGAACGGCTCCTCGACCAGCACGCCGGCCAACTCCGAAACCGCCCGCCCCCGCTCTTCGCGGCGCGGCAGGCGAGCACCCTCCATCCGGCTCAGCGACCGACCCAGCTCGCGCCGGGCATCCTGATCCAGCGACGCCCCCAAGGGCCCGAGCGACAGATCGTAGTTGCGCGGAGGTCCGCCGGCCGATTTGAACTTGTAGGCCGTCCCGACGGCCAAGCCGACGAGCAGCAGATTGAGCGTCAGCGAGATCACCAAAACGGCGCGCAGCCAGCCAGAGGGCGGGGCGGGAACCTTGTCCAGTTCAGATGTCATAGCTCAGCCCTCCAACTCGAACGGGTCGGTCAGACCCAGCAAATCCACGCTCACGGTCTCGCCCAGCATTTCGGCGACCATCTGGTCCACCGCGGCGGGGGGCGCCACACCGAGCCATAGCCCGGCCACCCCGGCCATCGCCATGCCGCCCAGCACAGGCCAGCCGCCAAGGGTGGCCAGCCAGTTGCGCCAGCCCAGCCGCGGCGCTTCTGGCGGCGCAGCGGGCACCGGGCGGGACGCTTCGGCATCCGCCAGAATGCGGGCCATCAGATCGTCGCTGGGCACCGGGTCGGGCGCACCCGCCACATCGGCCAAGAGCGCGTCGAGGGCGTCCATCTCTGCTTTTGTCGGTTCAACCATCGTCATACCCCAGTTCTGCCTTGCGTCCGGCCAGCACAGCCGCAAGCGCGCGTTTGCCACGGGCAGTCAGACTTTCGACCGCCTCGGTGCTGATGTCCATGATGGCGGCGATGTCCGGATTGGACAGGCCCTCCAGATGCCGCAGGCTCACCGCCTGTGCCTGCCTGTCGGGCAGGCTGGCCAGAGCGTCGGCAAGCGCCTTGAGCCGCGACCGGCCCTGTATTTGATCGGCCACCGAATCCGTATCGTCCAGCGGCTCGGCCACTGCGTCCAGCGGCACGGTGCGCCGTTTGCGCAGCCGGTCGGTGCACAGGTTTGCCGTCACCCGGTAAAGCCAAGTGCTCACGCGGGCCTCGCCCTGCCGCCACTCCGGCGCGATCTTCCAAAGGCGCATCATCGCCTCTTGGGCCACGTCCTCGGCCTCGGCCTGATCGGCCAGCAACCGGTTGGCCTGAGCCAGCACGCGAGGCGTCAGCCGGATCATCAAATCCCTTGCGGCCGTGGCATCGCCATTGGCATAGGCCACCAGCAGCGCCCCGTCCGTATCGGGCGCCTCCTGGGTCTCGTCCGCCTTGATCTGTGCGCTCATCATCACTGATCGTCGTAGCCCCGTTGCGTCGTCGCGTCCATGGCAGGGAGGCGCGCCCCCCTGCCCGTTGATCTCGGATAGGCCGTGGATCAGCCGCGGTTGCGAGGACCATGGTCCCCTCCGCCGTGGTGACGGCGGCCTTCACCGTCGCGCCGTCCATCGCGATCACCGCGGCGGTCGGCCATCTTCTCCAGAGCGGCGGCGAACTCCTCTTCCGAGATGGCACCGTCTTCGTCAGTGTCGAACCGGGCAAACATGCGCTCCATGCCCTGTTCTGGGCCTGCGTTCATCTCGTCGGCCTGCAGCAGACCGTCGTCGTTCGCGTCCAACCGGTCGATCATCCGGCTGGCCCGCTCGGTGGCCCGCTCGAGCATCCGCTCGGTGGCATCGGCAGTGGCACGGGCGATCAGCTCGGCCTCGGAAAGGGCGCCGTCGCCATCGGTATCGGCAGCGGCAAACCGTTCGGCCTGCAGAGCCACGAGATCCTCCGGTGTCAGCATGCCGTCGGCATTGCTGTCGAGCGTCGAGAACTCCAGATCTGGGCCGTTCGGGCCACCAACGCCGCGTTCCTGGGCGTCGACCGCCGTGACAAACAGCCCGGCCACGATCGCGCTCATCAACAGTGTGGTTTTCATCGGATATTTCCTTGTGTTACGCCTTGTTTTCACCGACCTTCTGTGCCGGTTATGCTTCTTCAACGCGCACCGGCCCGGGTTCCGTCGCAGGTCTGCGTAAATAGTTTGCAGGCGCTTGCAGCCGGGGGCGACATCCCGCCGCAACAGCGCCCTGGGGGCTTTTCTTTTCAGCGCAGATGGCGCAGTTAAGCGTGAGATAGGATCGTTTTCATGTCACAGCACGTCCCCCAGAACGCCGCCGCTAGCGGCGACGCAGACGCCATCGCTTCGGCCAACCTCGCCTCGAATGAAGAGCGCCCGACCAAGCCCGCAATGCTGCGCGGCTTTCGGCGGTGCTGCCCCAATTGCGGGCGCGGGCAGTTGTTTGACGGCTATCTCAAGGTGAACAAGACCTGCGCCGTCTGCGGGCAGGAGCTTTACCACCACCGGGCGGACGACGGGCCGGCCTATCTGACGATCCTGATCGTCGGGCATCTGATGGCCCCGCTGATCCACATCGTGTTCACCCAGTTCCGGCCCGACCCTTGGGTGATGGCGACCGGGTTCACCATCTTTTGCGTGGCGCTGTCCCTGTATCTGTTGCCGCGGCTCAAGGGGGTCGTCGTGGCGATCCAATGGGCGCGGCGGATGCACGGCTTCGGCGCTCCGGCCTAGCCGGGTGACGGGCTCCGGCACTTCGGCACGCACCGACAAGGCCGCCTTGCGCGATGCCGCAACCATCATCCTGCTACGCGACAGAACGACCACTCCGGCCATCCTGATGGGGCAACGCGGCGCGTCTGCCGCCTTCATGCCGATGAAGTTCGTGTTTCCCGGAGGGGCCGTCGATCCCGGTGACGCGGCGATCCCCTTGGCCGCCAACGTCTCTGGCACCTGCGCTGCCCGGCTGGCCGAGGAAAGCCGCACCAGCCCCGACACCCTCGCCGCCGCCGCGATCCGCGAACTGTGGGAGGAGACCGGGCAAGTTCTCGGCCGCCCCGGCGTCTGGCCCGACCCGCCCGCCGACTGGGCAGGCTTTGCCGCCACGGGGCACCTCCCCGACGCGAGCGCCCTGCAATTCGTGTTCCGCGCGGTGACGCCCGTCGGCCGCCCGCGCCGCTTCGACGCCCGGTTCTTTCTGGCCGACGCCGCAGCGCTCGCCACCGACCCGGACGATTTCGAACTGGCCTCGGATGAGCTCAGCCTCCTGCAATGGGTGCCGCTCGAAGAGGCCCGGTCCTTCGACCTGCCCTTCATCACAGAGGTGGTGCTGGCCGAACTCGCCAACCGGCTGGACGACCCCGGCCCGCCAGAGCGGGTGCCGTTCTTTCGCAACGACGACGAGGCGCATCTGGTCACCCGGCTCGGCGGGGTCAGCCCCCTCGCCGGTTAGGTCACCAAGACCAGCGCCAGCACGCTCAACCCGACCAGTACAACGCCCTGCCATTCCCGGGCCGAAATCCGTTCGCCAAAGATCAGCGCCCCTGCCATTAGCGACAGGATCACCTCGATCTGGCCGACGGCGTTGACATAGGCCACTGTCTGCAAGGTAAAGGCGGTGAACCAGCAGGCCGACCCAATGAGGCTGGTCAGGCCGACAAGGCCCGCCACCCGCCACGCCGCCAGCACGCGGGTGATCTCGCCACGCTCGCGCCACGCCAGCCACAGGGCCATGGCGACCAGCTGAAACGCCGTCACGCAGGCCAACGTGACCAGCGCCCGCTGAAAGCTGTCGCCCGTCTCAAGAGACAGCGATGCGCCGCGATAGCCGACGCCCGACACCGCGAACATCACGCCCGAGGCAAGGCCCAAGCCGACCGCCCGGTTGGCGATCCGGCGCAGCCACGCACCCTCGCCCCCCGGCGGGTCCGACAGCAGCAGCACGCCGATCAGCCCCAGAACGATCGCCGCAAGGCCCAGCCAAGAGACCCCCTCGCCCAGCACGATCAGGCCGACGAGCACGCTCATCAGCACTTCGGTCTTCTTGAAGGTGATGCCGACCGCGAAATGGCGGTGCGAAAACAAGGCCACGACGCACATCGTGGCAAGGATCTGCGCCGTGCCGCCGGCCAGCGCATAGGCCCAAAAGCTCCAAGACAGGCCCGGAACACCCTGCCCGCTCGCGCCGCTATAGGCCAACATGCCCAGCAGGGCCAAAGGGGCGGAATAGACAAATCGGGCAAAGGTCGCGCCGCCAGTGGACAGCCCGGTCCCCTTGAGCCGCTTTTGCAGCACGAAACGCCCGGTCTGCGCCGTCGCGGCCATCAGCGTTATCACGATCCACCAATCCATGAGACCGCTATGTCAGAGCCGGCCTATCTGCGCCAGAGCGGATGCACCACCGGGTCCTTGGCACGCCAGAAATATCGGGCGAAAACCTCGGCATAAGAGCGATAGCGATAGCCGCCGTTGCAGCCCAGATAGCGGTTCGGATTGGCCCGGTAGAGCGCCGGAAGCCGGTACCACGGCACCCTGGGATGCATATGGTGAACTACATGCAGGTTGTTGTTAAGGAACAGCAACGCCAGCGGGCCTCGGTCTTCGATGATGACGGTGCGGCCACGGGGCTTGTCGCTGGCCTGATGCTCCAGAAACGTGCGGATCTTGAGCAGGCTCAGCGCGATCCACGCAACGATCAGATAGGCCCACAGCGGCATCGGCGACAGCCAGACCACGAACAGGACGGCGAGCAGCGAGGGCAGATGCCACAGCCAGCCGCCCAGTGCGGCGCGGTCTCCGGCCCGGATCGCCCGCCAATCGCTTCGCATCCACATGATCTGGCCAAGGATCGGCCCCACGATCAACCGACCGGCGAGCGTCGCATTGGCGCGAAAGATCAGCCGAAGCAGCAGCGGCAGCCGTTCCCAATCGGCCGCGTCGAGGTAGTTGCTCTCGGGGTCGTCATAGGGATCGGTCAGGATGGCGTCGTGGTGGTGCGCCAGATGGCTGTCGCGAAACCGGGCGTAAGGCACGGCCAGCACAAGGACCGGCCAGATCAGGGCTTCGTTCAGGCGACGGTCGGCAAACGGATGTCCGTGCACGACCTCGTGGCTCAGCGAGGAATGAAACGCCGCTGCCACCCCGGCCACCGGGACGGCCAGCCACAAGGACAAGGTCGAAAGCGCCCAGACCGCGCCGCCCCAGACCACATAGCACAGGATGATCAGGCCAAGGGTCGGCCACTCCACCCGCCGTGCGCGGCGAATGTCACGCATTGCGGCCCCAGCGGATACCGGCCCAGAGCCGTTCGTAGAGGAAATACATGGTCAGGCCCAAGGCCGCATTGATTAGCGCCATCGTGCCACCCGTGCTCAACGATCCGGTCATCGCAAATCCGACGATCGCCATGATCAGCAGCCCGAGAAGGTTCCAGATCACGGCCTTGATGACGGACCGCTTGCGGCTCTCCATGTCGTTCTCCTTGTTTACGATAGGTTTTTCCTATCCCCGGCACGCACAACCGACCATTCTGTTTCTGATTAACAAAACACGACAGATGGTATATTTATGCCCGCATGTTGACAAAAGTAGACAAACGGGATCGCGCCGCCCTGTTCCGCACCCGGCTTCAGACCGCGATGGCCGAACGGCACAGCACGCAAAGCGCCCTCGCCCGCGCCGCAGGGGTGGATCGGTCGACGATCTCGCAACTTATGCAGGACGACGGATCGCGGCTGCCCAACGCGCATCTGGTGGCGTCCTGTGCGGCGGCGCTCGGGGTCTCGGCGGATTGGCTTCTGGGCCTGTCCGAGCGGCCAGAGCGGGCGGCCGACCTGATCGCCGCCGCCATGTCGATGCCCGAAGCACCGCGGGCGCTGGTCGACGAGCATATCTTTGGCTGGCACCAAGAGGCGGCGGGCTACAAGATCCGGCATGTGCCCGCCGGCCTGCCCGACATGCTCAAGACCGAGGCGATGCTGCGCTGGGAATACACGCCCTCGCTGGGGCGGACGATCGATCAGGCGATCGGCGCCAGCCAGGACAGGCTCAACCTGATGCGCGGCGCGCGCTCGGATTTCGAGATCGCGCTGCCGGTGCATGAGTTGGCGGAATTCGCTACCGGAACAGGCTATTACGACGGTTTGCCGGCGCAGGTCCGGCGCGATCAGATCGACCAGTTGATCGACCTGCACCAACAGCTCTATCCGACGCTGCGGCTCTATCTGTTCGATGCCCGCAAGCTGTTTTCAGCCCCGGTGACGATCTTCGGGCCGCTTTTGGCGTCGGTCTATCTGGGCAGCAACTATCTGGTGTTTCGCGATACCGAACGGGTGCAAGCGATTACGCGGCATTTCGACGGGCTGATCCGGGCGGCCGAAGTGCCCGCGCACACACTGGCCGATCACCTCAACGCCCTGCGGCGACAGGTGCGCTAGGCGGGCCTGCTCAACGGACGCCGACGGCCTTCCCCGCACCCTCCGGGCGGGGCAGACCCGCATGGGTCTCGGCCAGACGCGCCATCGGCACCGCCACCCGATCATCGGGCATCGCCGATGACCGGGTCTCGAGGCTGACATGGATCAGCATATGCTCGCCCGTCGCCAACAGCCGCTCGCCCCCATACATCCGGTGGAACAGATGCATCCGCTTGCCCTGCCCCTCGAGGCATTGGCTTTCAACCCGGATCCGGGCGCCCGCCTTGGCCTCGTCCAGATGGCGGATATGGGTCTCGACGGTGAAAAAGCTGACGCCGCTGGCCACATAATCCGCATCACAGCCGACAAGGCGCATCATCCGGTCGGTCGCGTCGCCAAAGGCGGTCAGATAGCGGGCCTCGTTCATATGACCGTTGTAGTCGGTCCAATCCAGCGGTACCGCCTGGGAGACGGTCAGGATCGGCTGCGAAAGGTCGGCCACGTCCTCCAGACGCTCCGGCAAAGTCGACATCCGCACATCCTGCGCCTTCAAGAGCGCCCCCGCCCCCCAATTCTGCGCCTTCAGGCCGCGCAGGATACTCACCAGATTGGTGTCGCGCATCCGCTCCAACTCGCGGATCGAATAGGCGCCCGACTGCGCGTCGGACTGTCCCGCCACGGCATCGATCAGCGCATCGTCGAGGTCCGGCACATCCATCAGCTTGGTCCACGGCCAGCTGAGGCACGGGCCGAATTGCTCGATGAAATGGCGCATCCCGGCTTCGCCGCCCGCAATGCGATAGGTCTCGAACAGGCCCATCTGTGCCCAGCGCAGGCCAAAGCCATAGCGGATGGCGTTGTCGATCTCCTCGGTCGTCGCGATGCCATCCTTGATCAGCCACAGCGCCTCGCGCCAGACCGCCTCAAGAAAGCGATCCGCGATATGGGCATCGATTTCCTTCTTGAGATGAAGCGGATAGCAGCCGATCCCCTCCAGCACCGCCTTGGCACGATCCACCAATTCGACAGGGTTCGCCTCGGTCGTCACCAACTCGATCAGCGGCAGCAAATAGACCGGATTGAACGGATGGGTCACCACGATCTGGCCCGGGCGCACGGCATCGCCCTGCAACTCGCTTGGCTTGAAACCAGAGGTCGACGAGCCGATCACCGCGTCGGGCGCGCAATGCTCCTGCACCGTCTGATAGACCTTGCGCTTGAGCTCCAGACGCTCCGGCACGCTCTCCTGAATCCACTCGGCGCCCGCCACGGCCTCCGGGATCGTCGGGTGAAACGTCAGGCGGCCCTCCTGCGGCATCGCGACGTCGGCCAGTCCGGGCAACGAGGCCCGCGCCCCGGCAAGCACCTCCGCGATCTTGCGCTCGGCCTCCGGGTCGGGGTCGAACACCCGCACGTCCCACCCCATGAGCAGAAAACGCGCCGCCCAGCCTCCGCCGATCACGCCGCCGCCGATGATTGCCGCCGTTGCCATCACGCCTCTCCCTTGTGGGGCCGGTCGAGGACCGCCCAAATCATTGCCCCTGCGGCACCATTTGCAGGCGCGACACATCGTATCCGTTGAAATCCAGTATCTCGCGGGCGGCGATCAGCCGGTCCTGCGGGATCACCGGATCGCGGTTCAGGATCCAGCCCGTGGTGCCATCGGGATTGCCGACCACCGCCGTGCGATAGCCCTCGTCGACCCACAGAACCCAGTAGTCCCCGGCCACAAAGGGCACGCTGGCAAAGCGGACCTTCAGCCGCCCCGGCCCGACGATCTCGGCCGTGCCCTCGATGGTGCTGACCGATCCGTCCTCCGCCGAACCGCAGGAGTTCAGAACCGAGATCAACCCATCCTCGCGCATCCCGTATTCGGCCGTGACATTGACGCAGCCGCGCTCGAACACGTTGGGAAACCGGGCCACCTCGTACCACAGGCCGAGGTAGCGATCGGGTTCGAACAGGGCCTTGGAGGCAATCGGCACCGAGGTATCGCGGTAGGATTCAAACAACGGGACGGCAGGCTCTCCGTCCGGTCCGGGAATACAGGCACTCAGCGCCAGTGCGACGGCCAGCCCCAGCGCCGCCCTCACAGCGCCACCGGGGCGCACTTGGTCAGACCCAGCTTGGCCCGAACCGCCTCCGGTCCCATGACGCGGGCGCCCATGCGCTCGACGATGCCGACGGCGCGGTCCACAAGCTGGGCATTGGTGGCCAATTCGCCCTTGCCGAGCCACAGATTGTCCTCCAGCCCCACACGGACATGACCGCCTGCCAGCACGGCGGCAGAGACATAGGCCATCTGATGACGGCCCAGCGCAAAGGCCGAAAAGGTCCAGTCTTTCGGCACGTTGTTGACCATCGCCATAAAGGTGTTGAGGTCATCGGGCGCGCCCCAGGGCACGCCCATGCACAGCTGCACGAGGGCCGGAGCATCCAATGCGCCCTCCGCCACCAACTGCTTGGCAAACCACAGATGGCCGGTGTCAAAGGCCTCGATCTCGGGCTTCACGCCCAGATCGGTCATCATCCGGCCCATCGCACGAAGCATCCCCGGCGTGTTGGTCATAACGTAATCGGCCTCGGCGAAATTCATCGTGCCGCAATCGAGGGTGCAGATCTCGGGCAGGCACTGGGCCACATGGGCGACCCGCTCTGTGGCACCGACCATATCGGTGCCGGCGACGGTAGGCAAAGGCTGCTCGACGCCGCCAAAGACGATGTCGCCGCCCATGCCGGCGGTCAGGTTCAGGACAACATCCACTTCGGCGGCGCGAATGCGGTCGGTGACCTCGCGGTACAGCTCGGCGCGGCGCGACGGCACGCCGGTTTCCGGATCACGAACATGGCAATGCACGATCGCGGCCCCCGCCCTGGCGGCCTCGATGGCGCTGTCCGCAATCTGCTGCGGCGAGCGCGGCACATGCGGACTGCGGTCCTGCGTGCTTCCCGATCCGGTCACGGCACAGGTGATAAACACCTCTTGGCTCATCTCTAATGGCATTCGCGCGGCCTCCCTTGTCGTCGGCAACCGTCCGCGATTTCGCAATCGGGCGCAAGCGACAGTGGCGGCAAAACCTTGACGGACAGCGACGCGAAATGGCAAACACCCGGCATGACCAAGCGCAACCCCATCGCCACGGCCGTCTTTACCGCCTGCACATAACGGCAGCCGGTCCCTTTCCCTTTTGAAATGACACCCGCCGCCGCAAGGACGGTGAGCGCAAAGGATCGTCCAAGCGGCCGCTTCGGAGACGACGATGATCCCAACAATCCGCCCCGCAAGACCCTCGGACATTCCCGCCCTACTCGGGCTGATGCGCAAATTCTGCGCCTATCACGACCAGCCCTGCGAAACCGGGCTGGAACGGCTGCAACTGACGCTGTTCGACAGCGGGCGGGTCACTGCACTCATCGCCGAAACCGACCGGCCCATCGGCTATGCCGCGCTGGAATGGGTCTGGCGGCCCATGGACGAGCACGACGGGCTCGACATCGCGCAGCTCTACGTCGTCGACCACTGGCGCAGCAAAGGGGTGGGTCGGGCGCTGATCGGGGCCGCCGCCACAGTGGCGCGTCAAGCATCCGCCTCGCAGCTCACCATCGCCAGCAGCGCACAAAATCCCGGCGCTGCGGCGGCCTACCGGGCCATGGGGCTCACCGAACGGCCGGCCCCCGGCGCAGGATTCCGGGTCGCGCTCTGACGGGAGGGCGGGCGGGGCGTCGCGGCACGCGCGCGTCGCCCCGTCCTCCGCCGTCAATACGGCATCGGATGCGCCTTGTGGGTCTCGGTGATCTCGGCCAGCACCTCGTCAGACAGGGCCACACCATAGCCATCGAGTATCTGCTGCAACTGGGCCGAGGTCGTCGCGCCAAAGATCGGGCAATTCGGGAACGGACGGGTCGTCTGCCAGGCCATCGCCATATGCACCGGATCAAGACCGTGGCGCTTGGCGAGCTCGACATAGGCGCGGGCCGCCGGCTCCTCGCGCGGCGCAACACGGCCGCCCATATCCGGGGTCAGCGACCGACGAGAGCCCTCGGGAATCGCGCCTCCCAGATACTTGCCCGTCAGAATGCCGGCCGCCAAAGGCGAAAAGGCCAGCAAGGTCACATCCTCGTTCACACCCACTTCGGCCATGTCGGTGTCATAGAGGCGGCACATCAACGAATACTCGTTCTGAACCGAGGCGACGCGCGGGCCACCAACGGCCTCGGCCCGGTCGATCCAACGGCAGGTGCCCCAGGCGCTCTCGTTCGACAAACCAAACGCACGGACCTTCCCTTCGGCGACCATCTCGGCCATCGCACCAAGGATTTCATCCATATGCGCGATGTTGGAGGCACGATCCTGCGAGCTGGGATCAAATGTCCAGTTCTGGCGGAACATATAGCTGCCCCGGGCCGGCCAATGCAGCTGATAGAGATCGATCACGTCGGTCTGCAACCGGCGCAACGAATCCTCGACAGCACCGCGGATGTTGCTCCCGTCAAATCCCTTGCCCTCGCGCTTGAAGCCGGGGTTTGGGCCGGTGATCTTGGTGGCGATCTTCACCTCGGAGCGACGACCGGAGGCTTTGACCCAATTGCCCACGATCTCCTCGGACTTCCCGGCACGCTCGGCGGTGACCGGGTTCACCGGATACATCTCGGCGGTGTCCAGAAAATCGATCCCGGCATCCAGCGCCATATCGATCTGGCGATGGGCGTCCTCCTGCGGGGTCTGGTTACCATAGGTCATCGTGCCAAGGCACCATTCGGACACGGTAAAACCGGCCCGGCCAAGGGGTATCTGTTTCATTTCGGTGCTCTACCTCGGGAAATTGCGTTGAACGGTGACTCTAGCCGGGAAGGCAGGATCCGCAAGGGCAGGACCGCAGCCCGCTCGGGTGCCGCCCGGGCGAGCCCGCCTTGGTGGGGCCAGGCCGTGAGGCGCTAGAGCCCGAAATCGGCCGCCGTCAGGCCCTGCGCGTTCAGCAACAGGATCTCCATGTCGGTCGACCCGTCGCCATCGGCATCAAAGCGGACGAGGCTGTTCACCGGACCCTCGTTGGTGACCCTGATCTCGGCGCCACCGCTGGCACTAAAGCCGGCCGCCCCGATGAAATCGAGGTTGGCGGTGATCGGGAACAGGTCGATATAGTCGACGCCGACCTCGAAATCGGCAATCACGTCACGGCTGCCGCCCACGGCACTGTCGGTGACCTCATAAAAGGTGAAATAGTCACTCCCAAGCTCGCCGTAGAGGTAGTCAAAGCCCCCGCCGCCAGCCAGAATATCGGAGCCTTCGCCGGCGACGATGAGGTCAGAGCCTTCGCCGCCAAAGATCTGATCGTCGCCCGCGCCTCCAGCCAGAATGTCGCCACCGTCATCGCCATAGACGAAATCGTCGCCCCCCGCGGCAAAGACGAGATCGGCATCGTCGCCACCATAAAAGCTCTCGCCCACGGCGCCGCCAAGGATGAAATCGTCGCCATCCCCGCCCAGCACATCCCCGGCGACCTCGCCCGCGCGGCCAAGATAGAGATCGGCATCCTGGCCGAGATCGATCTCCCCGGTGATCGAACCAGAATTGACGATCGCGTCCTCACCGGCCGCAAGGTCGATCGCGCCAAGGATCGTGCCGCTGTTGACGACCTCGTCGTCCATATTGCCGGTATCGATCGCATGCTGGTCGGTGCCGACGACGGTGCCGGCATTGTCCAGGATCAATGTCGTATCGGTGTCGGTGTCGATCCCGGTATCGCCCCCCGATATCGTGCCGGTATTCGTCACGACGACGATCCCCGATACCCCCACGACGGCCGAGGCCAGCGCGGTGATCTCTCCGGAATTGACAAGCGTGACCTCGACGTTCGATGCCGTGTCATTGCCGAAATACACAGCTCTCAAATCGGAACTGATGGTCCCGCTGTTGACCAGAGAGCCATTGCCACCATTGAAGGAGACGCCTTGATTGGCCGACAATATATCGCCCGAATTCTGGACTTCCGCGCCAGTCGCCTGAATATCGAGGCCATAGTTGTCACCGACGATGGTGCCGCTGTTCTCCAGATGCAGGCCGACGCCATCGACGCGAACCCCGGAGATGCCGGTGATCGTGCCCGCGTTCATGACACTGGCACTCGCACCGTCGATATCGAGACCAAAGGTGGTCATGCTGGAAATCGAGCCGTTGTTTTCGATCGTGGCATCCGTTCCGGTGATCCAGATGCCGTCGTCGATGGATGTGATCATGCCATTGTTGACAACACCGCCCTCCGTCGAATTCAGCGCGACCCCGAAGGTGCCGCCATAGAGAAACCCGGTAAAGGAAATGATCGCAAAGTCTCTGGCCGCGTTCAAATCGATGGCCGCTCCGTTGTCCGACGCGACGGTGCCTTCGACGAGGATGGTGACGTCTTCAATGGCGGAATCGATGGCATCGGCAGCGTTCCCGACGACGACATTGCCTTCGACGATATGCGTCCCGGCGACGACTGCATCATATCCGTTGGTGGTTTCCGAAACGAGTGTGACCATGATGTTCTCCCTGATGTCCCACGATAAGGGGCTGAAATTGGTGGCTTCTGAATATCCAAAGGTGCAATGGGCCCAGATTGGAAAACCTGCGGGCGGGCTGTCAATACCGGGTTACCCGCCCCGGATCGGCCAAAGGGCGCGGCGGCTGACGGGACGGTGGACGGGACGGCGGGCGGGGCGGCGTCGGGGGCGCAAGCCCGCGACAAGCGCCGGCCCGGCGTTTGCCCATTGCGCCCGACGCGCGGCAGGCACATTCTCGCGAAATGCGCCTGATGCTCGCCTTCGTGCCCCTCCTTCTGTCGGTCTGCCTGCTGCAACTGTCTTCGGGCGGTGTCGGTCCACTCGACGCGCTCACCGGTCTCGGGGCCGGTTTCAGCGCGGGGCAAGTGGGCTTTCTCGGCTCGGCGCATTTCTTCGGGTTCTTCATCGGCTGCTGGTGGGCGCCACGGCTGATGGCCGAGGTGGGACACAGCCGGGCCTACGCCAGCTTCACGGCCCTCGGCGCGATCGGGTTGGCCGGGCACGTGCTGATCACCGACCCGCTGGCATGGGCGCTCATGCGGATCGCCTCGGGGGTCTGCGTGGCCGGGTGCTACACGGTGATCGAGGCGTGGCTACAGGCGCGATTGACCAATGAGACGCGGGGGCGGGCGATGGGAGGCTACCGGGTGGTGGACATCTCGGCGAGCTTCGCCGCGCAGTTCATGATCGGCGCGCTGGCGGACATGGAGACCTATATCGCCTACAATCTGCTGACGATCCTGTGCTGCGCCTCGATCCTGCCGCTCGGGATCAGCCGGATGCCGCAACCGCAGCTGCCGCAAACCGGGCGACTGAGGCCCGCTCTCGCATGGGCGCGATCTCCGCTGGCCGTGGCCGGCTGTATCGTCTCGGCGGTTTCGGGGGCCTCGTTCCGGATGGTCGGGCCGATCTACGGGATCGAGGTCGGGCTGGGCGCGGACCAGATCGGCCTGTTCCTCGCCGCCTATGTGGCCGGTGGCGCGATCTCGCAATATCCGACCGGCTGGCTGGCCGACAAGTTCGACAGGCGGTGGGTGCTGATCTGGCTCTCGGTGGCCTCGGTGATCTCTTGCGGCGCGACGGTGGCGCTGGCAGGCACCGGACCTATCGGAGTCATGCTGTCGGCCACCCTGTTCGGCCTGACGACGGTGCCGATCTATTCCGTCTCGGCGGCGCATGCGCACGATTTCGCGACGGCCGAAGAGCGGGTGGAACTCTCCGCCGCTCTGATGTTCTTCTATGCGGTCGGGGCCATCGGAGCGCCCTATCTGGCCTCGACCCTGATCGGGGGTTTCGGAGCGGCATCGCTCTTTGGGCTGATCTCGGTGGCGCATATCGGGCTGATCGGATTCGGGCTGCTGCGGATGCGGGCGCGGCCGGCATCGGAGATCCGGACGCGCTATGTCTATGCCCCGCGCACCTCGTTCTGGATCGGGCGGCTCCTGGGCAAGACACGTGAGAAGGACTGATCCAGCGGCCGCGCCCTCCGGGCGCGATTCCTCCATCTCGCGGCTGTCGCCGCTCGTGCTGGCGCCTGACATGGAGTGCGGTGCGTTAATCCGGCCCGTGCCGAAAACGAGACCGCCTCGATACCGACGGATGACCGACGTCGGACCACAACCCCCTCCGACCCCGTTTACCTTTGCCGTTCGTAGGGCTACATCGGCACCAATCGACACTGCAAAGGCGCACCCATGGCCCGTCACCTGATCACCTCTGCAATCCCCTACATCAACGGGATCAAGCATTTAGGCAACCTCGTGGGCAGCCAACTTCCCGCCGACCTCTATGCCCGCTATCTGCGCGGTCGCGGCCACGAAGTGCTGTTCCTCTGCGCGACTGACGAACATGGCGCACCCGCCGAAATCGCCGCCGCCAAGGCCGGCCTTCCGGTTGCCGATTACTGCGACCAAATGCATGAAATCCAAGGTAAAATCGCCTCCGACTTCCGGCTGAGCTTCGATCACTTCGGCCGCTCCTCCTCGGCGCAGAACCATCGCCTGACGCAAGCGTTTGCAGCACTGCTCGACGACGCCGGTCTGATCCGCGAAGTCTCCGAAAAACAGATGTATTCCCCCACCGACGGCCGGTTTCTGCCGGATCGCTACATCGAGGGCACCTGCCCCAACTGCGGTTTCGACAGTGCCCGTGGCGATCAGTGCGACAACTGCACCAAGCAGCTCGACCCGACCGATCTGATCGACCCGCGCAGCACGATCTCCGGCGCCACAGATCTTGAAATCCGCGAGACCAAGCACCTCTACCTGCGCCAGTCCGAGATGCGCGAAAAGCTCTCGGCCTGGATCGACGAAAAGACCGATTGGCCGATCCTGACGACCTCGATCGCGCGCAAATGGCTCAACGACGGCAATGGCTTGCAGGATCGCGGCATCACCCGCGATCTGGCTTGGGGCATCCCGGTTCAGAAAGGCGATGAGCCTTGGCCCGGCATGGAAGGCAAGGTGTTCTACGTCTGGTTCGACGCCCCCATCGAATACATTGCCTGTGCACAGGAATGGCAGGACGCGGGCAAGGGCGACGACTGGGAACGTTGGTGGCGCACCGACAAGGGCGCAGACGACGTCCGCTACACCCAGTTCATGGGCAAGGACAACGTGCCCTTCCACACCCTTGGCTTTCCGGCCACGATCATGGGCACCGGCGAGCCGTGGAAGCTCGTCGATTATATCAAGAGTTTCAACTACCTGACCTATGACGGCGGGCAATTCTCGACTTCGCGTGGGCGCGGCGTGTTCATGGATCAGGCGCTGGAGATCCTGCCGCCGGACTACTGGCGCTGGTGGCTGCTCAGCCACGCCCCCGAAACCTCGGACGCCGAGTTCACATGGGAGAACTTCCAGACTTCGGTGAACAAGGATCTGGCCGATGTGCTGGGCAATTTCGTCAGCCGGATCACCAAATTCTGCCGCTCGAAGTTCAGCGAAGCGGTGCCCGACGGCGGGGCCTACGGCGAACGGGAAACCCAGCTGATCGAGGATCTGGGCGCCAAGCTCACGGCCTACAACGGCTATATGGACGCCATCGAAGTGCGGCGGGCCGCGGCCGAACTGCGTTCGATCTGGGCGGCCGGCAACGAATACCTGCAGGCGGCAGCCCCGTGGACAACGATCAAGACCGATCCCGAAACCGCGGCCATGCAGGTCCGGCTCGGGCTCAATCTGATCCGGCTCTATGCCGTGCTCTCGGCGCCGTTCATCCCCGATGCCAGCGCAGAGCTGATGGAGGCGATGCATACCGATCTGGGCGACTGGCCCGACGACATCGCGGCCGCGCTCAGCGCCCTGCCGCCCGGTCACGCCTTCACCGTGCCGAACGTGACCTTTCGCAAGGTGACCGACGACGAGGTCGCGGATTGGGCGGAGCGGTTCGCCGGAACCCGCACCTGATGCGGATGCGGGCGAGGCGCAGCCATGGTGGGCTCTAACCCACCTACCCATGGCGCGACTTCGGTCCTATACTGCCCCGAACAAAGAGGCAGAGCAGGCCCGGCATCCGTATGACGGCACTCAAGGAATACGCACGATTGGAGAGCACCGGCCTCTGGCGCGCCACGCCAGAGGACCAGCGGCGCGAGGTCGGCCTGTCCTTTGGCGAGGCCACATTGGTGATCACTGACAGCGCGAACCGGCCGCTCACCCACTGGTCGCTGCCGGCGATCTCGCGGATCAACCCGGGCAAGTTGCCCGCGCTCTTCACGCCCGATCCCGACGGCACCGAAACGCTCGAAATCGAAGACGACACCATGATCGACGCGATCGAGCAGGTGCGGCGGTCGCTCGCCCGCGCCCGGCCCCGTCCGGGGCGGCTCAGGCAATCGGTTGGCGGGCTGGTCCTGCTGACCTGTCTGGGGCTCGGCGTCTTCTGGCTTCCGGGCGCATTGACACGGCAGACGCTCAGCGTGGTCCCCCCGGTCAAGCGATCCGAGATCGGGGCGACGCTGCTCGGTCATCTGCAACGGCTCACCGGGGCCTCCTGCCGCAATCCGCTCGGCACACAGGCGCTCGCGCAACTCAAGGAGCGGGTTCTGGGGCGCGACGCGCCGGGGCAAATCCTCGTGCTGCCGGGGGGGCTGAACCAGCCGGTGTATCTGCCCGGCGGGATCATCCTGCTGACGCAGCAAATGGTCGAAGGCACCTCGGACCCGTCGGTGATCGCCGGATACGTCCTGGCCGCCGCGCTCAGCCGGACCGAGGCCGACCCGCTGGAGCCGGTGTTGGCCGATGCAGGGTTCGGAACAACGCTGCGGCTGTTGACGACAGGCGATATTCCGACCGACGCGCTGCAGAACTACGCCACGAAACTGGTGATCTCACCGCCCCCGCGCGCCGGGGCCGATGTGCTCGGCCCCGGGTTCGAAACCGCACAAGTGCCGCTCGCGCCCTATGCCTACGCGCTTGATCCGTCAGGGGAAACAGTGATCGACCTGATCGAGGCGGACCGGCTCTCCAATCAGGATCTGCCGATCATCCTCACCGATGGTGAATGGGTCAGCCTGCAGAACATCTGCCAGATCTGACTTGCCCCGCCCGCATCAGCGGCGGGTAAAGGCATCCCCGTAACCGGCCGAACGGGCCGCCCGCAGGGCCGCCTGAAGCCCGCCCGCATCGCCGAAGGGACCAGCCGCAACCACCTGAAGCGCCTGACCGTTGCGGGTCACGCGGGCGGTGCCGACGGGCAGGCCGAGGCTCTGAAGACGCGCCACCGCACGCTGCGCATTCGCCGGATCGCCGTAGGTGCCGACCTGAACGTAGCGGTGCCCGTTGCCCTGCAGAGCGGGCGCTGTAACCGCTTGCGGCACGGCACGGGTCGAGACGCGGGCGACGGGTTGCTGCGGTTGGGTCACCACGGCGCCGGCGACGGCGCGCGGCACACCGCGGTTGGGGTTCACCCGGCCATCGTCCCAGACCGGCTGATAGCCGCGCGGAACGGTGGCGGCGACGGCCGAGGCGCCCACCGGATTGGACGCCGGCACCGGGGCCGCGCCAAAGATCGGCGCCTGAGCGCGGGCCACGCTATGCGGATCGGCCGGCACAGAAGCGATCCCGGAGGGAGACAGCGCCTGCGGACCGCAACGCAACGGATAACGGGTCGTGCCGCCGACAAAGGTCACACCCGGACATGTCGCTGCCTCGGCAGACGCAGGAGCGACCGCAGGGCGCGACGGGGCCATCGGCACTGTCGCGCTGGCCACGGTCACCGGCGCCGATGGGCACTCCACCGGCTCGCCCGTCGCCTGATTGACAAAGGTCTGGCCGGTCGATGCGACGCGGGCACAGATCTCGCTCAGGGTCAGGCGCAGCGGCGCCGGCTGTGCGGCAACGGGAGCCGGGGCCGGAGTTGCGGCCATGCGCGGTGCGCTGCCGCAGTCGATCGGATCGCCGGTGCGGGCATTGATGAGGTTGGGCTGGATGCCGGTCAGGCCGGCGCAGGCCTCCGACTGGCTGATGCGCTGCGGTGCGGCGGCGGCGACAGGCTCAGCGGCGGGCGCTACCGGCGCGGCGACGGGGCGCGGGGCGCTTGCGCCGATTGTCGGCGGCGTGACGACGGACGCCACGGTCACCGTCGGTGCGCCGACGTTGGTGCTGCGCGGAGGCGTCGGGGCCGCGGCGACGACCGGAGCCGGGGCCGGGGCAACAGCCGCCGGGGCGGGCGCCGGTGCAGGTTCCGGCTGCGCGACCTCGACGGTCGGCGCCGGGGCTGGAGCCGGTGCGGGCTCCGGCGCCGGGGCCGCTGCGAAGGTCGGCTGGAACCCGCAAAGCTGGCTGCGGCTGCGATCGACCCGCGGCACCCATGTCACGGCGCCCGATATGCCGGCCCGGATAAAGGCGCAGCCGTTGCTGTCGACATACTGATTGGCGGTATAGCTCGAGGGTGGAAACTCGGCCGGGATATCCCCTGACGACACCTGCGCCTGAGCCGCAGGCACCAACGCCATCGACGCCGCCCCCACTGCCATTGTTGCAAACGTCCGAACAACCGCGTCCAAGAATCGCGTCATAACCATTATCCCCCGCAAGATATTGCGTCAGGATGCCAAACTAGACATATGATTGTAAAGCGCTTCCTGCCTTAATTTGGCCCTATTTGGTGCCAAACATCCGGTCGCCCGCATCGCCCAGACCGGGCACGATATAGCCGTGATCGTTCAGATGACTGTCCAGAGAGGCGGTGACGATCGGGACATCGGGATGCGCTTCTTTCATCCGTGCGACGCCTTCGGGCGCGGCGAGCAGGCACATGAAACGGACGTCCCGCGCGCCCGCTTGTTTGATCAGATCGATCGCGGCGGCCGAGGAATTGCCCGTGGCCAGCATCGGATCGACGACGATCGTCACCCGGTCTTCGAGGTTGGCGGGGGCCTTGAAGTAATACTGCACCGGCTGCAGCGTCTCCGGGTCGCGGTAGAGGCCGACAAAGCCGACCCGCGCCGAGGGGATCAGCTCAAGAATGCCGTCGAGCAAGCCGTTGCCCGCCCGCAGAATAGAGATCAGGGCGAGCTTCTTGCCCTCGATCTGCGGCGCGTCCATCGGCTCCATCGGCGTTTCAATGCGCTTGGTCGTCATCGGCAATTCGCGGGTGATCTCATAGGCGAGCAGATGGCTGATCTCGCGCAGCAATTGGCGGAACGACGCGGTCGAGGTGTCCTTCTCGCGCATGATGGTCAGCTTGTGCTGCACCAGGGGGTGGGTCACCACGGTCAAATGCTCAGTCGTCATCAGCACACCTCATCTCGCTGTCATTCCATCTTGGCCCGGGGGCCGTCGAGCGGCCGTCGGATCGGGGGCCGCGCCCCTCGGCACCGACTACCCCGCAGCCAGCCGCTTGGCCACCGCCTCTTTGGTCTTGTCGTCGCAAAAAGCTGCGTCGAGGGCGGTTTGGTTGAGTTCGCTCAACACCTCCTCCTCCCAGCCGAAGGTGCGGGCGAGCATGTCGAACTCGTCGGTCATCGTGGTGTGAAAGAACGGCGGATCGTCGGTGCTGACGGTCACTTTCACGCCGCGGTCGCGCAGCTTGGCAATCGGATGGGCCTCCCACGACGGGACGGCGTTCAGGAACACGTTCGAGCCGGGACAGACCTCCAGCACGATCCCCTGCTCGGCAATCTGATCGACAAGGGCCAAGTCCTTGATCGCGTTGATGCCGTGGCCGATCCGCTCTGGTGCCAGATCGCGGATCGTATCGGCAACCATGTCCGGCCCGCCCCACTCGCCCGCATGGCACGTGATGCGCAGCCCGGCCTCGCGGGCCATGTCAAAGCTATAGGCGAAATCGCCCGGACGGCCCACCATCTCGGCCCCGGCCATGCCATAGCCGACGATGAAATCACCCTTGGTTTCGGCGGCGCACTTTGCGGCCGTCTTGGCCTGCTCCGGCCCCATGTGGCGAATGCAGGTCACGATCCCCTTGAGGGTGATCCCCATGGTGCGCTCGGCCTCGTCGGCGGCCTCGACCATCGCGGCCAGATACTCGCGCCACGCGCCGACATCGCCGCCGCCGCAGAAATCGGGCGACACGAACGTCTCGGAATAGACCACACCATGCGCAGCGCTCTCTTCCAGAACGGCGAGGGTCAGGCGGCGGAACTCCTCCGGCCCGGTCAGGGTGGTGCAGGCGGCCTCATAGACCTGCAGGAAATGCTCGAAATCGCGGTAGAGATAGCCCCCCTGCTCATCGAATATCCCTGAGATATCGATGTTCTTTTCCTTGGCGAGCCCCCGGATGAACGCAGGCGGCGCCCCGCCCTCCAGATGCAGATGCAACTCGACCTTGGGCATTGCGCGATAACTCACAGGAAACTCCTTCCGGGGCCGTGCGAAGGCACGCCCAAATGATCGGCCACGCTGGCGGCCACGTCGACAAAGGCGACATGGCCCAGCTCCTTGGCCCCGACGCCGTGAACGAGGACCGGGACGCGCTCGCGGGTGTGATCGGTGCCGGTCCAGCTTGGGTCGTTGCCGTGATCGGCGGTGACGATCAGCAGATCGCCGTCGCGCAACTCCGGCAAAAGGCGGCCCAAGGCGGCGTCAAACCATTCCAGATGGCGGGCATAGCCGTGCACATCCCGGCGGTGGCCGTATTCGCTGTCGAATTCGACAAAGTTGGCAAAGGTCAGGCTGCCGTCCTCGGCATCGGCGATGCGCTCGCCCAGATGCTCCATCAGCACTGCGTCGCGGCCCTTGCGCACGTCATCGATACCGCGCATCGAGAAGATGTCGCCGATCTTGCCGATGGCATGGACCGGACGACCGGCGTCATGCACCCAATCGCACAAAGTCGGAGACGGCGGATCAATGGCATAGTCGTGGCGGTTGCCGGTGCGGGTAAAGCCCTCCTCCGCCGATCCCAGAAACGGCCGTGCGATCACCCGGCCCACCTTCATCGCGTGCAATGTGGGGGCGATGGTCTGGCACAGGTCGAGCAGACGCTCCAACCCAAAGCGTTCCTCGTGGGCCGCGATCTGAAACACGCTGTCGGCCGAGGTATAGCAGATCGGCCAACCCGTCTCCATATGGCGGGCACCCTCCTCGTCGAGGATCACCGTGCCGGAGGAATGGCGATTGCCCAATATCCCGCCGGTGCCGGCGGCCAGACAGACTTCGACGACCAGATCGTCAGGAAAGGCCGGATCGGCATCCGGGAAGGTATGCCACTCCCACGGCACCGGCACACCGGCCAGCTCCCAATGACCGGACGGGGTGTCCTTGCCCTTGGATTGCTCTGTCGCCGCCGCCCAGGCGCCGGTCGGCTTGGGGCCACCCAAGTCGACACCGGAGGCGAGGTTCAATGCGCGCCACAGGCCCATTTCGGCCATCACCGGCAGGTCGACACCGGCCTCGGCGATATGACCAAGCGTGTTGGCCCCGGTATCGGGACGGTCACCGTTAAAGAACTTGTCGGCATCCGGCGCACCGCCGATGCCCACGCTGTCGATCACCACGAGGAAGGCCCGTCCCATCAGTCGATCCTTGCATGAATGAGAGGACGGATGGCGGGCTTGTCGCCAATCGTGACGGTCTGCAAAACAGCCGTTGCCGCGGCTTCGGCGTCCTCCCTAGTGCGGGCATGAACACGGGCCAGCACGTCTCGGGGGCCGACCTTGACGCCAATGTCCACCACGTCCGAGATCCCCACGGCGGGATCGACCTTGTCGGTTTCCACCCTACGGCCGCCGCCAAGATCGACGACGATCAGGCCAAGGGCTTCGCCGTCCCACGCGGCCACGTGGCCAGCGTCGGGGGCTTTCACGTCGACGATATAGGGGGCCGAAGGCAGGTGCGTGCGCCAGTCGTCGGCCATATCCGGCGGGCCGCCCATCGCCGCGACCATCGCCGCGAAATGGGCCATCGCGCGGCCGTCGGTCAGGGTCGCGGCGATCTGCTCCTCGGCCTCGCCCTCGGCAGCCCCGCTCAGCGCCATCAGGCGCCCGCCCAAGGCGACGGTCAGATCGTGCAGGCGCGGTGCCGCCAACCGATTGCCCGACATCACCTCCATCGACACAGCCACCTCAAGCGCATTGCCCAGATTGGGGGCCAAGGGCTGATCCATATCGGTCACGAAGGCCGCGGTCGGACAGCCGGCCCCCTTGGCCGTCTCGACCAGCGCCCGAGCCAAGGCCTCGGCCTCCTCGTCGGTCTTCATGAAGGCGCCGCTGCCCGACTTCACGTCCAGAACAAGGCCCTCGAGGCCGGCCGCCAGCTTCTTGGACAGGATCGACGCGGTGATCAGATCAATGCTCTCGACGGTGCCGGTCACATCACGGATGGCATAGAGGCGCTTGTCGGCAGGCGCGATCTGGCCAGTGGCGGAAACGATCGCACAGCCGACCTTCGCCACCACGTCGCGCAGGGTCTTTTCGGTGACGGACACGCTCAGGCCGGGGATCGATTCCAGCTTGTCGAGGGTGCCGCCGGTGTGGCCAAGGCCCCGGCCGGACACCATCGGCACATAGACGCCGCAGGCGGCCAGCGCCGGGGCGAGCAGAAGGCTGACGCAATCGCCCACGCCGCCTGTCGAATGCTTGTCGAGGACCGGTCCGGGCATCGACCAATGCAGCACGTCGCCGGAATCGCGCATCCCGCGGGTCAGGGCCACGCGGCCTTCGTCGCCCAGACCGTTCAGGCAGACCGCCATCGCAAAGGCACCCGCCTGCGCGTCGGTCACGGCACCACTGGCGAGGCCGGCGGCAAACCACTGTAGCGCCTCGGCCGAGGGCACCTCGCCGCGACGCAGCCCGGCGATGATCGCGCGCGCATCCACGGGCTAGGTCCGTTCCATGTATTCTTGGGTGAACCCACCCGGAAGAAGGTCGGCCAAGGTGGTGGTCTGGGTCAAACCATCGGTCGTGCCCATGGTCACCACGACATCGCCCGCGCCGAATTCGGACAGCTTCTGGCGGCAGCCGCCGCAGGGGCTGACCGGGATCGGGCTGTCGGCGATCACGGCGACCTCCTCGATCACGGTATCGCCTGCGGCAATCATCGCGGCAATCGCGCCGGCCTCGGCGCAGGTGCCTTCGGGATAGGCGACGTTCTCGACGTTCACCCCGCCGTAGACGGCGCCCGATGCCGCCCGGATGGCGGCGCCCACCTTGAACTTGGAATAGGGGGCATAGGCATTCTCGCGCACCGCGCGGGCAGTCTCCATCAGGGTCATCGGCAGGCTCCTTGGGCAACGCTCAAACCTTGGGCCGACCGTTCGGCGGATGCAAGGGGGTCCGGCCCCGACTGCGCATCACGGCCCCCACGTCAGCAGCGGTCGCTGGCGGACGGCGCGCGAAACCGTCTTGAATTTCCCCGGACCGAGGCAGAATGTCCGCCCATGAAACCCAAGATACTCACGACGCTGGCCAGCTATGATCGGCAGCAGTTCGGCAACGACCTGCTGGCGGGCATGACCGTCGCGATGGTCGCCCTGCCGCTGAGCCTCGCCATCGCCATCGCCTCCGGGGCGGGTCCGGAAAAGGGGCTGGTGACGGCAATCGTCGGCGGCTTCCTGATTTCGCTGCTGGGCGGCAGCCGGGTGCAGATCGGCGGGCCGACCGGGGCGTTCATCGTCGTGGTCTTCGGGGTCATCGCCGAGCATGGCTATGACGGGCTGATCCTCGCCACGTTGATGGCCGGGGTGATCATGCTGATCGCTGGTTATCTGCGGGCGGGAAATCTGGTGGCCTATGTGCCCGAACCGGTGATCAACGGGTTTACCATCGGCATCGCCATCATCATCGCCACCAGCCAGATCAAGGACCTCCTCGGGCTGTCGCTGGACGAGGTCCCGGCGGAATTCATCGCCAAGACCGAGGCGCTCTGGGCGGCGCGACACAGCCTGAGCGGGACGGCCGTGGGGATCGGGCTGGCCACGATGGTCCTGATCACGTTGCTGCGGCGGATCGCGCCGAAATTCCCCGGACTGATCGTTGCCGTCGGGGTCACATCGGCACTTGTGGCCTTTGCGGCGCTGCCCGTCGACACCATCTTCTCGCGGTTCGGGGCGCTGCCCAGCGCCCTGCCGTGGCCCGCCCTGCCCGAGATCAGCCTCGACCGAATGGTCGAGCTGCTGCCCTCGGCCATCGTGATCGCCTTTCTGGCCGGGATTGAATCGCTGCTCTCCGCAATGGTCGCCGACAAGATGATCGGCGGGCATCACCGTCCCAATGCCGAGGTGCTGGCGCAGGGCTTTGCCAACATCGGATCGGCGCTCTTCGGCGGTCTTCCGGCCACCGGCGCGATTGCGCGAACGGCCACCAACGTGCGGGCGGGCGGCAAGACGCCGGTGGCCGGGATCGTGCACGCCCTGACGATCCTTCTGGTGATGCTGCTGGCCGCGCCGCTGGCGGGATATCTGGCGATGCCGGCGCTCGCCGGGCTCTTGATCCTCACCGCATGGAACATGAGCGAGCCGCACAAATGGCGGGGCTATATGGCCGGGCCGATGGCCGACCGGGTTCTGCTGATCCTGACGCTGGTGCTGACCGTGTTCACCGATCTCACCGTGGCAATCGGGGTCGGCGTCTCTCTCGGGCTGGCGCTGCGGCTGCGGCAGGACAAAAGCCCCAGGGACTGGAGCCCGCCCGACCGCTAGACGGGCTGCGTCTCGAAGGCACCGGGCAAGGCCACCTCCAACAGCTCGAAATCGTCGGACGGATCGGCCCAGAGGGTCGCCATGCCGGGCGGAATCACGAAGGCATCGCCCGCCACAAGGCTCTGCGGCAGCTTGCCCTCGCCCTCCAGCGTCATGGTGCCCTGCGTGACAAAGCCGAACAGAATGTCGGCGTCGTGACGCGAGCGCACCGGATCGCCGCCGCCCTTGCGCACCACCTTCACGTCGGCCACGGCGTGGGTGTTGGCGGCAATCGTGGTGTCTCGGGCGACAAAGCCGGACAGGCGAAACGGCTGCCACTCGGCGCCCTCGGCCTGATTGAACACAAAGCGCTGGCCCTGCCATTCCCTGTCCGGGCGGAGATCCGGGGTGGGCAGGGTCATCTCGTGGTCGATCTCGGTCACATGCTGCGCGGGCACGCCGATCTCGATGACCTCGATCCCGTCGCTGGCCTCTAGGACGCGGTGGCGGATCTCGGGCGGCTGGATAAAGCAATCGCCCGCGGTCAAACGGATCGGGCCGCCCTGATCCTCATAGACCACATCGACCCAGCCGCGATAACAGAAGATCAGCTGAAACCCGACCTTGTGGAAATGCACCATATCCGGGACAGGACCACCGTCCGGGATCCGAATGTGGCTGGCGATGATCGAGCCGCCCAGCCGGGTCGGCACCAGATCGCGGTAGTGCATCCCGGCCCGGCCAATCACCCAGGGCGCGCCGTCGGTCAGACGGCGGACGACAAAGGCGTGCTCGGTCGGCGGCAGCTCCAGCGGCGGGTTCAGCGGATGCACCTCGATACGGGTGCCACCGGGCGCCTTCAGGACAGGCTCGCCCCCGGCGAACTCGGCGTCGTCGGTCAGCACACGGATCAGGCCCGGCGGGCCGCCCTGTCCCTGATCGAGACGCAGGTTCAGGCCAAGGCCGGAAAACACCGCGACAGCCGGATCGTCGGCTGGAAAGATCGCATCGAGACGCATCCCCATCACCTCGCCGAAAAACGCCAAATCGGCCTTCAGGTCGGTCGTCGGCACACAGATTTCGGCGCGGATGGTGTCGTGGTCGGTCATGGGGCAGACCTTCGCCGCAGCGAACGGCATTTGCAAGAGCAGGTGTTTCATGCAAAAGCCGAGCCGACCGGCTTCCCTTGCAGGCCCGGTTTAGTTTAGCCTTAAACAACTTCACTTCCAAAGGAATATGCCATGGCCGAGATCCCCCGCGACAGCACACGCGAAGGCCTGCGGCAAGCCGCGCTCGACTATCACCGCTTTCCCAAACCGGGCAAGCTCGAGATCCGGGCGACGAAGCCTCTGGCCAACGGGCGCGATCTCAGCCGGGCCTATTCCCCCGGCGTGGCCGAGGCCTGCATCGAGATCAAGAACGATCCCGACACCGCCCGCGACTACACCGCCCGGGGTAATCTGGTCGCGGTCGTGACGAACGGATCCGCCGTGCTGGGGCTGGGCAACATCGGCGGGCTGGCGTCAAAGCCGGTGATGGAAGGCAAGGCGGTCCTGTTCAAGAAATTCTCAAACATCGACTGCTTCGACATCGAATTGAACGAGCCCGATCCCTACAAGCTGGCCGACATCGTCTGCGCGCTGGAGCCGACCTTCGGCGCGATCAATCTCGAGGATATCAAGGCGCCCGACTGCTTTATCGTGGAACAGATCTGCAACGAGCGGATGAACATCCCCGTCTTCCACGACGACCAGCACGGCACCGCCATCGTCGTCGGTGCTGCGGCCACGAACGCGATGCAGGTTTCGGGCAAGTCGTTCGAAAACATCAAAGTCGTGTCCACCGGTGGCGGCGCTGCCGGGATCGCTTGCCTCAACATGCTGTTGAAACTGGGGCTGAAACGGGAAAACGTCTATCTGTGCGATCTTCAGGGGCTTGTCTACGAAGGTCGGGAAAGTGACATGACGCCACAAAAGGCGGCCTATGCCCAAGGGACCGAGGCAAAGACCCTCGACGAGGTGATCGAAGGGGCAGACCTGTTCCTCGGCCTCTCCGGTCCCGGCGTGCTCACGCCCGAGATGGTGGCCAAGATGGCGCCCAAGCCGATCATCTTCGCGCTGGCCAACCCGAACCCGGAGATCGATCCCGGCGAGGCCCGCGCCGTCACGCCGGATGCGATCATCGCCACCGGGCGCAGCGACTACCCCAATCAGGTCAATAACGTGCTGTGCTTTCCCTTCATCTTCCGAGGGGCGCTCGACGTGGGTGCGACCACGATCAACGACGAGATGAAGATCGCCTGTATCGAGGGGATCGCCGCCCTCGCCCGCGCCACCACCAGCGCCGAGGCCGCCGCCGCCTATCAGGGCGAACACCTGACATTTGGCCCCGACTACCTGATCCCCAAGCCCTTCGACCCCCGGCTGATGGGCGTCGTCGCCTCCGCCGTGGCCAAGGCCGCGATGGAAACCGGGGTCGCCACCCGGCCGATCGAGGACATGGCCGCCTACAAGGCGCGGCTCGACGGTTCGGTCTTCCGTTCCGCGATGATCATGCGGCCGGTGTTCAGCGCGGCGGCCACGGCCTCGCGCCGGATCGTCTTTGCCGAAGGCGAGGACGAGCGGGTGCTGCGCGCCGCCCAGGCGGTGATGGAAGAGACCACCGAGACACCGATCCTGATCGGTCGCCCCGAGGTCATCGAGGCGCGGTGCGAACGGGCGGGGCTCAAGATCCGGCCGCTCACCGATTTCCAGATCGTCAATCCTGAGAACGACCCGCGCTACCGCGACTACTGGGGCACCTATCACGAGCTGATGGCCCGCAAGGGGGTGACGCCGGATATCGCTCGGGCGGTGATGCGGACCAACACGACCGCAATCGGCGCGGTCATGGTCCACCGCGACGAGGCCGACAGCCTGATCTGCGGCACCTTCGGGCAATTCCTCTGGCACCTGAGATATGTCGACGAGATCCTCGGAACGGGCGGCTACCACCCGATCGGCGCGCTCAGCCTGATGATCCTCGAAGACGGCCCGCTCTTCGTGGCCGACACGCAGGTGCACCCGGAACCAACGCCGAGACAGATCGCCGAAACGGTCATCGCCGCGGCCCGGCACGTGCGGCGCTTCGGGCTGACACCGCAAATCGCGCTGTGTTCGCACAGCCAGTTCGGCAATCTCGATTGCGACACCGGTGCGCGGATGCGGGGGGCGCTCGCGATCCTCGATTCCGAACCGCGCGATTTCGCCTACGAGGGCGAGATGCACGTCGATGCGGCGCTCGACGTCGACCTGCGCGAGCGGATCTTCCCCGGGTCGCGGCTGAGCGGGGCGGCCAACACGCTGGTCTTCGCCAATACCGACGCGGCCTCCGGCGTGCGGAATATCCTCAAGATGAAGGGCGGCGGGCTGGAAGTCGGCCCGATCCTGATGGGCATGGGCAACCGGGCGCATATCGTGACGCCGTCGATCACGGCACGCGGTCTGCTCAACATGTCCGCCCTGGCCGGCACGCCGGTGGCGCATTACGGCTAGAAACGGGACGGCGGGCGGGGCGTCGCCGCAGGCGCGCGCCGCACCGTCCGGCCGCGTTAGCGCAACCATGTCGCACCCGCTTGCGCGATTGGCTCGACCGCGCGTAAAAACCGTCAACAGGGTGGAGGAATACCATGGGATACCGCGACGTCTATGCCGGCTGGCAATCCGATCCAGAGGCCTTCTGGATGGCGCAAGCCAAAGCCATCGATTGGGATGTGCCGCCGACCAAGGCGCTCCATGCCGAAAACGCCCCGCTCTACGAGTGGTTCTCCGACGGGATGGTCAACACCTGCTACAACGCGGTCGACCGGCACGTGGAAAACGGGCGCGGCAATCAGGTCGCCATCATCCACGACAGCCCGGTCACCAACTCGGTCACCAAAATCACCTTTGCCGAACTTCAGGGCAAAACCGCGAGCCTCGCCGGTGCGCTGGTGGCACGAGGGGTGGGGAAAGGCGACCGGGTCATCATCTACATGCCGATGATCCCAGAGGCGCTGGTGGCCATGCTCGCCTGCGCCCGGATCGGGGCCATCCATTCGGTGGTCTTCGGCGGCTTTGCGGCGCATGAACTTGCGGTCCGGATCGACGATTGCACCCCAAAGGCGGTGATCGCGGCCTCCTGCGGGCTCGAAGGCGCCAAGGTCATCGGCTACAAGCCGCTACTCGACGACGCGATCAACCAATCCAAGCACACCCCGGAAACCTGCATCATCTTCCAGCGACCGCAATGCGCGGCAGAGCTGACCCCGGGGCGGGACATCGACTGGGTCGAGGCGCAGAACGTGCCCCCTGCCGACTGCGTGCCTGTCGAGGGCAACCACCCGGCCTATGTGCTCTACACCTCGGGCACGACCGGCGCGCCCAAAGGCGTGGTGCGGCCCACCGGCGGGCATCTGGTCGCGCTCAACTGGACGATGAAGGCGATCTACAACGTCGATCCCGGCGACGTGTTCTGGGCGGCCTCCGACGTGGGCTGGGTCGTGGGGCACAGCTATATCTGCTACGGTCCGCTGATCCACGGCAACACCACCGTGGTGTTCGAGGGCAAGCCCGTCGGCACCCCCGACGCGGCCACCTTCTGGCGGGTGATCGAAGACCACAAGGTCAAGAGCTTCTTCACCGCCCCCACGGCCTTCCGCGCGATCAAGCGCGAAGACCCCACGGGCGAGATGATCAAGAAGCACGACATCTCCTGTCTGCAAGCACTCTATCTTGCGGGCGAACGGGCCGACCCGGACACGATCCAATGGGCGCAAAAGGTGATGGGCGTGCCGGTCTACGACCATTGGTGGCAGACCGAAACGGGCTACACCATCGCCGGCAATCCCACGGGGATCGAGGCGCTCCCGGTCAAGATCGGCTCGCCCACCGTGGCGATGCCCGGCTACGACGTGCACATCCTCGACGAAGGCGGGCACGAAGTCGGGCCGGGCACGCTCGGGGCGATCGCGATCAAGCTGCCGCTGCCCCCCGGAACCTTGCCGACCCTCTGGAACGCCGAAGAGCGGTTCCGCAAAAGCTACCTCAACACCTTCCCCGGCTACTACGAGACCGGCGACGCAGGGATGAAGGACGAAGACGGCTACCTCTGGATCATGGCCCGCACCGACGACGTGATCAACGTCGCGGGCCACAGGCTCTCGACCGGCGCGATGGAGGAAGTGCTCGCCGCTCACCCGGACGTTGCCGAATGCGCGGTGATCGGCGTCGCGGACGAGTTGAAGGGGCAGCTGCCGCTCGGGTTCCTCTGCCTGAACAAGGGCTGCACCAAGTCGGATGCCGAGGTGGTGGCCGAAACCGTCAAGATGGTCCGCGATCAGATCGGGCCCGTCGCCGCGTTCAAGCTGGCGGTCGTCGTCGACCGGCTGCCCAAGACCCGCTCGGGCAAGATCCTGCGCGGCATCATGGGCAAGATCGCCGACAGCCAGCCGTTCAAGATGCCCGCCACCATCGACGACCCGGCGATCCTCGACGAGGTGCGGGACGCGCTGCAAACGGTGGGTTACGCCAAGGGCGGATCGCAGGGCTGATTATGGGGCATCTGCCGGGCCATGGTCAGGCCCGGCGCCGCCCGGTGGGCAGGCTACGGAATGCCCACCGCCTGAAGCCGGGGCGAACTGGCCAGAAACGTCACCGGATAGGCGCTGGCCGGATCGAGCCGGCCCTGACTGTCCAGCTCGGCGCTGACATAACCGCCCTTGATCCCCCGGTAATAGGCATAGCAGAGCGGCATCTCTGGCGGCGCGGGCGGGGCCACGTCTTCGAAGCCCTCCATCCCTGCAATGGCCGGGCCACCGCCGACGAGAACGGTAGTATACTGCTCCGACACCACGCAGATCGTGCCATTCCGCTCGACCAGCCTTTCAGTGACGTCCAGATACATCGTCTGCCCAAAGGACATCGCGAACTGGCTCTTGAGCTCGTATTCGCCGCCGACCCGGCGCAGGGTCGAGACGAGGTTGCAACTTTCGCTGTCGGGGTTCAGGCGGACGCATTGATAGGGCAGGCCTTCGGTCTCGGCCAGCAATTGCCGGACCGGGACGAAGTCGCCCAGCCCGACCGGCGGGATCGCACAGCCCGCCATGGCCAAAGCCATCACCGTCATCGCACCCAAACCCGTCGCTCGCATCACAGCACTCCCTGAACGAGCGCCAAATTGACAGAGCGGTGGGCCAAGTCAACGGCGAGGTTGCCAGCTGTGCTGCACGATCACCACCTTTTCGCCCTGCGTGGTCTGGGTCAGATCGGTCGCTCCGCCGGTTCCGGTCTGGATCACCAAGGCGCCCTGCCCTGTGGCCTCCTGCGTCACGGTGGCGGCGTGGCCGTCCCCCTGCTGGATGACCATCGCCGCATTGCCCGGCTGCGTGGCGACGGTGGCGGTGTTGTGATCGCCGTTTTGCAGCACCCGCACCCCGGCCGACGGTGGCTGCTGCATATCGGCGGCAGTCAGGGCCGTGCCTCGATCCACCCGGTGAGCGCGGAATTCCTGCGGGGTCATCTGCATGGTGACGCTGCCGGGAACAACCGTCACGGTCTCTGCCCGCGCCATGCCCGCGCTCACCCCCGGCGACAGCGAAAGCGCCACAGCCAAGGCCGGCCAGCATGGAGCGCTCATCACAGGGCTCCGATCGGGGCGGTCACCGGGCAGCGGACCTCGCCACCCTGCCACGTCAGAACCATCCGGCCGCGAAGGGCAGAGGCCGCGCCGCCAAAGCTGGCCGACCCGAGGGTCAGCGTCTCGCCCGCGCTGGCCGAGAACGGGCCGGATTGCGAGATGTTGGACGAACCCCCGGCGCTCTGTTGCGCCAGATCCAGCCAGAACAGGCCCGACACCGGCGCATGGGCGCTGATGCTGGCCCGCACCTCGGTCTGGCCGGCGCGTGGGATCGCCTCGATCCGACAGGAAAACGGAGCGACGGCCGAGAAACTCGCGGCGGTCTGGGTGGCGGGGGCGGCGCTGGTGACACAGGCGGCAAGGCCAAGCCCGGTCAGCGCGGCGGCACCGAAGTGAAGGACAGACATCGTTATGCTCCTTGCATGTAGACAGGGGCCGGAGGGCGCGGCGGCCCCCCGGACACTGCGGCTGGCTCAGTTCTGAACGACGACCGTCACGTTGCCGTGGCCGTATTGGGTGGTCTCGGCATTGTTGCCGTTGCCGACCTGAATGACGCCCAGCGCATTGCAGCCGCCGTTCTGATCGACATCCACCGTGTTGTGGTTGCCGCTCTGCGAGACGCCGAGGACGTTGCAGCGGCCGGTCTGGGTGGCGACGGTGTCGTTGCCGCGGCCGGACTGGCTGACGACGGTCTGGTTGCGGCGGCCGTCCTGCGTCGAAATGGTGGTGTTGCGGCCCCCCTGCTGCCAGACGGTCATCTGGTTGCGCACACCGACCTGGCTGGTGCCGGCGCCGTTCTGCCAACCGTATTGGGTGATCGTGGCCCGGTTGCCGTCGGCGGCGACGGGCATCGCCATCACGAGGGTCAATGCGGCGGCGATGGCGGTGGTCACTGTCTTGGTGGTCATGGGGTCTCTCCTGTTCTGAATTAAGGCGCCGCGTTTGGTGCGAGCCGGTGAAACGATCAGGAGGCAGGCCGCCAAAACAGCCAATATCACCGGCCTGTCAGGCTATGACAGGGGCGGTGATATTGGTTAACCACCGGCACGATTGGCCGGCGGCTTTTCATTCGGATCAATGGTTTACGAATGGATCAGGCGAATTGCTCGCGGATCAGACGCTCTTCCAGACCGTGACCGGGATCGAACAGAAGCCGGTGCCGGACCTTGGGTTCGCTATGGATCAGCACCCGTGCAACGTCGCGGACAGAGCGGCTGTCGGCATCCGCCATCACCGGGCGACGCTCGGGCTCCGTCACATCGATCTGCACCAGTGCCTGTTTCGGCAACAGCGCCCCGCGCCAACGGCGCGGACGAAACGGCGCAATGGCGGTCAGGGCCAGAACGTCCGATCCAATCGGCAGAATCGGGCCGTGGGCGGAATAGTTGTAGGCGGTCGACCCGGCCGGGGTGGCGACCAGCGCCCCGTCGCAGACCAACTCCTCCATCCGCATCTTGCCATCGACCGTGATGCGCAGCTTGGCCGCCTGCGGACCGGCGCGAAGCAGGCTGACCTCGTTGATGGCCAACCCCTCGTGGCGCTCGCCCGAGACGGTGAACGCCTCCATGCGAAGCGGGTTGATCACCGCCTCCTCGGCATCGGCAAGGCGCTCGGGCAGGCCCTCTTCGGAATAGGCATTCATCAAAAAGCCCACAGTGCCGCGATTCATCCCATAGACGGCGAGGTCGTGATGTTCGGTGCGGTGCAATGTCTGCAACATGAAGCCGTCCCCGCCGAGGGCCACGACGATGTCGGCCTGTTCCAGGGGCACGTTGCCATAGCGCGTCGACAAGGACGCCAGAGCGGCCTGCGCCGTCGGCGCTCCACTCGCGGCAAAGGCTATTTTCGTCAAGGACATGGCCGACCTTTCAGGTTGCGCCCGTTGTTTGTCGACCAGTGGCCGCTGAAAGGCAAGCGCCGGCCTTTGGCCACCGGCGACGCAGAGCGATGACGCCCCTGCGTCAAGCAGCGACGTTTTGCTGCTTTTGGCCCGGCCATCGCTGCGCTATAGAACGCGCAACCAAGCCCACGGCTCTGCGAAAGGACCTCGTTTCATGAACGCCCCCACCCCATCCGACAGCCTGACTACCAGCGGCGGTTTCTTCACCGAAAGCCTGTCCACCCGCGATCCCGCGCTCTTTGCGGCGATGAGCGCCGAACTCGGCCGGCAGCGCAAGGAGATCGAGCTGATCGCCTCCGAGAACATCGTCTCGGCCGCCGTCATGGAAGCGCAAGGCTCCGTGCTCACCAACAAATACGCCGAAGGCTATCCTGGACGGCGCTACTACGGCGGCTGTCAGTTCGTCGACGTGGCCGAAAACCTCGCCATCGAACGGGCCTGCCAGCTGTTCGATTGCGGCTTTGCTAATGTGCAGCCCAACTCCGGCTCTCAGGCCAACCAAGGTGTGTTTCAGGCGCTGCTGCAGCCCGGCGACACCATTCTGGGGATGAGCCTCGATGCAGGCGGTCACCTGACCCACGGCGCACGGCCCAACCAGTCGGGCAAATGGTTCAACGCCATTCAATACGGTGTGCGGGCGCAAGACCTCGAGATCGACTATGTCCAGATCCAGGAGCTGGCGACCGAGCATCAGCCCAAGATGATCATCGCGGGCGGCTCTGCCATTCCGCGGATCATCGACTTTGCGAAAATGCGCGAGATCGCAGACAGCGTGGGTGCCTACCTGCTGGTCGATATGGCGCACTTTGCGGGCCTCGTCGCGGCCGGGCTCTATCCCTCGCCCTTCCCGCACGCGCATGTCGCCACCACGACGACGCATAAGACCCTGCGCGGCCCGCGCGGCGGCATGATCCTCACCAACGACGAGGCAATGGCCAAGAAGTTCAACTCGGCGATCTTCCCCGGCATTCAGGGCGGCCCGCTGATGCACGTGATCGCAGGCAAGGCCGTCGCCTTCGGCGAAGCTCTGCGGCCGGAATTCAAGATCTATCAGGGTCAGGTGATCCGCAACGCGCAGGCGCTGGCCGATCAGCTGATGAAAGGCGGGCTCGACATCGTCACCGGCGGCACCGACACGCACCTGATGCTCGTCGACCTGCGGCCCAAAGGGGTCAAGGGCAACGCCACCGAGAACGCTCTGGGCCGTGCGCATATCACCTGCAACAAGAACGGCATCCCGTTCGACACCGAGAAGCCGACGATCACCTCCGGCATCCGGCTCGGCAGCCCCGCAGGAACAACCCGCGGCTTCGGCGAGGCGGAGTTCCGGCAGATCGCTGACTGGATCGTCGAAGTCGTCGACGGTCTGGCCGCCAACGGCGAAAACGACAACGGCGAAGTGGAGGAGAAGGTCCGGCTCGAAGTCGAAGCCCTCTGCGACCGCTTCCCGATCTATCCAAACCTCTAAGCTTCGGGCATCGCGGCCCCGGTCGCGATGCCATTCCCTCCGCCAAAGGTGCCGTGCCGCCGATGACCCTCCTCAAACAGCTGACCGCCGGCCTCATGGTCGCCGTGCTGTTCCTCACCGGACAGATGGTCACGTCGGCGCGCGGCACAGGCCCCGCGGTGATGGAGGCGGTGTTGTGCGTGGGTGGCGGGCTGGTCACGGTGCAGCTCGACGCCGACGGCAATCCCGTCGGGCCGTCGCACATCTGCCCCGATGCGACGCTGGCCTTTCTGGCCGACGTGGCGCTGCCACGGCCCGGCGATCTGCATCTCGCAATGAGCCGCCTCGGCGGTGTGCCGCAAGACGTGAGCAAAGCGCCCACCGCACGGCCGCACCTGCCCCCGGCGACCGGTCCGCCTTGGGCTGTCTGACCTGACATCCATCAGACAGTGACACCCAAGACAAAGGACACGAGCCATGCTCAATGCACGCATGCCGACCAAAACGCTATTCGCCGCCCTCCTCGCCAGCCTCGCTCTGGCCGCCCCCGCCCACGCGGATGGGCCCGAGGTGCACGACGCCTATGCCCGCACCGCCTATCCGGGCGCTCCGACCGCCGCGGCGTTCATGGTCATCCACAACCACGGAGGCGCGGATGACAGGCTGATCGACGCGCGATCGCCTATCGCCGCGAAGACGGAATTGCACACCCATATCGACGCCGGCGACGGGGTCATGCAGATGCGGCACGTCCCCGAAGGCTTTGCCCTGGAAACCGACGGCGAGATCGTCATGGAGCGCGGCGGCCATCACGTCATGCTCATGGGGGTCGGTGAAACGCTCGAACCCGGCGACACCGTTCCGCTGACGCTGGTGTTCGAAAGCGGCGCCGAGATCATCCTCGACGTGCCGGTGATGAGCGACGAAGAAGCCGCCGCAATCGGGCACGGGGCGATGGACCACGGCGAGATGGACCACGATGACATGGGTGAAGACCACATGGATCACGAAACCGTAGACCAGTAACCGCCGATCAGGCAAACTGCGCATTGGGAGGATCACTCAATGCGCACACCCTGGCATCTCTGGGTCGTCGGCGGCGTTTCGCTTCTCTGGAACGCGGGCGGGGCCTACGACTATCTCATGACGCAACTGAACAACGAAGCCTACCTGTCGATGCTGACAGAGCCGCAGCGGGCGTTGATGGACAGCCGGCCGGTCTGGTTCGACGCGGCGTGGGCGATCGGCGTCTGGGGGTCGATCCTCGGATCGCTGCTCCTTCTCTTGCGGTCGCGCTTTGCGGTGCAGGCGTTCCTCGCGTCCTTCCTCGGGCTGATCGTCTCCGCGATCTGGAGCTTCGGGATCGCGGAGCCGTCGTCGTTCGAGGTCATGGGCAGCTTTGCCGCGATCTTCAGCCTCGCCATCGCGGTGGTGATCGTGCTGCTCTATCTCTATGCGCGCGCCATGGCGGCACGCGGGGTGCTGCGTTAAGGCCGGGCCCGACCGGGCCTAGCCACAGATCTGGCGGGCCGAATCCGAAAAGGCGCGATAGCGGTCCCAGAACGCCTCGGAAGAGGCATTGTCCGATGTCCGGGTCTCCTGAGCCTTGTCCGGGTCTTCGAAGAACGTCGCCGCGCGGCGCTGATCGGCGCTGCTCAGGGTCTGGTCCGCGACGCCCTGCACGCAGGCGCAAAGGATAGGGCCCGCCGCAGAGCGGCCCGAATCCATACAGGCATTGCCGATCGGTCCGCTGACAGAGGCCCCGCCGCAGGCCGCAAGTAACGCCAGTGACAGGACAGTGATCGCCTTGTGCATGAAGTGCCTCATCTTCCAAAGTGATGCCCGCTGCGTTTGACCAGCGGTCTTTTCTTCCGGTGTTTGACTCAAATCCAAGCGGCCCACCGGCGTTTAGCTCAACTTAACGCGCCTGTCGGCGTGATCCAGCGGGATTTCACCAGAAAACCAGGCATTTCGGGCGGCATTTCGCCGGTTTCGATCAATTTCCGCGACATCGCTCCATATATGTCCAGAACCCGCCACATTAACGCCTCATTAACAGTCTCAACCTACGTTAACAGAGACCGATGGAGGGACAGATGCACACCACGATATTGCTACTGGGATGTATCTTCGGATTCGGAACGGCGCTGTTCACCTACTTCTCGATGGGCTTCGGTCTGCTCGTCGCCATTTCGATCTGGGCCGCCTCCGGGCCGGTCACGATCCTTCTGCTTGCGGCGCTCTACCTGCTGCGCGGCGACACCGAATTCCAAGACGAACAGTTACAGCCGGAAATCGCCTAGGCCGCCGTGACGTGATGTCGGCCCCGCGAAATGACTTGCTTTTGCGCGGCAAAAGGATCATACGGACGTCGCAAACGTTATTCTCTTCGACCCCTGTCTCCCTTACCGGCCACAGTTCTTCGATATGACACTGACGGCGCCGACCTGCCGCACTTTCGCGGGCAGGATATTTGACAGGAGAAATCACGATGGCTTCAGGCACCGTGAAATGGTTCAACGCAACTAAAGGCTTCGGCTTTATCGCACCCGACGGCGGCAGCAAGGACGTTTTCGTCCACATCTCCGCAGTCGAGCGTTCCGGCCTCACCGGCCTGCGCGACGATCAGAAGGTTACCTTCGACATCGAAGCTGGCCGCGACGGTCGCGAATCTGCGATCAATCTCGCTCTGGCATAAGCCCAGACACCCGAGATCGACATTGGAAAGGCGCCTTCGGGCGCCTTTCTTGCGTTTGGAGACCTGCGGCAGATCACTGCCGAGAATCGCCCCGTATTCCAATATTTCTTGATTTTTTGCCAATGGAAGCGCATATTGCCTCCGCGAAGTTACTCTATCGACCACTGTCTCCTCACGGCCAGTCAATCGATCAGCACTGACCGAGCCGCACCGCTGCACTTCCGCGAGCGGGACTAACGAGGATACATCTCATGGCGACAGGAACCGTGAAGTGGTTCAACACCACCAAAGGATATGGGTTCATTGCCCCCGATGGTGGCAGCAAAGACGTTTTCGTCCATATCTCTGCCGTTGAAAGGTCCGGTCTGACCGGACTTCAGGACAATCAGAAAGTCAGCTTCGACATCGAAGCCGGACGCGACGGCCGCGAGTCGGCAGTCAACTTGTCCCTCGCCTGATTTCAGGCTCATGCTCAGCCCGTGGGCGGCCGGCGCTGCCCACAGGTCCAACGGGATAGGCGCGAACGCCGGGGTCTAGGGGCCGGCCCAATCCACCCCTTCCGCCTTTTCGACAGTCAACGTGCCCGCAGGGGCCGGCTGCATCAGCGCCGCGGCATCCTCCGCGCTGCCGCTCAACCACACCTCCACCGCCGACCGTTCGAGGATCACGCCCATCCGGTCGTGAATCGCCGCCACGTCTGCATTCGGCGGACAAGTCACCGTGGCCACCTGCGCCACCTCACGCCCACCCGGCGCCGCCCAGACATCGCGGATCGCGGCAAAGGCCACCGGCTGCCCGTCGGCGCGGGCGATCCGCCACGGCACCCTGCGCCCCCGCGCGCCCGTCCACTCATACCAGCCGTCGCAAGGCACTACGGCCCGGCTTACCCCGGCAAAGGCGCTCTTGTCGAACACCGTTTCCGAGCGAGCGTTGACGATCGTCTCCATCACCGGGCGGCCGCGGGCGTTGACACGGCCCACAGGGATCATGCCCCAGCGGGCGCGGCCCAGACCCAGCTCAGTCAGGCACAAGACCTCCTGGCCCGGCGCGATATTGCTCCGCTCCGGCTCGTCCGGGCAGGCCACGCCCAACCACGCCGCCATCTCGGGCACGCGGGTCAGGAACAGGCGGCCCGGCACCGCCCTACTCCACGCTGTCGATCAGCGCCAAGACCGAGGGGCCGATTGCCTCGACGACCTCGGCCACGCCCTCGGCATTGGGGTGGATACCGTCACGCTGCATATAGCGGGCCACCTCCGACTGGACGCCCGCCGCGTCGAGCAACCCCGCAAAGAAATTCGGATAGAGCGGCACGTCGAATTCTTCGGCCAGATCCACATACATGATGTCGAAGGCCTGTTTGAAATCCGGGCCATAGTTGCCCGTCGCCTCAAGACCGACGAGAAGCACCTCGACATCGGCCTCCTGAGCCGCCTCGAGAATGCCGCGCAGGTTGGCGCGGCTGTTGGCGGGGTCGATCGCCCGCAGCAGATCGTTGCCGCCCAAGGTCACGATCATCGCATCCACATCCGGTGTCAGCGTCCACGCTGCGCGGGACAGCCCACCTGCCGTGGTATCGCCTGATACGCCGGCATTGATCAGATCGACATCCGCGCCATTGGCCTCTAACCAAGCCTCAAGCTGCGGCACGAACCCTTCGTCAACCGGCAGGCCATAACCTGCGGTCAGCGAATCTCCGAGCGCCGCGATGGTCACGGCTTCGGCATCTGCCGGGGCTGCGGCTAAAACGAAGGCGGCCGCGAGGTTGCTCATCGCCACAAAGGCCCCATATCCAAAGGACCGCCGCAAAGTGAAAGCCCGCCCCATGTCTGATCCCGTCCTGTCACTCACCGATGCCGCCCTCTCTCTGATGGGCAATGCCGGGCGGGTCGAAATCCTCCACGGCATCAGCCTCGATGTGGCCGAAGGGGAAACCTTGGGGCTTGTGGGGCCAAGTGGTTCAGGCAAATCGTCGCTCCTTATGCTCATGGGCGGGCTGGAACAGGCCAGCTCCGGTCGGGTGGTCGCACTTGGTCAGGATCTGACCGCAATGTCCGAAGACGGCCTCGCCCGCTTTCGCAGAGACAATATGGGGGTGGTGTTCCAATCCTTCCACCTCATTCCCACAATGACCGCGCTGGAAAACGTCGCCACCCCGCTGGAATTGGCCGGGCACAAGGACGCTTTCGCCCGGGCGGCGGCGGAATTGGAGGCGGTCGGGCTCGGCCACCGCGCCGACCACTACCCCGCGCAAATGTCCGGCGGCGAGCAGCAGCGGGTGGCGCTGGCCCGCGCCTCCGCCCCCCGTCCGCGCATCCTTCTGGCCGACGAGCCGACCGGAAACCTCGACGAGACCACCGGCCAAGCGATCATCGACCTGCTCTTCGACCTGCGCGACAGGCATGGGGCCACGCTGATCATGGTCACCCACTCGAACGAACTGGCACGGCGCTGTGACCGGATGATCCGCCTCCGCGACGGTCGGATCGACACCACCGCCTCAGCTCAGGCCGCCGCAGAATGAGCACCGCCCTGTCGTGGCGTCTGGCCAAACGCGAGCTTCGCGGCGGCCTGCGCGGCTTCCGCATCTTCCTCGCCTGTCTCGCCCTCGGGGTGGCCGCCATCACGGCGGTGGGCACCGTCCGTTCCGCGATCCAGGCCGGGCTGGAGCGGGAAGGCGCGGCCCTGCTCGGCGGTGACGCCGAAGTCGAATTCACCTACCGCTTCGCCCGCGAAGACGAGCTGGCCTACCTGAACGACATCGCCGAACAGGTCTCCGAAACCGTCGATTTCCGCTCCATGGCCGTGGTCGACGGGCCGGACGGACCGGAACGGGGGCTCACCCAGATCCGCGCCGTCGACACCGCCTATCCGCTGATCGGCGCCGTCACGCTCGACCCGCCGATCCCGCTGGATCAGGCGCTGGCCGGCACCGGCGCGGTGATGGAGCGGGTCTTGGCCGACCGCCTCGGCCTCGCCCCCGGCGACACGTTCAAGCTCGGCACCGAGAGCTTCACGCTGTCCGCGATCCTGCTGAAATACCCCGACAACGGCTCCGCCGGATTCGGGCTCGGGCCACGCACCCTCGTGCTCACCGACAGCCTCGCCAATTCCGGGCTGCTGGCCGAAGGCACCCTGTTCTCCACAATGTATCGGCTCGATCTGCCCGAGGATGCCGACCTGCAAGCCCTTGAGGACGCAACGGAAACCCTTTTCCGCGATTCCGGCCTGCGCTGGCGGGACGCGCGGCGCGGCGCGGGCGGGGCGGCGCGGTTTGTCGACCGGCTCGGCTCCTTCCTGATCCTGATCGGGCTGTCCGGCCTCGCGGTCGGCGGCGTCGGCGTGTCTGCGGCGGTGCGCTCCTACCTCTCGGGCAAGACCGAGGTCATCGCGACCCTGAAAACCCTCGGCGCCACCCGGCGGACGATCTTCCTGACGTATTTCTTCCAGATCGGTGTGCTGACCCTCGCGGGCATCGCCATCGGGCTGGTGCTCGGCGTCACGCTTCCGCTGATCTTCTCGCCACTGATCGCCGAGGCGCTCCCGATCCCGGCAGAGTTCACCCTCTACCCCGTCCCACTGCTCGAAGCGGCGTTCTACGGGCTGATGTCGGCGCTGATCTTCACGCTCTGGCCGCTCGCGCGGACAGAAGACATCAAGGCCGCCACCCTGTTCCGCGACGCCTCCGGCGCAGGCGCGGCGCTGCCCCGCTGGCCGTGGCTGCTGACCATCGCAGGGCTGATCGTCGGCCTCGTGGGGGTCGCGGTCTGGTTCTCCGGCACCGCCTTCCTCACGCTCTGGACGGCGGGCGGCATCGCCGTGGCGCTGCTGATCCTGACGCTGGCCGCCGCCGCGGCGCGTCTGATCGCCCGACGTTCCACCCGCGCCGCACGGGGGCGGCCGGCGCTACGGCTGGCGCTCGGCTCGATCGGCGCGCGGGGCGGCGACACCACCTCGGTCGTGCTCTCGCTGGGGCTGGGGCTCGCCGTGCTTGCGGCGGTCGGACAGATCGACGGCAACCTGCGCCAGACCATCCAGAACGAGCTGCCCGACATCGCGCCGTCGTATTTCTTCGTCGACATCCAGCCCGACCAGATCGACGGGTTCCGCGAACGGCTCGACGGCGATCCGCAGGTCAGCAAGGTCGAGGCCGCGCCCATGCTGCGCGGCGTCATCACAGAGATCAACGGCAGGCCCGCCCGCGACGTCACCGATCACTGGGTCATTCAGGGCGACCGGGGGGTAACCTACTCCGGCCCCCTGCCCGAGGATACGACTATCACCGCAGGCGAGTGGTGGGCACCCGACTATGACGGGCCGCCGCTCGTCAGCTTCTCTGCCGAAGAGGCCAGCGAAATGGGTCTGGTGCTCGGCGATACCATCACCACCAACATCCTCGGGCGCGACATCACCGCCACGATCTCCAGCTTTCGGGAAGTGAATTTCGAAACGGCCGGGATCGGCTTCGTCATGTCGATGAACCCCGCCGCTCTGGCGGGTGCGCCGCACAGCTGGATCAGCACCGTCTACGCCGAACCCGAGGCCGAGGCGCAGATCCTGCGCGACCTCGCCGGGGCCTATCCCAACATCACCGCGATACGGATCCGCGACGCCATTGACCAGGTGGCAGGGGTGATCGAAGGCATCGCGGCCGCCACCCGATACGGCGCGGCGGCCACTCTGCTCACCGGGTTTCTGGTGCTGATCGGCGCGGCAGCGGCAGGAGAACGGTCCCGCACCTTCGAATCCGCCGTGCTGAAAACGCTCGGTGCCACGCGCGGCCGGATCCTCGGCAGCTTCGCCCTCCGCGCCGCCCTGCTCGGGGCGTCAGCGGGGGCCGTGGCCCTTGCGGCGGGCATCCTCGGTGGCTGGGCGGTCAGCACCTTCATCATGGAGACGGACTACAGCGTCATCTGGTCCTCCGCCCTTGGGATCATCGCAGGCGGCGCACTGGCGAGCCTGCTGGCGGGGCTGGCCTTCGCGCTGCGGCCCCTCGCGGCAAAGCCCGCACGGGTGCTCAGGGCGCGCGAATGACCCACCCGCTGTTCTTCGGCTACGGCAGCCTCGTCAACACCGCCACCCACGACTATCCCAACCCGCGACGCGCCACGCTCACCGGCTACCGCAGGGTCTGGCGGCACACCTCGTTGCGGCCGGTGGCGTTCCTCTCGGTCGAGCCCGCCGCCGACAGCCGGATCGAGGGGCTGGTGGCCGAGGTGCCGCACGGCGACTGGGCAGCGCTCGACCTGCGCGAATCCGCCTACACCCGGCGCGACGTCACCGCACTCACCACCCACGACGGGCCGGCCAACCCGGTCGCGGTCTACGCGGTGTCCCAAGGGCATCTCAGCGATCCCGCCGCGGCGCACCCGATCCTGCTCAGCTATATCGACGTGGTGGTGCAAGGCTACCTGCGGCATTTCGGCCCCGCAGGCGCACAGGCCTTCTTCGACAGCACCAGCGGCTGGTCCGCCCCGATCCACGACGACCGGGCGAACCCGCTCTACCCGCGTGCGCAATCGCTGACGGCAGACGAAACCGCCTTCACAGACGCCGCCCTCGCCAGGGTCCGAGGCTGAGGCTTCTTTGGGTCGAAAATATCCCACGGGGGTGCGGGGGTGTGAAACCCCCGCCGCACCGTCAGTCGCAGGCGCTGCGCGACGAGGTCAGGCCAGCGACGGCTTCACCTGCATCAGCGGCATCACTTCGGCCATCTCGGGGCCACGTTCACGGCCGGTGACCGCCTTGCGCAGCGGCATGAACAGGGCCTTGCCCTTGCGCCCCGTGGCCTCCTTGACGGCCCCGGTCCAGGTGCTCCAGGTGTCGGCGGCATAGGGCGGCTCGGGGAGCATGGCAAAAGCCTCCGCCACGAATTCCGCATCCTCCGGATCGGCCACACCAGCACCACCCTTGGAGAACAGCGTCCACCAATCGGGCAAATCGGCAAGCACCGCGATGTTGCCACGCACGCAGAGCCAGAACGGCTCGGCCAGATCGGCCGGCACCCCAGCGGCGGCCACCTCGTCGGCAACGGCCTCCAGCGGCAGGCCCGACAGGTAGCGGGCGGTCAGCGGGGCCAGATCCTCGGCATCGAACTTGGTCGGGGCCGAACCGAACTTCGACAGATCGAAGCCCTCGACGACCTCGGCCACGGTGGAGCGCAGCTCCACGGGATCGGCGGACCCGAGCCGGGCCATCAGGCTGAGAACCGCCATCGGGGCCACGCCCTTGGCGCGCAGATCCTTCAGCGCGAGCGTGCCCAGACGCTTGGACAGAGCCTCGCCCTGCGGGCCGGTCAGCAGCGAGTGGTGGGCGAATTTCGGCACCGAGCCGCCAAGGGCCTGCATGATCTGGATCTGGGTCGCGGTATTGGTCACGTGGTCGGAACCGCGGACGATATCGGTGATGCCCATCTCCGTATCGTCGACGACCGAGGCCAAGGTATACAGGATCTGGCCGCTCTCCTTGAACAGGACCGGGTCGCTGACGCTGGCGGCGTCGATCGAGATCGGACCGAGGATGCCGTCCTCCCACTCGATGCGGGTCTGGTCGAGCTTGAAACGCCAGTGCGAGCCGCGCTCGGCGCGCAGACGGTCCTTCTCGTCTTCGGACAGGGCCAAAGCGGCGCGATCATAGACCGGGGGCTTGCCCATGTTGAGCTGCTTCTTGCGCTTGAGGTCCAGCTCGACCGGGGTCTCGAAGCATTCGTAGAGACGACCCATCTCGATCAGCTTGGCCTTGGCCTCGGCATAGCGGTCCAGCCGGGCGGACTGATGCTCGATCCGGTCCCACTCGAGGCCCAGCCACGTCAGCGCATCCTTGATGCCCTGCTCGTATTCGGGCTTCGACCGCTCGGGGTCGGTATCGTCGATGCGCAGGATGAACGTGCCGCCGGCCTGCCGGGCGATGGCATAGTTGAACAATGCGGCGCGGAGGTTGCCGATATGCAGCCAGCCGGTGGGGGACGGGGCGAAACGGGTTGTGGTCATCATGGGTCTCCTGTTGGGCACAGGCTCTTTCATACGAGGCGAGTTTTGTCCATATCCGGGGGATGGACATCACAGCCCCCTCCGCCGACCAGATCGAACAGATCGCCCGACACACCGTCGCCAACCTGCCCGAGCCGTTCCGCGAGGCGGCGGCACAGGTGGCGATCATCGTCACGGACTTTGCCGATGACGCGGTGCTCGACGATATGGACTGCGGGCCGTTCGAGATCACCGGTCTCTACGACGGGATCCCGTTGACGCAGAAATCCGTGTTCGATCAGCCGTCCGGGCCGGATACGGTCTGGCTCTACCGGCGGCCGATCCTCGACGAATGGGCGGATCGGGGGAATGTGACGCTGACCGAGATGGTGGCGCATGTCACGATCCACGAATTCGCGCATCACTTCGGCTGGTCCGACGACGACATCGCCGCCATCGACCGCTGGTGGGAATAGCGGCGCGCGGCGCAAGGGCGCGGCGGGCGCACTCCAGCAAGGCCGGACGCAACCGGCACGATTTGGGATTTGCCCCGCCCGCCATGCCCGCCTAAGCTGCGGCGATCACTCAGCCCAAAGGCCCGCAAATGCGCGATATCCTGACCGTTACCCTGAACCCCGCGCTCGATCTGGCATCCGAGGCGCCGCGGGTGATCCCGAACGAGAAACTGCGCTGCGATCCGGCGCATACCGATCCGGGCGGCGGCGGGATCAATGTCAGCCGGGCGATCCAGCTTCTGGGCGGCAGCTCGCGCTGCTTCGTGGCTCTGGGGGGCAGCACCGGGCAGAGGATCGCCGATCTGCTGGGCGAGGCCGGGCTCGATCTGATCCAGCACAAGGTGCCGGGCGAGACGCGCACGTCGCTGGCCGTCGGCGACAAGACGACGGGCGATCAATATCGGTTCATGCTGCCGGGGCCGCCGTGGTTCCCGGCGGATGTGGCGGCGGTCGAGGCCGGGGTGCTGGCCGCGGCCGAACCGGGCGGGCTGGCGGTGCTCTCTGGCAGCCTGCCGCTGGGCGCACCGCCCGCGCTGATGGCCGATCTGGCCGCACGGCTCACCGGGCTCGGGGCCGAGGTTATCGTCGACACCTCCGGCCCGGCGCTGCACCAGCTCACGCGGGCCTCCGAATTCGCGCCCAAGGTGCTGCGGATGAACCATTTCGAGGCGCAGGATTGCGCGGGCCACCCGCTGAACAGCCTGCAGGAAAGCGCGGATTTCGCCGCGGCTCTCGCCAAAAGCGGGGCGGCACAGATCGTGATCGTCGCCCGCGGGCCCGAAGGCTCGGTTCTGGCCACCCCGACCGAGCGTTGGCACAGCCGGGCCGCCAATGTGCCGGTCCGGTCCAAGGTCGGGGCGGGCGACAGCTTTGTCGGCGGGTTCACCTACGCGCTGGCGCAGGGACTGTCGCTGCCCGAATGCTTGACGCGCGGGGTCGCCGCAGGCTCCGCCGCCGTGATGACCGAAGGCACCCTGCTCTGCCGCCCCGAAGATGCAGAGCGACTGATCGCGCACTGCCCCAGCACCCGGCTTTAGCCCGGCGCGCCCGCCCAAGATACAGGCGTCGCGCGACAGGATCAGGCGCTATGGACGAGAGGCTCCGACGGGGCCTCCTTGGGCTGCGGCAAGCGCCACACCATCAGCGCCACGACGATGAAGCTGGTGATGTTGAACAGCACCGCCCAGCGCAGCGCCTCGGAATAGACCAGGGCCGGATCGGCCGCACCGGGCAGGTTGACACGCAGGTAGGAGAAGAAGATCTCGCCCACCACGGCCAGCCCCAAGGCGCCGCCCACCTGCTGAAACGACTGCAAGCTGCCCGACGCGCTGCCACTGTCGTCCCCGGTCACGCTCGACAGCACGGTCGTGAACAGCGGCGAAATGCCGGTGCCGAGGCCAAGGCCCGCAATGAAGAGCGGCAGCACGAAGGCCGAGCGTTGCAAGGTCTCACCGGCCTCCGGCACCGCCCAGCGCAGGATAGTCATGCCGACCGCCATCGACAGGGCCCCCGTCGCGATGCGGCGGCGCGGCCAGCGCAGGCCCAGACGGCCCGACACCCCCGATGCGATGATCACACCCACCGAGAACGGCAATGTCGTCAGCCCCGATTCCAGCGGGGTCAGCCCATTGCCCACCTGCAAGAGCACCGCCATGACGAGGAAGAATCCGGGCATCCCGGCAAAGATCAGCACGACGATCCCCGATCCGACGACGAATTGCGGGTTCGACAGCAGGCTCGCCGGAACAAGCTGCGGCGCGCCCTTCGCCGCCTGCCTGCGCTCCCACGCCAAAAAGCCGTAGAACACCGGAAATGCGAGGGCGATCAGGGCAAAGCACCACCACGGCCAGCCGATCTGGCGGCCCTCGATCAGCGGGAACAGGATCAACAGCAGCGCCAACCCGGCGAGCATCACCCCGCCATAATCCAGCCGCAGCCCGGCATCGCCCGGCACCTTGGGCACAAAGCGCATCGCTCCGGCCACCGCCAGAACACCGACCGGAATGTTCACCAGAAAGATCGGCCGCCAATCCAGCCCCCAAAGGTCCGCCCCGATCAGCAGCCCGCCCAGAAGCGGGCCGGTCACGCTGGCCAACCCGGCGCTGATGCCGAACAAGGCATAGGCCAGACCGCGCTCGGATGGCGGAAACAGGACCGGAACGAGGGCCAGCGTCTGCGGCGTCATCATGGCGCCGCCAATCGCCTGCACGACGCGGGCCCCGACCAGGCCATAGATCGAAGGGGCCATGCCGCACAGGGCCGACCCGATGGTGAACACGATCACCCCGATCACGAACATGCGGCGGCGGCCGATCACGTCTCCCAACCGGCCCATCGGCAAAAGCAACAGGGCATAGACGAGGATATAGACCGCTACGACCCACTCGATCTGACTGTCGGTCGCGCCAAAGGCGTCGGCAAGGCTGGGAATGGCGACGTTGACGATGGTCACGTCGATCAGGTTCATAAACGCCGAAATGAGCAAGGCAAACATCGCGACCCAACGGCCCTTCAACGGCGCGGGTTCGGTAACAACAGACATGGCGGAGTGCTTTCTAAACCGTTTCGTTTAGATATCTACCAACTTCGCCGCGCAGGTCACCCCCTAAATCGGTCAACTCGGCTCGATCGGCCAATTTCGTCCCAAACGGTCGAGCCCGGCGCGGATGATCTCCTCCAGAACGGCCGGATCCACGTCGTCCAGCTTGTTGATATACAGGCAGGATTTCCCGATCTTATGCTTGCCCAGACGGTCCAGCATATCGCCCATATCGTCATATCCGGGCATGATATAGAGCGACAGAGACGCCTTGCGGGGGCTGAAACCGGTGGCCGGGGCCGTGCCGGAATGACCGCTGTCATAGGTATAGGCATATTGGCCATAGCCGATGATGGTCGGGCCCCACATGCGCGGCGCCCAGCCGGTGATCCGGCGAAACATCTCGTCCAGCACCAGCGCGTCGTCATGCCTGCGCTTCGGCTCGACGGCCGCGATGAACGCGGCCACGTCGGCGGACGTGGGCTTGGTCTTGGCCTCGGTCATCTGGACACCTCTCAAGTCGCTCACCGGTCAGACTACCAGATCCGCACCGCGAAAACAGCCCCACGGGAGGGCGGGCGGGGCGCATTTGGCGGGCGGAACGCCCGTCCAAACAGCGGCGCACGACCGAGGTGTCAGCTTCCGCTCTGATCGCGAAACCGGTTCACGATGGGATAGCGACGGTCGAGCCAGAACGCATGGCGGGTCAGGCGCGTGCCGGGCGCAGATTGAAACCGCTTGTATTCGCTGATGTAGATCAGATGCTCCACGCGCTTCACGGTCTCGCGGTCATAGCCGGCGGCGACGCAATCGGCGACAGAGGCGTCATTGTCCACCAACATCTCCAGAATGCCGTCGAGAATGTCGTAGGGGGGCAGCGAGTCGTCGTCGCGCTGGTCGGGGCGCAACTCGGCCGAGGGCGGCTTCTCGATGATCGAGACAGGGATCACCTCGCCCGCCGGGGCCAGCATCCATTCGCGGTGGTTGGCATTGCGCCAGCGGCAGGTCTCGAACACGCGGGTCTTGTACATGTCCTTGATCGGGTTATAGCCGCCCGCCATATCGCCATAGATCGTGGCATATCCCACGGCGACCTCGGATTTGTTGCCGGTGGTCAGGAGCATCTCGCCAAACTTGTTGGACTGGGCCATCAGCAACAGACCGCGCAAGCGGGACTGGATATTCTCCTCGGTCAGGTCCGGCTCATAGCCTTCGAACAAGGGGGCGAGCGCCTCGGTCACGGCGGCACGCGGGCCGGCAATGGACACGGTGTCATACTTGCAGCCCAGCGCCTCGGCCACCGCGGCGGCATCGTCCAGCGAGGCCTGCGAAGTGTATTCCGACGGCAGCATCACGCAGCGCACGTTCTCGGGGCCGAGGGCATCGGCGGCAATGGTCGCCACGATGGCGCTGTCGATCCCGCCGGACAGACCCAGAAGCACCTTCTTGAACCCGGTCTTGCGCATGTAGTCGCGCAGGGTCAGCACCATGGCGCGGTAATCCTGCTCATAGGCACCGGGAAAGACGGCCTTTTCGCCCTCGACGGCGACCCAGACCCCGTCTTCCCGAACGAAATCCACATGGGCCACGGCCTCGTCGAACAGCGGCATCTGCATGGCCAGCTTGCCGCCGCGATTGAGCACGAAGGAGCCGCCGTCAAAGGCCTGATCGTCCTGTCCGCCCACCATGTTGAGATAGACCAGCGGGACGTCGTTCTCGATCACGCGGGCCACCATGTTGCCCATGCGAACGTCGAACTTGTCGCGGCGATAGGGCGAGCCGTTGGGCACCACGAGGATCTCGGCGCCGCTCTCCACCATCGCCTCGGCCACATCCTCATACCAGGCATCCTCGCAGATCGGACTGCCGATGCGAAGCGGGCCGGCGTCGTAGGGGCCCTGGATCGGGCCACGATTGAACTGCCTGACCTCGTCAAACACGGTATAGTTGGGCAGGAAATGCTTGAGCTGCCGGGCCACGACCTTGCCGCCCTTGAGGATGTGAAACGCGTTGTAGAGACGGCCGTCCTCGGCATAGGGGCCACCGATCCCGATCATCGGACCGTCGGCGCAATCGCGGGCCAGGGTCTCGATCTCGGCCATCGCGGCGAAATGAAACGCAGGCTTGCGGACCAGATCCTGCGTCGAATAGCCGGTGATGAACATCTCGGGCAGGGCCAGCATATCGGCCCCGGCGGCCTTGGCCTGCTCCCAGGCGGCGCGGGCCTTGGCGGCATTCCCGGCAAGATCGCCGACGGTAGGATCGAGCTGCGCCATGGTCAGGCGGAAACGGTCAGTCATGGCAAAGCCTTCTCAAACGGGCACAGGGGCGCTGTGCTTCTCATCTAGCAGATCCGACGGCGAGGGAAAGCACGGGAGGGCGGTCGCTTCGGAATGGGCCGAGGCGCGGCAGGGCAAATCCGGACTCATCGGCCCGGCTCGGGGTCGGCTGCGCGCCCGGCTGCGGCCGCACCCTCGGCCGGCCCGCCCCGCCGCAACGGACGGGTGTCCCCCTCGACGGAGAACACCGACAGCCCCGCCCGGCGCGACACCTCTTCCAGAGCGGCCGTGCCCAAGAGCGAGTTGCCGTATCTGTCGAGCCCCGGCGACCAGACCGCAATCGACGCCCGCTTCGGGATCACCGCCAAAATCCCGCCCGACACGCCGCTCTTGGCCGGAAAGCCGACCCGATAGGCGAATTCGCCCGAGCCGTTGTAATGGCCACAGGTCATCATCAGGGCGTTGATGCTGCGGACATGGGCCGGCAGGATCAGCGTGCCCGCCGGATGCAGACCGGCCAGAAAGCGGCCGGTTCTGGCCAGCTGGGCGCAATTCATCGAAATGGCGCAATGGTGGAAATAGGTGCCGAGGGTCAGCTCGCACTCATGGCGCAGATTGTCGCAGGATTTGAGGAAATGGGCGAGAGACCAGTTGCGGTGGCCGGTGCGCTTTTCACTCTCGGCGATCGAAGGGTTGATGTAGATGTCGTCGTCACTGGCGGCGAGCCGAATGAACTGAAGGATCTCGCCCAGCGTCTCCTTAGGCGTCGCCCCGACCAACAGCGCATCCGTGGTGGCGATCGCGCCCGAATTGACAAAGGGATTGGCCGGAATGCCGTTGCGCGATTCAAGCTCCTGAACGGAGTTGAACACGCTGGTCGACGGCTCCCGCCCGACGCGGGTCCAGTAGGTGTCGCCATAGCGGCCAAGGGCGATCGCAAGCGTAAAGACCTTCGAGATGCTCTGGATCGAGAAATCGGCCTGCACATCGCCGACGCTGATCTGACGTCCGTCCGGCAGGCAGATCGAGATCGCGAATTGCGCGGGGTCGATGGCGGCCAGCTCGGGGATGTAGTCGGCCACGGCGCCCTTGTCGGCGGCCTGCGACATGCGGTCCACGATCTCGGTGAGCAATGTCTCCAGCGCCGCGCTATCCTCGATCATCGGGGGATCACTCCATCACTTGCACCCAAGGGGACCGGTCGCCGGGTCGGACCTGTGTCTCCGCCTCGCGCGCCGGGTCGGCACCCGTCCTGACGGTATGACCGGCCCGCGCAACGAGCAGGGCCGAAACTGCGGCAAATGCGGGGCGCGTGCAATGGGCCACGGCAAGGCAGACCGGATCGGGGGGCGGGCGGGCGGAGCGGCGGATCGCGGGCCGGGTTCGTGCCCTGATGGCAGCAAGGGCGCAGATTGGCGACCGCGCCGGCCGCAGCAGTTGTCAGCGACACAGTCCTTGGCTAGGTTCGGGCGCAACACCAACAGGAGCAGCGCCAGAATGTCCGCACGGCCCCCCTTCCCGATCAAAGCCGCGATGCTCGGCCTCGCCTTGGCAACCGCAGCAGCGCCCATGGCAATGGCTCAAACGGTCGAGACCAAGCAATACGAGGACGGAGGCGTCTACGAAGGCAGCTTTCTGAACGGGCGGCAGCATGGGCAAGGCACCTACCGGCTGCCCAATGGCTATGAATATTCCGGCGAATGGTTCGAAGGCGAAATCCGCGGACAGGGGACGGCACGCTATCCGGACGGATCGGTCTATACCGGGGCCTTTGCCTTGGGCAAACCCGAAGGCTTCGGGCAGATCACCTTCGCGGATGGCGGCACCTACGAGGGCGACTGGACCGACGGCAAGATCACCGGCAACGGGGTGGCGAACTACGCCAACGGAGTGCGCTACGAAGGACAGTTCCGCAACGCCATGCACCACGGCACCGGGACGATGACGGCGCCGGACGGCTATACCTATACCGGGCCTTGGGTGAACGGGGTCAAGGAAGGCGAGGGCAAGATCACCTTTGCCGACGGTTCGGTCTACGAAGGAACGCTGGTCAACGGGCAGCGGTCCGGGACCGGCACACTGACGATGCCCGACGGGCTGACCTACACCGGGTCCTGGGCCAACGACCAGATCCAGGGGCGCGGGCGGCTGGTCCAGCCGGGCGGCGACGTCTACGAAGGCGATCTGGTCGCCGGGCGGCGGCAAGGGACCGGCACGGTCACCTATGCCAACGGCGATGTCTACGCCGGCGGCTTTCAGGACGATCAGCGGCACGGGCAAGGCACCTTCACCGGAGCCGACGGCTACCGCTATGTCGGGGCATGGGTCGCCGGACAGATCGAGGGTCAGGGGCAAGTCACCTATCCGGACGGATCGGTCTACGTCGGGACGTTTCGCGGTGATCTGGCGGACGGAACCGGCAAGATCACCTACCCCGACGGCTCCACCTACGAAGGAGAATGGTCGGCCGGCGTGATCGAAGGCACCGGGGTCGCCACCTATGCCAACGGGCTGGTCTACGAGGGGCAGTTCCTCAACGGCAAGAACCACGGCACCGGCACGATGACCTACGGCGACGGTTATACCTATACCGGGCAATGGGCCGACGGCCAGCGCAACGGCATGGGCGTGGCCACCTACGCCGACGGCACGGTCTACGAAGGTGAATTCGCCAACGGGCAGCGGCATGGCCGGGGCAAGATCACGATGGCCGACGGCTTCGTCTACGAAGGACAGTGGCAAGAGGGCGAGATCAACGGTCTCGGCGTGGCCACCTATGCCAACGGCGACACCTACGAAGGACAGTTCGTCAACGGCCGGCGGCAGGGCGACGGCACCATGCGCTATGCCTCCGGCGAAACCGCCACCGGCGAATGGCGGGACGGCGCGCTGGCACCGGAGCCCGCCGCAGAGACCTCCACGACGGACGACACCGGAGAAGACGCTGGCAGCGACCAAAACTGAGGCGCGGCGCTACGCGCCTCTTCCACGATTTGAGGGCAAGCCCCTGCCCGCGGCGACGGCGGTGCGGGCATCGGCTGCGTTTCGTGCCGGGTGCTGGCTAAAGCGCCAGCGGCAAAGCGGCATAGCCCCCGAAACCTGTCGCAGCTTAGAGAATTGTTAACCACCACCCGGGCATTACCAAAGGGACGATTGCGGCGGCGTGCCGTCCGCATCGGTACATCACCCTTTGTATCCCCCTGTTGATCGCGAACCCCGGCTCAACAGGCGCCTCGCCCGGAAAGTGTCTCTTATGTTTCTTCGTGGATCCCTTTTGTCCCTCGCCGTCTCCTGTGGCTCCGTGGTGAGCGCCGATGCGCAGGAGGCGGCCAAGTTCCTGCTCTATGCCGGCGCGGGCCAAGCCATCGACAGCGAAAACCTGACCGACGACAATATCCCCTACGCCATCGGAGGGCTCGTGATGTCTCCGGCCAGTGGGCTGGTGTTGGGTGCCGACATCGCAGGCGAAGGCGAGATGTTCGATTCCACGGGCGGCGGAAATCGGATTCGGCAGGCGCTGTCCTACAATCTCCTGATCGGAGGCAACGTCTACGACGACCAGAGCATCCGCGCCGATGCCATGCTGCTGCTGGGGGCGCGGGAATCCGTGTCGGATTGTCCGGATTCCTATCTCGGGTTTCAATGCTATGCGGATACCGATCCGGATACCCAATACGATTTCAACTATGGCGCAATGTTCGCCGTCACCTTCGGTGAAGCCGCCTCGCTCGGGGTGCGGATGACGGGCGAAAGCGCGCAACTCACCCTCGGCTTCATGTTCTAGACCGGACCGCGGTGGGGCCGGGCCGGCAGTCGCAATCCGCCGCTCTCGGCGGCGCGGCTGTCGCGCCCACCCGCAGCCGCGCGATTCGCTCGATCCGGCCCGGGGTCCTGCACAGGCTCCGCAGGTGGCAGATCACCCGCCGACCCCGCTATTCGGTTCGCCCCGAAAAATGACCAGTTCTTGACGGTGCGCCACGCTGGCACGGCCTCGTCCAACGCAGGCGTCCGACCGGCGCAGAGGCCACGCCCGCGCCGAACACGGCGCCACCGCACCTTGGGCCGGTCGGATGCAGGCCATTGAAATCTCTCGACAGCTCGCGAAAACAGGTCGATTTCCGCTCAGCCACGGCAGGCGGGTCAGAGTGACGCTACGCCATCGGCAGGCCAGCGCCCAAAGCCGGCGACGGCATCGGCAACGGCCCGCGCAGTGCGTTTGCGCTCCCCTGCCCCCGCCATAGAAGCGACAAGATCCAACCGCAAAATGGGCACGCTTATTCGCGATAGACGATGCTCACAGGTTGAATCTGTTCCAACCGAAACGCGACGAGGCAAAAAATGGCTAGATCTATGCATTTCCGCGGTATCACCCCGAAATTGGCTGACGGGGTGGATGTTATTGAAGACAGCCACGTTCAAAATGTAGAGGCCAGCGACGCAGATGCGCCCACGTCGCCCCTGAGTTTGCTTATGGAAAGCGCTTTCAGCGCCGACACCTTCAACTTCGATCCTGACGCCACCGGGCCACGCGGTTCCGGCAGCTATGCCATTGGGGATGGCAGCGGCTGGACCAGCGGAAGCTGGACCGCAGGCGATGGCTGGACGCGCGGCGACGGCTGGACTGGCGGCGGCGGCGGCGGTGGCTGGACCGGCGGTGGCGGCGGTGGCTGGACCCCTGGCTCCGGCGGCGGCGGCTGGACACCCGGCGAAGGCTGGACCGGTGGTGGCGGCGGCGGCTGGACCCCCGGCGAGGTCGAGGATGCGCTCGACGCGCTCGAACCGCTGATCGTGACGATCATGGTCGACGGCGTCGAACGGTCCTTCGGGATCATCATGCCGGCCGACTACGATCCGGACATGGTCTACTCGGCGATCATGACGTTCCACGGCGGCGGCACCGTCGGTACCGACCCCAATGCCATGGCGGCGCTGACCGGCTTCTCGAGCTACGAGAACCCGGCGCAGTTCATCGAGGTCTATCCGATCGCGGCCGGCGACACCTGGGGCTGGGATCCCGACGATTCCCCCTATGACGACATCGCCTTCATCGAGGCGCTGGCCGAAGAGCTGGTCGCCAACTACTCGGTCGATCCGGACAACCTCTATGCCGCAGGCGTCTCCGGCGGCGGCATGATGGTGCAGAGCCTCGCGCTCGAAGTGCCGGAGCTGTTCGCCGGCTACGCGGTCGTCGCCGCGAACATGATGGAAGTGCTCGAAGCAGAGGCGGTCGTCTCCGCAACCGACGAGCCGATCATCATCTTCCACGGCACCGATGATCCGGGTCAGCCCTATGACGGGATTTCCGGCTGGCAGGGCAAGACGATCATGTATGGCTCCGAGGAATCCGCCGATTACTGGGCCGATCGCAACGATACCGAGATGGGCGAATACGTCGCCCTGCCCGACACGGTCGATGACGGGATGAGCGTCTCGGTCAGCATGTCGCTCGACGGCACCGTGGCGCACTACGTCGTCGAAGGCGGTGGGCACACCTGGCCCGGCTCGCTCCCGGATTCGGCACAAGACATCAGCGCATCAGAACTGATCGTCGACTTCTTCAGCGACTTCGGCTTCTGAGGCAGCCAGCCCCGCAAACGCGAGGGCTGCGCGCACAGGCAAACAGCACGACAACGCCCGTCCCCGACGCCCGGGGGCGGGCGTCTTCGTGATTTCCGGCGTCATTTCTGATGTGGCGCGCAGGGCCGCGCTAGACCGGCTCGCCCGCATCCATCCGGGCCAGCCACGCATCGGCCTCGACAATGATCGTCTCGCGCTTGTCGGACGTCATCCGGTCCCATGTCGCATACATCTGGGCCATTCTGGGATTGCCCTTGAACCGGTCGCGGTGGCGATCGAGGAAATGCCAATAGAGCAGGTTGAACGGGCAAGCGCCCTCGCCGGTCTTCACCTTCACCTTGTAGGCGCAGCCAGAGCAGTGATCCGACATCTTGTCGATGTAGTTGCCGCTCGACACATAGGGCTTGCTCGCGATGATGCCGCCGTCGGCAAACTGGCTCATCCCGATCACGTTCGGGGCCTCGACCCATTCGTAGGCATCCGCATAGACGGCCAGATACCATTCATGCACCTGCGCTGGGTCCACCCCGGCGAGCAGGGCGAAATTGCCGGTGACCATGAGGCGCTGAATATGGTGGGCATAGGCCTCGTCGCGGGTCTGGGCGACGGCGGCCTCGACACAGGCCATCCCGGTTTCACCGCCCCAGAACATCGCGGGCAGGTCGCGCGACTGCTCCAGCGCGTTGCGCTCCACATATCTGGGGCCCTCGCGGAAATATATGCCGCGCACATATTCGCGCCAGCCGATGATCTGACGGACAAAGCCTTCGACGGCGTTCAGCGGAGCCCGGCCCGTCTGCCATTCCGCCTCGGCGCGACGGCACACCTCCAAGGGATCAAGCAGGCCCGCATTCAGATATAGGCCGATCACCGCGTGATAGAGGAACGGCTCCCCCTCCATCATCGCGTCCTGATAATCGCCGAATTTGGGCAGGCCATGCGCCAGCCAATGGGCGAACTGGGCCTCGGCCTGCTCGTGATCGGTGGCGAACCAAAACGGGCGCAGCGTGCCGAAGTTCTCGGCAAACCGGCCCTCGACCAGCGCCAGAACCTCCTCGACGGCCTCATCCGGCTCAAACCGCAGAGGCCCCTCGAACCCGATCCCCTCGGGCGGCGGCTTGCGGTTGTCGTGGTCATAGTTCCACTTGCCGCCCGCGGGCTCGTCGTCCTCCATCAACAGGCCGGTCTTGCGGCGCATCTCGCGGTAGAAATACTCCATTCTCAATTGCTTGCGGCCCTCGGCCCAGCGATCGAACTCGGCATGCGTGGCGACGAACCGGCTATCGGCGAACTGATGCACCGGAAGCGGCAGGTCCTCCAGCTCCGCGATCAGGCGAAACTCCCCCGGCTCGGTGGCAATCGCCTCGCTCGCATCGAACTCGGCGGCACGGCGGATCAACTCGCCGCCAATCGAACCGGCGTTCTCTTCGTCGTCGAGCCGGGTATAGGCCACCTGCCAGCCGAGACCTTGCAAACGGGCGGCAAACTTGCGCATCGCGGCGAAGCAAAAGGCGATCTTCTTGGGGTGATGCGGCACGCAGCTGGCCTCGTCCATCACCTCGGCCATGACGACCACGTCGGTTTCAGGGTCCGCCTCGCGCAAGGCCGACAGGCCAAGCGACAGCTGGTCGCCCAGCACGAGGACCAGCCTCACCACGGCACGATCTCGCCTGCCCAATCGTAAAACCGGCCGGTCTGCTCCGGCCCCAACCCCTCCAGCACCGCCAACAGGTTGCGCGCCGCTTCCGGGGCCGTCACCTTGCGATGGCCGGGATAGCCTTCGGTAAACGGCGTCTCCACCGTGCCGGGATGCAAGGCCACGCAAACCGCCTGCTTGTGTGTGCGCTTCATCTCGATCGCCGCGCCGTGGACGATCTGGTTGAGGGCGGCTTTCGAGGCGCGATAGGAATGCCAGCCGCCAATCGCATTGTCCCCGATCGACCCGACCCGCGCCGAGAGCACCGCCACCGTCGCCGGCGCATTCTTCGGCAACAGCGGCAGCACATGCTTTAGCACCAGCACCGGGCCAATGGCATTGACGGCAAACACCCCCGCCATGGCCTCCGCCGTCACCGCGGCCACCGCCTTCTCCGGCGCACCACCGGGCAAGGCCAGAACGCCAACCGCCACGAACACAAGATCGAACGGCCCTTCCAACGCGCCCAACACGCGCTGCACCGACGCCTCGTCGGTCACATCCAGCCCGTCGACGGACCGGGACACCCCCGTCACCCGCAGCCCGCGCGCGGACAATTCTGCAGCCACCGCCGCACCAATCCCACCTGACGCGCCTATCACCAATGCATGTTCCATACCCGGCAGCTAGCGGCACGCCCCCCCGGGTCAAGCACGACAAGGAGCCGCCCCTGCGCTTCTTTGGGTAAAAAATATCCCCGCCGGAGGCTTTGAGACTTTTCAACAAGCGAATCAGCCGTATAGTGCGGGCCATGACGACGCGCACACATATCCACGGCCCCGCTGGCTCCCGCCAGTCGCTCGCGCTCGCCTTGCTTCTTCTTAGCCGCCTCTGAGCGTGCCATCCGGCGCGACCGCTCAGAGGGGTATAGCGCCATAGGAAAAGCAAAGACATTCAAGGACTTCTGACATGACCGACAAAGTGTTGATCTTCGACACCACCCTGCGCGATGGCGAACAATCGCCGGGTGCGACGATGACCCATAGCGAGAAACTGGAAATCGCGGAGATGCTCGACGACATGGGCGTCGACATCATCGAGGCGGGCTTTCCCATCGCCTCCGAAGGCGACTTCCGGGCGGTGAGCGAAATCGCGCGGCTGGCCAAGACCAGCACCATCTGCGGGCTGGCACGGGCCAACTTCAAGGACATCGACCGCTGCTGGGAGGCGGTCAAGCACGCCCGCAGCCCCCGTATTCACACCTTCATCGGCACCTCGCCGCTGCACCGGGCGATCCCGAACCTGACGATGGACGAGATGGCCGAACGGATCCACGATTGCGTTACCCATGCGCGCAACCTCACCGACAACGTCCAGTGGTCCTCGATGGACGCCACGCGGACCGAGTGGGATTTCCTCTGCCGGACGGTCGAGATCGCGATCAAGGCCGGGGCGAGCACCATCAACATCCCCGACACGGTCGGCTACACCGAGCCTGCGGAATCCGCGCAACTGATCCGGCGGCTGATCGAAACCGTGCCGGGGGCGGACGAGGTGATCTTTGCCACGCACTGCCACAACGATCTGGGCATGGCCACGGCCAACTCTCTGGCGGCCGTCGCCGGCGGGGCGCGGCAGATCGAATGCACGATCAACGGTCTGGGCGAACGGGCGGGCAACACCGCGCTGGAAGAGGTCGTCATGGCGATCAAGGTACGGCACGACGTGATGCCCTATGCCACCGGCATCGACACCACCAAGATCATGGCGATCTCGCGGCGGGTGGCGACGGTCTCGGGCTTCCCGGTGCAGTTCAACAAGGCGATCGTCGGCAAGAACGCCTTCGCCCACGAGAGCGGGATCCATCAGGACGGGATGCTCAAGAACCGCGAAACCTTCGAGGTGATGAAACCCGAAGACGTCGGTCTGTCGGGCACCACCCTGCCCCTGGGCAAGCACTCCGGCCGGGCGGCGCTCAGGGCCAAGCTCAAGGAGCTGGGCTTCGACATGGCCGACAACCAGCTGAACGACATCTTCGTGCGGTTCAAGGATCTGGCCGACCGCAAGAAGGAAGTCTTCGACGACGACCTGATTGCGCTGATCCGGCAGAACGACGGCGCCGAGGACCACATCAAGCTCAAGTCGCTGCGGGTTGTCTGCGGCACAGGCGGGCCGGCCGAGGCCGAGATGGTGCTGACCATCGACGATATCGACCACAGCACCACGGCCGTCGGGGACGGACCGGTCGATGCGGCCTTCAACGCGGTCAAGGCGCTGTTCGAACACAAGGCGCGGCTGCAGCTCTATCAGGTGCACGCCGTGACCGAGGGCACCGACGCGCAGGCCACCGTGTCCGTCCGGCTCGAAGAGGACGGTCGGATCGCCACCGGGCAATCGGCGGATACCGATACGGTGGTGGCGTCGGTCCGGGGCTACGTCAACGCGCTCAACCGGCTGATCGTGCGGCGCGAAAAGACCGCGCCGGGCGTCGACACCAAGGAAGTGAACTACAAAGACGCGTGACCTTGCGTCAAACGTGGCGGGCCCCGGCCCGTCACAACCCCTTGGGGGTGGCGGGGATTCGCGGCACAAATGCCGAAAACCATACCGACGCGATACCGACGTCAGACCGACGCTTTGTCCAATAACGATTTAGGTTAATTTCGCAAATGTTGAAAAAGGACAAGACGGGCCGGGTTAAGCGCGAATAAACCGGCCGAACGGGCCCATTCAGATCGCAAAAAGACAAGGATTCTGGAACCGGCAGAATCACGCCTTTGGTCGGAGACAGGCCCCTTTCACCCAAGCACCATCAGTCCTATAAGAGCGCTTGGCCTGCGGAGTCGTCCGACGGGCCCAATGCTGCTTATGAACGAAAGAAACTACACATGTTCGGTTTTGGGGGCCTCTTCTCGTCAGACATGGCGATCGATTTGGGCACGGCAAACACATTGGTCTATGTCAAAGGGCGGGGCATCGTCCTGTCAGAGCCGTCCGTGGTCGCCTACCACGTCAAGGACGGCGTCAAGAAGGTGCTCGCGGTCGGTGAAGACGCCAAGCTGATGCTCGGCCGCACGCCCGGCAGCATCGAGGCGATCCGGCCCATGCGCGAAGGCGTCATCGCAGATTTCGACGTGGCCGAAGAGATGATCAAGTATTTCATCCGCAAGGTTCACAAGCGCACAACGTTCTCGAAACCCAAGATCATCGTCTGTGTGCCGCACGGCGCGACACCCGTCGAAAAACGCGCGATCCGGCAGTCGGTTCTCTCTGCCGGCGCCCGTCGCGCCGGCCTGATCGCAGAGCCCATTGCCGCGGCGATCGGTGCGGGCATGCCGATTACCGATCCCACGGGCAACATGGTCGTCGACATCGGCGGCGGCACCACCGAGGTGGCCGTCCTGTCGCTTGGCGATATCGTCTATGCACGCTCGGTTCGCGTCGGTGGCGACCGGATGGACGAGGCGATCATCTCCTATCTGCGTCGGCAGCATAACCTGCTGGTCGGCGAAGCCACCGCCGAGCGGATCAAGACCTCCATCGGCACCGCGCGGATGCCCGACGATGGCCGTGGCCAGTCGTTGCACATCCGGGGCCGCGACTTGCTCAACGGCGTGCCGAAAGAGACCGAGATTTCGCAGGCCCAGGTGGCCGAGGCGCTGGCCGAACCGGTTCAGCAAATCTGCGAGGCCGTCATGACGGCGCTCGAAGCCACCCCGCCGGATCTGGCCGCTGACATCGTCGACCGGGGCGTCATGCTCACCGGTGGCGGCGCTTTGCTGGGCGAGCTCGACCTCGCGCTGCGCGAACAGACCGGTCTTGCGATTTCGGTCGCGGACGAATCGCTGAACTGTGTGGCGTTGGGCACCGGCAAGGCGCTGGAGTATGAAAAGCAGCTGCGCCACGTTATTGATTACGAAAGCTGAAACGCCCCGCGCGGGCGCTTTACTCTGATCGGGGCAGCCTTTGGCCAAGGACGGCAAGCAGAACGAAGACTATGTAGGTCCGATCCGGCGTTTGCTGGTCGGGCTTATGGTCTTGTGTTTGCTAGGTATTTTCCTCATCTGGCGGATCGACAGCCCGCGCGTCGAACGATTTCGCGCGATGGTGGTCGATGCGGTGGTGCCAAACATGGATTGGGCCATGGCCCCGGTCACCGGCTTTGCCAATCTGGTATCGGATTTCCAAAGCTATTCAAGGATTTACGAGCAGAATCAGGATCTCCGCCGAGAGCTTCAGCAGATGCGCGCATGGCGCGAGGCGGCGTTGCAGCTGGAACAGGAAAACGCCAAGCTGCTCGACCTCAACAACGTCCGCATCGACCCCAATCTGACCTATATCACCGGCGTCGTGATGGCCGACGCCGGCTCTCCGTTTCGCCAGTCGGTTCTGCTAAACGTCGGATCTCGCGACGGAATTTTGGATGGCTGGGCCGCGATGGACGGTATCGGACTGGTCGGTCGCATCTCGGGCGTGGGCGAGAATACGTCGCGGACAATTCTGCTCACCGACACCTCCAGCCGCATTCCGGTGATCATCCAGCCCTCCGGACAACGGGCGATTCTCAGCGGCGACAACACGGTCTACCCCCTGATCGAATTCCTTGAAAATCAAGACGTTGTGCGCCCCGGCGATCGCGTCGTCAGCTCTGGTGACGGTGGCTTGTTCCCGCCCGACATCCTTGTCGGACAGGTGGCGCTCGGCACCGACAGACGCCTGCGCGTGCGCCTCGCCGCTGACTATGAACGCCTTGAGTTCCTTCGTGTCCTGCGCTCCCGCCCTGCCCCGCTGATCAGCGATCCGGGCGGTTTGATCGCGCCGGACGACTTGCTTCCTCCGGCACCACAGGATCAGGCCGCTGCCGGTGAGGTGACAGGTGGCTGAGATCAACCGCAGACGCACCTACATTGGACAAGCCATTCTGGCAGCCATATGCATGTTGCTGATTTTCCTGCACCTTTTGCCGCTCAACACGGTACCGACCCGCTGGGCGGCACCGGATCTGATCTTGGCGGTGACGTTGACTTGGGTGACGAGAAGGCCGGAATATGCGCCGGTCACGTTGATCGCATCGATCTTCTTGCTGAGCGATTTCCTGTTCGGGCGGCCGCCGGGCTTGATGACGGCACTTGTCGTGATCCTCTCCGAGATGTTCCGCGCCCGATCCAAATCCATCCGCAGCGTGCCGTTTCCGCTGGAGTGGATTTCCGTGACGATCGGCATCTTCGCCATCGCCCTGATCAATCGGATGATTCTGGCCATGGTGCTCGTGCCCGTCCCGGCCCTGTCACTGACGCTCGCTCAAGCGCTTTTGACCAGCCTCGCCTATCCAATCGTCGTTCTGGTGGCATATGTGGTGTTTGGGGTCAGCCGCCCCGCGCCCGGCGAGGTCGACGCTTTGGGCCACAGGCTATAGGATAGGATGCATGAGACGCCCGCCCAAAGACACGCTTGAAAGCAACCGCATCGTGACGCGGCGCGCGCTCGTCATGGGCGCCGCTCAGCTCGGGCTTATGGGCGCGCTCGGCCTGCGCATGCAATCGATGCAGATCGAGCATGCTGACGAATTTCGGCTCCTTGCGGAAGAAAACCGCATCAATGTCAGGCTCTTGCCGCCCGACCGGGGCTTGATATTCGACATCAACGGCGTGCCGCTTGCCGTCAACGAGCAGAATTACCGTATCGTCATGGTCCGCGAGGATGCGGGCGATATCGAAGAAGTCCTCGGCCGATTGACCAAGCTCGTCGACCTGCCCGATGAGGTGGTTGCCCGCGCCATAGAAGAGATCAACCGGCGCTCGCCATTCGTGCCGGTCACCATCGTGGACAGGGTGAGCTGGGAGGACATCGCCAAGGTCACCGTCAACGCCCCTGCCCTGCCCGGCATCATCGCTGACGTGGGCTTGTCGCGTCATTACCCGCAGGGGGCCGATACCGCCCATGTCGTCGGCTATGTCGGGCCCGTTAGTGATTACGATCTCAGTCGGATCGACGATCAGGATCCCTTGCTTCAAATTCCCAAGTTTCAGATCGGCAAGACCGGGGTGGAGAACAAGCTGGAGCAAACTCTTCGCGGCTCTGCGGGCACGCGTCGGATCGAGGTGAACGCCCTCGGACGCGTGATGCGCGAGCTTGACCGCATCGAAGGCCAGAGCGGCGCGGATGTGCAGCTGACACTTGATATGAAGCTGCAGAGCTATGTCGAGGCCCGCCTCGAGGGAGAAAGCGCCGCCGCGGTGGTGATGGACCTCGAGAACGGTGATCTCCGGGCGATTGGATCGGCGCCGACCTTCGATCCCAACCTGTTTGTCCGTGGCATATCGGTTGCCGATTGGCGGGGCCTCAACGAAGATATCTACCGACCGCTCTCAGCCAAGTCGGTGCAGGGCACCTACCCGCCGGGATCGACCTTCAAGATGATCACCGCACTCGCAGCCTTGGAGGCCGGTGTGCTGACGCCGGAAGAAACGATCTATTGTCGGGGCTTTACCGAGGTTTCCGGTACCCGGTTCCATTGCTGGCGGTCGTCGGGCCACGGGAACGTCAATCTGCACGAAAGCCTGAAGCAGAGCTGCGATTGCTACTACTATGAGTTGGGGCTTCGCACTGGCATCGAGAACATCGCGGCGATGGCCCGCAAGATGGGGTTGGGTCTGCGCCACGACATCCCTATGTCGGCGGTGGCGAGCGGATTGGCGCCGGACAGGGTATGGAAGCGCGAAGTCCGCGGCGAGGAATGGCGGATCGGCGACACCGTCAACGCGTCGATCGGTCAGGGATATGTCTTGGCATCGCCGCTGCAATTGGCGGTCATGACCGCTCGGCTCGCAACCGGCCGCTCCATCACACCGCGTCTCGTCCACAGCATCAATGGAATAGAGCAACCCTCTGGTGCCGGCGAGAGCATGGACGTCAACGAGAACTTCCTGCGCCGCATCCGCCAGTCGATGTTTGACGTGAACAACCATTCGCGCGGCACGGCCTATGGCAGTCGGATCGTGGTGGACGAGGCCCGCATGGCCGGCAAGACCGGGACCAGCCAGGTCCGCCGTATCACGCCCGAAGAACGCGCGCGCGGCGTGACCTCGAACAGCGATCTGCCTTGGGAACGTCGGGATCACGCGCTGTGGGTGAATTTTGCGCCCTTTGACAACCCACGCTACGCGGTCGCCGTCATTGTGGAGCATGGCGGCGGTGGCTCGACGGCGGCAGCGCCGATCGGGCGCGATATCACGCTTCAGGCGCTCTATGACGGCGAGCCGCCACTGAGCGCCTATCCGTCGAATGTGCGCGGCCGCATAGCCGAGCAGCAGGAGCGGATCCGTAACCGTGTCGTGGCCGGCCAAACCACCAACACCCGTGCCTGATCGGGGGCCCCATGAGCTATCTTGAATACAACGCCCGCTATGTCCCGGTGGGCTTTCGCAAACTGCTCTATCTGAACTGGCCGGTCATCATCCTGCTGACGGCGGTTTCGGGGGCTGGCTTCTTGATGCTGTATTCCGTGGCGGGTGGTTCGGCGACGCCGTGGATGGAGCCGCAGATCAAGCGCTTTGGCCTCGGAATGGCCCTGATGCTGACCATCGCCATGGTGCCCATCTGGTTCTGGCGGAACATGGCGGCACTGGCCTATATCGTATCTTTCCTGCTGCTCATTGCGGTTGAGTTCTTCGGATCGACCGGAATGGGTGCCCAGCGCTGGATCGATCTCGGGTTCATGCGTTTGCAGCCCTCCGAGCTGATGAAGGTCGGCATGGTGATGCTCTTGGCCGCTTACTACGACTGGCTTCCGCTCAAGAAAGCATCGCACCCGTTCTGGGTTTTGATACCTTTGTTCATCATCGTCCTGCCGACCTTGCTTGTCTTGTCTCAGCCAGATCTGGGCACGGCAATCCTGTTGGTTGCCGGTGGCGGAGCGGTGATGTTCATGGCGGGTGTCCACTGGGCCTATTTCGCGACTGTGATCGCTGCGGTCATAGGCACCGTTGTGGCGGTCTTCGAGAGCCGGGGAACGGCGTGGCAGCTTTTGCAGGATTACCAGTATCGGCGTATCGACACGTTTCTTGATCCATCCAACGATCCTTTGGGCGCCGGCTATCACATCACTCAGGCCAAGATCGCGCTCGGGTCTGGCGGCTGGACCGGCCGCGGCTTCATGCAGGGGACACAAAGCCGGCTGAACTTTCTGCCGGAAAAGCACACGGATTTCATCTTCACGACCCTTGCCGAAGAGTTTGGCTTTATCGGGGCCTTTGCGCTGCTCAGCCTCTACGCCCTGATCGTCCTGTTCTGCGTGATCTCCGCGATCAACAACAAGGATCGCTTTGCCTCCTTGTTGACCCTGGGAGTGGCGATGACGTTCTTTCTCTACTTTGCCGTGAACATGTCGATGGTGATGGGGCTGGCCCCTGTCGTTGGCGTCCCGCTGCCCTTGGTCAGCTATGGTGGTTCGGCTATGCTGGTGCTTCTCATTGCTTTCGGACTCGTTCAAAGCGCCCATGTTCACAGGCCCCGTTAAATGACGATAAATGTTCTGTTCGCTGCCGGTGAGGACCGCTGGCCTCTCTATAAGAAACCACTGCTAGACGCCTTCGAAGGTGCCGGGCTTGACGTGTCCATGAGCATGGACATCCCGCCCGGTCAGGTCGACTACCTGATTTTTGCACCGAACGGCGGCATCAGCGATTTCACGCCATTCAAACGCTGCAAAGCGGTGATGGGCCTTTGGGCTGGCGTAGAGCATATTGTGGGCAACGCGACTCTGGCCCAGCCTCTGACCCGCATGGTCGACATCGGCCTCGAGCGCAGCATGGTGGAATGGGTGTCGGCACATGTGCTGCGGCACCATGTGGGCCTCGATACCCATATCCACGGTCAAGACGGGATTTGGCGGAACGGCATCCTGCCTCCGTTGGCCATGGACCGGCCGGTCACCATTCTTGGTCTCGGAGAGCTTGGCAGCGCCTGCGCGGAGGCTCTGTCCCAGCTGGGGTTCCCGGTCACGGGGTGGAGCCGCAGCAGCAAGGCAATTCCCAATGTTCGTTGCCTGCACGGCGCAGCCGGATTGAACGAGGCTCTCACCGACGCACAGATCGTGGTGGTGTTGACCCCACTGACCGCCGAAACCGAAAACCTCCTGAACGCAGACCGACTTGGCCTGCTTGCCCGTGGTGCCTTTGTCATCAACCCTGGTCGCGGTGCTCAAATTGATGATGACGCCTTGCTGGCCGCGCTCGACAGCGGCCAAGTTGGCCATGCCACGCTAGACGTGTTTCGGATCGAGCCATTGCCGGAGGATCACCCTTACTGGGCTCACCCTAAAGTCACGGTGACTCCGCATATTGCCGCTGAAACACGCCCGGACAGTTCTGCCAAGATCATCGCCGAAAACATTCGTCGCGGTGAAGCGGGCGAGCCGTTCCGTTTTCTCGTCGATCGCAGCGCGGGATACTGACGCCCCGCCCCGGCAGCGGGCTGGCGTAGTTCCTGAAGGACGCTCAGGTCAGCTTTGGCGGGCGATCCGGGTCCCTGCCCGGCGCCGCTGGCCCTTCCGGCACAGCCGGGCGCGGCAGTGCCACGTCCAATCCGACCCGTGCCAGCCGGGTGGCCATGGTCGAGCCGCTCTCGACAAACGTCACATCCATCGCGCCGGCTTCCAGCCCGGAAAAGGTCAACGCCTCGTTCGCGGCGATTGCGAGGCCCGGCTGAGCGTCTGGCGCGGCGTCGATAAACGCCAGCAAATGGCCACGCGATCCATCCGCATAGCGAACGCCTGCCAGAAATGCGGACGACGCCAAGGCGCCTGCCCCGCGCAATTTGCGTGTGAGCGCCCCTGTCAGTGCCTCCGGCAATGCTCCTGGAGGCAGGATCTCGACAGGTCGGGCGGTGGCCTCCGTCGGTGCATGCGCCAGTGTCTGTGCCAGCCAGTCCACGGCCTCAGCCGGGATCAGCATGGTTGAGGGGGCGACTTCGGGATTGAGAGCGATGCCAATCTTCTGCCCTGCCAACATCTCGGCCAGCCCTCGCCCGGACAGCCCGGCATAGGGGGCAACCGCACCGGAAAAGGCCGCAAGCCGTTCTTCTGTATCGAAGACCACGGTGTAGCGATCACCTCCCAACTCGACGACGGCGGGCCTGACAGTTTCTGCCGCCGCCTCTTCGGCCAGCAAGAGAACTATCTGAGCATCGGCAAAGCAGTCGTAGAAGGCGACCCGCGCAGCATCGTTCTCTGGCGCCGCCATCATCGCCGCGTGCGCTCGATCAAGGTCTGTGTCATCCATCCTGCATTACCTCTGCCACCTGCGCCCGAAGCGCCGGGATCACCTCAAGTTCAAACCACGGGTTCGCCTTCAACCACCGGGTATTGCGCCACGACGGATGGGGCAAGGGGAAGACGTGCGGCGCATGTTCGCGCCAGCCTCGCACGACATCGGTCATGCTCCTGCTCGTCTGAAGATGCCAGCGTTGCGCGGCAGCGCCGACCAGAACCGTGAGGCGGACCTCACTCAATTCCCCGAGCACGGGAGTTCGCCATGTCCTTGCGCATATCGTGGGGGGCGGCAAGTCAGAACCTTTGGCGTCATACCCCGGAAAACAGAAGGCCATCGGCACGATTGCCACTCTTGACCGATCATAGAACTCGGCCTCATCCATGCCGAGCCACGCTCGCAATCTGTCCCCGGATGGATCGGTAAACGGTCGTCCGCTGGCGTACACCCGCGCGCCGGGGGCCTGACCCGCGATCAGGATCTTCGCTTCTCGTCGAAACCAGACCACAGGGCGCGGCTCATGGGCGGTCTCGGTTCGGGCAAATCGGTCACGACACAGCTCGCATGCCGATATTTCGTTGACCAGATCCGGCACTGGCTCTGCCTCCGACTGTATTGGTGTGGCGATGTCTCGAGCCGAACCCTACCGCAACCGGGACTCGGATACACCTTCGATACGACAGCGCTTCCATGCCGGTTCGGGCATGATCAGGAATAGTTATAACATGTTATGGTTTAGGGCACCTTTTTGCCGTATTTTGCGTCTATAAGGGTTGTAGGATGCCTCCGAGCAAGCCGAAAAGGCATGGGGGCCGGAGCAGTACGGGGCTATCGACGCGATGCTCGAGTTCGAGAATGTCAGCAAGTCCTTCTGGACTGGCACGCAGCGCAAGGTCATTCTTGATCAGGCGTCTTTCCGCGTTGAGCTTGGTAATTCGCTTGGCATCCTCGCGCCGAACGGAACCGGAAAAACCACCCTGATCAACATGATGGCGGGTCTGGAGAAGCCAGACGAAGGCCGCATCAATCGCGAATGTAGAATTTCGTTTCCACTGGGCTTCATGGGCGGTGTGGTCAACCGGCACACTGCGATGGAGAACAGCCGCTATATCGCCCGCCTCTACAGGTTGGACCCCGACTACGTCGAGAGCTTTTGCCGCTGGCTTTGCGGCATCGACGAGTATTTCGACATGCCAGTCGGCACCTATAGCCAGGGGATGCGGGCTCGGTTCACCTTTTCGCTCATGCTGGCCCTCGATTTCGATCTATACCTGATCGACGAAGGGATGCCGCAAACGACAGACGCGGAATTCAACCGCAAAGCGGGCGAGATCCTGCGCGAGCGGCTTGAAACCACGACCGTCATCATCGTCTCGCACCAAGCCGCCACGCTGGAACGCTTTGCCCGTTCTGCCGCAGTTTTGCGCGATGGCAAGATTCACATGTTCGACACATTGGAAGAGGCCAAGCAGCTGTATGACTACGAAGCCTAGAGCAAAGAAGTATCGCATTCGCCGCAGCGCGCCGCTGACGGAAGGAATGCCGGTGCCGGAGACGGGCAATGCCCCCGCGCAACCAGTGCCGGACGCTGTCAACGCGCCTCTATCGCCGGGTCGCCGCAAAAGCAACGCGGCCTTCTTGGGCGAGCCGGTCTCGAATATGGTTCTCGGCCAGGGCAACCAGCCGGAGCCTCCACCGGAGGCGACGGCCCAGACCGGTGCCGTCGACAGCGCGAATTTTGCCCAAGCGGAACAGGAGATAGATGCTCTCCGTCAGGAAGGACTGACCGGGCGCCAACTGCGTATGGCGCGCCGGGTCGCACAAAAGAACGGACTTGCTGTCACCTCGGATTTCGATGCGGTGCGCCAATTGCGTGCCAGAGGTATCGATCCGTTTCAACGCTCCAACGTGCTTGAGCTTGTCGTGCCGGGTGGCGAGCAAACACCGCAGACCGCCGACGGCAAAGTTCAATTGCCGCAGACCGTGCCTTCGACGCCGCGCAACCTGCCGTCCACGGAGCGCGTGAACCCGGCGGAGCGGCGTGCCGGCGAGATTGCCAAGATCCAGAAGGATCTGGCCAAGCGCCGCCGTCGCAAATCGCTTTTGCTGCTGGCCCGTTTGAGCATCTTCGTTCTTTTACCGACGCTTATGGCCGGTTGGTATTTCTATGTCATGGCGACACCGATGTACGCCACCAAGTCCGAATTCGTCATTCAGCAATCTGAAGCCGGGGCCGGAGGCGCGGGCCTTGGCGGTCTCTTTGCCGGCACTTCGATGGCCACTCAACAAGACAGCATCACCGTGCAATCCTTTCTGACCTCTCGTGCCGCGATGGCCAGATTGGATGCCGAGCACGGTTTCAAGGATACGTTCTCTGACCCGGCCATCGACCCGATCCAACGTCTGCCCGCCGACGCCACCAACGAAACCGCCTATGGCGTCTATCAGGATCATGTGCGGATCAGTTACGATCCGACCGAGGGTATCCTCAAGATGGAGGTCATCGCCCCCGACCCCGCCACCAGCCAGTTGTTCTCCGAAGCCCTGATCGGCTACGCGGAAGAGCAGGTCGACCAATTGACCCAGCGTCTACGCGAGGATCAGATGGCCGGCGCGCGCGCATCATACGAAGAGGCAGAGCGGCGGCGCTCGCAATCGCTGGCCGATTGGCTGGCGATCCAGGAGGAAGTCCAGCAAATCGATCCGATCGGCGAAACGGCGGCGCGGACCCAGCAGATCTCTGCACTGGAAACCCAACGTCAGCAGCTGCAACTGGAATTGCAGACGCGATTGAGCGTTGCACGGCCGAACGAAGCTCAGGTCAATTCCCTTCGCAGCCAGATCGGCAATATCGAGGTGCTGATTTCAGACCTCCGTGCCGAAATGACGGAGGCGACCGCCAACGGGACTTCTCTGGCCGCCAAGAACCAAGAGCTTCGACTGGCCGAGGAGAACTACACTTTCCAAACCGTTCTGGTTCAGCAGGCGCTACAGCAAATGGAGGCTGCGCGGATCGAGGCGAACAGACAGGTGCGCTACCTGTCGCTTGGCGTCGAACCATTGGCACCGGACGAAGCCACCTATCCACGCGCGTTCGAGAATACGGTGCTGGCCTTCCTGATTCTTTCGGGAATCTATCTGATGCTCTCGATCACGGCATCGATCCTGCGTGAACAGGTGACCTCGTAAGCAGCTAATACGCTTGGCAAAACAGACTCACCGCGCCTAAAGTCGGTGGGTCTGTATTCAAACAAAAGCGATACGATGCCCATTATTCGAACACTGATCTTGGCGATTTTGGTGATGATTGCCGCGCCGATGTCAGCTCAGGAAACCAATACCGGACCGAACGGCACCATTGCGACGCAAAGCGACGCAAGTAGCGACGCCGCCATGGCCGTCCGAATCCGTCAGATCCTGTCTGAGCTCGGTGGCTTTGAAGATGTCACAGTGACCGTGGCAGAGGGCATTGTGACCCTGCGGGGGACAACGAACTCACTCAGCGAGGCGAGTGAACTAGCGACACTTGTGACCCGGGTTGAAGGCGTCGTCGCGATCAAGAACGAAGTGAGGGAGACGACCGACATTACACGTCGCCTGAATCCCGCAATCGAACGGTTTCAGGCTCGGATCGACCAGTTGGTCACCATGCTGCCGCTGCTGCTGATCGCGCTCGCGGCCTTTGCGGGCATCACCTTCCTTGGATGGTTGATTTCTTCGAGGCGCAGACCATGGGACAGACTCGCCCCCAACGCGTTCATCGCAGCACTTTACCGGCAGTTGGTCATGATCGCGTTCGTGGTGGCAGCGATGGTCATCGCTCTCGACATCCTCAACGCTTCCGCGCTCTTGGGCACAATTCTCGGTGCCGCCGGTATTGTCGGCCTCGCCTTTGGTTTTGCTGTCAGAGACACGGTCGAGAATTATATCGCCTCGATCATGCTCTCCATACGCCAGCCGTTTCGCCCGAACGACACGATCGAAATCAACGGCGACGAAGGCAAGGTTATCCGCCTGACCAGCCGCGCGACCATCTTGCTGAGCTTTGACGGTAATCAGATACGCATCCCGAATTCGACGGTCTTCAAGAGCCGAATCGTGAACTATTCCCTCAATGTCGAGCGTCGGTTCAAGTTCTCCCTGGCGGTGGACTGGGATGCCGACCTGACCGCCGTCCGTCAGACGGCCCTGGATACGGTTGAATCGCTGCCATTCGTTTTGCCCGAACCGGGCCCGTCGGTCTGGATCGAAGCCATCACAGACAGTGGAATCGAGATCATCGTCACAGGCTGGATCAACCAGAACGATACGTCGATTGTCCTCGCAAAAGGCGAGGCGCTGCGGCAGGTCAAAATGGCCATCGAGGCGATGGGCGTCAGCTTGCCTGAAACGACCTACCGGATTGTCGTCGACGGCGAGCTACCACCCCATTCCGCACCAAACGCAAGTCGCCGTCCAACCACACCGCCCAAATCCGACACCACCGTGGTGGCCGTAGAAGCCGAAGCAGAGAGCGCTCTGGACAAGATCGTAGACGCAGAACGGGAACTTGAAGACAACGAAGATCTGCTACGATCCGACGCGCGACAAGAATAGGAATATTTTTGCGCAAGAGGGGCTTGATCAGCCCCTCCATCCCAAGTATTGACCGCCTCGCTGATGGGGTGTGGCCAAGTGGTAAGGCAACAGTTTTTGGTACTGAAGATCGTAGGTTCGAATCCTACCACCCCAGCCAGCATTAACAAATCCAGATAGTTAAATACTTCTGGTGGGTTAGTCGCCCATACTGTTACGATTAACTGTAACACCCCCCTGTTACGGTTCCCCGCAAATGACACGTCACAAGCTCATCCACAGGCGCTCTGGATCAGACAAATGGTATGTCCGGGTCCAGGTCCCACAGGAACTTCAGACCCAGATGGGTCGCAAGGAAATCTGGCAGTCCCTTGGCACGAGCGATCGGAAGGTCGCTTTGAAGTTGGCACCAGCCAAAATTGCCGAAATTCAGAACAAGATCGAAGCAGCACGTCGTGAAGCACCTCGGACTCCCACCCGAGACGAACTTCATGACGCTGTAAGACGCTTCTACGAGGACGAAGTGCAGGCCGACCTTGACGAGAGAGCACACGAACCTGACCTTGTGAGGGAATTTCTGGGCGCAAACCCGTCACGCTACCGGGATTACTCTGAAGATCTCCGAAACCAGATGGCGGCCCTAAACATGTCGCATGTGGAGAATGATCTCGAGAATCTTCTATACAATGAAAGGCTCACACTCGAAGGCAACGAATTGCTCAGGGCCGAACTGGCGCAATTGCTCATGCGTGCCCGAATTGAAGCGGCGCGCAGGTGGGCAGAGCACGACTCGGCGATCTTTGATGAAGAACCCGCGGATCGCTTTTTTCGAGTTGCGGCGCCTCCGCGGCAACCAGAGCCAGAACCCTCTTCGGCGCACAAAATGCTAGTGACATTGTTCGAGGACTACGCGGTCGCACGCGCCTCCGTTCTCAAAGAGAATACCATCGACGACTGCCGGAAGACCGTTCATCGTTTCGCGGAATTTGTGGGGCTGGCCCGCCCGGTTGACAAGATAGAGCGAACCGAGGCACGGGAGTGGCGAGAACTTCTGAGGAGTTGGCCGCAGTATGCCAGTCAGGCAGAGGTCTTCTCAGGCCTCGACTTCAAAGCCGTCCTCGAGACGAACAAGCAGGTTGGCCGAAACCCAATTACCTTGCGCACAGCAAACAAGTATCTGGCCGATATGAGCGCCTTCTTCGACTGGCTGACAAAAGAGGATCATGTCCCTACCAACATATTCAAAGGTCTGACTTTTGAGAGCCGGCGGCAAGAGCAAAAGAACTATCCTTTTACCACCAACCAACTCAATCACTTGATGTCCTCACCGCTCTTGGTTGGTGCTATGGGTGATCAGTCCATTTCTGAAGTTGCACGGCCAGGCGAAGTCAGAATTCGTGACTGGCGATATTGGATCGTGCTATTGGGTCTCTTTTCTGGCGCGCGCCAAGGTGAAATCGCTCAGATGGAATTGGTCGACATCCACCGGGAAGAGGGCATCGACTTCATCCACATAACCAACCAAGGCGAAGATGTCAGGAAGTCCATCAAGGCCTCCTACTCTCGCCTTCGTGTGCCCATCCATTCACAATTGATCGCACTTGGCTTTCTGAGCTACGTGGATCAACGCCGCATCGAAGGCGACAAAATGCTGTTTCCAACTGGAGTAGCCCCCTGAAAGTGGTCCACCAACTGGGATAGATTTGTCCCGCAAATTGGAGGATCAGCGATGGCTGGAAAACGAGAAAAGCCCGAAGAGATCGTATCGAAGCTTCGGCAGGTTGAAGTT
>NZ_FXZK01000022.1 GCF_900184895.1 Flavimaricola marinus
AAATCTACGGCGAGAACACCCGCCGCGCCCTGCAGGGCAACGCGGGCGTGAAGCTCTATCTGACGCCCTCCGATGAGAAGACCGTCGAGGAGCTGAGCAAGGCGGTTGGCAAGACCACGAAGACCGTGGTCACGCGCTCGCAGTCTATTGGCAAGAACCCCTTCGAGGGCCGTAGCCAATCCACACGGACCGAAGAGAGCTCTCTGCTCCCCGAAGACGAGGCGCGCCGCCTGCCACTCGACGAGATCGTCATGGTGATCGATGCCCAAATGCCGGTCCGTGCGAAGCGGATCCAGTATTTTGACGATCGGCTGTTCAAGGCGATCCACGTGGCGCAACCAGGCGAATTGCCGTTTCCGGAGCCGGGGGGAGGGGGGCCGCAGGGCAATCTGCCGCTGAGTGTGCGCGCCATGCCGATGACACCGCCGCCAGACGGGCCAGGGGGAACAGAAGCCGATGTGGAGAGGGCAAGCCAGGCTTCGGCGGGTCAACTGTCACGACAAACTGACGGCGTTCCAAAGAAAACCGCGCCCGTCGTTCAAGCCGTTATCGCCGAGGAACAGCGACAGATGGAGATGGAGTTTGCCGCGCAGGTGCCTGCGACCGATTCAGAAAGAGAGTCGGACAAAGAGCCCTTACGGAATGCCGTGGGTGGTTTGGAGGAGTTGGAGTTGACGGTGAAACAGAACCTTTGAGCCGGTGTGGCTTTTTGTGCGAACGGGATTGGTCTGGAAGGGAGGATCGAAGCCGAACAGTCGCCGGGTTATCAATTGACGCACGAGCTGACATCAGCCTCTGGCAATCTGTCGACGCCATGGTGGTTCCTTGGCCCTAAGTTTGCATCCTGTTGTGTATCTTAAGGTGCATCGGCGAGCTGCCGTTTACTTGATGAACGCCACGTGGAGTTTCATGTTGATCGGGTACATATTGCCACGTCCATAAGAGCAGCAATAGCTTGCTAGGGCTGCGCGTGAAATGCCAGAAACGGATTGCTGCGCTGTGACTGGCGACGGTACTCTGCAGGGGATTGTTTATGTTCCTTGGTGAACGCTTCGTAGAAGGCGGATAGCGACGCGAACCCACTATCGAGTGCGACAGATGACACCTTCGCCTCGGTTTCGACTAGGAGCATTCGAGCGTGGGACAAACGAGTCCGTGTCAGATGCTTCTTGATACTGACGGTCAAGACATCCCGAAAAACCTGCCCGGCGCGCGCCGGAGACAAGCTTGATGCCGCCGCAATATCTTTCACGTTGATCGGTAGGGTGAAGTTTTCGGAGATGAATCGCAACATTGATTCGACTTCTTGCATCGTCGTCGACCTAACTGAGAATCCATTGCCCCGGCTTGGGCTTGAAATCAGCGTAGACCACCCTTCTAACGCAAGCCGACGCAACCGCGTTTCAATTTCGGCAAGGTGCGTTCGCCGCCAGGGGGGCTGCTCAAGGTGCTTCTCATTGTAGATCCTGTTGATTAGCAAGGCGTCTAATGGATCATCATTTCGAGAAGCAATTACTTCGCCGGACAGGATGGCTTTCACGAGATCGGACGGCAGACCCCAACGCACGAATTGACCCAGCGAAAGATAGATGTTGGTAATACGTCCTTCCCCATAGACATCGGTAACTTTATGTGGCGCAGCACCCCAAAACACGACCAGTCGATTGGCCTTCAACTTTGCTACCTGGCCCGAGAATGAGTAGTCCAAATGACAATTCTGAAGGAAATTCACTTCCACCGATGTGTGGTGATGGAAGGGGGTGTCAAAGAGTGTCGGTCTGTGGCTCTCAATGATGAAGTTGTTTGGAGTCGGCACGCGGGTCTGATCAACAGATTCCGAAAACGGAACGGTCGCGTCAACAGAACCTAACCTTTGTGCCATGCTATGCCTTTCGTGTCTCGGCCCGAAGGCGGGGACTTATCAGCTGAGATGAGACTTTAGCATCAAACTGCAAAAACAGGAAGAAGTTGTTATAAAACCGGAAGCAGAGACAAATGCCGTCATGGAGAGTGCTAGAAGTCTAAGGGAGGAAACCGAATGATTCACAAACTCACATGTACTGGATTCTTGCTGGGCGGCGTCTGCGCCGCTACGCTGGGAATCACCGCAGCCAATGCCGATGAGATGCCCCCAGAGCGGAGCCTCGCTGGCCTTGAATACGACCTGATCGGTCGTGACGACTTGTATTCGTACCGTGCGCTCGAAACTTACAGCCAAGCGCCGTTCCTCGATGCGCTGGTCGAAAGTGGCGCACTTCCGCCCGTCTCTGAGCGGTTGCCGGCTGAGCCATTGGTATTCAACACTGCTGCCATGTCCGACGGCATCGGCGAATACGGCGGTGTGTTCCGCCACGTAATTGGTGGACGGCCAGAAGGTTTCCACTGGATGGCCGGTCAGCATCAAGGATGGGGCGGCATCAACATGGCCATTCAGGAATGCCTTGTTCGCCAAGGTCCGCGTTGGCAAGTTCGTGCCGAAGACCAGACTGGTCCTTTGCCGAACTTGGCCCACTCATGGGAGTGGAGCGAAGACATGACAGAACTGACTATGCATCTCGTGGAAGGGATCAAGTGGTCGGACGGGGATCCGTTTGATACCGATGACATCGCGTTCTGGTGGAACGACAATGTCGAAGACGAGAACGTCACGAGCCGCATTCAGGCTGGTTCTTTCGGTGGCGGAGCGACCCTTGAGGTAATCGACGATTACTCATTCAAGTTCGTATTCCCAAGCGCACAATCGGAAACTGTTGTCGAGGGTCTCGCCTATATTCAAGGTTGCCCGGGGCCGAGCCATGTGCTTCGCGATTCGCATCCGACTTATAATTCCGATGCTTCCTACGACGATTACCTGAACGCAATGCCGGCAAGTGATGTTCCGGTTCCAGTTTTGGGTGCATGGGTACCGGTCGAGCACCGTCCTGACGAGCTGGTCATCCTTCGCCGCAATCCATACTATTGGAAAGTGGACGAAGCCGGAAACCAGCTGCCCTATCTCAACGAGATGCATTTCAAATTGACGACCTGGGACGACCGCACGACACAAGCTGTCGCCGGTACCGGTGACTGGTCGAACATGGAAAACCCCGGCAACTATGTTGAAGCGCTAAAGCAAAGCCAAGATGAAGACGCGCCGGTCACGGCAAACTTCGGACCGCGGACTCTGGCGTTTCGGATCGAACTGAACTTCGCCCAGAACATGGCTGACAGCGATTACGACGCCGAATTGCGTGGGTTGTTCCGCGAGCACGATTTCCGCGAAGCGCTTAGCTCGGCAATTGATCGTGACGCTCTAGGACAAGCTTTGGCGCGTGGTCCATTCGCTTATCCATATATGGGTGGTTTCGCGAGCGGCTCGCCCTATTACGATGCGGCTTCGACTGACTTTACTCCGTTCAATCAGAGTTACGCGAGCGAGCTTCTGGCCGGTCTCGGTCTGGAAGACACGGACGGCAACGGGATCTTGAACTTGCCAGGCACGGGCGAAGATCTTGTCATCGACATGACCTTCAAGTCCCAGCGAAATGACGACCGCAAGCAGGTCGAAGCGGTGACATCGCAGTTAGCTGAAATCGGAATTCGCGTGTTGCCAACGCCGGTAGATGAGACCAGCTTTGATCCGATCCGCAACTCAGGCAGCTTCTCAGCGATTTTGCAGCGGGTGAGTTTTGTTGTGCCCACGCGGGAAACCTGCGGCAACCTGCCAACGTCTGAAATCTGCCCAGCATTCCACCTGGCCGGGCCTGATGGTCGTGAGTTTCTGCCGTTCGAGGCTGAACTAGCGGATATCGTTCTGCGGTTCAACGCGTCCAGTGACGCGGCTGAACAAGCGGAAATCGCCAATAGGATGCAGTCGATCCTCACAGAGAACCTCTACAATATTGGATTGGTTCAGGTCCCTGCGGCTTTGTTGGTGAACAAGCGGGTTCGCAATGCGCATCCTGGCACACCAGTCTTTATGTACGAATGGGCTGAAGATGCGGTGATCCGTGAACGTCTCTGGGTGCCTGCAGACTTGCAAACAGAAGAGCTCCTCCCTGGTACCGTAGCCCAATACTGAGCTACGTGACCAAAACTCGTCCTACTCCCGCAAAGCGCGGGGGTAGGGCACCTCATTGCTACACTTTCCTCATGACGCCGTAAGTCGGGAGAACTTCCCTCATGGACTTTCTAGTATTTCTTGCGAAACGCGTTGCGATGTCGATCCCACTACTTTTGGGAATTTCCATCGTATCCTTTGCAATCATCCAAGCTGTGCCCGGCGATTTCGTTGACGGTTGGATTGCCAATACAGCAGCCCAGACCGGCAAGTCCTATGACGAGCTTCTTCCCCAAGCTGACGCGATGCGAGAGCGGCTCGGCCTCGATCAGCCGATTGCGGTTCAGTACGTGACCTGGCTCAAGAACATCGTGTTCCATTTCGACTTCGGTATGTCCTTTGAGCAAAATCGCCCTGTGACAGAGGTGATTGGCACCCGTCTGCCCCGTACGCTGCTGCTGGCTGTTCTGACGCTGGTCATAGGTCAGGTGTTCGGGGTGCTATTGGGCATCTATGCGGCGACCAACCAATACAAACTGGGCGATAATATCGCCACGCTGATTGCCTTCATGGGCATTGTGATTCCGAAGTTCGTGATCTCGCTCGTGATCCTCTACTTCCTCGCTATCGTCTGGCACTCACCCTATATTGGAGCGGTCAATTCGCCTCAGTACATCTTACAAGATGGGTGGAATTGGGCGAAGTTCTGGGACTTTCTCAAGCATGTTTGGCCGATCCTGGTGGTGTCTATTTGGGCCGGACAGGCCTACACCACGCGGATGATGCGGGGAAACCTGCTCGACGTAATGAACATGCAATACATTGAAACAGCCCGCGCCAAAGGATTGTCCCGTCGCAAGGTCCTTTTCAAGCATGCAGTACCGAATGCTCTGCACCCAGTCATCATGAACATCGGGACGCGGTTCGATTACATGATCAAGGGCGAAATCGAAATCGCAATCGTGCTGGGCATTCCTACGGTTGGCCCATTGATTCTGAGCGCCGTCGGCGACCGCGACATGTATGTCGTCGCCGCGATCTTCATGATGGTGGCCGTTTTGCTGGTACTGGGCAACTTGTTCGCTGACCTCATGCTGGCCCTGCTGGACCCTCGGGTTCGCCGCGCCACGATGAGCCGGAATTAAGGGGATACCAATGAAACAGCCATACAACCCCACCGACGACAAACCGATGGTCGATAACCGACCTCAGATTGACGTGCCCACGACCATAGAAACAATGAACGCCGAAACCGCGACGGGCCCGGGTCTGTCCTATTGGCAGCTTGTCCGCCGCCGGTTTTTGCGCAACCGATACGGTGTCGTCGGACTGATTGGATGTATGATTATCGTAATCACAGCCGTTTTTTCAGGGTTCATCGCTCCCTATGATGGTGAAACGAAGGATCGAACTGCCATCTACAGCCCGCCGCAGATGCCAAAGATATTTGCGCCCGAAGGCGGCCTGACCCGGCCCTACATCCTAGGCTATGCCGAAGAGATGGACCCCAACACGTTCGAGATCACATTCGTGCCCGACCCGGAGGTTCGCCATAATCTCGCGTTATTCGTGAAAGGTGATCCCTGGACGTTCTTGGGGCTAGAATTCGAGACTCACCTAGTTGGAACCACCGACGGAGGGTTTGTGCACCTGCTTGGCACGGATTCCCTTGGCCGTGATGTGTTTTCAAGGATGGTAGAAGGCACACGAGTGACCCTTCTCATGGGCTTCCTAGTAATGGCCGCCTCCTGTTTCATTGGAACAATAGTCGGGGTTTCTTCAGGCTATTTTGGTGGGGTTTTCGACATGCTGGTTCAGCGCATCGTTGAATTCGTGAGGTCGTTTCCTGACTTGCCGCTCTATCTTGCGCTTGTGGCGATCCTGCCGCGTCGCGCTGATCCCATCACCGTCTTCATCCTTTTCGCATCGATCCTTGTCTTGCTCCGTTGGGCGGACCTGAGCCGCGAACTACGGGGCAAAGTTATTTCTTTGCGATCAATGGACTATGTTCGTTCGGCCGTAGCAGTCGGGGCATCGGACCAACGCATCATCGGGCGCCATATCGTGCCCAACACTTCATCACACATCATCGTTTGGGCAACCTATCAATTACCTGAAGTGATCCTGCTGGAAAGCTTCCTATCCTTTCTTGGCGTCGGTGTGCAGGCTCCGATGGTCAGTTGGGGGACAATGCTGAATCAAGTGCGTGATTTCCAATCCTTCGCGGCCGCCCCCTGGTTGATGGCGCCAGTTGGAATGATCGTAATCTCTGTTTTGGCTTTCAATGCGTTTGGTGACGGCCTGCGCGATGCAATGGACCCGTATTCCAATGACTGATCCCCTATTGAAAATTGAAAACGTCGTTGTGGACTTTCGCACAATTCACGGCACCGTAAACGCCGTGCGCGGCTTGTCCTACGAAGTGGCGCGCGGCGAAACACTTGCTGTTGTCGGTGAAAGCGGGTCGGGCAAGTCGGTAACTGCCCGGGCCATAATGTCGATGCTCGCCGAAAACGCACGTGTCGGGGCCGATAGCCGGATTTGGTTCGATGGAACCGACCTTTTGGAATTGTCCGAGCTCGAAATGCAGGAAATCCGCGGAAACCGAATTTCAATGATCTTCCAGGAGCCATTGACATCGCTCAATCCGATCCACCGGGTCGGAGATCAGGTCGCTGAGATTATTCAGATACACCGCCCGATGCCAAAGAAGCAGGCGATGGCTGAAGTTTTAAAGCTCTTTCAAGAGGTTCAACTGCCTGATCCCGAGGCACGGCTAAGCCAATATCCGCACGAAATGTCGGGCGGTCAACGCCAGCGGGTCATGATCGCAATGGCCCTCGCCAACAAACCGGACCTTCTGATCGCGGACGAGCCAACAACAGCGCTCGACGTGACCGTGCAGGCGGAAATCCTCACGCTGCTCAAAGACCTGCAGAAATCCCATAACATGGCGGTCGTATTGATCACTCACGATCTAACAGTTGTCGAAAAGACCTCTGACAAGGTGGTCGTGATGCGTTACGGCGAGGTCGTCGAGCGGGGAAACACACAGGACGTTTTTGCCAACCCCCAGCATCCTTACACACGTCACCTGCTCGAAAGCGAACCTAAGGGTCGCCCAGATGAGCTGGATCCCGACGCGGCACCGCTGATGGTGGCTAAAGATATGCGCGTGGCATTTCGGATTGCGCACGGCGGCTTGATGAGCCGGAAACATGTTGATCTTGTTGCAGTCAACGATATCTCTGCCAGCATTCGGAGAGGCGAAACGTTGGGCGTTGTCGGAGAAAGCGGTTCGGGCAAGACCACGCTGGGAATGGCCATGATCCGGCTGTTGGAGCCGAACGGCGGACAAATCACATTTGACGGCGAACGCATTGATGGCCTCACCCGCAAGCAGATGCGTCCGTTTCGCACCCGTATCCAAGTGGTGTTCCAGGACCCGTTTTCATCGCTTAATCCTCGCATGATCATCCGGCAGATCCTCGAAGAAGGACTTATCGTAAACGGAATCGGTAAAAATGCGGCCGAGCGTGAAGAACTGATCGGACAGGCGCTGGACGATGTTCAGATGCCCCGCGATGCGATGCAACGTTTCCCACACGAGTTTTCCGGTGGCCAGCGGCAACGACTGGCCATTGCTCGTGCCGTTGTTTTGCAGCCAGAATTCATCCTACTCGACGAACCAACTTCGGCGCTTGACCTGTCAATTCAGGCCCAAATCATCGACCTTTTGCGAGACCTGCGGGCAAAGCACGACCTAAGCTATATGTTCATCAGCCATGACCTGAAAGTGGTGAAGGCCCTATGCCACAACGTGATGGTCATGCAGCACGGAGACATCATCGAAACCGGTCCGACATCGCAAGTGCTTGAAGCACCAAAAACAGACTACACAAAGCGTCTGGTCAACGCAGCTTTCAAGGTGGTGGCCTAATGTACCGAATCGACGATCGCACTCAGACACTCGTGCTGGAACCAACGAACGGACTTCCATGCATTGCCTATTTTGGCCCGCGTCTATCCGAAGCCGAAGATTTGTCCCAATTGGCCGCCGCAGGCTGCAGGGACATGACCGGTGGAATGGTGGATGCATTGCCGCGGTTAACGATATGCCCGGTCTCCGATGGCGTCCATTTGGGCCAGCCGGCCTTGCGCGTTCTCGACACCGACGGTGCCGAGGTTTCCCTGCGGTTTGAGCCGGCAACAATCACACCTAAAAGTCAGACTCTGATTGTCTCGGCTGTTTCGGGTGACCTGACTTATACTGCCGAAATTACTCTTGATGGCGTGTTGACCCTTCGGGCCAGCATCGATTCACTTTCGCCGGTCAGATTGGACTGGCTTTCGGCACCGGTCCTGCCGGTCCCTGGCGCGCAGGCCGAATTGATCGAGTTCTCGGGTCGTTGGAACGGAGAATTCCGGATGCAGCGTCAGTCTTTCTCGGTTGGCGCCCGACTGCGTGAAGCACGGCAAGGCCGCTCTGGCCACGAAACGCCACCTTTCGTTTATACTGCAACGCCCGACGCACGCTTTACCAGAGGTGAAGCGATGGCCTTTGCCTATGGCTGGCCAGGTGGGCACAGGATGATTGCTGAGGAACTGCCGGATGGTCACCGCATGATCCAGTTCGGCAATAGCGCAGGTTCGGAACGTGCACCCAACACGCACTTCGAGACCGCACCACTAACGATCGTTCGGTCTGACACAGGCCTCAATGGTTGTGCAGTGCAGTTGCAGGCCCATGTACGGGACGCTGTTGTTACTTGGTCAGATCCTTCACGCAAACGGCTCGTACATTACAATTGCTGGGAGGCCGTCTATTTTGACCACGATTTCGCAACCTTGTCCGACATGGCTGAGCGCGCCGCTTGTATCGGGGCAGAGCGGTTCGTGCTGGACGACGGTTGGTTCGGCAAGCGTGATGACGATACTTCATCCCTTGGCGATTGGCAGATCGACCGGCGCAAATGGCCTGATGGGCTGACGCCGCTGATCGACAGGGTACACGAGCTTGGTATGACGTTCGGGCTTTGGGTGGAACCAGAAATGGTCAACGCCGACAGTGATCTTTACCGCGCCCACCCTGACTGGGTGTTGGGACCGGCTGATCAAGTCACCGGGCGCTATCAGTTGGTACTCGATCTTGGAAGGGCCGAGGTTCGCGATTACTTGTTTACCGCACTCGATGCGATCCTTTCTGAAAATGAGATCGACTACCTCAAATGGGATCACAACCGTCTGTTGCCGATGCCAGATGCAGCCCAGGCACGTGGTATCATGGAATTGTTCGCGCGGTTGCGTGAGGTCCACCCTGGGGTAGAGATCGAAACTTGTGCTTCGGGTGGGGGTCGGATTGACTATGGCATCCTACAGCACACAAGCCGAGTCTGGCTGTCAGATTGCATCGATGCGCACGAACGACTGCGGATGCAACAGACCGCTGCGTTGTTGATCCCATCGGCCATAACGGGCAGCCATGTCGGTGCGGAACATTCGCACACGACAGGCCGCAGCCTGACGATGGAGTTCCGGGCATGGATCGCTGCAATGCGCCAAATGGGATTCGAGAGCGATTTGCGTGGCTTCAGCAAAGAAGACGAGGCCAAACTGGCGCGCATCACTGCCTGGTTTAAAGAAAACCGCGACTGGATGATGGCCGGGGACATTCATGCCCTCGATAGCGACGACCCTGCGGTGACCGCAGAAATTCAGGTCGCAAAAGATGGGGACCGCTTCGTCGTCTTCGCAGGACAATCTGCAACTTCGGAGCAGAACCTGCCGCGCGCCCTACGCCTGAGCGGCCTAGAAACAGACGCGTTTTATGAAATCCGCCTCGCCAATCCCGAGCAAGTATCGCCACATTCACGTGGCGACAACGCGCTGAAGGCGGGGTCATTGCGATTGTCAGGCCGGGCTATGATGACGGCTGGGATCAACCTGCCGTTGGCATGGCCTGAAACGATTTATGTGATCGAAGGGCACCGGGTGTGACCAAAAGACCAAGTAAGAAAGTGAGACCACTATGACGAACCCAAGAATTGCGTTTATCGGCGCCGGATCGACAGTTTTTATGACGAATATCGTCGGGGACATTCTTCAGCGCGAAGCGTTGCAAGGTGCGCATGTTGCGCTCATGGATATTAACCAAAAGCGGCTGGAAGAAAGCGAGGTTGTCTTCGGCAAAATGGTTGTTTCGCTTGGCGTTGAGGCAACACACTCGATTCACATTGATCAACGAGAGGCCCTCGAAGGCGCTGATTTTGTCGTCGTTGCTTTTCAGATTGGCGGGTTCGAACCCTGCACGGTTACCGATTTTGAAATCCCCAAGTCATTTGGTCTAGATCAGACAGTCGCCGACACCCTCGGGATCGGTGGGATCATGCGGGGTCTGCGGACTGTGCCGCACCTTTGGTCTATCTGTGAAGACATGACTGCCGTTTGCCCGGATGCGTTGTTGCTGCAATACGTGAATCCGATGGCCATCAATACGTGGGCTATTGCCGAGCGTTATCCGCATATCAAGCAAGTTGGGCTCTGCCATTCCGTGCAACACACAGCTGCCGAACTGGCAAGTGACCTTCAATTGCCGGTGGACGATATCCGGTATTTGTCGGCAGGTATTAACCATGTCGCATACTTCCTGAAATTTGAGCAGGTAGAAGCTGATGGAAGCTACCGTGACCTCTACCCACAACTTCATCAGGGATATGAACAGGGTATCTTTCCGCGGCCCGAAAGCGCCTCGAATCCGCGTTGCCCGAACAAGGTGCGCTATGAGATGATGAAACGGCTGGGCTATTTTGCGACAGAAAGCTCCGAACATTTTGCCGAGTACGTCCCGTGGTTTATCAAGTCGGGTCGTGAAGATTTGATCGAACGGTTTGGCATCCCGCTGGACGAATACCCAAAGCGCTGTGTTGAGCAGATCGCGGACTGGAAAGACAAGCTGGAGGAATATCGAAAGGCCGATAAGATCGAGGTCCCGAACTCGATCGAATACGCCTCTGAGATTATTAACTCTGTCTGGACTGGTGTGCCGAGCGTCATTTACGGAAATGTTCAAAACCGAGGCTACATTCCGGCCCTGCCCGAGGGATGCGTAGTCGAGGTGCCTTGCCTTGTGGATCGCAACGGTATTCAGCCAACTCAAGTGCCTGAGCTTCCACCGCAATTGACCGCGATTATGCGCAGCAACATCAATGTGCAGGAACTGACCGTTAGGGCGTTGCTAACGGAGAATAGGGAGCATGTTTACCATGCTGCCATGATGGACCCGCATACTGGCGCAGAACTGGACCTAGACCAGATATGGGCTCTGGTCGACGCCCTGATTGCTGCCCACGGCGATTGGCTTCCGGGCTGGCTGTCCGGGGCAAAAGTAATGCGAGTGGCATGACCAAATCCGACCCGACCCATCTGGTGATCGTCGGCGGGGGTACCGCCGGCTGGCTAGCTGCGCACCTGTTTAAGACAGAAAGCGAGCGGCAAGGGATACCAATGCGTATCACGCTCGTTGAAAGCTCAAAAGTCCCGACCATCGGGGTGGGCGAAGGTACAACCTCAGTCTTCGGCGGCGTGTTACAATCACTCGGCTTCGACGAGGAAGATTTCCTCGCCCATACCGATGCTACAATCAAGTATGGAATACGCCATCGGGATTGGCGGCGGCTTGGCCATGTCTACGATGGTCCGATTGATGATGCCTATGCTCTGACCGATCGGATTCCGGGGGCGGGGTCTTGGATCGACACCTTTTGCGTTGCCGCCGGGCGCTCCGTTTCCGCGCCGCATATCTTCGCCAAGCTCATGGAAACCGGCAAAGCGCCGGTAGCCGAAATGGGGGGCCGCCGCGTTCCTGTAAGCCGCTTTCACCACGCCTATCATTTTGACCAGGCCAAAGTCGGAGCCTACTTACGCCGCAAGGCAACTGACATCTCCAAGATCGATGCTCTTGTGGAAAGTGCAGAGCGTGATGGCAAATCGGGCTGCGTTACCAAATTGAGACTCGATACTGGGGAAACGATCGCAGGGGACTTCTTCATCGACTGCACCGGCTTCCGCCGCACATTGATCCAAGGGACCATGGGCGCAAGTTGGGTAAGCTATTCCGACGCGCTGCCGGTCAATCGCGCGATGCCGTTTTGGCTAGACCTTGCCGAAGACGAGGAAATTCCGACCTTTACGCACGCATGGGCACAAGCGTCGGGGTGGATGTGGCAGATCCCGACGCAGGGCCGGATCGGATGCGGATATGTCTATTCGGATCGCCATTCGTCACCTGATATCGCCTTGGCGGAGATCGAGGGTGTGCTTGGTCGCAAGATCGAGCCACGCGCCGATATTCCTGTCGACGCGGGACGTATCTCCGAGGTCTGGCGCGGCAACGTTCTTGCGCTCGGGCTTGCATCCAGTTTTCTCGAACCTTTGGAAGCGACTTCAATCCACGGCACTATCGTCGCGATTTTACTGTTTTGCCGCCGCCACTTGTTGCAGATCAGCGCTCCCTTGCAGAAAAATCAGCAGCGCTACAATGCGGCCATCGCAAAACAAGTGGACGACTTTCGCGACTTCATCAATCTGCACTACGTCAGTGAACGGGATGACAGCCCATTCTGGCGCGACGTAGAAACAGACTTCATCCTGCCGCAAGTGCGTCAGAAACTGATAAATTGGCAAGAACGGATGCCCGGGCCGGAAGACTTTACCAACGATTTGGATGGCCTTCCCCATGTGGAAGAGCTTCTGCATTATCCGGTTCTTGACGGTCTTGGATTGCTCAATCGAAGTGTCGCGCGAGAACGCATGGCCCAAGACCGCAAACTGCGGGATTTCGCTCGGGCGACCGTCGACCATCTGGAAAAACAGGCCGGAAATGTCGCATCGCATGCGATTTCACATCGTGCATGGCTCAGTAGCCTGAGTTCCAATCCGATCGCCTGACTGGCAAGAAAGAGAAATTTAATGACAAAAGACCGCCGCAACCACGCTTGGTATGGAAAGCTGGACAAGGACGGATTCATCCATCGCAGCTGGATGAAGAACCAAGGCTTTCCAGATCATGCTTTTGATGGCCGCCCCGTCATTGGCATCTGCAACACGTGGTCGGAGTTGACGCCCTGCAACAGCGGCTTGCGCGATCTGGCCGAAGGCGTGAAGCGCGGCGTGTGGGAAGCCGGTGGTTTTCCCGTAGAGTTCCCCGTGATGTCACTCGGCGAAACCCAGATGAAGCCAACCGCTATGCTGTTTCGCAATTTGTTGGCGATGGATGTCGAAGAATCGATCCGCGCCTATGGCATAGACGGCGTTGTTCTTTTGGGTGGTTGTGACAAAACAACACCCGGCCAGTTGATGGGGGCGGCCTCGGTCGATTTGCCATCTATCGTGGTTAGCTCTGGGCCGATGCTGAATGGCAAATGGCAGGGCAATGACATTGGGTCTGGCACGGATGTTTGGAAATTCTCGGAAGCGGTCCGCGCCGGTGACATGACTTTGAAAGATTTTATGGCGGCTGAATCCGGTATGAGCCGCTCAAAAGGTGTCTGCATGACAATGGGCACCGCCTCGACCATGGCGTCGCTTGTTGAGGCCATGGGCCTAAGCCTACCGACAAACGCAGCCCTTCCAGCGGTGGATTCACGTCGCATGGCGCTGGCGCACCTTACCGGCAACCGTATTGTCGAAATGGTGGACGAAAACCTGAAACCTTCGGACATTATCACGCGGGCATCTTTGGAAAACGCGATTTTGGCCAATGCTGCCGTTGGCGGTTCCACAAATGCAGTAGTGCATCTTCTGGCCATAGCTGGCCGTGTTGGCATTGATCTGAAACTGGAAGATTTTGACCTTGGCGGCGACGTTCCCCTGTTGGTCAACTGCATGCCGTCTGGCAAGTACCTGATGGAAGATTTTTGCTACGCTGGTGGTATGCCTGTGATCTTGAAAGAGTTGTCAGGGCATTTGCGTAAAGCCAAAACTGTGCTTGGTGGTGACATCAGCGCCTATGCAGACGGTGCTGAATGCTGGAACCGCGATGTGATCTACTCGATCGACGACCCTCTGAAGCCATCGGCTGGCATCAAGGTCTTGAAAGGCAACCTCGCCCCACGTGGGGCCATCGTGAAGCCTTCTGCCGCAAGCGAGCATCTTTTGGAGCACGAAGGCGAGGCTTACGTCTTTGAAAACATTGAAGAGCTAAAAGCCACAATTGACAACGATGATCTGCCGGTGACTAAGGACAGCATCCTTGTTCTTAAGGGCTGCGGCCCAAAAGGGTATCCGGGCATGGCCGAGGTTGGCAATATGCCTATCCCGTCCAAACTGGTCAAAGAAGGCATCAAGGATATGGTGCGCATTTCTGACGCCCGCATGTCGGGCACGGCCTTTGGCACGGTGATCCTGCATGTCACGCCCGAGGCGAACGACGGCGGAACGCTTGCGCTGGTGAAAACCGGCGACCGGATTAAATTTTCGGCAAGTCAGGGCAAGTTGGAATTGCTCGTATCCGAAGAAGAACTGGCCGAGCGCCGCGACGCATGGCAACCCGAACCGCCGCATTACACCCGCGGCTATGCCAAAATGTATGTGGATCACGTCCTGCAAGCGGATCAGGGCGCGGACCTTGATTTCCTTGTCGGCAAAGACACCCGCCCCGTCACCCGAGAGAGCCACTGATGACCCAGACTGCAACATTCCACGATCTCGACGGCAAAAGCGTCTTCATCACCGGCGGAGGCTCGGGCATCGGCGCGAATTTAACCGAAGGCTTCTTGCGGCAAGGTGCCAAGGTCGCTTTTGTGGGGCGCTCCGACGCCGCGGCCTTTGTGGACGCTATGGAGGACGAGACCGGCAATCGCCCATTGTTCATCCAATGCGATATCACTGACACTCCCGCGTTTCAGGCCGCCATCGCGCAAGTCACAGATGCCCACGGCCCTGTCAGTGTCCTTGTGAACAATGCCGCCAACGACCAGCGCCACAGCACCGAGGAGGTTACCGAGGAGTTCTGGGACTGGATGCAGGCAATCAACCTCAAGGCCCATTTCTTTGCCTGTCAGGCTGTCGTGGAGGGCATGAAGACGTTGGGTGGCGGATCTATCATAAACGTCACATCGATCAGTTACATGATGGGCGGGGCTGGTTACCCGCTTTATACAACGGCCAACTCCGGACTAAACGGCATGACCCGCAGTTTAGCGCGGGAATTCGGCTCCCAAAGTATTCGGGTGAACGCATTGGCTCCAGGTTGGGTTTTGACGCAAAAGCAGCTGGACAAATGGGCTGACCCAGCGTCGCTAGCCACTCACCTGGAAAAGCAATGCCTAAAGGAGCATCTGAAGCCCGACGATATCGTTTCTGGGGCGCTGTTCCTGGCCTCCTCCGCAAGTCGCATGATGACCGGACAGGCGCTCGTCATCGACGGCGGCGTGGCGGTGACGGGGTGATGGTCATGGACGTAGAATGGATTGCTGTAGATTGGGGGACGACGAACCTTCGTGCCTGGCTGATTGCGGGTGACGGCGAGGTGCTTGCGACTTGTCGTTCGGAGTTGGGAATGTCACGTCTTAGGCCCGAAGAATTTGAAGCGGCGTTGATGGAAACTGTTGAAGATGCACTTCGAAGCAATGGACAAATTCCGGTCATCGTTTGTGGGATGGCGGGTGCGCGAGAGGGGTGGAAGGAAGCCCCATACTCAGCCGTGCCTTGTGCTCCGCCGGGGCTTAGCGAAGCGGTCACTCCCCAAACAAGGGATGTGCGACTGCAAACGTTCATTATTCCTGGCCTCAAGCAATTGGAACCCGCTGATGTTATGCGGGGCGAAGAAACACAGATCTCTGGCTTTCTTGCCGGACAACCGGATTTTGAAGGGGTGATCTGCCTTCCGGGAACACACACCAAATGGGTCCGTGTTTCCGATAGAACGATCACCGAATTTCACACCCATATAACTGGTGAGATATTTAGCCTGCTTTCGTCACAGTCGGTTTTGCGTCATTCCCTCGGGGGTGAAGGCTGGGATCAGGACGCTTTCATCGAGGCACTGGAAACTGTGATCAAAGACCCAACTAGAATTTCTTCAAGGCTCTTTTCGATCCGAGCAAAGGCGCTTTTGCGTAACACCGAAAATGCTTATCTCAGGTCGGAGCTCTCAGGATATCTGCTTGGTCTAGAGCTTGGTGGTGTGGGGCAGAAATGGCTTGACCAAAAGACCGTCCTTATTGGAGATTCGCGTCTTGTCGAACTATACAGAGCAGGTCTCAAGATCCTTGGGATCAATGCAATCATAGTCGATGACAAAGATATCACGCTTTCTGGCCTGCGGCACGCCTATGCGGAGTTGGTAAGATGAGCCGGGCGATTGTCGCAATTCTCAGAGGTGTGAGTCCTGAGGAGGTCGAAGGACTTGGTGGGGCTCTGATCGAGGCTGGGATCAGCAGGATCGAGGTGCCTCTCAATTCTCCGAAAGCTTTCCAGTCCATAGAGCAACTGGCCCGGAAATATGCGAACGTCGCTGAGATTGGGGCGGGTACGGTATTGACGGAAGACGACGTCGAGCGGGTATCCCAAGCTGGTGGTTCTCTGATCGTTTCCCCTAACGCTAATGTTAGCGTCATTCGCCGAACAAAATCTTTGGGACTCAAGTCCTTTCCGGGTGTTCTGTCGCCAACAGAATGCTTTAGTGCCCTTTCGGCCGGCGCGGACGCGCTCAAGTTCTTTCCAGCGTCAATACTCGGTCTGAACGGCTTCATGGCTCTCAAGGCAGTTCTGCCGAAGGATACGCAAACCTTTGCGGTTGGCGGAGTCGGAGAAGCTGACTTTAGCAGCTGGATATCCGCGGGCGTGACAGGTTTTGGGATCGGGACGGCTCTCTTCGTGCCAGGTCTGACACAAGCAGAAGTAGAAAAGCGCGCCCACGCGCTGGTAAGCGCTTATGATCGTTCAAAATCCTCTTGGTACAAATCGCCTTTGCGGTAACTGTAAACATCTTTAGTTTACAGAAAAAAGGTTTCTTGGGCGGACGATGAACCTATGAAACTAGGTGTTGACGCCACATTGGACGATTCTGTCGAGTGCCCGTATTGACCCTCATCGTCTCCCCAACCTTCCCAGCCTCGCCAGTTGCGCCAACATCTGAGACCCGGTCCCTGGTGACCCTGAGCCACTTGCCTGACCAGTTTGTCCCATCCCTTGCCGCACAGGCATCTGCTGTGCCCCGAAGAACTGCCGCGCCCTGAGGGCTGCATATTCCGCGCCGCTTGCCCCACCGATCAGGTAGCGGTTGTAGGCCTGCTGGCTGCCCATGGCGGCGCGGGCGAAGCTGTAGCCGCCACCCAGTCCGCCAGACAATGCTGGCATCATGATGTTTCCGGAAATCGCCCGTACGATGAATGGTGTCGCGACGATGAACCCCTTGGCCATCAACACCATCATAAAGAACGGAATCAGCGCGCCGATATTAGTGGCACCTTCAGGATCGCCAAGCTCGCCGATCAACGCAGAGGAGACGCCCGTGATCGTTGCGAATACGCCTGCGACGACGATCGGGTAGAGCGCGAAGGAGACTAGGGCCGAAAGCCAGCGCGTGAAATAATCCTTGGTGACCTCGAAAAGGGTCAGGAAAATCATCACCGGGGCGATCCCGATCAGGAGCGCGATCATCAGTCGGGAGGCCACGAGGATGAAGGCGGCCAGTCCGCCGAGGATTGAGAGCAGAAGAACACCGACGATGTCGAGCATGGCGCCGGCCATCCAGTTCAGTTCGGACCCGGCAGCGTTCAAATAGTTGCCCAGTTCCGCGATCAGCCGGTCGAATTCTTCGGCGAAAGTTCCAGAAGGGCCAGGAGTTCCACCGCCGACCGAAGCCACGAGCGCCCCAGCAATGCTGTCGATCCCGGCAAGGATGGCGGAGGAGAGGGCGTTGAACTGCACCCAGTTGGTTGCAAATATCCCGATGAGCCCGATCTTGACCGCGAGCCAAAAAGCCGCGCGCCCGTCCATCGCCTTGTACTGGTAGATCATGTTCAGGAAGACGAGGATCACCACGAGTGTTGTTCCCAGTACCAGAAGTGTGCCCACCGTTGCCGCAACCGATCCAAACTGGGTTTCGGCGGCGGTGTCGAGATAGCCCTGGGAGGTTTCAACGAAATAGGTGACGACGCTCATAACGGGGCTGCCTTACCAATTGCCTGCGGTTTCGCAGATGGCTTTAGCCTCAAGGCGAACGTCGTTGGCGCGCTGATTGTACGCGTCGGATGCTTCCAGCATTATCCAGCGTTCGTCACTCGCGTGCTGCTCATGAAACTCCGCCTCGGCAGCGTCCCAAGACGGAAACCGGATTTCACAGTCGCAGCTTTCGGTCTCGATGATGCGCTCGAGATTCTGGGCGCGGTAGATATCCTGGACCAACACGCGTTGATAGGCTTGGCGCAGGGGTATTTCTTGCATCCAGTTGGGCTCAGCGGGCCGGTCCGGACAGACCTCAAAGCTGCGATCGAGGGTCGGCACCATATTGCGCTCTGCGAAGGCAGGGACAGCCAGTAGGCTCACGGCCAGCGCGACTAGCGCAAGGGTTAGCCGCGCCGGCTTCATTCCGCGGCTCCGATGATAGTGGTTTCGCGCTTCAGGAAAACTGTGTGGCCGACATTGGCGAATTCCGAGGAGCTGATCGACACGACCTCCCAGCCTTCGGCCCCCTTCGCGTTCAGGCTGGCCTGCATGTCGGTGAGACTGGTTTTTCGGGTCATGGGAAAGGACAGGATTTCGTATTCAAATGTCTTCATCGGGAAGTTCCAATCTCAGTTGCGCCGGGGAGGTAAAATTCGGTGATGCCGCGCCGGCCATCGTGGCGACCGGCCTGGATGATCACATCGATGGAGTTTTCGATGTACTGGATCATGTCGGCATAGGTCATCGGGATCTCAGTCTTGAGTGCGGCGATGGCCAGACGCTGCACGGCAAGTTGCGGGGTTTCTGCGTGCAGCGTGGTCATCGACCCGCCATGGCCAGTGTTGATCGCCTCGAGGAAGGTCATGGCCTCCTTGCCGCGCACCTCGCCCAGGATGATGCGGTCCGGGCGCATGCGCAGCGTGGCAGTGAGCAGCACATCGGCGGTCTGGAACTCCGCATCCCGATTGGCGATGAGGGTCACGGCATTGGGCTGGGTCGGCAAAAGCTCGGCGGCTTCCTCGATGGTGACGATGCGTTCCTCTGATGGCACGTGAGAGAGGATCTTCCGCGCGGCGACGGTCTTGCCGGTGGAGGTGCCGCCCGAGACGATCATGTTGAGCTTGTTGTCGACGCAGAAGGCCAGGGCATCGTCGATCACGCCTGCCGCCACAACCTCGCGGAGTTCGCGGGTTTTCTCGAGGCGGAGTTCTTCAAGCTTGCGTTCCTTACCATAGAGGAAATCGAGAGCGATCCCGTCTAGCGGCAGGCTTGAAAAGAACCGAAGGCTGATCGACATGGCCGAGAGCACGGCAGGCGGGGTGATGACCTGCGCCCGGATCGGGCGACCTTTGTAGGTGATCGAGACCGAGACGATGGGGCGGTCCTTGCTCATGGTGGTGTTTGCGGAGGAAGCAATCTGGTTGCCGAGGTCTTTGACTTCTGTTGCGGTCAGCATCTGGTCCAGCTTTCGCATGAAGTGATCGCCCTGGAATTCTCCCCAGCAGCTTCCGTCAGGATTGATGCAGATCTCGATGACATCGTCGCGGGTGGCGGCGGCGATCCTGTCGAGGGAGGTTTCGAGATAGCTCAGCGACATGGGCTCAGAAAATCTCCAGATCGCGGTCGACCATCACCGTGACGCGCGCGCCCTGGTCGACGTAGATGACGGGGCCGATCGAGAGGTAGTCGCCGATCACGCTGTCCGTGGCATCGGCCAGATCATCGCCCACGTCTTCGAGCACGTCCGCGGCGGTCTCATCCTGGACGTTTGCAGCAGCAGCGCTTGGCGCGGCGGAGATCAGCGATATCAACGCCGCTGAGCCGAAACGCTCATCGAAGCGCGTGTCGACAAAGCCGGTCACGCCGGAGCGGCCCAATTCGTCACCCCCGAAAGAGCTGATCTGGATCGTCTGGTTGTCGGGCAGGATGATCCGGTCCCAGGCGATGGTGACCCGGCGCTGCGCGATATCGACGCCAGAGCGATAGCGCCCGATGAGACGGGACCCGCGCGGGATCAGGAGACGAGAGCCGTCGACGCTGTAGACATCTTCGGAAACGACGGCACGGGTCTGGCCGGGTAGGGAACTGTCGAGGGCGGTTTCCATGACGGCCTGGATCATTGTACCCTGAATGATGGTGTTGGACGGGTTGGCGATGACTTCTGCCTGTGTCACCGAAGTGGGCAGCGCGCCATTCAGAACGAAATCCGTCACTTCCCCAAAGGTCCGTTCGGTCAGAGCCGTCTCATTCGCACCCGAGGTACCACCAAAGGCGATAGTGGGCGAGGCGATGCGCCGCTCCTGGAAGGCGCGTTCCTCCGCCGCGCGGCGTTCAAGTTCTGCCAGCCGCCGTGCTTCTTCCTCGCGGCGCAGTCGCTCTTGCTCGCGTGCGCGCAGCTCATCTTCCGTGGGGCCCATTGGCGCGGGTTGCGGTCGGCTGGCCTCGAGTTGGGCCAGTTCCAGATCCATGCGGAGTTGCTCAAGGCTGCGATCCCGCGCCGTCAGTTCGTCCTGAAATCGTTGCTGTGCGGCTTCCGAGGCGGCTTGCAGCGCCGCGATCTGAGCGGTCAGCGCGTCAATTGCCTCTGCGGCGGCGGTGTCTTCCTCGACAACTGGTTCAGGGGCGTTACGCAACTCCTCGATCTGGGCCTGCAGGGCGGTGATCTGCGCCAAAAGCTCAGCATTGGGCTCGACCGGATCGGGTGCGACGAACACAACCTCGGGCTCGGGCGGGGGCAAGGTCTCGATGGCGCCGAACCCGTCGCCTTCGTTCTGGAACACGTCCGGCGTGGCCGTGGGAAGGGCTTCCTCTTCCTCGGGTTGGGACATGAGATAGAGCAAGGCACCGCCCGCGCCGATCACGAGGACGACGACCAAAGCGAGCAGCGGTGAGCGTCGTGGGGCAGGGGGCGAACCAGCGCCCTTGCCTTGTTCTAGAGCCGCGAGACGTTTCTCGAGGTCTGCGTTTCCAGTATCGCTCATGAGCCTACCCCCGCAGGTGGTGTGGCCTCGATGCAGACCACCTCCTCCCCGATCCGCAGCACCCATTGTCGGTTCACGCCTGAAACCCGGATCACGCCGTCCTCGGTGGCTTGTGTGTTGACCGTCCGTTCTCGGCCATTCGCGTAGCGGAAGATCGCAGGCACCGGCGCGTTCCGCGGAAATTCGAAATACGTAAACGTCCCGTCATCCCAGACACGGGTGGGGGTGAACTCGGTCCGCGCGCTGGCACCGTAATTATAGTTCGGCGCTTGGGCCGCGATGGCACGTGTGGGCCGCGTATTGTCTTCGGGGTAGCGGAACTGGACCACGTAAAAGGTCGGACTGCGGGTCTCTTGGACGTTGAAGTAATAACTGCGCCTGTTCGTGTAGACGGTCACATTGGTATGCACCCCGCGCGCCACCGGCTTGATCGCGAAGGCCTGACCGCCGGGTACGCCGTCGATCTCGAAGCCTTCCGTGTCGCCCGCAATGATCGAGCGGATGCTCTCGCCTTCCCCGAACTCGACCGTGGTCACATGGGTGAGCGACACGCTGAGGCGGTAGACCTGACCTTCTTGATATGTTGCCAGCCGCACCCGATTGTCATTGGGCCCGCCACGCGGGATGGCTTCGGCGAAAGCAAGGCCGGGCAACAGGGCAATCAGCAATATGAAAAGTCGAGCAGGGAACAAATTCAATTCTCCAATCTGTCGGAACGGATGGAATATTCGAGGACCGTGAAGCCGAAGGGGTTGGTCCAGACCTCATCGATGGAGCGGCGGGTCTCGGGGCGGAACTCGAAGAGAAGCGTGGCGGTGAAAAGCCCGGTTTGGACGCCGTTGATAGATGTCAGGCGCTTGCGCAGGCGGACCGTGGCGCGGTTCGTACCGATCCGGTTGATGCTGAGGATTTCCACATCCAGCCGGGCATTGGGGCCATAGACCGTCGGCGGGTAATTCTCGTTGGCGCTGTTCCAGATCTGGCGCAGCCCGCTCTCGGCAGCTCCGTCCGAGCGGCGCAGGACGTTGCGGATGCGCAGATCGTTGTCGAGCTGGTTGTAGACCTCCCGGTCGGTCACATAGCGGAACACCTCCGCCTCGATGATCGCCTGGTTGGCGGTCACCGAGGAGGCGCCGACCGAGGCTTCGGGGAGTGCAAAGCCGGTGGCGGGATCATAGGGAACAACGACGGGGGGCGGGTCGACATCGAGGATCGAGACCGCCGCGGCGCTCAGACAGCCGATGACACCGAAGACAAGGCCCGTCAGGCCAAGGCGTTGCCAGAGCCGTTCGCGGCGCAAGGCACCGTAGACCAGTTCTTCCTCGATGATTTCTTGTTCACTCGCCACCATTCATGCCCCCACGATTACTCGGCCCGAAGGTCCGGCAAGGTGAAATCCATGAAGCGCTGTTCTTCGGCGATTGTGGCGGCATCGATCACGCCGCCTGTGCCGTCACCCACGGTTTGCACGGCCTCAAGCTGCCACATGGCGACGAGGGCAATTGCCAGCTCCGCGGTCACGCGCGTGTTGAGATCGATGCTTTCCTTTAGTTCGTCCATGTCGTCGATGAGTCCGACAAGGCGGTCGACCCGCTCGAGCGATTGGCCGGCATCTTCATAGCTGTTCTGGGCGGCGGCTGAGACGAGCGCGCCGGTTGTGGCCTGCGTGGCCACGCGGTTGGCCCCGGGATTGCCGCTGGTGGCCATTTCCGAGAGGGTGTCATCGTCAAATCCGAGATCGGCCAGAACGCGGTCCATCTGGGTTTCGATTTCGCCTGCGCCGGAGCCCGAGAGGCCCGAGAAATCGCCCGTCTTGATCGCCTCAATCGTTGCGAGAATGTCCCCGAACTCCTGGTCGAGCAGACCGTTCAGCTCGTCTTCCATCTCGGTGCGGATGATTTCCGGCAGTTCGGCGAGGCGGGTGAGGGCTTCGTAGGTTCTTTGCAGCTCCGCGAGTTGGTCCGTGAGAAGGCCGAGCTGTTCACGGAGCTGCGTCAGCTGCTCGTTCTGCAGGATCTCGTCTTCGATCATCTGCCGGAGCTGCTGGATGTTTTGCGCGATGTTCTGGGTATCTACGACGGGCACGCCCTGCGCCGCAGCAGGGGAGAGGGCTCCCAGATGCAGGCCAATCCCAAGTGTCGTGGCCAAAGCCGTTCTCAGAAACATCCGTCCCATCAGTCTATCTCCCTGATCGTAAATTCCATGAATGCGCCCTCGGCCATGCGGGCGCTGGCCTGCGCCAATTCTTCTGCGCTCAGGACACGGGTCCGCGCCGCCTTTAGCCGGATGCGGGCCGCGACGAGACGCACGAGTTCGGCGCGGGCATAGGTGTTGAGCGCGACGCTTTCCTGCACGTCTTCCGTCGCGGAAATCCGCGTGACGATGTCTTGGATACGCAGGGCAGCTTGCCTGATCGCGGCGGGCGAGTTGTTGCCATAGAAAGCCGCGCCATGCCCGGTCATCGAGAGGTTGGCATTGGCCAGAAGCGCGGGGTCGATCGTGCCGAGCGCTTCGATCCCGCCGATGCGGCTCAGGTAGAGATTGTAGCGTTCGGGGATGACCTGGACGTAGTGCTGGGTCTCGCGGAAGGGTGGTACGCCCCCATATTCGAACACGCGACCGGGTCCAGCGTTGTAGGCCGCGAGGGCGTTGATGATATTGCCGTCGAAGGTATTGAGCTGAGCAGCCAAATACCGCGCGCCGCCATGCACCTGCAGGTAGGGGCTGTCATAATATTCCGGGTTTATGCCGAGATCGCTGGCGGTGCTCGGCATAATCTGGGTGAGGCCAAAGGCCCCGACCGGCGAGCGGGCACCGATGGTGAACCGGCTTTCCTGCCAGATGAGCGCCTGCAGCAGAGCCCGCCATTGAACCGGCGAGAGACCCGCGCGGCCAACACCGGCAAAGCCGCTTGTTTCCTGAGCCACGCGGATGATGAGCTGCTCTATGTTTTCTGCCGCATCCCTGAACATCTGCGCACCGCCGGGATTGGGATCGATCTCACCTGTGCCATAGACCGCCTCGACGGAACGGTCCGGATCGCCGCTGCCGCTTTCCAGACCAGAGACCATTGCCGGCAGGCCCTGACCGCCAAAACTTGTCTGGGCATCGAGGATGCGCTGCAGGGTGGCCAATTGCTCGCGTTCAATCTCGGCGATGAGCTCGCGTACGGCGAGCTTATCCGCCTGAACGGCCAAGTCAGCCTCGCGATCGCCAGACTCGACGATGTCACGCGCGGTCAGCCCACTGTCATTGGTCGGCACGCCTTGAGACAAGGCGAGACCGGGTAGCAGGCAAAGCGCAAGGATATGGGGCAGCTTAGACCTCAACGTCGCCCTCCGGCGCGCCGAGGGGCGTGAAGATACAATCAGGTGCTGTGGGTGCCGTCGAGGCCAGGAAGGTGAAGCAATTGGCCTGCGGTTCTTGGTACTGGGCGCAGGAGGCCAGCGCGCCGAGCGCGGCGAGAAGCGACAAAATGCGTGTCATGAAAGTCTCCAGAAATCAGGGCGGTCGCGGTAATCGGCGCCGACGAGCGCCTCGCCTTTTTCCATGCCGCCGAGGATGGTGAGATTGGGTCCGAGGGCGCTCAGATCGGCATCGACAACGATGGAGCCCTGGTCGTCACGGATCAGCGCAAGGCGGCTGTCGCTGCCGGTGTTGAGAAGCACATCGAGTTCCTTCTCATAGAGGTTCAGCATCGCGTAATCGGCGGCGTGGGCACGGATGTTCGGGAGGAGGATTTGCGTCGGCACTGCCTCGACGATGGTCTTGCCGGTTCGGGTGCGCTCGAGCTGGCTGGCGTATTGCGTCATCATAACCGCGACGGTGTTTTGCTTGCGCGCGGTCACCAGCCAGTTAGACAGCCGCTCGGCGAAATACGCATTGTCGAGCGCCTTCCAGGCCTCGTCGATGACGATGATCGTGGGACGGCGATCCTCGATCTCGCGCTCGACCCGGCGGAAGAGATAGGAGAGCACGGCCATGCGTTCCTTCTCGGCCTCGCTGTCGAGAATGCCGGTGAGATCGAAACCGACAACATCGCCTTCCAGCGAGAAGGTGTCTTCCAGCGTCTGCCCGAAGATCCAGCCGTAACGGCCCTCTTCGGTCCATTCGAGCAATCGCTGGTGCAGATCGCCGCTATCGTCGGTGGACACAAAGAGCGATGCGAAATCCCGCCAGTTCCGCAGGGCCGGGTTTGCGGCTTGCGCGTTCTGGCGGACGACCTCCTGGATGCGGTTGGTCTGCGCAGGTGTGAGCGGCTTGTCGGCGCGGTAGAGCAGGGTTGTGAGCCAATCCGAGAGCCAGGCGGTGCCGCGCGCATCGGTCTCTGTCCAGAGCGGGTTGAGACCCGTGGGCTGGCCGGCGTTCAGGGAGGCGTAGCGCCCGCCATTGGCGCGGACCGCCATCTCCATACCGAGACGGTAATCGAAGACGAAGATCCGCGCCCCTGCGCGACGGGCCTGCGTCATGAGGAATGCGGAAAGCACCGATTTACCCGATCCGGGCCGACCCATAATCAAGGTGTGCCCGCTGGTCGGTTCTTTGTCGGGGCTGCCTTGCTCGTGATAGGAAAATCGGT
>NZ_FXZK01000015.1 GCF_900184895.1 Flavimaricola marinus
CTTGGTCATCGGGGTCTCCGTGTGGTTCGTGGTTGAAGCGTCGAAACCCCACCTCGATCATACACCTCGATGGCCACCTCGCCCTACACCGGAAGCGCCGATGAAATTACAACACGTCCTCGGACGCTACTTCCGGCCCGTCGAGTTAGCGGTCCAGATGATACAAGCGAGCAACAGTCCGGCAATAGCGGGAATGGTCACCGAAAACGACCGTTCCACAAAGATCGCAAGTCCGTCGCGAGAAATCAGAAGTGACCGTCGCAGATTGTTCTCTAGCACGGGCCCGAGGATGAGTCCAATGATGACAGGAGCTAGGGAAAACCCGCCGCGTCGCATCAGGTACCCGATAAGACGGAAGACGAGTATCACCCACATGTCGAAGACGCTGTGCTGCAGCGAATACGTCCCCTTGACCGATAGTAGCAGCACGCCCCGCAACAACCAGGTTTCACGCAATTTCAGCACAGCGCCAAAGACAGGAGCGAGTGTCAGGCCAAGCACCAGAAGCGCGACATTGTCGACGAGATAGGCGAGAAAGATGCCGCCTGCGATATCTGGATCATACCGGAAGAGCTCCGGTCCCGGAAAGATGCCCAAAAGGAAAAGCGCGCCGAGCAGTACGGCCGTGGATGCGTCATAGGGAATGCCAAGTGACAACGTCCGAATCAGCGCGCCACCTCATCAGCCATTGTTGGCTGCCTCGGTGGCTACGACGCCGCCCTCGGTGCAATTGCCGTATCACATTTCGGGCTTCGACAGACGTTTAGACACCGCGCAAGAGATGAAGCACCGACATCGTTCATGCCGCGAGGATAGAAGCCACGGCGCTGAGCCATGCGTCTGGAAACACCGGACCTAACGTAGTGCCCATTCTTGTTCGGGAATGGCGGAAGCGGTGTCCGTATAACCCTTGCTTTTTTAGGTTTCCGGGAGTACGCCGAGGTTCACATAAGGTCATGATTTAAAGTCAAATAAATTCATGCCAGTTTCGGGCTGTCCGTTGTCGTTCGCCGCAAACCGCGCTAAAGTGTGGGAACAAATGTGGGAACGAACCGATGCTGACAGCGCGCAAAGTCGATACCGCAAAGCCGGGAAAGCACGGCGATGGCCGGGGCCTCTTCCTTTTGGTCAAAGCCTCCGGCGCGCGGTCTTGGGTCTTGCGCTATCAGGTCCAAGGGAGGCGGCGCGATCTGGGTCTTGGCGCGTATCCCGATGTGAGCCTTGCGATGGCCCGAGACCGCGCGGCAGAGGCCCGCCGCCTGATTGCCGAAGGCGAAGACCCTATTGGAATGAAGCAGCGCGCCAATCCCAAGAACTTCAAAGACGCGGCGCTGGAGTTGATCGAAAGCAAGCGGCCCGGCTGGAAAAACGCCAAACATGCGGCGCAATGGACCGCCACGTTGGAGACTTACGTTTTCCCAAAGATTGGCCGCATGCAAGTCGCCAAGATTGAAACCCCCGATGTCATCAGCACTCTTACGCCGATCTGGACGGACAAGCCCGAAACGGCAAATCGGGTGCGCCAAAGGATCGAGGCCGTGATAGACTATGCCACGGCAATTGGCATCCGCAGCGGCGACAATCCCGCGCGCTGGCGTGGGCATCTGGACCACCTGCTGCCGAAGCCGAAAAAGGTCCGTGCCGTCAAACACCATGCCGCCCTGCCCCATGCAGAGGTTGCCGATTTCATGGCAGAACTTGACAAACGCGACGGCGTTTCGGCCCGTGCACTCCGCTTTGCGATCCTAACCGCCGCACGATCTGGCGAGGTGCGCGGCATGACTTGGGACGAGGTCGATTTGGCTGCGAGCGTCTGGATCGTCCCGGCAGAGCGCATGAAGGCTGGAAAAGAGCACAGGGTTCCCCTGAGCGAAGCCGCCGTTAGCACACTTGGCGACGCAGGCGACAAAGACGCACTGGTATTTGGCAGCGAGGCAAAACGCGGCAAACCAATTTCCGATATGAGCATGACGGCAGTTCTACGTCGCATGGGGCGGGATGGCATCACCGTCCACGGTTTTCGCTCGACCTTTCGCGATTGGGCAGGAGAAACCACCGGCTTTCCGCGCGAAGTGATCGAGGCCGCACTGGCGCACGGGATCAAAGACAAGGCCGAAGCGGCCTATGCGCGAACCGATCTGTTCGACAAACGCCGAAAGCTCATGGAAGCATGGGCATTGACGCTAACCAAGCAAAGACGGGATGGCAGAGTTGTCGCGTTCCCAAAATGACAAGCGTTCTATTGTGGAGCCTGCCAGCGCAGAAGTGTCTCGGCTTGGCTCAGCACCAAATTGATTGCAGCAGGGGCTAAATCAGGCGGATACCCATACTTTTTCAGAATCCGCCGGACAAGAATCCGTAGTTTTGCGCGAGCGCTTTCCTTACGTTGCCAATCGACAGTGACATTTTTCTGGAGCTGCTCGACCAACACATGGGCAATTTTTCGCAATTCCTCATTTCCGAGCATTTCCATCGCACTTTGGTTTTGTGCGAGCGCATCGTAAAAGGCCAACTCTTCTTCGCTTAAACCAAGATCATCGCCGCGTTCCGACGAAGCTTTCATGTCTCTCGCCATGTCAATTAGCTCTTGCAGCATTTCAAGGCTGGTAATGGCGTTGGCATGATACCGCGCGACAGCTGCCTGCAAACGCTCTGAGAATGCCTTGGCCTCGACGACATTGCGTTGTTGCCTCGCTTTGATTTCTCCTGACAAAAGCTTCCGCAGAGCCTCAAGTGCGAGGTTCTTCTGATCCATCGTCTGGATCTCAGCAAGAAACTCTTCCGAAAGCACAGAAATTTCGGGCGTCTTCAAGCCAGCCGCCGCCAAAACGTCGATGATCGTCGCATCTGCAATCGCCGCTGAAATCAGTTGCCCAACGGCGAACTCTTTCTCTCGTTTGCTCATACCCGACTTAGGAGAGGCCTTGGATGTGGCCGCTCGTACCGCTTGGAAAAAGCCAACTTCTTCCTTCACAGACTGAGCGTAGTCGCTCGCAGATGCCAAAGCGAAAGACTTAGAGAGGTTGGCAACCAGATCAGCAAAATAGTTCAACTCTGCCTTCTTGGCCTTGCCAACCGTTGCTGCATCCGCTCGCGCTTTTTGTTGGCTCAACGCCCATTCAGCAGCTCCAGCCAGAGCTTGAAGGCGTTGTTTCGGTTGCCCCGATATACCAGCGCTGTAGTCAAACCCGGAAAAGAAGTCCCGGCACCGCTCGACCAACTCCTGTAGAGTGGCGACCGCCTCCTCTTCGTCGATGCCAGTCTGTTCACGATCAGTCGCGGTATAGTTTTGCAGTGCTTTCTTTAGGTTTTGACCGATGCCGATATAATCAACCACCAATCCGCCCGGTTTGTCCTTGAAAACCCGGTTCACGCGCGCGATGGCTTGCATGAGGCCATGCCCGCGCATGGGCTTGTCAATGTACATCGTGTGCATACTCGGTGCATCAAAACCAGTGAGCCACATATCTCGCACAATGACCAACTTGAGGGGATCAGCAGGGTCACGCGCACGCTTGGCCAAGGCATCACGCCGCAACTTGCTACCAATGTGAGGTTGCCATTCCAGCGGATCTGATGCCGATCCGGTCATCACGATTTTGACTGCACCTTTCTTATCATCCTCGGAATGCCAATCGGGACGCAACGCGGTTATCCTCTGATAGAGGTCAACGCAGATTGCACGGCTCATGCAAACAATCATGCCCTTTCCGGCCATGGCTTCGAGACGATGTTCGAAATGCGAAACGATATCCTCAGCCACCTTTTCAAGCCTCGGGGGAGAACCGACTAACCGTTCAATACTTGCCCAACTCGATTTGGCTTTCTCCTTCTCCTCAAGCGTCTCGTCGTCGAAGAGCGCATCAATAGCAGCGTCGATCTCAGGCAGCTTTTCTTGCTCCAGCTCGACCCGTGCGAGACGACTTTCATAGTAAATGGGAACGGTGGCTTTATCCTCAACCGCGCGGCTGATGTCGTAAATGTCGACATATTCACCGAAAACCGCAGGAGTATTAACATCGGCTGCTTCTATTGGGGTGCCCGTGAAGCCAGCAAACGATGCATTGGGCAAGGCTTGCCGCAAATAATGGGCATATCCATAGCGACGTTCGCCGCTGGTTCGATCAAGCTTGGCGTCAAAGCCGTACTGACTGCGATGTGCTTCATCTGCAATTACGATGATGTTCCGCCGCTCTGAAAGTATCGGAAAGACCTCCTCCCCCTTCATCGGTGAGAACTTTTGCAGCGTCGAGAAGATCACTCCCCCGGCTTGACGATCCAACTTGTCGCGCAAATCCTCCCGATCAGCGATTTGCTCAGGGGTTTGACGGATCAGGTCCCGGCACAAGGAAAACGTGCCAAACAGTTGATCGTCCAAGTCGTTACGGTCAGTCACAACAAGGATAGTCGGATTTTGCAACTCTGGCGCGCGCACCATGAGACCCGCAAAAAATGCCATAAGGAAGCTCTTGCCAGATCCCTGTGTATGCCAGATCACGCCAACCTTGCGGTTACCCTCCGCGCTGACCGCTTCAACGGCGCTGGCCAGCGCTTTCCTTGCGCCGTGGAACTGGTGATACCCCGCGATGATCTTGAAGACGCCGTCGCCCTTGTCGCCAAATACGGTGAAGTCGCGCACCAACTGCACCAGACGCTCCGGCTGCATCATGCCGCGCAACAGCGTGTCCATCTCCTTCGGGCCTTCCGGCGTGAAATCATCCTGCGCGCCCGTCACGGTACGCCAAGGCATAAACCGGTCCTGTCCAGCGCTGAGCGAGCCAACACGCGCAAGCAGACCATCAGAGGTGATCAGCGCAGCATTCGTCCGAAAGAGCGAAGGTATTTGCGCCTTGTAGGTCTGTAGCTGGTTGAAGGCGTCCTCGATGGTCGCGTTCTCGTTCGCCGCATTCTTTAGCTCGATGACGACCAAGGGCAGACCATTTACAAAGGCCACCACATCCGGGCGGCGGTTGTGACCGCTTTCAACCACGGTGAACTGGTTTGTCACCATGAAATCGTTGTTATCTGGGTCGGCAAAGTCGATCAGTCGGACCTTGTCGCCTTTGATCGAGCCATCGGGGCGGCGGTATTCCACGTCGATCCCATCGACCAAAAGCCGGTGGATGCGGCGGTTTTCTTCTATGAGAGAGGGCGTTTCGGTGATCTGAATTTGCCGCAATGCGTTTTGCAAAGCCTCGTCGGGAATGCCGGGATTGAGCCGCTTTGCCGCCGCCTCCAGCAAGCCGTCCAGAACCACATCCCCGTTGGACACCCGCCGCTTCTCCGGCCCATCCGGCGCAATGAGGATCGGGTCCTCGTATCGCCAGCCGATCTCTTGCAGGATGCCAAGGGCGACTTGTTCGACGAGGTCTTCGGTAAAGCTCAAATCGACTTCTCCTCGGCACTGGCATACTTCTCCAGAAGCATTTCGATCAGCTCGTCAATCTTGCGATCTGGTTTTATATCGCCCGGTCCGCTTGCGAGTGCTTGGGCTACCGCGCGCTTCACGACAACGCGCTTGGATGGGAATCTGAACCAATCCAATGAAGACGCCTCTGAGACTTTATTGCTGATGTCTTGTGCCAGATCGTCAGCTTGCCCTACTTCCAACTCCAAGAAAGCGTTCAAGAGTGTGGAAACATCGTCTGTGATGTCGACTTGTGTTTTGGGCTTTATGGCCGCCGCGATTTTGCGATCATCCTGCTTCTTCTGTTCCTCGAAGACTTCGTCTTTTTCATCCGCCAATAATCGTTCAAGCCAATCATTGCAAAACTCAGACGCGCCACCGGGATCGGGAAAAAGGTTTCCGTTGTGAATGTTCATCTGGCGCAGTGCTTCGAGACACCCCTTTCTGTCAGTGATCGAATTGGGAATATGAAGTTTGAAAATGTAACGGGCAAGCAACTTGGCCCGCTTCCGGTCACTGACCGAAAAGATGACTTCGGGTTTACCTGAACCTTCAGCAGCCGTTTTATTGAGCGCCACATCTGCAGCCGCCAAAAATTTGTCCATGTGGTCATCGACCGAAGTCTCATCAACCGATCCCAAAAGCTCGGCGTCATCTAACCTGTTGACTATCAATGACACCAAGTTGTCCTGACCGTCCGGCGCAATAGTGAAGAGGCCCGACTGGTTCACCAATCGCGAATTTCGATGGTCCTCTGGCTCCAAGAAAATTTCGTCGATGAAATCTTCGCCCAAATCCTCTTCCAGCTTTGTCTTGTTCATGCAGAAGATCGCGCGTGACGGATTGTTTTCAGTCTCGCTTTGGTTCTCATACTTGGAAAAAGCAAAGAACAAAGCAACGAAAGGCGATCTTGTCCAGTCAAGCAGCGGTGTTTTCAATCCGTGGTGCTGCCCCACTGCCCAGACCTCCTCATCAGTTTGGAGCGGCCCAAGGTCATACCCGCGCCCACGCATCGACAATTTGAATTGACGGAGCAGCTTTGCGCGCTTGTCAGAGGGAATGTCCCCTCCATCAAACAATCGTCCAAGGGTCGAGGACAGCTGCCAGTCATGACCAGCATGACCCCGATAGACGAGATCGTACTTTGTCTTTTTGAAATCTGGTCCTTGCAGAATTTTTAGAAGCTCTTCCCAGCTTGCCACCTTGGCCGATGGAAGAAGTCCGTCTATGTCATCGTTGGGCAGCACGAACTCAGGATGTTTAGGCAACGCATCCAGATAGGCACGCTTGGCCTGACGCTGGCGCTTTTCTTCCGCCGTTTCTAACGACGACGCCCTGTCCGAGTGACTCATTGAGCAACTGCCTCCTCGTCTTTCAGGCGGATTTCGCCGGACATGAGTTTGGGCAGGAGGAGGTCGCGCATATCGGCGAGGGTTTGGTTTTCGGACAAGGAATGTACGATCTTGTCATGCATTGGTTGTGCAAAATCACCGAAAGCAATCACAAGTTTCGTTGGAGCTTTTGGTGCTTCATAATCTCGCATGAGCTTCCAGCTTGTTCTCGGCATCTTGGTGCCCGTTGAACTTTGGTTTGTATACGCTACGAATTCGTCGGTCGACATTAGCGTTGCAACAAAGGGGCGGAACTCTTTTTGTCGTCCATCTGCGACCACAATATCTGTTGAGCAAATACCATCACAAGGCGCTATGCCAACCTTGTGAAAGTATGGGCGAAGCTTGCCAAAGAGTATCTGCCCCTTCTCAAACCGAGCTTTGTTCGAGGTGACTTTTGCCGCTGTTTCCCATTGCCCCAGTGCAATAGAGCGGCGCGGCATATGCTCCAGACCAATATAGCTAGTGTCCTGCTGAACTTCGTCTGGCTTGACTGTGTTTGTAGCGGAAACCGCCCAATCGTCCAGCCGGCCCATCTCCCACCCCTCAGGCAGGCCGTCGTCGCCGAGTTTGGCGGGGAAGAGGGGGGCGAGGGTGGCGGCTTTTTCGGGGGGAAAGGCGTGGCCCATGATGGTGGCGGGGTCGGTAGCGCCTTCCATCTGGCGGCGGGTGGGGCCGAAATCGACGAACCAATCCCGAAACAACGCCCGCGCCATCTCTTCCAACGTCTCATTCATCCGCCGGTTCAGCTCGATTTTCATTGATATAGTAAGATATGCATCACCAATCGCACGCTGATGTTCTTTGTCTGGAATGGGAATGAAGAGCCGGTCAAAATCGCCCTTCTTAAAGTGCGGGATCATGGTGCCGACGTGCATGTTCAGGATATCGTTCTTCGCTCGACCTGACCTTAGAGCCGCGAAAAGGTATGCGGGGTAGACCATTTCTGGGTCTGGCCTCAGAGCGACCATGTCTTGAGCGATACAGAAGGGAACAGGATCGGGTGTCAGGCACACCTCTCCCGGCGAACCTTTGAGCACAAAAATCAAGTCTCCGGGCGCTGGATGCCCGCGAAACCAATCTCGATAAGTGTCGTTGTCGACATAACGCACTTTTTCGAACGTCGGGTAGAGGTTATCGCTCTTCACACAATTGGTGGCAATCAACGGAAACCCAATCTCGGCGGTCGGACACGTCCGCCCACGGTTATCGACGACGTGGGCCAACAATGATGACAGAGGGGCTTCAACCATTCGACTTCACTCCACCAATGATTTTGGCGATGGCAGCATCCAATTCTCGCGAATTGTCCATTTGCGCTGCAAGCTGTTTTGAAAGCGAAGCAAACTTCTCCTCGAACGGCACCCCGTCGCCCTCTTGTTCTGCAGTCCCAACGTACCGCCCCGGCGTCAGCACGTGGTCGAACTTGCGGATGGTCTCCAGCCCCTCAGATTTGCAGAACCCCGGTTCGTCGACGTAGGCCTGCCAGCCTTTGGCCTCCAGCGTCTCGGGCTTAGCGCGCCAGCGGCGGTAGGTGCCCGCAATCTTGTCGATGTCTTCGTCTGAGAACTCGCGCCGCACCCGGTCCACCATATGGCCATGGCCACGGGCGTCGATGAACAGCACCTCTCCGCGCCGGTCCCTGAACCCGTTGGCGGATTTATCCCGGCTCAAAATCCAAAGGCAGACGGGAATTTGCGTGGAATAGAAAAGCTGCCCCGGCAGGGCGACCATGCAATCGACGCGGTCTTCTTCGATCAGGCGCTTTCTGATCTCATCTTCGCCATTCATCTGCGAGGACATAGAGCCATTGGCCAGCACCACGCCCGCATGGCCGCGCGGGGCGAGGTGGTGGATGATGTGCTGTATCCACGCGAAGTTGGCGTTGCCCTTGGGCGGGATGCCGTATTGCCAGCGGTCATCCTCCAGAAGACGCTCGCCGCCCCAGTCCGAGATGTTGAACGGCGGGTTGGCGAGGATGTAGTCGGCCTTCAGCCCCGGATGCGCGTCCTTGTGAAAGCTGCCCGCGCTGTCCCATGCGATGTCGGCGTCGATGCCGTGGACGGCGAGGTTCATCTTGGCGAGCCGCCATGTGGTGTGGTTGATCTCTTGCCCATAGACCGAGAGATTCAGCGGGTTGCCGCCGTGGTCTTCGATGAACTTCTCGGATTGGATGAACATGCCGCCAGAGCCGCAGCAGGGGTCATAGACGCGCCCCTGATAGGGTTCGAGCATTTCAACAAGGGTGCGGACGACGGAACGGGGCGTGAAGAACTCGCCGCCACGTTTGCCTTCGGCGCTGGCAAACCCTGAGATGAAGTATTCATAGACACGGCCCAGCAGGTCGCGCGCGCGGTCGGCGCTGTCGTGCATCTTGATGTTCGAGAACAGGTCCACCAGCTCGCCCAGCATGGTTTTGTCGAGCGTCGGGCGGGCGTAGTTTTTGGGCAGAACGCCCTTGAGGGTCGCGTTCGCTGGCTCGTCCTCGATTGCCTCCATCGCGTCGTCGATGATCTTGCCGATATTCTCGGAGCGGGCGTTGTGCTGGATGTAGGACCAGCGGGCAGCTGCGGGCACCCAGAAGATGTTTTCGGCGAGGTATTCTTCGGGGTCTTCTGGATCGGCGAGGTCGTCCTCGACCAGTTCCTTGTGCTTGGCTTCAAAGGCTTCCGAGATGAATTTCAGAAAGATCAAGCCCAACGCCACATGCTTGTATTCTGAAGGCTCAAGGCCACCTCGCATTTTGTCGGCGGCTTTGAAGAGATCTGCGGCGAAATCGAGGTCCGCTTTGCGGGAGTCATTGACCATGTAATTGGAGCTTTCAGGAAACCATTGCCCGGTATTCCTAACAGAGCAAATCCGGACTTCACAATGGGCCAAGCTCCGTTTTGGTGGCATTGACCGAACGCAAACAACTTGAACGGGACGGCAACGGACGCCATATTTCGTTACAACAGTTGTTAGGGGTGCAAGATATGGCATCATTCAGCGGATTTGTGCGGAAGTGCCCATCAGCGCGCCTGAAGGCTTTCCTCGAAGCGCGCGGGGTCGAGGCCCCCGAAAATTTCGATTGGAACAGCAGCGGGCGCGGGACAGCTTTGGTGAGACAATCGAAGGGTTGCTCGCAGACCTGCCCGACACACAGCAGGATGCCATCAAGGCAGAGTTGGAGTTTCTGAGCACGCTTGCCAATCAGAATGGAATGGATGGTGCAGAGCAGGTCTGCGCAGGGCAAGGTATTGAGCTTGAGGGGCTGGAAGGCGTCGAAGATGTCCTTCTGATGTTGGCCACACATCACACGCGCATGATCGACCGGGTCCATGTTCAGGCGTCTTTCCTGCACAGGAATGGCGGCAAGCAATGGGCGCGGTTTCAGTTTCCCGATGATGGGGAGCCTTGGGCACTGGACAAGCAAAGTGCGCGCGACGGATTTTTGGCCGAGACGCTCGCGATTCTGAAATTGCCTGCGCATCGAAAAAGTGAAGCAGACTGGTTTCAATCAATCCGCTTTGACCCGGCAACGGACCGGGAAACCGAATTGACCCAAGCGACGATATACGTCGAAGACCGCGCCGAAAGTGAATTGGCTTTCAGTGACACCAGTCTTGAGCGGCAAACCGTGCAGAAGGTTCTTGAGGTCGGCATTGCCTGCGATCCGAGAGAGCGAATCGTGGAGATTTGCGCGAAAGGCGGAGCGAAGGTCCGCGACCAGTATTTGAAGTCTTTTTCGAAGCATTTCGCGCCCAATACCAAGCCCCCCGTAGAGGTCCCACGACGAGACGTGCGATTGGAAGCCTTGCGCCACAGCCCAGACCTCAAGACCTTACCGGCGGACGGGATTGCGCGGGTAGAGGTATCTTCGATGTCCTTCAGATCCTCGGACGGCGCGTTATTGATGGCCGAGAAACGCGGAGAGAACGAAACGCTTCACGCGTTTCTAGAGAGACGCTTCGGCAGTAGTTCCCCGTTACGGGCGAGCGGCTGGCAGATTGTGGCTGCGACCTTACGGATTTTCATGGCATCGAACGACGAAAAGCCGGGCCGGACTTTGACTGTGACGCTCCGAATGCCCAACTCGACCAGCGTGCCGAACAAGACCGGAACTCAGCGTCAATTCGTTTACGATCTCCTAGAACGGTGGGGGCTTCTTGCGCCACCACCAAGCAGGAATGACCTTCTAGAGTTGGTCGAGTGAACCCGATCTCCTTACTACGCGAGATCATCGCACAGGGCGGCCCTGTGACTTCGGATTTCTACGGCGACAATGCCAGTTTCGCCCTTCTTTCGCGTGTCGGGCTTTTACGCGAAGTTGGCGTCGTCTCGTCCGTTGTCTGTTGTGACTGCGATGCGCCTCACAGCGCGCAAGTTGTCTTCGCGCACGGCAAGCACGGTTATCTCTGTCCAGACCTTGGCTTTGTCGCGCTCGCTCACTCCTCAATCAAGGAGTTTGGCCCTGATATTTCGGCATTGATTGAGCGCTTGGCGGAGGTTTTTGAGGTTCGACAGCGCAAGTCATCAAGCATCTACGGCGAGACATGGCGTATTGGTGCGCTACGGTCCAACGTCGGATCTGTCATGCTGTATTTCCGCCCGAATTTGCAGAACGAGAATGATGCTCGCGAACTTCGAAGCGCCTTGGAACGCGAGGTCAGAGCTGACTGGAGGTTGGTTCTCACATCAGAAGGTAAACTGCCAATTGCTGGTCTGGTCGTTGCGCAGTTGGACGATATTGTCGAGATTGACGCAGAAACAGGAGACCTGCGGAGCATCGCAGACGCAGAAACACTGGCAGGCGTCCCGCGCAGGGTCACAGGAGGACGCCCAAGTGAACATGGGCATCTGCTCAAACCACTGATCGAAGACCGCATCAAAAACGGCAAAAGCACCACGGCAGTAGGTGCCGAAGCGCGAGCGGTTCGCGCTGCTTTCCAAGCCGCCTACCCCGACAAACCCATCCCGTCCGATCCAACAATCAAGAGATACGTCCGCGCGGCGCTTGGGGGTTCATAAAGGGTTCAAAACCTCCGCTCTGTTTTGAACTGCCCATCGTCCGCCACGGTTCCCATGCATCCCAACAAAGGAGAATGGGCCATGACGGACATCTACGAAATTTTGAGCCAAGCACAGCAAGTCCTTGCCGTTTCGCCAAACGAGGCGGCGCGACTGTGCAGCATCGGTCGCACGACGCTGTATGCCGCGCTGTCGTCGGGCGAGCTGAAGAGCATCAAGATCGGCACCCGCCGCCTGATCACGCTCGAAGCTTTGCGCGACTGGTTGAAACGCAACGAGACCACGAAGGCCGAGTGAGGGCACGCAATGCCAAAGAAAGCGCGCCTTTCCGGGATCAAGGCTTTCCGGACTTACACAATCAACGAGGCGGCGGAGGTATCCGGCGTCTCACCCCGCACGATCAGCAATTGGGTCAAAGGCGGCCTGTCTGTGTTGGACGACGAACGACCTGTGCTGATCCGGGGCGATGATCTCCGCGACTACATCAAGTCTCAGCGCTCGGAACGGTCGAGGAAAACCCGGCTCGACACCTTCTACTGCGTTCGATGCAAGGCACAGCGGGCAGCGGCAGCGGCTATGGCCGATTGCGATTTGAAGCACGGGCGGGCGAGGCTGACTGCACTTTGTGAGAGCTGCGGAACGGTTGTTTCAAAACCTGTAGCAGAGGCCAAAATCACAGAACTTGGCCGCACTCTAGACCTCAGAATTGAACGGCATGTTTAGACGTTAATATGGTGGACACACGCCCCCTTGTTTTTCCTGTTTTCAGCTCACCCCCCGGAACGGGAGGATTGCTCCGACTTTGGACCATGTCGCGACTGAGAGGTGCGGCCCGTTCAAGGACTTTTCGAATGGGCATCAGCCTTGCACCCCACCGCGAGAATTACGCTTCGAAAAACACAGTCATGACTCCGAACCAAAAGACCCCTGAGATCATTTCACCGCTACCGGCTGACAGGAGGCCATCACTATGAACAAGCGACCGAATGCCAAGAACGAACGCCTTAAGCGCCGCTTTCTGGAGTATCGCAAATACGCGCGCCAGTTATCCGAGAAAACTCTGGACCGGGAATTGGCCGCGCTCGAGCGTTTCGACGTTTGGAACGGGCGCAAGGATTTTGCGCGCTTTCATATCGAATGGGCCATGGGGTTTCGCGACCATCTTGAGCGCGCCAATACTGCCAACGGCACCCCTCTGGGCAAATCCTCGGCCCGCGCCATCATGGCGACATTGCGCGAGTTTACGCTTTGGCTGTCTCAACAAGACGGCTTTCGCAGTCGGATCAGGGCATCGGATGCGGATTATTTTAACCTGTCCCGCCGCGATGAAGCCGAAGCCCGAGCCTCGACGGCCCGCCCCGCGCCCGGCATCAAACAAGCGAAACGCGCCTTTAAGATGATGCCCGCCACCAACCCGCGCGAAATGCGGGACAAAGCACTGTTCGGGTTGCTTTGCCTGACCGGCATCCGCGTCGCCGCCTTGGTCAGCCTTCGCCTCAAGCATGTCGATCTGGAAGACAAATCCGTGACGCAGAACCCGCGCGAGGTGGCGACAAAATTCGGTAAGTCAATGACGACTTTCTTTGCAAAGGACTTTCCGGAGGCCAAACCCGCATTGCGCGCATGGATCACCTATCTGGAAGACGAGTTGCTTTTTGGCCCGGATGATCCGCTTTTCCCGGCGACGGCCTTGAAGGCCAGCGCGTCAACAGGTTTCCAAGCCGACGGTTTTGATCGCCGCCCATGGAAAAGCACCGAACCGGCGCGCAAGATCGTCAATGCGGCTTTCGTCGCTGCAAACCTGCCCGCCTTCGGCCCACATGCCTTCCGTCACATGTTGGCGCGCCACACGGCCAAGACCTGCAAGTCCGTTGCCGAACTTGTGGCGACGTCGCAAAACCTTGGTCACACCGACGTTCTGACCACTCTGCGCAGCTACGGCACCATCGACCGGGACAAAATGCGCGCGCTCATTACCGGGGAGTCGGACGGGGTTGTGTTGGAGGATTGAGGGGCGTGCATACACACGACAGATGTGGGAACAAGTGTGGGAACGGATCTCACCCCTTGCGAAATTATCCATTAAAATCATCGGCCTACTTAGGATTATTGGCGGAAGCGGTGGGATTCGAACCCACGGTACGGTTCCCCGCACGCTAGTTTTCAAGACTAGAGCCTTAAACCACTCGGCCACACTTCCTTGTTGCCAATCGTCCAAACTTCGGAGCCAGCAAATCAGATGCGGTTCAAATGCCAGCGTTCTCCCCTGACTACAATCCCAAATGTTTCGCTGAAACTTGCTCAACAGCACCAACTTCGCGGACATTCCCGGCTGCAGGTTCATCCGCGGCATCCTCCGTGTTCCGTCGGCGGGAAAGGCCCTGGAAATCTCAGCCGAACAGCAGCGGTTTCCAGCCTTCCTTATCATCACCGCTCTTCCAAAAGCCCAAGTTGATCGTTAACGTGCCGAGGAATATTGCAGAGGCGTGACGGCTCGAGCCTAGGTGCGCCGAGCAGGGGACGGGCAAGTTAGCAACGACCGAGAAACGGTCAAGTCGCCGAAACGTCGGCACGCAGGCAAAGGGGCATTGGTATGTGGGGCAATTGGAAGTGTACGAACGCAACGCCGAGAATTGGCGTATGCATCGCGGCTGTGCTGTTTATCGCGGCCTGCGATGAGAACGGAGACTTCACATTTCCGACTCTGGAAGAACCGATTGAATCGTCGCCAGCCGTCAGCGGCCAGACAACCGAATTGATCGAGCGCGATGTCGAAGCACCCGAGGTCTTTCAAGTGACAGAGCAGGGCCTATGGGACGGCCGCCCGTCCCTAGGTGGCGTTTGGGTGGCGTTTCCTGACGTAGCCGAGCCTGAACGGGTCATCATACGAAGCCAAGCCAACGGCCAGTTTGTTATCGGCGCGCTTTTCCGACGTGAACGCGAAAACCCCGGCCCGGCGTTGCAGGTATCGTCCGACGCTGCGGCGGCCTTGGGAATGCTGGCCGGTTCTCCGGCGACACTCAACGTCACCGCCCTGCGCCGGGAAGAGACTCCGGTGCCGGAGATTGCAGTGCCGTCGGCAGAATTCGAGATCCCCGACGAAATCAGCGAAACACCGCTCGAGCCGATCGCCGGTGCAGCTGCGGCGATTGAGGCCGCTGTGGCATCGGAAGCGGCCAGTGTGGAAAGCGTCGCCGAACCGCCCCCCGCCGCGCCGAACCCCGCTGCCACGACAACCTCACCTCTCGAACGCCCCTATATCCAGATTGGAATTTTCAGCGTGGAAGAAAACGCTAACAATTCCGCGGTCGCAATGCGGACAGCGGGACTACAGGCGAGTGTCGTGCGGCAAGAGAGCCAAGGCAGTACTTTTTGGCGGGTCATCGTGGGCCCGGCTCAAAGCTCGGCAGAGCGAGAACGCCTTTTGGCACAAGTGAAGGATCGCGGCTTTACCGACGCCTATTTTGTGCGAAACTGAGACGCCAGCTTTCACACCATACTATCTGGAGGTTTGACATGATCCGCATGTCCAGAACACTTTGGGCCTTGGCCATCGCCATCATGCCTGCGCTTGCGTCGGCCCAAGGGTTCGATACCCGTGCGACGGCTGCATGGGTCTATGATCAGTCGACGGAAACCGTTCTGCTAGCCAAGAATGCGGACCAACCGTTGCCGCCGGCATCCATGTCTAAGTTGATGACGCTGTATATGGCTTTCGAAGCTGTGGCCAACGGCACGCTTGAAATAGATCAGGAACTCCCGGTCTCACAGCATGCAATGGATTATGGCGGATCAAGCATGTTCCTGCGAGCAGGCGAACGTGTCCGCGTGGAGGATCTCTTACGGGGCGTGATTGTGCTATCCGGGAACGATGCCTCCGCTGTTCTTGCAGAAGCTTTGAGCGATGATGGAACCGAAGCGACCTTTGCCAGGCAAATGACGCAAAAGGCTCGATCGATGGGCATGAATAATTCGACGTTCTTGAATTCCAACGGCTGGCCCGCGGCAGGACATGAAATGTCGATGCATGATCTTGGTATCTTGGCAAACCGGATCATCCTCGACTTTCCGACATTCTACCCCCTCTTTGCCGAGACTGAGTTCCTTTTTGACAATCGCGTGCCATCCAATACTCAGAACCGAAATCCGATCTTGGGGCTGGGCATCGGCGCCGATGGGCTGAAGACAGGGCACACGCAAGAGGCTGGCTACGGCCTTGTCGGTAGCGCAAAGCAAGGGGATCGCCGGATCATCTTTGTCATCACTGGCCTCGATACCGCTCAGGCGCGCCGGGACGAAAGCGAACGTATCGTCAATTGGGCTTTTCGCCAGTTCGTTGAAGCCGAAGTGACCGCAGAGGGCACACAGGTTGCAGAAGCCGACGTCTGGATGGGGGAGTTACCATCGGTCGGTCTTAGAATGGCTCACGATATCAGCCTGCTACTCCCACTGGACGAAAGCGAATCCCTGAACGCTGAAGCGGTCTACAACAGTCCTGTCGAAGCACCCGTTGCGGAAGGCCAAGTTCTGGGGGAAGTGGTGATTACCCGAACGGGGCTGCCTGAGATCCGCGTGCCGCTGATCGCCATGACCGATATTGCGCCCGGCGGGTTCGGCATCCGCCTGCAAACTGCAGCCTCTGTCTTGATTTCACGTTTCGGCCCAGCCATCGGATTGGGAGACGTCGCTACAATCGACACAGTCCCGGACGGCGCATGAAAAACCGATCCGGACTGTTTGTCAGCTTCGAGGGGATCGATGGTTGTGGGAAGTCGACCCAATCAAAGGCTCTGCGCAACCATCTCGAAGGCGAAGGCCAAACCGTCGTGCTCACGCGTGAACCGGGCGGCAGCCCCGGAGCGGAGGAGATTCGGCAGCTCGTTCTAACCGGCGAGCCGGGTCGCTGGTCTGCCGAATCCGAATTGCTTCTGTTCAACGCGGCACGCCGGGACCATATCGAAAAGACCATTCGCCCTGCCTTACAAGCTGGCAAAACCGTCATAACGGATAGGTTCGCAGATAGTACGCGTGTGTACCAAGGTGCGACGCGCGGGGACCTTCGCGGTATGGTCGATCAGCTTCATGATTTGATGATCGGGATAGAGCCCGATGTGACGTTCTTAATCGATATGGATCCTTCGACAGCACTCGAGCGTGGGCTGGCGCGCCGCTCGGGAGAAGATCGCTACGAAGAGTTTGGCCTTGGCTTTCAGGAAACCCTTCGCCACGGTTTCCTCGCCTTGGCAAAACGGTTCTCAAATCGTTGCGTTGTCATAGATGGTAATCGTGATATAGGCGCGGTATCCGCTGAGATCTGTGCACATATGGCTGCCCGCGTCGGTTCTTTCGGCTGATCCATGGCCAAGTCAGAAGCCCCCCTCCCCGAACCTGACCGGATTCCAGGCGCACCGCACCCAAGGGAAAGCCTGCGATTGATCGGGCAAACTGCCGCGGAAGAGGAGTTTCTGACAGCATATAATTCTGGTCGGCTTCACTCTGGATGGCTTCTGACCGGCCCCCCCGGCGTCGGGAAGGCGACGCTGGCTTACCGAATTGCAGAGTTACTTCTTTCGGAGCAGGACGCCAACGGGCTATTTGGTGCCGCACCTCCGCCAGCCTCCCTGCAACTCGACCCGGACCACCCGGATGCCAGGCTCATTCGCGCTGACGCCCATCCCCGGTTGTTCGTCCTCCGACGGGGCCCAAATAGCACTGGATCAAATCTGGCGACCGTCATTTCCGTAGAGCAGACCCGAGACCTCAAGTCATTTCTTCACCTCTCCGCCGCGGACGGAGGCCGGCGGGTCGTGATTATCGACACCGTCGACGAGATGAACAGAAATGCCGCAAATGCGCTGCTGAAGGAACTCGAAGAACCGCCGGAACGTACGACACTACTTTTGCTTTCGCACCAGCCGTCGGGGCTCCTGCCAACAATCCGATCGCGATGTCGCACACTCCGGCTCGCTCCCCTGCCTCCGGCAAATCTTGCAATGGCACTCGAGGACCTAGGCTATCATACGGATACGCCGGACGCGCTCGCTGTGATTTCTGGTGGCTCCGTTGGTGGTGCGATCAGGATGTTACAATCGGATGGGCTGTCTCTGTATAACAGCTTGGTACAACTGCTGTCCGGGCTGCCACGGATGGATCGGCCGTCAGCAATCAAGTTGTCGGAGGCTTGTGCCGGACGAGGTTCCGAAAACCGCTTCGAGCTAACTCTCAATCTGATTGAACTTCTCTTGTCCCGCGCCGCTAGATCCGGTCTGACCGGCGAGCCAAGTTCTCAGGGCGCCCCAGGAGAAGCCCGGCTGCTTGCCAGCATGGCACCGCATGATCATGCGGCGCGTGCTTGGGCCAACCTACAGCAAACACTCAGCGCCCGGGCACGCCACGGCAAGGCCGTCAACCTTGACCCTGCCGCACTGATCCTTGATATGCTTTTCAGGATTGAAGCCACCGCAGCATCCTTCGTTTCAAACTAAAAGGCCATTCATGCCCGCCTCAGGAGCTCTCGTCGACAGCCACTGCCATCTCGACTTCCCGGATTTCGAGGGGGAACGGACCGCGCTGGTCGCTCGTGCTGTCGAGGCAGGCGTCGAGCGAATGGTCACGATCTGTACAAAGCTGAAGAACGCTCCGAATGTTCGGGCGATTGCAGAGGCCCACAGCGAGGTCTTTTGGGCCGCGGGGACGCACCCAATGAGCGCGGCTGACGAACCTCTGGCGACCGTCGACGAGCTGGTCACCCTCAGCCAACATCCGAAAATGGTTGGCATCGGGGAAACCGGACTCGATTACCACTACACAGGCGAGAGCGCGGATATCCAGAAGAAGTCCCTCCGGATACACATCGAGGCCGCTCGTGAAACCGGGTTGCCGCTGATCATCCACGCGCGCGCCGCTGACACCGACATTGCAGAAATTCTGACAGAGGGTATCTCGCAAGGGCAGTTCGATTGCGTGATGCACTGCTTTTCCTCCTCCGCAGAACTGGCACGGGCGGCGCTAGATTTGGGTTTTTACCTTTCGATGTCCGGGATCGCGGCATTTCCCCGGTCAACCGAGCTGCGGGATATCTTTGCCTCCGCTCCACTGGATCGCATCCTTGTTGAGACGGATAGCCCATATCTTGCCCCCCCACCCTTTCGGGGAAAGCGCAACGAACCGGCCTACACGGCCCATACCGCAGCTGTCGGCGCAAAGCTGTTTGACATGAGCGAAGAGGCATTCGCTGCCCAAACGACTGCCAATTTCGACCGGCTCTTCGCCAAAGCGGCCAAGTGGCACGAATGACAGACTCCCTGACATTCACAATTCTCGGCTGCGGCTCATCGGGCGGCGTGCCAAGGCTTAGCGACAACGGTGGCGAATGGGGCGCTTGTGATCCGACCAACCCAAAGAACGTGAGACGGCGCTGCTCGCTGCTCGTCAGCCGCAACAGCACAGAGGGCCAGACCCGTGTCCTGATCGATACTTCGCCAGATCTGCGAAACCAGCTCCTCGATGCGAATGTCGGGCGCCTAGATGCCGTCGCCTACACGCATGCACATGCCGATCATGTCCATGGATTGGATGATCTGCGCATGATCGTATTCAATATGCGGGCGCGTTTGCCGGTTTGGGCAGACGGTGAAACCGCCGATGCTTTGTTGGCAAGATTTGGATATGCCTTCGTCCAGCCTGCTGGGTCCGCATATCCGCCAATCCTTGATCTGAATACAATCCAAGGCGACCTGCATGTCGATGGCCCCGGAGGGCGGATCACATTGACACCATTCGAGGTGACACATGGTTCGATCGATGCCTTGGGATTCAGAGTTGGTGGTTTGGCCTATGTCCCCGACGTCTCCGATATTCCACATGACTCCTGGTCTTATTTGGAAAACCTGGATTATCTGATTTTGGACGCCCTCCGACGGACGCCACATCCCACTCACGCGCATCTGGATCAGGCACTGGAATGGATCGAACGTGCAAAGCCGCAACACGCCATTCTGACGAATATGCACATCGATCTCGACTATGCGGAAGTGGCAGCCGAAACACCTGACAACATCAACCCGGCATACGACGGAATGACGATAACGCTTCCAGTCCAGACTGAAAGCTGAACAAGTGATTTCCTAGCTGGCGGCTTTGCCGAGCCGCGCATGAGCAAAGGTCAATACGTGAGCGCGCTTACATCCGTCATCCTGCCGGTCTTCATCGTCTTGGCCTTTGGCTATGTCAGCACTTGGCGGGGCTACTTCACCGACACCGGAATCGATGCCTTGATGAAGTTCACGCAAGGTTTCGCAATACCTTGTCTGCTTTTTCAGGCTATTGCCAGCTTGGACCTCGGCCAGAATTTCGAGCTCCCCCTTCTGCTATCCTTTTATCTTGGGGCCTTAGCCGGATTTGGCATTGGCACTTTCGGAGCCCGATTGCTATTCGGTCGCAGTTGGGAAGACTCCGTTGCAATTGGCTTTGTGGGTCTTTTTTCGAACTCATTGCTGCTCGGGCTACCAATCACAGAACGTGCATACGGCGGCGACGCGCTGTCCGCCAACTTTGCCATTATCGCGATGCATGCACCGTTTTGTTACGCGGTCGGCATTACAACCATGGAAGCTGTCAAAGCGAGAGGAGAGAGCCTCGTAAAATTGCCCGCGAAAGTTCTCAGAGCGATGTTTCGAAACGCTCTGATCGTCGGCATTTCGCTCGGGTTCATTTTCAACATCACCGGTTTACCGCTGCCCGAGGTTCTGAGCGACGCCCTTGGGCTGATCGTCCGCGCGGCCCTCCCGGTGGCGCTCTTCGGGCTTGGCGGCGTCCTCTACCGCTACCGGCCAGAGGGGGACATGAGAGCAATTCTGTTTATCGTCAGCATCTCCCTCATCTTGCACCCTGTGGTCACTTTCGGGCTTGGGCACTGGAACGATCTAAGCGATCAAGCCCTAAGATCGGCTGTGATTACTGCGGCAATGGCTCCGGGCGTGAATGCATACCTATTTGCCAATATGTATGGCAATGCTCGAAGAGTCGCCGCTTCGGCCGTCCTGATTGGGACAGGACTATCAATTTTCACGACCGCTTTATGGATCAATATCCTGCCCTAGCAGCGGATTGCGGAATGGCGCGGCTTTTCCCAAGAAACAATCTCACCAACTTATGGTGTGCTTTGCCCTTACACGGCAATCGATTCTAGAGGACGCACCATTAGCCTTCTTGAATAACGAAAGCAGTGCCAATCAGCTCGGGCTAAGACCGCGCAGCCTTTCGGACCGGCGTCTCAAGATCTCCAAGGTCGCGAGCAACAGGACCGAGATCGAGATCAGGACAGTGGCGGCAGCCAGGATCGTCGGGCTGATCTGTTCACGTAGGCCAGTGAACATTTGCCAAGGAAGCGTCTTTTGTCCGGCAGAGCCGACGAACAACACCACGACGACTTCATCGAACGACGTGATGAAGGCAAACAAGGCTCCGGAGATCACCCCCGGCAGAATCAATGGCATCTGAACGCGAAAGAACGTCGTTACGGGGCCGGCCCCCATGTTGGCGGCGGCGCGGGTCAGTGATCGATCAAATCCTACCAAGGTTGCAGTGACGGTGATGATCACAAAAGGAATGCCAAGCGCCGCATGGGCCAAGACCACGCCCCAATACGTGCCCTGCATCCCAATACGCGAGTAGAAGAAGTACATCCCTGCTGCCGAAATGATCAACGGAACGATCATTGGGGAAATCAACACCGCCATGATTGCCCTACGAAACGGCACATGGCTTTGGCTCAAGCCAATCGCGGCAAGTGTCCCCAGACACACTGAGATCAACGTCGCCACGGGCGCGATCTTCAAGGAGTTTCGCAAAGGCTGCTGCCAAGCCTCGTTCGTGAAGAAATCCACGTAATGTTTGGTGCTATACCCCTCGGGGTCTAGGCGAAGCATTTCTGGCGTGAAAGTGAAGAAATCCTCGGCGTTGAAGGACAGCGGTATGATGACCAAAATCGGCGCGATCAGGAAAAAGAAGATGAACCCGCAGATAACTCGGAAGGAATAATACCAGATCCGTTGACCCATCGTTGCGTAAATCGGCGGACCGCTCATCTGATGTCTCCGGCATTGTGAGGCAAGCTCAAGCCGGCAAATGTCGGCTCAAGTTCAAATTGGACAAGATAGGGCTGGCTACTTCCGCCCAACGTCGGGACTGCCGCGACAAACATTCTCAGCCTCCCAGCTTCACGTTGTCGATCCCGACCAAGCGATCGTAAACCCAGTAAAGTGCGAGGACCAAGGTCAGCAATATCGCACCAAGCGCGGCGGCCAAGCCCCAGTTCAACGAGCTTGAGATATGGAACGCGATCCGATTCGAGATGAACACCCCCTTGGTTCCACCAACGATCTCAGGCGTGATGTAGTAGCCGATGGCCGTAATGAATACGAGGATGGACCCGGCACCGATACCCGGAACGCTCTGAGGGAAATAGACGCGCCAGAACGCTGTCCAATCCGTCGCCCCAAGCGACTTTGCGGCCCGCAGGTACGACGGCGGTATCGTCTTCAAGACGGAATACAGCGGCAGGACCATAAACGGTAAGAGGATATGAGTCATCGCGATGATCGTGCCGGTGGCGTTGTTGATCATCACGAGCCGATTTGCGTCGTCCAGCAAACCTATGCCGACGAGCAAATCATTGATGACGCCCTGCTGCTGCAAGAGCACTTTCCAGGCACTTGTACGGACAAGGAGCGATGTCCAGAACGGCAATAGCACAAGGATCATCAAGAGGTTCGCAGAGCGCGCAGGCAGGTTGGCCATGAGCCAGGCGATCGGATAGCCAAGCAAGATGCAGGAAAACGTAATCGCAAGGCTCATCAACATCGTTCGCAGGAACAACGTCAGGTAAAGCTGCTCGTTCTCAGGACGCCACTCAGCACCATCAGCACCATTGCGCATATCAATGGCGTTCAGGAAATAACCGTCGGTGTAACGTGGACTGTAGGTCTTGATGACCTCCCAATTCGATAGGTCGGCCCAGCCGTCATCGATTTCGATCATGGCCTCGCGGTAATTGATCACCGGAAGCTCTGCCTCAAGGGCAGCATTCAATTGCGCCGCTCCGGGCCCATCATAAGCCAGGATCCCTTCGCGCAGGGCCGGGTCCTGAAGGTCGAGGCCAATCGCGGCGTAGACGCCTTCCCACGGTTCCTCCTCAGAAACCACGTCCTCATCGGCTATTGCCGTGAATATGGCAAAATCAGAATAAGCGGCGGCAGTTCGCGGCAGCACGACCGAAATGTCGCTGCCTGGCAAGAAACCAATGTCGCCGCTCATATCCTCGGTGGTCAACGCGGCAAGACGATCCCGGCGCGACTTGAGCAGCCCATTGGCAGGATCGCCGGTTCCCTGCATAATGCCATACCAGAAGGAGGCTTCCTCCCAAGCGGGATCGAGATCTTCGAGGACATCTTGTGTCAACTCACCGACATCGTCGAGGCTGCGACCCGAGGAGCGAAAGACCGACGAAATGCCGGATTGCTCATAGTTCAATCTGGACCCAAGACGTGTGTGCTGCTTGGCTTCGGCAGCTAGAAAAAGATCGGCATACAGTGCCTCGAATGCGCGTTCACTCGGCAACTCGCCAGTCTCTGGATCCCATTCCGCAAGAACCTCAACGGTGTCGGGCAACGTGTTGCCTACGATCTCATTCTCGACTGAGCGAAACAGCATATCCACGATGGGAGCGACGAACGTCAGAATGATGAACAGCAGGAGAGGCGCGATCAGGAGCAGCGCTCTAATTTTTTCGCGGCGCAATGCCCGGTTCAGGCTGGACTTGAGGCTCCGGCCGTCGGAAGTCAGCATTACTTCGTTTTCAGGGGCGCTTGCATCTGTCATTACACGCCCTCAACCAATACAAAAGAGCTGTCAGCGTTCGCTCGGCGGATGTCGGCAACTTTTTGATATTCGGGGTCATTATAAGCCGCTCGCGCCGCTTCGTAACTGTCAAACTCAATAACGATATGACGCTCCTGCAACTGGCCTTCGACCAGTTCGGACTGCCCACCTCGGACGATAAATCGGCCACCTAGCCGGTCGAAAATGGGCGTATCGAGACGCACATACTCCTTGTAAGGCTCGGGGTCGGTCACCGTTACATGAGCGATGATATAGCCTTTGGGCATGACGGCAGTCCTTGCAAAGTTGGTCCGGGGCGAACGATCGCCCGCCCCGGAAAGGGTCTTGTTATTGAGCGAGCCAGGACTGGAACTTCGCGTCAAGATCGTCGCGATAGTCGGCCCAGAAATCGTACTGAGTCACGAACACGTTGGACGCGTTAGCCGGATCGGTCGGCATATGCTCGGCCATCGGAATACCCAGCGTGCCGTGATTGCCGACGAGCGGCGCGGACGAGGCGCGAGCCGGACCGTAGGAGATGAACTTGGCCTGATCCGCCAGTCGCTGCGTGTCGGTGGCAAAGTGCACGAAGTCCAAGACACGTGCGAGACGGTCCTCGGGAAGGCCTTCGGGGATGATCCATCCGTCGAAGTCGAGCATCTGTGCATCCCACAGCATACCGATCGGCTGGTCCTGCTCTGCGATCGCGCTGAACAGGCGGCCGTTGTAGGTCGAACCCATCACGACTTCGCCGTCAGCCAAGAGCTGCGGTGTTTCCGCACCGGCTGTCCACCAGACGACGCTGTCCTTGATCGTGTCCAGCTTGGCGAAAGCCTGCGCCTGGCCCTCTTCGGTGGCCAGAACGTCATAGATGTCGTCCTTTGCAACGCCGTCACACAGCAGTGCCCACTCCATGTTGGCAATCGGGCGCCGGTTCAGCGACCGCTGACCCGGATAGGTTTCAAGATCGAAGATCGCGCAGATCGACGTCGGCGGCGTGTCGCCGACCAGGTCGGTGCGGTAGCCCATTGTCGTCGAAAAGACGATCTGCGGGATGAAGCAGTCGGAAACGATCGAGTCGCCAAAATCGTCAGACGCGTCGGTGCCGTCATCGGCAGCCGCAAGGATCTCGTCATGGTCGACTTCCATGGCAAGGCCTTCATCGCAGAGACGAATGGCGTCCGCAGCTTCAACGTCTACCAGATCCCAAGTGATGTTGCCGGCTTCGTTCATGGCCCGCAGTTTGGCCACCGCCTCAGCGCTGCTTTCGTCGTAAATGATCGTCATCTCGGGATGCATCTCGAGATAAGGATCAGAGTAGGCACCGATCTGGCTCGCCTGATAGGCGCCACCCCAGCTCACGATGGTCATCTCGTCGGCCATGCCGTGCGCATCAGCCAGCGCCATTCCGGCGACTGCTGTCAGCGCAGTGCCGATCATCAGTGTGGTCTTGAAAGTCATATTTTTCTCCCGTTGACTTTTATGGTTTGTTTTCCGGTGAGCAGTCCCGTTGACCGCCCAAACCTTTCCTTGCACAAGCGCCTTAAGCATCGAGAGCGCGGCAATCCTCTGGCAGCCAACCGATCTTGATCTGCTCGCCAGGTTTCAGCCGCACCTGATCCGGCGCGTTGCGTGTCTTGATGATGAAATTGTCGATCCCGGCAACCCGAAGTCGCGTTCTGAAGATATCCCCCATGTAAACGAACTCAAGCACCTCCGCATCCAAGGTGTGAGTGCCATCTCTCATCCGTTCGGGATTGAATTCGACACGCTCCGGACGGATCGACACCTTGGTACGATCACCCACTGCGCTCACATTTACCGGAAGCGCCGAAATAATGTCGCCACTGTCCAATTTCACAGTGCACTCGCCCGCTTCGATCGCAGTAACAACACCCTCTAGCGTATTGTTTTCACCAATAAACTGAGCAACGAACGAGTTCATCGGCTTCTCGTACAGCTCGGCCGGTGGGGCCAATTGCTGGATACGACCGGCCTCAAAAACCGCGACCCTGTCCGACATCGTCAGCGCTTCGGTCTGGTCGTGGGTCACGTAAACGACGGTAATACCCAAGGAATGCGCGAGCCTCGTGATTTCAAACTGCAGGGTTTCGCGAAGCTGTTTGTCCAGAGCCCCGAGCGGCTCGTCCATCAGCACCAGTTCCGGCTCGAAGACCAAGGCACGCGCCAAGGCAACACGTTGTTGCTGCCCGCCGGACAATTGACTCGGCCGCCGACCACCAAAGGCCCCCATCTGGACCATGTCCAAAGCGCGCTTGATCTTTGCTTCACGGTCCGACTTTCCCATCTTGCGGACTTCGAGCGGAAAACTGAGGTTCTCGGCCACCGACATATGGGGGAACAAGGCATAGTTCTGGAAAACCATTCCGATGCCGCGCTTGTGAGGTGGGATATTGTTGATCGGCTTGCCATCCAGTCGAATGTCGCCGTTCGTCGCGGTCTCAAATCCGGCAAGCATCATAAGACATGTCGTCTTACCACTCCCCGACGGCCCGAGCATCGTCAAGAACTCGCCCTTCGGAAGCGACAGGTTCAAGTCCTTCACCACAAGTGTTTCGCCGTCGTAGCTCTTCTGTACGCGTTCAAACTCGACGAAAGCCGATTCCGAGGTTTCTGACAAACCCAGTCTCCCTGTCCAACGGCGGCTTTTGCCGCGCTATTGGTGTAGGACTAAACCGAAGCGACACAAAAGATGCAACAGCACGCTCAAAAATTTGGCTGATGCCCCTTAATGTCAGGAGAAATACCGCGAATATCCCCTAAGAGCAGGCGATTTGCCTGTGAATTAGGCAAAAAGTTGAACACGAAACCGCGAGCCTACCAGGTTTCCGCAATGACCTCCCGCCCGAGGTCCAGCGTCAGATACGTCGGTACTTCTCTCGCAGCAGATTCTTTTGCACCTTGCCCATGGCGTTGCGCGGCAATTCGTCGACGACGATCAGCTTCTTCGGCAGCTTGAAACGTGCCAAAGAGGTGGTGAGCTTCTCGGAAATTGAAGCAATATCAATCGTATGGCCGGACTTTTGGACAAGAACGCCCAGGCCGGCCTCGCCAAGGTCCGCATGTGGCACTCCGATGACAGCGCTTTCGAGGACACCCTCCTGTTCGTCTAGCACCATCTCGATTTCCTTGGGATAGATGTTGTACCCACCCGAAATAATGAGGTCCTTGTTGCGCCCGACGATATGAACGTAGCCATCATCGTCGATCTTCCCCAGATCGCCCGTGATGAAGAATCCATCCGCCCGTAGCTCCGCGGCTGTTTTTTCGGGCATCCGCCAGTAGCCAAGAAAGACGTTCGGACCGCGAACTTCGATCTGACCGATCTCACCGTCTGGCACCGTCTCGCCAGTGGCGGCATCCGTGATCTTCAATTCAACGCTAGGAAGGGGCTTGCCGACAGTCCCTGCCCTGCGCTCACCGTCATAAGGATTTGACGTGTTCATATTCGTTTCGGTCATTCCATACCGCTCGAGGATCCGATGGCCTGTCCGCTCTTCGAACTGAACATGCGTATCGGCCAGCAGCGGAGCAGAGCCGGAGATGAAAAGTCGCATATTCGATGCCAGATCACTGTCAAATCTCGGCTCGGCCAGAAGCCTCGTGTAGAACGTCGGCACCCCCATGAGGGTCGTGGCTCGCGGCATCCACTCTATCAGCGAATCGATATCGAGTTTCGGCATGAAAACCATGCTTCCGCCGGCGATGAGGGTCACGTTCACCGCCACAAACAGGCCGTGCGTGTGAAAGATCGGCAAGGCGTGAAGCAGTATGTCGTCAGAAGTGAATTCCCAAAGCTCTGCCAGAACTTCGGCGTTCGACAGCAAGTTGTTCTGGCTCAACATTGCACCCTTGGAGCGCCCGGTTGTGCCGGAGGTATAGAGCAGCGCAGCCAGATCATCGCCATGCCGTGGGGCCGTCTCAAATGTGGATTTCTGTCCTTTGGCGGCGTCCGCAAACGATCCTGCGCCCGAAGCATCCAAAGTCATGAGTGCGGCACCGATGCGTCCCGCAACCGGCTCCAACTCTTCTTTGTTCTGAGGTCGGCACAAGATCAACGAGCAAGCGCTGTCCTCGAAGAAGTATGTCAATTCCTCCACCTGATAGGCTGTGTTCAACGGGAGAAAGACGAGCCCGGCCTGGACGCAAGCCGCGTAGAGCGCCAGTGCCTCGGGAGACTTGTCGATCTGTGCCGCCACTCTATCGCCGGGACGCAGGCCCTGCGCCACGATCGCATTGGCCATCTGAGCTGCCATATCCAGAAACTCGGAATGCGAAACGGTGCGACCGTCCAACAGGTGAAGAAATGGTGTCGTCTTGCCGATATGACGGCCGAAAAGACGATCAAACAGAGGATTGGCCATTGGATTCTTCCTAGTTTCGCGTGAGCCATTGGCTAGAGGCACGCAGACGTCAGTTCAAGTTCAGATAGTACAATGCGAACTCGAACCCGCAACCTGCCCTCAGATCTTGGTACATAGTTCTCATAAACCGGCCCCTTGTCGTACTTTCAACCGCACCCTTGAGGACTGCCAGCAGCGATCGACGTTCCAACTCTGCATCCTACAGCGTAGCCCCCTTGAAATCGACAGTGCCCGTTGGCCAGGTACAAATCTCTAAACCCGTGCAACCATCATGTTCCTGATCCTGCTGGCAACGCATCAAAATCCGCGATAAACGCGGTTCAGGAGGGGTGAAAAGCATGGTCGACACGTGCACATGAGCTGTGACCAGCCACCAGTCGCGAATGAGACCGCACCACCATCAGTTAAGAATTGTCGGATGGGTTAGGCGAGCTTGAACCGGTTTGAGAATGGCCCCACGACCAACAAAGAAGGAATCGCGAAATGACAAGTGTACTGGATCAACTTCGAGAAATGACCGTTGTCGTTGCAGACACCGGGGAGGTTGCCGCAGTCAAGGAATACAAACCTGTCGATTGCACGACGAACCCGTCACTTGTGCTCAAGGCGATGAAAGACCCTGCGTCCGAAGGCGTCGTCGCACGAGAAATCGAGGCAGGCAAGAAGGCAGGAAAGAGCGCCGCTGAAGTCACGGATATACTTACCGTGGCAATCGGGGCCGAACTCGCGGCAATCGTTCCGGGCCGGGTTTCGACGGAAGTGGACGCATGTTTGTCTTTCGATACCGACGCCTCTGTCAAACGGGCGCATCAGATCATCGATGAATACGCTTCCCGCGGGATCGGCAAAGAGAAAATCCTGATCAAGCTCGCATCCACATGGGAAGGCATTCGCGCCGCTGAGAAGCTTCAAGGTGATGGCATTGATTGCAACCTCACGCTGCTCTTCTCCATGGCACAAGCGGTGGCCTGCGCAGATGCGAAAGCCTATTTGATTTCACCTTTCGTGGGCAGGATTACGGATTGGTACAAAAAGAATGAGGGCCGTGACAGCTACGCGCCGGACGAAGACCCGGGCGTGAAATCCGTGCGCAGGATCTATGACTACTACAAGTCCAACGGAATCAAGACGGTGGTCATGGGGGCGTCCTTCCGCAACACGGATCAGATCAAGGCACTTGCCGGCTGCGACAACCTCACGATCGCACCGAACCTGCTGGACGAGCTTGGGTCCGACACGGCCAACCTCACGCGGGTGCTATCGGCAGACACCGCCACTGGCGTCGATCCAATCTCGATGGATGAGGCGACGTTCCGTTGGCAGATGAACTCGGACGCGATGGCGACGGAAAAGCTTGCGGAAGGTATTCGCAACTTCGACGCCGATCATAAGAAGCTGATAGAACTGGTCGCAGACAAGATGGCCGGCTGAGCTCCGAGATACCTCCAAAACTATGAAGGTTGCGCTGCGACGTAGCGCAACCGTTCACACGTATATTTCTGACACGCGCGCCCCCTCTCAATACGCCAGTGAGAAACTCGCACGGCCGTCCAGCGGCTGAAGGCAGCTCGACTGCACCCTACCCCTCCAATTCCCTGCCGGTGTTCGATCGTGCCTCACCTGGACATACCGGTGGAGCCGCCAAGTTGACTTGGCATCCGCGCCCTGTCCTGCGGACCATTTCGCGCCGCGACAACCAGGCGCCCTCAAAAATTCAACCGATATGATGGGCGGATGCCTCCGCTCAGGCGCGCTGCGCATCAGGTCCAACCTACCCAAAATGGCTCCGAATCCGTCACCCAGATATACTCATTATACCTGTTGACAAGGCGATGACGATTCCGACAAGATGCCGCCAATCAGTCGCGCTCGCCGTATGACTGAGAGTTAGGGAGGACTATTGATGAAAACCAACCGCCGCACATTTGTGACGGGCCTAGCAGGCGTCGTGACCCTCGCGGGTACGTCCATTGGCCACGCGCAAGGCAAGGGTCTGATTGCGATCATTACGCCAAGCCATGACAACCCATTTTTCAAAGCCGAAGCCGTGGGCGCAGAAGCCCGCGCTACCGAGTTGGGCTATGAAACCATCGTTCTCGTTCACGATGACGACCCGAACAAGCAATCTGAGCTCTTCGATACGGCAATCGCACGGGGCGCCAGCGCGATCATTCTCGACAATGCCGGCGCCGACGCCACCGTCGCTCCAGTCCGTCGCGCGACCGAGGCGGGTATTCCGTGTTTCCTGATCGATCGGGAGATCAAGGAAGCGGGTATCGCCGTCAGCCAGATCGTCTCCAACAACTACCAAGGCGCCCAACTCGGTGCCGAGGAGTTTGTCGCAATCATGGAGGAGAGCGGCAACTATGTTGAGCTGGTCGGCAGAGAAGCCGATACGAATGCTGGCATTCGGTCTTCTGGCTACCACGACATCATCGATCAATATCCGGATATGATAATGGTCGCGCAGCAGTCGGCGAACTGGTCTCAGACTGAAGCCTTTGAAAAGATGGAATCCATCCTGCAGGCAAATCCTGACATCAAAGGCGTCATTTGCGGTAATGATACGATGGCGATGGGAGCATGGGCAGCGTTGGAAGCTGCGGGACGCAATGACGTGCTGGTCGTCGGATTTGATGGCTCGAACGACGTGCGTGACAGCATTCTGGCCGGCGGCATCAAGGCGACTGTGCTGCAACCTGCCTATCGCCAGGCCCAAATCGCCGTGGAACAGGCTGACCAATATCTGACGACCGGCTCGACGGGACTCCCCGAAAAGCAGTTGATGGACTGCGTCCTGATCACTGCCGAAAATGCCGACCAGCTAGAGACTTTTGCGCTCGGCGCCTAAGCCAACCTTCGTTGCAAACACGGAATCCGGCGGCAATGCCGGGTTCCGACCTATATAGGTGGGGGAATAATGCGTCGGTTGAAATGGGTATCAATTGTAGCGGTCGGTCTCCTGATCTCGCTTTCTGGGTGCAAGATCGTGAAGAACCCCGATCCCGATTCCGCTGGTCAAGCAGATGCAAACCTGACTGACGAGGCGCGAATGGCCGCACTTGCCCGCGACATCTGGGACACCGACGTCCTGCCGACGGTCGCTGAGCACCTCGTTCCCATCGATGACCTTCGAGTATCCCTTGCACAAAATGAGCAGGCTGCGGGACAGTCACACGGGCTGCGCCCGGAAGGCGAAGCCAATCCCTGGAACTTTGCCGTAAGCGGGTCGGGTTCGATCGTGGAGGCCAATACCACGAGTCGTGCCGCAAAACTTCAGGTTGATACGACCGGCGATGGGGCAGCGGATGTGACGGTCCAGCTTGGGCCAGTGATCCGCGGCACGGCCATTCGTGATGCGATGCCCTTCCTCATCTTCACCGATTTCCGGGACCAGATCGAGTTTGCGAAACTTGCTGGCGGCTTGAACGCCATGGCCCATGAACGCTTGTCGCTACCTGAAGGGGATATCATCGGGCGGACAGTCTCATTCGAAGGCGTCTTCACCTATCGAGACTTGGCTTCAGCTCCGGAAGTCGTCCCGACCGCACTTAGCTTTGAGGCGCCCGAATGACTGGCTCGGTCGGTCTCTCCATACGTTGCGGCACAAAGGTCTATCCCGGCACGGTCGCGTTAAAATCAGCTGATTTCGACCTCCACATGGGTGCGGTCAATGTGCTCGTCGGCGAAAATGGTGCTGGCAAATCGACAATGATGAAAATCATCGCGGGCGTCGAACAGCTTACAGAAGGGCAGCTCTTCATTGGCGACGAGGAAGTCGTCCTGCGAAATACCGACGACGCGGCCAATCGCGGCATAGGGATTGTTTTTCAGGAACTGAACCTGTTTCCAAACCTGACGGTCGCTGAGAATATATTTATCGCCCGCGAAAAGACCCGGAGAGGGATCGACGTAGACCAGTCCGCTCAGCGGGCGCGGACCCGAGAATTGATGCGCCAACTCGAACAAGACATTGATCCGGACGCATTGGTCGGTGATCTGAGAGTAGGTCAGCAGCAAATCGTCGAAATCGCAAAATCCCTTGCACAGAATGCGCGTATTCTGATCCTGGATGAGCCGACCTCCGCGCTATCCGCCGCCGAGGTCGATATTCTTTTCCGTGTCATCGCCGATCTCAAGCGCGACGGCGTCGGTATCATCTATATATCCCACCGCCTGGAGGAACTGATCCAGATCGGTGACTACATCACGGTGCTGCGCGATGGAGTCGTTACCGGCGCAAGATCGATGGAAGGCGTCGATGTCGATTGGATCGTCCGCAACATGATCGGCGAAAGCGGCAAAGACTTTGCAAAGGAAATCGACCATCCCTTCGGCGACGAGGTCTTTCGAGCCGAACACATATCGCTTGGCCGTTCTGGCGGTGGGCTGGTCGTCAACGATGTGTCCCTTTCACTTCAAAAAGGCGAAATTCTCGGTATCTACGGGCTGATGGGCGCGGGGCGCTCAGAGTTCCTGGAATGTGTTATCGGGCGGCATCCCGACGCGACCGGACAGGTCTTTGTCGAAGGGCAACCACTCCGCGAAAAGAACGTTGCGGGCCGGATCAAGCGCGGACTTGCATTGATCCCGGAGGACCGAAAGAACGACGGCTTGGTTCAAATGCTTTCCATCCGGGAAAACATGACGCTTTCCAGCCTGTCGCAATTCACCCGTGGCATTCACATGAGCCTGGCGAAGGAAAAGAACAGCGTCTCGGATTTCGTGAAGCGATTGGCGGTCAAAATCGCCTCGGCAGAGCACGCCGTCTCATCGCTATCCGGTGGAAACCAGCAGAAGGTCGTGATCTCCAAGGCTCTGATGACCCGTCCGCAAGTGCTCTTGATGGACGAACCATCGCGCGGCATCGATATCGGAGCCAAGGCCGAGGTGTTCCGCGTCATGCGCAAACTCGCCGCAGACGGCCTTGGGATCATTTTCGTTACATCCGATCTGGACGAGGTCATGTCCCTCTCGGACCGTATCCTGGTCATGTCAAACGGACGGATCACGGGCGAGTTCACCCGCGAAACCGCGACCAATGGTGCGCTCATCGAGGCGTCTGCGGTTGGTCACAAACCCATTTCACAGGTAAAGGATCTCGTTTGATGGCCGAACAATTCGTCGCCGCGCCCTCGAAGTCGAACCCGGACGCCCTTCTGGTGCTGCTCAAGGCCCGCACCTTCATCGCACTTTTCCTGGTGTTCGTGTTCTTTGCCTTCAATGCGCCAAATTTCATGTCGACAGCCAATATGGTCATCATGTCGAAACACATTGCCATCAACGCGATCCTCGCCATCGGCATGACATTTGTCATCGTTTCGGGTGGCATAGACCTATCCGTCGGATCCATCGTCGGCCTTTGTGGGATGGTCGCGGGATACCTGGTCTTGAACGGTGTCGATGTCGGACTGGGATGGTCGATCCAGTTCAATACACTCGAGATCTGTTTACTGGTTATACTGGTCGGCATGGCGATCGGAGCATTGAACGGCTTCCTGATTACAAAGCTCAACGTCGCACCATTCATAGCGACGCTCGGAACCCTGTATATCGCGCGAGGCGCCGCTATGCTCAGTTCGGATGGCCGGACCTTCCCAAATCTGAACGGCAACGCCGAATACGGATCAGACACCTTCCGCTGGATCGGTGCGGGTGAGGTGCTGGGCGTTCCGGTTTCGATCTGCCTCTTGATTTCAGTCGGGGTCCTCGCAGCCTATATCGCAACTCGAACGCCACTTGGACGACACATCTACGCGGTCGGGGGAAATGAGCGAGCCGCCGGCCTTTCCGGCATCAAAGTCAATCGCACCAAGTATTTCGTCTATATTTTCTCAGGTTTCTGTGCGGCTCTGGTCGGATTGATCATATCCTCGCAGCTGGTTGCGGCACACCCAGCGACCGGGGACACCTTTGAACTCAATGCCATCGCCGCTGCCGTGCTTGGCGGCACGTCCATGTCAGGCGGGCGTGGCAGGATCGGCGGCACGATCATCGGGGCCTGCGTCATCGGAGTTCTGTCGGATGGCCTGGTCATGATGGGCGTGTCATCGTTCTGGCAGACCGTGATCAAGGGACTGGTTATCATAGCAGCCGTGGTCATTGATCAATCGCAGCAAAAGCTACAGGCTAGGGTTGCTCTTCAAACGCAGGCGAATTTGAGCAAGTAGGGAGAGACCCGATATGAAGGGCGCATTGATAGGCTGTGGATTTTTCGCGCAGAACCAGCTCAACGCTTGGCGCGACATCGACGGGGTCGAGATCGTCGCACTATGCGATCAGGACACGCAGCGATTGTCCACGAGCGCGTCGACCTTTGGCATCGCCAGAACCTATACTGACGCCCGAGAGATGTTCGGCGACGGTGGCTTTGATTTCGTCGACATCGTCACAACGGTAGGGTCACACCGCGCATTGGTCGAATTGGCGGCCAGCCATGGCGTTCACATAATTTGTCAGAAGCCTTTCGCGGCCACGTTGGATGACGGACAGGCCATGGTCGGTGCCGTGAGAGCTGCCGGCAAGACGCTGATGGTGCACGAGAACTTTCGCTGGCAGTCGCCAATTCAGGCCGCGATGAAGGCGGTCAATTCGGGCGCCATCGGCGAGCCATTTTTCTGCCGCGTGAGCTTCCGCTCCGGCTATGACGTCTTCTCGGGGCAACCGTATCTGGCCGAGGGCGAGCGCTTCATTATCGAAGACCTCGGCATTCACATATTGGACATCGCGCGCGCTTTTCTCGGCGATGTCGATCACCTTGCCGCCACCACACGCCGCATCAATCAAAGCATCAAGGGTGAAGACGTCGCTACGATGTTGCTAAAGCACCGCAACGGGGCAACCAGTGTCGTGGATTGCTCCTATGCCACCCGGCGCAGCCCCGAGACCTTTCCTCAAACCCTGTTGGAGATAGATGGTCACGAAGGCACGCTTCGACTTGATGCGGGATACAGGCTTACTCTTCAGGGCAAGACCGAGAAAATAGTGGACGTATCGCCGCCGCTGCTACCTTGGGCCGAACGGCCTTGGCACAACATTCAGGAAAGTGTTCGAACGATTCAGCAGCACTTCGTCGATTGCCTCAATGCCGGAACAACCCCGGAAACGTCCGGCGAGGACAACCTCAAGACCCTTGCGCTCGTCGAAGCGGCCTACAGATCGGCAAAAGAAGGACAAACCGTAAAGCTATCTGACAGATGACTCACAACTATGACCTCTTCGGCACGGACGAGCCGCCTGTCGAGCGACGCGACTTCGTGATCGGACGGCTGTCCTTTTCAATCGAGAACGGAGCGCTTCGCCATTTCGGTATGGATGGAACCGAGGCCATTCGTGGGATCGCATTTCTCGTGCGCGACGGCGATTGGGGAACGCTCGTTCCCCAGATCACCGATGAAACTCTCGAAGCATCGGAATTGGCGCTTCGGCTGCAATATCAGGCCCAATACAAGACGCAAACGGCCGAGCTCACCGTCAAGGTCAGTATCCAAGCCGATCAAAGCCGCCTGATCGTTTCGGCAACCGGCCGAGCAAAAGGGCACTTCGAAACCAACCGCGCGGGATTTACGGTTCTACATCCAATTCGCGATGTGGCGGGTGCTCCGGTGCGAGTAGATCATAGCGACGGCACGTCCTCTTCGTCGCACTTTCCCTCGAACATCGAACCATGGCAGCCCTTCAAGGATATCAGCGCGTTGACCCACAACGCTGGGACAAATGCAGTCACCTGTCGCTTTAAAGGCGACACCTTCGAAATGGAGGATCAGCGCCAGTGGGGCGACGCCTCCTACAAGACCTACAACCGGCCGCTTGCAGAGCCATGGCCATACTTGATTCCCGATGGCACTGATTTAAGGCAGTCCGTCGAAGTCACTTGGCAGACCACGACATCCGCCAATGCATCCACCTCCGAAGAAGCGCCGAAAGGTGCGCATTTTCCGCAAATGGCATTGGTCATTTCCCCCGATGATGCAGCGCGACTGGCGCTTTCACCAATAGACCTGGAGGTCGTGAAACCGCAAAGGCTTCTATGCCACTTGGATGCGACATTGGGAGACACCTCACAACAGTTTGTCGCATTTGCACAAGCACAAGCCGCCTGCCCTTCCACGCTGTTCGATCTGGAACTGATCTGTCGTTGCGATGCGAACCCGGAACCCGAACTTCAGGAACTTGCGGCCCAAATGGCTGCTTCGGGATTTGCGCCTTACAGCATCATGGTATGCCCCTCGGTCGACCGCCAATCCACACCACCCGGCTCCGATTGGCCGGATTGTCCTTCACTCGAGCTTATCCACAATGCTGCAGCGAACGCCTTCCCATGCATACTTCGCGGTGGAGGTATGGCCAGCTTCTTCCCCGAACTGAACAGGAAAAGGCCACCTGTGGCGATGCTTGATTTCATCAGCCACGGTCTCTGCCCGATCGTTCATGCCGCGGACGACTTGTCTGTCATGGAGACACTAGAAGCGATCTCGCACATCACCCGATCCGCTCGGAGCATCATCAAGGACAAGGCCTACAGAATCGGCCCGGCGACGATCGCAATGCGGCAGAACCCGTATGGTAAACGCACAATTCCCAATACGACAAACGGGCGGGTTTGCATGACAGACGACGATCCGCGGCATCGCGCGAAATTTGGTGCGGCCTATGCAATCGGGCTGGCGACCGCCCTCGCCCCAAGTGGCATCGAAGTCTGGACACCCGCGTCGCTCTATGGACCGAGGGGTGTGATCCGTGACCAAGGTGTCTGGCCATTGACGGACGCGCTGAGACTGCTTGGCGAATTGGCGGGACAACCAGTGCGAACCGCAGAAGTCACTGCCTCTAAAGCCCGCCTGACGGTCCGAGACACGGCCATCAATGTGAACCTCACAGCGCAGATGCGCGAAGGGCTCGGCCCCTATGAATGGCAAGCAATTGCTTAGAGAATTAGGGCTTCGCCGGCGACGTGAAGTTTGATTTTGACCGGTTGAGGTGGTCTTCCATCGCTTGAGCCGCCCGTGCGACATCATTCTCGGAAAGGCACTCAAGTATTGCCGCATGCTCTTCGAGGGTCGTGTTCTCGCGACCCGACCAAAGCAGCAGGGAAGAGTGATACTCAAAGAGCCACGTCAACATCATCTCCGTAATGGCGTGGATCAGGGTGTTCCCGGTGATTAGGGCGATGCGGGTATGAAAAGCTACGTCAGCCTTCATGAACGCCTCGGCATGGCCAAGCTGGGCTCTTTGCGCCTCGATCAGGTCGGCCAGCTCTGCCGCGTCTTTGGATGTGCATTTCTCTGCCGCCAGCCTGATACTGCCAAGCTCGAGGATATGGCGGACCTGCTTCAAGTACTCGATATTCGAAGGCTCACTGGACAGCAAAAGCTTTGCAACATCATCGAGTTGCTGGAACGCGACACTGGCGGTCAGAGTATTCACTCGGCTCCGCTCGCCATGGGTAATGGTAATCAGGCCCTTGCTCTGCATTGATTGCAAAGCTTCACGCACAGCCGGACGTCCAACACCGAACTTTTCCATCAGAGCCCGCTCGGAAGGAACAATGTCACCCGCCGCCAGCTCGCCCGACGCAATCATTTCGCGCAGTCGCTCAAAGACCTGATCTGATAATTTCAGGCGAACGATCTTGCTCGTTGTGCCATCGGACTTGTTTTTCACTGCACGCTTGCCTGCTTCCCAATCACTGTTTCAGATTACGTCCTCGCAACAGTCGTTACAAGCGCATCGCGGCCGCGGCGAGTTAGGTGATCCGCTGGATACTGGCTGCGATCTCATCAGGATCGAATACCCGCTTCCAGTCATCCTTCATGAGAACAGGCTTTCCGAATTCAATTGCCTTGTTGCAAGCGTCTGAGAACACACCTTCAACCTCGCCAAAGATGACAGCCCCCAGAATATTCATATGTCCCAAAAGGAAATCTCGCGCCGCCTCCTTGGGAACGCCTCGCGCAACCACCTCATCCATTGCCTCTCGCATGATGTCCAAGAGCGACGCGCAAACGGTTTCAGACAGGCCTGGCTCCAGCAGGGCCATTTGCTCGACCGTCACCCGATGTGATCGCGCAACCGGGGCAAAAATGGTCTTCCCCACTTTCTCGCCCAGTGCGTAGTCCGCTTCGGGGCCCTGCATCAATGCGTTCACGATGCCTTGGCGCGCCGAAACCCCGCCGAAGTGATCTTTGCGATCTTCCGTCGAGTCCTCATTGTTGAAAATGGGCGGATGGCACGGATGGCTTACGAAATAAGTCACATCGTCCCGCTTCGGAAGGTGCCCCGCAAATGGTGCGGCAGCATCCAGACACATGACGATCGCGCCGGACGGGACCTTGTCGATAATGGCCTTCGCGACCTTGCCGATCACCGTGTCAGGCACGGCAAGAACGACAACGCGCGCACCTTCGAGTGCTGCGTCCGGGTCTTGGCAAGTAATCCCCAACTCGGCTTTTAACCTCTCCCGGCCCTCCTCCGACACTTCCACGTGAGCGGTCTGGAACTCGGAGGACGCCAGATTGCGGGACAATCGAACACCCATTTTTCCACCAGCACCAAAAAGGGCAATTTTCGTCACATCGAACCTCCGAAATTGGTATCCTGCACCTACAGTCGCAGATGCAATTGACAACTGGTATAATAAGCTACTAATCACACCAACAAGTCAAGTCTGCTTTGCGGCAAACATATAGTGGAGGGAAAGCCAAATTGAGCAAACAGTCAAATCGGCTGCTCCTCGCATGGTATGGTGACGACTTCACGGGAGCCGCCGCGGTGATGGAAGTGTTGGAGTTCTCGGGCATCCCATCGATGTTGTTTCTCGAGGCACCGACACCCGAACAGGTCTCCCGATACGAGGGCCTGCGCGCTGTCGGCATCGCCTCGACAGCCCGGGCCCAAACGCCTGACTGGATGGACGAGAACCTCCCTTCCGCCTTCTCCGCACTGCTCGCATTGGACCCGCAGCTGCTGCATTACAAAATCTGCTCTACATTGGACTCGTCGCCCGAAATTGGCTCAATCGGACGCGCGATCGAAATTGCGACGGATCTGATTGAAACCGGGCCGGTACCGTTGCTCGTGGCAGCCCCTCAAATGCAGCGATATCAGGTATTCGGCCATCTTTTCGCGGGTCACGGCACCGAGGTATATCGCCTCGATCGACACCCGGTCATGGCGCGACACCCGGTTACACCGATGGCAGAGTCCGATGTCGGTCGACACGTGGAAGCGCAATCAGATCGGTTGACGGCATCTGTTTGGTCACAAGACATGGGCACGCAGCCCTTGGCAATTGATCCAATAGACCCGAACCGGATCCAGATCACGACAATGGATTGCATGGATGCAAGTAGCGAAGCCGCCGGTGGTCGAATGCTATGGCAAAATCGTGAAACCAGCCGCTTCGTTGTCGGGTCTCAGGGGGTCGAATTCGCCCTGGTCCGACACTGGATCGAGACAGGGATGTTGACGCCGCAAGAGCCCCCCGCCAGCGCCGGTCGGTGTGACGGCATGGTGACTATCTCCGGTTCGGTTTCCCCCACAACGGCGGAGCAAATCGGATGGTCGCGGCACAACGGCTTTGCGACAATTCGTTTTGATCCAACTTGTGCCTGCGGCGGCGAACAAGAGGTCGGAGCGGAAGTTAATCGTGTGATTTCGGCGAGCCTCGACGCCCTGTCCAACGGCACAGATCCACTCATCTTTACTGCGGAGGGGCCGGATGACCCTGCCACCGCCCGTTTCAATAGCGCCGCGCAAAGATCTGGAAAAAAGCTGCCCGATATCAACCGCGTCTTGGGCGATGCGCTCGGCAAAACCCTCGAACAGATCCTGAAGAGGACAAGTGTTCGGCGCGCTGTGATCTCCGGCGGCGACACATCGGGCCATGCGACGCGTCAGCTCGATATCTTCGCGCTTTCGGCGCTCGCCCCCACCATTCCGGGCGCCTCTCTCTTCAAAGCGCATGCAGACGGTCCGATGGACGGTTTGGAGCTTGCGCTCAAGGGCGGGCAAATGGGCAGCACCGACTACTTTGATTGGATACGCAACGGAGGTGGGCTCAGGTGACACGAATTTTCGCAACCTACGATATCGAAACACCGGTCGGGCTGGCGCATGCGGCTGACGTGCTGGCGGGCGAGCAATCAACTGGAACCTTCGTCAAACTGGCGTCCGAAACCGACGAACTCAGAGCGCGGTCTGCAGCCCGAGTAGAGAACATCCGGACCACCTCTTCCTCCAACGCCCCGTCGCTGCCCTCCCGTAAGACGGGCAATACCTACGAGCGCGGTCTCGTGACCGTGAGTTGGCCCTTGAATACAGTCGGCACGTCGTTGCCGACGCTGATGTCCACGATTGCCGGAAACCTCTTCGAGCTGGCGGAGATATCGGCAATTCGACTGACCGCAGTGCAGCTCCCCAAAGAATTTGGCAGGGACAATCCCGGACCTCAATTTGGCGCAGAAGGCACGCGAGCCTTCATGGGCGGCCATACCGGCCCGCTGATCGGCACAATAATCAAGCCGAGCGTCGGGCTCCGGCCATCCGAAACGGCCGAACTCGTCAAAGCGCTCGTCGATGCCGGAATTGACTTCATCAAAGACGACGAACTACAGGCCAATGGACCTGACTGTCCCTTTGGAGAGAGGCTGTCGGCCGTCATGAGGGTGATCAATGACCACGCCGAAAAGAGCGGCAAACGAGTGATCTATGCTGCCAACATCACCGACGAGATAGACCAGATGTGGCGCAATCTCGACCTGATGCAAAGCGTCGGAGCCTTTTGCGCCATGGTCTGCCTCCAGTCGGTCGGCCTATCCGGCGTCCGGGCTGTGCGGAATCATAGCGAGGCTCTGATTCACGGGCATCGCGCTGGCTGGGGGCTCTTGTCACGATCCCCCGATATCGGAGTGAGTTTTGATGTGATGCAAAAGCTCTGGCGATTGGCCGGCGCGGATCACCTGCACGTCAATGGGCTCGGCAACAAATTCACCGAGAGCGACGAGGTCGTCGCTGAATCGGCCCGATCGGTTCGGCGGCCGACAACGTCCGATCACAGTTTGAATGATGCAGCGATGCCGGTTTTTTCCTCCGGCCAAACAATTTGGCAGATCGCCCCGTCACGAAAAGTCGTTGGCAATGACGATTTCATTTTCTGCGCAGGAGGCGGCATCATGAGCCACCCAGGTGGCCCGGGCCAAGGTGTCACCGCCCTTCGAGCCGCAGCAGAAGCGGCACGCGACGGCGTGTCTCTAGACGAAATGACCCGTCAGAGCCCGGCGCTGCAGATCGCAACCCAATTCTTCAAGCGACCAAGTTCTCCTTAAACGGGCTCACATCGTGGCGCATCGCCCTGAGCCTGAGCCCTTCACACCTTTTCGATCGACGAACGTGGACCCAAGAAGTTCCCCAGTATTGAAAGACCGGGAACGTTGTCGCAAATGACCTTAAGCAGCACGAGGAATGGGACGGCCATCAAGGCTCCCGGCACACTCCACAGCCAGCCCCAGATGATCACGGTAAGGAACACCGAAACCGTGTTCATCTCAAGCCGCCGGCCCAATACGGTCGGGGTCACAAACTGAGCCTCCGCCGATGTCAGGATGGCGTAGATGATCGCGGGCAAGAGCCCTGCGCTCAGCGTATCGAAGCTCAGGATTCCAAACGCGGCAATCAAGATCGTTCCGATCATGCCACCAACAAACGGCAAGTAGTTCAGGACAAACGCCAAGACACCCCATAAAATCGGGTTCGGAAGGCCGACAAGGAACATGGCGATGCCGATACTAAGACCGAGCCCCGCGTTAATCAGAGTGATGGTCAAGAAATAATGAGAAATTTGGCGCTCAATATCGCGCGCAGTCCGGATCGCCCGCCGCTTGTCGGAGAAATTGGGAAAGGCTTCGACGAGCTTGACGTAGAACAGGTCACCTGATGCCAAAACGAGCAGGGCAAGAACCAAGCCCACAGCGATCAACGCCATGAAGTTCGCGATGCTTCCGGCAGCAAAGGCCAAGAGCCCTGGTTGCTCGACAGCAACCACAGGTGTGGAGTCACCTCCGTTGGCCAAATCCTCCACCTGATCGCTGGCATTCTTGACCTCTTCCAATGACGCGAGAATTCCAGCCAACTTCTGCCGCAACTCGACACCCATCGTTGGCGCGTCTGCCATGATGTTTGATATCGGGCCGCTCAAAAGATAGGAAACAAATCCCAATGCTGCAGCCGCCCCTACAATTATGGCCACAGCGGAAATCGGTTCAGGAATGCCAATACGCGCAAAGCTGCGAACGACCGGGCTGAATGTCAAAGCCACAATCAAACCAATTACGATTGGCAGGAAAAGATCACGTCCAAAGTAAAGTGCGGTAAAACCCAGAATAATAGAAACAAATATCAATAGATTCTTAATTTTACGAATATCGTCCATACTCCGCCGCCCTTTATCAAGAGTGGGCACAGCTACAGCCCCGTGACCATAACGTAGCAGCTCGACTTTGGTTCCTCGCAATCGCGAATAGATCGGCTCACGGTCCCGCCCCACGTCGACAACGACCAGAGAACAGAAGATCACAATCCGTCAGAAAACCTATATTTTTCCACGCACAAGGAGTCAAAACATCGAAAAGAGGTTCGGTTTCCTGCGAGGCCCAACGAAAAAGGGCTCCGCCAAAAAGCGAAGCCCTATTACTCGTTACATCTCGAACGCTGTTAGACCGGCGGCTTGCCACGCACGGCGCGGGCAATCATCGCGACCACGAACAGGATCAGGAAGATTACGAAAAGGATTTGAGCGAATCCGGCCGACGCGCCGGCAATTCCACCAAAACCCAATGCGCCTGCAATCAGCGCGACCACCAGAAATGTTAAAGCCCAACCAAGCATGTCTCGTTCCTTTCTCAGTTTCGATCCAAGTCTCTGGCTATTCAACTTTCGAAATTCGAATTGGTTCCGAATTTCTTTAGTCGAACTTTAAACCATTTCTTCCGGCGCCCCGGGCAATGGCACTCCAGCCTTCTTTGCAGCGTCCAGATCATAGGGCACGATGAAGCCGGACCGCTTTTCCGGCGCTTTCGCCACGTTTTCAACCGCGCGGCGGCGCCACACTTCGAAATCAGCGGCCTCGGGGCGATCGATTTCGTCGCCCAACCACCGCCCAAAGACCTTTGCCTTCAGCGCCAAAACCTGAGAGGTCGAAGTCAGCAACAACCCGGCCTCCGCATCCCAGTTCATGCTCCGCCCATTGAGGTTCGCGGATGAGACTATAGCAGCGTTATCGTCAAAAATGGCGACCTTCGAATGGACGTATATGATCGGCGCGCTGGCAAGCGTGGCCCGCTCCGTCGCCACGTCTTCAGCACTGGGCCGTCTGGGTTGCACGGGGCTGACGGCGAGAAACCTCTCCCCAAAGGCGCGTCGCACTCTGCGAATGGCACGCGCCTGCAAATACTCGCCAAACCTGCCATCCAAACTGGCCTCGTCGCTGAAGGCCAAGGCCTCCGGGGCCGCCGGAAGGAGCACGATCAGATGCAGACCGGGCTCACGACGGGCGGCGGACGCCAACGCCCTGACGATGTCTCGATCTCGGAAATACTGGGTCTCCAGATAGATCAAGTTTTTGGCGGTCTTGATCCTGCTCAGGTGTTGCTCGGCGATGGTAGAACAAACGGTTTCCGGCGCGAGGTGAAAGATGTTCTGCCGCCGCCTGCGGGACAAAGTCGCCAAGAATGGTTGGGCAAGACCATTCACCTCAGCCTTGCGGTCGATAACGTCTGACAAATCATCGAGATAGGCAGACGCCGAAGCGGCGACGTCCAGATCTCTGGTTATCAATTGAAGATCGTGCCAAGTATCCTGCGCTGGCTGCTGATGCTTCTCATCGTCAAACCTACGCTCATTCAAGTCGAGACCGCCAATGTACGTCGTTGCATTGTCAAATACCGCCATCTTGTGGTGCAACGTGACGGGTTGCAGCTGCGGCAGCGCCCACTTCTTGGCGCAAACCTTCCCGTTAATGACATGAAGTAGGCCGCGCAAACCGGGAGACGCGCGCAACCGCCCTTCCGGGTCGGGATCGTCGTTTAGGCTCTTCACAATTCGCGAGAGTTCCTTGCGGGTCTTCGCAGCAAAAGCCAGCCTTGGAACGATGCCTCCACGCGCGGGATGCATGACACAGCGAACCGTCAGCCGTGCGGCGCCGGGTGCGGTCAACTCGTTTATCCCACACGCGATTGCCATGAACTGCCAAGACTGTTCATGCATGTCATGCGCCATGACGGGGTCAAAGTCAGAAAGGACAAGCTTGATAGGAACCCCTCTGTTCAGGGTATGAACAAAGAGATCGCACCATCTCTCGCCGGTGGCGCGGGCCGAGGCGGAACGCAATTTGGTTCGGAGATCAAAGAGCCGGAATCCCATGGAGATGTTCGATTGCGCGCCCAAGAAGAGCTGCTCGAGTCTCGGATATGCCTCGCTTGCATTGACCAATATTTCCAGATGATCGAGACCATCGCTTTTAACGGTTTCTCGACTCGCAACCGAGCCGCCCGCTACAGTCCGGCGCATCTCATTGCTCACCTTCTCTGGGTGGAGGTTTCTCGCCAAATCAGTGGACTGCCCAGTCACTTTCATGTTGAAAGCCCCTGGCACGCCAATCCGTCCCCGCTCTGCGGAGCGGCTTCCAGCGAAGTGGCGACAAGCCGGGAAATGAAACATCGGCGAGAATGGCCAGCCACTCGCTGTGCCACCGACTTGCGCACGTAGCCGTCGTGGGCACCCTTGCGCCGGACACCACGTGTTCTACCCCATTTGCCAACCATGATAGCAATGACCTTCCGACGCTATTGGGTGATCAGGACCGACTGAAAGGCTCTTTCCAATGCGTGATCTATAGCTTGGCTCCGCAGCGGCTAACGCCGTCGGATACTTGGCATCAACCCGGGGCCACAGGATAAGTTCCACAGAGCAGACGATTTCGCTCGCGCCTGTCGGCCGCCCGGTTCAGAAACCATCGGCAGGTCAACCGATGGTAGTCGACGTGGTCAGGCCGCGATCAACGCAGCTTGGCGCAACTCGGTCATTGCGATGGCCTCATGCGCTTTCAGGCATGTGCGTGCAGCACTGCCATATGCGCCTATGTTTGAACGCAGCTCGGGAAACACCTGAAAGAGTTCATCGCGAGATTTATCCGTGATCGCCGCGATCCCGGCATCGCCCGCATAGAAGCTCTCTGTAGCAGCACCTTCGGCGTAGATGATTTCATGCTGATCAAACATGATGTGGATATAGGTGACGCTGTCGCATGGGGTTTGACGGACGCTCACACCATCGATCAAATGCTTGGCCGCCACCAAAACCTCGTCGCAACCGAATAAGAGCTCGGTGCGATATCCCGTAAACAGCAACCGGTGCTGCGGTGACACCAGAAGGTCCCGCTTTGCCCCGTCCATGACGGTATCGCTAACAGAAATCGGAGCGAATCTTCCGTGTCCTGCAACGGTGCGGCTCCCGGTCCAACGGATCGGTTGAGGGCCATGGTCACGCGTGATGACCATGTCTCCCGGGCACAATGTTTCGATGGCGCGCTCACCCCGTGGCGTAAGTATCCGGGTGCCGGGGGTGAAACAGATGATATTCTCGATCTCGGAGAAGTTGACGATCGTGCCATCTGCCATGACGATCGTGCCTGACAGACCGCCGGCATTGTCGTTCGTGTTGGTGAAGATGATGTCGTTGTAGGAGACCTCCGGGTTCAATTGCAAAGTATCGCCGTTGGTCTCGCCGCCCTCGCCCCCCACGATCGTAATGGTGCTGCTGCCCGCTTCGCCGAGATTCCCCAGGACAAAGAGATCGTCGCCGTCGCCCCCGTCGGCGAAATCACCTTCGGCCACGTAGATCTCGTCGTTGCCGGCACCACCATCGAGCGAATCCGCACCGGTGCCGCCGATCAAAGTGTCGTCGCCGTCGCCGCCGATCAGTGTGTCGTCCCCTGACCCGCCGTCCAAGGTGTCGTTGCCCGCTTCGCCAAACAGGTTGTCGTTTCCGGAACCACCTTCGATGCTGTCGTCACCGTCCTCCGGTGCAACGGCATCAAAGTGGATATCCGACAGCCAGATCGCCTGAGTGCCGGACTGACCGTTGCCATAAACGATCTCGATCCGCGAGACAGGGCCGGCAATCTCGACAAGGACAGAACCGTCGGCCTGCGCCGGGCTGTTTGCATTTCCGTCAGCGGTAATGGTGTTTCCGACGACAGTGTCGCTTCCACCCGGCGTCAGAACCACCGTGACAGGATTGCCGAATGCGTCATAGGCATTGACGGTAACGATATCCGTATGATTGCCGGCGCCGCTGTCGATGTCGTTGATGCGGAACTGAACGTTCTCGACCTCGTCAGCGTATGTGCTGCCGGGCGCCGCGGCAAAATCGATCGTCGTGGTCGAGGTCGCTCCGTCACCGTTGCCGAAGAGGTCGATGCTGGACGTCGGATTGAAGGGCTCGCCGCTCGCCACGTATTGGGTCGTGCCGCTTTCGATCTCGAAGGTAGGATTGTTGTTGCCGTTGTTGGCAAAACTGACCGAAACCTCCATCTCTCCGGTGATCTGAGTAAATCCGTCGCCGACGTCGTCTGCGTCGTTGGCAACAGCTTCCCAGTTGAGATACTCGGCGCTGTCGGTCAGGCCGCCATTGTTGTCGCCATAGATGGTATCCGATCCATCCCCGCCATAGAGGGTGTCGTCCCCGCCGCCGCCTTCGATCGTATCATTGCCGCCGCCCGTGAGGACAACGTCGTTGCCATCGCCAGACAACACGACATCGTCGCCCCCCCCGACACCATCATCATCGTGGTCCGTATAGGAGGTGGATATCGTGTCGGCCGAGGATGTTCCGTTAACGACATCATCTGCTTGAACGTAATTGGTATAGTTGAAGACCGGGTCATTACTTGCGACGTCGGGATTGGAATCATACGCGATGACCTCATAGGTCCGCCCGCTGATCAGCGGCACCTCCGACAGCGTATAATTGCCAGCAGCAGCGCCAGTCTCTACGTCGAGCTGAACGACCTCGAAAATCTCGCCGGTGACGGTATCCCGAACCGTCCACACCAACTCCGCATCGACATTCGTGCCAGTCGAAACAGCAAGGCCGACCGTGACGTTCGCCGTAGCCGTCTCGGCCCCGTTGTTATCGTCATCGAGGGTCCAGCCCTGATTGTTGGGTTCCGTGTCGGTAATCGTCGCTGTGCCAGCTGTGTCCGATGACCCCGTCCAGACGAAACTGCTTCCGAGACCGGTCGTGAAAACCGACGCCGGATCAGTGTCATAGAGGCCGACGGTATATGTTGGCATGCCCAATACTCCTACGCCGCAAAACAGAGTTCTGCGCGCTGCTCGATGTCGCGGCGGTCTGACGCCGCCCTGCCGGACACATTTCCGCGTGACCGTGCCATTTGTTTCCAAATTGGATACGGACTCGGTGAGGCATTTATTCGAACAGTTTCAGGTAATTTTTCGGCGAATTGAGGCGGGTTTGCGGCCCCGGCGGTGGGCTGATCCCTGCTCCGAAACAGAGTTCCCGAATGAGATTCGATCGCGTCTGAAGCCGGACAAATCAGGCGCAGCCGTTGTCGGCAGCACATCGGCGCGTAATCTCACACAGCCTACTTCGGTCGGATCAACACCCCAATTCGGGGGCCGGATCCATTATCTCAACACGCAACAGGCCACCGCAACCCCTCGACCATTAGGTCAATTTTTCAAAGCCCTACCCGGCAAACCTCAAGTCGAATCGTCAAAAGAAACCTTTGCAGCACAGCAAACACTTGAAAACGGAACGCGACAATGGGAACGTTCCCATGGAAACACCGAATCGGAATGGCATCGTCGATGAAGAAGCGGCAGGACACTACGATCATCGACATCGCACGCTTGGCCGGCGTGTCGAAGAGTACCGTGTCGCGCGTTCTGACCGATGCACCAAACATCTCGAAAGATGCGCGAGAACGGGTTCTCGAAGTCGTGCGCCAAACGGGATTCAGACCGAACCATCTTGCCCGAAGCCTTCGGTCGGGCAACACGGGGATCGTTGGCCTTGTGATTCCTGATATTGCCAACCCGTTCTGGGCGGACGTGGCACGCGGTGCCCAGGACGCAGCCTCTGACAAGGGGACGTCGATACTTATTTTCAGTTCCGACTGGGACCCCGACCGCGAAGCCCGACACTTTCGCGCCCTTCTGCAGGCCCGCGTCGATGGCGCGATCATCAATCCCGTGCGGGACAGCCTAGAAGATATAGCCGATTTTGGCATACCATTGGTGCTGATCGGGTCATCGGCCGGTCGCTTCGCAGACCTCCCCTCTGTGGGAAGCAATATCGAACAAGGCGTCGCGATCGGCCTCGATCATGCCAACACGCTCGGCCTTGGCCTGCCTGCGCTCATCGTCGGCGACGCCGAGCGTAGCGCCCGTCTGCGCTTTGTCGCGGCGGTAAAGGCGGAAATCAGTCTGCGCGGATCAGCGACCGATAATCTGATCGTCGAAGACGGGCACTACACGGTCGAAGGTGGAAGGGCCGCAATGGAACGGATCCTCGCGAGTTCGTCGAAGCCTACGTTTATCTTCGCGGCCAACGACCTGATGGCGCTTGGCGCGATGCAGGCGGTGCGAGAGGCGGGCCTGCGTTGTCCCGAGGATATTTCCATCCTTGGTTTCGACGGAATCCCCGCTGGTGAAGTCAGCGCGCCCGGATTGACCACCGTCGCCAAACCTTCGCGCCAATTGGGTGCTCATGCCTTCAATTTGTTGACCGAAAAGCGCCAGACCGCAGAGCACTTGACGTTGCCTTGCACCTTGATCGAACGCGGCTCAGTTCGGACCGCCCCTCCCCTGTCCTGCGCAATCTAGGAGGCCAGCCATGACCACCCCCTCCTCTGCCAGCACGAAAATTGGGAACGTTCCCAAGTCGCGGGCGGCCGGTTACCCGATCATCGAGTCTCGTGGCGACAGGTTTCGGGACGGTGTGCGCAAATGGTGGCCCTACTACCTGATGCTCGCCCCCGGTCTGATCTATTTCATGGTGTTCCACTATCTTCCCGTATGGGAGGCGAAGCTCGCCTTCGAGGATTTGCGGATCATCGGCCCCAACATCTGGGTCGGGCTCAAGCACTTCGCGCAACTGTTCACGTCGCCCGCCTTTGCCCAAGTGCTGTGGAACACCTTGATCATCTCCGCGATGAAGATTGCCTTCGTCTTTCCTCTGCCAATTCTACTGGCCCTGCTGATCAACGAAGTCCGGAACCCGCGTTTCCGTCGCTCCGTGCAATCGGTAATCTATCTGCCCCACTTCCTGTCGTGGGTGGTGATTGCCGGCATCTTTATTGCGGCGCTCTCGTCTTCCGATGGGGCCGTGAACGATCTGCGTGACGCCTTCGGTCTGGAGCGGCGCAGCTACATGACCGACGCAGGGGCAATCCGCTGGGTTCTGGTCTGGTCCGAGGCGTGGCGCTCTGCGGGATGGGACTCGTTGCTCTACTTCGCCGCGATCATGGCGATCGACCCGGCTCTCTACGAGGCCGCCGAAATGGATGGCGCGACCCGCTGGCAAAAGATGCGACACATCACCTTGCCCGGAATCGTGCCCACCATCGCGACCTTGTTCATTCTTAATGTCGGGTTGTTCCTGCACGCCGGCTTCGATCAGGTCTTCAACCTCACCAACGACGCAATCCGAGACCGCATCGATATCATCGACACCTACGTCTACCGCCTTGGAATCGGCGGCGGGCAGTTCAGCCTCGCGACGGCAGCCGGACTGTTCAAGGGCGTCATTGGCATGATCCTGATGATCGGCGCGCATACGCTGTCCAAGCGCCTCACCGGCAAGGGGGTCTGGTAATGGCCCGACAAAACCGGACCGGACTCGAGCGGATGGAAGAGGCGATCATCGCCTCGGTCCTCATCGCTCTGGTTATCGTCACAGTGCAGCCGATCCTGAACCTTTTGGCGATTTCTCTTTCGGACCCGGCGAACGTGCCCGGGATGGGCGGTCTGACCATCGTGCCGGACGGTTTTTCCATCGACATCTGGGCGCTGCTCGCACAACACCCGGCGGTTCAGAGAGGCTTGATGAACTCTCTCCTGATTACCGTGGTCGGAACCGCGCTCAATCTCGTCTGTACCGCGCTCATGGCATGGCCGCTCTCTCGGAAAAAGCTCCCCTTCCGACGCACCATCTTTATCCTGGTTCTGATCACGATCGTCTTCGAACCCGGCATTATCCCCGATTACTTCGTCATGCGGCGACTTGGTCTGCTCGACGACTACGCGGCCGTCATCCTCTACAAGCTGGTCAACGCCTGGTATCTGATCATCCTGATCCGCTTCTTCGAGGAAGTCCCGGAAGAGCTGATCGAGGCGGCGGAGCTCGACGGCGCCAATCCATTCCAGGTGTTCTGGAAAGTTGTCCTGCCGCTTGCGAAACCGGCCCTTGCGACGATTACCCTGTTCTACGTCGTCTACCACTGGAACGATTTCCTGCGCCCGATGATCTACTTCAACGATCAGGACATGTGGCCGCTTCAGGTGGTATTACGTCAGTTCGTCGTCGTCGGGGACAAGGCCGCAATCGTCGGACTACAGGCGATGAACAGCTACGAGGGCGCGAGCCAGATCGATTTCAAGGCGTTCCGTGCGGGCATGATCCTGTTCACCATGCTGCCGGTCCTCGCGATCTATCCGCTCATACTCAAGTTTTTCACCAAAGGCACCATGTCCGGTGCCCTCAAATGACCCGAGTGTCGAAACCCGCATCTTATGGGAGGAACCAGATGCATAAACTGACAACGAGCCGTCGCGCTCTTCTAGCCGGTATTGCCGCCTTGCCGGCGGCAACCCTGCTGCCACGCATCGCGCATGCCGCCAGCGGCAAGGTCCGCATCGTGATGAAGGACTTGCTGACGTCGAACCCCGAAGACGTCGCTCATATCGAGCGTATTCAGGCAGCATTGGCCGAACGTGGGCACGACATCACCCTCGAGATCGTCGACTTGCCCTCCGAAGGCTACGCTGAAAAGCTCAACCTGATGCTTCTGTCCGGTGACATCCCGGACCTGATCTACTTCCAGGGCGGGGACGAGCAGATCTCCAGCCAAGGGGTGCTTCGGGATCTCAATCCGCTCATTGCCGAAACCGAATACCTCGCCGATGCGCTCTGGCCGCATAACGAAGCGCGGATGGCCAACTATCCCTACCTCATGTATGTCTATCCGCCACGCACGAAGGCTCCGGTCATGCGCGCCGATCTACTCGCCGCCACCGGCATGGATGCGCCGACAGACCTCGATGGCTGGGACGTCATGTTGCGCGCCATCCCCGGCACCGCTCTGGACGGGACGCCGGTCACGCACGGCATCATCACGCCCAACAATACCGCCGAGATGGACGCAGTGTTCGACCCGGCGTTCGGTGTCACTTCGACCTGGATGAAGAACGATGCGGGCGAATGGATCAGCAGCCGCGTGAGCGACGCCGAGCGGGAGAAGCTGCGCTGGTATGCGAGCCTCTATGCCGACGGCACGCTGGACCCTGAATTCATCACCTCGAACTGGGAAGTGAAGGAGGACAAGTTCTACACCGGTCAGGTCGGGGTCGTCATGGGCACCGCTGGTCCAGTCGTCGGCATCTACGAAGCCAAGATGGCACAGGTCAACCCGGGTGCAGAATTGATGCTGCTCACGCCGCCCGCGGGCATCCAGGCGATCGACGTCAGCAAGGAAAGCCGAGGCTTCGCGATCCCTGTCACGACAGAGAACACCGATGCCGTCATGGCCTTCCTCGACTTCATAGCAAGCCCCGAGGGGCAGTTCTTCGACCGCTTGGGCTTCGAGGGCACGCACTACACCCGTGACGGCGACACCCTGACTGCAACCGATCGGTTCGGCGAATGGTATCCGCGGTTCATCATCACCGATCCGTCAGTCTACACGCCGCCACTCAGCGCCCTGTCACCGCTCGCACAGGCCTCGCTCGATCAAGGCGTGGAATACTTCCGGCCCGACAACAGCTTTGTGTTCCCGCCAGAACTCGCGGCATCCGTCGACGCGGCCGAAAGCTTCTACCGCACCGCAGTCTTCCGCTTCGTGTCGGGCGAGACCTCGGTAGAGGACGACTGGGATGCCTTCGTCGACGGCTGGATGGCCGAAGGCGGCGCGGAAATGACAGACTACGCCCGGACCGTTCTGGGATGACCGCAGACGAGAATTCCGCCGAAACGCGCGGCCCCGATTTCCGGGGCCGCGTCCATGCGGTCGTTCATGGTGTCGCCTATGGCGATGCCATGGGCGCTCCGGTCGAGAAACTTTCCGCCGCCGAAATCCGCGAACGATACGGGCGGGTCACCTCCTTGCGGACCGAATGGCATCGCACCGGACAGTCCGAACAAGCCCGTCAGGGTCGGATACGCGGTCACGGCATCGTCACCGACGACACGGGGATGACACTTGCTCTCATGCGGATCTATGGCCGCGAGCGCCGCCATCTGGATGCCTGGGACATGGGCACCGGCATGGTGCGCGAGATCACCTGGGAGCGGCACTGGGTGCCCGAATTGCAGCGTGAAGCGGCTCTGATCGAGCGGCTCTTCTATCCCGAGAAATGGATCTTTCAGCGCCATCAGCTGTCCGGATGCGATCCGCGCCAAGGTGGCGTCGGCAACATGGTCAACTGCGGTGCAGCAATGTACATCGCCCCCGTCGGCGTCGTCAACGCAGGCGATCCGCAGCGCGCCTATGACGAAGCGATCGCTTTTGCGATGGGGCATCAGCAAAGCTACGGCCTTGAGGCTGCAGGAGTTCTCTCCGCAGCCATCGCGCAAGCGTTCGTTCCGGGCACGACGCTGGATCAGGTCATCCGAACCGCGCATGACCTGGCCCACGACGGCACCCGTTCGGCGATCGCCGCAATCGTCGAAATCGCCGAAACGCTCGCAGCCAAAGGCGCCGGGCCCGACGAAGTCACCGCGGCGTTTCATACTGCGATTGCACCCTTTTCCCCTATGGGCGACGACCTTGTTCACACGCCGGAAAAGGCAGGTCGGGCGAGCAATGCCTACCAACCCTCCCGCCTCCTCTCGATAGAGGAACTGCCATTGGCTCTTGGTTTCTGTCTGACGGCCGGCGGCAATTTCAAACAAGCGGTGGAAGACGGGATCAACTCCGGCCGCGATACCGATAGTATCGGCGTCATGGCGGGCGCCATACTCGGTGCACTGCACGGCCCGTCCGTGATCGACCCCGAGGATGCGGCGCTGCTTGATGACGCCAATCGGCTGCAACTCGGCGCCGCTGCCGACCACTTCACCGACGCCGCATTGGCAATACAGGCAAACGACGCCGCAAGCGCCAAAGCGATCCTCGCCGCCCGCCGGGCACTATCTAATCCAGCCAAGGACAAGGCCGCCGAATGACGCCAGAAACGCTCCGCGCAAAAATCTATGCAGGCCTGCTGGGCAAGACCGCCGGCGTCCGTCTCGGCGCGCCAGTGGAACCCACCGCCTGGGACCATGACCTGATCCGAGCCACCTATGGTGAGATCACCGGCTATGTTCGCGACTACCAGAATTTCGCCGCCGACGATGACACGAATGGCCCCTACTACTTCGTCCGCACCCTGTTCGACGAGTTGGAATTTACCGCCGAAGCGGCAGGGCGCACTTGGCTCGACTACATCCCCGACGGTCACGGCATGCTGTGGTGGGGCGGATTTGGTATCTCGACCGAACAGACCGCTTTTGAAAACCTCCAAAACGGTATCGTGCCGCCCAGAAGCGGATCAATCGCGCAGAACGGTCTGATCTCGGCTGAGCAGATTGGCGGACAGATCTTCTCTGACTGTTGGGGGTGGGTGAACCCCGGCGATCCTGCCGAGGCCGCACGTATGGCGCGCATCATGGGCAGCGTCTCCCACGACGGCGAGGCACTGGAGGGAGCGGCCTATGTCGCGGCCGCCAACGCCGTCGCCTTTGACACGGCTGACATTCAGGCCGTCCACCGAATGGCACGCGCATATGTCACCGACGGCACAGCCTATGCCGCGGTAATCGACGCGGTTGCGGCCTTCCACGCATCAGAGCCCGACGATTGGCGCGCCTGCTTTGCAATGCTCGAAGCCGATTTCGGCTACGACAAATGGACGGGTGTCTGCCATGTCATCCCCAATGCAGGCGTCGTGGTGCTGGCACTTCTGTATGGCAGGGGTGACATGCCCCGCACCATCGAGATTGCCACCATGTGCGGCTGGGACACGGACTGCAACGCGGGCAATGCAGGCTCCATCGCGGGCATCGCCCAAGGGGTGCAGCGCAGCTGGGACAAATATCGAGGGCCGATTAACGATATCCTCATCGCCTCCGGTGTAACGGGGGCGGCCAATATCGTCGATCTGCCTTCCTTCGCACGCGATCTCACCGTGCTTGCCCTGCGAGACCGGCCCTTTGACATTCCGGCATACTGGGTATCGGCGGTCGCCCTTCGCGGTGTCGATTTCGACTTCACCCTGCCCGGCGCAACTCACGGTCTCCGGGCTGCCGGCTCGCACCGGTTGCGCACCCTGCCGGGCCTTACAGACGGGGCGCTGACTGTTCAGGTCGATCGCTGGGCCGGCACCAATGGGAGCAAGCCCGGCGACACCGGCCGTGTGTTCTGGAAACCATTCTACCGAGAGGCGGATTTCGACGACAACAGATACCGCCCGATGCTGTCACCTATCGTGGCCGCAGGACAGACCGCGACATTCACCCTGCGCGGCGGCGCAGCGATTGAGGGCCCACGCACCGTGCAGTTCGTGCCCTATGTCCGGCATGCCATGACCGGCAAAGTGACCGAACTGGGGACATGGACCGACCTGCCCGAAGACTGGCAGGAGGTGAGCTTCACGCTGCCTGAGAGCGACGAGGCAATCGATGAGATCGGCCTCATGCTGCGCCAGATGGACCCAACCCGCGTCTTGATGCGGTTCGAGATCAAGCGCCTGCGCATCGAAGGCCCGGGCCAGACCCGGATCGTTCCGGCGTTGGAGGCGCCCGAATGGGGGGCGGTCTCTCGGTTCTCGTTCAATCGCGGAACATGGACAGTGCAAGACACGATCACCGGATCAGCTCAGACAGATGCAGACCTTTGGACGGGGCACCCATATGCGACAGATCAGACCGTTTCAGCAACTTTGGAAAGTCGCAGTGGCGACAGCCACCTTGTCACCGCGCGGGTGCGAACTGCCTGCCGGTTTTATGCTGCAGGGATCGAAGGAGGACGAGCGGTGATCCTGTGTGAGGACCACGGAACTCAGATCCTGGCCGAGGCGCCCCTGCCGGACGACATAGCGGAAAAGACGACCCTCTCACTGACCGCCAAGGGCGATAAGCTCTCGCTGACCATAGACGGCGTCGCAATACTCGAGGCGATCGATAATCGTCATCCGCGCGGCATGGCGGGGCTACGCCTCGGAGGTCCCGGCCGGATGTCCTGTAGCGCCTTTTCGATCGAGGAGCACTGATCATGGGACACATCGTCTTGGAGCAAGTGGGAAAATCCTACGGCGGTGCGGACGTGCTGACCGGGATCGACTTCGAGATATCGGAAGGTGAGTTTGTCGTCCTTGTCGGCCCCTCTGGCTGCGGAAAATCCACCCTTCTAAGGATGATCGCCGGGCTCGAGGACATAACGCATGGGCGGATAATCATCGACGGCACGATCGCCAACCGAATTCCGGCAAAGCAACGGGGCCTTGCCATGGTGTTCCAGAGCTACGCGCTCTATCCACACATGAACGTCGCCGACAACATGAGCTTTGCGCTACGCCTTGCACGCGCGCCCAAGGACGAGATCAATGCAAAGGTCCAGAACGCCGCCGCGATCCTCGGCCTGACCGACCATCTCGAACGGCTGCCGCGCGAGCTTTCGGGCGGCCAACGGCAACGGGTCGCCATGGGGCGCGCGATCGTGCGTGACCCCGAAGCTTTTCTCTTCGACGAACCGCTGTCGAACCTCGACGCCAAGCTGCGCGTCCACATGCGATCCGAGATCAAGAAACTTCACCAACGCCTTGGCAAAACGATGGTCTACGTCACCCATGACCAAACCGAAGCGATGACGATGGCCGACCGGATCGTGGTCCTGAATGAGGGAGGCATTGCTCAGGCAGGTCCGCCCGAAGACCTCTACAACAACCCGGTTTCACTCTTCGTCGCGAGCTTCATCGGCTCGCCCGAAATCAACCTTTTGGAAGCAAAAGCAGCCGGGCCGGCGGCGGTTCATGCCTTGGCAAAGGACGGCACCCGCTTGGCTCTCCCCCACGCACTCGACCTTCCCGAAGGGACACCGATCACCTGCGGAATCCGCCCTCAGACCATGTCGTTGGACCCAAAGGGGATTCCGGCGGAAGTCACCCTGGTCGAGCCGACAGGCGAAGCGGTCGAAGCCTCGCTCCGACTGGCAAACCAGCATGTCCTGGCGGTGCTGCCGGCCAGTGCGCGTCTGGCACCGGGCCAACAGGTGACAATCGGATACCCTTCTGAGCGGATGTTTGTCTTTGATCCCGTCACCGGGGCGCGGATCGCATGAGTTGGCAGCGCGTCGACTGGGCACCAAATTCGACCGGCCCTCTCACAGGCGTCCGGGTTTTGGACGCGTCGCGGCTCGTCGCAGGCAACATGTGCTCGCTACAGATGGCGGATTTCGGCGCTGACGTCGTCAAGGTGGAGCCGCTGCCTTCCGGGGACCCGCTTCGGGCATGGGCACAACGCGGCGTGTCCACGTTCTGGAAGGCCTACGCCCGAAACAAGCGATCGGTCGGGCTTGATTTCCGTGCAGACGGTGCCGTGCCGCTCCTTGGGCGGCTGATCGAACAGGCGGACGTGTTCATCGAGAACTTTCGCCCCGGCACATTGGAGAAAATGGGGCTCGCACCCGAAGACCTCATCGCCCGGCACCCCGGACTGATCGTCCTTCGCGTCTCTGGTTTCGGTCAAACCGGACCCTATGCGCCCCGTCCCGGCTTCGGGACGCTCGTCGAGGGGATGTCCGGTTTCGCAAGCCGCAACGGTATGGCCGATGGGCCACCCTTGCTGCCGCCCTTGGCCCTCGCGGACATGATCGCTGGTCTGTATGGCGCAAATGCCGTCGCAATGGCGCTGCGAGCAAGAGACCAGAGCGGCCGGGGCCAGATCATCGATCTTGCCCTGCTCGACGCGATGACCTCCGTCCTCGGCCCCGAGGCGATGGACTATGCCCTCACGAGCAAAGTGAAACCGCGCGTCGGCAACGCGTCAAATACAGCCGCCCCGCGCAATGCCTATCGCAGCAGCGATGGGCAGTTCATCGTGGTTTCGGGGTCGATGCAGAGCATGGCTGAACGGCTGTTCACGGCGATCGGTCGGGCCGATCTGATCAGCGATCCCCGTTTTGTCAGCAACGCGAAACGATTGGAAAACCGCGACGCACTCGATGCGATCATCGGTGACTGGTTTGCAAAAATCAGCCGTGCGGAAGCTCTCGACATTCTCGGTGCAGCGGGCGTTACCGCCTGTCCGCTGAACGACATTGCGGACATCGCCGACGATATCCACTTCCGCGACCGTGGGCTCTATGTCGAGGTGCCGGATGCAGATCTCGGACATGCCGCCATCCACGGGCCGCTGCCACGCCTTTCCGCGACGCCGGGCAGCTTGCGTTCACCCGCTCCGACCCTTGGCGAACACACCGACGCGGTCCTTGCGGAATGCGGGCTTTCCCCTGCCGAGATTGCTGCTGCTCGTGGTATGGGCTTGGTCGCATGATCTGGCGGTCCCTGCTCTACGTGCCCGCGAATGTGCCTGCCTTTGTGCACAAAGCACAATCGCGCGGAGCTGACGCCTTGATTCTCGATCTCGAGGACAGCGTCGCCGACAATGCCAAGCAAGCCGCCCGAAAAATGCTGTCAGAGAATTGGGAGGCCCTTCGTAGCGGCCCTTCGGACCTGATCGTCCGCATCAACGCTCCATTACGCGACGCGGTTCGCGACCTCGAGGCAGTCGTCCGCCCCGGTCTTGTCGGCATTTACCTGCCAAAGATCACCAGCCCGGATCACCTTCGAATTCTTGCAGCACTCGTGTCCGAACTGGAGGCAGAGCGAGACATGCCGGCCGGTGGCATCGGCCTTGTCCCTATGATCGAAACGCCGTCTGCACTTGAACAAGCCTTCCCGATCGCCACGGCGTCCCCGCAAGTCGTCGCCATCACGCTCGGTGGAGAAGACCTCGCAACGGCCTGCCACATGACTCCCACACCCGAGGCGCTTTTTGCCCCCCGTCAACGAATTGTCTTGGCCGCACGTGCCGCCGGTATTTCACCACTCGGCCTGCTGGACAGCCCTGCGAACCTCGATTCTTCAGGGTTGGCAGAACTGGCCGTCCGCTCCCGCCAATTCGGATTTGACGGTGCGGCTGTCATTCACCCCGCAGCCATTGATCCACTCAATACTGGATTCTTGCCCGACGACGCCGAGATAGCAGAAGCCCGCCGCATCGTCGAAGCGCTCGACAACGCTAACTCCCAAGGACGCGCCTCCGCACGGATCGGAACCCGAATGATTGATCTGGCCATGCGGCGACGCGCTGAAGCCATAATCGAGCGGGTCAGAACGATACGCGAAAAGTAGTAATCTTAGCGAGGCGAAGTTACCGCGATTCGAAGCGGATTGAGGTGCGCCTAGTTTCCCGGACACTGGCCTGTTTCAGTTTCTGCTGCCTGATTTCGAGGTCAATGGGCGACAGCATGCCGTTTTTGGTGTGCTCGCGCTTCGGATTGTAGAACATCTCAACGTATTCAAACACGTCCGGCCTAGCATCGTCCCTCGTGGGGTATGTCCGCCGCTTGATCCGTTCTCGTTTCACCAGTTCGAAGAAACTATCGGCGACTGCGTCGTCGCTGCAATTGCCGCGTCGGCTTATGCTGGGTTCAAGGTTGTGCTGGCGAAGAAACGTCTGCCACTCCCGGCCGGTGAACTGCGGGACTTCATCAGAATTGCGCTGTGACTTGGTCCATTAGCTTTCGTCGCCAGACGGCCTTCAGCAAGGCTTGACAGGCGCGGTCGGTCGTCATTCGGGATTGGGCCGACCAACCAACTACACCGCGCGAGAACAGGTCGGTAACGGCTCAAGGTTGCAGCCGATCTTCATGGGAATCGATCTAGGTGATGCCAGTCACTCAGCCCTGATAGTGAGGTGACGCCTCGAACCGTTGCGCGAGCCTGTTCTCAGCGACGACCGCTTGCATACCGTCATATCAGCCGCGACTGCGCCTGTTGCCGATCTGCGCAACGATCCCGGCCAGCGACGCCTATCGTAACAAGCGGTTCTCGTAGATCGTCCGTCAGCTTACGATAGCCGGCGACCTTGACACTAAGTACCCCAGGCCTGCCGGATAAGTTCGGTCTGGCGCTCGTCCGATTGCGCACGATGTCTTAACAGTTCCTTCAGCCATGCATTGAAGCCACTGAAATCAACCCGGAGTACACGTGACCTGAGTCCCAAGTTTCCTCCACCTTGCGGAGAGTCTTTGGGTTTTGGTTGATGGCCTTAGGCGGCCAGTTTGTCCATCATCGTTTTCTCTGCGAATTCCCTCGGTGTCAGGTTTTTCAAAGCCGAATGCGGTCTTTGATTGTTGTAGTTC
>NZ_FXZK01000036.1 GCF_900184895.1 Flavimaricola marinus
TACAACACCGTCAGGCCGCACAGCGCACTAGGCTATCGCCCACCCGCGCCAGAAAGCATCGTCACAATGGACCAGAGGCCCACGATGCACTAACAATCAAACCGGACCACCCGATGGGGGCACGCCACGGCGGCCATCGGGAATGCGGTGATTAACGCAGACATGGCCCTAAAAGCTGCAAAGAGTACCGGGCGCGGAAGGCATGTTTTCTTTGAGCAAACCATGCGTGATGAGGCCCTAGAGCGTGCAGCCTTAGCCTTCGGCATCAGAGAAGGGTTGGAGCGAGGGGAGTTCGAACCTTATTTCCAGCCCCAAGTCGACAACAAAACTAACCAGATCGTTGGCTTCGAGGCCCTCGTGCGTTGGAACCATCCGGAGTTGGGGCTTCTATCTGCATCCCAGTTTGTTCCCGCTGCAGAGAACGCTCATCTCATCGAAGAAATTGACGATCTTATGTTTGAAGTTATCTGCCGAGCAACGACGACTCTTGATAAACTGGGGCTTCCGCATGCGACGGTCAGTATCAACATCTCGACAGCTCGTTTGATGAACTCAGAGCTGGTAAATCGTTTGCTTTCGGCCGTTGATATGGTTGGCGTTGACCCCACGCGGATTTGTATAGAGCTCTTGGAATCGACACTTCTGAACGACACGATGGATTCCGCCATCAACAATATCCGTAGCCTTGCTGAGGCGGGCTTTGGCATCGAACTGGATGACTTCGGTACCGGTCATGCGGCAATTTCCAGCTTACGCAACTTCCCCATTTCACGAATTAAGATTGATCGTACATTTGTATCCGGCATCGATGTCGACACCAGTCTGCCAGCAGTTACCGAGACATTGATCGATCTGGGTAACAATTTCGGTGTGAAAGTTTTGGTCGAAGGTGTTGAGAACAATGCTGAACGAAAGTTCTTTGAGAATACAATGTGTGACCAGATCCAAGGTTACTTCGTCGGACGACCCATGCCGCTTGGTGAACTTTCGGTTTGGGTTCAGGATTGGAGAGAAGCGTATCCACTAGCAAAGGTTGCCTAGATTTGAGCCCTTCAAGCTCCTCAAGCCTATGACTGCTGCCCGGTTTCATAGAGACAACTTGACCTGCTCCCCATAGTGTCCGCGCTTTTTAGTTCGCTCTGTTGGCGTGCCCCCGTCAGGTGGTCCGATTTGATTGTTAGTGCATCGTCGGCCTCTGGTCCATTAGGACGATACTTTCTGGTACAGGCGGGCGATAGCCCAATGCGCTATGCGGCCTGACGGTGTTGTAGTGAATGCGCCATTGCTCGATGAGGATTTGAGCCTCGCGTAGGCTGTAGAACAGTTCACCGTTTAGCAACTCGTCCCTGAACCGGGCATTAAAGCTTTCGCAGTATCCATTCTCCCAAGGGCTGCCCGGCTCTATGAACGCCGTCCTGGCACCGACCGCGGCGATCCAGTCCCGAACCTTCTGGGCAATAAATTCGGGCATATTGTCGGATCTTATGTATTCCGGCGGGCCGCGCAGGATGAACAGGTCCGTAAGCGCATCCAAAACATCGGTTGAGTTGAGCTTGCGATCCACGCGGATCATGAGCGCCTCCCGAGTGTATTCGTCGATGATGTTCAGAGTCCGATCGACCCGTCCGTCAGCGGTCCGATCCTGGACGAAGTCGTAGGACCAGACGTGATTGGGGCGTTCCGGCCTGAGACGCACGCAGGAGCCATCGTTCAGCCAGAGACGCCCTTTCTTCTTCTGCTTCCGTGGCACTTTCAGCCCTTCGCGCCGCCAGATACGCTCGACCCGCTTGTGGTTCACATGCCAGCCAGAGTTGTTCAGCAGACCCCAGAGAAGCTCCGACGAAACGTCTGAAATTCCTTGTTGCCAATTTCAGGACTGGGTTAACCGAGCGTTAGTGGGATCAGTCTTACTTGTGCTCAACCTTTGGGTCCGAGAGCCAAGATTGGAAGATTCGTTTGTTTTCCCAACCTAAACCCAGGAATGAGTCTGCTAGACTGCGCGCGCTGCGTGACCTTAAGATCATGGGGACTGATCAATGTAAGAAGTTCGACGCAATTACCCAGCTGGCTTCTCGAATTCTGGGCTGCCCAATCGCACTCGTTTCATTGGTGGATGAACGCCAACAGTGGTTTAAGTCGAACACGGGATTAGATGTACGAAGCACGCCAAGAGACGTCGCGTTTTGCGCCCATGCCATAGTCGATCAGGTTCCGCTGATTGTTCCTGACGCACGCCTAGATGATCGTTTCCGCAGTAATCCGTTGGTGATTGGGCATCCCAACATTGTGTTCTACGCGGGTATTCCCCTTTCGGTCGATGGTGAGCATAATCTTGGGACACTCTGCGCCATCGATAATAAGCCAAGGACCCTAAGTCGCGACGAAGTGGAGCAACTTAGCCAACTTGCAAAGCTAGCAGAAGCACTGATTGCAGCCCACTATGAGCAGCGAGAATTGGAGCTTTCTCGGGCAGCTGAAGCAAATAAGCGCGATGCGCTGGAACGATCGGTGACCTTGCTCGAACAGGTGAAAGAGTTGTCAGGCGTCGGCGGATGGGAACTTCGGCTAAACCCGACATCGCTAGCCTGGACGAACGAGACTAAACGCATTCATGAAGTTGACGAAGATTACGAGCCGCAGCTAGATACTGCGATCGACTTCTATGCTCCAGAAAGCCGTGACATAATCCGGGCTTGCGTAAACGACGCGATCGAAAAAGGCACACCTTGGGACGTGGAACTGCCGCTCATTACGGCATTGGGTCGCAGAGTCTGGGTTCGCACAATGGGACGACCGGTCTATCAAGATGATCATATGGTTAGCCTTATCGGTGCCTTTCAAGACATCACAAGAACAACTGAAGCACATGCTAAGGTAGTAGCGTCCGAGGAATTCGCGCGCCTCAGATCCGAGCAATTCCAGACTGTGATCGACAACATGGATGAGGGAGTATCCGTATTCGATCATAATGCCTGCATCACGATGTGGAATCGGCGCTACATCGACGTTTTTCGAAAGCCGGAGGGCGAAGTCAAACTGGGAACATCACTCAAACAACTGCTCGAATGTGAGCAGGAGCGCGGAGAGTTCGAAGGCGATATTGATCAGCACCTCGACGAACTCATCGCCAAACTTTCCACAGGATCCGCGCAGACCTTTCAGTTCCGCACCCGGGATGGAACCATAGTTCAGTCTACTCATGCCCCCCTGCCAGGTGGTGGATGGGTTGGTACCCATTCCGACGTTACCGCCCGAGTTATCGCGGCAGAACGTGATGAGTACGCTGCGAGGCACGATGCCTTGACCGGACTTGCAAACAGTCTCGAATTCCACAACCAACTCAATGAATTGGCCAACGTCGATCGAAACGAACGCGCAATAGTTCTGCTTCTGATTGATCTAGATCGCTTCAAGGAAATAAATGATACCTATGGCCATCAAGCTGGCGATGACCTCCTGAAAGAAGTCGCAAAACGCCTGAAAGAATGCACGCGAGAATGCGACTTGGTTGCTCGATTGGGTGGCGATGAATTTGCCTTTCTAACAAAATGCAAGCACGCGAACGCCAAGTCGCACGCAATCGCCATAGCGAGGCGTATCAATGAATCCGTTCGGCGCCCGTTCGCTGTCGCCTCCTCTCAAGAGATCATAGGAGCAAGTGTTGGCATTTGTGTTTCAGACGACCCAAATCTGGAGCCTGACGAATTAATCGGGCGTGCCGATCGAGCGCTCTACAAGGTCAAGTCGTCAGGCAGGGGCAGCTTCTACTATCACGATGACATTTTAGACGCCGAAGAATTGAAAAAGCGGCGCCTTGCTTCTGAGGTGCGGAGCGCAGTACAGGATTCCTCGTTGGCACTTGCATTCCAACCGATTTACGATCTGAAAAAGCTAGAGTTTTGCGGCGCTGAAGCATTGATCCGATGGGGAAATCCTCAAACGCCTGAGCTTCAGCCAAACGATCTGATACGCATTGCTGAAGAAACTGGTGCTATCAACGAAATTGGGACTTGGGTTCTCAACGAGAGTTTGAGTCGTGCGCGTGCCTGGCCCGACGATTTGACCCTCTCTGTAAATGTATCCCCAAGTCAATTAGGCAGAGGTGTGTTTCGGGACCTAGTTGCAGCAAGCCTGTCCCATCATAACGTTGCCCCGGAACGGCTTGAACTTGAAATAACCGAGCAAGTCCTGATCAAAGATGAAAACAACACTATCGCCGAGCTGAAAGAAATCCAAGCAACTGGTGTCCGGATTGTCCTAGATGACTTTGGCACGGGTTATGCATCCCTTAGCTATCTGCAAAAATTTCCCTTCGACAAGATTAAGGTCGACCGTTCTTTCGTATCAGGGGATTCATTGGGAGCCCAATCCCGGGCAATTGTCTCGTCAATCGCTACTCTGGCGAGGGAGCTGGGAATTCCTTGCACCGTCGAGGGCGTGGAGAGCCAACAAAAGCTGGACCAGATCGTCGCTCTCGGATGCGATTTTGCTCAGGGGTTTTATCTGTCAGAACCCATTAAGGCAGAGGCCTTCCATTTCCAAAAAGAGCTAATGTTTTTTGTGGCTTGACCTGCTTGTTACAGGCGCTCATTTGACTGGTGACCTGCTCCCCTCAAAGGTCCTCGCTTTGAGGTTAGCCTGTTCTCCAACTGAGGAGACAGACGATGAAGAGAAGCCGTTTCAGCGAAGCGCAAGATTGGCGTGCCCCCATCGGGTGGTCCGGTTTGATTGTTAGTGCATCGTGGGCCTCTGGTCCATTGTGACGATGCTTTCTGGCGCGGGTGGGCGATAGCCTAGTGCGCTGTGCGGCCTGACGGTGTTGTA
>NZ_FXZK01000017.1 GCF_900184895.1 Flavimaricola marinus
GAGTGCGTGACGATCATGTCGACAGGCAGGTTCAGCATGTCGAACATGGTGCAGGAGGTGGCCTCGGAGTATTCCCCGATGGTGAAGCTCTTGCCGTAGCGATGGCCGACGACGCCTTCGGAGAGCTCGAAGTGATCTCCTTGAAACGTCACTCGCGTGTTGGCCACGTTGAATGACAGAAAGCCGTAGGTGTTTGTCGGATAGAGCGGCAGTTCCTGACCTGTGTTGAGGGCTCCCAGAAACCCGATCAACTCGCCACTCTTGGCCGACAGGACGCGCGGATTCAGCTCCGTCAGGCCCGACACGAACACACTTACGGCCTCGCCCAAACGACGCAGACGCTTCTCGGTTGCTTCCTTCAGCCGGTCTGGCGCGCTGCGGTTCAGGAAGGGCAGGACGCTTTTGGGAGGCGGGCGATGAATAACGCTGAGCGTCAAGGTTTTGTCGCGCAGGCCACTGCTCTCGAGTTTCTTGCGCCAGAGCCGGTCCACTTCTCCAGCAAAACTGTCCTCGCGCACTGGCTCGAGGTCCGGCGTGATCGCCTTCGAGACCTTGTGGACGTAGTAGCTGAACTCCGGCCCCAGCTGCGCGATGATCCGGGCAAAAAGCGCCGTCACCTTGTCGAGATAGGCATCATCCGTCGTGTAGCTGTTGACCCCGTCGAGCCGAATGCACTGGAAGAGCTCGTTCACCCGCGTCCGTACGGTGCGGTCATCGACCAGGCTGACGTAAGGCAGCATATGCGCGAGGCGAGTTTCGCGGGCATACCAGTCGGGCGTCATCGTGCGGAGATCGAGCGTTTCGTCCAAGGCTGTATTAGGGTGCATAGCTGTCCCCGCCATGGATGGAACGGTTCCGCGTCGGTGGCGTCTCCTGCAACGCGGTCATCATCACGTCGATGAAGCGCGGGTCCCAGTCTGCGGCCTTCCAAAGCACGGGGTAGAGCAGGGCGGCCACGCCCAGCACCGCAATGTGCTGGATCCAGACAAAAAGCAGCACCGAGCCAAAGAGCCAGACCATCGCATACATGATGGGCAGGCCCAGAAGCTTCGGTGGGCGCACGAGACCCAGAAAGAGGGGCGATCGCTCAGCCACCGGCGAAGACCGCGGCAACGATGGTGGGAGCGGCGGCAACACCGGCGATGCCGACAAGAACCCAGAGCGCCTGTCGCAGATCGATGATGTTGAAGAACCAGCTCAAGAAAACGCCGAGCACGGCCAGCGTGGCGATGACAACGCCAAGCGGGCCGGTCAGCGCATCGACGATGCCTTGCAACAGGCTCTGAATCGGCGAGAGATCGATGCTTTGCGCAAGAGCCGGTTCTGCAATGAGCAGTAACAGCGCGAGTGAGGCAATAAACAGGTTGGATATGTGTTTCATGAATTTGTTCCTTCCAATCGGGCCACGACGGCCATGACTCGGGCCACGTGGTTCTGGGTTTCTCGGTAGGGGGGAATGCCGCCGTATTGGCGCACTGCATCCTGTCCGGCGTTGTAGGCAGCCAGCGCCAGACGCGGATCGCCGAATGTCTCCAGCATCATCGCGAGGTAGCGGGCGGAGCCGTCGAGGTTCTGAAGCGGATCGCGTGGATCGACACCGAGATCGCGGGCGGTTGCTGGCATCAATTGACCAAGGCCAATGGCGCCAGCGCTCGAGACCGCATCCTGCCGATAGGCGCTCTCGACTTCGATATTGGCACGGTAGAGCGTCAGCCAATCACGAACCGAGAGATCCGTGCGGCGCAGCCCGGGATGACTGGCATAGCGGAGGGCGGTGGCCTCGATGGCCGAGAGAACTTCGGCACGGGGCAGGGGAGCGGGCCGCGAGAGGGCTGCCATCTGGATTTCGTCTGGCTTAACGTCAATCTCACCGAGGATCGCCAGCTCATCAGCAGCGGACCCCTGGCCAATGCCGTCATTGTAATTGCGGGCAAAGCTGTCCTGGGAGCGGGACGGGGTCAGAGAGCCATCGCTCTCCATGACCAGTACCATTTGCGCTGTGGCGGGACCTGCGAGATACCAGAAAAGGAGAAGGCTACTTGCTGCCGCCCTTGTCGGTTGTAGCCAGTTTGTGCGTTGTCCGCTGGCCTTCCTCGAGCGGGACATCGGCATGGGAGAAGCCGATCCCGATAAGGAAGGAGACCACGCCCGTAATGGTCTTGAACTCGCGGATCTTGATGTCGTTATAGGTCGTTCGGGTACGGGCTGTGACCAGCAACTTTTCCACGCCCTCGTCAGAGACCACACGCATGATCCAGACCCCGTAATAGCTGGGGCCCTTCTTATGTGCCGACTCCTGACACAGGATTTCAGCGCTATAGCCACTTTCCACGAGTTCGCGGAAACGTGCTTCCGTAACCACATTTGGTGCTTCGATGTCCCAGTTCATGGCCCGGCTCACGCTTTCTTCAAACACGCAACATCCGGGCATTCCCACTTGAAGCCCAGAGTTACGATAGTATATTATTAACCGCAAGATATAATGCGGCAGATACGGCTGTATCTCAGTTACTCAAACTCTAGGCACGGCCATTGGCGTCTATCAAGGAAAATAGGGGTTTCAGAAACCTGCGGTTGAGCCGGTGGGTGACGATGCAGGCTGTGGCATTGCTGATGCTCGTTCCGGTCGCAAGCCAAGCCGGATCCTGTCTTGCCCCGGTCCGGCCTTTTGTCCCAAGCGATTCGCAAGCGGCCCGGGATTATGCCGACATCATCCGCAAGGACTTCGAGGTCTACATCGCGGACATTCAGGACTACTTCCGCTGCCTCGAGCTGGAGCGTGCGCGGGCCTTCGAAGAAGCCCGCGAAGTCAGTCAGGACTACGGGCGGTTTCTGGAACTGGTGGGGGATTGATGGGCCACTGGGCATGCATCAGACTTGCATCCCTTGGAAACCAGACGCCGATAACACCCTCAAATATCTACTTTTTAGATAACAGATTTCATCCGCTAGCGACGTCACAAAAGGTATGTGACGCGTGTCGAAAACAATCTGGAGTACCGGGCATCTGGCCCTTTGTCAGTCTTTGGTCGAGGCCCGAAAACACGCGGGTCTGGGGCAGAAAGACTTGGCGGACAGGCTCGACTGTCATCAGTCTCTCGTGGCGCGCATTGAAAGTGGCCAGCGACGGATCGACGTTGTCGAGTTCATCGTATTGTCCCGGGCGCTTGGCTTCGACTTATCGGAGGTTCTGGCGATCGTCGAAGCCGCCACGGAGCCCGACCACAAGATTTGAAAACAATGCAATTCTGGGGCGTTCTGCTTTGGATGTCCCCGCGTGAGATCAGCTACCTCAATGAAGAGCAGTTAGCCAACATCCACCACGTGCGGCCTGCGGCGCGAGTGAGCGCCTTATGACACCATGCCGCAAATTCAGCGCCACAGTGCAGGAAGTCAGTAAACAGTGAACGATGATAAAGGTGAGGGCGTCGCGATCGCCAATCTGATCGGGACCGATGGGTGCAGCGTTGTTGGTTGGGTTTATCGCTGGACTACAGGCGCGCATGCGGTGATGTGGGACGTCCACGGGCCCCAACCGGTGTCGGAAATCCGGCCGGATCTCACTGCGGAACAGAAACAGGAAATTGACTTCGACGCGCTCACGCGGATCGGAAGAGACGAGGGCGGGTGAGGACAGAGAGCCCGCAGTGGTTGCCGAAACGCCAAATAGCCTGTGGACCGCGATGCGTAAGCGGTGCCGTCGTACAATTCAAAGGAGCCGGGTTCCGTGGCCAGCCAATGCAGCGGTAGGTCAGTAGTTTACCTGCTCAAACCCATAATTGCCCTCATAGTCACGCCAATCGACGAACACGGAACGGTGATAGATGCCGGGGCAATTCTGGCCCCAGCGTTCGAGACCGACATGGTCGGCTGGTAGGGCGGCTATGGAAGACCTCTGCCAGGCGAAGTCACCTTGGATGCCATAAGTGCCGAGGACCACGGTGGCGCTACGGTTGCAGTCACCATCACGACCGGATTCGTGCTGTCGGGCATACCGGACATCAAAGACTCGGATGGATCGTACGAAGTTGAATTCAGGTCCGCTAATGTCGATGTCCGCGCGGTCCTGAACAAGCCGAAGGGCCCGATCGGCGCGAACAAGGTCATCTGGGGCTTCTGGAGTGCGCCATGCAGCCTCAATTGGGTCAGCGGCATCGCGCGCTGGAAAGGATTGTCGCGGTCCAGTGTTGTTGTTCTGGAAGAACGCTTCAAAGATGCGTTCTGCACTGCTTGGTGCTGGGGCAGTCTCATAGGAAACACCCATAGGACAGCGCCAGATTTGTAGCGGCGGTTCCACCGGCCATGGCGTAATGCGTCGGATGAATTCGGCGCGAGCTCTGGCGCATGGCACGGAAGCAGGCCAACCGCCTGACAGGCACAAGAGGATCGCGCAATCGATCGGGTAGGTCTGCGCGCGGGCGGCCATCGGCAGCGGAAGACCCGCCACAGCCAAAGCGACTGCGAACGAGGGGAGGAGTTTCTTGAGTAGATGACGCATGCTGAGGGCCCTTTGCAACAAGGCTCAGCATACATACGATAATATACTACCGCAACAATAAGTATAAATACGCGTAAGGCTTATTATGTTCATTCTAATTCAAATGGACCGTTCTGGACTACGTCTACCGTCGCACATCAAACGGCAACTCTGGCTCCCGAAGCACAGGCCCGCAAACTGCGGATTGTAACGCTATGGTCTCCGACTGAGCCAGTCAAACTCAGTGTCACCGACACAGTTAATGATTGTCCATAATCTGATTGTGGTATTTGTCGCCGCAGTGCCATACGCTTCTCTATCGAGCACTGAAAGCGTAATTGCGTATGAAGGATACTCAAAGGATATTGCATGTAGAGACCACCGATTGACGGTCACACAGATTAGTTTTTCAATAGAAGAACAATCGAAGGTGAACGGGTAGAGAAATCCGGTCTGAGGTTCATACTCAATAGTTGCGGTTGCATCAGTCATTGTGAGTGTTGCCATCAACTGTGGGCCAGCTCGTTCCTGAAGCTCCAACCGACAAACCGTGTCGGCAAGCAATGGCCCAGCACTAGCTACAAGTGCAAAGATCAGAATGCTAGTTTTTGTCACGCCCAAGATCTTTCCTTTTTGCGAAATTCTTGCATCGCCATTTACCTTGCGCCTCATTGAAGCAGAGCCTTAGTCTGCATTTACCTGACTCGTCATGTTTCAAAGTCTTGCCACGATTATTCCAAGCAGTTCGAGGCCTCGGTGACGTGGTTAGATTTCTGGCGTTTTCTGACACCCCATACATTTGCGAAGGTCAGCCTTAAAAAGTGCATCGTCAACGCCATGTTCTTTGCTGGCGTCTTCGACCGTGTGAAAAGAACTCACCATGCAACCGACGCACAACATTTTATACTTAATGAAAACTGGAATTGTTTGCGGCCATTGCGTCATCAGCGCGCATAGCGAGAGATCATTCAGGTCGTCACATTTGGGCCTTTGCATATCAGCCTCACGAGTGCCTAAACTTTCATCCTAACGGAGTCGGTCGCAGCGTCTTTGCGCTAGCACAAACTCGCTGTCACAAGCATATTTCAAACCTTAGCTCGGAAGATGCGGGTGTTCCCGCCGTAGCTTTAGCATTCCCAAGATCGATTGCGCTTTTGCAGCAACATGCATGGAGCCAGTTCACCTAACACCGGGCTCCAAGCGTTGAAGCGAATGAACTTAATTCACTCTGCGATGTGTTGTTTAGCAAGAATGGTCCTGCCTGCGATGATGGCAATGGCCACCCAAACGATGAGGCGCAAGGTCATCGCGCCCACCGTGCGCATCTCGAAGGCTCCACCCCCATAGATGTGCAGACCAAAAAGTGCGAACACAGCCGCGATCGAGACAGCTATTGTGATAGCGATCCAAACCGCCCAGCGACGCAACATCGCTATCCCAACACCAGCCAGAACATAGACAAACCCCGATAGAAAATTGAACCACAATACGAAGTAAACCGCGTTGCCAGCTGCTGCCTGCGCAGCTTCACCACCGAAAAGCACTCTGCCACCGGACAGTATGGTCAGAACTCCAAAGACAATGGCGACGCCTGCAGCAGTTTTCATTGGCCAATTTCTGTTTGAAAGGTTCTTCACGACACTTCCTCCTCTTGATCTTCCAGAACCCCATCGCGCAGGTGAAACAACCGGTCGAAGCGGTCATAGATCTTTTCGTCATGGGTGACAGCGACAATGCAGGCATCCTGTTCGGCAGCCAGTTTGCGCAACAGATCCATCACGATCCCCGCGCGTTTGCTGTCCAGCGCCGCCGTTGGCTCGTCCGCCAGAATGATGCGCGGGCTGTTCGCGAGGGCACGTGCGATGGCCACGCGTTGCGCTTCACCTCCCGACAGAAGTGCCGGCATGGCGTCCTTGCGATGGCCTACTTCAAGATAATCGAGCAACTCCACAGCCCGCTCTTGAGCCTCCGCAGACGATCGACCCGCCAGCGTCAACACCAAGGCGACATTGTCACAGGCGTTGAGAAACGGAAGCAGGTTATGGAACTGAAAGATGAAGCCGATCTTGTCGAGCCGCAGGCGGCGCAGATCGCCGCGCAGGGCGCGGTTGTCATAGACCAGTTCGCCGTCCAGCGTCACCCGGCCTACGGTCGGCGCGATAATGCAGCCGATGACGTTGAGCAGTGTGGTCTTGCCCGAACCCGATGGGCCCAGCAGGGCGACCACCTCGCCACGGCGTACGGTCAGGCCAATGTCGCGCAGCGCATCGACGCGCGCCTCGCCCTCGCCAAAATGCTTGGAGACGCCGGCGATCTCGATCAGGGGCTGGCGCGCGTCATCCATTGTTCAGCCTCCGATCGCTGTTGCCGGATCGACCTTCAGCGCTGCGCGGACACCAAGCCCGCTGGCGACGATACAAACCACGATGATAATCCCGCCGAGTGCCGCCGCATTCACCGGCTCCAGCACGACGCGGCGGGGGAAGTAGTCCTTGACCAGCAGGATCAGGATCAGGCCGAAACTCCAGCCAACCATACCCAGGGCTAACGATTGTTGCACGATCAGGCTGACGATGGTGCGATCGGGCGCGCCGATCAGCTTCAAGGTGGCAATCTGTTTGAGTTTTTCCATCGTCATCGTGTAGATGATCAGCGCGATCACCACGGCCGAGACCGTCAGCAGAATACCGAGGAACAGGCCGATCTGCCGCTTGGCGCGGTCCACGACCGACCCGATCAGGATCGCCTCCTGCTCTGCCTGCGTCAGCGCGCCGAGGTGCTTCCACTGACGAACAGTGGTGGCGACACCCTGCGGATCGGCCGCGGGTTCGAGCCGGGCGATGACCGCCGCAACGGTGTCGGCGCTTTCCAGCAGGCCGGCACCCCGCGCGGTCTGGACTCGCTGGGCTGGCGGGGCAAGTTGCGATTGCAGGGTTTGCGCATCGACGAGTGTGATGAACGCGGCAGGGTCGCCGCCCGAATTCATCGTATCCTCGACGAGGCCAACGACAGCAAAGCTGTTGCGGCCGAGGCGGATGCGGTCGCCGACCACAAGCCCGGTCTGCCGGTCGGCCACTAGTTCGAAATGGGTCTGCGTGATACCGCGCCCCTCGGCAATTGCCTGCGGCCCGCCGGGGCGCCCTGGCTCATAGCCGATGACATACAGGCGCAGTGTGTCGCCCGCATGGCGCGCCTCGACGGTCTGGTAGGTGATGCTGCCCGCTTCTGCCACGCCATGCAGCCGGGCGACGGCATCACGCGTGCTGCCGGGGATCTTTGAGGCCTCCGCAAATGGGCCTTGCGTGCCCGATTCCACCACCCAAAGATCGGCTTGCGGTGCCTTCACGATATTTAATGCGTCGGCGACCAGACCATTGTAGATCCCGATCATCGCCAGCACGACCGCCATCAGCAGACTGAGGCCAAGACAGGTCAGCACAAATCGAAACAGGTTGTGACGCACATCGCGGTAGGCGAGGTTCATGATGCCCCTCCCCCCAAGACACGCGCCATCCGCCCTTCGGACAGGCCTTTCGCGGGAGCCGAGACCACCTGGTCACCCTCGGCCAGTCCGCTCACGATCTCCAGCCGTGCGTCTTCCGTGCGGTGGCCGAACACCGCAGAAACCTCGGTCAGTTTCTCGTCCCGCACCACCCAGACGCGGCCCTGGTGCCCATCGAAACCGCTGACGGCAATCTCGGGCACAAGGAAGGCTTCGGTCAGAAGAGCGACGGTGATCCTGACTTCGGCCTGTTCTCCCAGATAGACTTGCGGCGGACAGCGGTCGCAGGCGATCCAGACGCGCCGCTCCTCGTTGACGCGATCACTCTCGATACCGATCCGCGCCACCGTGCCGCTAAAGACCTCGTGTGGCAGCGACCGCAGCCGAACTTCTGCCGACTGGCCCAAGGCAATGGCACCGGCACGCGCTTCGTCGACATAAGCCAGTGTCCAAACGGTTGTGGGGTCCATCAGCGTGAAAATCGGCTCGCCCGCACGCACGACCGTGCCCGCCTCGACATGTCGATCAACGACAATCGCGTCGAAGGGTGCCCTCAGAACATGATGATCGAGGAGCGCTTGCTCGTAGCGCAATGCAGCTTCGGCATCGGCACGTTGTGCCAGCGCGACCGCGATATCGCTTTCGGCCACGGCAAGCTCCGCGGCCGCGACGTCCACGTCGCGCTGCGCTTCCTCCGCTCTTTGCGCAGAGATCGTGTTGCGGACGGCCAAGGCTTGTTGACGGGTATTGGTCGCCTCACGCTGTGCAAGAACGGCACGTGCACGCACGACGTTCGCGCGGGTTCGTCCAAGTGTCGCGTCCGCCGCTTCGGCGGATGCGGCGGCACGTGCCACCCGGGCCTCCTGTTCGGCGGCGTGCAGTCGCGCCAGTATCTGACCCCGCGCAACGGCATCGCCATTATCGACCTCCAGACCGGTCAAGGCGGCGCCAACCTCGAACCCGATCCGGGAAACGATGCGCGCCTCCACCGTGCCAAGTCCGTAGATCCGGACCGGAACATCCCGATCGATGGTGACCACCTGCACCGCGATGGGGCGTTCGGTCAGAAAGAACCAACCGGCCATGACGATCAATGCGATGACGGCAATGGCAACGAGGCTTCGGCGTGTTCTGCGTTTCATGAGCTTGGCTCCCCGTCTGGGGCGCCCCGAAACAGGCGCATCTGCGCGTCGAGAAGTCGCTCGCCCTCTGTCGCAAGCGGGAACGAGCGGTCGCCGAGTGACCAACGCAGCGCCATCCCCTGAATCAGCGAAATCAACAGGACCGCGGCATCTTCCGGGACAAGATCGGAGCGAACGCGCCCCGTATCACGGGCGCGGGTGAGCTCTGCCTGCAGCAGTCCCTGAAACCGCGTCATCAGTACGCGGAAACTCTGCCGCAGATCGCTGTTTTCGGTTTGCAATTCGTGTGAATGCAGGATCGCGGGGATCGCGGGATTGGCTTCTATCTGGCGAAATTGAACGAGAACGAGCGCGACCAGCTGTCGATCCGGCTCACGCTCTTTCGCCAGTGCTCCCTGCCATGCGTTTGTCATCCTTTCAGTGATGACCTCTGCCACCGCCTGCCAAAGGGCCTGTTTCGTCGGGAAATGTCGGAAGATCGCGGGTTGGGTCAGCCCAACGGCATCCGCGACTGCCTGGGTCGTAAGCCGGTCCGGCCCAAGCTCATCAGCCAACCTCAGGGCGGTTGCAACGATCTCTGCCTTGCGATCATCGGCGGATTTGCGCGGCATTTCTGTTGTCCTAGTTAGTTATCTATTACTAACTAATATCTCTCCTTTCGTTCTTCAAGTGCCGTTCTGCGGCCCCCCGCCCGGAGGACCTGACGTTCATCAGACCGCCACTGCATGCCGCGCGATATTGGTCGCAAGATAGGCATCAAAGACTGCTGCAACCACTCGCACAACCGGCGCGCCTTCCTTGGTCATAGAGATCCGGCCAGCACGGCGCGCAATCAGTCCGTCCGCTTCGAGCGTGGCCAATTCCTGCTCATGGATGTGATACCAATTCTGCGAGACACCGGCCCGCAGGGCCGCCGCATCAAGATCAACTTCGCCGGTACACATCAGCCGGTCGATCACATGGCCCCGCAAAGTATCATCCTGGCTCAGGGCGACGCCCTTGGCGACCGGCAAAACACCGGCGTCGATGGACCGTGCCCAAGCCCCGGTTTCCGACAGGTTCTGCACATATCCCGAAGGGGTGCGACCGATGGATGTCGATCCAACCCCGAGCATGGTTTCGGCACGATCCGTGGTATAGCCTTGGAAATTGCGCCGCAGGGTGCCTGCCTTGGCGGCTTTCGCCATGGAATCGTTTGGAAGTGCGAAGTGATCCAGTCCGATGGCGACGTACCCCGCCTCGACCAGCGCGCTGGCGGCCGATTGTGATTGTCGAAGCCGTTCTGCGCTCCCCGGCAGCGCGGTTTCATCGATCAGTCGCTGTTTCTTGGCCATCCAAGGCACATGTGCATAGCCGAAGAGCGCAATCCGGTCCGGGCGCATGTCGATGCAGAGGCGGATCGTTTCCAGCAGCGTGGCGACAGTCTGGTGCGGCAGGCCGTAGATCAAATCGAAGTTGATGCCCGCCACCCCTGCCAGGCGCAACTCTTCGACCGAATGGCGCACCATTTCGGGTGGCTGGACGCGATTAATGGCTTTCTGAACCTTCGGATCGAATTCCTGCACGCCGAAACTGGCGCGGGTGAAGCCCAACTGTCCGATCCGCCGGATCATTTCATCCGTGAGCGTGCGCGGATCGCTCTCGATGGCAAGTTCGGCGTCAGCGGTGATGTCGAAATTGTCCCGGACGCTCTGCATCGCGCGCTCCAGATCATCCGGCACCAGCGCCGTCGGTGTCCCCCCACCCCAATGCAAATGAGAAATCGACATGCGGTCCGGCAATTGTTTGGCCAGAAGACGGATTTCCTGGTTGAGCGTCTGCGCGTATTGCGCGACAGGCGCATCTTTTCGGGCCAACTTCATGTTGCACCCGCAATACCAGCAAAGCTCGCGGCAATAGGGAACGTGCAAATAGAGAGATACGGGTTCCTTTGGAGAGAGCGAGGAGAGCCAGTTGGCGTAATCCGCTGGCCTTACCGCCTTGGAGAAGTGCGGGGCAGTCGGATAACTCGTGTAGCGCGGTACATTGCGGCTCATGTAGGTTTTCAGCGTGTCCGTCATTGATGTTCCGATCTGCTCCGATCATGCCCCGACTTGATTCCGGGAAAAAATGTCGCGCGATTGTTGCCTGTCTTCCAAAAGCCATTTCAATCAGCTCATGTTCTGATCATTCTCACCGACAACCCTTGATCCGTCCTTGACCGAGATCACAGATGCGGCGTGAAAGGTCTCAGGCCACATCCCGTTCCTTGTTCAACACAGTTTGTAGCCAACGGACCAAGTCCTCCAGGGAAGGCTCGAGCTCTGTTGCTTCAGGGCCCACGAAGTCTTGAAAGGCCTCCAAGTTTAATGCGTTGACCCCAACAAGAACGGGCATATCGCGCGCAATGGCCTCTGCGATCACCGAACGGAACCCCCGACCATCGGCCTCATGCTTTCCGAACTTGTTCACGATCAGCAGCTCCGGGGTGGCCTCAAGCCCTGTCTCGACCAGTCCAACAGCCGTTTCGAGAGTGGCAGGGTCCAGTCGGCATCCCCTCGCCCCGGCCCCGAGGTTCTGGGAAATTCGCAACACAGGCCCATCCGGGAGCACCTTGACATCCATGTCGCACGGATGCGCGCCACAATCCGTGTTGATCTGAACCGTGCCGCATGTTCGATACCCGTCAGACGCGAGGTGTTGCGCCAAAGTGAAAAGCAACTGATCGGTATCACCGCGCCCAGGGCCCATCGTATAAGCAATCTTCATGGTCTTTCTTCCTTTATCAATCACGGAAGGGCTGGAACTCGACCAGCGCACCTTCCGGCAGAACTTCAACTTCCGACGGAATCAAAATGACGCCATCTGCTGCGGGAAGCCGCGCCACGCGGCCGGAATGGGTGGTCTTGTCAAAGCGGACGATCTCACGGCCTGTGCTGTCGAAACCTGAGATTTCCGCGAGCCGCACTTCGCATCGCCCGTAGCTGTGGCGCAACTCCTGTGACAGCACCACATGACGGCGGTCGGGCGATGACGCGCTGTTCCCGGCAAGGGACTGGCAAAGCACCGTTCCGAAAAGCTGCCAGGTGACGAATGCGGAGAGCGGATTGCCTGGCAGCCCCAGCCAATGCGCCTGTCCCAAACGACCGTACGAGACCGGCTTGCCGGGTTTTATCGCAACGCCGCTGAACACCATATCCAGACCAAGATCACTCAAGGCGGGTTTGACATGATCTTCCTCACCCACCGATATCCCGCCGGTGGTGACGATCAGGTCGACCTCGTCGGCAAGCGCGCTGAGCTGCTGCCGCAGAGCTGCGCGATTGTCCCGAAACCCCAGGACATCGACCAATTCGATCTCCGGAGCAGGGATCAGAGCGCTTAGCATCGGCGTATTCACATCCCAGATGCCGCCAGAGCTCAATGTCCGGCCGGGGGAATTCACTTCATCACCGGTGACAACAAGCGCAACCCGAAGCCGACGGCGCACGCAAACGGTTGCCCGCCCTGCTGCCGCGCAGGCTGCGATATCACGCCCCGTCAGGGTGCGGCCCGCAGGGACAACCATGTCGCCCGCCGCCATGTCCTCGCCCTTGCGCCGGACATGCGCGCCTGCCAGAATCTCATGCGAAACGATAATGGTGTTTTCTGTGCGTCGGACGTTTTCCTGCATCACGACCGCATCCGCACCATCGGGCATCAGAGCGCCAGTAAAGATCTGTGCTGCCGCGCCCATCGGCAGCGGTTCCGAGCCGCGCTGCCCTGCCGGAATGCGGGTGACAACGGGAAGCCGCCACGGTCCCGGCCCGACCAGGCAGGCCGTGTTCAGCGCAAACCCGTCCATCGCGGCATTGTCAAACGGGGGTGCGGCCGCGATTGCAGCAATAGGTTCGGCCAGAGTTCGGCCACGCGCCCCGGCAAGCGCCACCTCTTCGGACTCCCGAACGTGTCCCGCGTTCCGCAAAATCTGCGCAACCGCTTCATCGATTGATATCAAATCCCCCGGATGATCAGCAGTGCCGCATCCGCACCCCTGCTCTTCGATCCTCGTGAGAACAGTCATTTTGCAGCCTCCTGTTGGAAATGCCCCGGGCCCACAGTGCTGTCGAGATCGCGCAACCGCCCGTCCTTCAGGCCATAGATGAGCCCGTGAATGCGGATGTTGGCTTTTGCGCGCCAAGCTCTCTGCATGATCGGCGTTTCCGCAACACGCCGAACCCCTTCGATGACGTTGAATTCGGCCAGCCTGTCTTGCTTTGCTTCCGCGCAATCCTCCCGCGCGAGGTCCACGGCGTAGGCGCGGGCCAGGCGGCGGATCGGCTCCAACCAATGAACGGCCAGGCCATGCGGTAGGTCCTCCGTGGCGGCCTTCACGCCGCCGCAGCCATAATGGCCACAGACAATGATCTCGCGAACACGCAACGCATCGACGGCAAACTCAAGCGCCGAAAGCATGTTCATGTCGCTCGAGTGGATCACATTGGCCACATTGCGATGGACAAACACTTCGCCGGGATCCAGCCCGGCGACGACATTGGCAGGCACTCTGCTGTCAGAGCAGCCGATCCAGAAGAACTCGGGCGATTGCTGTTGTGCCAGCCTCGGGAAGTAACCCGGCTCCTCGGCATTGATCGTGTCAGACCACCGGGCATTCCGCTCCAGAAGATCAGCCAGCATGTTCCGCTCCTTGTTCGGTTGCCTGTCCACGGCGCTCCAACATATGCGCGCGCATCTTTTCGAGATCTGCTTTGGTCAGCCGCGCGCGGGCTAGCGGAAGGAGGATGGCATTCTCGAGGATCAGATGGCGCCGCGCATGCGTGGCGAAGTCCGACATCTTGGCGCAGTCCGTTTCGGACAACGGCTTTTTGCGATCCGCTTGGGCCACGATCAACGCGGCAATAGCCGGGGAATCGCCAATCGCATGGCGGTGATCGGCTTGCAGACGCGTGATCATCTTGTCAATTTCCTCGTCCGGATCGCATCGTTCCAGCATCAAGGGAAAGAGGTCACTCTCCTCGTCCGCAAGATGCTTTGGCAAATCGTCGATCAGGAATGTGCGCATCATTGCGATGTCTTCGTGATCGACCGGTTCTCCCTCCACCATGCGATCGATCAGGGTGCAGACTTCCCGCTCACGCAGGTGGTCTTCGGCCATGAAATCCAATGGATTCTCTAGCGTCCCAAGGCGATGTGTTGCGCTGCGTGCCGTGTTCAGACGTCTGTCTCGATCTCGCGCCATCGGTCCTTCCTCCCGTTCAGACCTGCTTCAAATCCGCCCCTTCGATATCTGCGGATTGGACCAACTGGTCGACGAACCGCCGCGCTTCGCGCGCCCATGCGGCCTTTTCGAGCGCCTCCGCAATCCTGGCACGCACCGCAGCCAAGGGGAGAACTTGTCCCAAGGCCAGAGCGTCCATGCGAATGATGTGGTACCCGTGCCGTGTCAGGACCGGTTCGGATGTGACCTCCCCCTCAGCCAGAGTGCGCAGTGCGGCCTCGAATTCCGGGACTGTATCTCCCGGACCCAATTGGCCTAAAGCTCCGCCCGAGGATTTCGACCCACAGTCACTTTCGCGGGCGGCCAGGGCGGCAAATGCTTTCGGATCGTTTGACGCGATGTCCAACAGTTTTTTGGCGCGGTTCAACGCACGGTCTCGGGCTTCCGCGTCTCTTGGATCACAGGCAATGAGAATATGTGACACCTCCCAAAGTGGCGGGGACCGAAAGCGCGAGGGATCCTTGCTCCACTCGGCCTCGATTGCAGCGTCATCGGGGACTCCGACATCGATGGCCTCTTCGAGGAGGCCCCGTATCCGGGCCTCCTCGTCGGTCTCGAAACGGCCCGGCCCCACCTCCTGCGGGTCAGCGGCAATGCCGCGTGATCGGGCTTCCTGCAGAAGCAGCGTTCGGATCGCAACTGCGTTGGCCGCCTTCCGCCAGGCAATTCCGGGCTTGCCCTTTGGGGCGTCCTGGTTCTGCGTTTCTGCGGCGACGAGCGTGTGCGGCACATGCTCGCCGTTCACGATCAGATCGGGAAACATTGCTGCATTCATGATCCCTACTCCGCCGGCGTTGCTTTGGGCGCAGCGCGCTTGGGCAGTGGTTTCTGCCGCCGCGAGCGCACCAATTGGTATCCGGGGCGCAACAGGTACCGGAACGGCGCGGCAAAACCGGACACCATGTGCACCAGCCGGGTGAACGGAAACAGTGCCGTGATGATGAGCCCGAGGAAGATGTGCAGTTTGTAGAGCCAGTGCACGTCAACCACCATGGCCCAGGCGTTCAGGTTCCATGACACGATGCTCTGCGACCAGGTCATGAAACGCACCATCTCTGCGCCATCCATGTGTTGCAGGGTCTGCGTGATGGTCAGAAGGCCGATCACCAGCTGCCACCAGATCAATACCATGATAATGATGTCAGCCCAGCTGGATGTCATCCGGATACGGCTGTCGCCCAAGCGGCGATGCAATAGCATTGTCGCACCGATCAATGCAGCGATGCCCGCAGGGCCGCCAATGAGCACGGCCATCCATTGCTTGACCCAGTACGGCACGCCAATCGCGTCCAGCACCCAGACCGGGGTAAAGAGCCCGACCAGATGCCCGAAGAAGACGGTGATGATGCCGACGTGAAACAGGATCGACCCCCAGATCAGTTGCTTGCGACGCAAAAGCTGGCTCGATGAGCTCTTCCACGTGAATTGATCCCGATCGTAGCGGGCGATCGAGCCGACCACGAGGATGGTCAACGCGGCATAGGGCATTATGCCGAAGATGATGAAATCGATATCGAAATTGGCAAACATGGTGCTTTCTCCCTATTCGGCCGCGTGGTGCGGTGCGGGATTGACGGGTGTGTCCATGCGCGAAAGCATGTCACGAACTTGCGGGCACCCCGCATTCGGGTCTGGGCCGAAAAGCACTTCGCTTTCTTCCCAAACCTCGTCGAGGGCCTCCAGATCGGAAGGATCGTCATCGGGCTGCGCCAGCATCTCGGCCACTGCGCCCTGGTCGGCCTTTGCGCCTGCCAGCTGCAAGAGGCTGGCAAACACAGCACCGTAGTTGCTTTCCCGCCGGCCAAGTCGTGCGTTCAACGCCTCAAAGATATGGGCTGCATCCGCGAGAATGTCCTGTGCTTCCGAGAAGGGACGCGTCGACAGGAATTCCAGCAGGACCGGCAGGTGATCAGGCAGTTCCGATGTATTCGGCTCGAAGCCGCCCGCGCGATAGGTCTCGATCAGAGACACCATCGCCCCGCCCCGGTCCCGGCTTTCGCCGTGGACATGCTCGAAGAGGTTGAGCGACAGGGTCCGCGATCGGTCGAAGAGCAGCACGAACTGTTCTTCGAGGTCATAGATGTCGCGCCCGCCAAGCTCCTCCACCAGCGGGCGCAACGCCCGACGGGCTGCTGCTGTCAAACGCGTGTCCGAGGCCAGAACGGCGCCGATCTCGGGCATGGCATGCTGCAGCTCGCGTGTCGGGTAGCTCAGAATGAGCGAGAGTGCTTTCAAAGTCCGGTCCATATCACATCGCCTCCGTGGGCATCTTGAGGGGCCTTTTGGAACCACCGAAGAGGGAACCCTTGGTTGATCCGCCGCCGCATCCATTGGTGTCGGTAAAGCCGCAGCCGCCACGCAGGTCATAGGCTTCTTCGACCTGCTCGCGGTGCGTGGTCGGGATGACGAACCGGTCTTCGTAATCTGCAAGGGCCATGATTTTATACATGTCCTCGATTACGCGACCGCTCAGGCCGACGCGGGCCGCAATGGCCTCGTCGATCACACCCTCGATGGTCTTGGTCCGCATGTAGGACCGCATGGCCAGCATACGCTCCAGCGCGTGCACCACCGGCTCTTCGTCTCCGGCCGTCAGCATGTTGGCGAGGTATTTCACCGGAATGCGCAGGTTCTTGACGTCGGGCATGCCACCATCGGTCCCGATCGCCCCGGCTTCCGCCGCGTTCTGGATCGGGCTGAGTGGCGGGATGTACCACACCATTGGCAGCGTCCGGTATTCGGGATGCAGCGGGAAGGCGACCTTCCACTCCATTGCCATCTTCCAGATCGGGCTTTCCTGCGCGGCCTTGATCCAATCCTCGGGAATGCCGTCGGCACGGGCCGTCTCAATAACCACCGGGTCTCTGGGGTCGAGGAAGACACCAAGCTGCGCATCATAGAGATCCTGTTCGTTCTCCATGTTGGCCGCATCTTCGATCTTGTCGGCATCATAGAGCATGACGCCGAGGTAGCGGATGCGCCCAACGCAGGTTTCCGAGCAGACAGTCGGGTTGCCGCTTTCGATCCGCGGATAGCACAGGGTGCATTTTTCGGATTTCCCGGATTCCCAGTTGTAGTAGATCTTCTTGTAGGGACAGCCCGAGACGCACATCCGCCAGCCCCGGCACTTCTCCTGGTCAATCAGGACGATGCCGTCCTCCTCGCGCTTGTAGATCGCACCCGATGGACACGAGGACGCGCAGGCCGGGTTAAGGCAGTGTTCGCACAAGCGGGGGAGATACATCATGAAGGTGTTCTCGTATTCCCCGTAAATCTCCTTCTGGATGCCTTCGAAGTTATAGTCCTCGGACCGTTTGGAGAATTCGCCGCCCAGGATTTCTTCCCAGTTCGGACCCTTCTCAATCTTCTCGATACGCTCGCCGGTGATCTTGGAGCGGGGACGTGCCGTCGGAAACGCCTCCATCTCGGGGGCGGATTTCAGATGATCGTAGTCGAAGTCGAACGGCTCATAATAGTCGTCGATTTCCGGCATGGATGGGTTGGCGAAAATGTTGGACAGGATGCGCCACTTGCTGCCCTGCTTAGGCTGCAGTTTGCCTGCCTTGGTCCGTTCCCAGCCGCCTTTCCAGCGCTTCTGGTTTTCCCAGTCCGTCGGATAGCCGGTGCCCGGTTTCGTTTCCACGTTGTTGAACCAGGCGTATTCAACGCCATCCCGGCTCGTCCAGACGTTCTTGCAGGTGACAGAGCAGGTGTGGCACCCGATACATTTGTCGAGGTTCAGCACCATGCCGATTTGTGCGCGGATTCTCATTCTGCTGCCTCCTGTGCAGGCGCTTTCCAGCTCTTTTCGCGGTCGAGCCAGTCAACTTTCTTCATTTTGCGGATGACCACGAGCTCGTCCCGGTTCGAGCCTACGGTGCCGTAGTAGTTGAAGCCGTAGGATTGCTGGGCGTAGCCGCCGATCATATGGGTGGGTTTCAGGACCGTGCGGGTGACCGAATTGTGGATCCCTCCCCGGTGTCCGGTCTTCTCGGACCCCGGTGTGTTCACGATCTTTTCTTGAGCGTGATACATGAAGGTCGTGCCTTCCTTGATCCGTTGGGACACAACCGCTCGAGCGGTCAACGCGCCGTTGGTGTTGTAGACCTCGATCCAGTCGTTATCGACGATACCGGCGGATTTGGCGTCCACTTCGGAGATCCAGACCACCGGCCCGCCCCTGTTCAGCGTCAGCATCAACAGGTTGTCGGTATAGGTGGAGTGGATGCCCCATTTCTGGTGGGGTGTGATGAAGTTCAGCACAAGGGTGTCACCTTCGTCCTGCACCTCCTTGGTGATCGTCTTGAGGTCGATCGGAGGTCGATAGGACATGAGCCCTTCGCCGAAGGCCAACATCCACAGGTGATCCTGGTAGAGCTGTTGCCGTCCTGTCAGTGTCCGCCAGGGGATCAGTTCATGAACGTTGGTATAGCCTGCGTTGTAGCTGACCTTCTCGCTCTCGATCCCTGACCATGTCGGGCTCGAGATGATCTTGCGCGGCTGTGCGGCGATGTCGTGAAAGCGGATCTTCTGGTGATGCTCACCTTCGGCCAGATGCGCGTGTTCGCGACCTGTCGCCTTGCCTAGCGCTTCCCAGGCTTTCACGGCCACGTTGCCATTGGTTTCTGGGGCCAGCATCAGGATGACCTCGCAGGCATCGATCGCACTGTCGATCTTCGGCCGTCCGGCCGCGGCTCCGTCCAACTGCAGGCCGTTCAATGCCGCTAGGTTGTCGATTTCCTCCTCCGTGTTCCAGGTGATCCCCTTGCCGCCGTTGCCCAGCTTGTCGAGCGCGGGTCCAAGCGCCGTGAAACGATCATAGATCGCGGTGTAGTCGCGTTCGACTGCCACGTAAGCCGGCGCCGTCTTGCCAGGGATCAGGTCGCATTCGCCTTTCTTCCAGTCCTTCACCTGGTCCTGTGCAATCTCGGCAGGGGTGTCATGCAGGATCGGGAGAGCGACGATGTCGGTCTCTTTGCCCAGATAGCCCGGCACGATCTCCTGGAACTTCTTGGCGATGGCCTTGAAGATCTCCCAGTCGGATTTGCTTTCATAGGCAGGGTCCACGGCCGCCTGCAGCGGGTGGATGAAGGGGTGCATGTCCGACGTGTTCATGTCGTCCTTTTCGTACCAACTGGCCGTCGGCAGAACGATGTCGGAGTAGACCGCCGTGGTGCTCATCCGGAAGTCGATGGTCACCAGCAGGTCCAGCTTGCCGCGCGGCGCGTCTTCATGCCACTTGGCTTCCTTGGGCAATTGGCGACCGTCTTCGCCCAGGTCCTTGCCCATAACGCCGTGGTCGGTGCCGAGCAGGTGCTTGAGGAAGTATTCATGGCCCTTGCCGGAGGAGCCCAGCAGGTTGGAGCGCCAGACAAACAGGTTGCGTGGCCAGTTGGCGGGGTTGTCCGGGTCCTCGCAGGACATTTCCAGATCGCCCGACTTGAGGTTCTCGGCCACATAAGCCGGGATTTCCTTGCCCGCTTCCTTCGCGGCCTTTGCGACCTCCAGCGGGTTTGTCTTGAGCTGTGGTGCCGAGGGCAACCAGCCCATGCGTTCCGCACGGATGTTGTAATCGATCAGGCTGATGTCCCAATCCCCCTCGGGGGCGGTCGGTGACAATATCTCCGAGGCCTCAAGCGTCTCGTAGCGCCACTGGTCGGTATGGGCATACCACGCGCTGGTCGAGTTCATGTGGCGTGGCGGACGGTTCCAGTCGAGCGCAAAGGCCAGAGGTTGCCAGCCAGTCTGCGGGCGCAGTTTTTCCTGCCCCACGTAATGCGCCCAACCACCACCGGACTGGCCGACGCAGCCGCACATCACCAGCATGTTGATGACACCGCGATAGTTCATGTCCATGTGGAACCAGTGGTTCATCGCGGCCCCGATGATGATCATCGACTTGCCTTGTGTCTTCTCGGCGTTGTCCGCGAATTCCCGAGCGACATGGATGATCTTGTCGGCCGGAACCCCGGTGATCTTTTCCGCCCAGGCAGGGGTGCCGGGCATGTCATCGGCATAGTCCGAGGTGACCCAGTCCCCGCCCAGTCCACGATCCAGACCGTAGTTGGCGCAGAACAGATCGAAAACCGTGGCCACGGAAATCTCGCCATCCGCCGTCTTGATCTTCTTGACGGGGATGTTGCGGGTCAGCACGCTGGGGTGATCGGCGTCGGTCGCAAACTGACCGTACGCCTCCCCGCCAAAGTAGGGGAAATCGACGCCGACCACATCGTCATGGTCTTCGTCCAGAACGAAGGACATCTTCAGGCTGGTGTCCGCCTCATGTGCCTTTTCTTCGAGGTTCCACTCCCCGTCTTCGCCCCAGCGATAGCCGACCGACCCATTGGGGGCGACAAGCCCTTTGGATTGCTCGTCATAGGCGACGGTCTTCCATTCGGGGTTGTTCTCTTCTCCGAGCTTGCCGTCCAGATCGTCGGCCCGCAGGAAGCGGCCCGGGACGAGCTTCCCGTCACGTTCGTCCAGTTTCACCAGCATCGGGAAGTCGGAGTACTTGCGGGTATAGTCCTCGAAATACGCGGCCTGGCGGTCGAGGTGGAACTCGCGCAGGATCACGTGCCCAAAGGCCATGGCCAAGGCTGCATCGGTGCCCTGCTTGGCATTCAGCCAGACATCGCCGAACTTGGCGGCCTCGGAATAGTCGGGGCAGATCACGGCGGACTTGGTGCCCTTGTAGCGCGCCTCGGTGTAGAAATGCGCGTCCGGTGTCCGCGTCTGCGGCACGTTCGAGCCCCAGAGCAGCAGGTAGCCCGCATTGTACCAGTCGGCACTTTCCGGCACGTCCGTCTGCTCGCCCCATGTCATCGGAGAGGCCGGCGGCAGGTCGCAATACCAATCGTAGAAGGACATGCAGACGCCGCCCATCAGGCTCAGGTAGCGCGAGCCGGCGGCGTAGCTGACCATTGACATCGCGGGGATCGGGGAGAAGCCAAACACGCGGTCGGGGCCATAGGTCTTGGCGGTGTAGGCATTGGCAGCCGCCGTGATCTCGGTCGCTTCGTCCCATGTGGCGCGCACGAACCCGCCCTTGCCGCGGGTCTCCACGTAGGAGGCCCGCAGGATCGGATCGGCCTGCAGCTTGGTCCAGGCCTCAATCGGGCTCATGGTTTCGCGCATCTTGCGCCAGACCTTCATCAGCCGTCCGCGGACCAGCGGGTTCTTCACCCGGTTCGCGCTGTAGAGATACCAGCTGTAGCTTGCGCCTCGGGCACAGCCGCGCGGTTCATGGTTGGGGAGGTCGGCCCGCGTGCGCGGATAGTCGGTCTGTTGCGTCTCCCAGGTGACGATGCCGGATTTCACGTAGATCTTCCAGCTGCACGACCCGGTGCAGTTTACCCCATGTGTGGAGCGCACGACCTTATCGTGACGCCAGCGGTTGCGGTATGTGTCTTCCCAGTCGCGGTTCTCGCGGGTGACTTTGCCAAAGCCATCGGAAAACTGTTCAAGGTCCCTGGACTGGAGGAAGTTCAATCTGTCGAGCAGGTGGCTCATCTGGCGTCCTTTCTTATTCAGCAGGTTGCGCAGCGGCACCTGTGCCGCGACCGCGTTCAATGTCATAGAGAAGCCCGCCGGGCCGGGTGTAGTAGACCCAGGTCACGACCAGGCAGATCACGTAGAAGCCGAGGAAGGCCCAGAGCGCGCCATTCGGGGCTCCGGTCATGGCAATCGACGTGCCGTAGAGTTTGGGGATGAAGAAGGCCCCGTAAGCCGCGATCGCCGAGGTAAAGGCGATGATGGCAGCGCTTTCGCGTTCGGCCTGCCTACGGCTTGCCACCGCATCGAGTTCCGGCATCAGGCGCGGGATCTCGCGTCCCATGATCGCGGGGATCATCTGGAAGGTGGAGGCGTTGCCCACGCCGGTCAGGAAGAACAGAGCCATGAAGCAGGCAAAGAAGCCCATGAAGCTGCCGCCCTGCCCGTCCGACGGCAGGAAGGAGATCACCCCGAAGACCGCGACGATCATGCCGGCGAAGGTCCAGAAGGTGACCCGCCCGCCGCCGAAACGGTCGCTGATCCAGCCCGTGCCCGCGCGGCTCAGCGCTCCAACGAGGGGTCCAAGGAACACGTATTGCAATGCATTCACTTCCGGGAACATCAACCGTGTCAGCAGCGGAAACCCGGCCGAGTAGCCGATGAAGCTGCCGAAGGTGCCGGTGTAGAGCACACACATGACCCAGTTGTGGAAGCGGCTGAAGATAATCGCCTGATCGCGGAAGCTGGCCTTGGCGTCGGCAATGTCGTTCATGCCAAGCCAGGCTGCCGCCGTGGCGACGAGGATGAAGGGCACCCAGACAAAGCCTGCGTTCTGCATCCAGAGCTGGCTGCCGTCATCCAGAGTGACTGGCGATCCGCCCATGGCACCGAATACACCGGCGGTGATCACGATCGGCACGAGGAATTGCATGACCGAGACACCGAGGTTGCCGAGACCCGCATTCAGTGCCAGCGCATTGCCCTTCTCCGCTTTCGGGAAGAAATAGGCGATGTTGGCCATGGAGGAGGCAAAGTTGCCGCCACCGAGGCCACACAGAAGTGCCAGGGCGAGGAAGATCAGATAGGGCGTTTCGGGGTTCTGAACGGCATAGCCGATCCCGATGGCCGGTAGCAGCAGCGATGCCGTTGACAGAGTTGTCCAAAGTCTGCCGCCGAAGATCGGCACCATGAAACTGTAGAAGATGCGCAAAGTCGCGCCCGACAGGCCGGGCAGGGCAGCCAGCCAGAACAACTGGGACGAGGTGAAGTCGAACCCGATGGCGGGCAAGCGGGCCACAACCATCGACCAGACCATCCAGACCGAGAAGGCCAGGAGCAGCGCCGGGATCGAGATCCACAGATTGCGGCGGGCGACGGCGCGCCCTTTCTGCTGCCAGAAGTCGGCGTTCTCGGGCTGCCACTCGGTCAGCGTCCGGGGCATGGCCGTTTTCTCGGGTGAGTGGATCTCCTGCATCTCGGGCAGCTCGGGGAGCGCATCGAGTGCGGGACCATGCGCCGCCCGCTCCATCGCGCGCACCGACAGGTGCATCCAGCCGAGTGCAATCGCGACCAGCACAAACAGAAGCGCGAAACAGCTTGTGTAGATCCCCGTCAACTCAAGCAGGGCACCAAAGCCGATCGGCAGGACAAATCCCCCGAGGCCGCCGATCATGCCCACAAGTCCGCCGACCGCGCCGACATGGTGCGGATAGTACACGGGGATGTGCTTGAACACGGCCGCCTTACCGAGGCTCATGAAGAAGCCGAGGACAAAGAGTGTGATGATGAACGGCCAGAGCGCCATCTCGGTGGAGAAGGTGATGGTGCCGTCCTTGCCCTGGATCACGTAATCCGTCGGCGGATAGGACAGCATGAAGAGCAGCACGAGGCTGAACCCGAAGGTCCAGTACATGACCGCGCGGGCGCCGAACTTGTCGGAGAGATGCCCGCCATAGGCGCGGAAGAGCGAGGCTGAGAGGGAGAACGCCGCAGCCGCCATCCCGGCCGCCCTGACATCAAGCCCGTAGACATCAATCAGGTAGTGCGGCATCCAGAGCGCCAGCGCCACGAAGGCGCCGAAGACGAAGAAGTAATAAAGCGAGAAGCGCCAGACCTGGAGGTTCCGGAGCGGCGCGAACTGCTGGGTGAGGCTCGGCGCCTTGACGCCGGATTTACGCCGCGCCACCAGTTCCGGATCGTCCTTGGCGAACAGAAAGAAGATGACGGCCATGACCGCCAGCCCGATCGCCCAGACATGCGCGACGCCCTGCCAGCCGTAAGCCACCATGACGAAGGGGGCGACGAACTTGGTGACCGCGGCTCCCACGTTGCCCGCCCCGAAAATGCCGAGTGCCGTCCCCTGATGGCCCGCATCGTAGAACCGAGACACGTAGGCCACGCCGATGATGAAGGAGCCGCCAGCCAAACCGATACCAAGCGCCGCGACCAGATACATGATGTAGGTTGACGCGAATGTCAGCGCCCATGTGGCCAGCGCCGTCAGCAGCATCTGTGCGGTGAATACCAGACGTCCACCGTATTTCTCGGTCCAGACCCCCAGGAACAGTCGCGAGATCGAGCCAGTCAGGATCGGTGTTGCCACCAACAGGCCGAACTGAGCCTCGTTGAGACCGAGCTCGGCCTTGATGCCGACCCCGATGATCGAAAAAATGGTCCAGACGGCAAAACAGGCTGTGAAGGCGATCGTGCTGAGCGCGAGGGCTCTGTTCTGGTCTGATCTTGGGACGGTTCCGGCACTGTCCATGGCATGTCCTCCTGGCATCTGTACGGCAAGAATGCCCTTTGCGGGCTTGCGGACAGGTGTGGCGGAGGTCGCGTGAACGGTGCTTGATCTGGATCAAGAAAACAGAAAAATACAGCAAAATAAATATGTTATGCAGATTTATCAAGTCGGTGCACGCGGCGATCAAGTTCGGGTCCGGCAAAGGTCATACTGTTGATTGACATTTATCAATTATTGACGAAACATATGTCAAAAAGGGATCGGGAGCCGCGAAGTCTGCAATGCCTGAGTCGTATGAAGAAGACATTCGCGCGCTCGAGCTGTTCGCGGAGATGGAAGAGGCAAATTTTGATGCCCTGATGCGGGGCGCCTATGTGCAGAATTTCCCGCCACGCATCGATCTGATCCATGAAGAAGACCGGCCTGATTTCCTACATGTCGTTCTGACCGGATCCGTCGATCTTTATTCGTCCTGGAACGGCCGCGAGAGTTCGATGGCCACGGTGCGGCCGATCTCGACCTTCATCCTTGCGGCAACCATCAACGACCTTCCCTATCTGATGTCCGCCCGCACATTGGAAAGAAGCCGTATCGTGTTAGTTCCTTCCACGGACGTGCGGCAAATCTTTTCCAAGGACCCCGCCTTCGCACGGGCGATCGTGACTGAATTGGCGCAGTGCTATCGGTCGGTCGTCAAGAACACCAAGGATCTGAAACTGCGCACGTCGCTGGAGCGGCTGGCCAACTACATCCTGCGTCAGCAAACGCTTTCCGGGTCGACCGAGTTCGACCTGACAATGGAGAAAAGGCGTCTGGCTTCCTTTCTCGGCATGACACCGGAAAACCTGAGCCGCGCCTTCAAAGGCCTTGAGCCCTATGGCGTAAAGGTCTCCTCGAACCATATCTCAATCGTCGATCCCGATGACCTTGCCCGGTTCGCAAAGCCCAATCCCCTGATCGATGATCATACAACGTGAGGAGCGTCCAATGACAAAATCCATGCCCGGTGCGGCCGGTGACCTTGCAGAGCAACACCCCGAAATCTGGAGCGCCTATTCCAGCCTCGGCGCAGCCTGCGCAGAGGCGGGTCCGTTGACCGATCGCGAGAAACGGTTGGTGAAACTGGCGCTTGCGATCGGGGCGGCCTCCGAAGGGGCCGTCCACTCGCACAGCCGCCGGGCGAAGACCGAGGGCGTCGAGAATGCGGCGCTCACGCAAGTGGCGCTACTGGCGATCGGCACGCTGGGCCTGCCGCGGGCCGTGGCGGCCAAAACCTGGATCGAGGACGTTCTCGGCGCGTAAAGTGACTTAGCGCGGTCTCAGCCCGTCAAACAGCTGTGCGTTCGGACAGAAGGACGGTGGCGGAGCACCGTGCTCGGCCTTTGCCAACCAAGCCTTGCAGGCCTCGTCATTCCGACAGTTCAGACATCTGATGACGGCTGACTGAAGCTCCGAGTCCCCACACAGCCCGCGTTCAAGGGCCGTCATCGCGCCGGTGATATCAAGCATATCTCCCATCTGGCCCAACCGCGCCTCGCGGACCGCGTAAAAGCTGCCAAGTGCCTCACGAATGGTCATGCGCCCGGTTCCTTTGTGTAGCCGTCTGCCTTCAAACGCAGGATCGTGTTCCGGTTCGGACAGAACGCGGGCGGCGGCACGCCATCCTCCGCTGTCGCAAGCCAGCTTGCGCAGGTGTCGCCGCTCTTGCATTCGTAGCAGTTGATAATGGTGTCGCGAATTTTGTCTTCCACGTCCTTCGGGATACGCCGTTTTGGGAGCGTGACACCCGTGACGTTGAGCATTTTCCGCCTGAGCGCCATGCGTTCTTCGAAGGCACCAATCGTTGTCTCGAACAAGCTTGTTGTCATGGCAGACACACCTCCCCTGTGTTGCACATGCTCACCTTATGCGTAGAATCACTGAATACCTTGATCTGGCGCAATTCGGCTCAAAATGAGACGCGCGGCGTCACCGGTTATCCGGGCACCACAAAAGCGCTCGCTACCCGGATATGTATCGCTCCAGTTGGTCGATCACGAAGCGCTGGTCGCTGATCTTGCTTTTTACCAGATCGCCGATCGAGACAATGCCAATGACCCGGTTCTCACGGATGACCGGCAAATGACGTATCTTCTTTTCCGTCATCAAAGCCAGACCCTGATCGGTTGACTGGCCGGGATCGGCGCAGACAACCGGGGTTGTCATGATGTCCCTGACTTTGGTTTTGGGAGAGGATTTGCCCTTCAGAAAAACCCTTCGTGCGTAATGCCGCTCGGTAATAATCCCGACCAGCATCTCACCATCCAGAACAACAAGCGCCCCGATGTCATGATCGGCCATCGCCTGGATGGCATCAAGAACGGTGGCATCAGGCGTCACACTGAAGACCTCCGTGCCCTTCTCGTCCAGGATTTGCCGAAGCGTTTTCATCGGAAGCGGTTCCATGCATCAACTGCTGCAAGATACTGTAGCCGATCTCGGTGCGCGCGCCTTGATCGGAATCAATCATGGGTTTTCTCAGCCCAGCGGGCTGACACCAAACAACCATGGATGCACCCAGATCAAGCCGACATAAAACGCGACGCCAGCGATCCCGCGGACGATCGCCGCGCCCCAGGAGGTCGGTCTGGCAGTCCCAAGGCTGGATGTCACCTCGGCATGCAGACGGTGCCACGCCACCCCCATGTCACGCTGCCGCCGCCGGTCGACAAGACGCCCGCCGATCGCGGCGAAGATCGCGAAAAATCCGAACAAGAGCACATGCGCCAGATCGCCGTTGGGCACGATATGCGCCAACGCCCAAAGCGACAATGCCAGAAGTATCGGGTGCCGCGTCATCCGAACAATTCCAGCGTGCGTCGGATCAAAGCGGTCGTTATGCGCGCCGCCGAAGGAAAACGGGTTCGGCCGCCCGATGGCGAGCGCCAGGATCACGCAGACGAGCAGCATCGCAGCAAGTGGAACATGCGCCTGCCACGGCGTCCAGTTCCACAGCAGCACGACAGGCGCGCGCCCGGCGGCTCCGATCAGCCACACCAGCGCGGCCAGCGACAAAACAGAATAGGCAATCGTGAACCCGCGTTGGCCCAACCGGGCCTGCAACCACGGCCGTACGGGAGCGCGCAAGGGGAGCGAATGGGTGACCATGAAGCCCACCCAAGCCAATGCAAATTCCAACCAGCCCACTTCCCTAGTCTCCGGGTCGCTTGTCCGGCGGTAATCGCAGCAGCAGAGGCCCATAAATCATGACGAACCCACCGAAGCCCGTGATCCAGCCAAGGCCCGCGATCAGGTGCAGCCAGTCCGCCTCGGACGGCCAGACCCCCGCACCCACCCGAGCCAGAACCGCCACAATCACAGCAAGATAGACACCAACCGTTCCGATCCCGGCCGTCAGCGGCTGGCCCGTATGCCCCAGCGTGGCACGGGTCATCACGGCCAGCGTCATCAGCCCGATCGCCCCGGCCATCCAAATATGCTGTGCCGCTGCCGCCCCGAAGAGGTCCGGCCGGAGAGTTTCCGCGGCGATGGCGAGTGCCCCCAGCGGCACAAAGGCATAGGCGACGTGCAGAACGGCAACCAGCGGCTCGGGTCCCGTGCGATACCCGGCCCACCGCGCCAGACGGAGGGCATGCGCAACCCCCGCCAGAAGAAGCGCGAAGCCCGCGACCCAGTGGACCGGCAAGACGACCCAGATCAAAAGCGCCGCTAGAAGCAGCAGCAGGGCGCCCTTGTCGAGTTTCTGCATCGGCGGTGTCGGCAATTGTCCGTCACCACGTTTGACGAGCCAGTTGCGCGTGAAAGACGGCACAATCCGCCCGCCAATCACGGCGATCATCATCACGCCAGCGCCAAGCCCCAGGCGCAGGCCATAGCCTTGCGCGGCATAGGAGCCAGTCGCGGCCTCCCAATGAAACAGCGCATTGGCAAGCGTGAACGCGGCCAGCATGCCGAGAACGATAAGGTTCTTCCAATTCTTGCCCGCGACAATCTCGCGCGCGATCACAAACCCAAGGGCGACCGGCATCGCGAGGTCGACGACGGCGACCACGAGAGGCGGCAGCAGCAGCGACAGCCCTACGGCAACGCGCCCTGCCACCCAAAGCGCAGCCAGCCCGCCCAACGACCAGCCAACAATCGGCAGACGACCGGTCCAGTTCGGCACCGCCGTCAGCAGAAACCCCGCAACGACGGCCGAGAGATACCCGAACAGGAATTCATGCGCATGCCATGACACCGGATCGAAGGCCGTCGGCACTGTCAGAGCACCAGACAGCATTGGCACCCAAAGCGCCATGATCAGTACGGCCCAGACCCCAGCCCCGAGGAAAAAGGGGCGAAAGCCGAATGTAAGCAGTGCCGGGCCACGCCAGGCGCGCATTTGCTCAGCTGTGCTGCTCATGGTGTTTGTCTCAAAACTTGCGCGCCCTCTTGGGTCAGGATGACGTCCAAGGGAATATCGTGAGGCTGTGGGAAAATCGTTATCAGGCAGGCGGAGTGAAACCCGATACCGATGGTAAAAGGCCGCGGACGCAGCGCGGCCAGCGTTCTGTCGAAATAGCCACCCCCATAGCCAAGTCGGAAGCCTGCGCTGTCCCAGCCCACCAATGGTGCCAGCGTTATGTCGGGTGTCAGTGCGTCTGCCTCGGGCGGCGGGACGGGAATGTTCCAATCCCCCCGCACCATGATTGTGTCGGGGGTCCAGCGGCGAAAGACAAGCGGCGCCGCTTTGTGTTCGACCAATGGCAAAGCAATTGTGACACGTGCCGCGTGCAGATCGGCCATCAGCGGTCGCAGATCGGGCTCTCCCTTGATTGGCCAATACGCCGAGATCACCTTGCCCTGCGCGCCGTCAAAGCGCGTTAACAGCAGCTCTCGCAGATGCCTGGAGACCGCCGCTCCCACGGCTGCACGGTCGCTGACGCTGAGCGCTTGGCGTTCGGCGCGCAGTCGCGCACGTTCCGACGTTCGCCATCGCGCCACGTCCCGCGCCTGTTCGGGATCCACCGCCATCGGATCAAAATAGTCTGGCGCGATCTCGCCCGCGAGGCACGGCGGCGAGGCGAAACGGCTTCCAGTGTCTGTGATCCCCATTTCGCGAGCGCCCTCAAGCCGGCTCGAACTGTGGGAACAAGACATCGTTTTCCAGGCGCATATGCTCCTCCAGGTCGCCGAGGAACCCCGCCAGCCCGGTGTAAAGCGCAGTCCAGGTGCCGCAGACCCCCGCCGGCAAGGTCAAATTGCCGGTCAGACGGCGAATCTCGGCAATTTCGGTGGCGTGATCGTCGTGATCAGCACGCATGACCGCAATCGGGTTTTCGATGCCGGGCATCCCCCCCTTGCGGATGGCGGGGAAGAGGATCAGTTCCTCTTTTTTCATATGCACTTCCATCTCGCCGATCATCCGCTCCAGCAGGGCGGACAAACCCTCCGGCACATCATCATCGCCGAAATGCACCGTTTCGACCCGTTCGGCCATCTGGGCAAGCACGGGAAGCTGTTCGCGGTGCCGCTCATGATAGCGCGTTTCGATGTACCGGGTCAGCTCAGCAGGGTCTTGTGGCGGGCTTGCATCAGGCATTGCAGCATCCTTTCGTCAGCGCAGGTTTGGAACGGTTTTTGAGTTGGCGCGAGCCGTGTCCTCCACGGCCATGTGCAAAGAGTGTGCAATCCGCTCGGCGCGGATCATCACATGCGCGGCACCGGCAGGTGGGCAGGTCTCATAGGCGGTCTCGCGAAACAGGCTCAGCCAACGGTCGAAATGCGTCCGTGTTACCGGCAGATGCGCATGCGCCGGCACCGGTGCACCGTGATACTGCCCTGTCATCAACGCGACGGACGACCAGAAGGCTATCATCCGCGCAAGATGTGGCTCCCAGTCGGTGATGCGGCTTGCGAAGATCGGTCCGAGAACACTGTCTGCGCGAACCTTGCCGTAAAATCGATGTACCAAATCCGTCAGCATCCCTTGATCGAGGCCGATCTTGTCCATGATCGCGCGGGTCATCTCGGGTCGTGCTGATGAAATGCGAGGTTGTTCTGATTGCATGCCGACCATTCTGGCGTCCTGAGGGTTTTTCCGTTGCACCAAGACGTAGACCTGCTAATGGGTATTGTAAATACCTATTCATGTAGTGGAGAGCCCTTTGCGTCTCACATCTTTTACGGATTACGGCCTTCGCATGCTGATGCGCATGGCTGGTGCGCCGGACCGCGCCCACTCCACGGCTGAGATGGCCGATGAGTTCGGTCTGTCCCGCAATCACCTGAGCAAGATCATGCAGCGGTTGTCGGCAGCCGGTGTCGTCGAAACGCGGCGTGGGGGAGGCGGCGGAGCACGGCTTGCCAAACCGGCAAGTGATATCCCGCTCGGGGCGTTGATCAAGCTGCTGGAGGAAGATCAGCCCATGGTCGAATGCTTCTCCACCGGAAATGCCTGCACGCTCGATGGCTCCTGCGGTCTCAAAGCACGGCTGCGTGTGGCCGAGACCGCTTTTCTGGAATCGCTCGACCGCAGCACGCTCGCCGACATCGCATTGCGCCAATCGCAGAGCATATGAGGCAGACAAATGACGACATCAAGTTCCAGGCCGACCACAACGCCGGACGTGATTACCTTTGACGGTAACCGCTTTCTGGTCCCGGCCGAACTGATCGCCACATCGTTTGATTTGGCCCCCGCCGACGTGCCCGACCTGATGCGACAAGGTACGATCACGAGCCGTAGTGAGACCGGGGTGGAGGAGGACGCAGGTCGTTGGCGTATCACGTTCTTTTACAATGGTCGGACGTTGCGTTTAACCGTCGACGCTCAGGGTGAGGTTCTGAAACGTACGCTGTTCGATACCCCCGGGCGCACTGCCTAAGCGACGGAGGGGCAGGCGTGCCCGGCTTTCGCCGTGAGGATCATCCGATAAAGTTTTCGGGCTCGGCTATTGCTCGATACCGCTTGAGAAAACCGCACAAGGCGTTCAGTTGATTGCGCAGCGGGTGTGACCCGCCCCACTTCCCAGCGGTCAATCCGCCCGCGCAATCGCGACAAGGGATGAGATGAATTGGAACTGACGCAGTCGCTCCCATCTCTTTTGGTCGCCAACGGTTTTGTCGTCTTTGCATCCCTTGTCCAGACCTCTACCGGCATGGGGTTTGGCATGATCGCCGCCCCGCTACTTGCATTGATCAGTCTTGATTGCGTGCCAGGCCCGATGCTGTTCGTGAACTTGTTTCTTTCATTGTTGATGTTGGGCGACGGCAGAAGTTTCGTGGTGCGCAAAGAGGTGACACTGCTGCTTCCGACGATCTTTGTGGGCACATTGATTGGTGCGGCAATCATCATGCTATTGCCGGGCGACATTCTGGGTATTGTATTTGCCCTTAAGATCCTTGTGGCTGTTGCAATCACTGTCTTCGCAAAAGCACTTGCGATGACATCAGGCAATCTTGCAATCTGTGGCGTGGCCGTTGGGGTGATGGGGACTGCCACCGGCATTCCCGGGGGGCTCTGGTCGTCCTGTATCAAAACGAACCAATTGAAAAGACACGGCCGACAATGGTGTTGGTCTTTACGTTTTCCTAAATCTCATCTCTGATCGCGCGGAGTGTCGCGGGTGTCTTTTCGTTACATCTGGCATTTCCTGCGCTGCTGATGCTGCCCGGTTTGATCGTGGGGTATGCTAATGAAAAGCGGGATAGAGGCTACATGAGTCGCAACATCGGGCGCTTTGTGATGCTTTTCATTGCGTCCGGCGGGGCCGTATTGCTCTTGCTGAAATCAATCTAGGAAGAGCGCGGGATGATAACATGAGCAAGTGGATCACGGACGCAATCAACAAGATCAACGCGGATGCCCGCCACTCGGCCGATACGCATCTGTTCAAACTCCCGATCCCGCGGCTCGAAGGCGTCGATATCTACCTCAAGGACGAAAGCACCCACCCGACCGGCAGTCTGAAAGACCGGCTGGCGCGATCGCTGTTTTTGTACGCCCTGTGCAACGGCAAAATCACGCAAGGCACAACCGTGGTTGAGGCGTCCTCTGGCAGCACAGCGGTGTCCGAGGCCTACTTTGCCCGCATGATCGGGGTTCCTTTCATTGCGGTCCTGCCCAAAAGCACCGCGCGCAGCAAGATCCGTCTGATCGAGTTCTATGGCGGTCAGACGCATTTCGTGGACAGCGCACCGCAGATGCATGACGCTTCCGTCGCCTTGGCCGAGCAGATCGGCGGCTACTTCATGGATCAGTTCACTTATGCCGAACGGGCAACCGATTGGCGCGGCAACAACAACATCGCCGAAAGCGTGTTCACGCAGATGGCGTATGAACCCCACCCCGTCCCGGCCCATCTGGTGATGAGCGCGGGCACAGGCGGCACTTCGGCCACCTTGGGTCGCTATATCCGCTACAAGGGCTATGATACACAGCTGACAGTCGTGGACCCTGAAAACTCAGTTTTCTATGATGGTTACATGACCGGTGATTGCAATCTGCGGTCAGATAAATCCAGTCGTATCGAAGGGATCGGGCGGCCCAAGGTTGAGCATTCCTTCCAGCCCGGCGTCATTGACGCGATGATCCGGGTGCCCGATGCGGCCAGCATTGCGACGATGCTGTGGCTGGAAAAACTGATCGGGCGCAAGACCGGCTCGTCGACCGGGACAAACCTCTGGGGGGCGTTGCAGATTGCGCAGGATATGCGACAGGCAAAACGAGAGGGCTCCATCGTGACCCTGCTCTGTGACAGTGGAGATCGGTATCTGGATACCTATCACAACCCGGAGTGGGTGCGTGACTGCATTGGCGACTACCAGGATTTCGACGTTGTTCTGGAAGAAACCTACAGCTAAAGCTGGTCCTCTCGCGGGAATACGGTGTGTGATGCCGCCGGTGTTGCCGCGAAGTGTACCTTGTCCTTGATCCGCTGGCGCGTGTCCACAGCGAGCCGGAAAAACGCGAAGATGCCAAACAGGAACAACACCAGACCGATAAAAAGAAACAACCCGCCTTCGGAATTGCCACTCATGAACAGGGACGCCGCTACAGGGCCAATTGTGGCCCCAACGGAAAAGGCGAGGATCAATCCGCCGCTGGTCTCCACCATCAGCGCGTTGGGGACGGCATCATTGGCATGGGATATGCACAAGGCATAGATCGGGATCATGAGCGCGCCGTGCAGTACTGCCAGCATCAGTATCGGTGCCCCGGGCGCGGTCACGTCAAAGCCAATGGCCAATCCTGAAAGCACGGTGCCGCAAGACACTATCCCAATCACAATTCGCCGATCAATCTTGTCTGAAATCCAGCCAAGTGGCCATTGTGACAGCGTGCCGCCCAACACGAAAGCTGCCATCAGCAGTGCGATGTCGCTGGTGATCATGTCCCGCCCTTGCGCAAATACCGGACCCAGCGACCAGAACGCACCTTCAGCCATGCCTGATGAGAAGCAGCCGACAATACCCACCGGAGATACCGCATAGAGCTTGCGAAGGTCCAGCCGCGCCGCTGGAATTGGAGTAGGAGCCGGCGTGGGCGTCAGGCTGATCGGCACAATCGCAAGACAAATCAGGATTGCAACGACCAGAAACAGGGTCGAACCAGCTGTATCAGAGGCGTTCACCAACAACTGTCCAATCATCGTGACGATGTTTGTCACGATAATGTAAACCGACAAGACCCGCCCGCGATTGGCGTTTGAGGACGCGTCGTTCAGCCAGCTCTCGACGACGACATAGATCACGGCGATGCAAATACCGCTGACGATGCGCAAGCCGCCCCAGACCCACGGGTCAACATAAAGCGGAAAGGCCAAAAACGTCGCTGTCAAAAGCGCGGTTAGCCCCGCGAATACACGCACATGGCCAACCGCGCTGATCAGTCTCGGCCCAACGAAACAGCCGATGGTAAAGCCGCCGAAATAGGCCGTGCCCATTACGCCGATCATCGCGGCGGTATAGCCCTCCTGCCCCGCGCGAATGGGCAGCAGGGTCTGGAACAACCCGTTGCCCGCAAACAAAAGGCCTGCACACAGCAGGATCGTCACAATCGCCAGCACGGGCGATTTATGATCTGGCTGTGTCATGAGCACGGGGCCTTTCAGAAGTCGTTAGGTCCGTTGGTAGATCACAGGAAACCAATCTTCGCGCAGCATCTGCCCCGGTGTCATGCCATGGCCCAGAAACGGCGGCGAGGTCGGACCGGGGCGCTCTACATAGCGGGCATCATCCCCAACGAGGCGCAAGGAAAATGCGCGGCGGCGGGACTCTGTGGTGTTGCCGCGCGCGCCATGCAGCGTGCCATAGTTGAAGGCCACCGCATCACCCGGCTCCATCTCCCATTCGCGGATTTCCATGCCTTCGGCATCGGGATCCGGCACCGGCATGTAGTCATCCTCGTTCGGGTAAAAACTGGTCTCTGCGAGCCAACGGGTCGGCAACACGGGCTTTTCCCAGGCATGGCTGCCCGCGACACAGCGCAGGCTTGCGCCCCTGACCGTGTCCATCGGCGACCAGAAGCTGACATTCTGCATTCCGTCGACGAAGTAATATGGGCCGTCCTGATGCCAGGGCGTCGGCTTCGACGTGCCCGGCTCCTTGACCAGCACATGATCATGGAACACCTGAACGCGCTTCGATTGCATCAGGTCGGCGGCCACTTCACCCACGTCGGAGTTGCGGATCACCTCTTCAAATTCGGGAATGCGGGTCCAGTTGCAATAGTCATCGAAGAAACGGCCGCCCTCGCCTTCCTTGAGGTTCTCGGCAGCATAGGGACCGGGTTCTTTCATGTTGCGTTCGATACCGGCGCGGATCGTCTCGACATGATCGGCAAACAGACCCTTGATCAGCACAACGCCATCGCGCTGGAAGGTATCGACATGGTCTTGGGTAAGAAGTGCGTGCATCTTGTGATCCTCCGTATTCGGGGCAGGCATACGCAACAAAAGATTTAACTTCTAATAATATTTTATCATACTAATAATAGCTTCATGTTAAACATTACCCTGCGCCAGTATGAATATATCGTCGGCGTTGCCGACGCAGGCAGTCTGACCAAAGCAGCGGCGCAACTGAATGTGTCGCAGCCATCGCTTTCGGTCGCAATCACTCGGGTCGAACAACACCTAGGGAGAGCGATCTTCCTGCGCGGAAAAGGGTCAGCAATCGAGATCACCCCTTTCGGGCACCGTCTCATTGCGCAGGCGCGGTCCCTGTTGACGCTTGCAACCGAGATTGAGCAGGGCCACGACGCTACGCATACTTGGGGCGTTGGCTGTTTTGCAGACATCGCGCCGTGGTATCTGGCGCCCGCGCTCAAACGACTTGCGGACCGTTTTCCAGCATTGTCCTTTTCGGGACGCGAAGGGCGTTTTGCGGATCTGGCGCGCGATTTGGCCGAAGGACTGTTGGACTTCGTGATTTCCTATGATGTTGGGTTCGAAGGGAATTTCATGCGCCGCAAGCTGACCGATATTGCGCCTGTGGCTTTTGTCGAAATTGATCATCCCCTGACCGGACGGGATGAGCTGGAACTGTCCGACCTCGAGGGCATACCCCTGATCCTGTTCAATGAGGACCTGTCGCAGGGATTCATGCGCGATCTGTTCGCGCGGATGCACCTGACACCGGTGATCCAGCAAAAGGTGGCATCGCTGGAGATGATGCGATCGCTGGCTGCCAATGGTGTGGGTGTCGGCATCAGCTATTCCCGCCCGCCCGGTGATCTGAGCTATGACGGCAAACCCCTTGTGACCGTGCCGATTGCCACGCCACAGGCGAAAACAGAGATCTCCCTGATCTGGTCAAGCCTGCGGGAAGACAGCCCCGATTTCCGCGCCATACTTGATGTGCTTTCACCGTGAAGTCAGGCACATTCGCCAAGGACCTGATCCAGAACAGCGATGATCATCCCCGCATCCTCCGCCTCAATTGTCAGCGGCGGGCGGAACTTGAGGATATTGTCCCTTGGCCCCTCACTGCCGATGAGGATGCGGTGATCGCGCATGCGGTTCTTGACGTAGGCGCATATCTCTGTGGCCTCAGAGCCATCGGTCCGGATCAGTTCCACACCCAGAAACAGCCCCATGCCGCGCACGTCGCCCACGCAATCATGTTTCGCTTCCAGCGCTTTCAGACCTGCCATCAACTGGCCGCCGATCACGCGGGCGTTTTCCTGCAAGCCTTCATCGTCCACGATCTGCAGCACCTCACGTCCGATCCGGCAGGACAGGGTTGAGCCTCCGAAGGTCGAGAAAAACTCGATCCCGTTGTCAAAGCTCTCCGCAATTGCCTTGGTCGTGACGACCACTCCCATTGGATGCCCATTGCCAATTGGTTTGCCCAGCACGACGACGTCCGGCAGCACCTCTTGGTGTTCGAAGCCGAAATAGTATTCACCCAATCTCCCCAGCCCGGTCTGCACTTCGTCCGCGATGCAGATGCCGCCCGCCGCGCGGACCTTGGCATAGACCGCCGACAGATAGCCTTTGGGCGGAATGATCTGACCGCCAACCGACGGGAAGGTTTCGGCGATGAACCCCGCGACGCCCTGCCCTTTTTGCCGCAAGGACGCGATCGCAGGATCGACAAGGTCTGCGAATTTCTGGGCGCGCTCAGGGTCGTTGCGGCGGAACGAGCCGCGGTAGTCATCTGCGATTTCCACCAGCTCCACCCAATCGGCCTGGCCAACACCGCCTGGCTTGTTGAACTTGTAAGCAGAAATATCGACCGCACCCGTAGTGTTCCCGTGATAGCCATGATCGGGCGTGACCATACCTTTGGCACCGGTGTGCGCCCGCGCTAGCCGCAGAGCCAACTCGTTCGCTTCAGACCCCGAGTTCACGAAATAGCAGACCTGCAAGTGGCCGGGCATCTTGGACAGGATCTTGTCCGCAAAAGCGGTCTGCGCGGGATGCAGATAACGCGTATTGGAATTGATCCGCCTGAGCTGATCCGCCGCCACCGCCTGAATGCGCGGATGGGCGTGGCCCACATGCGGCACATTATTGTAGGCGTCGAGATAGGGGCGGCCCCATTCGTCAAAGAGATGGTGCCGCCAGCCGCGCACCAGCATCACGGGGTCATCATAGGTCAGGCTGAGATTGCCGCCGAAATGCGCCTCACGACCCTGCCTGATCCCAGCCTTGTCTGTCGGGACATAGCAAAGCTTGTCGTCGGGCAGGTTCAGCAAGGCGGCCGGGTTGGGACAGACCGCGCGCCACAGATACATCTCGTCAGGATCGCCCACACCGGGCCAGTCGGCCTCGATCCCTTCAGTGGTCAGCGCAAGCTGGAAATGCACATGCGGTGCCCAGCCGCCATTCATGCTTGGATCACCAAGGCGGCAGAATTCCTCACCTTTCTCGATCACCTGACCCACGCGCAGGCGGTCCAGAAACTCTGGGTCGAGGTGCCCATAGAGCGTGAAGAACGGATCACCCTCGGGCGTTTCATGGCGCAGGATGATCACCCCACCGTAATCCAGATGCCCCGCGCGATACTCCGCGATGAACACTTCGCCCCGCAAAGGCGCGAACATTGGCGTCCCGGCGGGTGCAAACACATCGACGGCCAGATGCACCGTGCGGCGGTCGCTGGCCTTCCATGGCCCCTTGCGAAAGGCAGGCTCGGCATAGATCAGGCGTGGCTCGTGATAGTAGCCCAGCCACATGCGCCCGTGATCCTCGAATTCCTCGCCCACGCGGGCGGCTTCTTCCAGGGGCATATGAAACGGGTTCTGCGGCCAGGCCGATTCCTCGACGGACAAGGACCCCAATGGGGCCTGCGACAGATCGCACCCCATCAGGGGCGCGAAATGCCCGCGTTCCCGGTCAAGCCATGTCGCCACACGGTCCGCCCCTTCGACCACGGGCAGGCCGCAGGCAGCACGCAGCCTTGCGCTGAGCAATCCGCCGTGCAGCGCGCAGCCTTCCAGGAACCGCCACGCGGGCGCCTGCGAAATCGTGACATAGGGGTCATCGGGGTTCTCTGCGGCCATCAAGGTGGAGTTCACAACGCTGACCGCCAGCCGCATCCGCATCAGCGGCCAGATCAAGTCCACCTCTTGCGCCGCAAGCGGATTGGCCTCGTGATAACCCGCGACAAGGGCCGCCAACGCGGCTTCGGGCTTTGGATGATCCAGCACGATGTAGGCCGCAGCAATGGCCAAATCGCACACACGCGGGGCGGCGCACATATCGCCAAGATCAATCAGGCCGGACACGCGGCGCGCGTCGTTCCATGTGCCCTCGACCAGGATGTTGTAGTCATTGGCGTCGTTGTGGATCGCCTGATGCGGCAGGGCATCCAGCGCAGGCTTCAGCGCCGCGAACCGGGCATGGATCCCCTCGACGATCCGACGCCGCGCCGGATCGGGGATGCAACCCGTTTGATCCGCGATCCACCCGGCGCGCATCAGATCCCATTTGAAATCACGCACCAAACCGGCATGCTCGAAATCTGCCAGCGCCAGGGCCGTCCCGCCCAGCACCTGCCCGATCTGGTGGATCAGCGCCCGACTTTTTGGCGCCACATGGGCATAGCAGCGCCCTGGCAGTTGGCGCAGAACCCAGGCTAGGCGTTCCGCGCCTGTCTCGTCCTTCAAAGTCACAACCGATGCGCCCCCGGCGGCCCGTACAACCACCGGACACGGCAGGTCAGGTCGTTTCGCGGTGATGTGCTCGAAGGCGCTGACCTGCATATCCACCAGCCACGCTTCGCATCCCGTGCGCATGACCTTGAGGATGTACCCGCTGTCATCATCGGCTTTCGCCAGAAAATTCAGATCATACTCACCGTCAAGCGGGCTCAGCTCCGCAGTGATGCCCCAATGCTGTGCCAGGGCCGTCTGCCAATGCTGGATGTGCCGCATGGAAATGTCCTTGGTTCTGGAAAAGCCGAAACGCGGGCCACCTAGATTTGCGTGCGCAGTTTGTAGCCGGGCGCAAAAAGCAGCCTGACCTTTGTGACGGATACCGCATTGTCCCAAGTCACCCGGTCAATGGCAAACAAGGCGCTGTGGGGGGCGATCCCAAGCACCTCCGCATCCTGCTGGTCGGCCTGCACGGCGGAAAAGGCGATATCCCCGTGCGTGTAGGGCGCGTGTTGCATCAACCATTCGTTGGCGCTGAGCACATCGAACGGTTCCGCCGCAGCGTCGGGGACCACGCTTGTATTGATCCACCTGTCTTCGACAGCATAGGCCGCGTCATCGGCCAGATGCAGCGCGCGCAGATTCAGCAGCTTGTCTTGCGCTCTGGTTTTCATCGTCCCGCTGACAGGGGCCGGCGGCACGGCAACGCTGCGCGAAATCAATTGATAGCCGTAGGTCGCGCCGTGTTCCTCGACCTCATGCCGGATCACCGCGATATCAAGCGTTGCCTTGGCAACCGGTTGCGCGGCAACCCGAGTACCCGCCTTGCGTTTGCGGTCAAGCCAACCGCTTTCAGCCAAGGATCGCAAGGCACGGTTCACCGTGGACCGGGCGCAGCCAAACTCGATCGCCAGATCGGCTTCGTTGGGGATCAGGGCGCCGGGCGGCCATTCGCGGGCATGAATGCGGCGCAGGACTTCGTCCTGCACGCTTTGCCAGTTCCGAAACGTGGGCGAGTTCACAAGGCGTCTCTCAATGCGTCAATCGTGCGTTTATAGGCAGCGACAATACTGGTGCGCTGCACATGCCGGCCGTGCTTTACCATATGGCGGCCAGCGGACCAAACATCCGTCACCAGGCGATCGTCGCCTGCGAAAATCCAGGCGTCCAGCGCGGTGTCGAGCTGCCTGCCCCACATATGTTCAGAGAGTGTATCCAGCGCCAGCATATCGGCCCAGCATCCCGCCTCGATGCGCCCGGTCTTTCGGCCAGAGGCCTGTGCGCCGCCTTGCAGCATCCCGTCGAACATTCGCCGACCGGTCGATTTGTCCGGCGTCGCCAGTGCTGCGCGCGTGCCGTCGCGCAGGCGTTGCGAGTAATCCAGCGTGCGCAATTCCTCGCTTAGCGAAATGCGGATGTTGCTGTCTGACCCGATGGCAAAAGCCCCGCCATTGTCCAGCCAGCGCACCGCGTCAAAGATCCCGTCCCCCAGACTGCTTTCAGTGATCGGACACAGACCGGCGACGGCACCGGAACGGGCCAGCGCGATGGTCTCGTCCGGTGTCATTTGGGTGCAATGGATCAGGCACCAGCGCCCATCCAACTGCATGTTATCGAGCGCCCAGGCCACCGGCCGCGCGCCCCAATGCGCCTCAACCTCAGCAACCTCTGCGCGTTGTTCGGCAAGGTGCATGTGAATGGGTCCATCGGGAAAGGCGGTGTTGTAGCCCTTGAGATCCTCGATCCCGACCGCGCGCAGGGAATGCGGGGCGACACCGATGGCGCTGTCGGCGGATGCTTGTTTGATGTGGGCCGCTGCCGCGTCATGAAGCGTTTGAAACTGTTCGAACGTATTGCCGAACCGGATTTGCCCCGCGCTCAGCCCGCGTTGATCACAGCCGCCGAACTGATAGTGCACAGGCAGCAGGCACAGCCCCATGCCGGTGCGATCCGACGCCGCGACGACACGGGCGGATGTTTCCGCGATATCGTCATAGGCAACGCCACCGGGCTGGTGATGCAGATAGTGGAATTCGACCGACGCGCCGTAGCCCGCTTCAAGCATTTCCATCTGCACAAAGGCGGTGATCGTCTCGATATGCTCGGGCGTCAGACGGTCCAGAAAGCGGAACATGAGCTGCCGCCAGGTCCAGAAGCTGTCGCTTGGATCAGGGCCACGGCGTTCTGTCAGGCCCGCCATGGCGCGTTGAAACGCATGGCTGTGCACGTTGACCGGCGCGGGCAGCAGCAGCGGAACCTGCGTGGCCTGATCCGGCGCAGAGGCCCCGCGTTGCACGCCGCCGATCCGGCCCTGCCCGTCAATCTCGACAAGCACTTTGTTCGCCCAGCCGGTCGGCAACAAGGCCGTTTCAGCCCAGATCATCTGCATGGCACACTCCGCTTGACAGATTATTATGTACGCACATAAAGACATTAAGCACCGTAATTTGCAAGTGAGTCGGCCATGCTCCTGACGAATGCCACGATCGCGACACTGAAAGACAACCAGACCTACGGTCTGATCGAAGACGGCGCGATTGCCCTTGCGAATGCCCGCATTGCCTGGGTCGGTCGGGCGGCAGAGCGTCCCGCAGCCTATGCCGACGCGCAAACGCATGATCTGGGCGGACGGCTTGTCACGCCCGCGCTGATCGACTGTCACACGCATGTTGTCTTTGGTGGCAACCGGGCGGCGGAGTTTGAGCTGCGCCTGAACGGAGCCAGTTATGAAGAGGTGGCCCGCGCAGGCGGCGGGATCGTATCCACCGTGTCGGCAACCCGCGCGGCCTCCGAGGACGCGCTCTTGGCCGATGCGCTGACCCGCGTGGACGCTCTGATCGCGGAAGGCATCACCCTGATCGAGGTGAAGTCCGGCTACGGTCTGAATCAGGACACCGAGTTGAAGATGCTGCGCGTGGCCCGTCAGATCGCGCAGGCGCGGCCTGTCGAAGTGCGCACCAGCTTTCTTGGTGCCCATGCTGTGCCGCCCGAATACAAGGGCAGGCCCGACGCCTATATCGACGAGATCTGCATTCCCACCCTGCGCGCCGCCCATGCCGAAGGGCTGGTCGATGCGGTGGATGGGTTTTGCGAGGGCATCGCCTTTGACACAGGCCAGATCGCCCGCGTCTTTGACGTCGCCGTGGAATTGGGGCTGCCGGTCAAGCTGCATGCCGAGCAGTTGTCAAACATCGGCGGCACGCAGCTTGCCGCAGAATACGGCGCGCTCAGCGCGGATCATGTGGAATATGCCACCGATGCGGATGCGCAAGCCCTGGCGGCGTCTGGCACGGTGGCTGTCGTGCTGCCCGGCGCGTTCTACACCCTGCGCGAAACCCAAAGCCCGCCGATCCAGTCCTTTCGCAATCACGGCGTGCCGATGGCGCTGGCCACCGATTGCAACCCCGGCTCATCCCCGCTGACCTCGCCCCTGCTGGCGATGAACATGGCCTGCACGCTGTTTCGCATGACACCGCTTGAGGCCTTGCTGGGTATGACCGCCCATGCGGCGGCGGCTTTGGGCATGGCCGATCGCGGGCGCATCACCGCAGGGGCGCAGGCCGATCTGTGTGTCTGGGACGTGACCCACCCGGCAGAACTTGCCTACCGCATTGGGTTCAACCCGCTTCACCAACGCATCTTCAGGGGATCGCTATGACAATCACGATTACGCCGGGTGTCGCAACCCTGGCCCAGTTGCAGGACATCTGGGCCAAAGGCCATGCTGTCGCGCTAGACCCTGCCTGCCATGCCGGCATCGCCGCTGCGCAGAAACTGGTGACAAAGGCCGCCAACGGTGACGCGGCGGTTTACGGCGTCAACACTGGGTTTGGCAAACTGGCCAGCGTCAAGATCGCGGCAAAAGACGTGGCCACTCTGCAGCGCAACCTGATCCTGTCCCACTGCTGCGGTGTCGGAGAGCCATTGGACGAACCCACGACGCGACTGATGATGGTGCTCAAGCTGTTGTCGCTGGGGCGCGGTGCCTCTGGCGTTGCCATGACCACAGTCGAGATCCTTCAAGACATGCTTGCGCGCGGCGTCACGCCGGTGATTCCCAGCCAGGGGTCGGTTGGCGCGTCCGGCGATCTGGCCCCGCTCGCCCATATGGCCGCAGCGATGATCGGAGAGGGTGAAGCCACCTATGACGGCACCCGCATGCCGGCCGGTGAGGCGCTGGCCAAGGCGGGGATCACGCCCATTGTTCTGGGTCCCAAAGAGGGGCTGGCCCTGATCAACGGCACGCAATTCTCGACCGCTTGCGCGCTGGTGGGTCTGTGGGGCGCCTGGCGTAATGCCGCGACCAGCGTGCTGACCTGTGCGCTGTCCACCGACGCGATCATGGGCTCCACCGCGCCTTTGCAGGATGCCATCCACACCCTGCGCGGCCATGCCGGCCAGATCGCTGTGGCCCGCGCCCAACGCGCGCTGATGGAGGGCTCGGAAATCCGCGAAAGCCACCAGGACGGCGACACCCGCGTGCAAGACCCTTATTGCATCCGCTGCCAGCCACAGGTGACGGGCGCCGCGATGGACCTGCTGCATTTCGCGGCGCGCACGCTTGAGGTTGAGGCCAACGCTGTCACCGACAATCCGTTGGTTCTGGTCGAGGACGATCTGATCGTCTCGGGTGGGAATTTCCACGCGGAGCCCGTTGGTTTTGCCGCTGATCAGATCGCTGTCGCCATTTCCGAGATTGGCGCGATTGCACAGCGGCGCGTGGCTTTGATGGTGGATCCAACGCTCAGCTTTGATCTGCCGCCCTTCCTGACGCCTGATCCCGGCCTCAACTCCGGCCTGATGATCGCCGAGGTGACGACTGCCGCATTGATGAGCGAAAACAAGCATCTGGCGAACCCCTGCACCACCGACAGTACGCCCACCTCTGCCAACCAGGAAGATCACGTGAGCATGGCAGCCCATGCCGCGCGCCGCCTGTTGCGGATGAACGCGAACCTGAACGTGATCCTCGGGGTGGAGGCGATGTGCGGTGCGCAGGGCATCGAATTCCGCGCGCCCCTGCAAACCAGCGCACCGCTTCAGGTGGCGATGGCAACCTTGCGCGAGGCCGTGCCCAGCCTTGCCGAAGACCGCTACATGGCGCCCTCACTTGAGGCGGCCGCTGCTCTGGTGGAAAACGGTGCGTTGGCCGCGTCTGTGGACCTGCCTGCCTTTGTCAGAGGGTACGCGGCATGAATCCGGTTTCCGTTACCCAGGGCAGCGGCCCTGTCGTTCTGGGCCTGCCGCACACAGGCACCTTCGTTCCTGACGCCATCATGGCGACGTTGAACGAAAATGGCCGCAAGCTGGCGGATACAGATTGGCATATCGACCGGCTCTATGCGGGCTTGCTGCCCGACGCGACGACCGTTACCGCCAATTTCCACCGCTACGTGATCGACGCCAATCGTGATCCGCAGGGGGAAAGCCTTTATCCCGGCCAGAACACGACAAGCCTGGTCCCGCTCACCGATTTCGACGGTGCCGCGATCTGGGCCGAACCGCCCACGGCGACGGATATCGACACCCGCCGCGCGGCTTTTCACGCGCCCTATCACGCGGCGCTGGAAGCCGAGCTGAAGCGCGTGCATGCCTTGCACGGCTGCGCGATCCTGTATGATTGCCACTCGATCCGGTCGCGCATTCCGTTCCTGTTTGAAGGCACCTTGCCGGATTTCAACATCGGCACGAACCAGGGGCGCACCTGTGCGCCAGCCGTTGAGCAATCCGCACGTCAGATCTGCGAAAGGGCCGCTGACTATTCCAGCACGTCCAATGGCCGGTTCAAGGGCGGCTGGACCACGCGGCATTATGGCCAGCCCGCACAGGGCGTCCATGCAATCCAGATGGAACTGGCACAGTCCACCTACCTGCAAGACGAAGCCGCGCCCTGGGCCTATGACGAAACCAAAGCGGCAAAGCTGCGCCCGCATCTGGCCGAAATCCTGACCACTCTGGCCGATCTGGCCCCGACCCTAGGAGGCACATCATGACCAACCCCCGCCACAACCTGCGCGACATATACCCCCCGACCGGCCCCGAGATCACCGCCAAAAGCTGGCTCACCGAGGCACCCATGCGGATGCTGATGAACAACCTGCATCCCGATGTAGCTGAAAACCCGCACGAGCTGGTCGTTTACGGCGGCATCGGCCGTGCCGCGCGCACCTGGGAAGACTTTGACGCCATCGTCGCGGCGCTCAAGGATCTGGACGATACACAAACGCTGCTGGTGCAATCGGGCAAACCCGTAGGCGTGTTCAACACGCACAAGGATGCGCCGCGCGTGTTGATCGCCAACTCCAATCTAGTGCCGCATTGGGCCACCTGGGATCATTTCAACGAGTTGGATAAAAAGGGCCTGGCGATGTACGGCCAGATGACCGCCGGGTCGTGGATCTACATCGGCACGCAGGGCATCGTGCAGGGCACCTATGAAACCTTCATGGAAGCGGGCCGCCAGCATTATGAAGGCAACCTGAAAGGTCGGTGGATCTTAACTGGGGGTCTTGGCGGCATGGGCGGCGCGCAGCCGCTGGCCGCGGTGATGGCGGGTGCATGCTGTCTGGCTGTCGAATGCGACGAGACCCGCGCCGATTTCCGTCTTCGCACGCGCTATGTGGATGAGAAAACGCACGATCTGGACGAAGCGCTTGCGATGATTGAGCGCTGGACTGCGGCGGGTGAAGCCAAGTCCGTGGCTCTGATCGGCAACGCCGCCGATGTTTTCCCCGAACTGGTCAAGCGCGGCGTCAGGCCGGATATGGTCACCGACCAGACCTCGGCCCACGATCCGGTCCACGGCTACCTGCCCCAAGGCTGGAGCGTTGCGGAGTGGCGCGAAAAGCAGGAAAGCGATCCCAAGGCTGTCGAGGCTGCCGCGCGCGCCTCGATGAAGATCCAGGTCGCGGCGATGGTCGATTTCTGGAACGCAGGCGTGCCGACGCTGGACTATGGCAACAACATCCGTCAGGTCGCGCAGGAGGAAGGGCTTGAGAACGCCTTTGCCTTCCCCGGCTTCGTGCCCGCCTATATCCGCCCGCTGTTTTGCCGCGGCGTCGGGCCGTTCCGCTGGTGCGCGCTGTCGGGTGATCCCGAGGACATCTACAAGACCGATGCCAAGGTCAAGGAACTGATCGACGACCCGCATCTGCACAACTGGCTCGATATGGCGCGCGAGCGGATCGCGTTTCAGGGCCTGCCCGCCCGCATCTGCTGGGTCGGTCTGGGCCTGCGCGACAAGCTCGGCCTTGCTTTCAACGAGATGGTGCGCAATGGCGAGTTGTCGGCACCTGTGGTCATTGGCCGCGATCACCTGGACAGTGGGTCGGTGGCTTCGCCCAACCGCGAAACCGAGGCGATGAAAGACGGCTCTGGCGCGGTTTCAGACTGGCCACTCCTGAATGCGATGCTGAACGTCGCAGGCGGCGCGACATGGGTGTCGCTGCACCACGGCGGCGGCGTCGGCATGGGGTTCTCGCAACACTCCGGCATGGTGATCTGCTGTGATGGCACCGAAGACGCGGATCGCCGGATCGCCAATGTCCTGTGGAATGATCCGGCCACCGGCGTCATGCGCCACGCCGACGCGGGCTATGACATCGCGCTGGACTGCGCGCGCGAAAAAGGGCTGAACTTGCCCGGCATTCTGGGGAGATAACACATGTTCCTGAAAAACGCCTGGTACGTCGCCGCCTGGGATCATGAGATAACCCGCGACTTGCAACAGATCATGGTGCTTGGCGAGAAAATCTGCGTGTTCCGCAGCGAGGTTGGCGCGCTTGTCGCCCTCGAAGACGCCTGCCCCCACCGCAAGCTGCCCCTGTCCAAAGGGCGCATCAAAGGCGATACTGTCGAATGCGGCTACCACGGCCTGACATTCAACTGCGTCGGCCAATGCGTCTGGGCGCCCGGATCCGGCGGAATCCCGTCCAATGCCAAGGTGCACGCCTATCCGTTGCACGAAAAATACGGGCTGGTCTGGATCTGGATGGGTAACCCCGCGCTGGCCGATCCGGCCGACATCTTCGAGATCGAGAATTACGACAACCCGGCCTGGGGCATCAATCGCGGTGCCGCGATGGAACTGGACTGCAACTATCTGCTGATGTGCGACAACCTGCTGGATCCGACCCACGTGGCATGGGTGCACCAAAGCAGCTTTGCCGCGGACGCCACCAAGGACACGCCGCTGCGGATCACCAAAACCGAAAATGGCGTGATCGTGCACCGCTGGATGATGGATCACGAACCCGCGCCATTTTACAGAAAAGTGGTGGAGTTCGAGGGCAACTGCGACCGCCTTCAGCATTACGAAGTGCGCCATCCGTCCCATGCGCTCATCAAGGCGGTGTTCACCCCCGCCGGCACCGGAGGGCCGGACGGTTCGTTGCACGAAAACACCTTCATCATGGACAGCTACAATTTCATGACCCCCACAGATGAGGGGCGGACGCGCTATTACTGGTTCCAATTGCGCAACATCAGGCCCGATGACGACGAGCTTTCCAGGATGATGTCCGAAGACGTTCAGCACGCTTTCGAAGAGGACAGGGACGTGCTGAACGAAGTGCAAAAGGGCATGAGCAACAAGACCTCGCCACATATTGATCTGCCCATTGACGGCGGGCAATTGCGCTTCCGCCGCCAGTTGCAGGCCATGATCAACGAAGAACGACAAGTCGACCGGCAAATGGCCGAATAGCGGTATGTGCCACTGGGTCCACCCCAAATTCTCGATGTCGGCTTGGACAAGGCCGCTCGGGCCATTAGCATTGCCGTTGTGGTGAACCAAAATGACCCTGATCTTGGCCTCGGACCTGAAGTAGTCCCGGAAGGTGCGTTTTTCTTCCCTGTGGAAGACTTCAAAGTACCTTTGGATCTGGGGTTCTTGCTCTTGCCGCGTTTCACGCTGCTGGCCTTCAGTGCTGCCCTTGATCCACTGCGTATCGCCAATCAGCTTGCGCAAAAGCCACTCTATCGATGGACCGTTTTTTCCGAGAATGGTCAGGCCATCACCTCATCTTCCGGGATGGATGTAAGCGTCCATGGCAGCCTGGATTCCTTGCCAAAAGACCTGCGTTTGCTGGTCTGCTCAGGCAATCAGGGGTTGGACGCGGCGTCAGACGCGACGGTTGCGCGGCTTCGCAAACACGTCCGCTTTGGTGGCAAGGTCGGGGGGATTTGTACGGGCGCCGCCACTCTTGCACGTGCAGGTTTGCTGAACGATCGCATCTTCACCATGCATTGGGAAAACCAGCCCGGGTTTGTGGAAAGGTATCCTGACTTGATCCCTTCGCCGAAGCGGTTCGAGATTGACGGTGATCTCTGGACATGTGGTGGCGGTGCTGCTGCAACCGAGATGATGCTTTCGATCATCCAGCGCGATTATGGTCGGGATTTCGCGATTGTCGTCTCTGACATGTGCCTCAACTACGGTGAATTGGCACCGCACGCAGCACAAAGGTCCTCACTTGCTCGCGCGCTAAGTACCCGCAACGCCAAATTGGTTCAGGTCGTTCAGGCGATGTACAACAATATCGAAGAGCCGGTATCCTTTGATGAGCTGAGTGAGATAACCGGGCTGTCTCGTCGACAGATCGAGCGTCAATTCAAGCAATATTTGGGGGAAAGCCCCATGATTGCGTACCGCAACATCCGGCTGGATCGAGCACGCGCACTTGTCGTTGAAACTGATATGACTGTTGCGGAAATTGCCATTGCGAGCGGGTTCAGTTCTACTGGAGTACTTTCCCGCCACTACAAGGACCGGTTTGGAAACTCTCCTTCTGCGCACCAGAAAAACAAACAGAAAAGTGAATGAAGTGAGCAATAGTTATTGCTCACTTCAGATGTCTGCAAACTAGCCAACCACGTTGAACTCAGGGCCGTACGGATAACCCGTGATGTTTTCGTTGCCATCCTCGGTGATGACAAGGATGTCATGCTCGCGGTAGCCGCCTGCCCCGGGCTGACCTTCGGGAATGGTCAGCATCGGCTCCATCGAGATCACCATGCCCGGCTCAAGCACCGTATCGATGTCCTCGCGTAACTCCAGACCCGCCTCGCGGCCATAGTAGTGCGACAGAACGCCGAAGGAATGGCCGTACCCAAAGCTCCGGTACTGCAGCAGATCATGCTCTGCAAAGAAATCGTTGATCTTGTGCGTAACCTCGGCGCAAGTTGCACCCGGCTTCAGCAGGCTAATGCCTAGCTCATGCGCGGCGACGTTGGCTTCCCAGATTTTCAGACTGGCGGCGTCAACTTCTTCAACAAACAATGTCCGTTCCAGCGCGGTGTAGTAGCCTGAGATCATCGGGAAGGTGTTGAGCGACAGGATATCGCCACGCTCCAGAACGCGGGTTGTCACCGGGTTGTGGGCCCCATCGGTGTTGATGCCGGACTGGAACCAGACCCAGGTATCGCGGATCTCGCTGTCCGGAAAACGCCGGGCGATTTCCAACTCCATGGCATCACGGCCCGCCATCGCCACATCGACCTCGCGGACGCCTGCTTTGATCGCATCCTTGATCGCATAGCCACCCACGTCAGCGGTCGCAGCACCTGCGCGGATCAACTCAATCTCAGCCGCGGACTTGTGCATACGCAGTTTCATCGTCGTGGGCGCGATGTCTTTCTTCGCCGACGGGGCCAGGAATTCATCCAGCAAACCCAACTGCGCGTAGGATATGTGATCGCCTTCAAAGCCAATGACCTTGCCCGACCCTGTCACAGACTGGATCGCGCGCCAGTAGTTGTTCCGCTGCCAGTCAGTGTAGGTGATGTTGTCGCCATAACCGCGCCGCCACGGCTGCGCCGCGTCGATGCCAGCGCTGAAGGTCACGGTTTCAGTGGGCGTCACAACCTGTGCGTAGGGACGACCAAAGGAACAATAGAGGAAACCTGAATAATAGGCGACGTTGTGCATCGACGTCAGGACGCAAGCGTCGACGCCCATCTCAGCCATCTGCGCGCGCAGTTTGCCTAGGCGCGCCTCATATTCGGCATCTGAAAACGGCAGGGTCTTCTGACCCTGGTGAAAGCGGTAATGTTGTGGACGCTCCATCAATCCAACTCCTATCAAGCGTTTGAGCGATGGAGATGGAAATCTCTCCTCATCGCGCAAACGACAAAGCAAGATCCCGGCGTTCAGGATGGTGAAAGAGGGTGTGCACTTTGTGCTGGCGACGCCATCGCCGACCCTCGTCGCGCTGGTAAGATACTGACACGCAACCCGGCTAACACCTTCACGCCACTTCATGTCGCTTTTGGCAATTCTTCAGCCAATTTTTTCTTCGTTATCCGAGCCGTTGGCCTCATCGTGATGAGAGTCTACGTGACCAACGCGCGTTTCTGGAATTCCGCGTCCTTGAAGCGTTCTTCCTCAAGGATGCGTTCCAGCTTGTCGACGGCATCGATGATATCGGCCTCATTCACGAACAGCGGTGTGATGCCAAAGCGCATGACGTCAGGGGCCCGAAAATCACCAATCACGTTGTCAGCGATCAACGCTTGCATGGCGGCATAGCCGTGCTCGAATGCGAAGGACACGTGGCTGCCGCGCGCGGCCGGATCGCGCGGGCTGACCAACTTCAGGCCGGGGCATCGGGCTTCAACCTCGCGGATGAACAACTCTGACAGTTCGATGGACTTGGCGTGAACCTCGCCCATGTCGGCCTTGTCCCAGATGTCCAATGCAACCGACAAAAGCGCGAAGGACGCGATCGACGGTGTGCCGATGCGCATCCGCTCGATCTTGCCCGGCATCGGACGGTAGTCGGTGTCGAAGGCAAAAGGTGCCTCGTGGCCGTACCAGCCCGACAGGAACGGCTCTACCGTCTCCAGCAGGCGGGGCGCGACGTATATAAAAGCCGGGGCGCCAGGGCCGCCATTGAGGTATTTGTAGGTGCAGCCGATGGCGAAATCGGTGTCAAATCCGCCCACATCGACCGGCACCGCGCCCGCTGAATGCGCCAGGTCCCACACGACCACTGCCCCAACTGCATGCGCCTTTTCAATAACGGCTTTCATGTCATGGCGGCGGCCCGTTCGGTAATCCACTTCGGTCAGCATCACCACGCCGACCTCCTCGGTGATGGCCTCCATAACATCCTCGGGGGCGGGCGTGTGAAGGGTGTAGCCCGCATCCTTTAGTTTCATCAGCCCCTCGACCATATAAAGATCCGTGGGGAAATTGCCGCTGTCCGACAAAACCACGCGGCGCTCCGGCACCATGGCCATGCCGGCAGCAACGGCCTGAAACACTTTGATCGACAGCGTGTCGCCGACCACCGTGGTGCCCGCTCCCGCCCCAATCAAATGCCCGACGCGGTCACCCAGCGTGTTGGTCTGCGTGAACCAGTTTTTGGTATTCCAGCTCTTGATCAGCTCTGTACGCCATTCGTCGGTGAGAAAGTTGGTCATGGCAGGCACGGAGGCGCGCGGCATCGGGCCAAGTGAGTTGCCGTTCAGATAGATCATGCCTTCTGGCAGATCGAATTGCTGTCTTGTCCATTCAAAATCAGTCAATTTTTGTCCTTTCTCAACGTGTATGCGTCTTTCCTTCGCAACATGCCTGTCCGCTCTGACAGCCGTGCATGTCATTGTTGGGTTTCATTTCGATGCCCCGATTTTTGGGCGCATTCCAAAAATACCCGCAGCTTGCAGTCCTTGCAGATATTGTCGTCGGCACCAGCCACGGCGGCAGCAATGGCTTCGCCCTTGTTATTGTGCAGATTATCAGAGCCCAGCTCATCAAAGACGTGCAGTCTTTTCAGGATGCGCAGGGAAGGTGCGTTGGTCGTAGAAATATGAAAATCCGCTCCGGCCTTTCGCGCGCGCCGAATTTCTTTCAGCAGAAGACCTGCGCCAGACATGTCGATCTTCCAAAGCCCTTTCAGGCCCATCAGCTTGGTCTTGGGGATCGGGTTGGCAGCCTCCGCCTTGCGGAATTGCTGTTCAACATTCTTGTCGCTTTGCCCTTAAATCGGTTCTGCCTCAATTTGTGTGGCGCAACTATCCTGAGCTTGGAACATTCGGGAGGGATAGTCGTGATTTCAAAAAAGCACTGGTCGCCCGGGAGCGACGTTTCGGTTCAAGGCGTTAAGCGACGTGATTCCGGCGGGTGGCT
>NZ_FXZK01000041.1 GCF_900184895.1 Flavimaricola marinus
CTTGGTCATCGGGGTCTCCGTGTGGTTCGTGGTTGAAGCGTCGAAACCCCACCTCGATCATACACCTCGATGGCCACCTCGCCCTACACCGGAAGCGCCGATGAAATTACAACACGTCCTCGGACGCTACCCCTTTGCGATGAGTTTCTCATACCGGCTGTCCCAAAGTACGGGTTGATTGTTGTTCCTACATTAGAAACAACTACGGCAACTTGCTGAACATTGTAGAAAAATGAACGTGATTGTTGACACTTGGGATGAGCTGGAAGAACAGTTAGCCACACTTGTGATTCAGAGAAATATGCCTCTCAACACCGCTATCATGTTTGTTTGCCGTGAACACGTGGGTTATCCGGTCAAAGCGATGCTTCTTGCGACTATTTCGTTCGTGACGCACATTGAGTCAACTGACGGAGGGAAACGAAAATCCAGACAGAACTTGTCATTACAACGCCACAAAACAGCGCTTGCACTGGCAGCTGACGTATCTGCCTTGAACGATCATAGAAATACCTGCGGTGACCTAATCGACTTCTGGGAGGTCTCTTGCGATGGTTTCTTTTCGAGCTAGAGCGGAGGCGATAACATGTCAAACTTGGCTTTCTCAAGTGAAACACAATATACGGCCCATTGCCCAGTCAAGAACGCACTTTTCGTGAATCAGGCGTGTTCACTTAGGTTTAGACCCCATTGATTTCAGCAGAAGGAGATGGTCCAGAGCATGAAAGCAGAGCGTTGAGCATGCCTCAAGGTTTCCTGTTTAGCATTGCGCAGATGGCGCAACTTGAGTCCTGCTTTGCGAAGTCTGAGTTGCCCCTAGAGTCAGGACTCATAGTCAATAAATGACGGTTAATGCGAGTGCGATGGCCGAGAGGAAGACTTCTAGGCATCGGTCGTATCTGGTTGCCATGCGCCGCCAGTCCTTGAGCTTGCCGAACATGATCTCAATGCGGTTGCGCCGTTTGTTGCGGTGCTTGTCGTATTTCATGGTCTTCGTGCGCTGTTTTCGACTAGGAATACAGGCGCGTATCCCTTTGTCTTTCAACGCTTCTCGGGACTAGTCAGCGTCGTTACCGCGATCCCGAGCAGCTAGTCGACCATTGGCAAGCCGCGAAGCAACGCCCGCGCACCGGCTTAGTCGCTAACCTGACCGGCCATGACGACCACGTTGAGCGGGCGTCTCTGGGAATCACAGATGGCGTGCAGATTGGTGTTCATGCCGCCATTGGTTCGCCCGATCACCGACCGGGCCCCACTTTTTGACGCCCGAACTGGTCGCCGTGCGATGGGCCTCCAAGTAGGTGGCGTCGATCATCACGGTCATCTTCTCGCCGTGTTCAGCGGCAAGACCCGCCATCATCCGGGCGAAGATACCCTTACCGCTTTAGCGCTTCCAACGGTAGTAGAGAGTCTTGTGCGCTCCAAAGGCGGTCGGGGCGTCGCGTAACCGTAAGCCATTTAGATTTATGAAGACAATACCACTCTAAACAAGCCTGCCGTCAACGCGTGGCTTGCCGTGAGACTTTGGAAAGTGGGGTTGAATACGCCTCGCCTGCGCACTTGTCAGCCAGAAACGATCAGACATGTTCACCGCTCGTTTTCGAATGTGAATCTCGCCGCCAAGCGGGAATCAAATGGTCCTGACCCTAGGGCGCAAGTACAGAATGTCTCTCATTCTAGCGCGCGGCCAATTGCTAAGTTGACCGCTGCTCTATTTGCTATTTCAGCAACGGCAGTTCGTCGTGTTTGTTCAATCATACCACATAGCTCGCCCAAGTCGTACTTTTTCGAATATGCGTGTAGATCCGCCAAAACTCCCAACAACCATTGATGGTCTTCAGTCATCTCGTTCCCCTATTCTGCGAGGACAGGTGACCCAAAAATGGTTAAGGTAACCTTAATCGATCGGTATAGCACTCGCTGCAGTTGCGGATCTGCCAAGTTGATTTGTCTCGGATGAATAGCCGCTTGACACGGCAATTTATAGTCCGATGATCCCTAGGGTCAGGGCCCATTAATCGGCTTGAGGCCGCCCGGCCTGCGTGAGTCAAGCTCCCGAACTGACGGGGGTGATGATGAGCAACCTTTTCTGACTGACCGACGAGCAGATTGAGCGGTTGAAGCCGTTCTTTCCGAAGAGCCATGGCAAGCCGC
>NZ_FXZK01000006.1 GCF_900184895.1 Flavimaricola marinus
CGCACCAACGCAAGCCATTGCGATTGATGGAAAATATGCCGCTCAACACGCGCAAATCATCAACACGCGGCTTGCCATGGCTCTTCGGAAAGAACGGCTTCAACCGCTCAATCTGCTCGTCGGTCAGTCAGAAAAGGTTGCTCATCATCACCCCCGTCAGTTCGGGAGCTTGATGGCGTGGATGCCCCCTCCCGTCAGCGCATCGATATGCGAATATCGGGCACCAAAGAAACCAAGAGAGGAGAACTGTCATGTCTGACGTTGCCTTCATCGGCCTTGATCTGGCCAATCAGGTTTTCCAACTGCACGAATTGAAGACCGATGGTTCATTTTCGTTCCGCCTCAAGCTGCCGAGGTCTCGCGTCTTGGATTTCTTCGCATCCCAGCAGCGCAGCGTAGTTGCGATGCAGGTTTGCACCAGCGCCCACAGCTGGGAACGAGAAATCGCCAAGCTTGGTCATTCAGTTCGTCTGATCACGCCAATCAATGTGAAGCCTTTCGTGAAGCCGCAAATGAACGATGCTGGCGATGCGGAGGCAATCGCCGAAGCAGCATCGCGGCCGACCTTGCGCTTTGTCGCCGTGAAATCCTTGGAGCAGCAAGCGCGAGCTATGCTGTTCCGCACCAGGGACCTGCTTGTGCGCCAGCGAACCCAACTGATCAATGCACAGCGCGGTCATCTCGCCGAGCATGGTGTCGTTGCACCGACGGGGGCAGCGTATCTCAATCGCCTGGCCGAGGCGGTCAGCGATGACAAGGCCGCGCTGCCAGAACCTGTCCGTGAACCAGGCACCCTTTACCTTGAACAGATCGAGGCATTGAGCGCCCGTGTGGTTGGCCTTCATCAGCAGATGCGGAAGCTGACATCATCCTCAGGCTACAGACCATGCCAGGGGTTGGGTCGATCACGGCGATGGCGACCGAGACCTTCGCGCCGCCCATGACCGTCTTCCGCAGGTCCCGCGACTTTGCCGCCTGGCTCGGTCTCATGCCGCGGCAACACTCAACAGGCGGCAAGCAGCGGCTCGGAGCGACATCGAAGATGGGCCAGCGAGACATCCGTCGGCTGCTCATCACCAGAGCGATGACCGTCGTGCAACACGCAAGCCGAAAGAGAGGGCAGGACGGCAGTTAGCTCGGCCGAATGCTGGCCAAGAAGCCGCGTATACTGGTGGCCATACTCCCCGCAAACAGAATGGCGCGCGGCCTGTGGGCCATGATCACGACGAACAAGGACTTCAAGAATTCGGCGGCGGCAGTAGCCTGAGCGCAGGCCGTGCCGGACACGCGAGGGTGTGAGGAGGTCGACGAACTGTAAGGGCAATCGATCGGCAAGGTCGGGAGCAGGCAAAGCAGGGTGATTCAATGGGCCTGAGAGTCCGAGAGTTTGATGTGACTCCACTCCGCGCATAGCCATACCGGCCAGCGGTCAAGATTAGTGCCGCATCTTCAGGCCTGACACATGAAAGTAACCAATCACATGCTCAAACCGTCCGAAAACGCCTTGCACCAACGGGGGCATCCACACATGAATCACGCAGGCCGGGCGGCCTCAAGTCGATTAATCGGTCCTGCCCTAGGTTCAGGACCCATAGATGTTCGGCTGGCGTCACAATTCACGGCTCTAAGAACGAGCGGTGAACATGTCTGATCTTTTCCGGCTTACGGATGCTCAGATGGCGTGTCTGGCACCTTTCTTCCCCAAGCCCCACGGCAAGCCACGCGTTGATGACAGGCGTGTTTTGAGTGGGATTATCTTCTTCAATCGCAATGGCTTGGGTTGGCGCGACGGACCCGCTGCTACGGTCCATACAAGACGCTGTGCAGCCGTTGGAAGCGGTGGAGAGACAAGGGTGTCGTTGCTCGGATCATGGCTGGTCTGTCACGGAACATGGTGAAGAGGAGATTGTGATGATCGGTGCGACCTACCTGAAGGCGCACCGCACCGCGACCAGCTTGGGCGTCAAAAAGGGGGGCGTGGACGCCTGATTGGCCGGACGAAGGGGGCATGGAGCGCAAAACTGCATGCCGTCTGCGACTGCCAGGGTCGACCACTCGACTTGTTCGTCGCAGATGGTCAGCTCTGCGACTACATCCACGCGCGAGCGTTGCTCAGCAGCTTGCCAGACGTCGACTGGCTGCTCGGGGATCGTGGCTATGATGCAGATTGGTTCAGAGAGGCGTTGAAAGGCAAAGGGATAGGCACCTGTATTCCCATCGAAAACGGCGCAAGACAACCGTCAGATATGACAAGCGTTGGTTCGAACGCCGCAACCGAATCGAGATCATGTGCGGCGTTTGTAGCAGCGCCTTTCTTACTTCACGGGTTATTTCCTCTGTTTCTGACCGAGGGTTAAGGGCATTCTAATTTGATCCAGTCGATCATATTAGACGTGCTCGGAGCGTGTCCCCTTGTTTTTCACCGATCCCGGTGACCAGTCCGTGCCGTAGCATCGATCAATGCGGACTTACTCTCGCTGTGCCTGGCAGCGAGTCCGATCATCATATTCGCGAAGATGCCTTGCAAGTGAATTCTCTCGAGCCAGTGGCGTTGAGCCAGCGATCTCCAGCGCTTCCAAGGGTTATAGAGCGTCTTGAGGGGGCCATATTTCTTCGGCGCATCTCGCCATTGCACCCCACAACGCTTTATGAAGATATTCCGTTCGGGACGCGCCGATCATCAACGCGTGGCTTGCCGCCGGGCTCCGGAAATGCTCCTGACTTGTCGCCGGGGCGTGTTGACACCGCCCCAGCGCCTTTGGCGATCTATTCGATTTTGGCTAGCGACGGACCAACGGAAGTCTGGATGCGTTGTCGCGATCAGTCTTGCGCTGTCGAGAGCTGCTTTGATCGGGCGGCACGCCTGTGCGAGATCACACCCCAGATCAGCATGCCCAGAGCCAGCGCCAGCACCGTGGCGCTGACCGGCCGCTCGATGAATGTCGCCAGATCGCCGCGTGAGAGCAGCATGGCCCGCCGGAAATGTTCTTCCATCATCGGTCCTAGGACGAAGCCCAGCAACAGGGGGGCTGCGGGAAAGCTGAGCCACCGCATCAGTATGCCGAGCAGCCCGAAGCCGACGACCAGCCAGATGTCGAAAGTGTTGTTGTGCAGCGTCAGCGTTCCGATGGCGATGAACATGAGGATCGCCGGATACAGGAATCGCGACGGCACGAGCAACAACCGGACCCACAGCCCGATCATGGGGATGTTGAGGACCAGAAGCATCAGGTTGCCGACCCAGAAGCTCATGATGAGGCCCCAGAAAAGTGCGGGCTGATCGCTGAGCAGCTTGGGGCCGGGGGCGATACCGTGAATGGTCAGAGCGCCCAGCATCAGTGCCATCGTGGCGCTGCCTGGTATTCCGAGCGTCAATGTCGGGACAAAGGCGGTCTGGTCGGCGGCGTTGTTGGCGGATTCCGGCGCGGTCACGCCCTCGATCGCTCCTTTGCCAAACCGCTCGGGGGTCGCCGAGATCCGCTTTTCCAGCGCGTAGGCGAAGAAGGAGGCGACGGACGGGCCAGTGCCGGGCAGAGCCCCGAAGAACGATCCGATGCCGCTGCCCCTCAGGATTGGCATGATGGAGCGTTTGACCTCGTCACGGGGCAATTGCATGGATCGAAGCGAAAGGCTTTTCCGGTCGAATTGTCGCCGTGTGCCGGATTGCGCATTGGCGACGACCTCTGCGATGCCGAAGACGCCCATCGCAAGCGGCACGAGGCCGATGCCATTGGACAGCTCCAGTATGCCGAAGGTGAGCCGTTCGTCTCCGGTGTAGAGATCGATGCCCACGGTGCCGCAAATCAGGCCCAGCGTGACCATGGCCAGCGCCTTGGCCACCGGTCCATCGCTGACGGCGCTGGCCGCGACGAGGCCAAGGACCATGAGCGAGAAATACTCGGCCGATCCAAAGCCGAGCGCGTAGCGGGCGATCGTCGGCGCGAAGATCATCAACAGGATGATGCCGACCATGCCGCCGACGAACGACGCGATGGACGTCATGAACAGTGCCGCTGCTCCGCGCCCCTGTAGCGCCATGGGGTGCCCGTCGAGGCAGGATATCGCACTGGAGGTCGTTCCGGGGATGTTGACGAGGATCGCGGCGGTCGATCCGCCGTATCCCGTTCCATACCAGATCCCGGCCAGCATGATGAGCGAGGTGGTCGGATCGAGGTGATAGGTCAGCGGCAGCAGCATCGAGATGGCCGTGAGTGGCCCGATTCCCGGAATGACCCCGACGAGCGTGCCGAGAAAGACGCCGAGAAAGCAGTAGGCGAGGGTGATCGGCGTCAGGGCCGTCTCCAGCCCGAGAAGGATATTGCTCAGCATGTCGTTCCCCTCACCAAGGCCAGTTCAGCATGCGCAGCCCGAGCGACATACCGAGCCCGAAGACGATCCATGCCAGTAGGCAAAGGACCGCGATCATCAGCCCGAGGTCGCGCGGCGGCGTGCGTTCCGGTGACGCGAGACTCGCCAGGGCCGCAAGCCCCGCGATCGCAGGAAACAGCCCGAACGGGCGGACCAGCAGGGCAAAGGCGCCGACCGCGGCGATGACGAAGAGCGTGGCGCGTAGGGGCGGCAGCCCGATGGCGCCGGGCCTGACACCGCGCAGGAGAGGTGGCAGCGCCACGGCGCCGCCCAGAATGGCCAGCAAGGCGCCCGCGAGCATCGGAAAGAAGCCCGTGCCCATCCTGCGCAGCGAGCCCAGTTCATAGCTCGTGTAGCAATGCACGGCGAGGGTTGCTCCCGCCGCGATCAGCAGGGCGCCGCCGATGATATCCTTGCGTCCCTCATACATGGGTCGTCTCCTTTGTCTTGTCGCTCCGCAATTCGGGCAGGCATGTGCCGAACCGCGCAAGGGCGGACCGATCGATGCGGTCCGCGATGCGTCCGGCGACGGGCCGGACCCGACCGTTGCGAATGCGAGGGCAGGGTGCGATCTGTGCGCCCAGCTCAAGGTGAAAGTCGATTTCATGCGGGTGGGCCAGGCCGTCCGGCAACCCGCTCGCGAATCCGATCTGCGCGGCCGCGCCGAGGGCGCTTTCAGAGTAGGTGCCGTTGCAGACCCTGCCACCTCGACGCTGCGCTGCGGCAGCCACCGCGCGTGCGGCGGATATCCCGATCCGGTTGGGCTTTGCCGAGACCTGTGTGATCCCGCGATCAGCGAAGGCTTCGACCCGGTCCGGCCCCGTGACCTCGCGATCCGCCAGCAGCGGCAGTTCGAGCGCGGCGGCGACCGCCCCCGTCGCGGCATCCGGTTGCATCGGGCAGGGGTCTTCCAGAAAGGTCAGTCCTATCTCTTTTGCGACGGCGGCAAGTCGGGGAAGCTCATGCAGGGTGTACGCCGAGTTGGCGTCTCCGGTCAGCTCTGCGTCGGGGAGCACTTTGCGCAGGGCGGATAGCACCTGCGTGTCCTTTTGAATGCCCTGGCCGAGCTTGACCTTGAATGCCTGTATTCCGGTTTCCTCGCGGAGTTGGAGGGCTTTGGCGGCCATCACCTCGGGCTCGGCCCGTGTCAGGACCGAGGCCAGCGGAACGGCAGCGCCGTCCACCATCGGGGACAAGAGATCGTGCCACGCGTTGTCGATGATCGCCTTGAGCGCAGTCATCCCCCGGATACCTGACAGAGCCGATATTGCAGAACCGTCGAGACCCAGCCCCGCGATACGGGGCCAGGCCAATTCCTCGATCGCCCGCGCCAGCAGGCCGGGCGTCATCCCGTTCCAGGCGGGACGGCAGGTGATCTCGGCCGCGCCGTGCCGTCCGTCCCTATCGTGCAGGATCAGGACCAGATACGGCACTTCGGTCTCGGCCCCGCCGACTGTCCATTCGACAGCCTTGCGGACAGGAAGGCGAACCTCCCAGATCTCGGCGCGGTCGAGTGTCACCGGTCAGCCGGCCGTTTCGGCGGCGGCGTCGACAAGCTCTTTCCAGCGGTCGACGTTCGCGTCGAGATAGGCCCGTATTGCGTCGCCGTCGGCAAAGACCGGGGCGATCCCCATGCCGCTCAGCGTGGTGCGATACCGCTCGCGCGAGACGGCCTCTTGGATCGCGCTCTGAAGCGTGGCCACGATCTCGTCGGGCGTGTCCTTGTGCACCGTGATGACCGAAGGCGTGGCGACGGTCACCATGTCGATGCCGAGTTCGCTGACCGTCTTGACGTCGGGCACCAGATCGTCGCCCTGTTCCGCCGCAAAGGCGAGAATGCGCATTTCGTCTTCGAAGCCGAGGTAGTTCGACGTGGACAGGAGTGCGAAATCGACTTCACCGCCGAGCAGGGCTGCGACCGTGTTGGAGCTTCCGCTGTAGGGGACGTCAAGCGCCTCGGTCCCGGTCGCTGCGAGCAGCGACGCTCCGTTGACGAAGTGGAAGCCGCCGCGCCCGGTGTGCCCCCACGCCAGCGCGCCTGGTTCGTCCTTCATGGCCGCGAGGAGTTCGTCGAGGGTCTGGTAGGGGCTGTCGGCCTTGACCGCGATGGCCGATTGGATCAGCGCCATTTGCGCGACGAAGCGAAGATCGGTCAAGGCATTGACCACTTGCTCCTTCATCAGCCCGCCGAGGATCAGGGTTCCGAGAGATTGGTGCCCGAGGGTATAGCCGTCCGGCTCTCCCGTCACGAGCGCCTGTGCCGCAACATAGCCGCCTGCGCCGGTCTTTTGCACCGGAACGACCGACTCCCCGAGAATGTCTTCGAGTTCGGCAGCCAGTGCGCGTGCGACCTGATCGTTGCCGCCTCCGGCGGAAAACGGAATCAGGATCTCGATCGCCTGATCCGGGTAGCCTTCTGCCGCCAACGCCGCGGGTGCGACGGCAAGGGCCAGCAGGGCCGCTGTTGTCTTGAGAATCGTTCTGCGCTTCATTCTAGTCTCCTCCCGAGTATGAAGTTATTCGTTGTGAAATTCACGTAAATCGTTGTGATAATCAACTAAAAGTTTGTCTATAGCGAGCGTCCTGCTTCCGTAGTATCGTTAAGATACTGAAAGCTATGATAAAATTTCGAAAAAGAAAATAGTTGATGTTGCGACTAAAGTAGTTGATAAAAGCAACGAGTTTAGGAGGGCAGCATGTCGAACGATATCGTGATCTGTGAGTGTTTTGCCCGCGACGGGCTGCAGCACGAGGTCTCGGTTCCGGTGACCGCTGAAAAAGTGGCGCTCCTGAAGCGGTTTCAGGATGCCGGATTCAGGCGGATCGAGGCTACAAGCTATTCGCATCCGGGTCGCGTGCCGGGCTTTGCGGATGCGTCCGAGCTGCTTGCGGCCTTGCCGCGCCCTGCGGGCGTCTTCCACAAGGCGACCTGCCCAAATCCCCGCGCTGTCGAACGCGCCATAGCGGATCAGGATGCGGGGCGAGGGGCTGAGGAGCTGAGTTTTCTCGTGTCGGCCACGGAATCACACACCGAGCGAAACCTGCGGGCCAGCCGAGCCGAGCAATGGCGCCGGGTCGAAGATATGGCGCGCATGGCAAAAGGTCGGTTCAGGATGGTCGGCGTGATCTCGATGGCGCTGGGCTGCCCTTTCGAGGGCGAGGTTGCGGCGTCGTCGGTGGCCGAGGATGCCGCTCACTTTGCCGATCTGGGCTGCGAGTTGGTGACGATCGGTGACACGATCGGCAGTGGCACGCCGACGGCTGTCCGGTCGCTGTTCGGCAAGATGCTCGCAGACGTTCCGGCGATCACTCCCGTCGCCCATTTTCACGACACTCGTGGAACCGGGGTCGCCAATTGCATTGCCGCGCTCGAGGCTGGAGCGACACATTTCGACAGCGCCATGGGCGGCGTGGGCGGGCATCCGACACGCATCAGTTATGGTTCCGGCGACACCGGCAACGTGGCGACCGAGGATTTGGTCACACTCCTGGAAGCTGAGGGTCTGCCGCATGGTATCGACCTTGACGCCATGATGCGTGCGTCCGAGGCCTCCGAGGTGGCATTGGGCCGGAGGCTTTTGTCGCGGGTGGCGCGGACGGGCCTCTGGCGCGCAAAGGAAAACGACATGGAGAGGGAGAGTGTTTGACGTGTCCGAAGACAAGCTGGTTCTGACAGAAGACCGTGGCCCGGTGCGCATCGTGACGATGAACCGGCCGGACAAGCTCAACGCGCTGAATACGGCTCTGACGCAGGGGCTGCTGGACGCGCTGCTCGAAGCCGACGCAGCGCCGGAGGTCCGCTCTGTGATCCTTGCCGGGGCGGGGCGCGGGTTCTGCGCGGGCGCCGACTTGTCCGAGTTCAAGCATCTGACCCCGGCGCAATCCGGCGCGGTCGAGGCGCGGGCCGACCTGACCTGCCGGGTTCAGATGGTCATGCAGAAGATGGCCAAGCCAGTCGTCTCTGCCGTGCAGGGCGCCGCCGTCGGTGGGGGCGCGGGTCTTGCTATCGGCTGCGACATGGTTGTTGCATCGACATCCCTGAAATTCGGCTATCCGGAGTTGAAGCACTCGATCGTGCCAGCGCTGGTCTTGACCGGCCTCGTCCGGGCGCTTGGTCGCAAACAGGCCTTCGAGATGATTTCCTTGGGCCGTCTGATCGGCGCAGACGAGGCTTTGTCGCTCGGGCTGGTCAACCGAGTGGTCGAAGGCGACCCGCTGCCTGCCGCGCTCGAGATCGCGAATGCCTGGGCCGCATATGAGCCCCGTGCCATGCGCGCCGCCAAATCGCTGCTCTACCGGGTCGAGGAGTTGCCGACGGAAGCGGCAATGTTGGTGGGCCGCGACGTGAACGCGCTGATGCGCTCGTTCCGGGATCCCGAGGCATGAGGCCGCTCGACGGCATACGAATCGTGGATTTCTCGCGCGTGCTGGCGGGGCCGATGGCCACGCAGATCCTTGCGGAATTCGGCGCCGAGGTGACCAAGATCGAACGCCCCGGCACCGGCGATGAAAGCCGTGTGTTCGAGCCGGTCTTCGACGGCGGTCAAAGCGCCTATTACTCGGCGTTCAACCGGTCCAAACGCTCTGTCGCGGTGGACATGAAGACCGACGAGGGCCGGAAGCTGGCCTTCGAGATCGCCGCGCAGGCCGATGTTCTGGTCGAGAATTTCCTGCCCGGTGGTATGGACAAGCTGGGCCTCGGCTACGAAGCGCTGAGCGCAGTCAATCCGGGCCTCGTCTACGTGTCCAACACCGGGTTCGGCCAGACCGGCCCCTATCGCGACCGCAAGGGCTATGACACGATCTTTCAGGCCCTGTCCGGGATCATCGATCTGACCGGGCACGCGGACGGCCCGCCCGCCAAGGTGGGGGTGCCCTTTGCCGATATGACGTCCGGCCTCTGGATTGCGATTTCAGCCTTGACCGGCCTCTTGGGGCGTGTGTCCTCGGGCAAGGGTTGCCACGTGGATCTTTCGATGATGGATGTGCAGGTGAGCCTGCTTGCGCTGCCCGCCGCGCGCCATTTCGCGCTCGGCGAAACGCCGGGCCGCATCGGCACCGAGCATCCAGGTCGGGTGCCCTCTGCGGCGTATCAATGCGCCGGCGGCGCGTGGCTGTTCATCTCTGCTTCCGACCAGCATTGGCCGTTGTTGTGCGACGTGCTGGGACTGACTGAAATGGCGAGTGATGCGCGATTTTCCAAGAACCGAGACCGCGTCCGGTTGCGGGACGAGGTCACCGCGGCACTGTCCGCAGCCTGTGCTACGCGCGACCGCACCGAACTGGCCGAAGCCTTGCGCGCGGCCGGTGTGCCGGCGGGCGAGGTGAACACCGTTCCCGAGATCCTGAACGACCCCCACACCCGCGTCCGCGGCATGGTCGACGCCTTTGACGACCCCGACCATGGCACGACCCCGGGGCTGCGCACGCCCGCCCGGTTTTCGGGCTACGACGCGCATCGTTTCGAGGCGCCTCCGAAATTGGGCGCAGATACTCGCACCATCCTATCCGACGAACTGGGCCTGACGCCGGACCAGATCGCGGCACTTTACGAGAAAGGCATCGTGGCATGACGCAGAACGGCACTGTCAGGCTAGAAGTGAACGGCCCCCGCGTCGACGTGATCCTTGCCCGCCCCGAGGCGCGCAATGCGCTGAACCTTCCGATGTGCGAGGATCTGATCGAAGCGTTTCAGCAGATTGCCGCGATGCCGGACATCGGCCTTGTCGTGCTGCGCGCCGAAGGTGCTGTCTTCTGTGCCGGAGCGGACATGAAGGAACGCAAGGGCAGGGACGAAGCCTGGGTGATGATGCGCCGCCGCACTGCCTTTCGCGCCTACGAAATGGTCGGCGCCTGCACCGTTCCTGTGATCGCGCAAGTGCAGGGCGCACTTGTGGGGTCTGGCGGAGAGATCGCCATGAGTTGCGATTTCATCGTCGCCAGTTCGGCCTCGACCTTTCGCTTTCCAGAGCCGCAATGGGGCACTGTCGGCGCGACCCAACGGCTGCAACGGATTGTCGGCGTCGCCCGGGCGAAGGAGCTCTTATACACCGGCCGGGTCATGCTCGCTGACGAAGCACACCGCCTCGGTCTGGTCACGACGTTGACGCCCCCTGAGGCCCTTTCCGAGACCGTGGACGATATGGCGGAACGCATTCTCCGCGCTCCGGCGCTTTCGTTGAAGCTTACCAAGCATTGCATCGATGCGGGCAGCCGCACCGATCTTGCCTCGGGGATCGCAATAGAACTGGCGGCCATCGACCGCTTGCTCTCGGAGAGCGACTGGCGCGGCAGCGTCGACCGTTTCAGCGCCTCGATCGGGTCCGAGGCGAAGGAGCAGAAAGGATGAGCTTTTCCATCGACAGCCTATGTCTGGTCACGGTGCAGGAGGCGCTTGCCCGCGCCTGCGCACTGGCACCGGATGTCGAGGCGTTGGTCGCTCCGGATGGGCGCGTCACCTTTGCGGAATTGGCCGATCAGGTCGCGCGGGTCCGTGCCGCACTGGCAGCGAGCGGTGTCGGAAAGGGAGATCACGTTGGTCTTTGCCTCGGCAACGGGATCGCCTTCGAGACGCTGTTTCTGGCCCTGGGCACGCTCGGCGCGGTGTCGGTGCCTGTGAACACCCGCCTCAAGGGCGACGAGATCGCGTATGCCCTTCGGCAAGCGCGAGTCACCCGCCTGTTCACCTCGGACAAGCTGCTCTCGGCCGATTTCATCGGCACGCTGCGCGAGATCGCCCCCGGTATCGATACTGCTTTGCCCGATCCGGCACTGCCAGATTTGAACGAGATCGTTGTTCTGGGCGCTAATATCCCCGCCGCCTGCCGAGGATGGGCCGATTTCATGGCTGCCGCCAAGGCCGATCCGGGGCCGCAAGCCGCGCCGGACGATACGTTGCTGATCCAATACACGTCGGGCACCACGGCCTATCCCAAGGGGGTGATGCTCAGCCATCGCAACATGCTCGGCAACGGATATGTTTCGGGACAGCGCATCGGGCTGCGCACAGGCGACCGTTTCCATTCCTCGCGCCCGTTTTTCCATGTCGCCGGCACGACCCTGTCGATCCTCGCCTGCCTGCAAAACCTCGCCACGCTGGTCACGATGACCCGGTTCGAGCCGGAAGAGGCGTTGAGGATGCTGGAAGAGGAGCGGTGCACGCATTTCTCGGGCAATGACACCATGGCGCTGATGCTGCTCAACCATTCGTCACGGGTCGGCCGGACCCTTTCGCTGCGTGGCGGCTGGATTGCCGGTTCGCAGGCGGTGCTGCGCCGCGTCGCGTCCGAGATGGGGGCGCGAGAGGTGGTGTCGGGCTACGGGCTCTCCGAAGCCTCGCCCAATATCGCGCAATCCTGCTGGTGGGAGCCCGAAGCCGTGCGCACCGGCGGTCTCATGCGGCCGCAACCCGGTTTGGAGGTCCAAGTGGTGAACCCGGCGACCGGCGCCGCCTGTCCGACCGGCGAAACTGGCGAGATCAGGGTGCGTGGCTGGTCTGTCATGAAGGGTTACTACGACATGCCGGAAAAGACAGCGAACACGCTTTCGCCAGATGGCTGGTTGTCGACCGGAGATTTGGGGCGCATGGACGCCAACGGCCGCCTGGAGTTTGTCGGCCGCCTCAAGAACATCGTGCGGGTCGGCGGTGAGAACGTCTCGCCCGAAGAGGTGGAGGACCGGCTCCACCAACATCCGGCGATCAAGCAGGCGCAGGTCGTGGGGGTTCCCGATGACCGGCTGGTCGAGGTCTGTGCCGCGTTTCTCATTCTGAATCAGGGCTACACGCTTTCGCCCGAAGAACTCTCGGACTGGGCCAAGGATCGTATGGCCGGCTTCAAGGTGCCGCGTCACATTTGGATCGTCGACGGGTTCGAAGACATCGGCATGACCGCATCCTCGAAAATTCAGAAGACGAAGTTGGCAGCCCATGCCCGCAATCTGTTGCAGCAGGAGGCGGTGGCATGAGGATCGCAACCGACGTTACCCGCCTTCTGGGCATCGAGCTGCCGATCCTTCAGGCCGGAATGTCGTGGGCCTCGTCCAATGCCGCGCTTCCTCTTGCAGTCTCGCGCGCCGGTGGATTAGGTGTGATTGCGGCGGGGCCGATGTATCTGGATGCGCTGGAGGAGGCGATCGATACCGTCCGTGCCGGCACCGACCGTCCATTTGCCGTCAACATGCCGCTCTATCGCAAGGGTGCGGACGAAGTGCTGGACCTGCTGGAAGCGAAACGCATTCCGATCATCGTCGCCTCGCAGGGTGGCCCGCAGAAATACCTCGATAGGTTCAAGGCCGTGGGCACCATCTGCCTGCATGTCGTGGCCTCGGAATCTCACGCGCTGAAGGCCGCGGAAAAGGGTGTCGACGGGCTGGTCGTCGTCGGGGGTGAGGCCGGTGGTCACCCGCCTGCAGAGCTGGTCTCGACGCTGGTGCTTATTCGCGCTGTCGCGAGGGCGACCGCCGGTCGCATCCCGCTTATCGCGTCGGGTGGTTTCGCGGACGGGCAGGGGCTTGCTGCGGCGCTTGCTTTGGGGGCGGGAGCTGCGAACTTTGGGACCCGTTTCATCGCAACGCCCGAAGCCGGCGTGTCTGAGGCCTACAAGCAGGCCGTCATCCGCGCGGGCGTGGCCGATACCCGCACGGTCGGTCGTGGCTTTGGCATGATCCGCACTCTGACCAACGATTTCGCAGAGGAGATGGCTGCACTCGAACGCGCTGCCGCCCCGGAGGAGGAGCGCCGGACGGCTTTCGCCGCGTCGACGCTCAAGATGGCTGCGCTCGATGGCGACATGCGTCGCGGCAAGGTCGAGGCCGGGCAGAGCGCGGGTCTGGTGACCCGGATGATGCCCGCCGCAGAGATCGTCGCGGAAATCGCGATGGAATACGCCGCCTGCGTGCAATCCCTGCCGCAAGCGGAGCCGGTCGACGTGCCGCAAGAGGCGCTGAGGGCCAACGCGGGCCCATAGGCCCCGCATTATTCAAAGGAGGAGACATACCATGATCTGCGATCTGACCAGACGCGCCTTTCTCAAGCGCGGCGCGATAGCCGCCGGGGCGACCGTGGCCATGCCGGGCGCGTTGCGGGCGGAATTGCCCGGACGAATGCAGTGGACCGCTGCCGATGTAGGCTCGTCGGGCTATATCGAGGCGACCGCCGTCGCGAACGCACTGATCGAGCAGCATGGCTCGCGCATCCGCGTGGTGCCGTCCGGCACCTCGGTCGGGCGCATGATGATGCTGAAGTCGGGTCGGGTTTCGCTGGGCTACCTTGCCAACGAAGCCTATTTCGCGACAGAGGCGCTGTTCGATTTCGCCACCCGTGAATGGGGTCCGCAGGACATTCGCGCCCTGATGGGACGGGAAGCGCTTTTTGGCATCGTCACCACCGGTGACGGCCCCAAGACCATTGCCGACCTCAAGGGCAAGCGCGTCGCCAAGATTCAGGCGCATCCATCCACCAACTTCAAGATCGAGGGCGTTCTGGCCTTTGCCGGTCTCACTTGGGACGATGTCGAAGCCGTCGAGGTTCCGGGCTATAGTCAGGGCCTTCAGGCCGTTCTGGACGGCAATGTCGAAGCGGCCGGCGCCGTCGTCGGCGCATCCATCCTGCGCGAGATCGAAGCCAGTTCGCGCGGCATTGGCTGGTTGCCGGTTCCAGCGGACGATTCTGACGGTTGGGCCCGTATCAACGAAACGGCACCGCTGTTTGCTCCGGCCACGATGATCAACGGACCCGGTGCTACGCCGGACGCCCCGGTGCCACTGATGGGCTACAGATATCCGATCCTGTCGGTCCTCACGGAAACCAGCGCCGACGAGGTCTATGATGTGACCAAGGCCATCGTCGAGGGCTATGACCTCTACAAGGATGCCGCTCCTGTCATGGTGAACTACGACCCGAACAGGGCCGGACATCCGCCCTATGACGCCCCCTGTCACGAGGGCGCCAAGCGGTACTTCCAGGAGATCGGAATCTGGACCGATGCCGACGAGGATTGGAACGAGCGGCGCATCGCCCGCATGACCGCTGTGCAGGAGGCATGGCTCGCCGCGACCGAGGCGGCGGACGATCAGAGCCTCGCCGACAAGGATTGGCCCGCCTTCTGGGACCAGTTCCGCACCGAGAACCTGTGATCCATCGCGGCCGGGGTCTTGCCCCGGCCACACCTCTCCTTTCATGACAGGTCCGAAATGGTCGATGCCGTAATGACTGATACCGACATCCCAGTGAATGACGTCCGGCCCGAGACCTCGCGCCTGCACAAGACCCGCTGGGCGGTCTTTCCGATCACCGTTCTGGCGCTGCTGTTGGTCGCCAACCAGGTCTTTCTGCTGCGCATCGCGGGATTTCAGCTCCCCTCGACGGGCTTCTACTACGCCCTCATCGGCATGTTTTTCAGCGTGTTGTTCCTGACCTATCCGATGCGCAGAGCCGACGAATTCCGCGTACCGCTCTATGACTGGGCCTTTTCGGCCGTCTCGCTTTGCTCGGGCATCTATTTCGCATCCATCGCGGGTGACATCATCAACCGGGGCTGGGATTTCACCGCACCGACCGTGCCGACCTTGCTGGCGCTGGCCCTGTTCGTTCTGATCCTAGAGGGGCTGAGGAGAACCGGGGGGACGGTGCTCTTTCTGATCTGTCTTGCCTTCGCCGCGTTTCCGACGTTTGCCGATTATATGCCGGGCATCCTCTGGGGCAGCCAATACACGCCGCGCGAAACCCTGTCCGCATTCGTCATGGGGTCGGGTGCGATCGTGGGCGTCCCCGTTCAGGTGGTGAGCGAGCTTGTCATCGGCTACTTGCTATTCGGCGCGGCGCTGACCGTTACGGGCGGTGGCAAGTTCTTTATGGATTTCGCCTCGGCGCTGCTGGGGCGCGCCCGCGGCGGGCCCGCCAAGGTCTCGATCATTTCGTCGGGTCTTTTCGGTTCGCTATCGGGTTCGGTCGTGTCGAACGTGATTTCGACCGGCGCCTTTACCATCCCTACCATGAAACGCTGTGGCTACCCGCCTCACTATGCAGGCGCAGTAGAGGCTTGCGCCTCGACCGGTGGTTCGATCATGCCTCCGGTGATGGGCGCGGCGGGCTTCATCATGGCATCTTTTCTCAACGTACCATACGCCACCGTGGTTTCGGCCGCGATCCTGCCTGCCGTTCTGTTCTATGCCGCCCTGCTGCTTCAGGTCGACAGCTATGCCGCACGCAACGGGTTGTCTGGCCTGCCGGAAGAGGAATTGCCCAAGCTCGGCCCGACCCTGCGCGCCGGCTGGTCCCACCTTGTCGGTGTGCTCCTTCTGGTCACGTTGATCCTGTTTGCGCATATGGAGCGAAGCGCCCCGTTCTTCAGCGCGGGCTTCATGATGGCGGTCTACGTGCTGCGCAATCCGCGCGGCACATGGGATATGCTGACCGAAACGCTCATCGAAACCGGGCGCAGTTCCGCCTATCTTTATGGTATTCTAGCCGGGATCGGTCTCATCGTCGGCTCCCTTTCGATCACCGGTGTCGGCAGCGCGGTTTCGCGCGAGCTTGTCTTCGCGGCGGGCGACAACCTCTATCTCCTGCTCGTCTTCGGCGCTCTCACCAGTTTCGTACTGGGCATGGGGATGACCGCCTCGGCTTGTTACATCTTTCTCGCCATCATTCTGGGTCCGGCGCTGACCCAGCAGGGGCTGGATATCGTGGCGAGCCACCTGTTCATCCTCTATTGGGGCATGCTGTCATATATCACGCCTCCGGTGGCGCTTGCCGCCGTGGTGGCAGCAGGGATCGCGGGCAGTGGGAACCTTCGGACCGGGGTGAAGGCCATGCGGCTGGGGTCCGTCCTGTTCATCCTGCCTTTTGCCTTTGTGCTGAACCCGGCGCTGATCCTGCGAGGCGAGCCGCTCGAAGTGATACAGTCCATCGGTACGGCGGGGATCGCCATATGGCTCATCGCCTGCGCCTTTGAGGGGTATCTGCACTTTATCGGGCGCATACCCGCCGTCGTCCGAGTGATCGTCGGCGCCGCGGGCCTGTCGCTGTTGATCCCCGAAGCGCACACCGACTTGTTCGGGCTGGCTCTGTTCGTAGGGGTGATTGCATACGCCTTGCTGCGACGAATGCGCCGCAGGGCCGAGGTATGAGGATCGAGGCATATTCGGTTGCCTCTGTTCGCCATCGCAATCTCGACCCGGATTGGCATTATGCCGGTCGCGATGTCCCCGAGCTTCCCGGATTGCGCGTGGCGCTGCGAGCAGGTCGTGAGGTGGGCGAGGGTTATGCTCCCTTCCTGCCGCATCTCGATGCCACTCCGGAGGTCTTGTTTCGGGCTGGCCGCGAGATTGCGGCCGGAATGATCGGCGCGGATGCCGGTGATCTCGACGAATGTCTCACCCGGCTCGGTTCCTGTGCGCGGCCCCGCAACGCCGGGCGTTCGGCGGTCGAGATGGCGCTTCTGGATCTCGTTGCGCGCCTGCGCGGGCAGCCGGTCACACGGATGTTGGGTGGCCAAGCGCGCCCGATCGAGGTCTTGCGGATCATCCCGGTCAAGTCCCCCGAGCGGATGGCAGAGCTTGCCGATGACTATGCGGCGCAGGGGTTTCGGGCATTGAAGTTGAAGGCGACCGGCAGCGTCGAGGCGGATACCGCCCGCGTCGCCGCGGTGCGGGACGCGGTGGGCCCGGATGTGACGATTACGGTCGATGCCAATCAGTCCTACGATGCCGTGACGGCATTGGAACTGGAGAAATCACTCCGACACCTGGGCGTCTGGTCGTTGGAGCAGCCGGTGCCTGCGACCGATCTCTCTGCATTGTCGCGTGTGCGTCTTGGCTCCGCGGCGCGGATCGAGGCCGATGAGGGGCTGTTTGCCATGGCCGATCTGGAGGCGTTGATCGCGGCGGAAGCAGCCGATGGGATCAGCCTGAAGCTCGCCCGTTCCGGCGGCATTCTGCCTTCACGCGAGATGGCGCACCGTGCGGCGCATTTCGGGGTGTATGCGCGGCTGGGAACAGCCTTTGGTGGCCCGCTTATGACATTGGCGACAGCTGCTCTGGATGCGGTTGTTGCCGCTGCGGGGTCGGCCGAATGCGCTGAGTTCACGCATTTCGACGACGACGACCACGCGCCGCCGGTGATCCGCGACGGGATGCTGCTGCCGCCGGACGGCCCCGGATTTGGCCAGCATAGACGGACGCCGTGGTCCGCATCCTGGGAAGAATGATCAGAGTATTTCGGTCTCGAAGATGGTGGCGGGCGGCGGCGGGCGGCGGCGCTGCCCTTCGCCCTTGAGTTCGCGCAGGTGGGCGAGGGAGCCGATCGTCACCTTCTCCAGAAGGCGCATCAACTCACAGCGTTCATCTTCGCTCAGCTCTGACAGCATCTGCCGGTTACGATCACGCGATGCCTTCAACACGTCGGCCACGAGCTTGCGTCCCTTTGGAGCGAGCCGCAGATTGACGCTGCGCTTGTCGTCCGGGTTCGCCTCGCGCTCTATGAAACCCCGATCCTCCAGTGCCGAGACTGTGCGGCTCATTTGGCTTTTTTGAACGCCCGCCCGTTTGGCCAGGGTGTGCAATGGCACGACGTCGAGGAAATCGAGGACGGCCATCGCCCGCCAATCGTGCATGTTGATGCCAAAGGACGGCTTGATCTCAAGTTGCGCGATCCGTGACGAAAGTCCGGCAAGCCTTTGAAGGTTGTACGAAAACAGATAGCGAATATCGTCGCCATCCTGCCCGATCCCGTCGATCTTGTCTTTGGTCTCCACGCTTTCGATCCAAATGATACAAACTCGTTGACATGATAACCATTTTCGTTGTCGCCGCAAGGGATTGTGCTTGTGGACAACTTAGTTCGCGTTTCCATTTCGATTGACAGGCCAGCCCGCAGGGATCGGCGAGCTGCGCCGATGATGGCAATCGTCGATCCTGATTGCGGAAATGAGCAGAGGTGTGAGCTTTCCGCCCGACGCTTGCGAACTCATCGGTGGAGCGGGCCTCGAGGCGGACACGGGGCTGTCGAATTGAACGCAATCGCCGTGTTTACCCGCGCGAGGATTGCCGCACCCAATTAGGGTGCGGCCAGTTCCTTTCGGCCAGCCCAGAATGACGGGTCCGGCCGCGAAAATCATGGATATGGCCCGCCTGGGCGGGATCACATACCTGCGTCAGCGGTAGTAGAGCGATTGCCCATTATGGAAAATCTGCACCTTCTCCGGAGCGGCGGCCATGCGAACGGATTTGCCGCGCAGGTCGGCGTGGATGCCGGGAAGTTTGCCGATCACGGCGTCGTTGTCGCCGACCTTGTCGAAATAGAGGAGAGTCACCTCGCCGAGGGCTTCGGTGATGTTCACCTTGCCCTCGAAGGCATAGTCCTCGCCCTCGGTTTCAATCATGTCTTCGGGACGGATGCCGACGTTGACCTTGAGCCCCTTGTCTGCAGCCTGCGTCGGCACGGCGGAGCTCACGATGCCGCCGCCGCCGAGCTTGACCTTGGTCTGGATGCCGGTTTCGACGATTTCGCCGGCCAGAAGGTTCATCGCCGGGCTGCCGATAAACTGGGCCACGAATTCATTCTCAGGCCGCTCATAAAGCTCCAGCGGCGTGCCCACTTGCGCGATGCCCTTGTTGGCCAGGACGACGATCCGGGTGGCCAGTGTCATCGCCTCGACCTGATCGTGCGTCACGTAGATCATGGTGCTTTCGGGCATCGATTCCTTGAGTTGCGCAATCTCGATCCGGGTGGCGACGCGCAGGGCCGCGTCGAGGTTCGAGAGGGGTTCGTCAAAGAGGTAGACCTTGGGATCGCGCACGATCGACCGGCCGATGGCAACACGCTGGCGCTGTCCGCCCGACAGGGCTTTGGGCAGGCGATCGAGATATTCTCCCAGTTGCAGGATCCTGGCGGCCTTGCCGACCGCCTCGTCGATCTCGGCCTTGGATTTCTTGGCCAGTTTGAGGGCGAACGACATGTTGTCACGCACGGTCATGTGGGGATAGAGCGCATAGCTCTGGAACACCATCGCGATGCCGCGCTGGGCGGGAGGCACGTCGTTGACCACCTCGCCGTCGATCTCCAGCGTGCCGCCGGTGATCTTCTCAAGCCCTGCGATCATCCGCAGCAACGTTGACTTGCCGCAGCCCGACGGGCCGACGAATACGATCAACTCGCCCGTCTTGATATCGAGGTTGATGTTGTTCAGGACATTGACGGTTCCACCATAGGTCTTTGCGACATCCGTGATTTTTAGTTCAGCCATAATCGTTCTCCCAAATTCCCTTAGGTCGTTTGCCGTGCTGCAAAGGCGGGTTGCCACGGATCGAGACCGACCGTTTGCCCGCCAGCGGCCACGGCGCCGCCAAGTTCTGTTCCGATTGTTTGCCAAGCGCCGGTTGGCATCGTGACCTCTGCCGCAGAGTCGCTCAGGTTGAAGGCGCAAAACACCTGTTGCCCGTTGAGTACGCGAATAAAACTCAGGACCGAACCATCTACGGCGATGTCCTGGTAGTCACCTTTCATCAGCGCCGGATGGGCATGGCGAAACGCGATGGCCCGCCGATAGTGGTGCAGGATCGCGCCCTGCGCCTTTTCCATCGTCTCCGGTGATTTCTGACGGTGCGCATCGCTGACGGGAAGCCACGTGCGCGGCGCCGTCGAAAAGCCCGCGTGCTGGTTGGAGCCGTCCCACACCATCGGTGTGCGGCACCCGTCCCGACCGGCGAACTCTGGCCAGAAGGAGATCCCATAGGGGTCCTGCAGGTCCTCAAACGCGACGTCCGCTTCTTCGAGGGCGAGTTCCTCGCCCTGATAGATGCAGGCTGAGCCCCGCGCCGACATCATGAAGGATGTCAGCAGGCTCTGCGCCTGATGCGAGAGATTCCAACGGCTCGTGTGGCGCTTGCAGTCATGGTTGGAGAAGGCCCAGCACAGCCAGCCACCGGCGACCGCGCTTTCCGAGCGTTCGAAGATCTCTGCCAGTCTTTGCGCTGTCGGACGCTCCGACGACAGCATGTCGAAGGCATAGCACATGTGAACCTTGTCATTGCCGGAAGTGTATTCACCTATGATCTCCAGTCCGCGCTGGCCGTCCCCGACCTCGCCGACCGATGTGGCGTTATACTCGTCCAGCAAAGCCCGGAACCGTTGCAGGAAACCGAACATCTCCGGCCGGTTCCGATCGTACTTGTGCTCCTGATAATTATAGGGGTTCACCTTCGGTGCACAGATGTCGGTGCGAAACTCCTCCGGCATGACGGGGTTGGACCGCAGCTGATCATCGTGGAAGTAGAAGTTCAGAGTATCGAGCCGAAATCCATCCACCCCTTTTTCGAGCCAGAATTTCGCGACGTTCAGAACCGCGTTCTGGACGTCGGGATTGTGGAAATTCAGGTCCGGCTGCTCAACCAGGAAGTTGTGCATGTAGTATTGTTCCCGCTTGGTGTCCCACTGCCAGGCGGGGCCACCGAAAACGGAGAGCCAATTGCTGGGTGCTGTGCCGTCGGGCTTTGAATTCGACCAGACGTACCAGTCGGATTTGGGATTGTGGCGGCTGGACCGGCTTTCCTTGAACCAGGGGTGCTGATCGCTCGTATGGCTGACGACCAGATCGATCAAAACCCGGACGCCAAGTCTGTGTGCCGTATCGACCAGAGTGTCGAAATCGGCCAGTGTTCCGAACATCGGGTCGACGTCGCAATAATCGCTGACGTCATACCCGAAATCCTTCATCGGCGAGGTGAAGAACGGCGAGATCCAGATCGCATCGACACCGAGCGAGGCGATATAGGGCAGCCGCTGGACGATCCCGGCCAGATCGCCGATCCCGTCGCCGTTGCTGTCCTGAAAGGAGCGCGGATAGATCTGGTAGATCACGCAGCCGCGCCACCAGTCGCGATCGATCGCCTCGTCAGGCCTGATGGCGGTGTTGTCGATTGCTGTCATTGCACCGGGCCTACTTCACGGAGCCGGCCAGCAACCCGCGAACGAGGTAACGCTGGAGCGAGAAGAAGACCAGAAGCGGGACGCCGATCGAGACGAAGGCAGCCGTCGCCAGAATGCCCCAGTCGCCGCCACGCGACCCCAAAAGGTCGTCGGCGATCTTCACGGTCATGACCTTGGCTTCTTCGGCTGACGGGAGGAAGACCTTGGCAACGAGCAGGTCGTTCCATGTCCACAGGAACTGGAAGATCGCGAAAGAGGCCAGCGCCGGGAAGGACAGAGGCAACACGATCTTGAGAAAGACCTCGAAGTCGGTCGCGCCATCGACCTTGGCGCTCTCGATGATGTCGCGCGGCAGCCCGATCATGTAGTTGCGCAAAAGATAGACCGCGAGCGGCAGTCCAAACGCCGTATGCGCCAACCAGATTCCGAGAAAACTTTGCCCGATCCCGACCGCATTGTGCATCTGCAAAGCCGGCACCAGAGCAAGCTGCAATGGCACAACCAAGAGGCCCACGATACAGGCGATCATGAAGCCCCGGCCGCGGAAATCCATCCACGCGAGGGCATAGGCCGCAAAGGCGGCCATCAGGATCGGGATAATCGTCGTCGGAATGGTGACCGTCAAAGTGTTGATGAAGGCCCGGTCCATGTTGTCGGCGGTGAGAACCGTCCGGTAGTTGGCGAAAGAGAAGACAGGCGGTGTCGACGCAAAGAAGTAGATGCGCGGCCCCCGGTTTCCCGGGTCTTCGGCAAGCCGGTATTCATAGGTTCCATCCGGATTGACCAAGAGCGATTCCCCATCGCCCAGATCGGCGACTTCGCCGGCGACGAACTGCCCCGGATTTCGGCCTGCATTGCCGAATGCGGTGATCGGCGGGCGCTCTTCGCCAACCGATGCCAGAACCTCCTCGTCGTCGAACAGGCTGCCGGTGAGGACGAACGTATCGCCTTGCACGATCACATCATCGACCGAGGCCCGTCCCCGGAGCCCTTGTTCGACGGGCAGGAACGACCGCCACCAGCCTGTTTCGGAGATCTGGTCCCTGTCGCGGAACGACGACACAAAGAGCCCCACGGTCGGTATCAGCCAGATTATGACAAGCGCCAGAACGCTCAGGTGAGTTGCCCAGACGAGGCCGGACTTTTTGCCTACGATATCGCTCATATCTCTGCCCCTCAGCTCAGTTCTTTGCGCGCTTGGCGCACATTGGAATAGACGACCGGTGAGACGATCAGCATGATCAGCACCGCGACAGCCGTCGCGCGTCCGTCATCGCGGAACATGAACTGCATCATGTAGCTTGGCAGGATCTGCGTTCCGAAGTTGCCGCCCGTCATGGCGTAGACAATGTCGAAGATCTTGAGCGTTCCGATGGTGATCGTTGTCCAGACCACGAGAATCGTCGCCGTGATCTGCGGCACCTGGATCTTGAAGAACACCTGAAACGGGTTTGCGCCATCGATGATCGCGGCTTCGATCGTTTCTTCCGGCACGCCGCGCAGGGCGGCGGACAGAATGACCATGGCAAAGCCTGTCTGAACCCAGATCAGCAGGACCATCAGGAACAGATTGTTCCAGAATGGAATTTGCAGGACATCCACGGCCTCAAGCCCGAAGGTGCCGCGGATTGCGTTGATCAACCCAATGTCGGGGTCGGGGGCGTAAACGAATTTCCAGATCAGCGATGCGCCCACAAAGGAAATCGCCATTGGCATGAAGATGATCGACTTGGCGATGTTGCCCCACTTCAGCCTGTCGGTCAGCTGAGCGATGATCAAGCCAAGGAAGGTCGACAGGGCGGGGACCACGAGCGCCCATAGCGCATTGTTCAGGAACGCCACCCGGAATTCGCCGGAGCCAATTAGCGAGGTGTAGTTGTCAAACCCGATGAACTCATCGCCGGAGCGATTGTAGAGCGACCGCACGAAGGAGCCGACCACCGGATACGCCAGATAGAGCGTCAGGAGCACGACGACCGGCAGCAGGAAGAGCCAAGGCCGGACGAGGTTCGCGCGATTGATGTTGCGCGAGATGTGCGCCCCCCGCGCCGGGAAAATGACTTTGTCGAGCAGCAGGTTCGAGACATAGAAGTAGGCAAGGCACCCCCCCACGCCGACTGCAATGGTGACAAGACCTTGGGTAATCGGGTCCATGTAGCAACCTCCCCTTCGCTATCAGATGACTCGGGCAGGTTCCTCCCCGCCGGATATGGCTGGCGGGCCACCCCGAAGGGCCGCCCGCCGGGTCTCGTTACTGGATCGACTGCCAGCGCGCTTCGATTGCATCTGCAACCGACTGCGCGTCAGCGCCGGTCGTGTAGTCGACCATGCCTGTCCAGAACGCGTTGGTGCCGATTTCGCCCGGCATCAGGTCAGAGCCATCAAAGCGGAAACTCGTCGCGTTCACAAGGATTTCACCCAGCTGGCGCTGTGTGTCGCTTGTATAGATGTCGAGGTTCGCATCGTTGTGCGGCGACAGGAACTGGCCCTGAGACATCATGATTTCATGCGCGAACGGTGTGCCGAGGAAGGCCATGAAGGCATCGGTGACCGGGTTGTTGTTGGTCTGGGATGCCAGACCGCCAGAGCCCAGCAGCGGACGCCCGAGATCGGCATTCGCTTCGAACGGCGGGAAGTAGAAGAAGTCATAGTCCTCGCCTGCAACCACACCTTCGGGGAAGAAGATCGGGATGAAGGAGGCCTGACGGTGCATGTAGCATTCCGGCGGGAAGCTGAACAATCCGTCGGGGCTGTCGCGGAAGTCGGTCGTTGCGACGACTTCAGGACCGGCCGGAGTGAATTCCGGCACCAACGCATAGGAGCCATAGGCTTCGATCGCCGCCACGACCCGCTCATCGTTGAACGGGATTTCGTGGGCGACCCACTGGTCGTAGACTTCGAGCGACGCCGTGCGCAGCATCATGTCTTCGACCCAGTCGGTAGCAGGCCAGCCGGTGGCCGCGCCAGAGCCCAGACCGATGCACCATGGGGTGCCACCGTCTTCGACGATCTGCTGGCTCAGTGCCATCAGCTCTTCCTGCGTCTGGGGAATGTCGTAGCCGCCTTCGTCGAACTGCTCGGGCGAATACCAGACCAGCGATTTCAGGTCGGTGCCGAAGAACAGGCCGAAGACGTTGCTCTCACCGTCTTCGCCGGGGAAGGTGCCGAGATCACGCCAGGACGAACCGGCGGCGTAGTTCTCGATCATGAATTCGGGTTCGGCAACCGGAACAAGGGTGCCGTTGGCGGCAAGGTCCTTGGCAAGGCCGGGCTGCGGGAACAGGGCGACGTCGGGCAAGCCACCGGCCTGCGAGGCGATCACGATGTCCTGCTCAAAGCTCTCGGAGCCGGAATACTCGACGTTCGCACCGGTCGCTGCCGTGAAATAGGCATAGAGATTGCGGTAGCGGTTCGCGTCGTCACCGGTCGTGGCGCCGGTCACGTTGATCGTTTCACCGGTGAAATCATGGGCTGCGGCAAAAGCCTCGTAGTTGTCCCAGTTGAAGTCACCCTCTCCGATCGGGTGGATGAGATCCTGTGCGAAAGCAGCCTGCCCGCCCAGTGCGATGAGCAGTGCGGTAGCGCTAACGAAAGTTGCGGGTTTGTGCATTCTAGTTCCTCCCTGAATGCCGTTTTTTTATCGGATATCAGAAACATCCGAAACGTTTCGGGATGCTAGTCGAAGCGGTTTGGATGCGTCAACCGGTTTGATCTTGCCTAGTCGTGAATTGGATGGATGCCATTGAATACGAATGGAAACCAATATTCTTGCCGATACGGACGCCGGCAGGTTCCTATGCTTGATCGTCGCGCGGGCCAGCGATGCTTCCCGAATCTAGGTGGTAGGTCACCTCGAGCAGATAGTTTTGGGCTGCGCGATCATCTTCGGAGAAGTGCCCGGCCAAGGCATCTGCGAGGCGCTGCCACGCATTTGCCAACGGGGATCGACTGCCCCCCAGTGCCGGCGTGAAGCCAGCCGCCGGATAGCGGGACAGGTCGTCGTCATGCGCGAGGACCGAGAGATCGCCGGGAATACTCAGGCCCAGTTCGGCCGCTGCGTTGTAGATTCCGCGCGCAATCATCGTATTGCCCGCAATCACCGCCGTCGGCGCCTGATCCGCCTGCATCAATTGCCTCAGGGCTGCATGTCCTCTGTCCGGTGTCTGGGCACCGAAAGAATGGAAATGCGATCTTGGCGAGATGTTTGCCGCAGCCAAGGCATCCCGATAGCCCGCCGCACGTGCTTCCGCGAAGCTCCTCGTTTCGAGCCCATTGAGAAAGGCAATTCGCTTGTGACCAGCCATGACCAAAGCCTCGGTCAAGCGATACGCCAGTTGATAATTGTCGACGTCCACGAATGGGTGAACTTGAGCGGGATCCTTGCCATGGACAATGTGGGGAATATTGCCCTCCAAAAGGAAGCAGATCCGCGGATCGGATCTTTGCGGTTCGATCACGATGAAGCCATCGACCCCTGCGCCTCTATAGAGGTCTTGATAAGCCTTGATGACGTCATTCGCCGAATCGGCAGCATGCAGCAGGAACCGAAATCCTTTCTTGGACAATGCGCTTGATAGTCCGACAAGCAGTTCGAACACCAACTCCTGTGCAGATCTGTCGACATCCGCCGGGAGTATCATCGCGATCAGCCCGCTGCGCCCTGTCTTCAGCCCCCGCGCGATGGCATTTGGCCGGTATCCCAACCGTTTCGCGGCTTCGCGCACGATCTGCCGCGTCTTGGCGTTGACATCGAGATGCCCCGCTAGAGCGCGGCTGACTTGGGTGACCGAGACGCCGGTTTCCCGACTGATATCTTTCAGAGTCGCAATGGTGTGGCGCCCTCGTTCTGCGATCGATTGGGGACTGCAAGTAGGTATGAAATGTTCTCAAAGTCAATTGAACGCTGCCCGTGAGGCTTCACTTGCATCTAGATTGGGGCGTTTCTCGAGCGGTGCTTTCTCGGGCATTGCCGTGTTGAAAAGCGTCGTCGGTGTGGTCAATGGCGATGTGTAGGAACCTGTCGTTTCGACGGTGTTTCGTGGCGATGACCGAGGCAATTCGGCCCCCCGGCGAGGCAGGAGTTCGGTCCGTCAAAATGTGCGGGATCCCTCCGATATTCTGATGAAAAATATTCTTAAATCAGACGCTTGGAATCTATTCACTTGGCGCGTTTGCACCAAGGTGCGCGACGGTTTCTGCGCCGTCAGTGTGGCGCCGTCCGCGCGATTGCGATGTTCAGCAGCACCTGACGCTTTTCCGATCGCGCCACCGAAATCGCACGGTCGAGCGCGTCTGGCAGATCGGCGCCATCGGTGACGGTTTCGGTATAGGCGCGACTGGCTGCGGCGGTTTGCGTGAAGTCGGGGCTTGGTCTAAGGGATGTCAGCGGCACTTCGTTGGCGGCCCGCGCGGACCCTTGCGGGTAGAGCCCTTCGACCGAATGCCGCACGGCGCCCCATTCTTCGTTGTTGAGCACCAAAACGATGATCGGCAATTCCTGAGCCTCGGCGACGAGATGGCAGGCTGTGGGATTGGCGAACATGTAGCTGCCGTCACCCATGGTGGCGAAGACCAAGCGTTCGGGGTCGGCCATTTGCGCCCCGATGGCGGCGGGCAGTCCCCATCCGAGCCCGCCGGAATGCGGCTCTTGGAAGTAGCTGTCGGGTTGCTCCAGATCAAGAGCGGGCAGGGGGCAGCCGAGTTCGTGGAACACTGTGGCGCGGCGGCCTGCGTCGACTTGGGCCTTGATCGCCCGGCCGAGGCACAAGCTGACCCAATCCTTGCTCATTGGTGCGGCGCAGCCCTTTTCCGCAAGGGCCACGACCTGGGCCCGCGTTGCATCGGATGCGGTGGTGATCCGGTCGCGCCGCGCGGTGGCGAGAGCACTGTCGCCCGATTGTCTGTTCATCTCGGCGGCCAGCCCCGTGATGACGGTGTCGACCGGGCCCGACAGCGTCAAGGCTGCGGGGAAGTTGCGGATCGGCGTTCGGGAGAAGAGCGGGTCCGGTCCGGCCTGAATGACGGTGACATCATCACGCAACTTCACCTTGTCGGGAAACCACGGTGCGAGGGCGTCGAGCACAAGCACCACGTCCGCCTTTTCCAACCAAGGGCCGGGATCGGCGCCGACCTGCATCGGGTGTGACAGCGGCATGGCCAATTGGTTGGACCAGTAGTGGGACAGGGGCAGGGCGTAGCGTTCGCACAGTGACTGCAGCGCCGCAAAGCCCGCCGCGCTGCCTGCGCCTCGTTGTGCGATGATCAAGGGGGCTTCGGCTGACAAGAGCGTCTGTGCTGCGCGGGCCAACGCGTCGGCATCGGGGGCTGTCGTGACGGGGGCCATGCGCGAGGGCGCGTCGAGCCCGGCGCGAGGGCAAGGCTCGCAGAGCACTTCGCGGGGCAGGCTGAGGTAGACCGGCCCTTTGGGCGTCGAATTGGCGATGGCCCATGCTCGGTCCATCAGCTCCGAGATCTGGTCGGCGAACCGCAGTTCGTAATTCCACTTTGTGGTCTCGCGGATCAGCGCCTCTTGATCGAACATCTCTTGCCCCCAGCCGATCGGCACGGTGCGCGCGCCAAAGCGCGAATGCTCGGTCACCGGAGTGCGTCCGGACATCAGGATCATCGGGACTTGGTCGCACCACGCGTTGATCGCCCCTGTCACCCCGTTGGATAAACCGACGTTCGTGTGCAGCAACACCGCTTGCGGCCGCTTGCTGATCTGCCAATAGCCGTGCGCCATGGAGACGGCGGCATGTTCGTGTGGAACGGTGACGGGCACCGGCAGGTCGATGCCGGCCCGGCGGGCTTCGACAAGGCCTTCGATGATCGGGGGGAAATCCGTTCCGGAGTTGGTGAAGACATAATCCACACCCAGCGCCTTCAGCTTACCGAAGATCGCACCACCCGCTGTGATCGGCCGAGTTTCCGCCATTGTGCCGGTATCCTTTCCCTTTCAAAAATCATATAATGAGATTCGATTTGCATTAAGTGATATTGTGCGAAACATTTGTGCCAATCACAAGTCTGAAGGACACAGCGTGGCGACCCCGATCAATCAATCCGTGATCAAGGCCTTTGATGTGCTGGACCTCTTTGGAGAAGAGCGTGTTGAACTGACGCCGGACAGTGTCGCCGGGGAACTTGGCATGTCATACGCCACGGCACATCGGTTCCTTGTCACCTTGGAGGCGGCTGGCGTGCTTTCGACAGTGCGGCGCGGGGTGTTTGCACCCGGTCCTCGGTTGGCTCGACTTGGCCGTATGGCCGAGGAGCTGGCCCCTTTGCCAAAGGCCCTGCCCGCGACGTTGGACAAGGTCCGGCACGCTCTTGGCGAATCCGTGATGGCCTGTCGGTTCACGCCGCGCGGCCCGATGTGCGTGGCTGTATCTCAGGCCCAACGACCGATTTCGGTGAACATCAGAATCGGCACCACGCTGCCGATGCTCAACACCGCGCAGGGCCGACTGTTTCTGGCCCATATGTCCGCGCGGGACAGTGCCAGTTGGGCCAAGGCGCAGGGGGTGAAAGACGCTCAGATCGAGTGTGTCGAGCCTGCCTTGGTTGAGGCGCGAGACAAGGGCTTTGCCCTCAATCGAGGCGACAACGAGCCTGACATCGCGGCTGTTTCCGTTCCGGTTCTGATAGGCGGCAAAGCCGTGCTAACCCTGTCCGCCTTTGGCATGTTGAGCCGGATGGACGACGCCTTCGTCGAGGCTGCCATCTCCGAGTTGAACCGTGCTGCCGCTGCTCTGGGAGGCTGAAGCGGCAGCCTGAATTGAACCCAAATGGGAGGAGCCAAGCCCATGACAGACGACCCCAAACCCAGCGGCACCGAATTCTGGCGCGATCTCAAGCCGATCACCAAGGTGTTTCAGCCCGATGCCCAGCCCGAAGTCTATCTGTCCAACGTCGCGGATGACGATATGCGCTACTATGTGCCGTTCACCGAGACCGTATTCTCCAGGCCGCTGTGGATTTCGCCGTCGAAGAACCAATGGTGCGATATTCTCATGGCGACCGGGCCGGGCCTTGTGAACCGCCACTACCACCCGCACGAGGTCTTTGCCTTCACGATCTCTGGCAAGTGGGGCTATCTGGAACACGACTGGGTCGCCACGGCGGGCGACTTCGTCTACGAGACGCCGGGCGAGGGTCATACACTGGTGGCCTACGAACACGAAGACCCGATGAAAGCTTATTTCAAGGTCACCGGACCGTTAATCTGGCTGGATGAAGACGGCGAGCCTGATGGCTACTTCGACGTGCACGACTACATCGCCATGTGCAAGGCGCATTACGACAAGGTCGGCCTCGGCGCCGAGCAGATCGAAAAGCTGTTTCGCTAGGTCAGACCGACATCCCGCCATCGGCCATCAATACGTGGCCGGTGGTGAAGCTCGACTGCGCCGAGGCCAGATAGAGGATCGACGCGGCGATCTCCTGAGCCGTCCCATGCCGCCCCATTGGGATCATCTCGTTGAAGAACTCCGTCCCGTCGCGCCCGATCTCAGCACCGAGCCCGTCCTCCACCCGAAGTTGGAAGTCGTTTTCGATGGGGCCGGGGGCAATGGCGTTCACACGGATCCCACGCGGAGCGAGGTCTTTTGCCAGAACCCGCATCAGCCCCGTCAGCGCGTGTTTGGCGGTGATGTAGGCATAGACACCTGGATCGCCGCGCGTTGCCGCGACGCTGGAGGTCAACACGATGCTGCCGCCTCTCTTCATGTGCGGCACGGTATGTTTCGCCATCAGGAAGGCGCCTCGGACGTGCACGGACAGCACGTTGTCGAAGACGTCTGTCGGGTATTCCTGGATCGGGGCGACGGTCCCGAAATTGCCTGCATTCGACAGCAGCACGTCGATGCCACCGAAGTGCGCGACGGTCTGAGCGATGGCGGATTGGACCTGCGCCTCGTCGGATACGTCTGCCTTGAGGCAAAGCACCGCCTCGGGGGTGACCGTCAGCGCGTCTTGTGCGGCCGACTGAAGCGCCTCCGGATCAAGGTCGATCAGCGCCAGACGTGCGCCTTGTGCCTGCAAAAGGCTGGCCGCCGCCAAGCCCAATGACCCTGCGCCACCGGTGATGACGCAGACCTTTTCGCCAAGATCGAACATTGGGTCCGCCATCAGATCGGGTAATGCGGTTGGCCGTCCTGGACGGTAATCCAGCGCAGCGTGGTGAATTCCTCGATCGCCGCCATGCCACCGAACCGGCCGTAGCCGGAGTCCTTGACCCCGCCGAAGGGCATCTGCGCCTCGTCGTGCACGGTAGGGCCGTTGATGTGGCAAATGCCACTCTCGATGCGTTTCGCGACATTCATGGCGCGGACGGTATCGCGGCCAAAGATGCTGGCGGACAGCCCATACTCGGTATCGTTGGCGACCCGGACTGCCTCGTCGATGCTGCTCACCCGCACGACGGAGGCTGTGGGGCCAAAGCTTTCCTCTGTATATATCCGCATCGAGGGGGTGACGTGATCGATTAGCGTCGCCTCCATCAAGACCCCGTCGGCCTGCCCGCCGGCGACGATCTTTGCGCCTTTGTCCTGTGCATCACGCACGAGGCCCATGATCCGGTTGACGGCGCCGATGTCGACCACGCAGCCAAGCGCGGTATTGCCCTCGCGCGGGTCGCCGACCGTCAGGCTGCGGACCTTTTCGCCCAGTTTCTCGACAAAGGCATCCGCGATGCCTTCGTGCACGACGAGCCGTTCGGTCGACATGCAGATTTGCCCTTGGTTCATGTAGGCGCCAAAGGCCGCGGCGGCGACGGCGGCGTCCAGGTCGGCGTCGTCGAGCACGATCATCGGAGCCTTGCCGCCCAGCTCCAATAGCGCCGGTTTCAGATTTTCGGCGGCCAGTTTGGCGATGATCCGCCCGACGCGGGTCGAACCGGTAAAGTTCACCCGGCGAACGGCAGAGTGGGCGATCAGCGCCTCGACGATCTCGCTGGCGTCTTCGGGAGCGTTGGACAAGACGTTGAGCACTCCGTTCGGCAGGCCCGCCTCCTGCATCGCCTCTACGATCAGCGCGTGAGTCCGTGGAGACAGTTCAGACGATTTCATTACCACGGTATTCCCGCAGGCCAGCGGCATCGCGATCGACCGCACCCCGAGGATGACTGGCGCATTCCAAGGGGCGATCGACAATACCACTCCGGCCGGTTGGCGGATCGCCATGGCCATCGAGCCGGGTCGGTTGGAGGGGATCACCTCGCCTTTGATCATTGTCGTCATGGAAGCCGCTTCACGCAGCATTCCAGCCGCGAGCATCACGTTGAACCCGGCCCAAGCTGCCGTGGCGCCGACTTCCTCGGCCATGGCCTGAGCGATGTCGTCCTTGCGCAATTCGAGATTGTCTGCAGCGGCCAGCAGCAGCCGACGCCGCTCTCCGGGGCCGGTGTTGGACCAGCCCGGGAAGGCGCGTGCCGCCGCATCGGCGGCCTGATTTGCATCCTCGACGGACGCGGCGGCCGCTTCTGTCGCCACGCCCCCGGTGAGGGGATTTTTTCGAGTGAAAGTCCGACCGCCTTCGGCCTTTACCTTTTCGCCGTCGATCAAGAGATCCAAAACGCTCATGTTTTTCTCCATTTATGTGTCGCCGCCCAGAAATGCCTGCCTTACGGCGGCATCGTTCATCAATTCTTCGGAGGTTCCCGACCCGGTGATCCGGCCCGCTTCGAGCAGATAGCCGCGATCCGCGTGCCGCAGACTGATCCTGACGTTCTGCTCGACGATCAGGAGCCCGACTCCGGTCTCCCGCACGCGCGCCAATGCCTTGAACATGTCCCCCACAACGATGGGAGCGAGGCCGAGGCTCGGCTCGTCGAGCAGCAGGTAGTCCGGTTTCGACATCATCGCCCGGCCCACGGCGACCATTTGTTGTTCGCCACCCGACATGGTGTGAACGAATTGGCTGCGCCGTTCCTTCAGTCGCGGGAAGATCTCGAACACTTGGGCCATCGTATCGTCTTCCGACGCCCGCGCCCGTTGCGGCGTCGCCCCCAGCCGAAGGTTTTCTTCGACCGTCATCCGCCCAATCACACCACGTCCTTCGGGGACGAGGGCGATGCCGTGGTTCGTGACCTTGTGAGCCGGAATGCCGGTCAGCGTTTCGCCGCCAAGCACAACGGAGCCGTCGGACAAGGCCACCGTGCCTGCAACGGCCTTGAGAATTGAGGACTTGCCCGCGCCGTTGGCGCCGAGCACCACCACGGCCTCACCCTTCGTGACGGAAAAGCTGACCCCGTCTACCGCAAGATGTTTTCCGTAGCGCACGGTCAGGTTCTTGAGCTCAAGCATGGTCGTCACCCAGATAGGCCTTGATCACGGCGGGCTCTTGCAGCACCTCCGCAGAGGGCCCTTCAGCAATCTTTTCTCCCGCGCTCATCACGATGCAGCGCGAGCAGAGGGCGCGCACCGCTTCCATGATGTGTTCCACCAGAAGCACCGTCATCCCTTGCCCCTGCAAATGCTGCACGAGCTCGATCCCGATGCGCAGCTCGGAAGGGTTCAACCCGGCGAGCCATTCGTCGAGCAACAGTAGGTCCGGTTCGGAGGCGAGTGCACGTGCCATCTCCATCCGCTTTTGGTCGATATAGGTCAGATTGCCGACTTTCTCTTGTCCGCGACCTGCCAGCCCGACGAATTCGAGCTTCTCTTCGACCCGATCGCGTGCCTCTTTCCCCCAGTGCCGATGTTTGCCGAAGGCGAGCGACAGCAGCACGTTCTCAGCGACGTTCAGTGTGGGCAATGGCCGCACGAGTTGGAAGGTGCGGGCCACGCCGTGCTTGGCCACTTGGTGCGGTTTCAGTCGCGTGATGTCGGCGCCACCAACTCGAACGGTTCCGCCATCGCACGGCAGCGCGCCCGAGATCATGTTGAGCACCGTCGTCTTGCCTGACCCGTTGGGCCCCAAGAGCCCGACAACCTCACCCGGAGCGAGGGAGAAAGAGACGCCCGCAACCGCCACGAGGCCGCCAAACCGCTTTTGCAGGTTGCTGATTTCGAGTTGCGCGCTCATTTCGGGCTTCCTTTGCGCAGCGTTTCGATCTTGGCCAGGACGCCTTCGGGCATGACGAAGACGATCAGGATGAACAGCAGTCCGAGGATGATCGAGAAGTGATCGGGAAAGCTGACCGACAGCCACTCGAACAACAGGAACAGCGGGATCGCGCCGACCAGTGGCCCCCAAAGCCGCATCGCTCCGCCCAGAAGCGCCATGATCAGCGTCATGAAGCTAACGGTGGGATTAAAGACGATGGACGGCTCGATATAGGTCCAGCGCGGCGCCTGGATGGCCCCGACGAGCGTGATGATCGTGGACGAGATGACGAACAGCAGGAGCTTGATCCGCGTCACGTCGACACCGGCATGTGCCGCGACGGTTTCGTCGTCTCCCAGCGCCTTGAGCGCCAGCCCGATCCGCGACCGCCCGATCCCCCACGAGATGAGGAACGTCGCCGCTGCGAGCGCCAGAAGCTGCCAGTAGATGTGCCGCCCTTCGAATGGCAGAAACACATACCGCCCCATGGTGTAGGTGATGTTCACCTCCCACCAACTGACGGTCTGCCGCACCAGCTCGGCGAGCCCAAAGGTGAAGATCACGAAATAGACGCCAGCGAGCCGGAGCGTCGAGAAGCCGACGATCAGCGCCATGACCATGCCGATCCCTCCGGCGCAGAGCAGCACGAGCGGATATGGCAACGTCTCGTTCAGCACGGCGACCGTATAGGCGCCGACCCCAAAGAAGGCGACGGTGGCCAGGGAGACATAGCGCGTCGGCCCTGAGAACATGGCCCAGGCCGTTGCGAGCGTGACATAGCCTGTCATCCCAAGCAGCACGCCGGTCCAGTAGTCGGGGATCAAAAGCGGCGCGGCAGCGAGTAGCGCAAGCACGGCGGCCGCGAGCAGAAATGCATGAGAGGTTTTCATGGTCATGCCTTTCCGAACAATCCGTTTGGCCGCACAAGCAGCAGCACCAGAAACACGGTATAGACCGCGGCGAGCGTCAGGCCCGGATCGATGTAGGCCGCGACGAAGGTTTCAACGAGCCCAAGCAGCAACCCTGCGACGATGGCGCCGGGCACGCTGCCTTTGCCGCCGAGGATCACGACGATCAGCGCCTTCATGGTAAAGACGACCCCCGCCGTGGCGGTGAATGTCTGGAACATCGACACCACACCACCGCCTGTGGCGGCCAACGCTCCGCCGACCGCAAAGGCGGTGCGCGCGGCGCGGTTCGTGTCGATCCCGAAGAGCGGCGCACTTTGCGGTGCGGTAGCCACCGCTCGCAGGATCATCCCCCAGCGGGTGCGATACAGCACGCCGACGAGAACCGCTCCAAACGTCAGGCTCAGCACCAAGGCCACGAGCCTGTTGCCCGCGACCACGGTTCCCAGCATGCTGACCGGTGAATTCAGGAAACTGTAGCTGGTGTAGCCGCCTCCGAACATGACCAGCAGCACCCCCTGAATGACAAAGAGCAGGCCGAAGGTGACGAGGATGCTGTCGACTTCCAACGCCCCTTCGTCCGGTGCCCGCGCGACCAGTGGTTTCATGATGAAACGGTAGATCAGCAGGTTGAAGACGTAACCCGTCGGACCGACGATCAAGAGGGCCAGGATCGGATTGATCGCAAAGACGGAGAACAGGACGTAGGTGGCAAAGCAGGCCGCGATGATCGTATCCCCGAAGCTGAGGTTCATGATCCGCGCGATCCCGTACTGGATGGTGAGCCCCATGGCGACGAGCGCATATGTGCCGCCGAGCACCAGCCCGTTTACGACGTGTTCAAGCATGAGAAGTCCGGTCTTTGACAGAAGAGTGAGAGTTGCGAAGTGCGGCGGAGGTCTCCGCCGCACTCTGGATTGGTCGCTGCCTCAATGGCCGCCGAGTATCATTCCCAGTCCGGCTTTGGCAACTGGACGGCCGCGAGCCCGTTTCCACCCTCCGGCGAAACCGCGACGAATTCTCCGTTCTGCCATTGGCCGACCCAATTGATGGCCCGCAACTGGTTGTTCTCCAAGCGGGTTTCTTCGCCGAGAACTGTCGAGAACGTCCCAGTTGAGAGTTCTTCTGCGACGGCAGCCCGGTCCAGTCCGACCCGTTCGATCGACTGTTCAAGCATTTGCAGCGACGCGTAGATCAGAACGGAACCCCAATAATCCGGTGCCCGCCCGATGAGTTCTTCGTGTTGCGCGCGGTAGGCGGCGTTCAATGCATTGTTGGGATCGATGCCGCCGAGGCTCATGACGCCTTCGACATTGGTGCCCGCAACGCCCGGAAAGATCGGGAAGGCCGCGCCGACGCCGAGGTAATACACAGGGGGATTGAAGCCCACGACCGTGGATTGCTTGGTCAGCGCAAAGGTATGTGGCGGGTAGCTGAATGCCACGAAGGTGTCGGCCTCGGAATTGGAAGCCTCGCCGATGATTGTTGCAAAGTCAGAAGTTTCCGGAGGGAACGATTGATCGTAGACGATCTCGAAGCCGGCCTCTTCGAAAGTCGGCCGGGCTGCCTTGACCAGATCGATGCCAAAGCCGTCTGCCACGGAAACCATGGCGATCGAGTTGTTGATCCGCCCGGCATCGCGCTCGGCGACGAGCACGTCGGTGAAGGCGGAGACGTAGTCGGCGCTACCACCCATAAACCAGAAGCTGGTGTCCCAACGCTCCACGAATTCGGTCGCCTTGTCGGTAACGGCTGCGCCGGCGAGGTGTGGATAGCCGAACCTTGCCAACAGCGGCGCCGCGGCGAGGTTGAAGCCTGTTCCCCACGGCGGAAGGATGAAATCGACCTCGTCTTGCGTGGCCAGACGTTCGATCCCGCGCACGACTTCTTCTGCCGAGGATCGGTCGTCATAGGCGATGACTTCGATCGGCAGCTGGCTGCCGTCTGGCAGGGTCAAGCCGCCTGCGGCGTTTACCTCTTGGACCCATAGTTCGTAGTTTGGCGTTACGGTCATGTCCGCGCCGCCGGCATTCGGCCCTGATTTGGAGATGACATATCCAATAGTCACACTCTCGCGCTCTTGCGCCATGAGGCCGGTGCTGCCGGCCGCAAGTGCTACGGCCGCGACAGCACAACTTGTCAGATGTCGAACCGAATGGATGGTCTCCGAAAACGAATTTTTCATGGTCTTCCTCCCAAGATATCACAGGATATCGCGGCCTTTTCGGCCGACGTTCCCGAGCCCGCGCCTCTCCTCTGGCCGGGCTTGTTCAGGAGCCTACGCCCTCCGCTGCGGCAGGCTAATGGACAATCTGAGGGAATAATTGCACTTTTGACGGAAGACATCGCCGTTCTCAGAGGAATGCAGAAACCTTGATCCGTCAGACGATTCAGGCAGAGCGCATCAAGAGCGCGCTTACCAACACCGAGTTCACCACTTCCGGTGGGCGTGCCACCTTCATGCTGATTGTTTCGGGCCGCGGCGTGTTCACCTCCGATGAAGTCGAGCGCGACGTCGCTGGCCCCTGTCTGATCTGGGCGCCGACGGGATGGGCCAGCCAGATATCTGTCGCCGCGGGCACGCGCGGGTTTCTCATCCGGATGCCTGTGCCTGCCCTTGGTCGCGCCTTGCCGACAGATGTCATTTCCGCCCATGTGCGCGAGGTTGTCAGCCGCCGCATATTCCTGTCCGAGCTCTCGGACCGGGCGATCCAGTCCCTTGTTGCTTTGTTCAACAAGATCGAAACCGAGTTGCATGAACTCGAACCGGGCAGTGAGACCGTTGTCGATTATTGTGTCTCATTGTTGATGATCGAGATCTGGCGGGCTGCAGCCCCGCCGTTGCAGGCCACGCAGCCACAGCCTCATCGGATATCAGACAGCTTTCTGAACCTCGTGGAATTGCACCTGCAAAACCATTGGACCGTCGGTGAATATGCGCGCCGGATCGGCGTGTCGCGGGACCGGCTGAATGAAGCGGTCCGTTGCGCGATCGGTATTCCGCCGCATCAACACATTCAGAAGAGATTGATGGAGGAGGCAAAGGCCCTGTTGGTCACGACGAATCTGCAGGTGGCCGAAATCGGATACAAGCTCGGCTTTGGCGATGCCGCCTATTTTACCCGGTTCTTCCGTCGCCATGAGAAGCTCGCTCCGAGCAAGTTCCGTCGCACCTTTGCGCCACTTTGGCGGTCGCGCTCGGAAGAGATTTCCTTTGCTGATTGGCCCTGATCGGGCGGACCTTCCCCAGACTGCCGGTTCAGGCAGTCAATTGTCCAACACAGTCAAGAAGCTGCCGCGCCCGGCATGCGCCGGGGAGCTTGCCAATGGGTCTCTCAATCGCGCGTCATGCCGGCCCCAATTTCCTGCCGCAGATGTGCGCCGACCCGAAGCGCCTGAGCCGCGATGGTCAAGGCCGGGTTTAGTGCGGCAGACGACGGGAAGAATCCGGCATCGACGACGTAAAGGTTCGGATGGTCATGCGCACGGCACAAGTCGTTCAGCGCCGATGCTTTGGGATCGTCACCCATTCGGACTGTGCCGCACTGATGCGATGGTGCCTGAATGCCGAAGCTGTGCCGCAGAACCATCGGGAACCCGGTCCGCCGCAAGACGCGTTTCACATGCCGAACGAACCGATCATGCGCGGCGCTGCCTCCGGGCTGGTAGTCGACCTCGACCTGATCGCCGTCGCGCCATCGCACCCGGCTGTCGGGGTTTGGCAGGTCTTCCGACATGGCCAGCACGTCAACGGAATGCCGCCCGAGCCAGTTGGCAAGAACGTGCGGGGTGGCGGGGTAGGTGGCGCGGATCATCGCGCCCTGAATATTGCCGAGCATCTGGACATTGCCTCTTGCGTCCGCATCGCCGGGTAGTCCGTGATAGAAATCATTGACCGAAAGGGTCTTTGGGAACCGCGTCCCGTTCACGGCAAAGGGGTTGACCCCCATCAAACCGGTGAGGTGATGATTCATCAGGTAGCGACCCACCACGCCCGAACGATTGGCGAGCCCGTCTGGCGCCGCCTCGCAGGCCGAGCGCAGAAGGATCAGTGCAGAGTTGATCGCCCCTGCGCTGAGCACAAACGTTGATGCCTCGACATGAAACACCTCCCCCCCGCGAGAGACCTCGGCGGCGACGATACGCTGCCCTTGGGCGTCTGTTCGCAGGCGTGTGACGCGGGCGCACCGTTCCAGCCGCACGTCGGGATGCGCAAGAAGGGGCCGAAGCACACGGGTTTCGGCATCGCCCTTGGCGTCGAAGCGACAGGCGAAGGCGTCACAGGTTCCGCAGCGTCGACATGTTCCCCCCGGTCCGAAATCGATGGCGGAGGGCATGTGAAACGGATGCAGTCCCTGTTCGGACAATCTCTCTGCCAACGCTGCAATCGTCGGCTCGTGCGGGACGGGGGCATGCGGGAACGCGGCGCGGGGAGGCTCTGTCGGATCCACCCCGGTTTGCCCCCGGACGCCGTAGAGCTGCTCTGCCTGATCGTAGTATGGCTCGATATCTTTGTAGCTGAACGGCCATGCGGGCGAGGTTCCACCATCCATTTCGGTCGCATCGAAATCGCTCTCGCGAAACCGAAACATCGCCGTGCCGTAGAACTTGGTATGGCCGCCGACATAGTAATATTGGCCGGGTCTGTAGCGCTGGCCTTTCGCGTCCTGCCATTCATCCTTGGTCTTGTACCGGGCTTGCCCGAAGACCGCTTCGGCATCGCTGTTCTGTGGCTCGTTGGGCAGGAAATCGCCGCGTTCGAGGATCAGCACCTTGGCGCCGCTGCCGGCAATCTGGCGTGCGACCGCGCTGCCGCCAACTCCGGAGCCGATGATGACCACGTCTGTTTTGATCGTTTCCACGGTGCCCTCGAGCGGTTCTTCGAGAATGCCGAATTGAAGCGGGAAAACAACATCGTGGCAATCCCGACTTTGACTATGGCGCCGATTGCGCAAGCCGGTCCAGCCGCCGCCTTTTCTCCGTGACTAGTCGCGTGGATCGAGGTTGCGGAGCATTTGACGGATGACCTTGAGGAAGATCTCGAAATCTTCCGGGTCGATGTCTTGGACAAGCTCTCCCTCATGCTCGAGCGCCGCCGAGAGCACTTCGTCGTGCTTGCGCCGACCATCGTCGGACAACCACCAGCGGCGCTTTCGCGTGTCTTTTTCGGATGCTTCAAAGCAGAGCAGGCCGCGCGTGTTGAGATCGCTCAGGGTCCGGCTTGCCGCGGATTTGTCCATGCGGATCACGTCACAGACGCGGCTTGCCGTGATCCCGGGTTCGATATTGAGCATCGACAGGATTCGCCATTCGACGATCCCGATCCCGAACCGTTCGCGGTAGTCCGCGGCGGTCCGTCGCTGCCAGGCATTGCTTGTCGCGTTGAGCAGGAACGGTGCGTAGTTGCGAATATCGATGATCCGATGTCCGTCCCGCAGGCAGGTCGGTTCCGAGATCCTAATGGATCCTGCTTGTGCTTGATCGTCCATTCCGCAATCCCATCAGATCAGCGTCAGATCATAGCCGGCCCGTTTGAGCGTGTCACGACCGGGTGGCGCCTGCAAAGCGAGGATTTTGCGCGCTTTCATGTGGACTTTCGGGTTGTTGATCGTTTCGGCGGCGGTCAGGGCGTCGCCGTCGAAGCGCAGCACCGAACCGTTCTCGCATTCGATACAATCGTCTTCGGGGAAAGCGAGGCCGGCGATCTGCAATTTAAGGTCGGATTGATCCGACCAGAACCACGGGACTGCTGCGTAAGGTGTGGCGGTGCCATGGGTGATCCGTTTGGCAATCGTGCGGGCGTGATCGGTGGCGGCCTGAACGCTTTCGAGCCGCACCAGCCGGCCGGTCCGCGGATCGGGGAAGACCGCGCAATCGCCGAGTGCAGAGATCGCCGGGTCAGCAGTCTGCAATTGCGCGTCGGTTACGATGCCGTTGTCGCATGGCAGGCCGGCTGCCTGGGCAAGCTCGACATTCGGTCGCACACCGGCAGCGAGCAGGATCAGATCCGCGTCGATCTTTTCGCCGTCGGGCAGGTGGATGCCGGTTTCGTCGACTTCTTTGACAGCCTGACCGAAGCACAGCCGAGTTCCCATTTGTAGGTGCATTTCGGCAAAGCGTGCGGCGATCGGGCTAGAAACCGCGCGCGCCATCGGGCGCTGGGCGGCCTCGGCCACGGTCACTTTGTGCCCCAACGCACGCGCGACGGCTGCAAACTCGAGCCCGATGAACCCGGCCCCGATTACGGCGCAGGTGCGCGGCCGGTCCAGCTCTTTCCGCAGCCTTTTGGCGTCTTCGAGGGTTCGCAGGTCCAAGGCATGCTCGAGTCCGTCGATCGGCGGCCGCAGATTACGGGTGCCAGTCGCGAGGATCAGATGGTCGTAACCGAGGGTCTTGGAGCCAAGAAGTACATGGCCGGTGTCCCGGACGATGCTATCGACACGTGTGCCTGTTACCAAGGTGATGTCGTGCTTTTCGAAGAAGGCTGCCGGTCGCAGCGTCAAGGCATCGGCCGCACCTGTCTTGAGGTAGGCCTTGGACAATGGCGGACGTTGGTAGGGCAGCCCCGGCTCTTCACCGATCAGTGAGATCCGTCCCGTGAACCCTTCGGTCCGCAGGCTCATCGCCGCTTGAAGGCCGCCTTGACCAGCCCCGACGATGACCACGTGTTCCGACACGCCTGACATCAGAGTTGCGACGATGGCAGGTGCACGACAAGACCGTCAAGCTCGGCCGTCAGTTTGATCTGGCAAGACAGGCGCGAGGTGTCCTTTACGTCGTCTGCCGCGCAATCAAGCATGTCGTCTTCGCCGTCCTTGCGTGGGCCGGTCCGGTCGGACCAAGCATCGTCGACATAGCAATGGCAGGTGGCACACATCATCGAACCACCGCATTCGCCGACGATACCATCGAGACCAGCGGAAATCGCCGTGGCCATCACGCTATCGCCCTCAGCACCGTCAAGGGTCGTCTCTGTGCCGTCGTGGGCGATGTAGGTGACTTTCACCATGTCTATTTCTCCTTAGTTCGGGATGAATTTCAGTGGCAACTGATCCAAGGCATGGATCGCGTTGTTCGGTCTCCAGACTGCGTCTCCGGCAGGTTCGATCCGCGCGACCCGTTCGGCCATGACCGACAGGATCGCTTCGATCTCGCCGCGGGCGATATTCTGCCCCACGCAGCCGTGGATTCCTGCACCGAAGGCCATGTGTCCAAGAGGTCGCCGGTCGATCCGGAAGGTCCCGGGATCGCCCCATTTTTCCGGATCGCTGTTTGCCGCCCCCAGAACGCAGATGATCTTGCTGCCCTCTTCGACCGGGTAACCGGCGATTTCGGTGTCGCGGGCAGCGGTGCGCCCAAAGGTGTGCACCGGCGAGGTAAAACGCAGGGTTTCTTCGATGGCCGGTCTGGCCAAGGTGATGTCCGCACGAAGCCGGTCCCACTCCGCCGGGTTGTTCGCAAGGCACCAAAGTGCATTTCCGATCCCTGTCACAGTGGTATCGACCCCGGCCGAAAGGAACGAGCGCACCAGCATGGCGGCTTCTGCTTCGGTGATGGTTCCGGCATCGGCTTCGGCATAGATCATGGCTCCCAGACCGTCGTCCGTCAGCCTGTCGCGGGCGCAGGCCGCCATGATCCACGGCCCGATGATCGCATTGCGTTCCAGTGCCTGCCGGCGCAGCGCATTGTCCGGACCCATGGCGTTGAAAACGCAGGAGCCGTAGTCGACGAGGTGCCGATGATGCACATCCCGCATGCCGACCGCTTTCGGAAAGACGGTCACGGGAAACCGCTCGGCTAGGCCTGTGACGGCCTCGAAGCTGCTTTCACGCAGAAGATCGTCTACGATGATTTCCGCCTCGGCCCGGAACATGTCCGCGAGGGATTTGACCACCTTGGGCGATAGCGCCTTTGCCATGATACGCCGCGTCCGCGTGTGATCGGGCGGATCGACCTCCAGAATGATCGACGGCGGACGCCACGGTTCTTCGAGCGCAAAATCGTTCAGCCCGACGCCGCGGGAAGAGATGAAATTCTCATGGTTGGTGAACAACTTGTGAGCGCTTGCATACTGCCCAACGGCCAGAATGCTGTAGCGCGGAATATAGACGACCGGGCCAAGCTCGCGCAATTTCGCATAATAGGCGTCGGGATTGGCCAGAATGGCCTCGTCGTAGGGATCGACATCCCAGACCGGGATACCGTCGGCCGGAGTGATCGGCTTGTGGCCTTCGATGAGTGTCATAGTTTCGCTTCCTTCTCAGACGTCCAAGCCCACACCGACGTGTCGATGCAGCAAGGTCGGGTCATCTCGTAGGTCTTGCGCAGGCCCGTCGTGGACGATGGTGCCATTTGCCATGAGGACGGCGCGGGTCGCAAAGGCGAGCGCGGCCTCTGCATGTTGCTCGACCAGCACGACCGACCGTTTTGAATCGCTGGCGAGATTTTCGAAGACCTCCATGAGTTGCTCGCAAATCACCGGAGCCAGCCCTTCGAGCGGTTCGTCGAGCAGAATGACGTCGGGCTGTGTCATCAGCGTGCGCGCAATGGCCAGCATTTGCTGTTCGCCGCCGGAAAGCTGCATGCCACCGTTGCGCCGCCGCTCTTTGAGGCGGGGGAAGAGCGCATATGCCTCGTCCAATGTGGCATCGCCGCGCATTGCAGACTGGAGGTTTTCCTCCACCGTCAATGACGGGAAGATGTCTCGCGTTTGCGGCACGAGCCCCAGCCCGAGCCCGTTGCGCCGGAATGGTTGCAGATCACCAATGTCCTTTCCGCGCAATTGCACTTGCCCGTCGTGCAGCCGCGTCAGCCCCATGAGCGTGCCCAGTAGGGTTGTCTTTCCGGCGCCGTTTCGCCCGATCATCGCCAGCCGCTCGCCCGGATAGATGGCAAGGTCGATCCCTCGCAGGATGTGCGTTGGCCCGTAACCTGCAGTGACGTTTTTCATCTCGATGACTGGATCAGCCATGTCCGCCTCCCAGATAGAGTTCGCGGACTTTGGCGTCGGCGGCGATCTCTCGCGGTGTCCCCTCGGTAAGGATGCGGCCCTGAACCAAGACGACAATGGATTGCGCCACTTTGAACACGAGATCCATATCGTGTTCGATCACTAGCACCGCCAGATTTGCGGGCAGGTTGGCAATCGCGTCGGTAATCAGATGGGTCTCTCCGGAGGGTACGCCAGCGGCCGGTTCATCGAGGATCAGCACCCGCGGTTTCAGCGCCAGTGTCAAAGCCAGTTCGACAAGTCGTTGCTGTCCGTAGGCCAGATTGGCCACCTGCCGGTCGGCCAGCTTTGAGAGATCGAATTGCGCCATGAGAGCCTCGACCTCGGCCTCGACCTTTGGGTCGCCATCGGCGCGGCGCAGCATTCGAAAACCCCGGTTCTCACGCTCCAGCACCGGCAGTCGCAGGTTTTCCCGCACGGTCAGTTTGGGAAACAACGTCGTGACCTGAAACGTCTTGGCAATGCCAAGTTTGACCCGTCGCGCTTCGCCCAGACGGCCGATGTCGCGCCCGTCAAAATGAATTGTTCCGCTCGACGGCTCTAGGATCCCGGTGACGAGGTTGGCAAAGGTGCTCTTGCCCGCGCCGTTGGGCCCGATCAGCGCCTTGCGGTCACCCGGCCGGAGATCGAAGTCGATATCCTCCGATACCACCAGTCCACCAAAATTCTTGGTCAGTCCCCGAACCTCAAGCCCCGCCATTGCGACCTCCCTTGATCAGCCGCGTTACAGCCGCAGGCAACGAGATCAGGCCGGACGGCAGGAAGAATACGACCGCCAGCACCATCGCCCCGATGACGAAGAGCCAGTTGAACGGGTCGTTCGCTGCCGCGGTATGGTGCACCCACATGAAGACCACGGTCCCTATCGCCGCACCGTAGAGCCGCCCCATCCCACCAAGGATCAGCATGATCATCGCCTCGGCCGAGAGCGCGAAGGCAAAGGTTTCAAGGCTGACCAACTGGCTGATCTGCGCGGTCAGCGCGCCCGCGATCCCGGCAATGGCGCCGCCGACGACATAGGCCGCCAGCCGCCGCCAATAGACCGGGGCGCCAATCGCCATCATCCGGTCTGGGCTCTCATGGATGCCGCGCAGTCCCAGCCCGAACGGCGACCGCACAAGGATGACGAGGAAGGCGAACACGAGGGCCGCAACTCCGAAAGTGTACCAGTATCCGGTGACCCCGATGAAATCGAACTCGAAGATCCCAAACACCGGGTCCATCCGGATGCCACGCAGGCCGTCCGCCCCGCCGGTGACACCGCGCGCCCGATTGGCGATCTCGTGGCAGATCGAGGCTACGGCGATGGTCAGCATGATCAGGGTCAACCCCGATGCCCGCATCAGTACGAATCCCGAGATCAGTGCCAGTATCGCGCCGGCCAATGCCCCGGCGATCAGGCCGGCGAAAGGGTCGGCCCAGATATGGATGGCAAACAGACCCGCCGCGTAGGCTCCGGCCCCGTACATTGCTCCCTGTCCAAGGGTAGGGATACCGGCATAGCCAAGGACGAGGTCCAGCGACAGCACGAGGATCACCATAATCACGATCCGTGTCGCGAAGGCGAGGTTGTAGGGAAACAAGAAGAACAGCGCAACGCCCAGCAGGATCAGGGCGAGCGGTGCAATCAGGTTACGCATCGCTCATTCCCTCCCCAGCAGGCCTTGCGGGCGCATGGCGAGCAGCGCGATCACAAGGGCGAAGAACGTAATGGTGGACAGGTCTGGCACCAGATAGCGGGTCGCTGTTTCCAGCAGCCCCAATCCGATGGCCGCCAGAAAGGAGCCGAGGATCGATCCCATGCCGCCGACCGCGACGACGATCAGGAACAGCACCATGTAGCGCAGCGGGTAATAGGCATCGATGGGCAGAAGCTCCGCCCCCATGATCCCGCCCAGCGCGGCCAACCCCGCCCCAAGACCGAAGGTGATCATGTAGATCCGGTCGGTATTGATCCCATGTGCCGAGGCGATTGCCCGGTTGTCGACTGCTGCGCGCAGTCGAACGCCGAACCGCGTCCTGTCGATCAGGATCCACAGTCCGAGAGTAACCGAGAGCCCCAGACCGATCACCGCAATGCGGTGAGCAGGCAGAGTTCGGAACCCCAGATCGACGGATTGGTTGAGGATTTCCGGCATTGCTACGGCGAGCAACGTCGACCCCAGCCACCAATTCACGGTGGCGATCATCAGGAACGTCAGCCCGATCGTGGCGAGCACCTGCTGCAACTCGCCAAAGCCATAGACACGCCGGTAGATGACCCGCTCGAGTGGCAAGGCGATGGCGATCGTTCCGGCCAGCGCCAGTAGTAGTGTTAGCCCGAAGCCCAACCCCATCTGCGTTCCGAATACATGCGCCAACGCGCCGCCGATCATGGCAAATCCACCATGGGCGAGGTTGACCACTCGCATCAGGCCCATCGTGACCGACAGGCCGACTGCGATCATGAACAAGATCATGCCGTAGGCGACACCGTCGACGACTATGTTCAGGAAAAGTCCCATGATATCCCCAAATCCGGCAGGTTGCGGGCAACCGGAGCTGCCCGCAGGTTTGTCAGATTACTGATCCCAGCCTAGATCGCCGACGGTGGCGATGATCCCGGTCTCGAAGTTTTCGAGCAGTCCGGTCTCTTCGTTTCGCTGCACGACGCGGTGATATACGTTCTGGATCACAGTGCGACTCTCGGGGTCCATGACGAGCGGTCCGCGTGGGCTTTCCCATTCGAGGCCAAGCGCGTGCTCGACGGCGGCGGGGCCGTCCGATCCGGCAGCTTCGATCATTTCGTAGATCAGATGCACGCCATCATAGGCGCCGACCGACGCCCAGTTGACCGCCGCCGGGTCGTCCATTTCCGCAATGGCGGCCAGGAATTCCCGGTTCATGTCGGAGTCGTGGGCTGCCGAATAGTGGTAGGCGGTGTTCAACCCGATGGCCGCATCACCGAGCGCTTGCAGATTGCTCTCTTCGGTTTCGGCGGTGCCGAGGAACTCGATGCCTGCTTCGCGCAGACCGTTTTCGTTGTAGGTGCGCGTGTAGGCAAAGGTCGTCGGGCCACCTGGCACGAAGACGAAGACCGCGTCCGGCTCTGCTGCCCGCACGCTTTGCAGGAAGGGCGTGAAGTCGGTCGTGGACAATGGCATCCGCACCGCGTCGATGACCTCACCGCCGCGTGCCTCGAATGCAGCCGTAAAGCCGTTTTCGGCATCGATGCCGGGGCCGTAGTCCGCCACCGTGGTGATTACGGTGCGGATACCCTGATCATAGGCCCAGTCTGCGATGGGCGCGGAAACCTGCCACAGCGTAAAGCTGGTGCGCAGAAAGAATTCGCTGTCTCGGTTGATCGAGGATGTGGCTGCGTTGAAGATCACCGTGGGCGTTTCGGACTGCGTGATCAGCGGTGCAACGGCGAGCGCGTTCGGTGTGAACGTGAAACCTGCGAGGTAGTCGACCTGATCGCGGATCAGCAATTCCTGGGCGAGGCTCCGCGAAAGATCGGGGTTGATGCCACCGGAATCGCGGAAGATGAACTCGATCTCGTGCTCGCCCACGCTGGTGCCATGTTTGGCCTGATAGGCGGCGATCGCCTGTTCATACTGCGTCCCATACAACGCGAAAGGGCCCGAGAATGGCGCAATGACGCCCACTCGGATCGTGTCTGCGAACGCCGCCCCCGTCACCACTGCCGACAGTGTGACACCAAGCGCCACGGCATTTTTGAGTTTCATGTTTTCCTCCCTGGATGATGCGCCTTCTCCTCAAGACGCACTAGTTGATAAATCAACTTGATGCAGTTTAGCCAGATTGGTTGATGAGTCAACTGGCTTATCGTGCTCATCATTCGAGCCGCACCGGCATGTTTATCGGACCGCGGAAACCGAAACCGCGCCATTTCACGGAGGCCGGGTCCGGAAGGGTCATGTTTGGGAAACGTTCGAACAACATCGGGAGCATGATCGCTCCGACAGTGCGGCGCGATACATGTGCGCCGGCGCAATGATGCGGCCCGGAGCCAAACGATTGATGAGTGGCCTTGTCCCTGAATACGTTAAAGGATTCGCCGTCCTCATAGACCTCTTCGTCGCGGTTCGCGGAGGCTTGTATCGTCATGAGCGCATCGCCCTTCTTGACGTCGAACCCCCGGATCTCGATGTCTTCCACGGCGATGCGCGTGCTCGCTTGGATCGGCGCGACCCAGCGCACCCCTTCCTCGAACACCTGTCCCCAGCATTCCTGCCGCCGTGCTTCTTCGAGTTGGTCGGGATTGGTGAGCAGCCCGTAGATCATCGTGGCCAAGGCATCGCGGGGTTCGTTGATTCCCCCTCCGATGGCGATCTTCAGATTGGCGTAGATCTGGCTCATCGGGATCGGGTTTTCCGCATTGAGCATGATGGCGAAGGCCGACGGGTTCGGCTCGGCCCGGTGCTTTGGCACCAACTCATCGAAGAGCGCGTTCATTTCTGCATTGGCCCGATCCGAAATGGCGAACAGCTCTGGCTTCCAGCCGAAGTTGCCTGCCCCATCGATGAGGGATTGCGACCAGTCGATCATCTCGTCGTCGCTGGCTTCGGGCATGCCGAGGATATGCGCCAGAATGCGCGCCGCCACCGGGGCACAGAGTTCGGAAAACAGGTCCACGACCTCACCCCGGGGCAGGCGATCCAAATAGTCGTTGGCAATTTCACGATAGAGCGGAGCCCAATGCGCCTCGATCGTTTTGGGCGCGTAGGCCTTGGCCATCGCCATTCGTTCGCGCACGTGCTCTGGCCCATCCTTGCGCATCAGGGTGTGTGCCTGAAATGCAGGGTGCATCGGGGTGCCCGGATCGTTCGAGCTGAACATGGCGGGGTTGTCCTTGACCCATTTCGTATCAGCCGCCTTTGTCAAAAAGGTGCGCTTGACCGAGGCCACGTGCAAAACCGGGCTTTCCGCGCGCAACCGTCGATAAATCGGATAGGGATCAAGAGTGAGATCCTCGATAGTGATCTCGTTGTTCACTGGGACCGTGGGCATAGCAGCACTCCTTTCCTCCCGTCAGAGCATCGCATGTGCAGAGACACTAACATCGTTGCCTTGCATCAAGCCAGTTGCTAGGATTGATATCCGCCATCAATAAATTCGATTGAGGTGTCGCCAGTGCGCTCCAAGACCCCTGATGCTCTATCAGTCGATTTCGCGGCGCTGGATACGCTCTGCCGCGTTCATGGGTTGGCTTCCTTCACCCGTGCGGCGCAGGCGCTGGGCGTCAATCAATCCGCCGTCAGTTACACTATTGAGAAACTGCGCCGGGTCTTTGGCGACCCGCTATTTGTCAAGGAAGCGGGCAACCAGGTGCCGACCCCACGCTGTGATGCGATCGTAACCCAATCGCGTCGGCTGTTGGACTCCTATAGGGACATGGCCACGTCAGATACGTTTGACCCCTCGGTGGCGCAGGCTGAAATCACCATTGCTTGTAACTACTATGAGCGCGTCTTGATGATTCCGATCATCGCGCGCCGATTCCAGAAGGAAGCGCCGGGCATTCGGCTGACAATTGTCAATTCGTCCAGCGACGGAGCCTTGCGGCTTCTGGAGGGCCAAGCCGATCTTTTGCTCGGACCGTTTCAGCCGGGAGAGTCCGGGATCTACATTCAGGAGCTCTTCGACGAGGAGTATGTCTGCCTCATGGATCCCGATCATCCGGCTGCCCAGACCGTGCCGGATATGTCGACATATCTGACATTCAACCATCTTGCCGTGACCTACGGAGGCACGTGGAAATCCCGGTTCCTGCAAGTGATCGAAGATGCCGGTCACGATCTGAACATTACGATGAAGGTTCCGAGTCCCGCAGGGATCGGGCAGCTTGTAACCGGCACTCAGTTGGTCGCGACTGTGCCCGCCAGGTTGGCGCAGCGGATCGGTGCGGAGCAGGCCATCGTGCCCTGCCCGGTGCCTGCGGAATTCAAGCTCACGATGGTCTGGACCGCGCGCACACAGTCCTCGCCGTTGCATAACTGGGTCCGAGCGACCATCCGGGAATGTCTCGACGAGGGCTTTGGGTAAACCAAGCCGCTGTGCTTGGCCACAATTTCGGCAAAAGGCACTGCAGCGGACAATTCTTCGCCATGGCTGATTGCACAGGTCTGCCGTTTTGATCTCGATCAAGTCGCCGAGGCCAATGTTGTCTATGCTGCAGCATGGTTTACGAAACAATGTCCCAGCAGGAATTGGCATTCCGGGCTCATGGCCTGACCAAGACATACGGCGAAGGCCGTTCGGCTGTTCATGCGCTTCGCGGTGTCGATCTTGAGATCGGACGCGGTGAAATCGTGGTCTTGTTGGGCCCGTCGGGCAGCGGCAAGTCCACGCTGCTCAACATATTGGGCGGGCTGGACAAGGCCAGCGCCGGTGAAGCGTGGTTTGAAGGGCATTGCCTAACCAGCATGACCGATCGCGCCCTGACGGGCTATCGACGCAACCATGTGGGATTTGTCTTTCAGTTCTACAACCTGATGCCCAGCTTGACCGCGCGGGAGAACGTGGAGCTTGTGACTGAAATCGCAAAGCACCCGATGTCTCCGGAGGATGCTCTGCACCTCGTAGGTCTGGGCGCCCGTCTCGACCACTTTCCGGCTCAGCTTTCGGGAGGCGAGCAGCAGCGCGTTGCGATCGCACGGGCGGTGGCCAAGCAGCCCGACGTGCTGTTCTGCGACGAACCGACCGGCGCGCTCGACAGCACCACCGGGCGTGCCGTTCTGCGAGTGCTGCAGGACGTGAACGAAAAGCTGGGGACGACAGTGTTGATCATCACCCATGCTGCAGCGACGGCCGCGATGGCGGACCGCGTCATCCACTTCGCGGATGGTGCGATCCGCGATGTCGTGTTGAATGACGCGCCTCTCTCTGCCGAAGAGATCGAGTGGTGAGCCCGCTCCACGCAAAGTTGTTTCGCGACCTGTGGCGCATAAAAGGTCAGGCTCTGGCAATCATGCTGGTGATCGGCATCGGTGTAGCTTTGCAGGTCATGATGTCGGGCTTTGTAGCATCCCTCACGCAGACCCGCGACGCCTACTATGAGCGTCAGCAGTTCGCGCAGGTCTTCGCGCCGGTTGCCCGTGCGCCGGAACGCGTGGCGCGGAGGCTGAGCGACATTCGAGGTGTCGCGGTAGTTGAAACCCGCATTTCCGGCAGCGCCTTGATCGACATTCCGTCCCGAGACTTGCCTGTCTCGGCTCGCATTCTGTCGCTTCCTGCCTACGGGATGCGCCACCTCAACGAAATTCGTCTGACGGCGGGTCGCCGCCCAGAGTCGGGCAAGATCCATGAAATCGTTCTGTTGGACAGCTTTGCTTCCGCCCACGACATCGTGCCCGGCGATCAGATCCACGTGACCCTGAACGGCGCATACCGCGCTTTCGACGTTGTCGGCACGGCGCAGTCGCCCGAATTCATCTATTACGCAGCGCCCGGCGAAATGATTCCGGACGACGCCCGGTTTGGGGTCATCTGGATCGGCCGCCCCGCGCTGGCGGCGGCGCTTGACCTGAAGGGGGCCTTCAACGAGGTGCTTCTGACGCTGTTGCGCGGCACCGACGTGGATGCGGTGTTGGACGACGTCGACCGCGTGCTCGACCCGTTTGGTGCTCCCGGTGCGTACGGATTGGCGGACCACCCGTCGAACAGGTTTTTGTCAGAAGAGATCGCGGGGCTTGAAATCTCGGCCAAGAACGTCCCGCCGGTGTTCATGCTCGTCGCTGCTTTCCTGCTCTATATCGTGACCAGCAGGATGATCCAGTCAGAGCGCGAAGAGATCGGACTGATGAAGGCCTTTGGATATTCCGATACCGAGGTCAGCAGTCACTATCTGCAACTGGTGGTCATCATCGCGCTTGGAGGGGCCGTGTTCGGTTGCTTCTTGGGGGTGCTTCTGGGCCGTTTGACGATCCCGATCTACACGACCTACTACAAGCTCCCGTTCCTGTTGTTTCGCTTGGAGTTGGCGTCCTTCGCAAGTGGCATTCTGACCAGTGTGCTCGTCGCCTCGTTGGGCGGAGCCTTGGCTCTGCGCAGGGTCTTCCGGATGACCCCGGCGGAGGCGATGCGCCCGCCCTCGCCCCCCGATTACTCGAAGGCCGGTGCGTTTGGCACTCGTCTGGTGCGCCACCTCGATCAACCGACGCGCATGGTCCTGCGTCGCCTCGTGCGACAACCGTGGCGCATGTTGGGCGCTGTAACCGGCGTTGCGGCGGGGATGGCGCTCAGCCTCTCGATGCTGATCATCTACGAGGGCTTTGACGAGGCGCTCGACCGGACCTTCAACGTCATAGACCGCTCTGACGCGTCGGTGAGCTTTGTTGCGAACGCGCCCAGCCGAACGATTTTTGAATTGCAGCGATTGCCCGGCGTCACCCTTGCCGAGCCTGTTCGGAATGTGCCGGTAGTCCTTCGAAGCGGGCGGAAGAGTTATTCGGGAGCGATCACGGGGCTCGCGCCTGATGCTCAGTTGTTTCGGGCGCTGGACGCCGATGTCGAGCCCATTTCGCTGCCCGCTCGTGGCATCGTTCTGTCGGCGCCGCTGGCCGATATCCTCGATGTGTCGATTGGAGACGAAATCGTCGTCGATATCCGGCAGGGTAGTCAGCCGACCGTGGTCGCCCCGGTCTCCGGCATCGCGGAAAGTCTGATGGGCTCTCCCGCTTATATGGACCTGGAAGCATTGAACCGTCTCCTTGGTGAGCCGATGCGGATTTCAGGGGCCTATGTCTCGATCAATGACGGCGAGCAGGCTGACGTCTATTCCGCCCTCAAGGACATGCCGATGGTGGCCGGGGTGAGTCTGCGGATCGAGGCAGAGCGGGCGTTTCAGCAGATCATGGACCAAGGGGCCGGGTCGTCGCGCTTCATCATGGGCTTCATGGCTTTCGCGATCACATTCGGAATTATCTACAACGTGGCCCGTGTTGCCCAGGACGAGCGTGCCCGCGATTTGGCCAGCTTGCGTGTGATGGGGTTCTATCACGGCGAGACCGCTTTCGTCCTGTTGGGCGAGCTGGCCGCAGTGATACTGGTGGCATTGCCTCTGGGTGTCGGACTGGGCACCGCGTTGTCGCATCTCATTGCTGCCGGATTTTCGACCGATCTCTATCAGATACCGGTTGTCTCGGCCCCCAACGCCTATGGCACCTCCATTTCCGTTGTCGTCGTCGCGGCCCTCGCCTCGGGGTGGATCGTGCAGCGCGACATCGGTGCTTCGGACATCACCCTAGCCCTCAAGACAAGGGAATAGCCCATGCCCAAACGCGCGAAACTGTCTCGGAATGTCCTGATCGTCGGGGCGATCGCCGCTGTCGCGGCCACGATTGTTCTGACGATGATGCCAAAGCCGACCGAGGTCGATCTGGGCAAGGTCGTCCGCGGCGACTTGACCGTGACGATTGATGAAGAGGGCCGCACGCATGTGCGAGAGACCTACACGGTCTCGACCCCGGTCGCTGGACGCCTTTTGCGCGTTCAAGTCCATCCCGGCGATTCCGTGGTCCGAGGTGAAACGGTCGTGGCGCAGATGCGTCCGATCAACCCGACGGTGTTGGATAGTAGAACCCGCGAACAGGCCAGCGCGGCCGTGGATGCCGCAACGGCCGCGCTTCGCCTTGCGCAAGCCAACCTGAACGCAGCCGAGGCAAGCGAGCAGCTGGCGACTACGGAGTACGAGCGCACACTCTCGCTCTACGAGAGCGGAATCGCGAGTCAGGCGGCATTGGAGCGGGCCGAAGGCGCCATGCGATCCGGCCGGGCGAGCCGCGAAACGGCGGAGGCCGCAATCGCAATGCGCGAGGCGGAGTTGGCCAATGCACGGGCCAGCCTGATCGCCCGCGACGACATCGGGCTGGCCAACGCGATTGGTGACGCCCGAGGCGACGAGATCCCGCTCTACTCACCTATTGACGGCCGCATCCTGCAGGTCTTGCAGGAAAGCGAGACGACGTTGCCTGCTGGCGCCCCCATCATGGAGATCGGTGACATTGCCTCCGATCTGGAGGTGGTCGTCGAGCTCATATCCTCCGATGCTGTTCAGGTCGGTGTAGGAGATCCCGTCATCCTGCGCGACTGGGGCGGTGTGAATGAGCTTCGCGGTGAGGTCAGGCGTATCGATCCGTTCGGTGTTACCAAATACTCGGCACTTGGCGTCGAAGAGCAGCGCGTCCGCGTCGAAATCGCGCTTCTCAGCCCGGTGGAGCAACGTCCCGGCTTGGGCCACGGATACCGCTTGGAGGCCGCAATCGTCATTTGGGAGGCCGAGGAGGTTCCTTTGGTTCCTTCAAGTGCCTTGTTTCGGGAGGACGGTCTCTGGTCCGTATTCGTGGCGATCGACGGCATCGCCAGACTCACCAATGTCGAGATTGGTGAGAGCGACGGTATCGCAACGGAAGTGCTGGATGGCTTGACCGAGCAGGATAGGGTCGTGCTCTACCCGTCCGCCGCGATTGAAGACGGCAGCAGGATCGTGGCTCGCTCCGACGAATGACCGGCTGCGCAATTATGACCTGTCATGACCGGATTTTGACTTGGGTCGTTTCGACAGTCGCCTTGATTTGCGCTAGGAGCGTCTTCGGCCTGTAATACCTGCTCCTCCGTTTCGGCCCGCCGAGGCTTCAAGGTCAAAGGCCGGCTGCGGATGCTTGACACCGGGCTGGCCAGACGGCGACGCTCGTCGGATCAAGACAGGATGGAAATGTAGTGAGTCGCATACTTGAGGACCTTTCAGGCGCACTTGTGGTGTCCTGCCAACCCGTCGTCGGCGGCCCTTTGGATCACCCGGAAATCGTCGCGGCGATGGCATTGGCCGCGCTGGACGGCGGCGCTCGGGGGCTTCGCATCGAAGGCATCGCCAATCTCAAAGCTGTGCGAGCGGTCACGGACGTGCCGATCATCGGTCTGGTCAAGCGGGACCTCGAAGGGTTCGAGCCACGCATCACCCCGATTGCCGCCGACGTTCTGGATCTTGCTGCCGCTGGCGCTGACATCATCGCAATCGACGCCACGGACAGGCCTCGACCGGACCGGTTGGAGCGTCTGATCGATACCATCCAATCAGTAGGGCGGCCGGCGATGGCGGATTGCTCGACTTTGGCCGAGGGTGTTCGCGCGGTTGACTACGGCGTCGAGGTCCTTGGCAGCACCATGTCGGGACATACCGGAGGGCCGATCCCGGATGGCCCTGATCTGGCGCTCGTCTCTTCGTTTGCCAAACTTGGCCGCTTTGTCGTCGCCGAGGGGCGATATCATCGCCCGGACCAAGCCGCGCGGGCCATCGAAGCGGGGGCGAATGCGGTTGTCGTCGGCTCCGCGATTACGCGACCGGAACATGTGGCCACGTGGTTTTCCGACGCGATCAAGTCGGTGCGGGGTGATGCGTCGTGACGGTTTCGCTGGCGGTCGATCTGGGCGGGACCAAGACGCTGGTGGCTCTGGTGGAGGGCCGTGATGTTCTGGACAGTCGTGCCGTCCCGACAGATCGGTCAGCCGGACCCGAGGCGTGGCTGAGCGCGATCGCCGAAGTGGCCGAGGCATGGCAAGGGCGGTATCGCGGTATTGGCATCACGGTCACTGGGCTTGTGTCCGGCGGACTTTGGCGACCGCTCAATCCAGAAACTCTGGCCTTGCCGGACATCGGTTTTCCTCTCGAGGAGCGTGCTGAGGCTTTGCTTGGCCGCTCAGTCACGTTGTGCAACGACGCGCAGGCGGCAGCATGGGGCGAATACGTTTTCGGCGCGGGCAAGGGCAGAGATATGGTCTTTTTGACCATCTCGACTGGGATAGGCGCCGGTATCGTTTTTCAGGGTCGGTTGCTGACGGGTCGACTGGGCCTTGCCGGCCATGCGGGCCAGTTGGTCGACATGGCCAGCGAGGCCGATGCCCCAATCGAAGATTGTTCTTCGGGCCGCTGGATCGCGCGGCATGCAGGCACAACGGATGCCCGCGCGGCGTTTGAAAAGGCGGACACGCGATCAACAGAGGCCATCGCCTTGTCGGCCCGGCGCGTTGCCCGATTGTGTCGGAACGTGCAGTTCTTGCTTGCCCCGGAGGTCATTCTCATTGGCGGCGGCGTTGGCTTGGCGGCTGGCTATTTGCCGCTTCTGCAGGGCGCATTGTCCGATTTGGACGACATCCGACGGCCCCACTTGGAACGCGCAATTCTGGGCGGCGACGCCGGGATCATAGGGATTGCGGCACTCGCCTCCGCCTCAGTTGAGCATTGACGGTTGATCATGTTAACATGATAATCAGATAGATTCCGGTGCGGCTGAGGTGTTTTGCTCTGGTTCAACTTCGGGGGGCGGAGATGGCGTCGACTGTTCTGATCGCTGGCCTTTTTCACGAAACGCATACGTTTCTGGCGCAAACCACGACCCTGGCTGAGTTCCGAAACGGTATTCTGACCGAAGGGGAAGAGATGCTGCGTGCAGCGCGCGGCAATGGCTCTCCGATGGACGGCGCGTTGAGCGTCGCCGATGAGGCAGGTTGGACGGTCGTCCCATCGATCCAGATGGCCGCAATGCCGAGCGGTATCGTCGAACAAGCTGCCGTCGACAGATTCGATACCCGGCTTTTTCGTGATTTGGCCGAGAATATAGATCAGATTGACGCGGTGATGCTGATCCTGCATGGCGCGATGGTAAGCGAAGACTGCGACGATGTGGAGGGAGCCTTACTCGCGCGGGTGTCCGCCAAGCTGGCCGAGGCCAATCGTGATATTCCAGTCGTCGCGGTCTTGGATCTGCATGCCAATGTTTCGCTGGATATGGTGAAGCATTCGACGGTTCTCGACGCTTATCGGGAAAATCCGCATAGCGATGCGCGAGAAACAGCTGTCCGCGCTGCGCGAACGCTTGAGAGCCTTTTGGCATCGCATCGCCCTGTTCATCAGTTGCATCGCTCGACGCCCTACGTGCTGCCGCCGACCGGTGTTGGAACTGGCGCAAACCCGATGCGGGCGGTGCTCGACCGTGCCCGTGCCATCGAGGCGGAAGTTCCTGAGATCATCGGGATCAACGTGATGGCCGGTTATGCTTATGCCGATATCCGGGATTGTGGATTCAGCCTGACTGCGGCGACCTTTGGCGACCCTGATCGCGCTGCCAGGTATCTGGAGGAGCTGGTCGGAGTGCTGGAAGCGCACTTGTCCGAAGGATACCCTGTCGAAGTGACGGTGGACGTCGCCCTTGCCCGTATCGACGGGCTTCCGCCGGGCAATGGTCCGGTTCTACTAATCGAAGCGGCGGACAACATTGGAGGTGGATCACCGGGTGACGCGACTGATATCCTAGGGCCGCTTCTTGCAATGGGGCGAACCGGAATTGTCGCCGCGATCAATGACCCCGAGGCTGTTGTGTTCTGCAGTGAGGCGGGCGTCGGAGCCCAAGTAACTCTGCAAATCGGGGCCAAGACCGATATCTTTCATGGCGAACCGGTTCAGATTTCGGCGACCGTCCGGTCATTGTCAGACGGCGTATTCGACCTTGAGAACCCAAAGTCGCATCTGGCGTCGATGCGTGGCACCCGGATTGAGATGGGCCCTTGTGCCGTGATCGAAAACGATCAAGCACTGATCCTTCTGACGACCTACAAGACGGCCCCGATGGATTTGGGTCACCTACATTCACAGGGTATTCGGCCAGAGGACGCCAGCTACGTCATCGTGAAGGCCGCCGTGTCACACAAGGCCGCCTATGATCCCATCGCCCGGGCGTCCTACAATGTGGACAGCGCTGGATTGTGCACGAGCAATCTGAGCCGACTTCCTTACGTGAAGCTGCGTGGCAAACAAATTGCGCCGGATGGGTCGAAGATCGGATAGGACGATGAAAATATCGCTGGATGCCGAGGCCACCATCTATGCAAATCCCAACCCCTTGCTTGTCAGCCGGCAAGCGGTATTCCCTGGGCTGGCCGCTTTGCCGAACGGTGATTTATTGGCAATGTTTTCGATCGGGCAGGCGTTCGACTCTGCCGATATGCGGGCAGTGGTTTCGCGCAGCACCGATGGTGGTCACTCATGGGCTACACCGCGCCCGCTTCACGAAGGTTCGGAGCTGGCGTCGGAAAGTTTCAAGCCCACGCTCTTGCCGGACGGTCGCATTTTGGCGCTCGGATACGTTTTCGAACGCCCGGATGACCTGACCCCGATTGTCGACCCAGACACGATGGAGCTGCTGCCTCTGCGCAACCGTTGGTCGATTTCCGAAGATCAGGGGGTGAGCTGGTCGGCCCCCTTTCAGTTCTCTGTGGAGGGAGCCCCGCTCGAGTTGTCCGGTCCCGCAATTGTGCTCCCAGATGGGAGGCTCATTGCGGCGGGTGCGCCATTCCACCTGGGCCCCGGGGGGCATGAAGGCTGGATAATCGCGAGTGACGACGCGGGTGCCAATTGGCGTCGGCAATCCATCTTCTATAGAGCGCCCGGCGGACATGTCGCGCCGTGGGAATGCAGGCTATGTCATTTGGGTGGGAGCCGTATCGCGGTGATCTTTTGGGCCTATGACGCGCAGGCGCAGGTCAATCTGGACAACCATATTGTCTTGTCCGACGACAACGGGCAAACATTCGGCCCGGCTATCGCCACCGGCATTATGGGACAGGCATCCAATGTGATGGCGTTGGACGAGAACCGTGTGCTGAGCATACATTGTCATCGCGAAGACCCCGTGAGCTTGACCGTCAGGGTCCTCCGCCTCGGCTTGGACCGGGTCGACATCGACGCCGAGTTTCCGATCTTTGGTGCTGTTGGTGAGGCGAGCGCGACGGATGGGATCGTCAGCCAATTTGGAAGCTTGCGGTTCGGTCAGCCGGCCTTGCTGCGGACCGGACCTGATCGCGTATTGGCAACCTGTTGGTCGGTCGAGAACTGCCAGCACGTGATCAAGGGATATCACCTCAAGCTCGGGGCCGGGACGTGACCGACGCAGCGCCCAGCCGCGGCCAGAGCGACTATGACAAGTTGAGGCGGTTGCCGTGGCTCTATGGCTCGACGGTCATGACCGCAACGGCGGTTCTTTGCACGGTATCGGCACCCTTGACGCTTTTTGCCGCTGAAATCGGTCTGGGTGAAGACCGGATCGGATTGTTATCTGGCATCATGCCGTTCTTTCAAGGCCTCGGTGTCTTGGCGCTGCCGGTCATTCTGCGTTTTGGCAGCCGCCGGATCGCAGCGACTGCGTTGTCGATCCGCTATCTGTTCCTGACCCTCTTTCTCGTTGCCTTAGCCTTTGTCGATCGTCCGGACGTCGTCTTCTCAATCTTGCTGATCGCCATGTTGGGCTTTGCCGTCTGCCGTAGTTTGGCGGAAGCCGCACTCGTCCCGTGGAGCCAGGAATTCATGCCCAAATCCGTTAGGGGGCGGATCGCTGGGCGGATGGCTCTGGCTTATGTGCCAGTGGCCCTCGGGGTTTCTTGGGCGATTCAGGTCTGGCTCGACAGTCAGTCCGGATTGGGCCGCTTTGTCCCTGTCTTCGTGCTGGGCATTCTAATCGGGATTGCGGGCGGCCTGATGCTGCTCGGTCTGCGAGGCGGGCGCCCGAAAGCGCCCGGAGAGACTCGTAAGGGCACGTGGATCGAGCCGCTTCGAGATCGGAACTACGCCGTCTTTCTGTTCGCGTCTGCGCTTCAGAATATCGTCGCAACGGCGATCAGCCTGTTTCTGATCCTGTATTTCCGGGAACGCATTGGTATTAGTTCAGGTGCGCTGGTTCTGCAGGTCGCGTTGATCCCCGTAGGGTCCGCGGCCGGCAATGTGACGGCGGGCTGGTTTGTCGACAGATACGGCACACGGGCCATTCGGACCGCGCTTCAGATAGGCCAGATCCTGCTGCTTCTGATCCTGCCGTTTCTCGGCCCAGAGGTCCCCGGGATCGCCTGGTTCGTCCCTGCGGCATTCTTTCTGTTCGGCTTCCTCTTTCAAGCCGCGATTTCGGTCGCCAACGTCTACATGCTGAACGTGATCCCGCCATCTTCGAAGGAGGCTTACACCGCGATGCACTATAGTATCGACGGTTTTGCAGCCGGACTGGTGACCTTTGCGGCGGGTATTTTGCTGGCGTGGCTTGGCACGAGTGGCATTGAAATTTGGGGCGTCGCTGTCGGAAACTTTGAGGTCCTCTTTATACTGGCGGCGGTGGTGACGGCGATTTCAGCCACCGCCTTCGGCCGGCTTAGCGAGGACGGTGCTCTGTCGGTTCGCGAGTTTGTCGACCATTTCACCACGGGCAATCCGATGAAGGCCCTTTGGGGCATCAACCGTTATGCCAGTCGCACCTCGGAGGACCGCCGTCGCGATCTGGCCTTCCAGTTCTCGGGGATGGGCAGCCCCTTGGCCAAGGAGGAGCTCATAGCGGCGCTCCGGGATCCAAGCTTTGATGTCCGTCACGAAGCGATCAGAGCTTTGGGCCATATCGGGGCCCATCCGGCTGTCGTTCAGGCGCTGGAAGCTGTGTTGGACTATGACGGTTTGGTCGAGTTGCGTTATGCCGCCTTGGGATCGCTCGGTCGTCTGAAGGCGATGTCGAGCGCGCCAAGGGTGGCTGCATTGATCCAAGACCCCAATCCGCTGCTTCGCGCGCGGGCAGCCCGGTCCCTGGGCGAAATCGGCTATTGGCCGGCATTGCCAGGTGTCCGGCACATGCTGGAGTCCGATCCCGAGTTGGATTGCAGACTCGCTGCGGCCTCTGCCGTGGGAAAGTTCAAGGATCGCGAGTCGATGCAAGCGCTTGCGTCGCTCTACCTTTCACTCGCCGAGGACCGCAGCACGCCGATGGCGGAGATGCGCAGCAAGGTTGTCTTGTTGGCGATCACCAAGATCCTGTCTTGTGAGGAGGAATTCTCGCACCAATGGCGCAGAGAAGAAGCGCAGCCGGGGCTTGTGATGCCGGGCCTGCTGCTTCGATTGGCGCGTCTGACGTCCGCAGATTCCGCAGAACTTCGCGCAGTTGCGGCCGACTATGATGCGCAGCGGAGCGGTGATGCGTTGTCCGTTTTGGTAGGTCTCATGCCGGACGTGAAGCGGTCATCGCACCCCGACGCCGAGCTGGCGGCCTACGTCCTTGCTCAGGTAGGAGTTCAGCCTGTTCCGAACCCTGCCCTGATCGTCGCACTTGCGGCTATCCTAGGCCGTGTTTTGGCAGCGTGATGCGTGCCCAATGGATATCCATCAGGTCAGGCGAACCTGCATACCAGACAATCAGCACCGAACCGTCGGCCAAGGACTCAGCCCAAGGCAATCCGTAGCTCCATCGGGACATCTGAGTCAGCAGATCGTTGCCGGCGTCGCCCTTTTTGTCCGGCGTGGGCTGCTGGTGAAGGACACATACACTATGGAAATCGCTTTCCGCATTCTCCGCCAACCGAACGCAGATTTGCTCATTGTCGAACCTGTCCACGTAGGGAAGAACGATCTGTCCGCTCGGCAGGACTGCCGGTCGCCCGGGCTGATCGGCAAACCCGAGTGGGTCAGGTGCTGGGAATTTGCCATCGCGCGGATCAAAGATCCGTCTGTGGATGTCACGATACTGGCCCGCTTCGGTGTCGTATGACCACGCGAAGGAGGCAATTCGTCCATCCTCAAGAACGCCGCATCTTAAATCCCAGTTGAACACCTTTCCCGACGGGTCGTGGGCCGCGGTCACCGGTGACGACCACGTTGCGCCTTTGTCTCGAGAGCTGAGAAATACCGCGCGCTGGTCCCATTTCCCGGCATCCTCATAGGCCTTGTTGGTTTCGATGCTCATCACCCAAGTCGCGTCAGGCAGTACGAGGATCGGTGCCGTCAGGCTGGGCGGGCCCAGTGACTTTGGTAGCGTCACCTGCTGCCATTCGGTCCACGTCTGCCCTTCGTCACTGCTCCTTGACAGAAGGATAGCCATTGGCAGGCAGCCGTCTGTGTCGGGGTTGAACAAGGGCGCGCCCGGATAACTGGTCCGGTCCACCCACATTGCGGCGGCCAACAGATGACCTGGCGCAGTCTCTGTCAGATAGCAGATCTTGAGGCTCCCCGCTTTGCCACCGAGCGTCGGAGTTGCCAGCTCTGCTATTGGTCCCTTCCAATCAATGCCGGAGGGGCCCGCACGGTGAATCTCGATCCGCTCATCTGTGGCGTCCTTGGTCGTTCCTGCACGTAGAGTTGCAATCAGATCACCTGAAGCAAGCCGGGTGACGGCCGGAAAGGTCAGCGCGGATCGCGTTGAGCCAGCCGTTGCTCGCGATAGAACGCCCTTTGCCTCGATGATCATCGGGATGTTGCCCGATACCGTTCAATACCGCCGACATAGGTCGCCAAAATGCTGTGATCGACGGGATCCAACACGACGAAATCGGCAAGCTTACCGGGGCTGATGCTGCCAAGGTCCGCCTCGCGCCCCAGAACCTTGGCAGGAACGAGGCTCGTGGCGTGGCTGGTCCGCACCAGATCGGCACCACCGAGCGACATGAAGTTTCCCATCGCTTCGTCTGGTGTCAGTGACGAGCCGCACAGACCACCGTTTTCATCATGGACCGCATTGCCTTTGACGCTGCGCACCCGATAGCCGGGGTAGAATTCGAACTCCATGTCTTCTGCTCCGGCATATTTCATCGCATCCGTTTCAAGAAAGATCCGATGGGGCGGCAACTGAGCCAGCAATCTGATGAATCCGGGGTCCGTATGGATTCCATCGCAAATTAGCCCAATGGCGAGGTCTCGTTCCGCCAGAAGCGCATCTGGAAGCGAATAGGGGTGTATGCCCATCCCGCCATAGGGTTGCGGCGGCATGGCATTGAAGATGTGGGTGACTGCGTCGATCCCCCATGACACGTAGCGCGGCACGTCTTGCGGGTTGGCAAATGAGTGCCCCAGATGAATGGAAACCCCCGCTTGCTTGAGGTGATGGATGAAGGCTTCGGCGCCGGGCAGTTCGGGCGCGACCGTGACGGCTGCAAGCCCGCCGCCCGATGCTTCCAACATGCTTTCGGCCAATGCGGCGCTGGGCGGGGCGAGATTTTCGGGGTTATGCGCACCAGGGTCGGCAAAGCAAGGGCCTTCGCTGTGGACGCCGAGCGCGCGCGCTCCTGTAGCGCCGGAACATTGCGCAGCCAGCTCAGAGAGCACCTCAAACATACGCGGTGCCGCTGTGCACCCGAACGACGGAAGAAAAGCGGTTGTCCCGCAAGCCAGCAGAAACTGTGAGGCGTCATCCACAGCACCGGGCAGCGCATCGCCAAACAGGTGTCGTGACATGCCGTGTTGCAGCAAGTCGATGATGCCGGGGTACAGGATTGCGCCGTGCCCGTCTATCCGTAGCCAATCCGTTCCGGTTACATCCTCTGGATCGGCGTAGCCGATAAACCGCTCTCCACTGATCATCAAATCGCGCGAAATCTGACCTTCTGGAGTGATTACGGTGACATTGTGCCACCTTTGATTGACAGCCATCGCAAAATCCATATTAGCATGTTATAATACTAACAGGTTAATCTGGTGGAGCAAGAACATCTTCAGATGGAGCCGCGGCGTGTCTGCGTCACTGGTTCGACTCAGGGTATCGGTCTGGCGATAGCGACCGCGTTTGCCCGCGACGGTGCGCGCCTCGTGATTAACTCTCATACGGTCGATGATGGTGGCGTCTTGGCGCCACTTCGCGAGCTGACGGAGTGTCATTTCGTGCAGTCCGATCTGAGCCTGGGGCAGGGGGCAAAAGCCCTGATCGAGGCGGCGAAAAGCAAGTTGGGGGGTATCGACACCTTGATCTGCAATGCCGGCAGCTTTTTCGATGTCCCTTTCGCCGAACTGACTGAAGAGCAGATTGACCGGACGTTGAACCTCAACGTTAAAGGCGCTTTGCTCTGTGCGCAGGCATTTGCTGCCCAAGTGTCGCCAGATCAGGTGAACCCGTCGATCATTTGCACAGGATCGACGAATTCCAAGGCGGCGGAGAAGGACAGTGTGGCTTATGATACGTCGAAGGGGGCGGTTTTGATGATGATCCGATCTTTGGCCGTCACACTTGCCAGTCGCGGCATCCGGGTCAACGGGATCGGGCCGGGTCTGGTGGAGACACCGCTGACGGCCGGTGGGCTGAGCGCCCCCGGCGTCCGCGATAGGGTGAGGGCGCAAATCCCGCTTGGTCGGATTGGCCGCCCCGATGACATTGCCGGTGCGGCCGTCTTTCTGGCCTCGCAAGCGGCGGGTTATATCACTGGCCAAATGTTGTATGTGGACGGCGGAATTCTTGCTCAGCAAATGTCATGGGACCCTGCATCGTGAAGACTGACCTCGCCCCTCGCCATCTGCAGTTGCGTGAGACCCTGTTTCACCGCTGGAAAGCCGATGGTCTGCGCCCCGGTGACCGAATTGAATCTCAAAATGAGATTGCCCGGTTCTGCGACTTCTCCTTGATAACGGTTGTCAAGACGCTCAAGGATCTGGAAGCCGAAGGCATCATTCGGCGGCAAGTCGGCAGGGGGTCGTTCCTGGAGCGCACTCCTTGGACAGAGGCGCATCATCGCGTTGGATTCTTCTACAACCGGGACGTGGTTGGTGGTGGCATCTTTGACAACGACTTCTACACGAGGTTGGTCGTCGGGCTCGAGCGTGCTGTCGTGTCGGACGGGCACGAATTCATCTTGGGCAGTTTTACCAATGCCAAGATGCCCATGGCGGTTTGGGATGCCTTGGATGTGATCGTTTTGACCTCGATCACCGGAGACACTCGGTTGGATTTTCTGGATACGGCCGCCAGCCAGATCAGTGTGATCGACCAGACGCTTATCCACCCCAAGGTCCATAGCTACCGTCTGGATTACGCTCAGGCGTTTCGGGACATGTTCACCTATCTTGGCGGCGCATCGGCACGTGTGCTCTACTTGGACAGCGAGATTTCCTCCAACGAGCAACGCCTTCGGCGCGACGCGATCACGCAGGCCGCAGCGGTATGTGGTCCGAATTGCGTGCTCGAAGTGACGAAGGTGAATCAGGAAGACGGGCCAAATGGTCTGACTGCTGTCCATGACGCGCTTGCCCGGTTCAATCCGGATGTCGTTGTTGGTTATGCCAATTCGGCTTGGCTTCCATTGATCCGGGCTGAGACCGGCCCGGAAACGCGGGTATTCACTTACGGTCTCGACTCTGAGGGGCCGGGTTTTGTCGTGAGTTCGAACGACTGGATGCAATCCATCCTTCCCAAAATCTATGGCAATTTGGCGGATCGAAAGGCGAAAGGGGCAGTTCACAATTTCGATGTTCGTTTCGTCCCGCCCTCCTCTACCAGCACTTGAAAGGTCCATTCATGTTGAAGATCGTCAATAAGGGCGCGCGCTCTGATTTGCCATTTAGCCCGGCTATAGTTGCGGGGGATATGGTCTTTGTCTCTGGCCAAGCATCTGTTGGCCGCGAAGACGGTCACATCATCAACGGGACATTCGAAGAGGAAATGCGCCGTTCGATCGAAAATATGGAGGCAATCCTGCTGGCAGAGGGATTGACCCTCGACCACGTCATAAATGTCCGTTGCTATCTGGCCCGCTCCGAAGATGTCGCGGAACACAACCGCATCTATGCGGAGTATTTCAGCGAGCCGCGTCCAACCAGAACCACGATTACCGGCGTTCTGGGCACGATGCTCAAATACGAACTCGATTGCGTAGCATATGCCCCACAGCGACGCCAAGAGGCCAAGCGCGATTAGAATTCAGTCAGGACTCCGTTGATGACGTTGTAGTCGTCATCGATGACCGGAATGAACCGCCATTTGTCGAAGGCCGTGCAAGGGTGTGAAATACCTGAGCCGATCATGTCGCCAACCTGCCAGTCGCTGTCCTCTGGTAGCCTTACAAATGCGTGCTGGTCGTTCATCGCGAAGATCTCGGCCTGTCCGACCGCCGCATGACCTTTTCCCGGACGGAAACGTTCGAAAGGCGTCGGCAGCCCGGCATCATAGGGCGCATCTCGCTTACCCATCGTGAGCAGCGCCAGCGTTGGTTCGGGCCGCGATTGCACGTAGGACCAGACCTCCAAAGCGGGCTTCAGTTGGGATTTCCAGTTGCGATCGGGGTTCTTCCGCGCCGCCTCCTGCGTCGAGAAATACGCGCCAGAGTCGTTGGTGACATAGCATCCGCTGCGCAGCACGATGCGGACTGGAACCGGCAGGGTAAGTCTCGCGAAGGCGGCTCCCATGATGTCAAAATGCCCAGAGCCGCCCCCTGTGACGATGAACTCCTTCAGCCCGCTCAGAAGCGATTTTGGTAGTGCGTTTGCGATGTCGACTACCGATTGCGCATAAGCGATGACTGGTGCGTCACTGTCGGCGACACCGGGCACGACCCCTTCGAACGCGGCCACTCCGGCAAAGTGAATGAGCGACGGATCGGCCTTTGCGACGGCGTTGACGAGGTCGAGTGCTTGCTCGGGCATTCGCACGCCGGTTCGGCCGCCTTCCACACCTATTTCGAGTAACAGTCTGATCGGTCGCTGTGGCGTCGCGTCCTTCATATGAGCGATCATGAGTTCTAACTGGGCGCGAGAATCAACGAAGCAGTAGAGTTCGAGCTCTGGACTCTCTTGCATCATTTTGACGAGGCTCTGGATGGCGGATTTGCCGATCAACTGGTTGGCCAAGATGATGCGCTGCACACCGTAGTGCTGCATCACCCTGGCCTGCTGCACCGTTGCAGCGGTGATCCCCCAAGCACCGTTTCTGAGTTGCTCGTCAAATATCTGTGGTGACATCGTCGTCTTGCCGTGAGGGGCAAGCGACAGTTCATGTGAGTGCAGGTAATCGCCAAAGACCTGCGCGTTGTGATCAAGGTGGGATCGGCGGAGCAGCATCAATGGCAGTGGCAGATCTTCTGCCATCACGTTCCAGCCCTTTGCGCCAATATCGCCAAGGCGAAACGGCGCGACGGTTGCGGGCAGGCCTTTGGTTCGACCGTCGAGAATGGTGTCGTAGATCGACGTGAGGTCCATCAAAGCTCCCCGAAGGCTGCCATTGCTGCATCGGCATAGTTGACCAATGCGATGACGTCAGCACCGACATTCAGAAAGTTGTAGCCCATGTCAGCGTAGCTATGGATGTTGGTTTGCGAGCAGACCGTGGCTGCGATCTTGCCATTCTTTCGCGCGACTTCGGCGACTTTCTGGCGCACCTTTTGCACGTCGGGGTGGTCGATTTGCCCCGGTATGCCGAGGGCGACCGAATAGTCGCCGGGGCCGAAGAACAGGCAATCAACCCCGTCGATCTCCGCGATTGCTTCTAGATTTTCGACGGCTTCGGGATCTTCGATCTGGTGGCAAACAAACCGTTCGTCATTGGCTTGCCGCATGTAGTCCAAAAGCCCGACACGGGTGAACTGCGCATCGGCATTGCCGCCGTCGACAGCCCGTCGCCCGATTGGGGCGAACTTGGTGAAATCCCGCACGGCAGTCGCGTCGGCGACGTTCATGACATGCGGGACGATCAGGCCCGTGGCATCAAGTTCCAGCCCACGGATGTAGTCGCTGTAGCTGCCTCGCGCGACTCGCAGCACCGTGTCCACGTCGTGAATCCGCGCGGCGCGGATCTGGTGTTCGATGTCGGACCAATTGGCCCCGACATGTTCCATACAGAGCCAGATGGCATCAGGCTGGGCGCTGGCGAAGATTTCGGCCACCTTTGGATCGGTGGTGTTAAGCTTTAGCACGCGCGCGACTTTGCCGTCGGCAATCTTGCGCAAGACGCGGCTGCGGCGCAGGGCAAAGGAGCCCGGCGTTTGTGCGGAATACGGGTCGGCCATGGCAGAAACCTTTCAGGATTACTTTGCGGTGTAGCCGCCATCGACCGGGATATTGGCCCCGGTGATGTAGGCTGATGCGTCGGACGCCAGAAAGACGATGATGCCCTTCAGGTCTGTGTCATTTGCCATACGGCCAAGCTGAGTTCGCTGAGAATAGGCTTCGACGAACGGAGCGGGCTGGCCCGTGAAGTACCCGCCGGGGGCCACGCAGTTGACCCTGATTTTGTACGGCCCCAGAATGCTCGCGGCCCAGCGGCTGAAGTTCTGCATCCCGCCCTTTTCGTAGAAATAAAGCGGTGACGGATTGTCGTGCATGTTGGTGCCCGCATAGTTCGCGGGTTCAACGCCGACGGTTCCCATCATTGAGCCGATGTTGATGATCGACCCTGCGCCGCGGGCTTTCATGTCTTCGGACATCAGGTGCGTCAGGTAGAACAGAGCGGAGGCGTTTACCCGCAGCGCTTTGTCATAGGCATCCATGCTGCCGCCCCAGAGTGCTTCTGGGTTTCGCGTGACGGCGTTGTTGACGAGGATGTCGCATCCGCCGGTCAGCTCTTGTATCTCAGAATGGAGGGCATCAATGGACGATTGGTCTTCGAGATCGAGTTGCATTGCACGAACGTCGTACCCCCGGTCCCGCTCTTCTCTGGCGACTGCCTCGAGTGCTTCTATCCCTCTTGAGGCAATGATGGTTGTGGCTCCGGCCTCGGCCAGGGCTGCGACTATCTGGCGGCCGTAGAGGCCCGCGCCGCCTGTCACGAGGGCCACTTTTCCAGAGAGGCTGAAGTTCTGCATCACGTCGGTCATTGAACGGTCTCGATGTCGCTAAGTTGAATTTCTGCGCCGCCATGTTCGCGGCTTTCGATGCCTCCGATGACCAGCTTCATCAGCTCTTGGGTTTCGGCCCAAGGCACTGGCGGCGCTCCGGTTCTCAGCCAAGAGACGACGCCCTCAAGCTGTGTCTTGAAGGCGTGATACGTGTCCTGAGACCGCAATTGCACGCCGCCCTTCGTGCCTGCAATCGTCAGGAAACCCGAACCGCCGATCTGGTCTGCAATGACCGAGATCGTGACGTCGATCCCGTCGCGATGTGTCAGATGGACGATGTTCCGCTCGGCTGTTCCCGTATTGCGCACAGTCAGAAATCCTGGGCCGGTGATCGGCAGGATCGTCTCCAGCGCATGGATGCCGTAAGTCTCCCACTTCTTCGCCATGCTCATTGTGATGTGCCGCAGCGGACCAAATTCGTGGGTCGATCTGTGGTAGGGGGTGAACTCTTTGGCATAACGCATCGCAGAGGAGCTGAGGATCGGATGGCCGTCGGACACCCATTTCGAGAATTGCAGCAGGTCGGCCCGGTTGTCACAAAGGGGTTTGTCTATGAAGACGGGCAGGCCCGCTTCGACAAAGGGTTTGGCGCGATTCACATGCTGATGCCCGATATCTGTCGCGACCAGGACGGCATCGACATGACCGATGACATCCTCGGCACGTGCCGCAACGTTCGGAATGTGGGCCACGGCCGCGACTTGTTCGGCATCGGCGGGGTCGTCTGTCCAGACATGTGTGACTTGCGCGTTCGGTATGCCGAGCGTCTCAGCTGGCTGCTTTGCGATATAGTCCTTGATCACGGCATAGGGGCAATCCGCTAACGCTGCCGCATCGTAGCGGCCGTTGACGATGATGCTCCACGAATAGGGGTGACCGTTGCCTTCGGTCATACCGAGCATGGCAAGCCGTAGTGGCGCATCACCGAGTGGAAAGGTCACCATGCTGTCCATCCTCCATCGACGCCCAGAACCTGTCCGGTTATGTAACTAGAAGCGTCTGACAGCAGAAAGACTACCGCACCAGCCGTTTCGTGCCGCTTGCCCATCCGCCCCATCATCGTGTCGCGCGTCAGATTGGTGATAAAGTCCGGGTGAGCGTCTCGAACGGCCTGCGGTGGAAATGGGCCTGGTGCAATCGCGTTCACCCTGATCCCCCGTCGCCCGAAATGCCCCGCCATATAGCGGGCCATCTGGCTTATCCCGGCTTTGCCGGCTCCGTAGTCGACAGGATTGGGCGGCATGTCGCCCGGATAGTTCGCCGGGTCGGGCGCGACGGTGCCATACATCGAGGAGTAGAAGACCATTGCTCCGCCGTCCGGCATCGCTTTGGCCGCGGCGCGTGCCAAGACGAACGTGCCGGTCAAATTGATCCTGTTGGACCGGTCATAGTCTTCGGAGGTGAGTTGATCGAAATGGGTGTTGCTGGACCCAGCCGTGGCCATCACCAGCCCATGCAGAGGCGGACATTGATCGATGCAAGCAAGAATGGACGCTTCGTCCCCCATGTCGATCGGAAGTGTCTGAACCGAGCCTTCGCCGTTTTGAGCCTCAAGGACCGCCTTCGCGTCAGCAAGGCGGCCGGAATGATGATCTGCGATGTAGAGGGATGCCCCCTGAGCGCGAAGCCCTTCACAAACCGGCAGCCCAAGATAGCCAGCGCCGCCAACAATAAGGACCGTCTTGCCTGACATTGAAAACATGCTCATGACACCTCCGCCAGATCGATGAACCGCTTCTCGATCCACGACCGTTTGGCGGCGAGCGCAAGCGCGAGATTTGTCCGCGCCTCCTGTAAAGTTGCGAGCGGATCAGGTTTTCCGTCGAGTGCATCCAGCATGGTATTCGCCTGTATTGTAAACCGCGCCTGATGGGCCTGCATCGGCACCATTCCTTCCATGAAATCCCGCGATTCCGACCAATGCCCGCTGTCGTCGTCAGTGAAATTGAGCGTTGCGTGGTCGAGTTTGAGATTACCTGCCGTTCCGATGAATTCAGCTCTGGCGACGTTTCGCTTTTGAAATTGGTTGATCGTAAGGTTGGCCATCGTCCCATTCGCAAACAGAATTGAGATGAGGCAGGTGTCCTCTGTCTCGCTGCCCTCAAGTGCCAGCCGATCATACATCGCGCCGACAGTGACGGGCTCTCCCATGATCGAGATCAGCATGTCGAAGCTGTGGCTGGCGGCGTCGAGGATCGCACCGCCGCCCATTTCGGGGCGGGAATAGTAGGTGCTGCGGTAGTCCGGTCGATATTTTGGAAACTCTTGCGAGGAATTGAGATAAGCGAGCTTCAACGTCCCAATCTTGCCGTCGGCGATCTGGCTTCGGAGTTGTCTGACCTCGGGGGCGATGCGCCGAATGTAACCGACGCGAGCCAAGATCCCCGCGCGTTCGACCAAAGTGATGGCGGCATCGACGCCGTTCAATGAGACGGCAAGTGGTTTCTCAACAAGGAATGGAAGCTTGGCCGTTGCACATGCCTCCATTATCGGCACGTGGTGATTTGCCGGAGTGCAAATGACGGCGAGATCAAAGGCGGTGAGATTCGCTGACTCGAGGTCCGAATATGCGGCGGCGAGCGCGAACTCCGATGCAATCGCGGCCCGTTTGGCTTCGTCGGGTTCGACCACGGAAAGGGTTGCCCTGCCGGTTTCGAGGTAGCCCTTGATGTGGCGCCGGCCGATCCCTCCGGCCCCAATAATAAGGACCTTGCGCATGTCTGAGGCCATTGTCGTCGCTCCCGATTGCCCTGTCCGCAGCATTGGCGTTTGGGGCCGATTTCTGGGGGCCACAACGTTCTTGACTCACCCAAAGATGCCATGTTGTTATGTTAATATGATATCTTGAGCTGTCAACGTCGGTTTCTCCCTTCGGCAGCGGCCCGTTTCAAGAGCGAAATGGGAAGTGGGAAGTAAGCAATGGGGCGTGCCTCGGAGATTACTTGTGAAAGTGTTTGGGCATCGGAGGACGGCGGTTTCGGGGAAACGGATTTGCGGCCCCCGGCGCGCCAGAAAGAATTAAAACGAAAAGCAACAGGGGGTTTTGATGAATAAGCTACTGAGAACATCCGCGATCGCGATAATTGCGGCGCAGGTCGCCGGCGGTGTTTCCGCACAGGCCATCAATGAAAGCGAGTTGTCGGATCCGCGCGTTCGGCAGGCCATCGCATACGCCATTGATATGGAGACGATAGCCGAGACCCTCTTTGAAGGCGCCGCTATCCCGGCATTGGGTCTGACCTCTGATGCGAACAACTATCCCGAGGGAATGAACAGCTATTCCTACGATCCCGACAAGGCGCGCGAACTGCTTGCCGAGGCCGGATGGGACGGTAGTCGGACCCTCGACATGGTCTATTACTATCCGGATCAGCTGACTGCGGACTTCATGGCCGTGGTTCAGGCGCAATTGGGAGATGTCGGGATCGACATGACCTATCGTCTGCTAGAGGGCGATGTGGGCGCGCAGATCTCCGGTGTTCCGGATGATCCGGTAAATGGCCCGTCCGTCGTCGATTGGGATATCCTCTATGGAGCGCGCGCCGCGATCGCCAATCAGGAATACTTCAACCGATTTGCCGAAGGCGAGATGCCAACCGTTCCGACCGTCGACGCCTTGGTGCCTCTGGTCGAAAGCGTCAACGCAACCGTTAACCCGGCCGTTCAGCGCGCAGGTTTCCAGGAAATGGAAGGCATCATCAACGAAAATGTCTACATTCTGCCGCTCTATTACCAGCAGCTCTACATCTTTGAGAGTGATCGCATCAACCGCAACGGTGCGCCCTACGGCAATGAGCAGTACAACTATAACTTCGACGTCGTGAACTGGACGGTCGAGCCGAACGAAGACGGTGAGTTGGTAGCCTATACCAACGGGGCGCCGATGCAGTTCTTCGAGCTGCCGTGGCAAAACCTCGGCATCTGGGTCCACAGCAGATATGCCTTCGACACCATTCTGGAGGCTGACGGCACTCTGACGCCAATCGGTGGAGAGCTTGCCGAGACCTACGAGGTCATCGATGACGGCATGACGTTCACCTTCACCCTCAAGGATGACTTGAAGTGGCACGACGGCACGCCGATTACTGCTGCGGACGTCAAATGGAGCATTGAGGCCGCTGCTCAGGCGCCAATCACCCACCCGGTCGTTTCGACGACCCTGAGCCGCATCGAGGGGGCCGAGGCCCTTGCTTCTGGCGATGCCGACGGGATGAGCGGTGTCACCATCGACGGCAACACCGTTACGATCAAGTTTGCGGTCCTAGATCCAAACGTGCTGCTGACGTTCAGCCAGTTCGCTCCGCTGCCAATGGCCTATTTCGAAGGCACGGATCCTCTGCAAATCCAGCAGAACGAATTCTGGCAGAAGCCAATCGGTTCCGGCCCCTTCATGATCGAAGAGGCTCGCATGAACGAGTTCACCACGTTGGTTCCGTTCCCGGACTATCATGGCGGTGTCGCGAAGATCGAGCAGATCATCGCTTTGCCATCAGCTGACGGCGATGCCAACCTGATCCGCAACGCGGCCGCGTTCCGCGCAGATTTTGGATATACCAAGAATGCGACGGACGTTCCTTCTCTGGAGGAGATGGAGCACATGACGGTGCGGCCCGTGAATATTCCTTACACACGGATGTTCTGGATCAATCAGTTCCCGCGCGGCTGACCCTGCAGCTTCGCGAAACTACGGGGGGAGCGTCAGGTTTGTCGCTCCCTCTTTTTACCAACAATTGACCCTTAGAGGCACATGCTCACATATATCGCCCGCAGATTGTTGACCCTGATCCCGATGGTGATCGTTATCAGCTTTCTGATTTACTTGGGGTTGGAGCTAACCCCCGGCGACGCCGTTTCCCACATGATCCCTCCGGACGCCTACGGCTCGATGGACGAGGACCGCCTGCAGGAGCTGCGCGAAAGCCTCGGATTGGGAAAACCGTTTCTGGTTCGGTATTGGATCTGGATTTCTGGCGTGCTGCAGGGCGACTTCGGTTACAGTCTGGCAGGCGGCGTTCCAATCTCGAAAATCTTTCTCGATCGGCTCCCAGCGACACTGGAACTGTCCATTGCCGCTCTTTTGATCTCGACGGTGCTCGGAAGCATTTTGGGAACGATCAGTGCCCTTACACGTGGCAGCCTGACAGATCAAAGCCTGACGGTGGTCGGCATGCTCGGTGTCTCGATCCCCGAATTCTTCTTTGGTCTTGTCGCGATCCTGATTTTCGCCCTCAACCTGGAATGGCTGCCTGTCGGTGGACGGACCTTGCCGGGCTATGACAGTTTTTGGGATCGATTACCGCACCTCGTGATGCCCGCGATGGTCTTGTCGATCATGATGACAGCCGGAGTGATGCGCTACGCGAGGTCGTCGATGCTGGATGCGCTCAGCCGGGATTTCATCCGAACTGCGCGCTCAAAGGGAATGCCTGAGTGGCGGGTGAACATCTTGCATGGTTTCCGTGTGGCCCTGACGCCCGTGATTGTCCTGATTGGATTTCGTTTGCCGGTCCTTATCGGCGGCTCCGTCATTATCGAGCAGGTCTTCCAGTGGCCTGGCATCGGCAAGGAATTCGTTTCTGCCGTACGGAGCCAGGATTATCCGTTGGTGATGATGGTCGCATTGTTTTCCGTGCTCGCCGTTCTCGTCGCCAGTTTGATCGTCGATTTGCTGACGGCGATTATCGATCCTCGTGTTCGGCTGGGGGACTAGCAATATGACCGATGCTACCGTGACCCGCCCCCGCACACGCCGCGATGCCCAGTTCGATCGCATTCGGGACCGCGAGGCCAAACTGGCAGGGACCACTCAGCGCAAGGGGCGCTTCCTTTCGAAATTCCTCAACAACCGCCTTGCCGTCATCGGCTTTGCGATCTTTGCCGTCATTTGCCTGATGAGCCTATTTGCGCCGCTCATTGCTCAACATGATCCGATGTCGCCAAACCTGCGAGCCATCGCCAAGCCGCCGTCGGCCGAGCATTGGTTTGGCACGGATAAGACCGGCCGCGATATCTTTGCCCGTGTACTCTATGGTGGACGGGTGTCGATCCTTGTAGGGCTCGGCAGCGCGTTGCTGTCGGCGCTTATCGGCGTGATCATTGGCGTCTATTCAGGCTATGTCGGCGGCTGGCTTGACTGGATCGCGATGCGCATTTCCGAGATCTTCATGTCTTTCCCGCAGATCATCCTCGTTCTTCTGCTGGTCGCGATTTTGGGCCAATCGCTGGTCAATCTGATTGTGATCTTCACCCTGACGGGGTGGGGAGGAATTTACCGAATGGCGCGGGCACGGATGTTGTCGATCCGCGAGGAAGAATACGTTCAGGCCTTGCGCAGCTTCGGCCTTGGCCCGGCCAGGATCGCCTACAAGCACATGTTGCCCAATGCATTGGGGCCAATCATGGTGAACATCACTCTGTCGACCGCGGCATTCATCTTGCAAGAGGCGGGGCTGAGCTTTTTGGGCCTCGGTGTCCCTCTGTCGATCCCGACATGGGGCAACATTCTGAACGCGGCGCAGGACTTGCGGGTTCTTGAGCAGAACTGGTGGATCTGGTTGCCGGTCGGCGCCACGATTTCGCTGTTCGTGCTGAGTGTCAATTTTATCGGAGACGGGTTGCGCGATGCAACGGACCCGTCGCAGCAGGGGTAGGGGCATGGAGATGGGCAACGACGTCGCACTCTCTGTGCGTAATCTAAAGACTTACATCTACACCAACAATCGCTGCAATCGTGCGCTCGATGGAGTCTCGTTCGAGATCCGTCAAGGCAAGACCCTGTGCATTGTCGGTGAAAGCGGCTGCGGCAAGAGCGTGACTGCGGCGTCCATCATGCAGCTGCTACCAACTCTGAGCCGTATCGAGGATGGAGAGATCACATACCACGGCCCGGATGGCCCGGTCCGCATCGATGCTCTCGAGCGGGACGGTGCCAAGATGCGCGCCATTCGCGGCAAAGAGATCGCGATGATTTTCCAGGATCCGATGACCGCCCTTAACCCGGTCTATTCCATCGGTTTCCAGATCAAGGAGATGCTGCGCTATCATACATCGCTTGGCCGCAAAGATCGTCACAGCAAAGCAATTGATCTGCTGCGCTCGATGGGGATTCCATTGCCGGAACGGCGCGTGGACGAGTATCCCCACCTGTATTCGGGCGGGATGCGTCAACGGGCCATGATTGCGATTGCGATGTCATGCAATCCGCGCATTCTGATTGCTGATGAGCCAACGACGGCGCTCGATGTGACGATACAGGCTCAGATATTTGAGCTGATGGATACCCTCAAGCGTGAAAACGGGACTGCGATCATGTTGATAACCCATGACATGGGCGTAGTAGCGGAGTTGGCTGACGATGTAGCAGTTATGTATATGGGCAATATCGTCGAGGCTGGACCGGTCGGTAAGGTGCTGCGCAAGCCCGTGCATCCATATACCCGCGCATTGTTGGACTCGATCCCCGTGCTTGGTCGCGGCAAGGACCAAGAGATCAAGGCCATACCGGGCCAGACCCCCGATCCGTATAACCGACCGACGGGGTGCCAGTTTGCAGATCGCTGCGCTTACAGGGTGAGCGCTTGCGACGAGATGCCGCCGGAAACGATGGTTGCTGACGACCACCGCGTGATGTGCTGGCGCTATCAGGAGTTCATGGCCGATGCAGCCGAATGACCCCATACTGACACTTCGCGATGTGCAGGTTCACTTCCCGATCAAGTCGGGCATCCTGAAACGCACATCCGGCCACGTTCGCGCGGTGGATGGGGTCGACCTCGATGTGTATCGCGGCGAAGTGCTCGGCCTCGTTGGTGAAAGCGGCTGCGGAAAGACCACTTTGGGCAAGGCCATTCTGCAACTCGTTCGTGCAACGAACGGCACCGTGACCTATCAGGGGGATGGTGGCGAGACCGAACTTACCACTTTGGACGATGCTGGCTTGTTTGCGTTTCGAAAGCGGCTGCAGATCGTGTTTCAGGACCCTCACTCGTCGTTGAACCCGGCATTCACCATATTCGGTTCATTGGAAGATCCCCTGCGCCATTATGGCGTCAAAACCCGGAAAGAGCGCCGTAAGATCGTGGGGGATCTGCTCGAAGCGGTGAACATGCGCCGCGAGTCGATGGATCGTTATCCACACGAATTCTCGGGCGGGCAGCGGCAAAGGATCGGGATTGCCCGCGCGTTGAGCATCCAGCCTGAGTTGGTCGTCTGCGACGAAGCGGTGAGCGCACTCGACGTATCGATTCAAGCGCAGGTTCTTCAGCTCTTGATGGATCTTAAGCGCGAGAAGAACCTCACATACGTCTTCATCACCCATGACCTGAGCGTGACCGAATTCCTCTGTGATCGAATTGCGGTGATGTATCTGGGCAAGATTGTCGAGCTTTGCGACGCTGAGGAGCTCTACTCCAACACTTTGCATCCCTACACCGAGGCGCTTCTCTCGGCGATCCCTGTCGCTGATCTGGATCGCAAGTCGCAAAGGATCGTCCTAGAGGGCGATGTGCCTAGTCCGGTCAATCCGCCGTCGGGCTGCCCGTTTCATCCCCGCTGCCGATATGCTCAACCCGTTTGTCGGACCGATGTGCCTCAGTTGCGCAGGTATCGCGGCAAGTCGGGTCAGCACCTCGCGGCATGTCACCTGATCGATCACCCCTTGGCGGACTGACCGCCCCGAATGAAAGCAATGGCAATGGCCAAATACTCGATCAACGATTTCAAAGGCGTTATCCCCGCTCTTGTGACTGCATTCGATTTGGACGGTCGGTTCAATGAGGAATTGATGCGGGGTCTTACGACCTCGCTTCTTCATCGCGGTGTCGACGGATTCTATCTGACCGGGTCCACCGGCGAGGGCTTCATGATGAGCGCAGAAGAAAGAATGCGCGTTGTCGAGATCGTCTGCGAGGTCGTCGCGGGAAGAGTGCCCGTTATGGTGCATGTCGGTGCGATCAGCACCTATCAGACCGTCTCACTTGCCGAGCACGCGGAAGCGGCAGGGGCCGATGCCATCTCGTCGGTTCCCCCGATCTACTGGCCGTTCAGCCCGGCCCAGGTAGCCAATTACTACACGGATGTGACCGCTTCGACGTCGTTGCCAATGGTGGTGTATAAAATCGCACTCGCCGGTGAGATCGGATTCGAGTTGCTTACGCGACTTGCCGCGGTGCCCGGAATCGAAGGCGTCAAGTATACTGCGCCTACCCATTTCGAGATCGCTCGCATCAAGCGCGAGATCGGGCCGGACTTCCGCGTCTTTTCCGGCGCGGATGAAATGGCAATGTCTGGCTTGGCCTTTGGTGCGGACGGGCTTATCGGATCATTCTACAACATCATCCCGGAACTCTATGCAAAGCTGGTAGAGGCGATGGACGCGGGAAATCTGACTGAGGCAAAGGTGCTTCAGGAGAGGGCGAATGCCATTATTTTCTTCACGTTGAAGCAATATCCGATGTCTGCCGTCAAGAGGATCATGGCATGGCAAGGCGCCGATGCGGGCTACTGCCGGAAGCCGTTCGACAATTATGAAACGCGAGAGCAGGAAGCCGCGCTGAAGGCGGCATACCGCGCATTCCGGGACGAGAACAATCTGGGCGAGATCGGATTCCTGACCGACCTCTAACCGCGCGGCACGCTGTCGATGAGGGCTCTTGCCGTGTCGTGGAACAGCGATTTTCGCTCCTGCTGTGTCAGTCCGATCTGTCGGGCGCCTCGCTTCATGGCGCGGAGTTGTTCGTAGCGGATGAACGTCATGCCCGGCTCACAATGCCCAAGTGAGAGGCTTTGGTTGTCGGCGTGTAGCAGGCTCCATGCCCGTCCGAAGGCGATATATTTTCCGCGCATCGGGCCGATGAGGTCGTCACTGCCGTACATCACCCGATCGACACCGATACCTGTATACAGGGCGTCCAGAGCGTCCGCCTCGCAGACAGTCGAAGTGTCATACCAGACATTCGGAAGCCCACGAAGCGCAGAGGCCGCTGCCTCGATCGCCCATGCAGAATAGCTTCGAGCGCAATGAGCGAGGATCCATTTCGCATTCGGATACCGCTCGGTCAGTATCAGGATATCGCGGATGTTGTCTGGATCGGCCACGGCATCGCGCTTTGACAGATGCATCATGATGATTAGACCAAGTTCGTCGGCAAGCGCGATCTGCGGTTCCGGCAGAAAGTCGGTTATCCTCGCATTTGCGGGGGTGCTCTTGCGGGCGTATACCAAGTAGGGCTTCAGGCCGATCATGCCGGTTTGCCGAAGTGTCTTGCGGATCTGGCCTGTAGTCATGTCCGGTTGCACGAGCATCAAGCCCGCCGAGGCGGGCGCATCAGCCATTTCGGTCGCGATCAGCGAATTCGCCGAGCTGACATCTACGGGCTGCGGATAGGGGTAGGGAAAGGAGAGACGGTCCACCTTTCGACCCGGCATCAAAGACGCGTCCACGGCATCCGCAATCGCGCGTGTCGCTCGGGGGAAATGGCGCCCGATTGTGCTGGCGTAGGGGCCGTGGGACTTCGATGGCTCCTTGTAGTGCGACCAGTCGTGCAAATGCGTGTGCACGTCGAAGACTTCGAAAGGAACGAAATCCTCGAGTTCTTCTGCCCAGATCCGGATGTCGAGAGCGGTCTTGGTCCACGGATGGTTTGACATGACCCACCATTGAATGATCATGTTAATACTATAACCATATAGCTTGAGCGCAAGGAGGCTTTGATGACCAAGGGGCAGGACTTGTGGCGGCGGGCTAAAGCCGTGATCCCGGGTGGCAACATGCTATTGTCCAAGCGCCCCGAAATGCATCTGCCCGATGGCTGGCCCGCTTATTTCTCTCGTGCATCCGGTGTTACCGTTTGGGATCTAGATGACCGGCCTTACTGCGACATGTCGCTGATGAGCGTCGGGACCAACACGTTGGGATACGGTCACCCGGATGTGGATGCAGCAGTGAGCGCGGTCATTGCTTCGGGCAACATGTCCAGCCTCAATGCACCTGAAGAGGTCACCTTGGCTGAGCGTCTCATCGAATTGCACCCGTGGGCCGATATGGCGAGGTTTGCCCGGACGGGCGGCGAAGCGAATGCCATTGCCGTTCGTATCGCTCGCGCCGCATCAGGCCGAGATGGAGTTGCGTTTTGTGGCTATCATGGTTGGCACGATTGGTATCTGGCGGCCAATCTTGGCAACGCCGAACATCTCGACGGACATCTGCTGCCTGGTCTTGAACCGGCGGGGGTGCCGAGAAGCTTGGCCGAGTCGGTATTCCCCTTCGCTTACAATGATCTTCGTGATCTGGAGCAATTGGTCGAGCGTCAGTCGATAGGTGCGATCAAGATGGAGGTGTCACGCATCACAGAGCCCGCCGTTGGCTTTCTGCAATCTGTCCGTAAATTGGCCGACGAAAACGGAATCGTGTTGATTTTTGACGAATGCACGTCCGGATTTCGTCAAACATTCGGCGGGCTTCACAAGGCCCATGGAGTGAACCCGGACATCGCTGTTTTTGGCAAAGCGCTCGGCAACGGCTATGCCATCACTGCCGCCATTGGCCGAAGGGACGTGATGGAAGCTGCCCAGTCAACTTTCATCAGCTCGACATTCTGGACCGAGCGCATTGGTTCGGCGGCCGCGTTGGCGACATTGGACGCTATGGCGGAGTGTCGATCTTGGGAAGCGATCACGGCGACCGGACGCGACATCGGCGCCCGTTGGCAGGCTTTGGCGCGAAAGCATGGTTTTGAGGTCACGGTCTCTGGTTTGCCCGCTTTGACCGGGTTCTCAGTGGCTGGATCGAATGGGTTGGCCTACAAGACGCTGATTGCGCAGGAAATGTTGAAGGCAGGCTATCTTGCTGGGACAAGCGTGTATGTTTGCACCGAGCACACACCCGACGTGGTCGACGGTTATTTCGAGGCCTTGGACCCGATCTTTGGACTGATCGCGGACTGCGAAGGTGGTCGTGAACCGCTGACGCTTCTTGACGGGCCTGTCTGCCATTCTGGATTTGCCCGCCTAACCTGATCCTATCAGGCAAAAGGTTGCGCGTGCCGACGGAATGTACCGGGCGTCATGCCGCGGGACTGCCGGAAGGCTCCGTTCAATGTTTCCGCATGACCATAGCCAACCTGACGCGCGATTTCGGTCATCGACAGCCCGGTGGTCGCCAATAGGGACTCGGCTTGCGACATTCGAAGGCCCCGAAGGTACGCCCCTGCTGAAGTGCCGTGCACGTTGCGGTGCAATGTGCGAAACGCGCTCTCTCTGAGATTGATCAGCGCGGCGACGTCGACGAGGCTGCGCATTGCGCCAAGGTTTTGCGCGGCGAGAGCCCAAGCCCGTGCCAGTCTTTGCTCGTCGTGATCCAGCGGTTTTTCCTCGGGTTGAGCTGCAAAGCCGTCGAGAATCGTCTCTAGCAGTCGAACCCGCCTCTTGGTGTTGTCTGGATCTTCTTCCGCAAGCCTTAGCGCCATCCGAACGAGTGCCTGAAGGTCCAATCGCTCCTTTTTCGGCGCTCTCTTGAGGCCAGATTCTGTCATGCCTGCCACACGGAAGTGACAAACGGACGCCGTAGCGGCGCTGCCGATTGCAGTGCCCGAGAAGGGTGTGTTGGGGAGGATCAGAACGCCGTCGGGCGCGGAGAGTTCGAGGGGCTCCGCCCCTTCAACGACAATCCGAACACGACCTTGGTGAATCCACAATAAGTCGTGGAATGACCATGCTACCGGACCTATGGGGAGCCGATTGTCGAAGCGACCATATGCATGCCGCAGCAACTGAGTCAAAATCGGAAATCCTATCAAAAGAAACTCTCAGGGCTGAGTTTCGTCGGTAATCCTAGCATTCTGTCGCATACCTCTCAATCCGGAAATCCAAGAGTATGCTTTGGTTCTTGCGACCAACACGGAAAGGATAATCCGATGTCAGAGTCCAAACTGGATCTTGAAGTTGCGGCCACGGAATTCGCTCGTGACGGCTATGTCGCGATCCACCCGCTGTTTGATACGGCCAAGATGGTGGAGATCAATGCGGAGCTGGATCGGTATATCGCCGACATCATGCCAAAAATGCCCGTCGAAGAAGTCTACTTCGAAGACCGATCCGACCGCAAAACCCTCAAGCAAATGCAAAAGTTGTCGGTCTATGACGAATACTTTCGCGATCTGACGGAAAACGGTGTCATTCGGGACTTGGCATCGGCGGTGATGGGTGAACAAGCCGTCCCCCAAAACCTGCAATATTTCAACAAACCTGCTGGGATTGGTCAGCCAACTCCACCTCATCAGGACGGATATTATTTTCACCTCAAGCCATGCAAGGCCGTCACGGGGTGGTTGGCGCTGGAGCCCGTTGATGAAGAGAATGGCTGCATACACTACGTTCGGGGTTCGCATAAGGCGGCCGAGTTCCGGCCGCATGGTAGGTCGAATGTTCTGGGGTTCTCTCAGGGGCTAACCGATTTCGGAACGAACGATGATGCCGTGAACACGGTATCCTTTCCCGGCGGGGAAGGAACTTTTTTGATGCACGACGCACATACAATTCACTGGGCGGGCCCCAATCGATCGCCGACACGATCGCGCCGTGCTTTGGGTTTTGTCTATTTCGGTGAAAGTGCAAAAATAGATGAAGCGTCCAAGGCGGCCTACAAGGCGAAACTGGAAGCGGATTTGCGTGCGCAGAAGAAGATTTGAAATGTCGGATTTTCGACCAACAGGAATTTGGGGCGCCGTCCTCTTGCCGATTAGCGCCGATGGCGAGATCGACTTCTCGGCACTTGCGGATCTCGTCGATGTGTTGTGTCAATCCGGAGTTGCCGGGATCTACACAAACGGAACCGCAGCAGAGTTTTTCAACCAGACGGAGGCCGAGTTCGACAAGATCACTGAACTGGTTCTTGATCGGACAAGCAAAGCTGGGGTTCATGTTCAGATTGGTGTGAGCAATTCCAATCCGCGGGTCGCGCGCGAACGGCTCTGCCGAATGGTCGGTCGCGGAGTGGCGGCTGTTCAGGTGACGCTGCCGGATTGGTGGCCTCCGTCACCAACCGAACAGCTCCGATTTCTTGCCGGCATGGCGGAGGTCGCCGATGGCTTGCCGATGGTTCTATACAATCCGCCGACTGCCAAGGCGCGGATCGACGTACAGGGGATCATGCGGTTAAGGGCCGCCACGCCGACGCTGGTCGGCGTGAAAGTCGCCGGAGGAGACGAGGACTGGTTTGCACAGCGGCGCGCGATGCTGGGCGATATGTCGGTCTTCGTTGCAGGTCATACGGTGGCATTCGGTCGGCCTCTGGGGGCCGATGGCGCATACTCGAATGTGGCGTGTCTATCGCCGCGGGGCGCGGTGACGCACTGGGAGCAAATTGAGACCGATCCGACCGCCGCGCTTGATCTGGAGCGTCGCTTTCGTCAATTTTTGCAGTCAACGATGATCCCGCTGGCCAGAGACCATGGACTGTCGGATGCGGCCTTGGACAAGGCGATGGCCGCTGCGGGCGCATGGGGCGCGATCAGTCCTCAGCTGATGTGGCCCTATTCGAGTGCCACGCCTGAGATGATTGCCCAGATCCGCAAAAGTGCTCTAGATCATGTTCCGGAATTGATCGGTGTTAACGGCTGAGGCGAGCCTTCGCCGATCTAGAGCCTGCTAATAGGTGAGAAATCCGCCGTCGGCTCGCAGCACCTCGCCGGTGATGAAGCTTGCTGCGGGACTCGCCAGAAAAGCGATCACGTCGGCCATCTCCTCGGCTGTGCCCGGTCTGCCCAAGGGTGTGGTTCGAGCAAAGCTGGATTTAGGGGTCTCACCCGTCTTCCAGCCCGTCTTGAGCGCGTCTGTCGTCTTGGTTTGGATATCTCCCGGCGCAAGTGCATTGACCCGGACGCCGCTGGCCGCCCATTCGAGCGCAAGACTGCGTGTCAACGCGTCGATCCCGGCTTTTGATGCGCAATAGGCCGCCGCGTGAAATTGCGCTGCACTGCCGCCAACGGAAGACACATTTACGATGCTTCCGCCCGACTGCCGTAAGAACGGAAATGCGAGTTGCGCCATTGCGAAGGCAGCGGTCAGATTGACGCTGACGATCCGCTCGAAATGCTCAAGGCTTTGAGTCTCGGCGGGTGCCATGGCGGCTTGCCCAATCAGTGCTGCATTGTTGACTAGCACATCGAGGCGACCAAATCTTTGACTGATCGTTTCAAACAGCTTTTGGCGAGCAGTGACCTCGGTGACATCCATGCAGACAGAAATCGCTTCGGCACCTGACGCCTGAAGTTCGCGGGCAATAGCTTCTAGCGGAGCTTCGTCGATTCCACATAACACAATGCTGGCACCATCGCGCGCAAATCGATGACACGCAGCGGCGCCGATGCCGCTTCCTCCGCCAGTGACCAAGACGACGGGTTTATCTTGATGTTGCATCGGGTCTTTTCCCTTCAAGGATCAGAAAACGTCGACGGAATATCGGCCCGTCCGATGGCTTGCGCGTCGGATCCCATTGCGTCCAGCGTTTCGGGGTCTTTGAAACCGTGCCCGGTGAGGATGCAGATGGCGGGCTCGTCGCTCTTCAGTTTGCCCTCTTTGGCCGCCGCCAATGCACCCGCAACACTGACTGCTCCGGCGGGTTCCACCAGAATACCTTCTTCCTGTGCCAGTCTGCGTTGGATGGTTCGGATCTCGTCCTCGTCGATGACATAGCCTTGGCCGCCTGTTGTGCGCGCGTATTCGATTACTTGGTGACCGTCGAGGATGAAGCCCACGCCGAGGCCGCTGATCGTCGTAGAAGTGTCGACCGGTCGCGCACGTTCCGCGCCGTCGCGAAGCGGGGTGGCGACGGTGTCGTTGCCGGACGGCTGGACGGCATGAATTCGAGGGCGCTTTGTCAGTCGGCCTGATCGTGCCAGATCTTCATAGCCCCGCGACACGGCAACATGCAGTCCCCCACCACCAACCGGGACAAATACGTCCGATGTCTCTGGCGCTGTGTCATGCAGTTCGTATGCGATGGTCTTGATCCCCTCCATGGGCAACGGGCATATCGCGTAGGCGGTTATCAAGAGCGGCAGCCTTCGCCTTGCAGTCTCGGCCTCGAGCAGTTCCGAAATGGCGTTGGATTCTGCCGGGTCGATGGTGAAGCGATTTACCCGATAGACTTGCGCACCGTAGGCCAGCATTTGCGACAGTTTGCCCTCTGGTGCATTCTCGGAAACATAGAGGGCGCAATCCAGACCGACAGAGGCTGCAAAAGCAGCAAGCGCCGCACCTGTATTTCCCGAGGAGGTGGCCACGCAGGTCTTTGCCCCCTCGGCGCGGGCCAAACCGATCGCCAACCCGGCAAAGCGGTCCTTGTAGGAACCTGTCGGGTTCAACTGCTCCATCTTGAAGCGCAGATCCGCAATGCCCGCCTTTGGCCCGATAGACCGGCTGCGCACCAATGGCGTGAAGCCTTGCCCCAGATCGATTGGTCCGCCGTTTCCGACTTTTGGCAAGAACTCGGCGTACCGCTCGTATAAGCCGTTAGGGGGCATCGCAAACTCCGCTTCCAACTTGGTCGGGAGGGTAGGCATGCGGTGAGGGGAACACAAGCCACGCCATGGCGCTTTTCGGCTTAGCCCATGTCGGTGGTTCTCAGCCTTAGCTCTTGTTCTTTCAGTTGTTTGGCGATGTCTTCTCCAAGCTCCGGCGTGTAGCGGCTTGCCGGCACGGAGACACTGACGCTGGCGACCACATGATCATCCAAAAAGACTGGCGCACCAATGCAGACCACGCCATCGTCGTTCTCTTCGATATCTATTGACACTCCGGTTGCTCGAACCTCGTCGAGAATTATGCGGAGCGCTTCTCGTGACATGACTGTCTTGGGCGTGCGTGATGTGAGTGTGGTTTGTTCGATCAGCGCGTTGCGTTGATCCTCGGGCAAGTGCGCCGCAATCGCACGCCCCAGCGCCGTGCAATAGAACAGATCCCGCGTCCCGGCGGGCACCGACCAAGACAATGCTCGTTTTGCCTGAATGACCGCAACGTAGTTTACGTACGGCGCGTCGAGTATTCCGAGATTTATGGTCTCATTGAATGTCTCATGCAGTCGTTTCATCGGCCCTTGCAGGCGGGTCTTGATGTCTTCGTTATGTGCGTTTCGCCCAAGTTGGGACAACTTCGACGTCAGGAAGTATGCTCCGCTCTCGGAGACTTGCGAGGCATAGCCCAGCGCCGAAAGAGTTTGGAGAACCCGGTAAACGGTGCCTTTAGGCAATTCACTTGCCTTGGCGATCTCGCGCAGGGGGGCCGGATCATTCAGTTCGGCCATCGCCTCCAAGACGTGAAACGCCTTGATCAGCACGCCTATGGAGTTTGAAGACGTTTGCTTGCCGGCCGCGTCGTCGAGGCCCTGTTTGAGCTTGGTTTCCAGCTCGTCCATACTATAGCCCCTGATGAGATTGTCGTATTATGGGGTAGCGAGCATGGGGGGGCGGATCAACTGTCCTTTTGATGGCAACGACACTGCATCGGGCTTAGGCTTTCGCTGCTGATCAAAAGAAGGCGAACGCAGGCATGGAGAGTTGGAAGGCCGAACCCATCGGGGCAATCCGCGCGGGCCTCGGCGAAGGTCCGGTGTGGGACGCCGAGGAGTCCCGACTCATCTGGATCGATATCAAGCTGGCGCGCCTCTACGAAACCGACATCACCACGGGGCGGACAACTGCACTCGACCTGCCGGGCTCGCCCGGTTGCGCCGCTCTGACGGAACGGGGTGATGTCGTCTTGGCAATCGGGCAGGACCTTATGGTCCTTTCGAGCGATGGCGCGCTACGCGCGATTGCCTCGTTGCCAAAGGGCAGTCTTGGCCGGTTCAACGATGGTAAGCCCGATGCGGCCGGTCGGCTTTGGGTCGGTACGGCAACTGCAGATGGTCACTTTGATTGCTGTCTCTGGCGGTATGACGACGAACACGGGTTTTCGCGGGAGGTGCCTGATGTCTCAATGTCCAACGGGATCGGTTGGAGCCCGGACGACAAGCATATGTATTACGTCGACTCCGTCTGTCACCGGGTCGACACTTTGGATTTCGACTCGGAGATCGGCGTCGCGCGAAACCGACGGCCATTTTCGGTCTTGCCTGATGCTCAATTGCCCGATGGGCTTTGCGTGGATGTCGAGGGGAATATCTGGTTGGCTGTTTGGGGTGAATCCTGTGTGGTGAGGATCTCGCCCAGCGGCGAAAAGGTCGGGAGGGTCGAAGTTCCGACTCCGCTCGTCACGAGCTGTGCCTTTGGAGGAGACGGCCATCGCACGCTCTTTATCACCTCGGCATCCGAGGACGACAGCGATCCCAACGCCGGTCGCTTGTACGCCGTGGACGTTGGATCGCAGGGTCTGCCTGCGGCAAGGATGCGGCTGAACTGTTAGGCGTCGAGGTGCGCGCTGGCCATTAAGAGATCTCCCGAATTGACCCAACGGCTGCGCCGAAGAAACATCGCGATACCGCTTGTTTGAGCTATGACCGTTGTCAGCAGTTTGCCATCGATGTCGGAAATCTCAAAACAGGTGTCCCCAATTGCGACAGATTCCAGGAGGTTGATCGTGCAGGTGCAGAGGCCTGTCGCGGGTGACAAGATCGCCGCATCCAAGTCACCGCTTCCATAGACATGCAGGTCGATTTGAGACGCGGCTGATGCAGTTTGAAGCATCCCGAGTGATGCCATGACACGACGGACACCGTCGCCATAGAGCGCCAAAGCGTGCTCTGATGGCGCAATGCCGCCCCCCGCCTCGACGTAGATTGCTGGTATTCCGATCCTTTCCGCCTCTGAAAGGGTGCGTCCCGGAGCCAAAGGCGCGGGGTGCCGCCAGACGACAGGTGCACTGAATGCGTCGGCCATGGCTTTGGCGGCGGGACCCGTTTCCGGGCCATCACCAAAACCCACAAATATCGGGCAATCCAATGCTCCGCCGCCGCTATGAAGATCGATGAGCGCATCAGCTGGTCCGATGACATATCGAGAAATCAAATCGGCCAAGACCTCGGTGGGTTTGCCGTTCCGGTCGCCGGGAAAGCACCGGGCAAGGTTGAGACCGTCTGAGGGCGAACACCGTTGACTTGCGGCGAGCGCATCCGGGTTGGCGACCGGACAGAGGATAAGCCGGCCAGAGAGTTTCGCCGGCTCGATAGTTTCCATCAGCTGCGAGATGGTCAGCGGTCCTTCGAGTTCGTCGCCATGGACAGCCCCAATCACAGCGAGGGTCGGACCCGGTTTGGTGCCGATGAGTTGGTAGACGCGCAAAGGGCGATCAGCCCATGCAGTTGTGTAGCGGATCTCATGTAGGCCGGTTTCAGACATTCTCGATCACCTGTGAATAGCGGCAGTCTCGCTTTGTTGTTGCGCATTTTAGAATTAGTGTTCTACATTGCGGAATGATTGCACCGAAGTGAGCCAGAGGAAAGCCCAAAGAATGTTCCGGCCCCCGCAGCAGTCCCGATACGCCCCACGTCGGGTTGCGGTTGCCTCACTCATGCAAGAGACCAACACCTTTTCACCAATTCCAACGACTGTCGGCTTGTTTGAGGACCACTACATCTACCGTGCCGAGGAGATAATTTCAGGTTTCGGTGCTGCGCGTGTCGAGGTTCCTGCGGTGATGGACTCGCTCGCCGCGGCTGGCATCGAGACAGTGCCTCTATTGGCTACTTATGCCGCTGCGGCTGGGCCGATGGGCCGGGATGAGTTTGAGATCATCGTCTCGGAGATTGAATCTCGGTTGCGAGCTGCTGGCCGTCTGGATGGTTTGATCCTCGTACTGCACGGTGCGTTGGTCGTTGCCGATCAGCCGGACGGAGACGGTGAGATCATTGCGCGTATGCGGGCGATCTTGCCTGACGGTGTGCCTATCGGCGTGTCCTTGGACCTTCACGGGCACATCACGCCCCTCATGCTTCAGGCGCATACCTTTCACGTGGGATACAAAGAATATCCCCACATCGACATGTATGAGACCGGCGAGCGCATCGCCTCATTGATGGTCGATGTGCTAGCGGGTGAGGCCCGGCCGGTCATGGCCATGGCCAAATGCCCGGTCGTTGTGCCGGCCGTCTGCGGCCGAACGACGGATGGTCCCTTGGCCGAAGTAGCCCGGGCCGCGCGTGAGATGGAGGCTTCGGGCCGAGCCCTTCATGCGTCGATCTTTCCAGTGCAGCCTTGGATAGACGTTCCGGACTTGGGCTTTGCGGGAATGGTTTGCAGCGATAGCGACCTCAAAGCCGCGCGGGCATGTGCGGATGAACTTGCCGCGATGGTTTTCGCTGCTCGACATGACTTCGATCTTGGGCTGGTGGAGCTCCTACAGGCCATCGAGATCGGTCATAACAGTCCTGGCATGACGCTTGTCGCCGATACAGGGGATGCACCTGCCGGAGGGGCGCCCGCCGATAGTGCGGAAGTGTTGAGGGCATTGCTCGAAGTTGGTGCGCGAGACTGGGAACGCATCAGCCTTTTGTCATTATGTGACCCTGCCGCGGCGCTGGCTGCGCGGGCCGCGGGAGTGGGGGCGGAGATCGAGGTGCCGTTGGGGCATGCATTCTCCGTGGCGGCCGGTGAACCGGTTGTCGTCACGGCAAGGGTCCTCTCGCTTTCGAATGGGCGGTATGAAATGCGAGACGCGGGGGCGCAAGGGCTGCAGATGGACATGGGGCCGACCTCTGTTCTGGCGGTTGGTCAGATCAGAATTGTGGTGCGCAGCCGACCGTCCGTGGAATGGGACACGGGCATGTATCTGTCGCAGGGGGTGAACCCGGCCGATGCAGCGCTGGTTTTTGTGAAGTCTCCGTCTCATTTTCGGGTGGGCTTTGGTCCTCTGGCCGAACGGATCCTGCTTGCCGACACATCGGGGCCGACCTGCGCGGACGTTCGGCGCTTGCCTTACCGGCACGTCACCCGGCCCTTGTATCCACTTGACGAATTCTAGGAGGCCATTGTGAGGCTGACCATGGTTGCTCACCCGCCGACAGATACCAATCTTACGATTCTCCGGCAATTGGGGGTAGAGGAGGCTGTCCACTACGATATGGCTGGTCTGCCGGACGATCTTGATGCCCTAACAGCGATCCGCGCGAGATATTCGGACTTTGGACTACGATGGACCGTGGCGGAATCTGGTCCGCCCATCGATCGGATTGTAATGAGCAAGTCGGGCTGGCAAGCACAGACAGAGCGATACAAAAAGACACTCGGACATCTTGGCCGGCTTGGTGTCGAAGTCGTTGCGTATAACTTCATGCCGCAAGTTTCGACCGACGCTATGGTCGTGCGGACAGCCATGGACAGGCAGACCCGCGGCAATGCATTGACCAGTGGGTTTCGACTGGCGGACGTCACAGACCGAACGTTGCCGCACGATGAAGTGGCGATCCCGCGTGAATCCATGTGGGACAATCTGGAGCGTTTCCTCAACGACGTAATCCCGGCAGCCGAGGCGGCCGGCGTGCAAATGGCGCTTCACCCGGACGATCCGCCCTTACCCGAGATGTGCGGTCTGCAACGGATCGTGGGGAGCGTCGAGGACTTTGACAGGGTTCTAGAGATATCCAAAAGCCCGGCGAACTCAATGACCATGTGCTTTGGGTGCTTTGCCGAGGCCGGGCATGACATCCCATCTCTGATCCGGCGTTGGGCGGCGCGGATCGGGTTCGTCCACGTTCGCGATATCCGCGGCCGATGGGATGATTTCATCGAGACGTTCCCGGATGATGGGCAGACAGACATGTTCGCGGCATTCGAGGCGCTATACGATATTGGATACGCCGGGCCTTTGCGCAGCGATCACGCGCCGTTGATGGCCGGCGATGATGTCGAAAACGACGGCTATGCGATCACCGGCCATGTCTTTGCCATGGGATATCTCAGAGGCCTGGCTGAGAGCGTTTCCAAAGCGAGATCGAATGGATAGGCGTATGGCTGATGGTGCCGGTGAAGTCATCGACGTGGGAACCGCAATGAATAATCCATGCCCTACGTTGTGAAGCTGTTTTGGATTTCAAGGCGCCGTATCGAGTTCGTGCAGTCGCCTGTGTGCGATGTGACCGACGGGCGAGACGGACCGATTCAGGTTGGCCGGCGAAAGTCGGATGAATGCCGCTTCGGAGGCCGACATTGAACACCAACAGAAACAAAGGAGTAAACGACATGACCGAGCGGCTCGACATTCTAGAGGTCTGCGCAAAGGAGCTCTATTCAGCAGTGGTTTGCGACACGCTCGACAGTATCGGACTCCGAGATCAGGCGGTTGCGCCGGGTTTGGAGCCCCTTGCGACCGACATGACGATCTTTGGCTTTGCGCGCGTCGGTATTTACATGCCGATCTATCACGATGACGATCAGGTCAACGTCTATGAAAACGAGATTACCCTCGTTGATAGTCTTGCTCCGGGAGAAGTGCCGATCATCTCGTGCAATGGGAACCGGTCCATCGCACCATGGGGCGAACTGCTGTCCACTCGCGCGCAGGTCTTGAAGAGCGCGGGCTGTATAACCGACGGCTGCGTCCGCGACGTCAAGCTGATCAAGGAGATGGGGTATTCCGTTTTCTCGGCTGGCCGAAATCCCGTAGACACCAAATATCGTGGCAAAATGATGTGGCTAGACGTGCCGTGTGTCATTGGCGGTGTGACCGTCAATTCCGGCGATCTCGTAATTGCCGATCTGGACGGAATTGTATTCGTGCCAAGGGGCCGCATCGATGAAGTCATTGAGGGCGCTCTCGCGAAAGTACGTTCGGAGAACACGGTTCGTGATGAATTGCGGGCGGGCCGAAGCCTCGCAGAGGTTTTCGCAAGTCATGGCATTCTGTAGCCGGGACAACGAGCCGCGATCTGAGTGAGCATGGTGGCTCGTTCGGCGGTCGAGCGGTGCGAAGTGTTGTGATTGGTCTTTGCGGAGTTGACCGATTCCGCAAAAAGCGGTTCTCTCAAGCCACTTCGCCGATCATGTGAGTGACCTGATAGCGAACATCTATCTGTTCAGTCACTTGTCGCTGCAGAACAAGTCATAAACAAGTTCAATCATCCGACGTGCACGCTCATCTGCGAGGCTGTAGTAGATGGCTTTGCCCTCGCGCCGAGGCGTTACCAGACCTTCGTGACGCAACCGTGCCAATTGCTGCGAGACAGCGGCTTGACGTGCAGCGAGCAGTTCTTCTAGGTCCGTCACGGATTTTTCGCCGGACGTAAGATGGCACAAGATCATCAGGCGGCCCTCATGGCTGATCGCCTTGAGATAGTTCGTCGCCTTTGTGGCGTTTTCCATGAGCTCGTCGAGCTCATGACTTGAAATGCTATTCCTCAGGGCGGGTCTAGGCATCATGAATGACCTTTGATCTCGGACATGCTCAGCTGCAAATCACAATTCTCGTTACAAACTATGACTTTACCGCAAACTCGCGAAACATGGAAAGACCAATTTGCCACGCGCGGCGACTGTGTGCTGCGCGCATGGCAATCAGGGAGACGCATCTTTCAACATCATTCCCAGAAGTCCCCAGAAGAAATCCTCGCCCGGGTATCCTTCTAACCGGTTTATCTCCTCTCCGTCGATCAACAGAATGAACGTTGGAGTGTAGACTACGGGGCGTGCCAAAACGATTCCGTCTGGAAGAGGTTCTGACTTGTCGAAACGCAGCAAGGGGGCGGCGATACCCTCGGGCGAGATCGGGTAGATCGGCGCGATTTCGGAATTCCAGCGCGCACACCAGATGCACCCTGTTTCCTCCGCCATGGCCAACCTCGTTTCACCGACGGTCGGCCCCGACAGCAGGACAAAGACGGCCGTTGCGACAGCCAAGAAGCGATACATGCCGTTTATTTCCTCGACATTAAATGCAATAATAGGAATATTATGATGTATTGCGGGTTCAAACTCAAGGATTCTGCTCATTGTTGGATATATCGTTCTGGGGTGCGGCTTTCGCGGGGTTGCTATCTTTCTTCTCGCCCTGTGTGCTGCCGATGGTCCCGTTCTACCTTTGTTACATGGCTGGGCTGTCGATGGCGGAGCTTCGCGATACGCCCGAGATCTCCTCGGCCGTTCGCCGTAAGCTGCTCTTTTCCGCGGTGTTCTTTGCCTTGGGAGTGACCACGATTTTCGTTCTGATGGGCATGGGCGCGACCGCGCTTGGACAGGCCTTTGTGCAATGGCGCGAGACGCTGAAGTATGCCGCAGCCGGCCTCATGGCTTTGTTCGGAATGCACTTTCTGGGAGTCCTGCGCATTCCGTTGCTGTATCGCGAGGCCCGGGTGCAATCCGAGATGGCACCGTCGACCATTATGGGGGCCTATCTCATGGGGCTTGCGTTCGGATTTGGCTGGACGCCCTGTGTCGGGCCGGCGCTCGCGTCAATTCTCATGATTGCCAGCGGCATGGGGGACGTGATGCGTGGTGGGCTACTCTTGTTCGTCTATGGCATCGCAATGACCGCTCCGTTCATTGTCGCGGCTCTTTTTGCCAAGCCGTTCCTGAGCTGGGTCCAGCGCAACCGCAAGTATCTGGCGCATGTGGAAAAGGTCATGGGGGCGATGTTGATCCTGTTTGCCGTGCTCATCGCCACCGACAGCGTCAACTATATCGCTCAATGGATGATCGAAGTCATACCCGGATTTGCACGGGTCGGGTGAGAAAAGGGAGAGTGAGAATGTTTCGAAAGCTATTTGTGGCCGCCGCTCTGCTGTCTGCGGGGCCGTTGTCTGCACAGACCCTCGGCGATGACGGTCTGCACAAGGCGGAGTGGATGCGGGACACTTTTCTTGATCTGCGCGAGGACTTGGAGGAGGCGAACGCCGAAGGGCTGCGCCTCATGGTAATGGTCGAGCAGCGCGGATGCATCTACTGCACCGAATTGCATGAAAGGGTTTTGGTAGATCCCGAGATCGAGGCATTCATTCGAGACCACTATTTCGTGGTGCAGTTGAACATGTTCGGTGACCGTGAAGTGACCGATTTTGACGGCACGACGATGAGCGAAAAGAACATGATTCAGGACTGGGGTTTGTTCTTTACGCCAACGATTCTCTTCTACCCGCCGGACGTGCCCGAGGACCTACGCGGACAACAGGCCGCGGCGGTCGTCATGCCGGGTGCTTTCGGCCGTTCGACTGTCCTCAACCTGCTCACTTGGGTCGCCGAGGAAGGCTATCTGGGGGACGAGGTCTTCCAGAAGTACCATGCAAGAATGATTGAAGAACAAGGGCTTGTGGAGGATTGAGGTGAGGCTCCCGCTGCGTGTGCAAGGCAATTATATGCAAAGATAAGAATTTATGATTGCGTCATGTGAGCTTTGCGAGTTACGGTACCGATACGCGGATATGCCAGGGAGGACATATGCGACATCCAGCAATTCTTGCCGCCGGAGTGGCGGTTTTCGGGACTATTGTCGCCGCTGATGTGGTCGCTCCTTCGAGCGTCGTTTTCGGCGACTACGGCGCGGTGGAGATGTCACTGTCGGGCCAGCCGGGCGACCCCGTATCGGGATTGGCCGTCATGGAGACCAAGGGGAGTGGCAACTGCGTTGCCTGTCACCAGATTTCGACGAGTGAAGCGGCGTTTCAAGGTAACGTCGGGCCTCCGCTCGATGGCGTCGGCGGTCGTTGGAGCACAGAGGAGCTTCGCGGAATTGTCGCCAATGCCAAGATGGTTTTCCCCGATTCAGTGATGCCATCCTTCTACCGGGTCGACGGGTATACCCGCCCGGGCGACGCTTTCACCGGCAAAGCCGCGGCTGGCGAACTGGATCCGTTGCTGACCGCTCAACAAATCGAAGACGTGGTCGCCTATCTGGCGACACTGACGGACTAATTCGTAGGAGACGTTATGAAACTCAATCGTCGTGATATGATCGTTTTGACGGCCGGGGCATCAGTCGCGGCACTGTTGCCGGTTGCCTCAAGCGCTCAAGAAGCCGTTGACGCCATCATTGCCGAATTCACCGGCGGGGCCGAGATGGGGGCTGAGGGGCTGACGCTGACTACCCCTGAGATCGCCGAGAACGGAAATACCGTGCCGGTCGAAGTCGATGCTCCCGGCGCGGCCTCGATTTTGGTCTTGGCCTCGGGCAACCCAACGCCAAAAGTCGCAACCTTTACCTTTGGCCCAATGGCCGGGGCGCAGTTTGCGTCGACCCGCATCCGGCTGGCCGGAACGCAGGACGTCGTGGCCATTGCAAAGATGCAGGACGGCAGCTTTGTCCGTGCGTCCCGCGAAGTGAAAGTGACCATCGGCGGCTGCGGCGGCTGAGGCGAGGAGAGACACCATGGTAGATACAGCAACACCCCGCGTCCGCGTTCCGCGTGATGCCACGGCCGGCGAGATCATCGAGATCAAGACCTTGATCAGCCACGATATGGAATCGGGTCAACGCCGGAATGGCGATGGCGATCTTATTCCCCGGTCCATTATCAACCGATTCACGTGCGACTTTAATGGCCAGAACGTCATTGACGTCGCCATGGAGCCGGCAATCTCGACCAATCCGTTCTTTGAATTCATGGCCATTGTGCCGGAATCGGGGACCTTCGTCTTCACCTGGTACGATGACGATGGCGATGTCTACACGGATTCCAAAGACATCACAGTCACTTGACGCAGGGCTTCGTAGGGGAGGACGGACTGATGACGAATAGAATTTTTAAGTCAGGCCTTGGGCTGCTCGGCGTCCTTGCCATGAGCGGCGCGGCGGCAGCACAGGACGCAGAGGCCCGCCTCGTCCTGAACGAGGAAACACCGATGGTCACGGTTGCGGATGCACCTGAGCACATGGCGGATACCGGGATCCGGACCATTTATTCGGGTTGGGCGTTCAGAACGGGGACGACACAGGAACTCCAGGCTGACGATTTCATCAACCCGGCATTCCTTGCGGTGGACGAAGCTATCGTCGCTTGGGACGAAGTCGATGGCACCGCAGGCGAAAGCTGTGCGAATTGTCACGGCGACGTGGAAGAAAGCATGGCCGGTGTTCGCGCCGTCTATCCGCGCTGGAACGAAGAGGCCGGGGAATTGCGGACGCTCGCGGCGCAGATCAACAACTGCCGCACGGAGCAAATGGGTGCAGAGCCCTACAAGTATGACGGCTCGGAAATGACCGCGATGGAGGCTCTTATCTCGGTTCAGTCTCGCGGGATGCCTGTCAACGTGGCCATCGATGGTCCGGTTGCGGATATCTGGGAACAGGGTCGCGAGATGTATTACACGCGCTTTGGTCAACTTGAATTGAGCTGCGCAAATTGCCATGAGCAAAACTATGGCAATTACATTCGCGCGGATCATCTCAGCCAAGGCCAGATCAACGGTTTTCCGACCTATCGTCTCAAGCAGAATGCTTTGATCCAGACGCAGAACAGGTTCCGGGGGTGCATTCGTGACACACGCGCCGAAACCTATGCTGTCGGCAGCCCCGAGTTCGATGCGCTAGAGCTCTATGTTGCCAGCCGCGGCAACGGGCTGTCCGTCGAAGGGCCCGCCGTCCGACCATAACGCAGACCAAAGCCCATCTTCGTTCTCGGAGGTGGGCTTTTTGCTATCGAATAATATTCAAAATGTCGCATGTGATGCGCAAAGGGAGAAGTCATGATTTCGCGGCGGGATTTCTTGCAAGCCAGTGTTGCGGCATCTGCGATTGTCGGTGCATCGGGTTTTGGCAACTGGGGCCGATTGGCCGCTCAGCAGAGCCTAACCCAAGACCAACTGCTCGACTTTGACACCTATGGAAATGTCACTCTGATCCATGTCACTGACATTCATGGCCAACTCAAACCCATCTGGTTCCGCGAGCCGGAAATAAACATCGGTATGGGCGAGTACAGAGGTCAAGTTCCCCATATCACCGGCGCCGACTTTCGCCGCGCCTATGGCATCGAGGATCAGAGCCGCTCGCACTATGCGCTGACCTACGATGACTTTCAGGCGCTGGGGCAAGCATATGGCAAAATGGGCGGTCTCGATCGTGTCGCGACTGTCGTCAATCAGATCCGCGCGGCGCGCCCCGATGCCTTACTTCTGGACGGAGGCGATACGTGGCACGGGTCTTACACCTGTTACCAGACGCAGGGGCAGGACATGGTGAATGCTATGAACAAGTTGCGCCCCGACGCCATGACGTTCCATTGGGAATTCACTCTAGGGTCCGACCGAGTTCGCGAGATCGTTGGTGATCTGCCTTTTGCCGCTCTTGGGGCGAATGTCTTCGATGCCGAGTGGGACGAGCCTGCAGAGGACTTTGCCCCCTTCAAGATGTTCGAGACGGGCGGCGTCAAGGTCGCGGTGATCGGGCAGGCGTTTCCCTACATGCCGATCGCGAACCCCGGCTGGATGTTTCCGGAATACTCATTCGGTATCCGCGAAGAACGGATGCAGGCCGTCGTCGACGAGGTTCGTACCGCAGGGGCGGAGTTGGTTGTTTGCCTGTCGCACAACGGTTTTGACGTCGACAAGAAGATGGCGTCCCGCGTCGATGGTATTGATGTGATTCTCTCGGGGCACACCCATGACGCGCTGCCCGAGCCTGCTTTGGTTGGGGAAACGATCATTGTCGCGTCCGGATCAAACGGCAAATTCGTGAGCCGTGTCGATCTGGATGTGCGTGATGGCCGGATGATGGGCTTCCGGCACAAATTGATCCCGATCTTTTCTGATGTGATTGCGCCGGATGCTGACATGGCGGCGTCGATTGATGCCGAACGGGCTCCATTTGCCAATCAGCTGGGTGAGGTCATCGGTACAGTGGCTGATGACACGCTCCTTTACCGGCGCGGAAATTTCAATGGCTCTTGGGATGACCTGATCTGTCAGGCGCTGATTGAAGAACGTGATGCGGATATCTCGTTATCACCCGGTGTTCGTTGGGGGCCAAGCCTTATGCCGGGAGAAAACATCACCCGCGAGGATATCTGGAACGTCACGTCGATGACTTACGGGAAGGCGTATCGGACCGAGATGACCGGTGAGTTCATTCATACCGTAATGGAGGACGTGGCGGACAATCTTTGCAATGCCGATCCGTATTATCAGCAAGGCGGCGACATGGTCCGTGTCGGCGGCATGGGCTACCGGATCGAAGTGGATCAGCCGATTGGCTCGCGGATTACGGATATGACCCTCCTCAGTACTGGAGAGGCGATTGATCCTGCAAAGTCCTATCAGGTCGCTGGCTGGGCGTCCGTCAACCCCGATACAGAAGGTCCGCAGATCTGGGATGTGGTTGAAAGCTATATCGCCCGCCAAGGCACTGTCAGCGTTCCACCCAACACGAGTGTGTCCGTCGTATCGGGCTGATTAGCGAAGGAGACGACCATGAAGTCCATCATTCTTGCAGCTGCGATCGTGCTTTCGGCAACGACATCGTTCGCCGAAGGCATGACGCACCGCGTCGCGATACATGTCGACGAAAACGATCCCCAAGTCATGAACATGGCGCTCAACAACGTCGCAAACCTCACATCTTATTACGAGGCGCAGGGCGATGATGTAATCGTCGAGCTTGTCGCATATGGCCCCGGCCTGAACATGTTTGTCGCGGAGACAAGCCCGGTGGCCGAACGCATCGCCGCAATGTCGCTAGCGATGCCAAATTTGAAATTTTCAGGCTGTGGCAACACGTTGAGTGCCATGGAGGCGCGGACCGACCACACCGTCGAACTCGTTTCTGAGGCAGAGATTGTGCCGTCCGGGGTCGTCCAACTGATCACCCTGCAAGAAGCCGGCTATGCCTACGTCCGCCCCTGACGTTTGGTATCGAAGAGGAGCGACCCGAACATGGTTGAGAACATTGGGATGAAACCCTCGCGCAGAGGATTCCTTAGAACGGCATTGGCTGGCGGTGGCGCTTTGGCCGTGGGCTCAACCGCAGCCCGCGCTGAAGGAGACCCAGTTATTCTGGAGCCGCGTCCGTGGAACCAGTTCTTGGGCGAGGGCGTCGACGCACGCCCATACGGGTTCCCGAGTGAACATGAGGCGCATGTGCGTCGCCAAGATGTGCCTTGGTTGACCGCGGATCCGATCAGTTCGGTCAACTTCACGCCCTTGCATGAATTGGACGGAATTATCACGCCCAACGGGCTGTGTTTCGAGCGTCATCACGGCGGCATTGCAGAAGTTGACCCTGCTGAGCACCGTTTGATGATCAACGGTCTGGTTGATCGACAAATCGTACTGACCATGCAGGATCTGATGCGGTTCCCCCGCGAGAACCACGTCTATTTTCTGGAATGTGCCGCCAATACAGGAATGGAATGGGCCGGCTCACAGTTAAATGGCTGTCAATTCACGCACGGGATGATCCACAATGTCATGTATACCGGCATTCCGCTGCGCCTGATCCTCGCAGAAGCGGGAGTGAAGCCAAGTGGGTCTTGGATATTGGTCGAGGGCGCCGACGCGTCGGGGATGACCCGTTCAATTCCAATGGAGAAGGCGCTGGACGACTGCTTGGTCGCTTTCAAAATGAACGGAGAGGCGCTCCGTCCCGAGCAGGGGTATCCAGTACGACTGGTCGTTCCGGGTTGGGAAGGCAATATGTGGATCAAGTGGCTTCGCCGTATCGAAGTGGGCGATCAGCCGTGGCATCATCGCGAAGAAACCAGCAAATACACCGATCTGTTGGCCGATGGCCGGGCACGCCGGTTCACTTGGGAAATGGACGCCAAGTCGGTGATCACCAACCCCAGCCCGCAAGCTCCGATCACTCACGGTCCCGGACCGACAGTCTTGACGGGTGTGGCATGGTCTGGCCGCGGCACGATCCCGCGTGTCGACGTGACATTGGACGGCGGCATCAATTGGCACGATGCCCGGATGTCCGGTCCGTCGTTCAACAAGTCGATGCACAGGTTCTACTTTGAATTCAACTGGGACGGTCAGCCGATGCTGCTTCAAAGTAGAGCGCATGACAGCACGGGATATGTCCAGCCGACAAAGAACCAACTGCGCGAAATCCGCGGTGAGAACTCGATCTACCACAACAATGGCATCCAAACCTGGGCCGTGGACAAAGACGGAAGGGCTGAAAATGTCGAAATTTCTTAAAATTTTCCTTCCTGCTCTCAGCGCAACCGGCGCAACTTTGACACTGGCATATGTCGTCGCGGATCAGTTCGTCGTGGACCTGCCTGCACCTCTGCGCGGAGCGATGATCCAACCGGCGCAAGCGCAAGATAGCGTCGAGCCTGCGATTGCTCAGGCTGAAACGGAGCCTGCCTTGACGGCGCCGACAGGAGGCTTTGGGCTCGGCCGCCTTGCCACGGTTGAAGAAGTCGCTGCGTGGGATATCGATATCCGTCCCGATGGTCAGGGCCTGCCAGATGGCAGTGGTGATGTCTGGACTGGAGAGGAGGTCTTTGTCGAAAATTGCGCCATGTGTCACGGCGATTTCGGCGAGGCCGTCGGACGTTGGCCCGCGCTGGCTGGTGGTCTCAACACCTTGGAAAGGGATGACCCGGTCAAGACTGTCGGCTCCTACTGGCCGTACCTCTCTACCGTTTACGATTATATCAATCGGGCCATGCCATTCGGGCATGCACAGTCTCTGGAACCAGACGAGATCTATGCGATCACAGCATATATTCTCTATGTGAATGATCTGGTGGAGGACGACTTCGAATTGTCCCGCGATAATTTCCTGACCGTCGAGATGCCGAACAGCCAGAATTTCTACCTCGATGACCGTGCCGAGACTGAATTGCCTCTGTTCAGGCAGTCCCCCTGCATGAGCGGCTGCAAAGAAAGCGTCGAAATCACCATGCACGCGAGCGTCCTTGACGTTACACCCGATACGGACGAACCCGCTGCCGAAACATCTGAATCAACTGTTCAAGAAGTGACGGCGGAGCTTGAAGTGGCCGAGCAAGAGATTGCCGAGCCAGAGGCCATCACTGAAGTGACCTCGGTTGATCCTGGATTGGTCACAGCCGGAGAGGGAGTTTTTCGGCAGTGTAGCGCCTGCCACAAGGTCGGGCCCGGTGCCGCCAATGGTGTTGGGCCACATTTGAACGGTGTTGTCGGTCGTGCGGCCGGTGCAGTTGAAGGCTTTCGCTATTCCGGCGCGATCTCCGATGCAGCCGAAGCGGGTCTCGTCTGGAATACTGAAGAACTCTCGGCGTTTCTTGCTGATCCAAGGGGTTATATGAACGGAACGCGCATGGCATTTCGGGGCGTAAGAAGTGACGACGATATTGCCGCCCTGATCGCATACCTTTCCACCTTGGCTGAGTGACGCATTGCGGCGCGCCAAACGCTGTATCGATCTTGGTAGTGCCGAGCGAAGTTTAACCAAGCCGGCAAACTACTGGCTCCACGCCATTATCGCGAAAGAAAACGACATGAAGAACTATCTGCCTACATTGGCGTTCTCGCTCATCGGAACGGCGGCATTTGCCCAAGAGGCAACGGTCTATCCCTTCGAGGGCACGTTCGACGATGCAACGTTCAGCGTTGAGTCCGCGATTATTGGCCGAGGATTGGTCATCGACTATGTCAGCCACACCGGTGAAATGCTCAATCGCACACGCGCTGACGTTGGCAGCGATGTCGAGATCTTCGCAGCCGCAGACGTGTTTCTCTTCTGCTCTGCATCTGTTTCACGTCAGGTGATGGAAGCTGATCCCATGAACATCGCGCATTGCCCCTACGGTGTCTTTGTCATCGAGCAAGAGGGCGAAGTGCAGATCGGGTATCGCAACCACCCAGAAGGCGAGATGCAGGCGGTCCAAACGCTGCTAGACGAAATCGCCCGTGAAGCAGCGGGTGGGTAACCGCCGCGCCTCTAGCTGTCCTCCGATACAAACTCGTATCCGTCGCCGCGTCGTTCCACACGCCCGGCTCCTCCATTGGGCAAGTGAAACCCGATGATAGGAATCTGCTCAACTGCAAGCCGGTCCATCAGCCGGACTCGCGTTCGCGCTCCTGTTTCGGCGTCTTGATCCGAACCGGAATGCCATGCTGGTTTTTCGAAGGCGAGATGGTGATTTGCAATGCAGTCGCCGACAATCAGTCTGCTATCTTTGCCTGCATGCATAGCAAAGGACATATGTCCCGGTGTGTGCCCGGGTGTGAGAAGCGCTGTCACACCGATCAGCGGCTCTTGGCCATCTTGAATCAGGTTGATCCTGTCTGACAGGAGCGACAAGCGCGATGCTGCCCCGACGGCAAACGGCACGCGAAACTCGTTGATTGAGCTAATTGTTGTTGGGTCAGTCCAATAGTCCCACTCCGCTTGCCCGATGTAGTAGTTGGCATTGGCGAAGACGAGATCATCGAAGTCGTCTGTCAGGCCCCAAAGATGATCGGGGTGAGCATGGGTGAACAAGACGTCGGTCACGTCGGCCGGATCAAGATCGATCTGAGCGAGCGCATCGCCGAGTCTGCCTGCCGATGGCATGAAGTTCGGACCGGCCCCAACGTCAAAGATGACATTGCGGTCGCCGGTTTGAAGCAGGGTCACATTGCATTCTGGCCGGAACTGGTCGGGTCCTACATCGTAGCGATCGAGGATCTCAGTGGCCGCGGCCATGTTGCCGTCTGGAACAACCATGGAGCCAGGGAGCACGAGATTACCATCGCTGAGGGTGATCAGCTTGGCATCGCCAAGTTTGAGGATCGTTTGTGACCAGACAGAACCGGGTGTGGTGGCCATTGCAGTTGCAGCGCAAGACTGACCTAGGAAGGTTCGGCGTGACAGCGACATGGCTTCCTCCAAATTCAAACATGCGAATATAATATTCCGTTTCTGGAATTTCTTCAATCAAAACCATATCCCTTCTGCCATGTGGCGATGTGAACCAGAGCTTTGTGGTGCTCACAGTCGATGCTCTGGTTGACGCACGTTGGGGGCCCAGAAGCTGTTCGATCAGGCATTTCCGGCTCATCGACAGCGTTGCCCGCGAATCCGACAGAATCGAACCGTTGACCGTGCTCGTTTAGTGCCGAGATGCCAACAATTTGGGGGCGTTAAACGGGACTATCCACGCTTCGCAAAACACAATTTGAAACCACCAGTAGCGGCGCCACATAGTCGCCACATCGCCGTCAAGGGGCTGACACCGTGCCGTCCCGCGGCCATCCGACCTTGGTATGATCTAGCTAAAACCTCTGGCGGGAACGCCCGATTTGCGACCCTTGGCCGATAGGTTTCGCTGTTTGCCGCTGTCAGATTGGGATCATTCCGGGCCGCAACAAGCGACCTGAAACAGACACCAAAACCAGAGAGAGATCACCAAATGAACGTCACACGCAAAGTCATCCGCACTACCATTCGCACCTTCTGCAAGGACGAAGACGGCGCAACCGCGATCGAGTACGGCCTCTTCGCCGCATTGGTTGGCGCGGTCATTGTCGGCACTGTCGTGACCCTTGGTCAGCAAACCAATTCCGGCTTCAACACGATGAGCTCTGCCCTGACAACGGCAGGCGTCACAGCACCGTAAGAGCCAGAGAGGGTGCGCGATCCTTCGGCGCGCACCCGCCTCCGTCCAAATTCAAATCAGGAAACGAAGTGATGCCATTTCCCGCTCTCGTAGCTTCAAATGACCTACCGCTGGCGGCTTACGTCTGCACTGATCAGGGCGCCGATGTGTCTCGTGACGTCATTCGGCGCACAGGTGCAAAAGACAGCGCTGTGCGAGGTGGCGGATTGAGCGGAGCGGCTCGACTAAGCATCGGCAAACCAATTGCCCGGACCATCATCACCGAAATCGGGAACATCTCGGTGCCGATGGCGTGCGAAAGCGTTTCCGAAATCCGAAAGACCGGCGCGGAAGTCATCGTCTTAGGGCACCAGACCGATATCGGCACATACCGCGCGCTTCGCAATGCCGGCGCGCTTGAATACTTTTCTTTTCCGGTTTCCGCTGACGAGATCCTCGCCATTCAATCGCAGAAGACCGCAAATTCGCCGGGGCCGGCGCCCGTGGCGACCCCGTGTATCGGCGTCTTGGGAAGCAACGGAGGGGTAGGGGCCAGCCTGCTGGCACAAAACCTTGCCTACTTCGCGGCATCACCAAAAGGGGCAAATCTGCGGACGGCCCTCGTTGATGCCGACCTGCGTTTCGGCACACAAGCCATTGATCTGGACGTCGATGATACGCCCGGCCTGCAGGAAGCCCTGTCGGCTCCGGATCGAATTGATGCGACGTTCATCGGAGCGACGATGCACGAGGTCAATGCCCGGCTTTCGCTCTATTCACATCAGATCCGCACACAACAGGGAATTGCCGATCTCGAGCGTGCATTCCCGAGATTGGCGGTCCCGTTGAAGGCTGAATTCGATGCGGTGATCTTCGACTTGCCGCGAGGGGCGTTGTTTACTCAATCCGAACTGCCTCCAGTTATTGAGAAACTCATTATCGTGATCCCTGCGGGCTATTCCGGAGTGAATGCGTCGTCACGGCTGATATCACGGATCAAAGAGACCTCTCCCGAGTTGACGATCATCCCAGTGGTGTCTGAGCTTCGCCGGGATGCGGGGCTTTCGACGAAGGAAATCGGGAAAGCAATCGGGCAGGATATCGTTGGATCGCTCCCGCGTTGCGACAAGGAGATGGCACGTGCACAACGCGCCGCACGGCCACTTGTGGAGCGTCAGCCTCGCGGTGCCTACGCCCGGGCCGTCAAATCGATCTGGGATGCAGCGGCCGCATCACAAAAAGCGAAAGCTGATCCGAAGAAACGCAGCGGAATCAGGGCGTGGCTGGGATGACGCTCCACGTCCCCCAACCCTCGCTCAACAACGCGCTGGCTCGGGTCATCGCCCTTGCCGAGCAGATTGATGCTGCCGGTTTGAATGCCGAAGAACGCGCCAATGTCGCAGTCTCATATTTGATCGAGTCTTCGACCGATATCTGGCCATTGGCCATGCAGCGCCAAATCCTTGCAGAAGCGACCAAGGCACTGGATGCGGGCATGGTGCCTGTGACGCAAGGCACATCGTCGAAAGGGGATCGCGGGGCATCTTTGCCGCAAGCGCCATCGGCGAGTGTGGAGCCTTTGCCGACAAAGGAGACCGAACCATCACTTCCTCCGGTCGATGGATCTATGGGCATACTAACCCTTGCCAATGAATTGATCCATGACCTGACCGAGATACTCGATTTTTCAGAGCTTGCGGGACAGAACCGGACTGAACAGGAAGCGACGATCAGGGCGAGCATCCACAGCGTTTCGGAGAAGCGCAAGCTCCACTTGAACGGCAAGGAGATCTCCGACCTGATCGGTGCAGTCCTTGCCGATATGCTTGGACTCGGGCCGTTGGAGGTCCTGCTGGCGGACGAGTCGGTGACTGACATCATGGTCAACGGCCCCACCCAGGTCTTCGTGGAGCGCCACGGGAAATTGGAGCTCACACCGGTGAAGTTTCGCGACAACGCTCATGTCTATGCTGTCGCAAGCCGTATCGTCGCGGCCGTCGGTCGTCGGATCGACGAGTCCCAGCCCATGGTCGATGCCCGGCTGAAAGATGGAAGCCGGGTCAACGTGGCGGTTCCACCTTTGGCTATTGATGGGCCGACGATCACCATCCGCAAGTTTCCGTCTGCGCCGGTCAAACTGGATCGTCTTGTCGAAGGCGGTAGCCTGTCGAACCAGATGGCGGCGTTCCTGGCTCTGGCCGCCTATCTGCGGCTCAATATCCTGGTCTCGGGGGGGACTGGTTCGGGCAAGACCACGCTGCTCAATGCCATGTCGCAGTATATCTCCCCCAGCGAACGGATCGTGACTATCGAAGACGCGGCGGAGCTGCGCTTTCAGCAGCCGCATATCGTGCGATTTGAAACGCGGCCGCCGAACGTGGAAGGCACGGGTGAAGTGACCATGCGCACCCTTGTGCGCAATGCCCTGCGGATGCGACCTGACAGGATCATCATAGGCGAAATCAGAGGAGACGAAGTCCTCGATCTGATGCAGGCAATGAACACCGGGCACGATGGCTCGATGAGCACGCTCCATGCGAATTCTCCCAGAGAAGCACTGACACGGGTCGAGAGCATGGCCGCATTGGCTGGTTTTGCGCCGGGCGGCGCCGTCGTTCGGCGCCAGTTGGTCGATGCTGTGCACCTGATTGTGCAGGTGTCGCGCATGAGGGACGGGAAGCGCCGGATAACATCAATCTCCGAAATAGCGGGGATCGCCGGAGATGCCGTCACTCTTCAGGAACTCTTTTCTTTTCGCGCCGATCCGGCGAGCACACGAGCAGAAGTCCGGGGCGACTTCGTCTACTCCGGCTATCGCCCGAAGTTTGCAAGTCGGGCCGCGGACTACGGTGTCGAAGACGAGCTCAACGGGATCTTGGGAGGATAGGCGATGACGGTCGGTCTCCCAATATTCGTAGGAGGGTTTGTGCTGAACGTCTGCTTGGCGTTGGTGGCGATAATCATGGCTGATCGGCGCGGCAGACAGCATCGATCGCGGCTGAAGCGGGCGGCATGTGTGACGTACAGGGCTATGCCGAACACTCCGCAAGAGACGCGAAAGCCTCGATCCTCGCAAATCACTTTCCTTGGACATGTGTTTGCCGGTGTCGAGGCGCAGATCGCGCAAACTGGCTTGCGTCTGAGTGTCGGAGAACTGCTAACGCAAATGTCTCTGGTGATGCTCGGCGTTTATGCCGTGCTGGTCTTGTTTGCCGGCATGCCGGCGCTTTTGGCAATGCCACTGTCAATTGCCATCCCTTTGGCGGGCGCCATCCTACTTCTGCGCATAGCGCGATCAAAATACCGGTCCGCTTTCAGTGCGGAGTTGCCCGAGGCTCTAGACGTCTTTGCGAGGGGATTGCGTGCAGGGCGGCCCGTCGCGGATTCTATTGCGATTGTCGTTGAGAGCTCCAAGGGGCCAATCAAAAGAGAATTCGCCCGATGCCACGATGAGTTGCATATGGGCACTGACCTTTCGACGAGCCTAAAGCGGCTGAGCCGGCGCGTACCAACTCCTGAAGTCTGCTTCTTTGCTGTTGCAACTGCGTTGCAGGCGGAAGCGGGCGGCAATCTGATCGAGACGATGGAGAACCTTGCTTTTCAGCTGCGCGAGCGACGGAAACTTCGCAAGAAGGCGCGCGCGTTGTCGTCGGAGGCGCGCGCAAGCGCGGTTATCCTCGCGGCACTGCCTTTTGCAGTGGCCATGGTCATCGCGGTTCTGAACGGAGCTTATCTGGAACCGCTCTATGCCGACCCGCGCGGGCGTGTCATGGCAATCATCGCCACCACCAGCATTTTCATTGGAATTTTTACCATGGCGCGAATGGGCAAACTTGATGTTTGAAGGTGTCGAATATGTCTTCTGGGTCGGGCTTTTCGGACTGGCTGCGGCGATGTCCGCCGTCGGTGCCTTGCTCTGTGTGGAGCGGCAAAGGCTGGTTCGGACGGCTCGCTTGCGGCGGGCCAATGGAACTGCGCCAAGTCGTGCGTCTTCCCGGCGATTGGCGGGCCAGTCCGGGCGCAGTTACTGGGTCGCCAAACTGCGTGGATTGATCGTTCGCATGGGAGAACGGCTTGCCGTCGTATTGGGCGGCGAAGCTCGAGAGACGGCGAGAGAACTCGCCTCGGCCGGGTATCGCGGTCGCGATGCGCTGTTGATCTACGCCTTCTTCAAGACAGTCCTGCCCCTGGGTGCGGTGATCGTCGGCATATTGACTGTTCTTGTCAGCATTCCATTCGGGGCCGGGATGATGTTGCCGATCGGTGTCGTGATCGCCTCGGCACTTGCGCTTTCAAAAGGCATGGACATCTTCGTCGATCTGCGACGCAAATCCCGGCTGGCGCGCATCCGCAAGGACTTCCCCGATATGCTGGAACTTTTGGTCATTACTTCTGAGGCCGGATTGGGGCCGCAGCCCGCGTTGCATCGTGTCGCCGTCGAGATGTTCGCCACACACCCAGAGCTTTCCGGCGAGGTGCTGCAAATGGTCTCTGAGATGCGCATGACAAACGAGCGACGTGTCGCATATGAAAACTTCAACACCCGCGTGCCGCTCCCTGAAATCGGAGTGTTTACGCAAACGCTCGATCAATCGGACTCGCTTGGAACACCTTTCTCCCGTGCCATGCGCACATTGATCGGGGAGCAACGGTCCAATCGCCTCATGCATATCGAAGAAAAAGCGGCGCGGCTTCCGGTCCTCATGACGCTGCCCCTGATTTTCTGCATTATGCCGGCTGTTTTTGTCGTTCTCGTCGGCCCTGCCGCGCTGAGCGTCATCGACAATATCCTGACGGGAGGCTGACCCAAATGTTCCGACGGTTTTTGACGTATTTTTGCAAGGATCAATCGGGTGCTGTGGCCGTCGAGTTTGTCCTGATTGGCCCGATGCTCTTTGCTCTGCTGTTCGGCGTCGTGACCCTTGGCTACTTTATCGGGCTTAGCCATTCGGTCCAACAACTGGCCACAGGGGCGGCACGGGCGTCTGTTGCCGGGCTGGATGCTGCAGAACGCAGCGCGTTGGCTGAGACTTATCTGTCCGAGGCCGGATCCCGTTACCCTTTGCTTGTTGCGGATGCGATTTCTCCGATCGTTGAAGTGTCGGGAGACAGCGAGCCAAGCATCAACGTCGACATAAGTTATGCGATCGATGGATCGCTTCTCGATATCGCGAATGATTTCTTGGGATTTGGCATCACGACAATTACCGGGAGCGCGTATCTTGCCTATTGAGCGCAATCCCGTGGCCAAGTTTCTTGCCGACGAAGACGGCGCAGTTGCGGTCATCGTAGCGCTGCTATTGACCGTTCTGTTGGGCTTTGTCGCGCTGGGTGTCGATGTTGCTTCGCTTTATCGCGAGCGGGCGCAACTTCAATCGGTCAGCGACCTTGCGGCGATGAGTGCCATTGCCGACACCGACAATGCCGAAACACGCGTGAGCGACGTGATCGCCATGAACTCGAGAACGTCTGCGAGCGTCTTGGATCTGACTACCGGCCGCTTCCTGCGCAATCCGGAGCTGCCTCCGGGACAGAGGTTCACACCGCTGCCGGACGGCAGCCCGGGGATCAATGCTGTCACAGTTGCGTTGGCCGATGTTGCGCCGATCCATTTCGCGACGATTTTTTCCGGACAAACCTCTGTCGAACTTGATCGCCGTGCGATGGCGACGCGAACGGGAGCCGCCAGCTTTGCGCTTGATAGCCATATCTTGCGGCTGGATGGCGATCGCCTGAACGAGGGGCTTTCGGAATTGTTGCGCGCGTCGGTGTCGCTGTCCGCCGGGGATATACAGGTCTTGGCCGAGGCGTCTCTGAACTTGGGAGAGCTGCTTGATGCTCTCGGCAATGAGATTGGATTTGACGCTCGAAACCCGGCAGAGATCCTGAACGCCACGATGGATGCGGCCGCGCTTATCAGGGCCATGCAGGCGATTTTGCCGGCCGACGTGGCAAGCCGACTTGCCGGTATCAGTGCATTGTCCGGTGGGGTCAGCATGTCAGTGGCCTCACTGGTCGGCGGCATTGACGCAGACCTTGGCCTGACCGCCGACGATTTCGTGGCCGGCATCGAGGTAGCGGCGCTCGACGTAATTCGTGCAATTATCCTCACCAGCCCGAACCAAGAGAGTGTATCGCTGGATGTCGGGGTCTCGATCGCGGGTGTATCGAATGTTGATGCGACGGTGATCTCAGGTGAACCGCCTGCCACGTCCGGCTGGATCGCTCTGGGAGAAGAGGGGGTTCAGCTGCATCGCGCAGCGGCACGCATACAGGTTGAAACGGAGCTATCCCCAGCCCTATTGGGAAACCTAGGCGTCGGAGTGAGTGTTGCTGAGCTCAGGCTTCCTCTCTACGTCGAGCTGGCTGGTTCGACAGCAACGTTGGAGCGGATCAACTGCCGGCTTACGGAGCCTACAAGTATCGCTGCCCGGTTCTTGACCGCACATACTCCGCTTCATCCTGCCAATGGGACGGCAGTCGCGGCGCTGTATCTTGGGAACATTGAAATGCCGGCATCGCCGACCAATGCGATCAACCCGTCCCATCTGGAATTCGCGGACATCCTCAGACTTGATGTGGTGATCGATCTACCGCTTCTGCCAGACATTGTGTTGGCTGATGTCACGGTGCAAGCGCGCTCAATGGCGCGCGTGGGGCGGTCCAAGGTGGAGACGATTCAGTTCACCCAAGCGCAGATCACAGCGGGTGACACGACGGCCGGATTCGGGTCCGGTGATCTACTCACGACTGGAATCGCGTCGCTGCTTTCACCTGAAACAACCGAGTTTCGTATCAAGCCTGAGCAGGGAGACTTGCTGTCGGGTGTAGGAGGCCCGGTCATTGAAACGGTTCTCGAGTTGCTTCCGGCCAGACTTTTGGCGGCGTTGGCTGCACCACTGGACAACGCGATAGATGCGACATTGGAGGCCGCCGGGTTACACGTGGGCGAAGGCGATTTGACTCTGACCGGGCATCATTGCGAGCCGATCAGGTTGGTCCAATGAGGCGGATCTATAGGCTCATGGATGGGGCGAGAGTAACTAAGGCAACGCGTGCGGGGCCCCCGTCTGTCTCAGGCAACCTTCTTGAAGCGTCCGATCAGGGGTAGGATGCTTTGTGTGGCTATGGCGCGAATATCAGCAGCCGGATCAAACTTTGGATCCTTTGCCATGGCGCAAACTTCGTCAGTGACGAATGCGATCAATTGATAACGGCTCTTGTGTCCGGATTTCTGGTAAATGCTCCCGAGTTGAGATTTCACCGTAGCAAGCGCACATCCCCGCATTTCTGCGATCTCGTTGTTGGAGAAGCCTTTTACGACAAAGATGGCGATGTCTGCCTCGGCTTGTGACAAGCGCCACTCACGCGCGCAACGTGCGATTACTGTTTCTTTCGCAACCGGAGAGCCATCCGTGTCCTCGATGCGGTCCTGACGTTGTCGTTCAAGATATTTACGAAGCTGGGAGTAGCAGAAATATGCCACGACGGCCGTGAGGGCAGTGAACGCCGCAAACAGCCCTGACACGGTCGCTCCATTGGTCTGTGAAGTCGGTAGAAAAAGGCTAACCACGATCGCGGTTTTGAGGGCGGCGACGGCACAGACAGCGATCGTCACAGAAATCCAAAAACGAGCCATAACATTAACCTTTTATTCATACTTCTTCGGGGAAGAATCTTTCGAAGAAATGTGTCAAAAGTATGCTGAAAATAGCCTTATTGTCATTTTTTTGAGAACTATTCAGGGGGTTGAGCGGCACCGGACGGATGCCCGGTGCTGCGTGTTTGAGCTCGCCAACGGGATCTGCCTACTAGCGATACCTAGCTACTTCGTCCGCAAGTCTACGCGGCTGTTGCCGCCGTCGGCGTAGGCGTCAGGCGTAGTCGACCAGGAGTCCAGTTGTGGACATCTCCTTCTATGACGGCTTTTCGCAGACCGGACATGCGCCTCCTGCGTTCTGCCTCCGTCATGTCCAGAGCCCTCTTAATGGCGAGATCCATCGACCGATGCGAGAAGGGGTTCGCGATCACTGCGTCGCTCAACTCGACAGCCGCTCCAGCGAATTCCGACAAGACCAGCACACCGTCACCATCCAGCCGAGATGCCACGAACTCCTTGCAAACAAGGTTCATGCCGTCAGCCAGCGGTGTGATCCATGCGATATCTGCCGCGCGATAATAGGAAATCAATTCCGCAAAGGGGATCGCACGAGAAATCAGCACGATGGGCTGCCAATCCAACGTGCCGAACCGTCCGTTTATGCGTCCCGCGGTCTGCTCAAGATCATTCTGGATCTCTTCATAAGCGCGCATGTCTTTGTTGGCAGGCACGGAGACGTGCATCAATCGGATGTTGCCCCTCAGTTCGGGGTTGTCTTGCAGCAAACGCTCGAGGCTCGTCAGCTGTTCGATCCCTCCCTTGGTATAGTCTGTCCGCCCCACCGACAAAATCAGCTTGGAAGCGCCAAGTTCGGAACGGATTTCAAGCGCCTTGCTAATCGCGGTTTCAGAGCCAACCTGTTCCTCGATATACGCGGTGTCGACACCCACTGGGGTGACGCTGATCGCGACTTCTCTGTCTTCAAACTTCACATAAGTTGGCAAGACTCGTTCTGTCAAAGCGGTGCCTTCGGCCACCCATTTTTCGGGAACCTTGTCGTGTTTCGACGGCTCTACGCCGAACAAACTGCGTGCAACGGAGACGAAGTTGGCCGCGTATCGTGGGATATGAAAGCCGATATCGTCACAGGCTAGCAGGCTCTTCACGATCTGTTTGCGCCAAGGCAAAAGATTGAAGATATCGGCAGATGGGAACGGGGTGTGATGGAAAAATGCAATACGCACGTCAGGCCTGAGATCGCGAAGATAGCCGGGAACAAGCCAGAGGTTGTAATCGTGCACCCAGACGAGAGCGCCGGGGCCCGCCTCGGCCGCTGCTGCTTCGGCGAAGCGCATGTTTACCGTCTGGAAATTTTCCCAATCCACCGGATCGTAATTGTACCGTTCCTTGAACGAATGCAGAATTGGCCAGAAAGCCTCCTTTGACGTCACATGGTAAAATTCACGCACCTGTTCGGGGGAAAGGGGCAGACGCGACACGGTATACTTCCCGTAATCGTCCTCGATATCCACGCGTTCCTCGAAGTCGGGGTTATCCGGGTCCTCAGCCAGCTTCCACGCGATCCAGGCTCCGTGATCCACCCCGCCGAAAAAGCTCTTGAGTGTCGGCACAATGCCGTTCGGGCTCTTGTTTTCGCGGAAAACCGTCTTGCCGTTGACTTCGACCTCCTCATAGGGCTGTCGATGATACACGATGACCATATCGGAGGACATTACGATACCTCTTTCTGTTTGGGAAACATCTGACCGGTCATGATCGCCTCTGCGATTCCGGCGACACCTACGGCGGTCGCAACGTGCACATGCTCCATGCCTTTCACCTTCTCAATGAGTGCCGGTTCAGAGCCACCGACTGCAACGGCAGGCACCCCAAGGCAAAGCATGGATAGATCGTTGAGCGTGTCACCGGCGACCAGGACGCAGCGGCTATCAATTCCCAAGTGGGACAACAGGCGCAGCAGCGACGGGCCCTTACTGACGCCCTTGGGGAGCACGTCCATATACCTGTTGTCGGATATCAGGGCGTCGAGGCCCAGCTCGGCCACAATGTCGAGAACGGCATCGTCGAACACCGACGGATCCATGTCGTAGCTCACGCGATAGCGAAACACCGTGGACTGGGCGCTCAACCCCTCGAACCGCTGTAGGGCGGCGTGGACACGAGCACCGGCGTTGCCCCACGCTTCTTCGATCTCACGTTCAAGCTCTGCAATTGGCGACACGAAATGATCGGTCGTCATCTCCGCAATTGTCGTTCCAACATCACCGATCACGTAATCAGGCCGTGGCACGCCGCGGTTCCTGGTAAGGTCGCGGATGAAGCCCGGATCCCGGCCTGTCACAAATATCAAGCCAACACGGTCGCGGTTCGCTTCGATCCAAGAATAGAACTTTCTCCGGTCTTCATCCGTGCCCCCGAGGAATGTACCATCAAGATCGGTTGCGAGGACCAGCGATTTCTGGTCGATTGAATGGCTATGGAAGGTTTCGTGACGGGTCATGAGATCCTTTCTGCAAGTGATGCAATATCTTCGTCTGACGCTGGATGCATGAACGCAACATCCATGGCGCGTGGTTCTGCTTCGATCGGTCGGGCCCATAGTTCCGCAAAGGCGCCGCCAAGTTCTGCCCCATCGTGAAGGATGGACCGGACGGTTTCACAAATTGGCATCGTGATACCCACACGACGGGCGAGATCCGTCACTGAAACAGCGTTTGCTTCACCCTCAACCACGACTGGCATGCCATCGAAACATTTCTCACGTTCGATGCCTTGGCCGAGTTGCTGGCCGAGGGCCATGTTACGGGATGTTGGGCTCGAGCAGGTCAATGACAGATCGCCGATGCCGGAGAGTCCGGTTACCGTTTCGCGGCGACCGCCAAGGGCTTCGGCTAGCGCCTTCATCTCGTCCAGTCCGCGGGTGATCAGAGCAGCGCGCGTGTTTTCGGCGAACCCGGCGCCCGTCATCATGCCGCAAGCGACCGCGATGACATTCTTGACCGCTCCGCCGATCTCGACACCGACTAGATCGTCGGAAACATATGCGCGGAAACTCTCATTGGTAAGCGACATCGCCAACCTGACCGCAGGACTCTCACCGGGCTTCAAGCGGTCCAAGTGGGAAAACGGAAAGGCGACTGTTGCTGCCGTCGGATGTCCCAGAGCCGTTTCGCGGGCGAATGTTGGGCCAGAGACGCAACCTACCGGTCGCGTATCCAATTCCTCATCCGCAACCTGTGTCATAAGCAGGCCCGTGCCGGATTCAATGCCCTTTGCACAAATCGCGACGGGAATTTGAGGGCCGGCGAAGTGAGAGACGATGCGCGCGACATCTCTGATGCTGGGCGATGGCACAACGATCAAGGCTGCTTCGGCCCCATCAAGAACCTGCGACATGTCCGTGTGACCGGTCAGGCTTGATGGCAGGAGCACGTCGGGCAAGTGCCTACTGTTCATCGAGCCGGCGTTGATCTCGTCTATGACGATTTGGTCTCTGCCCCAAATTCTGGTTTCGACTCCTGACTTCGCAAGGGTAGCGGCGAGCGCGGTGCCCCACGATCCGGCGCCTATGACAGCAACTTTCTCGTAACGTCGGGAACTGTTCGGATAGGACGTACCAGCGAGGGGCGCGTGTATCATATTCACCTCTGGGTTCAGTTTGGTCGCACCGAGTTGGTCGCGAATCCGACCTGTGCGGCGTGCTTAGAACGACAAGCAGTATGTACGACCGGTGTCGCAAATGTTCATTTCGTGTCGCAAACAGGTAATTCCAACCGTCGTATGTCAATGCTGCGTGTGCGAAAAGGTTCCGGTGGAAACTCAGATCTGGAAGGATAGGTGGCGAAAGAGCGCGTTTCGCCTAGGATTTGGGCGTCTTGCCGCGAAATTGTGCCGCCAAATGATCTGATAGCGACATTATTTTGTCGGTTTTTGACATTCTCTGCGGGTGCACTAAGGTCTCTGCAACGCAGCAATTATCAGTAGGAGAGTTTTCGTCATGACCAATACGGTCCGCACTGCCATATTTCCGGTCGCAGGGCTTGGGACTCGGTTCCTTCCTGCGACGAAAGCGACCCCGAAAGAGCTTTTGCCCGTCATCGATACACCGTTGATCCAGTATGCGATCGACGAAGCAAGAGAGGCGGGGATCGAGCGTATGATCTTTGTCAGTCATCCCTCGAAATCGGCCATCGAAAGGTATGTGATGGACGATGCAAAGCTGAGGGCTGACCTGCGCTCACGTGGCAAGACGGAAATTGCGGCCGAATTGGAAGACGCCGCGCTTTGCCCAAAGAACGACGACGTCATTTTCACTATGCAGAATGAGCCGCTCGGATTAGGTCATGCCGTGCTATGCGCGAAGGAATATGCTTTGGCTGGTCCGGTCGCCGTCATCTTGCCTGACGATTTGATCCTCGGAAAAGGCTGCATTGGTGAAATGATTGATGCCTATGCACAAGCCGGCGGGGGGCACTTGGTTGCGACGATGAAAGTGGCGCCCGAAGACGTTCAGAAATACGGCGTGCTTTCCGTCACCGAAGAGCTTGGGAATGTGTTGCGTGCCGACCGTATGGTTGAGAAACCGGAGCCTGCGGAGGCTCCGTCCCGTGATGCCGTGATCGGCCGATACGTGCTCGATGGGTCGATTTTTCAGGATCTGGAAACGCAGGCCCCTGGTGCGCTTGGTGAAATCCAACTGACCGACGCCATCGCAAAAGGAGCCGAAAGAGTCGGTCTGGCCGGATTGCGGTTCTCGGGCCAACGGTTCGACTGCGGTTCTAAGGCCGGGATGCTCAAAGCAACCTTGCACCTCGCGTCGCAGGATCCGGAATGCGGAGATGTCTTGGATGCCTATGTTAACGCAATGTCGCGCCCCGCTGCGGCCTAATGTAAGTCGGTCGACGGACACCGCGTCCGGATAAGTGGGATCCAAAGGCGGTCGCATCAGACGAATCTTCGCTGAGAAACCTGCTTCGCTTGTCGTTTTGAAGGAAATGGAAGTCATCGGTCATGGCAATTGGCCGATGACTTTCTATGACCGAAACTACCAAACGATCGGATGCGCTTCCCCGGTTCGCACATTGACCAATCCCTGCGGGGCCGCTGCGGATGGTGCGACGAGATTCCAATGCCAAGGAGAGCACGTCAGTGTTGCAAACGCCAAGCGCTCTGGAAAACCCGGGCTCCATCTCGGATGGAAGCTTGGCTCATACATCCAGTTGACGGCCTGTCCGGCGCGGTAGAGCGCTTGCATGTCTTCCGCCAATTCTTCAGCCGGACGAGCGGTCATCAAGCCTGCGATCTCATAGGCGACCGTAGCTACGACATCTCCCTTGTGAACGAGGACCCAGCCTCCGTATTGTTGAGCGCAGGCATTGACGGCGGTCGCCATTGCGGCATCCGAGGAGCCAACGCACCAGATATTGTGTTTGTCGTGCGCCATGGAGCAGCAGAGAGCCGTGTCGGGGTCGCTTGGTCCGCAACCTTTCCAGAACATGCGTGAGACGTCGCCGGCGCCGGAGAACCGGTCAACTATCGCGAATTTGGTAATCGATTGATCGGTATCGCGCTGAACCAGCCCATCCGAAACCGGCAATTCGCAAGTCAGGAATTCCTCGGTCCAATGGAATGGGCGCAAGACTGCGGCTTGCATGGTTGCCCTGTCAGGACTCGCGGCAATCTGAAAGTCCGCTTGGCTCAATTCGCGTCCGATCCGAATGGTATCCCGAGCCCACTTGGGCCAATCTATTTGCGGTATGTCAGCGATGTAGTTTGTGCCGCTGGAAACCTGCCGGCCATCCGCCCAAACCTCGGCAATCGAAAAGCTATCGACATCATCGAGTAATACGATGTCGGCAAAGCGGCCGGGCGAGACGCTTCCGACCCACTGTGTCACGCGCATATGCCTTGCCGGGTTAATCGTCACGAGTTGGATCGCGGTTTCGGGAGACAACCCCGCATCGATCGCCATTCGTACATTGCGGTCTGTGGCACCGGACTCAAGGACCTCGGACGCAGGGCGGTCGTCGGTTGCCAAGGCAACCTGGCTCCAGTCGGTGAGACCACGCTCGATCAGGCCGGCGATAATCTCCGGCCCCGTATGAATACGGATTTCGAGGAATAGGCCAGCCTGCAGTTTGGCAAAGGCTTCCTCGGCGGTCCAAGCTTCATGGTCCGACGCAAGACCAGCGGCGGCAAACGCATTAATGCCCGGCAGATCACGGATCCCGGCGCCGTGTCCCTCGACCACGCCTCTGGAATTCCAAGTTGCTTCAATCATCGACCACAATCGCTCGTGAGCTGGATTCCTTGGATCAGCAACCGCGGGCCAGTCCATGACTTCGTCTAGTCCCGCAACCAGCGGGCTTTCAGCCATGAACCGACTTTGATCATTACCGTCGAGCCACGCCCCGTGTTCCCATGCGGTCGGTGGCACCGCTGAGCCGGGCAATGGAAATATCTTTAACGGTGAGCCTTTTCGACGCGGGGCAAGCCAGAAATCAAGGGTTCGCCCCGGCAAGACATTTGACAATTCATGGCTCGCTTCGCAGGTCCAGGTATTGCCATGGGGTACGACAAGTGCAGCTTCGTATTCCGGGGTAACGTGGCTGGATTCGATGTGTTTGTGCACTTCACCAAGTCCTGGCACGGCCGCAAGACCCGGACGCTCTATGATCTCGCGGGCGATTCCCGCAAAGCTCCCCCTCGGGCCGACGTGGGCTATGCGACCGTCCTTGATCGCGATTTCGACGTCTTCGCGCCACAACCCGCTGTTTGTGTCGAGCAGGCGGGCAGGGCGCAAAAGGAGATCGGCTTCGGTCTGACCTAGCGCGACAGCGATGAGGCTCTGACGCAGCGCGACTTCGTATTTGGCGGAGAACTCCTCGGTCATTCGGTTGCTCCTTTCGGCGGGAGGATGGGGGTCCGGATTGCGCCCAGTACCGGTATGTTGCGAACGTGATCCCGCCAGCCTTCACCTTGGAGCATCGCGGCGCCGATAGAGGACGGTGACACATTCACGAGGTCCAGAAGGCTCAGAACAGATGCCATCGAGCTTCCGGAGGACAGAACGTCATCAATGACAGCAACTCGCCCTTTCAGGAGAGGCCGCATACGTGGATCGATATATAACCGTTTTCCGCCTCCGGGCGTGGTAATTGATTTCAAGGGGACTGACAGGGCTTCGTCGTACCAGAATTTGCGTGATGTCCCGAGAGGAACGAGCCGGCTGTGGCCCAGCCTTCGTGCTACTCCCTCGGCGACAGGGAGACCAAGTGTCGGCACGCCGATGATGACATCCGGTCTATAGTCATTTAGCGATGACGCGAGCACATCGCATAGCATGTCGAGCACGACGAAACTTGCTTGGTTCACGATGAGCGACGCGACCCTGCGGCCATTGTCGAGCGTGCGGATTGGAAGCAGCAACTGGCTTTTACCCAAAGCGGCGGCAAACGTCTCGCCATCGTGTTGGACACCGGGTTCCAGATCGGTATGCAAGGTTTGCCAGACATCAAGTCTCATATCGCTCCCCCTTGGTGGTTTGAATTCGGTGAGATAACTTTGGTCAAGATAAAAGCGGAGTGCGCCAGATGGATGCCAACGTCCTCGAAAATCTCACGAATTTGCGCAGGGACCTGCATCAGCATCCCGAACTGGGCTTTGAAGAGACCAGAACATCCGAGATCGTCGCACGTCGGCTTGTCGATGCCGGGTTTGATGTGACCAAGGGATTGGGCGGCACAGGAGTGGTGGGCACCTTGCGCAAGGGGAGCGGCAACCGCGCCATCCTTTTGCGTGCCGACATGGATGCCTTGGCCATGCATGAAGAAACCGGGCTGCAGTATGCATCGACCGTATCGGGCAAGATGCATGCCTGTGGCCACGACGGGCACACGACTATGTTGCTCGGCGCCGCTGAACAACTGGCGAACCAACCATTTTCGGGAGTCGTTCATCTGGTTTTTCAGCCCGCAGAGGAGGGCCGTGGTGGTGCGGCGGCCATGATCACGGACGGCTTCTTTGACCGGTTTCCGGTAGATGCCGCTTACGGATTGCACAACATGCCGGGGCTGGCTCTTGGTGAAATCGCTGCCGTGGAGGGGCCGCAACTTGCGTCTTCGGATCATTGGCATGTCACTTTCAAGGGCATCGGCAGCCATGGTGCCAAGCCGCATCAGGGGCGAGATGCCGTTACTGCATCTGCAGTATTCCTGACACAGGTTCATACGATCGTCGCTCGAGAAGTCGACCCATTGGAACCAGCGGTCGTATCTGCCTGTGCGCTGGGCGCGGGCGATTTTGCGGCGCTCAATGTCATCCCGGAAACCGTGAAAATCGGTGGAACCGCGCGTGCATACTGCGCGCCGGTGCGTGATCAACTGGAAGCGGCCATTGGTCGGCACGCAAAAGGTGTGGCGGAAAGCTTTGGAATTGAAGTCGACTACGATTTTACTCGTCGAATCCCTCCGGTGGTCAATGCCAAAGTGCCGACCGCAATCGCTCAGAAAGCTGTCAGATCGGCCTTGGGCGACGAAGCCTTGCACACGACATTTCCGCCTTCGACAGCCGGGGACGACTTCGCCGAATTCGGAGCCCGCGTTCCCGGAGCCTATGTCTGGTTGGGAATGGGGCCGGCACGACATAACGGGCAACACCACGGGACGGGCTATGATTTCAACGATGCCTGTATTCCGCATGGTGTGGCCTTTTGGTGCGCCGTCGTGGCGGAAGAATTGGGCTGACTAAAGCGACAACCCTCGCCGAAGTTCGTCCCGCAACGAGGAGGCGTCGAGCTTCATCGCTACCTTGATTTCATTTGGTCCTGCTTCAAGCGCGCCGGTCAATCGGTCGACGGAGAGAAGTCGAGTTTCGACCTCGAAGAGCTCCGGTCTGGAGTAGTATAGCGGGACGCATGGGTCGTGCAGCGGCCGGCTCTTCTGGCTCGTTGACGCGTCGAAATACGCTTCAATCAACGCCGCTGTGGCGGCCGCCGCTGGCCGATCAGCGACGCGCAATGCTGCGACATAATCTGCATCCGCACGGATTTGGCGCGTCGCGTCCAGCGGTATCAGGGTCAGATCAAGGCCGGCAGAAAGAACGATGTCGGCGGCATGGGCATCATGCGCCAAGTTGAATTCTGCGCGCGCCCCGGCATTTCCGGGCTCGTCCAACGCGCCGCCCATAGCAATTACACGCCCGAGACGTTTGGCACAGTCAGGGGCCATGTCGATAAGCTGGGCGAGGTTTGTCAGCGGGCCGAGGCAAAAGAGTGTGATTGCGCCCGGCTCATGGGTGTTGACCAAGTCGATCATCGCGTCAACTGCACCGATCGTGCTTGATGGGGTTGCCGGTTCCGGAAACGCAACGCCCCCGAGGCCGTCGTCTCCATGAATACCGATCTCTGGTTTTGCGTCGCCGTGCAATGGAGCATCTGCGCCTGCATGAATGGGCAAATCGCGTCCAGCGACAGCCAGAACTCGCGCGGCGTTTCCGGTCGTGACGGAAAGGCCGAGGTTTCCTGCCACGGTGGTGATGGCGACGATGTCCTGACCAGACCTGAGCGCATAGAGCAGAGCAATCGCATCATCTATGCCAGGATCGGTATCAATGATTATTGTCATTTCGCGATCGCTTCCAGAATACGCACCCAGCTTCGCATTCCACCGTGAAAGCTGGACAGATCGTATTTCTCGTTCGGGCTGTGAATGCGATTGTCAAACCGCGCAAAGCCGACAAGTAGTGCATCGACACCCAAGTGCTCCTTCAGAGCTCCGATGATCGGGATTGATCCTCCGGTGCCACAAGTTGTCGACTGCCCCCATTCAGCTTCCAGAGCTTGCAGTGTCGGTCCAAGATACGGGTTCGAGGCGTCCATAGCCCACGCCGGGGATAGACCGTGATCCGAGAATTCGACAGAACAATCAGCAGGTATTCGATTGCGAACGAAGGCCTGGAAGCTTTCGCGGACTAGGACAGGATCCTGTCCCGCCGCCAATCGGAAAGATAGCTTGGCATGCGCCTCACAGGGGATCACGGTCTTGAATCCTGGGGCGGTATAGCCTCCCCATATGCCATGGATTTCGCAGGATGGCCGCGCCCAGACTTGTGCCAACACAGACTGGTCGGCTTCACCTGCCGGTACAGACAAGCCGACGTTGGACAGAAACCCCGCCTCGTCGAAGGCAAGGTTTCCCCAACTGGCTGGGGGCGGCACGACGCCATCATAGAAGCCCGGTAGCGAGACACCGCCATCGTCGGATCTCAGCGCTGCCAAGACATCGGCGAGGACGGCGAGTGCATTCGCTGCAGCATTGCCGAACATTCCCGAATGCAAATCCCGGTCGCCGGCCCGAATGGTCAGCTCTTGTCCGACGAGCCCGCGAAACATCGTCGTAACCGCGGGCGTATCCCGATCCCACATATCTGTATCGCAGACGAGGATTACGTCACACGTCAGGTCTTTGGCCGCCTTGGCCAGAAAACCGGGAAGCGACCGAGAACCGCTCTCCTCCTCGCCCTCGAACAGAAAGCTCACTCTTAGGGGGAGAGCCCCCTCCGTCTCTATGATAGCGCGACAGGCTTCGACAAAAGTCATCAAAGCGCCCTTGTCGTCAGATGCGCCGCGACCGGTGATGTGTTTGTCGTCGCCAGCGTCGCGCAGTGTCGGTTCAAACGGATCTGTTACCCACAAGTCGAGCGGGTCTGGCGGCTGAACGTCGTAGTGGCCATAGAACAGGACATGCGGTGCATCCTGAGGGCCGGGCAAATGGCCCGTGACCATGGGATGCCCTGTGGTGGCATGAACTTGCGCGTCGGCTCCCATGTCTCGTAGCGTCTGGGCCAACCAATCAGCGGCCTTCCGAACATCCGCGGCGTGGTCGGGATCAGTCGAAACCGACGGGATACGAATGAATTCGAACAGGCGCTCCAGTCGTTGGTCCAGTGTGGAGTCGATGTGATCAAGTGTGCTTTGGGTCATCGAGCGGCCTCGTCAATAATTCGGATCTGTCGGGAAAAGCGCCCGGCGATTTGCAGTGCGTCGGCCAGCGTCTTGTCTGTGTCGAGCGTTTGTACTTCGCGATCCTGCATGAGCCAGCGCCCCGCAACCATCGTGCCCACGACATCGGTTGGAATCGCCGCAAACACCAGCATCGACCAAATGTCGTAAATCGGGTGCAGGCGTGGATCGGCCATGGAAACGCGGATGAGGTCAGCCTGCTTTCCAATCTCGATCGAACCGATCAGGTGACCGAGCCCAATAACTTCAGCCGCTTCAATTGTGGCCATGCGCACGACGTCTTGGCAGGGGAGGGCGCCTCGCGTCCCGGCCGCTATTTTCTGGAACATCGTGGCAGGCGCCATCTGCGCAAAGAGGTCCAGCGTGTTGCCGGACATCGGTCCATCCGTTGCCAAACCGACGGCGATGTTTCGCTTTCGCATGGTCAGAACCGGTGCGATGCCTCGACCAGCCTTACCATTTGAGCGCGCATTATGTGCCACGCCGACATCTCGTTCGGCGATCAGGTCCAAATCGGATTCTGTCGGATACATGACGTGGGCTGCGATCAGCGTCGGCCGAAGCAGCCCGGTTTTGTCAGCGAGTTCGACCGTGGTGCAACCGTGCTCCTTTTGTGCCCAGGCAATCTCGTCGCGGGTTTCGGCAAGATGCATCTGAACCGGCAAACCCGTTCTATCCGCCCACTCCGCAACGCGGGACATGACCTCTGGGCCGGTCGAATACGGAGCATGAGGTGCGGCAGACGCAACGATGAGAGGATGATCGGCAAACTTCTCGGTCAGTGCATCAAGCCTTGCAAAGCCCTCATCCATCGTCGAATGATCCGGCGCCGCGAAATTCGCCAGTGTCTGCCCGACGATCCCGCGCAGTCCGCTTTCATGAAGAACATCGCCGACCCGATCCTCGAAATAATACATGTCGGCAATGGTGGTGACCCCGGCTCTAATGGATTCGAGTGCGCCCAACCGAGTGCCGATTTCGACCGCATTCGCGTCCACCAATGCCCGCTCGAGCGGGAGAATATACCGAAACAACCGATCGTCGACGTCCTCGCCAAGTCCACGGAAGAGGGTCATCGGCAAATGGCAATGGGAGTTGACCATACCCGGCATAACGAGATCGCCACCCATGTCTTCATGGTCGGCATCTGCATACTCAGCCGGCGGCTCGCCAATGCCCATCGCTTCGATTTGGTCGCCGTCGATTGCGATCCAGCCATTCTCGACGTCTTGCATCGCCGCATCCATCGGGAGGATACGTGCGTTTCTGAGGATGATCACTTGGCCTCGCGTGGCAAAAGGCAGCATTGCTCAGGCTGCGGAATGAGCGTCACTATCTCACCCTCTTCTCGTGGTGTCCCAAGCGGGCCGTTGGCCTTGACCGGCCCTGCGGTTGTATCGCACTGATATTGGTATGCACGACCGAGGTAGGTGCGAAGCCCCAGCTTCGCGGGTAGGCCATCGGTTCTGTCCGCTGTATCGACGAGCAGGCCTTCCGGTCGGGATGCCAATACGAATTCCTGCGCAGGCACCGTGTAGTGTTGCTTGGGCAAATCGATCATCCCCCCGCCTTCGATTTCGGCGCGGACTGCATCTCCGGCTTCGGCCACGGCGCGCATCGGGATCACGTTCTCGAAGCCGACAAAATCGGCGACGAACAGGTTCGCGGGTCGCGAGTATAGCACTTCGGGCGTGTCGAGTTGCATGATCCGGCCCGCGTTCATGATCGCGACGCGATCAGAGATGCTGAAAGCTTCTTCTTGATCGTGCGTCACATAGAGCGCGGTCGTGCCATTGATTTGCTGAAGCCGACGGATTTCCACCCGCATATCGACGCGCAACTTGGCATCCAGATTCGACAAGGGTTCATCAAACATCAAGAGGCGCGGCTCGATGACCAGTGCACGTGCGAGGGCAACGCGTTGACGCTGACCGCCGGAGAGGTTCGCTTGAAACCTGTCGGCAAACCCGGCCAATCCGACCCGTTCGATCATCTCGTCGGCTTTGCGTTGACGTGCCGCACGTCCCTCGCCGCGCTGTTTGAGACCGAACGCCACGTTGTCCCGCACAGATAGATGCGGGAATAGCGCATAGGTTTGAAACACCAGCCCGATATCACGAGAGTGGGCAGGCAGACGGGTCAGGTCAGTCTCACCCAGTTTTATCCGGCCGGACGTGGGCTCCAAGAAGCCAGCCACGAGACGGAGCGTCGTCGTCTTGCCGCAGCCGGATGCACCTAGAAGCGAAACGAGCTCGCCTTCCGCCACGTGGAGCGAAAGGTCTTCGAGCACCTTGGTGTTGCCATAGTGGGCGGTGACGTCTGAAAGGTCTAGGGATACGGTCATTTTGTCAGGAATGTCAGGCCAAGTGTGCGTTCGACAATGGCCATGACCGCAACGGTCACGAACATCAGCAGCACCGATACCGACGCGATCGTCGGATCAAAGAACTGCTCCATATGGGCCAAAAGCTGAATTGGCAGGGTTGAGACGCCGGGCCCGGTCAGAAAGATCGAGATCGAAACGTCATTGAGGGAAGTGATGAACGCAAGAATGAACCCTGCGATAATGCCCGGTTTTACGTTGGGCAAAACAACTGTGAAAAAGGCTTTCCAGCGTGGGCAGCCCAGTGAAACAGCCGCTTCCTCGATGGAAAAGTCGAAGGAATTCAGGGACGCCCCGACCACACGAACGCAATAGGGTAGAACCAGCAACGCGTGACCCAAAAGTAGCGCCCCCATGATCGGCACGCCAGAGCCAACCGCGACGGATTTCATGAGCGAGAACCCAAGCACGATCTCGGGTACGAGGATCGGCAGAACGAAGACATTGCCAAGGAACCGCGGCAGTTCGATTCTATACCGCGCCATCGCATATGCGGCAGGAATTCCAATGGCCATTGAAAGCGCCGTGCCGCCCACCGCGAGTTGGAATGAGGTGATCATAGTCCGCTTGAAAGCAGAAATCTCGAACACGTTCTGGAACCAGTGGAGAGTCAGACCCTGCGGCGGAAAGGTCAGGTAGGACGTATCGGACAATGCTGCGCCGACGATGATGACGAGTGGTCCAATGAGGAACAGAAACGTTAGAACCGCAAACGCGATAAGGGCGGGATGTGCGCGACGTTGCATCAGCCCGCCACCGGATTCATGCGACGCGCCAGCCGCGACATTGCGATGACGGTTGCGAGGGTGACGACAACCATGATGACGGCAATCGTCGATGCGCCGACCCAATCAAAAGTGACCATCGCGCGTTGATAGAGGAAGGTCCCCATCATCATCTGCCGCTCTCCACCCAGAAGTTGAGGTGTGGCATAAGAAGTAAAGGACCCTGTGAAGACCAGCACTGCACCGACGATCAGGCCAGGCACAGCCATCGGGAGCACGACTTGCCGAAAGGTGCTTGCCGGAGTCGCCCCCAGAGAAGCGGCAGCGTCGGTCAAGTCCTCTGGAATGCCCTCTAGAACGCCTACGAGCGTGAGGATCATCAAGGGGACGAAAAGATAGATCATCGCAATAATGACAGAGCCCTGCGTATAGAGCATCGACAGAGGCTCGGCGGTGAGGCCGACCTTTTGTAGGAATTCGTTCAATATCCCGTTCCGCCCGAGAATGACGAGCCAAGCGAAGGAGCGCACGACAACTCCGGTCAGGAGCGGGAAGACGGCGGCGATTATCAAGATACTCTTCAATCTACCTGGTGACTTGGCAACGATCCAGGCTGTCGGAAATCCGACAGCGACGGACACAAGGGTCGTGATCAATGCCACTTCCATGGTGCGCCACAGCACCGTCATTCGAAATCGAGACTCGAAATAGGCCGAGTAATTGGACAATGGGCTCCCGTCAGTTCCAATCGTTGTTGCAAACGTGGACAGGACTGGAAGACCCAGAAACACCGCGACGAGCAGCGTCGCTGGGATCGCTAAGAGCCAAGCTTGTAGGCGAGGGGACATTTCTAGCCTTTCGGGCTTCGGGCGGCGGCGACCGCCGCCCGGTGGTATTTACATACCAAACACTTCGTTCCAGCGGTCGATCCAATCCGATTTGACGGCGTTCAACGCGGCGTAATCGACCCGGTTCAAGACTGCAATGGCATCGGCGCCATATGTCCAACCTGCAGCAATCTCTGGGGGCAGTTCGACATCGGGACGAACCGTGGCGTCAACACCTTCCATCGCGTTTTCCATCTGGATTTCGTGGCTGAGAACGAAGTCGATGAATTGATAGGCAAGGTCCACGTTCTCGGCACCAACCGGGATGTTGATGGTGTTCAACGTCGCGATGTCGCCGTCTTCCAGACTTGCCCAGGTCATGGTTGGGACGGCTGCAGTCAGGGAGGCGAGCGTGAAGTCCTGCGCCAATGCAACCGATGCCTCACCGGTCGAAATCAGGTTCACCATCTCCGATCCGGTGTTGTAGTTCTTTACGACATTGCTCTCAAGTGCCGCAACGGCTTCAAAGGCGGCATCCGGATCTGCATAGGGATCTACGCCGGCATGAGCGCCCGCTTGCAGAACGACCATCGGACCGGCCGTCGTGGTAATACCGGGCAATGTGATCTGGCCCGCCAAATCTTCGCGCCAAAGATCGCCCCAGCTCGTGATGGGCTCAACCTTCTCGCTGTCATAGACGACGCCGACGCGGCCGATAGAATATGCGGGGCCATAGCCGCCCTGCGGATCCTGGGCCAACTCATAGAGCCCGGACAGGTTCGAGAGGCGCGAGGGGTCGATTTCTTGGAACAAGCCGGCCTCGATCCCAATCTGGCTGAAGCTATCGGTCAGGTATACGACATCTACGCCGGCTCCGCCCCGTGCTTGAAGCTTGCCAAGACGATCCGCATTATTGCCGGTTTCGAACACGACTTCACAGCCGCAGATTTCCTGGAATGGCTCGACGATGTTCTCTTGAAGTTTGTCGCCATTGTAGCCCCACCATGAAATGGTGAATGTCTCCGCAGAGGCAGCAGCGCCAAGCCCAATGAGTGTTGATGCAAGTAGTAGCGATTTCATGTTACAGCCTTTCAGGTGTCGAGTGTGGGATACAATCACCGCGGACGAGGGCGGCAAATCGACGATGGTGACACTAGATCAAGGGGAAGCGGAAATGAAAAGGCTTGCCCGTTAACCTTTGCTTATTCTCTGCCCGGCTGCCTAATAATCAAGCTGGTGCGGAAGGGCTGCAGCGCGACGTTTGGGGCGGCTGCGGCAACTTGATGCCCCCGCCGTGATCAGCTGCCCGCGTAAGCAGCGATATTGCTCTCAGGATCGGTGCCTCTTTCGCCGCTCAGCGAGGCAAAGCCATTGGATTTGCCAGAATCTGCCGACTTGGCCCTCTCCGCACAATGTGACCGCGCCGACCGTTAGCGACTGTAGAGTGACTGGTTCCAGTTGCCGTCCCAACGCGGCTTTCACGGGCTTGATTTGAGTCTCGTCAAGCGGCTCAGTCAGGGTCATATGAGATCGGTATTGTGTCATTGCATTTGGGTACCCCCCCAAGTGGCGAGGTTCGCCTCTTCGATTTTCCTCAAGCCTCTGGTTCTCCTCCACCCCGTTTCCCCTACGGTCGCGGGCTGACTAGAACGATCAACTCCGTCACCACAACGGCAGCTTGCCCGGCGAGCGCATTGTCGTCTCCAATCGGAACGAGGGCCAAAGAATTGCCAAGCGACGCAAGTTCTAGCCCTGTGATCTCCACACTCGGGCGGCGAACGTAAAAAGCCTCGATCGCGTACGACAGTTGGTCTGCGTTCATGTGGGCTGCGAGCCGCAATGCGGCTCGAGTGTGCTGTGAAATCCAAACCGTTGCGGCTTCTCAGCGATGCTTGAAATGCTTGGCCCCAAACCTCATGGCGCGGGACCTCTGTGCCCGAAGTAATGTCCCACCCCAGCCATTTCGCGGTGAACTTGGCCAGAGAGCCGGGGGCGGCGTCGTACAGATGGCATAGCGTTCAAGCTTCAAAGCTCAGTTCTTCTGTACTGAGCGTAGCGCTGCGCAACTATTGTGCCGGCTCTACAGCTCCTGTCTTGCCTCAGTATGTCGTGTCCGAAAACCACCTGTGATCTTGCTGCCGGACTTCTTCGATCAGAACCAAGATGCGCGACAAGTGGCTCTCCATGGCCTGCTCGGCGCTGTCCGGATCCGTTGCGCTGATGGCGTCGAGGATGGCGATATGTTCGTCCAGTGCATGGCGAAGTGACGACGGGTTGAGCGAGAGCATTCGGATACGATCCATGTGGGATTTGTTATCGTGGATAAGATCCCAGACATACCCGACCCCGGCCTGATTGCAGATTTCCTTGTGGAAACGGTCGTCAAGCAAGTGAAAGAGCTCTCTGTCCTCGGAGGAAACGGCGTCCTTCTGGTCCTGAACCAGCTCTTCGAGCACCTTCATTCCGCCCATCGATATGGTCGAGCAGGCGGTGCGGCAGGTCTTTACTTCGAGTGCCGTTCGAATAAAGCGCGCGCGCAGAACGGCCTCTTCTGAAATCAGGCTCACCGTCGTGCTGCTTTGCGGGCGAATCAATAGAAATCCAAGTTTCGACAGACGTTTGAAAGCCTCGCGGACTGGTTGACGCGATACCCCCATGAGCTTGGCGACCTCGGTTTCGGAAATGCGGATTCCCGGAGGCAGTTCCAGCGTAAGAATGCTTTTCTTCAGCGCATCAAAGACTTGATCGGCAACCGTCGGTGCGGCTGATTGCTGGATGACCGGCAATTGCACTGCGTCTCCGGCCCGCATGCCGCCGTTCGCCATCTCCTCTGCCTCCGTTCTCAGCCGACACACAGCTTATGCCCGCATGTGACGCTACATTCAACTGGGATATTAGTTGACAGGAGTGGAGGGCATGGGTAACCGATCTGAAAAGGAGGAGATCAAATGACATTGTTGGATGAAGATCGGCTATTTCCAGTCGAGCCCTCTGTCAGGGCTCTGGCGAGATCGCTGTATGAAAGTGTCCGGACCCTTCCCATCATCAGCCCGCATGGTCACACGGATCCACGTTGGTTCGCTGAGAATGATCCTTTCCCTGATCCCGCTCAGTTATTCGTCACTCCCGATCACTATGTTTTTCGAATGCTGCATTCGCAGGGTATTCCGCTGGAAGCCCTGGGGGTGCCCAGAGCGGATGGAGGCGTGACAGAAGGCGATCCGCGAAAAATATGGCGCTTGTTTGCCGAGAGCTACCATCTGTTCAGAGGCACTCCTTCGCGGATATGGATCGACCATGCCCTTCAGGACGTTTTCGGCGTGACGAAACACCTCTCCGCCCAGACAGCCGATCTGATCTATGATCAAATCGCCGACTGTCTCGCCCAAGATGCTTACCGGCCCAGGGCGTTGTTCGAGCGCTTCGGCATCGAAGCCATATCGACAACGGAAAGCGCGATTGATGATCTTTGTTGGCACAAGATGATCCGTGAAAGCGGCTGGTCGGGTAAGGTTGTGACCGCATATAGACCCGACGCAGTCGTCGACCCCGACTTTCCCGAATTTGCCAGCAATGTTGCACGCATGGGGGAGTTGGCAGGCGAAGATGCGACGACATGGAGCGGCTACCTGGCCGCGCATCGTAATCGCCGAGCGTTCTTCAAGAGCTATGGGGCGACATCAACAGATCATGGTCATCCAACCGCCAAGACAGCAGACCTCTCTGCCGACGCCGCAGCTCTATTGTTTGACAAATGCTTGATGGGGACTTGCTCCCCCGAAGAAGCGGAAACGTTCCGCGGCCAAATGCTGACCGAGATGGCCCGAATGAGCCTCGATGACGGCTTGGTCATGCAGATCCATCCGGGTGCGCATCGAAATCACTCGGCGGATATCTTCGTCAAATTTGGCCGTGACAAGGGCTACGACATCCCCACGCGGACAGATTACGTGTCTGCGCTCAAGCCGCTACTGGATGCGGTTGGAAATGCGCCGGGCCTCACCATTATCCTGTTTACGCTGGACGAGACATCATATGCACGGGAGCTGGCCCCTCTGGCAGGCGTTTATCCGGCGCTGAAACTCGGGCCGCCCTGGTGGTTTCACGACAGCTACGAAGGTATTCGTCGATTCCGCGAAATGACTACGGAAACGGCGGGTTTCTACAATACCGTCGGCTTCAATGACGACACGCGCGCATTCTGTTCGATCCCGGCGCGGCATGACGTGGCGCGGCGAGTGGATTGCGGATATCTGGCGACGCTCGTTGCGACGGGCCGGATGTTGGCGGACGACGCTTTTGAGGTGGCACAGGATTTGTCCTATCGGCTCGCGAAACAGGCATACAAGCTATGACGGCGACGAACCAATCTGCGGCATCGAACCGCCTTCGGCGCTCTGAAACACCTCGCCCCGGCACGGGGATCGTTCACCTTGGACTGGGTGCGTTTTTTCGCGGTTTTGGCTGCGTTTATGTTGCTGACGCGATGGCGGCATCCGGTGGTGATTGGGGAATCGTGGGGGTTTCGCTGCGTAGCCCCGAGACGCGGAACGCCCTGGCGGATCAGGATTGGGCCTACACATCGGTCACCTTGGCCAAAGACGGCGAAGCCTTCAGACAGATCGAAGTCTTGAACGACGTGCTCGTCGCACCGGAAGACCCGGAGGCCGTAATCGACGCGATGGCAGATCCCGGCGTCAAGATCGTAACGCTGACCGTGACCGAGAAAGGATATTGCCACAACCCGGCCACGGGGCGGATCAACCTTGATCACCCACTCATCCAGGCCGATCTGATGAACCCGCTTCCACAAACGGCTCCGGGGTTCTTGGTAAGAGCGTTGCAGCGTCGAAAAGTGGCTGGAGTGCCGCCGTTTACCGTGCTGAGTTGTGACAATCTGCCCAGCAATGGCAAACTGGTCTGCGCGATCGTCTTGGAATTGGCAGATCGGATTGATCCCGCTCTCGCTCAATGGATTGCGCAGAAGGCTACGTTTCCAAGTACAATGGTTGACCGCATCACTCCGGCGACCACCGAAGCGGACATTCTGCGTGTTCAAGAGCGGACCGGACAATTTGATGCGGCTCCAGTGTTGCATGAGCCATTCTATCAGTGGGCGGTCGAAGACGATTTCGTCGGCGGACAGCGGCCGGACCTGGCGGCGGCCGGCGCCGAGATGGTCGCCGATGTCACGGCCCACGAAAACATGAAGTTACGGATGCTCAACGGCACCCACTCTTCGCTGGCCTATCTGGGGTTCTTGGCCGGACACGAAACCATCGCCGAAACCGTAGCCGATCCGGTCTTTGCCTCATATGTGCGAAATCTCTGGTCTGAAGAAATTACGCCGACCTTGATCGCGCCGCCGGGCGTGAACCTTGCCGACTACGCCGACGAGCTTTTCGACCGCTATGCAAATCCCGCCATTCGCCATCTGACCTATCAGATTGCAATGGATGGAAGTCAAAAGCTGCCCCAGCGTCTATTGGCCACAATGACGGAGGCGATCGATGCCGGTCGCAACTGCCGCGGACTCTGTCTCGCCGTCGCTGCATGGATGCGGTATGTTGGTGGCGTCGACGAGGCGGGCCAGCCAATACTGGTTAAGGACCCGTTGGCCGAAAAACTGAAGTCCCTTAGCCAAGAGGCAGATGGACCGGCGGAAGCAGTCGCCGCCCTATTGTCGGTGCGGGAAGTCTTCTCGGCTCAGCAAGCGTCGCTCCTGCAGTTGCCTGTTGCTGAGGCTGCTGAGAGCCTGTGGCGCCAAGGAAGCCGAGACGCCGTTGCTGAATTGGCAAGCTCATAGTTGAATCAACCGACAGGGCCTTACCTATTGCTGTTCCATTGCGTTTTCCCAGTCGGTCAGGAATGCACGGCGGTTGAGGGGATCCAGATAGACCATTAGGGCGGGCCCTAGCCGGATCGGACCAAATCCCAGGGCCTCGTCGGCACCGGTTTCGCTCAGTGACGGCAAGGGCCAATTGCCCGGCGCTTGGCGCAATGCCAAGGTTGCGAGCATGTCAATCATTGCCCCGGCGGCTTCGGTTTCTTTGGCTGTGGCTGGGATGATCGCAGTACGCAACATGACATTTGTGAAATCCTGCATTCGGATGATCTGCATCCGGTCACCCTGATCCTGCGCAAGGCGCTCCTTGGCGTAGCTTCCCAAAACATTGTAGGCGAGCGCCAACTGCCCATCAGCGACGTCGTCAATCATCTGTGACGAGCAGCAATAGAAGCGCGGATCCAGCCTGCCCATCACTTCGTTTAGACGCCAGAACGCATCGGTCGAACGATCTTCCTGCGTTGCGAAGAGATAACCGAGACCACTCTCTCGAACATCATATGTTCCGACAGCACCGGTAAAGCGGTCAGGGTGATCGCGCAGGAGTCCGATCAGATCTTGTCGGGTGGTGGGCAAATCGAGCCCCGAGAAGTGCTCATTGTTGATGACCATCACGGCGGGTTCACTCGTGAAGGCAAAGATCAAGCCGCGCCACCGGGCCCAGTCAGGAAGAGTTTCGGTCGCTGCTGAACGATAGCGTTGCGCGAAGCCGTCGTTGGCAAGCTGGAATTGCAAATCCATGGCAGAAGAGACAGCCAGATCGAAGGAGTGTCCTTCTCGAATAGCGCTGTACAATATACTCGATGACATGACGCTGTAGTCGATCGAGACATCGGGGCGGACGTCCTGAAACGCCGCAATGTATGGCTCGAAGACGTCTAGGTCGGTGGTCGACACTATCCGGAGAATGCGGTCGCCTGATCCGGGAAACAGACGGTGGTCCTCCACCTCCAGTGCGTTGGCGACGTTGCAGGCCCAAAGCGTCAGGACAACGGCAAGACCAGGGATACGCATGCGCCCCTCCCATTTTGTGTATTTGCCAATTCCAAGCGGCCGCGATGGGCGCGAAGGACGTCTGACGCGATGGTCAGGCCTAGCCCGGAACCGACGATCCCGCCGGTGTTGCTGCCGCGTCGAAAACGTTCTGTCAGCGCATCAATCGGTTCGTCACCGAGACCGGGGCCGTCGTCGGTAACCGAAATCCGCGCTTCCGCATCGGTACGGGTGATGTATATGGAAACGGTCGTGTCTTCGGGCGAATATTTGATGGCATTGTCGAGTACGTTGCTTAGGGCGTTGTCCAGCAATACCGCGTCGCCCAAGACCTTTGCCTCGATCGACGTCACTTCAAGATGAATATCGCGCATCGCAGCGGTCGGCTCGACGGCCGCCACGGTTTGTCGAACAACATCCGCAAGGTCCAGCACGTCGTGGGCCATGTCTTCGGTGCGGTACGCCACGGTGGCGTGATCAAGCAGCTGACCGGCGGACCGAGAGCTTTCATCGACGGCTCGGATCATGCGTCGCAGTCGCTGTTTTTCCGTCTCGTCGTCGACGGTCCTCAAGGAAATCTCCGCCTGCGTGCGAACAGTTGCCAGGGGCGTGCGGATTCTATGTGCAGCTTCCGCGATGAAATCCTCTGACCGGCGGATTGACAAATGAAGGCGATCCATCAGCCGATTGAGAGCCGTCAGGAGTGGAGCAAGATCAGCGGGGGCTGCGCGCATCAAGGGGCGCAGGTCAGAGGGGCCGCGACGTGATACCGCCGCCGCGATTTCGTTCAGCGGCCTAAGTGACGTCTTGACGGCGAACGCAGACAGGCCGACCGCGACAAAGAAGAAGGCTACAGACAGAATCGCGGCAAGCTGCGACAGCTCCGACGCGACGGCCCCGACACCGTCGCGTGTCTGCGCAACGGTGACCGTAACGGACAAGGGTTCTGCCCCGGCAAGAACGAGCCTTGATACGGAGGCCATGCGGATCGGCGCACCGTTATACTCGCCTGAATCAAAGGTTACCTGACCCAAACCGCCTTCACTCGTCTGCGGAAGGTCTTCATACCCGGTCAATATCCTGCCACCTGCCGTGACACGGTAGAACACTCGATCCTCACTGATTGCATCAAGCATCGCAAAAGCAGCATAGGGCAGCTCCAGCCGCACTTCGCCCTGTTCGCTGCGCAGGGTTTCGGCAATTGTCGTCGTCGAAGCGGCGAGCACATTGTCTTGTGTGCGTTGAGTGGCTTCGCGGGCAAGACCTGTCACCATTCCCCAACTGAGCAGCGACAATAGCGCCGCGACACCGGCCAGAAGCAGCGTCAGGCGCTGGCTGATAGATCTCGTTTCGGTCAAGGTGCGTCTGTCTCGATCCGGTAGCCGAGGCCGCGGACCGTCTCGATCCGAAAGCCCATGCCGTCGATACGGCGCCGCAGCCGCCCGACATACACTTCGATGGCGTTTTCGGTAACGGCCGTATCATAGGAAAACATCCTGTCCATGACATGCGACTTGGACAAGATTTGGCCCGGATGCCGGGCGAAGACCTCCAGCAAGCGAATCTCTCGGTTGCGCAACTCGACGATCTGTTCTCCATACTGAAGCGTCCCGGCAAGTGGATCAAAGACCGCCGGTCCCAACGCTATGTCGTTGCGGGCGGCTCCGCCCCGCCGCCGCAGCACAGCTCGGCAACGCGCCTCGAGTTCCGAAAAATCGAAAGGCTTTGTGATATAGTCGTCCGCCCCTTGATCGAGTGCTCCAACTCTATCCGAGACCTGCGCTCGCGCGGTCAAAACAATAACCGGGGTTTGAAGATGGGCCCGGCTTCGGGCCAGAAAATCGCGCCCATCACCATCTGGTAGCATCACGTCGAGCAGTATCAGATCGTAGTTCGCCGCTGCGAGGCAATCCTCCGCTTCAGCAAGCGTCATAGCATGGTCGACGGCATGTCCATCCAAAGCCAGTCTCTTGATGACGGCATCGGAAAGCTCGATATTGTCCTCCACCAAAAGGTATCTCACGGTGCCGATCCCTCTCCCAAGTCGATTGTCCGTGCCCACTGATCCTCTGTCAGGGTTCTGTCAGCTTCCTGTGATCAATATCAAGCATGGGCGGTGGAGGACTGCCTGTCAAATGGGAGGACGACCATATGAATACTCTAGAGTGGACACGTCGCGGACTGATCGCGGCAGCAACCGCGACCGTTGCATTCACTGGCATGGCACACGCCGATGGGCATCAGATGATGGACTCAGTGCATTTCCTGATCCCGGGTGGCGCCGGCGGTGGTTGGGACGGCACGGCTCGCGGCACTGGCGAAGCATTGGTGAACTCCGGTCTTGTCGGCAACGCAACCTACGAGAACATGTCCGGCGGCGGCGGCGGTGTCGCGATCGGCAATTTGATTGAAAACGCCGATAGCAGTCACGGCACATTGATGGTGAACTCAACGCCAATCGTGATCCGTGCCCTGACCGGTGAAATCGCACAAAGCTTCCGCGATCTGACGTTGGTTGCAGGGACGGTCGGCGACTATGCCGCTTTGGTCGTCAATGCCGAAAGCCCGATCATGTCGATGGAAGACGCACTCGCGGCTTATCGTGAGGCGCCACAGGACTTCGCCATCGGCGGCGGTTCGGTGCCTGGCGGTATGGATCATCTCGTCGCTGCGATCATCATGCAGGGGGCCGGTGAAGACCCGACCGCTTTCAACTACATTGGCTATGACGCCGGCGGCGAAGCGATGGCGGGCCTACTTTCGGGCGAAATCGACGCGCTCTCGACTGGTTTTTCCGAAGCCGTGGCGCTGGCTGATCAAGGTGCAATCCGCATCCTCGGCGTGACCGCGCCGGAGCGTGTGCCGGCCTATGAAGAGGCACCAAGCTTTGTCGAACAGGGGATCGACGCGCAATTCGTGAACTGGCGTGGGTTCTTTGCCGCTCCCGGGCTGCCGGAAGATCAACTGGTTGCCTACCAGAACTTGCTCGCCGAGATGATGGATACTCCCGAGTGGGAGGAAATCCGGGCAAGCATGGGGTTGGTCAACATCTTCCGTCCCGGCGATGAGTTCAAAGCCTTCCTGGAAGGCCAAGAGCAACAGATCGGCGATCTGATGCGGGAACTCGGTTTCCTCTAAAATCGTCGATGTGGCTCGTAGCGGGCCGACCATCGACGTCGGAAAAAGGATATCCGGCCCACTTGCTGGGCCGGATATCCGAGACAAGACAACTCAAATGGAATCCAGGGGGAGGGGACGAACAATGGCTTTGGATCGTTGGATCGCGCTGGCCTTTATCGCGCTGTGTTGCGTCTATGGCTATGCCGCATTTTTCACGATGGATGACCTGCTTCCACCCATTTTGCAGCGCAACCCCGTTTGGCCGTCGACATTCCCCAAGATCCTGACGGTGATGGGCATCGTTGTTGGGCTCATTGTCCTGTTCACCCCCAAACCGTCGGGCGACAAAGCGGAGATCAAGGACGGCACGATCGATCTGAGCAGGCTTGGAGACTATCATGTCGGTCAGGCGATTGGACTGCTCGTTCTCATGGTTGCCTATGCACTGACGTTGCGCCCGTTCGGCTTTCTCGGCGCTACAATCGGCTTTCTCGTGTTCGGTGCCACCCTTCTCGGTGAACGTCGTTTCCACGTATTGATCCCGGTCGCGGTCATTGCGGCAGGCTCGATCTGGTATCTGGTCCAAGAGGTGTTGGGAATATTCCTGCGCCCTTGGCCCGGATTCCTCATGTAAGCAAAGGTTGAAACGATGCTTGAAGGATTGATGCTAGGCCTTTCTGCGGCCGTCACCCCATTCAACCTGATCATGGTCGTCATGGGATGCGTCATCGGCACATTGATCGGTATGTTGCCCGGTCTGGGACCGATGTCGATCATTGCTATCATGATCCCGGTTGCGATCGGCATCGGCGATCCAACCGCCGCTCTGATCCTGCTGTCTGGGGTTTACTACGGAGCGATTTTTGGCGGGTCGACCTCGTCGATCCTGCTGAACGCACCCGGAGTCGCGGGAACGGTCGCCACCGCCTTTGATGGGTATCCGATGGCGCGCAAGGGCCAAGCGGGAAAGGCCCTGACCATTGCCGCAGTTGCAAGTTTCGCCGGCGGAACGATCGGTGCCATTCTCTTGATGATCTTTGCGCCCGCGCTTTCATCCGTAGCCCTGCTGTTCCATTCGGCTGAATACTTTGCCTTGATGGTGGTTGGCCTTTCGGCAATTGCCGCCTTTGCGGGAACGGGGCAGGTGGCCAAGGCGCTGATGATGACGATCCTCGGCCTGATGATGGGGACCGTTGGCGAGGGTGCGCTGTCCAATATGCCGCGTTTCACCTTTGGCATGATGGAACTGCAGTCAGGGTTTTCATTCATAACACTTGCGATGGCGATGTTCGCATTGCCGGAGGCTCTGTTTCTCGTCATGAACCCGGCGCGCGCAGCCACAGGTGACAGCGGCAAGATTACCGGTATGCGTATCACCGGGGCTGAGGCGCGAAGCATTGCGCCGGTCATCGGGCGCCAGTCAATTCAAGGGTTCTTCATTGGCGTGCTCCCCGGCGCAGGGGCGACGATCGCGTCATTTTTGGGCTACGCGGTGGAGCGAAATATCGCCAAGGGAGCGGAGCAGGAGGAATTCGGCAAAGGCTCGATCAAAGGACTTGCCGCACCCGAGACCGCCAACAACGCGGCCTGCACTGGATCATTCGTGCCTTTGCTAACCTTGGGAATTCCCGGATCGGGGACGACCGCGATCCTGCTGGGTGCGCTGTTGGCTCTCAATGTCACACCGGGTCCACGTCTCATGACCGATGAGCCACAAGTGTTCTGGGCTGTTATCATCTCGATGTATATCGGGAACCTGGTCCTGTTGATACTGAACCTGCCACTCATCCCCTACATCGCCAAAATCCTGACGATCCCTCGGACGTTCCTGATTCCGTTCATCCTGTTCTTCACGTTGATGGGTAGCTACCTCGGACAGAACAACTCGACGGAATTGTTGATCCTTGTTGGGTTCGGCGTGATCGCGACGATCTTGCGTTTCGCCGACTATCCGCTCGCTCCGCTGCTCATCGGCTTTATTCTCGGCACCATGCTGGAGGACAACTTTGGCCGCGCAATGCAGCTTTATCGCGGCTTTGGTTTCCTGTTGGAGCGCCCAATGACACTGGCACTCCTGGTGTTGGCGGCGCTTCTGGTGGTGCTGCCGAGTTTCCGAGCTTACCGGGCACGGCGGCGCGCCGAGGGTGTGGCCGACGGTGACTGAAGATCCGCGCCGCGCAACTCGGGTTGCGCGGCGTTCATGTCTCTAGGACCGAAGCCTATACCCGCCCATTCTCGATAATTCCTTGGCTTCGTGACTGCCAGGAGGGCTAGCAAGGCAACACCAAACTTCGCAAATAGACGCAGGGCATGGTTTGTCAGGGTCTAATGTCGGCTCAATTCCTCGACGAGAAAGTCGTAGACAAGCCTGATCCGATGACTGGTCGTCAACTCGCGGTGCGCAACCAGCCAGATGGGGAAAGTCAAAGGCTCCAAGTCCGGTAAAACGCGCCGTACGGCCGGATCCCGGTCGCCAATGAAGGAATCCAGAATTCCGATTGCGGCGCCTTGGCGGACCAACTCCCACATCACCAAATAGCTTTCGGTGACAATTGGAAAATTGGCTTCGGTCAAGCCAAGGCCAAGTGTGTTCAATCCTGCCAGCATCATGCCGGAATGATCGAGATTGATGAACTCCGCATGCCGCAGGTCATAAGGTTTGACCGGATTGCCAATCTTATCGACATAGTCTGGAGTGGCGTAGAGCCGGGCTTCGGCGTCACCGATCTTCTTTGCGATCAAGTCTGGTTCCGTTGGACGGAAGTTGCGGATTGCGATGTCCGCCTCGCGTCGCCGCAAATCGCTTGCCTGATTGGAGACGACGATTTCGACCTGAATACCAGGCTCGCGCAATCGCAGTTTTGCAACAATCGGTGGAAGCAGAACCGCCGCATAGGTTTCGCTGGCGGAAATGCTGATCGTTCCAGCGATAGCTTGTGATTGCCCGAGAGCGGTCAGTGATACCCGCCCCGCCGCTTCACCCATCGTGCGGACGTGTTCGAGCAACTCCAATCCACTTGGTGTCAAAGACAAGCCACGTCCGACGCGTTCGAATAGAACGATGCCTAGTTCCTGCTCCAGCCCATCCACCTGCCGACCAAGCGTCGGCTGCGCCATGCCGAGCGCACGAGCCGCAGCAGACAGCGAACCCTCTTCCGCGGTCACCAAAAAGGCTCTTGCCTTGTTCCAGTCGAATTTGATGGCCCGCCAATCCATGCGGATATGCATATCAGTATTAGAAATTTGGTCAATTTGCATCGTTCCCGGCTGGATGTAGAAAAAGCCAAGAACAATCAGCAACGCCAAAAACACCAACGTTTCCTAGCGAATTGCCGGAAACGAACGCTCTCTTTTTGACCTGAAAGGACATCACATGTCTCAACATTATTTGCATGCGCTCACGCCACGAACTGCCGGGGTGCTCTACCTCGCGATTGCGGTATGTGGCGGGTTTAGCATTGGATATGTCCCGCAAATCATCATCGCAGATACCGATAGCGCCGCGACCGTGGCCAACTTGATGAACAATCTCGGTCTCTTCAAACTGGGCGTTCTTGCCGACATCGCGATCATCCTCTTGGAACTAGTCCTGACCGCTGTGCTCTACGTCATGTTTCGGCAGGTCAGCCCCGTCCTTGCCTCGCTTGCGCTGATCGCTCGGGCAGGGATGATCGTCGTGATGGGGTGCAACCTATTGATTTGGGTCTTTCCGCTCACCTTCGTCACGGATGGCTCTGATTTGGCCAACTCGGCGGAGCTGGTTCAACACCTGTTCGCCGCCCACGGCCTGGGGATATTCGTCTGGCAGTTGTTCTTTGGCATGCACCTGTTTGCCCTCGGTGGAAGCGCGCTGAGAGCACCGGCCGTTCCGCGCCTCTTGGCATGGGGTCTGTTCGTCGGAGGGTTCGGATACCTCGTCCAAGGTATTGTTAAACTGGCGTTTATTGATGTTGCCTCGATCAATCTACTGATTGTCGCACTCCTTGTGATCGTCACGATCTCGGAGCTTGGCTTTGCAGTCTGGCTGCTGGCGTGGGGGAACAAGCGTCTCGGCGCGGCTTCCTGAATTTCAACTTAAGCCTTCAAAAGGATAGAACAATGAAAGCGTACACTTATAGCCGCTATGGCAATCCCGAGGTCCTAGAACTGGTCGATGTTGCGACGCCAATTCCAAATGACAACGAGATACTGATCAAGACCCACGCAACGACCGTCAGCAGCGGAGATTGGCGCGCCAGGTCGCTCAAAGTTCCTGCCGGAATGGGCTGGATGGCGCGGTTGGCGTTCGGCGTGTTTCGCCCGCGCAAACCGATACTGGGCACCGAACTCTCCGGTGTCGTCGTTGAGGTCGGAGCCGCTGTTACGGAATTCAAGGTGGGCGACGCAGTGATTGCTTTCCCGGGGGCTTCCTTTGGCGCACACGCCGAATATTGCGTCATGCCGCAAGACGGGAAAGTGGCACACAAGCCGGAAACCCTCAGTTTCGAAGCGGCCGCCGCGTTGGCCTTCGGCGGAACGACCGCCTATGATTTCCTTGTCAACAAAGCGCAGGTCAAGGCCGGTGAGAAGGTCTTGGTCAACGGCGCTTCCGGTGCCACTGGCACATCCTTTGTGCAATTGGCCAAGTTCTTTGGGGCCGAAATCACGGCCGTCTGCAGCGCCGCCAACGCCGAATTGGTGCGTAGCCTCGGCGCGGATCATGTTTTTGACTACGCGAAGACTGACTTCGCTGATGGCGGGCACAAGTTCGACGTCATCGTCGATACAGCAGGAACCGCGCCGTGGTCGAGATCGCGCCGCGCGCTCACCGCAGGCGGTCGACTTGTAATCGTCAACGGTAGTTTGCTCGATATGGTGCTGGGGCCATTGCGCGCACGGCTTTCCGGAAAAAAGATGATCGTAGGCGTCGCATCGGAGGCCGCGTCAATCCTGCGGAAGCTCGTCTCGCTTGCGGACGAAGGGCATTTCATCCCGGTCATCGACCGCTCTTACAGTTTTGATCACATGATCGATGCCCACCGGCATGTCGATACAGGCCACAAAAAGGGCAACGTGGTAGTTGTCTTGGTTCCTTCCAAGCGCGAGCCCGGAGAAGGCGAAAGATTGGCGTCTTGAAGTTGGGCAGTTGGGGCGACCCGCACCGTTGGCGCTCCAGCAATTGCTTGATGAACGACAGGAGGTGGATCGGAAGGCTTCCTTCCAAGGTCTCGCGCCAGGATCGGCAAAGCTTCGACAACTTCCGTCGGAAGCATTGCCGATCGACGGTGCCGCTCTGTGGCTATGTCTTCGTCAAGGGCCATCCGATTGGTTCCGCGGCTCTCCCGATATCTGAATGATCAAGCGAGACGGACTTTGATCCAAGACAACGACTGCTTCTGATTCAATCCGTATTCTTGGACGACGGTGAGCCGATCACCAACCGGAACAACGCCAAATCCACTGTGCGACAAGGGGGACACCAATGAATGTCTTATTGATTTTCGAGACGGTCGAAGGCCAGAGCCGAAAGATCGTCAAGTTTCTAAGAGATCGCGCAGAGACATCGGGCCACACAGTACAAGTCTTTGATACGGCAGACAAACTGGGTACACTGTCATTTGCCGGGATCGACAGGGTTGTTCTGGTGGCTCCTGTACACGAACGACGGCATCCCAGGACGTTCGAGGTCGTCGTTGCCTCGAACCTCGAGGATTTGAACCACCGGCCAAGTTTAATGGTGTCCGTAAGTCTAAAGGCTGCTTTTCCCGAAAGCATTGACGAGGCCAAAGACTACCTCGTCGAAATGGAGATGCGAACCGGGTTCGTTCCCGACCGCGAAATGTTGGCCGCTGGCGCAGTGCGAACGGCCAGCTACGGCTACTTCGAAAGCCAGATCGTCCAAAACGTTGCTTTGGAGGGGCGACAGGTGGATCTGGTCAACGGGGTCAGGGAGTTTACGGACTGGCAAGAGCTGGGCGCACAGTTTGATAGCTTCTTAGAGACAGCGGAACGCCAATCGAGCTGACCGATTGTCGATTACATCATTATCTAACTCTCAAGACGGACGAGTCAGGTGGGGTAGCAGTACTAGCAAAAGTTTGCAGCATTCTATGGCAAGTACTTAGCCAACGGGATCATCACTAGACGATGCTTCTTGAAGGATGTGGAGGCGAGTACCGGAATCGAACCGGTCTACACGGATTTGCAATCCGCTGCATAACCTACCTGCCCACTCGCCTTGCCGACCTCCGATATACCAGAGTGTTGTGGCACGCAAGCAGGACATCACGTGGTTTTCGGGCAGCGTTTGCCGCGAGCTTATACTCTGTCGTTGCCGGGGCGTGATGGATATGGCATCACCAAACTCAGCTGATATGAACTAAAGAGTTTAGCCCCGTGCCAGATTATGCAGCCCGCAGAACCATGATGGTCGATACACAGGTCCGCCCGTCGGACGTGACCAAGTTTCCAATCATTGACGCAATGCTTTCAGTGCCACGCGAGCTTTATGTTCCGCACTCCCAGCGGGAAGCAGCTTATGTAGGCGAAAACATAGACTTAGGCGGCGGGCGCGTGATGCTCGAGCCGCGGACGCTTGCCAAGATCCTTGACGCACTCGACGTGAAATCGTCGGACGTAGCCCTCGATTTGGCCTGTGGGCTTGGATACTCGACGGCCATCTTGGCCCATCTCGCGGAATTCGTGGTCGCGATCGAGGACGATCCAGCCCGAGTCGAAGAGGCTCAAAGCACGCTTTCCGAGAACGGTGTCGACAATGCTGCCGTGATCGAAGGGCCGTTGAACGAGGGTGCCGCCAAAAACGGCCCCTACGACGTGATCGTCATTCAGGGCGCTGTGGAGCAGGTGCCGGACGCACTCATCGACCAGCTGAAGGACGGCGGCCGGATCGGATGTATCTTTGCCGAGGGCGCACTTGGCGTGGTTCGCATTGGTTACAAGATTGATGGACGCCTGACGTGGCGGTTCAGCTTCAATGCTGGCGCCCCGGTTTTGTCGGGCTTTGAGAAAGTGGATGCGTTCGTCCTGTAGAGACTAAAACCACGCCATGACATCCGAGACGAGGACGTTGGGGCGAAATCCGTTGGAGCTGGTATGAAGCTGATTGGTAAGTACGGTTTGGCGTCTGTTTTGGCCTTTTGCCTATTGGCAACCGCGCCAGTGCGGGCGGAAAGCTTGGCAGACGCTCTCGCTCACGGCTATGAGAATAGTGGTCTTCTCGAACAAAACCGGGCGCTGCTGCGAGCGGCAGACGAAGGCGTCGCAAGCGCCGTCGGTGCACTCCTGCCTGTGATCAACTGGTCGGCCAATGCTCAGACCCAGTCTCCTCAAGCACAAAGCTTCTTGACTGGATCACTCCAGATATCTGCAGAACTGACGCTCTACGACGGCGGCAATACCCAGCTGGCGATCGATGCGCAGAAGGAAACGGTTCTGGCCACGCGGCAGTCGCTGCTCAATGTCGAACAGCAAGTCCTTTTGCGGATCGTCGAAGCCTACATGGAAGTGCGCCGTGCTGCCGAGTTCGTCGCGCTTCGCCAGAACAACGTGCGGCTGATCACGCAGGAACTGCGGGCGGCGCAGGATCGATTCGAAGTTGGGGAAATCACACGCACCGATGTGGCCGCAGCAGAGGCCAGGCTTGCTTCGGCGCGTAGCCAGCTTGCTGCCGAAGAGGGTGGTTTGGTGCGTGCTCAGGCAGAATATCTGGCTGCCGTTGGCCGGCGTGCTGGCAACTTGCAGCCCGTCTCGCCCGTTCCGATTTCTCAATCGATCCCCGAAGCCAGAGCTCTTGCGCTTCAGGCTCATCCATCCATCCGCGAAGCTCAGCACTCGGTAACCGTTTCCGAGCTCAATATCGCTCGTGCCGAATCCGCGCTACGGCCGACCGTCTCCCTGAGCGGAAGCATTCGCATCAATCAGGACGGCGACGATACCGAAACGCTCGGTCTAAGTGTCGGGGGGCCGATTTATCAGGGCGGCCGCATCGCAAGCTCGGTTCGCGACGCGATGGCACGACGCGACGCGACGCGTGCCAGTTTGTTGATCACGTCCCAGCAAATCGAACAGAACGTCTATAACGCCTACTCCTTTCTCGAGGTGTCACGTGCCAGCCGCGACGCTTCCGAACGCGAAGTGCGCGCCGCCACGGTGGCCTTTCAAGGCGTTCGCGAAGAGGCGACATTGGGCGCAAGGACAACGCTGGATGTGCTGAATGCCGAGCAGGACCTGCTGGATGCGCGGGCCAATTTGATTTCGGCCCAGGTCGATGAAGTCATTTCGACCTATTCTTTGCTCTCTGCGATGGGGCAGCTTACAGCAGAGAAGCTACGTCTTCAGGTCCAGATTTATGATCCGACGGCCTACTACAATCTCGTCAAGGATGCGCCAACGACGACATCCGAACAGGGGCGGGCATTGGACCGCGTGCTAGAGGCGATCGGCGGCGGTAACTAACTCAAATACCGGCTATCTGTTGTGACAACGCCTGAATCGGGCTAGAGTTGGCCAGAGGCTAAGCAGGATAAAACATGTCCGACCCGGTGACTAATTTAGAGATTGAGGATGTTCTGTCCTCTATCCGGAGGCTCGTTGCCGAAGGTGATAAGCTGCGGACACCCGCGCAGGCTGCCACACCGAAACCGGATGACGCTCCAGAGACCTTGGTGCTCACCGAAAGCGAAACCGCTCAAGAGACAATTGAGTCGGAGCCCGAGTTCGAGCCCCAGGCAGAGAAGTTCGTCCTTTCGCCAGCATTCCGCGTCGATGAAACGTCATCATCTACAGTGGTTGTGTGGGACGACGACGGAGCTGACGAGTCTGCCGACGAACTCGCTTCTGAGGACGTGGCTGAAGCCGTTTCCGCCCCATCGGACCAAACAGTCCAAGACGAGAGCCGAGACGATGCCATTGCGGCAGAGGATTCCTTGGATGCGTCTCCTGCGGATGACCATTTGGCGTTCCAAGCAGCCCCTCGGGTCTCGACTGAGCACATAGAGAGTGACGACGCCGCGGTGGAAAACACTTCAGAGGTCGAGGAGGAAGTCCAATCGGGGGCCGTCGAAGGGCGTTCGCGCCTTGAAATGACGATTGCAGAGCTGGAAGCGGCAATCACGGGAAAGGCCGAGGACTGGGAACCCGACGGCAGCGAAACGACACCGGTCATGGATTGGTCCTCTACCGTGGCAGAGCCGGCCTTCTTGTCATCTCGTCATGGAGCAAAATCAACAGAGATCGAGGATGCGCAAGAGGTTCCAGAAACCAAACCCTTTGTCTTGCGTGTCTCAGCCCGCGAAGAGATCGAGCCCGAAGAAAACACCGACGAACTGGCGGCGGACCTCGAGCGATCGGAGCCGGCCGCGTTGGAAGGCGAGCTGGACGAAACTCTGACCGCTTATCTAGAAGAAGATGAAATACTCGACGAGGAAACGCTGAGGAACTTGGTGGTCGAGATCGTCCGCCAAGAGCTTCAGGGGACGCTTGGTGAACGGATCACGCGCAACGTCCGGAAATTGGTGCGGCGTGAAATCTACCGGGTGCTGTCGAGCCAAGAATTCGACTAGCGTCCGACCGTTTCAGCGGTGGCCAAAATCGCGTCCATATCCAAGTGAGCCTCCAGGTGCTGAGCCAGCGCATCCAGCGATTCTTCGACCGATTTCCCATATGTCGCAACTTGCCCGGAATGCCCTAATTCGGCGAGATATGCAGACCGAAAGCCGTCTGCGCTGAACAAGCCGTGCAGGTAGCAGCCCTTGATCTTGCCATCTGCGGATTCCGCGCCTTCACCCCGTTCGCCGATCTTGAGCCACGCATTGGCGGTATCCGGGCCGTTCGTCTGCCCGATGTGGATCTCGTAGCCCATGACGATCTCGCCGGAGCTGACATGCCGTGCGGAGGTCTGCACCAAACGCTTTGCCGGCTTCATCTCGGTTACGACGTCAAGCAGACCAAGGCCATCAACCTCGCCCGGTGGCCCCTCGATGCCCTCTGCATCAATGATCCGCTTGCCAAGCATCTGATAGCCGCCACAGACCCCAAGCACCCTGCCGCCACGTCTGACATGGGCGTGCAAGTCGATGTCCCATCCCTGCGCCCGGAAATGCGCGAGATCTGCGATGGTGGATTTCGACCCGGGAATGAGGACCAATGCCGCGTCAGCGGGCAAGGGGTGTCCTGCTTCGACAATCTCCACGGTCACGTCCGGCTCGGCGGAAAGCGGGTCCAGATCATCGAAATTCGCGATGCGGTTCAATTTGGGAACGGCGATCTTGAGTGGACCACCGGGGCGGCCCGAAATATCCATGACGTCCTCGGCAGGCAGCCTCCACGCCTGGTCAAACCAAGGAACAATCCCCAAGGGGCGCCATCCGGTCCGGTCGGCAATGATCTCCATGCCATCAGCGAAAAGCGTGGGGTCGCCGCGAAACTTGTTGATTGCGAAGGCTTTGATAAGCGCCAGGTCTTCAGGTGGCAGAACCGCATGGGTGCCGACGAGCTGTGCGATGACACCTCCGCGATCGATGTCCCCGATCAACACGACAGGCACCTTCGCCGCTGACGCAAACCCCATATTCGCGATGTCGCCGGATCGAAGATTGACCTCTGCGGGGCTGCCCGCCCCTTCGACAACAATCAGGTCATAACCCTTGGCAAGACGATAGAAGCTGTCGAGCACCGCGGGCATCAATGTGGCTTTCATCTTGCCGTAGTCGCGCGCGCGCAGCGTTGCTGTTCGCTGTCCTTGCACGATGACCTGTGCCCCGGTTTCGCTTTCCGGCTTCAGTAGGACGGGATTCATGTCGACGATCGGCTCAAGGCCGGAGGCCATCGCCTGCAATGCCTGTGCGCGGCCTATCTCGCCACCATCGACGGTGACCGCCGCATTGTTCGACATATTCTGCGGCTTGAACGGAGCGACGGACAGACCACGGCGAAGTGCAGCGCGTGCAATGCCCGCCACCAGCATGGACTTACCGACATTCGAGCCGGCACCCTGTATCATAATCGCCTTTGCCATCGCGCCCTCCACACCAGGGTTCTACGGTCCGTCCGCGCGGGGGGGAAGAGCATGAGCGCAGCCTTGCACTGTTTGCCGGTGATATAGTGCCAGCCATTTCGAGTGGCCGTGACCTTCGTGGGGACAGTCCTTCACGGAGGGCGTTGTCCGGGCGACTGGCTTCCTAACTGCGAGGCGAGAAACCCCAAAAAGCAAAACGCGGCCCAAACTGAAGGGCCGCGTCTTGGGTCTTTTTGATATTGGCAGTCTTAGGCGGCGCGCGCTTCCAACTCGGCAGCGTGACGACGCTCGCTCTCTTCGCGCGACAGGGCGACAGATGTCCTTACGCCCTTGCCCACGAAATCCATCAGGCCCTGCACAACGCGCTCGTTCGGGTCGATCCCGGCGCAGGACAACACTTCACGGCCATCGCGCGAGCGCGCCCAGCGGGCGATCTGCTCGGGGCCGTTACCATACTTCTTGTCGTCGGCAATAGCATCATCAAGCGCAGCAAGTACCACGGCTGCAAACAGCTTGCGGGCCCGGTTACCTTGTTCGTTGTTGTAGGCTGTGCCGTCTACGAAATCTCTCATGCGAAGTCCTTTTGGTCTTTTTGCTCTTGCGGCTTTTAGCCTGCCCGGTATGCCTTTTCCTGAACGATTCGGGGCGGCAATGTTTGCATGGCAGTTATGCGTGTGGCGCATGGCAAGACAGGCTGCGCACTCACAATTTTGTCGTTCATCCTCGCAAACAGGACAAAATATAGTCCGCGACGCTAACGGTTCAAGCTTTCGACATGAATTTGACACAATTCATGGGGCTGATTTTCAAGCAACACTGCGGTGTGGTGATTTCGCTGTTGAACATTTGTAAACCATAGTCTGGAAGCGCGGTTCGAAGGATATCTCGCCGTTTTGCGCAGAGCCCAATCGTGCTCTTTCGGACACCGCGACAGTTTAGATAGGAAACCATGACATGACGCTCACCTCGACCGAATGGGGCAACTTGATCGAGGTCGTGCGGTCGGCCGCCTCGCAACATATCCTTCCGAGGTTTCGCAACTTGGAGGCGAGTGATGTGTCGACCAAGTCGAGCCCCACGGATCTTGTGACCTTGGCCGACACAGAGGCCGAAGCCGCGATGACGGCCGCTCTGCTTGCGCAGTGGTCCGATACCGTCGTCGTCGGCGAAGAAGCCATCGCCGAGGATCCGTCAAAGCTGGCGGCTATCGGGGCGGCGACTCGTGTCGTCATTCTGGACCCGGTAGACGGGACGTGGAACTTCGCCAAGGGACTCGCGCTCTTTGGGATGATTGCAGCGGTCGTCGAGTCCGGAAAGACAGTCGCCGGAATGCTCTATGATCCCGTCTTGGATGACTGGATCGTCGGTTCCGAAGGAGAACGGGCATTCTACACTCGTCCCGGTGCAGCCGATCGTCAGCTGCGGACGTCGAGCCTGACTAATCCCGAGCAGATGAGTGGCTACGTGCCGCTCGGTCTGTTGCCACGAGAAGCGCGGGGCGAGGTAATCCGGCGGACAGCGGATTTCAACCGGGTTTCGAGCCTGCGTTGTGCCTGCCACGAATACCGCATGTTGGCCCAGGGCCATGTCGAATTCGCGCTCTCCGGGCCGATACCGAACGCATGGGACCACGCCGCAGGCGCACTGATCGTCGAGCGGTCTGGCGGCGTCGCCCGCATGCTTGATGGGTCGCCGTACAAGCCGGAATTGACCAGCGGATACGTGTTGACTGCAGCCTCACAGGAGGTTTGGGATATCTGCGCCGAGCGGTTTGCGTTTCTGCTAGCGTGAATGGTCTCTGATCAGAACGCTATGGAAGGAGAGAACCGATGACAACGCCACCATTCACATTGACCGGGATCGACCATGTGGTGTTTCTCGTGGACGACATGGCGCGTGCCTTGCAGTTCTATCATCAGGTTCTGGGCTGTCAGCCCGGCTATAGCTACCCGGCTCTTGGGATGGAGCAGGTCTGGGCCGGGTCGGCGCTCATCGTCCTGTGGGACACGACACACCCCGGCGCGGCGGATGCGGTGCCGCCGGTGGCTGGCGGCAGAAACGTCGATCACGTCTGCATCGCCACTTCGCCATTCGATCACGTGGCTTTGCGGTCGCACCTTGCGGCGCATGGTGTCGAAATCGAACGAGAGGCCCTTCACGGCGGCGCCAGAGGCATGGGCCATTCCTTCTACATACGCGATCCCTTTGGAAACAAGCTCGAGATCAAGGGGCCGGCCGAATACCCTGACGGTCGGTAGGGTGGTCTTCGACGTCTCTCAGGGCTCGGGGTTCGGTAGACGGACAAGCCGTGCTTCGCCGGCCTCCATCTCTCCTTCGGCGCGATCAAATCGAAGGTAGGCGATCCCTTCATCGCCTGCGACCGTGTGCAATATCCCTGCGGGTTTGCCATCCGAGGTGATCTCGGTCCCGGGCTCGGCTCTGCCGGAAACCCGGACCTTGGCCAACCCCTTCTTGAGTTCGGTTTTGTGCTTCATCCGGGCAGTGACCTCTTGGCCAACGTAGCAGCCCTTCTTGAAATCAACACCATGAAGCGCATCGAACCGTGCCTCGAGAATGTAGGTGTCGGGCGTCAGTTCCACACCGGATTCCGGCACGAGATATGCCGTTCGAAGGGCGTCCCAGTCGGTGCCATCACTCTGGTCATCGGTGCCGTATAGCCGCCAACCAAGCGACGGATGTCGGGGGTCGGCAACCGCCCCCGCTGGTGCGTCTGCGGTGCCACGAGAGACGACGAGATCGGTTTCCGAGATCTGCACGTCAGCGCGGAGCCGATACATGCTCAGCCGCTGAGCGAGGGCAGGGGCGAGCGATGTCGCCACATCGATCAACAGCCTGTCATTCTCCCCGATGACAAAGAAATCAGCGATGTATTTCCCTTGGGGAGTGAGCAAGGCCGCGTAAATGATTCCGCCTTCGGCTTTGGACACATCATTGGTGATCAGCCCTTGCAGGAACGGGATGCGGTCTTTGCCTGTCAGCGCGAGTACGGTTCTATCGGTCATTCTTCACCCCATGGTTGCCCTTGATATAGGGCGGCACAGAGGAAGTGTCAGCCGTCGCTATTGAATTGGAGGGCATAGAGATCGGCATAAAGGCCGCCACGCGCCAAAAGCTCTTCATGCGTGCCCTGATCGACCACCCGGCCGGCCTCCATCACGACGATCTTGTGCGCCGCCCTGACCGTGCTCAGCCGGTGCGCGATTACGAGCGTGGTGCGGCCCTGACTGAGCCTGTCCAGCGCCTGCTGGACGATGGCTTCGGACTTAGTATCAAGCGCGCTCGTGGCTTCGTCGAGCAACAGGATCGGCGTATCGCGAAGGAGCGCCCGCGCGATTGCCACCCTTTGCCGCTGCCCCCCCGACAGTGCCGAACCCCTTGGGCCCGCGGGGCTGTTCAGCCCCAGCGGCAAGTTGGGCAAGAAGTCCGAGACATGCGCCGCGTCCAAAACCTCGGACAGCCGATCTTCCGAAATGTCTGTTTGACCCAAGAGCACATTTTCGCGGACGGTTTCGTCGAACAGCAGGGCATCTTGGGTGACAACCGAAATCATGCCGCGGAGGTCAGCGAGCGCCATAGCGGCGGTCGGCACACCGCCGATCGTGGCACTGCCAGAACTGGGGTCCACCAGTCGTGTCAGCAAGTTGAACACGGTGCTCTTGCCCGCTCCGGAGGCTCCGACAAGGGCGGTCGTCTTGCCTGCCTCGGCCACAAAAGAGGCGCCGTTGAGCACCGGCAGATCGCCGTAGGTCAGGTGGACGTCCTGCAATTCAATCGAGGGAGCATCCTTCGGCGCCGGCACGGGATCAGAAGGCGAGACAAGCGTCGGTTCTGCATCAAACAGCGACTTGATCCGCTCGATGGAGGCAGCTGCTGCCTGCCACAGCCCAGAGATGTTGCCCAAGCGGCGCAGGGGCTCGAATGCAAGCGACATCGACGTGAAGAAGGCCACGAACTGACCGACGGTCTTGTCGCCCGCAATGATTTCGGACCCGCCGTAGATCAGGACCCCGAGAAATCCAAGCCCGGTCATCACGTCGATGAGGGCGGGAATGCCTGCCTGTCCTGCTGCGGTCTTGACCTCGGCGCTGACGCGTTGGTCGATCAGCGCATCGTAGCGACGCGACTGATATGCCTCCAAGCTGTTGAGTTTGATGGGCGCGATACCGTGAAAGACTTCGTCGAGCCGGGTCGACATCCGCCCGGCGATCTCACGCGATGATCGGGCGCGGCGCCGGACGTAGCCTTGCACGATGAAGGACGGCAGGATCAGGACCGGTATGCCGACCAAGGCGATGACCGTCCAAAGCCAGTCGATGCTCAGCGCCACCCCAAAAAGGGCAATGACAGAGACCAGATCGCGGCCCAGGCCGGTGATGATCCCCGACCAGATCTGATTGATCGCTGTCACGTCGCCCTGCACGCGCTCGATCAGATAGCCCGGTGGATTGGCTTGGTGAAAGCTGCCGTCGAGCCGCATCAAATGCGCCAGCAGGTCGCCGCGAAGCGCAGCCGCGGTGAGCGCGTTTATTCGCGTCAGGATCACTCGCTGACTCCACGACGTCACCGCGCGGGCCAGAAAAACCGCAAGGATTACAAGGCCAACGCTCAAGAGTGCGTCGCGATCACCTTCGACGAAGACCCGGTCGAACATCGGCTCCATCGTGGCGGCGAAGATGCCGAGCGACGCCCCTTCGACCGCCATGAAGGCCAAGGCTATTATCAACCAAACCCAATGCGGCGAGAGGTACTTGCGCCAGAGCCAGCCGAAGAGCCGTTGCGGCGGGGCGGTTGATTTGTCGCTCATGTGCGGCCCGTTTTGGCGTTGTAGCTGGCCCGGACGACTTCCTCGTCATATTCGTTGGCGATCCAGTCGCGCAGACTGATCGGCCCTTGCTCCAAACGGGCCTCGTAGTGGTCCAAAACGTGATCGAGAACGCCAGTTTTCGATTGTTTTATATGGAGATAGCGCAGCGAGAGCATCTCGCGGGCTGTCGCCACGTCGGCCCCTTCCTCGGCGATCAGGTAAAAGGCCGAAGCCAGCCCGGCCCGGTCTGCGCCGGACTTGCAGTGCATCACGAACGGCTTTTCGATGGTCTTGAATGCGTCCAACAACTGCAGCAAAGCCGGCCCCCCGTTGGGCGCACGGGCATAGAGGCCGACCGAAACAAGCTCCAGCCCCAGCTCTTCGCAGAATTCTTTCTCGAGCCGGTGGCAGGCCGATTTCGGTGTGCCGCGAAGGTTGAGAATAGTCTTTATTCCCATCGCCTTATACTTCTTCAGCCGATTGTAGGACGGGTGGTTCGAGCGATAGACGCCGGGGGCGATCTCGTCGAAATTCGTCCACCAATAGCGCAGTATGGCGTGGTCGCTGAACAGGAACGACATCCACTCTCGCCACCGGCTTGGCGGGGCGGGTTGGGGGGCGGGGGGGGTATGTGCGTCCTGTGGCATCGGTTGGGTCTATTCCCAAATGGACCGATTGGGCAAGCGTTGCAGGCATTGACGCGGCAAGGCTTGCGGCTAAGTTGCGGAAAAGTCCCCTGAAAGGCTCTCCCATGCTTGCCAACGGTCGTCCCTATCTGGCCATTCCTGGCCCATCTGTCATGCCCGACCGTGTGCTGAATGCGATGCACCGGGCATCGCCGAATATCTATACAGGTCAACTACATGAGGTGACTCACAGCCTTATACCGGACCTGAAATCGCTGGCGAGGACCGACGGCAATTGCGCGATCTACATCGGCAATGGTCATGCCGCCTGGGAGGCTGCCTTGGCCAACATCCTGAGCCGGGGAGACCACGTTCTGGTGCTGGCCACGGGCCGGTTCGGACATGGCTGGGCGGACATTGCGCGGGGCATGGGTATCAATGCCGAAGTGCTTGATTTCGGACAACAAAAAGACGTCGATCTGGAACGGGTCGAGGCTGCTCTGGCTGCCGATACGGGGCATCGGTTCAAGGCGGTGCTGATGGTCCATGTGGACACCTCGACCAGCGTGAAGAACGATGTTCCGGGGATGCGCGAAGTGCTGGACCAGAGCGGGCACCCGGCGCTCTTGTGCGTTGATTGTATTGCATCTTTTGCCTGTGACCGGTTCGAGATGGACGCCTGGGGCGTCGATGTGATGGTCTCTGCCTGCCAAAAGGGGCTGATGACTCCGCCGGGGCTTGGCCTTGTCTATTTCAACGAAAAGGCTGATTCGGCGCGTGAGACGGCGGATTTGGCGACGTCCTATTGGGATTGGCGTCCGCGCGTCGATCCGGAACAATATTATCAGTTTTTCAACGGCACCGCTCCGACCCATCACATCTATGGCCTGCGCGAGGCGCTCGACATGATCGCGGAGGAGGGGCTCGAGGCGGTCTGGGCGCGGCACGAAAGGCTCGCCCGCACCATCTGGGCCGCGTTTGACGCCTGGGGGCGCGAGGGGCAGATGGCGCTGAACATTGCCGACCCGAACAAGAGATCCCATGCCGTTACATCGGCTTACGCCGGACCGGGCGACGGCGACAGGCTGCGGGAGTGGTGCGAGCGGGTGGCCGGCGTGACGCTGGGCATCGGGCTGGGCCGAGAGCCTGCGGATGCCTATTTCCGCATCGGCCACATGGGCCACGTCAACGCGCACATGGTGCTGGGCGTCTTGGCGGTGATGGATGCCGGGCTGAAGGCGCTGGAGATTCCGCATGGAGTCGGCGCGTTGGAGGCGGCGGCAAAGGTGGTCGCGGAGGCGCGTTAACGCTCTGCCGACGCGCCAAAAACCCGTTTCGGTGTGACGTCGGTATTGCGTCGGTACGGCGTAGGTGTCGTTTTCGGTGCTCTATGGCCTGTCGTGAGTGTTGCCACAAGGCACGCCGCCGAGACGGGCCGTTAACCTCGCCGCAGTCGTGCGCCGATCAGAATCGCCCTGTCGATGGCAAAGGCCGAGAGCAGCACCCAGACAAATCCCGCCACCACCGCGATCGTCCAGAACGACATGAACAGGATCATTCCGAGCGTCACCAGAAAGGCTTGGGTAAAGTCGGGGGCGGGCTGGCGGTTGTCATTTCGCATCGGTTCGGGGCCTCGTCGCTGTCGTCCGAAAATCAACTTAGCGCAGGCTCGGAAAAAATCACCTAGAGCAATGCGCGGCCTTTCGCCGTGACCAGTGCTGCAGGCAGCGCGGTGGCGAAGGCGTCGAGATCGGCGGCCGGCCCGGTGCCGATCCGGACACAGCGATCCTGCGGCGCTGCGAAGGGTTTGCGCACGAAGATGCCCGCGTCGAGCAGGGCGGCCATGAGGTTGCCGGCGAAGGCACCGTCGCTGCCGCAATCGAGGGTGACGAAGTTGGTCGCGGAGGGCAGGGCGGTGAGACCGTTCTGGGCCCCGATCTCGGCGATCCGGGTGCGGGCGGCGCCGACCTCGGCCTGCACATGCGCCAGCCAGGCGTCGTCTTTGAGCGCGGCCAAGGCTCCGGCCTGCGCGATCCGGTTGACCCCGAAGTGATTGCGCACCCGCTCGAACGCCGCGATCACCGGCGCCGCCCCGATGGCGTAGCCGATCCGCGCCCCGGCCATGCCGTAGCCTTTGGAGAAGGTTCGGAACCGCAGCACCCGAGGGTCTGTGGCCGCGATCACCGGCGCGGTCCCGGGTGGGGCCAGTTCGATATAGGCCTCGTCCATCAGCAGGAGCGCCCCGTCGGGCACGTTCTGCACCATTTCCTTCATCATGGCGCCGCTGTGCCATGTGCCCATCGGATTATCGGGGTTGGAGATGTAGATCAGCTTGGCCCCGACCTCTCGCGCCTTGGCGTTCAGCCGCTCGGGGTCTTCGTAATCGCCGGTGTAGGGCACGGCGTGGATTTGCCCGCCATAGCCGGTGACGTGGTAGTTGAACGTCGGGTAGGCTCCGGCGGAGGTGACCACCGCATCCCCCGCCCCGACCATCAGCCGGGCGGTATAGCCCAGAAGCGCGTCGATCCCTTCGCCGACGAGGATATTCTCGGGCTGGCACTCGTGATGCGCGGCCAGAGCCTGCCGCAGATCATGGTTTTCGGGATCGCCATACATCCAGACATCGCCCGCCGCCTTGCGCATGGCGGCGATCGCCTTGGGCGAGGGACCGAAGCCGTTTTCGTTGGCCCCGAGCCGGGCGGTGAAGGGCGCTCCGCGCCGCCGTTCCTGCGCCTCTGGTCCGACGAAGGGCACGGAGGCGGGCAGCGAGGCGGCGAGCGGGGTCAGGCGGGCGTCTGTTTTCATGGCTTAGTCTTGCCTGCTGATCGGAGGCTGGCAAGGGGGCGCTGCCCCCCGCCTGCGGCGTCCCCCGGGATATTTTCGACCCAAAGAAGGATCAGTCCAGCTCTTGCAGTCGGGCCATTGCCGCCGCAAGTTGTGCCTGCTCCTCTTGCCGCAGGGCCAGGTTGTTCTGCGCCTCTTCGACGATCTCCGGCGGGGCGGAGGCGGCGAATTTCGGGTTCTTCAGCCGTCCTTCGAGCCCGCCGATTTCCTTGCCCAGCTTGTCCATCGCCTTTTGCAGTCGTGCCTTTTCCGCCGAGACGTCGATGATGTCGGCCAGTGGCAGGCAGAAGGTCGCCCCCTTGGTGGGGATCGTGATCGCCCCTTTGGGTGCCTCGCTGGCCGGGGCGATGCTGTCGATCCGTGCCAGCCGCTTGATCAGCGTCTCGTTGTTGGCGAGGGCCGTGGCGCTGTCTGCATCGCCGTCCAGTTGCAGGACCGGAATGTGCAGCCCGGCGGGCACGTTCATTTGCGCCCGAGCCGACCGCACGTTGTCGATCATGCTGATCGCCCAGGTCATTTCCGCATCGGCCGCGCTGTCGACCATCTCGGCCGCCGTGTAGCTGGGCCACTCGGTGACCATGAGCTTGGTCGTCCGGTTGCCCAGAGTGCCCCAGAGTTCTTCGGTAATGAAGGGCATGATCGGGTGCAGCAGGATCAGGCATTGATCCAGCACCCAAGCCATTGTCGCACGGGTTTCTTGCTTTTCCGTATCAGACCCGTCCATCAGCAGCGGTTTGGAAAATTCGACGTACCAGTCGCAGACCTTGCCCCAGACGAAGGCGTAGAGCGCGTTGGCGGCGTCGTTGAACCGGTAGGCGGTGAGGGCTGCGTCGACCTCTTCGCGCACGCGGGCGGTTTCGCCGAGGATCCACTTGTTCACCGTCGCTGTCGGTGCGGGCGGTGTGCCGGAGGTGCTGTGCCCTTCGAAGACGCCGTTCATTTCGGCGAACCGGCAGGCGTTCCAGAGCTTGGTGCCGAAGTTCCGGTAGCCCTTGATCCTGTCTTCGGAGATCTTGAGCACGCCGCCGATGGCCGCCATCTGCGTGAGCGTGAACCGCAGCGCGTCGGCGCCGTATTCGTCGATCACCTCGAGCGGGTCGATGACGTTGCCCCGCGTCTTGGACATCTTCTCGCCTTTGGCGTCGCGCACGAGCTGGTGCAGGTAGACCGTGTGGAACGGGTCCTGGCCCACCACCGCTTGCTGCATCATCATCATCCGCGCGACCCAGAAGAACAGGATGTCCTGCCCGGTGACGAGCACGTCGGTGGGGAAGTATTTGCCGAGCGCCTCTGTCTGCTCGGGCCAGCCGAGCGTGCCGATGGGCCAGAGCCCGGAGGAGAACCACGTGTCGAGCACGTCGGCGTCGCGCCAGATCGGGTAGACCAGATGCGTCGGATCCTGACTGACGGTGTAGTCGGCGAGGCTGGCCGAGAGCGCGTGGATCGCGGCGGCCCGGTCGGCGACCTCGATAACGCGGGCGTGGTTTTCCGGCGTCGGCAGTTCGGCCAGAACGTCCTCGAACTGGCTGGCGGCTGCCTCGAAGGTCGCCCCGGCGTGATGCCGTTCCGCGCCCCGTTGCAGCGATTGGCTGAGCAGGAAGGAATAGACTTCGACCTCGTCGAGATCGCCGTCGCCTTCGTCATCGACGAAGCCTTCGCGGGCGAGGTCGAGGCCATACCAGACCGGTATCTGGTGCCCCCACCAGAGCTGCCGCGAGATGCACCACGGCTCGATGTTCTCAAGCCAGTGAAAATACACCTTCTCGCCGCTCTCGGGCATGATCTTTGTCCGCCCCTCGCGCACGGCGTCGAGCGCCGGGCCGACGATCCGGGCGGTGTCGACGAACCACTGGTCCGTCAGCATCGGCTCGATCACCACTTTGGAGCGGTCCCCGAAGGGCTGCATGATCGGCTTGTCCTCGACGAAGGGCACCTTTTCGAGATGCTCGGAATTGGTGTCGGGGTCGATGGATTTGACCAGTTGCGTGACCGCCAGCCCTTCGGCGGTGATCGCGGCGACGACCTGCTTGCGCGCCTCGAACCGGTCGAGGCCGCGGTATTCGTCGGGCACGAGGTTGATCGCGTCAATCTCTGCCTCGGACAGCTCGGCCCCTTCGACGATGCTTTGCGCGACTGCGGCCGCCTCGGCATAGGGCAGACCGTCGTCGCGCATCGCGGCGCGGGTGTCCATCAGCCGGTAGCAGGGGATGTTGTTGCGCTTGGCGACGCCGTAGTCGTTGAAATCATGAGCGCCGGTGATCTTGACCGCGCCGGACCCAAAGGTCGGATCGGGGTATTCGTCGGTGATGATCGGGATCAGGCGCCGGTGCTCTTTCGGCCCGACGGGGATCTCGCAGAGCTTGCCCACGATGGAGGCGTAGCGCTCGTCCGAGGGATGCACGGCGACGGCACCGTCGCCCAGCATGGTTTCGGGCCGCGTCGTCGCGATCGAGATGTAATCCCGCGTCTCGTCGACGAGGATCATCCCGTCCTCGTCCTTTTCGACGTAGCGATAGGTCTCCCCGCCGGCGAGCGGGTATTTGAAGTGCCACATGTGGCCGGGGGTCTCGATGTTCTCGACTTCGAGATCGGAGATCGCCGTTTCGAAGTGCGGATCCCAGTTCACCAGCCGCTTGCCGCGGTAGATGTGCCCGTCTTCATACATCTTGACGAAGACCTTGATGACGGCGTCGTGGAAATTGCCCTCTTCACCCGCAGGCGCACCCGGCGCACCGGACATGGTGAAGGCGTTGCGCGACCAGTCGCAGGACGCGCCGAGCCGCTTGAGCTGATTGATGATCGTGTCGCCGCTCTCGGATTTCCATTCCCAGACCTTGGCGAGGAAATCCTCGCGCGACAGGTCGGTCCGCCGCAGGTTGGATTCCTCGGAGAGTTTGCGTTCGACGACAAGCTGGGTGGCGATGCCGGCGTGGTCCTGCCCCGGCTGCCAGAGCGTGTCGAAGCCCCGCATCCGGTGCCAGCGCGTCAACAAATCCTGCAGGGTGTTGTTGAAGGCGTGCCCGAGGTGCAGCGAGCCGGTCACGTTCGGCGGCGGGATCATGATGCAGAAGGTCGAGGTTTCGGCGTTGCCGACGTGTTTGCCTGCGGTAAAGCATCCCGCCTCTTCCCAAGCGGCATAGAGCCGGTTTTCTGCGAGATCCGGGACGAATGTTTTTTCCATCGGCATTGGTGTCGATCCTTCGGCTGAGTGCCTTGTGAGATAGCTTGCCTTGGACTTGAGGGGAAGGGGGTCCGGGGCGGGTGCTCTGATTGGCCGCGGGGCCTTTGCGTGCTTGCGTTTGGCCCGCTTTGCCTCGGCCGGCCGGCTGGCGTGCCCGCGTCGCCGTGCCTTGCGCCTTTGCCCGGTGACCAGATGCCGTTTGCGTCATCGCCCGTCAAAATCATGCTGCCGGTGCTGGACAGTCCGGCTGCGCCCGTTAGGGTCGTATCTGACACTCAGACTTCGGAGACAGACCCATGGACAAGTTTGGACGCAGCCAGCCGGTCAAGCGCGTAGAGGATGTCCGGTTCCTGACCGGCCACGGCCGCTATGTGGATGATATCTCGCCCGAGGGGGCGCTGTTTGGCTATGTCCTCCGCTCGACCATGGCGCATGGCGAGATCACCACGCTGGACGTGGACGCCGCCCGAGAGGCCGAGGGCGTGCATCTGGTTCTGACCGCTGCCGATCTGGAAGCGGCCGGCGTCAAGATGGGCCTGCGCGGCACCCGTGTGAAATGCCCCGGCGGCCGTGGTGCCGGCCCGGAGCGTCCGGTTCTGGCCCGTGGCAAGGTCCGTCACGTGGGCGAGGCGCTGGCCTTTATTGTGGCCGACAGCATGATCGCCGCCAAGGATGCCGCCGAGCTGATCGAGGTGGATATCGACGCCGCCCCGGCCCATGTGGCGACCGCCGTCGGTGGCCCGGAGTTGCATCCCGAGGCCCCTGAGAACCTCGCCTTCGACTATGGTCTGGGCGACCGTGCCGCCGTGGACGCGGCCATTGCCGGTGCGGCCCATGTCGTTTCGGTCGAGGTGCCCGACAACCGGGTCATCGTCAATTCGATGGAGCCGCGCGGCTGCTATGCCGAGATCGAGGACGGCCGTCTGCACCTCTGTGTCAACGGGCAGGGCGTGTGGGGCCCCAAGGACGATCTCGTCCGTCACTTTGGCCTGAGCCCGGCCGATGTCCGCGTCACCACCCCCGACGTGGGCGGCGGCTTTGGCATGAAGGGCATGGTCTATCCCGAAATGATCCTGACCGCGCAGGCCGCCCGCGTCCTCGGCCGTCCTGTCCGCTGGATGAGCGAGCGCACCGAGGCGATGCTGTCGGACAATGCCGGCCGCGATCTGACCACCACCGCGACCCTCGCCTTTGACGAGGGTCACCGGATCGTCGCCTACAAGCTCGACACCATCGCCAACATGGGTGCCTACAACTCGCAGTTCGGGCAGGCGATCCAGACCGAGTTGTTTTCCAAGGTGATGCCCGGCACCTACGACATTCAGACCGCGTGGATGGGCTGCAAGGGTGTCTATACCAACACCACCCCGGTCGACGCCTACCGCGGCGCGGGCCGCCCGGAGGCGATCTTTGTGCTGGAGCGTGCCATCGACTATGCCGCCCGCGAGTTGGGCGTGGATCCGTGGGAGATCCGCCGCATCAACTTCATCCGCCCCGATCAGTTTCCCTACACCTCCGCCACCGGCGTCACTTATGACGTGGGCGAGTTTGCCAAGGTGCTGGACCGTGCTGAGGAAAAGGCCGACCGCGCGGGCTTTGCCGCCCGCAAGGCCGCGTCGGAGGCCGAGGGCAAGCTGCGCGGGCAGGGCCTGTGCTATTACATCGAGAGCATTTTGGGCGACAAGGTCGAGACGACCACCGTCGTCTTTGACGAGGACGGCACCGTTCAGATCCGCGTCGGCACCCAGTCGAACGGGCAGGGCCATGAGACGGTCTTTGCCCAGTTCCTCGCCGATCAGACCGGCATTCCCGCCCCCAAGATCCGCGTGGTTCAGGGCGACAGCGACCTGATCCCGACCGGCGGCGGCACCGGCGGGTCGCGTTCCGTCACCGTGCAGAACACCGCGACGCTGGCCACCGTCGAGGTCATGATCCATGCTTTTGCGGCCTTTCTGGCCGAGCACGAGGGGTCCGACCTCGAGGCGATCGAGTTCGACGACGAACGGTTCCGCATTCCCGGATCGAACCTCACCCCGACGATGCTGGAGGTGGCCGAGATGGCCCGTTCGGCCGGTCAGACCGACCTCTTGACCCATACCAAGCAGATCGAGCTTGAAAACCGCTCGTTCCCGAACGGCGCCCATGTGGCCGAGATCGAGATCGATCCCGAAACCGGGGTCATCACGCTGGATCGCTATACCGTCGTTGACGACTTTGGTAACCTTATCAACCCTATGCTGGCCGAGGGGCAGGTGCATGGCGGCGTGGCCCAGGGATTGGGCCAGGCGCTGTGCGAGCGCACGGTCTTTGACGAGGATGGTCAATTGCTTACGGCGACGTTCATGGATTACGCGATGCCGCGGGCGGACAGCTTGCCGATGATTTCGTTCACCTCGGAGCCGACGCCGTCGATCTATAACCCGATGGGGATGAAGGGCTGCGGCGAGGCGGGCACCGTGGGGGCGCTGGCTGCGATCACCAATGCCGTGCAGGACGCGGTCTGGGATCTGGGCCTGCGTGATTTGGAAATGCCGTTCACCCCGAACCGGGTCTGGGCGATGCTGCAAGAGGGTGCGTGTGCCGCTGCGTGACTGGATCTTTGGCCTTTTCAACAGCCGCCCGCGCAGAAAGGATTCGCGGGGGCGGCGCAGAGGGCCTACGACCCACGTCATCATCCTCGACGGCACCATGTCGAGCCTCGCCCGGGGGCTGGAGACCAACGCGGGCAAGACCTTCAAGCTGCTGCGCGATGGCGGCCTGCGGGAAGACCTGACGGTCTATTACGAGGCCGGTATTCAGTGGCGCGACTGGGGATCGACCGTCGACGTCATGACCGGCCGGGGCATCAATCGCCAGATCGAGCGGGCCTACGGTGTGCTTGCGTCGCGCTGGCGGCCCGGTGATCGCATCGTCCTGATCGGCTATTCCCGCGGCGCCTATGCCGTCCGCTCGCTGGCCGGCGTGATCGGCAACGTCGGCCTCGTGCGCAGCCGCGAGGCGACTGTGCGCAACATCCGCCAAGCCTATCGCCATTACCGGGACGGCGCGCAGAGCGAGGCCGCCGAGGAATTCAACCGTCTGTTCTGTCATCCCGATGTAGAGATCGAGGCGGTCGCGGTCTGGGACACGGTGAAGGCGCTGGGCCTGCGCCTTCCGATCCTCTGGCGCTGGGCGCAGGCCCGCCACGATTTCCACGATCACTCCCTTGGGCCGCATGTCCACAACGGCTTTCACGCGCTGGCGCTGGACGAGACTCGCGAAGCCTATGCCCCTGTCCTTTGGACCACCGACCCGAGCTGGCCCGGCAGGATGGAGCAGGTGTGGTTCAACGGCACCCACGGCGACGTGGGCGGCCAGATCGACGGTGTGGTCGAGGCGCGCCCGCTTGCGAATATCCCGCTGGTCTGGCTGCTCGACCGGCTCGAACTGTGTGGTCTGCCGCTGCCCGATGGTTGGCGCGAGCGGTTTCCGCAGGACCCGTCGGCCCCGTCCATCGGCACCTGGCGCAGGTGGGGCAAGCTGTTCCTGTCGCGCCGCCGACGCATCTATGGCCGCGACCCGTCCGAGCGATTGCACCCGACCGTCACCCGCCGCGTCAGGGGATGGCCAAAGCCCAAAACGCCGAAACCGGCAGACCCTTCGGGGGCTGCCGGTCCGGATATCTTTGCCGAGATGAGCGAGAGCCGGTAGCGACCGGCCGGGAGCCGCTCAGGCGACCTCTTGCAGGCTCGCCTTGGGCGTGACGCCGAGTGCGTGGCAGACGTCGCGCGTCAGCTCTGGCCGGTTCAGCGTGTAGAAGTGCAGGTGATCGACGCCGCCGCGCAGAAGGTTGTCGCAAAGCTCCGTCGCAAGTGCCGTGGCCAGCAGATCGGTGGTGCCGTCCCGCGTTGCGTTGGTGAAGGCGTCAGTCACGATCTGCGGGATCGAGGTGCCGCACATCGCCGCAAACCGCTGGCACCCGGCCCAGTTCTCGATCGGCAGGATGCCGGGGATGATCGGCGCGTCGATCCCCGCCTTGACGCAGGCATCGCGGAACCGGAAGAAGGTGTCGGCCTCGAAGAAGAACTGGGTGATCGCGGAATGCGCACCGGCGTCGATCTTGCGCTTGAGGTGGTCGATGTCCTGCTGCTGATCGGAGGCATCGGGGTGCTTTTCCGGGTAGGCCCCGACCCGCAGCCGGAATTTCCCGGTATCGGCCAGCGCCGAGATCAGCTCGACCGAGGAGGCGAAGCCGTCCTTGGCGGGGGTGAACTTGCCGGCGCCTTTCGGCGGATCGCCCCGAAGCGCCACGATCTCGGTCACGCCGACATCGGCGTAGGACTGGGCGATTTCCAGCGTTTCTTCGCGGGTGGCGTCGACGCAGGTCAAGTGTGCCGCGACGGTCAGCCCGGAGGTCTTGTGGATCGTGCCGACCGCCTCGTGGGTCAGTGTCCGCGTGGTGCCGCCGGCGCCGTAGGTCACCGACACGAAGGACGGGTCCAGCGGGGCCAGAGTGTTGACGCAATCCCACAGCCGGAACGACCCTTCGAGGTTTTTCGGGGGGAAGAATTCAAATGAAACGGAGGGGCGAGTCATGGGGGCATCCTTTGCGATTGCCCTCTTGTGTCATATCTGCGCATCTGAGACAAACTCATAACCTTCACCACGATGATGAGGTTTGTTCACTTTGGACCCGCTGACATGCACATAGAGTTCCGCCATCTGCGCACCATCAAGGCGATCCATGACACCGGCGGGCTGGCCCGTGCGGCCGACAGTCTGAACATCACCCAGAGCGCTTTGTCTCATCAGATCAAGGGGATCGAGGATCAGGCGGGCGTCGAGCTGTTCGTCCGCCGGTCGAAGCCTCTGAAGCTGTCCTCCGCCGGGATGAAGCTGCTGGCCGCCGCCGAGCGCATCCTGCCGCAAGTCGCCGAGCTGGAGGCGGAGTTTGCCGGGCTGGTCAGCGGCAAATCCGGCCGCCTGCATATCGCCATCGAGTGCCACGCCTGTTTCGAGTGGCTGTTCCCGGTGCTGGAGCAGTTCCGCAAGGCCTGGCCCGAGGTGGATGTGGACATTCGCCCCGGTCTGGCCTTTGACGCGCTGCCGGCGCTGCGCCGCGAAGAGGTCGATCTGGTGGTTTCCTCCGATCCCGAGGAGCTTCCCGAGACCGATTTCACCCCCTTGTTCGACTATGAGCCGGTCTTCGTGGCCGCCGCCCAGCATCCGCTGGCCCAAAAGACGGTGATCGAGGCGCAGGACTTTGTCGGCCAGACCCTCATCACCTATCCGGTGGACCGCACCCGGCTGGATGTGTTCACGCAGCTTCTGATCCCGGCGAAGGTCGAGCCGGCGGCAATCCGGCAGGTGGAGCTGACCGCCGTGATCCTGATGCTTGTGGCGTCTAACAGGGGTGTGGCGGTGCTGCCCGACTGGGTGGTCCGGCAGGTGCGCTATAGTTCGGACTATGTGACCCGCCCGCTGAGCGGGCCGGATGGCGCCCGCGGCGTGACCCGCCGCCTCTATGCCGCGACCCGTTCCGAGGACACGGCCCGCCCGTTCATGGCCCATCTGATCCGGCTGGCCCGGCAAGAAGCCGTGAAGCTCCAGCGGCCCTAGCCGGCGATTCGGGGCGGGCTGAGCTGTTCTGCGATCATCCGCACGCGAGCTTCGTCGAGCGGGATGGCCCGCCCGAACCGCCAGCCCTGCCCGAAATGCGCGCCAAGCTCCAGCAGCCGGTTGCGCTGCGCGTCGGTTTCGACCCCTTCGGCGATCACGTCCACGCCCAAGCCCTTGGCGATGGACAGGAACCCCTCGACCAGCACCTCGGCGCTGGGATCGATGCCGAGTCCGGCCACGAAGCTGGTGTCGATCTTGAGCTCGTCGAACTCCAGCTCGCGCAGGTGCTGAAACGAGGCGAAGCCGGTGCCGAAGTCGTCGAGCGAAATCCGCACCCCCTGGGCGCGGAAATGCGAGATGCTTTCCTGAATGAAATCGCCGGCCCGCGTGATGAAGACGTCTTCGGTGATTTCGAAGGTGATGAAGGGTTTCGCGCCGGCGAATTTTTCGAGCAACCGATCCAGATCCTGCCGCCCGGAATAGGTGGCGAGCGTCACCTCGGGCACGTTGATCGAGACCTGACCGGGGTTGAGCCCTTCGGCGAGCAGCCCGGTGACGTCCGACAGGACCGCTTCGGCCATGTGATTGAGAAAATCGCCCTGTAGCCCCAATTCGTCGATCTGCGGCAGGAACCGTCCCGGCAGCAAAAGCCCCCGTTCGGGATGGTCCCAGCGGGCCAGCGCCTCGAACCCGGTGAGGCAACCCGTGCGCAGGTTGACCTTGGGTTGATAATGCGGCCCGATCTGGCCCTTTTCCAAGGCGTCGATGATGCAGGCGCGGTCCTGCAAGGTGACCCTCGGGGCGAAATCCTCCTTGTGATACAGGATGACCTTGGTGCCGGTATCTGTCTTGGCCCGATACATCGCCTGATCGGCGGCGGCACAGATCGCGTCGACCTGGTTGTTGCCCATGCCCGTCATCCCGATGCCGAGGCTGGCCCCGACCCGCAGCTTTCGCCCCTCGTAGACGATCGGCTCTTCGATGCTGGCCAGCAGCGCCGCCCCGAGCGCCTCGGCCTCTTGTGCCGATCGCAACCCTGGCTTGGCGAAGGCAAATTCATCGCCGCCGAACCGCGCCGCGACCCCGATGTCGCCGGCCGCCTCGGTGAGCCGCTGCGCCAATGTGACCAGCACCTGATCGCCTGCATCGTGGCTGTAGCTGTCGTTGATCGGCTTGAACCTGTCGAGGTCGATCAGGAACACCGCGACCTGACCGCCGTAGGCCCGGGACTGGATCAGCGCGGCGACCTTGTCCTCAAAAGCCCGTCGGTTGAGCAATCCGGTGAGGCTGTCGCGCCGCGTCAGCTTCTCCAGCGCGGCGAGCCGGGCGTTGGCCTCTTGCCGCGCCGCATTGAGCGCGGTTTGCGTGGCCTTTTGCATGATCAGCGTCTGCACCGTGTTGCTGCCGTAGATCACCATGATCCCGGCCGCCATCCACCATTCCCAAGCTGCCCCGGCGACGTGCCCCGACTGGTTGGCCGTCACCATCGAGATCACCACCACCAGAAATCCCGGCACAAGCTGGCTCCAATTGTAATAGGGCAGCGCGGTGAAGGTGTTGGTGATGTAGACCGACACGCCAAAGACCCAGACGAACCCGGTGAGCAGCAACGGCACCGAGGGTTGCATGGTCAGCAGGATCGCCGGGGCGAGATAGGCGAAGGTCGAGACCGAATTCGTCGTCCACATGACGAGGATCAGGGCAATGCTGATCTCGCTGGGGTGTTCGGGCAGAATCGAGGTGCAGACCCGCAGGATGACTTCGGTCAGCAGGATCACGGCCGCCAGCAGGAACACCAGAAACGGATCGCTGACCATGTAGCAGATCATCAACATCGGCAGGATCGACGTCAGCCGCTTGAACAGATCGCGCATCGAGACCTGCATGACCAGCATCAGTTCGTTCTGTAGCGTGTCGAGAAGGGTCTCGGCCTGTGTCACGGGATGCTCCGTTCCTGTCGCATAGCGCGGAAAGTGACCCGTCGGCGCAAGGATTCCCTTAATGGCCCAAGGTCATTCGCCTATAAGTTGTCTCAAATGCGATCTACTTGCCAGCGTCATCCGCGTGGCCGCCCGGTTTGATCCGCCACTGTGATCCCCCTGCGCCGCTATGTGCCCGTATGGCGCATCCGTGCGGGATTCGCCGCACCGGGGCCGGAAGCGGTCGTCCCCCCTTGTTCCGTGCGGGTCATGCGCCTATACGCCCGATCTACACCTGATCTGGAAGAGAGACCAAGAGCCATGGCCGGCAGTGCGAACCTCAATGTGATGATGAAAACCGCCCGTCGGGCCGGGCGGGCGTTGCTCAAGGATTTCGGCGAGGTCGAGCAGTTGCAGGTCTCCAGCAAGGGCCCGGGCGATTTCGTCAGCCGTGCCGACCGGACCGCGGAGCAAACGATCCGCGAGGCGCTCCTCGAAGCCCGCCCGACCTATGGGTTTCTGGGCGAGGAGGGAGCCGAGATCGAAGGCGAGGATCCGACCCGCCGCTGGATCGTCGATCCGCTCGACGGCACCACCAACTTTCTCCATGGCCTGCCCCATTGGGCGATCTCGATCGCCCTCGAGCACAAGGGCGCGATCGTCGCCGGTGTGATCTATGACCCCGTCAAGGACGAGATGTTCTACGCCGAGAAGGGATCGGGCGCCTGGCTGAACGAGAGCCGTCTGCGCGTATCCGGCCGCAACCGCATGATCGAGAGCATCTTTGCAACCGGCGTTCCTTTTGCCGCCAAGAACACCTTGCCTGCCACCTTGCAGGATCTCGCTCGACTGATGCCCGAATGCGCCGGTGTTCGCCGCTTTGGCGCGGCGGCCCTCGATCTGGCCTATGTCGCTGCAGGCCGCTACGAGGGCTATTGGGAGCGCGAGGTCCATATCTGGGATATCGCCGCCGGCCTCTTGATCGTGACCGAAGCCGGCGGGTTGATCGGCCCGATCCGCGAGGGCCATGATCCGCTGACCGACGGCGACGTGATCGTCGCGAACGGCGAGATCTTCGAACGCTTTGCCAAGGTGATCCGCGCCCGCGGCGTATGATCGCCCGACGCGCGAGCCAAGGCATCCCTTTGCCCCCGGGGCGGGAAATCCTGACCCCCATGGGGCTATTGCCCCAAGTTTCCTCGTGCTAACCTTCGGTCAACGACTGTTGGTTAACTCGAGGACTATCATGATCCGATCCCTTCGCTCCCCTCTGGCCGCTGCCTGTGCGGCGGCCCTTCTCGCTGTGGCCGCGCCGATGGCGCAGGCCGCCCAATGCGGCAACGATGCAAGCGGTTTCAATGCCTGGAAACAGGCCTTTGCCTCCGAAGCGGCGGCGCAGGGCGTGGGCCAGCGCGGCCTTCAGGCGCTTGCCGGGGCGAGCTATGCCACCCGCACCATCGCGGCCGACCGCAACCAGCGCGGTGTCCGTTACGAGCTGAACGAATTCATCCGCATCCGCCTTGGCTCGCTCGACAGCTTTGCCGGCCAGATGCGCAGCCGCTACAACGCCAACCCGGCCTTCTATCAGAGCCTCGAGCGCGCCTACGGCGTGCCTGCCGGCATCCTGCTGGCGATTCACGGGATGGAGACCGGCTTTGGCCGCTTTATGGGCGACGAGAACGTCGTCAGTTCGATCCTGACCGTGGCCTATGACTGCCGCCGGTCGGATTTCTTTGTCCCGCACGCGCTGGCGGCCCTGGTGATGGTGGATCGCGGCAGCCTTGATCCGTCGACCCGCGGTGCCGCCCACGGCGAGTTGGGCCATACCCAGTTCCTGCCGGGCAATGCCCTGCGCTATGGCGTTGACGCCAATGGCGACGGCCGGGTTGATTTCTACAACCAGTCCGACGCGCTCGCCTCGACTGCGAATTTCCTGCGTCAGAAGGGCTGGCAGCCGGGCCAACCCTATCAGGAGGGCACCGCCAATTTCCGGGTCCTGAACGAGTGGAACGCAGCGACCGTCTATCAGCAGGCGATAGCTCTGTCCGCCGCGCGGATGTGAATCGGGGGATAGGGCGCCGTTTGGCGCCCTACCTGCCCATCAGAGGGCGAAGAGAAAGTCGTCTGCGCCGACGTCGCTGCTGGCGACACCCTGTAACTCGATCGTCCCGTAGGCAGTGCTGACTTTGGCATTGCCCCAAGCGTTGTCCGCCACGCTGACGTCCGCTTCGGTGAGCGTCTTGATGTCGGTGAAGTCGAGCACATCGACCCCCAGTTCAAAATCGAGGATGATGTCGTGCGCGCCGTTGGCGTCTTCTTCGTCATGGAACATGAAGCTGTCAGCCCCACCGCCGCCAAACATGATGTCGTTGCCGATGCCGCCGTAGATCTCCTCGCCAGCATTGGTGCCAAGCACGAGGTCTTCGCCTCCGGCGTCTGGCCCGGAGTGGACGCTGTAGGTGTATTGGTCACCCGACAGCGCTGAGATGTGATAGACTACCCCGGTGCCAAAATCGATCGCCTCCAGCCCGGAGGCCGTGTCGGCGAAGTGCCCTTTGATCGTGACCTGACCGGAGGTTCCGAAGGCGGCGTTGTCGTAGCTGATGATCAGGTCATCGCCCGAAATCGCAACACCGATGGAGTGCAGGGCGATGTCGAGCGTGCCGAGCTGACCCAATTCCAGCGTGTCGATATTAGACGAATAATAGCCGTTGAGCACCGGCGCGTCGCCCTTTTCGTTGATCAGGTCTGTGCCGCCGTCTGACGTTGAGACGACATAGGCATCGCCGCCGCGACCGCCGATAAGGATGTCGAGCCCAGCGCCGCCCGCCAGTTCGTCGTCGTCATTGCCGCCCAGAAGGATGTCGAAGCCGCCGTTGCCGTTGAGCACGTCAGCGCCGCCGCGACCGATCAGAATGTCGGTTCCGTTTGTCCCGTTCAGGACGTCGGGTCCGTCGGTTCCGGGCGTCGCCTGCAGAGCAATTGGCATGGTGAGTGCGCGAAGGCTGTGGATGCTGGTGCCGAACATGGGCTTGTCTCCTTATTCTATGACCAAAGAAGACCGCCCCAAGCCACACCGGGCAATTGCACTGTGGTTTAGCAGCCCGCACAGCCCGCCATTAAACCTGAGTTTAGGGGACCAATCGTCGCAGACCCGCAAAGCGAAAGGGGCCCCAGACTTGCGTCTGGAGCCCCTTGATTTTGTTTGCATTTGCCGGGATTAGTCGGCGGCTTCTTCTTTGGTGGCCTCTTCGCCGGTCTCTTGGTCGACGACCTTCATCGAGAGCCGGACCTTGCCGCGATCATCGAAGCCGAGCAGTTTGACCCAGACTTCCTGACCTTCCTTGAGCACATCCGAGGGATGGTTCAGGCGACGGTTTTCGATCTGGGAGACATGCACGAGGCCGTCTTTCTTGCCGAAGAAGTTCACGAAAGCGCCGAAGTCGACGAGCTTGACCACGGTGCCTTTGTAGATCTTGCCTTCTTCCGGCTCGGCCACGATGGACCAGATCATGTCGTAGGCCTTCTTGATGGCTTCGCCGTTCGGGCTTGCGATCTTGATGATGCCGTCGTCGTTGATGTCGACCTTGGCACCGGAGACTTCGACGATCTCGCGGATGACCTTGCCGCCAGAGCCGATGACTTCGCGGATTTTATCCGTCGGCACCTGCATGGTCTCGATCCGGGGCGCGTGGACGGAGAATTCCTGTGCCCCGGTCAGTGCCTTGCCCATCTCTTCGAGGATGTGCAAACGGCCGGCTTTGGCTTGTGCCATCGCCTTTTCCATGATCTCGGGCGTGATGCCTGCGACCTTGATGTCCATCTGCAGCGAGGTGATCCCGTTCTCGGTCCCTGCGACCTTGAAGTCCATGTCGCCGAGGTGGTCTTCGTCACCCAGGATGTCGGTCAGGACCGCGTAGGAGCCGTCCTCTTCGAGGATCAGGCCCATGGCCACACCGGCAACGGCGGCTTTGAGCGGAACGCCTGCGTCCATCATGGCGAGCGAGCCGCCACAGACGGAAGCCATCGAGGAGGAACCGTTGGATTCCGTGATCTCCGACACCAGACGGATGGTGTAGGGGAAATCGGTTGCCGCGGGCAGAACCGCCTGAAGCGCGCGCCATGCCAGCTTGCCGTGGCCGATCTCGCGACGGCCCGGTCCGCTTACGCGGCCAACTTCACCCACCGAGTAGGGAGGGAAGTTGTAGTGCAGCAGGAAGTTCGATTTGAAGTTGCCGTGCAGCGCGTCGATGAATTGCTCATCATCGCCGGTGCCGAGCGTGGTGACCACGAGGCCCTGCGTTTCGCCACGGGTGAACAGGGCGGAGCCGTGTGTCCGGGGCAGAAGGCCGGTTTCGCAGACGATCGGACGCACGGTGTCGAGGGCACGCCCGTCAATCCGCTTGCCGTTCTTGACCACATCGCCGCGCAGAACGCTGGATTCCAGCTTCTTGAGGGCGGTGCCGAGGTTGGCGTCTTCGAGCTGCTCTTCGGTGAGCGTCTCCTTGATCGCGTCCTTGGCGGCCGACACGGCGGCGGTCCGCTCTTGCTTGTCGGTGATCGCGTAGGCGGCGCGCATCTTGTCTTCGCCGGCGGCTTTGACGGCCTCGTAGAGGTCGCTGTAGTCGGGCGCCTGGAAGTCGAACGGCTCTTTGGCGGTCTCTTCGGCCAGGTCGATGATCAGGTCGATCACCGGCTGGATCTGCTCGTGCGCGAAGTTGATCGCACCCAGCATTTCGGCTTCCGACAGCTCGTAGGCTTCGGATTCGACCATCATCACGGCGTCTTTGGTGCCGGCGACAACCAGATCGAGCCGCTGCTCGGGGTTGTTGCGCAGGTTGTGCATGTCGTCGATGGTCGGGTTCAGGATGTATTCGCCATCCTCGAAGCCAACGCGTGCACAGGCGATCGGGCCCATGAACGGCGCGCCGGAGATCGTCAGAGCCGCAGAGGCTGCGATCATTGCGACGACGTCGGGGTCGTTGACCAGATCGTGCGACAGAACGGTGCACATGATGAGCACTTCGTTCTTGAAGCCGGGGACGAACAGCGGGCGGATCGGACGGTCGATCAGGCGGGCTGTGAGCGTTTCCTTCTCGGTGGGGCGGGCCTCACGCTTGAAGAAGCCACCGGGGATTTTACCCGCGGCGTAGTATTTCTCTTGGTAATGCACGGTGAGCGGGAAGAAGTCCTGCCCCGGCTTTTGCTGGCGGGCAAAGGTGACGTTGGCCATCACGCTGGTTTCGCCGAGCGTGGCAATGACAGAACCGTCTGCTTGACGGGCGACCTTGCCGGTTTCCAGTGTCAGCGTCTCTTCGCCCCACTGGATTGATTTCGTGACTGTGTTGAACATGTGTGTTTCCTGTTTGGGCCGCAGCCCTTCCTACGTAGGGGGCGTATTCCCCCTGACCCCGCTATCTTGTTTGGCGCTGGGTCCGGGCGCCGGATCGGATCAAGATGGACGGGGCCTAACCGATTTCGCGCGGTTTGGGAAGGGGAGGGTTTGTTTGGGGGGCGGAGTGTCGGCATTGTGGACAAAGTGATCTTTCGAAGCGTTGACGCAAACGTCCGCCAATACTCATGCAAGAATGTCTTTCACCGATGCTATGGGCACCACATCTTTGAGAGATTTTGCCAGAGCATTGTCGAGCGTGACGAAGGCGTCTGCTTGTAGCTTCGCCAACGCCACATATTCCGACTGCATCGTATCGCCCAAACCAAGCTCTTCGGCCATGTCCCAAGCAACCTTTTGCAGAACACGGTCTCCAAGCAGCCTGATCTTCAATGCCCGCATGTGATCGAGCCGAGCATTCGCCTCCGCGCGATTAAACTCATCACGGCGGACCGACACAAATAGCTCGGACAGAATTTGTGATCTGAGCAAAGTAGGCGCCAAAAGAGTGCTTTTCGCCGGTATTTGTGCGCGTTCTCTGACAAGCTGCAGGGCGACATCAAGTGAGATGACAAAGCGCATGAAGAATGCTCACTTTCGAAGTTGGCTGGGTAAACGTTAGCAGACGTTTGTGTGCCGTGCAGCCTCCGTCACTTAGGGCTTTGAGCGGGCATTCCGGCGGGCCAGCGCCGTCGACCGGTTCGGGCTAGCCGTGGCGTGGTCAGCCCTTTTGCGCCTGCCGCCCCCGCCACCGGATGAACAGCCCCGAGAACACGATCAGCCCGGAGCCCAGGATCATCGTGCCGCTGACCTCCTCGCCAAAGAGCAGCACGCCGAGCCCGATGCCGAACAGCAGGCGCGTATACCGGTAGGGTGTCACCGCCGAGACCTCGCCGGTGCGCATCGCCCGCATCAGGCAGCCGTAGGCGAAGGCCCCGGACAGGATCGCCCCGATGAGAAGCAGCCCCGCCGTGCCCGAGGGCATCACGAAGGCGGCGCCCTGCCACAGCCCGTAGATCGCTCCGGCCAGAACGATCGTCAGAAAGCCGTAGACCCCAAGCAGCGCTGTGCTCAGCGAGGCGGGCGCGGCCCGGCTGGCCAGATCCCGCCCCGCGAAGCCGAGCATCCCCAGAACGGCGATGATCGACAAGGCCGAGAAGCTGTCGGTCCCCGGCTGCACGATGATGATGACCCCGATCAGCCCGATGACGATGGCCACCCAGCGCCGCCACCCGACCGTTTCCCCAAACACCAGCGCCGCCCCGGCGACCACGACCAGCGGCGTGGCCTGCAGGATTACAGTCGCCGCCGAAAGCGGGATCAGGGTGATCGCGAGGGTGTAGAACAGCCGCCCGACGAGTTCGAAGACGAAGCGCACCCGCATGGCGGGCGAGATCACGTCGGGGGTATAGAGCGCCTCGCCATTCCACCGGGCGACCGCGGCAAAGACCGCCGCACCGCCGAGCCCGAACAGCACCATGATCTGCCCCACGGGGACGGACGTCGCAGCCGATTTGAGCAGACTGTCTTCGATGGCGAAGAACGCCATTGCCGTGATCATCCAGAGGCTGCCAATCAGGTTGGACCGGCTGTCGATGGCGATGGTCGGGCTCACGGGCGATCCTGTCTGGGGCGAGGTCGGCCGCTCGGGCCTTGGGCGTAGGGATGCACCACCCCGATACCGGCTGGCAAGGCCGCACCCGTCGGAAACGCAAAACGCCCGCCGGAAGGCGAGCGTTTCGGATGACCTCGGAGGGGTGCCGGATCGCGGTCTTGCAGGCAAGACCGTCTAACCTGCACTCCGTCGATGCTTCAAATCAGCGGCGCAGGCCGAGACGTTTGATCAGGTCGGTGTAGCGGGCTTCGTCCTTCTTCTTGACGTAGTCGAGAAGCTTGCGACGCGTTGCCACCATCACAAGCAGGCCACGGCGACCGTGGTTGTCTTTCTTGTGGGTCTTGAAGTGCTCGGTCAGCGTGGCAATCCGCGAGGACAGGATTGCGACCTGCACTTCGGGGGAGCCGGTGTCGCCGGGCTTGGTGCCGTATTCGGAAATGAGTCGGGCTTTTTCTTCGGGCGTAATCGACATCGGGGTCTCCTTTTATATCAGAGGGTTATGGCGCAGGCCGGGATGTCGTCCAGCAAGGCCCGTGGAGGGACGCCCGGACATTTGGCCCGGACGATGGCTGCGCATAGGGGATCTTGCCCCAAAAGGGAAGGGGTTTCGCAAAAGGCCGTGAGGTCTTGTGCCCCCGAGTGCCGGGCCGCAGCTCCTATTGCGCCAGCCCGATGTAGCCTGCGTAGCCGATCAGCATCGCCACGCCCATCCCCCGCCCGATCCGCGCCCAGAGGAGCAGCAGCACGGCCAGCAGCACCGAGACGCCGAGCATCACCGGCAGGTCGATTCCGAGAAAGCGCGCCGCCACCGGGATCGGCGTGATCAGCGCGGTGGTGCCGAGGATGCCCAAAACGTTGAAGATGTTGGAGCCGATGACGTTGCCGATGGCGATGTCGGACTGCCGCCGCATCGCCGCGATCAGCGAGGTCGCAAGTTCGGGCAGGGAGGTTCCCACCGCGACGATGCTCAGCCCGATGAACGCCTCGGACAGCCCGAAGGTCCGTGCGACCGACACCGCCCCGTCGACGAGAAACCGCGCCCCGAACAGCAGGGCGACAAAGCCCACGATCACCCAGAGCAGCGCCCCGGGCAGGCCCATAGCCGGCCCGTCGATTTCGTCGTCCCGGTTGTCGGTGCCGGGGGAGACCAGCGTCCAGACCAGGTAGCCCCCGAGCGCCGCGACGAGCACCGCTCCGGCGGGCCGCGAGATCTCGCCCATCCCGAACAGCGGCAGCAGCAGAAGCGCGGCGCCGATCATCACGCCAATGTCGCGCCGCAGCGTCCCAAGGCCCATGCGGATCGGTCGTATCAGCGCGGTCAGCCCGAGGATCAGCAGGATGTTGGCGATATTGGAGCCGACGATATTGCCGATGGCGATGTCGGGCACCCCGTTGAGCGCGGCTTGCAGCGAAACCAACAACTCGGGCGTCGAGGTCCCGAAGCCGACGACGGTCAGCCCGATCACCATTGGCGAAATGCCCAGACGCCGGGCGATCTGGACGCTGCCGCGCACCAGCGCCTCGCCGCCCAGAAACAGACCGGCCAAGCCGGTCACGATCAGAATATAGTCCAAGTCAGCCCCCCGCGGCGGGCGGAGCGCCGGCCTGCGTTGGGTATGTCAGGTTCGCCGCGCCCTGCTGCAAGATGGCCGCGGAAATAATTCTTTGCCGGGCGGGCTGGAGGTGCGCGGCGGCCGCGTCGCCGTCACGCCTGAACCAGTTGCACCTGACCCAGATCGAGCCCGCTGATCCCCGGCAACACCGCGATCGGGTTGCCATTGGCCATCAGCGTGGTGCCGGTTTCGTCCTCTTCGATGCTGAGGTCGGGGGCGGTGTCGCCGTCGTAGACCACGACGATCGTGTCTTCGCCGGTTGCGAAATCCTCGACCGTTGCGGTGCCGATGGACCCCGCCTCGAGGTTGAAGATGTCGTCGCCTGTGCCGCCGTTCATGTGGTCGAAGGCCCCGCCGAGCAGGACGTCTTCGTCGGCCCCGCCGTTGAGGTAGTCCCGTGCCGCCACGGTTTCGGAGCCTCGCCCGTCGATCAGATCATCGCCGGATCCGCCGTGCAGCACGTCTTCGCCCGCGCCGCCGAACAGGCTGTCGTCGTCGAGCGATCCGTGCAGCGTATCGTCGCCGTCGCCGCCGAACAGGGTGTCGTCGCCGCCACCGCCGTTGAGCGTATCGCTGCCCGTCCCACCTGCGATCCAGTCGTCGTCGACATGCCCGAAGAGGTCGTCGTCGCCGCTGCCACCGTAGAGGCTGTCGTCGTCGCGTCCGCCGTGCAATTCATCGCTGTCTGCCCCGCCGCCGATGATGTCGTCGCCGTCGTTGCCGTCGAGAATGTCGTCCCCGGAAAGCCCGGCCATGACGTCCCGATCTTCGCCGGCCTGTTGGTAATCCGCCCCGCCGCTGCCGAGGTAGAGCCCGTAGGGATCGTTCTCGTCGTCGTTGAGATCGTTGAGATCGCGCAGTGGCGGATCATCCTCGGCATCGGCGGGCGGCCCGTCACCTTCGGTTTCGGTGGATGGCGAGGGCAGCATGGCCATGCCGGCGATGGCGATGCCAAGGAGGGAAAACAGAGCGAGCATTGACACTTTTCCGGAACGAGGGACCGCCCCCGCAGGCCCCGGTGAATTGTGCAGCCACAATAGCAGACCGACCCGCCGCTTTCGTCCAAAATCTATATAAAAGGTTAACGGTCTAGCTGCCGAAGAACGGCCGGAAAGCCGCAAGCACCTGTTCGGGCACTTCCTCCATGGCGAAATGCCCCGATTGGCAGCTGCTGTCCGTGACCTGCGGTGCCCATGACCGCCAGAGCGCGGCCGGGTCGCCGGTTTGTGCGGGGAACCCGGTTTCCGCCCAGAGAAAGTGCAGCGGGGCATCAATCTGCCGCCCGGCGGCCTTGTCGGCCTCGTCGAGTGCCCGGTCGAAGGTGGCCCCGGCCCGGTAATCCCCGCACATCGCATGGATCCGGGCCGGATCGCGCGCTTGGGCGCGGGAGCTTTCAAGTGCTGCGTCGGAGAAGGCCGAAAGGTCGCGGCTCCGCGTCCATGCGCCGAGCGTCCAGTCGATGTAGCCCACCGGATCGGCACCGATCATCCGCTCGGGCAGGGGCTCTGGCTGGGCGAGGAACGTCCAGTGGTAGGCCTTGAGCGCGAGATCGGCTGTCCAGTTGGCCCAGAAATCCCCGGTCGGCACGATCTCGATGATCCCGAGTTTCAGCAGCCGTTCGGGATGGTCGAGCGCAAAGCGGTAGGCGACCCGCCCGCCCCGGTCATGCCCGAGCACATGCGCCTGACCGATCCCGAGCGCGTCCATCAGCCCCGCGACGTCATTGGCCATCTGCCGTTTGGAGTAGGTGCTGTGGCTGGCATCGTCGGGCGGGGCGTCGCTGTCGCCGTAGCCGCGCAGATCGGGGATTATCACGTCGAAATCCTGCGCCAGCGTCGGTGCGACATGTTCCCAGCAGTGATGGTTCTGCGGGTAGCCGTGCAGCAGGATCAGCGGGGTGCCGGAACCTGCACGGTGGACCGAAAGCCGGACGTCGCCGGTCTGCACAAAGCTATGGCCGAAGCCGTCGATCATGGCAGGCTCCAGCGTTCGGGCTGCTGGCTGTAGCTGATGTAGAGCGGGTGCTTGGGGTGCCCGTCCTTGGTGAGCCCCAGCGTGTGCAGGTCTTTGCCGGTGGCCCGCAGGAGGCGCGTTACGTCGGCCCCACGGTCGAGATGTGCGCCGTGGGTGCCCCATGCGCAGACGATCCGGTCGTCCGGTCCGGTGATCCAGTCAACCGCGCTGTCGCGGATGGCGGCATCGTTGAGCGGCCCGACCGGATCGGCCGCCGCCCGCATCTTGCGCGGATCGGTGTCCCGCCACGCGAAGATGTTGGTGACCCGGAAGCTGCCAAAGCCCAACGTCCGCGCCCGCCGCTCGCACCGTTCGACGGTGGGGTCGTTCTGCACTTCGGTGGCGGTCGAAGGGTTGAGCATGATGAACAGCGCCTTTGGCCCGGACGCGTCCCACGTCCGGGTCAGAAGGTAGCGATACGCTTCGCAGCTCGAATACACGGCCGTGCTGGCCGCATCGTCCTTGAGATGCGTCCGGGTGATCGTGTCGTTCTGGTCGGGTGGGGTGACCCCCACCTTAGCTGCTGGCATCGCCGATCTTGTCTTGCGTCTTGGTCTCGAAATCGCTGGCGTCGTGCCGTTCGTGAAGCTGGGTTTCAGGCTCGCCGAAGGCACGGTTGACCATGCGCCCCCGTTGCACCGTTGGTCGCGCGTCGATGGCCTCGGCCCAGCGCATGACGTTCTTGTAGCTGGCCACGTCGAGGAATTCGGCTGCCGAGTAGAGCCGCCCCAGAACCAGCTGCCCATACCACGCCCAGATCGCGATATCTGCGATGGTGTAGTCGTCGCCGGTCAGATAGGTCCGCTCGGCCAAGGCCCGGTCGAGCACGTCGAGCTGCCGCTTGGTCTCCATCGCGAACCGGTCGATCGGGTATTCCCATTTCTCGGGCGCGTAGGCGTAGAAATGCCCGAAGCCGCCGCCGAGGTAGGGCGCGCTGCCCATTTGCCAGAACAGCCACGACAGGCATTCGGCCCGAAGGCTCGGATCGGCGGGCAGGAAGGCGCCGCCGTGCTTTTCGGCCAGATAGAGCAGGATTGCCCCGGATTCGAACACCCGCGTCGGCGGTGTGGTCGAATGATCCATCAGCGCCGGGATCTTGGAGTTCGGGTTCACCTCGACAAAGCCCGATCCGAACTGATCGCCCTCGCCGATGTTGATCAACCAGGCGTCGTATTCCGCGCCGGAGTGCCCGGCGGCGAGCAACTCTTCGAGCAGGACCGTGACCTTGACCCCGTTGGGCGTGGCCAGCGAGTAGAGCTGGAGCGGGTGCTTGCCCACTTGCAGCGGCTTGTCGTGCGTCGCCCCTGCGATGGGCCGGTTGGTGCTGGCGAACTTGCCGCCGTTGGATTTGTCCCACGTCCAAACGGCGGGTGGAGTGTAGCTGTCGGTCATGTCGGGCCTCTTTGATGCGTTTGCCCAAGTGATGCCGCAAAGTCGGGGGGGATGAAACCCTCCTTACCGTGTGTCGCCTTGGTCGCCGCCCGAAGGCCCGCGCGGCCTTGCTCTAGTCTGCCGGCAGGAAGACCCGTGTCGGATGCAGGTCGCTGCCCATGTATTTGCCCACGGCAATCGCCTGCCCGTTGTGGCTGGCCCAGCATTCCTCGCCGTATTCGGCATCGCCGGGATAGACCATGCCGGGATTGCCGTTGCGCAGCTTGGCCACGCTCGCCTCTGGGCAAGTCAGTTCGGGCAGGTCGTAGAGCCCCATTTCGAGCGGTTGCAGAAACGCGTCCAGATCGCGCGACTTTGCCATTTCCTCGATGGTTTCGATCTTGACCCCGTCGGCGGCCTTGAACGGCCCGGACCATTCCCGCCGCAGGCTGACCACATGCCCGAGGCAGCCCAGCTTGCGCCCCAGATCGCGGGCGATGGAGCGCACATAGCCGCCTTTGCCGCAGGTCATCTCCAGCACCGCGGTATCGGCGTCGGGTCGGGCGGTCATCACCAGCTCTTCGACCCAGAGCGGCCGGGAAGCCAGTTCGAAATCCTCGCCGTCCCGCGCCTTCTTGTAGGCCCTCTGCCCGTCGATCTTGACCGCCGAAAACAGCGGCGGCACCTGGTCGATGTCGCCGACAAAACCGTGCAGCGCCTCTTTGATCTCTTCGTCCGTGGGCCGCAGGTCGGAGGTCTCGATCACCTCGCCCTCGGCGTCGTCGGTGTTCGTCGCCTGCCCCCAGCGCACGGTGAAGGAGTAGCATTTCAGGGCGTCGGTGATGTAGGGCACGGTCTTGGTCGCTTCGCCCAGCGCGATGGCGAGCACGCCTGTCGCCTCGGGGTCGAGGGTGCCTGCATGTCCGGCCTTGGCCGCGTCGAAGGCCCATTTGACCTTGTTCACCACGGCGGTCGAGGTCCAGCCCGCAGGTTTGTCGACGACCAGCCAGCCCGAGATGTTGCGACCTTTGCGTTTGCCCATGATGCCCTCTGCCTTGAAAGACCTGCGGGGTAGAGTCTCTGTGCTATGACGTCAAGCGGGGAGGGTGATGCCGCCGGTGGCAATCCCCTTTCGCCTATTCGAACACACCGATCATCGGCCCCATCGCAAAGCCCGCATCGTTCCGCCCCAGATCCGGCGCATAGAGCCGCGAGATCCGCCCGTCGAAGTAGAGCGCCTGTGGCAGCCCCAGCCCGTCGCGGAAGAACCGCCCGAATTCGTGGAAGCTGACCGCTTGATCCGAGATCACGAAGACCGCCCGGTCGCCCGCGTCGGAAGTGCCGACCCCGTTGCGGATGAACCGCGAATCCGAATCGGCCAGAAACCGCGGGTGCAGCGCCCCGTCGATCACCAGCATCGGCCCCGACTGGGTGGCATCCCGACAAGCCGGAGCGGCCTCGGCAAAGGCGAGCGTCTCGTAGACCCGCGCGCTGTCGTCCGTCAGGCAGAGCACGCCGTTGGGCAGCAGCCCGAAATTGCCGGGGCTTTCGTTGGTCAGAAGCCGCATGACCTCGACCCCGTCCTGCACGTAGTGCCCGACCGGCCTGCGGTCGGGGTGATACATGCCGGCGTTCATCGCAAAGCGCAGGGTCTGCTCAGGTCGTTCGGCGGCGAGCGCGGCAAAGCTGCCGAGCCCGGTGCCGTCGCCCCGCCGCAGAAAGAGCGCCAGTTCGTCACGGGCCGGGTCGACGTCGCAGACAGAGTAGGACAGCCCTTCGAAGCCTACGGTTTCGCAGGTCACCGCGCTGGCGGCCGACCCTGTCAGAACCGCCACAAAGAGTGCGGCGGCGCGGATCAATCGTCCAGGTCCTGCCGGACGTGCTTGTCGGCGAACAGCGCCGTCGTCCGATCCATCCGGTCGAATGTATCGTCGATTTCGAACCGCAGCTCGGGCGCGAATTTCAGCGTCATCCCCTTGACGACGAGGTGCCGGATTTCGTGCTTGTTGCGCCGCAGCGCCTCGAGCGCCTCGTCCTGCCCCTTGCCGCCCAGAGGCAGCACATAGGCGGTGGCGATCCGCAGATCGGGTGAGACCCGGACTTCGCCCACGGTGATCGACATGCCTTGCAGGTCTTCGTCGTGGACCTCGCCGCGTTGCAGCACTTCGGACAGCGTCCGACGCAGCAGTTCGCCGACCCGGAGTTGCCGTTGCGATGGTCCTGCGCTCGCGGTGCGCGAGGCGGACGATGAGGAGGATTTGTTTTTGGCCATGCCGCCCATGTAGGTGTTTCTGCACCGGATGTGAAGCCAGCCCGAGATCCGTGACGCAAGGATTTGCCCAGACCCGCCGCAACCGCTATGACCGCCTTCGAAAGCGAAAGGGTGAGATATGACGCAACTGCCGGGGATCGTAGTCACAGGCGCATCGGGCCGCATGGGCCGGATGCTGATTCAGGTCATCGTGGCGTCCAATGCCGCCCGGCTGGTCGCGGCCCTGGAGCGTCCGGGCCACGACTGGGTCGGCCGCGATGTGGGCGAGGCGATGGGCGGTGCGCCGATCGGTGTGACCGTCACCGACGACCCCCTCGAAGCCTTTGCCAAGGCGCAGGCAGTCGTGGATTTCACCGCCCCGGCCGCCACCGTGGAATTCGCGGCCCTCGCGGCGCAAGCCCGCGCCGCCCATGTCATCGGCACCACGGGCCTGAGCGACGAGGACCTGACCAAGATCGCCGCCGCCGCCCGCCATGCGGTGATCGTCCGGGCCGGCAACATGAGCCTCGGCGTCAACCTGCTGGTCAAGCTGACCGAGAAGGTCGCCGCCGCTCTGGATGCCGATTTCGATATCGAAGTGATCGAGGCCCACCACAACAAGAAGGTCGACGCCCCCTCCGGCACCGCCCTGATGCTGGGCGAGGCTGCCGCCCATGGCCGTGGCGTCGCACTGGCCGATGTGTCGGACCGTGGCCGCGACGGCATCACCGGTGCCCGCAAGCGCGGCGACATCGGCTTCGTCGCCATTCGCGGCGGTGACATCGTGGGCGAGCATGACGTCCTCTTTGCCGCCGAGGGCGAGCGCATCACGCTGCGCCATGTCGCCTCGGACCGTGCCGTCTTTGCCCGTGGTGCGCTGAAAGCCGCGCTTTGGGCGCAGGGCCGCAACCCCGGCGAATACGACATGATGGACGTTCTGGGCCTCTGACCGCGCCTTTTTGCCGCAAAAAGTGAACCGATCGGCAAGATCGTCCGTCTAATCAGGGAAAGCCTGCTTGGAGGACGCCCGATGAAACGCCTGATTGCCGCCGCCCTGATCGCCCTGACTGCCGCCCCTGCCGTCGCGCAGGATTTCTCTCCGATCACAAGCCGTGACGCCTTTTTGCAGATGATCGCGGACCGCCAGATGCGCCTTGGCCGTTTCGGCGTGAACATCGTCGTGCGCTCCAACGGCGCGATCGACGGCTCTGCCGTCGGCTGGCCGATCACCGGGTCGTGGACGTGGCAGAACGGCTATTTCTGCCGCGACATGGATTGGAGCGGGACCGAGATCCCCTATAACTGCCAGCTGGTCGAAGCCGCCGGCGACCGCGTCCGCTTTACCGTGGATCAGGGCGCGGGTGACAGTGCGGTCTTTCGGCTTCAGTAACGGTCTGTCGCGGTCGACCTAGAAGTCGATCGCCAGACCCTTCTTCTCCCAATCGCCGTAGCGTACGGGCTCTGGCCCGGTCGGCCCGCCCTGTTCGGGGGGCAAGTCTAGCTTCGCCGCCTCTTTGCGCCGCGCTTCGGCCTCGGCCAAGGCGCGCTGGGCGGCGGGGGGCAGGTCTTTGCTGTCGCTCATCTGGGTGCCTCTCTCTTGTGCGGCCCGTATCCCTGATATACCCCGCCTCAATACATCGACAAGGGGCGACAGATGGCGGATCAAGACGGGCGTGCGCCCCGCAAGGCGGCGTTGGACTTGCTGCAGGGGGTGACGGCCGAGGGCCGCCTGCTTCCCGAGCTGATGGCGGCCGGTGCGTTGAGCGCCTTGCCCCCGGAGGATCGTGCCCGCGCCCAGCGCCTCGCCATCGAGACCCTGCGCGCAATTGATCGCGCGGACCGTTTGCTCAAGCCCTATCTGCAGCGCAACCCGCCGCTGATCGTGCGCAACGTGCTGCGCCTCGGCGTCGTCGAGATCGTCGGGGGCGCCGCGCCGCACGGTGTGGTCAATGCGATGGTCGGCATCGTGGGGCAGGGCAAGCGCACCGCCCAGTTCAAGGGTTTGGTCAATGCCGTGCTTCGCAAGGTCGCCGCCGATCCCGCCGCGTGGGACAAGCTGCCCGCCCCCCGTCTTCCCGGTTGGCTGCGTCAGCCTCTGGTCGCCGCGTGGGGTCGCCCGGCGGTAGAGACGATGGAGGCGGTGCAAGCGGTTGCGCCCCCGTTGGACCTGACCCCGAAGGCCGATCCGCAGGCCGTGGCGGCGGCGGTCGGCGGCATCGTCCTGCCCACCGGATCTGTCCGCCTCGCGAGCGCGGGGCAGGTGACTGCCCTTCCCGGATATGACTCGGGCGACTGGTGGGTGCAGGATGCGGCGGCGGCGCTGCCGGTGCGCCTGTTGGCCCCCAAGTCGGGCGAAAAGGTTCTCGACCTCTGCGCCGCCCCCGGTGGCAAGACGATGCAGATGGCCGCAGCCGAAGCATCCGTCACCGCGATTGATCTGTCCGAGGCCCGGATGGCCCGTGTGTCGGCCAATCTGGCCCGCACCGGCCTGACCGCCGAGGTGATCGTGGCCGATGCGATGGCATTCGACCGGGGCGGCTTTGACGCTGTTCTGCTCGACGCGCCATGCTCGGCCACCGGCACGATGCGCCGCCACCCGGACCTGCCCGTCGCAAAGGACGGTTCGGAATTCGGCGCCCTGATCGCGCAGCAAGAGGTGATGATCGACCATGCCTTGAGCCTGCTGCGCCCCGGTGGCCGCTTGGTCTTTTGCACATGCAGCCTCTTGCCCGACGAAGGCGAGGTCCAGATCGACGAGGCTTTGGCCCGTCATCCGGGCCTGACCGTCGACCGCGCCGCTCTCGATGTGCCGGGCGTCGATCCGGCGTGGCGGACCGAAGAAGGCGGCCTGAGACTGCGCCCGGATTACTGGGCCGATCAGGGGGGGATGGACGGGTTCTACATGGCGTGTCTGACCACCCCGGCCTGAGCCGCGATTGCGCCCGCCCGCCGAAATCCGGGATGGGATGACAATCGCGTGACTTGTCCGGCCCGTGGGCGTATCATACTCAACATAACAAGCATGCGAAACGCATCGAACAGAGGCAGCAGACCTTGGCCAGTGGGCAGACTTGGACAGCGCGGCGCACGCGCCTTCTGAACCAGATTCATGCGCGTCTGGCCGGTCGGCCAGCGCCGGCGACCGCCTTTGTGTCGTCGCCCGAGCCGCGCACGATCGGCCAGTATGCCAAGGGCCGTCAGATGATTGCGGGCAACTTCCTGTTTGCCGGCCATCTGATCGAAGCCCCCAATACCCAGATTTGGGATATCGCCCCGGAGGATGCCCCTTTCGTGGATGCTCTGCACGGTTTCGGCTGGCTCGACGATCTGGCGGCCGTCGGAGACCGCAAGGCGGCCGAGCGGGCGCAGGACTGGGTCTATGGCTGGATCAGCCGCTATGAAAAGGGCCGTGGCCCCGGCTGGACCCCGGACCTGACCGGCCGCCGCCTGATCCGCTGGATCAACCACGCGGTCCTGCTGCTGCGCGGCCGCGACAAGGCCGATGGCGACAGGTTCTACCGCTCGCTGAGCCGGCAGGTGGTGTTCCTGTCCCGCCGCTGGCGCACGGCCGCCCCCGGTTTGCCCCGTTTCGAGGCCGTCACCGGCCTGATCTATGCGGGTCTGTCGCTGGAGGGCATGTCGGGCCATGTGCAGCCCGCGATCCGCGCCCTCGAGAGCGATTGTCGTGAAGACGTGGATGCCGAAGGGGGCATTCCCAGCCGCAACCCGGAAGAGTTGCTCGAGGTCTTCACCCTGCTCACATGGGCGATTGCGGCGCTGAAGGAAGCCGGAGAGCCGGTGCCGCAATCGGTGACCGACGCGATCAGTCGGATCGCCCCGACCCTGCGCGCGCTGCGCCATTCCGACGGCGGATTGGCCCGGTTTCACGGCGGTGGCCGCGGCCTCGACGGCCGATTGGACCATGCCCTTGCCAATTCCGGGGTGAAGGCCTTTCACCACGGCGGGCTTCACATGGGCTATGCCCGGGTCACCGCGGGCCGCACCAGCCTGATCGTGGATGCCGCCGCCCCGCCCAAGGGCCCGGCCTCGGCCGATGCCCATGCCTCGACCCTCGCCTTCGAGATGACATCCGGGCGGCGTCCGGTGATCGTCAACTGCGGATCGGGCGCCAGTTTCGGCCCGGAGTGGCGCCGGGCGGGCCGCGCGACCCCCAGCCATTCCACCCTGAGCATCGAGGGCTATTCCTCGGCGCGTCTGGGGCCGTCCGGCCACGATGGCGACCCCCGCGAGATGCTGGTCGACGTCCCCGAGACGGTCGTCTGCGAGATTCAGGAGGCCGGCGGCGCGTTCAAGCTGCAGCTGTCCCATAACGGCTGGCAGCGCACCCATGGCCTGACCCACGGCCGGGTGATCGATTCCACCGCCGATGGCCGCAGCATCCTCGGAGAAGAAATCCTCACCACCCTGAGCACCGCCGACGAAGCCCGTTTCGACCGGATGCTCGACGGCTTCCAGCTGCAAGGGATTCCCTTCAGCGTCCGGTTCCACCTGCATCCCGACGTGCAGGCGGATCTGGACATGGGCGGCACGGCCGTTTCGTTGGCGCTCAAGAGCGGCGAGGTCTGGATTTTCCGCCAGGAGGGCGCCTCCGACATGCTATTGGAGCAGTCGGTCTACCTCGAATCCGGTCGATTGCGCCCCCGTTCGACAAAACAGGTGGTTTTAACCGGCGTCGCAATGTCCTATGCGACCCGCGTGCGTTGGTCACTGGCCAAAGCTCAGGATACGCCCGACGTGGTGCGCGACTATGCGCGCAGCGGGCCGTCGCTGGGGTTTGGTCCGGATGGTCGCGCCGAGGAGCCCGAGACCTAACCGACCCCGAGAGGACCAAGCTGCCATGACCGACCTGCAACCTCTGCGCCGCGCATTGTTGTCTGTATCCGACAAGACCGGCCTGATTGATCTGGCGCGTGCGCTGTCGGACCGGGGGGTGGAGCTGCTCTCGACCGGCGGTTCTGCCGCTGCGATCCGCGATGCGGGCCTGCCCGTCCGCGACGTGTCCGAGGTGACCAAGTTCCCCGAGATGATGGACGGCCGGGTCAAGACCCTGCACCCCGTCGTCCACGGCGGATTGCTCGCCGTTCGTGACGATGCCGGCCATGTCGCCGCGATGACAGAGCACGGCATCGATCCGATCGATCTGGTTGTGGTGAACCTGTATCCGTTCGAGGCCACCGTGGCCCGTGGTGCCGGCTTTGCCGAAACCATCGAGAATATCGACATCGGTGGTCCGGCGATGATCCGCTCTGCCGCCAAGAACCATGCCTTCGTGAACGTCGTCGTCGATGTCGAGGACTACGCCCCGCTGCTGGCCGAGTTGGAGGCCAATGACGGCCGGACGACGCTCGCTTTCCGTCAGTCCCTTGCCCAGACCGCCTATGCCCGCACCGCCGCCTACGACACCGCCGTCAGCACCTGGATGGCCGGCGCGATCGGAGAGACTGCGCCGCGCCGCCAATCGGTGTCCGGCACCTTGGCCCAGACCCTGCGCTATGGCGAGAACCCGCATCAGGCCGCCGCGTTCTATACCGACGGCACCGCCCGCGCAGGCGTGGCGACCGCCACGCAGGTGCAGGGCAAGGAGCTGTCCTACAACAACATCAACGACACCGATGCCGCCTATGAGTTGGTTGCCGAGTTTGCCGATCTGGGGCCGTGCTGCGTGATCGTCAAGCATGCCAACCCCTGTGGCGTCGCCAAGGGCGACACGCTCGAAGCCGCCTATCGCGCCGCCTATGACTGCGACCGCACCAGTGCCTTTGGAGGTATCGTCGCCCTGAACCAGCCGCTCGACGAGGCAACCGCCAAGGCGATCGTGGAAATCTTTACCGAGGTTGTCATCGCTCCGGGTGCGTCCGAGGCCGCGAAGGCCGTATTTGCAGCCAAAAGAAACCTGCGTCTCTTGTTGACCGATGGTCTGCCCGACCCGGCGGCTGGCGGGATGACCGTCAAGCAGGTCTCGGGCGGCTTCCTCGTGCAGGGCAAGGACACCGGCCAGATCTCCGAGGCCGATCTGAAGGTCGTGACCAAGGTGCAGCCGACGCCCGAGCAGATGGCCGATCTGCGCTTTGCTTGGATCGTCGCCAAACATGTGAAGTCGAACGCGATCGTCTACGTCAAGGACGGCGCGACCGTGGGTGTCGGCGCGGGCCAGATGAGCCGCGTGGACAGCACCCGCATCGCCGCCCGCAAGGCCGAGGACATGGCCGAAGCCTGCGGCCTTCCGGCCAGCCCGGCCAAGGGCTCTGTCGTGGCATCGGATGCATTTTTCCCATTTGCCGACGGGGTCATCACCGCGGTCGAGGCCGGTGCGGTTGCACTTATCCAACCTGGTGGATCGATGCGTGATGCCGAAGTCATCGCCGCCGCCGATGAGGCCGGCATCGCGATGGTCTTTACCGGTATGCGCCACTTCCGGCACTAGAGGAGACGCGGATGCGCCTGACATTGTGGACTGCATTCTGGGTGTTCCTGCTGGATCAGGCGTCGAAATATATCGTCGTCCACTGGATGGATCTGATCACCCGGCTGCACATCGATGTCTGGTCGCCCTTCATCGAATTCCGCATGGCGTGGAACCGGGGCGTGAACTTCGGCCTGTTTGCTTGGCTGGACATGCGTTGGTTCCTCGTGGTGCTGGCCTGCGTCATCACCCTGCTGGTGCTGTTCTGGATCCGCCGCGACGGCGGGTCGCGCTGGACGTTTCTGAGCGCGGGCCTGCTGGTCGGGGGGGCGATGGGCAATGTGGTCGACCGCGTCCTCTATGGCGCGGTGGCCGATTTCCTGAACGTGTCCTGCTGCGGCATCGAGAACCCCTATGCCTTCAACGTAGCCGATATCGCCGTCTTTGCAGGAGCGGTCGGCCTCGTGATCTTTACCGGCGACGGCAGAAACGGGCGGAAATCGGCGCGCAAGCGCCCTGCCAAAAAGGCATCGTGACCTACATGTTGTGGTAGGTTAGAGTTGCGCGGGGACAAGTTGTGAAGGTAGCTGCCATGAAGAAAGCCGTTTTGAGCATGATCGCCGTGGCGAGCCTCGCCGCTTGCGGCTCCAGAGCCGACGGGCCGCAGCTTTACGAGGCGACCAACGAGCCTGCCGAATACCTCGTGGTCCCTGCCAATCCCCTCGTCATCCCGAGCACCCTGACCCTGCCGCCGCCCACCCCCGGTGGCACGAATCGCGCCGACAGCGGCCTCGTCCGCACCGCGCCAGCGCCGGAGTAACGCTCACAACCGCGTGGCCCGCCTTGCGTTGCCGGCTCAGGCGCTTACTTATCTGTCACCGATGCCCATAATGCCGAGGTTATGACAGATGATCCGAGTGATGTTCCTGCCGTTTGCCATGCTGCTGACGTCGCTCACCGCGGCGGTGGCCAAGGCCGAAGAGGTCACCACCTTTGCCCTCGACAATGGCATGGAGGTTGTGGTGATCGAGGATCACCGCGCCCCGGTCGTGACCCACATGGTCTGGTATCGCGTCGGCAGCGCCGATGAGCCTGTCGGCGTCAGCGGCGTGGCCCATTTCCTCGAGCATCTGCTGTTCAAGGCGACCGACACGCTGGAAAGCGGCGAGTTCTCGGCCACCGTGGCCGCCAATGGCGGCGATGACAACGCCTTCACCAGCTATGACTACACCGCCTATTTCCAACGGATCGCCGCCGACCGTCTGCCTTTGATGATGCAGATGGAAGCCGACCGGATGGAGAATATCCGCCTCACCGCCGAGGATATCGAGACCGAGCGTCAGGTCATCATCGAAGAGCGCAACCAGCGCACCGAGACCAGCCCCGGCGCTTTGGCCCGCGAGCAAATCCGCGCCGCTCAGTATCTCAACCATCGCTACGGCGTGCCGATCATCGGCTGGATGCACGAGATGGAGGCGCTGGAGATGGAGGACACGCTCGCCTTCTACGACCTCTATTATTCCCCAAACAACGCCATTCTGGTGGTCGCGGGCGACGTCTATCCCGACGATGTCCGTGCCTTGGCCGAGCAGTATTACGGCGTGATCCCGGCCGAGCCCGACCTGCCGGAGCGTATCCGCTCCGAAGAGCCGCCACAGCGTGCCGAGCGCCGCCTGATCTATGAAGACGGTCGCGTCAGCAACGACTACGTCACCCGCAGCTACCTTGCCCCCGAGCGCGACAGCGGTGCCCAAGAGCAGGCCGCGGCCTTGGTCTATCTGTCTGAAATCCTTGGCGGGTCGTCGTTTACCTCGGTTCTTGGCACCAAGCTGACCTTTGAGAGCGATATCGCGCTGTTTACCGGCGCGGGCTATGACGCCGGTTCGCTCGACGACACCACGTTCTCGATCTCGGTCGTTCCGGCAGAGGGCGTGAGCCTTGCCGACGCCGAAGCCGCGATGGATCAGGCTTTGGCCGAGTTCATGGAGGAGGGCATCGACCCGGTGCAGTTGGAGCGCATTCGCACTCAGCTGCGTGCCGCCGAGATTTACGCCCGCGACGATGTCGACGGCCTCGCCCGCCGCTATGGTGCGGCGCTGACACAGGGTCTGACCGTCGCGGACGTCCAAGCCTGGCCGGATATCCTGCAAGCGGTTACGGCCGAGGATATCATGGCCGCCGCAGAGCTGGTCTTTGACCTGAACCAATCGGTGACCGCCTATGTGGTCGCCAGCCGCGAGGAGCTGACCCAATGATCCGTGTGACCCTCGCCCTCTGCGCCAGCCTTTGGGCAGCCTCTGTTCAGGCCGCTGTCGATATCCAGCAGGAGGTCAGCCCCGGTGGCATCGACTTCTGGCTAGTCGAGGAGACCTCGATCCCGTTCGTGGCGCTGGAGATCAGCATCGAAGGCGGCGGCGCCTTGGACCGCCCCGGCAAGCGCGGTGCCGTCAATCTGATGATGGCCCTGATCGAAGAGGGCTCGGCCGATATGGACGCCCGCACCTTTCAGGCCGCGCGCGAAGCGTTGGCGGCGAGCTATGTCTTTGATGCCTATGACGATTCCGTGTCGATTTCAGCCCGGTTCCTGACCGAGAACCAGACCGAGGCCGTGGCCCTGCTGCGCCAAGCCCTGACCGACCCCCGCTTTGACGAGGATGCTGTGGAACGGGTCCGTGCGCAGGTGCTGTCCAACATCGCGTCGGACGCGCAGCGCCCCAACCGCATCGCGGGCGATGCCTTTTATGCCGCCGCGTTCCCGGATCACCCGTATGGCTCTGACATGTCCGGCACGGTCGAGAGTGTCGCGGCCCTGACCCGCGACGATCTGATCCAGGCCCATCTGGATGCCGTGACCCAAGACCGCGTTCATGTCGCCGTGGTCGGCGATACCGATGCGGCCACGGCGGGCGCGATGATCGACGAGCTGTTGGGCGATTTGCCCCGCACCTCGCCGCCCCCGTCCGAGGACGTGGAGTTCGGCCTCGCCGGCGGTGTGACTGTCATCGACTATCCCACGCCGCAGTCGGTGGCCCTGTTCGGCCATTCCGGCCTCGAGCGCGACGATCCCGATTTCTTTGCCGCCTATGTGCTGAACCACATCCTCGGTGGTGGCGGCTTCGAGAGCCGTTTGATGACCGAAGTCCGCGAAAAGCGCGGCCTGACATACGGCGTTTCGACCTATCTCGTGCCGCGCGTCCATGCCGAATTGGTCATCGGCAGCGTGGCGTCGTCCAACGACCGGATCGCCGAAGCCATCGACGTGATCCGCGCCGAGTGGGCCCGTATCGCCGAGGAGGGTGTGACCCAAGAGGAGCTGGACGCCGCCAAGACCTATATCACCGGCGAATACCCCCTCCGCTTTGACGGGAACGGCCCGATTGCCGAGATCATGGTGGGGATGCAGCGGGTCGACCTTGGCCCGGACTATGTCGTCAACCGCAACGATTTCGTCGAGGCGGTGACGCTGGACGACGTGAACCGGGTCGCCGCCTATCTGCTTCGCCCAGAGGCGCTTCACTTCACCGTCGTGGGTCAGCCCGAGGGATTGGAAACCGGGCCGTTGCCGCCGATTTCCGGGCAATAACCCCCTCGCAGAATCGCAATCGGCCATGCTATCCCTTGTGGCATGGCCATTGCAGACCCCAAGATACCCGATCATCGCCCTGTCATTCGACAGTTGGACGAAGCCGCGATCAACCGCATCGCGGCCGGAGAGGTCGTCGAGCGCCCGGCCTCTGCCGTCAAGGAGCTGGTCGAGAACGCCGTCGATGCCGGAGCCACCCGGATCGAGGTCGTTGTCGCCGATGGTGGTCGCAGCCTGATCCGGGTGACGGACGATGGCTGTGGCATTGCCGAGCCCGATCTGCCCTTGGCCTTGTCGCGCCATGCGACGTCAAAGATTGACGGCACAGACCTTCTCAACATCCATTCCTTTGGCTTTCGCGGCGAAGCCTTGCCGTCCTTGGGGGCCGTCGGCCGTTTGACGATCACCAGCCGGGTGCCCGGCGAGGGTGCCGCGATGATCGCGGTGGCGGGAGGACGGGCCGACCCGGTGCGCCCCGCTGCGCTGAATGCGGGCACGGTCGTCGAGTTGCGCGACCTGTTCTATGCCACGCCCGCCCGCCTGAAGTTCCTGCGCACCGATCGTGCCGAGGCCCAGGCGGTGACCGACGTGGTCAAGCGCCTTGCCATGGCAGAGCCGTTCGTGGCGTTTTCCCTGCGTGACGAAACCAGTGGCCAGAGCCGCGAGGTGTTTCGCGTCTCCTCCGAGACGGGCGATCTGTTCGGCGCGTTGCATGGCCGCTTGCGCGCGGTCTTGGGTCGCGAGTTTTCCGAAAACGCGGTGCCTGTGGATGCGATCCGCGAGGGTGTCCATCTGACCGGTTATGCTGCCTTGCCGACCTATTCGCGCGGCGCGGCGGTGAGCCAGTATCTGTTCGTGAACGGCCGCCCGGTGCGCGACAAGCTGCTGATCGGGGCGCTGCGCGGGGCCTATCATGATTTCCTCAGCCGCGACCGGCATCCCGCCGCCGCGCTGTTCGTCGATCTGGATCCGCATCTGGTGGATGTGAATGTGCATCCGGCCAAATCCGAGGTCCGGTTTCGCGATCCGGGGCTGGTGCGCGGGTTGATCGTCTCGGGTCTGCGTCATGCGCTGGCCGAGGCCGGGCACCGCGCCTCGACCACCGTCGGCACCGAGACCTTGGGTGCGATCCGCCCGGAGCCTGTCGGTCCCGCCCGCGTCTATCAGATGGACCGCCCGTCGCCCGGCGCCCGGGCGATGAGCTATGCCATGCAGGCCCCCGAGCAGGAATTTGGATTGCAGGACCGTGGATTGCAGGACCGCGGCTTTGCCGAGGCCGCTGCGCCCTCGGCCCGGATCGAGCCCGAGATCACCGGATCTGAGCACCTGCCTCTGGGCGCTGCACGGGCGCAGGTCCATGAGAACTACATCATCGCGCAGACCGAGCGTGGCATGGTGATCGTGGATCAGCACGCGGCCCACGAACGGCTCGTCTATGAGCGTCTCAAGACCCAGATGGCCGAGCGCGGCGTGGCCGCACAAGCCCTGTTGATCCCCGAGATCGTCGAGATGGATCAGGGCGACGCGGCCCGCATTCTGGAGATGGCCGACGAATTGGCCCGGCTGGGGCTGGGCGTCGAGGCCTTTGGCGGCGGCGCAATCGCGGTGCGCGAGACCCCTGCGCTGCTGGGGCAGGTGGATGCTGCCGCGTTGCTGCGCGACATTGCCGATGAACTGGCCGATCTGGGCACGTCCGCGGCGGTGCAGACCCGGCTCGATGCGATCCTCAGCCGCGTGGCCTGCCACGGGTCGATCCGCTCGGGCCGACAGATGCGTGCCGAAGAGATGAACGCCCTGCTGCGCGAAATGGAGGCGACCCCCCATTCCGGCCAGTGCAACCATGGCCGCCCAACCTATGTGACCCTCGATCTGGCGGACATCGAGAGGCTGTTTGGCCGCCGATGATCGTGATCGCGGGGCAGAGCTATAGCTGGAGCGACCCGCTGGTCTGGGCCGCCGTGGTGGCGTTGCTGGTGCTTGTCCTGTTGATCGTCACGCTGCGGAGGGCGGGCCGCTCTGCCGCGATGACGGAAGCGATGGCGGCGCAGTTTGGCCAGGCCATGGGCCAGCTGGGCGCCCGTGTGCAAAACCTCTCCGACGGCCAGCAGCAATTGGCCGGCGGCCTGACCCATGTGTCCGAGGCGCAGGCGGCGAGCCAAGCCCAGATGCTCCGCCTGATGGAGGAGCGACTGGCCAAGGTGAGCGAGGCGATGACGCAGAACCTGTCGTCGTCGGCCCGTAACACGGCACAGTCCTTAGGCGAATTGCAGCAGCGTTTGAAGGTGATCGACAAGGCCCAGGACAACATCACCAAGCTGTCGGGCGACGTCCTCAGCTTGCAGGATATCCTGTCGAACAAGCAGACCCGTGGCGCCTTTGGCGAGATCCAGTTGCATGACATCGTCGGCAAGGCCCTACCGCCGGACAGCTATACGATGCAGGCGACGCTCTCGAACAACAGGCGGGCCGACTGCCTGATCCATCTGCCGAACCCGCCGGGCCCGATCGTGATCGACAGCAAGTTTCCGTTGGAGCCCTACGAGGCACTGCGATTGGCCAAGGATAACCGTTCTGTCCAAGCGGCCCGTCAGGCCTTTCGCGCGGCGGTCCGCCTGCACATCAAGGCGATTTCGGAGAAATACATCCTCGAGGGGGAGACCGCGGACGGGGCGTTGATGTTTCTGCCTTCCGAGGCTGTTTATGCCGAGTTGCACGCCAACTTCACCGATCTGGTGCAGGCGAGCTTTGCCGCGCGGGTCTGGATCGTCTCGCCCACGACCTGCATGGCGACGCTGAACACGATGCGGGCGATCCTCAAGGACGCCCGGATGCGCGAACAGGCTGGCGCGATCCGCAAGGCGCTGAGCCAGTTGCACCGCGATATGGAGATCGTCGTCGAGCGGGTCGACAAGCTGAACACCCATTTCGGGCAGGCCCGTGCCGATCTGGAGGGGATCGGCACGGCGGCGGAGCGTGCAGGCAAACGTGCTGCCCGTCTCGATGCGTTCGACTTTGGCGATCAGGCGGCGGATGGGCGGACAAGCGTGGTGCCGCTGGTCCGTCCGGAGGGTTGATCGACCGATGAGCAGTTGCCAGTGCCTGTCCGGGAGCGGTAGCGTAGCGACAACAATGCGAAACAAGGGGATGGCATTATGCGTTTGGGTTTGGTGGTGGCAATGGCCGCGGTGACATTGCTTTCGGGCTGCGAGATTTTCCTCGACGGCCTGGGATTCGAGATGTTTCAGGACGCGACGGGCGTGGATGTGACGGTCGCGGCCCCGGAAGCCTACCAGATCGAAGGTCTGTGAGGATGCGCGGGCCGTGGGTCGCGGCGATGGCGGCGGCGCTGGCCGTTGCCGGGTGTGCCGGGTTCGACCCTGACACCGCCGGTCTGGAATACGTCGATGCCGAGCGCGATGCCTACCGTGCCTTTGCGGCGTCATTCTCGGAAGTGCCGTTCTCCAAAGGGGCGGTTTCCGTTGTCGCGTCGGATCATGGGGCGATGCGGACCTATACGCTTGTGCCCTGTCGGGGCGGCACCGCGATTTGCGGCGGCAGCGCTCATGGCCCGGTCGGACATCTGGAACGGACGCCGGACTACATGATCGTGCGCGGCCTCTATAGCCGGGAGTTCTGGCTGTCTCCGGGTGGGGACGGGGCCCTTGTGGGCAACGGTCATACCGTCGCTCTGGCGTGGAACTGATCCAGCGGACACACCTGCGGTGTGACGACCTGTCTCGCGGCCCCAAAGGGGGGCCGCTCGGGTTGGTGCAGAGTGGTTGGCCTCACGCGCCAGTCGCACGCAGTGCAAATGGAATGCGCCGTTAGGCGCGCATTTGGATCAGGGCTGTTCGCCCGTCAGATCCCCATGATCCCTTGTGCCAGCCGTGGCAGCAGCCGCGAGAACCGCAGCGGCGCGTCGGTGGCGGCGAGGCAGATGCAATCCATCCCTTCCTCGGCCACCGGCTGGTGCACCATATCTTCGTTGGCAACCTCTATGTCACCGGTGTGGAAGCTGTCGGTTTCGTCCTTGAACGCCCCTTGCAGCACCAGCGTGAGCTCGACCCCCCGGTGACCGTGATCCGGCACCGCCACCCCGCCCGGGATTTTCAGCAGCCGCACGGTCGCGTCGGGTGAGGTCCGCAGGACCGCTTGGCTCACACCGCCGCCGATCCGCCGCCATTTCACCGCGCTCAAATCGCCGCCCACGTAGTCTTGGAGCGGCGCGGGGAAGACGCTTCCCTCGGCCGCCTTCTGCGGCTTTTCCGCCGCTTCGGGCGTATTGTCGTTTGCGATCATCGCCAACACCGCGTCAAAGCTGCCGTCCGACATCTCCGCAGTTCCGGCGTCCAGCATCACGTTGCCGCCGACCGCGTCAAAGCTGTGCATCCGGCTCCGGCATTCGTCGCACAGAGAGATGTGTGTGGCCACGACAAGGTTGAACGCTTCTGGCAGGGTGCCAGCGCTATAGCCGATCAACAGGGCATCGGTCAGATGATGTTTGATAGTGTTCATGGCTCTTTCTTTACGTCATGGAGTGGCGCAGTCGCTCCAGCGCCAGTCGAATTCGAGATTTGATCGTCCCCAGCGGCAGCCCGGTTTCCTCGGCGATTTCGCTGTGGCTCAACTCGCCGAAGTAGGCGCGTTCGATCAGTTTGCGTTGCTTTTCGGGAAGCGCGGCAAGCGCCCGCCCGAGTTGTTCGGTTTCTTCGGCCAGCACGATGACATCGTCTTGGTCGGGCTCGTTTTCCGGCCCCCAAGGCAGGTCTTCCGGTTCCGGCCGCCGCTGTTTGCGGATCATGTCGATCTTGCGGTTCCGCGCGATCGTATAGATCCATGTCGAGACGCTCGCCTTGGAGCCATCGAACATGTGTGCCTTGCGCCAGAGCGTCGCCATCACCTCTTGGGTGCATTCCTCGGCAAATTCTGCCGTGCTCCCCGATTTCATCAGGAACGACTTCAGCCGAGGCGCGAAATGCTCGAACAGTCGGGCGAAGGCCCGTTGATCCTTGTGGTCCCGAATGGCGGCGATTTCTTCCGACCATTCTGCGCGCTTGGAGTCGTCGTTCACGTTTACTGCCACCTTCTCCCGACGCGACGGATTACGCTCGTTCATGTCACCGGGTGGTGCATAGATAACGGGCATACGGGCAGCCGGAAAGGTTTGTGGTTCTGAAAACATATATCCATTACGCCCGCCTTTCGCGGTTGGATCACTTTGCCATCGCGAAAAATGTCATGCCTCGCCGAATAATCCCGAGATGACAGGCAAACTTGACACTTTGGGGTGCTCAAAATTTTTACACGCCCTATTGTGAACCATTCAACGCGATGCGTCGTAACAAGAATAAATCAAGACTTTGCTGGAGCAGTAGACAGTATGACGATCATGAACCGGCCCGACGGGCGCAAAAAGATTGCCGTTATCGGTGCTGGTATTTCGGGGATGGGCGCTGCTCATGCCTTGTCCAAGTCGCATACCGTCGTCCTCTACGAGTCTGAGAACCGTCTGGGCGGCCATGCGCGCACCAGAATGGCCGGCCCGAAGGCAGACATCCCGGTCGACACCGGTTTCATCGTCTTTAACTATGCCAACTATCCCTATCTGGCTGCGCTCTTCGCCGAGCTTGACGTGCCTGTCACCAAATCCAACATGTCCTTTGGCGCATCGTTCGGTGATGGCCGTCTGGAATATGGCCTTGCCAGTCTGGACGCTCTGTTCGCCCAGCGCCGCAACATCGCCAACCCCAAGTTTCTGCGGATGGTGCGTGATGTCATGCACTTTAACGCCAACGCCTTGGCGGCGTCCGACGACCACGAGCTGACCATTGGTGGCCTGATGGAAAAGCTGGGCATGGGCCAGTATTTCCGCGACCATTATTTGCTGCCCTTCTCCGGCGCGATCTGGTCGACGCCGAAGAACAAGATCCTCGACTTCCCCGCCAATGCCATGATGCGATTTTTCGAGAACCACGGATTGCTTGGCCTGACCGGCCAGCACCAGTGGTATACCGTCAAAGGTGGTTCGGTCGAATATGTCAGCCGACTGGGCATGGCCATGGCCAATCGTGGCGTCCAGACCCGTCTGGGCTGTGCGGTCGAGGCTGTCCGTCGCACACCTGCCGGTGTCGAGATCAAGGCCCCCGGCTCCGAGTGGGAGGCGTTTGACGAGGTGGTCTTTGCCACCCATTCCGATATTTCGCTTCGCCTGCTTGCCGATCCCACCGCAGCCGAGCGCAGCGGGCTGGAGGCCATTCGCTATCAGCCCAATGACGTGGTTCTGCATTCCGACGCCAGCCTGATGCCCAAGAAGCGCAGCGTCTGGTCGTCTTGGGTTTATGTCGAAGGCAAGGACAAGGCGACCGATCGCATCGACCTGACCTACTGGATGAAATCGCTGCAGCCCTGGCTGCCCACCGACAACATGTTTGTCACCCTCAATACGACCCGCCCGATCCGCGAGGATTTGATCTGGGATCGCGTGACCCTGCATCATCCCGTCTACGACACCGCTGCCCTTGCCGCTCAGGAACGCATGGCGGTGATGAACGGCGAGAATGCGACGTGGTTCTGCGGAGCATGGATGAAGAACGGATTTCACGAGGACGGGCTGTCGAGCGCCCTCGACGTCGTGGCCGGGATCGAGAACCGCGCAGCCCGTGCGGTTGCCGCCGAATGAGCCAAATCCAGCATATCGCAGGCGAGACCTATCATGGTCGGCGGGGCGGCATCAAAAATGCCTTTCGCTATTCCATTGATTACGTGCTTGCGGATGCAGAGGCTGATCTGACTGGTCCTGCCCTATTTGCCCGCAACGGTCGTGGTTTCATGTCGCTATGGGACAGTGACCACGGCGGTGCGCCGCATCAGGGCAGGGGCGCTGTCTGGGCCCGAGAGGTCTTGGCCGCGCATGACATCGACCTGTCCGGCAAGATTGAGATCCTCGCCCAGCCCCGACTGCTTGGCCATGTGTTCAACCCCGTCAGCTTTTGGCTGTGCCATGATGCCGACGGTGTGCTTCGCGCTGTGATCGCGGAGGTGACCAACACCTTTGGCGACCGCCATTCCTATCTGTGTGCCCATGCCGATCTGCGCGAGATCGTGAAGGCCGACACGATCGAGGCGCAGAAGATCTTTCACGTCTCGCCGTTTCAGCCGGTGGAGGGTGGCTACACCTTCCGCTTCGATATCACGGCCGATCAGATCGGCATCTGGATCGACTATTCCCGCGGCAATGGCGGCCTGATCGCGACCCTGACGGGCAAGCGCAAGCCGCTGACCACGTTGGGCATCGTCAAAGCCGCGTTTCGCCGTCCCTTCGGGTCGCGCAGAGTGCTGGCCCTGATCCATTGGCAGGCACTGAAGCTCTGGTGGAAGGGCGCGGCCTATCGCCCACGCCCGGAGCCGCCCGCCCCCGAGGTGACCCGGTGACGGCCATTGCCTTGGCCCGGTCGGATCGTTTGCCTGCATGGTCCTTGTATGGCGCGGTTCTGAGCGCGGCTGGCCTGCCGATCTATATTTACGCCCCGAAATACTATGCCGACACCTATGGTGTCAGCCTCGCCGCTTTGGGCGCGTTGCTGTTCGGGTTGCGTCTGTTCGACGTGGTGCAAGACCCGGTGCTTGGCTGGGTATCCGAGCGCCTTGGCCGCGCCCGTGGGGCCGCTGTGGCGGGTGGGGCGGCGATCCTTGCGCTGTCGATGATCGGGCTTTTTGCCGTGCCGCCGCAGTTTGCCCCGATCTGGTGGTTTGGCCTGACGATCACTGGTTTGTTCAGCGCGTTCAGCTTTCTGTCGATCAATTTTTACGCTCAGGGCATTGGCAAGGCCGACCGGATCGCCGGCGGACACGTCCGCCTGGCCGCGTGGCGCGAAAGCGGAGCTTTGCTGGGCGTCTGTGTCGCCGCAGTGGTCCCGACGCTGCTGATGGGCGTGGTTGCCAGCCCCTTCGCGATCTTTGCCTATGGCTTTGCCGCTTTGACCCTCGCCGCCGCCATAGGCATGGCGCCCGAGTGGCGCGGATCGGTGACCGCCGACGCGCCGACGCCGATTGCTGCGATTCTGGCCGATCCCGGCGCGCGCCGGTTGCTGATCCTCGCCCTCGTCAACGCCACGCCGTTGGCGGTGTCGTCGACCTTGTTCCTGTTCTTTGTGGACAGCCGTCTGGACGCGCCCGGTTGGGAAGGCCCGCTTCTGGTGCTGTTCTTCCTTGCCGCCGCTCTGTCGTCGCCGGTGTGGAGCGCCTTGGCCCACCGCTTTGGCGCAAAGCCGGTGCTAATGTCGGCGATGGTTCTGGCGATCCTGTCCTTTGGCGGGGCGATGACCCTCGGCGCGGGCGATGCCGGGCTGTTTGCCGTGATCTGCGTGTTTTCGGGCGCCACGATCGGGGCGGACCTGACCCTGTTGCCCGCGATGTTTGCCCGCCGGATGGCGGCGGTGTCGCCCAATGGCGGGCAGGGCTTTGGCCTGTGGTCGCTGGTCAACAAGCTGACGCTGGCGATTGCGGCGGCGGTGCTGCTGCCTCTGTTGCAGGCGTTTGGCTACACCGCGGGGGCCGAGGATGTGCCTGCCGCCGCGCTGACCCTGCTGACGGTGCTCTACGCGCTTGTGCCGTCGGTTTTGAAACTCGTGGCCATCGGCTTGCTGGCCGCCACAACACTGGAGGAATGATCTATGACGACCGTCCTGACCATTGCGCTGACTCTGCTGTTGGTGGCCGCTTTCGCCCTGGTCCGCCGCAGATACGCGTCGTTTGCCGCGCAGCGCCCCGAGGATTACGACACGGAGCCGATGTTTGACATCCGCGAGCGCCTGAACGGGCCGATTCAATGCGAAGGCGTGATCTTTGGTCCGCTGGGCCGGGTCAGTTCCCGGTTCGTCGCCGAATTCGACGCCACCTGGCAGGGCAATATCGGAATTGTGAAGGAGCGATTCGAATACGACAGCGGCAATGTCCAGAACCGCGAGTGGCGATTCCAGCTCGGCAATGACGGGATGATCAAGGCCGAAGCCCCTGATTTGGTGGGGGCCGGCAGCGGCCAGCAGCGCGGATCGGCCGTGCAGCTGAATTACCGGATCAAGATGACCGAGGATGCCGGCGGCCATATTTTGGACGTAACGGACTGGATGTATCTGACCTCGAACGGTAGCATCATGAACAGAAGCCAGTTTCGTAAATTCGGGATCAAGGTCGCTGAACTGGTGGCCACCATGCGTCCTGTGGAAGCGGCGTGAACCAAGGCACCATCGGAAAGGACGTCTCGTGAAGGAATGGCAGGGCAAGCGATATTGGTTGGTTGGCGCGAGTGAAGGTCTTGGCCGTGAAGTCGCTCTGGCGTTGAGCCGGGCAGGGGCCGAGGTCGTCGTGAGCGCCCGCTCCGAGGACCGTCTCGCCTCGCTGGTCGAGGAGATGCCGGGCAAGGCCTCTTATGCCGTCGTCGACGTGACCGACCGCGAGGCCGTCGAGGCCGTGGCGGCCAAGATCGGCCCGCTGGACGGCATGGTCTATCTGGCCGGTGTCTATTGGCCCCTCGGCGCCAAGGAGTGGGACAACGAGAAGGCCGAGGCGATGGCCGATATCAACTATCTGGGCGCGTCCCGCTGCGTCGGCGCCGTGATCGGCCCGATGGTGGAGCGCGGCGAGGGTCATATCGTCCTGACCGGTTCGTTGTCCGGTTTTCGCGGCGTCGCCGGCGCGATCGGATACGGGGCGTCCAAGGCGGCCGTGATGTATCTGGCCGAGTCGATGCATGCCGATCTGCGCAAGACCGGTGTGAAGGTTCAATTGGTCAATCCGGGCTTTATCAAGACCCGCCTGACCGACAAGAACGACTTCTCCATGCCCTTTATCATGGAGCCGGAAGCCGCCGCCCGTGAATTCGTCGAACACATGAACACGGATGCCTTCAAGAAGAGCTTTCCGTGGATGTTTTCCTGGATGTTCCGGGGCAGCCAGATCCTGCCGGACTGGCTCTATTACCGCCTCTTTGGCGCCAAGTAGCCCCTAGGCCGCGGTGTGCGCGACGAACAGGTCGCGCGCCCGCCCCCAGACCCCGTCGCCGTCTTCGTCGAATTGGATCAGGTGTGGCAGCAATTGCCCGGCGAAGTCGAGACTGCTCTCAAGTGGCAGAAGCGACGGCAGATTGTCGATCGCCATGACGTCGAGCAACGGGCTGTCCGCCACCCGCACGGTAGGCGCGGCCCAGCTTGTCGCCTCGGAATAGAGCGGCACGGGATTGTAGTCGCTGTCCGGATCGCAGGCGATGTCTCCGATCACCCGCAGCGCCCGCTCGGCGCTCACTGCCGAACGCGGCACGAAGACGGGGGTCTTCGGCCCGGCCAGAATGCAGTTGAAGAACAACGTGTGGTCGAGGATTTCGGGGAATGGCCCGCCGTGCGCCGTTTCGTCCATGTCCCACAGGGTGGGTGCGATCCCGCAGGCTTGGCAGAGGTCGGCGACCCCTTGCCCCACCCGTCCCTTGGCCCCGATGATGAGCGCCGAGACCTCTGCGGCCAGTTTCGGCATATCGCGCAGGAGCGCGTCCTTGTCGGGCCAGGCCGAGACGCCGGGGCAGGACCCCGGCTGCGCCGCGAGGCTGAGCAGGCTGACCGCCGCCCCGGCGTAGCCTGCCCAATAGCCAAAGGCCGCAACCCGCCGTCCGGCGTCGTTGGTCAGGTATTCGAGATCGAGCAGCGTGCCGCCTCCGGCCCGGAACCGATCAAGGAGCACGGCGCCCGCGCCTTGCCCCTTGTAGGCGTGACCGAACATGATGTGCCGGTGCCTGAGCGGCGAGCCGTCGGCGGGCAATTCCTTGAGCCCCAGAATCACGGCCTCTGAGGGGGCGTCCGGCCACGACCCTTCGGCTTCCCGCGCGCAGGTGTCGGGATAGGCCGTGATGTCGAGGATCCGGTTGCTGCTATGCTCGACCGTGACCTGATGCCCGGCGTCGAGCAGCGCCGCCGCCCCTTCGGGTGTCAGCGGTGTCCGCGCTTCGTTGTCGCGTTGTTCGGCGCGGAGCCAGAAGTGAGCCATCAGTATTGTCCTGCAAACAGTGATTTCAGTTGCGGCAGCAGGCTTGCCGCTGCCAGTCCGACGATGGCCCCGACCAGAAGCCGCACCAACCGCCGTTCCAGATAGGGCGCTCCGGCGCTGAGCAGGGCGCAGACGACGGCGTAGTAGGCGAGATTGATGGCATCCATGCGCCGGAGCCTAGCAGAGCCGTTCGAGCCCGCCTAGAGTTGCGTGCGGGCATGTGCCCGGTCAGCCGGATCGAGATGCGGCGTGGCGTTGAACCCGGCGAGGATCGGCCCGCTTGGAGTGATCAGCACCCGGTGCACCGAGGTGTTTCGAATGGGCAGGATCACATGGGCGAACCTGCGTGGATCGAGCGCCAGCAACAGCCGCATCACCATCCCGATCACCCCGCCCGAGGTCACGCAGAGCACGTGCCGATCCAGTTGTCCGACCTCGCGCAGCACCGCGCCGACCCGTGTCTCGAACGCCGCAAAGCTCTCCTGCCCCTGGATTTCGGCCCGGTGCCATGCCTCCAACACCAGCGGCACATGTTCGGAAAATCCATCCGGTCCGGGCATCTCGACGCCGTGGGCCGCGTGCATCGCCTGGCTCAGATTGAAATAGTCCATTTCGTTGAGCCGGGGATCGATGTCGGGTGTGTCCCAGCCCATGGCGGTGGCGGTCTGCTTGTGCCGGGTCAGGCTGCCCGAGATCACCTGATCGAAGCTCTCGCCCTGATCGCGCAGCCATTCGCCCAGCCAAGCCGCCTGTTGCCGCCCCAGATCGGACAGCTGATCGTAGCTTTCCTCGTCTGTCGCAGTTGAATTGGCCTGTCCGTGCCGGATGAAAGTGATCGTGCCCATGCTGCCTCCGCGCCTGAGAGGCCAGCCGTAATGGCTGTCCGGAGCCTTGGCAACCGCGCAGCCCCTTGCCCCGCGCCTTGAGATACGGCTCTGCTATTGAATAGCATGAGCCGACAGAGCAGGTTGAACCAACCGACGCCCAAATGCGTTAGCCTTGTGCATCGGGATCCGAAGGCTGCCCCGGACCAGGCGTTTTCCGCCGTCCGAGCCGCCAGAAGGCCCGATTGCCGCCCAATTGAAGACCCTTGAGGAGGAGTGACCCCACAATGCGCCATTTCATAAGCGCCACCGCGATTGCGATGTTGGCCAGCGCCAGCTGGGCCGAGGATGCCGCCCTTGTGCTTGGCATCGAACGCTACGAGGAGCTCGGCCGTCTGGTCCGCGGCGCCGAGCCTGTCGATGCGGCGTCCTCCCTCGAAGAGATGGGTTTTGACGTCGTCGCCATTCCCAATCCGCGCGCCTCCGCCATGGCCGATGCCCTGGCCGAATTCGCCGAGAACGTGCAGGGCGCGGACCGTTTGGTCGTGATCCTGTCGGGCCGTTTTGTCACCGATGGTGGTCGCACATGGTTCATGGCCGCGAATGCCGAGGAACCGAGCCTGTTGTCGATGCAGGATGGTTTGTTGTCGGTGGACAGCGTGATGCACGCCATGTCCGGCTCGGCCGGCGAGGCGATCCTTCTTTTGGGCGTCGATTCCGGCGAGGACGCCGTTTTCGACGCGTGGCTGACCGAAGGCATCGGGGCGCTCGACATCCCCCAAGGTGTGACGGTCTTGCGCGGTCTGCCCCGTGACATTGCCGATTTCGCGCAGGTCGAACTGGTCGAGCCGGAGGCCGATCTGACCCGGCTGATCGCCGCGAACCGCCGGATCTCCGCCTCCGGTTATCTGCCCCGCGCATTCGCTTTCATGGGCCCGGTGCCGGAGCAGCCTGTCGACGAGCCGACCGTCGAGGTGGACCCCGCCGCGGAGCAGGCCCTGTGGGAAGGCGCACTGGCGCTCGATACCGCCGAAGCCTTTCGCAACTATCTGACCCGCTATCCGAACGGCGAATTCATCGCGCAAGCCGAGGAAAAGCTCGCCGCGATTCTCTCCGAGCCGAACCGGGCCGACAGGCTGGCCGAAGAGGCCTTGCAACTGACCCGCGACGAGCGTCGTGATATTCAGCGCAACCTGAGCCTGCTCGACTACAACACCCGCGGCATCGACGGGATCTTTGGCCCCGGCACACGGGGTGCCATCACCAACTGGCAGCAGGTCAACGGCTATTCCCAGACCTCCTATCTGACAACCGAGCAGATCAACCAGCTCGACGCCCAGGCCGCCCGCCGCGCTGCGGAGCTCGAGGCCGAGGCCGAGCGTCTGGCAGCCGAACGCGCCCGTCTGGACCGGGCCTTCTGGGAGGAAACTGGCGCCCGTGGCGATGAGCCGGGCTACCGCGCCTATCTGGAACGTTATCCCGATGGCCTGTTTGCCGAAACCGCGACCGAAGCACTGGATGCCATCGAAGAAGAGAAGCGCCGCGCCGCAGAGGCCGAGGATCGTGCGGCATGGGACGTCGCCCGCGAGGCCGACACCCAGTCGTCCTATGCCGATTACCTGACCGCCTTCCCCAGCGGCGTGTTTAAGGCAGAGGCCGAGGCTCGTCTGGCCGAATTGCAGCGCGAATCCAGCTCTGCCGGTGCAGAGCAACAGGCCCGCGCGGCCGAGGAGGCGCTGAACCTCAACGTCCTGACCGCACGACTCGTGGAGGCCAAGCTCGATTCGCTCGACCTCAACCCCGGTGCGGTCGATGGCCGGTTCGACGATGACACCCGCCGCGCCATCCGTCGCTATCAGGGCAACCGTGATCTGCCGGTGAGTGGCTACCTCGACGAGGGCACGCTGGTCCGCTTGCTCGCGGATACGATCGGGTCGCTGCGCTGACGGGCGCGCCGGTCATCCTGCCTTTGTCGCAGGCCCCGCCGGATGTGGTGGGGCCTGTCTCTGCGTTGATGATCGAGGCCTGGCCCGAGTGGTATGGTCCGGGCGGGCAGGGCGATGCCGCCGCCGATCTGGCCAAGCGCGGCCGCCACGAGGGATTGCCGAGCGGCTTGGTCGCCCTGGTCGCGGATGCGCCGGTCGGCACGGTCGCGCTGGACGCGACCTCTTATGGCGCGGAGCCGGGGGAGGGCCCCTGGATGACCGGTCTGGTAGTCTGCCCGAAGATGCGCGGCCGCGGCATTGCCACCGCCCTCGTCGCCGGTGCGGAGCGATTTGCCCGGGCGCTGGGCTATCCGGAAATCCACACTGCGACGATAACGGCCAGCGGCCTGATCCGGCGGCAGGGCTGGACGCTGGCCCGCAGCTTGGACAACGGCTACGACATTCTGCGCCTTGCATTGGGATGAAACGCGAAAGGCCGAGGCGATGCCCCGGCCCTTTGATTGGCTCGGCCCCCGGTTTCAGGCGAACAGGGTGTTGGCGAATTCGTCGAGCTGGATGATCTCGGCGGTCGGGTCGTTGGCATCGAAGATGGTGTCATAGCCCATGTCTTCGAAGGCCGCGACCGTCATCGCGGAGATGTAGTTGGCGTCGTCGATAAAGCCGGACATCAGCTCGTTGGTGAAGGTGTCCTCGTCCCAGTGCCCGCCGGCCGTGCCCGGCCCGCCATCGGTTTCAACCGGCACGCCGTTGAGCGAATTCGGATCGTCGTCGGCGATGTCGGCCAAAGCCTCGTTATAGGCCAAGGTCGCGTTCTCGCCGGTAAAGATCAGCGTCCCGCCGCGGACCGAGCCTTCGGTCAGCCCGAGTTGGGACCATATCGTGCCGAAGCCCAGCGAATGCATCATCTCGTGCAGCACGATATCGTCGAACAATCCTTCGTCGGCAAAATCCTGAGCGTCGGCGGTGTCGAACTCCATTACGGCGGTCGTCGGGATTTTCGAGAAGAACCGCGTGCCGGTCGGCCCGGCTTGGCCCAGAACGCCGCCGGATCCGTCGATGTCCTCCAGTGTCGCGGTGATCGTGATATCGTCCACCCCCTGCCGCCGCCCGCCGCGCACGTCACCGGTGATGATCGTGGAGAGGTATTCCGCGGCGAGGATGAAATCCTGCTGGAGTTCCTCTGTCCAGCCGTCGCCCTCGAAGATGATTTCGATGTTGAAATCACTGACTACGCCGTATTCGCCCTGACCGCTGGTATAGGATGTCAGGATGACCTCCTCGGCCTCCATCGAGGCGACGGAGACGCCGTCGTCACTTGCCGCCGTTCCATACATCATGGTGCTTGGAACGGGTTCGAATTCAAAGTTGTCTGCCGAAAAGCTTGAATATGCGGACATGAAATCCTCCCTATCAAAAAAATCTGGCCAAAACGGCCGGGGTAATTCGCTGTTGTCAGTTGGCGCGCGCTCCGTCGTGAATAGTGCGCGGGTCGCAGCCTCGACCGATCGTGAATGCTTTCTGGTCGCTGCCGGAACCAACCGAGCCTTGGTCTTAGAAGAAAGGGCCCCGCGTTCGGCGGGGCCCTTGTTTCGTGTCGCCTCTTACTGTGCGGGCATGTAGCGTTCGAACAACATGCGCACGAGGCCGGTCTCGCCTTCGTTCAACTGCCGCACGCCCACCAGATAGCTGCCGGGCAGGACGCGCGCGGCGATCAGCGGATCGAGGTCTCCGCCGTAGTCGTCGTTTTCGGCGACCAGCCGCCCGAAATCATCGTAGAGCACCATGATCGGATCGCCGATCCCGTTCGAGATCGCTTCGACCACGACCAGCCCGGGGGCGTCGATGTCGAACGACATCCATGTGGTGACGTCCGTGGTTTGCAGATCCTGACGCACCCGGTTGCCAAGGGCACCCATGTTGGTGATCGGGTAGGAGCCGTCCATCGGTGGCGCCGCTTCGCCCCGCTCGTAGAGCGATGCCAGCTGTGCCGCCGGATCGAAGCCCGACACCGTCACGGTGATCGGCAGGGACGTGTCCGAAAGTGCGACCATTTCGATACAGTAGTCGCCGGCGGGCAACGGCGAGGTCATGTCGAGCCGGCTGTTCAGCCCGTCGAAGTCGTCGTTCTCGCCCAAGTAGTTGCCTGACCCGTCATAAAGCGTGACGAGCGGGTCGGCGCTCGGGTTTTCCGCCGTGATCGTGATCGCCTGAGCGGTGCCGAGGCTGAAGCCCCAGGCGTCGACCTGATCCACCGAGGCGGTCACCGATGCTCCCATGTCGAGGCTGCCGTCGATCGGCCCGCCGTCGGCCAGGTAATTCGACACCGCCGAGCAGCCTCCGCCGCCGCCGGTGAAATCGCCGGGCGTTTCCGGCGGGCTGACTGGCGGCATGCTGGTGCCTTCGGTCAGTGCCTCCTGCTCGGTGCGGCCGACCCGCACGAAGCCGGTCATCGGGGATCCGTCGTAGCTTGCCATCGACAGGCAATAGGTGCCCGGGTTAAGCGTCATCTCGCCGCGCGATGCGCCGCCGCCGCCGGAATCGTCGTCGGACAGAACAATCGTGCCGCCGGCGTCGCGCAGGTCGATCACCGGATCGCCACCGCCCCGTCCGGCCGCCTCGACACGCACATCCGTAGGCGCGGAGACATTGAACAGGGCGACATATTCGTTGCCCATCAGCACGAGTGCCATCTGCTCCATGTAATTGTCGGAGACGGACACGTCCGAGGCCGCTTCGGAACCGCCAATCCACTGTCCGTTCGCCCCGGCTCCGCCGCAGATGTCCTGCGCGGCCGCGGGCAGCGCAATGCCTGCCAGACCGGCGGCAGTCATGGCCATGGTCAATGTTTGTCGTGTCATGGAATGCCCTTCCTCTCAATCCTGATGGGCAGAGCCTAACGCGTGCCAAACCGATATGACCAGCACGATTTGCCATAAAGTCAGGAAAACCCGCCCTCTCGTCCGGTGGCCATCATGGGCCAGATTCACCCGCCCGAGGCCGTGCTCCGAGCCGCATCCGGAATGCAAAAAGGGCCGCGACACGGTCGTGTCGCGGCCCTTTCGGCATCAGGTTGAGAGCGAAGGCTCAGCCCTGGCGGGCCTTGAACCGGCGCTGGGTCTTGTTGATCACATAGACCCGGCCCTTACGGCGCACGACGCGGCAATCGCGGTGGCGCTGCTTGAGCGAACGGAGTGAGTTTGCAACCTTCATGGGTAGCTCTCCTTTTTCGCGGCGCGGCGATTGCGCCTTGGTTACTGTCGTGACCCCGGGGGGCCGTCGAATTCGATGGTGGGCGGTACAAGGATCGAACTTGTGACCCCTTCGATGTCAACGAAGTGCTCTACCGCTGAGCTAACCGCCCACTCTCCTTAACAAATCGTGCGTCCCATAACGAAACAGGACGCGGCTCGATCCGCGTCAGGTGTGCGGTCTATAAAAGGTTGCTCGCGGGGGATCAAGGGCTTTTGGCAATACATATTTTCAGTCTATCTTATGTGGCGAACAAGGGATGAATACATGACGCATGCCGCATTCGAGCTGAGCCGCCCCATACGCCGGGATACAAGCGTGGTTTTTGCGTCTCCGCATAGCGGAAGGGCTTATTTGCCTGAGTTTTTAGGCGCCGCGTCGCTTGACGAACACGAGATCAGGTCGTCCGAGGACGCCTTTGTCGACGCCCTTTTCGCCCCCGCGAGCCTGCATGGCGCTCCGTTTTTGGCCGCCTCTGCCCCTCGCGCCTATGTCGATTTGAACCGCGCACCCGAAGAATTGGACCCAGCGTTAATCGAAGGAATCCGCCGTGTGGCCCATAATCCGCGCATCGCGAGCGGGTTGGGGGTGATTCCCCGGGTGGTGGCGAATGGCCGTGCCATCTATCGCGGCAAGATCGGGCTGGACGAGGTCCATATGCGCATCAATCGCTATTGGCGTCCCTATCACGATCAGTTGCAGACCCTGCTGGACGAGAGCCATGCCCAGTTTGGCGAGGCCATCCTGATCGACTGCCATTCGATGCCCCACGAGGCCCTCGATGCCGTCAGCTCTCACAATGAATTGCGCCCCGACGTGGTGCTTGGCGACCGGTTCGGCGCGGCGGCTGCGAATTCGGTGATCGAGCGGGTCGAAGCCGCGTTTGCCGGGGCCGGATTGCGCGTGGCCCGCAATACGCCGTTTGCCGGGGCCTATATCACCCAGCACTATGGCCGCCCCTCCCGTCGCCAGCACGCGGTGCAGATCGAGATCGACCGCTCGCTTTATATGAACGAGCGACGTCTGGAGCCGAATGCCGACTACGAGGCATTCTGTGCCCTGCTCAACGATGTGATTGCCGAGGTCGTGGCGATCGGTCGCCCTGTCGCGCAGGGGGTCGCCGCCGAGTAGGGCGTCACCTGCGCGGCACCAGAGCGCCCTATCTCAGCGCCCGTCCCTTGATGATCGCGTCCGCCCCGAATCGCGCGCGGATCGCATCGGTCGCCTTTTCGGCCTTGGCCCTTTTGCCTGCGTCCGGATCGAGCAGATCGCCCTCCAGATCCGCGATATCGGCCCCCGTGAGGTCGCTGATCCCGACCCCGACGAGCCGGAACGGCGCCTGTCCGGCCACGGTGTCGAACATCCCCCGCGCCACCCGGTAGATCGTGTCGGCCACCTGCGTCGGGTGCCGCAGGCTGTGCCGTTTGGACACCAACGTGTGGTTCGACCGCTTGAGCTTGAGCGTCACGACCCGACCGGCCAAATCCTTGGCCTTGGCCCGCCCCGAGACCTTTTCGGCCATCCGCCAGATGTGCCCGTCGAGGATGTCGGGATCGCTTGTGTCTTCTCCGAAGGTCGTCTCGTTCGACAGCCCCTTGACCGGGGTGCGGTTGGACACCCGCCGCGCGTCCTGCCCCCGCGCCAGATGCCAGAGCCTGTCGCCCATGCCGCCGAATCGCGCCACCAGATCGGCTTGGTCCCAGCGCAGAAGGTCTTCGAAGGTGCGGATGCCGACCCGGTCGAGGCTTTCCTGCGCGGCGGGGCCGATCCCCCAGATCATCCGGACGGAACGCGGCCGCAGGAAATCCTGCGTCTCCGCCTTTCCGATCACGGAAAATCCGCGCGGCTTGTCCAGATCCGAGGCGACCTTCGCCAGAAACTTGTTGTGCGAGAGTCCGATAGAGCCGGTCAGCCCCAGCTCGTCCTTCATCCGCCGGGTCAGCCGCGCCAGCATCACCGCCGGGGGCGCTCCATGCAGCCTTTGCGTTCCGGTCAGGTCCATGAAGGCTTCGTCGAGGCTGAGCGGTTCCACGACGGGCGTCAGCTCGTCCATCATCGCCCGGATCGCCTTGGACGCCGCGACATAGGCCTCGAACCTCGGTTTCACAACCACCGCATCGGGGCAGAGCTTGAGCGCCTGAAACATCGGCATCGCGGATCGCACCCCCTTGATCCGTGCCAGATAGCAGCAGGTGGAGACCACCCCTCGCTTGCCGCCGCCGACGATCACCGGTTTGTCGGCCAATTCGGGGTTGTCCCGCTTTTCCACGCTGGCAAAGAAGGCGTCGCAATCCATATGCGCGATGGTCAGATCGAAGAGTTCGTCATGCCGCGTGACCCGAGGCCGTCCGCAGTTGGGACAGCGGCCCGGCCCGTCAAAGGTGGTGAGGCAATCTCGGCAAAGGGCTGGCATGATGCGCAGAGAATACCGGGGCCGGCCGGATTTTGGAATGCCCCGAAATGGCCTGTGGCGGGCGGGCGCTGTCGCCGCGAATCTCCGCTATGCGGCTGAGCGCGTGCTGTGATATTATTTCGCTATTCAGGCGGGAGGGTTAGCGATGCCGGGTTTGCGTTCTGTGCTGGTGGGAACCACCAAGGGAGCCTTTGTTCTGGATGCAAAGCCGGATCGCAGTGACTTCGAGGTGCGCGGACCGTTTTGCGATGGCTGGCCGATCAACCATGTCGCCAGCGACCCCGAAACCGGCCGCATGTGGGCCGCCGGTGGCGGCGATTGGTTCGGCGCCGGGGTGTTTCGGTCCGATGACGGTGGCAAGACCTGGACCCTGTCCAAGCTGACGTCCGGCGATATGGACGAATGGGCCGCCAACGATCCCGAATTCGCCAAGATGATCGGCTGGACCGATACGCCCGCCCCGTTTGAAAAGCAGTTCTCGCAGGTCTGGTCCCTGCATTTCGCGCATGGCGTGCTGTATGCCGGCACCAAGCCCGCGATGCTCCTTGCCAGCCGTGACGGCGGCGTCACGTGGGATATCGTCAACGGTCTGACCGACCATCCGTCCCGACCCGACTGGCATGGCGGCGCGGCGGGGCTTGTTCTGCATACCATCGTTCCGGATCCGGCGGATGCCGATCGCATGTGGGTGGCGATTTCCGCGGCCGGTGTCTTTGCCACCGAAGACGGCGGAAAGACGTGGGACCGCCGCAATCGCCTGTCCAATACCGATCACGTCCACCATGCTCACCCGGCCGCCCCGAAAGGCGGTGAGACCGGGCATTGCGTGCACAACATGGTCCGTGCGCCGGGCGACGGCATTGATGTGCTCTATCAGCAGAACCACCATGGCGTCTTTCGCAGCCCCGATGGTGGCCGCAGTTGGGATGACGTGACCGAGGGCCTGCCGTCGACCTTTGGATTTCCCATCGCTGTGCATCCCCGCGACCCGGATCGGATCTGGACCCTGCCGCTGAACGGCGACACCGAGGGTCGTTATCCTCCCGATGCCTCGGCCGCCGTGTGGCGCTCTTCGGATTCCGGTGCCCATTGGGAGAAATGCCAGTCCGGTCTGCCGGACAAGAACTGCTTCTTCACCGTCTTGCGCCAATCCATGTCGGTCGATCTGGCCGAGCCTGTCGGCGTGTATTTCGGCACTAATACCGGGTCGATCTTTGCCAGCCGCGACGAGGGCGACACATGGTCAGAAGTCGCCCGCCATTTGCCGACGGTTCTGTGCGTCGAAACCATGGCTGATGCCTGAGCCGTTTCACGGCGCGAAGGCGGCGGTTTTCATTGGTGACAAGGTTCTGACCCTGCTTCGGGATGATCGTCACGACATCCCGTTTCCGGCGCATTGGGATTTCCCCGGCGGTGGTCGCGAAGGTGCTGAGACCGGATTTGAAACGCTTGCCCGCGAAATGCGCGAAGAGGTCGGTCTTGACGCGTATCGGGCCGAGCGTCTTTGGCAAATCCGTCTGCCTGCCATGCACCGCGCCCATGAGATGATCTGGTTCTATGTGCTTCGCCTGCCGGAAAGCGCAGTAACCGACATCGTGTTTGGCGACGAAGGGCAGGGGTGGGCCCTGCTCGATCCGGAGGGGTTTCTGGCCCTGCCCAACGCCGTTCCGTCCTTGGTCATACGTTTGCGCATGTGGATTGAGCACAACGGCGGTTTGCCGTAGTTTTCCCTGCAAGGAGGAGTGACAGCCATGGTTGCCGAGCCAAGAACCCCCTGCCGCACCCCGGCAAAGGACCGCGACGGGGTGACCAATATCCCGACATGGAAATTCGATCTGCTGCGCGGCCATATCCTTGATATCGTCGGCGCCGCCGGCCCCGACGGATTTCCGATGGCGGAGCTGTCGGCCGCGATCGCGCCCCGCCTGACCGACGACGAGACTGCCCGGCTGGGCAAGCTGGGCTGGCATATGATGGCCGTCAAGCTGGAGATGGAAGTGGCCGGTGATCTGGCCCGGATGCCCAAAGTCACGCCTCAGCGGCTTGTTTTGCCCGCATCGGCCTGAAACTGCTTTCCTGTTCGGACCATTTCCCATATTTAGTAGCCATTCTTGTGGAGGTTACAAATTATGGACATTGAAGACGTGTTGCTGGAGATGGTCGGCAGTAATCTTGTGCTGATCCTGCTCGCGCTATTCATTTTGTTCTGCATCCTGACGGGCGTGCGGATCGTCCCCCAGTCGCAGAAATTCGTCGTCGAGCGCTTTGGCCGGTTGCGATCCGTCCTCGGGCCGGGGATCAATCTGATCGTGCCGTTTCTCGACCGGGTTGCCCACAAGATCTCGATCCTCGAGCGCCAGTTGCCGTCGATGAACCAGGACGCGATCACCAGCGACAACGTGCTTGTCGCCGTCGAAACCAGCGTATTCTACCGCATCATAGAGCCGGAAAAGACGGTTTATCGCATTCGCGATGTGGATGCCGCGATCTCGACCACGGTAGCCGGGATCGTCCGCTCCGAGATCGGCCGGATGGAGCTTGATCAGGTGCAGGCCAACCGGTCCAGCCTGATCGACGCGGTCCGCACGCAGGTGGCCAGTCAGGTGGATGACTGGGGCATCGAGGTGACGCGTGCTGAGATCCTCGACGTCAATCTGGATCAGGCGACCCGGAACGCGATGTTGCAGCAGCTCAACGCCGAGCGGGCCCGCCGCGCTCAGGTGACGGAGGCCGAGGGGCAGAAGCGCGCCGTCGAGTTGCAGGCCGACGCCAATCTCTATGCGGCTGAGCAAGAGGCCAAGGCCCGCCGCGTTCTGGCCGATGCCGAAGCCTATGCGACTCAGGTGGTGGCCGTTGCCATTGCCGAGAACGGTCTGGAGGCGGCGCAATATCAGGTCGCGCTCAAGCAGGTCGAGGCGCTGAACAAGATGGGCGCGGGCACCGGCAATCAGACCATCGTGCTTCCCGCCAATGCGGTCGAAGCCTTTGGCGACGCCTTCAAGATGCTGCGGGGGGCCAAATGATGTGGTCGGCGTGGTGGGTCTGGATGGCTGCGGCGCTGGTGCTCGGCATCCTCGAGATCCTGGTGCCGGCCTACATCTTTTTCGGCTTTGCCTTGGGCGCGTTCGCGATGGGTCTGCTGATGGCTTTGGGCGTCTTCGCGGTGACGGGCCCGTGGGCGCTGGTGCTGTTCGCTGTCCTGTCGCTGATCGCCTACGTCATCTTGCGCCGGGTGTTTGGCCTGCGCCGGGGGCAGGTCAAGATCTGGGACCGAGACATCAACGACAACTGAGCCCACGAAAAAGCCCGACCAGTGAGGGAGGGCACTGGTCGGGCTGTTATGGCCCGGGGATGGTCGCGGCGGGGGACGGTCCGACGCGACGGGCCATTCGGTACGCGCCTAGATGACCGAGCGGAGGGAGCTGCCGCTGTCGGACATGCGCTCGGCCTGCTGCATCAGCCTGCTGCGTACACGATCTGTATCCATGACGAGGGTGCCGGGCACGGCGCAGGGGTAGCGGAACGTGGTCCCACCCCGCCGCACGTCGACGCGCGCCTCGTACATGCCGGAATTTGCGTTGTAGTTGATCTTGCTCACGGACATATGTGCCATGTGTCTTCTCCTAGGGTCGGGCCGCCGGAGCCCATTTGTTTTTCCAAGTCATGCCGGAGAGCATGCTTTTTGTGTGGATCGTGGGTCAGTGCAGGGAACGGACACCGGAGCTGTCGGACATCCGGAGCGCCGAATGCGCCAGTTCCGCGCTGACCTGTTCGTAGTCCATGTTGGCGGGGCCGGGGACTTGGCACGGATAGCGGAACACGGTGCCGTGCCGGATCACATCGACGCGTGCCTCGAATGCGCCTTTGGCAGCGTTATACCGAACGTTGTTCAACCGAACCTGTGCCATGAGACGAACCTTTCTCTGTTGCCTGCATCTACTAACGCAGCAAATCGGAAAAAAGTTTCATCTACGGAAAACAAGTCGCTAGCGGCTCCCTCTCGCCACTCGCAAGCGCCTTATTTATTGGGGCTTAGCGCCTGTGGCGACGACAGCTCCTGCAGGATCGCGAGCGCGGATTCCTTGGGATTTTTCGATTTCCAGACCGGCCGCCCGACGACGACGTGGTCGGCGCCGGCGGCGATGGCCTGAGCCGGTGTCATGATCCGCTTCTGGTCTCCGGCGTCGCTGCCGACCGGCCGCACACCAGGCGTGACGATCAGTTTCCCGTCGGCTTCGGGCAGCGCTCGCACCAGGTGCGCCTCGTGCGGCGAGCAGATCACCCCGTCGGCCCCAGCCTCGAGCGCGCGCCCCGCCCGTTCCTGCACGATGTCGGCAATGGCGCCGTCCCGGATCATCGCCCCGTCGAGGTCGGCCCGGTCGAGCGAGGTCAGGATCGTCACGGCCATGATCTTGGTCTGGGATTGTCCCACGCCGTCGCGGGCGGCGCTGACCACGTAGGGGTCGCCATGCACGGTGAGCAGGTCGAGGTCGAACTGCGCCAGCCCCTTGACCGCTGCGGTGATCGTGGCCCCGATGTCAAAGAGCTTCATGTCGAGGAAGATCCGTTTGCCGTGCTCTTCCTTGAGCTCGTTGGCGAGCGCCAGCCCGCCGCCTGTCAGCATCCCAAGCCCGATCTTGTAGAACCCGACCGCGTCGCCGAGGGTTTCGGCCAGTTGCAGCCCGGAATAGGCATCTCCAACGTCGAGGGCGACAATCAGGCGGTCATCGGACATCGGGCGATCCTTTTCTGGCGGCGTTTGCCCCGTTTCGCCGATATTGCCGTCCGGCACAAGTCGGACCACCCGACCTTGCCGCAGCCAGAGCCGTCTGCCTGCATATGACGCAACGTTGGGGGCGGCTTCCCGGTTGCCGCGTTTCACGGCACTCAGGACCGTTGGCTGCGCTTCTTGAACGCGCCTTTTTCCGGTGATTCCCTCGGAAAGAGGGGCGATTTTCGCCCCCCACATCTTGCGCAGACTGCACCCCAAACCCATTTAACAGTCATAAGGCCCGAACCGGGATGTGCTGCAAGAGTGGGCATCCGCCGAACTGGGCGCTTCAAAGAGGAGAGACCCCATGAACTTGGAGAAGTTCACCGAGCGGTCGCGCGGGTTTGTTCAGGCAGCCCAGACGATTGCCGTGCGAGAGAGCCATCAGAGGCTCGCCCCCGAACATTTGCTCAAAGCCTTGATGGACGACGATCAGGGCCTTGCGTCGAACCTGATCAACGCCTCTGGCGGGGATGCCCGGGCCGTTGTCGATGCCGTCGACGCCGCCGTGGCGAAACATGCCAAGGTGACCGGCGATGCCGCGCAAGTCTATGTCGACAACACGACAGCAAAGGTGCTGACCGAGGCCGAGGCTTTGGCCAAGAAGGCCGGTGACAGCTTTGTTCCGGTCGAGCGTCTGCTGATGGCGCTTGCCATGGTCAAATCCAAGGCAAAGGATGCTCTGGACGCCGGCAAGGTCACCCCGCAGGGGCTGAATGCGGCCATCAACGATGTCCGCAAGGGCCGCACCGCCGACAGCGCCACCGCCGAAGAGGGGTATGACGCGCTCAAGAAGTATGCCCGCGACCTGACCGAGGCCGCCGAACAGGGCAAGATCGACCCGATCATCGGACGCGACGAGGAAATCCGCCGCGCCATGCAGGTCTTGTCCCGCCGCACCAAGAACAACCCTGTTCTGATCGGTGAACCCGGTGTCGGTAAGACCGCCATTGCCGAGGGCCTCGCCCTGCGCATCATCGATGGTGACGTGCCCGAGAGCCTGCGCAACAAGAGATTGATGGCACTCGACATGGGCGCGTTGATTGCCGGTGCGAAGTATCGTGGCGAGTTCGAGGAGCGCCTGAAGGCCGTCCTGAACGAGATCACCGCCGCTGCGGGCGAAATCATCCTGTTCATCGACGAGATGCACACCCTTGTAGGTGCCGGCAAGGCCGATGGCGCCATGGACGCCGCCAACCTGATCAAGCCTGCGCTTGCCCGGGGTGAGCTGCACTGTGTCGGTGCCACGACCCTCGATGAATACCGCAAGTATGTGGAGAAGGACGCCGCCCTTGCCCGCCGGTTCCAGCCCTTGATGGTGGAAGAGCCGACGGTGGAGGACACCGTCTCGATCCTGCGCGGGATCAAGGAGAAGTACGAGCTTCACCACGGTGTGCGTATCAGCGACAGCGCCTTGGTTGCGGCTGCGACGCTCAGCCATCGCTATATCACCGACCGGTTCCTGCCCGACAAGGCCATCGACCTGATGGACGAGGCCGCCTCTCGCCTGCGCATGGAAGTGGACAGCAAGCCCGAGGAGCTCGACGCGCTCGACCGCCAGATCCTGCAAATGCAGATCGAGGCCGAGGCTCTTAAGAAAGAGGACGATCAGGCCTCCAAGGACCGTCTGTCCAAGATCGAGAAGGATCTGGGCGACATGATGGAGAAGGCCGACGCGATGACCGCCAAGTGGCAGGCAGAGCGCGACCGTCTCGAGGGCTCTCGCGGGATGAAGGAAAAGCTCGACCGTGCGCGCGCCGATCTGGAGATCGCCAAGCGCGAGGGCAATCTGGCGAAGGCTGGTGAGCTGTCTTACGGCGTGATCCCGCAGTTGGAAAAGGCGCTGGCCGAGGCCGATGCCGAAGGCGACGCGCTGATGGTCGAAGAGGCTGTCCGCCCCGAGCAGATCGCCGAGGTCGTCGAACGCTGGACGGGCATTCCGACAAGCCGGATGCTGGAGGGCGAACGCGACAAGCTGTTGCGCATGGAAGAAGGTCTGCACAAGCGGGTCATCGGCCAGAACACGGCTGTTCGTGCCGTCGCCAATGCTGTCCGTCGCGCCCGTGCCGGGCTGAACGACGAGGGTCGCCCCTTGGGCAGCTTCTTGTTCCTCGGCCCGACCGGCGTGGGCAAGACCGAGCTGACCAAGGCTGTGGCCGAGTTCCTGTTCGACGACGAGAACGCGATGGTCCGGATCGACATGTCCGAATTCATGGAGAAGCATGCGGTCGCCCGTCTGATCGGCGCTCCTCCGGGCTATGTCGGCTATGACGAGGGCGGCGTGCTGACCGAGGCCGTCCGCCGCCGGCCGTATCAGGTGATCCTGTTCGACGAGGTCGAGAAGGCCCACCCGGACGTGTTCAACGTGCTGTTGCAGGTGCTTGACGATGGTGTGCTGACCGATGGCCAGGGCCGCACGGTCGATTTCAAGCAGACCCTGATCGTGCTCACCTCGAACCTTGGGGCGCAGGCGCTGAGCCAACTACCTGACGGTGCCGATGCCTCTTCGGCCAAGCGCGACGTGATGGATGCGGTGCGTGCCCATTTCCGGCCCGAGTTCCTGAACCGGCTGGACGAGACGATCATCTTTGACCGTCTGGGCCGTGCGGACATGACGGGCATCGTCGAAATCCAGCTCGGTTTGCTGCGCAAGCGTCTTGCCGGCCGCAACATGACCCTGGATCTGGACGAGGCCGCGCTCAAGTGGCTGGCCGACGAAGGGTACGACCCTGTGTTCGGTGCCCGTCCGCTGAAGCGTGTGATCCAGCGCGCATTGCAGGATCAGCTGGCCGAGATGATCCTGTCGGGTGACCTGATGGACGGTGACAGCGTGCCGGTCACAGTCGGACCGGAAGGTTTGATCGTGGGCGACCGTCTCGCCAGTTCGAACCGGCCGAAGCCGGACGATGCCGTCGTCCATTGACGGTCATGGAAATGCGAAAGGGGGCCTTGCGGCCCCCTTTCTTTGTCGTGTGTACCCAATCACATGCCCATAGAGGCGGCAAAGCCGGAAAACCCGCCCATTCCAAGGTCTGACAAGAGCGTCGCGTTGCCCGATGTCAGGTCGATGGAATAGAGCCCGGCTGTCTCCTGACCGTCGATCTGAAGGATGGCATAGGCCTGATCTTCACCGACGGAGGGGGAGATGATGTCGAAGCCACCCATCGGCAGAATGTCTGCCGCTTCGCCGTCGATCGTGATCAGACCGATGGTTTCAAGGGTGCCTGCGTTGTTGGCGAGACTGATCAGGGCGTTGGCCCGAGCGTCAAGCGCGTATTGGAAAGTGCTCTCGGCCGTCATTCCGGCGATCGCATTGGTGTAGGCGTTGGCAAAGACCAGCGGCTCCGCTCCGAAGCTGGCATCGCCTTCGGCATAGGCCAGATCGGTGAACCGCAGCACGGAGCCTGCCCGTTCGTCCATGTCCCCAAAGCCTTCGGGGAAGTAGACGAGGTTGTCACCGTTGGACGACACGGCCCGGACGGCGTCGATGGCGTTGTTGAAATCGAAGGCGACCATGGCGTCGTCGGCGATCATGGCGTCGTCCATGAAGGTCGCGCCGAGGTCCGTCAGCATCCCGGTGCTGGTGTCGATCGTGTAGATCGCGTCACCGGCAAAGCCCAGCAGCTCGCCCGTCACGGGCCGGAAGGCGATGGCGTCCAGATCGTTTGCCAGATCGAAGGTCATCACGTCGTTGGGCATGGCGATGTCGGTCATCACCACGAGGGTGTTGCCGTCGTTTGCGAGCGCGTAGCCGGCATTGCCTGCATGCCCAGCGGCGAAGGCGGCGCTGGTGGAGAGGGCGAGGGCGGCTGTGGCTGTCAAGGTGCGAAAGGTCATGGTGATCCTCTTGATCTGTTGCGGTGTCGGACCGTCTTTTGTCCGGGTGATGCCTCAGTCACGCAGAGCCGCCGGAAATAGTTTCGCGCCGCATCAACATTTTTTCTCGAAGCCCGGTTAGTGACCTTTGCCTCTCGACGCGCCTGCGCCGGAATTGAGTCAAATGCGGAGCAGTAAACCCTTGGTCGTCAAACTTCTTTCAACACTCCCACGCGACATTCGCCGGGAAATCCGTGGGGTGAGAACATGGCGACGATCTATGGTGTGGACAATGAATTCGCGGTGGCGACGGGTTCGAACGTGGGCAGTGGCACCAACACTTCGACCTTTGACAATCCGCCGAGCGGCTCCAAGGATCTGGTCATCAACACCAATCCCGGTGATCCGGAGCCCTATATCTATGACATAGGCGATACCTACGATGTCAGTTGGGGCGGGTCGGGCGGTGGCGGCTCGATCGAGGATGCCGTTGTCATCCGAAGCGATGCGGCCCCTGGCGGCGGTGGCATCGTGGTCTTTGAAGGCACCGACGGGAATGGCGACATCGTGCAGGTGGTCTGGACGCCCGGATTCAATCTCGAGGGATGGTATTCCGACAACTACAACCCGTCGATGGAGCCGCAGTTTTACACCAGCGATCAGGATCCCGGCTATACCTATTCCTATGTCTGCTTTGCGGCGGGCACTCTGATTTCGACCCTCGACGGATCGGTTCCAGTCGAAGCAATCCGCCCCGGCGACCTTGTCCGCACGCGCGACGATGGCCCTGTGCCGTTGGTTTGGTCTGGTCGTCGGACCCTGCGCGGCACCAAGGACAACGCCCCCGTCCGGTTCGAGGCCGGCACCATCGGCAATGCGCGAGACCTGTATCTGTCGCAACAGCACAGGATTTTGCTCACTTCGCCTTTGGCAGAGCTCTATTTCGGCGCGACGGAGGTTCTGATCCCGGCTCGGGCCATGATCGGCGCTCCGGGTATCACCATCGCCCCACGCCCCGAGATCGACTATGTGCATCTGCTGTTCGAGCGTCACCAGATCGTGCTGGCCGAGGGAGCGAGTTGCGAGAGCCTCTTGATGGGCGACGTGGCCCTCAACCGGTTGGTGGGCGAGCCGGACCTGCTTGACGCGGATGCGGCCCGCGCCAATGCGTTTCGCCATACGAAGGCCGCTCGGCCTGTGCTGACGATGAAGGAAGCGCGTCTGTTGACCGGCACGCTCAGCCTGCCTGCACCGGCCGTTCCTGAGCTTGCGCTAGTCTAAGCCCTCAGTGCCGCAGCGCCGGGAGGCCGATCCCGGTGGATTCGAACCCGCCGTCGACGGCGACGGTTTGCCCGGTGACATAGCTGGCTTTGTCCGAGCACAGGAAGGCGATGACGTTCGCGATCTCCTCCTCGCTTCCGTAGCGGTTGAGCGGAATGGCGTCGTGGTAGGCTGCCACGATCTCGGGTGAATGCACCGCCATCGCCAGCTTTGTGCGCACAGGCCCGGGGGCGACGCAGTTGGCCCGGATCCCGAATTCGCCCAGCTCGGCTGCCAACTGCTCGGTCAGGTGAATGATCCCGGCCTTGGAGGTGCCATAGGCGACCCGAAGCGTCGACGCCCGGAGCCCGGAGATCGAGGCGATGTTCACGATAGCCCCCTTGCTGTCCTTGAGTGCGGGCAGGCAGGCGTGCGCACACAGGAAGGCGCCGTCCAGGTTGGTCTCCATCACGCGCCGCCAGCGGGCGAAGGTGGTTTCCTGTAGCGGGCCGAAGTCCGCCACGCCGGCGTTGTTGACCAGCGCGTCGATCCGGCCGAAGTGTCGCAGGGTTTCCGCGACCATTCCAATGACCGACGCCTCGTCCGAGATGTCGCAGTCGATCCCGTGAACATCGTCGAACGTGGTCACCGCCTCGGCCAGTGCGCCTCCGTCCCGGTCGATCATGGCGATTTGGTAGCCGTCCGCCAGAAGCGCCCGGCAGGTGGCAAGGCCGATGCCGCGTGCGGCTCCGGTGACGATGGCGGTTTTTCTGGTCATGGCTGCTCCTGTCTTGGCCGTGCCGCAGTTTGACCGGATCGACAGGAATGAAAAGCCCCGGCAGCGCGGTGCTGTCGGGGCTTGGTTGTTGCGCGTCGGTGGGGTGAGATCCACCAGAACCGGTGTCGCCTTACGGCAGCAGCACGGTGTCGATCCGGTGGATCACGCCGTTGGAGGCCATGATGTCGGCCTGCGTCACGGTCGCGTTGTTCACCGTCACGCCGTTGGTGCCGTTTACCTGCACTTCAGCGCCGTTGACCGTCGCAACCGACAGCATCTGGCCGGCCAGTTGGTCGGACGTCACTTTGCCCGGCACGACGTGATAGGTCAGGATCGCGGCCAGAGCTTCGGGATCGGCCAGAAGGGCATCGACTGTTCCGGGCGGCAGCGCGGCAAAGGCGGCGTCGGTTGGAGCGAAGACAGTGAACGGCCCCGGTCCTTGCAGGGTTTCGACCAACCCGGCGGCCCCTACGGCTGCGACGAGTGTCGAGAACTGGCTGTTGCCGGCGAGCGTGCCCACGACGTCGGTGTAGCTGGTGCCTGCGGGGGCGCAGGCGCTGACCAGTGCGGCGAGGCCGGCGGCCCCTGTCAATTTGAGTGCGGAACGGCGGTTCATAGTCTTTCTCCCATTAGTAGTGTCGCGAGTGGTGGAATGAAGAAGGGCGGGGTTTCCCCCGCCCTGTCGTTGACCAGTTGGTCTTACATCGGCGGCAGGATCACCGCGTCGATGACGTGGATCACGCCGTTCGATGCTTCGATGTCGGCGGTGACCACGTTGGCGTCGTTGACTGTCACCCCGCCTTCGGTGCCGATGGTGATCTCGGCGCCGTTTACTGTGGCTGCCATCATCCCGTCGCTGAGGTCGGTCGACATGACCTTGCCGGCGACGACGTGGTAGGTGAGCACGGCTGCGAGTGCCTCGGGATCGGCCAGCAGCCCTTCGACGGTGCCTTCCGGCAGAGCGGCGAATGCGTCATCGGTAGGTGCGAAGACGGTGAACGGACCGTCGCCCTTGAGCGTTTCGACCAGACCGGCGGCCTGAACGGCGGCGACCAGCGTGGTGAAGGTGCCGGCATCGACGGCAGTGTCGACGATGTCTTTGGAGTGGCCGCCTGCGATTGCAGTGGTTGCCAGGGTGGTCGAGGCTGCGAGTGCCATGAATGTTCTGCGAAGCATGTGTCTTCTCCCATTAGAGTGGAATGCCGTTGTGGCATCGGGGAAATAGACGCGGCGGAATGACCGTTGGATCACACTGAAAAAGCCGTCGAGCGACCTTGACGATCACCCCTTTGCGGCTAAGCCGGCCGCCAAAATTTTCTCAAGTCACAAAACTGTCAGTCAGTGTGATCCGCCGTGACGCGATCGCGCCGGTTTCAGGCAGTCCGGTAACTTCATTACAATCCGTGAACGCCATCGTGACGGGATTGAAATCGTCTTTTGCGCTAAGAGGCCCTAGATAAACGATAACCGAACAATGGAGGACGCCATGGCCTATCGCTGGAAGAACGACCTGACACGGGCGGATGTGACGCCCAAAGCTGCTTATTTGAACCGCCGTCAGATCATGGCCGGTGCCATGGGCCTCGGCGTCGCAGGCGCGACCGGTGGCGTCGCACAAGCGCAGGCCGAGCTGGAGCCGAACTCGTTCGAGGATATCACGTCCTACAACAACTTCTATGAATTCGGCACCGGCAAGGAAGATCCTGCCCGCAACGCCGGTGCTCTTGTCACCGAGCCGTGGTCGATCAAGGTCGACGGCATGGTCGACAACCCGGGCGATTATACCTTGGCCGATCTCTTGGATGGCCTGACTGCGGAGGAACGCATCTACCGGTTCCGCTGTGTCGAGGCATGGTCGATGGTTGTCCCGTGGAACGGTGTCGAGCTTGCCGACGTGCTCGCCAAGGTCGGCGTCCAGAGCCAGGCCAAATACGTCGCCTTTGAAACCACGGTGCAGCCCGACGTCATGATCGGGGTGCAGCGGCGCGTCATTCCTTTCCCCTATGTCGAGGGCCTGCGGCTGGACGAAGCGATGCATCCCCTGACCCTGCTGGCCACCGGGATCTATGGCGAGCCGATGCCGAACCAGAACGGTGCTCCGATCCGTTTGGTCGTCCCGTGGAAGTATGGCTTCAAGTCGATCAAGTCGATCGTCCGCATCACGCTGACCGATGAAGAGCCCCCCGCAAGCTGGAACATCATCAACCCCCGCGAATACGGCTTCTATAGTAATGTGAACCCGAACGTGGATCATCCCCGCTGGTCGCAGGCCACCGAGCGCCAGATCGGCGGCGGATTGTTCGCCTCGCGCAAGGACACTTTGATGTTCAACGGCTACGAGGCCGAGGTGGCATCCCTGTACGAGGGCATGGATCTCAACGAGTTCTATTGATGCCTTGCGGATCGACAGGACTGGGCCGTTGCGCCGTTGGGGTCGATAACCCGGTCGCCATGTGCCCGTTCCTGCCTGCTTTGCAATCGACGGGGATGACCTGATGTCCGGTATCGTCATGACATCGACCCTGACCTGCCCGGACTGCGCCAAGGTTGTGACCGAAGTGATGCCGATGGATGCCTGTCAGTATTTCTACAAATGCACGGGCTGTCAGACGGTCATCCGCCCCAAGCCCGGCGATTGCTGTGTCTATTGTTCATACGGGACAGTGCCCTGTCCCCCCATACAGGCCGGAGAGGGCTGCTGTTGATGGATGTCGTCGGAACTCTGAACGCGGCTTTGCGCCGTGTGCCTGCCTGGCTGGTCTATGTCGCCGGGGCGGCATGGGCGGTTTGGCTGTTCTGGCAGGCGCTGAACCAGCTTGGACCCTATAAGGTCGAGCCGATCAACGTGCTCGAACGCGCCTATGGCGAAGTTGCCCTTCAACTGCTGGTGGCCGGATTGTTCGTGACTCCGCTTCGCAGGTTTCTGGGCCTCAACCTGCTCAAGTTCCGCCGTGCCATCGGCGTGACGGCATTCTTCTTTGTGCTGGCGCATTTCCTCGTGTTCGCCGTTCTGGACGTTCAGAGCCTCGAGAGGGTGTGGACCGAGATCGTCAAGCGGCCTTATGTGACGGTGGGCATGGCGGGCTTTCTCGCTTTGATCCCATTGGCGATCACGTCGAACAATCTCAGCATCCGCAAACTCGGCGGGGCGACCTGGCGCAAGCTGCACAAGCTGACATATGCGGCCGGCCTTCTCGGGGCCGTCCACTTCCTTTGGCTGGTCAAGGGATTTCAGATCGAGCCGATCATATACACCGTCATCATCGTCGGCCTCTTGGCCACCCGGGTAAAGTGGTCCAGTCTGCGCCCGGCCGCGACCGCATAGTCTTTTCAATTCGCGCGGCGTGCCGCAGGATCGCAGGATGAGTCTGCGCGGCGCAACAATTCTGACGATGGCGGTGTTCGCGCTGCAACCGCTTGCGTTTGGAGCGTGGCTTGCCCTGATCCCTCATGTCAAAGCGGACCTTGGTTTGAGCAAGGCCGAATTGGCCATCGCCTTGTTGGGGATGCCGGTCGCGCTTGTCCCCAGCTTGCAGATCGCCGCGAGGGTGCTGGGCAGATACGGGCCGCGTCGCGTGCTGGCCGTGGCCTTTCCCGTCCAAACACCTGTCGTGCTGTTGCCATTGCTGGCGGTGGGGCAAGGCAGCTTGTTTGCCGCCCTCGCGGCCCTGGGCGTTGTGCTTGCGTTCCTTCAGGTGAGCCTGAACGTCTATGCGGGCCGGTTGGAGAAGAGTGCGGGCGTAGTGATCATGAGCCGCTGCCACGGCTTCTGGGCGCTGGGCCTGATGGCGGGCTCTCTTGTGGCGGCCGTGCTGGTGGCCTTGCCGGACGTTCTGCGGCTGGGCGGTATTGCCGTCCTCTCCTCTGTCGCGGGGATGGCGGTGGCGTTGGCGCTGCCAAAGCTGAGCGGTTCGGAGACCGGCTCGGGCCCACCGCGCCGCGCCCTTCGACGGATACCGCCGGTGCTCTTCGCGATCTCGCTCTTTGCCTTGGCCATCGGAATGACCGAAGGCGCGATGTCCGACTGGTCGGCGGTCTATATGGCCGAGCGCTGGCCAGAAGGGGCAGGGCGCGCAGGGCTTGCGGTATCGCTCTATGCCGGCTGCGTCGCGGTCGGCCGATTCCTTGGTGATGCGGCGACGACGTTGCTCGGCCGGGTGCGCTTGGCCCGAGGCGCGTCTCTGGTGGCGCTGGCAGGGCTGGCGATGATCGTCGGCCCCTGGTCGGTGCCAGTGGCATTCGCAGGCTTCGCAATCGTCGGGCTCGGCGTCTCGATCGGCTTTCCCTTGGCGGTCTCGGCGGCGGCGGGCCTGGACGACACCTATGAGAGTGCGAATATCGCCGTGCTCTCGACGATCTCCCTATGCGGATTCCTCATCGGCCCGCCCATGATCGGATTTCTGGCCGACGGATTCTCTTTGCGAGTCGGGTTGAGCGCCCTGTTTCCGCTTTTGGCGGTGTCGGTCTGGCTTTCGGGGGCGTTACGCCCCTCGAATCCGCGAAATCAGGTGAGCGACTCGCCGATTTTGGTGCCCTGAGTCTCTCTGCTGCGCCGCAGAATAGGGGCTGTCGAAGGAGCAGGCCCAACATCTGGTGGTAGGGATTCACAAACTGCCTAAGAATATTGCGACCTTCCCCGACGTCGGCGACTGAAAATTGCCGTAACCACCCGAAAACACGTAAAAAACAGGCCCTGTCATAAAAAATGCATGTTTCTTGAAAAAAGGGGTTGCGGGTGTGTGCGAGTAACCGTAGAACCCCCCTCACCGGCGGCGCAGAGATGCACCAACGGGGCGCCAGACGGGCGGCACGGAGCGGAAACGGTTCGGGTTGTTACGG
>NZ_FXZK01000049.1 GCF_900184895.1 Flavimaricola marinus
GAGCCATGTCGCGCCATTGGTCCGAGCGACAATGGCGAATGTTCGAGGAGGAAGGCTGTGGACTGGGCCATGAAGGAAAAGAGCTACTCGCAGCGGCGGGCCTGTGCCCTGGCCGGGATCGATCCGCGCGTCTACCGTCGCAGGTCGGCACGCCCGGCAGACACCGAGCTACGGACAAGGATGAAGGAGCTGGCGTCCGAGCGTCGCCGGTTCGGGTATCGTCGCCTGCACATCCTGCTGAAGCGCGAGGGTTGAGAAGTGAACTGGAAGAAGCTCTACCGCCTCTACCGCGAAGAAGAGTTAACCGTCCGTAAACGTGGCGGGCGCAAGCGCGCGATCGGAACCAGGGCGCCCATGGCGATCCCGCAGGGGCCGAACCAGCGGTGGTCGCTCGACTTCATGTCCGACGCGCTGGCGGACCGCCGCCGGTTCCGTATCCTGTGTGTCATCGACGACTTCAGCCGGGAATGCCTGGCGACAGTTGTCGACACTTCGATCTCCGGCATCCGTGTCGCCCGGGAGTTGGACCGGAGCGCCGAGATGCGCGGCTTCCCTTGCATGGTGGTCAGCGACAACGGAACCGAGCTGACATCGAACGCCATGCTGAAGTGGCAGGAGGATCGCCAGGTCGAGTGGCACTATATCGCGCCAGGCAAGCCGATGCAGAACGGCTTCGTAGAGAGCTTCAATGGCCGCCTGCGGGACGAATGCCTGAACGAGCATCTGTTCCCGAACCTGCGCCATGCCCGCCGTCTGATCGCGGCATGGCGCGACGACTACAACCATCACCGCCCGCACTCGAGCCTCGACGGTCTCTCCCCGCGGGAGTATCACCAACGGTCAAGAGAAGGACCAAACCCCGAACAGAGCTAACTTATAGGCGAGG
>NZ_FXZK01000007.1 GCF_900184895.1 Flavimaricola marinus
CGCACCAACGCAAGTCATTGCGATTGATGAAAATTATGCCGCTCAACACGCGCAAATCATCAACACGCGGCTTGCCATGGCTCTTCGGAAAGAACGGCTTCAACCGCTCAATCTGCTCGTCGGTCAGCCAGAAAAGGTTGCTCATCATCACCCCCGTCAGTTCGGGAGCTTGATTCACGCAGGCCGGGCGGCCTCAAGCCGATTTATGGGTCCTGACACTAGGGAGTCGATGGCTAAACCCAACGGATCGGTTGAAGTCACGAACATAGCACCTTTGCGGAAATGATGGTCGGACTGGCTGCCGGACACTGCGAGAAGCTTAGCGTATTCATCGATGCTATCAACCCGAAGGTACACCGCTCGGCGTCCAGTATGAGCGTCAAAAAGGGAAGCGCGGCCGCCTGATCGGAAGGATTAAAGGCGGCATGTACCGAAACTGCATGCCATCTGCGACAACCCAAGGACGCCCTCACAAGCTGTTGGCATCTGCAGGACAGGTCAGCGACTACTTTGGTGCGCGGGCGCTTTGCGACAGTTTGCCGGATGCCAACTGGTTACTCGGGGATCGCGGCTACGACGCCGACCGGTTCAAACTAGCATTGAGACATAGGGCGCACGGGCCAACATCCCGGGTGGGAGGCAACGTAAGAAACCTGTGGAGTACGACATGAGGCTAGCCAATCGACGCAAATGGATTGAGATCATGTTAGGCAGACTGAAAGACTGGAGGCGCGTGCAACCCGATATGACAGATACCCAAAGGTCTTTTCTCAGCCATCGCTTTGGCGGCAAAAATCAACTGCTGGCCATGAGCCATGACTCTGGTTTTCGATGGTGAAGGGGGCATCTGACAAATTCCCAAATTTGCACTATGTCGCCGAGGACATACCACATCGATGTGCCGTCATCATGCTCGATTTCGCTCTGAGGAACGGCTATTGAAAGGGGATTATTATGCACTCCGGGAAGACTTGGTAAGTTATGGCGATTTTCTGATCGCTGCAGGGGGTCTGTACCTATATTAAGAATTCACTCTCTTGGCAGTCAAAGTTCTGACCACCGACGCCAGAGGCGACACCTGACGGATCACCGTCTCCACCAGACCACCGCCCTGGTTGACCTCCGCCACGGGTCGCTCCGCGTCGTGACGCTCAAAGGCAGCCACAGCGGCCTCGGCCCAGACCGAGGGCGACGACGACGTTACCGTAGCATCCTCCAGCACCCAGACACGCCAATCCTGCACCGGACCACTGGTCTGGGCGCCCACGACCACAATGCCGCATTAGTCAGACTTGCCATGCGCGCTGACGGCTGGGTCGACCGCCACGACGATCCGATCAAGTTCAGGGACAGCGGCGCGTTGACAGCGCGAGATCATCTCGCCGGTCCAGAGCGCGCCCTCCGCATCGGACAGCAAGATCCCATCCATTTCCTGCAATCCCTGCCGAGTGCCGGCATAGCGACGCTGCACTTCCGCCAGAAAGCTGGGTGGCAGATTGGCGGCATTGTCCATCGTGGTGGCGTGAGTGGTCACCGTGGTGGGCTGGGCCAGCAATGATTTCAAAGCCGGTGCATTGCGAGGGGTGGTGGTGACACAGGCCTGCGGATTGTCGCCCAGACGAAGGCAGAACTGGATCATGTCCCATGTCTCCTCGCCCTTCTTCCACTTGGCCATCTCATCGGCCCAGACCAGATCGAACTGAGGACCGCGCAGCGTCTCGGGTTCGTGCGCCGAAAATACCTGAGCGACGGCCCCGTTCGGCCAAAGCAACATCTTTCGGCCTGCAATCCATTCCGGGCGACGATCGGGGGGCGAACTGGCCATGATGCCGCTCTCGCCAAAGATCATGACCTCTCGGACCTGATCGACGGTCTCTCCGATCAAGGCGACCCGTTTGGCTTGCCCCGGATCGGTCGGGCCGGCACCCTCCACCTTGCTGCGAACCCACTCCGCACCGGCGCGGGTCTTGCCTGCGCCGCGTCCGCCCATCAGCACCCAGCTGTGCCAATCGCCGTCGGGCGGCAATTGGTGGTCGAACGCCCAGAAATCAAAGATATAGGGCAGCGCCATCAGCTCCCGCGCCGACAAGTTTTCGAGGAATTCAGTCTGAACGACAGCAGGCGCGGAGGCGAGCCAAGCGGCACCCGATCTCGTTTCGGACGCTGTCGAGGTCAACTGCGTCTGCAGCGGGCTCGCCGTTCTCTTTCTGTTGCCACTCATTGAATGTCCGCTCCATTTCAAACGCGTGTTTCAAAGCGATTTCGAGTTCGAGTTGTTTTGTCGCAATGTCCGGGATGGCATTGAGGCGACCATTTCTGAGGTCCAGTACAAGCGCCGCAAGGGCATCGCGCAGGCTGGTCAAGAGAATGAGGCTGTCCTCGAAGTGCGACTGAGGATCAGGAGACTGGGGTGTCTCGTCAGTGGGGGTTCTGTTCATGGTGCTTTGCCTTCCAAGGGCCATACAGGCTGGGGACGGGAAACAGAAAACGGCCAAAGGGTCGCCCCCATGGCCGTTTCAGGAATACGTCCTGCAAGTCAAAGTTTGCACATCAGACCGTGCGTATGGGACTAGCAAACCGCAAGGCTCGCGCCCGCAACATTATGGCGCCATTAAGAAACCGGCGTTGACACTCTAGTTCGCCGCAGCCTCCAGCGCCCGGTAGGCCGCCACGTTCTCGTTGTGCTCGGCAAGCGTGACTGCAAAGTTGTGCCCGTCTCGGGGATCGAGCGTCTTGGCCACGAAAAACACGTAGTCCGTGTCCTCCGGGTCCATGACCGCCTGAATGCTGGCAAGTCCGGGATTAGCGATCGGCGTCGGCGGCAGGCCGTCGATGACATAGGTGTTGTAGGGAGTCTCCGCCCTCAACTCGCTCTGACGCAGACCGCGGCCCAAGATGCCTTCGCCACCGGTGACGCCGTAGATGACCGTCGGGTCCGTCTGCAGACGCATGCCAGTCCGTAAGCGGTTTTCAAACACGCTTGCGACTGTGCGGACCTCGTCGATCCCACCGGTTTCCTTCTCGACGATCGAGGCGAGGATCAAGGCTTCTTCGGGCGTATCGAATGGCAATCCGTCGACGCGGCTTGCCCAGGCCTCGGCCAACCGTGCCGATTGCGCAGATCGCATCCGGGCCACGAGGGCGGTAACGTCGGTGCCGGGCGACACGTCATAGCTATCGGGCGCCAACGATCCCTCCGGAGGCAACTCGTCAAGGCTGCCCTCGAGCACATCCAACGAATTGAGCGCCGTCACCACCTGCCAGACCGTCGTGCCTTCGATGACGAGGATCGAATACTGAGTATCAGGCGCGTTGCGGACTTCGGTATATTCGGCTGGCGCCTCTTCTGTCAGCGGATCGAACCGGACGATCTCGACGAAACGGTTAGAAGCCGGGTCCAGTTCGCGGACACGGACCGTCGTGGACGTGACACCGACTGAATACACCACTTGCGTGCCGCAGGTGCTCGCACCGCCACGCGTGATGACGTCGACGATCTCCTCCATCGAGGTTTCGGGCGGCACCAGATAGCTCCCGGCCTTCAGTTGCGCCGCCTTTTCGGAATAGTCCGCGCCCATCCGGAACAGCGCAGGCGAGGTAATCGCCCCCTGCTCGGCTAGATCTTCGCTGACACGGCGCATATTCGAACCACTTTCGACGCGCAGGCAAATTGCCTGCTGCAACGGACCGGTTGCCGAATAGGCATTGACGCCCCAGGTCACGAGACCGGCAAGCAGAAACAATGCGACGATGAAGAACGTCAAAGCATTAGAGGCGATATGTCGCCACATTACTGGGCCTTTCGAAAGACGACGCTGGCGTTCGTTCCGCCAAAGCCAAAGGAATTCGACAGGGCGATGTTGATCTCACGCTCTTGCTTGGCGTTCGGCGCCAGAAAGATCGGGCTATCCACAGCCGGATTGTCGAGATTGATGGTCGGCGGAGCGACCTGATCGCGCAAGGCTAGGATCGAAAAGATCGCTTCGATGGCGCCGGCGGCGCCAAGCAGATGGCCCGTCGCGGATTTTGTGGACGACATCGTCACCTTGCTGGCGGCATCGCCCATCATCCGCTCGACCGCGCCCAATTCGATCACGTCCGCCATTGTCGATGTGCCGTGGGCATTGATGTAGTCGACCGCGTCGGGCTCTACCCCGGCATCCGCAAGAGCGGCACGCATGGAGCGTTCGGCACCGTCACCATCCTCGGCAGGTGCGGTGATGTGATAGGCATCGCCCGACATGCCATAACCGATGACTTCGCCATAGATCTTTGCCCCGCGGGCCACGGCGTGCTCGTATTCCTCCAGCACGACGATCCCTGCCCCCTCACCCATGACAAATCCATCACGATCTGAATCGTAAGGGCGGCTGGCTTTCGTCGGGTCGTCAGCGCGTTTGGTCGACAAGGCTTTGCAAGCATTGAAGCCAGCGATGCCGATTTCGCAGATCGCCGCCTCTGCGCCGCCTGCGACCATGACTTCGGCAGCCCCGTATTTGATCAACCGGGCCGCGTCGCCAATCGCATGGGCGCCGGTCGAACAAGCCGTCACGACCGAATGGTTCGGACCCTTGAAGCCGTAGCGGATTCCCACGTGCCCCGAGATCAGGTTGATCAGGGCGCCCGGAATGAAGAAGGGCGAAACACGGCGCGGGCCCTTTTCTTTCAGCAGCAAGGCGGTGTCCTGGATGGATTTCAGCCCACCGATACCCGAACCGATCAACACGCCGGTGCGGATGCGATCGGCCTCGTCCTCGGGCATCCAACCCGAATCCTCGACTGCTTGCTGAGCGGCAGCAACGCCGTAGAGGATGAAGTCATCGACCTTTCGGGCGTCCTTTGGCTCCATGTAGGTATCGGCCAGAAAGCTGCCGTCCGTCCCGTCGCCACGGGGCACTTCGCAGGCGTAGGTGGTGGCCAGATGGCTGGCGTCGAACTGGGTGATCGGCCCGGCGCCCGATTGCCCTGCCAGGAGGCGTTTCCAGGTTTCCTCGACCCCGTCTGCCAAGGGTGTGACAAGACCCAGGCCCGTAACAACTACACGTCTCATGTGACGCCTCCCACTCTGCTCGTTTCTCGGCTCCTGATACCGCGCAAGCACCTGTCGGGGCAAGGGCGGCGAATACCACTCCCGGGCCCTGATCCCCGTGCTAGCGTTCGGCGGGCGGGACCGAGCGTTGTGCATTATGCAGAAAAGTCAGCGCAATCAAGGCAATAAATCCGGTACAGAGGCCGATCCAGCCAAAGTACCAGAACCGCCCGGCAAGGCCGTTTTCCGCAAATGACGCAGCAAAGATTTGCTTGCCGAACCTTGCCGATACGGCCCCAGCGAGAAGGCTTGTAACAGCACCCCCCCAAGCGAGGCTGCGGGACCGCAACGCCAGCGCCGTGAGACAGAGCGCCAGTGCCAACCCGATCCAGACCACCGTTTCGGACCACAAGGGATGTGCCCCGAAGCGACTGGCGATATCGAACGAGACCGCAACAGCGGCGACGACGGCAGCGGCCGCAAAGGCGGTCATGAAGGCAAAAAGCAATCTGGACATCGCGTCGGTCTCCCGTCGGTATCAGGTCGGTGCGGTCGTCGAACCGTCTGCCTCACGAAACGCCCGTGAGAGCGCCGGGGTCAATCCCGCAGCGCCGGGATCACGCAACCGTCAGACGCAAAAACGGCGCTCTCCGTATCGGAGAACGCCGTTCAGCGAGCCCATGGGGCCGATCTCGATCGAGCTTACTGAGCGCTCGAGATAAACTTCACTGCGTCGCCAAACGTCTGGATCGTTTCGGCGGCGTCATCGGGGATCTCGATCCCGAACTCTTCTTCAAAGGCCATGACCAATTCGACGGTGTCGAGGCTGTCAGCGCCCAGGTCGTCGATGAACGAGGCGTTTTCGACCACTTTGGCCTCTTCCACCCCAAGGTGCTCTACAACGATCTTGCGCACACGATCTGCGACGTCGCTCATATCAGGTCCTCACGTTCTTTCGGGACTTTCGCCCGCTAATTGTTGCCCCGAAGGGCGGCTCACCTGCCCCCACCATGGAGGCTTAACCGATCCACAGCCAGTTGGGCTGCAATCGGAAAATCTTGCTGGGCTATAGCAGAGATTTCAGGCAAGGCAAACGCTTTCAAACTGCAATTCGCCTCTGGCCGTTGGCGCTATCACGCATCTCGGATGCCGATCCGACGACACGAATGGCCCGCCCTGTCATCTCTGTGCCGCCCAACGCTTCGTCTCAGAGCATCGCCATGCCGCCATTGACGTGGAGCGTCGCGCCGGTGACGTAGGCGGCCTCCGGGCTGGCCAGATACAGCACCGCCGCGCCGATCTCTTGGGCATCGCCCATCCGACCGGCGGGGATCTGGCCGAGAATCGCGGCCTTCTGCTCGTCGTTGAGCTTTTCCGTCATTGCGGTGGCGATAAAGCCCGGCGCGATGCAGTTTACAGTAATGCCACGGCTGGCGACCTCGTAGGCGATGGATTTCGACATGCCGACCATCCCGGCCTTCGACGCCGCATAGTTGGCCTGTCCGGGATTGCCCGTAGCCCCGACGACGGAGGAAATATTGACGATTCGACCCCAACGCGCCTTCATCATCCCGCGCATCACCCCCTTGCACAGCCGCATGGTGGACGTGAGGTTCACGTCCAGGACGCTGGACCATTCCTCCTCCGACATCCGCATGAAGATATTGTCGCGGGTGATCCCGGCGTTGTTCACCAGAATATCCACACTGCCCATCGCCTCGGCGGCTTGTTTGGGAAGCGCGGTGACGGCCTCGGCGTCACTAAGATTGCAGGGCAAGACGTGGGCCCGGCTGCCCAACTCGGCGGCCAGCGCCTCCAGCGGCTCGACCCGCGTGCCAGAAAGGGCAACAGTCGCGCCCGCGCCGTGCAACGCATGGGCAATACTGCCGCCAATGCCCCCTGATGCGCCGGTGATGAGCGCGTTCTTTCCAGTCAGATCGAACATCTGAGATCTCCTTGTCTTCCGTTAGGAATCGGCCTTTGCCGCTGTGATATCGTCGGGAACGCCGATGTTGCGGCAGACGATGGATTTTTCGATCCGCCGGATCATGCCTGAGAGCGCCTTGCCGGAGCCGATTTCCCACACTTCAGTGACGCCTGCGTCGGCCATCCACAGGACGCTTTCACGCCAGCGAACAGAGCCAGTGACCTGTTCGACAAGCAGATCCCGTATTCTTGCCGGTTCGGAGACCGCCTCGGCCACGACGTTGGCGACCAGCGGAACCGAGGGCGCCTGAATGTCGACACCGTCGAGGGCATCGGCCATGACCTTGGCGGCCGGCTCCATCAGTGCGGAGTGGAAAGGCGCGCTGACCGGCAGGAGCATGGCCCGCTTTGCCCCTTTGGCCTTGGCGATATCGAGCGCGCGCTCGACGGCGGCGCGATGCCCGGAGATCACCACCTGGCTGGGATCGTTGTCGTTGGCGGCCTGACAGACGTCGCCCTGCGCGGCCTCTTCGGCCACCTCCTTGGCTGCGTCGAAGCCAAGCCCGAGAAGCGCGGCCATCGCGCCGACACCGACCGGCACCGCATCTTGCATCGCGGTTCCCCTGATCCGCAGCAGGCGGGCGGTGTCCGACAGGCTGAGAGCCCCGGCCGCACAAAGCGCGGAGTATTCACCCAGAGAATGCCCTGCCACGAAGTACGCCTGATCGATGGTGATGCCCTCGGCCTCGAGCGCGCGCATCGCGGCGATCGAGGTCGCCATCAGAGCGGGTTGAGCGTTCCGGGTGAGGGTAAGCGCATCCGCGTCCTCGCCCCAGATCACATCGGAGAGCGCCTCGCCCAAAGCGTCGTCGACCTCTTGGAACACCGCCCGCGCAGCCGGATAGGCATCGGCCAATGCCTTGCCCATTCCGGGCACCTGTGCGCCCTGCCCCGGAAATACAAATGCCTTCACGAATGTCCCCTCCGCTTGAGATCCAGTTCATCCCGTCTAACGGGTCGGCAGCGTCGGGACAAGAATCGTCAGGGACGAAGTGCAAATTTGCAATTGCTCAGGACAGAATCGGCGGCATACGAAAACGCGACCCTCAGAGAGGGCCGCGCTTGTCGGAAATAGCGTCGTGTCGTGGGGTCAGGCGGCTTGGCCGGCTTCTCCGCCAGACGCCCCTTGCGGGTTCTTCGGCATGATCATCAGATCGCGGCCGAGACGATCCCGCAGCGGTGCGAGCCCCATCAGGCCGCCGGATGCAACGTGCAGAGTCTGCGCCGTATTCCGATACCGCAGGACCAGATTGCCCTTGGACAGGCCGTTGCTCGCGCCGGAGCGGTCGATGAACACGCCCCCGATGGCATCGAACCCATAGCGGCCGACCAGCGAGGCCTTGCCGGCCTTGTTGCGGATCACTTCGCGAACTTCGCCCAAACGGGTGTCGATCTGGATTTCGCTCTGCGTGCCACGGCTTGCATACCACAGCGTCAGCGCCGCGATCGAAGACGTCACGACCGTCGCGCCCAGCTTCAGCCCCAGAGCCGGTCCGTGCGTCACCGTCGACGGCAATACCCAAAGGCCCAAGGTGGCCACGACAAAGGCGATGCCGATCATCCATGCGATGCCCTGTATCAGGACGACATGGACCGGGGTCTGTTCGGACGAACGAACGATATAGCCCCAGTATGTTTCGTCGACTTCAAACAAATTGGTCTCGGCACGCACTGACGAGGCGGCGCCGGCACGGGTAAAACCAGTCATTTCAGGAAGTGCTGTCATAGCTCTGATCCAATTTCCGATTTCGTTAAGTTAAGAAGTGCTTAAAGATCGCGGCACAATCTGGGCGGGAACGAGACAATACCGCGCCGCCTGACGGCTCCAACCACGCCCAAAGCCACAATTGAGAGCGACGATCAGGGTGCGCAGCCCCCGTTTGGCGACGAAAACGGCAATGAATTCCGTGAGTAAGGGTTTGTTAACCATTGTGACGCAGAGCGCGGTTTCAGGCGGCGGCACGGCGAAATTACCCAAGGTCAGCGGGGAAGATCTCCTCGGCTGGCGGGCTCGAAATTCAATCCGGGCCTCGCCCGATCCGGATGATCGCGCAGCAGACTCGGCAAAACGCCGCGGAAATCACCCCGGGCCTTGCACCACGGCGCACACTCTGTATAAGGCCGCATCCTTCCGCGACGTTGAAAACCGCGCAGTCTCTCGTGGATGGGGTGCGGAAGGTCTTACGCCCCGTTCTTTGAAATGCGCCGAGAACAGAAATGGAGCCGACATGCCGCTTTATGAGCATGTGTTTATCTCGCGTCAGGACTTGTCCAGCGCGCAGGCCGAATCCCTCGTAGAACATTTCTCGACAGTGCTTGCCGACAATGGCGGCAAAGTCGTTGAGAATGAATACTGGGGCGTCAAGACGATGGCCTACAAGATCAACAAGAACCGCAAGGGTCACTACGCCTATCTGCGCACCGATGCACCCGCACCGGCCGTGCAGGAGATGGAGCGCCTGATGCGTTTGCACGACGACGTGATGCGCGTCCTGACCATCAAGGTCGACGCCCACGAAGAGGGCCCCTCGGTCCAGATGCAAAAGCGCGACGAGCGTGACCGTGGCGACCGCGGCCCCCGCGAACGTCGCTGATCTGTAGGAAAGGACATACACAATGGCTACCAAACCGTTTTTCCGCCGTCGCAAGTCTGATCCGTTCGAGGGCGATAACGCCCCCAAGATCGACTACAAAGACACCCGCACACTGCAGCGCTACATCTCTGAGCGTGGCAAGATCGTGCCATCCCGCATCACCGCCGTCGGTGCCAAGAACCAGCGTGCGCTGGCCCGTGCCATCAAGCGCGCTCGGTTTCTGGCCCTTCTGCCTTACGCCGTGAAATAAGGAGAACACCCAATGGACGTTATCCTTCTGGAACGCGTGGCAAAACTTGGCCAGATGGGCGAAGTGGTCAAAGTCAAAGACGGCTATGCCCGCAACTTCCTTCTGCCCCAAGGCAAAGCCATGCGCGTCAACGCCGCCAACATGGCGCGCTTTGAAGAGCAAAAGGCCCAGCTCGAGGCGAAGAACCTCGAGACACGCAAAGAAGCCGAATCGATGGCTGAAAAGCTTGGCGGTCAGACCTTCATCATCATCCGGTCGGCTTCCGACTCGGGTGCGCTGTATGGCTCTGTCAGCCCGCGCGACGCCGCCGAGGCCGCTCAGGCCGAAGGCTTTACCTTTGACCGCAAGCAGGTGATCAACCTGTCGCCGATCAAGGAGCTTGGCCTGCACGATCTGACCGTTCGGCTTCACCCCGAAGTCGATTGCACGATCACTCTGAACGTGGCCCGTTCGCCCGAAGAGGCAGAGCTGCAAGCCGCCGGCAAATCGATCCAAGAGCTGGCCGCCGAAGAAGAGGCCGCCGCCGAATTTGAAATCGAGCAGTTGTTCGACGACATGGGCTCCGCCGCGACGGAAGACGACGACCGCGACTGATCGCGCCGTCTGCCACCGAAACAAGAAGGCCGTCCCTCGGGGCGGCCTTTTTCGTTTGGGACCGAACGTCAACCGCCCTGCCCCCTGGGGCCGGAACGCGCGGGGGTTTTGGGTTCTACCATAGCCAAATCGCGCCAAAGCAAGCCGGCAACGAAAAAGGCCGCCCCGAAGGGCGGCCTCTTGTTTGTCAGAACACCGAGGGGTGAACTTATTCGTCTTCGAGTGCTTCGACAGCTTTCTGAAGGTCTTCTTTCGACACTTCTTTCTCTGTCACATCAGCCAGAGAGAAGATGTGGTCGATGACCTTGTCCTCGAAGATCGGTGCTTGGATCTGCTGACGCATCTGGGCGTTTTGCTGCACGAATTCAAAGAACTGGCGCTCTTGGCCGCGATACTGACGGGCTTGGTTCATGATCGCCTGGGTCAGTTCCTGATCGGTCACCTGCACTTCGGCCTTCTGTCCGATCTCTGCCAGGAGCAGGCCCAGCTTCACCCGACGCACCGCCAGAGTGGTGTGCTCTTCCGTGGTTTCGATTTCGGGATGATCGTGACCCTGAACGTCAGGGTTTTCCTCGTGCCACAGCTGGTGCGCGATCTGGCCGGCCTCTGCCTCGACGAGGCTGGGGGGCAGCTCGAACGTCACGGCGGAATCGAGCGCATCAAGCAAGCTGCGCTTGGCGACGGCACGGGCGGCGCCGGCGTATTCGGCCTCGAGACGCTCGGAAATCTGGGATTTCAAAGCCTCCAGATCTTCGGCACCGAACTGCTTTGCCAATTCATCATTGATCTCGGCGGGCTTGGGCTCCTTGACCGCCTTGACGGTGCAGGAGAAGACGGCCGTCTTACCGGCGAGGTTTGGCGCCTGGTAGTCTTCGGGGAAGGTGACTTCGACGTCTTTCTCTTCACCGGCCTTTACGCCGACCAGACCGTCCTCGAAGCCGGGGATGAAGGAGTTCGAGCCGAGGACGAGCGGGTAGTCCTCTGCGGCACCGCCTTCAAAGGCTTCGCCGTCGACCTTGCCGAGGAAGTCGATAACCACCTGATCGCCGTCCTTGGCCTTGGAGCCCTTCTTGCGATCTTCGAAGTTCTGGGCGCTGCCAGCGAGGTTGTCGAGCGCCTCGGTCACCGAAGCTTCGTCCGCCTTGACGGTCATCCGCTCCAGCTTGATCGCGGAGAAATCGACCTCCGGCACTGCGGGCAGAGCCTCGTAGGACACGGATACTTCGACGTCGTCGCCCTCTTTCCAGTCCTCGTTGGTCATCTTGACCTCGGGCTGCATGGCCGGACGATCACCTGATTCCTCGAGATGCTTGTTCAGCGCACCGTCGATGCTTTCCTGCATCGCTTCGCCCATCAGGCGAGGGCCGTGCTGCTTCTTCAGCAGGCTGAGCGGCACCTTGCCCTTGCGAAATCCCTTCATGGCGATCTCGGGCTGTGCTTCTGTCAGCTTTTCCATCACCTTGGCGTCCAGTTCGGAGGCGGGCAGATTGATGGTATAGCCGCGCTTGAGGCCGTCATTGAGGGTCTCGGTGACCTGCATTCGATGTTTCCTTTTCAACGTATCTTGGTGCGGGTGAAGGGACTCGAACCCCCACGCCTTGCGGCGCCAGAACCTAAATCTGGTGCGTCTACCAGTTCCGCCACACCCGCATGATTATAGAGAGCAGTGATCCCGCCCCCCGTGTTGGAGCGCTGTCTAGCAAAGGTCAAAGCCGGATGCGAGCGGAAAAATATCGCAGAAAGGGCGCGACAGTAACGCTTTCTTGCCATATTCTCGCTTCAAGAGTTGAGGCAGACATCAGCAAGAGCGGGAAACACGCCATGCACCAGGGAACAGACATCCGTTTTGCGGACAAGACAACCGTCGACACCGGCCTTGCGGGCCTGACGGCCGGCACGATCGTGCTGACCCTCGACGGCGAACTCCCCGTGGAGCACCTGTCTCCCGGCGACCGCGTCATCACCCGCGACACCGGCGTCGCCGTTCTGCGCGAGATCAAGGTCGAGACCGCGACCGTCGCCCCGGTGCGGATCAAGGCAGGCTCGCTCGGACATACCCGTCCCGATACCGACGTGATCGTCGCCCCCGGAGCCCGCGTCCACATCCGCGATTGGCGCGCCGAGGCACTCTATGGTCAGCCGCAGGCCAATGTGCCCGCCCACCGACTGATCGACCGCGAATTCATCTCTGAGCTTCCTGCGGCACAGATGACCGTCTATTCGCTGGTCTTTGACCACAGCCACATCATCTATGCCGACGGTCTGGAGATCTTCACTGCCTGAGCCGATCCGAATTCGGCTGTTGAAGCACACGGTCTATGGATAATCGCCGCCCTTTCGGGCGGCGTTTTGCCTCCGGCGGGGATATTTAAAACCCAAAGAAGATTACAGACCGAGATCCCGGAAGACCTTCGGGAGTTGTTCGGCCAAATCTTCGGCGATCAGCCCCGGTCCAAACCGTCGGGCGCAGGCCGCATGGAGCCAGGCACCGACCTTGGCAGCCTCTATCGTGCTGAACCCGCGCGCCAACAGACCGGTGACGATGCCCGCCAGCACGTCTCCCGAGCCGGCTGTGGCCAGCCAGGGCGCGGCGTCATGATATTGCGCCGAGTGGATCGCACAAGCGCCGGTTTGATCTGCGATCACTGTGTCGGGCCCTTTCAGCAGGATGGTGCAGCCGGCCCTTTTGGCGGCGTCCCGGACGGCGTCGACCTTTGAATAGGCCGGGCCTGTCGTCGCGGGGCCGGAGAGCTTGTCGGCCAAATCCGGGAACAGCCGGGCAAATTCGCCGCCGTGGGGCGTGAGAACGCAGCCGGCGTGCAGCAGTTTCATCAAAGCCGGGTCTTGGGCGATCAGCGTCAAAGCGTCGGCATCCAGACAGACCGCGAGCGGCTCCGGCTCCGACCCGCCCGGTCTGGTGCGTGCCGGGGCAGTCAACGTCGCGCGGACGAGATCGGATTCGCGAGACGTCGTGCCAAGCCCCGGCCCGACGCAGACGGAAACCACCCGACGATCATCGAGGATGTCTGCCCAACTGGCCCCATCGGGGACAGGGTGCAGCATGATCGCATCGAGCCGGGCGGCATCTTCGGCGAGTGCTGCCAGCGGGCATCCCACGGTGACGAGCCCTGCCCCTGCACGCAGCGCAGCCCGCGCGGCCAGCCGGACTGCTCCACCGCGACCGACACCGCCCGACAGCAGCCATGCGTGCCCATGATCGAACTTGTGACCGTTGGACTTGCCCAGAAGGCTCGAATCCGGCGGCTCGACCAGACCGACGGCTTGTTCAGACGTGGGCTCCTCTTGGGCAAGACCGATGTCGACGATCCCGACCTCGCCGCAGAAAGACGGGCCTTCGGCCAGATAATGGCCGCGTTTTGCCCGGTGAAAGATGACCGTGAGATCGCAGCGCAAGGTCGCGCCGAGGCTACGGCCGCTATCCGCGCAAAGCCCTGACGGCATGTCCACCGCGACCACCGGAATGGCACGTTCGCTCCGGCCCCGCATATTCGCAACGCCGGACAGGACCGTCATCACGTCATCGCTCAGGCGACGGGCGAGCCCGGTTCCGAATAGCGCATCGACAATGAGAGCGGGAGCCTCCCCGCTCGCCCCTTCGGCCCATTCGCCGAAACGACGCGTCGGGCCGGCCTCGCTCCAGCGATCATACATCCTGCGGGCATCCGGCGGCATTCGGGCGGGATCACCCAGAAGACATACCTCGACCCGCCAGCCCAGATCGTGCAGCAGACGCGCAATGACGAAACCATCGCCGCCGTTGTTTCCGGGCCCGCAAAGGACGAGAACCTGCCCCGGTGCGGTGGCGAGATCGGGCCAGCGGGCCAGAACCGCGTCGACCACGCCCTGTCCGGCCCGTTGCATCAACGTCAGCCCACTGACCGCTCCCGTCGCTATTGCCTCGGTTTCGATGGCGCGCATCTGTGCGGCGGATAATAAAGTCGTCATTCCCGGATCACCCTGAATTTTCATTTCGCACAATTTCTCGGCATTCTGCACATTTCTTAATCGCTCTCTCTGGATTCCCGGTGCGGCACATGCGATCCCTTTCCTACTGAATTGTGAAGGCCCCTCAGAAGTGGTCTCACGCCCCATAAGTGTGATGCAAGGGAGACGGCGCATGAAGAAGATCGAGGCTATCATCAAGCCCTTCAAACTCGATGAAGTGAAAGAGGCGCTGCAGGACGTTGGAGTTCAGGGGCTCTCGGTGATCGAGGTCAAGGGCTTTGGACGTCAGAAGGGTCATACCGAATTGTATCGCGGTGCCGAGTATGTCGTCGATTTTCTGCCCAAGGTGAAAATCGAGGTCATCCTCTCTGACGATCAGGCGGAAGCCGCGATCGAAGCGATCATGGGCGCCGCCAAGACCGACAAGATTGGCGACGGAAAGATCTTCGTCTCCAACATCGACCAAGCCATCCGCATTCGCACGGGCGAAACGGGCGAAGACGCGCTCTGACGTTCGCCGCCGACCAACAACTGCTTATCTGCAAGGGGAAGAGACCACTATGAGCAAAGAAAATGTCCTTAAAATGATCAGTGATGAGGGCGTCGAATACGTTGACATCCGCTTTACTGATCCGCGCGGCAAGTTGCAGCACGTCACCGTGATGGCCGATCAGGTGGACGAGGATTTCCTCGAAGAGGGCTTCATGTTCGACGGCTCGTCGATCGCCGGCTGGAAATCCATCGACCAGTCCGACATGAAACTGATGCCGGATACCAACAGCGTCTATGTCGATCCGTTCTATGCCGAGAAAACGATCTGCCTGCATTGCACCGTGGTCGAGCCCGACACCGGCGAGAGCTATGACCGTGACCCGCGCGGCACGGCCGAGCGCGCCGAGGCCTATCTGAAATCGACCGGCATCGGCGACACCTCCTACTGGGGTCCGGAAGCCGAATTCTTCATCTTTGACGACGTTCGTTTCAGCGTGTCGATGAACAAGGTTTCCTATCAGGTCGACGCCATCGACGGCGCGTGGAACTCGGACACCGAGTACGAAATGGGCAACACCGGCCACCGCCCGGGCATCAAGGGTGGATACTTCCCGGTCAACCCGATCGACGATGCACAAGACATGCGCTCCGAGATGCTCTCCACCATGAAGCGCATTGGGATGAAAGTCGACAAGCACCACCACGAAGTGGCGTCCTGCCAGCACGAGCTGGGCTTGATCTTTGGTTCGTTGACCCATCAGGCCGACGAGATCCAGAAGTACAAGTATGTGATCCACAACGTGGCGCAGGCCTACGGCAAGTCGGCGACTTTCATGCCCAAGCCGATCGCCGGCGACAACGGCACCGGCATGCACGTGAACATGTCGATCTTCAAAGACGGCAAGCCGCTCTTTGCAGGCGACAAATATGCTGATCTGAGCCAGGAAGCGCTGTATTTCATCGGTGGTATCCTCAAGCACGCCAAGGCGCTGAACGCGATCACCAACCCGTCGACCAACAGCTACAAGCGTCTGATCCCCGGATTCGAAGCCCCTGTGCTGCGCGCCTATTCGGCTCGTAACCGGTCTGGTTGTGTGCGTATTCCGTGGGCAGAGAACCCAAAGGCAAAGCGCGTCGAGGCTCGTTTCCCCGACCCGGCCGCAAACCCCTATCTGGCGTTCTCCGCGCTGCTGATGGCTGGCCTCGACGGCATCAAGAACAAGATCGATCCCGGCGCCGCTTCGGACAAGGACCTCTACGATCTGCCCCCCGAAGAGCTGGCGTCGATCCCGACGGTCTGTGGCTCGCTCCGCGAGGCGCTCGAAGAACTCGAGAAAGATCACGAGTTCCTGCTGGCCGGCGACGTGTTCACCAAGAGCCAACTCGAGGGCTACATGGCGCTCAAGTGGGAAGAGGTCTACGCCTACGAGCACACGCCACACCCGATCGAGTACAAGATGTACTACAGCTGCTGATCGGCACACATCAAAGGGCGCCCCAACGGGCGCCCTTTTTCGTTCGGACAAGAGGCCCGGTTGATGGACGGGCGTGTCTTCGGTATCATCGAGCGGCAAGTTTCGAATAGCCCTGTCGATGTCATGATGTCTCGTGCCCCTACCGTCCTTCGCGTTTTCCTCTGTCTGGCCCTGCTGATCGTGCTGGTGCTGCCTCTCGGGGCCGCCGCGCAGGACTATCCACGCGGCATGTCCGAAGGACGCAACAGCGCCCGCAGCCCGACCGTCAGTGGCGGGGTCGTCAGCTTCACCGTTCTGCCCGGCGACTGCCAGTCGCGCACCTACGGCGATGGCCGCGGTGAAAGCGACTGCAGCAATCTGAACTCGAAATCCTATCTCACCTCCCGCGATGTGCCGGTGGGCACCTCGATGCTGTATGCGTTCGACGTGCGGGTCGCAGGCGGGCTGACCCACGATGCCTTTCGCAACCCCCACGTGACCTACGCCCCCGGCGGCGCCGATAGCCGCCTCAGCGTCGCGATCTGGCAAGGGGAGTTGATCAAGAATCATCTCCTGACCCTCGATCTCGACAGAACCCGGGGACTGACGGTGTTTGGCCGGACCTGCGCCCCCGCCTCCAGCCTCGGCGACTGGACACAGGTGCAGTTGCTCTTGCGCTGGTCGGCCGGCAGCGACGGGCTGCTGCAACTGAGCTGCAATGACCGCCCGGTCTATGCGGTGAGCGGACAACCGACCGATCAACAGCCTTACTGCATCATCTCCAACCACTGCGAGCCCGGTGTGGAAAAGCATCCACGCATGATCAACGCGGGCTTCGGCATCTTTTTCGATGCGGAAGTCGTCAACGGCGTCCCGACAAGGCCCCGGGTCCCCGCGTCCGGGCTCTCGGTCCAGATGCGCGACTTCGATATCCGTCGGGTTCAGCTTCGCTGATTGGTTGGGAGCCGATCAACAATCCTGCGGCCTGAGCCGAATTGTAACTGTGGCGGAAACAGGGCGCCGCAGTGTGGATTTTCCCTGATCTGATCACAATCCGCCCCAATACGCGCCACAATCGCCATGCAGGCTACAATGGTCTCTGAACTGGATCATCTTATGACCTGCACACGCAAAGCCGCGCCGACAAGCACCATCGTTCAACTGCTCTACGCAGACGCTCCGCCGATCAGCTTTCCCAGCCTGCTGGGGCATCTGTGCGAAACACTTTGCAGCCGCATGGGGCAGAAAGCCCGGTTGGCGGTGGTCAATGACGATACCGCTCATCTGGATATGACCCACCACCGGCTGACGATCGCGCTGCACGTCGATCTTCCGGGTGCTGCCAAAACCTGCCTGACGCTGGGTATCGGTCCACGCCCACAGGCTCCGGAGCATGAGCACGACCTCAACGATGCCCAGAATATCGCCTATCAGACCGACATCGCGCGCAAGCTGTCCGACGTGATCACCAGCCGGCTCCCGGCGGATCAGGTGCTTTGGCACATTGCGCCGAGGACCCTGACAAGCGCCATGATCGAGGACCTGCTGGAGCACCTGCCCCATTCCCTGCCCAAACCGTCCGACAACAGCTCCGACATGGTCGATCTGTCCCGTGTGATGGATCAGGTGCAGGTCACGCTGTCCGGTCGCAAACCGGCGCGCGCCAAGGCCCCGGTGCGCCAGCACGGCAATCTGCCGGGGTTCTCAGGGCGCGTGTCCGCTGGCCAAATGGCCGTCGGCACCCGCGCCGTGCAGGAACGCCGCCGGTCCAACATCGCGACGCTCCGGCCAATGGCGCCCATCGCGCCGCCCGCCAACGATATTCCCGCTGTCCCGCAGCCGAACGAGAAGGGATTGCTCCGCGCCCATTCGGCTCTGCATCACGGCCGGACCCGTCCGGCCACGCGGTTGATCCTCAGCGCGGGTCAGTCCTCAGAGCGGGTGATTGCGTTTCTCTCTCACGCCTGCTGATCGCGCCGCACCACGCTGGTGTGAATGGTGAAGGCGATCGCACCGCTGCGCGGCAACCGCCGCAAGGTTTGCCGTTCGCTCCGCAGATACGGGCTGCCCGGATGGCCCACTGGCCGGGGCGCGGCTTCGCTATGCGGCTGATAGAGCGTCGGATCATCGTATCGCAGCAGGTTGGCCCGCAACAGCACCCGCCCCACCGGCAGATGGTCAAACATCCGCTGCACCCGCACAGCGACGCCCGTGTCATAGGGCGGCACAGGACTGTGGATACGTCGCATCGGGTGGCCGATCTTTTCGGCCAGGGTCCATCCGGCAGGAAAACAGAGCAGCGCCGCGGTGAGCACCGCCTCACCATTCATGGTCTGCAGGATGCAGATGTCTTCCTGAACCAGCTGCGCGACACGGGCAAAGCCATGTTTGCCGGCCTCTGCCACCACACGCCCGTCCGGGCAACGAATGCCACCCGCGACCGCGCCGAACTCCGGACGCGCCAGAACCGCGGCCTCGATCATCTCGGACAGTTCCGCCACAGCAGCCTCGGCCGACGGCAAGACCGCCACGACATCCCTGGGCCGCAGCGCCATCAATCGGGCCTTCTCGGCGAGCTGTTCGGGGTAGGCGTCGTCGACGTGCAGCCAGTCCTCCACCGGGATCGACCGCATCGCAGGCAAGCGGGCACCGGCCAGTTCGGCCTGCCCTTCCGGCAAAGCATGCTGCAAAATCGGTTTCACGCGCGTCCCGTTCCCGTCGGTCGGATATTGGGGCCCGACCCGTTTCCTCCTGAATAGTGCATCCTGCCAAGACGCGGAACAGGTCGCGGCCGCCAAACCGACGTCGTTGACGAAAACGATGATTTCGGCCCGCCAAGTCCCCGATTTGCCGAAACCGGCCGTCGAAAACGACGCCTTTTCATGTCGGCAACAGACAGGAATCGCCCTTGGACCGGGCGCAGGCTCCTCTCACATCAGGTTGAAGAGCCATGCCATGAACACCCATTACAGCCAGACCCGCAAGATCGACCCAGCCCAAGGCGCCACCCTCGGGGACGGCAGCCCAAACGACAATGACCGGCTCGAGATAGGTCCAACCCGGCTGGCCTTTGCCGAATGGGAGGCGGCAGGGCTGATCCTTCCCGACCTACCCGCCATGCGGGCCTTTCGGCACCAGCGGCTGACCAACGCGGTCAACGCCCGTGACTGGGGCGGCATCCTGATGTTCGACCCACTCAACATCCGCTACGCCACCGACAGCACGAACATGCAGCTCTGGAACACCCACAATGCGTTCCGCGCCTGCCTTGTCTGCGCCGATGGCTACATGGTGATGTGGGATTACAAGAACGGCATGTTCCTCAGCGAATTCAATCCGCTGGTGCGCGAGCAACGCTCCGGCGCGGACCTGTTCTACTTTGACAGAGGCGACAAGGTCGGCGTGGCGGCGGATGTCTTTGCAGCCGAGGTGCGTGATCTGATCGTCAGCCACTCTGGCGGCAACATGCGGCTCGGCGTCGACAAGATCATGCTGCACGGATTGCGGTCGCTCGAACGGATCGGGTTCGAGGTGATGGAGGGCGAGGAACTCACCGAAAAGACCCGCGCCATCAAGGGCCCTGACGAAATCCTCGCCATGCGATGCGCCAGCCACGCCTGCGAGGTGGCCTGCGCCGAGATGGAGCGTTTTGCGCGGGAAAACGTGCCGCTCGGGCAAACCTGCGAGGATGACATCTGGGCCGTTCTGCATGCCGAAAACATACGGCGCGGCGGCGAATGGATCGAAACCCGGCTGCTCTCCTCCGGCCCCCGGACGAACCCTTGGTTTCAGGAATGCGGCCCGAGAATCGTGCAAAACAACGAGATCGTCGCCTTCGACACCGATCTCGTCGGCGCCTACGGTATCTGCGTCGACATCAGCCGAACATGGTGGATCGGCGATCGGGCGCCGCGGCCCGACATGATCGACACGATGAAGATCGCCCGCGAGCACATCGACACCAACATGCAGATGCTCAAGCCCGGCGTGCACATGCACGACCTGACGTTCAACACGCATGTCCTGCCACCACATCTGCAAAAGCTCAAATACGGCTGCCTGATGCACGGCGTCGGGCTCTGCGACGAGTGGCCGTTGATCGCCTACCCCGACAAATTCGTCGAAGGCGCCTATGACTACGTGCTCGAACCCGGCATGTGCCTCTGCGTCGAAGTGCTGGCCAGCCCCGAAGACGGCGACTTCTCGATCAAGCTCGAAGATCAGGTGCTGATCACCGAGGACGGTTTCGAGAACCTCACGCGCTATCCCTTTGATCCGGTGCTGTCGGGGGAAGTGCACTAGGTTTCAATCCGTCAACAAGCCGCGACCGCCCCGCCCCGCGCCTTGTCTATCGGGCCGCAAAGGATCAGGTTGGCCAGACCTCACATCAACCCAAGGTCGCCGCCATGCCCACAGAACGCTTTACTTTTCCCGGTCATGCGGGCGACGCCCTCGCCGCACGGCTCGACCTGCCCGAAGGGCCGCATCTGGCAACGGCGATTTTTGCGCATTGCTTCACCTGCGGCAAGGATATCACCGCGGCACGGCGGATCGCTGCACGGCTCGCCGGTATGGGAATCGCGGTGCTGCGGTTCGATTTCACCGGGCTCGGGCATTCCGATGGCGAGTTTGGCAACACCGATTTCACCAGCAACGTCAGCGATTTGGAAAGTGCCGCCGCGGCTCTGCGGGAAAAAGGCATGGAGCCGTCCCTCCTGATCGGTCACTCCCTTGGCGGCTCTGCGGTGCTCAAGGCGGCCGGCACGATCCCCGGCATCAAGGCCGTCGCCACCATCGGTGCGCCCTTCGACCCCGGCCACGTCACCCACCACTTCGCCGAGGCCGTGCCGCGTATCCGGGCCGAGGGCAGCGCGACGGTGGACCTCGGGGGCCGACCGTTCCAGATCGGCCGGCAATTCCTCGACGATGTGGCTCAGTCGGCCCTCGCGCCCGCGATCCGCGGGCTGAAAGCCTCCCTTCTGGTGATGCACGCGCCGCGCGACATGACGGTCGCCGTCTCGAACGCCTCCGACATCTTCGGAGCCGCCAGACACCCCAAGAGCTTTGTCACCCTCGACGGCGCCGATCACCTGCTCTCGAACGCAGCCGATGCGGAATACGCGGCAACCGTCATCGCCACATGGGCGGGGCGCTACCTCGACCTGCGGCCGCCGGCGCCGCCCCCCGGCGCTCCCGAAGGGATCGTCCGCGTCTCCGAGGCCGACCCGAACGGCTTTCTGCAAGATGTCCAATCCGGGCCCAAACACCACACCTATGCCGACGAACCGCTCGCCTACGGCGGCACCGACAAGGGCATGTCACCCTACGGTTTTCTCGCCGCCGGTCTCGGGGCCTGCACGGCAATGACCATCCGGATGTATGCCCGGCGCAAGGGCTGGCCCCTTTCGGACGTCAGCGTCGACGTGAGCCACGACAAGGTCCACGCTCAGGACGCCGGCGGTCGAACGGCCAAGGCCGACCGGTTCCAGCGTCAGATCAGGCTCACCGGCCCGCTCGACGCCGAGCAACGGCAAAAACTGCTCGAAATCGCCGACAAATGCCCGGTTCACCGGACCCTCGAAGGCGCATCCGAGGTCGAAACCACGCTGGTCGCCCTCTAACTTCATCTTGGCCAGAAAACTCCCCCCGGAGGGCCGCTCCAGCAAGGGTCCGACCGACAGCCAATCTGGCTCACAATCGTTAAACAGCACCAGAAAAGAAACGAGGCGCGCCCCGCAAGGGACGCGCCTCTCAATGTCGAAAACCTGTTTCGGATCAGGTGCGGGCCGATCCGATCAGCTTCCACAGCGCGGGCAGGAGCAGAGCGGCGAGCGCGAGCTTCAGCGCGTCGCCGATGAGGAACGGATACAGGCCCCACTGCAGGATCGGCTGATCGAAGCCATAGAGCTGACCAAGCCACAGAACACCGGGGATATACATCACCGCATTGGCGGCGAGCATGGCCAGTGCCATCTTGCCGACCGAACGGTCCCAGCCAGCGCGCGCGGCATAGCCCATGAGCACCACAGCCAGCACATAGCCGACCAGATATCCACCGGTGCCGCCCATCATGTAGGTCAGGCCATTGACCTCGGCCGAGGAGTTCTGGAACAGGTCCATCCCAAGCGCGCCGAGGATCATGTAGCCCATGATCGTCACGAGGCCCAAACGCGGCCCGTATGCAGCGCCGATGGTCAGGACGGCAAAAGTGCCCATCGAAATCGCGACCGGCCACATCGGGATCTTGATCTTGGCCATCACCGCCAAAAGCGCGATACCGGCGACCACCAGAGCCGCCTGCTTGATCAGCCGGACGGTGCCTTCTGCCGGAGCGTAGGCTTCGACGAGAACCTTGTTGTTGGATGATACTAGGGCCATGCGGGCCTCCACTGCTCAAATTCAGATGAAATTGTTTTGCCCCAAGCAACCGGTCAGCGCAAGGCCGCAGCGTCAAGCCCGCTGATAACGGCTGTGCATCGCATAGTTTTTGCGCGGTCCGGTAACTGTCCATACCGTGGTCCAGATCGGCCAGCCCGTCAGGTCATAGGCCACCTGATAATAGTCTGCGCCGCACGGGTGATCCGTCCCCGGCCCCGCCCCGTCGGCGACAAAGCTGTGAAAGGGCCGACCATCGTCGAAGCTGACGGCAACTCGGGTAGGCTCGAAGCGCCAGAGATAGGTGCGGGTCGCTTGCATCGGCGGCCCTCCGGCCAGCCGCAGCAGGCCGGACTCGGAATAGCGCAGACCGTCCGGTCCGTCCGTTGTCAGTCGTGCCACGCCGTCGAACCGGCCTTCCGCCGACGCGAGGCGATCCTCGATCCGCCGCGCGATCTGCCAGTCCCCAGCAAAGTCCGCCGGCCCCATCATCGCCCTGTCTCCCCGCCACTGGACCGACCGTTGACGTCGGGTCTCTTGCCCCCCGGCCAGCATCGGCCTAAACCGCAGCCGAACCCCGCTGCCATATCCCTGCCTGAAAGGTGCCTGCTCATGATCCCTCGTTATTCCCGTCCAGACATGGTGTCCATCTGGTCGCCCGAGAGCAAGTTCCGTATCTGGTACGAAATCGAAGCGCACGCCTGCGACGCTCAAGCCGCCATCGGAGTGATCCCTGCCGAAAACGCCGCCGCAGTCTGGAAGGCCAAGGACGTTCCGTTCGACGTGGCCCGCATCGACGAGATCGAAGCCGTCACCAAACACGACGTCATCGCCTTTCTCACGCATCTGGCCGAGATCATCGGCCAGGACACCGCCCGCTTCGTGCATCAGGGGATGACGAGCTCGGACGTGCTCGACACCACGTTCAACGTTCAATTGGTCCGCGCTTCCGATCTGCTTTTGTCGGGCATGGATCGCGTTCTGGCCGCGCTCAAGACACGCGCCTACGAGCACAAGGACACCGTTCGCATCGGCCGCAGCCACGGCATCCACGCCGAGCCTACGACGATGGGCCTCACCTTCGCGCGCTTCTACGCGGAGATGGACCGCAACAAGAACCGGCTCGAAAAGGCCAAGTGGGAGATCGCGACGGGTGCGATCTCTGGCGCCGTCGGCACGTTTGCCAATATCGATCCTTCCGTCGAAGAGCACGTCTGCGAACAGATGGGGCTGCGGGCCGAGCCGATTTCGAATCAAGTCATCCCTCGCGACCGGCATGCGATGTTCTTTGCCACTCTGGGGGTCATCGCGTCGAGCATCGAGAATATCGCCACCGAGATCCGGCACATGCAACGGACCGAGGTGCTTGAGGCCGAAGAGTTCTTTTCCCCCGGCCAAAAGGGCTCCTCCGCGATGCCGCACAAGCGCAACCCGGTGCTGACTGAGAACCTGACCGGCCTCGCCCGTCTGGTTCGGATGTCCGTCACACCGGCGCTGGAGAACGTGACGCTCTGGCACGAGCGCGACATCTCGCATTCCTCGGTGGAGCGGACGATCGGCCCCGATACCACGATCACGCTGGATTTCGCGCTGCACCGGCTCGCCGGGGTCATCGAAAAGCTGGTGATCTATCCCGAAAACATGCTCGCCAACATGAACAAGTTCCGCGGCCTCGTGATGAGCCAGCGCGTGCTTTTGGCGCTGACTCAAGCCGGGGTGAACCGCGAGGATTCCTATCGGCTCGTCCAGCGCAACGCGATGAAAGTCTGGGAGCAAGGCGCGGATTTCAAAACCGAGTTGCTGGCCGATCCCGAAGTCACGGCAGCGCTCTCGGTCGAGGAAATCGAAGAGAAATTCGATCTGGGCTATCACACCAAACACGTGGACACGATCTTTGCCCGTGTCTTCGGCGAAAGCGCCTGATCGTCCGGTCGGGTGGTGAGGTGAAGGGGGTGGCGCCTGCGTGCGGTTAACGTTCTGTTAACCTTTTGCCGCAGGATACGCGGATGGGGTTCCAGCGGCAGCGTTCGCTGGACCGGGTATCCGTTCCCCGGTTATGGCCTCGAAAGGCCGGTCGGCTAGGCCTAGGCGACGGCGGGCGCGTGCAGGGCCGCCGGCTGGGTCAGATGCGTCGTGCGTGGCAGACGTGGCGTGGCACGTGCGGCCGGCATCGACAGCACGGCATATTGGCGACCGTCATCGTTGCGATAGGGCTCGCCGATCCGATCCGCCGCAAAACCCAGCTGGCGCAGAGCGCGCATCAAGGCGAGCGGTGACAGAGACATCAACTGGTCGGCCCCGTTCTCTGCTGCGACCTCGACCAATCCGCCCACGATCAGAGACAGGCAGGTGGAGCGTTCGGCATGGGTCTTAAGATCGTCGGACATCACCAGACGGGTGCATTCCCACATGTTCGACTGGCTGACTTCGACGGCCATGATATCGGCAGGGATATCACGGAGCTTGCCGCAAACGGCATCGCGCAACATGTAGGTGTGTTCGCCCCACTTGGTCGTGGTCGCCATGGCGCGTGCGCCGCCGATCACCACGCCGTCGCGCAAGACCAGAGAGTAGTGCGCTTCGGGGTTGTCGTATTGATCCATCTCGACCGAATCGTTGTGCGGGATATCCCACCCAAGCTGGTCGACGAAGAACTTCTTTCGCAGGGCCAAGAAATCAAAGAATGCAGACCCGTAAAGGTGCATGTTGGCAAGGGTAAAGGTGACGTTTTCCATGGTGCTCTCCTTATTGGAGAGTCCATCTAGCGGCATTTCCCTGAGGTTGTTAATGCACTGTAAACCATGTTTTTTTGCATGGATCTGTGCATAACTTCTCAAATCTACATTCAGATCAGACCGTAATCGCTTGCTTTCGTTGACGCTTGTGCACTCGTCGAGGCGCCCAGCTTCAGCTTTGCATTCTTGAGCCTTTGTTTGATCGCACCTTCGCTGACACCCAAAAGATGTGCCATTTGTTTAAGCCGCATGCCATCCTTGACCATCCGCAACGCCTCGAGCTCCGCCATGGTGAGATTCGTCGGTGGGGCCTTGTCGTGGTGTAGCCGGGTGACATGGCGGATGAGAATATCTATTTCTTTCTCTTCGAATTCGCGGTCACTTCGCGCGAAGGTCCCGAAGGAGCGCTGCCCCTCAGGGTTGTTGTCAAAGCAGCAGACAGCCACGCCATGATGCAAACCGTAGGCCTTTGCCTGGTTGAGTATGTCCAGCGGATCGGCAATATCGATTTCGCTCCAGCGCGCGGCACCTGTGTTGGCGTAAATCCATTGAATGACGGGGTCATAGAGCATAAATCGTTGCAGGGTATAGTGCTCGACCCAAGGGGCTGGAAGGGCGTTGAATTCCTCCATCGGAAAGGCGAAACCGACCCGCAAGGCAATATAGTAACCAGCCGGTGCAAGCGCCTTCACTGCCTCTGAGTCTAGACTGACGGTCATCCGTGACGAGGACCCCTTGGATGTGGCCTAACTATTTTGCATTTTGCAGTTCGGTACATCGAGACTTGATCCATACTAAGACTGCAGACACACTAGTGTTTGCGGACCTGATCTAGCAACCATAAAGCGAGTAAACAAGACAATGGCCCCAAAAACGGAGATCCAGACAAGGCTGGAATCGCTCAAGGAATTGGCGCCTGCTGGCTTCGCGATGGCACTACATGTTCGGTTCACAACGCCCGCATACCTGTTTCAAACATACCCTAAAGCGTGGATCGATTACTACAACAAGAATGGTCTGGTGATGCGCGACCCGACTGTCCGCTGGGGTTTTCAGAATGTCGGTCTTGCCCATTGGCGGGATCTGATGGCCGAGGATGCCGACGGCGTCATCGAAGCGGCCGCAAAACACGGCATGAAGCACGGCATAACCTACGTTCTGGAACGTGGAGAAAGCCGTTCCCTATCAAGTTTTACGCGTTCGGACCGTGAATTCACCCCAGCGGAGATCGCCGAGGTCTCGGCCCACGTGGACGCGCTCCACGATCAGACCGCGTCGCTGGAAAGCCTCCCGCCGGAAACCCGCGAGGAGCTGGTGCGGATGTCGATCATGTTCACGCACCCGTGAGGGCCGATACGGGCCAAGAACGTTGACGCAACGTCAAACACGTCTACGATCAAGGCAGCGACACTGTTCGCATCCAAAAGGAGGACAGCAAGATGACCTTGAAGACCTTCGTTGCGGCGATGATTCTCTCGCTTTCGCCCCTCGCGGCCATTGCCGAATGCGGACACAGCGCCGCGCAACAACAAGCCATGTCTTGTATGGAAGGCAGTCAGTTCGATACCGCCACCGGGACATGTGTTCCGATCGCGTCGACCTGACGCGACCGCCAGTAAGTGCAATAGTGAAACGGGCGATCCATCGGGTCGCCTGTTTTTCTGTCTGCATATGATCAGACGCGGCGCACCATTCGGACACTAAGTATCGAGCATTTTAGTGGTTTTGGACCTAGCGAGCTAACCTGCTGTTCACCTTTCGGACCGATGACTGAGTCAACAGCCGCAGAAGGGGTCCCGACACCATGACAACCTCCGCCGTTCCGGTATCTGGCAATTCACCGGCCGAGCAGGCCCGCCCGCCCGGCCTCTCGCGGCGGCGCAAGGCCGCCGTGGTCTTGCAGATGCTGCTTGCGGATGGAAAGAAGCTGTCTTTGACCAGCCTTCCCGAAGACGTGCAGTTGAACCTCACGCGGGAGCTGGCCAGTCTGCGCCTTGTCGACCGGGACACGCTCTATGCGGTCGCGACCGAATTCGCCGACGATCTGGAACGGGTCGGGCTCACGACCCCCGGCGGGGTCGACAGCACGCTCAAGGCGCTGGCCGATCAGATCAGCCCGGAAACCGCCTCTCGGTTCAAGTCCGAGGCGGGCTCCCGTCGTGGCGCGGTCGATCCCTGGGCGCAGATCGTCTCGATGGAATGCAAGGACCTCGTGCCGATCATGACGCAGGAAAGCACCGAAGTCGCCGCCGTCGTCCTGTCCAAACTCCCGGTCGCCAAGGCGGCCGAACTGCTGGGTCTTCTGCCCGGCGAAACAGCCCGCCGGATCACCTATGCCGTGTCTCAAACCGGCGCGGTCAAGCCCGAGGCGGTGAAACGGATCGGCGTGGCTCTCGCCGCGGCCCATTGCTCAAAACCCGTGCCCGCCTTCGCCCACCCGCCCGTCCAACGTGTCGGCGCAATACTGAATTCCAGCCTCGCCGCCACGCGCGACGCCGTGCTCGAGGGGCTGGGCAGCGACGATCCCGCCTTTGCCGAAGAGGTGCGCAAAGCCATCTTCACCTTCCCCGACATCCCCGAGCGTCTTGAAAAAGTCGACGTGCCTAAGGTGATCCGCGCCGTCGACAACGATGTCCTCGTCACTGGGTTGACCTTTGCTCTGGCCGCTGGTGGCGGCGATGCGGAGGCTGGAGAGTTCATTCTGTCCAACATGTCTCAGCGCATGGCCGACAGCCTTCGCGAGGAAATCGGCGAGCGGGGCCGCGTTCGCAAGGCCGATGGTGAGGGCGCTCTGGGTCAGGTCGTCACGGCAATCCGATCGGCGGTCGACAGCGGTGAGATCACGCTCGTCGTGGCCGAGGAGGACGAGGAGGATTACTGATCCCGAGCTTGCTGGGGCTGGACGATGGCAGCCGTGGGCAATAGCTTGCGCACATGAACAGAACACCCGCCTCCGCCGGTCAGACATACGGACAGGTCCGGTCGACGGACCAGCCCGTCCAAAGCGAAAATCGTCCCCTCGCACGGTCTCCGGCGACGGCGGTTCCACGCAATAGCGAACCGACCCCGGCCGGCAACAGGCCCGAAACCGCCGTCTTGCCGCGTGCCAATGTGTCCTTCGGCCCCTCGTCGAACGTGGCTGAAGATCGGACGACGCCTAAGTCGCCTGGTTCCCCCTCTGCCCAATTCAACGCGGCCGCGCGGTCACTTTCCGCCACTCGCGTCAGCAGGCCCCTGCCCGCTCCGGCACGACGGCCGAGCTGAGAGACGATGGCGAAACCTCGCGAAAAGGGCACCGCCACCGACTGGCTATCGGACAAGGCGATCAAGGCGCTCTTGGCGATTGCGATGGCGCGCCCTTATGAAAAACGCATTCCGCTCATGGCGCAAATGGCGCAACGGATCGTCGCCCCTCTGGCCGGGTTCAATCGTCGGGTCCGCAGTGGTCTCGCCCATGTCCGCCCCGATCTGAGCGAGGCGGAGATACAATCGATTTGCCGTGAGGTGGCGGACAATTTCGGGCGCACCGTGGCCGAAATCTATTCCGGTCAGGAATTTGTCCGGCGTGTCGCCGCCTCCAATGCACTCACCGGGCCCGGTCTGGCGGTCTTGAAGGACACGCAAGCGCAGGGCAAACCGGTGATCCTCGCCGTTGCGCATTTTGGAAATTACGACGCCATGCGCGCCGCCCTTGTCGCCGAGGGGCTGACCGTGGGCGCGGTCTACCGCCCCATGGACAACCCCTATTTCAATGCCCACTACGCCGACGCGATCCACAAGATCGCGGAACCTCTGTTCCCCCGCGATCGCGCCGGAACAGTCGGGTTGGTCCGGTTCATCCGATCCGGCGGGATGGTGGCGCTCGGGTTTGACCAATACAGCCATCAGGGGGCGGATCTGACGTTCTTCGGCAAATCCGCTCCGACGATCCTGAGCCCAGCGGAATTCGCGCTGAAATACGACGCCCCGCTTATCCCGATCCATGCGATCCGGCAATCCGATGGGCTGTCATTTCAGGTGTTGGTCGATGCGCCGATCCCGCCGGGCCGCCCCGAGGAGATGATGCAGGCGGCCAACGATCGTTTGGAACAGATCGTGCGCGCACATATGGGTCAGTGGTTCTGGGTGCACAGACGCTGGAAGCCGGACCTGCCGCGCAAGTCTACCGCAGACGCGCCGCCGCCAGAATAGCGCCGGCCCCGGCCTCTTGGACGATCACCGCGCCGGGCTGCGAACCGCTCAGCGTGGCGTTGAGTTGCAGCGGCGCAGCACCGTCCCAACTGGCGACCTGATCCCAAGCCGTGACGATGTTGGCATAGACTATGGTGCGCCCCGCGTTCTCGCCGCGCAGCACGTCCACGGTTGCCTGCGGATCGAACCGGACGATCTGCACCACCATGTTCTGGCGGCGTGGCGCCGTGGCCGAAATCCGCAGCGACGCCCCGCTCTGGTCGACCGTCAGGTCGACGCCGCTGTCGGACTGCGCGTGATCCCGGATATGGGCCAGCACATCCATCGGCTTGGCGCCGACCACGTGATCGACCCCGCCAATGATGAATTGCGGCGTATAGACCGTGCGCGACCCCGCGGCGCGGGCATAGGCATTCTGCCGGGCGGTAAAGGCTGGCGAGCCGAATTCGTCCCGCCATCCGAGGTAATCCCAGTAGTCCACGTGCAACGCCAGCGGCAGGACGTCGTCGTTGGCGACCAGATCGCGCAAAAGCATGTCTGCCGGCGGACAGGACGAACAGCCCTGCGATGTGAACAGCTCGACAACCACCGGGCCATCGTCGGCCAAAGCCTGTTCCGCGCCTGCAAATGAGGCAGCCAAACTTATAGCAGCGATGAAATTGCGCATCCCGATCTCCGAATTTCTGACCTTTCCGGTCTAGAGGGATCGCGGCATAATAGCCAATCAACCAATTGCGAGACGTCCGCAACAAACCTGCTAGACTGTCGCAAAGGTCACACCGATTCAGGGCTTGGAAAGTATTGTGTGCAATGGTATACCGCGCCCCAAATCGTTGACCGTTCGCGGCAACGCTTCGCCAATTTCTTCGCCAACCTAAGGGATCTTATCCATGCCCATTACCGTCGGACACGACAGCGCCAAGACCCGCAAGACGCTTACCGTAGGCAGCTCCAGCCTCGCGTATTATTCGATCCCGGCCGCAGAGGCCGCGGGCCTGGGCGATTTCGCCCGCCTGCCCGCCGCTCTCAAGGTCGTGCTTGAGAACATGTTGCGCTTCGAGGATGGCAAAACCGTCAGCGTCGACGACATCAAGGCCTTCTCCGAATGGGCCGACAATGGTGGCCAGAACCCGCGTGAAATCGCGTATCGCCCTGCCCGCGTGCTGATGCAGGATTTCACTGGCGTCCCCGCCGTGGTCGACCTTGCCGCCATGCGCGACGGGATCGTGGCCCTCGGTGGCGATCCGCAAAAGATCAACCCGCTGAACCCCGTCGATCTCGTCATCGACCACTCGGTGATGATCGACGAATTCGGCAACCCCCGCGCGTTTCAGATGAACGTCGACCGCGAATACGAACGCAACATGGAGCGTTACGTCTTCCTCAAGTGGGGCCAGAACGCCTTCAACAACTTCCGCGTCGTGCCGCCCGGCACCGGCATCTGCCACCAGGTCAACCTTGAGTATCTGGCGCAGGTCGTCTGGTCCGACAAAGACCAGAACGGTGAAGAGGTCGCATACCCCGATACGCTCGTCGGCACCGACAGCCACACCACCATGGTCAACGGCGCAGCCGTCCTTGGCTGGGGCGTCGGCGGGATCGAGGCCGAGGCCGCGATGCTCGGCCAGCCGATCTCCATGCTGATCCCCGAGGTCGTAGGCTTCAAGCTCACCGGCCAGATGGTCGAAGGCACGACCGCCACCGACCTCGTGCTCAAGGTCGTCGAGATGCTCCGCGCCCACGGCGTCGTGGGCAAATTCGTCGAATTCTACGGCGAAGGGCTGGATCACCTGCCGCTGGCCGACCGTGCCACCATCGGCAACATGGCCCCGGAATACGGTGCCACCTGCGGCTTCTTCCCGATCGACGCCGAGACGCTGCGCTACATGCGCACGACCGGCCGCGACGAAGAGCGGATCGCTCTGGTCGAAGCCTATGCCAAGGAAAACGGCTTCTGGCGTGGCGCGGACTACAACCCGGTCTACACCTCGACGCTGGAGCTCGACATGGGCACCATCGTGCCCGCCATCTCCGGCCCGAAGCGGCCGCAGGACTACGTCGCCCTCGACGTCGCCGCACCGACCTTTGCCCAATGGGTCGAGGGTCAGCGCAGCGCCAAGGATGCGAGCCCGAAAGAGGAAGTGCGCTGGGAAGGCGAAGGTGGTCAGCCAGAGCCGGCCGACATTCCCGGCGATACCGGCCACCACAAGCGCGGCTACGTCAAGACGGACGAGGGTCACTACCAGCTGCACGACGGCTCCATCGTGATTGCCTCGATCACCTCCTGCACCAACACGTCGAACCCCTACGTGATGATCGGCGCCGGCCTCGTGGCGCGCAAGGCGCGTGCCTTGGGCCTGACCCGCAAGCCTTGGGTCAAGACCTCGCTCGCTCCTGGATCTCAGGTCGTCAGCGCCTATCTCGAAGCGGCCAACCTGCAAGAGGATCTGGATGCCATCGGCTTCAACCTCGTCGGCTACGGCTGCACCACCTGCATCGGCAACTCCGGCCCGCTAGAGCCCGAGATTTCCAAGGCAATCAACGACTACGACCTGATCGCCACGTCGATCCTGTCGGGCAACCGGAACTTCGAGGGCCGGATTTCGCCGGACGTTCGGGCCAACTACCTCGCCTCCCCGCCGCTCGTCGTGGCCTATTCGCTGGTCGGTGACATGAACGTCGACATCACCCGCGAACCGCTTGGGCAGGATCAGAACGGCAAGGATGTCTACCTCAAGGACATCTGGCCATCTCAGGCCGAAATCGCCGAACTCGTCGAAGCCACCGTCACCCGCGAAGCCTTCATGTCGAAATATGCCGACGTGTTCAAAGGCGACGAGAAATGGCAGGGCGTCGAAGTCACCGACAGCCAGACCTACGACTGGCCGCCCTCCTCGACCTACGTGCAGAACCCGCCCTATTTCAAAGGGATGAGCAAAGACCCCGGTGTCATCACCAACCTTGAGAACGCAAAGGTTCTGGCGATCCTCGGTGATATGGTCACCACCGACCACATCTCTCCGGCCGGCTCGTTCAAGGAAAGCACCCCTGCCGGGCGCTATCTGGTCGAGCGGCAAGTGCCGGTGCGTGAGTTCAACTCCTACGGCTCACGGCGCGGCAACCACGAAGTGATGATGCGCGGCACCTTCGCCAACATCCGGATCAAGAACGAGATGCTGGACGGCGTCGAAGGCGGCTACACCAAGGGCCCCGACGGCGAGCAGGCCGCGATCTATGACGCCGCCATGGCGCATCAGGAAAACGGCACGCCACTGGTGATCTTTGCTGGCGAGCAATACGGCGCAGGCTCCTCGCGCGACTGGGCCGCCAAAGGCACGGCGCTTCTGGGCGTCAAGGCCGTCATCGCCGAGAGCTTCGAGCGTATCCACCGCTCCAACCTCGTCGGCATGGGCGTCATCCCGTTCGAGTTCACCGGTGGCGACAGCCGCAAATCGCTTGGCCTGACAGGGGACGAGACGGTGTCCATCTCCGGTCTCGACACGATCCAGCCGCTGCAAGAGGTGCCCTGCACCATCACCATGGGTGACGGCTCGGTCAAAGAGATCATGATCAAGTGCCGGATCGATACCGCGATCGAGATCGAATACATCGAGCACGGCGGCGTTCTGCACTACGTGCTGCGCAACCTCGCAAAGGCCTCTTAATGTAAACGCCCCTGCCCGCCCCCGGTGGTGGGCGGGGGCTTATCCACCAATTCGGGCGAGATCAACTGCGTTGTCTTCATGCCCAGATGCTTGTGCAGCGCATCGACTGACAGACGCTCGCCCTTGCGAGCCGAATCGAATTCCATTTGCATCAAAGAGCCTTCGGCCTCGTCGCTCACGAACTGGGTTTGGTTCTTGACCACCAGATTGACCTTCGGGCGCATCCACGCGGTAATGATCGGATTGGCCTGCGGGTCAAATTCTTCTCCCATGATCCCGGCGGCATAGGTGCGATACCCCCAACGCAGATCGTGGTCGCGCATCAACGGGAGCTGCCTGGATTGGCGTCTCCGGTTTTCAGACCAATAGGACTTCAGCATCCGCTCGACAGCCGGCGCAAATGTCGGGGCCAGGGGATCCGCAGGCACGTTGAAATATTTCATAACCTGCGCGTAGAGCTTTGGATCGCGGCCATCGGTCGTCTGATCCTTCGCCACGTCCCGCCAGAGCCGCTTGAGGACCATCGTCTTATAGCAGGCCCCGAGCACCACGAATTGCAGGATAAAACCCGGTATGACGATGAGCGCGATCAACCATCCCGGCAATGCAGACGACAACACAGCCACAAGCAGCGCAGTCACCGCCACCGCAATCAACACAAGCATAAATCACCTCAGTTCTTACTCTTGGCCGGGTCGATTAGACCCCTGAACTGAGACGATTTCTTGGCAGCGCCGCGACGAAAAGAGGTTGTGTTCCTACGGCTATATGCGGCGCAAACAAGCAAAAGGCCCAAGTCGACGCCCTTGCGTCTGTGGAAAATCAGCTAAATCAGCAGCGCCATAACTACCACTCAGGGCGGCGTTGTACGGTATCCGGCAAAAGAGGCCAAAGTAGCTGAACTGAGTGAGCTTCTACTCCACACACATTCATTATGAATGTCAGTCGGGACCAGAACCAAGAAGTGAGAGCGTGTCCGATTGAAATCGGGCACACTCATTCTGTCAGACTCAAGTCTTGTTGCGTCAGGCCGCGCGCTTGCGACGCAAAAGTGCGATCCCGCCGAGTGCTGTCAACAAGAGCGGCAGACCTGCGGGAAGCGGGACAGCAGCGGTGACAAAAGACCCCGACAAAACCGTTCCCGGCCCAATAAAGCCCGTGCTGGAATAGGTGAACACGACGCTATCGTCCGTAATCGTCCAAGCCAGATCGGTCAGCAGGGTCTCATCCAAAGAGAAATCGATAAGCAAGCTGCCATCATCGAAATCCAGATCTGTAAGACTGATCCCGATCGACCCGGCAAGCGAGCCTGAATCCGACGCCGACCAGATGAACTCATCGCCGCCGACTCCCGCATCGAAATCGAACGAGAAAGCGCCTGCGGTTGTATCCACACCAGCCCCGACCAGCACATCGGTTGCCGCGAATACCCCTACGTCTGCAGTGAAGTCGATCGTGTCGCCAGTCAAAGTTGCCGCTGCGCCTAGCGTGGGCAAGCTCGCAATCGCAACGGCGCCTAATAATTTAGTCAGCATTTTAGTCCCCCAAGTTACAGAAAATTCTAGTCAACATGGCAATGAATCGTCGCTGAGGAAGGAAATTTAAAATACGGCCCCCAGCTAGATGGCAAGAAGCTTAAGCAAATGAACGAATTTTGCAACAAAGTTGAATAAAGCGATGAAATCTCGGAATATAATTACACCCGAACTTGATAAATCTGAAGCCGACGATGTGCTGTAGCGGTTTGGGTGATTCTCGATTTGGATCGACGGCCCGTGGAAACAAACGAACAGGTTTGCGCAAGTCATCTGTTCTAAATGGAACGATCTACGAGGCTCTCTTCGATTTACAAACGGGCGCTAATCACTTAGGGCGGCATCCAGCGCAGGCCGAAACCGCTGCTCGTAATCGCTGCCGATCATCGGACCGGTAAAGCGAAAGAGCACCGTGCCATCGCCATCGATGATGAAGGTCTCCGGCGGCGCGGTCACGCCCCAGTCGATCGACACCCGGCCGCGCGGATCGAGGCCGGTGGCAAAGAAGGGGTCGCCCTCGTCGGCCAAATAGCTTTGGGCGTTCCCCACATCGTCGCGGAAATTGATCCCCGCCACGCGGATACCCTCTTCGGTCAGCGCATGCAGCGTCGGATGTTCGGCCCGACACGGCGGACACCAGCTGGCCCAAAAGTTGACAACTGTCACCTCTCCGCTCTCCAGATCGGCGCGAGTCAGCATCGTCGTGCCCGGCAGGGCCTCGTCCGGCAGGCCGGGGGCGGGCCGACCGATGAAGGTCGAGGGCAACTCGTCCGGATTGTCCCGCATCATGCCCGCAAAGAACAATCCAGCCAGTGCCGCGAAAATCGCGGGTGGGATTACGACGAGGGGCGAGATCTTAGCCATCGGTGCGGCCCTCCACCTCGGCCAACCGCTTGCGCACCGACACCGCCTTGCGCCAGCTCAGCCACACGATCAGCACCAGCAGAACGATACTCGCCGCATAAGCACCCAGCACCGCGTCGGCGTATTTCCCAAGATCAGGCATCATGCAGACACTCCCGTCCGACGTGCACGCATCTCGAGCGCGCGTATACGGCGCAGGCGGATCTCTGTGCGGGTGCGCAGGACCACCAGCGCCAGAAACAACAGCACGAACCCCGCGATACACACCAACAAAGGTTGATAGAACACGTCGGCCACGTTTTCTTCCTTGTCCAGCGACAGGGACGCCCCTTGGTGGAGGCCCTGATTCCAGAAGTTCACCGCATACCGGCTCAGCAGCGCAAAGACGCTGCCCACGATGCACAGCACGCTTGTCAGATCGGCGGCGGTATCGGGGTCGCTGATCGCCTCCCACAGGGCGACATAGCCAAGGTAGAACAGGAACAGGATCAGAAACGAGGTCAGGCGCGGATCCCACGCCCAATAGGTGCCCCACATCGGCTGGCCCCAGATGGCGCCGGTGGCTAGCGCGATCAGCGTCATGGTGATGCCCACAGGGGCCGCCGCCTTGGCCGCCAGCGCGCTCACATGATGGCGGCGCACCAGCCAGATCAGCGAGGTCACCAGCATCATCAGCCACGCGTTGATGGCCATCAACGCACTGGGCACATGCAGGTAAATGATCTTGACGGTCGACCCTTGGCGGAAGTCATCCGGGGTGAAAAAGAACCCCCAGACAAGGCCGACCACGAGGCTCAGCCCCGCCAGCGCAAAGAGCCACGGCAGGATCGGCGTCGTCGACTCGACGAACTTCTTCGGATTGGCATATTCCCAGATCGACATAAGCTCTCCTACCCCGCCGCGCCGGTGCGCTCAATGGGCCTCAATGGCGCACTCACCGTAGATTGATCCGCAACACGAGGGCCGCGGCAAATGGCATCACCGCCAGCGTCCCCGCCGTGATACCGCCCAACATCAGCATCGGCACCGTGGCCGCCAAGCCCTCGCCGCCGCGTCGGACGGCCTCGGCGCCGAAGATCAGCGTCGGCACATACAACGGCAGCACCAGCAGCGACAGCAGCAGCCCACCGCGCCGCAACCCCACCGTCAGGGCCGCACCGAAAGTGCCAATTAGCGACAACGCCGGCGTGCCGAGGGCCAGCGCCGCCAAGAGCCAAGCGTATGCCTCGGGAGCAAGGTTGAGCAACACACCCAACGGCACCGCAACCAGCGTCAGCGGCAGGCCCGTGGTCACCCAATGGGCAGCGGCCTTGGCCAACGCCACCGCCTCCAGAGGCAGCGGCGAGGTCGCCAGCAGAGGCAAGGAACCATCCTCGAAATCCAGCGCAAAAATCCGGTCGAGCGACAACAGGGCCGCCAACAGGGCCGCGACCCACAGGATGCCCGGCGCGATCCGTCGCAGTATGTCGGCCTCCGGCCCCACACCAAACGGGACCAGCACCACCACGATCAGAAAGAACGCCAAACCAAGGCCAAAGCCGCCCCCGGCCCGGACCGCAAGACGCAGATCGCGCAAGACGAGGGCCTTCACAGAAACGCCTCGTCCGACCCGCCGGTGGCCTCCGGCGCGGCAACAAAAGGTGACAGCTCCAGAACAGGCGCGTCAAGGCCCAGATCGATATGGGTGGCAATGACCGCCACTCCGCCCGCGGCCAAATGCACGTCACGCAGCCAATCGGCAAACATCCTGACGGAGAAAGCGTCGAGCGAAATCGTCGGCTCGTCCAGAAACAACACCCTGCGACCGATGACGCCCAAACGGGCAAGCCCCAAGCGGCGGGATTGGCCAGAGGACAGCGTGCCGGCAAAGCGGGCCCGCAGCGGCTCCAGATCAAAGGCGGCATATACCTCTTCCGGCACGGCGCGCCCGTAGACTTCGGCCCAGAAAGCGAGGTTCTCTTCCACGGTCAGCGCGGCTTTGACGCCATCCGCATGGCTCGCATAGGCGGACTCTTCGCCCGCGCCGGTCACGGTGCCGGACAGTGGCTCCTGAAGCCCCGCAAGACTGCGCAGCAAGGTCGTCTTGCCGATGCCGTTGGGGCCACGCAGGATCAGCGCCGTCCCGTCAGGCACCTTAAAAGACACCCCCTGCAAAACCGGAACGCCCCCACGGGCAACGGCTAGGGCGTCCACCGTCAGCATCAGACCGGGATCAAGGCCAGGCCGACCCGGCGGCCCTCGCTAAGCAGGATGTTGTAGGTGCGGCAGGCCGCGGGCGATGCCATGGCCTCTACACCCAAGCCCGCCTGATCCAGCGGATCGCGCAGCGCCTTGGGCAAATGCGCCACTTCCGCTCCGGTCCCGATGAAAAGAACATCCAGGGCGTCCGTCATGGCCAGAAGCGGCTCCAGATCGTCGAACCCGCCCCATGACTTCACGCCTGTCGGCAACACCAGAACCGGGCCCTCCAAGACCTTGCCGCCGATCCGGAAAAAGCCCGGGCCGTAGCCGTCGACCGGCACCGCGTCGGTATAGGTGATCTCGTTCAATCGCATACCGGTCTCCGCTTCTTTTGGCTCCAAATACGGAAAATCCGCAGGTCGACGCCCCGCTCAGGCGTCGATATCGGAGAACTTGTTGCCCGTCGGCTTCTTGACGCCCGACCAGTCACGTTTCACGCCCAGCATCAGCACCACGTTCTTGGCCACATAGATCGACGAATAGGTGCCGACGAGAATGCCCCATGTGATCGCAAAGACAAAGCCCCGGATCACGTCGCCGCCCAAGGCGAGCAGCGCAATCAGCGCCAGCAAGGTCGTGCCACTGGTCATCAAGGTCCGGCTGAGGGTTTCGTTGGCAGACAGGTTCAGCACTTCGACCAGCGGCATCACCTTGTATTTGCGAAGGTTCTCGCGGGCGCGGTCAAACACCACCACCGTGTCGTTGATCGAATAGCCCACGATGGTCAGCAGTGCGGCGATGATCGCAAGATCGAACTTGATCTGCAACAGCGAGAACAGACCGATGGTCAGGCCCACGTCATGGACCAGCGCAGTCACCGCACCGACCGAGAACTGCCATTCAAAGCGCAGCCAGATATAGATCACGATGGCGACGAGCGCCCCGACCACGGCCAGAATCGCCGACTGGATCAACTCGCCGGAAACCTTCGGGCCGACGCTTTCCACCGCCGGAAAGGTGATCGACGGGTCCACGGTCTGAAGCGCGGCCTCGACCGCCAGAACCGTCTCGCCTGCCACAGCCTCCTCGCCCTCCTGGGCCTGGATGCGGATCATCGCGACGTGCTGATCCTCGCGGAAGGTCGGGTCGAACACTTCGGTGATCGAGACGTCGCCCAGTTGCAGCGGATCGATGGCGGCGCGATAGGCACCCACATCGACCTGAGCCGCACTCTCCGTGCGGATCGTGGTGCCACCCTTGAAATCGATGCCGAAGTTCAGGCCCATCACGAGGAACACCGCGATGGAGGCCACGAACAGCACCACCGACGCGCCGAAGGTCACTCCGGCATAGCGGAAGAAATCGAAATTGGTGTTGTCTGGAACAAGACGCATCCGCATGGCTCAAACCTCAATCGTTTTGGGGCGACGGCGGGCGAACCACCAGACAATCAGAAGACGGGTGACGAAAATCGCGGTGAACACGGATGTCAGAATGCCCAGCCCCAAGGTGATCGCAAATCCACGCACCGGGCCGGAGCCCACGGCATAGAGGATGGTGGCGGTGATCAGGGTGGTGATGTTGCTATCGAGGATGGCCGACAAGGCGCGCTCATAGCCCAGCTCGATCGCTCTGGCCGGGCCCTTGGCGGTGCGCAACTCTTCCCTGATCCGCTCGAAGACAAGCACGTTGGCGTCTACCGCCATGCCGACGGTCAGCACGATCCCTGCGATGCCGGGCAGCGTCAGGGTCGCCCCGAGAAGCGACAGAACGCCGAAGATCAGGCAGAGGTTGATGGCGAGGGCGATATTGGCGAACCAGCCGAACAGGCCGTAGGTCAGCGCCATAAAGACCACGACCAGAGCCGCGCCGACCATAGCGGCCAGCTTGCCCTTGTCGATGCTGTCTTGGCCCAGTTCCGGGCCGATGGTGCGCTCTTCGAGGAAGGTAAGCTCCGCAGGCAGAGCCCCGGCCCGCAGCAGAACCGCGAGGTTGGTCGTCTCTTCGACGGTAAACTGGCCGGTGATGATCCCGGAGCCGCCGGCAATATGGCTCTGGATGGTCGGGGCAGAGATCACCTCGCCGTCCAGCACGATCGCAAAGGGCGCCCCGATGTTCTCGGCGGTATAGTCGCCGAAGGCACGGGCACCGTTGGGGTTGAAGCGGAAATTCACCGCGGGGCGGCCGTTCTGGTCAAACGCGGGCTGGGCATCGACAAGCTGCTCGCCGGTCACCACGGGCGACCGCTCGATCACATAATAGACACCCTCCTCATCCAGCGACGGGGCAAGCACATTGCCCGACCCGGCGGGTGTGGCGGGATCGTTGGTGCGGGTGACGACGGGGTTGAAGGTCAACTGAGCGGTCGTGCCGATCAGGTCCTTCACCTCCTGGGCCGAACCGACGCCGGGCACCTGAATGAGAATGCGGTCCTCGCCCTGACGCTGGATCGTCGGCTCGCGGGTGCCGGCCTCGTCGATCCGGCGGCGCACGATCTCCAGCGCCAACTGCATGGTCAGATTGTCGGTCGCCACGCGCTCGGCCTCGCTCAGGGCAACCGTGAGCAACGGGCCATTGGCGGTGACCACGATATCGGAGGCGCCCGCGCCGGTCAGGCTGACGACCGGCTGGGCCAGACCGCGGATCAACTCGACGGCACGTTCGACACCCGAGGCTTGCGAGATACGAACCACCAGCGTGTCGGGGGCGCTGTCCTCGCGGGTGACGAACCCGACGGTATCGCGCTCCTCGGCCAGCACGTCGCGGACTTCCGGCCAAAAGGCGTCCATGCGGGTCTCGTAGACGTCCTCGACGGCCACTTCGGCCAGCAGATGCGCACCACCACGCAGATCGAGCCCCAGATTGACGAGGTTCGACGGCAGGAACGACGGCCACTGACCGGCCTGAGCCTCCAGCTCCGGGTTGGTCACACCGGACTCGATCACCACGCGGGCATCGTTCGATTGCTCGACACGATTGTAAAAACCGTTGGGCAGAGCCAGCGCCAAACCAAACAAGACCACCGCAACGATGGAAAGCTGTTTCCACAGACTGAACTGGAGCATCAAGAGGCCTCTCAGGCGGATCGGTCAGGAGCAAAGCGGACGCGCGCCCCGATCAAGGGCGCGTCCACCGTCGGCAGAAGGGATCAGGCCTTGGCGGGCTCGGTCTTGCTGGTCACGGTCGCGATGGTCGAACGGACGACGCGGACGTTGACGCCAGAGGCGATCTCGATCTCGACCTCGTTGTTGTCGTCCTTCACCTTGGTCACCTTGCCGATGATGCCACCTTGGGTGATCACCTGATCGCCACGGCGCAGCGCGGCAACCATCGCCTGATGCTCCTTGAGCTTCTTCTGCTGGGGACGGATCAGCAGGAAATACATGATCGCAAAAATGAGGATCAGCGGGACGAGGGATTCTAGGCCTTGCATGGCGGTCCTTCTTGTTGGTCAAAGGGCAGCGCGCCCGTGGCGAAAATTCAAGGGCCTTGTAGTGTCGGGCGATGGGATTGGCAACTGCACGCAAAGCCCAAAAGCCGTTCCCAAAAGAGCCGGTTTCTGGCCATATGGGGGCGGACGAGTGCAGTGCAAAGGGGTAACGAGGCGAATGGACGCAGGAACAGTCACCTTGAACATCGCGCCCGAGTGGTTCTGGGGCGGAGTTACCCTGCTCGGGCTGGCGCTGTCGTCAGCCCTCGTGTTTCTCGCCACAAGCCCCGCTCGTCGGGCCAAACCCTTGGCGATCATGCCCTCAATCATCGCGGCAGCAAAGCTACTCACCCCGATCTGGATCTTGATCTTTTGCGCCGTCCTCTATGGCCTCTGGCTGGTCATCTTCCAATTCCGACAGGAAATGGAGGGCGACAACCTGCGCTGGCACGTCCTAGCTCTCGTCGGCTTGATCACAGCACTCGGCGGGATCATCGGCGCACCGCTCGCTTTGATCCGTGTGTTCACCACCGAACGGCAGACCAAGGCGACAGAAGAAGGGCTGCTCACAGACAGAATCAATGCAGGCATCATCGGGCTGGGCACAGAAAAGACTGTTAAACTGCCGAAATACGATCAGGAGGATCATGTCGGCTACGTCGAACAGACCCAACCCAACATCGAAGTCCGCATCGGCGCGATCCTTGCCCTCGAACGGTTGGCGAAAAACAACCTCGATGTGCACATCCAGATCATGGAAATCCTCACCGCCTATATCCGCGAGAATGCCAAAGCATCCGATGCACCCCCACTACTCGCCCCAGATGGGGAACCACTGCCCGAATGCCCGCGCTTCGCGGCAGACAAGGCCAAGGGCTACAAACAAGAGCTTGAGGATTGGAAAGAAGCGCACACCACTGCGCTCGAGGACGAAAAATCACGCGCCGACATACAAATGGCGATCAACGTGATCGGACGTCGCACCGAGCCGCAGAAATCGGTGGAACGCGGCGGCCTCCCTGCCTTTGCCAAACTCGGCCTCATCTTTCCGGCCTACCCCAAAGGCGGCGATAAAGACTCGCTCGAACAATGGCATAGTGCGCGCCAAACCTACCGCGATAAACTATCGGCGTGGCGCACCCAACCAAGGCCCTATGTCCTCGACCTGCGCAACTGCAACCTCCGCAACGCTCATTTTGAATCCGGCGATCTTGAAAATGCTCGCTTCTACCAAAGCGACCTGCAAGGCGCGCGTCTGAGGAACGCACGGCTTAATGGCAGCGATCTGGCACAGGCGCGTCTGGAGGGGGCAAACCTCAGGGGGGCGCATCTGGAGGGGGCAGACCTCAGGAGGGCGCATCTGGAGGGGGCAGACCTCTGGGGGGCGCGTCTGGAGGGGGCAGTCCTCGGGGAGGCGCATCTGGAGGGGGCAGACCTCAGGGAGGCGCATCTGGAGGGGGCAGACCTCAGGGAGGCGCATCTGGAGGGGGCAGTCCTCGGGGAGGCGCATCTGGAGGGGGCAGTCCTCACGGAGGCGCAGCTGGAGGGGGCAGTCCTCGGGGAGGCGCATCTGGAGGGGGCAGACCTCAGGAGGGCGCATCTGGAGGGGGCAGACCTCAGGAGGGCGCATCTGGAGGGGGCAGACCTCTGGGGGGCGCATCTGGAGGGGGCAGTCCTCGGGGGGGCGCATCTGGAGGGGGCAGACCTCAGGGAGGCGCAATTCAGCGACCGCACACTTCTCACCGCTGCTACTCTTCGAGGTGCAGCGGTGAGAAGTGTGGATTTTACCAACATACCACAAATCGCGGATCACGTCGCAGACGTCTTCGGAGACGCCTCTGTCACCCTACCCGGCGGACACGGCGCGACCAGTGACGATTGGCCCGACCATTGGCCAAAGACCGAACTCGACTACGACGAATTCGAGACTGCATGGCACTCATGGCAGGCCACCCTGCCGCCAGCCACCGACAAATGACACCGACGCGATACCGACGGCAGACCGACGTGATACCCCACCCAAATTCGCGGTTCCCAATCAGGGCGTCCTGCGGCATATGAGGGCATCCGAAACCCAAGCCCATTGGTGAGCCAAATGCACGATATCCGCGCCATCCGAGACAACCCCGCAGCCTTTGACGCGGGGCTTTCCCGCCGTGGTCTCTCTGCGATGTCGTCGGAAGTGCTGGCGCTGGACGAAGCCCGTAGGGCATTGATCCTAAAGGCGGAAACCGCGCAGGCCGAGGCCAACAAGGCCGCCAAAGAGGTCGGCGCCGCCAAAGCGCGTGGTGACGAGGACGAATTCCAACGCCTCCGCGCCCAAGTGGCCGAAAACAAAGCACAAATCGCGAGCCTCAACGACGGGGCCAAGGCAAAGGACGCCGAATTGCAGGCGCTGCTTTTGGGCATCCCCAACATCCCCTACGACGACGTCCCCGACGGCAAGGACGAGGCCGACAACGTCGAGATCCACCGCTACGGAAACCCGCGCAACTTCGCCTTCCAACCCCTTGAACATTATGACATTCCCGCTGTCCAAGACGGGATGGACTTCGAGACGGCCGCGAAACTCAGCGGCTCCCGCTTCGTCCTGCTTTCGGGCTCCGTCGCCCGTCTACACAGGGCCTTGGCGCAGTTCATGCTCGACACCCACGTCGAAGAGCATGGCCTGACGGAAACCATCACCCCCGTGCTGGTGCGCGAGGAAATGATGGTCGGCACCGGGCAGCTTCCCAAGTTCGGCGAGGACAGCTACCAAACGACCAACGGTTGGTGGCTCATCCCCACTGCCGAAGTCACTTTGACCAATATCGTCAACGGCTTGACCATCGAAGAGAGCTACCTGCCGCGCCGCTACGCCGCCCACACGCTCTGCTTCCGCTCCGAGGCCGGGTCCGCCGGGCGGGATACGTCCGGGATGTTGAGGCAGCACCAATTCGAAAAGGTCGAGATGGTCACCGTCTGCACCCCCGAAACCTCGGACGCCGAGCACACTCGCATGACAACTCAGGCCCAGAACATATTGGAAAAGCTGGAACTTCCCTACCGGACAGTGATCCTATGCTCCGGCGACATGGGGGCCGGCGCACGGCGGACCCACGATATCGAAGTCTGGCTGCCGGGGCAGAACACCTACCGCGAGATCAGCTCGATCTCCACCTGCGGCGCCTATCAGGCGCGCCGGATGAACGCCCGCTACAAACCCAGCGCCGGGGGCAAGCCCGAATTCGTGCACACGCTCAACGGCTCCGGCCTCGCCGTCGGGCGGACGCTGATCGCGGTGCTCGAGAACGGGCAGGAAGAAGACGGCTCCGTCACCCTGCCCGCCGTCCTGCACCCCTATCTGCGGGGGAAAACCCGGATCGACGCGTCAGGCTCTCTGGTCTGACGGCAACGGCGCATTGCGCGGCGGCTCCCAAGGGCGCGGCCGCGTCACCTCGTCTGGCTCGTGCGTCGGACCACCGTCACGGGCGACCATCATGTCGCGCAGCGCCGCGACCTCCGACGCCGGACGGTCGAGCAACTCGTCACGCACAAAGCGCAGCCCGGCTGGGCGATAGCCCGAATCGCGCTGCACCCGGTCCAGCAAGGCAACCGATACATCACGCACCTCCTTCAGGCCCTCGCGATCCGTCTTGATCGCGTTCAGAAACGCTCCCGTCAGGCCGACCGGGCCGAATTTGTTGGTCAAATGCTCGCCCACCGGATCAAAGCGGGGCGTCACCCGGTCGAATTCCGGCCACGACAGGCGCAGGCCGGCGCGCTCCGCCCCCTGCGCGATCCACATCAGCGGCACCGACGACAGGCCGACACGCGCACCGCCGCCTCCGACAGAGCCGTGGTCGCCCGGAAACCACTGCTGCGCATAGGCGGGCACCTCACCCTTGGCGTGACCGCCCTCCTCGGCGTTGAGCGTCTCGACATTGCCCCAGCGCAGCGAGGGAAAGGTCTTGCGGCGCTCGTCCATCGCCACCGCATGACGGGCAGACAGCACCGACGAGCTAAGCTGATCGTCGTGGAACTCGTATTGCGCGTTGAACCGGGCGGCCATCGGGACAAAGCCGGGCAGACCCAGGGCCTTCACCGTGTCCCACACGCCCAGATAGGCGATCGTCAGCCTGATCGCCTCGTCGCCGCGGCCCAGGCGCCACTGCAATTCCTTGGAACTGGTGGCGGTATAAGGGGCGAAATCGGCACGAAATTCGTAGCTCGACGGATCTTCGGGATGAAACGTCTTTCCCCTCGCGACATAGCGGGCCATCGCCTCGGGAATCCGGGCCAGATGGCGGCGCGGCGGGATACCGCAACAGCGGATCAGCCCTGCCAGAGAGCGGGCAGCAAAGGCGCCCCGAGAAAAGCCGAAAATGTAGATCTCGTCGCCCGGCTCATAGGCAAACACGAGATTGCGATAGCTCTGCTCAATGATATCGGTCAGGCCCCAGCCCAGAGCGCCGCCAAGCATCCTGTCCATCCGGCGGGCCAGCCTGTTGTTGCCCTGCCCCGCCCCGACACCCGGCGAATAGATCACACATTGAGGATAGCCCTCGGCGTCCGAGTGCATCACACAGCGCGACAATCGCACCACATTCGTCGGATGCTCGGCGTCAGGACGATTCCATGTTCCGTCGATAAAGATGGCAATTCGCTTCATATTCACGATTACAGGGCTAAGGTAACCCTAGGTCAAGGCGGGAAAACCAGTCCTTCATGGACCTTTTCGCGCCGATGTGAGTTAAGGGGCCATGCACACAAAATCCATCCTGACACTTTTGTTCACCGCCAGCTTCGTGCTGTCGCCCCTCGTCACACCGCCGTTCAGCGGATTCGAATCGGGGCAACTGCCAATCCCGCAGATCGATCCGCCGATCCAGCCGGCGGGCTACGCCTTCTCGATCTGGGGGCTGATTTACGGCTGGCTGGTGGTTTCGGCGGTTTTCGGCATCGCGAAACGGGCCGACAGCGCCGATTGGAACCGGGCGCGCGGGCCGTTGATCCTCAGCCTTGCAATCGGCACACCGTGGCTCTGGGTCGCGGGAGAGAGTGCGGTCTGGGCAACGGTGCTCATCTTTGCGATGGCGGTCACCGCAATCGGCGCTCTCTGGAGCGCACCACGGCGCGACAAATGGTGGTTCCGCGTGCCGGTGGCGATATATGCGGGCTGGTTGACGGCCGCCTCCTTCGTCTCGTTGGGCAGCACCATGGCCGGCTACGGCCTGGTGACGGATGCGCAGGGCTGGGCCTATATCGGGATTGGGCTGGCTCTGGTGGTGACCCTGCTGACGCAGCGCCAGGCCTACAACGCACCGGCCTACGGATTGACGGTGATCTGGGCGCTCGTCGGGATCATTGTGGCCAATCAGACCGACAACCTCAGCATCTCGATGACCGCAGGCGCAGGCATCGTCATCCTGCTCGGCGCTCTGATCGTAGAACGCCGGTCGCGACAGGCGGCCTGAGCGGCCCCCGTCAGGGGGCTCGCGCACAAAGGTGTCGCGCCCTAGGCGCGGCCTTCAGGTCACTTCTTGAGGTGCTTGGACAAGCGTGACGGCTGCGCCTTCTTGCGCCCCTTGAACGGGTTCTTTTGCCCCTGATCGCGCAGGGTCAGACGGATCGGCGTGCCGGGCATGTCGAAATCCATACGCAACCCGTTGATCAGATAGCGCGAATAGCTCTCGGGCACCGCCTCCGGATAGGAGGTCATGACCACGAAAGCCGGCGGCCGGGTCTTGACCTGCGTGGCATAGCGCATCTTGATCCGCTTGCCGCCCGGCGCGGGCGGCGGATGCTGTTCCAGCATTCCGGCCAGCCAGCGGTTCAGGTTGGCGGTCGAAATGCGACGATTCCAAACTTCGTGAGCCTTCAGGATCGCGCCGTGCAGCCTGTCCAGCCCCTTGCCGGTCTTGGCCGAGACAGTGACCAGCGGCGCGCCGCGCAACTGGGGCAGCAACCGCTCGAAGGCTTCGCGCAATTCCTTGAGCTTGTCCTGCTTGTGGTCTTCCGTATCCCATTTGTTGACGGCAATCACGACCGCGCGGCCCTCGCGCTCAGCCAGATCGGCAATGCGCAGATCCTGCTGCTCGAACGGGATCTCGACGTCCAGCAACACAACGACCACTTCGGCAAAGCGGACCGCACGCAGACCGTCCGACACGCTCATCTTCTCGAGCTTGTCCTCGATCCGGGCCTTCTTGCGCATTCCCGCCGTGTCAAAGATACGAACGGGCGTGCCTTCCCAGTCGATCGCGAGCGAGATTGCGTCACGGGTGATCCCGGCTTCCGGGCCGGTCAGCAGCCGCTCCTCGCCCAAGATCTTGTTGATCAGCGTTGACTTGCCGGCATTCGGACGGCCGACCACGGCGATCTGCAAAGGCTTGGCCTTGGTCGGCACCCTCGGGGCCAGCTCCTCGTCGCCATCCTCGACATCCACATCGGTCTCGGGCTCAAAGGACGGCTGGTCCTCTGCGGCCTTTTCCAGCTCGTCGGCAATCGGCATCAGCACCTGAAGCAGATCGGTGATGCCCTCACCATGCTCGCCCGACAGGCGAACCGGCTCGCCAAGGCCCAGCGAAAACGCCTCCAGATAGCCCGCATCGCCAGCCTTGCCCTCGGATTTGTTGGCGGCCACGATCACGTGGGCATTCTTGCGGCGCAAAATATCGGCAAAGACTTCGTCCACCGGGGTCACGCCGACACGGGCGTCGATCAGGAACAGACAGATGTCCGCCATCTCGACGGCGCGCTCGGTCAACCGGCGCATCCGGCCTTGCAGGCTGTCGTCTGTGGCGTCTTCCAGCCCGGCGCTGTCGATCACGGTAAACTTCAGGTCACCCAGACGGGCAGCCCCTTCGCGCAAGTCGCGGGTCACACCGGGCTGGTCGTCGACCAAAGCCAGCTTTTTGCCCACTAGGCGGTTGAACAGTGTGGATTTGCCCACATTCGGGCGGCCCACAATGGCGAGGGTAAAGGTCATGGCATCCATATCCCGGGATCAGGTTATGGCCGATACACCCAAACGGCGCTAACGAAAAGCCATCAGTTGACCATCGGCCGAGACAACGTACAAAACGCCGCCCGCAACGACGGGGTGCGAAGCGGCCCCGCCGGGCAGCGGAACTGCGCTCACCAAGGCGCCCGACACCGGGTCGAAACTGCGCAAGACGCCGTCCGACGACGCCACGACAAGGCGGCCACCCGCAAGGATCGGTCCAAAATGGACGAACCGGCTGGTCCGGCGGGTCAAACCACCGCTTTCTTCGGACTGCGGCAAAGGCTGACGCCAAATCGGCGTGCCGTCGCTCGCATCGAGACGAACCAATTCATTGATATCGTTGACCAAGAAGAGCGATCCACCCACCGGCACGACCGGCGACAGGGCACCCTCCGTGGCGGTCCAGAGGCGCTCTCCTGTGGTTGCCTGCATGGCGACAACGCGGCCAGACAGGTTGCCCACATAGACGGTATCGCCCAGAATGACCGGGTCGGACGAGATGTCATTGGCCGAAAGCGATCCGGCCTCGCCGGGACGAGCCCCCGCGATCACGCTTGACCAGCGGCGCAAGCCGCCTTGCGGAAATGCGCCCAGAACCTCGCCGGACGGAAACGGGAATATCGCCACGTCATTATTGACGGCAGGTCCGGCACCGCCGGCGAAATTTGCCGTGGACGGGGTGCCGTCCAGCGTCCAGGCAACCCGGCCCGAGGATCGCTCAATGGCCCAGGCGCGGCTGTCGCGGGCAACGACATAGACCAGATCACCCGCCACCGTGGGAGCACCTCCGCTGGCATCCAGGTCCTGCACCCAGCGCTCGCCGCCGGTCGCGACGTCCATCGCGACCAACCGGCCAAAGCCCGTCGTGGCATAGACCGTCTCTCCGGCGGCTGCCAAGCCGCCGCCCGAGGCTTCTCCCGCGCGGTCTGTCGGCGGGATCAGGCTGCGCGACCACAACGGCTGTCCGCCGGTCGTAAAGGCCGACACCACACCCAGCGCATCCATCGTGAACACCCGGCCGTCCAGCACCACGGGATCGGCGGTGATACGATTGCGGCGTGTATTGCCCTCACCGATCGGGGCCGAAAAGGCGAGGGTCAGCGACGCGCCGAGCGCGGGATGGGTCAATTGGTGCGTGGCACTCCCGGCACGATGGGTGAAATTCGCATTGGTCCTGGCGGCAGGCAGCGCAATCGGTCGGGCGGCGTTGACAAAGGGCGCCTCAGCCCCCGGCATACCGTCGCGCAGGTCAAGGCGCTCGCCGGGAAGGATCACGTCCGGTTCGGCACAGGCGGCGACGAACGAAAGGGCCAGAAGCGCCAAACCGGCCTTGGATCGGAGAAATGTGCTGTGTGCCACTGCCATGCCCTATCGTCTTTTTCTTCGTTCCGGGTCCGCGGTCAGTCAGCTCAGTTGGCCGCCGGATCGGAGGCCAACTCGCCCCCCAAGGCCACAATCAGGCCAACAGCTCTTTCGCGCAAGCTTTCCGTGGCCTCCGCATCCTCGATCATGGTCGTCAGACGCGCCAGAGCAGCGTCGGTTTCACCGGCTGCAACCTCTGCGAGCGCCAGTTGCTCCAACGCCAGCATGCGATAGGGATTGCCGGGAACGGCAAGCGCCTCGAGCCCGGCGCGGCGGCTGTCCTCATCCATGATGCCCGCACCCAGCATCAACGATTTCAGCGACGCGAGCGCACGATAATCCTGCGGCACGTCCGCCGCGATAGCGACTCGATCGAGCGTCGCGATCGCGGCCTCGGTCTGACCGGCGATCTGCTGTTCGTTGGCCGTCATCAGGGCGACGAGAGCCGCGGCACTGCCCTCGGCGTCGATCTCGGCCAGCGCGGCCACCCGGGCGTCGACGTCATCGTCCTCGAGGGCGGTCAGCAAAGCGTCGCCCACAGCCTGCGCGGCGGCTTCGCTCTGCGAACGGCTGTATTCGTTCCACGCGGCACCGCCGACAATCGCCAGCACGACGACAACGGCAATCCAGCCATACCGACGAAAGGTGGCATAAAGCTGGTCGCGGCGAACCTCTTCGGTTACCTCGTTGATAAAGCTGTCAGAATCGCTCACGCGTCGTCTCCCCCAAGCGGCCCGGGCCACCGGGGCCTGCCATCGTTCCGCCCCCTCATATCGCGAAGCATGGCGGATTGCCAAGACCCGGCCCCTTGCAGGGGGAAAAGCGGCGGATCCGGGGCCCTCGGGGCCGGTGAAATCGCGGCCGAACGCGGCTTTTCTGCGACTGCGAAGTCTTTCTTGCGAAAAACGCAAAGAATCTTTAATCTGAACTGGTCAGTTTAGCGTAATAAACAACGATCGAATTAGTCCAAGCCGGATGCCCCATTGGCGCGTAGCACGGTGCGACGACCTGAAAGCTGATTGCAAAGAGGCCGAGAATGAAGTTGATGCCCCTCCTGACCGCCGTGCTCGTTTCGGCGTTCCTCTACTTTGCGGTGTTCGAACGGGATCGGCTTCTGGCGTTTGCGCAGGTGACGAGCGACAACACGGAAGAACAGATCGAGAGTATCGACACCGATCGCAGCCAGCACACGATCAGCGTCGTCGCCCAGCATTCCGAAGCGCAGACCGTCGACAGCGTCGTCGTCCTGCGTGGGCGCACCGAAGCGGCCCGTTCGGTCGAGATCCGCGGCGAGACATCCGGCCAGATCATTTCCGAACCGTTGCGCAAGGGCGCCTTCGTCAATGCCGGCGACCTGCTCTGCGAGCTCGATCCTGGCACCCGCGAGGCGTCGCTTGCCGAAGCCCGCGCCCGGCTGAGCGAGGCGGAGTCGCGTGTACCAGAGGCCGAGGCCGGTCTCGCCGAGGCCCGCGCCCGCGTCCGCGAGGCGGAAATCAACGTCAACAATGCCCGGCGCCTGTCGGAAGGTGGGTTTTCCAGTGAAACCGCACTGATCAGCGCGGAGGCTACCGCCGAAGCCGCACTGGCCGGGGTGAGCCGGGCGAACTCGGCTGTCATCTCCGCACAATCGGGGATCGAGGCCGCGCAGGCCGCCGTGGCGGCGGCAGAACGTGAAATCGAGCGTTTGACGATCACCGCCCCCTTCCCCGGCTTGCTGGAGACCGACGCCGCCGAGCTTGGCTCGCTCATGCAGGCGGGCGGTCTTTGTGCAACCATCGTCCAGCTCGACCCGATCAAGCTGGTAGGCTTCGTCCCCGAGGCGGATCTCGACAAGATCGAACTCGGCGCCCTGGCCGGTGCGCGTCTGGCCTCCGGGCGCGAGGTGCAGGGCCGGGTCACCTTCCTGTCTCGGTCCGGCGACGAAACCACGCGCACCTTCCGGCTCGAAGTCGAGGTCGCAAATCCGGATCTGGCGATCCGCGATGGTCAGACCGCTGACATTCTCGTCGCCGCCGAAGGGCGACAGGCGCACCTGCTGCCGCAATCCTCGCTCACGCTCGACGACAACGGCGTGCTGGGCGTGCGGGTGGTAGACGATGAGAATACGGCAAGGTTCATGCCGGTGACCCTCCTGCGGGATACGGTCGACGGGGTCTGGGTCGCCGATCTGCCAGAGACGGTCGACGTGATCGTCGTGGGTCAGGAATACGTGATTGACGGGGTGCCGGTCGCGCCCACCTTCAAAGAGGCAAACGGATGACTGGTATCGTTGATTGGGCCGCGTCCCGGGCGCGGATGGTGATTGCCTTTGTGATCCTGTCCCTCGTGGCGGGCGGCGCGGCCTATGTAGGTCTGCCGAAAGAGGGCGAGCCGGATATTGAAATCCCGGCGCTCTTCGTCTCGGTCCCCTTCCCCGGCATCTCGGCCGAGGATTCCGAAACCCTGCTCGTGCGTCCGATGGAAACCGAGCTGTCCGATCTCGACGGGCTCAAGAAGATGACCTCGACCGCCGCCGAAGGCTATGCCGGGGTGGCGCTCGAATTCGAATTCGGCTGGGACAAGACGCGCATCATGGCCGATGTGCGCGACGCGATGAACAACGCCGAGGGACAATTCCCATCCGGCGCAGACAACTACTCGATCAACGAGCTGAATTTCTCCGAGTTCCCGATCATCATCGTCAACCTGACCGGCGATCTGCCGGAACGGACGCTCGTGCAGGTGGCCAAGCGGCTGCAGGACCGGCTCGAAGGCATCGACGCGGTGCTCGAGGCGCAATTGACCGGGCAGCGCGACGAAATGCTCGAAGTGACGATCGACCCGCTTCGGCTCGAGGCCTACAACGTCACCGCGGCGGAGCTGATCAACGTCGTCGCCAACAACAACCTGCTGATCGCGGCGGGCGAAGTCGAAACGGCGCAAGGCACCTTCGCCGTCAAGATCCCCTCCTCCTTCGACGAGCCTCGGGACGTCTATGACCTTCCGGTCAAGACAGAGGGCGACCGCGTCGTCACGCTCGGCGATCTCTCGACCATCGCGCTTACCTTCGAAGATCGGGTCAGCACGGCGCGCTACAACGGCGAGACGACCGTCGCCCTGCAAGTCGTCAAACGGCGCGGGTTCAACCTGATCGACACCGCCGCCGTGGTGCGCGAAGCCGTCGAGGCAGAGCGGGCATCCTGGAGCCCGGATCTGCAAGCGGCCATCGAAGTCGGCACGTCGAACGACCAAAGCCGGCAGGTGGCTTCGATGGTCAGCCAGCTCGAAGGGTCGGTTCTGACCGCCATCGCATTGGTGATGATCGTGGTGCTGGCCTCGCTCGGAACCCGGCCGGCGCTCTTGGTCGGCTTCGCCATTCCGACGTCGTTCCTGCTGTGCTTTGCGCTCCTCGCGATCATGGACGTCACGATTTCCAACATCGTGATGTTCGGGCTGATCCTCGCGGTCGGGATGCTGGTCGACGGGGCCATCGTCGTCGTGGAATACGCCGACAAGCGGATCCGGGAAGGCACCGGCCCGATGCACGCCTATGTCGAGGCGGCCAAGCGGATGTTCTGGCCCGTGGTGTCGTCCACCGCAACGACGCTCTGCGCCTTCCTGCCGATGCTGTTCTGGCCCGGCGTGGCGGGGCAGTTCATGGGGATGCTGCCGGTCACGCTGATCTTCGTGCTCTCGGCCTCTCTCGTCGTCGCGCTGGTCTATCTGCCGGTCCTCGGCGGTGTGACGGGGCGGCTCAGCCGGACGTTCGGCTTTGCCTCCGATGCCCTGCGGCGCAGGTTGCCCTGGGTGATCCGGGCGATCCTCGTGCCGCCGGCACTGATGGTCGTCTTTGCGGGCGCGATGCTCACGCTCAACCCCGGCTACCTCAGCGGCGAGGACGTTCAGACGACCGGCATCGTGGCATCACTGCCCGGAATGATCCTGTTCCTGGTGGGGGCGACGCTTGCCTCGATCACGGTCGGGGCCGCGCGGATCGAACGCAAACCCAAGAAGATCAAGGCAGGCTACCGGCGCTCGATCTTTGGCAAGGTGATGCACTTCATCACCGGCAATCCGATCATGCCGCTGGTGACGATCGGGGCCGTCGGCTTCTTTGTGATGTCGACCTTCACCTACTACGGGGCCAACAACAACGGCGTCGAATTCTTTGTCGCCACCGAACCGGAGCAGGCGATCATCTACGTGCAGGCGCGGGGCAACCTCAGCCTCGAGGAAAAGGACGACCTCGTGCGTCAGGTCGAAGAGGCCGCGCTCCAGACACATGGCATCCAGTCGATCTTTTCCTTTGCCGGGGCCGGCGGGCTGAATGCAAACACCGCCGGCGCGGGCGGGCCTGCCGACGCCATCGGGCAATTGCAGATCGAACTGGTGCCGTGGGAAGACCGGCCCGCCTATGCAAGGCAGCAGGATATCCCGCTTGAGGAGTTGTCGGGCTCGGCCGTCATCGCCGCTCTGCAGGCGCGGATGGATCAGATCCCCGGCATCCGGACCGAGATACTCGACCTTGCCATGGGGCCCGGCGCGGCCAAGCCGCTGCACCTCCGGCTGACCGGCAACAACTGGGTCGAGCTTCAGGAGGCCACACAGATCGCCCGCGAGAAGTTCGAGGCGACACCGGGGCTGACCCTGATCGAAGACACTCTGCCCCTGCCGGGTATCGATTGGGAAATCACCGTCGACGTGGAAAAGGCCGGGCGCTTCGGGGCCGACGTCGCCACCGTCGGGGCGATGGTGCAGCTCGTGACACGGGGCATCCTGCTCGACACCATGCGGGTCGACAGCTCTGACGAAGAGATAGAGATCCGGGTGCGCCTGCCCGAACAGGACCGGGTGCTCTCGACCCTCGATAGTCTGCGCGTGCGCACGCCCTCCGGTCTGGTGCCGCTGTCGAACTTCATCACCCGGACACCGGTCAAGAAGCTGGCCGAGATACAGCGGATCGACCAGGAGCGCTACTTTGACGTTCTGGCCGATGCCGAGGCCGGGCTCGTCACCATAGCGAACACCGAAACCGGTGAAGAGCGGGTGATGACGCGCGACGCCGCCGAAGCGGACGCGACCATTGCCGCCGGGATCGAAGACGGGTCCCTGAGCATGGTCCTGATCAACCCCAACGAACGGATCGGGGTTCTGACCGAGTGGCTCGAAACCAACCCCTTCCCCGATTCCGTCGGTTGGGAATGGACCGGCGACCAGCAAGACCAGGAAGAAAGCGGCCAGTTCCTGATGACCGCCTTCGCTGGGGCGCTCGGGTTGATGTTCATCATCCTGCTCGCGCAATTCAACTCGGTCTACAATTCGGTGCTGGTGCTGCTTGCCGTGGTGATGTCGACCGCTGGCGTTCTCATCGGGATGCTGGTCATGGATCAGTCGTTCTCGATCATTATGACCGGGACAGGCATCGTGGCGCTCGCCGGGATCGTGGTGAACAACAACATCGTTCTGATCGACACCTATCAGGAATACAGCCAGTACATGCCGCGCTCCGAAGCGATCACGCGCACGGCAGAGGACCGGATCCGTCCGGTGCTGCTGACCACGATCACCACGATGGCGGGTCTTGCGCCGATGATGTTCGGGCTCAGCCTCGATTTCATCAATGGCGGCTACACCATCGATAGCCCGACCGCCATGTGGTGGAAGGAACTGGCGACGGCCGTGGTCTTCGGGCTGGGGATCGCCACGATGCTGACGCTCGTGTTCACACCGTCGATGCTGGCGCTGCGGGTCTGGGTGACAACCTACGCCCGCTGGATCGGGCAGCTGCTGGCAAAACTGTCCTTCGGGCGCGGCAGCCGGGCGGCTCAGGATTGGGCATTGGCGCGTGAAGCACGGCGGATCAAGGCACCTGAATTCATCTGGGCCGATCCCGAAGAGCTGGAACAGGGGACGGTGCCGATCTCGCCTTTGCGGGCGGCGGAATAATCGGTCGGGCGGGTCACCCCGCCCGCCGCTTCTCTCAGGCCGGGTTTCCGGTCGGCTGGTCCAGTTCGGCCATCTTCGGAAAGACCCACAGGGCCATCGCCAGCGACAGCACGCCACACAGCGCGATACAGGCGACCATCGGCAGCGCCGTGCCGTCGAAGAACGGGCCAGTCAGGGCGATCATGGCGCCGCCAACCACCAACTGGATGGTGCCGCCAAGCGAGGATGCCAAGCCGGCATGCTCGCCATGGCCGTCGAGCGCGATCACCATGGCGGTCGGGATCACCAAGCCGAGGCAGGCATTGGCCAAAAGCAGCATCCCGACGATGACATAAAGGCTGCCGAAGCCCGCAAGCGTGAGCACGAACAGTGCCGCGGACAGGACGGCAAAACCGATGACGGCCCGGCGCATCACCGGCAACATGCCATAGCGCTGGCCCAGCGGCCCGGCCATCTGCGACGCCCCGATAAACCCGACCGCGTTCACCGCAAAGGCGATGCTGAACTGCGTCGGAGACAGGCCAAAGCTCTCCGCATAGACAAAGGACGCGCTGGCGATAAAGACGAAGAAGCTCGAAATGCCAAAGCTGCCCACAAAGGTCAGGCCCATGAAGATCGGGTCCCGAAATAGGGTGCTCATGCCTTTGCGCATCGCGGCCACGCGCACCGGGGTGCGGCGCTCGACGGCAAGGGTCTCGGGCTGGGCAATGGTGGTCAGCGCCATGCTCGCGACCGCGGCCACGGCCAGCACCCAGAAGATGCCGCGCCAATGGCCCAGCGCGATCAATCCAGACCCCGCCAACGGGGCCAGCATCGGCGACACCGACGACACCAGCATGATCAGGGCCATCAGCTTGGTCGCGTTGGGGCCGGTATACATGTCGCGAATAATCGCTCTGGGGATCACCATGACCGCCGCACCGCCAAGCCCCTGCAAAAAGCGAAACGCAGTCAGCGCCTCGACGGTCGTCGCGACCGCGCATCCGACAGAGGCGACGGTAAAGATGCTCAACCCCACGATCAAGGGCCGCTTGCGGCCAACCTGATCGGCCAGTGGTCCGTAGAACATCTGCGCAAGACCAAAAGCCACGAAATACATCGTCAGGGTCAATTGCGTGGCCGCGACGGTTGTTTCGAGCCCCTCTGCAATAGCCGGCAATGCGGGAAGATACATGTCGATGGCAAACGGACCGACAGCGGACAACAAGCCCAGCACAACGGCTGTGCGAACAAACGAATTTTGCATAAGGATACCTAAAGGGACGAGGTCGTCTTCAAGGGCGACTCGCGCATTTTAGGTCTGTCGACAATCGGTGTCTATGCACGGTCGGCGACAAACTTCGGCCCCGACCCGCGGATGCTTCGGGCTCGGCTCAGGCCGCCACCTGCTCCTCGGTCTCCTGACGGAACCAGAGATGCGCATAACGGCCCTCGAGAGCGAGAAGCTCGTCGTGGGTGCCCTCCTCCACGATCACGCCGTCCTCGAGCACCACGATCCGGTCGGCGTCGGCGATGGTCGACAGTCGGTGCGCGATGGTCAGAACGGTGCGGCCCTCGCCCATCGCTTTCAGTTCGGCCTGAATCTCGCGTTCGGTTTCGGTGTCGAGCGCACTGGTCGCCTCGTCCAACAGCAGGATCGGCGGGTTCTTGAGCAGCGTCCGGGCGATGCCCACCCGCTGCTTTTCTCCGCCCGACAGCTTCAGACCACGTTCGCCCACGGCCGTTTTGTATCCCTGCGGAAGGCTCATCACAAAGTCATGGATCTTGGCCGCCTTGGCCGCGGCTTCGATCTCGGCGCGGGTCGCATCGGCCCGGCCGTAGCCGATGTTGTAGAGGATCGTGTCGTTGAACAGCACCGTGTCCTGCGGCACGACACCGATCTGGTGATGCAGGCTTTCCTGTGTCACGTCGCGCACGTCCTGACCGTCGATCTTCAAACTGCCGCCGGTGACATCGTAGAACCGGAACAGCAACCGTCCGATGGTGGATTTGCCAGAGCCGGACGAGCCGACGATGGCCACCTTCTGACCGGCCTCCACGCGGATGCTCACGCCTTTGAGGATCGGCCGTTCCGGGTCGTAACCAAAGTGGACGTCGTCCAGAACCACCTGCCCGCCTTGCACTTTTAGAACATCTGCGCCCGGTTTGTCGGTCACTTCCGGCGGTTGCTCTAACAATTCGAACATGTCGGCCATATCGATCAAGGCTTGACGAATTTCGCGATACACCGTGCCGAGGAAGTTCAACGGCATCGTGATCTGGATCATATAGGCGTTGACCAGAACGAAATCGCCGACGGTCAGCGTGCCCGCCTGCACCCCGAGCGCAGCAAACACCATCACGATGACAAGGCCGGTGGTGATCAGGAACGACTGGCCAAAGTTCAGGAAAGCCAGCGAATAGTTCGTCTTGACGGCGGCCGCGGCATAGGCCTCCATCGCGCGGTCATAGCGCTCCGCCTCGCGGCTCTCGGCCCCGAAATACTTCACCGTTTCGAAATTGAGCAGGCTGTCGATGGCCTTCTGGTTGGCGTCGGTGTCCTGATCGTTCATCACCTTGCGGATCTTCACCCGCCATTCGGTGACCTTGAAGGTAAACCAGACATAGAGGGTGATCGTGGCCACCACGACCGCCAAATACCAAGCATCGAACATGAAGAACAGAATGCCCATGACGAGGAGCAGTTCCAGAACCAGCGGTCCGATCGAGAACAGGATAAAGCGCAGCAGGAAATCCACGCCCTTCACGCCCCGTTCGATCACCCGGCTCAGACCGCCGGTCTTGCGGGTGATGTGATAGCGCATCGACAGGCGGTGAATATGGGTAAAGGTCTCGAACGCCAGCTTGCGCAGGGCGCGCTGTCCGACCGGCGTGAACACCACGTCGCGCAATTGCTGAAAGCCGACGTTCAACAGCCGGATCACGCCGTAGGCCACGGTCAGCCCGACGGCCCCCAGCATCAGCGCCATCTCGGGCACGTTCTCCGCATTGCCCAGACTATCGACCGCCCATTTGAAAAACAGCGGGGTCGTGACGGCCACCAGTTTGGCGAAAATCAGCATCGACACGGCCAGAACCACGCGGACCTTGACCCCGGTCTCGCCCGCCGGCCAGAGATACGGGATTACCCGGCGCACCGTGCGCCAACCGCTGATCGGAGCACCGCTCAGGTTCGCATCGGTCTTGGAAAGTCGCCGCATCTACTGCCCCCGCCCGAAAGGGCCTTCGTTGCTGAAGCGTAAACCTAAGAACTCGGCGCCCGAATAACCAGACCGCGACGCACTATTCAGCGCCATTCGCCGCGCCGATCTCGGGCAGTCGAAAGACCTGGCCGGGATAGATCAGGTCCGGGTCGCGGATCAGATCCTGATTGGCCTCGAACACCGCGACATAGAGAATGCCTTCGCCATACCGCTCTCGCGCGATTGCCCAGAGCGTGTTGCCGGGCTGCACGGTGCGCACCGCCACGCTAAAGTCCTCCGCGGTCGTGTCCTCGGCCATGACGGCAGCAATCGTGGCACGTTCCTCGCGCAGGAATGGGGTCTCGATCCGGGACGTCACCCGTCCGGCCTCGGTCAACTGATCGGCGCGTAGCGTGTAGAGTCCCGGCGACACGCCCGCCAAGGCCATCGCCCAGGTTCCGTCCTCGCGCACTGGCGCGTCGCCTTGCGGCACATTGTCGAGATAGACCCGCACCGTTCCACCGGTGGTCGCCCGGCCAGAGACGCTGACCTCGCCGCTGTCGTCATAGCTGATCGTGTCGAGCGCCACCGTGCGCAGAAGTTCCGGCACCACGACCGGCGTCCGCGATGGCTGCAACACCCGCACCCCGGTTTCGTCGACCATCAGCAGCGGCGGCGTGCTGACAGGCAGCGGCGCGGGGGCCACCGGTTCGATTTCGGCGGTCACGACCGGCGGTGCGGCGTTCTCTGCAGCATCCATCGGGGCCAGCGGGTCCGGTGCCTCTGGCACCTCGGCGATATCGAGGCTGACAGCCGCGTCGCCCTGCACCTCCGGGCCCGGCGCGACAGCCGGCGGGGCAAGGGGCTCCAGCGCCGGTGCGGCCTCCGCCACGACGGGCGCCACCTCCGGCACCTCGGCGGCAGGAACATCGTCCGCCACGATGTCCACTGGTGGCGCGGCCACCTCGGCCGTCGCCGTCTCAGGCGCATCGGCGGACGGTTCGGTCGCGATTGCATCGGCTTGGGCGGTGCTCGGCGCCTCTGCCTCGGTGTCCACCCCCTCGTTGCCTGTCTCCTCGGCGCCCGTGGCGTCGGGCACGATCGCCTCGACGGCGGCGGCCACGCCTGCGGTTGCCAAGGATGCCACGACATCCCCCGCCCCAAGGCCCGCATCGGCATCGGTGTCGGTATCGGCTTCGGCCGCAACCGCCTCCTGCTCTGCATCCGCCGCGCCCGGCAACGGATCGGACTCTGGAACCATGATTTCCGGTGCGACGGCGGCCGTCTCGACAGCTTGCTCGGTCTCCACGGCCCCGGCATCCGGCGTGCCATCAGATACGGTGTCCGCCGGCTCTACAGGAGCGTCTTGAGACGCAGGCTCCGCCTGCACCCCGGCGTCGGCCACGGCGACTTCCGGCGCGGCAAGGGGCTGTGCATCGAGGCCGGCGGCAGCGATGGACGGCGCATCGGTCACAACGTCCGGCGACGCGACAGGCTCCGCCACCTCCTGCTCGGCCTCAGCGGGCGCATCCTCGGCAGGCGCCGGATCGACCTCTTCGGCAGGATCGGCCGCATCCGCGACCGTCTCCGGGCCCGCTTCCGGCGCGACCTCCGCGCTTGCAATCACGATCGGCTCTTCGGACGCGACGACAGGCTGCGGGGTCGGGGCGACGACGACGGTCTGATCCGATGCGAGGGCCTCACCGGCCGGGTCGGCCACCAAGGCCAGAATACGTGGCTTGTCCGAGGGCTCCAGCGCCAGAAAGCCGACGAACCGGCCAGAGCCATCCGCCTCGGTTTCGAGCAATGCGGTATCGTCGAGCATGATCGCGACTGTCAGACCGGCCTGCGCCTGCCCGGCGACCAATCCGGTGCCATCGGCCTCGATGCGGACCACGTCAAAGGAGGGCGGCACCATCTGTGGAACGGCGGCGGTCTCCGGGGCCGCGACCGGCTCTGGCGCGTCGGGCGGGGTCACGTCCGTCGGCGGCAGCGCCGTGGCGACCTCCGCCGCGGGAGAGTCTGGCGGGGTCACCGGGTCCGGCGACAGCAACGGCACCCCCAGAACGACAGCGACAACACCGACAACGGCACCTCCAGCGCCCAGCGCCAGTCTCGATCCTTGGCTCAGCGCCACTCGCAGTCCTCCGTCTTCGGCCCCGTCTATGCGGTTGAGAGACCATATCAACCCCGCTATGAGCGGTCAAAAGATGTTGATCCGATCCGTTCCGTAACACAAGAGGCCGTCCATGTCCCTGATCCCCAAATCCGTTTGCGTCTACTGTGGCTCCCGGCCGGGTGCGCGGCCCGGCTACATGCAGTCCGCCGACGCCACGGGGCAGATGCTCGCCCGCAATGGCTGGCGGCTGGTCTACGGGGCGGGCGATGTCGGGCTGATGGGACGGGTCGCGCAATCGGTGCAGGAAGCGGGGGGCAAGACCTTCGGAGTGATCCCCACGCATCTGGTGGCGATGGAGGTGGGGCGGACCAGCCTCGACAGCTATGTGATCACCGAGACGATGCACGAGCGCAAGAAGGTCATGTTCATGAACGCCGACGCGATCGTGATGCTGCCCGGCGGTGCCGGATCGCTCGACGAATTCTTCGAGGCGGTCACCTGGCGGCAACTGGGGCTCCATGGCAAGCCGGTGATCCTGCTCAACGTCGAAGGTTACTGGGACGGGCTTATCGCCATGGTCGACACCATCATCCGCGAAGGCTTCGCGGATGCCAGCCTGCGGGACTATATCACCGTCGCCGCCGGATTGGAGGATTTGGAAGCCGCCCTGCGCAGCGCCCTCTCCTGACGCAGACTGGCGGCGGAATAGACCGCCAGCGCCAGCCAGATCAGCGGGAACGCGACCCCATGCCACGGGGTAAAGGGCTCGGCGAAATAAAGGACGGCGCAGCCGAACTGAAGCGTGGGGTTGAGGTATTGGAGAAGCCCGACGGTCGACAGACGCACCCGGCGGGCGGCATAGCTGAACAGGATCAGCGGGGTCGCGGTCAGCGGCCCGGACAGGGCCAGCAACAGATGGGTGGTCACTGACCACCCGCCCATGACCGGGGCGCCGTTCACGGCGATCCAGATCACGGCGATGGGGAGCAGGATGAGCATCTCGGCGGTGACGGAGACCACTGGACCCATGTCGAGGCGCTTCTTGATGAGGCCGTAAAGGCCAAAGGTCGCCGCGATGCTCAGCGCGATCCACGGCGCAGCACCAAGCCCCACCGTCAAGACCAGCACCGCCGCGCACGCGATGGCGACGGCGAGCCATTGCGCGGCCAACAGGGCCTCGCCGAGTATGACGCGGCCGAGCAGGACCGCCACCAGCGGAAAGATGTAATAGCCCAACGACGCTTCGGTCGCATGGCCGTGGCCGATCGACCAGATAAAGACCGACCAGTTGGTTCCGATCATCACGGCGGCCAAGGCGATGCGGCGCAGGCTCGGCCAATCGGACACCGCCGCGATCAACACGCGCAAACGGCCCTGCAACGCCAGAACTGCCGCGAAAAAGATCAGCGACCAGACCGTGCGATAGCTGACCACCTCAAGGGCGGGCACATGGACAAGCTGATCGTAGTAGAGCGGCGAAAGGCCCCAGACCACGCAGGCCAGCACCATCGCCGCAATCCCCTTGCTCGCATCCGTCATCTGCATCCTCCTCGGCGCCAGAACGCACGGTCGGGCGGCAATGACAAGGGGGCCGAAACGCAAAACGGCACCCCGAAGGGTGCCGCCTGCGTAATCGGTCCGGTCAGGATCACATGCGCGATGCGACGTTTTCCCAGTTGACCAGATTGTCGAGGAAGTTGGTCAGGTAGGCCGGGCGCTTGTTGCGGAAATCGATGTAGTAGGAATGCTCCCATACATCGCAGCCCAGCAGCGCAGTCTGACCAAAGCACAGCGGGTTCACGCCGTTCTCGGTCTTGGTGACCTTGAGGCTGCCGTCCTTGTCCTTGACCAGCCAGGCCCAGCCAGAGCCGAACTGGCCAGCGCCGGCGGCGGAGAACTGCGACTTGAACTCGTCGACAGAGCCAAAGCTCTCGGTCAGGGCCTTTTCCAGCTCGCCGGGCATCGCGGAGGCGCCGGGGCTCATCATCTGCCAGAACTCATTGTGATTCCACAACTGGCTGATGTTGTTGAAGATGCCGTTCTGGGCGACGGCAGAGGCGTCATAGGTGCCGACGATGATCTCTTCGAGGGACTTGCCCTCCCACTCGGTGCCCGAGATCAGCTTGTTGCCGTTGTCCACATAGGCCTTGTGGTGCAGGTCGTGGTGATACTCCAGCGTCTCCTTGGACATGCCGTTGTCGGCAAGAGCGTCGTGCGCATACGGAAGGTCGGGAAGTTCAAAAGCCATGGCTGTCTCACTTTTCTGTGGGGTTTCGGGTCTGTGGCATAACAAAGCCCTCAGACAGCAAAGGTCAATGGCCGATCCGGTGCAAAGCACCCGGACCGAGCCATAATCAGCCGTTTTTCAGGGGTCAGGACAGTGGCTTTTCGTCCAGCGGCGTGATCTTTTCGAGCGCGATTTGCGCCCCGATCACGGTCATGATGCGAATTTCCGACGGATGCGCCCCGATAAACTCATGGATCGCGCGCAGCACGCCGTCGCCCCACCAGCCGCGGCGGTGATAATCGTCAAACGCCATGATGCCGCCCGAGACCATCTTGGGCATCAGCGCCTCCAGATCGGCCTTCACGCCCTCATAGGAATGATCGCCGTCCACATAGGCAAAGTTGATCGTCTCGTCCTTGAACTTCTTGAGCGCATCCAGAGACATCTCGCGCATCATGATGACCTGCTTGGATTTGATCTCGGCCTCGTACATGCGGGACACGTCGGCAAAGATCTCGTCCATCTTCTCGGCCTCTTCGCGTCCGGAAAAGGCGGCGTCGTCGTGATCTTCAAAGGATTTCCAAGGGTCGATCAGGCACAGCTTCTTGGGCTCCAGAGCATCGAGGATCTTGCGAGAGAATTCACCGCGCCAAACGCCGATCTCGATCGCCACACCGCCCTTCGGCATCTTTTGCAGGAACCGGGCGCGGTTCATGCTCTTGATCTGCTTTTTCTTGCCGCGCGGCTTCTTCGCCGATTTGGTGGAGTTGTCTTGGGGTTTTTCTTTCAGCTTGGTCTGCGCCATGAATATCCGCCTGTCATCTATCCGGGTGACGTGCACGGGAGAGCTCTTTTTCGGCCTCCTGGACGCGCAACATTGACTGCTCAGATCGCCACCATTGGTGGTAAGTTAACCTTCGCCCCCGATGTTTAGCAAGGAATAGATGGAAAAGGCGTGAACACGCGTCACTTCTGCATCGGTCCGGATCACGATGCCGGTTTCCGGGGGCCTCGGGTTTGACACGCGTGCAAGGCTTGGCCACAAACAGGGCGAGGCAACCCAAAACAGGCCGGCCCCTGCGATGCGCAGGTCGTCAAAGGTCGGGAAAGCAACAGGATGACGTCAGAGCATACAGCGGCCGGTCAGGTCATCGCATTTCGGAATGATCGACTTGGCGGACGGCTCATGATGCTGGTCAACGCCATGCGTCTGGCCGGGCTCGCCGGAGTGCCGTTCAAGGTGCACTGGCATCAGGGCACGGATTTCTCCGCCGTCATCAACGACCCCACGCAATTCTTCGAAACAGGCTTTGTCGACGCGCATTTCATCGACCGCGACAGCTATCTGGCGCTGCGCGAAAATGCCGTGCGGCCACAAGAGCGGCGCGATCTCGATGTCGCGGGGTTCAAGGCCCTGCTGGCGCAGGGAACCAATATCCTCGTCGACGAAGCCTTCGGCTTTCCGGCCTATCCCGGCGAAGACGCGGAACAGGTCGCCCGCGACGGCGCCGCGATCTGGCGCTCGGTGCCGCTCGCGGCCCCGGTCCGCAAGGTGCTGGACGACATCCGCACCGCGGTCGGGCCCCAGACCACCGCCTATCATATCCGGCGCGGCGACATCCTTACCCTGCCGCGCGCGGTCAACCGGCCATGGCCGAACAAATACGTCTATGACGAACTCTATCAGACCCATATCGAAGGGGTGCTGGAAAGCGGTGCGCGGCCGATCCTGTTCTCCGACGACGCCGCCACCATCGCCCGGTTCAAGGAGCGATATCCCGCACTGATCCCCGCGGCGACGTTGTTTGACAGCAGCACGGTGACACCGGGTCAGGCCGATTTCCTCGAACTGCTGGCGCTCGCCTCCTGCACACAGATCGTGGCGCCGCCGCAAAGCGCCTTCTCCTCCGGGGCGGCGACCTTGGGCGAAGTGCCGATCTGCGACGTCGAAACCGCGCTTTCGGAGAAGGATCGGCTGGCCGCCGGGAACCGCTTGCACGAGCGGCTGTGCACACCTGATCCGACAGGGCCGATGGGGCCGGGCGATATCGGGCAGTCGCTGGTGCATCTGGATCGGTTCCTCGGCACGCAAGGACGGCTCCCAGAGGCGCGGGACGCGATCAACAAACACCTGCAATCGGGGCTCGAAATCTCATTCCTCTTTCCCCGGCTGATCGAATTGAACCTGCTGACCGACGATCCGCAAGGGGCGATCGCGGCGGGAGAGTTGATGGAGAACGCCCAGGTCTACCACCGGCCCGACTATGCCAAGGGGCAGATGCTGCACAGCTTCGCCCATCTGGCCACGGGCCAGCCCGCGGCGTGCGCGCGGCTCGCCAATATCGGGTTCTGGCACGATCCCAGCACGCCCTATGTCGGCGAGGGAATGGGCGCGCTCTATGCGGCCGGGGTGCTCGACGATCGGACCGCCCTGCCCTTCAGCCCGGCCGCGCGGGCCATGTGGGCGCGGCCGGTGCTGCGGCTGCCGATCTGCGCTGCGACTTCGCTCGCGCTTGCGAACAGCCCCAAGGACAGCCTCGGGCGGGCGCTCGTGCCCTGCACCGATCCCGTCACATGGGATTGGGCGCCGTTCATGCGGTCCTTTGCGCGGGGCGCTCTGGCGAAACATCGGCACCGGGCAAACTACGAACGCGGGCTCACGCGGCTGGCCGAGATCATGCCCGGGGCAGACACCGCCTCGCTCACCGCGATCTTCGAAATGCATGTGGGCGAAAAGGACGACTGGCTGGACAGGCTGATCGACCTCGGCGCACGGCATCCCGAGGAGGCCATCGTGCAGCACAGGCTGTCGCTCGCCGCCACCATCGCGCAAGACTACCAGACCGCCGGCACCGCCGCCGAGGCGGCGGCCGAGGCCGCCCCCGGCGTGCCTGCGCACATCATGTGGCGCTCCGCCACGCGGATGCGGCAAAAACGGTATCGGCTGGCGATGAATGACATCCGGGTCGGGCTCGACGCGGGATTGGCCTTTCCCAAGATGCACCTGCGGCTGGCCACCATCGCGGCGCGGGCCGGGCATCCCAATGTCGAACGGGCCGCCATCGACGAAGGGATCCGAACCGCTCCGCGGGACGCACAACTGCGGCTCAATCGGGCGCAATACGAATACGAGAGCGGCAATCTCGACGCCGCCCTGCGCGATCTGGATTTGCTGATGAACTACGACATCGTGCCCGCCGCCGTCACGGCGCTGCGGCAGACATGCCTCGACGAACTCGCCGAATACGAGGCGTTTGAAACCAAGGCAGACCTGCGCAAAGGCGCCTGATCTAACCCGGCGCAGGTAGGCGTGTCAGCTGACCACCTGCGCCGCCATACGCGCCGGCTCGCTTAGTAATAGCCCACCGGGCCGGCCTTGGCCGAGACCGTCAGCAGATCAAAGGCATAGTCTGCCACCGACCGGAAACAGACCACCTCGAAGGTCGCCGCATCGCGCATCCAGAACGCCGCCGCGATCTGGCCCATCCGGGTCCGGCGAAACTGGCCGGGGGCGAACTGATCGGGGTGCAGGTCCACCGGGCAGAGCTTGCCCATGACCTCCCGCGCGCCAGAGCCGCACACCCGGAACACCGCCCGCGCGTCGGACACGTCCACCGCGAGGTAATGGCTGCCCTTCAGCGCCGCATCGATCTTGGCAATCGCAGCCGGCACCTCGGCATGTGGCAGCATGATCAACAGCTCGTCGGGCGACATCCACGCCAGACCCGTCTCCTTGACCACGGTCGCATGACCGGCGGCGGGAATGTCCGCACCCGTCAGCGCCTTGCACACGGCCTTGAGCTTCGACGCGGCCAGATCGCCGCGCAGGGTAATCATGCCGCGCGGCCCCAGTGCCGTCACCACCGCCATCGGAGAGGTCTTTTGCATTGCCTCAGCCATTCTGCTTCTCCCCTTCAGGGTCGTAAAACACCGGGCTCACGATCTTGGCCGTCACGCTGGTGCCGTCGATCTTGGGAAACTCGACCAACTCACCCATCCGGTCCGGGCCGTTCAGGATCAGACCCATCGCGATGCCGCGTCCCAGCGTCGGGGACATGTAGGTCGAGGTGACGCGGCCCTGCGTGTTGCGCTGACCATTGTCGTTCACGCCTTCGGACACCGCATAGGCCCCGTCCGGGATCACCGATCCGTCCGTGGTCTCCAGCCCCACCAGCTTCCAGCGGTTGGGGTCGGTCATATGCGGGCGCTGATGGGCGCGCTTGCCCAGATAGTCGTCCTTCTTCTTGGAAATCGCCCAGCTCAGGCCAAGGTCTTGCGGAATGATCGTGCCGTCGGTCTCGTCGCCGATCATGATAAAGCCCTTCTCGGCCCGCATGATATGCAGCGCCTCGGTGCCATAGGGCATCACGCCGAACTCTTCGCCCGCGGCCAAGAGCGCCTCCCAAAAGGCAAGTCCCTGCCCGGCCGGCACCGCGACTTCGTAGGACAACTCGCCCGAGAAACTGATCCGATAGACCCGCGCGTCGAAATCGCCAATGCGGCCGTCCGCCCATTGCATGAACGGCAAAGCCTCTTTCGACAGGTCCATGCCCCCGCCCAGCTTTTCGAGCAGCATCCGTGCCTTGGGGCCGACAACGGCAACCTGCGCATATTGCTCGGTCACGTTGGCCACATAGACCTTCCAGTTCCACCACTCGCATTGCAGCCAGTCCTCCATCCACGCATGGATGCGGTCGGCCCCGCCGGTGGTGGTGTGGCACAGCCATGTGTCTTCGTCGATCCGGGCGACCACGCCGTCGTCGCTCAGAAACCCGTTCTCGCTGCACATCAGGCCATAACGGCATTTGCCCACCGGCAGCGTGCTCATCATGTTGGTGTAAAGCATATCGAGGAATTTGCCCGCATCCGGGCCTTTCACGATCAGCTTGCCCAGTGTGGAGGCATCGAGCAGCCCAACAGCGTCGCGAGTGTTCTTCACCTCGCGGTGAACCGCGGCCTCGGTGCTCTCGCCATTGCGGCGGAACGCATAGGGGCGCCGCCACTGACCCACCGGCTCAAATTCTGCACCGTTGGCCTCGTGCCAGCCATGCATCGGGGTCTTGCGGATGGGCTGGAACAGTCCGTCACGGGCCGCACCCGCAATCGCACCCATCGAAATCGGGGTATAGGGCGGACGGAAGGTCGTCGTCCCAACCGACGGGATCGGCCGACCCAGACTGTCGGACAAGATCGCCAAACCGTTGATATTGCTCAGCTTGCCCTGATCGGTCGCCATGCCGAGGGTGGTATAGCGCTTGGTATGCTCGACGCTCTCATAGCCTTCGCGGGCGGCGAGTTGAACGTCCGAAACCTTCACGTCGTTCTGGTAATCCAGCCACATCTTCTCGCGCAGCGAAATCGCGGCACCCTGCGGCATCATCCAGACCGGAGCCATCGGCTCTTCTGCAGGGGCAAGCGCACTCGGCCCCTTGCCCTTCTTGATCCCGGCGGCGATTTGCCCGGCGGCATAGGCATCGGCCAGCGCCTCGGACGTGGCCAGAAACCCGTTCGCCGTGCCGGCGGCCAGCACAAAGCCCTCGCCGTCAGCGCCGGTCGGCGGCCTGTCGGGGTCCGGACGGAACATCGCGCCCGCCTCGTCCCATGTCAGCTTGCCGCCGCAATGGGACCACAGATGGACCACAGGCGACCAGCCGCCCGACATCGCGACAGCATCGCAGGGGATCTCTTCCAGAACGGCGCCCTCGCCCGCCTGAGCACACAAGGCCACGGCGGTGACACGCTTGCCGCCCTTGACCTTGGCGATGCCCTTGCCGGCTTCGACCCGGATGCCCAGGGCGCGGGCCTCGGCCACCAACTCACCGGTCGGCGCGGGGCGGGCATCGACGATGCAGGGCACGTCGAGGCCGGCGGTCTTGAGGACGATGGCGGTGCGATAGGCGTCGTCGTTGTTGGTCACGACGACCGTGCGGTCGCCAACAGATACGCCAAAATTGACGACGAAGTCGCGCAAGGCGGCGGCCAGCATCACGCCCGGCACATCGTTGCCGGCAAAGGACAGAGGACGCTCGATCGCGCCTGTCGCGGTGATGACGCGATCTGCACGCACCTGCCACAGGCGGTGGCGCGGGCCATCCTTCGGGCCGATATGGTCGGTCAACTGCTCATAGCACAGCACAGAGCCGTGGTCGTAGACACCGGCCCCCATCATGCGAGTGCGAATTTGAACATTCGGCATTTCTTCAAGGGCTTGCAGGGTGGAGTTGATCCACTCTTCAGCGCCCAGCCCGTTGATCTGGGGATCATCCACCGGGGCGCGGCCGCCCCAATGGGCGGTCTGTTCGATCAACAGCACGCGCACCCCGGCGCGGCCGGCGGCCAATGCCGCGGCCAGCCCGGAGATCCCGCCGCCGATGACCAGCACATCCACATGCGCATGAAAATGCTCGTAGGTGTCGGCATCCCGCGACTTCGGCGCCTTGCCCAGCCCGGCAGAGGCTCGGATGAACGGCTCGTAGATGTGCTTCCAGAACGACCGGGGATGGATGAACATCTTGTAGTAGAACCCGGCAGGCAGGAACCGGGAAAGGCGCGCGTTCACCGCACCCACGTCGAATTCAAGGCTCGGCCAATGGTTCTGGCTCTCGGCCTCCAGCCCGTCGAACAGCTCTGTCGTGGTGACACGCTGGTTCGGCTCGAAATGCTGGCCCTTGCCCAGATTGACGAGGCCATTGGGCTCTTCGGCACCGGCGGCGACGACGCCGCGCGGGCGGTGGTATTTGAACGACCGGCCCACCAGCATCTGATCATTGGCGAGCAAGGCAGAGGCGAGGGTATCGCCCGCATATCCGCGCAACCTCTTGCCGTTGAACGAAAACGCGCGGGGCTGCGAGCGGTCGATGAAACGACCGCCAGTTGCGAGACGGGTGCTCATGTGTCGGCCTCCCATGACCAGCCGGGCCGTTTGGCGGCGATGGTCTCCAAGATGTGTTCAGGCGGCTCTGTCGTCTGCGCGGGATAGGTGCCGTAAACCTCCAGCGTGGTGGTGCAGCGGGCGGCCAGAAACCACTTGCCGCAGCCATAGGCATGGCGCCAACGCTCGAAATGCACGCCCTTGGGGTTGGCGCGACGGAAAAGGTAATCCTCAAAGTCCTCGTCCGAGGAGCCGGGGCCGAAACGCTTCAGATGCGCTTCGCCGCCGGGGGCCAGCTCGGTTTCGTCGGCATGGGTGCCGCAATAGGGGCAAGTCAGGGTCAGCATGGGCAGGCCTTGAGGCTGTCAGACGGCAAAAAGGCGAGCGCTGAGAAGCGCCCGCCAGTTGCGGAGTCTTGTGTGAGTGGTGGGTTATTCTGGAACGGCCACCGGTTCCGGGGCCGTTGGCGCGACGGTCTCAGGGCCCGCGATGGGCTCTGGGTCGACAAGCGGTGTTGACGGCACTGTCTCATCGCCACCGCCCATGGAAAGCAGGCCGAGGATGATGACCAAAGCGACCGCGCCGATCCCGAGGTAGATCGGGGCCCTGCTGCGGCCGGTGCCGGAAATGTAGTCTGCCATGCTGAGTCCTCCTTATGGAACGGTCTCACAATGACAGGTCTTTCGGCCCGGCCCAGATCGGCAGGAATGCCCGGTGCATTCCGGCGCAAGGCAGCCGAAACCACCCCGATGGGTCGGCAATCCGCCGCCCGATCACTCGATGAAGTAAACCTGCTCGACCGGCTTTGGCTGTCCGCCCACCGGAACCCCGGTGATCGCGACCACAAAGAACAGCGTGATCGTCCACGTCCCGAAGGTGCCAAAGGCGAAACCGGCGATCTTGCCGCGGTGAAGGTAGAGCCAGTCGGTGTCGGTGACGGCGTGATAAAGTCGGCGCATTGCTGTCTGTCCTGCTTGGTGCACGGGACAGATACGTCGATGGACTCAGGGATCAAGGCTGGACGCTCCGGCGAGGCTTGAGGCCGTCCGTCGCAGCGCGCGGATTTGTAGCGATAGCCTTGTGATGCTATAAAGCCGTGATGGAAAACTGGACCGAACTGCTGGCCCTCTGGCCCCTCGTCCTCATCGTGCTTCTGGCCGTGGTGCTGATCCGCGCCGGTCGCGGAACCAAGCCGCACGGCGACGACCCGCGCGACAGCACCGGTGGCTACGATCCCTGACAAAGTGCGGCTCAGTTCGGTCAATGCGCCACCCCTGCGGCCACGCTTTCGTCGATGAACTTGCCAACCTTGAAGCGGTCGACGGTGAATTCGGCGGCCAACGGCCCCGGCTCGCCCTTGGCCATCAGTTCGGCCATCGCCCAGCCGCTACCCGGGATCGCCTTGAACCCGCCGGTGCCCCAACCACAGTTGACGAAGATGCCGCCCACGGGGGTTTTCGAGATGATCGGTGACCGGTCGCCCGTCATATCCACGATGCCGCCCCACTGGCGCAGCATCTTGAGGCGGCTGATCATCGGAAATGTCTCGACCAGCGCCCGCACGGTCTCCTCGATATGATGGAACGACCCGCGCTGGGTGTAGTTGTTGAACCCGTCGGTGCCGCCGCCGATGACCATCTCGCCCTTGTCGGACTGGGACATATAGCCATGAACGGTATTGGCCATGATGACCACGTCCATCGCGGGCTTGATCGGCTCCGAAACAAGCGCCTGAAGCGCCACGCTCTCGATCGGCAACCGGAACCCAGCCATATCGGCCAAGGCGCTGGAATGGCCCGCCACGACGATACCCAGCTTGTCACAAGCGATATCGCCCTTGGTGGTGGTCACGCCGGTGACCTTGCCAGCCTCCGTCGAGACGCCGGTGACTTCGCACTGCTGGATGATGTCCATGCCCATGTCAGAACAGGCGCGGGCATAGCCCCAGGCCACCGCATCGTGGCGGGCGGTGCCGCCGCGGGCCTGATACAGACCGCCAAGCACCGGATAGCGGGGACCGTCGAGGTTGATGATCGGGCACAGTTCCTTGACGCGGCGGGGCTCGATCCACTCGGTCTTGACGCCCTGCAAGGCGTTCGCATGGGCGGTGCGCTGATAGCCCCGGATCTCGGCCTGTGTCTGGGCGAGCATGATCACGCCGCGCGGCGAAAACATGATGTTGTAGTTCAGATCCTGGCTCAGCGTCTCATAGAGGGAACGGGATTTCTCATAGATCGCGGCGGACGGATCCTGCAGATAGTTCGACCGGATGATCGTCGTATTGCGGCCTGTATTGCCACCGCCCAGCCAGCCCTTTTCGAGAATGGCGACATTGCGCAGACCGTGGTTCTTGCCGAGGTAATAGGCGGTCGCCAAGCCGTGGCCACCGGCACCGACGATAATCGCGTCGTATTTCGGCTTCGGGCTGGGCGCGGCCCATGCACGTTCCCAGCCAAGATGATGGCGGGCGGCCTCCTTGGCGATGGCAAACACGGAATAGCGTTTCTTCACAGGCGAATCCCCTCTGGGTCAGACGCGGCATCTCTTGGGGATAATTGGACCCGGTGCAAAGGAAAATGGCGACTGGCTGCGTCACATAGCCCCCCGAATGCGACAACTGGGGGTGCGCCCCTTTCGCAAGAGGCCAAGGATGCGTAGATAACGAGCAATGAAACGTCATAAGGCCGCACTCCTATGCTGTTCTGGATCATAGCCACGCTAATGGCCGCTGCGGTGGCCGGAACGCTGCTTCCCGCGCTGCTCCGGCGGTCGAACGAGGACGCGAGCGACACGCCGGACGTGGCGCTCTACCGGGATCAACTGGCCGAGATCGACCGGGATCTGGCACGGGGCACCCTGGCAGCAGACGAGGCAGAACGGACGCGGACCGAAGTCGCCCGCAGACTCTTGGCTGCGGACAAGGCCGGGGCGCAGGCGGTGAACGAAGCGCCCAAGCGGGCCACCCTGATCGTCGCCGCGATCAGCGGGCTCGTCGTCATCGGCGGCGGGCTCTGGGGCTATGAACGGCTCGGGGCGCCGGGCTATCCCGACATCCCGCTGGCGCAGCGGATCGCGGACAGCGCCCAGATGCGGGCCGGACGGATCAGCCAAGCCGAAGCCGAACAACTGGTCGCCGCGCAATGGATGGCCCAGGGGCTGAGCGGGCCGCTGCCGCCCGCAGGCGTGCCAGACGACTACCTTGCAATGGTCGAGGAGTTGCGCAGCATCGTGCCCGAACGGCCCGAGGATATGCGGGGCTGGGAACTGCTGGCGCTGCACGAGGCACGGCTCGGGCAATTCGGGGCCGCCGCGCGGGCGCAGGAACGGGTGATCCAGCTCAAGGGCAATGACGCGACAGAGGCTGACAGGATCGCGCTGATCGACAGGATGGTGGCGGCCGCGCAGGGCTTTGTCTCGCCAGAGGCCGAGGCGATCCTCGTCGGGATCCTCGACCGCGATCCCTCCAACATCGGGGCGCGGTATTACATGGGGCTGCTCTACGCCCAGACCGACAGGCCGGACGTGGCCTTCCGTCTTTGGCGGGGGGTCGTCGACGAAGGCTCCAGCAGCGACCAGCACGTCGAACTGGCGCGGATGCAGATCGAAGACGTCGCCTTCCGGGCCGGGGTTGAATATACCCTGCCCGAACTGCGTGGCCCGGATGCCGATATGATGGCCGCCGCCCGCGACATGAGCGCCGAAGATCAGCAGGCCATGATCGAAGGGATGGTCGCGCAACTGTCCGACAGGTTGGCCACGCAGGGCGGCACTGCCGAAGAATGGGCGCGTCTGATCGGCGCCTACGGGGTGCTCGGCGATACCGAACAGGCCGAGGCGATCTGGGTCGAGGCACAGGGCGTTTTCGGCAGCTCCGAAGCCGCGATGACCGTGCTGCGCGAGGCCGCCGACCGGGCCGGAGTGCTTGGCGAATGATCCTCGAAACCCCCGAGGAGCTGGCCGACGCCCTGCCCCGCAATCGCGCCCTTGCCGGGCTCGACCTTGGCACCGTGACCATCGGTGTCGCGGTGTCGGATCGGTCGCTCTCGGTGGCCACGCCGCTGGAAACCATCCGGCGCAAGAAATTCGGGCTGGATGCGGCGCGATTGCTCGACATCGCCAAGGCGCGCGAACTCGGCGGCTTCGTGCTCGGCCTGCCGCGCAACATGGACGGCTCCGAAGGGCCGCGCTGCCAATCGACCCGCGCCTTCGCCCGCAATCTCGAAAAGCTGACAGACCTGCCGATCAGCTTCTGGGACGAGCGGCTCAGCACCGTCGCCGCCGAACGGGCGCTGATCGAGGCGGATACGTCACGCAAACGTCGCGCCGAGGTGATCGACCACGTCGCCGCCGGGTATATCCTGCAAGGACTGCTCGACCGACTGGCCCATATGCGGAGCAACGGATGACCAAACCCGACCCCATCGAAGCCATCTGGCAACGGGCCGAGATCGAAAGCCCCTGCATCAAGATCTGCGTGATCCATCCGGCCACCCGGCTCTGCACCGGCTGCCTGCGCTCCATCGACGAGATCGGCGCATGGAGCCGGATGACACCCCAGGCCCGCGCAGAGGTCATGGCCGATCTGCCGGGTCGTGCGGACCAGTTCAAGAAGCGCCGCGGTGGCCGCGCCGCTCGGTTGCGCCAAAACTCCTGATGTTGCGGTGGGCGGGTCGCCCCACCCGGCAGGCCGATGCGTCGCGCTGATCCGCGATGACCGAGCGGTCTGGTGACGTTTCGCCCCTCGGCTCCGCACCGAACATGACACCGCCCGAATACCGACGGCACACCGACGTGTTGCCGCAGCCGAAATCGGGCGTCAGGGAAATGGTAAACAGCGCCGTTAGGGGGCTTCGATCCAGTCCTGCGGGTGGTCCAAAAGGGGGCGGAAATAGGCCATCATCCGCCCCTCTTCCGGCCCCCAAGCCCCTGATTTCCATGGCGCAATTCCATGAATGGCCAAACGATGCACCAGCACCGACTGCCCCGGCAAAAGCGGCAGTTTGCGCGGCGGACAGCGGTCGAACACCGTTCGCCGCGCCTCTTGATAGACATCCGTCAGGTCGACCTCCGCATAAGCATCAGGCTCCAACCCCTTGAACCTGTTCGCAAAAGCCTCACGAATCACGTGGTGACTGCCCTCGTAAACGACCAAAGGCGCGGCCTCTGGCGACGCGGCGTTCAGCGCCATCCCAAGGATAAAGGCGTGCGGCTCCTTCAGCATCCGCCGCCGGTTCGGCCCCACCGGCAAGAGGCCGTCCAAATGAGCCGCAAACCTGTCCCGACGAAACGCGAAAGCGGTGTCGGATTCGCTTTCATCCCGGCGCGGATACCCCTGATAAACCACGGAAATCTGCGCCTTGTGCCAGTGCTCCTGTGGCGCGACAAGCTGCTCCCAAGGGCCGGTCAGTGGCACGCCGTCAAGGCTGCCGTCCCCGGCATTATCCAGCATATCCACGCCAACGAACCACGTGCCGCCATGGCGCAACCATTTGGCCCGGGCAGCCTCCGACGCCACCAGCGTCCGCGCCCGCACCGCTGCCGCCTCCGCCCATTCCAACACCCCTGAATCCGCTGGTAAAACAGCGTATCCCCGGGTCGTGAGGCTCATGCAAAAACGGCCTTGCGAAGCATGTTAAGTGCCACGAGAAAAAGGAAAATTCCGAATGTGCGCTTTAGCCGGGCGGCGTCGGTCCTATGCGCCAAGCCGGCCCCGATCGGCGCCGTGATCAGGGTCATCGCGATGACCAATCCAAAGGCCACCAGATTGACCGCACCGATGGTCAAGGGCGGGGTCGCTCCCTCCGGCATCTGCACCAGCAAAAAGCCCGCCACCGACGGCACCGCGATCAAAACCCCAAAGCCCGCCGCCGTCGCCACGGCCCTGTGAATCGGCACTCCGAACAGCGACATCACCGGCACGCCAAAAGACCCGCCGCCAATGCCCATCAACACCGACAAAAAGCCCAAGACAGGCGACATCGCCCACCGCACGGGGCCCACCGGCATCGCTTGGCCCAGCCGCCATGAGGAGCGGCCAAATGTCATGTAAAGTGCGACGATCATTGCCAAAAATCCAAAGATCAACTGCAACGCACCGGACCGCAAACTCGCCGCCAAGGCAACGCCGAAAAGCGATCCGACGACGATCCCCGGCGCCCAGCCACGCAGGATCTCCCAATCCACGGCACCCTTGCGATTGTGCGCCAGAACCGACCGGATCGAGGTGACGATGATCGTGGCCAGCGACGTCGCCAGACACATCTGCATCAGCTGCGGGCTGTCATATCCAAGCACTTGAAACGCATAGAAGAACGCCGGAACCAGCACGATGCCGCCGCCCACCCCAAGCAGCCCGGCCAAGACACCCGCAAAGGCGCCAATCACCAGCAAAAGGACCGCCATGCTCAGCAGCAACATCAGATCGGGCATCTTCGGTCTCCGGGATTAGGGTCTGCGCCCATCTGTTCCTGTAAGGGTCGATTTCACAATGGGAAAAGCGCGCCAACCCGCCTCAAACCGTTTGAAACCGGGCCTCGTCGACCTGCTCCAATGCCTGATCGAGCAGCTGTAGCCCCGCCCCGTCTTTGCTCGCCCCCTCGGACAAGACCCGCCGCCATCCCCGCGCACCGGGTTTCCCGGCGAACAGTCCAAGCATGTGCCGCGTGATCTGATGCAACCGGCCACCGGCCTCCAGATGGGCGGCGATATAGGGGCGCATGCGTTCAATCACCTCGGCGGCGGTCGGGCCGGGTCCGGCACCGAACAGCCGTTCGTCGACCTCGGACAAGGCGTCGAACGGCGTCTGATACGCAGCCCGACCGATCATCACACCATCCAATCCGCCAGCCAGCATTTCTTCGGCCTGATCGAGCGTCGTGATTCCGCCGTTTATTGAAATGTGCAATTCTGGAAACGCCTTTTTCATCTCGAAAACAAGGGGATAATCCAACGGGGGAATATCGCGGTTTTCCTTGGGCGAGAGCCCCTGAAGCCAGGCCTTGCGGGCGTGGATCGAAAAGCGGCGCACTCCGCCGGCGGAAACGGTTTCCAAAAACCGCGGCAGGATCTCGGCAGGCACCTGATCGTCCACTCCAATCCGGCATTTCACGGTCACCTCCACCGGTGAGGCAGACATCATCGCAGCCACGCAATCGGCCACGAGATCAGGCGTCTCCATCAGAACCGCGCCAAAGGCACCGGATTGAACCCGGTCGGACGGGCAGCCGCAATTGAGGTTGATCTCGTCATACCCATATTCGGCCGCGATTTTCGTAGCCCGAGCCAGTTGCGTCGGATCGGCACCTCCCAGTTGCAGGGCGACCGGATGTTCGACCGGGTCAAATCCAAGCAGACGATCGCGGTCGCCATGAACAATCGCCGGCGCTGTGACCATCTCCGTATAAAGCAGCGCTTCACGCGTGATAGCCCGATGAAAGACACGGCAATGCCGGTCGGTCCAATCCATCATGGGCGCAACTGAAAGCCTAGCGTTTCGATTTATCTTCATTTTTCCTGCACGCTCAAAATGTTGTTTGACAGATCCCTACGCAGGAATACGCCCCAATATCCCCGATTGCCCCTTTTACGACGCATGGCGCACGATGTGGCCACAATAGGCGAGCTTCCGGCCGGTGGATACCGGGTCCAGATCAGACGCAAGGGCCGCTCCGCCAGCGAGGCCCTTCACCGCCGTAACGACGCTCACAAATGGGCCCGTCAGGCGGAGACGCGTGTTGATCGGGGTCCGGCACCGAACAAGTCGTCCACCGCCCGCTTTGCAACGTTTGGTGATCTCGTTGAGCTGTATATAGACGCATGTGCGCTGTTGGGAAACCACCTAGCAGAAGCTAGGCCGCGAGGGCGGTGGCTGACACTAAGACCTTCGGGCATCTGTCATATCTGGTTCCGACGCGTCCTCAGTTTTTAGGACTGCCGATCAGGCGGCCTCGCCCCTTTTGACGCCCCAAACTGGATGCCGTGCGATATGCTTTGACGTAGATCGCGTCGATCATCGCAGTCTTTGCTCACCATGGCTACGGCATCGTGTTCATCAGTCGACATATCTCCCGGCTCAGGCGGAATCGAACGGTTTATCCTGTTTGAGCGCCTCAAGAACGCTGTCGCGCAACTCAGGTGGCAGGATCTCGATCGCGCGGGCCATGGCGGTCAAATCCTGCCGTGCCGCATGCAACTGATCAATGAGCGAAATCACGATGCCAATAGCAGTCTCATCCAGATCGAGGTCCTGTGACAGATCACACAACAGTTCGAGCCGTGCGATATCGATACGCCGGAATTCATATCCGCCGGCGCCTCGCTTCGGTTTGACGAATTCACCTTCGACGAAGCGGACGAGCTCGGTCCGCGTCAGTCGCGTGACGATCGTGACGACTTGATCCTCCGAGTATCGGTCCGTCATTGTCCTGCTCTCCTTAGCAGCTCGGCACGCGGGTCGAATGTATGGGTCTTGCGCCATTCCGAAAGGAAATCGCGCAACGCGTCATCGGGCTCCGGAGGCGCGATGATTGTCAGTTCGACCTTCTGGTCGCCTTTGGCCTTTTGCCCTGCCCGCTCGATACCGCGACCGCGCAATCGCAAAACCCGGCCAGAGCTGGCACCGGCCGGGATCGTCAGGCCGACAGGTCCGTCAATCGTCGGTGTCGTCACCTTGCCGCCGAGAACGGCCTCGTCGATGGTGATCGGCAGGGTGATCAAGATGTCATCGCCGTCCCGACGAAAGACTGGATGGGGCCGCACGAGGATCGTGATATACGCATCCCCCGGCGAGCCGCCGCCGAACCCGGCTTCACCCTTGCCCCGCAGGCGCAGGGTCTGACCGTCCTCTGTTCCCCGCGGGATCCTGACAGCGAGGCTCTGGCCGTCCGGCAGTGTGATCTTGGTCTCGGTCCCGCGCGCCGCGTCGAGGAAGGGCACCTCCAGACTGTAGCGGACATCCGGCCCGGCCGCGCGAAAGCCACGCTCGCCATATTCGCCACCGCCTTGGCGGGCGCGATTGCGCAAGATTTCTGCGAATATGTCGGCCGGGTCCTCGGACCGATCAAAGCCGGCACGCCCGTGATAGGCGTTGTCGGGGGTGTCCGAGAAATCGCGGTAATATTGGCGTTGCGGACGCTCTGCACCTTGCGCGTCGATCTCTCCTGCATCGAACCGGGCGCGGGTGTCGGGATCTTTCAACAGGTCATAGGCCAAGGAGATCTCCTTGAACCTCGCCTCGGCTCCGGCATCGTCCGGGTGCAGGTCCGGATGGCTCGTGCGCACGAGCTTGCGATAAGCCTTCTTGATATCCTCCGCCGATGCCGACTTGGTCAATCCAAGGGCCGCATAGGGATCTTTGGGCATCACACCTCCTCTTGCCTGACCAACGCGCCTCCAGATCATCAGCGACCGTCGGCACAACTCCGGGCCAAAGTGTCATATCCGCCCTGACGGATCCCTGATCCAAATCAATGCGGAGACAACGCTGTTCGGTCAGGTCCGGCGCTGACGAATTCGGCCAGGCTCGGGCAAGGCAAAGTGGCATATGGCGGTCATGATCGCGCGGGAAGGCTGGGGGCACTGACCCGATCACAACGCCGGGAAAGGCGTCACTCGCGCTTTTTGCCCGCAACATAGCGGCCGGCGACGAATGCGGCTGTAAACACCGCCAAGGTGGCAGGGTCGACAGGGTGTTGCTCCGCCTCCTTCGGCGGCGGCGGAGCAACCGGTTCTCGGCTTCCCGCGCGGCGGTTGGCAAAGGCCAATAGAAGGGCCCCAACGATCAGGGAACCGGCCCCCAAAAGAACCGAAGCCCAAATCGGCCCCAAGGCGTCACTCAGCGCAATGAAACCGGCGGCAATGCAGAAGCCAACACCTGCAATCACCATCAGGACGCCGAGCGTGGCGAGCATCAGTCGCGCCAAGACGTCACGCAGAGCAACGCGGGCCCCGTCTTCGAGGGCCTGCGTCAGATCGTGCAGCAGTCTGTTCACCGACGTGACATCGTGCCGACGAGAAACCCGGCAAGCGCGGCCAACCCGAGGGTCATCATCGGGTGCTCGACCACCGAGGCCTCGATCTGGCGCTCAACGGATTTGCCGCTGCTGGCGGCGTATCTCTTGGCCTCTTCCAACCCGTCGGCGATATCGGCCGTCAGGTTGCTGCTCCGGCGGCCCGCGATTCCGGCCATGGTCTCTGCAAGGCTGGCCATGTCTTCCTTCAGCGCGGCCAGTTGCTTGCGAACGGCTTCCAGATCACTGGCCATCGTCTCTTCGGCATTGCGGCTTTGCGGCATTTGAAACTCCATTCAGTGAAAAATCCGGTCCACGGTTCTTTTTCGGTATGCGAAGATATAGGGCGGCCGAAGCGCGTGTCTAAGCGACTATACCCGAACCACATCCGTTGGTTTCTCGGTGGCCTGCCCTTCGAAGGCTTCGTCCGATGCCTCTGCCTCCGCCTTGGTCTTTTGAACCAGATGGTCCTTGTGATGGGGCGGGCCATAGATCGTATAGAGTTTGAGAGGCTCGTGGCCCGTGCAGATGACATTGTGATGCGCCCCGGCGGGAACGACAACCCCGTCGCCGGGCTCCAGCTTGTGAGGGACGCCGTCGATCACGATCCGTCCCTTTCCAGCCTGAATGCAAAAGAACTGATCCGTATCGTGGTGGATCTCTCCACCGATGTCTTCGCTCGGGGCAAGTGACATCAAGACCAACTGCAACTTGGTTCCTGAATACAGGACATGTCTGTAACTGGTGTTGTTTTCGGCCCGCTCCGCGATATCCGCGATGTATCCGATCATGACAAGTCTCCGCCTTCTGCTTTGTCTGGCATGTGTATGCCTTGCACTGTGTCGCCTAATTCGGCGCCGCGCACTGATCAGGGTTAATCCCGCGGCCATTCATCGGCATGGTATGGGGCAGAAGCACGCGCCAGAAGGCCGCAGCCGGCTTATGGGCCGGCAAGACAAATGCGAGGTCAGGTCAGAAGCGGTCCGACCTGATCGAGGTAGGTCGGATCGAATTCGGCAAATTCGGCCAAACGGTCATGATCCTGAAACGTCACCTGACCATCGCGGAATGTCACCATCCCCGCCTCGCGCAGCTGTCGCAGCACGCGATTGACATGCACCGAGCTCAGACCCAGAGCGTCGGCCAGAAGGTATTGGGTCAAGGGACAGGCAAAACCGTCGCGGCTTCCCATGCCGGCCAAGGTCAGGCGTGACCCCAGCTCCAACAGGAAATGGGCCATTCGCTGGGCCGCATCCCGCCGACCGACATCGACCAGATGTTCGACCACCATCGCCTCGTCCCGCGACGCCGCCCACAACACCGCGGTGGCAAGACGCGGCGCACTGGCAAAGGCGTCGAGCAGATCGGAAACATGGATCTCGGTGACCTCGATATCCGTGACAGGCTCGATCGTGTGATCGGACATATGGAGCAGGATGCTGCGCAGGCCCAGAAAGTCGCCGGGTATCTGGAAGTCGACGATCTGGCGCTGACCGTCGGGCAACAGCTTGTAGGAACAGGCCCAGCCAGAGATCATGACATAGGCCGAGCGATCCGATTGGCCCTGATGGACCAACTCACGACCGGCAACAAAGGTCCGACGCCGTTTGTGCAGCCCGTCGAGCACCGTCAGCTCGTCATCGGTCAGAGCGACGAAAGCTCCAAGTTTTCGCGCAAGTGGCCTCATATCCCAGAGTTGCCCCATTCCCGGACGACATTGCAGATCGCACACTCAAATAGACCGGACGGTGACTAATGTCGATCAGGGCACACCGGCGCGTTCTCTGAAAACATGGGGGAAAGCCGCTCAGGGTCTCTGGACTCGTCATTCCCGGAAGGCACCCACAGAATGCCCAATCACGACACATACTCAGGTGTGGCCGCGCTCTCGATCTGCGAAGCGTTGCTGCTTGCCCTCGGCGACGCCCGTATCCTGCCCGAGAGCGAGATCATAGGCTTGCTGGAAGACGCCGCTGCCAGCCACGAAAATGCGAGCGGGCCGGACATCGACCCGGAAATGCACCGAGCCGTCGCAGCCCTGATCCGTTCGCTCAGAAAAGAGGTCAGGTCGGCGCGCCGTATATGACGCGCCGACGCCCCCGTCGCAGCAGTCAGGCCGCAAGGTCCGCGGCAACTGCGAACGGCTCGAACCGCAGGCCCCCGACATAGCGGCTCTCGATATGTCCTGCGGCGTCCAGCAACAGCAGATGCAGCCAACGATTGTCGAACAGGGCACTCACCTGCGAGTGGCGCGAGAGGATCTCCGCTACCGCCTCGGCCGGCGCCTCCAGGCAAACCGACAAGCGTAGGGGATCGTGGACGAATGCGCTGCCGTCATGGACGGACTGCGTCGGCAGGCCCGCTCGCAGTACGCCGCCGTTGCCTTCGACGACGCCGATCCCGCCAGTGACGTTGTGCAACAGCTTGTTACCACCGCCGAACACGTCCGGAGCGACGACAGAGCCGTAATACTGCAAGCTGATCCAGCTTGCGACGACGACGGGCGCGGTCAGGATCAATTCGAGTACCGCAAATCCTTCGTCCTCGGTCCAATCATAGTCATGCAGGAATGCCTTGCCGTTCAGGGCCTTGCCGCGAGTCCTGCCGCGCGGCGCCGCGATAAAGGCATTGCACCCGGCCAGAGCCCATTCGGGCCGGGTCTCGGCCCAATCGGTGCCGCGACTCGAGACGGCATCACCGTCCTCGGCTCTCGGCAGACGCAGCGCACGTTCCGTCCGGGCGATCCGACCCGCCGCGGCGAGTCCTTCCTTGGCTCTGCTTAGGCTGGCGGCAAACCGCTGTTCGATGTCGTCGGTGTCGAATAGGGTGACAGTGTCGTTCGAGGTATCGTGCAACGCTCCCACAAAGATCGTGTCCGCAGGGATGTGGATACCCTCCTCGGCAAGGCCTTCCCTGACGGACGGCTCGTTCAGCAATCCCGCCAGCAGCCGGGCGTTCACATCTCCCGCATAGCCACCGCAGGCCCCGCATTGCAATGCGCTTGCATTCGGATTGTTCACCACGCTCGAACCATGGCCAACCAGCAGGACCAAGGGGGCAAAATTCTCGGTCAGAGACATGGCGCGCAGGATTTTGCCCGCTGCCGCGATCCGGTCGGCGGTCGCGAAATCATCGCTGAAACGCGGCTGGGGCGTGTCGCTTTGCCGCCCATGCGGCAACCGCATCGCATCGCGCAACAGCTTGCCGACATAGACGGGGCCGGTCGCCTCGACAAAGGCAAAGGACGACACCGCGGCCAGCTTGAACCGGCCCCAGGCCCGCGCCGCCCGTGCGCCCACACGGGCCGCAAGGTCGGCCGCGGCGGCTTCGGGTGCGGTAGCCGAGCTTTGCAGGCCCGGCGTCAACAAGACCGGCAAACGTGCCTCGACGACGTCTGACGCGAAATCCCGATGCCCGGCGGTCACGCCAAAGAAGCCGGCAAACCCGAGCGTCTGGCACTCCGGGTGCACCGTCTCCAAAGCACGGCGAAACACCTCGGAGCGGACGTCGATGCAGAACGCGGCCTGCAACTCCGGGCGTCCATCGGGCTGCGGCTGATCCGACCCGGCAAGCGTTGCGGCCAATGTTCTCTGCCCTGCCCGTTCCGCCGCGTCCTGAAGGATCGCTTTCGCGATCTGAGACGACGTCGGCTTGGGTTTCTCGGCATGTTCCGCGACGACCTGCGCCCACCGCGCCCGGATCTGATCGCCGTACCGCTCCATGAGAGCCTGTTCCCAGACAAGGCGTATGGCCAGCATATCGCCGGTGATCGGGTCGGACCCACCGGACAACTCCGCCTCCCACAACCTTTGACGGGCGAGTTGCGCCCACCCGCCAAGGCCGAGCAACAACTGATGGAAATAGGTTGGCGCGGCGGCATGGGAGAGACCGACGGCATCGCATGCCAGCGACAGAACGGTCCGCGCGCGCGTAGGCAATTCGGAAACCGTGGCGGCAAACCCCGTGAGACCCGCGATCTCGGGGGTCAGGTCGCGGCTGGCGAAGAGCTGCCAGCATTCAAAGGCACCGCTACCGGGGCTGACCTGCCAAAGCGCCTGCCCGGTGTCGAAATAGCCCGCGGCCCAGGCACCGATCCGATCCTCGATCAGGCGTGGCCAATCCGTGCCGGAGACCTCTGCCGCGCAATCGGCAACCGTCGGAAGCGCACTCACCGCGTCGTCCGGTGCCAGTGCCGCTGCCTTCAGGGCCTCCAGACTGGCCGGCGCGCCCGCGGGGGCATCTGCCAGCGCCGCGATAAGATCCGCATCATTGATCGTGCCATCGGCAATGCGGCTCTGATACCAGGCGTTCGGCATCGTCGCCTCGGTGCCCGCAACCCGTGACAATAGGCTGGAAACCTCCGGCAAGGGGCGATCCGCCTGCCCCAGGAACGGGTTGACCGCGACGGAGGAGGACAAGGGCCAGAGCGGTGGGATGGCGCGGCAGGCCGCTTCCGCATCGGCAATGAACTCAAGGTGCGCGCCAGAGAACCCGGCGTGTGTTTCGGCCTTCATGATGCAGCTCCTTCGATCTTGGATTTGGTCGACCAGCCCTTGAGCAGACGGTCTTCGACGGCGTTGATATACAGGCCATTTGAGAGATGGATGCGTAGCCCCTGCGCCGCTGGATGGTGCGACCACAACGGCAAGGTCGCCTGCGCCAGCGCCACCGCGCCAAAGCTGATCAGCGCGAGCAGGATCAGCGCCCATTCCAGCGGGCCGACCGCCGGCGCGGGAGGCAAGGTGCCCGCCGTCAACCACTCCGATCCACGTTGGAACGCCACGTAGGCCACCGTCGCCAGCACCGACGCCAGCGCGGTCCGTCGTGTCAAAGCGCGCGGGGCCGCATCGGCCAGCCCCTGGGCCAGCAGATAGGCCACGCCAAAGATCAGGATCGCGCCCAGCGCCACCGCCTGTGGGGACTTGGCCCCAAAACCGATCAGCAGCCCCGTCGCCAGATAGACCAGACCATAGATCAGCAGTGCCAGCGCAAAGGCCAGACCGACGGATCTCAGGTTTGGAATCGCCACCGGGCCGGGTCTGCGAATGGCGGCGACGCGCTCAACGGCTCCACCTGCCGACAGAAAGGCGTGAGCCTTGTAGAGCGAATGCGCCACAATGTGCAGCAGCGCCAGTGGAAACAGCGCCAGGCCGCATTGCAGGATCATGAACCCCATCTGCGCCACCGTGGACCACGCCAAAGAGACTTTGACAGTTGGCTGGGTGAGCATGACCACCCCGCCGAACAGGGCCGTAAAGCCCCCGATCGCGGCCAACACGGCCAACACCAGCGGCGACAACAGCATCACATCCGCAAAACGGATCAACAAGAACCCGCCGCCGTTCACCACGCCCGCATGAAGGAGCGCGGAAACAGGTGTCGGCGCTTCCATCACCTCGGTCAGCCAGCCGTGAGTCGGGAACTGCGCCGATTTGAGGATCGCGGCGAATGCCAGCAAGGCTGCGGCACCGGCAGCAAGCCCGCCGCCTTCGCCAGCCCTTGCCGCCATCAGAATGTCTGAGATTTGCGTGGTGCCGTATGCCGCGACCAGCAGGGCGGCAGCGCCGATCAGGGCCGCGTCGCCCACACGTGCGGTCACGTATTTCTTGAACCCCGCCCGACGCGCCGCCAAGCGCGTCGGATAGAACAGCAACAGCCTGTGCAGACATAGACTCGTTGCGATCCATGCCCCGACGAATTGCAGCAAAGCGCCCGACTGGACGAGGAGCAGGACCGAGCCCAATGTCGCCATCAGCCAGATGGTAAAGTCGGTCTGGCGGGCCTCCCCGTCCAGATAGGTCCGGGAATAGCGCACCACCACCCACCCGATGAAGGACACCAAGAGAAGCATCGTCACGCTCACGACGTCCACGCGAGCCGACAGACCGATGCCCATCAGGCCCAGAAACGGGCTGCTCCCCGGACCGGCGAGGATTAACGAGACCATTGCGGCAAGGGTCACGAAGAGAGCGGAAGCGGCCGCAGCCTCCCCGAGCCTTGCGCCGTCCCGTGGCGCGATCCCTCGCTTGAGGTGCAACACAACGGCCGTGCAAAGCAGCAAACAGGGGGCCAACAGCGGCAAGAGGTAAATCGACATCACCGTCTCCATTCAGGGGCAAGGCATTGGGCACCTCATAAGGAAAGCGGTTTCGATAGAAAAATTCATTGTTCGCAACATGACGTTCACTTAAAGTGAACGATATGTCGGACCTCAACCTCAATCATCTGCGATACTTCTGGGAAGTCGCCCACGACGGGAACCTCACCCGCACGGCGTCGCGGCTGAACTTGTCGCAATCGGCCGTCTCGGTCCAGATTCGCAAACTCGAAGACAGGCTCGGCCATGCCGTGTTCGAGCGCCGGGGGCGGCAGCTGCATCTGACCGAAGCGGGTCGGATCACGCTCGATTATGCCGATACGATCTTCGGCGCGGGGCAAGAGATGCTCGCCACGCTCAAGCAGATGGGCAGCCCGCGACAGGTGCTTCGGGTCGGCGCTCTGGCCACTCTGTCGCGCAACTTTCAGATCGAATTTCTGAGGCCGCTACTCGGCAAGCCCGACGTGGAGCTTGTGCTGCGGTCGGGAACATCTGTCGAGCTTCTGCAAGGGCTGGAGACGCTCAGTCTCGACGTGGTTCTCACCAACCGGGCGCCCGCTCCGGATGCGATGACGGCCTTCAACGTCCATCCACTCTCCGAACAGCCGGTAAGCGTGATCGGCACACCCGCGCGACTTGGCGCACCGCTCTCCCTGCCCGACCTGTTACAGTCGAACCCGATCATCGTGCCCACCAAGGACAGCCCGGTCCGGGTCGGCTTCGACACGCTCTGCGCCAAGCTCGGTATCACGCCGATGCTGGCCGCCGAAGTCGACGACATGGCGATGATGCGGCTGCTCGTGCGCGAGGACGTCGGCCTCGCCGTCCTGCCGCCGATCGTGGTCAAGAACGAATTGGCTTCGGGGATGTTGAAAGAGGTCGATCATCTCGCCGGCCTGACCGAAAGTTTCCAAGCCGTCACGATCTCGCGGAAATTCCCGAACCCCCTGCTCGCGCCGCTGCTCCGGCGATTGCAGGAAGCGAACCGGCCGACATGACCGCGCGGCAGACCAGTCTGGGATCACGCAGCTTCCGGCCGGACCGATGACCCGCGGACAATGCCTACTACGCGCCGCCCCGCTTGCGGCCCAGCGCCAATGGCAAAAGCAGCACCAGCGCCAGAATACGGACGAAGTGGTGCAACGCCACGAAGGCGGGATCATAACCGAGCGACAGTCCGATCGCTGCCATCGCCTCTACGCCGCCGGGAGCGAAGGCGATCCAGACCTCCGCCAATGGCAGGCCCGATACGGAAGCGGTCACATAGGCAAAGATCAGCGAAACCGACAGCGTCACGACCATCAACGCACTGCCCGCCCGCAGAAAGAGCGACAGCGACCGAAGGCCCACCTTTGTGATGCGGGTGCCGAGCGTCGCCCCCGTCAAGGCGAACCCCGCAAAGACGACCCAATCCGGCACCGCTCCGTGAATGACACCGGTTGCATGGGCCGAACCGCTCAGCAACAGCCCTGCCAGCAGGCAAGCTGCAGGCACACCGATCCTTTGTCCAAAAAGGCCCACGGCATATGCGGCGAGCATCAGCACGGCGAGCGGGCCAAGCCCCATGAAGTCCCGCACAGGCAGATCGACAGGGCTGGCCTCGAGATAGCTTGCAACCGGCGGCACAAGCGTGACGAGCACCAGCAGACGAAGCACCTGCAACGTCATGATGGCCGTCACGTCGCCCCTGCCTTCGATGCCCAGCGCAATCACGTTCGACATCGTGCCGGGACAGGTCGCCAGAACCGCAGTCTGGCGGTCAAAGCCGAACAGTCGGCTCAGCACCCACGCGCCCAGCGCGAGCGTCGCCGCAAGCGAGACGACCAGGAAACCGAGGCTCAGCGCCCACTCCGCGACCTGCTCGCCAAAGCGGGTGTCGATGCCCCCGCCCAGCGATAGGCCGATTACAACGAAGGCCAGATCCCGCAGGCGTTCGGGCATCTGTCCGATCCCTGCAATGGCACCCAAGAGGGCGACCGCAAGGCTCGCGCCGATGAGCGACCCCGCCGGAACGCCCAGCGCGGTGAATGCCGAGGCCCCCACGGCGCCCGCAAGCAACGTCCAGCCCACGTGTTTTGCGCTCATCATGGGCAAACCCTGCCCTCCCGCTGCGACGGCCTGCCGGTCAGACCGACCAGCCACCGTCGATGGCATGCGCCTGACCGGTCGTGAAACCGCTTTCGTCGCTGGCCAGATACAGCGCAAGCGAGGCGATCTCCTCGGCGGTTCCGATCCGCCCCATCGGCTGGCGCGCGATGAATGCGGCAAGTGCGGCTTCATAATCGCCGGTCGCGCGCAAACGGCCATGCATGGACGGGCTGTCCACGGTGCCGGGGCAGATCGCGTTGCAGCGGATGCCCTGCTGAACATAGTCCGCCGCGACAGATTTGGTCAGCCCGATCACCGCCGCCTTGGAGGCGCAATAGGCAAACCTGTTCGGCACGCCTTTGATCGACGAGGCGACGGACGACATGTTGATGATCGAGCCACCGCCGTTCTTCAACATCTCCGGCAGGGTCAATTTGATCAGCCGAAACATCGCTGTGACGTTCAGGTTGAAGCTGAAGTCCCAGTCTTCATCAGAGCATTCGAGGATCGAGCCGTTGGCCACGACCCCGGCGCAATTGAACAACACGTTGATCGGGCCGATCTCCGCCACAAGGGCCGCGGTTGCCTCCGGGTCGGTCACGTCGAGCTTGACGGCACGAATGCCTGGGATCTCTCCCACCTCGGCGAGGGCAGCTTCGTTGATATCGGTTGCAATCACCTCGGCGCCTTCGGCTGCAAACATCTCGGCACTGGCGCGCCCGATCCCTTGAGCCGCCGCCGTGATCAGCGCCCGTTTCCCCGCCAACCGGCCTTGTTTTTGCATGAAATTGGTCTCCCTTCGGCTTCCGACGCAAGGGAATGCGCCGCTTTGCGTGCATTTGCCCACACAAAACGGGATTCATCAATCCGCGACGCAACCAGCGCCGCGAATTCCCAAATCAAGTCCAACGGTTGAGACCGGATGCCCGATCATGCGCCCAAGGCCCCGGCAGTCGGTTCCGATCTGAGATCGGACCTGCCGGGGCCTTGCCGGTTTGCCAGAGATCAGGCCTCTCGCGCCGCGGCGACGGAGTCCTCGAGGATGTCTAGGGCTTCCGCGAAAACCTCGTCCTGAATCGTGATCGGTGCGAGGAAACGGATCACGTTGCCATACACACCGCAGGTGAGCAGGATCAGGTTGCGCTTGAGCGCCTCGACGCGCACGCGTGCGGCAAAGTCCGGCGATGGCGCTTTACCGTCGGTGGTGTTGAATTCGACGGCCACCATGAAACCGGGGCCGCGAATATCCACGATCTCCGGGGTCACGGAGCGGATCGCTTCAAGACGCTGCTTGAGGCGCGAACCTAGCGCATTTGCGCGGTCGCACAGGCCCTCTTCCTCGATCACATCGAGAACGGCCAACGCGGCGGCGATGCCCAACGGGTTGCCGCCATATGTGCCACCCAGACCGCCCGGATTGGCGGCATCCATGATCTCGGCCCGGCCGACAACGGCAGCAAGCGGAACGCCGCCTGCCAGCCCCTTGGCCATCGTGATCAGATCGGCGGTGACGTCGTATTGCTCCATCGCAAACACATGTCCGGTCCGGGCAAAGCCGGTCTGGATCTCGTCTGCGATCATCACGATGCCATGCTCGTCACAGATCTTGCGAATGCCAGAGACCAACTCCGGCGGCGCCACATAGAAACCGCCCTCGCCCTGCACCGGTTCGAAAATGATCGCGGCCACGCGCTCGGGATCGAGGTCGGCCTTGAACAGCTTGTTCAGCGCCGCCATGGCATCCTCAGTCGACACGCCGTGCAAATCGATGGGGAACGGGATGTGATAGACATCCGGCATCATGGAGCCGAATTTCTGCTTGTAGGGCGCCACCTTGCCGGTCAGCGCCATGCCCATGAATGTGCGGCCGTGAAAGGCGCCGCCAAAGGCGATGACGGCATTGCGGCCGGTATGGGCGCGCGCCACCTTGATGGCGTTTTCGACCGCTTCGGCCCCTGTCGTCACGAAAACGGTCTTTTTCGGATCGTCGCCCGGTACCAGATCGTTCAGGCGCTCGGCCAGAGCGACGTAGTTCTCGTATGGCACGACCTGATGGCAGGTATGTGTAAACGCCTGCAACTGGGTCTGGATCGCGTCAATGATGCGCGGATGACAATGGCCGGTGTTGACCACCGCAATGCCCGCGGCAAAGTCGATATAGCGGTTGCCCTCGACATCCCAGATTTCGGAATTCAATGCTTTCTCAGCGAAAACAGGCGTTTGAACCCCGACACCGCGACAGATGGCGTCATCACGACGCACCATGATCTGTGCATTTTTCATTTGCGATTCCATTGAGTATTGGAGAATATTTCAATATATTAAACGGCACGAAATGATTGTTCAATATCGTCCGGTATCGCGTTGCAAAAATTCGTCAGGTTATCCGATAAGGTTGCGACAGGTGGTGATTTGCCTGACAAGGAAGAGCGCCTGACTGAAGGCGATCCTGCGGGGGAGCCCATGGACTTTGACGTTGGCGCAAGACTAAAGAGCATTCGGAAATCATTGGGTCTTTCGCAGCGCCGGCTGGCCGATCAGTCCGGCGTGACGAATGGTTTGATCTCGATGATCGAATCCAACAAGACGAGCCCGTCGATCTCCTCGCTCAAGAAGATCCTGTCCGTCTTTGGCCTGAGCCTGGCGGATTTCTTCGAAACCGAAGAGAGCAACCAAGACAACACCGAGAAGACCTTCGTCTTCCGCGCCAGCGCATTGAGAGAGATCAACCCGGCGCGCGTGTTTCACGAAGGAACCGAACAGGGGCTTGCCGCCGTGTCCCTCAAACGGATCGGGACAGGGCGCGACCACAAGCTGCTGATGCTCTATGAAACCTACGAGCCGGGGGCCGATACCGGACCGGAGACCTACGCCCACGACGGCGAAGAAGGCGGCTACGTGATCGAGGGCGAAATCGTGCTCGAGGTCGACAACCGGACCGAGACGCTGCAGGCCGGCGACAGCTATCTGTTCGACAGCCGTCTGCCGCACCGGTTCCGCAATGTGGGCAAGACCCGCTGCGTGATCGTCAGCGCCTGCACCCCACCCACATTCTAGCCAATCGGCACCGCCTGGCCCGTCTCGGCAGACCGCTGTGCAGCAAGGCCGATTGCCACCGCCATGGCACCGTCGTGCAGCGTCACCTCCACGGCCCCTTCGCCACGAACCACCGCGTTGAAGCGCTGGTGCTGGTAGAAGGTCGAACCATTGTGATCGCCGGCTTCCAGCAGGTCCGGGTCGACGGGAATGGCGCGCTCGATTGGCCCCTTCGGGCTGCGCGGGCTGACGATCAGGCGCGGGGTCGGCGCCGGGCCAAGCTCTGCCGACCAGAACCGCCCCGGTCCCGGGACAAAGCACTCGATCTTGCCATCGGGGCCGACGGCGCTGATTTCTTCCTGATAGCGACTGCCCTCGGCAAACATGCACAGTTCCAGCATCGCCCGCGCTCCGTTTGCGAAATCGAGAAGCACATAGCCATGATCCCAGATATCCGGGGTCCGGCCGCGGATCGTCTCCGACTTGTGATTGACCGCCTGCCCGGCGCTCGCCATCACGCGCACCGGGTCGCTGCCCAAGATCAACCGCATCAGATCGAAGAAGTGGCAGCACTTCTCCACGAGGGTTCCGCCGGTCTGCGCATTGAACCTGTTCCACTCCCCGATCTTGGGCAGGAACGGAAACCGGTGTTCACGAATGGACAGCATCTTGATGCCACCGGTGGCGGCGTCTGCTTCCTCGATCAATGCAGCCACCGGGGGCATGTAGCGATATTCCATCGCCACCCACACGGGCGCCGGATAGTCAGTCGCCATGGACGCGATGAAGCCTGCGTCGTCCGGGTCGGTATAGAGCGGTTTTTCCATCAACATGGGCAAGGCGCGGCGCGACGCGATCTCGCGGAACTGCGGCACGTGGATATGGTTGGGGCTGACGACCACGAGCGCGTCCAGCTCCGGCATCTCAAGCAACTCTGCCAGACTGGCCGCGACCTTGGCACCGCCACACATCTTGGCGGCGTATTCGGCCAATTCGGCGACAGGATCGTAGACGCCGACGATCTCCGCCCCCGGCAACAGCGCAATGTTGCGGATGTGCTCTTGGCCCATCATCCCGCAGCCGACCAATCCGTAGCTTACCTTTTTCAACGTCAAACGCCCTTTCCCATGCGCGATATGTAGCGAGACTTGTCCTTATCGAACCAAGTCCGCGAGTACTCGACCCGATGACCGGATTCCGACCAACTGACCCGCTCGACAAAGCCTGCCCAGTCCCCGGCACGCGGCCCGAACCGAGGATCCGTCCACTCCGGCACCTGCTCGACACCGACGCGATCCTCGACCCGTGCGATCACGAGCCCCAGCTTGTCGCGGTAATACAGATACAGAGACTCCGACAGATCATCGGCCTTGATCCGTCGCACCTGCCCACCATCCAGCCAAATCTCCTCCAGAGCGACCACCTCGCCGTCCAGCCTGCGCAATCTGCGGATGCGATGCGCCTCGTCCGAGCGGCCGAAATCGGGCGCACCATCCGGTTTCGGCATCCGATCGACCGTCAGCACGTCGGCGGTGGGCAATCCGCCGCCCTGCGCACGTTCGAGGCGCAAGAAAGCATAGACCGATGCGGTCTCGGGCTGCTGGCGCACATAATTGCCGCTGCCCTGGATCCGTAGCAAAAGGCCCTTCGCCTCGAGGTCGGCCAAGGCTTTGCGAAGCGTGCCGACCGAGGTGCCGAGATCGACCGCCATCTCCCGCTCGGGCGGCAGTCGCGCGCCGTCGGCAAGGTGGCCTGCCGCGATTTCCCGGATCAGTCGCTCACTGATCCGGACGTATTTCGGCAGTGCGGCGCTCTTGGCGATAATGTCGGGCACGCTTCGCCCCCCTAGCGATACGCGAAATTGATATATGATTGATGCACCAGATCAGAGATGCTACGCAAGTGCCAATAGCGGGGGCCAGTTGGGGGGAATCAATGACCATCGTTCCGGTGACAAGCGCCGATCTCGACGCAAGCGAAGTCTCTTGGTTCTCGGCTCTCTGCGGCGATGATTATCGCTATCTCGGCGTGCCGGAAAGCGCACTCAAGCCGACGTGGGAGCATTGCAGCAACATCGTCAAGACCGCCGAGGCCCAAGGGTTTCGCAACGTATTGTGCCCCTCCTCCTATCAGGTCGGGCAGGACGTGCTCACCTTCGTGTCGGGCTGCGCGCCATTGACGGAAAAGATCAACATGCTTGCCGCCATCCGGTGCGGCGAGTTGCACCCGCTGATGCTGGCGCGGACGGTGGCCGCCATCGACCATATGATGAAAGGGCGGCTGACGCTCAACGTCATCTCCTCGGATTTTCCGGGGGAGAAGGCCGACAGCGCCCTGCGCTACCGCCGCAGCCACGAGGTCGTCGAGATCCTGCGTCAATGCTGGACGCGCGAGACAGTGGACTACGACGGGCAATTCTACAAATTCGATGGGGTCAGCACCGCCCCCGCAGTCCCCTACCAGCAAAACGGTGGGCCCCTGCTCTATTTCGGCGGCTATTCGCCGGACGCGCTCGAACTTTGCGGCGCGCAATGTGACGTCTACCTGATGTGGCCAGAGCCCAAAGAACAGTTGGCCGAGCGGATGCGTGCCGTGAACGAACGGGCCGCCGCCCACGGGCGCACGCTGGACTACGGGCTTCGGGTGCACGTCGTGGTGCGTGACACCGAGGCCGAGGCCCGCGAATACGCCGAAAGCCTCGTCAGCAAGCTCGACGACGAGTTGGGCCGCCTGATCCGCGAACGCAGTCACGACGCGATCTCTCTGGGGGTGTCGCATCAGGCCCGGACGCGCGAGTTGGCCGATCAATTCGGCTATGTCGAGCGGCACCTGTGGACGGGCATCGGACGGGCGCGGTCCGGCTGCGGGGCGGCGATCGTCGGGTCGACCGATCAGGTCTTGTCCGAGATCGAGGAGTACCGCAAAATGGGCATTCGTGCCTTCATTTTCTCGGGCTATCCTCATATCGATGAGGCCGAACACTTCGGCAGCCGGGTCATGCCTCAGCTCAAGACCTGCTCACTGCCGCATGAATATGGTCGCGTGCCCAGCACGACGCCCGCAACGCCCTTGGGCACAGGAGAGCGCCGTTGATGGATCGCGTCAAAATCACCCCAGACCTCGATTTCAGCCGCATGGTTTACGGCATGTGGCGGCTGGGCGACGATCCAGACACCAGCCCCGGACATGTGCAGGCGAAAATCGAGGCATGTCTCGCGCAGGGCATGACCACGATGGATCAGGCCGACATCTATGGCGGCTACATGGCCGAAGAGATCCTCGGTGCCGCGCTCAAAGCCGCCCCCGCGCTCAAGGACCAGATCGAGATCGTGACGAAATGCGATATCGTGGTCGGCGCCGGTCGGCATGCGGGCGCAACGGTTAAGCATTACGACACAAGCCGCGCCCATATCGAGGCATCGGTCGACGCGTCCCTGCGGCTGATGGGGATCGACAAGATCGACCTTCTGTTGATCCACCGCCCCGATCCGCTCATTGACCCGGACGAAACCGGGCGCACGCTGGACGACCTCGTCGCGAATGGCAAAGTCCGCGCCGTCGGGGTGTCGAACTTCCGGCCCTGGGATTGTTCGCTCCTGCAAAGCCGGATGGGCACACAACTGGCAACCAATCAGATCGAGCTAAGCCTTGGCTGTCATGAGCCGCTGACAAACGGCGATGTGGCTTTCCTGCACGAACAGCGCAAACCGATCATGGCGTGGTCGCCCCTGGCGGGCGGGTCGCTGATGGCAGAGGCGCGTCCCGGACTGACGACGCTGCTACGGTCCGTGGGCGAGGCCAACGGCACGGATGCGGCGGCTGTTGCGGTGGCATGGCTGTTGGCGCATCCTGCGGGTATCCTGCCCGTCATGGGCACCAATACCCTGTCCCGGATCGCAACGTTGAGCGACGCGTTCAAGGTCCAGATGGACCGGTCCACATGGTTTTCGCTCTATGAGGCCGCGCTCGGCCATGAGGTTGCATGATGGATGACATATTGCTGACACCCGGCACACCGTTTTCACCCGAAGCCGACACACGGGCCTTCCGCGACGCGCTCGGGGCCTTTGCCACCGGCGTCACCATCGTGACGACGGACAGCGCGGACGGACCGGTTGGGATCACCGCCAACAGCTTCGCTTCGGTGTCGCTGGACCCGCCGCTGGTGCTCTGGTCGCCAGCCAAGGCGTCGCATCGGTTCGAGCATTTCGGTGCCGCCCAGCGCTTCGCCATTCATGTGCTGTCGGCCGCGCAAATGAACATCTGCGAGGCGTTCACCAAATCCAAAACAGCGTTTACCGGATTGGACTGGGTCACGTCGCCATCCGGAGTGCCGCTGATCAACGGCGTCTCGGCCTGCTTTGAATGCAGCCTCGAGGCGACGCACGATGCCGGCGACCACGTCATCGTCATTGGCCGGGTTATCCGGGCGCACCACGGGGGAGGAGACCCGTTGGTGTTCCACGCAGGCAAATACGGCGCATTCAAAGGGCATAGCTAGGCTCGACCGGCGCAGGGGGCATCCAAGACCCCCAGCCACCAAAGCGACGCCGGCGGCGCAAGCCCCGGTCATAGGGAGGAGACACCGCCATGGCGGTCCTGTTCGGGGTCTTGTGGCCTCTGGAGCGGCTGAACAACGGTATCCTGGCGGTGTGCCGGGTCATCGCCATTCTGGCGTTGGTCATCATGGTGTGCCTGATCCTCGGGCAGGTCTTCTTTCGATACGTGCTGAACGACGCACCTGCCTGGACAGAGGAAGGCGCCCGCTTCGGGATGCTGTGGATGACCGGGCTGATGGCGCCGCTGGCCTACCGGAGGGGCGGCTTTGTCGCGATCGACATGCTCGAACGGGCCCTGCCCCGGCTTCTGAGCGGACTGTTGTCACTGGCGCTTCTGGCTCTGTCGCTCTGGGTGTTGATCGTGATGCTCGACAAGGGGATCAATAACCACGTCTTCTCGCTCTCGGGCCGAGGGAACAGCCCGTCCCTGCGCATCCCGCTCAACTATCTGGGCGAAGGCTGGGAGGCGATCAGGTTCAAGAACTCCTGGGTCTACGCCGGGCTAGCAACCGGGGTCGCGTTGCTCATCCTCGTGAACATCGAATTGATGCTGCGGCAGGTCATCACGCTCTTGGGCGGCGGTGACCGGCTATCCGATCTGACCGACCCCAACGTGGCGAGGGCCGATTGATGCTGGTCTGGTTCCTGCCTGTCTTCCTCGTGATGATCATGATCGGCCTGCCGGTGTTCTTCGCCCTGTTGGCCGCGCCCGGCGCTTTGCTGATCCTCAGCGGCCAGGAACGCGACATCGCCGTGCTTTACCGCAACGTCTATACCGGCATGGACAGCTTCCCGCTGATGGCGCTGCCGTTCTTCATGCTGGCGGGCGAAGTCATGAATCGGGGCGGCATCACCACCCGGCTGGTGGAGTTCTCCCAAGCGATCATGGGGCACCTGCGCGGCGGCCTGGCGCATGTGAACATCCTGTCGTCCTTCCTGTTCGCGGGGATGTCCGGCTCTGCGGTGGCCGACGTCAGCGCGCTCGGCGGGACGCTGATCCCGGCGATGGAAAAGAACGGCTACACAAGGCGCTTTGCCGCTGCGATCACAGCGGCGTCGTCGGTGATCGGGCCGATCATCCCGCCCTCGGGCATCATGATCATCTACGCCTACGTCATGGGCGAAAGCGTCGCGGCGCTGTTCCTTGCAGGGATCGTGCCGGGGGTTCTGATGGGGCTGGGGCTGATGCTCGCGGTGCGGCTCTTGGCCGACAAATACGACCTGCCCAAGGCCGAACGGATCGTGCATCGCGGCCAGACCATGAGCGGGCTGGAGCATTGGGTCAGCCTTGTTTTGGTGCGGATCAACATCGCCGCCCTGCTCTACGGCGCCTCGCTGCTGGTCGAAGGGTTGACCCCGATCTCGCTGGGCGAAACCAGCCATTGGATCGTCTTCCTCATCATGCTGCCGGTGGCGCATTTCATGATGATGTGGCTGCGCAGCCGGGTCGATCACGACTTCCGGATCATCTGCAAAAAGGCCGTCGCACCGCTGCAAACGCCGATCATTATCCTCGGCGGCATCCTGATCGGCGTCTCTACGCCCACAGAAGCCTCCGCCGTCGCTGTCGCCTATGCACTCATCATCGCCTTTTTCGTGCTGCGGTCCATGACGCTGGCCGACCTCTGGCAAGTGCTCGGACGGGCCGCCTTGGGGACATCTGCCGTGCTGCTGCTCGTGGGGGCAGCGGTCGCGTTCAAGACCGTCGTGTCCTTGTCACATGCGCCTGAAATCCTGACGGACATGATCCTCGGCCTGTCGAACAACCCGCTGATCCTGCTGTTCCTGATCAACGTCCTGTTGTTCATCGTGGGCATGTTCCTTGACGCGGGGCCGGCTATCATCATCCTCGGGCCGATTTTGGGCCCGATCTTCGTGGAACTGGGGGTGCATCCGGTCCACTTCGCGATGATCATGTCGGTCAACCTGACCGTCGGGCTGGCCACACCGCCGATGGGGCTCGTGCTCTTCGTCGCCGCAGGGGTGAGCGGCGAAAAGGTGGAAACGATTGCAAAGGCCATCATGCCGTTTCTTCTGGTGGAAATTCTGGTGATCTTCCTGATCACCTATTTCCCCGCAATCTCGATGACGATCCCGCGTCTGACCGGGTTCGTCCAATGACCAAGACCAACATAGCAAGGGAGGTTACACATGCTTAAAGGTCTCACCACGTCGCTCCTCGCGGCAACACTTCTGGCCGGTTCGGCCATGGCCGTCTCGGCCCAGTCGATCACGCTGCGGGCCACGGCCAACTCCAACGATCAGGACGAAGACTACGACGGTCTCGTCGTGTTCAAGAACTACGTCGAAGCCGCCTCCAACGGCGACATCGCCGTTGAGCTGTTCATCGGCACACAGCTGTGCTCGACCGGTGAAGAATGCATCGAAGGCGTCTCCGAAGGCTCCATCGACATCTATATCTCCACCTCGGGCGGTGCCGCGTCGATCTTCCCCTACATTCAGGTGCTCGACCTGCCCTATCTGATGAGCGATGACCGCGTGGCCGAGGCCGTGCTGTCGGGCGATTTCACCCGCACCATGCGGGACATGGCGCTCGAAACATCGGGCGACACCGTGCGTCTGATGACCATCGGCAACACCGGCGGCTGGCGGTCCTTTGCCAACACCGAGCGGCGGGTGACGTCGCCCGAGGATCTGGCCGGGCTCAAGCTGCGGACCGTGCCGGCCGACCTGCCACAAGAGCTGACCCGCGCCTTGGGCGCATCCCCGACCCCGATCCCGTGGCCGGAGCTGTTCACCTCGCTGCAAACCGGCGTCGTGGAAGGCACAGCCAACGGCATCACCGACATCATGAACATGAAGTTCCCCGACGCGGGCCTGCAGTATCTCACGCTGGACGGTCACGCCTATATGGGGGCGTTCTGGTGGATGTCGAACGAGCGGTTCATGGGGATGGACGAAGCCCAGCGCCGGATCATCGTCGACGGGTTCTACCAGCTTCAGCAGGCCACCTTCGCCTCGCCAAAGCGCAAATCCATCGCCGCTTATGAGGAATTCGTCGCCGGTGGCGGTGACCTCTACGTGCCTTCGCCGGAAGAGAAAGCCGCATTCGCAGCCGCGGCCGCTCCGGTTTACGAGTGGTTCACTTCTACAGTGGATGGTGGCGATGTCGCCCTTGCAGCCCTGCAAGAGGCCGTTGCTGAAGTAGAAGCAGAGCTCGCCGCAGAATACGCGGCGGATCTGAACTAAATCGTGCATGAATATCCCGGGGCAGCATACGCTGCCCCGGACTGCATCTCCATTGTTTTTGAGAATTTTTTCAATGGCTTGGACTGACGCGAGGGAAGTCCGGCAACGAACGATCCTTCACCAATCCGCAAGATATCGCCTCCAAGATAGACATATTGTCCGGCAACCGTGCCGGATATCGGGTCAAATCTCAGGGGCAATGAATGCCGACAGAACAGTGCCAGGATGCGATCCTTGCGGCGGCGTTTGATCACGCCCCCAGCGAGGCATTCGTGTTCGACGCTGTGTCGCATGAGATCTCCAACGCCAACCTGCGGTTCTGCAACAACCTCCGGGTCGATCGGGACAGGCTGATCGGCTTGTCCCCGGTCCAGTTCTGGCACGGGCTGACCGAGATAGGCCTCGACTACCTGCTCGAGCCATTGGTGTCCGGAAAATCCGACCGGATCGAACATTCCGCGGCATTCCGGCGGATCGACGGGTCGGTCTATGACGTTCAGATCAGCCTGCTCAGGATCGACGCGGAGACGCCCAGCATCCTCGTGCTCGGTCTCGACCTTTCCCAACAACGGGCCGCCGAAATCGCCGCGCTTACTGCGCAGACGACGCTGAAGAACGCGATCGAAACGCTCCCCGACGGCTTCGTGCTTTACGACAAGGACGACAGGCTGGTCGTCTGCAACGATCGCTACCGCGAGACCTATGCGCTCAGCGCGGATGCGATGCGGCCGGGCGCGGCGTTCGAGGATATTCTGCGGGTCGGGCTCCAGCGCGGGCAATACGCCGACGCGATCGGTCGAGAGGAGGACTGGCTGGCCGACCGGCTTCGTTGGCACGAACAGGCCGATCACGCCGTCGAGCAGGAACTGTCGGACGGGCGCTGGCTGCGGGTCGTCGAACGCAAGACACCCGAAGGCGGGCGGGTTGGCTTTCGGGTCGACATCACCGAAATCAAGCAACGGCAGCAGTTGCTCGAACGCGCCGCCGAGACCGACGTGCTCACCAATCTGACCAACCGTCGGGGGGTCAGCGCCTATCTGTCGCTGATCGAATCGCAGATCGGCCCCGGCGAACGTCTCGCCGTGCTTCATCTCGATCTGGACAAGTTCAAGGCGATCAATGACGCCAACGGTCACGAGGCAGGTGATTTCCTGCTCGTCACCGTGGCCAACCGGCTGCGCGGTCACGTGCGCAGCAGCGACATCGTGGCGCGGAACGGCGGCGACGAATTTCTCATCCTGATCCGGACAACGCGCACCGACGAAGAGCTTCTGGATGTCGCCGACAGAATTCGGGCCGACGTCGGGCGGCCCATGACGTTCAAGGGAAAACGCTGTCAGATCGGGGTCAGTATCGGCGTCGCGGTCTGGCAGTCCGACAGTTCCCAGCCGATCGAACAAGTCCTCGCCGACGCCGACATCGCGCTCTATTCCGGCAAACGGGCTGGTCGCAACAGGGTTGCCCTGTTCAGCCCGCAAATGCGCGAGGTCACCGTGCGCAATGCGCGCCTCGCCCAGCAAATCCATGTCGCTCTGAACCACGATCAAATCCTGCCGCATTTCCAGCCGCAGCTCGATATCACCGGCACCCGGATCACCGGGTTCGAGGCGTTGGCCCGCTGGGATGATCCGGAGCGCGGGATCATCTCCGGTGGCGAGTTTCTGGCCGCCGCCGAAGAAACCGGGTTGATCGCGGATATCGACGCGGCCATCCTGATCAAGAGCCTCTCTTTCGTGCGCACGCTCACCGATGCCGGGTTCGAGAACGCGAGCGTTAGCGTCAACATCTCCAGCGCACGGCTCAGCGATGCGGGTCTTGCGGACCGGATCGCCAAACAGGTCGCCGCTTTCGGTCTCAAACCCAGCCAGATTCACATCGAAATTCTTGAAAGCACCTTGCTCGACGACCGCTCGACCGCGGTTGTCCAGACCATCACGAGCCTGTCGCAAAAGGGGTTCAAGATCGAACTGGATGATTTTGGCACCGGGCATACCGCCATCGCGTCGCTGCGAAAATTTCCGGTGGACCGGCTCAAGATCGACCGGAGCCTCGTGGCGGATATCGACAAGGATCACAGCACCCGGCTGATCACCAACGCCATCCTGCGGCTTGCCGAACAGCTAGGAATCCGGGTTCTGGCCGAGGGCGTCGAAACCGAAGGCGAACGGGCCACGCTCGAGGAGATCGGTTGCTCGGATGTGCAGGGGTTTCTCTTTGCAAAGCCGATGGGCGCCGATGCCTTGCTGCACTGGCTGAGGTCACGGGGGTTGTTCAAGGAAAAGCCGCCCAGCGCGTCGCTCTTCGATCCGGATGTGCCCCGGATGATGCGGGTCAAATCTCAGAGGATCAAGGTCTCGGCCGAACGGCGCGCGCGCGGCGGTGGCGGGCCGTCCACCTTGCCAAACCGCAGCACTTGAACCAAGCGGCGATCCTCCGGGATCCCGATCCGCTGGCAAATCTCGGTCCTGCTCTCTCGGGTATCGGCCAAGGCGGCCATCGGCCAACCGGCCATACCCAGATGCGCGGCCTCGAGACACATGCGCAGATAGGCGCGGCCCGACACCACCGGGCTTTCATCCAGCGGGCGGTGAAAACACGCAATCGCTTGCGCCGATATCGTGGCCTCCGCCTCGGCGGTGATCGCCGCGGTCAGGCCCAGCAGGTCGCACAGCCGCCAGAGCGGGCCAAGGACGAGCCGCGCAGCAATGGCCACCGCGGGCGACATGCGCATCGCCTCTCGGCTCAGGCCGTCGATCTCGGCCCGGCGATCCCAGGGAAGCAACCGTATCCAGCCAAGCAGTTCCCTCCGAAATCGGGCATCGCGCATGACCTGCAACGACACCCGATCGTTCAAGGCGGCAAGCCATGCCTTGCGGGTTGGGTCCGTGAGCAGCATCGTATCGGCCCGGCCCCAGCCAAACAACGACACCGGACCTTCGGCGAACAGTCCGCGATGGGTGTAGCGGCGCTCCAATTGGCGGGCCATCGGATCCGGCTCGCATGACCCTGCAAAGGTCAGGCGTGCCACCGGACGCACGCCCGGCCCCTGCCCCGCCCATAGGTCTTCGACCGTGACCGCAATCCCCTCCGCGGAGAGGGCGATCACCGTCGCCTCGACCGCGGCACCGCACGACAGGGCTGCATCTCGGCCGTCTGGATCACCCACGGGCAGGGCCACGGCGCCATCGCACAGGACGTCGATTCCAGTCTCGTCCAATCGCCATCGGGCGGGTTGGGTGTTGTGAACAGACGGTGCCAATGCCGCCTGTGCGACGATCCGTTCAAAGGTTTGCCGATCCATCATGCCGCCTCCCGGGTCATCAACAGGGCCATCCGCTGCACCGCCGCCAGCTCCAGCTCCAACCGTGACGACGCCGCCACCGATGGCATCGCCAAGGCCAACAACTGCAACGGTTCCTCCGCTACCAGCATGACATGGCTGGCTTCAAATCGGTCGAACAAAAAGGCCGCGTAGTCCGCCACTTCGTCCGCCGCCTGCAAATCCGCACGGCGCAGGACGGGGCGGCGGGCAAACATGTCACGCAGCACAGCGGCATCCAGATCCGGCAGGTCCTCCATCCCGATCCGGACCGCGCCCTCGACCATGGGATGACCCTGCACTCCACGCAGGAATGCGTCTGGATCGTCGCCACCGGCCGCCAGCTGGCGCAACAGCGACAGGCCGTCCGCCTCCGCGCGCACCGCCTGCGCCTCCGCAAAGATCGCCGTGGTCAGCATCGCAGCCGCCACCACGGCCCCCGATAGCAGCGCCCCTTGCCACGGCATCGACCAGATCACCGAGAGAAGCGTCGTCACGACGGCGGCCATCCCGATGACGAAGGCAAAGCCCCAAAGGCTCGCCCCATGCCTCGCTTCGCCGCGGGTCAGTCCAACGGCCAGCCAGCACAGGAACAGCACCGCCAAGGGCGAAGGTTGCACCGGCAAAGCCAAGGCCTCGGCCCAGAAATCTGCGCCCACCAGCGGCACGAGCAGCACCAGCGACAGGCCCAGCCGCCCCACCGCCCGATTCTCCGCCGCCGACAACGACGCGCGATCCCGGCCAAGCACCATCGTGCCACAGGCGGCCAAAGTGCCCAATTGATAGGCCAGCAACCCACGCCAACGGATCGGCTCGGCCAGCGTGGGCCAAAACGCCCAAAGCACGAACACACAGGCCGCCCCCGCGATCAGCACCTTGACCAATCGCGGCGCATGGCGGCGGAGCAATCCTTCGGTGAGGATCAGAACCGCCAGCGGGATCAGCGCCGCCGCGACCAACTCGATCACGCGAAAGCCCGCGACCCCGGTCATCACGATCAGCGCCCGCCCCGCGAACAACAGCATCGTCACACGCAATCCGATCAGGAACCGTCGATTGAGCGGCATCCATGCGCCCTGCGCCGCGATCAAGCCATGCAACGCCCAGAGCCCCGCCAAGGCAGCGACCGACAAGAACAGATTGGCCAGTGTCGGAGCCGCGGCAATCATGCCAACATCCGGGCCATGAACCGGCGGACGATCATCCGCATGATGGCGGCCAGCCACGCCGGCTTCGGTCGCTCGACACGGCCCGCATGGGGGTTGAAGAACCAGCCGCGATTGTCCGCGCCGCGCTTGCGGCCCAGCACCGCGTTCACCACCTCATAAGCCATCAACTGGCCCGTGGTGATCACCATCGGGGCAAAGGACATGCGGCTGCGCGTCCCCGACACCACCTCCGCCACGAGATCGAGATCGATGTAATGGCGTGACGAGGAATGGATCATCACATGCTCCGCCTCGCGCATGAACGCCTCGGAACGTTGGTCTTCGGTCAGCTTGTCCCACGCTGTGCCGACGGTGGGATAGCCCAGACGCACCTCGTGCGGCGTATCTGTCGGTGCCGTCACATAAATTGACGGCAAGGGCGAGGCATAGGCATCGATCACCGATTTGCCCGCCGCCCGGGCAGTCCGGTAAAGCAGCAAGGACGCGCCCAGATCGTCCGTTCCATTGACGACGACAGCCGCCTGAGCGACGGCCTCGGTCACATGTTCGGGCCAGTCGTCGCGCCAGACCGTGATCTGCAATTCTGGATTGATGCGCAGCAAAATATCGCGGGTTGCCTCCGCCTTGTGCCGGTCAATCGTCTCGGCAAAGGCAAAGACCTGACGATTGAGGTTCGACACTTCGAATTCGTCGATATCAGCAATGATCAGATGGCCGACACCGATGCGGGCCAGCGCGAGCAGACAGGCCCCGCCCATGCCGCCCGTGCCGCAGACGAATACCGTGGCATCTTTCAGCCGCGCCTGCTCGGCCACGGTGACAAAGCCGATGTTGCGGCGGGTCATCTCGGCATAGGAAAACATCATTTCAATCCCCCGCGAGCACGCAAAATGCCCCAGTCCCGGCTGGCGTCGAACCAATGCAGGGCCGGCAGCACCACCCGGCTCACCGCTACGAACGCGCCCGTGATCACAAGCCCCAGGATCTTTGATTTCGGCACTTCCCGAAGCAGATATCGACGCATCGCGGGCATGTCCATGCGGCCGAGCTGGATCACGTCATCGCCGCGGTCATAGTCCAGCTCAGCGGCGCAAAACTCATTGAACACGGGGTCGCGGTGTTTCGGAGCCTGCTCCCAGGTCTTCTTCAGATCGTCCGATCCGCCGGTATAGGCATTCGTGATCACAAACCGGTCCTCGTCGAACCCAGCCTCCTCGCCCACGCCAAACACATAGGCATGATGGGCGAGGATCCGGCGGGCGAGCATTTGATGGGTCAAAGTGCGGCGTCCAGCCACCGGGCTTGGCCAGACATCGGAAAACATGCCCGACACCATACCCACGATAGCCGGCACCTGAGTCACATTGGAAATCCACACAGGGCGAAACTGGCGCCGGAAAAACACCAGAAAACAGGTGAGGCCATACAAGACCCAAGACAGGCCCCCCGACCGCTCGTCAGGGTCGACCATGACCAATCCCAGATGCAGAACCTCGGTCGGGCGCGGCTCGGTCTGCACCGTCATGACGGCCAGCGCGTTGAATGCCACCGGGCGGCCGTCGCGGCTGACCAAGGTGATGATGCTCTCCGACATGCGCGACGCATCGCCCGAGAACACTCCATAGGTCAGATCGCCCTGCAACGTGCGCCCCGCCACCCGGCGCAGATCAGCACTCAACGCCGCGAGGGCCTCCGGGGCCATCCACAGGCCGGGTCGCTCCACGATGCGCACCTGCATATCTGCGCCGGATCGGAGCGAGACATCCAGATACTCCCGTCCCAAAGATTTCAGTGCCGTGCCAAGCATATATAACCCTCTAGCCTGCCGGTCACGCTAAGGGGCGAGTGACAAAGGAACAAGCACGGCATTCCTGACCTTCATCTTGGCCAAGAAACTCATGGCGCAGAGCCATCCAGCCCCGCGACGGCGCAGAAAAGCGGGCCAGTTCAGCGGCCCACGACAGGCAGACCGCTCGGAACAGCGGCCGGGATACCCAGCCGTCCGGTCAACGCCACCGGGTCGGTCAGCTGCTCCAGAAATGCGATCAGCGCGGCCACTTCGGCGTCGCTCAGCGTCACGCCGGGGCCGGTCACGGTGGCAAGGATCGCCGCACGTTCCGCCGGATCGTCCAAGACCCGCCACGTATCGGCCTCCAGCGGCGCGACGCGGGCGGCCGCATGGCCATATCCGGCCCAAGCGGCGGCGGGATCGGCATGGGCGCGCAGATAGTCGGCCAGTTCGGCATAGGCGCCGGCGTGGCCATAGGGGGCAGTCTCCGCAATGTTGCGCAATGAGGGCGTGCGAAAGGCATAGAGATCGTCGGTATGGCCGGTCACCCGAAAACGGCCTTCGTCGCGGGCGTGGCTCTCGAACCGGGCGGCCTTGCCCGGCCCGATCTGCACATCGCCCATGGCGTGAAATCCGTGGTCGGTCTGAAACGGGCCGGCGTGGCACCCGGCACATCCCAATGTCTCATAGAACAAGACCCTGCCCGCCTCCGCCTCTGCGGGCAGCGCCGGTCCGCCGCGCAGATAGGCGTCGAACGGGCTGGTATCCGAGCGCCACTCATGGGCGACGAAGGCCGCAATCGCGTTCGATATGTCGGTAAAGGCAATCTGATCCGGCTCGGTGATATGCGGATAAACCGCCGTGAAAGCCTCGGCATAGGCGGGGATCTGGGCGACACGATCCGAGATCAGCGCCCAGGCCCCGTCCGGCCCGGTGATCAGGCCCTGACGGACCGCGCGGGCGATCTCGTTTTCGGTGTAATGGCCTGCCATCTCGTCCTGACTGAGAACCGGAAACATCGTCTGCGCCGAGAGCAGATTGGCAAAGCCGACCACCATCTCGTCGTCCAGCGGCGTGCGCAGGCCACCGGGGCGATCCGGGTCCACGGCGATCCGGCCATCGTGGAACAGGGCGGTGAATTCCGTCGCGCCCAGATTGAACAAGGCGGGGGCGTTGCGGGGGATATGCTGCTCGGGCGGGTTGTCGGGATCCGGACGACGCTCCGGGCCAAGGCCGATGCCGCCATCGCCCAGCGACAGCGAGACCCCGTCCGAGGTGGCAAAGTCCGGATGGTGGCAGGTCGCGCAAGAGACAGTGCGATTGCCCGACAGGATCGGATCATAGAACAGTTGCTGGCCAAGCAGGGCTTCCTGCAGGTTCACCGGCGCATAATCGGCCTCCGTCACTGGGCGCAACGCCTCCGCCTGCGCCGTCAGAGACGCCGCGCAAAGCATTGATATCGAAACGAAACCAACTGACGATCGCATGGAAACCCCTCCCTGTTCCGCAGACAGGATGCCCCAGAGACGGCTTTGTCGCAATGGGGGGCAAAGGGCAAAAGGAATTTGACGACAGACGCGACTCGATCTAGAACAGAGAATAGGAACAAAAAGAGAACACTTGTAACGAAGGAGCGCCCGTGACGTGCCCGCCGAGCCTGCACATAGCCAACCATCCCCGGCCCGCGTCAGAGCCGCGACAGGCGACGCTGGCCGAGGTGTTTCCTGGCACGGCGGTGGACGGGGCAGCGCCCGGCTTCGTGATCGCGCACCTGCCCGCCAAGTCGGGGCCAGTGCTGTGGATTCAGGATCGGCAGTCGCTGCGCGAAACTGGCAGGCCCTATCTGGCCGGGATGACGCATCCACCCGAAATACTGTTTCTGACGGTCAGCCGGGCAGTCGACGTGCTCTGGGCAATGGAACAGGGTCTGGGCTGCTCCGGACTGTCGGCCGTGGTGGGCGAGGTCTGGGGGGATCCGCCCGCACTGGATTTCACCGCATCGAAACGGCTGGCGCTGCGATCCGAGGCGCACAACGTGCCGGCATGGCTGATCCGCAGGGCGGGATCGGCCGATCTCAGCGCGGCACGGGAACGCTGGCGGCTGGCGTCGCTGCCATCCCTGCCCAATCCCGCCGATATGCGCAGCCCCGGCGCGCCACAATGGCGGGCCGATCTGTTCCGGGCGCGATGGCGGACACCGGGGCAATGGGTGGTGCGCTATGATCCGGCCGCACACTCCATGGCCTTTGACCATCCGGTCAGCAGCAGCCCCACAGATCAGCAACAGGCGACGGGCTAAACCAGCCCGCCCCCCAAGACCATGAGGGGCGAGGACGCGCTGCCGGTCCTCGCCTTTCCCACGCCTCAAACCGATCCTCGATCTGGCCCCCAAACCGCGCCCAAACAGACCTCCCGTCCCGGCAGACGGGCCAACCCCGACGATCTGACGCGGGCGATCGCCGCGCTGCAATCGGCAGAGCAAGCCGAACAGGCCCCCGCCAGAAGGCCCCCAACCACGCCGGAAACGGAGCAGGAAGACAGCTTCAGCCCCGTCGGCCTGCCCAAAGCGAAAGCCAAACCGAGGACCAAACCGCAGTGGCGGGCCGGGCCAGAGCAGGGCCGCGACGTGGGCGATACAGGGCCCGGGCGGGTGGGTGCCGCCGCAGGCGCAGTCACCCCGACCGGCACCGCTCCGAAACCACGCGACCCGCTCGCAAGGCGTATACTGTCGCTGCACCTGCCGAACTTCGCCATGGAGCGGTGGCAACGGGAGGCGGCACGCCGTGGCGATGCACTGCCCGAAGATCTGCCGCAGGCGCTCGCCATCGAAGGACAGCACGGGCCCATTATCCACGCCCTCAACCGGGCGGCGGCGCTGGCAGGTGTGCATCTCGGGGCGCGGGTCGTGGACATGCGGGCGCTCGTGCCAACGCTCAAGGTGGAGTATGCCGACACCGGAGCCGACCGGGCCGCGCTCGGACGGCTGATGCTCTGGGCGCGGCGCTGGTGTCCGTGGACAGCACTCGACGGGGCGGCGGGGCTGGTGATGGACACCACAGGATCGGATCACCTCTGGGGCGGCGAAGCGGCGATGCTGCGCGAGATCGAAGGACGACTGGGCAGCCTCGGGCTCAGCTCCAGCCTTGCCATCGCGCCCACCCACGGCGCCGCATGGGCGCTGGCGCGAATGGGCGGGGTGCGCGAGGTGTGCGATGCCGAGGGGCTGGCGCTGCGGATGGCGCCGCTGCCGGTGCGGGCGCTGCGGCTGGATGGGGAGACTGTGCTGCTGCTCAAACGGCTCGGGCTGAAAACCATAGGCGAACTGGCGGCTGTGCCACGGCTGTCACTGGCGCGACGGTTCAGCCGGGCGGCACTCCCCGGCAACCCCCTGCTGCGGCTCGATCAGATGATGGGTACATTGGCCGAACCGGTCTCGGCCCCCGATGACCCACCACGCTTCGCGGTGCAATCAGCCCTCGCCGAACCGGTGCAGGACCCGACCCCGCACCTGCCCGCCCTCTGCGCCGAACTCTGCGACGGAATGGCCGCGGCGGGCTTTGGAGCACGACGGATCAGCCTCACGATCTACCGCAGCGATGGCGAAGTGAGCACCGTCGAGGCGGCAGCCTCGCAGCCCAGCCGCGATCCGGGGCACCTGATGCGACTGTTTGACGGCAAACTCGACAGGATCGACCCCGGCTTCGGCTTTGACCTGATCACCCTGGCCGCCACTGTGGCGGAAAAGATCATCGTGACGCAAACCCGGCTGGACGGCGAAGCCGAAGCCGGACCGGATCTGGCGCGACTGATCGACCGGCTCTCGGCGAGGTTCGGCGCCAGTGCGCTGCGCAGACCTGCGATGCGTGAAAGCCACATGCCGGAACGGCGCGAAATCTGGGCACCCGCAATGGCAGGGGCACCACGACGGCCGGAACCCGGAGCGCAGCCGCGGCCGGTCCGACTGTTCGACCCGGCCGAGGAAGTGCGGGTTGTCTATGCCGTCCCCGAAGGACCGCCAGCGCAGTTCATCTGGCGCAGACAAACCCACCGGGTCACACGGTTCGCCGGCCCGGAACGGATCGCCCCCGAATGGTGGGCCGACCGGCCCGGCACCCGGCTGCGGGATTACTACCGGGTCGAAGATCACCACGGGCAGCGTTTCTGGATCTATCGCGAAGGCGTGCAGGAGGATGGACGCGGCGGCGTTCCGGCCTGGTTCGTCCATGGGGTCTTTGCATGACCCCGCCAATCCAAATGCGCGCCTGCGGCGCACGCTTTTTTGCCCTTCGGGCAGCTTGGGGCTCTGCCCCAAACCCCGCCGTACTTCTGGCCAAAAGAAGCGATGGATATCCTCGTGTTTCTTTTGGCGTCAAATACGGCGGGGGTTCGGGGGCAGCGCCCCCGGCAAGCTCTCGGCAAACCCAGCGGTCTCATGCCTGAGAACGATCATGCCCACCCCCGCCGGACCTTGCCCGAGGACGGGGCGTTCACGCCAAACCCACCGGCCTCCTTCGTGGAGTTTGGCCTGGCGTCATGTTTCTCGTTCCTGCGCGGGGCGTCGGATGCGGTGGATTTTGCCCATGAGGCCTGGGCCTTGGGCTATAGCCAGATCGGAATCGCCGACTTCAACTCGCTCGCCGGTGTCGTGCGTTTGCATGTCGAGGCCCGCAAGGCGGCGCTGCGCCCGCTGATCGGCTGCCGCTTGGTGCTGATCTCGGGCGAGGCGTTCCTGGCCTATCCTGCGGACCGCGACGCCTACGGCCGTCTTTCGCGTTTGCTCTCGAAGGGCAAGATGCGTGATCCGGAGGGCGTTTGGCAGGCCAAGGGGCTTTGCGATCTGACCCTCGATGATCTTGCCCGCGACAGCGAGGGCGTGCATCTGATTGCCCTGCCCGGCGAGGATCTGGACCGCTTCGCCAAGGATCTGCCCCGCCTCACCCGCCGCCTGCCCAGCCTGCGCCACATCGCTGCCGCGCACCTCTATCGTGGCGATGACCGCGCCCGGATCAACAGGCTCGACCGCCTCGCCACGCAGCACGGCCTGCGCCTCTTGGCCACCAATGACGTGCTTTATCACGCTCCTGATCGCCGCCCGCTTCAGGATGTGATGACCTGTATCCGCGAGAAATGCACATTGGCCGATGCCGGCTTTCGCCTCGAGCCCAACGCCGAGCGCCACCTGAAATCCCCCGCCGAGATGGCCCGCCTCTTCTCGGAATGGCCCCATGCCATCCGCGCCACCCGCGAGTTGGCTGGCCAGATCCGCTTTTGCCTGACTGACCTAGCCTATGAATATCCTCGCGAGGTGATCCCGGCCGATTGCACCCCGCAGGCGCATCTGGAAAAGCTGACCTGGGAGGGCGCCGCGTGGCGCTACCCCGACGGGGTGACACCCGAGACCGCCGCCACCCTGCGCAAAGAGCTTGCGATGATCGAAAAGCTCGACATCGCCCGCTATTTCCTGACCATCCACGACATCATCCGCTTTGCCCGCCACGAGACCAGCCCGCCGATTCTGTGCCAGGGGCGTGGCTCGGCCGCCAATTCCGCCGTCTGTTACGTGCTCGGGATCACCGCTGTCGACCCGGTCCAACACAGCCTTTTGTTCGAGCGCTTCATCTCTGAGGAGCGCAAAGAGCCCCCCGATATCGACGTCGATTTCGAGCATGAGCGCCGCGAGGAGGTGATCCAGCACATCTACTCGAAATATGGCCGCGAGCGGGCGGGCCTTTGCGCCACCGTGATCCACTATCGCCCCCGCTCCGCGATCCGCGAGGTGGGCAAGGTCATGGGCCTGTCCGAAGACGTGACCGGTGCTCTGGCCAAGACCATCTGGGGCTCTTGGGGCAAGGAGGTCGGCGGCGAACACGTCAAGGAGGCAGGCCTCGATCTGTCTGATCCGCTCTTGCGCAAGACGATCCTCATCGCCCAGCAATTGATCGGGATGCCGCGCCATCTGGGCCAGCATGTCGGCGGCTTCATCCTGACCGAGCGGCCCCTGACAGAGACCGTGCCCATCGGCAATGGGGCGATGCCAGACCGGACCTTTATCGAATGGGACAAGGACGACATCGACGCGCTTGGCATTCTCAAGGTCGACATTCTGGCGCTTGGAATGCTCACCTGCATCCGCAAGGCTTTCGACCTGATTTCAGCGCATTACGGGCAGAGCTTCACATTGGCGACCACCCCGCGGGAAGACCCGCGCGTCTATGAGATGCTCTGCCGGGGTGACAGCGTCGGCGTGTTTCAGGTGGAGAGCCGCGCCCAGATGAACATGCTGCCGCGCCTGCGCCCGCGCGAGTTCTACGATCTGGTGATCGAGGTGGCCATCGTGCGACCGGGGCCAATCCAGGGCGATATGGTCCACCCCTATCTGCGCCGCCGCAATGGCGAGGAGATCGTGGAATATCCCAGCCCCGGCGCGCCGCATGACCCGTCCGAGCTGAAAAACATCCTTGGGCGCACCCTCGGGGTGCCGATTTTCCAAGAGCAGGCGATGAAGATCGCGATCGAGGCGGCGCAGTTCTCGCCCGCCGAGGCCAACGAATTGCGCAAGGCGATGGCCACCTTCCGCTCCAAGGGCACCATCGGACTGCTGGAGGACAAGATGGTCGGCCGGATGACGACACGCGGCTATGACGAAGACTTCGCCCGGCGCTGTTTCAACCAGATCAAGGGCTTTGGCGAATACGGCTTTCCCGAAAGTCACGCCGCCAGCTTCGCGCATCTGGTCTACGTCTCCTCATGGCTGAAATGTCATTTCCCTGCCGTGTTTTGCGCCGCACTCTTGAACTCGCAGCCGATGGGGTTCTACGCCCCCGCCCAGATCGTGCGAGACGCCCGCGAGCATGGGGTCGAGGTGCGTCCGCCGGATGTGAACTACTCCGAATGGAACAATACGCTCGAACCCACCCGCGAAGGCTTTGCCGTGCGCCTTGGTCTGCGCCAGATCGGCGGCTTCCGCGAGGATGCCGCGCATCGCCTGACCGCCGCCCGCGATGCGCCCTATGCCGATCCCAAGGATCTGCAGACCCGCGCCGGGCTGTCGGCGGCACATGTGCGCAGGCTGGCCGAGGCCGACGCCATGCGCTCCATGTTCATCGACCGCAGGCAGGCGCTCTGGGAGGCCAAGGGGCTGCGCGATGCCCCCGACTTGCCGCTGTTCCAACAGGGCTCGGATGAGGGGATCGAGGCCACCGTGCCCCTGCCCGTCATGCCGGTCTGCGAGCAGGTGGTGGCCGATTACCAGACGCTCCGGCTCAGCCTCAAGGCGCACCCGATGGCGTTTCTGCGCAAGAGCCTGACCAAGCAGCGCTATATCTCCACCGCCGATCTGCAACGCAGCCGCAACTGGCAACAGGTCAGCCTTGCCGGGCTCGTGCTGATCCGGCAGCGGCCGGGCAGCGCCAAGGGGGTCTGCTTCATCACGCTCGAGGATGAACTGGGCGTGGCCAATCTGGTGATCTGGCCCAAGGTCATGGAGGCCTACCGCAAGGTCATCATGCAATCGCGGCTTCTGGTGATCCACGGGCGGGTGCAGCGCGATGTCGAGATCATTCACGTGGTGGCCGACAGGCTGGAGGATCGGTCCGACGCGCTGCTGCGATTGGCTCCGGACGGGCTGGCTCCGCCGACGGCCCATGCCGACGAAGTGAACAGACCTCTGGGCAGCGCCATGTCCGCGCCCACTTCCCGGCACCCACGGGATGTGCGGGTGATCCCGAAAAGTCGCGACTTTCACTAGGCTTATCCAGCGTTCGCCTAAATAACAGGCAGCTTCCCAGAGACAAAGAGCCGCACGTCGGGGCAATACGGGGGAACGCATTGCCAATCCGTTAATCACCTATATCCTGACGCCATGAGACAAACGCAAAACCAACAGGGCCAAAGCCAATCGCAGTGCTTTGATGAGATGTGGGGCCGCAACGACGGTCTCCGCGAACCATACGGCAAATTCAACGAATGGTTCGCCGAAGAAGACCCGGCCCGCCTGCGCGCCAAACAGCGCGAGGCCGAGGAAGTGTTTCGCCTCACCGGAATCACCTTCAACGTCTACGGACGCGAAGAGGCCGCCGAACGGCTGATCCCCTTCGACATCGTGCCGCGGATCATTTCCGGCCGGGAATGGACCAAGCTCGAACGCGGCATCGAACAGCGGGTGCGGGCGATCAACGCCTTCCTCCACGACATCTACCACCGGCAAGAAATCGTGCGGGCGGGCCGCCTGCCTGCCGAGATGATCTCCAAGAACGCGGCCTTCATTCCCGAGATGATCGGGGTCACGCCGCCCGGCGGGATCTATACCCACATCGTGGGGATCGATCTGGTGCGCACCGGGGATGACGACTTCTTCGTGCTCGAGGACAACGCCCGCACACCGTCGGGCGTCAGCTACATGCTGGAAAACCGCGAGACGATGCTGCGGATGTTCCCGGAACTGTTCTCGCAGAACCGGGTGCAGCCGGTGTCGGACTATCCGCGCGAGCTGCACCGCAGCCTGTCGGCCTGCGCGCCGAACGCGACCACCGACACCCCCGTCGTGGCGGTGATGACGCCGGGGATCTACAACTCGGCCTATTACGAACACTCGTTCCTCGCCGACAAGATGGGCGTCGAGCTGGTCGAGGGCAGCGATCTGCGGGTCGTCGACGGGCGCATCGCAATGCGGACCACCCAAGGCTACAAGGCGATCGACGTCATCTATCGGCGGATCGACGACGACTACCTCGACCCGCTGAACTTCAATCCAGAAAGCGCGCTCGGCGTGCCGGGAATCATGGATGTCTACCGGGCTGGCGGGATCACCATCGCCAACGCCCCCGGCACCGGCATCGCGGACGACAAGGCGATCTACAGCTACATGCCCGACATCGTCGAATTCTACACCGGCGAGAAAGCGATCCTGCAAAACGTGCCGACATGGCGGTGCTCGGACCCGTCCAGCCTGCAATACGTCCTCGACAACCTCGCCGATCTGGTGGTCAAGGAGGTGCACGGCTCCGGCGGCTACGGGATGCTGATCGGGCCGACGGCCAGCAAGAAAGAGATCGCGGAATTCCGCGACAAGCTGAAGTCGCGACCGGGCAACTACATCGCCCAGCCGACGCTCAGCCTCTCGACGGTGCCGATCTTTACCAAGTCCGGGCTGGCGCCGCGCCACGTCGACCTTCGGCCCTTCGTTCTGGTCTCGCCCGACGGGATCAAGATCACGCCCGGCGGACTGACCCGCGTGGCGCTGAAAAAAGGCAGCCTCGTCGTCAACTCCAGCCAAGGTGGCGGGACCAAAGACACCTGGGTCTTGGGAGACTGACATGTTGGGAAAAACCGCAGGCGGCCTCTACTGGATGTCGCGCTATCTCGAACGGTCCGAAAACACCGCCCGGATGATCGAAGCAGGGCAGCGGATCGCGCTGACCCGGTCGTCGTCCGATGAGGAATGGATCAGCATTCTGCAGGCCGCAGGCACGCTGGCCGGCTACAATGCGAAATACGACACGATCACCGGCGACACCGCGATCGACTGGATGCTGCGCGATCCGGCCAATGCCTCCTCGGTGATGTCGGTCGTCGAAATGGCGCGCAACAACGCAAAGCTGGTGCGCACCGCCCTCACCCGCGAGGTGTGGGAGGCAATCAACGAATGCTGGATGGTGCTCAAGGACTGCCTCGCCCGCAAGGTCTCGGAACGTGACCTGCCGCAAGTGCTGAGCAAGGTCCGGCAACGCGCGGCCTTCGTGCGCGGGGCGATGCATGGCACCATGCTGCGCAACGACATCTACGATTTCGCCCGGATCGGCACGTTCATCGAACGGGCCGACAACACGTCGCGGATTCTCGACGTGAAATACTACGTGCTGCTGCCGACGGCGCTGTCGGTGGGCAGTTCCATCGACAACGTGCAATGGGAAAGCATCCTCAGCTCGGTTTCGGCCGAGGGGGGCTACCGGCTGACCTATGGGCAAAAGGTGCTCCCGCACCAGATCTCGCAATTCCTGATCCTCGACAAGCGGATGCCAAGGAGCCTGAGCTTCTGCATCCACAAGATCCGCGACAATCTGGAATATCTGACGCAGGACTACGGCACGCGGCTGCCGTCGGCGGACATGGCGGACGCCCTGTGCCGATCGGTGTCGGAACGCTCGATCCACGACATATTCGAGATGGGCCTGCACGAATTCATCGCGGGATTCCTGCTCGATCTGTCGGCCCTCGGGCAGCAAACAGAATTGGACTACCGGTTTAATGAATGATCCGATGCGCCTGAAGATATCGCACAAGACGACCTATGACTACGACGAGCCGGTCACCTATGCGCTGCAACAGCTTCGGCTGACGCCGAAGTCCAGAGGCGCACAGACCGTCCTCGACTGGACCACCACGGTAACGGGCGGCTCCAAGGAACTCAGCTTCGAGGACGCGCACCGCAATACCGTCGATCTGATCAGCTCCAATCCCGGAACGACCCAGATCGAAGTGCTCTGCGAGGGCGAGGTCGAGGTGCACGACAATGCCGGGATCACCGGGCCCCATGCCGGCTTCATGCCGCTATGGATGTTCGAGCGGGTCACACGCTCGACAAAGCCGGGGCCGTTGGCGCGGAAATTCGTCGGCGCCCTGCCCGATGACGATAACCCGCTCAACCGGCTGCACGCGCTGTCGCAGGCGATCCACGATGCGGTTCCCTACGAGACGGGCGCATCCGAGGTCGACTGGACGACCGAAGACGTGCTGACCAACAAGGTCGGTGTCTGCCAGGACCATGCCCATGTGTTCATCACCTGTGCGCGGCTCATGGGGCACCCTGCCCGCTACGTCTCGGGCTATCTGATGATGGACGACCGGATCGAACAGGAAGCCACCCACGCATGGGCCGAGGCCTGGCTGCCGGATTTGGGTTGGGTGGGGTTCGATATTTCGAATGCCATCTCTCCCGATACGCGCTATGTGCGGATCGCAACCGGTCTGGATTACTTTGACGCCGCCCCCGTTTCGGGGATGCGATTCGGTCAAAGCTCGGAACGGATGAGCGTCGTGATCCAAGTCCAACAACAATAACAGGCCCTCAAAATGACCTACTGCGTAGCCCTTCAGACGAAAAAGGGGCTGGTCTTCATGTCTGACACCCGCACCAACGCGGGGCTCGACAACATCTCGACCTACCGGAAAATGTTCTCGTGGGAAGATCCCGGTCACTCGATGATCACCATGATGACAGCGGGCAATCTGGCGACGACGCAATCCGTCGTCAGCATGATCGAAGAACGGATGAAGGCGCCGGGCGACCGGACCCCGTCGATCCTCGGTCTGCCGTCGATGTTTCAGGTGGCACGCATGGTCGGCGGCATCCTCAAAGAGGTGATCGCCAACAACGCCAATGCCGGGATGGTCGCCTCCTCGGCCTTTAACGCCACCATCATTCTGGGTGGACAGGTCGCCGGCAGCGAACCGCGGCTGTTCCTGATCTATCCCGAAGGCAACTTTGTCGAGGCCGGGCCCGACACGCCGTTCTTCCAGACCGGAGAGACGAAATATGGCCGCCCGATCCTCGTGCGCGCCTTCGAGGAAGACATGAGCTTCGAAGCGGCGGTCAAGCTGCTGATGGTCAGCTTCGATTCCACGATCAAGGCCAACCTCTCGGTCGGCCTGCCGCTGGACCTGCACGTCTACGAGGCCGGCAGCCTCAAGATCGGCACGCAGCGCCGGATCAACGCCGACGACGAGGATTTCGCCACCATCAGTGAAGGTTGGGGAGACGCGCTCAAGCAAGCCTTCGAAAGCCTGCCCGACGTCAAGCTCTAGGACACCATGCCCGAACCGGACCGCCTCTATGCCATCGGTGATATCCACGGTCAGTTGGATCTGCTGCGCGGGGTCCACGACCTCATAGCAGCAGACAGGCAGCAGACCGGCGACTGGACGGCTCCGGTTGTGCATCTGGGCGATCTGGTCGACCGGGGGCCTGACAGCGCGGGCGTGATCGACTTTCTGCTCGCCGGTCCGGCCAAGGGCGGGCCGTGGGTGACGATCAAGGGCAATCATGATTACATGTTTTCCCTGTTCATGTGCGATCCGCCGCGGCACGATCCTTCGTTGCGATCTGATCTGTCGTGGCTCCACCCGCGGCTCGGCGGCATGACGACACTGGCAAGCTACGGCATTGCCGATACCGAGGCTCGCACGCCCGACGATCTGCACCGCGAAGCTACCGCCCGCGTGCCGGCCTCACATCTGGCATTCCTGCGCGAACTCGAGCTGACCTTTTCCGGCGCCGGGGCCTTTTGTGTTCACGCCGGCGTGCGGCCCGGCGTCGCCCTGGATGCGCAAGAACCGTCCGATCTGATGTGGATACGGCGGGAATTTCATGACCACACCGAAAGCTTCGGGCCGTTGATCGTGCATGGGCACACCCCGGTGGATCAGGCCGTGCACTACGGCAACCGGCTCAATCTCGATACCGGCGCGGCGTATGGCGGCCCGCTCACAGTCGCGGTCATCGAAAGCGGCAAGGTGGCGTTGCTCACCCCCGACGGACGGCGGGCACTGCCAGCTGACCCAAGGTCAACGCCAGACTAGACCTGTGGGCTGACACCCCTTATCATCCTCTGGATGCATTTCGGCTGCAGCCACATTCTATTGGCGAAATTTCGCAGTCCGCAGTCTATTTTATTGGCCGAACACGGCGTTTGGTTCCGGGGGCTTTATGACTGTAAAATCGATTTACGTCGGGATGGTGGGCGATATGCTCCACGCCGGGCATATCAACATCATCAGCGAAGCGGCGAAACTCGGCCGGGTCACCGTCGGCGTCCTGACCGATGCCGCCGTGGTCAGCTACAAGCGGCTCCCATTTCTTGGCTACGACGAACGGGCCAGCGTCGTTCGAATGATCAAGGGGGTCGACGCGGTCGTCCCGCAGCACACGCTCAGCTATGCCGACAATCTGCGGCGGCTGAGGCCGGATATCGTCGTCCACGGCGACGACTGGGCGCAGGGCAATCAACAAAGCCACGCCCGCGACGAGGTGATCGCGGTGCTTGGCGAATGGGGCGGGAGACTGGTCGAGGTGCCCTATACGCCAGGCATTTCGTCGACGATGCTCTTCGCCGCCCACGAAGACGACGGGCTTCTGGCGCACAATCGTCAGGGGCGGCTGCGCAGGCTCCTGGCGGCCAAACCGACGCTCAGAGTGATCGAGGCGCATTCCGGGCTGTCTGCCCGGATCGCCGCCACCGCCCGCGGCGCCGATGGCAAGACGGCCTTCGATGCCCTGTGGCAGAGCAGCCTGACCGACTCGGCACTCAGGGGGAAACCCGACCGCGAGATCGTCGACAAGGCCGACCGCCTGCGCACCATCGGCGAGATCTCGGACGGCACCGTGCTGCCGCTGATTTACGACGGCGACACCGGCGGCAGCCCCGATCGGGTCTACGAATTGACACGCGCGCTCGACAGCGCCGGCGTGGCGGCGCTCTGCCTCGAAGACAAGATCGGGATGAAGCGCAACTCGCTCTATGGCACGGGCAAGCCGCAGACACAGGCTAGCATCGCCGAATTCAGCGCCCGGATCACCGCCTTCTGCGCGGCGCGGCGATCCAGCGACATGATGATGATCGCCCGGATCGAAAGCCTGATCCTCGGAGCGGGACAGGCCGACGCACTTGCCCGCGCAGAGGCCTATCTCGATGCCGGAGCCGAGGCAATCCTGATCCACTCCATCGCAGAGAGCGCCACCGAGGTGGCCGACTTCACGGCAGCACTGCGCGGCAACGGGGTCAAGGTGCCGGTCTTCGTAGTGCCGACAACCTACTCCAATACGCCGATTGCGGAATTCGAGGCGGCCGGGATCAATGCGGTGATTTATGCCAACCAACTGCTGCGGGCCACGGTCGGGCCAATGGAGCGGGTCGCCAAGTCGATCCTCGACGCCGGCTGCTGCAACGAGCCCGAACTTGCCGATGGGCTGGTCGGCATCCCGCAATTGCTCGACCTGATCCCAGAGCATTTCTGACGATGGATCTCGCGCAGATACTGTCTGATACCGGGGTCGATTTTGTCAGCGGCGTGCCGGATTCCGTGCTGGCACCCTTCCTGCATCAGCTTCGAACGCAGCCTGGCCTGCGCCACCAGATCGCGTCCAGCGAAGGCAGCGCCGTGGCGCTGGCCGCCGGTCACAGCCTCGCCAGCGGGGGCCCAGCCTGCGTCTACCTTCAGAACTCCGGCCTGCCCAATGCGCTGAACCCGCTGATGTCGCTCTTCGCTCCGGGGGCGTTCGATGTGCCGCTGATCCTGATCGTCGGTTGGCGCGGCGAACCGGGACGGCCCGACGAACCGCAACACCGGCTCATCGGCGCGCAAACGCGGGCGATGCTCGACATGCTGGGCATTCCCGTCCTGCACCTGTCCGCAGACACCACCGCGGCTGCGGTCTCGGCGCATCTGTCGGACGCCATCGAACATCGGCACGGCGCTGCGATCCTCGTCTCGCGCGGGGCGCTGCCCTCGACCGCGCTGCCAGCGCAGGCAGACCGGCGGCTCGGCCGGGACAGCGCGTTGAGGCTGATCCTCTCCGACCTCGCCACAGGCACACAGGTCTTCACCGGTGTCGGCTACACCAGCCGCGAGGTCATGGCGCTCAAATCCACGGGCGCGATTGCGAACCTGGCCGATTTCCCGGTCGTCGGAGGCATGGGTTTCGCCGCGCATCTGGCGCTGGGTGCGGCCATCGCCCAGCCCGAAACGCCGGTCTATTGCCTCGATGGCGACGGGGCCTTCCTGATGCACGGCATGGGGCTCAGCGTCGCGGGGCAACAGCCGAACCGATTGCGGCACGTCGTGCTCAACAACGGCTGTCACAACTCCGTCGGCGGTTTCGAGACCTGTGCACCGGGATTGGATCTCAGCACGATCGCGCAGGGGCTTGGCTATGTCTTCAGCCGCAAGGTCGAGACCCGCGACGACCTTGCCGCCGCCCTGCCCGGCTTTGCCGCAACCGCCGGTCCGGCCTTCCTCGAAATCGTCACCGGCACCGCCACAGGCGCAGACCTTCCGCGGCCGAAGGAAACGCTCGAAACCCTGAAACAACAGTTCCTCGCCGCCCGCGACGCCACCGAATGATGCAATCGCCCCGCAAGATCACCTTCGCTTCGCCGGCCGAGCCCTCCGGTGCCTCATGGCTTATCAATTGCCTAATCGAGCTGGGGATCCGGGTCGATCACCGGCCCGCGACGACCAAGCTCTGGCGAGGTCGGGCCGATGCGACGTTCTGGCGACAGGACGGCGACCGTTTCAGCCTCGATCCACGCGCCGAGGTCATGGGCAAATGGATTCCCGCGCTCGTCATGCATGACAGCTTCCATTTCCGGACCGATGTGATTGTCGATTACCGGCAAGACCTGCCGTTGAGGACCGACGATCTGGGCACCGTGATCCTGTTCCTGCGCGACCCACGGGACGCGCTCTATTCGATGTTCCGACGGCAATCACCCGACCTCAGCTTCGAAGAGCACTGCAACCTGCCCAACCCGGCGACGCTGCTGCCCGCTCCGGACCATTGGCTCTTGCACGCGGAAAGCTGGCGGGCCTTGGCAGGTGGGCGGGTCTACCTGTTTAAGGCGTACAAGACAGACGCCACCGCGCTGTTGTCACGGATCCTCGGCGATCTCGATCTGCACTACACGCCCGATCAGGTGGATGCCGCCGTCGCCGCCTCCGGGATCGAACAGGCACGCGCCGCCGAGGCGCTCTACAAGGCACGCAATCCCGGCGATATCGAAGTCGCGAACCGGGCCGGGCTGGTCGGCGATTGGCGCAACTACGGCGAGGGAGCCTCCACAATCGCCCGGATCGAGGCGCGGTGCGGCGGGATCATGCAGGCGCTCGGCATGCAGACCGATACCGCGGTGTCCGACGCCCCGCTCGGCGCGGCGCAATCGCGGTATCTACGCCTCTACGACCGGATGATCCGGCCCGCGATCCTCGGCGCACCCTCGGGCGACGATGGGTCGTTCGACTATGTCAAACGCGTCATCGCGCAGATCAGCCGCGAGCAGCTGATCCGGTCAAAGCGGCCCGACGCCGATTGCCTGCAGCTCACTCAGAGCCTCGCAGAATTCGCCACGGCCGCCGGTTTGCCGCCTCAACCGCATCTTGCAGAGATCGGGGATCACTTCCGGCCGGGCCGGACCGGGCATATGAGCACGGTTGCGGAGTTGATGCGCAAACGGAGGGCGGCTCAGGCCAAATGACGCAAGGCCGCTTGGACCAAACGGCCCAACGCCTCGGCCTCGGTCAATTCGTCGGTGCGCAATCTCAATCCGGGTCCGGCGCTGCCGGGCAACGCAGGCTCATAGGCATGGGTCACACCGATGAAACAGGTGAACTCGCCCGCCTTGGCGCGGCGATACAGGCCCTTCGGGTCGCGCGCCGCGCAGACCTCGGGCGGGCTGTCGACCCAGACCTCCAGCATCGGAGCAAGCTCTTCCCGGGCCAGATCACGCATCCAGCGTTGGTGGCTGATCGTCGCGACGACAGGCACGAGGGCCTCGGCTTTGGCCGCCTTGGCCATGGCGACGACGTGGCGCAACACCTCGGCGCGGTCTGGCAGGTCGTGACCGTAGGTCTTGGGAAGACGGCGGCGGATCTCGTCGCCGTCCAACAGAAGCGGCCCCACGCCAGCCTGATCAAGGCGCGCACACAACGCCTTGGCAAGCGTGCTCTTGCCCGCCCCGGACAGGCCGGTCAGCCAGATCGCAGACATGGCTCAGCCAGCGTCGCGCGGCAGACGTTGGGCCATCCAGACACGGGTCACATATGGAATATCCATCCAGTCGGAGCCGTCCTCGGCCAGCGGCACGTCGATCGCCGCGTCGATCTCGTCCACGATGGCATGAAAGGCATCACCGGCCTGTCGCTGCAAGGTCGCATGCGACCGCCACGCCTCGACCCAGACCGCCTTGGACACCCGATGCATCACCGGACATTCCAGCCGATTGACCGGTCCGAACAGCCCCGATGCCTCGATGACCTGCGTCTGATCCTGACGTCGGGTGCCGTAGTCATAGCCGGGAATGCGCTCACGAATGATCGCTTCCACCTGTGCCTGCACCGGATCGTCCAGATCACGGTGATTGAACAGGCAGGCCATCCAGCCGCCGTCGACAAGCAGACGGGCGCATTCGATCAGGGTGGCACCCCTGTCGACGACCCCAAAGGACGAGCCATAAGTCGTCAGGCTCAGGCTCGCCTCGGGCAGGCCGGTGTCCTGCATGACGCCCTCTTGCCAACGGATGTTGGGGATCGCCGCGGTTCGGGCCTTGCCGTTCTGGCGCATGTCGGCATTCGGCTCCAATGCCAGCACGCGCAAGCCGCGCTCGGCGAGCTTGATGGTCAAATGCGCAACGCCCGCGCCCAGATCGAGGACCTCTTCGTCCATCGGCGGCTGCGCTATCGCGACCAGCGCATCAATCGCCGCATCCGCGTAATCGGGCCGATTGAGGTAGGATTTCGCCAGATTCGTATAATCCCAATCGAGTTTACCCATAGAAATGCCATCCTGTTTGTCAAAATCTCGAAATGCGAACGCGGCAATGCGCTGTCGTGGCGGAATAAAGTGCCCAACGAGAGGTATTGAGGGTATGTTAGGCGGCAACGACGCCGGTTGGCGAGCATTAAATCCTGTTATTCCAAGTTCCAAAGGCATCGCATGACCAATTCCGGCTTCGGACGTATGGCCCAGGGCAGCGAAGGGGTCAGCCCCTTCGACACGACCCGCCTGCTCGATCTGGCGCAATCCGAATTCGGCGGCGACATTGCGCTGGACGATCTTGGCGCCCAGGGGTTCACACTGCTCTGCGCCGATCTCGACGACCAAGCCGAGAGGCTGAGTTTCATGGGCAAGAAGCTCCTGCAACGGGCTCTCGTCGAGACGTTGCTGAAACGGGCCTGCACCGACCGGGCGCCGGCGGCACAAAGCCCAGCCCCGTCGCGGCCCGCACCGATCTTCATCGTGGCGCCGTTCCGCTCCGGCACGACCTTGCTGCATCGGCTTTGGTCGCAAGACCCAAAGGTGCAGGCCCCCGCAACCTGGCAAGTGTCACTGGCCAATCCGGAACCGTCGCAGACCGACGCGGCGATAGCCGCCGTCGCGACCTATCTGGAGCGGACCGCGCAGATCTCGCCTGCGCTTGCGCGGCTTCATCCCACCGGTGCCACGCTGCCCGAGGAATGCTTTGGATTGCTGGAGCCGTCGTTCTGTGCACCGTCGTTTCTGTTCTGGGCCGACCTGCCGGAATACCGGCGCTGGCTCGGACGGCGATCAAGGCGCGATTGGGAGAAGGCCTACCGGCGCTACGCGGGCGGGCTGGATCGCATCGCCGCCCGCCAGACGCCACAGTGGATCCTGAAATCACCGTTCCACCTCTGGGGCTTGCAGGGCGTTCTTGATGTATTTCCCGAGGCGCGGATCATTCAGATCCACCGCGATCCGGCAAAGGTGATGGCCAGCACCGCCGCACTGTTGCAGGCCAATCGGATGCTCTTTGCGCGTAGCACGCCCCCTGCCGATCCATCCGCGGCCGCCGACCTCATGCAAACCGCGCTCAGTGCGGCAAACACCGCGCGGGCGGGCGCCGATCCGGCCCGCTTCATCGACGTGGACTATGACGGGCTCACGCGGGATCCGGTCGGCACGATCGACCGGCTCTACGGGCAGCTGGGACAGACGCTCGGCGCAGAGGCCCGGCAGCGCATGGACACGTGGCTGAAGGACAACCCGGCCCCGGCATCCGTGCCGCAGAGTGGCACCGCCGCCGAAACGGTGGTGCCTCCGGCGCTGAGGGCGTTCAACGAGGCCGCGTCAGGGCTTTGAGCGACGCGGCGGCGCCGAGCCGCCGGAGCGGGGCTTGCCCGGACCCGAACGGTCCTGTGCGCGGGCCTTGTTCTTCTTGCTCGACGGCTTGCCGGCGGGCGGACGCGGTCCGCGATCCTGTGGCGCGGAACCATCGGCGCGAGGCTTGCGCTTGAAATCCGTCACGACGCCCTCGACCCGCGCAGACTTGGGCTTGGCCTTGAACGGCGATTTGGATTTTGACGGAGCGCCCTTGCCCGGCTTTGGCTTGCGGTTGCGGGGGGCGCGGTCGTCGTCCCACTCGATCGGAGCCGAAGGATTCGATGCATCCTTTGGCCTCGGACGGCGGTCCGACGGCTCTGACGGCTGCGCGTCACGGGGCGGCTCGTGGCGATGGGGTTTGGCCGGAGCAGCGGATTCCGCCGCGTCGTCGCGTTTCGGCGCATAGGGCTTTTTCGCAAACGGCTTGGCCTCGGCACGCGGCTTTGCCGGGCGATCTGGTCGATCCGGGCGCGGGCCCTTGCGCGGACCGGCAGCGCCCGACGGCCCGCCGAGATCGGGCGCTCCGTTCAGGCGGGTCAGCACGGCGCCATCCTCGACCGTCATGTCAGGGCCGACGGCACGAAGGAACCCGGCGACGCTGGCCTCCTTGATCTCGACAAAGGTCTGATCCTGCTGAATGCGGATCGCGCCGATATCGTCCTTGGTGATATCGCCGAATTTGCACAGCATCGGGAGCAGTCGGCGCGGCTCGGCCCCGGCGGCACGCCCCCCCGGAACGGCAAACCAGACGGTCGGGCCAAAGGCGGCGCGGGGCTGCGGCTTGCTGTCGGCATCGGACAGCTCTTCCGGCGCGGTGTGATTGGCGTGGAACAGTTGCAGATAGGCATAGGCCACCTGCTCGGGAGTGAACCGCTCCACCAATTGGGCGACAGCCTCGGCCGACTCCGCCGGGATCGGCTCGGCCCAGACCTCGGCGGCGAGCATCCGCTCCTCGTCGCGGGCACGCACCGCATCGGCACTGGCGGCCTCGGTCCATTCGGCGCGGACCTTGGCACTGTCCAGAATGCGCTGGGCCTTCTTGCGTGCCTTGGGGGGAACGATGAGAACGCTGGTGCCCTTGCGGCCGGCGCGGCCCGTGCGGCCGGAACGGTGCAGCAGGGTCTCGTGGTTGCTCGGCAGCTCGGCGTGAATGACCAGATCGAGGTTCGGCAAATCGATGCCACGCGCCGCCACGTCGGTGGCCACACAGATCCGGGCCCGGCCATCGCGCATCGCCTGCAACGCATGGGTGCGCTCGTTCTGGGACAGCTCACCCGACAGTGCCACCACCGAAAAGCCCCGGTTCGACAGGCGCGTGGTCAGACGGCCGACCATGGCGCGGGTGTTGCAGAACACGATCGCGTTCGGCGCCTCGAAATAGCGCAGCGTGTTGATGATCGCATTGTCGGCATCGCGCTCGTTGACCGTATAGGCCTGATACTCGATATCGGCGTGCTGCGAGGCTTCGGACTTGGTGACGACGCGGACGGCATCGCGCTGGTATTTCTTGGCTAGGTTGGCAATCGACGCCGGCACCGTGGCCGAGAACAGCAGGGTTTGACGGTCGTCCGGGGATTCGCCCAGAATGAACTCGAGGTCCTCGCGAAAACCGAGATCGAGCATCTCGTCGGCCTCGTCCAGAACGATGGCGCGCAAGGCGCTCAGATCGATCGAGCCACGCATGATGTGATCGCGCAAGCGGCCCGGCGTCGCCACGACGATATGCGCACCGCGCGACAGGGCGCGCCGTTCGTCGCGCATATCCATGCCGCCCACGCAGGATGCCATGACGACGTTCGCCTTGGCATACAGCCAATCAAGCTCGCGCTTGACCTGCAAGGCAAGCTCGCGCGTCGGAGCGATGACGAGGGCCAGCGGCGGTCCGGCCATGCTAAAGGTTTCGGCATCGCCCAAAAGTGTCGGCGCGATGGCAAGGCCAAAGCCCACCGTCTTGCCCGAACCGGTCTGGGCCGACACCAACATGTCGGCGCCAATCAGTTCGGGTTTGTTAACGGCGTCCTGCACCGGTGTCAGCGCGGAATAGCCGCGGGCTTCAAGAGCGTCTGCGAGAGCTTTTTTCAAGGTATGGTTCAGTCTTGTTCAAGGGGTGGCCACATGGCCCGCGGTCGGGCCAAGGCGGCCGGGGACCGGGCAATCATTGACGTCCACAAGAACGTCAGTCGGGGCTGGCCTTAATCTGAATGATGACTGTTGTATACCACCTTGTGGCCGGAAACGCCCGACAGGCGCATTGATGCCGCATCGGGATATGGCCTCTGGCCGCTCCAGTGGCGGATTATGGCCCCTCCCCCGCTTTCGCGGAGGACGGGCCATCGGATCGTCGGGTCAGGCCAGATGCAAACGCGAACGACCGCCGGTTTCGCTGCCTTCCAACTCGCGAACCTTCGCCGCGATCCAGTCCGAGCGGTTCTGCCGGGCGGGCACCACTTCGGGCAGCGCGATCTGCGACGGCATCGGCCGCGGGGTGCGAGAGCGGACCTCCGGCAATGCCGGCATCAGGCCCTTTGGCGCAAAGAGCGGGTTGGCGGGGACGGGTTCGGGCTCCAATTGCCGCGCGGCATCCTCAGAGGCGGCAAGGGCGTCAAAGGCGGCGGCAAAGTCCGTTTCGCCTGTGAGGGCAGGCTTGGAGGCCCCAAGCTCCGCCTCAACCGCAGGTGCGCTGGCGAATGCGTCGACCTGATCGTCGCTGGCCCAACTGGCAAACGCCTCGGTATCCTCTGCCGCGTCGGCTTCGGGGCGGGACTCGGCTTCTGCTGCCTCCAGATCCTCGGCCTCCGTCACAGGCGGCGTGGCGGGTTGGCCCAGAAACACCGCCGACCAGTCCGCCATCGGTTGCAGTTGTCTGGCCGTGGCATTGCGATGCATGCGGCGTTCCGCATCCTCCGGGCTGGCCACGGCCGACAGGGCAAGTCGGGTGACGATCGCCGGGTCGCTCTGCGGGCTGATCAGAGCATAGAGCGACGGCAAAAGATCGTAGAGCTCGTCGATTTCCGGGTCTTTGCGATCGGTCAGGAGCATCGTGGTCACCATCGGATTGGCGTATTCTGCGGCCAGCGCAACGGTGTGGCTCAATCGGCCGCCGATCCGCTCTCCGGTGATCAGGATATCGACCGGATCGAGCTTCACATAGGCGCAGGCCCGTGCGATCGTTTCCATCCCGACGACCTGAAATCCCTTGGACATCAGGCCCTTGGTCACCCGTATCTGCACTTCGGGGTCGTCGTTCATCACCATGACTTGCATCGCTCTTGTGCTCCTTCTGCAGCATCCGATCCCGGCGACATTACGACTCGGATTCTTAAGAATTGCTGAAAAGTGGTGGTAGATTGGCGCGATCACGGACGGTTTTGTCGACAGAGCGGGCGGCAGTCTTGGCGACCGGGACGCAAACGCCTATAGCGAACAGGACATCGACAAAGGACCACAACAGATGCGGACAGCCTCCGTCACCCGCAAGACCGCCGAAACCGACATCACCGTCAGCCTGACGCTGGACGGCACCGGCAGCTATGACAATCAGACCGGCGTGGGATTCTTCGATCACATGCTGGATCAATTGGCGCGGCACGCGCTGTTCGACATGACGGTGCGGGCGACGGGCGATCTGCATATCGACGATCACCACACCGTCGAAGACGTGGGAATCGCGCTCGGTCAGGCACTGACGCAGGCGCTGGGCGACAAGCGCGGGATCAATCGCTATGGCGATTGCGTGCTGGCGATGGACGACGCGCAGGTGGCTTGTGCGCTGGATTTGTCGGGCCGGCCCTACCTGATCTGCAATCTGGACATGCCGACCGCCAAGATCGGCAGCTTTGATACCGAACTGGTGCGCGAATTCCTGCAAGGGTTTGCAACCCACGGCGGGATCACGCTGCACATCGACAAACGGCACGGGTTCAACAGCCACCACATCGCCGAAGCGGCCTTCAAGGCTTTGGCGCGGTCGCTGCGGCAGGCCGTCGAAACCGATCCGCGCAAAGCCGACGCGATCCCATCGACCAAGGGCGCGCTATGAGCCTGACGGCCCTGATTGACTACGACAGCGGCAACCTGCACTCGGCACAGAAGGCGTTCGAGAAGATGGCAGCCGAGGTCGGTGCGGGCGACGTGGTCGTCACCTCCGACCCGGAGGTTGTGCGCAAGGCCGACCGGATCGTGCTGCCCGGAGACGGCGCCTTTCCGTCCTGCAAGGCGGCGCTCTATGCCGTGCCCGGGCTGGCCGAGGCGCTGATCGAGGCGGTGACGGTCAAGGCCCGGCCGTTCTTCGGGATCTGCGTCGGGATGCAGATGCTGGCAAGCCGTGGGCACGAATACGAGCTGACCGACGGGCTCGGTTGGATCGGCGGCGAGATCACCAAGATCACGCCCCCGGACCCGGCGCTCAAGGTGCCGCATATGGGCTGGAATGATCTGGTGATCGAGCAGGAGCACCCGGTGCTCGACGGGATCAAGACAGGCGATCACGCCTATTTCGTCCATTCATGGGCGATGCAGGTCACCGACCCGGCCGAACGGCTCGCGCATGTGGACTACGGCGGCGACATCACCGCCATCGTCGGGCGCGACACGATCATCGGAACGCAGTTTCACCCCGAGAAAAGCCAGGCGACCGGGCTGCGGCTGATCGGCAACTTCCTGCGCTGGACGCCCTAGCCCGGCGATGTTCGCGGGCGGTCGGGGTGGCAAGAGGCGGAGCAAAGCCCGCCTCCAGCCATCGGTCAGTTGACGCGCTGCCAGGTGCCGCCATTGCGGCAAATGCCCAGGACACAGCCCTCGACGGCCAGCGTGTTGCCGCTCAGCTGCAGGCGAGAGTTGTAGGTGCGGCCATTGTCGGGGGAAAACACCTTCCCACGGTAGGTGCCATCACCCTGAGCAACCGTCTCCGAGATGATCAGGCGACCGACATTGGGCGAGGCCATCTCGGTGCCGCTGGCGTCAAAGGCGCGGACAAGCGTGCCGCACAGGGCAGCGCCACACGGGGCCACCTGGATCAGACCGGAATTGCCATTCTCGTCAGCGATGGTGCGCCATGTGCCTTCGAGGGGATCGGCAAACGCCGCGCCCGCAAGTCCGATGGCCGCAACAACGGCCAAAGCGATAGTATTCATTGGTTCGTCCTCCCTAGATGCGACGCACTCTGCAAGGGACGCCACAATCCGCGCAAGACTGACGTGAGGTCGCGTTGCATCCGACGTCCGGTCAGACCATAAGGGCGGCGCAATATTTCGGAGCTGTCCCATGATCCTCTACCCCGCCATCGATCTCAAAGACGGTCAGGCCGTCCGGCTTGTCCACGGTGAAATGGATCAGGCCACCGTGTTCAACGACGACCCGACCGCGCAGGCGCAGAGCTTTGTCGATGCGGGCTGCGATTGGCTGCACCTCGTCGATCTGAACGGGGCCTTCGCCGGCACGCCGGTCAATGGCAGCGCGGTCGAGGCGATCCTCGCGGCCTGCAAGGTGCCGGCCCAGCTTGGCGGCGGGATCCGGGATATGGCCACGATCGAGGCATGGCTCGACAAGGGGCTGGCGCGGGTCATCCTTGGCACCGTCGCGGTGGAAAACCCCGATCTGGTGCGCGAGGCGGCGATGGCCTTCCCCGGTCACGTGGCGGTCGGGATCGACGCACGCAACGGCAAGGTGGCCACCAAGGGCTGGGCCGAAGAAACCGACGTCGAGGTGACCGATCTGGCCAAGAGCTTCGAGGACGCAGGCGTCGCCGCGATCATCTACACCGACATCCTGCGCGACGGCGCGATGGGCGGGCCGAACGTGACAGCCACCGCGGCGCTGGCCAAAGCGGTCTCGATCCCGGTCATCGCCTCGGGGGGCGTGTCGTCGCTCGCGGATCTCAAATCGCTGCGCGACACAGGTGTGATCGCCGGGGCGATCTCCGGGCGGGCGCTCTACGACGGGGCGATTGATCTGGGCGAGGCTCTGGCGATGCTCAAATCGCCCGGCGTCTGACCTGAAACCTCCGCAAAGCGGCCGCACCACTCGGCGTGCAGCGCATCGGAACGGGGCGATTCCGTCGAGCAAGCGGTTGCGGTGGGCATTTGACTGGCGCGGCAGGGACAGCTTCGGGCATGATCCCGCCAGGACAAGGCAATCAGGCGGGCAAGACAATGCTCCACATCCAGACGCTGCTCACCCTGTTCGGGCCGCTGGCGATCATCTGCGGGCTGCTCTACTGGGCGGGCAGCAAAGCGCGGAACGGCAAGGCCGCAAGGGCGCTGCGGCTCAGCGGCGGGCTGTGGTTCGTCGGCTTGGGTCTGATCTACCTTCTGGTGATGGTCGCGATCTGGTCCTGCGACGGCAACATCATCTTCGGCTATGTCGATTGCACGGGGCTTGGGCCCTATGTCTCGGATGCCGCATTGCCGCTCTTTGTGTTCGGCACATTGGGCGGGATCGGCTACGGCATCCTGCTCGTGCTGGTCTGCGGCATTCTCGAATGGCGGACACGGCGAGGCTGATTGCACAGGTCCCCTGCCCCGGCTATAGGCTCTGACATGCTCAAGACCCGTATCATACCCTGCCTAGACGTCGCCGAAGGGCGGGTGGTCAAAGGCGTGAATTTCACCCAGCTCGTCGATGCCGGCGACCCGGTCGAGGCGGCGCGCGCCTACGACCTCGCGGGCGCGGACGAGTTGTGCTTCCTCGACATCATGGCGAGCCATGAAAACCGCGACACCATGTATGATCTGGTGACGCGGACCGCCGAGACGATCTTTATCCCGCTGACGGTCGGCGGAGGGGTGCGGACGCATCACGACGTGCGGGCGCTGCTTCTGGCCGGGGCCGACAAGGTCAGCTTCAACTCGGCCGCCGTGGCCGATCCCAACGTCATCACCGAAGCGGCGCTGCGGTTCGGCTCGCAATGCATCGTCTGCGCGATCGACGCCAAGACGGTGGCTCCGGGCCGGTGGGAGATCTTCACCCACGGCGGGCGGCGCGAAACCGGCATCGACGCGGTCGAATTCGCGCGATTGGCCGCAAAGAACGGCGCGGGAGAGATCCTGCTCACCTCGATGGACCGGGACGGGACCAAATCTGGGTTCAACCTGCTTCTGACACGGGCGATCTCCGAAGCGGTCGACGTGCCCGTCATCGCCTCCGGCGGTGTCGGCACGCTGGACCACCTCGTCGAGGGCGTGAAATTCGGCGGCGCGTCTGCAGTGCTGGCGGCATCGATCTTTCACTTCGGCACGTTCACTGTGGCCGAAGCCAAGGCGCACATGGCCGCCCACGACATCCCCGTGAGGATCACATGAGCCTGCAATCGCTTGCCGCCACCATCGACGCCCGTAAATCCGCCGATCCCGACAGCAGCTGGACCGCCAAACTGCTCGCCAAGGGGCCCGAGAAATGCGCCGAGAAATTCGGGGAAGAGGCCATTGAGGCGATCATCGAAGCGGTCAAAGGCGACACAGACGCGCTGACCTCCGAGGCGGCGGACGTGCTCTATCACCTGCTGGTCATGTGTGCAGCCCGCGGCGTCAGCCTTGCGGATATCGAGGCCGAGCTGTCCCGGCGCGAGGCCCAGTCGGGGCTGGCCGAAAAGGCGTCCCGCAGCTAGCCGCCTGCTCCAGACGAAAAAACGCCCGAGCATAAGCCCGGGCGTAAAGGTGTGGAACGAGGGACAGTAATGCAGCGCGAACCTGTTCCATCGGTTCGCGTGTACAAACTATCTAAGAACGGAAATGGTTCCACAGAAGGGGCAATCATCACTTTGTGATCGATGCCTGACCTTACGTCACCCCGCGACCGGGGCGGGTCTAAAGGGCCGTGTTTGCGGCCGGATCAGGCACCAAGGGCGTCGGGCCAATGAGAATCGGCCAAAGCCACGTAGCCGTCGATATCGGCCTGCCAACGCTCGCGCACCGCGAGGCTGTAATTCATGTAGAGCTTGCCGTTGTGGATCGTCCACGCCTCCGGCACGGTCGGCGCGACATAGCCCTGAGACATCGCAAAGGCGCAGTAGCCGCCGTATTGCGGGGCAAAGCGTTCCGGGTCCATCTCGAACATCGTGCGATGCCGGGCGCTGGCGAACTCCCAGACCGCTCCGCGCCACATCAATCCGAACTCGGGGCGACCGGACACCGGTGCACCCTCGGTGAAATAGGCGACCGGATCGGCACCACGCAAAGCGGTGCCCATGTCGGAGAAGACCTCCGGTTCCGCCATCGCGGGACGGCCGATCAGACCCATGACGGGCAAACTGGCGGCAAGGCCAAGAACGTGTCGGCGGCTGAGCATGGCGGTTCTCCAAGGGCAAAGGTGCGCGATGAGCCAAAGATGACCGCTCAAATGCAATTCTCAAAGCCCCCTCGCCAAGCTGTGACAAGCAGCGAGAATTGTTTCAGTCGATGATATCTTCGATCACGTCCCAGATCTCGCCCAGCGCACGGCGGGCGAAGCTCTTGGATTTCTTCGGTTTCTTGCGCTTCCTGTGATCGGCGCGGGACATGGCTTTGCTATGGGAATCGGCGGCAAAGGCGGTATGGCGTTTGGCAGGCTCACGCGCGGGTTCGGACTGTTTCGGTAACATTTTCATGTCGTGCAACGGCGCACCGCAGGATGCGCAGGACAGTTCGTGGCGGTCGTTGCCGCGCAACACGAGCGCCGCCTTGGTGCCGCAGAAATGGCAGGTCGCTATCTTCACGCCCGGCATCCGGATCTCCTCATTGGTGCAGGATCAGCCTTTGGGCTTCGATGCATATAAGGCGACCGCCGCCGCGTTCGAGACGTTGAGCGAGCCAAACCCGCCGGCTGCGTCAATCTTGACCAAGGCGGTGCAGGTTTCGCGGGTGCGCTCGCGCAATCCGGGGCCCTCGGCGCCCATGACAAGCGCGACAGGCCGGTCCGACCTGCCCTCCAGCGCCTGCTCCACGGTCTGCTCGGCCTCTCCGTCAAGGCCCAGCACGATGTAGCCCATGTCCTTGAGCTGCTCCATCGCATCGGCCAGATTGCGCAGGCGCAGGTAGGGCTGACGCTCCAGTGCGCCGCTGGCGGTCTTGGCCAAGGCACCGGTCTCTGGGGCCGAATGACGCTGCACACCGACGACGGCGCGGGCGCCAAACACTTCGGCAGAGCGCAGGATGGCCCCGACGTTATGTGGATCACTGACCCGGTCGAGCATCACGATGCGGGCAGGCTCCGGCCCCTCGCCCAGCGCAATATCGGCCAAAGATCCCCAATCCAGCGGTTTGACCTCCAGCGCGGCCCCCTGATGCACCGATTGCGGATCAATCGGTGCGGCGAATTTGCGCGGGTCCGAGATTTCGGGCTCCATGCCGCTGGCCTCAATGGCATCGGCCAGTTTGGCCTGCGCATTCTGCGTGACCACGAGGCGCAGCCGGGTGCGGGCCGGATTCATCAGCGCATCGCGCACCGCATGAAGACCAAACAGCCAGACCGTCTCTGCGGCGGCGGCCCGTTTGCCCTGTTCCTTTTCGATGACCCACTTGGGCTTTTTCATAACTGCGCTCCGGTTTTGCCACCCCTCAATGGGGCCAAGCAGGCGCAAGTGCAAGGGATGCTCGCCAAGCGGGGAAAATCCCGATTTTCCTGTTGACGGCTCAAAGGTGCCCGCGTATTCAGCCCCTCGTTCCAAGGCTTCGGCTCGCGGAACATGGGCGACGGGCTGCAAGGTGCGGCAGCGGACTGTAACTCCGCCGAGGAGACTCACGCCTGGTTCGATTCCAGGGTCGCCCACCATTCTCCTCACATTGTCAGAACGCCGGTCAGGTCACTTGCCATAGCAGGCACAGGCCGGACAGATTGCGGGCAGGACCCGAGCGATCTCCGCACGCCGTGAGGCCGCAGGGGAGCGATACGGCGGGCCGATCCGGAACTGATATAAACATCGCCGGCCGCAACGCGCATCGCCCAAAAAACGGGCAAATGGCCTGCCGCGCAGGCAAACGATCCGACGACGCATTGCAGACCGCTTCGTTCACGGCACAACGGCGGCATGATTAACACGCTGTCCATCGTCGTGGTCGAGCAGGATCGGAACCGCGCGACCGAACTGGTCGATGCTCTCAAGGGCATCGGAATGGTGGATATCACCGTCATCTCCGACCCCTCGGGCCTGTCGCTCAAGATCAAGGAGCACAACCCGGACGTCGTGCTGATCGACGTAAGCGACCCCTCGCGCGATACGCTCGAAGAACTCACGATTGCCTCCGACCCGATGAGCAGGCCCGTCGCGATGTTCGTGGACAAGGACAGCGCCGGCCTCGCCAAGGCGGCGATCGAGGCTGGGGTCTCGGCCTATGTCGTCGACGGTCTCAGCGCCAAGCGAGTGCAGCCGGTTCTGGACGCGGCGATCGCACGGTTCAACATGTTCGGCCGATTGCGCAAGGAACTGGAGCAATCCAAGCGGGCTCTGGAAGAGCGCAAAGTGATCGACCGGGCAAAGGGATTGCTGATGAAGGCACGCGGGATCGACGAAGAGACGGCCTACGGGCTGTTGCGCCGCAAGGCCATGGACGAGGGGCGCAAGGTGGTCGATGTCGCACAGGCTTTGGTCACGGCCGCGGATCTGCTGTCATGACGGCCGTGGCCATCGGATATGTTCCGCTGCTCGACGCTGCACCGCTGATCGTTGCGCAGGAAATGGGGTTCGCGGCCGAAGAAGGGCTGGAGCTTTCGCTTCGGCCGGCGCCGTCATGGTCGTCGGTGCGCGACATGCTGAGCTTTGGCGCGGTGGACGCGGCGCATATGTTGTCGCCTGTGCCGATCGCCTCCGCCCTCGGCCTCGGGGGCGGCACGGTGCCGCTTTCCGTGGTGTCGGTGCTCTCGATCAACGGCACGGTCATCGGTGTGTCCCCTGCCCTTGCCGCCAGACTGCGGGCTGCGGGGCACGATTTCGGCTTTTCCGATGCGACCGCGGCGGGCAAGGCGCTGATCGCGGCGGCGGAGGGCACCTTGCGGATCGGCGTGCCCTTCCCGTTCTCGATGCATTCGGAGTTGCTGATCTACTGGCTGTCGGCGCTCGGGCTGCCGGCTCCGCAAAGCGTCGACATCCGCACGGTGCCGCCCTCCTCCATGGCGGAGGCGCTCAAGAGCGGCGAGATCGACGCGTTTTGCGTGGGCGAGCCCTGGGGAACGCTGGCCGTCGAACAAGGCGTCGCGACGCTGCTCATTCCGGGGCGGGCGATCTGGTCCTTCTCGCCAGAGAAGGTTCTGGCGATGCGTACGGCATGGGTCGAGGAAAACCCCGTTGTCAGCGGCAAACTGATCCGGGCGGTCGTCAAGGCCGGTCGGTGGCTGGCACAGCCGTCGTCGCATACGGTCACCGCCGAGGTTCTGGCGCGGCCAGAGTTCCTCAACCTGTCGGGCGAATTGCTGGATCGTGGGCTCACCGGGACATTGGTGATCTCCGCCCAGGGCGAACAGCGGCGCGTCGACTCCTTCCTCGAATTCCACGACGGCGCCGCCACCTTCCCCTGGCGGTCGCAGGGAGAGTGGATCGGGCTGCAACTGGCCCGGCGGATGGGGCTCGACCGGTCTCAGGCGGTTTGCGCCGCTCGGCAGGTCTTCCGGCCCGACATCTATCGCGCGGCGCTGGCCGAATCGGGGATGGACCTGCCGGGTGCGTCCAGTCGAGTCGAGGGGTCATTGGCGGTTCCGACGGCGGTGGCCTCGGCCTTTGGACGACTCACCTTGCGGCCGAACCAGTTCTTCGATCGCCGCATTTTTGATCCGGACGAAATCGAATGACTGTTTTATGTGCGCTTCGGGGCGGATTTTGCTGCATTGCAGAAAACTCCCGGCGGCCGGGCCGTGCAACTCTTGAGGTCGAACTCGGAGTGAGTGTAACGATAGGTTAAGACAGACAACGACGTTTGTTGTGGAATACCCCCAAAGATTGGGAACCGTGAGCAAAGCCGCTCGACCTTGTGCACCCGCACAGGATCGATGCGGCTTTTTTGTTTTTCCGGGCCCTCTCCGGGCTCCCTTCAAGGATCACCAAATGAACAAACTTCTTGTGACGCTCGCAGCGACAACCGCCCTCAGCGCCCCCGCATGGGCGCAGGATCTGGAAGTCGACGAACTGACCTTCGGTTTCATCAAGCTCACCGACATGGCCCCCTTGGCGGTCGCCTACGAGCAGGGCTACTTCTTCGACGAAGGCCTGTTCGTGACGCTCGAAGCGCAGGCGAACTGGAAGGTGCTGCTCGACGGCGTCATCGACGGAACCCTCGACGGGGCGCATATGCTGGCCGGTCAGCCGATTGCGGCGACCATCGGCTACGGCACGCAAGCGAACATCGTGACGCCCTTCTCGATGGATCTGAACGGCAACGGCATCACCGTGTCGAACGAAGTCTGGGACATGATGCGGCCGCACATCTCCAGCCGCGAGGACGGGCTGCCCGAGCATCCGATCAGCGCCGCCGCCCTCAAGCCGGTGATCGAAGACTTCGCCTCTCGCGGCGAGCCGTTCAACATGGGAATGGTCTTCCCGGTCTCCACGCACAACTACGAATTGCGCTACTGGCTCGCGTCCGGCGGCATTCACCCCGGTTTCTACAGCCCTGAAAACACCTCCGGTCAGATCGGTGCCGAGGCGTTCCTCTCGGTGACCCCACCGCCGCAAATGCCCGCGACGCTGGAGGCCGGCACGATCCACGGCTACTGCGTGGGTGAGCCGTGGAACCAGCAAGCCGTGGCCATGGGCATCGGTGTGCCGGTGATCACGGACTACGAAATCTGGCGCAACAACCCCGAAAAGGTCTTCGGCATGACCGAAGAGTTCGTCGAAGCCAATCCCAACACCACTCAGGCCGTGGTGCGGGCCATGATCCGGGCCGCCATGTGGCTGGACGAGAACGAAAACGCCAACCGGCTCGAAGCGGTCGAGATCCTGAGCCGTCCGGAATATGTCGGTGCGGATGCGGACGTGATCGCCGCATCGATGACCGGCACCTTCGAATATGAAAAGGGCGATGTCCGGGAAGTGCCCGATTTCAACGTCTTCTTCCGGTATAACGCCACCTATCCCTACTACTCCGACGCGGTCTGGTATCTGACGCAGATGCGGCGTTGGGGTCAGATCGCAGAGCCCCAGACCGACGCGTGGTTCGATGAGGTGGCAAGAAGCGTCTACCGGCCGGATATCTATCTCGCCGCCGCGCGGAGCCTGGTGGACCAGGGGCTGGCGGATGAGGCCGATTTCCCGTGGGACAGCGACGGCTACCGGCCCGCGACACCCGAAAGCGATATCATCGACGGCGTCGTCTACGACGGTCGGACCCCCAACGCCTACATCGACAGCCTGACCATCGGCCTCAAGAGCGGCCAGACGGTCGTCGGCGATCAGGTCGTCAACTGAGACCGCGAGGCCGCGCGGCCCTGCGCGCGGCCTCCACTGCCCCATTTTACGCCCAGACGGGAGCGCGACAGCCATGACCACCATCGATCCGGAATTTGAAAACTCGCAGGCAAGGGAGGCGCGCAAGGCGCGGATCTTCTCCCGCATCAACACCGCCGACAAATGGTTCAGCGTGATCGGGCTGGCATGGGTCACACCGATCCTGCGGGCCGCGGCGGGTGACAATCCCAAAGCCCAGCTCAAGGAGATCTGGCGGCTGTTCTGCGTGCCGCTTCTGGCGATCCTCGCCTTCCTGATGCTCTGGGCCACGCTGGCGCCAAAGGTGCAAACCTCGCTGGGAGCCATCCCCGGCCCCGGCGCGGTCTGGACCGAAGCGGTCAATCTGCACGAAGATGCGGTACGCAAGGCCGAACGTGAGGCGGTCTTCTACGAACGGGTCGCCGAACGCAACGAACGCCTGATCGCCGAGGGCCGGGGCGACGAGGTCAAGGACATCGGCTATACCGGCGCACCGTCGTATTACGACCAAATCTGGACATCGATCTTCACGGTGTTCTTCGGCTTCCTGATCGCCTCTCTGGTGGCCATCCCGCTTGGGATCCTCGCCGGTCTCTCGCCCATCGCCAATGCCGCGCTGAACCCGCTGATCCAGATCTTCAAACCGGTCTCGCCGCTGGCCTGGCTGCCGATCGTGACGATGGTCGTGTCGGCGGTCTACGTGACCAACGACGGGCTCTTCGCCAAATCCTTTCTGGTCTCGGCCATCACCGTCACGCTCTGTTCGCTGTGGCCCACGCTGATCAACACCGCCCTCGGTGTGGCCAGCATCGACAAGGACCTCGTCAGCGTCAGCCGGGTGCTCAAGATGAACACCTATACCAAGATCACCAAGCTGGTGCTGCCCTCTGCCCTGCCGCTGATCTTCACCGGATTGCGGCTGTCGCTCGGCGTGGGCTGGATGGTGCTGATCGCCGCCGAGATGCTGGCGCAGAACCCGGGTCTGGGCAAATTCGTCTGGGACGAATTCCAAAACGGCTCGTCGCAGTCGCTGGCCAAGATCATCGTCGCGGTGCTGACCATCGGGATCATCGGCTTCATGCTCGACCGGGTCATGTATGCGCTGCAATCGCTCTTCACATTCTCGAACAATCGGTGAGCGGGATGAGCATTCTGACATTCGAAAACGTCTGCAAAGGCTATGGTCAGGGGACCGATAGGATCGAGATCCTGCGCGATATCTCGATGCAGGTCGCCCAAGGTGAGTTCGTGGCGATCCTCGGCTTCTCGGGCACCGGCAAGACGACGCTGATCAATATGATCGCGGGGCTGGACACGCCCGACTCCGGGTCCGTGAGCTTCAAGGGTGAAACGGTCGACGGCCCCGGCCCCGAACGGGGGCTGGTGTTTCAGAGCTACTCGCTGATGCCGTGGCTGTCGGTCAAGGGCAACGTCCTTCTGGCCGTCGACGCCGCCTTCCCCAAGATGTCCAAGGCCGAGAAATCGGCGAAAGCGGATCACTACATCCAGATGGTCGGACTGTCGCACGCCTCGGCGCGTCGGCCGTCGGAGCTGTCCGGCGGCATGCGGCAGAGGGTGTCTGTCGCACGGGCTCTCGCGCTCGATCCCGAGGTTCTGCTGCTCGACGAACCCCTGTCGGCGCTGGATGCGTTGACGCGGGCCAATCTGGCCGACGAAATCCTCGGGATCTGGGAACAGGACAAGAAGACCTGCCTTCTGATCACCAACGACGTGGACGAGGCCATCCTGATGGCCGACCGGGTGATCGTGCTGAACCCGGACGGAACTCTGGCGGACCCCTTCGTCATCGACATCCCGCGGCCACGCGACCGGATGGAGATGAACACCGACGACGGTTTCAAGGCGCTGCGGGCCACGATCACCAAATATCTGATGGATGTGGGGATCGAAGCCCGGGTCGAAGGCACCCGGCACCTGCCCAACGTCACGCCGATCCACTCGCTGCCCGCCGCGGTCAAGGAAGCGCAGGCCAGCGGCATCGAAGACCGCTTTCTGACCTTCTCACAACTGCACAAGATCTACCCGACGCCAAAGGGGCCGTTGACCGTGGTCGAGAATTTCGACCTCAAGGTCAACAAGGGCGAATTCATCTCGCTCATCGGACACTCTGGCTGTGGCAAATCCACGGTGCTGACGATGGCGGCCGGGCTGAACCCGATCTCGAAAGGGGCGATCCGGCTCGACGGCTGGAACGTCGAGGGGGCAGACCCCGAGCGGGCCGTGGTGTTCCAGTCGCCGAACCTGTTTCCGTGGCTCAGCGCCAAGGAGAACGTCGCCATCGGTGTCGACAAGGTCTATCCGCGCGCCAGCCGGGCCGAACGGCAGGACGTGGTCGAATACTATCTCGAACGGGTCGGTCTGGCCGACAGCATGGACAAGCAGGCAGACAGCCTGTCCAACGGCATGAAACAGCGCGTCGGGATCGCGCGCGCCTTTGCGCTGTCGCCCAAGCTGCTGTTGCTGGACGAACCGTTCGGCATGCTGGACAGCCTGACCCGCTGGGAGCTGCAAGAGGTTCTCATGGAGGTCTGGTCGCGGACAAAGGTCACCGCGATCTGCGTGACCCACGACGTCGACGAAGCGATCCTCCTGGCAGACCGGGTCGTCATGATGACGAACGGGCCGCAGGCCACGATCGGTCGGATCGTCGATGTGGATCTGCCGCGGCCGCGCACGCGCAAGGCGCTGTTGGAGCACCCCGATTACTACCGCTACCGGCAGCAGGTTCTCGATTTCCTCGAGGAATACGAACACGGCGCCAAGCCAAAGGCGAAACCGGTCGCGACAGCGGTCGCCGCCGAATGAAGCCGCGCGTCATTCCCGCGCTTTCCACAGGCGGACGGACAAGGAAACACACACGATGAACGTCGTCGCACACACTTCAACAGAGCCGTTTATCCGGGTCGCGGAAGTCTGGGTTCCGAAAGGCGAACGGCTGGTCTGTTCGGCCGGGGACTACAACGGGCTCGACGGCTTCGAGGCGGCATCGCGCAAGACCAGCTTTGCCAAGGGCGAAGGCTTGCCCGGCAAGGCATGGTCCGAGGCGCGGCCGGTCGTGCTCAAATCCTTCGATGGATCTTATTTTCAGCGGACCGAGGCCGCCAAGGAGGCCGGGCTGACCGCCGCCGTCGCGATCCCGGTCTTTGCCGAGGCGACGCTGCTGGCCGTGCTGGTCGTGCTGTGCGGCGACGATGCGGTGCGGACCGGCGCGATCGAGGTCTGGACCACGGACGCCGACGACATGCTGACGCTGGACGACGGCTACTACGGCGCGGCGGAAGAGTTCGAATTTGTCTCGCGGCACACGCATTTCCCGCGTGGGCAAGGCCTGCCCGGAGGGGTCTGGGCCTCTGACACGCCGATCCTGATGCGGGATCTGGGGGCGGGGTACAAATTCATCCGGGCCTCTGCGGCGGGCAAGGCCGGGCTGACGACCGGGATCGGGTTTCCCGTCCCCGTGCCGGGAGGCTCGCCCTACATCCTGACGCTGCTGTCCGCGCTGGGCACGCCGATCGCGCGCCGGTTCGAGATCTGGGACGCGCGGGCCGCGCGCATGGGTAAATCCGGCAATGCCGTCCTGATCGACGGGGTTTGCGAACGGGCGGGCGCCTTGTGGAAGGACGACGGCGACGGGCTGAACAGCGACGCACCGACCGCCAGCCCGTGGAAAGGCGTGATCGGTCAGGTTCTGGGCACCGGGCTGCCGGTCGTCGCTCGGAAAAACGTCGGTTTGCCTGAAGGTTACAACGCCTTTGTCGGCCTGCCCATTCATCGCGGCGGCGGGCTGTCCCATGTCGTCGCATGGTATATCTGAGAGGATCGACACAATGACAAAACAGAAACTTGTGGTGATCGGGGCGGGCATGGCCTCCGGCCGTATGCTGGAAACCCTGTCCGATCTGGCGCCCGGCGCGTGGGACGTGACCCTGTTCAACGCCGAGCCGCGCGGAAACTACAACCGGATCATGCTGTCGCCGGTGCTGTCGGGCGAGAAATCCTATAGCGAGATCGTGACCCACGACGCCGAATGGTATGAGGCTCACGGCGTCACCTGCCGGTTCGGCGAAAAGGTCACGGCCATCGATCTGGCCGGGAAAACCGTCACCGGGGAAAACGGGGCGGTCGCGTATGACAAGCTGGTGATCGCCAGCGGCTCGACCCCCTTCATCGTGCCGATGCCCGGTCACGATCTGGAAGGGGTCATCGCCTACCGGGATCTCGAAGACACCAACCGGATGATCGACGTCGCGGGCAATCCCGATGCCAAGGTGGTGGTGATCGGCGGCGGGCTTCTTGGGCTCGAAGCCGCCGCGGGGCTGCGGCTGCGCGGTGTGGATGTCACCGTCGTGCATCTCAACTCGCACCTGATGGAGCGGCAACTGGACGAGGCCGCGGGCTATCTGCTGCGGCGGGCGCTGATCGACAAGGGGATCACGGTCAGATGCAGTGCCAATTCCAAGGAAATCCTGGGCAAGGACGGCAAGGTCCGCGCGCTGCTGCTCGATGACGGCACGGAATTGCCGTGCGACCTTCTGGTGATGGCCGTGGGCATCCGTCCGAACGTGGCGCTGGCACGGGACAGTGGGCTTGCCGTGGGCCGGGGCATCCATGTCGACGACCAGATGCTCACCTCCGATGCCGACGTTCTGGCGGTGGGCGAATGTGTCGAACATGACGGGGCCGTTTTCGGGCTCGTGGCGCCGCTCTACGATCAGGCCGCGGTCGCCGCCAAGACCCTGACCGGGCAAAGCGCGTGCTTCGTTCAAAAGGAGCTTTCGACGAAACTCAAGGTGACGGGGTGCGATCTGTTCAGCGCGGGCGATTTCGCCGAAGGCGACGGGCGCGAGGACATCGTCTTTCGGGATCCGGCGCGCGGCGTCTACAAACGGCTGGTGATCGAGAACGACGTGGTGATCGGGGCCGTGTTCTACGGCGACACCACCGACAGCAGCTGGTTCTTCGGGCTGATCCGGGACAAGACCGACATCTCGCAGATGCGGGATACGCTGATCTTCGGCCCCAACATGCAGGGGGCCTCCGTGGACCCCATGCAAGCCGTTGCAGCCTTGCCGGCTGACGCAGAAATCTGTGGTTGCAACGGCGTGTGTAAAGGCCGGATCGTGGAGGCCATCGAAGCCGGCGCCACCACCCTGAGCGAGGTTCGCGCGCAGACCAAGGCCAGCGGCTCCTGCGGGACATGCACCGGACTGGTGGAACAGGTGATGGCCGTCAGCCTCGGCGACGCCTTCAAGATGCCCGCCACGGCGGCGGTTTGCGGCTGCACCGACCTGTCTCACGAGGATGTTCGGCGGCTGATCAAGAGCCAGGAGCTCAAGTCGCAGGATGCGGTCTGGCAAGAGCTGGGCTGGTCGACACCCAACGGCTGTCACGTCTGCCGGCCGGCGATCAACTACTACCTCCTGGCGGATTGGCCGCTGGAGTATCGGGACGATCCGCAAAGCCGGTTCGTGAACGAACGCAATCATGCCAACATCCAGAAGGACGGCACCTACTCCGTCGTGCCGCGGATGTGGGGCGGGATCACCACGGCCGACGAACTGCGGGCCATCGCCGATGCCGCCGATAAATACAACGTCCCTACGGTCAAGGTCACCGGCGGTCAACGGATCGATCTCTTGGGGGTGCGCAAGGAGGATCTGCCGGCCATCTGGTATGACCTGAACAAGGCCGGCATGGTGTCCGGCCACGCCTACTCCAAGGGGCTGCGGACCGTAAAGACCTGTGTCGGCAAGGACCATTGCCGCTTCGGAACGCAGGACAGCACCGGGCTCGGCATCAAGCTGGAAAAGCTGCTCTGGGGTTCCTGGACGCCGCACAAGGTCAAGCTGGGGGTGTCGGGCTGTCCGCGCAACTGTGCCGAGGCCACCTGCAAGGATGTGGGGATCGTCTGCGTCGATTCAGGCTACGAAGTGTCCGTCGGCGGCGCCGCGGGCATGGACGTGCGGGAAACCGAATTGCTGGGCAAGGTCGCGACAGAGGCGGAAGCGATCGCGCTGACCACCGCCTTCATCCAGCTCTACCGCGAGAATGCGAAGTATCTGGACCGGGGCTACAAGTGGGTGGCCAAGGTCGGCCTCGATTGGGTCAAATCGCAGGTGGTGGATGATCTGGAAAACCGGGCCGCCCTGATCGCGCGGTTCGACCTGTCGCAGACGGTCTACCGCAAGGACCCCTGGGCCGAACACGCGGCGCAGGCCGAGACCTATCAACCCCTCGCCGATCTGACATTGGAGGCCGCGCAATGAGCTGGATAGATGTGGGCCATATCGACGACATACCGCTGCGCGGCGCGCGGGTGGTCAAGACCATGCAAGGCTGCGTGGCCCTGTTTCGAACCGGGCCGGACGAGGTCTTCGCCGCCTCCGATCGCTGTCCGCACAAGGGCGGGCCGCTGAGTGAGGGGATCATTCACGGACGGCAAGTGACCTGCCCGCTGCACAATTGGGTCTTTTCGCTGGAAACCGGGTCCGCCCAAGGCGCCGACAACGGCCAGATCCAGACCTATCCTCTGCGGCTCGAGGCAGGACGGCTGCTGCTGGACGGCGATGCCCTCTCCAAAAGGACCGCGGCCTGATGGACCGGACCAAAGCGGACGCGGTCCGCTCCACCTGCCCGTATTGCGGGGTCGGCTGCGGGGTGCTGCTGCGGGCCACCGGCGATGGTGGCCTCGACGTGCAGGGGGATCCGGATCATCCCGCCAACTTCGGGCGGCTGTGCTCCAAGGGGCTGGCCTTGGGGGAAACGGTCGGGGTCGAGGACCGGCTGCTCGATCCGATGGTCCACGGCGGCGTGGCCGATTGGGACGACGCGCTGCAACTGGTGGCGGACAGGTTCTCTCGGACCATCGCCGATCACGGCCCCGGCAGCGTCGCGCTCTATGTCTCCGGTCAGATGCTCACCGAAGACTACTATGTCGCCAACAAGCTCGCCAAAGGCTTCATGGGAACGGCGAATATCGACACCAATTCAAGGCTTTGCATGGCTTCGACCGTGGCAGGGCACAAACGGGCATTCGGCAGCGACACGGTTCCGGGCACCTACGAAGACCTCGAACTGGCCGACCTCATCGTTCTGACCGGGTCCAATCTGGCATGGTGCCACCCGGTCCTGTATCAGCGCATCCTCGCCGCCCGGTCCAGACGGCCGGAGATGAAGATCGTGGTGATCGATCCGCGGCGCACGGCAAGCTGTGACGGGGCAGACCTGCATCTGGCACTGGAGCCGGGCAGCGACGTCGCCCTGTTCAACCACCTGCTCGCGCAGATCGACAGGCAGGGCGCGATGGACCGGGCCTTTCTGGCCGCCCACGTCGACGGTGTGGCAGAGGCGGTGGCCGCGGCCCATGCCAGCGACGTGTCGATCACCGGCCTGTCCGAGGCAGATCTCGCCCGGTTCGTGGCGCTCTGGATCGGCAGCGAAAAGGTGGTCACGGTGTTCAGCCAAGGGGTCAACCAATCCACCTCCGGCGCGGACAAGGTCAATGCGATCCTGAATTGCCACCTCGCCACGGGGCGGATCGGCAAACCGGGCTGCGGCCCGTTTTCCGTGACCGGACAACCCAACGCCATGGGCGGGCGCGAGGTCGGCGGGCTGGCCAATATGCTGGCCTGCCATCTCGATCTCGAAAACCCCGATCACCGGCAGGCGGTGCGCCAGTTCTGGGATGCGCCGCAGATGCCGGAAACCGCTGGGCTGAAAGCGGTGGACATGTTCCGAGCTGTCGGTCGGGGCGAGATCAAGGCGCTGTGGATCATCCACACCAACCCCGCCGTTTCGATGCCCGACAGCACCGCCATCGCCGCGGCCATATCGGGCTGCGACTTTACGGTGGTGTCCGACATCACGGGGCAGACCGATACCGCGCGGCTGGCCGACGTGCTGCTGCCTGCGACCGCCTGGGCGGAAAAGGACGGCACCGTCACCAATTCCGACCGCACGATCAGCCGGCAGAGAGGGCTCTTGCCGGCACCCGGACGCGCCCGGCCCGATTGGGCGATCCTGGCAGAGGTCGGACGGCGGATGGGATGGACCACGGCCTTCGACTACGACAACCCCGCCCAGATATTTCGCGAACATGCGGCCCTGTCCGGCATCGCAGGTGGCTTCGGGCGCGACTTCGACATCTCCGGCATGGCCGACATCTCGGATGCGGACTATGCGACCTGCAAGCCCTTTCGCTGGCCCTACGCGGCGCGGAAAGGCGGGCGGTTCTTTGCCGAGGGCGGCTTCTTCACGGCCAACGGCAAGGCGCGGATGCTGCCGTTGCAGCCCCGCGGTCTGGCCGCTCCCGCCACGGTCGACCTGCCTTACCGGCTGAATACGGGGCGGACCCGGGATCAGTGGCACACGATGACGCGCAGCGGCAAATCGGTCCGGCTCGCCGCCCATCTGGCGGAACCGTTTCTGGAAATCCACCCCGGCGACGCCCAGAGGATCGGCGTCGATCCGGCCGGGCTGGTGCGGGTCCACAATCAACATGGCAGCGCCATCCTGCGGGCGCTGATCACCGATCGGGTCCGGCCCGGACAGTGCTTCGCCCCGATCCACTGGACCAAGCAAACCGCCCCCAGCGGGGTCATCGACTGCCTTGTGCCCGGCGCGGTCGATCCGGTCTCGGGTCAGCCCGAGAGCAAGGCTGCAGCGGTCATGATCGACCGCTTTCCGGCGCGTTGGTATGGCTTTGCGGTCTCGCGCAGCGGGATCGACCCCGACTGCGACTATTGGGCCAGAACACCGACGGCCAAGGGCTGGAGATGCGAACTGGCCGGGCTGGAGACACCGGACAACTGGGAAGACGCCGCACGCAGGCTGTTCGGGCAGACGCAGGGCAGCATGCAGACGCTGGAGGACAAGCAAGGCGGCAGCTTCCGGGCCGTTCTGTTCGGTGACAGGGGGCTGGAAGCCGCCCTGTTCGTCTCCGCCAAACCGGTCGCCGTTATGCGCGACTACCTCGCAGGGCTTCCGGACAGCGCGATCACCGGGCGCACCCCCGTCGATCAGGTCGATCCCGGCCCGACGATCTGTGCCTGCTTCGGGGTCGGGCTGAACACCATCCTGTCCGCGATCGACAGCCGGCAATTGCAGAGCGTCGAGGCGATCGGCGCGGCGCTTCAGGCCGGCACCAACTGCGGCTCCTGCCGGCCCGAACTGGCGGGGCTCCTGGCCAGCAGCCAAAACCGGGAGGCGGCGGAATGACACTGGCCCCCTACGTGCAAATCCTCGGGCGCGGACCGGGGCGGTCGCGGTCGCTGACGATGGACGAGGCATCGGCGGCGATGAAGGTGATCCTCTCGGGCACGGCGGCCCCCGAAGCGGTCGGGGCGCTGCTGATGCTCATGCGGATGAAGGGCGAGACGGCGGCAGAACTCGCAGGCTTCGTGCAGGCGGCACGGCAGGATTGCCGCTGGACCGGGATCGGCCCCGCGCTGGACTGGCCCTGCTACGCGGCCGGGCGGACGCGGGGATTGCCCTGGTTCCTGCTCAGCGCAAAACTCGTCGCGCAAGCGGGATTTCCCGTCGTCCTGCACGGCTGGAATACGGCGCAGGACAGCATCGCGGATGTGCGGCAAGGCTGCGCGGCACTGGGCATCGAGATGACCGGCTCCGCCAGCGCCACGGCGGCGGCACTTGGCAGCGAGGGCATCACCTATGTGCCGCTCGAAGCGGCGTCGCCACGGCTCTACGGGCTGCTGCGCCTGCGCGACGTGCTGGGGCTGAGATCGTGCATCAATACGGTTCTGCGGCTGCTCAATCCGTTCGACGCGGCCAGCTCGGTCCAAGGGGTCTTTCACCCCTCCTACCGCGAGGCGCAGGCCGATGCCTGCACCCTGCTGGGGCAGCCAAATCTGACCGTCATCAAGGGCGGCGGCGGCGAATTCGAACGGCATCCGAGCAAAGACGTGCAGGCCTTCGGCCTCCGCGACGGGCTGCCTTGGCAGGCATCCTTCGACGCGACCTATCCGCAGGTCCGGCGGCTGGCCGACGGGCAAGAGGCCGTGGCAGACCTCACGGCGCTCTGGTCCGGGCGGATCGAGGACGATTTCGCCCGCGCGGTCATTCTGGGCACCGCGGCGCTTGCCTTGCACACGCTCGGCGTGGCCGAGCCCGACCGCCTCGCCCAAGACCTCTGGACCAGCCGCAATCGCGCACAGGCCGCATAAAGGAAAACCGATGCAGAGTTTCCCGATGTTCATCAAGACGACCGGCCGGCGGGTAATCATCGCGGGCGGTGGCGAACAGGCCGCGCAAAAGGCCCGGTTGATGCTGAAGACCGATGCGCAAATCGTGATCCTTGCCGAGGAGCTGGATGCCGAGCTGCAAGACCTCGTCGCGAGTGGCAAGGCCACCAACCGCCGCGGGGCGATCACAACGGCCAGCTTTGCCGGCGCGGCCATGGTCTTCGTCGGAACCGGCTGTCCGGCAATCGACACCAGCCTTCATGCCATCGCCAAGGCCGCCGGCGCGCCGGTCAATGTCGTCGATCAACCGGAGCTCTGTGATCTGACGACGCCGTCGCTTGTCGACCGTGATCCCGTCGTGGTCGCGATCGGAACGGAAGGAACCGCCCCGGTTCTGGCACGGGCCATCAAGACACAGGTCGAACAACTGCTCGATCCCCGGCTCGGCTCCTACGCCGCGCTCGCGGGGCGGATGCGTGCAGCGGTGACGCGGCACATTCCGCGCAAGGACCGGCGCGCCTTCTGGAACTGGGCCTTCAAGGGCGCGCCGTGGGACGCGCACAAGCGCGGCGCAGAGCGCGAGGCCGCCAGATTGCTCAAGGACGCGATCGTGGCCGGCACGGTCCCCACCGGGGCCACGCAGGGCAGCATCGCGCTCGTCGGCGCCGGGCCGGGTGCGCGCGACCTGCTGACGCTGCGCGCGGTCGAACGGCTGCAAGAGGCCGACATCATCTTCTATGACCGGCTGGTCGATGCCGAGGTTCTGGAACTGGCGCGGCGGGACGCCGAACGGGTCTTCGTCGGCAAGGTCGTCGGCGCAAGCGCCTGGCCGCAAGAGCGCATCTGCGAAATCATCGTGGCCGCCGCCAGACAGGGCAAGCGCGTCGTGCGGCTCAAATCCGGCGATCCGATGGTGTTTGGACGCGCCGCCGAGGAACTCGAGGCCGCCCGGAAGGCAAACATCCCCGTCGAGGTCGTGCCGGGTGTCACCGCCGCAAGTGCCGCCTCTGCCGCGCTGCAACGTCCGCTGACCGTGCGCGGCGAAACCGACAAGGTCGTCTTCTGCACCGGTCAGACCCGGCCCGGCGACGATCCCCCCGACTGGAGCACGCTGGCGCAGGCCGGCACGACGCTTGCCTTCTACATGGGAATGGCGCGGTCCGCCGACATATCTCAGGCGCTTCAGGCCGGCGGCGTGCCGGTAGATACGGCCGTGACCGTCGCCGCCAATGTCTCCAAACCGGGCCAGACGATCATCGAAACGACCCTCGGTGCGTTGCATCGCGACATTGCCGCTCACCGGATCGAAGGCTCCGGCATCGTCCTGATCAGCCTGCCAAAGATTCCCGCGGCCGCCCGGCTGGCGCATCTGGTGCCGGACCTGCACTACGAGCCCTGCGCCTGAACCGGGCGCAGCTTCGACTTCGACGCCCCTCCCCCGGCACGCGGCGTCGGACGTCGGCCTCACAGGCCATATGTTCGCTCGGACAGGGGCGACGTCGCCAACTCGGCATCGAGCATCTCGATCAGCCTGCGTTCGGCGGGGTTCAGGCTGCGCTTGGGGTTGGTCAGCAGGTGAATGTCCACCGCCGGCAAGGACTTGAACGGCGGCACCTGCCAGAGCAGACCGGATTGCACGTCCTTCCGGGCGACATGAACGGGCAAGGTGCCGATCCCGATATTGGCCACGATCATCCGGCGGACTTCCGGCAGGTTCGACGACAGGCCCCTCGGCTCCGGGCGCATCCCCAGCCGCCTGCGCAGCTGCGCCACGGCGGCAAGCGGCCCCTCCAGCTCGTCGGTCTGAAACGACACCACGTTCTCGTCCTTCAGCTCGGCCGGATCAATGTCGTCGCGGCCATACAGACGATGCGCCGGTCCGCAGAAAAAGCCGAAGAATTCGCGATACAGGATCCGGGCGTCCAGCCCCGCAGGCGGCTGCTGAAACAGGCAGACGCCCAGACTGACCCTGTTTTGCTGAAGACGTGCGACGACCTCCGCGCTTTCCATCGTCGAGATGGTATAGCTCACCCGCGGATACAGGGCGTTGAAGCGGTGCAAGACCGCGTCGAAATGGGCCGAGACGACATGGCTGGCCAGAGCGATGCTGACATGGCCGCTCACGTCCTCTTCAAGCCCGCCGAGCAAATCGGGAAGCTGTGCGACGGCGCCGAAAATGGCGCTGGCCTCGTCATAGAGCAGACGGCCCCACGGCGTGACGCTGAAATGCTTGGGCGATCGGTTGACGAGCCTGTGGCCGGTGACGTCCTCCAACCGCTTGAGCGCGGCGCTGATGGTGGGCTGTTTCAGGCCCAGAAACCGGGCGGCAGGGGTGATCCCGCCCTCGTCGACCACGACCATGAAGGTGCGCAACAGGTTCCAGTCGAGCGTCCATGGAAAGCGTTGTTCATAGGGCTTTAACATAGATTTCATCGATCATTATGATTGGTGCTATTTGTTTGCCCTATCGCATGTGCTGGTGCAACATCCCGCTCGCGGCCACGCCTTGCGTGGCGCATCCATGGTTGCCGGACAGTCGATGGCCTTCGGCATGGCGTCCGTTCCAGTCGCTGAAAGCGTTTCCAGATGAGCAAGCTCTTCTACCAGACCAAATCGCCGCGCCCGATGCTCGACCGGGCCGACGGCATCTACATGTGGGACACCTCCGGGAAACGCTACATCGACGGATCGTCCGGCGCGATGGTCAGCAACATCGGGCATGGCAATCCGGCCGTCCTGAGCGCCATGCAGGCGCAGATGGCGCAATCGACCTTCGGCTACCGGCTGCACTTCCAGACCGAACCCAGCGAGGCGCTGGCCGAAAAGATCACCAGCCTGACGCCCGAGGGGCTCGACCGGGTGTTCTTTGTCTCCGGCGGGTCCGAAGCCGTCGAAAGCGCGCTCAAGTTCGCCCGGCAATACGCGCTCACCCAAGGTGAGGCGCAACGCTTCAAGGTGATCTCGCGCTATCCCAGCTATCACGGCGCAACACTCGGGGCGCTGGCGATCACCGGCTATGCGCCGATGACCGCACCATTCGATCCGATGATGCAGGCGATGCCGAAGATCCCCGCGCCGCGGGCCTATCTCGACGGGCTGGACATCGACGATCCGGCCACGGGCCGGCACTACGCCGACATGCTGGAGGCCAAGATCCTCGAGGAAGGACCGGACACCATTCTCGCCTTTATCGTCGAGCCGATCGGCGGCGCCTCGACCGGCGCCCTGGTGCCGCCTGCGGGCTACATGCAACGTATCCGCGAAATCTGCGACCAATACGGGGTGCTTCTGATGCACGACGAGGTGATGACAGGCGGCGGCCGCACCGGGCGGTTCTTCGGGGCCGAGCATTGGGACGTGACCCCCGATATCATCGCCCTCTCCAAGGGGTTCGGGGCGGGATACGTCCCGCTCGGGGCGATGATCGCACGGACCGATATGGTCGAGGCGGTGCTCGGGGCGGGCGGCTTCATCCACGGCTACACCTATGCCGGCAATCCGCTCGCCTGTGCTGCCGGGCTGGCCGTGCTGAACGAGATCGAAGCGAACGGGCTGACACAGAACGCCGCCCAGATGGGCGACGCCCTGCACGCGCGGCTGCAATCGCTGATGCAACGCTACCCGTTGATCGGAGACGTGCGCGGCAAGGGGCTACTGCTGGCGTTCGAGCTGATGGCCGACCGAGGCACCAAGGAACCCCTGCCCGCCGAGTTCAACGCCCACAGCCGGCTGGTCGACATCGCCTACGAGAACGGTCTGATCATCTACTCACGGCGCACGCGGGGCGGCATCTCCGGGGATCACTTCCTCGTCTGCCCGCCAATGATCGTGACCGAGGCACAACTCGACGAGATCGCCGAGATTCTCGACCGGTCTATGCAACAGCTCATGTCGGAATTGCCCGCAGGCTGCGTCGCGGCGTCGTGAAACGAGGGGAAGCCATGTCCAAGATCATCATCACCTGTGCCATCACAGGCTCGATCCATACCCCGTCGATGTCGCCGCATCTGCCGATCACCGCAGACGAGATCACCGCCCAATCGCTTGGCGCAGCCGAGGCCGGGGCCGCGATCCTGCACCTGCACGCCCGCGACCCGAACGACGGTCGGCCATCGGCGCGGCCCAAGCATTTCCGGCCTTTCCTGGCGCGGATCAAGCAAAACAGCGACGCGGTGATAAACCTCACCACCGGCGGCAGCGCCACGATGACGCTGGACGACAGGCTCGCCGCGCCGCTCGAGGTCGAGCCCGAGATGTGCTCGCTCAACATGGGATCGATGAATTTCGCGCTCTACCCGGCGGCCGCGCGGATCACCGACTGGAAATACGATTGGGAAAAGCCGTTCCTCGAAGGCTCCGACGATCTGGTGTTCAAGAACACCCCGCGCGACATGGCCCGCATCCTCACGCAGATGGGGCAAGAGCGGGGGGCGCGGTTCGAGTTCGAATGCTACGACGTCAGCCATCTCTACATGCTGCGGCACTTCGTGGATCGGGGCATGGTCAAGGCTCCGCTGTTCATCCAGTTCGTCTTCGGGGTGCTGGGCGGGATCGGGGCCGATCCGGAAAACCTGACGCATCTCAAAGGGATCGCCGACAAGCTCTTCGGTGACAGCTACATGTTCTCGGTGCTCGCCGCCGGACGGCACCAGATGCCGATGATCACCATGGCGGCGGCCATGGGCGGGCATGTCCGCGTCGGTCTCGAAGACAGCCTGATGATCGCGCGCGGGCAACTGGCCAGGACGAACGCCGAACAGGTCGCCAAGATCCGCAGGATCGTCGAGGATCTGGGGCGCGAGGTCGCCACTCCGGCCGACGCCCGCCAAATGCTCGGCCTCAAAGGCAGCGACAAGACCGCGATCTGATCTCCCTGCCCCGCCACAGCCCCCGGAAAGGCAAACGATGAAAGCCATCCTCGATCCGCGCCAGTCCGCGCACGACCCAAAGCACTTCCTCGCCAATGGCAAGCTCTTGCCCAATCCCGAGCAACCCGAGCGGATCAACGTCTTGCGGGCTGGCGCCGAGGCCGCTGGATGCGTCTTCGAGGCACCAGAGGATGCAGGGCTGGGGCCGATCGCCGCGCTGCATTCAGCGGAATATCTGGTGTTCCTGCAAATGATCTACACCCGGTGGCAACGGATCAAGGACGCGGGCGATGAGGTGATCCCGAACATCCACCCCGCCAACCGCAGCGACAGCTATCCGAAATCCGCCGCCGGACAGGCCGGGTTCCATCAGGCCGACGGCGCCTGCCCCATCGCCTCCGGCACGTGGGAGGCGGCCTATTGGTCCGCCCAGACCGCCGTGACCGGGGCCGACGCCCTCCTGACGGGCGGCAACGCCGCCTACGCGCTCTGCAGGCCACCCGGGCACCACGCCTTCGGCGATCTGGCGGGGGGCTTCTGCTTTCTGAACAACGCAGGCATCGCGGCAGAGCGGCTGCGCGCCGGAGGGCTGCGGCCCGCGATCCTCGATATCGACCTGCACCACGGCAACGGCACCCAAGGGATCTTCTACGAGCGGAGCGACGTGCTGACCGTCTCGATTCACGCCGATCCGGCGCGGTTCTACCCGTTCTTCTGGGGGCACGCCCATGAACGCGGCGCCGGGGCCGGTCTGGGCTCCAACCTCAACCTGCCACTGGTGCGGGGCACCAACGACGACGACTACCTCGCCACGCTGGATACGGCGCTGGCGCGGGTGCGGGCCTTCGGGGCCGACGCCGTCGTCATCGCCCTCGGGCTCGACGCCTATATCGACGATCCGTTCAAGGGGCTGGCCATCACCACCCCCGGCTTTGCCCGGATCGGCGCGGCCATCGGCGGGCTGGGGCTGCCCACGCTCTTCGTGCAGGAAGGCCGCTATCTGTGCGACGCCCTGGGGGACAACCTGACCAGCTTGCTGAGCGGCTTTCAGGATCGCTGAGCCGGGCGCCGGGGCCGGCACGCCTCGGCGCTCCTCACGGGATGGCTTGTCCCCGCCCGCCAGTCAGGGCAGACAGGCGCGGCAGGGGCGCTTGGCTCGACAGACCAGCGGCCCGCTCATCCCCCCTCTCCCGGCGCGAACCGGACAAGCAACAGGACACAGATCATGAGCACGATCACACGCATGCACAGCGGCCCCAGAATGAGCCAGATCGTCACCCACAACGGGATCGTCTATCTGGCCGGACAGGTCGGAAACCCCAAGGACGACGTCACCCAGCAGACCAAGACCTGCCTCGAACAGGTCGACGCGCTTCTGGCCGAAGCCGGATCGGACAAGACCCGCATCCTGCAAGCGGTGATCTGGCTGGCGGACATGTCCGACTTCGGCGCGATGAACGCGGTCTGGGACGCTTGGGTGCCAGAGGGGCACACCCCTGCCCGCGCCTGCGGCGAGGCGAAACTGGCGGCGCCGGAATATCTGGTGGAATTCATCATCACCGCAGCGCAGAACTGACACGACGCCGGAGGGCGGCCTACAGACGCCCTCCGGCAGCCCATAGGTCGGCCCATAGGTCGGCCCATCGGTCGGCCTATCAGGTCAGCCGGTCGGCAAGGTCACGGGGGCCGCAGCACCGGCGTCGGGGGCAACACGATCATCGCTGAATTGCGCCAGAATCCGCGAGATCTGGGCGCGCATCCACTGGTGCGAGGCCTTGTGGGTCATCCGGGTGTGCCAGATCATCGTCAGATAGTTGGTCTCGATCGGCAAGGGTATCGGGTGCATCGTGATCTTGCCTTCCCACTTGCGGGCCAAGGCAAACTGCTTGGGCAGATACCCGATCAACCCGCCATCCGCGACCGCGCCATAGACGCCGGTAAAGGTCGGCAGACTGACGACCACGCGGCGCGCGCGACCGATCTTGGCCAAGGCCTCGTCGATCTGGGTCGACATGCTCGGGTCCGGGGCGAAATGGGCATGATCCAGATCACAATAGAGATCGACCGGAATCGGATCGCCGTCCCCGATGCCCGCGCGCCTCAGTCGGGGATGGTCGACCGGCGCACAGGTGATGAAGTCTGATGTGATCAGATCCTGCCACGTCAGGCGGGCCGGAGTGTCCATCCGGGGCCAGAACACCAGATCGATGTCGAAATTCTCGACCGCGTCGAGCGTCGACATGAACACCAGATCCACCAGTTGCAGCGTGATACCCGGAGCGTCGCGGCGCAACTGGGCCAGAAGCCTCGGAAACAGCAACTCGGAAAAGAAATCGGAGCCGGACATACGGAATGTCATCTGCGCCTTTGCGGGGTCAAACTCCGCCGGGCCGTCCAGAACGGCGTCGATCAACGCTAGCGCCTCCTGAAGGGGGCCCTGCAACGACAGGGCAAAATGCGTCGGCGCCAGGCGCTGGCCCTCGCGGACGAACAGCGGGTCGTTCAACTGGCCGCGCAGGCGGGACAGAGCCGCGCTGACGGCCGGTTGCGACAGGCCGATACGAGCGCCCGCGGCCGTCGTCGTGCCTTCGCGCAGCATCGCGTCGAGCACTTTGAGAAGGTTCAGATCAAAGCCAGATAAATTCATGGTGTTTATGATTATGATATAAATAATCGATTTTGCATATGGCCAATCCTGTGCGACCGTCGAGGCCCATCGTCAGAGAAACCGGCAAAAACACCCGTGTGCGGGACCGGGACCGGCATGTCTGACGCATTTGAAAGGAGCATATTATGAAGGACACAAAGGACGAAATTTACTGGCAAGGGGTCAGCTACCGAACGATCCTGTCCAGTGCGGCGACAGGAGGGGCGATGTCGATCACCGACAGCGTCTCACCGCCCCGGTCCGGGCCACCGCGACATATCCACGCCAACGAAGACGAGGTCTTCGTCGTGCTCTCGGGCGAGATCGACTACTGGCTCGACGGCGAGACCGGGCGTGTCGGGCCGGGCGAGACGCTGTTCATCCCGCGCGGCAAGGAACACACCTTTCAGGTGCCGGGCGATCAGCCCTGCCGCCATCTGGTGATCCTCACCCCCGGCGGGTTCGAGACCTTCTTCGCCGAAATGGCGGAAGGGCAATTCGCGATCCCCACCGACATGGAAGCGATCAACGAAAGCGCACAACGGCATGGGCTGACCTTCACCGGTCCGCCACTGGAGGTCCAATGAAAGGCATCGCATTCTGGTTCTACGGCCTGGCCGTATTGTTCGTGACAGCTGGCATGATCTGGGGGATCCAGATGGCTGCAAGCGGCGATCACACGCTGCTGTCGGCACATGCGCACCTCAATCTCGTCGGCTGGGTCACCTTCGCGCTGATCGGCGTCTACTATCACCTCGTGCCCGCCGCGGCGCAGACCACGCTGGCCAAGGCGCACCTCGGCTTGGCGGTGCTCGGGGTCGTGCTCATGGTGCCGGGGATCGCCATCGCCGTCTCCGGCGGGTCCGAAGGCATGGCCATCGCGGGCTCCATGCTGACGCTGGCGGCCATGCTGATCTTTGTCTGGACGGTCTGGAAGTCCGGATTGTCGGCCGGCTAGACCACGGCGCGACACAGATCACAGAGCGCCCTTCGGTTGCCGCACGGCACCGACGGGCGCTCCTTCTCGCGGCACCGGCACGCCACGGCGGGGTCGAAACCGCACGGTTCGCACCCCCGATTGGCAGCGAACCACGCCGCTTTGCTCAGTGACGGGCAATAAGGGTCGTGCTTTTTCCGGCTGGATGTGTACTGCTGCGTTGCAGCAACGGATTTAGACGGAGTTCGCTATGACCGGCACAGTGATCACAATCGCCCAGCAAAAGGGTGGCAGCGGCAAAACCACTCTGACAGTGAATCTGGCGGTCGGCTTGGTCAAGCTGGGGCATCGGGTCGCCATCATCGACACCGATCCGCAAGGCAGCCTCGGACGCTGGTTCATGACCCGGCACGCGGCGATGGAGGACGCCGGGATGGAATTTTCCACCGCCTCCGCCTGGGGGGTCGACTACGAGGCGGGCAAACTGGCCGCCACCTGCGATTTCGTGCTGGTCGACACGCCGCCAAAGGCCGACAGCGATCTGCGGCCCGCGCTGCGCAAGGCCGATCTGGTGCTCGTGCCCATCGCCACCAGCCATGTCGATCTCTGGGCGACCGAAAGCGTGCTCGACCTCGCGCGGCGGGCCAACACGCCGACCATGCTGGTGCTGAACAGAACCCGTGCGGGCACGAAACTGGGCGTCGAAGTCGCCGAGGAAGCCGCCAAGATCGACGCCATTCTGGCCAAGACGACGCTGGCCAACCGGATTCTCTACGCCGAGACGCTAGGGCGCGGGCAAGGCGTGCAGGATGCCGTCGCCAAAGGGCCGGCCGCCACGGAAGTCGCAGCACTCACAGAGGAAATTCTGGCGAACATTCCAGAGTGAACGCGCGAGTGAACGCGCTTTCAAGGCGGGATCGGCGCAGGGGTCAGCCCGTGCTGGCGGGCAGGCCGGCCGCCTCGAAATAGCGGGCGACGCATCTGAGGATATGACCCTCGATCAGGGCACCGGGCGTCGTCGGGATCTCACCGAACTCCAGCCCCATGAACGCCTGCGATACAAGGGTCTGCGGCAGCGGATGCGCGCCCAGATTGGCCGTCAGCTTCGACAGGGCCGCGGCGACCGCCGGATCGGTCCAGTAATAGCGAATGCGATCACTGTAGCTGAACATCTGCAAGCGCGCCACATCGGCCTCGGAACCGGAATAGTAGTCTTTCCAGTGCCGCGGCTCATCGCTCATGCGCTCGGTCAGAACCTGCGTCATCCGCGACGGCTCCGCGATCTGCAACTGGCTCTCGATCTGGGCCAAGGCGACGACCGCCTCGCGAAAGCGGAACGTCAGCTCCGGTCCGACCTTGAGAAAGAAGAAATGGCTCCGCACCAATGACGCCAGCGCCGATGTCGGCTGATAATCGGTCGAATGCGCCTCGAACGTCAGGCCGGGCTGAGACAGGATCGCATCGCTCAGCGGTTTGGCCTTTTCAGGAACGAACGGATAGATCGAGGTGTGGCCGAAATCGACGCCGGGCTGGGTGACCACCGAAACGATGCGGCCCCAAGCCTCCTGCAAGCCCCGAGCCTCGAACGCCGCGCGATGGGTCTCGATCGTGTCATACAGGCGGTCCACCGAGGTGACATCCAGCGCAGCAGGCTCCTCGGTCTCGCCGCCGGGGATCGGCACCTCGGTGCCGATGATATAAATCAGGTCGGCCGGGTTCGGAGCGTGTGCCTCTGCCACGGCACACAGATCGGCCGCACGCTCTGCGATCTGGGCAAAGCTCGGGTTCGGCTCGCCGCCACAAGCCATGCTCGCATCGAGGTGGATCTTGCGAAATCCGGCCTGCACATAGCTCTTCACCAGCTCGCGGGCCTTCTGCATGGCCACGTCGACTGGCTCCGACCGCCACGGATTGGGGCCAAGGTGATCGCCGCCCAGAATGAGCTGATCCATCGGCACGCCGGCCTCTTCGGCCATGCCGCGGAGCCACGCCATGAAATCGGCGGCCGTCATGCCGGTATAGCCGCCCTCTTGGTTCACCTGATTGCAGGTCGCCTCGATCACGGTGGGCAGGCCGGTCGTCTTGGCATAGGCCAGAATGGCGCGCAGCACATGTTCGTTCGCCGTGCAGAAACACGGCAGGCCGACCGGCTCTCCGCTGCGGTTCCGGTTGATCAGATCCTCGACGACAGTCATGGCAAAGGTCCACTTCGTTGCTTCAGAAACGCGGCGATCTCGGCCGGGCTGGAATTGCCCTCCATCGGTCCGCGCCGGGTCACCGCCATGGCTCCGGCGGCATTGGCCTGCTCACCGGCGGTGCGCAGCGAGGCACCTTGTGCCAGAAGTCCGACGAATGTGCCACCAAAGCAATCGCCCGCCCCCGTCGGGTCGACCTCCTCGACGGAATGGCCTGCAAAATCATGGCGTTCGCCCCGGCCCACGACGGTCGCCCCGGCCGCGCCGCGCTTGATCACGATCACCTCGACCTTGGCGCCCAGCAGATGCTCGATGGCGGCCGCTTCGGACAGATCCGGGAACATGAACGCCAGATCGCTGGTGCTGGGCATCAGACAGGTGCAGCAGGCCATCACCTCGTCCAACACGGCCCGGACGGCAGCGTCGCGCATCAGATCCGGGCGCGAGTTGGGATCGAGGCTGATCCGGCCACCGGCGGCCGCAACCTCGCGCACCGTCGCCATGATCATCCCGCGCATCGCGGCATTGCCCAGCGACGCGGCAGAGACGTGCAGAAACGTCTCGGCGGGCACGAGAAGCCCCTGCGGCACGGCAAAATGGTCCGAGGCGGTGCCCGTCAGGTGAAAGATGAAATCGCGACTGCCGTCGTCATAGTACGACACGAAGGCGACGCCGGTGGTGCGGGCCTCGTTGACCGTGATGCCCCGGGTGCCGACGCCGTCGGCCTGTAACCGGGCGATGACGGAGCGGCCAAAGCCGTCAGCACCGACGCCTCCGATCATCTCGGTCGCGGCGCCCATGCGGGCGGCCTGATCCAGAAAGATCGCCGGCGCACCGCTGGGATAAGGGCCGGAATAGTCCGCGATTTCCGTCAAACCGCAGTTGCGACGATGCGAGACGAACTCCACGAGGATCTCGCCGATAGTCGCGATCGTGCACCTGCTGCCCATGGCTCCCCCCACCCAAATTCGAGGCGAAACCCCGTAAACTTTGTAAAGAGAAATTCTTTCCATCCGTCAAGTTTAAACTTTCCGCGCGTCAAAAAATTTGATAGGACAAATACGAGGAAGACCCCCCTTTGGACGGAGAAAACACAGCATGGCCGAGCAAAAAGTTCAGACGATGGAAGACTTCGCGCTGGCCAGCGGGATCTCTCGCCCGACAGTGTCGAAGTACTTCAACGACCCCGACAGCGTGCGCAGCTCCACACGGCAACGGATCGAGGCAGCACTGGCCAAGTTCAACTACACGCCCAACCTGTTCGCGGTGAACCAGAACCGCAAGCAGACCCGCAACATCGGCGTCATCGTCCCTTACCTCGCGGACCCGTTCTTTGCCGAAATGGCGCGCCTGATCGAGCGGCGCTGCATCGACGCGGGATACTGGCCGATCCTGTTCAGCTCGCACGGTCAGCGGCAGATGGAGATCAATGCGCTTGAGACGCTCCGCTCGCTTAGACCGGCCGGCGCGCTGATCGCGCCATTGGGGCGGGCATCCGATCTGGAGGTGATGCGCAAATTCGCCGAAGACGTGCCCACAGTGGCCTTCGACAGCAACCAGGATATCGGCGATGCCTTTGTAGGATCAGACAATTTTCAAAGTATCGCCCTCATCGTGGACTATCTCTGCCGCACCGGTGAGCCGCCCTGTTTCTTTGAAATGCCGCCCGTAAACCCCAACGCCATGAAGCGCCGCGCCGCCTATATCCAAGCGATGGAACGCGCCGGACAGACCCCGGAGATCATCCGCGTCGGTGGCCAATCCTGGGAATTCGAGGCGATGGGGCTGGAGGAAGGCAAGCGCCTGATCGCCGAGCGAAAGCTGCCGACAAACACCGTCCTATGCAGCAACGACCGCATCGCGATCGGCCTGCTTGCCGCCGCGTATCAGAGCGGGCTCAGGGTGGGGCGCGGCGAGGGCTGTGCCCTTCGGATTGCCGGCCACGACGACCACCCTTGGGCGCAGTTCACCTGCCCGCCGCTCACCACGGTCAGCCAGAATTACTCGGCCATCGTCGAGCGCAGCGTCGAGAAACTGTTCGATCTGATGAGCTCCGGCGTCAAAAGCGAATCGCGGGAAGAGATACTTTTCGACGGCCAATTGATCCTTCGATCATCTGCGTAATCCGCAAGGGACTGTTCCCTAACGGAAATCCTCAAAACTTTACGCGCGACAAATTATCAATTGACTCGAGACGGTGATCGGATAGTGATTAGGGTGCTAAAACATCGCATCCAGGGAGGAATAGGGATGAAACTCACGACCGCACTTTGCGGCGCAACTGCGCTCGCGACCATGGCCGCAACCGGCGCATTTGCCGATGGCCATGCCACCACGATCACCATCGCGACAGTGAACAACGGTGACATGATTACCATGCAGAGCCTGATGGGCGACTTCAACGAGAAGCACCCCGACATCAACGTCGAGTGGGTCACCCTCGAAGAGAACGTCCTGCGTCAGAACCTGACCACCGACATCTCGACCGGCGGCGGCGCATACGACGTCCTGACGATCGGCACCTACGAAGTTCCGATCTGGGGCAACAACGGCTGGCTCGTGTCCTTGAACGACCTGCCCGCCGAATACGAGGTCGACGACCTGATCCCCGCGATCCGTGGCGGTCTGTCCGTCGATGGCGAACTCTACGCCGCGCCGTTCTACGGTGAATCGTCGTTCACCATGTACCGCACCGACCTGATGGAAGCAGCCGGTCTGGAAATGCCGGAAGCCCCGACCTGGGAATTCATCCGCGAAGCAGCGGCCGCAATGACCGACCGTGACAACGAGATCAACGGCATCTGCGCCCGCGGCAAGGCCGGCTGGGGCGAGAACATGGCGCTTCTGACCGCCATGTCGAACTCCTTCGGCGCACGTTGGTTCGACGAAGACTGGCAGGCACAGTTCGATAGCGAAGCATGGTCGAATACGCTCAACTTCTATCTCGACATGATGGAAGAATCCGGCCCCGCCGGCGCCGCCAACAACGGCTTCAACGAAAACCTGACCCTGTTCCAACAGGGCAAGTGCGGCATCTGGATCGACGCCACATCCGCAGGTCAGTTCGTTGTGAACGACGACTCCACCGTGGCCGATCAGGTCGGTTTCGCTCTGGCACCCGACACGGGTCTGGGCAAGCGCGGCAACTGGCTCTGGGCATGGTCCTTGGCGATCCCGACATCGTCGCAGAACCAGGACGCCGCCAAGACGTTCATCAACTGGGCAACCGGTCCCGAGTATTCCGCGCTCGTCGCAGAAGCCAAAGGCTGGGTCGCTGTTCCTCCGGGTACACGCACGTCCCTGTATGAGAACGACAACTACCTCAACGCGGCACCGTTCGCTGCGATGACGGTTGAGTCGATGGGCACGGCCGATCCGACCAACCCGACGGTCGATCCGGTCCCCTACACAGGCGTGCAGTTCGTCGCGATCCCCGAGTTCGCCGGTATCGCAACTCAGGTCGGACAGCAGTTCGCTTCGGCACTGGCCGGTCAGCAGACCGCAGAAGAGGCGCTCGCAAACGCCCAAGAGCTGACGCTCGATGAAATGGACGCCGCCGGCTACTAAGCCCGCGTTCGATCCAACAGGCGGCGCGCAGGGTCGCGCCGCCTGACCACCCTGCCCCGATCCCGGACAACCGCCCCGCGCGACGCCCCATGACGGGCGTGTCAGCGCCGGCCGTCACTGGCCCTCTTTAGTCGACAGGAGCGTTCTCATGGCAACAGCGCATTCAAAATCCGCCGCCCGATGGATGATTGCCCCCGCCGTATTCGTCTTGCTGGTCTGGATGCTCGTTCCACTCTGCATGACGTTATACTTCTCATTCGCCGACTATCGGCCGCTGCGTGGCACGTTCGAGCCGTGGATCGGCTTCGACAACTACGTCAGGTTCTTCAGCTCGTCCGCCTTCCTGTCCGCCGTCGGAACGACGCTCTGGATGGTGACCGGGATCCTGTCGATCACGATCATCGGAGGGGTGCTGATGGCGCTCCTGCTGGATCGGCCGATCTTCGGGCAAGGGATCGTGCGAATTCTGGTGATCGCGCCCTTCTTTGTCATGCCAACCGTTTCAGCGTTGGTCTGGAAGAACATGTTCTTCAACGTGGACAACGGGTTGTTTTCCTACCTTTTCAAAGGGCTCGGGATGCAACCCTATGATTTCCTGAGCCAGGCTCCCTTGTTCTCCATCGTGGTGATCGTGGCGTGGCAATGGCTGCCCTTTGCGACGCTGATCCTGCTGACGGCCGTGCAATCGCTCGACAGCGAACAGCTCGAAGCCTCGGAAATGGACGGCGCACCTGCTCTGTCGCGGTTCCGGTTCATCATCCTGCCGCACCTGAGCCGGGCGATCACAGTCGTGATCCTGATCCAGACGATCTTTCTTTTGTCGATCTTCGCCGAGATTTTCGTGACAACCAACGGCGCATTCGGAACCCGGACCCTGACCTATCTCGTCTACCAGCGTGTGCTGGAAAGCCAGAACGTCGGACTTGGGTCTGCCGGGGGCATCGTGGCCGTCATCCTTGCCAACATTATCGCGATCTTCCTTATGCGGATCGTCGGTAAGAACCTCGATAGCTGAGGGGGAGACTGATTATGGCACGCGCCATCACAACCAAACAAAAGATGATGTGGACAGTCCTCGCATGGGCCTTCGGTCTGCTGATGTTCTTCCCCATCCTCTGGACGTTCCTGACCTCGTTCAAAACGGAATCGACAGCGATTGCCGATCCGCCGGTCTGGTTCTTCTTTGACTGGACGCTGGAAAACTACACCGCCGTGCAGGAACGGTCGAACTATCCCAAGGCGCTGATGAACTCGATCATCATCTCTGTGGGCTCGACCATCCTCGGCATCCTGATCGCCGTGCCTGCGGCGTGGTCCATGGCCTTTGTGCCGGGCAAGCGCACCAAGGACGTGCTGCTCTGGATGCTCTCGACGAAAATGCTGCCGGCAGTCGGGGTTCTCTATCCGCTGGTGCTGCTGGCCAAATGGCTGGGGGTGATGGACAGCCGGATCCTGCTGGTCGTGGTGCTCATGCTGATCAACCTGCCGATCATCGTCTGGATGCTCTACACCTACTTCAAGGAAATTCCAGGCGAAATCCTCGAAGCATCCCGGATGGACGGCGCCGATCTGCGCTCTGAAATCCTCTACGTGCTGACGCCGATGGCGCTGCCGGGGATCGCATCGACGGTGTTGCTCAACATCATCCTCGCATGGAACGAAGCCTTCTGGACGATCCTGCTGACAACCGTGAACGCCGCACCGCTGACGGCCTTCATCGCCAGCTTCTCGGCCCCCGAAGGGCTGTTCTACGCAAAACTATCGGCCGCCTCGATGATGGCCATCGCACCAATCCTGATCATGGGTTGGTTCTCACAGAAACAGCTCGTCCGGGGCCTCACATTCGGAGCCGTGAAATAATGGGACAGATTACTCTTAACCAAGTCACCAAGAGTTTTGGCGAGGCGCAGGTCATTCCGCCGCTCGATCTCGAAATCAACGAAGGCGAATTCGTGGTCTTCGTCGGCCCCTCTGGCTGCGGCAAGTCGACGTTGCTGCGCCTGATCGCCGGGCTGGAGGACACGACCTCCGGGCACATCAGCATCGACGGCAAAGACGCCACCGAGCTGCCCCCCGCCAAGCGGGGTCTGGCGATGGTGTTCCAGTCCTACGCGCTCTACCCGCATATGTCGGTGCGCAAGAACATCGCCTTTCCGATGCGCATGGCCGGGATCGACGAGGCCACGCAAAAGGCCAAGATCGAGGCCGCGGCCAAGGCGCTGAACCTGACCGACTACCTCGATCGCAAGCCGGGGCAACTGTCGGGTGGTCAACGGCAGCGGGTCGCCATCGGGCGGGCCATCGTCCGCGAACCGGCCGCCTTCCTGTTCGACGAACCGCTGTCGAACCTCGACGCGGCTCTGCGGGTCGGCATGCGGCTCGAGATCATGGAGCTGCATGAGAAGCTCGCCACCACGATGATCTACGTCACCCACGACCAGGTCGAGGCCATGACAATGGCCGACAAGATCGTGGTGCTTCAGGCCGGTGTGATCGAGCAGGTCGGCAGCCCGCTCGAGCTCTACCACACTCCGCGGAACAAGTTCGTCGCAGGCTTCATCGGCTCGCCCAAGATGAACCTGATCGACGGGCCAGAGGCGGCCAAACATGACGCCACCACCATCGGTATCCGCCCCGAGCACCTGACTGTCTCCAAGACAGAGGGCGCCTGGAAAGGCGTCGTCGGCGTGGCCGAGCACCTTGGCTCCGACACCTTCATCCACGTCCATGACACCGGCCTCATGGATATGATGACGGTGCGGATCACCGGTGATATCGAGGCGCGGCACGGGGATACGATCTATCTGACCCCCTTGGCCGACCAAATTCACCGCTTCGACGCACAGGGGCTTCGCATCGCATGACACGACTGGCTGGGAAATCGGCCCTGATCACAGGGGCCGCGCGCGGGATCGGGCGCGGCTTTGCCGAACGCTATCTCGCCGAAGGCGCGACTGTCGCGATTGCCGACATCAACATGAGCGCCGCCGAGCAGACGGCGGCAGAGCTGGGGGATGGGGCCTACGCGGTCCATATCGACGTCAGCGATCAGGCCAGCATCGACGCCGCCGTGGCGTCGGTTGTGGCCCATGCGGGCAAGCTCGACATCCTGATCAACAACGCCGCGTTGTTCGATGCGGCCGAGACGGTCGACATCACCCGCGCCAGCTATGACAAGCTCTATGCGGTCAACGTCGCGGGCACGCTGTTCACGATGCAGGCGGCGGCAAAACAGATGATCGCCCAAGGGCACGGCGGCAAGATCATCAACATGGCCTCGCAAGCCGGTCGGAGGGGTGAAAGCCTCGTGCTGGTCTATTGCTCGACCAAGGCTGCGGTCATCTCGATGACGCAGTCCGCCGGACTCAACCTGATCAAGCACGGGATCAACGTCAACGCCATCGCCCCCGGCGTCGTCGACGGCGACCACTGGGTGCATGTCGACGCGATGTTCGCCAAACTCGAAGGCAAGAAACCCGGCCAGAAGAAGGCCGAAGTCGAGGCAAGCGTCCCTGCCGGGCGTTTTGCCGTTCCCGAGGACCTGACGGGCATGGCTGTGTTCCTTGCCTCGCCGGAGTCCGATTATATCGTGTCGCAGACATACAACGTCGATGGCGGCCAGTGGATGAGCTGATGGTCCTGAACCTCAAAACCCTGAACGACCTGCCCGAGGGTGTGCGCAAACCCGGCTATGATCGCGCCGATCTGACGGCGGGTATCGTGCATATCGGCCTCGGCAATTTTCACCGCGCCCATCAAGCGTGGTATTCGCACCGGCTGATGGATCAGGGGCTGGCGCTCGACTGGGCGATCCTCGGGGCGGGCGTGCGGCCGGCCGACGATGCCCAGCGGACCAAGATGCTGGAGCAAGACTGCCTGACGACCCTGATCGAGCTCGACCCCAGCGGCAAATCCGCCGAAATCACCGGGGCAATGATCGGCTACATTCCCGTGGCCGCCGACAACGCCCCTCTGATCGCGCACATGGCCGAAGCGGCGATCCGGATCGTGTCGATGACCGTCACAGAAGGCGGCTACTACCAGACCGCCGGCGGCACGCTCGATACCGAGCATCCCGACATCCGGCACGACGCGGAAAATCCCGGCGCGCCGAGGACCGCCTTCGGCGCGATGATCGCAGCTCTCAGGCTGCGGCGCGACGCCGGTCTGGGGCCGTTCACCTGCCTCAGCTGCGACAACCTGCAAGGCAACGGCGATATCCTGAAGCGCACCATTCTGGGGCTCGCCTCTCTGTCGGACCCCGCCCTGTCGGGATGGATCGACCAGAACGCCAGCTTTCCCAATTCGATGGTCGATTGCATCGTTCCGGCCACCGGCCCGACAGAGCTGGCGCTCGTGCGGGAATTCGGGGTTGAAGACAACGTCCCCGTGACCCACGAACCGTTTCGGCAGTGGGTGATCGAGGATACGTTCTGCGCCGGACGGCCCGATTGGGACAAGGTCGGCGCCACCTTCACCTCCGATGTACACAGCTTCGAGGCGATGAAGCTGCGGCAACTCAACGCGGGCCATCAGGTCATCGCCACTCCGGGCGAACTTCTCTCGGTCGAGACGATCGCCGGGACAATGGCGCATCCCCTCATCGGTGGGCTGCTGCGCAAGATCGAGGTGGAAGAGATCGTGCCGCATGTGGCGGCCGTTCCGGGGATGACCCCGCTGGCCTACGTCGATCTGATCGAACGGCGCTTTGGCAATCCAGAGATCCGCGACACCACGCGGAGGGTCGCCTTCGACGGCTCTTCACGGCATTCGGGGTTCCTGCACCCGATCATCCGGGATGCGCTGGCGGCCGGCACGCCGATCGAAGGGCTGGCACTGGTCGAGGCGCTCTGGGCGCGGATGTGCGCCGGCACCCGCGAAGACGGCAGCAGCATCGCCCCCAACGATCCGTTCTGGGACACGCTGACAAAGCACGCCGCTCTGGCCAAGGACGATCCGTCCCAATGGCTCTCGCAAACGCAGTTCTACGGAGATCTCGGGCAAGACGACCGCTTCGCCGCGGCCTTTGACCGCTGGCTGCGGCTGGTCTGGGATCAGGGCACCGAATCCGCGCTGCAAACCTATCTCGACGGCTAAACACCATGCAGGCCATCGTGTTCCAAGACCGCAACCTCGTCACCCTGACAGAGCGGCCGACCCCGCGCCCCGGTGCGGGCGAGGTTCTGATCGAGGTCGCGGCAAGCGGCATCTGCCACACCGATATCGAGGTGCTGCGGGGCAATTACGGCACGTCCGCCTACCCGGTCGTGCCGGGGCATGAATATGCCGGCACCATCACCGAAATCGGCGCCGGGGTCAGCGGGCTCAAGACCGGTGACCGGGTCGTCGTCGATCCCAATCTCGAATGCGGCACCTGCCCCGCCTGCCAGCGCGGCTGGGCGCATCTCTGCGACACGCTCGGCGCTTACGGCGTCACCTGCGACGGCGGCTTTGCCGATTTCAGTGTGGTCAAGGCGTCGCGGGTCCACCCGATCGGAGACATGGGCTTCCACGTCGCCGCTCTGGCCGAGCCCTTGGGCTGCGTGCTGAACGGGCTGGACGCCGGACAGGTGCACCGGGCGCGCAGCGGACTGATCTTCGGCGCCGGGCCGATCGGGCTTCTGATGGCGATCGGAATGCGGGTCTCCGGGGTGGACGACATCGCGCTCGTCGATCTCGACGAGGGGCGGCTTGCACTGGCGGAAAGCTTTGGGTTTCGGGGGGTTGCGGCACAAAGCTCAGATCTCGAAGACCTGCAACACGGCGTCGATCTGGTAGCCGACGCCACTGGCGTCCCGGCGGTTGCGGGCAAGCTGACCGACTATATCGGCAATGGCGGCGTCGGGTTGTTCTTCGGGGTCTGCCCGCAAGACGCGCGGATCGAGATCGCGCCCTTCGAGCTGTTCCGGCGGCAGATCACCCTGGCCGGATCGCACTCGCTCAATCACAACATCCCGCAGGCGCTCGACGGGCTGCGCGCCTACGGCGACGACATCGCGCGGATCATCTCGCACCAGATGCCGCTGAGCGAGATCGCGGAGGTGTTCGCCGGGAACGGCCCGAAAAGCAGCCTCAAGATCCAGTTCTCTAGGGACCTCTGATCGCCCAAGGGGCAAAGCGACGTCATATCGGGCGAGATGCAAGGGGGGCTTCCGGCCCCAACTCTCTTCAATGAAACCTCTGTTTCATTGAATTGGTGCGGTCGAGAGGACTCGAACCTCCACGGGTGTTACCCCACAGCGACCTCAACGCTGCGCGTCTACCAATTCCGCCACGACCGCACAGTCAAAAGCTGGTAGCACGAGCGGCTTCTAGTCCAGCCGTTCGGCCTTGCCAAGAGGCAAAACGCATTAATCTCGAACAGTCGTGCACGGAACGGCAGAGAGGTGGTTTCTCAGGGCCGGCACCGGGTCGATCGCAGGGTCCGGCCAGGCTCGGGGCCAGCCGTGACCCGCCGCGCGATCCCCCTCTACCGCCCCGCGACGACAGGCGTTATATGCACCGCATGAGCCAGACACCCGAATGGATCACCGCCGATGGGCTGACGCCCTACCCCGACGCGCTCGCCTTCATGGAGGCGCGGGCCGAGGCCATTCGCGCCGGGACCGCGCCCGAATGCATCTGGCTGGTGGAACACCCGCCGCTCTACACCTCCGGCACCTCCGCCCGGATCGAAGACCTCACCGACCCGGATCGCTTCCCGGTCTTCGAGGCGCGGCGCGGCGGGCAATACACCTATCACGGCCCCGGTCAGCGGGTCGCCTATGTCATGCTCGACGTCGGCGCACGCGGCCACGACGTGCGGCGCTTTGTGCAGGATCTGGAAAACTGGGTGATCGCGGCACTTGGCGAATTCAACGTGCGCGGCGAAATCCGGCCCGGTCGGGTCGGCGTCTGGGTCGAACGGCCGGACAAGCCGCTCCAGTTCGACGGCAGCCCCGCCGAGGACAAGGTCGCGGCCATCGGCATTCGGCTGCGCAAATGGGTGTCGTTCCACGGCCTCTCGATCAACGTAGAGCCGGACCTCAGCCATTTCGACGGAATCGTCCCCTGCGGGATTCGCGATCATGGGGTGACCAGCCTCGTGGACCTCGGCCTGCCGGTCACGATGGCCGACGTGGACGTGGCCCTGCGCAAGACCTTCGACAGCAGCATCACCGCCCGGCAGGACGCCCCCGCCTAAGCTGGCGCCCGTCTTAAGCCAGCGCCCGCCCGATCAACGCACCTAGCCTTGCGATACCGATGTCGATCTGCTCCGGCTGGGCGCAGGAAAAGCTCAGGCGCAGGGTATTGCCCCCCGACCCGTCGGCAAAGAACGCCCGGCCCGGCACGAAGGCCACCCGCTCGGTTTCCAGCGACGCCGCCAACAGCTCGGCCCCGTCCAAGCTGGGCGGCAGGGTCAGCCAGACGAACATGCCGCCCTCCGGCCGTGTCCACGTGACCCCCTCGGGCATCTCGCGGTCCAAGGCGGCGAGCATGTGGTCTCGGCGGGCGCGATAGGGGTCGCGAAGCATCTCGACATGCGGCTCCATTACCGCCTCGGCCACCTGCGCCACCGCGATCTGGTTGAGGGTTGAGGAATGCAGGTCCGCCGCCTGCTTCATCAGCACCAGACGGTCGATCACCGGCTGGGCGGCACAGATCCAACCCACACGAAGTCCGGGCGCCAAGGTCTTGGAAAAGCTACCACAATAGATCGTTCGGGCCGCGTCGATACTGCCGCAGCGGGCGATCTCCAGCGCGAGGATCGGCGGGATCGGCTCGCCGTCATAGCGCAGCGCCTGATAGGCCGCGTCCTCGACAATGGCGATCTCCATCTCGGCGGCCAAGTCGAGCACCTGCTCGCGGGCGCGCCGATCCAGCGTCTCGCCGGTCGGATTGGCGAAATCGACGGAGAGATAGGCAAACTTGGCACGGCCGCCATTGGCCGCGGCGCGGGCCTCATAGTCGGCGGCGCTGACATTGCCCTTGGGGCTCAGCTGCTCGAACAGCGGCTCATAGGCGTTGAACGCGCTCAGCGCGCCCAGATAGGTGGGCCAGCCGCACAGAACCGTGTCGCCCGCGGTGATCATCAGTTTGCCCAGATAATCCAGCGCCTGCTGCGACCCCGAGGTGATGAGGATGTTGGACGGCGCACAGGGCACCCCGATGCGGGCCATCTCCGCGGCGATCCACTGGCGCAGGGGCAGATAGCCCTCGCTCACCGAATATTGCAGCGCGGCCTCAGCGCGGGCGGGGGTCATGGCATCGGCCATCGCCTTGGCGAACTCGGCCACCGGGAACAGGGCGGGATCAGGGATGCCCCCGGCAAAGGAAATGATGTCGGGCTGGTCGAGCAGCTTGAGCAGCTCGCGAATCTCCGACGCCTTCATCCGTGACGACCGGGTCGCCAGAACACTCTCCCATTGCACGCGGTGGCCCTCCCTGCGGCGCGAAATCGGGCGGAGAGTGAGCGAGGGTGCGGTTTAAGTCAATGGTCCTGACGTAAAGGCGAAGCCCGGCCCCAAAGCACCGCACAGAGGGTTAATCCGTTACCGCACCGTCCCGCAGCGGCACAACGCCACCGACGCCATACCGACGTCACACCGACGCGTTGCCGAGGGGCGTTTGCGGCCCCTCGCGGCATTAACCCCACAGGCAACGGCCAAGGGCAACGCAGACAAACCGGCACGGCCGGCCGGCACGACGAGCGCCCGCGACAGGGGCCTGCGCCAATTTAACCCAGCCTCAAAGTGCTGCGGAATATTGCTCCCGACAGTCCAACGCTTTAGAAGCGGGACAAACGGGACGTCTGGGATTCCCAGATCAGCCTTGCACTGTAGCCAGACCTGAGGAGAGCCACATGGCAGACGCCGCCATCCACGGCCACGAACACGAAGACAACCGGGGGTTCTTCACCCGCTGGTTTATGTCCACAAATCATAAGGATATCGGCATCCTCTACCTGTGGGTGGCCGGTGTCGTCGGCTTCATTTCGGTGAGTTTCACCGTCTACATGCGGCTCGAACTCATGCATCCGGGCGTGCAGTACATGTGTCTCGAAGGGGCACGGTTCATCGCCAACGCGGCCGAACCCTGTACACCGAACGGACACCTGTGGAACGTGATGATCACGTATCACGGGGTGCTGATGATGTTCTTCGTGGTCATTCCAGCGCTCTTCGGCGGTTTTGGCAACTATTTCATGCCATTGCAGATCGGTGCGCCGGACATGGCGTTCCCGCGGATGAACAACCTGTCGTTCTGGATGTTCGTGGCCGGTGTGTCGCTGGGTGTGGCATCGCTGCTGACACCAGGCGGTAACGGACAGCTCGGCTCCGGCGTGGGCTGGGTGCTCTACCCGCCGCTGTCGACCTCCGAAGGCGGCATGTCGATGGACCTCGCGATCTTCGCCGTGCACCTGTCCGGTGCCTCGTCGATCCTCGGTGCGATTAACATGATCACCACCTTCCTGAACATGCGCGCCCCGGGGATGACCCTGCACAAGGTGCCGCTGTTCGCATGGTCGATCTTCGTCACCGCATGGCTTATCCTGCTGGCGCTGCCGGTGCTTGCCGGTGCCATCACCATGCTGCTGACAGACCGTAACTTCGGGACCACCTTCTTCCAACCGGAAGGCGGCGGCGACCCGATCCTGTATCAGCACATCCTGTGGTTCTTCGGTCACCCCGAAGTGTATATCATCATCGTGCCGGGCTTCGGGATCATCTCCCACGTCATCGCGACCTTCTCGCGCAAGCCGATCTTCGGCTACCTGCCGATGGTCTATGCGATGGTGGCGATCGGTGCTCTGGGCTTCGTCGTCTGGGCGCACCACATGTATACCGTGGGCATGTCGCTGACCCAGCAGTCCTACTTCATGCTGGCGACGATGGTCATCGCGGTGCCCACCGGGGTCAAGATCTTCTCGTGGATCGCGACGATGTGGGGCGGCTCGATCGAGTTCAAGACGCCGATGCTCTGGGCCTTCGGCTTCCTGTTCCTGTTCACCGTCGGCGGTGTCACCGGGATCGTGCTGTCTCAGGCAGGCGTCGACCGGGCCTATCACGACACCTACTACGTCGTGGCACACTTCCACTACGTGATGAGCCTCGGTGCCGTGTTCGCCATCTTTGCGGGTATCTACTTCTACCTGCCCAAGATGTCGGGCCGGATGTATCCGGAATGGGCAGGCAAGGTTCACTTCGTCGCCATGTTCATCGGCGCGAACCTGACCTTCTTCCCGCAGCACTTCCTTGGCCGTCAGGGAATGCCGCGTCGCTACATCGACTATCCGGAGGCTTTCGCCACCTGGAACCTGGTGTCTTCGATCGGTGCCTTCCTGTCCTTCGCGTCGTTCCTGTTCTTCATCGGCATTCTCGTCTACACGCTCCTGCGCGGTGCGAAAGTGATCGGGAACAACCCGTGGAACGAATACGCAGACACGCTGGAATGGACCCTGCCCTGCCCGCCGCCCGAGCACACGTTCGAGCAGCTGCCGAAGCAGTCGGATTGGGACAAGGTCCACGCGCACTAAGGCGCAGACCTCTCCAGAACAGAAAAGGCCCCGGTTTTCGCCGGGGCCTTTTTCGTATCAAGGGGCTCGTTGGTCCTTGCAGCCTGCGCCCCGACGGCTGCAATTCAGCCCAGCGCAAATCGGCACGGCCGCTTAATCCGGGCTTCATCGGCCCCTGCGATACTCGTGCCAAAGACAGCCTTTCCCGTTTCGGACAGCATCCAACACGGCGGAGCTTCCGAAAATGTCAGTATAATCAGCCCGATTCAGGCCAGCACAGCAGTTTTCTTAACCCTCTGTTCATGAATTGCTTAACAGCCGTAGATCGGGGCAACAGACCCAAGCGCGACCAGATAACACATTTTACACGCGCCGGATCACCGCTAGCTATGCGTCATGCCCTACGAATGGCTCCCCCCCTCCACGACCGGCGGCGCACAGGCCGAGCTTCACCTGTGGCCCTACAGGTCGCTGCCCAAAAAGGGCTTCGTGACCTTCTTCGGCGTGACCTTCGGCATGGTGTCGCTGCCGCTTCTGGCGGTGGTCGGATCACCGATCCTCTGGGGGTTGTTGCCCTTTGTGGCGGTGGTTCTTGGCGGTGCGTGGTGGGCGCTGCAACGCAACTACCGGGACGGCAGTATCCTCGAAGAACTGCGGTTCTGGGATGACAAACTCACCCTGACCCGGCACAACCCCCGCGCCCCCCGGCAGGACTGGGAGGCCAACCCGCATTGGGTGCGGGTCCACGACTACGGGCAAGAGGGCCGGATCGAGCACTACCTGACGCTCAAGGGCGGCCCCCGCGAGGTCGAGATCGGGGCGTTTCTCAGCGTCGATGAACGGCGCGCCCTGCTCGAGGAAATCACGGCAAAGCTCAATGAAATCAGGCGGCCGGTGCCACAGGACAGGTGACGTCTCGCCGCGAACGGCACAGCGCGCGGGTGGGCTGATACCCACCCCGGCCACTCGTCAGCCGAGGCGGTCTTTCACCATCGGGCCGACCTTGCCGAAATCCATCTGGCCGGTGTATTTTTCCTTGAGCACGGCCATGACCTTGCCCATCTCGCGGATGCTGGTGGCACCGACGCTCGAGATCGCCGCATCGACGGCTTTCGCGCTTTCCTCGGGGGAGAGCTGACGCGGCAGGAACTCCTCGATCACCTTGATCTCGGCCAGCTCTTTCTCGGCCAGCTCCAGCCTGCCGCCCTCTTCATAGGCGCGCGCGCTTTCCTGACGCTGCTTGACCATGCGGCCCATGATCGACAAGACGACATCGTCTCCGACGCCAGCCTCTTCGCCATCGCCCCGCGCGGCAATTTCGCGATCCTTGATCGCCGCATTGATCAGGCGCAACGTCGAAAGGCGCTCTGCCTCTTTCGCGCGCATCGCGTCCTTCAGGGCCGTATCGACCTTGCTTCGCAAATCCATTCGTCCGTTCCCGTGAGTGGTAGACAAGGGTGCCTTCTACCCTGACAGGCTTGGTGTGACAACCGCTCAGAAGACAGCCCGGCCCAACGTCAATTTGCGGCCTTATCAGCCTTGACCGCCCCTGATATGATCCTTAGGTTCCCCAAGATTTTGCGCTAGGAGAGTCGCCCCAATGCCGCATCGTGTGGATCCCAAGCCAACCGCCTGTCTTGCTCTTGCCGATGGCACCATTTTCATGGGCCGCGGTTTCGGCGCAACCGGTCAAACGACCGCGGAACTCTGTTTCAACACCGCGATGACAGGCTATCAAGAGATCATGACCGATCCGTCCTATGCCGGTCAGGTCGTGACCTTCACCTTCCCGCATATCGGCAATACCGGCACCACCCCCGAGGATGACGAAACCGCGGAGCCGGTCGCGGCCGGAATGGTCGTCAAATGGGATCCGACAGAGCCCTCGAACTGGCGGGCGACCGAGGAACTGGATGCTTGGCTCAAGCGCAACGGACGGATCGCGATCGGCGGCCTCGACACCCGCAGACTGACCCGCGCCATCCGCCAGCAAGGTGCCCCGCACGTGGCCCTCGCCCACGACCCCGAAGGCAACTTCGACATCGAAGCGCTCGTCGCCGCTGCCCGCAGCTTCCCCGGTCTCGAAGGTCTGGATCTGGCGAAGGAAGTGAGCTGCACCCAGAGCTATCAGTGGGACGAAATGCGTTGGGCTTGGCCCGATGGCTACCTTCGGCGCAAAGATGCGGAACACAAGGTCGTGGCGATCGACTTCGGCGCGAAACGGAACATCCTGCGCTGCCTCGCCTCGGCCGGCTGCGACGTCACGGTGCTGCCCGCGACGGCTTCGGCCGAGGACGTGCTCGCCCTCGATCCCGACGGTCTGTTCCTGTCGAACGGCCCCGGCGATCCGGCGGCAACCGGCACCTACGCTGTGCCGATGATCAAAGAGGTCATGGCGAAATCCGACATGCCGGTCTTTGGCATTTGCCTCGGCCATCAGATGTTGGCACTCGCCCTCGGCGCCCGCACGATCAAGATGAACCACGGTCATCATGGCGCGAACCATCCGGTCAAAGACCTCGAAACCGGAAAGGTCGAGATCACCTCCATGAATCACGGCTTCACCGTCGACAGCCAGACCTTGCCTGCCGGCGTCAAGGAAACCCATGTCAGCCTGTTTGACGGGTCCAACTGCGGCATCCGGATGGTCGACCGGCCGGTGTTCTCCGTTCAATACCATCCCGAGGCCAGCCCGGGTCCACAGGACAGCTACTACCTGTTTGAACGATTTGCCGCCGCGATGAAGTCAAAGCAACCGGCCTGATCGATTTCAGGCCGATTTTAAGTCTTTCTTAATACTGATGGTCCACCCCTGAAGCATGCGGAGAACCGCTGCCAAAGGTGACCGATGTTTGAGACCAAGCGACCAATCGGTGTGGATGTCGATCTGCCCCAGCGCCCCCCTGCCCTCGTGGCTGTGGCCTCGGTGCCGGGGGCATCCAAGCCGGAAACCGGTCAGCCGCTCTGGGTAGACCCGTCCATTGACGGTCCGGACATTCGCCTCGTGATGGCGCTAGGCCCGTCGACCTGTGTGCGCTTGGGCGTGCTTCCATGGCAGAGATGCGGCTCCGTCACTGTCGTTCTCGTCGATGACCCGAATATCTTTCACCGATCTTCGAAGCTGTTGGAGGACACGTTCGGACAGGTGCGGATCGCACTTTGCAGCCGTGAAAAGCAACGGGAGGTGCTGGTTTCTCAATTCGGATGGCAAATGGCACTGGATGCCGAGGACCGAGCGCCTGCCGAATATAGTTGCCGCAACTGGAGCTTGCCGCGCACGCGCAGGCTGGCCCTGACCTGTTTGTGCCTTCTTGGTGCGCTTTGCATTGTATTGCCGGAACTGCTTGTCTGGATCGTCATGGCATGGACCGGCCTCACCCTGCTCGCCTCGACCGCGCTGAAAGCGTTTGCGATCTACTTTGCGAGAGGCGACTCCGCCGCCAAGGACGTGCCGGCCGCGCCGGTGCCGGCACATCTGCCCGTCGTTTCGATCCTTGTGCCGCTGTTCAAGGAGCGTGAAATCGCAAGTCATCTGTTGGCGCGTTTGGAACGTCTGGACTATCCACGCGAGAAACTCGATCTGTGCCTCATTCTGGAAGAAGAGGACAGCTTGACCCGCGAGGCCCTTGAAGCCGCGTCCCTTCCCTCGTGGTCGCAGGTGATCACCGTGCCAAGTGGCGCAGTTCAAACCAAACCAAGGGCACTGAACTACGCGCTCAACTTTGCACACGGAAGCATGATCGGCATTTATGATGCCGAAGACGCTCCGGCGCCGGACCAGATCTCGAAAGTGGTGCAACGCTTCGCAGAGCGAGGACCGGACGTCGCTTGCCTGCAAGGGGTTCTGGATTTCTACAACACCTCTCGCAACTGGCTTTCCCTGTGCTTCACGCTCGAATATGCGGCGTGGTTTCGTCTCGTCCTGCCGGGCTTGCAGCGAATGGGTCTGGTGCTGCCTTTGGGCGGCACGACCCTGTTTCTGAGGCGGCAGGCGATCGAGGCGGTTGGTGGCTGGGATGCCCACAACGTCACCGAAGACGCCGAGCTGGGCCTTCGGCTGGCCCGAAACGGCTACCGCGTCGAGATGATTGATACCGTCACCTGCGAGGAGGCGAACGCAAGGGCATGGCCTTGGGTCCGGCAGCGGTCACGATGGCTCAAGGGTTATGCGATGACCTGGGCTGTGCATAATGCCAAGCCCACGGTTCTGTGGCGGGCAGTCGGCCCTTGGCGCTTTCTCGGCGTTCAGGTTCTCTATCTCGCGACGCTCAGTCAGTTCGTTCTCGCGCCGGTGATCTGGACGTTCTGGGCGGTTCCGTTCGGGCTGTGGCATCCGATGGGCGCCTCAGTGCATGTCGGGGTCATGTGGTCGATGGCGGCCCTGTTCTTGCTAACCGAGATCGTCAACTTTGCCGCGGCCTTCATCGCGACGCGCCGGTCCGGTCGGCGCTGGCTCGGTCTCTGGGCGCCCTTGATGCACCTCTATTTCCCTCTCGCCACGATCGCGGTCTACAAGGCACTGTGGGAAATGGTCACCCGCCCGTTCTATTGGGACAAGACGAGCCACGGCGCGTTTCACTGGCCGGCCCAGATTGGCCGCAGCCCCGTCACTCCGCCGCTTCGACCTTTGAAGCATCCAGTTTGAGACGGGTCACAAAGGCTTTCGAGATATGATCCCGAAGCGCCCTGTCGGCGGCGTTCCCGTCTCCGGCTTCGATCGCCTGAACGATTGCCGCATGCTCTTCCAATGTGCCGCTTGGCCGCCCTTCCGCTTCGAGAGAGGTGGTCGCCAGAAGCGCCATCGAGCGGTGAACCAGATCGAGTTGCCGCACCAAGAACCGATTGTGCGATGCGAGGTGGATTTGATGGTGAAAGCGCCGGTTCGCACGGCTAAGCGCATTCGGATCGCCGACCAGCGCATGATCGGCCTCGAGCATATCCCGAAGCACCCGGACCTCTTCGGGCGTCGCGTGCCGGGCCGCAAGCCTGGCAGCCAAGCCCTCAAGCTCCCCCCGGACGACATAGAGCTCCGCCAGTTGATTATGGTCCAGCGATGCGACAATCAGGGATCGGCCATCGCGCGTCAGGAGTGACTGTGTTTCGAGCCGTTGCAGCGCCTCTCGGATGGGCGTTCGAGAAACGCCAAATCGATCCGCCAATTCGCTTTCGACCAGCCGGTCGCCGGGCCGGTATATCCCTGTGTCAATCGCCTCAAGGATAAGTCCGTATGCATCCTTTTGGGCTGCTTTTTGATCTGTCATTGCACGCCCCTTGTGACCGCTGGCCCAGACTAGCGCCGGGTGCACCCGACGATCAACCCAAACCCGTTGCAGGGGCGCATTGGCCGGACTAGGTTCGCCCCATGATTGCTGAATCGTTCTCGCACGTCCAAACGTGGGTCTTTGATCTGGATAACACGCTTTATCCGCCATCAGATCGTCTTTTCGATCAGATCGAAGTGCGCATGACGGAATTCGTCTCCTCTGCTCTGGGCGTCGACAAGGCTCATGCCGATCATCTGCGGACACACTACTGGGAAACCTACGGGACAACCCTCGCGGGCTTAATGACAGAGCACGACGTCGATCCGACGCCTTATCTGACCCATGTCCACGATATCGACCTGTCGCATATGACACCGGATCTCGAACTGGCCGCCCACATTCGCGCCCTTCCCGGCCGGCGGATCGTCTATACCAACGGTTGCGAACCCTATGCCCAAAGAGTGCTGGAGGCTCGCGGGCTGCACGGCGTCTTCGATGCGGTCTACGGTGTCGAACATGCGAATTTTCTTCCAAAACCGGACCGCGCGGCGTTTGAGACGGTTTTTGCAAAGGACGGCGTATCGCCCGACGTCGCCGCCATGTTCGAGGATGATCCACGCAATCTGATGGCCCCTCATGCCATGGGGATGCGCACGGTCCACGTCAGCGCGGCGCCTGCCCCGCACGATCACATCCACCATCACACCGATGATCTCACAGCTTTCTTGTCGCAGTTGGTTTGACAGCCCTTTCCTCCGCTCGGGCCACGGCCTATCTCCAAGCCATGAAGCGTGAAAAAGTCGATATCTTCATTTCGGGCGGCGGCGTCGCGGGCCTGACGGCGGCGGCCGTTTTTGGCAGCGTCGGGTTCTCGGTGATCTGCGTCGACCCCACCGCTCCTGTCACGACCGGTGACGCCCCGGGATCGGACCTGCGAACAACGGCGTTTTTGCAGCCTGCCAGAGATCTGTTAGAAGAGGCCGGTCTGTGGGACAGGCTGAAGACCGATGCAACGCCACTGAACGTCATGCGCATCGTCGATATCAGCGGGCCGGCGGGCACTCCTCCCGTGTCGCGTGATTTCGAAGCCTCAGACATTGGCGACGCGCCTTTCGGCTGGAACCTTCGCAACTGGGTTCTGCGGCGCGAGATGCTGGACAGGCTTGGCGATCTGCCGAACGTCAGCTTCCGCCCGGGTGTCGGCTTTGAGCGACTTGTGGCCCGAGACGCTGAGGCTCTGGTTTCGCTGAGTGACCGGTCCCAGATCAGCGCAAAGTTGGTGATCGCGGCCGATGGTCGCCAAAGTCCTGTCCGTGCCGCCGTCGGAATAGATGTCCGCACGTCCAGATACGGCCAAAAGGCGCTGAGCTTCGCGGTCACTCACGACATGCCACATGGCAATGTCTCGACCGAGATCCACGATCAGGGGGGCCCCTTCACCCTCGTCCCCCTGCCCGACCATGACGGCTCTCCATGTTCTGCCGTCGTCTGGATGACCGACGGCCCGGAAGCACAGCGATTGGCCCGTCTTGCCCCATCCGACTTCAACGCCGCCGCGACCGACCGCAGCGCCGGCCTCTACGGCCCGCTCTCGCTGGTGGCGGGGCCGCAGGTCTGGCCGATCATCAGTCAGATTGCGGATCGGATGGCGGCTGCGCGGGTCGCATTGATTGCCGAAGCGGCCCATGTCCTGCCGCCGATCGGTGCACAGGGGCTGAACATGAGCCTCGCGGATCTGGCGTGCCTGCGTGATCTCGCCCTGGCCTCGCCGGACAGACTTGGCAGCCCGGAGATGCTTGATCGGTATCACCGCGAGCGTCACACCGACATTCTGCTTCGGGTGAAGGGCGTTGAGGTTCTCAATAGAACCTCGCAGAGCAGTTCCGCGTGGCTACAAGGCCTGAGAGCTCATGGCATAAAGGCACTTCACGACGTGGAGCCGATACGTCGCGGCCTGATGCGACTTGGTCTAGGCGCTAGAGGTTAGTCGCCCTGCGACACCTCCGGCGTGGACATGCGTTGAAACCAATCGAGATCGCGCACGGTGATGACACCCGACAGGATCGTGCCCGCGACGATGGCCCAGATTCCCAAGGCCCAAATGGTCGTGATCCGAGCTTTTCGGCCGATTTGAGCATTGGCGGGCGCCGAACTATGTGTTCCCGGCACGACTTCGCCGGCCTCGCCCTGTGACGTCATCTTGAGGGGCAGAACCACGAACAGAACCAGAAACCAGATCACGGCGAAAAGCACGATGCCTGAGACGATACCCATTAAATTTCCCTTTTTATCACTGGCCTATGCCGTCTGACGGCGATTTCGGTCTGATCCACGGCCAATGCTCAGGCCTGCTCGAGCTCGATCAAACAACCGTTGAAGTCCTTGGGATGGAGGAACAGCACCGGTTTTCCATGCGCTCCGATTTTTGGCTCGCCGGTTCCCAGCACCCGCGCCCCCTGCTCTGCAAGGCGATCACGAGCGGCGATAATGTCATCGACCTCATAGCACATGTGATGAATGCCACCCGATGGGTTCTTTTTAAGGAAGCCATTGATCGGTGAGTCTTCACCAAGTGGAAACAGCAACTCGATCTTGGTGTTCGGTAAATTGATGAAGATCACCGTCACCCCGTGGTCAGGCTCGTCCTGAGGTGCGCCAACATCTGCGCCAAGCGTATCCCGATACTGCGCCGCCGCAGCCTCGAGGTCCGGCACTGCGATTGCCACGTGATTGAGCCGTCCGATCATCGCTTATCTCCTAAAATCTGTGCCGCTTATGTCCCGCGCAAACGCTTGCTGCAAGGCGGCGAGTCGCCGCGCCATGATCTTAACCTCGGATTAATCACTATGGCTGCATTGTGGTTAAGCAAAGTCACCGAATTGGGGAACACAATGGAAACGCTTGATGACTTCTTGAAAGGACGTCCACCAACCTCTGCACGGCCCTTGTTGGGAGTTACCGTGCTCCTTGTCGAAGACAGTCGCTTCGCCGCGGAGGGTTTCCGTTTGCTGTGTCTTCGCTCCGGCGCACGCATCCGTCGCGCCGACTCGTTGTTCCATGCGCGCAGACATCTTCGAGTCTATCGGCCAACTGTCGTGATTGTGGATATGACTTTGCCTGACGGCTCGGGTGCGGACCTGATCGCTGATCTGTCGGCTGCCGTTCCTCGTGTCGACGCGATCATCGCTGTAAGTGGCGATCCGGACATGGAGGCTGTGGCGACTGCAGCAGGCGCTGATGGGTTCATGTTGAAACCCGTCGAACGCATCGCCGTTTTTCAGTCTGCGGTGCTCTCTCTCCTCCCGACCGACCGTCAACCCGTTGGCCCCCGAGTGATCAGCGACGATCTCATCGCGCCTGATCAAATTGCTTATCGCGATGATCTCTCTCACGTCGCGGAGGTACTCTCAGGCGAGGAGGACGGAGCAGCCATCGACTACCTGACTCAGTTCCTTGGTGGCGTTGCCCGAAGCGCGCATGATGTGTCCTTGTCTGATGCGGTCGATGCACTTGCCGCTCGCCATGGCGAAGGGGCCCCGGTTCGAGCCGAATTTGCAAGGTTGGCGGCGTTGGTTCAAAACAGACTGACGGAAACCAGTCCGATGTAAACACTCACGGTTGAGCGAAAGCCAAGTCTGCTTCGACCTTCATTGCCGTTGCAGCATCGCCGTGTCCTGATCGGCGCGAAGCTATATTCTGCTGAGTCAGAAGTGCCTATGTCCGGTGCTGTCGACAGAGCCAGTTGCTGGCAGTCGTGCTTTCGTCCGCCATCACGTGCAGACAAGATGCCTCGTCTCGACAGAAGGGCTTCACGGCATCTGAGCAGCTTCAATGCTGAAGCCGCTAGCAAGAAGTGGCCCTAAGATACAATTTGCAGAGGGAATGGCGGCCAGATTTCGGCTCTATCCACTTCGCAAATCATAGGCCCGGCATCCTATACAATGCCGCAGCACAGGAAAGCACCAATTCCGTCCCGAACCTAGGGCTCACAAACAGGTCCAATTCATGAGGCCCGCGAGACGCTGCTTTGGCTGATCTTGGGTCGTTCTTGGAGCGGGCGACGGGAAACGAACCCGTATCATCAGCTTGGAAGACTGCCGTCGAGATCGATATTTTCGACATATTATCAGGTACCTACGCAACACGCAGAGTAATTTTTGTCGGGTATCTGTAGGAAAAAAATTCTTGGAGCGGGCGGCGGGAATCGAACCCGCGTCTTCTGCTTGGAAGGCAGAGGTCTTACCATTACACAACGCCCGCTCTGCTTCTCCGGATCTATTTCACCCTATCAGTAAGGTCAAGAAGTCACGAATGCGCTGTGCCAAATTGGTTTGCTGCCAAGCGAAAACCTCAATCGCCTGAAGTTCAGGCATGCCTCCCGTTCTGGCACCGCACCCCTCGAATTTGAGGCGGCCCTAGGGCAAGGGCCGGTGGTCAGGGCGTATTCCGTTGAAAAACTCACGCTTTATCGAAGGGTGTGGTCCTGTTTCAATTCTGCCAATGGGTCGGAGGATTGGCGATGATGGGGCCGAGGCAAGAAGCGCAACCGGTGCTGTTCAACGAGTTCTCGCTAGAAGATTATGTCCCGCAAGACCACCCGCTGCAATCGATCAATTGGTTTGTCGATCTGAGTAGCATTCGCGCCCACCTTGCGGATTTCTACAGTCACACGGGCCGCCCGTCGGTCGATCCCGAGCTGCTGATCCGGATGCTGCTGGTCGGATATTGCTTTGCCATCCAGTCAGAGCGGCGGCTTTGCGACGAAGTGCATCTGAACCTGACGGAAGAGAATTCCGCACGCTAAACTCAGGCAACGTAATCGATGTCCTGAGCGACCTGTTCATCCTGCGCGGTGTCCCGTCGTTCATTCGTACAGATAATGGCCCGGAGTTCATTGCTCAGACCGTGCAGGATTGGATCAAGGCTGTTGGCGCAAAAACGGCCTACATCGAACCGGGCAGCACCTGGGAGAACCGATACTGTGAAAGCTTCAATGCCCGCTTAAGGGACGAGTTGCTCTATGGCGAAATCTTCTACAGCCTGCGCGAACCCCAAATCCTGATCGAAAATGGAGGAAACACTTCAACACGAAACGACCACACAGTGCTTTGGGCTACCGCCCAGCGGAACCCGAAACCATTGCCCAGATGGACCAAGGCCCAATCATGTACTAACAATCAGACTGACCACTCAGATGGGGCTGTTCAGATGCACCCCACGCGGTTCGCGAGTATCTCGAACCGCTGGATGAGGCAGCCTTCGGCGCCGCCAGCGAGGTTCAGCCCAAGTTCACCTCACATTCCGACTCAGCCAGCCAGTGGACGGCAGCGCGCGAGGGACCGGCATTCTTCAGTTACTCCGACAACTACCTGATCGACACGGATCACGGCGTCATTGTGGATGTGGAAGCAACTAGACCAATCCGGCTGGCCGAAGTCGGGACGACACGCACCATACTGGACCGCGTGAAGGTCAGGTTCGACCTGCATCCCGAACGCCTGATCGCGGACACGGCCTATGGCACGGGCCACTTCTGGGCTGGTTGGTCGATCGCAGATCGCGCCGCGTATTCCCGTCTTCGACAAATCCGACCGCATCGACGGCACCTGGAGCCGGGCGGACTTCGAATGGTACGCTGAGAACGACCAATACATCTGCCCCGAGGGCCAAGCGTTTAAGCAGTTCCGGCGAAATTATTCCGACCCGAACCGGGGCCCGACCGGACAGGGTAGAACCAAATACCGTGCCCTGAAACTGACCTGCCAGGCATGCCCGTCGAGAATGCAATGCTGTCCGAACGCCGATGCCAGATCCATCACCCGCGAGGAACACGAAGACGCCCGCCAGGTCGCCCGAGACATCGCAAAAACCAGACAATACGCCATCTCAATGCGGCTACGCAAAATGGTAGAGATGCTCTTCGCCCACCTCAAACGCAACCGCGGCCTGAGACGTCTCCGATTACGTGGACCATGCGACGCAAAAGACGAATTCCTGCTCGCCGTAACCGCCCAAAACTTTCGCAAACTGGCTAAGAACTTTCCTGCACCGCAGCAAATGCGAAAAGCTTGATAACAAAGGCAGCCGCGACAACCAAGAGCGCCAAGTTTCTGCGCTCGCGAACAGGTGTTTTTCCACAGAATCGGCGAAGAGCAGACCTTCTCTGCAACTTCGAACTTTAGATTGTCAGATCGTGGAAGCGGACATTCTGCGAGGATGACACTGCGGAAACGCCGGTAACCCATTCAGGAAGTCGGAAGCTGTCATTCGTGGAGCGTATCACCAAAGTCTGGTTCGGGAGAGAAACATGCGGGGCGGCGTATCGGGTGCACACAAAGTACGCTTCCGCATCGTCATCAAAGAATTTCAAGAATTGACGCTGGAATTTCCAAGAGCGTCGGTACGGCATAAGCGTTGGGGGGCGACAACCGATCGACGGCAGGTATAATCAAGCTTTGCACCAACGAGATTTCAGAATTCAAATATACACAAAAAAAGTGCTTAGGGATCTTCAATCTGTACGAAGCCACCAGCGCAGAACCCCATCACTACGCGAACGCGCTCGTTATAGCGCTGACTGCCAGCTATTGATGTTTGCTCTACGCCGGCTGCGGGCTTCGAAGGCGAGTTCTTCACGTAGGCTCTCTATGCCATCAGAGGCGAAGGTTGACTGGAAGATAGGCTTCCGCTCTACAAGTTCGATCGCAGCATGCTGCTTATACAGCGTGGCACCTGACCAGCTCCCCTTGGAGTCCTCGCCTATAAGTTAGCTCTGTTCGGGGTTTGGTCCTTCTCTTGACCGTTGGTGATACTCCCGCGGGGAGAGACCGTCGAGGCTCGAGTGCGGGCGGTGATGGTTGTAGTCGTCGCGCCATGCCGC
>NZ_FXZK01000019.1 GCF_900184895.1 Flavimaricola marinus
GCCGTCTCTTGCGCGCTGTGAAGGCCTATGTCCGCGACGGCTTCCTGCCTACCGAGGTGCTGGCCCGCGCCGGGCGCCGCGAAACGGACGATCGCCTGCCCGCCATTATTGCTGGCATCAAGGGCGCAGATCCCGACATCACGCTTCAAGCGATCTGTGAACGGCTGGAATCTATGCGCGAACGCACGCCTCGTGGCCGAACAAGATGGCAGCCGTCTTCGGTGAAAATGCTGTTGGAGCGGGCGGAACGACTTGGCCTCATGCCGTACGAATCGAGCCAAGATCAGATGTAGCTTCTGACCCGAATCCAAAAAATTTCACCGGGAGAAAACTCCGCAAGAGGCAGAAAGTGCCATTAGTTGCTTGGGGTTAGCTGCTAATGTGCCAACTCAACAGAGTAGCGGCTCGATTCGGTTCGATCTGCATTTAATATATCTATAACAATGACTTGCTGAGTTTTTTATACGACAACACCTATAGGTGTTGTGGATAACTTTCACACTACATTTAGATTCTTCTTGCCGGACTCACTGGATCGTGGCATTCCCATTCTGACGGCAAAACGCGTCAGACACGCTGTACACCGTCAGAATGACTAAGAGCCTCAACAGAGGCCGAGAGTGGGCGGCAGGACATGGATGATCGTAACATTGGATACACGCAAGGCATAGGCTCTTCCGATATCGGAGCATTTGCCGACAATCTGGCTGAGTCTTTGGATCGCCAGATGAAGATCGCTTTCGAACCCGAAGAACGAAAGTCCCTACGCCGCTTCAGTTCCACCGAAGTCGCCGGCCTCCTGCGCGTAAGCACATCTAACCTGCGCAACCGGCACAAGGACGGCAGCTTCCCGGAAGTGCATACAGACAACCGCGGACACCGGTTCTACACAGCCCAAGAGATTGATGAGTTGCGCGATGTTCTTGGACGCACTGGAAAGAACGCAGAAAGCTACCGCCCAGGTCGACGTGATGGCGATCGTCTCCAGGTGATATCCGTCGTCAACTTCAAAGGCGGTTCATCAAAGACTACTGCAACGATTCATCTTGCGCAAAGGTATGCCTTGCGCGGTTACCGCGTGCTGGTCCTAGACCTCGATCCGCAAGCAAGTTTGACCACGTTTTTCGGCTTTCGGCCCGAGCTTGAGTTCGCCGATGGCGGCACAATCTATGATGCTTTGAGATATGAGGACCAAGTTCCTCTCTCGAACGTCATCCAAAAGACCTACTTCCATAAGCTCGACATGGTGCCCGCCGGTTTGATGCTCTCGGAGTACGAAACCGAGACCGCAAACGCTCTCGCCCGTCGCGTACAACCCATCTTTGCAGAGCGCCTCGCCTTGGCGCTTGAAGAGGTTGAGGCAAACTACGACATTGTCCTGATCGACTGCCCGCCTCAGCTTGGGTTTCTAACCCTGACTGCGCTGGCAGCCTCGACGGGGCTTTTGGTTACCGTGGTACCTGGCATGCTTGACATCGCATCCATGAGCCAATTCCTGAAGCTTGCTTCAGAAACGGTCAAGGCGGTGGAGGAAGCCATCGGTCGGCGTGTCACATGGGATTTTGTCAAGTTCCTGATTACCAGATATGAACCGTCGGACGGGCCGCAGACCCAAATGGCAGGCTACCTGAGATCAATTCTGGCAGGTCAGGTCATGACAGAACCGATGCTGAAGTCTACGGCGATCTCCGACGCCGGGATGACCCAGCAGACCGTCTACGAAGTCGATCCAAGCCAGTTCATCAGAAAGACAATTGATCGCGCCCTGACAAGCGTGAACGGCGTTGGCGATGAGCTGGAGCAGACGATCCAAATGGCATGGGGGCGTCGCTGATGGCGCGAAACATCTTCAACCAGCCTCCAAAGGATGAGACGGAGAGCGCAGCCCCCTCCCCTACCCCACCAAGAGCGGCAAAGCTGCCGGGATCTGTTGGCGGATTGCGTGACTCGTTGCGCGAGATCACTGCAAACTCGATCCGCGACATCGAGCCCGATCAGATTGATATGGATGGGCTGCGCGATCGGTTGGTGCTGGAAGATTCCAGCATCGATGAATTAGCCGAGAGTATCGCCAAGCATGGCCAACAAGTGCCCATCATGGTCCGTCCATCTGCCCAACCGGACAGATACCGCATCATCTACGGCCGCCGCAGGCTTGCGGCGATCCGCAAGGTCGGTGGAACGGTCAAGGCAATTGTTCGAACCTTCGATGATGACGCTTCTCTGATCGCTCAAGGCCAGGAGAACAACCTCAGGCTTGACCCGTCTTTCATAGAAAAGTCACTGTTTATCAAAGAGATGCAGGAATCCGGCTACAAACCCGGTGTCATCCAGGACGCTCTGGGTCTGACCCGGCAAGGCGTATCCAACCACAGGGTCGTCATAGAACAACTGCCAGACGGTCTTGTTCAACTCATCGGGCCAGCACATGGGATCGGACGACGGCAGTGGAGTGATCTGGCTGCCTTATCGGTGAAGGTAGATTTGGTGGACGCCGCCAAAGAGGCGCTCGCCACTCTGCCCGACGACACAGCTAGTTCCGAAAAGTTCCAAGCGGTCTATTCGGCTTGCTCGAGCAAAGCACGTAGCGACAAGAAGCCGCCCAATCGTGGCCTGACGTCGGTCATCAAAGATGAGAACGGCAGTTCATTGGGCACGCTGACAGTCGATAAGAAGGCGATCGCTATCAAGGTCACCAAGAAGGACAATCCAGAATTCGGCCAATGGCTCGAAGAACACGCGGAAGCTACGCTTTTGCAACTCTTCGTACAGTGGCGGAATGAGAGAGGCTCTGGGTCCTAACCCAGGCCACACAGAGCAACACGAGCAGAGGAGAAAAGCGAAGACCCGAAAGAAAAGAGCCCCCCAAAGTTTCCCCTGGAGAGCCCTCATCATCTGATTAGCATCCGTGATGTAGCAACCTCCAGCATACCGGTCAAGAGTCACCGATTCGGTGGACTGATATTTTTTGCTTTTTTCCGCGAAAATTCGAGGAAAGAGACGGGGAAGTTGTGGGCCGAACGGTCGTCGTGAACAAGCCATGGCATTTACAAAACTCTCGATCGAAGCCGCAGGTGCTGATGCAACCCGCGGCTCATTTCCCCCATCTGAAACCGACGTCTGGACCATCTTCAGAGCCCTGAGAGATGCACGCAGCGTGTTTGGTCTACGTCCTGGCCACATACAGACACTTCAAGCAATGCTCAGTTTTCTGAAACCTGGCCATGGCGAAACGGTTTTTGCGTCTAACAATTCACTTTGCCAGCGCGTTGGCGGAATCGACGAACGGACACTCCGGAGGCACATCAACCGCTTCGTTGAACTCGGATTCATCAAGCGCAATGACAGCTCGAACCGAAAGCGCTACCGCGTTCGCTCCTCCGGCGGGGAGTGCATCAGTTATGGATTGTCTCTCACCCCCCTGCTCCAACGTGCGAGCGAGCTTATAGCCATCGCGCAAGAGATGGAGAATAACCGGCGAGATCGGATATTTGTCCGCAAACAGATCCTTACAAAGCTCGCCCATTTGGAAGAGCACGATCCTAGCAACGCATTCATCAACCACGCACGGAAAGCTCTACGCAGGAAGCTGAGCCTCCCCGAATACCACGCTCTGCTCGCCAATACAGATGCGGAATGCCAGAGTTTGTCTACCCCGGATGACCCGCCTGAAACTATGGAATTGCCCGCCAATGACGGACAAACTGTCCGGCATCAATCTAAGTCTGAAGAAGAAAAAAAAGATTTAGATAGCAACATAGGCGATGAGGCCCTGAAACCAGACTTGCTGACCTCAGTCTGCGATCAGGCGACATCGTTCTCCACAGAGAGACTTAGAAACTGGTTGGACATTGAAAACCATGCTCGAACACTTGCACCGATGATGGGCATTCACCCAGAAACTTTCGAGAAAGCCAAGAATGCTGTAGGAGCTCAGAAAGCGTCATGCGCGATCTTCATCATGCTACAACTTGGAAAACGCATCAGGGATTTTGGGGCGTATTTTCACAGTATCACCCTGGGTCAAAGGCAAAACCAATTTGATCCATTAGCTTTGATCAAGCGACTGTCCGAAACCAATGAGCGAACTGTCTAATGTCCACCGCGGTGGACTTCGAACGAGAAGCGGCGCTTGTGGCAACCAAAACTGTCCAAACGCACCTAGCGGCGCGTGGTGGTTCTTCAGTTTATCTCAGACCAGCAGATGTCCACCGCGGTGGACAAGTGACACACGAGCAAGCCTTGATGAAAATCTCGCAGGCCATGGAAGAAATCGGCGGCCAGGCATTAAACCCTAAATCCCAAAAGTTATAGTGGGAGGTCACCATCTCCAAAGAGGTTTGGAAAGAGCCGCTCTCGATAATCCAACGGAAACGCCAACCGAACTGGCGTCTTCGGCGAGACGGAGGTCAGGTATCCGGCGGCGGTCAGTTTACTCAGCGTGTTGCGAGCAGTACGCTCGGACGTCTTGAGCACAATCTGCGCATCGCCTCGTTCCAGTGCCCCATGCCGAAGAACCGCCGAGATTAGTTCCGGCGCTCGCTTGTCATCGATGGTATCTGCAACAAGACGACGATACCGTTGGTCCAGTCCGCCGAGATCGAACAATCTTGCTGAGAAGCTGATCTGGTCGAGCGTCACCTTTAGGAACCATTCACTAAACGTCTTCAGTGCCGCTTCTGACAGGTTCCCCCGTCCGTCGCGGTCTCCGCGACGTGGACTGTCGGCCAGATCCATCATCCGTTTGTACTCGCCCCGATCGGTTAACCCGCGGGCCAGCCCACGTGATACGGACCAGAGCCCTTGGCCGCCAATCGCCGCTGTGAGGGCCATGGCATGAGACATCAGTCTGCTGACACGGCCGTTACCATCCGGGAAAGGGTGGATGTAGTTGAGCCGGTGATGTGCAGAGGCGATCGCGATGATCCGTCCGCTCGAAGACCGCGCCGCAATCTGAAATCGTTTGTCGAAATGGTCCATGAATGCCGCGACGCGCGACGATGAAGGAGGTAGGTGGCGCCCGACCGCAACTTCCCGATCGTCATCCTGGCGCATGCGTCCCGGAACGATGGGCTCTTGTGTGCCGTCGGGATGTTCGATGACCCGAAACTCATCCGGCATCTCGTCGTAGAAGCTCTTATGGACCCAAGTCAGGAATTCGACGGATGTGGGGCGGGGCAGGGTGCCTATGCGATGCATCTCATCGATGGCCCGTTGAACGATGACGTGCGCTCGGGCCTCAAGGGCGAGAGGACGGGTTTCTTCCTCAAGCTCGGCACCAGCCAGCGCTCTTTCGATGTCGCGGGGGCGCGTGTTGTGTCCTTCGATCAGGTTGGAGTAGTAGCAGTTCATCACACGGACGAGATCGGCAAGTTCGGCTGCGCTGTCAGGATGCAACCCTTGTCCCAGCCCGGTGGCTTCCCTCTGGATGTCGACCGAAAGGTCTGCCAGTTCTGTAGGAATATGCTCCTCGAAGAAGCAGGGTTCGATCCTGGCAGGTGTTTCCAGCATTTTGCCGATCTTCCATATTTGCAAAGTAGTTGAAAAATAAACACATTTCGTACTTTCAAGCAAGGTTTTGCCGATATGCGTTGCCGATCTTGGTTGCCGATCTAGAATTGCTGCATGAAATCAATGGCTTCGGCAGATGTGCCGGGCTTTTCGGTTTTGTTGTGTGCCCAAAGGGGCCGGAGAAAGTGAAAGTGTTCTTCGGGTTTTGTGACTGACGGATGAGGGCCTTTGGGGTCCCTCAGATGGGTCCGGGCCGGGTTCCGGTCTGCCGTTCCTGATGAAGGGCATTTCCATGCAAACAGGTATCTTGCGCGTGTTGCGCGCGACCGCTGCCTCCTGGTGGCGACACAAAGAACTACGCCGAACTGACCAGACGGGGCAGGCACAGCGGCGCGAGCGGGAGACTGTCCTGCGTGATCTCGGCTATCTGAAGCAGGCGGCGTCATTGCCAAACGCGCATGTGATCTGCGGAGAGGGCGGAACATTCATCTATCTCGGTTGGACCAGTGTGTCGAGTTTCGCGCCGATTGAGCGCTTTCCCTTGGCCGCTCTTGCGGTCGCACGAGGGACCCCGTTCATCGATATCCGACCCGTCACCGATGTGATTGCCTTCGCGAACCTACCGCGCGTGACACAGAACGGACCGGTCGACCCTGAACCCTGGGGCCCTGGCAGTTCCGTCTTGCTGACCACCTACATCGACATGGTCGAAGGGCTCGGTGCCAGGATCGTCAACGATCCGCGGCCCCGTCAGTCAATCTGATCACCATTCCCTCTCACCAAAACTCGAAAGGAGGCCAGCCATGGCCCGATCCCGCACGCCCAAATTCGATGCCTCCGAGGTCATCACAAACGAAATCATCCGTATCATCGAGCGCGGCGTTCTGCCGTGGCGCAAACCTTGGACGGCAGGTGGCAGCTCCCGCCCCCTGCGCGTGGGCGGTGAACCCTATCAGGGGGTGAACAACTTCTTGCTGACCATGCGCACCGTGATGGCGGGCCACAGCTCGCCCTTCTGGATGACGCTGCCGCAGGCCAATGCGTTGGACGCAAAGGTCCGCAAGGGCGAGAAGTCCTCTGTTGTTGTTTATTACGGTCAAAGCCGGAAAGACGCCGGCGGCGAAGATGACCACGCGGAGAGCGATGGTCGTTCCGAGGAAGCCCGCGTCTTCCGCTTCCAGAAATCCTACCGTGTGTTCAATGCCTGCCAGATCGAGGGTTTGCCCGACAGCTTCTACCCTGACCCGGAGCCCGTGCCCGAGCATCCGCAGTCCGAGCCCATCCCGCACATGCAGGCGTTTTTCGACGCCATCGACATAACGACCGTCTTCACGGGGACGGAGGCCTACTATCTGCCGCCCGTGGATAAGGTCTTCATGCCGTCGATTGCGCGGTTCGAGAACCCGCGTAATTTTTACGGGGTCTGGGCCCATGAGCTGGCCCATGCCACGAAAGCTCCGCATCGGCTAAATCGTGATTTCGGGCTCTCCAAGTTCGGCAACACCTCTTACGCGCGCGAGGAGATCGTCGCGGAACTGACCTCCGTGTTCCTTGGGCAAACCCTCGGCTTCACGGCCCATACGCTCGAGATGAATGCCGCCTACCTGCACAACTGGTTGCGTGTCCTTCGGTCGGACAAGGGCGCGATCTTCCGGCACGCCGCGGACGCGCAACGTGCCTGCGACTACCTGATCGCCAGATCGGAGGCGGGCAGGGCAGGGGGCCGCGCCGCGGCCGCCTGACCACAGGGAGAACGGAGACGCCCATGTCACGCAAAGACCCCAAGACGCTGCGAGTGGTCTGCTTCAAAGACGGCCGCCACAAGATCATTACCTTCAAGCGCGGTGCCTATTGGTGGAGCCAGTCCGAGGGCGCTTATCCGTTCTCGGCAGCGCTCGAGAGCATCAAGGAACAGGGCGGCTGGATCGAAACCATCCCCAACCCGAATTACAGACCCAAGGGGATGTTCGGGTAGGGCTCCTTCTGCTTCGGTCCTTCCGCCAAGCAGAAAAGAAAAAGCGGGCTTTGGGAAGGGTGTTTCAATTTCTCAAAGGAGAGCCCTATGATCAGTACCGCTCAATCCCAGACAGACCGCCCGGACCCGACCGTGATCGCGGCGCAGAACGACGCGTTTCGCAAGCTCGCGTGCCTTGGAGTGCCGCCCGCCCAGCCCATCCAGGGCCGGATGCATGTCACCCGCTCGCTTATGGAGGCTGGCGACGGCTTCATGCCCGAGGCGGTGAAGGCAACTGGCGAGTTTGCCATGTTCGAGCCTGAGAATGACCCTGAAGGCTGGCACGATTTCGGGGCGGTCGAGATCCGGGGCGAGACCGTGTTCTGGAAGATCGACCTCTATGAGACGGATTCCGATTTCCGCTACGGTGCCGAGGCCCCGGACAATCCCGCGACCACCATGCGCGTGCTGACCATCATGCTGGCGCGCGACTGGTAGAAGGGGAGGGCACACCTCCTCCTGACATCGCATCCAATGAAGGCCCGCTGCTCCCACAAAGGGAGAGTGGGCCTTCTGTCGTTGTGATCCCCGAAGCCGGGGATTGGTCACGCGCGTAGACGCGCGGGCCATACGTCACCCACCTGGAAGGATATCCCATGACCACAAGCTTTGCCCCCCTCACCGTCGCCATTGGCGATCTTGTCGCCCACCCCGCCAATGTGCGCAGCAACGCGCCGGAAACCTATGATTCCGAAAACATCGCGCATCTGAAAGCCAGTATCGCTGTTCTGGGCCTGCTCCAGCCGCTCCTGGTCCAGCAGCTTGACGGCAAATTCGCCGTGCTCGCTGGTGGCCGGCGCCATGCCGCGCTGAACGAGCTGGTCGCGGACAAGGCCGCCAAGGGGTTCACCGCGAAGACGAAGATCGACTGCCGCCTCGTGCCGGAAGACTGTGACGTGACGACGGCGCTGTCGCTTGCCGAGAACATCACCCAGGCACCGATGAACGCCATCGACGAGTTCGAGGCTTTCGCCCGGATGATGGAAGTCGACGGCCAGACGCCCGAGACCATCGCCAAGACCTTCGGCACCACGGTGGCCGCCGTCAAAGGCCGGTTGCGCTACGGTCTGATCCACCCTGACATCCGCGCCGCGGCCCGGGCCAAGACGATCACGCTCGACACGATGAAAGCCTTTGCCGAGCACCCTAGTCAGGAGGCGCAACGCGAGGTCTTCGAGGCGCTCACGAAAGACGGCGGCTATCTGCAAGCCTATACCGTCCGACAGGCGCTCAAATCCCGCGGTGTGCAGGTCAGCGATGATATCGGGGCTTTCGTGCGCGCGGACTACGAGGCCCGCGGCGGCGCCGTCGCGGCTGACCTTCTGGAAGAGCATTCCGTGCTGGAGGATGCAGCGCTGGTCGAAACCATCCTGCTTGAGAAGCTCGGTGCAGCCGCCGAGGACGCCCGTATGAGGCTGGGCTTTGCTTGGGCCGATGCGATGGTCCGCTATGATTACGCGACCATGGCCGACTACGGCCGCGTCTATCCCGGCCCGATCGAGCCTGATGAGGCTGCGCAAAAGCGCGTGGATGAAATCAGCGCCGAACTCGAGAAATTGCAGCTCGAGATGGAGGATGAGGGGCTCGAGGACGGTGCCTACAATGCCCTTTACGAGCGCGTGGACGCCTTGGAAGAGGAAGCGCGCGATCTGCAGGAAGCCTACAGCGCCGAGGACCTCGCGCGGTCTGGGGTGATCGCGTCGTGGCAGGGTGGGCAGATCACGCTCCATGTGGGCCTCGTGCGCCCGGAGGACACCGTCAAAGAGGAGGGCGCACGCGGCTCCTCGCCTAGCCCGACCGGGGAAGAGGCCCCGGACGCCGGCGAAATCACTTATCCGGCCTCGCTGGCCGAGGATCTCAAGACCGAGCGGGCCATGGCACTGAGGGCCGCGATGGCGCTGCATCCGGAAGCCACGCTTGATCTGACGCTCTTCAAGCTGGTCAGTGACGTTCTGGCTAGCGGCATGAGTGTCACGCAGGCGATCAAGGTCGAGGCCCGCAAGGAATACCGCAGCCATGCCAAGATGGACGAGATCGACGAGACCTCGCTCGAGCAGGTGGCGGCGGCACATGATGCGCTTGATCTGTCCTGGCTCGATGACACCCGCGCGCCCGCCGATCAGTTCGCGGCGTTTCGCGCGCTGGAGGCAGGGGAGAAGGCCAAGCTCGTCGCCTTTGCAACCGCCAGCACCACGCAGTCCTGCTTCGCGCGGGACCGCCAGCGCGACAACCTGATGCATGCGTTCGAGATCGAGATCATGCCCGACATCCGCGCCCACTGGACGCCGAATGCTGCACTCTTCAACCGCTTCAAGAAAGCCTGGCTCCTGAAGATCCTCGGCGAGGATCTGGGTCTGACCCAGGAGGCGGTGACGCTGGCCTCGTCGACCAAGAAGGAGATCGTCGCCTTCTGCGACAAGCTCTTCGCCGAGCCCTTCGCGACGCTCACGGACGCGCAGCGCGCTGCCGTGGCCGCCTGGTGCCCGCCTATGATGCAGACCGCCGGTGTCGCCTGTGATGAGGCGGAGCCCGCTGCGGACACCCCGGAGCCTGACAGCGAGGTCGCGCAAGCGGCCTGAGCCATCACGCGACCCGCGCGAGGCATTCCCCGCGTGGGTCGACCTCCCACACCCAACCGAAAGACATCCTCATGGCTATTCTCAAGTTCTCTGCGTCCGCTGTTGCGGCGCAAATCGCACATGCGCGCGCCTGCAAAACCTTCCTGCCCAACTGGAACGGTCCCGTGGACAGGCCGGCCCTGATCCTCATCGTCGGCAATGGCGTGCATCTGCGCTCAAACGGCATCGATGGCACGACCACCCGTATCGTCACGACCGAGCAGGCCGATCCGTCCTTTGCTTTCGCCGACGGCATGAACCCGTTTCGGGACGCCGACTGGATGGCGCAGCGCCGCATGGCGTTTCGCGATCTGACCGGCCAGTTCTACACCGACATCCTCGACGATGTGCAGGTGCTCATCGACCGGGGGCGAGGGGCCATCCGGCTCGCCACCGATGGCCACAGCATCCGCGTCTTCGTGCGTCGCGCCTCGGATTATCTGATCGGCGGGACCTACGAGGTGCCCTCGGGCCTGGGCGGCACCTTCCGGGTCATCCTCAAGGATGCCTGCGACACCTTCGCGATCGTGCAGAACCGCGGCAATTGCGAGGATTTCGACGCCATGCAGCCCTACCGCGTGCCACTCGATGCGCTGATGGAGATTGATGATCTGAGGGCGGCGTAGCGCGCCCTTTCTCAAACAAGCATCGCCAATACCCTGCCGGGCCTGCGGCCCTCTCGGGACATTGGCGACAACAATTTTCCCCAACGAGAGAAAGGACTCTGAAATGGGTTGGCTCTTTTACACCGACCGCCGCGTCCAGACCTACGCGGATGAGAAATCGGAGATCACCCGGCTCTGTACCTTTGAGGGAGACACGCGCAAAACCGAACTGGTCAAGGCCTGCAAGGTCGGCTCCACCTGGTATGCAGCGGCAAGGGTCACCAATCTCGACGGGACCCCTGTCGAGGACGCGACCTATGTCACCGATCCTGACGGCTCGATCACCTTCGCCGCCGTCTTCCTCACCGCCTACGACAATGGGTGTTGGGGCTACAAGGACATGGAGGAAAGCGCCGGCCCGAACGAATCTCGTGCTCCGCTTGGGCTGATCGAGCTCCTCTCCGACTTGAAAGACCCGGACAGCTACGCCCAGGACTGGCGCCAGCGCTGCCGGGATTGGGCGTCGATTCCAGACTACCAGGAAGGCGACAAGATCAGGCTCGCCGCGCCCGTGACGCTCACCGATGGCAGTACATGCCAGATCGTCACCGCGACCCACTACAGGCGGGGCCGGCAAAAACGCCGCTGCTACCGCATCGAGGAAACCGGCGGGCTCGTTCGGCTCTCGAAGGCCTCGCTTGCCGGCTCGGAGCTGCTCAGCTCCGCAAAGGGCGAGGCCAGTCCTGTGCTGGCGGAGTTTTTGGCAGGGCGAGATTAGGTGCTGCGCCGGACGGTTGATCGACCTGCCCGGCGACAGCAGATCCTGCGCTTATCTTGACAAGGCAATGCAAATGCATTACCTACTGCGGGCAACAAAGGCCCCTTTCTTTCAGGAGACTGCCATGACAGCGCTCGCACAAGATGTCTCGAAACTCACGGATCGGTATCAGACGACCGTGCCGGCGGGGGTGCGCAAGCAGCTCAAGCTGGGCAAGGGCGACCAGATTCGCTACTGTACCGAGCCGAGTGGCAGGGTCTATATCGAGCCCTTGCGCAGCGACGAGGAAGATCCCGTGCTCGGAGCCTTTCTCGATTTTGTCGAGGCCGATATCAAGGCGCATCCGGACCGCATTCGGGCGTTCGATGGGGCTTTGCATGACCGTCTTGCAGCACTGGTCGGAGACGTTGACGTCGATCTCGATGCGCCGCTATCGCTCGAGGATGAATGAGCGGCGATAGCGTGCCCGCCCAAGCGCCCCTTGTCGTAAACGGATGGTCGATTTATGCGCATCCGCTCTTTCTGGACCAGCTCGAAGGGCTGACCCTGGAGGTCGAGGCGCGTAAGGCACGCGATCCCAAGACCTGGCGCAAGAAAAATTCCACGAAACGGCTGGCCGCCATCTTCAAGCTGGTGACCGAGGCCATACCGGCGGACCCGGGTGCCGCCGCCTTCCGGCAAGGCGGCACACTCGGCGATCACCGCAAGCACTGGTTTCGGGCGAAGTTCTTCCAGCAGTATCGGCTGTTCTATCGGTTCAACAGCGATGCGAAGGTCATCGTGGTGGCCTGGGTGAACGACGACAAGACCCTGCGCGCCTATGGCAGCAAGACGGATGCCTATGCGACGTTCAAAGGGATGCTGGAAGATGGCAACCCACCTGACAATTTCGACGCGCTCTTGAAAGAAGCAGCGGCGGCGAACAAGCGGTTCGAAACTTCCCTTGAAGCGGCGCCTGATCGGTAAGTGGGGTCGAATGCCGGAGGGGGGCAGGTCACCTACACTAAGGCTGTCCATACGGGGGTGGTTCTTCGTTTCAATCTCCCGTCACCTTTGAGCCGAGTGAAATGGGCGACATTGGTGTGCCAGATGGCTGGTACGATGAAATTCTCAGAAGTCCCACCATATCCGTACACCTGCCGTTCGCTGCGTCGTGTACGAACTGGTAAGATGCGGACTAAGCCGACATTATAATTCCCAGCTTCGCTGACGCAGCATCTCCTCGCGTTTGAAGCACGGATTTGGCGCAACTTAGCGCAGATCACAGAAGCAGCCATTTAAGTCAGACATCAGGTACCAAATGCAAACGACCGCTTCGCAGCGGGGGCCATTGTCTGGCTTTCGAAAGCAGACTTTCGTTGCAACATCCGATTATAAAGGTACAGCGTTGTCAGTTTTTTTAGACGCGTTTTTTTTGGAGAAACCAAACCTTGCGCACCCACTCAACTACGGGGACATTGCACACTACCATGGTAGTGTGCAATGCTCGTTTGTAAGATGATTCGTGGAGGGAGCTATGTGTATCGTCATAACTGGGGCGGCGAAGGGGATCGGCGCAGCTGTCTCGCGCCGTCTGTCTGATGACGGCACATCGTTGGTGCTCGTCGATTCCGATGAGGATGCGCTCCGCGATACCGCAATGACACTGCCCGGATCGCCAGTTTGCATTGTAGGCTCTGTTGCTGATGAAGCAACCGCGGAACACGCCGCTTCTGCGGCTGCCGATCTAGGTGGCGCAACTGGGTTCACTCATAATGCAGGTATTCAGCGCTATGGATCAGCGGCGGAGACCACGCCTGATCTTTGGGGCGAAGTTATCGGCGTTAATTTAAGTGGAGCGTACTTGATGGCGCGGGCGCTCTTGCCGCAACTGGTTGCAAGCCGTGGTGCCTGCGTGTTTATGACATCGGTTCAGGGACTGGCGACACAGCAAAATGTTGCCGCCTATACCGCGTCGAAACATGGTCTGATCGGTCTGGCCAAATCTATAGCAGTCGATTTTGCGGCTGCGGGCGTGCGCTCAAACGCTGTCGCGCCGGGCTCGGTGCGAACGCCGATGCTGGATTGGGCTGTCAATCTGGCGGACGATCCCGATGCCGTCTGGGCCGAAATCAACAACATGCATCCGCTTGGACGCGCCGCAGAAGCCAGCGAGGTCGCCGAAGTCGTGGCCTTTTTGCTGTCTGAAAAGGCATCCTTCATCACCGGTGAAGTTATCAAGGTCGATGGTGGATTGATGGCGCGTATTGGTGGGTCTCCGAAATGAAAGGTCAGATTTCGTGACGATTGCAGACATCAAAGTAACGACTGTCGCTGTGCCACTGGAAGCGCCCTTGCGGCATTCCGCTGGCGCGCATTGGGGCCGGTTTGTCAGAACGATCGTTGAGGTCATTGGTGATGACGGTTTGTCCGGTTGGGGCGAGCTGGGCGGCGGCGGTGAGGATGCAGAGCGCGCTGTCATGTCTTTGCTGCCTTATTTGAAGGGACACGATCCGCTGAACCTGGAGCAGTTGCGCTGGAAGATTATGAACCCAACCGCGACCCTGTATAACAATCGGTTGCAATTGCATGCTGCCATAGAAATGGCTTGCATAGATCTTGCCGGCAAGCGGCTGGGTGTTCCGGCCCATGCGCTGCTGGGCGGTGCTATCCGGTCCTCTGTCGAATTCGCATCCTATCTATTCTACCGCTACGAGGCGGACGGGGTAGGCGGCGAAACGATGCCAGACGAGATCGTGGCCCATGCAAAGGCGCTGCGCGATGAACACGGCTTTCGCACCCATAAGCTGAAAGGTGGCCATTTCGCCCCCGATCACGATGTTGAAGTTTTTACCGCATTGGCCGAAGCCTTTCCGCAGGATCGCGTGCGGCTTGATCCCAATGGCGTGTGGTCTGTGGAAGAAGCGATCCGTGTCGGGCGCGCCATTTCACACCTCAATAACGATTACTTCGAAGATCCGACGTGGGGTCTGGACGGGATGCGGCGTGCCCGTGACGGCCAGCCAATCCCGACGGCCACAAACATGGTCGTTGTGAATTTTGAACAGCTTGCCCAGTGTATTCGTCACGACCTTGTCGATGTCATCTTGCTGGACACCACGTTCTGGGGCGGGCTGCGGCAATCCGTCAAAGCGGGTCATGTTCTTGAGACGTTCCAGCGCTCTGCGGCTGTCCATTCGTCGGGCGAATTGGGTATTCAGCTGGCGTCCATGCTGCATCTGGGTGCGGTCCTGCCGAACCTGAATTTCGCCGCCGATGCGCATTATCACCATCTCAAAGACGACATTCTGGAAGGCGGCAAGATGACCTACAAGAACGGTCATATCGACGTGCCGACCGGCCCCGGATTGGGGGTCGAGGTCAGCCGTGAGAAGCTTGCGCAATACGCCGACTATTTCCGTGAAACGGGTGGCTACACCTATGACCGCGATCCCGCGCGGCCTGATTGGTATTCGGTCTGGCCGGAACGCAATTATGCCGACCCGTCGGTTAAGTCTGTTCCGGGGATGTTTTAATGGCCGAGGTAAAGGTTCGCGATCTGGTGAAAGTTTACGGCCGCCAACTGGCTGTACGGGGCATTGACCTTGATATCCCTGATGGCGCGTTTGTCGTTCTGGTGGGGCCTTCGGGTTGCGGTAAATCAACGACATTGCGGATGATTGCGGGGCTGGAAAGCATCTCGCACGGTGAGTTGCTGATTGATGGCAAGCGCGCCAATGACCTGCCGTCGCGGGATCGCGGCGTGGCGATGGTGTTTCAAACCTATGCGCTTTATCCGCACTTGACCGTGAAAGAAAACCTCGCGTTTTCATTGAAGTTGGCAAAGGTCGATCCGGCCGATCGGGAACGTCGAATTACCGGCGCAATCGAGGCTTTGGAGCTTCAACCCTATCTGGATCGCCGCCCGTCCGAATTGTCCGGTGGTCAGCGTCAACGGGTTGCCATGGGCCGTGCGATCGTGCGCGAACCGGAAGTTTTTCTGTTCGACGAACCTTTGTCCAATCTGGATGCGAAGCTGCGCAACCAGATGCGTGTCGAAATCAAACGCCTGCAACACCGGCTGGGCGTCACAACCATCTACGTTACACATGACCAGATCGAAGCCATGACTTTGGCCGATGTCATTGTTGTCATGAAAGATGGCGAGATTGCCCAGCAAGGCACGCCGCTCGACGTCTTTGAAAACCCGGCCAGCAAATTTGTAGCGAGCTTTATCGGATCGCCACAGATGAATTTCTTTGACGGTGTGATCAAGCAGACTGACGCAGGGTTTGCCTTTGTGACCCCAGATATGACGATCCCGCTGGAGGCTGACAAGTATCAGGGTGCTTTGCGCGACGGGCAGCGCGTGACAGGTGGCCTGCGCCCCGAAGACATTATTCCCCACGGCCACGGAATGCAGCCGGAGGGCGGACTTTCGATCAAAGCCGAAGTGTCCCTGACGGAACTTCTGGGCAATGAAAGCCTGTTGTTTGCGCGGTGCGGAACAGTCGAATTCGTCGCGCGCATGCAGCAGCCGCGCGTCGTCAAGGATAGCGAGTTCCTTGAATTTCATATCGCGGGATCACGGCTGCACCTGTTCGATGCGGACACAGAACTGTCGTTAAGAACGACCCGGAACGACAACTTTAACGAGGAGGAAAGAGAATGAAACTTAAAGGAAAACTTATGGGAACGGCCGTGGGCGTCTTGCTTGCCGCCGCACCGGCTTTTGCGCAGGAGGTTCAGTTGTTTCACGACAAAGGCTTCTGGTCGGAGCAACTGCAAACGGTCGGGGATGCTGCGAGAGAAGCAACCGGCGTTACCATCACAGAGACGCCCTATGCGAACGCCGAGCAATATAAAGCGTTTGTGCAGGCCTCGATTGCATCGGGCGAAACCCCCGACATGTTCACATGGTGGACCGGTGCGACCTTTGCCGAGCTGGTGAGCAGCGGGCAAATCGCGCCGCTCGACGACTTGTGGGCCGAAATGATCGCCAATGGCGGTTATGGCGAAGCCTCTAAAGAACTGTTTATGGTGGATGGTCAGGCATATGCTGTGCCGCTTTTGCTGGCCCGTTGGGTCGTGCTTTACAACAAGCCGCTTTACGCAGAGTTGGGTTTGGAAGAGCCGAAAACCTGGGACGAACTGATGTCCAATGCTGACGCTATCGTGGCGGCCGGAGAAACCCCGTTTCTTGCCACCGTACACGAAGGCTGGCGTGGCTTTATCTGGTTCCAGGAATTGCTGTTGCGTATGCATCCAGAAGCCTACAACGGCTTGAATGACGGCTCTGTCGCCTATGACGGACCAGAAGTGCGCGCCGTGTTCGAGGCATGGTCCGATATGTATGCCAAGGGCTATTTCTCGGACCCGCGGTCCACGGAAGAATTCAACGACTATGTGCGTGGCGCGGGTGCCATGTATCTGATCGGTGAATGGGCCGCGGGTCTCGTTGTCGAGGCGGGTGTTCCGGCCGACGATCTAGGCGTGTTTATTATGCCCAATGCCGTTGAAGGCGCACCTGCGGCGGTTATCGTCGAAGGGTCCCCACTTGTAGTATCAGTTGATGGTGCTCAGGATGAAACCGTAATGGCGGCGTTGCGTTTCTGGGTATCGGATGAAGGGGCGAATGCCTGGGGCGAGGCCACGGGCAACTACATCGGCAACAATTCCGCCGAGGCACCGAACGCGATCGTTGCAGAAGTAAATGCAGATATCGCCGAGACAGGTGCAGCCGCCTACTTGCGCTGGTGGGAAGCTGTTCCGCCTGATCTTCAGGGTGAATTGGTCGCGGAAATGAACCGCTTCATGCTTGACCCGACAATGGAGACGGCAGACGAGGTGATGGCCACGATGCAATCATTGAATGCCGCCTATTGGGCCGACCAATAACTGAGGATTGATGAAAATGGACCGCGCCGCCAAAGACAAAGCATTGCTCGACCGTATCGGGATAGATCAGATCGCCCGGAACGCGCGGGCACGGCGGCGCGGCCAACTTGGACTGGGGCTGGTGTTTATGGCCCCTGCCTTGATTATGGTTGTTGGCGTATTGCTGGCGCCGGTGTTGTTTAATATCTGGCTCAGCTTTACCAAATGGCGCAAATTCACGGGCTTTGGCGAATATGCGGGTTTCGCAAATTACGAGCGCCTGCCATCCAACCCGTTTTTTAACGAGGCCCTAATCAACACCGCCATCTGGGTCGGCGCATCAGTAGTATTTCCGATCGCACTCGGGCTTGGCATGGCAATGTTCTTTCGCAATCTGCGCGGTGCCGAGACTTTCAAGAATATCATCTTCATACCGCGCATATTAGCCCCCACTGCGGTCGGCGTTTTGTGGTTTTACGTCTATGCACCCGATGGCCTGCTGAACCGCGGGCTCGGGCTTGTGTCGGGTCGCGATGTCGATATCGGATGGCTGTACAACGATGCCACCGTGACGCCCGCGATCATCGCCACCTTTGTGTGGCAAACCGCCGGTCTTGTTATGGTGCTGCTGCTTCTCGGCTTGGCAGCGATCCCGAAGGACCCGATCGAGGCGGCCCATATTGATGGTGCAAGCCGGTGGCAAATTTTCCGCTACATTACTTTGCCATTGCTGATGCCGACCCTGTTGATGGTCACTATTCTATCCGTGTTGGCTGGCTTCACGGTGTTCGATCTGCTGTGGGTCATGGGGGCGAATTACCCCGGGCAACGCAGCCTTGCTCTTGCCGTGTTCATGTATTTCGAGGCTTTCCAGAAAGGCAGCTGGGCCTTCGGCTCTGCCGTCGCGGTCATCATCGGCTTGGTCGTTTTGTGTGTGACATGGTTCCAGACTGTGCTTCAGGCCCGAGTAGACAGGATGACACGCTAATGGCATTTGATATATCAACACTGGATCTTGACGCCATCGAGCGGCGCGAAGCCGCCAAGAACAAGGGCAGTGCGCTCAAACTGGTCGCGGCCATCGGGTTTGCCTTGCTCTGGATTGTACCCTTCTACTTTCTGGCGATCTCGATCTTCAAATCCAGCAACGAATATTCGCGCAACCCGCCTTTGGCCCTGCCCGAAGGGTTAGCACCTTTCTGGGACAACGTTGCCCGTGCCTGGGAGCTGGGAAGCATGGGGCAAGCCATGATGAACTCTGCATTCTATGGCACGGTCGGGGCATCGCTGGCGGTGTTCTTTGCCGCAATGGCAGCCTTTGCCATTACGCGTCTGGATATCCCGTTCCGCAACGGCTGGTTCATGCTGATTTTCGCAGGCACAGTGTTTCCGTTCCAGATGTATCTTATTCCGCTTTTTTTCGGCTATCAGAAACTGGGGCTTCTGAATTCGCATATGGGCATGCTTCTGTTTTACACCGCAATTTGCGTTCCATTCCCGACGTTGGTGCTGCGCAACTTCATGTCCGGCCTGTCGCGCGAAATGGACGAAGCCGCGCGGATGGATGGGGCGAACGAATTCACCGTATTCTTCCGCATAATTCTGCCCAACACGATTGGGCCGATGACTGCGGTGTTCTTGCTGCAATTCACTTGGATCTGGAATGATATGTTGTTCTCGACCGTGCTCGGAAACCGCTTGGAGACGCGCTCGATCATGAATGCGTTGTTGGTATTCCAAGGTAGCTATTCATCGATCGGGCCGAATATCGTACTGACAGCGGCCCTTCTGGCCTCTCTTCCCAGCATTGTGTTGTTCTTTCTGCTTAGACGACACTTTATGCAGGGATTGCAGGTTCAACAATCTTGAAAGGGTCAAAATATGGCACTTCTCAAAAGCGCAAAGTCTGGCCGCCCGATGCCATTGGCGCGACAGGTATATGATGAGCTGCACAAGAGAATCCTCAGGTTTGAGCTGAAGCCCTATCAGGTTCTGTCTGAGGCTTCGGTCTCAGAGATGTTGGGGGTAAGCCGAACACCGGCCCGTGAAGCGCTTACAAAATTGGCAGAGAACAAATTTGTCGATGTGGTTCCACAGCGTGGGTCGCAGGTAGCACCTTTGCGTCTCGAGGACCTTGACCGGTCGCAGTTCATGCGCGAGGCCCTAGAAGTTGCATTGCTGCGACGGGCCATGTCATCGGGCGAAGGGGCTGCTTTGGTCAAAGGGCTGCGCAAGGAAATAACCTTGCAGCGCACATATGTGACATTCGAAGACACCGAGAGCTTTTATGCGTCTGATGAAGCATTTCACGGTCTTATCGCGGAATATGCCAAACAGCCAAGCGTTCTGCCCGAAATCCTGCGCCTCAAAGATCACATGGACAGGTTCCGGCATCTGATGGTGGCGGCCGTCGAAGATCTCGACACCATTATCAAACAACACATTGCCATAGCGGATGCAATCGAGGCCGGCGACGAGGCGCTGGCCGAAGAACGCATGATCAAACATCTACGCCGCATTTTTGATTACATCGATGAAGCTCGCGACAAATTTCCTGACTATTTTGAACAAAGCGAAGAACATGTTAGGGCCGCAAGATGAACATCCGCTTCCTCGGAGACTTGCGCGATGGCGTTGGCGAAAGCCCATTTTGGAATCCAAAAGATGGCAGGGTTTGGTCAGTGGATATCACTGGCAGGGCGCTCATTGCCCGCGATCTTGCGAGCGGTAAGACGGCAGATTTTGCAACTGACGATCTACCGACGGCGCTTGCACTCGACCTGGATGGGGGGGCGATTGTTTCCTTCGCCCAAGGTGTGGCGCGGTGGCACGACGGAAAGACTGGCCCGCTGATCCAAGCCGAATCCGATCCAATGATGCGGCTGAATGAAGGGGCCTGCGATCCGTCAGGGCGCATGTGGGTCGCAAGCATGGAAAACAATCTGACGGATAATTTACAGCCGCGCGAGCAGGCGCGCGCGTGCGGGCGGCTTTTCCGGATTGACGCGCATGGTGCGGTGCCTCTTTCCGATCCCGAATTTGGAATACCGAACACCATGGTTTGGTCGCCTGATCGTGATCGGTTTTATCTTGGCGATAGCCTGCGCAATACGATCTGGGTTTGGGATTATGACGATGCGACGGGTGAGATTTCTAACCGCCGCATTCATGTCTCGGGTGGGCCCGGCGTTCCGGATGGATCCTGTATGGATGCCGCGGGTTTTTTGTGGACCGCGCGGTTCGGCGCAGGGCGCGTGATCCGGTATGACCCAAGGGGAAAACCGGACCGTGAAATCATGTTGCCCGCGCAAAACCCAACGGCCACTACGTTTGGGGGGTCGGATTTGTCTACCCTAATCGTCACATCCGCGCGGTTCGGGATGGAGAATCCGGCGGATGCGGACGGGGCGATGATGGCGGTGCAAACCGATGTCATCGGGCAGCCCGAAAACCGATTTGTCCCATGACGGCCGACTTTGAATCCCGCTGTCAGGCGTTGGTGGTCGAACTCGGCTTGGGAAATGCCGATGACATTCAATCCATAGAGCCGCTGACTGGCGGGGTTGCCTCGGATATCGGCAAGGTGGTGTTGGCCGACAAAGCAATTTGTATCAAGTTTGCATTGCCAAAACTCAAGGTCGCGCAAGACTGGCGCGCCCCTGTTCATCGCAACACCGCTGAATATCACTGGCTTCGCACAGCCGTACAGATCGCCCCGAACATGGCACCCAAACTTTATGGAAGATCGAAGACACAACATGGTTTCGCCATGGAATTTCTGGATGGCAAGGACGTCTATCTCTGGAAAAATGCGTTGTTGCAGGGGCAGCAACCTCGCGGTGAGGCGGCTCGCGTGGCGGACGTGTTGGGGCAGATACACGCGACCTCTGCTCGGCCGGAATTTGACCGCAGCCCGTTTCAGAACCGTGATGACTTTGATGATTTGCGGATAGACCCGTATCTGCGCTTTACGGCGACGCGTCATCCGCAGGTGGCGCGCCAGATCATGGCCGTGGCAGATGCTATCTACGCTAACGATACAGTGCTGGTGCATGGCGATGTCAGCCCCAAGAACATCATGATCCGTGGCGATGCGCCGATCATTCTGGATGCCGAATGCGCAACGATGGGCGACCCGAGTTTCGACGTTGCTTTTTGCCTGAACCATCTTGTCCTTAAGGCGTTCCACCTTGCGCAGATGCGCACAGCTTTGCGTGCTGAACTGGTCGGGTTCTGGGCGACCTACGCGCCCCACATTCATTGGCAAGGCCTGGGAGACCTCGATCGCGACGTAGCGACTTTGTTACCTATGCTGATGCTTGCACGGGTCGATGGGAAATCTCCGGTCGAGTATCTGGATGCCACGACAGCCGATCATGTGAGAACCGTTGCGCTGCGCCTTATTGCGACACCTCCCAAGACACTTGATGGCGTTATTGATCACATTTTTCAAACATTCGAAGGGTAGAAGCCGTGTCAGAAATCACATCCGTTCAGGGCCGCCGTGTGTGGGATTCGCGCGGCAATCCAACCGTTGAGGTTGAAGTGGGTCTTGCCTGTGGCCATTTCGGGCGTGGTATCGCACCGTCGGGTGCATCGCGCGGCACACGCGAAGCCATTGATTTGCGGGACGGTGGCAAAGCATTGCGCGGTATGGACGTGCAACGTGCGCTGACGTCCGTGCAAGATAGTATTGCACCCGCGCTACTGGGGCACAATGCAACCGATCAGGCAGGGATCGACGCAACCATTCTCGCGCTTGATCCGTCACCGCTGAAAGACGTGCTCGGCGGGAATGCGACCGTGGCGACGTCTATGGCTGTCTTGCACGCGGCTGCCGCTGCGGCGCGAAAACCCTTATGGCGCCATATCGCGGATCACTACGGGCAAACACCAACGTTGCCCTTGCCTGAAATTCAGATTTTCGGTGGCGGGGCACATGCAGGGCGGCGCGTCGATATTCAGGATTTCATGGTCATGGTGCCGGGTGCCAAGACCTTTGACGAGGTGATGGAGGTCACCTCCGAGGTCTATTTTGCAGCTGGCGCTATCATGAAACAAAAGGGGCGATTGGCTGGGGTGGCTGATGAGGGCGGTTGGTGGCCGATCTTTGACAGCAACGAGGAGGCGTTGGAAACGCTAACACTGGCGATCGAAAAGGTCGGTGAAAAACCTGGCGATCGCGTCGTTATCTCGCTTGATGTGGCAGCGTCGGAATTTTGCACTGATGGCCGTTACCGCCTTGCACTTGAAGACCGTGACATGGGTGCGGATGGCCTGATCGACCTGCTGGGCACTTGGATTGACAGCTATCCGATTGCGTCGATTGAAGACCCCGTCAGCGAAGATGATCCTGCAGGGATGGCTAAATTCACCCGCCGTTTTGGTGCGCGGGTTCAGATTATCGGTGATGATTATCTGGTTACAAATGCCAAGCTCGTGACTGAGGCTGCGGCACAGAAAGCCTGCAACGCGGTGCTGATCAAAGTGAACCAGGCCGGGACGATCACCGAAGGCGTTGACGCGTTCAAGGCAGCAAATGCCGCCGGATACCGCAGCGTGGTTTCAGCCAGATCAGGCGAGACCGAGGACGTCACAATCAGCCATCTCGCAACGGGCCTTGGGGCTGGGCAGCTTAAGGTCGGGTCGTTCACGCGGTCTGAGCGCATGGCGAAATGGAACGAATGCCTGCGCATCCAAGATACACTTGGACGCGACGCCTTCGTGGGCGGCGCACCACTTGCAAACACATGGTGGGGCCGAAAAAATAATGGAGAACAACGATGAAATTTCTGAGACTTGGCCCTGTAGGCACTGAAGTTCCCTGCGTTTTGGACGCCGGGAATACGGCGCGCGACATATCCATTATCATCCATGATTTTACACCCGAGACTATCCCGGCAATCGGCGCGTTATTGGCGGACGTGGACCTTTCCACTTTGCCTATCGTCGAACAAGACGGCGCGCGCATCGCCGCACCCATGACCCAGCCCCGAAACGTCTATTGCATCGGCCTGAACTATTCTGATCACGCCGCAGAGGCAGGCATGGATATCCCCGCCGAACCGATCTTGTTCAACAAATCCGCAGCGACATTCTGCGCGCCCAATGCGCCGATCCTGTTTTCACCGAAGATGACGAAACTCGACTGGGAGGTCGAACTGGGGATCGTGATCGGCAAGCGGGCGCTGAACATCACCAAAGCCGACGCGCTTGATCACATTCTGGGCTTTACTGTCGTCAATGATCTGTCGGAACGTGCTTGGCAGTTGGAGCGCGGCGGGCAGTGGGCGAAGGGCAAAAGCTTTCCGAACTTCTGTCCCACCGGTCCATGGATCGTCACGCCCGACGAGGTTGGCGATGCTGCGGCTTTGCCTATGTGGCTCGACGTGAATGGCGGGCGGATGCAGACCGGGAACACAAACACGATGATCTTCGATGCCGCGACAATCGTCAGTTACTTGTCAGAATTCATGGTGTTGGAACCGGGCGATTTAATTTGTACGGGCACGCCTCCCGGTGTCGGCGCGGGCATGAAACCCCCAAAATTTCTCAAAATTGGCGACACCGTGAGCCTTGGAATTGAAGGGTTGGGGTCACAAAGCCAAACTGTGGTTGCGTTGGAGGGATCATTATGGACCTGACCCAACGCCTGCAAGGTAAGACCGTTGTGGTGACAGCAGCCGGCCAAGGCATCGGGCGGGCAATCGCAGAGCGACTTCTGGCAGAGGGGGCGCAGGTCCACGCGTCCGATTTGAATCCGGATCTATTGTCGGACCTAAAAGGCGCGCGTGTCGCAGGTCTGGACGCGACGAATGCCTCTGACGTGACAGAATACTTCGAGACATTCGACCAGATTGACGTTCTGGTTCACGGGGTTGGCTATGTGCACCAAGGCACGATCGAGGAATGTAGTCTTGAGGATTGGCGCCGGTCTTGTGCCATCACCTTGGACAGTGCCTTTTTGGTCTTGGGGGCAGGTATACCGAAAATGAAGGCGCAGGGCGGCAGTATCATCACCATTGGGTCGGTTGCTAGTTCAATCAAAGGTTTTCCAAAGCGGGCAGCGTATTGCGCGACCAAAGGCGGGGTGTTGGGTCTGACGAAATCAGTTGCCTCTGACTATTTGCCCTTTGGGATTCGGTGCAACGCGATTTGCCCGGGTACCGTTGACAGCCCCAGCTTGCAAGGTCGCATCGCAGAATTGGCGAGCCAGATGGGCAGTCACGAGGCCGCGATGAAATTCTTCATCGACCGACAGCCCGTAGGGCGTTTTGGCAGACCGGACGAGATAGCAGGCCTTTGCGCTTTCCTCGCCTCGGATGATGGTGCGTTTGTGACGGGTCAGGCCATCAACATTGACGGTGGCATCACGATTTGACCGAAACGGTTTGGACATTTGATTGGGGGTGCATCCGCGGCGAAGTGGCCGCACTCGGCGGGATGCTTGGCCCTGTTTGGTTTACGCTTCCCGACGGTCCTGTCGTGCAGCCCTTTGCCGTCGCGCCCTGGGCCGATGACCCACCAGAAAAACTAAACGTGCTGCCACCCATCTTGCGACAATTGCGTGGAGAGTTCCCATGCGTGCCGTTCGGCGTTTCCCATGCGCGAACCGACTTGCCAGACCGATGGATGGACGGCCTTGATCTCTCAATCCCGCCCGCAGATGAATTTGCCCATGGGTATAGCGCAAATCATAAATGGCACCTCCTAGAACAAACAGACACCACCATCACGATCGGCATCGACTATCCTGAAGACCATGTCGTAAGTCGCCTGAAACGGCGTATTTCGCTGGACGGTGATCTGCAGATCAAGATTGATCTACACATTGAAATGCGGCGTGATGCTGCGCTGCCGATCGGGCTGCACCCGATTTTTGCATTGCCCGTTCATTCGAGGGCTGCGCACCTGAGTATTCCGTCGCTGCAGAGCGTACGATCATTTCCGGTTCCCGTGGATGAAGTGTCGCAATGCATGCCCGATGAGACCGCCGATACCTTAACGCAGATACGAACGAAAGACGGTGCGATGCTGGACGTGACGCGACTTCCACTTGCACTGCAAACAGAGGAACTCCTGGCCGTTTCGCTGACGGATGGTGATGTGCGCCTGTCAGACATCCAGAATGGCTATGCCGTTGGTCTTTCGTGGGACATCGACAGGTTTCCCCGGTGCCTGCTTTGGCTCTCGAACCGCGGTCGCACGGCCTATCCGTGGTGCAGTCGGTTTTGCGCCATCGGCATTGAACCGGTTGTAGCGGCCTTCGATCTGGGTGTCGCGCATTCCGCTAATCGTCATGCGCCATTCGCAAGATCTGGAACAGCAACCCAAACGCCGCTTTCAGCCAGTGAACCATTCACCACAAGCTATTCAATTGCGGTGGGTCACCTTTGATCATGTCGAGCCGAAAATGGCGCGTTCGCCATCATCTCCGTCGCCTAGCGTTTAAACAGTCTGCGGGCAACCAAAAGCTGCCACGGGGGAAAGTCGCTTTGCTGATCTTCAAATCAGTGGAGGTCACGCGATAGCAACTCTGCAAGTTCAGCCAACGGGGTCATCTTTTATAGAGAGGGTACAAAATGGATGATTCAAAATGGGGATCAGAAGATCGTCGCGGATATTGGAAACCCTACAAGCCGCTGACCTATCCCAACGTTTTTGTATGGCCAATGAGCCTGAGCGGAATTCGCAGTTGGCTGCCCCAATATCTGTTCCCTTGGACGATCGTCTATGCGGGCCTTTCGGTTTTGGTTTTTCTGTATCTCACGCCGTCCGCCGCGCGGATGCAAACACTGAGCATGGATTGGGTGTTGCTTATCTTGTTGCGCAACTATGCGCTGCATATTGCGGTGGTCGGACTGCTGCACGTATGGCTGTACACCCGTCAATCCCAAGGAACGGCGTTCAAATATAACCGCCGCTGGCCGCAAACGCACAACCCGATTTTTACCTTCAACAGCCAGACGCGTGATAATGTGTTCTGGTCACTTGTCAGCGGCGTGCCCATCTGGACCGCGTGGGAATGTCTGGCCTGGTGGCTATATGCCAACGGTTATGTGGCGCAGCTTGGCATTTCGGAAAACCCGGTATGGTTTGTTCTGTTATGGCTATTGGTGCCATTGCTGCACGAATTCCACTTCTATTGCGTGCACCGATTGATCCATGTTCTCTGGCTTTATAAGCGCATTCATTATCTGCATCATCGCAACATCAACCCCGGTCCTTGGTCAGGACTTTCGATGCATCCCATGGAACATCTCCTGTATTTTTCAGGCTACCTGATCTATTTTATTCTACCTGCCCATCCGCTGCATTTCATGAACATGGGGCTTCTTGCGGGGCTGTCGCCGGCGCAGGGGCACACCGGTTTTGACCGTGTTGTGGCAGGCGGGGATAAATCGGTCGGGCTGTCTTATTACGCGCATTATCTGCACCATAGGTATTTTGAGGTAAACTATGCCGATGGTTCAATCCCGCTGGATAGATGGTTTGGGACGTTTCACGATGGCAGTCCCGAAGCTGATGAGGCTCTTAAACTGCGCCGCTCGAAACTATCGGGAAAGTAATCTGTAACAAATTCCGGCAGGCTATAGCTTGACCATCTGTGCCGTATTCGGGTTTCGCGCTACAGAAAAATCTCCGAACAGTGAAAGCGTGCAGATATTATTTAGGTTGGCCCGGCGCAGGCGATTAATGTCTTTTTCGGGCTGGCTGCAACGCTTTGCTGAGCCCTAAATATATGTCAGCCATGGGCAGTTTTTCCGCAACTGATCTTCTGGACCCTCAACCGCAGACATTTGCGGCGGGACAAAACATCGGTAAGTGGGGCTCCTTGCTGTCATCGGACGAAGGTTGCTGCAGGGCTGCTTGCAAAAGGCGGACGGCATGCGCCACTCGCTTAAATATCAGATCTCGATCTTCTCGGGGATGCTGAGGGCATCTTCGACTTAGACGCCCAAGTAGCACAGCGTGCAATCGATCTTTGTGTGGGGAAGAAGCAGTCGTTCCGCCCGCAAGCTTCGGACTTGGCCGTAGATTGCAGGGGCCTTTGTCCGGCGCATAGGTTTTGCCCTTTTATTGCTGTTTGGCGGCCCCATTGCACCATTGGTCTATCTGGGAATGGTTGGGGCGGTGTTAGTCTCTTACACACGCGGAAGGGTGATTCCACTTTCAGTCATGGGCAGCGCATTGGATTGGCTTGGTGTAAGAAAGGCATCAAGATTTGTCGTAGAACTGGATGCCGTTCCGCCAGACACACGCTTAAACGTTTTGTCCGCAGTGTGTAAATTTGACCGCTGATCCTTGCTGCGGTCTGCATGAATGGCCGTTCTTCCTGCTGTGCGGCGGCACGAAATTTCTCGCTCCTGAGGCAATTCCTGCGCTGCGAGCGCACGCAGCACAAAATACGAATTTACAGAATGGGCTGATGATGTTGAAGAACCAGCTGAGAAAGACACCTAAGACAGCCAGCGTGGCGATGACTACACCAAGCGGGCCGGTCAGAGCGTCAACGATGCCCTGCAAAAGGCTTTGGATCGGGGAGAGATCAATGCTTTGCGCAAGTGCAGGGTCGGCGACCAGCAAGAACAGCGCCAATGATGCTGCGAATAGGGATGTAAAATGTCTCATGGGTTTGTTCCTTCCAGTCGAGCGACCACCGCCATGACGCGGGCCACATGATTTTGGGTTTCTCGGTATGGGGGTATTCCACCATATTGGCGCACGGCATCGGGGCCGGCGTTGTAGGCTGCCAAGGCAAGCCGCGGGCTGCCAAAGAGCTCAAGCATCATTGCGAGATAACGCGCGGAACCATCGAGGTTTTGCAGGGGATCACGGGGATCGACGCCGAGATCGCGCGCTGTTGCGGGCATCAACTGGCCAAGGCCAATAGCGCCTGCGCTAGAAACCGCGCTCTGACGATAGGCGCTTTCGATTTCGATGTTGGCGCGGAAGAGAAGGAGCCAGTCTGAAACCGAAAGTCCTGCGCGGCGCAAGCCGGTATGGCTGCCGTAGCGTAGCGCCGTGGCCTCAATTGCCGAAAGAACGTCTGCGCGGGGAAGGGGCGCGCGCGGTACAATGGCAGCAACGCGGATTTCTTCTGTTGCTGCGGCAACATCAGGTTCGTCAAATATAGTGAGCGCTTCGGCCGCCGAGCCTTGGCCTACGCCGTCATTGTAGTTCCGGGCAAAGCTGTTTTGGGATTGCGTGGCGGTCAGAGAGCCGTCGCTCTCCATGACCAGAACCATTTGCGCGGAGGCGGAAAAAGTAGATGCGCCGAGAAGTAGAAGACTAGCTGCTGCTTCCTTTGTCGGCTGTTGCCAGTTTATGCGTGGTGCGTTGACCTTCTTCGAGAGGAACGTCGGCGTGGGAGAAGCCAATCCTAACCAGGAACGACACGACGCCGGTGATGGTTTTGAATTCGCGGATTTTGATGTCGTTATGCGTTGTACGGGTGCGGGCAGTAACCAAGAGCTTTTCCACACCGTCATCGCTGACAGCGCGCATGATCCAGATGCCGTAATAGCTCGGACCTTTCTTGTGCGCAGACTCCTGGCATAAGATTTCGGCGCTATAGCCGCTTTCCACGAGTTCGCGGAATCTCGCCTCCGTAACCACATTTGGTGCTTCGACTTCCCAGTTCATGGCCCGGCTCACGCTTTCTCTAAAGACGCAACGCTAGGCATTCCTACTTGAAGCCCAGAGATACGATAGTATAGATTTGTCCGCAAGGTATATTTATGTGTTGCGGCTGTACTGTGATCGCGCACCCATTAGGCATGTGAAGTGAGTATATTCAAGGTTTCATGGGAATTTTGGCGCGCCCGAATGCACGGAATCTGTAGCGTTCAGACTATAGTTTTCCTCACATTTCTGGCCGGAGATGCGTCGGCACAGACCTGTTTCGCGCCCCCACGACCCTTCGTTCCAAGCGACCCGCAAGCTGCTCAAGAATATGCAGACCTCATCCGGAACGACTTTGAGGCCTACATTCAGGACATTCAGAACTATTTCCGCTGCCTTGATGGCGAACGGGCGCGCGCTTTTCAGGAAGCGCGTGAAGTCAGCGAAGAGTATGGAAGGTTCCATGGATTGGTTGGGCCATAGTTATGGAATACAGGGGCTTGTCGAAAAGCACTCAGAATCTGGGATTGAGAAGGTCTCGTGCCTCAATGCCCGATGCCTCCGCAATCGCTTCGACCATATCGATCGACGCGGCATGCTTTGCGTTCTCGATCTTGCCAATATAGCCACGATCAATGTCCGCGCGATGCGCAAGGGTTTCTTGGCTGAACCCTCTGGATCGGCGCGCCTCCTGAATATTTAGACCAAGTAGTACCCGTAGCTTCATGCCTAAGGCAGAGCCCGGATGTAGAGTATTTAGCCACGCAAGATATTCTACATTCGCATCCTAGACTATTGTCTTTGGGTGAAAATTTTTCAAATTGGGACTGAACGCCGCGATGGGCGAGTGATGAAGTGAAATTGCACGTGAGGGTTGGGCGAGGGCTGTGGCCGTATTTTTGTCAGATGTTTATCCAGGCCGATGGGAGGATCCATCAAAAATGGGTGTCTTTCAGGAGGCAGTTTATATTCCTGAATTTTCTGAGCCTTCGGGCTGACCTAACCCTCAATATGACCAAAACCCAAGCTACCAAACCGCGGCGCGACTTCCGACCTAGAGACAAGAGTGAATTAAAGAGTGCCCTATTCAAATGACGAAGCAACACCCATTGCGCAGCTCATCGGATCTGATGGCAAGAGCATCGTTGGTTTGGTCTACGTTTGGGAAACATCGGAGTTGGCAATACTGTGGCTTAATCCAAAAAAGACGGCAGCTTTCGTTGACCCTGAAATAGACCCCGAAATGCTCGCTAAGGGTAAAGCGACAACGCCAGCAGAGTTGCTAGTGTTACTTGGAGGACTTCCAACACTTGCTAAAAAATCGTCATGAGTGGTCGGGTGGCTGTTCGAACGTAACGTCAAATTCGCATAAGCGCGCATATTTCAATTCATGGTTTCGTTAATCTTTAAAGGACTTTGAGTGTAGTGAATCACACGACCGAGCGACCAAAGCGGCCATTGATGTTGATTACAGCGAATGCTGAGTGTGAGCCCATCTTTACCGGATCTCCGCGATGCGGCGAATGTCGGCTTTGGCGAACTTAAAGTGCGACTAAATCAAGCTTGTCTGGATTCCGCATGACATAAATCCACGCAATCTTCCCGCTTCGATCCGGCGCGAGCGTTGTGATGGAATCCAATAGACCCGATTGATAGCGCAGCAAAGCGGGCTTGGCATTTACCATCGACATTTGGCTCGTCCAACCCGGTTCATCTTTCGCCCTTTCGTACAATGCTCGGAACACCATCATAATCTCGTTCCCGCCACACAAAGGACGCCGCGCCGCGCGTTTCTTGGCTCCGCCATCCGTGATAGCAACGGCATCAGGCGTGAGAAGCGATAACGCGGTATCAAAGTCCTCCGCCATGATTGCCATAAAGAAACGCTGGCTTAGGTCCGCGACCTCTTCAGGCGTCGCATCAAAACGGGGGCCAGAGTCGTGCAACTTCTTTTGCGACCTGCTTACAAGTTGACGACAGGCCCCTTGCGTTGTTCCAAGAGTGGCAGCGAGCTCCGAATAGCTGGCGTCGAATGCCTCCCTGAGAATGAATGCAGCGCGTTCCTTTTCGCTGAGACGTTCCATGGCCCAAAGCAATGCCAATTCGCATTCTTGCGCCAATTCAAAGTGATATTCGGGCTCTTGGGGTTCCGATTGAATAAGGGGCTCGGGCAGCCACGGACCGACATAGATTTCGCGTTGACGATGGGCGGACCGTAAGGTGTCGATTGCAATATTTGTGGCAACCCTGCGCAGCCAAGCCGCAGGATTGTCGATCCTCTCAATGTCGGCGGCGGCCCACTTTAGCCAAGTGTCCTGAACGACGTCTTCCGCTCCAGCACGTTCGCCAAGCATGCGGTAGCACAGCGACAACAACTTCTTTCGTTCGGCTTCAAATATGTTTGTAACCATGTTCATGCGCGGGGCAGGACCTGAATTGTTTCATGACTTGCTTTGACACTGCTACAGGTCTGTCCAAAACCCAACCCGCGTTTCAAAACCGGATATATCCGCCCACTGGCTGCGGCAAAAGAAGCAGCCGTGACGGCGGCGGGGCCGAACCGCCTGTCGATTTCGGCCCTAAGTTCTTCCAGTTCATGCACATTAGCAATAGCGGCTTGAGCAAACCGAAACCCAAGCCCAACATCGCCGGCTGCGACCGCATCACCCTGTAGACAAAGGGCAAGCTGATCTTTTGGGACTGCTGCCTCAAGTGCCATATCGACAATAAGCTGCACACATGGTCCGCAATCTCCTTCCTGTGTCGACCCCAACATAGCGCCCGCCCAGACGTTTCGTGCCGCCTTAGGGCCCTGAAACTGAGTAAACAACGGGAGCAAGGACAGCCGCACACCCGCCTCCGCAGACGTCTCAACGACGTGAGACATGTAGCTGGTGTCATAGCTGTAACGTTTCGCGAATTTCCGCATACCCATCTTCAAAAAATACCGGATCATGCCTGTTTCCCACCCGCTTGAATATTGATTGCCGCGAAGAACGCGAGAAGTGCTGGCATTTGAATGCCGAGCAGGTTCGTAAGCGCAACAATGTCGAGAGGAACTCCGCGGTGAATCCACATCCAGATGTGTAACATCGCATGTAGGACAAGCCATCCTGCCCCACAAACCCCAACTGATTTGTCGTTTTTGTGGCCAGCCCAGAGCAGCATTCCACCGCTCAACAGGTAAGCAAGAGCGACATCCTGCGCAAAATGAAAATTGAGCGGGCCCGTAAGAACCACGCCTGGAACGTTTTCATACCAATGCTGCGTGGCACCCCCAATATAGGCAGCTGTCACCAAAGACAGTCCACCAACGCCCAATAAAATTTGTCTTTGCATCACATCTCCAAACATTTGGTTTCAGAGATATGACGATCCGGCCGTAACTTATGTGACATCCAATTGTCACTTTAAAGCCGACATTGGCGCAATCGCAGCGAATTCATACTTTGTCCGCATCTTACCAGTTCGTCCACTGTGCAGCGAACGGCGCGATTTCCCGAAGCGGCCACTCGTGACCAGCGCGGTGAAAGAGGAAAAAGAGCCCTACTTACCAACATGCTGCGGAGCGTCGAATGGCTGCTTACTTCAACTGAACCGATTGCGCCAAGCCTCACAACGTTGCGCATCCCGCGTATCATAGGCCTCTAAGGCATCAGCAGGGCTGAGAACAAACTGCTCTTCACTGTCTTCACCAAGGGCTGTCAGGCGCATTGAATACCATGCGGTGACACCTCCGCGCGGCGGGGCATCGAATGTTGGGAATTCAGGATCACCGCCCGCATCGCTTAACCACGCATTGGCGAGAGACGCATTCAGCACCATTGCACGGGCAAGACTGATCGCATCGGCAGACCCATCTGCCAAGACTCTTGTCGCTTGATCCCTCGTCTCAAACCCGCCCGTCAGCATGATCGGAATGGACGTAATCTTCTTTGCCTGCCTGGCGAAGTCGATGAAGTAGGGGTCGGAAGAGGACGTGCCTTCTGAGCTTGATGCAGCGCCAGGGAAATAGGTGCCTCCGCTAATATCGATTAGGTCCACCGATGTTTCATCGAGCAATTGAACGATCTGCAACGCGTCGTCCGTCGTCAAGCCGCCTTCAAGCTTGTCGGTCGAGTTGATCTTGATGCCAATCGGAAAAGCTGGTCCTACGGCATGCCGAACGGCATCGATAACCTCGCCAATAACGCGAAAACGTCTTTGGACCGTGCCGCCATAAGTATCTGTCCGATGGTTGAACAGTGGTGATAGAAACTGGCTGAACAGAAACCCGTGACCGGCATGAATCTGAACGCCGCCAAATCCAGCTTTCTGTGCGAGGCTCGCCGCTTGTGCGTAGGTGTGGGGCAGGTCGTGAATGTCTTCCAATGACATGCCGTCACAGCGAAGTCCTTCGACATCAAGGGGAGAGGGCCCTTTCGGGTCGCTGATCGGCCCGTGCGCCAATGCTCCTGCGTGACCGAGCTGTGGCCAGATATTTGAACCGTTGGCCGATCCGCGCCTCGCCAATGCTTTCAGTGCAGTCAGGTCTGCGTCTGGCACCAGCACGAGATTGCCGGGTTTTTCCGGATAGTGTGGATTTGTCTGCACCTCACCGATCAGCGATAGCGCTGCACCTCCTTCGGCCCATCGCTCATACAATCGCATTTGCACCTCGGTGGGATTGCCCGCGCCATCACCAAGGGAGTCGGACATGGCAGACTTCACAAGACGGTTCTTCAACCGCACACCACAGGGCAGGTCCAGAGGTTGACCAAGCAGGTTCTTCGCATCGTTGCCAATCTTATTCATGTCCATTCTCCATCGGAATATTTCGATATATCGTTTCAATTTGACAAGGCTCAACCGGGATCGGTTTCCTTACCTGCAAGCTACATTTTTAGAAGTTCGTCTTTGACTGCCGTAAGGAACGCTTGAATGTTCTCTTCGTCGCGCCGGTAGAACGTCCACTGGCCGTGGCGTTCTGCCTTCACAAATCCCGCTTGTTTTAGCAATCCCATGTAGTTCGAGATTGTGGACTGAGACAGTTTCGCCTTCTCCTGAATGTATGCAACACAAACACCTTCAAGATCTTCGTGTCCCGGTAGCGCGGGAGGAAAGTTGGAGCGGTCCTTAAGCCATTCCAGAATTCTGCGGCGCATCGGATTATTCAGCGCTGAGATTGATCTTTCAATGTCCATAAATCGAAATATCTCGATATACCAAGCGATGTCAAGACAGCTTTTAGTTCGCCAAAGCAGGCATTGGTTCACTTACAGCGAAAGATCGCAAAGTCCGGATACTGTTGAAAAAGTGGGGGTTTTGGTGAGCTTGATGCTGAGCGAGAAGCTGGCCAGCCTCGTTGCCCTTCACGCTGGCGATGCTTCTGGGACCAATTTCGCCAGTTTCCGGAGGTTTTG
>NZ_FXZK01000020.1 GCF_900184895.1 Flavimaricola marinus
GCGGCTTGCCATGGCTCTTCGGAAAGAACGGCTTCAACCGCTCAATCTGCTCGTCGGTCAGTCAGAAAAGGTTGCTCATCATCACCCCCGTCAGTTCGGGAGCTTGACTCACGCAGGCCGGGCGGCCCCAAACCGATTTATGGGTCCTGACCCTAGTTCAAGGCAACGCGTTGCTTCAAAGTGGCAATCCAGGCGGGGCCGCATAGTCTCGCACCTGGCGAGGGAGACAGGTCAAAGATTGGGTGAAATCGGTATCTGATGGTGTTCGCACCTACTCCGCTGGGCAATCTGCTTGTTTTTCGGTGGCATATTGAACTCGCGGCGCTGGTATCCCAGAGGCGGAAGGTTTCATATGGTGTCAATCCTGACCCATGCACAACAGGCGAGATGATGACGACACTCTATGGCAAGACCCGTACCCGCAGAGACATTTCCACCTTGACCGGCGATCTCGCCGCGTTTGGCGGCGTGCGTTTGATGACCTACGGTGACGGCATCGAGCGCGGTCAGAGAGTGCTCGAGTTTCGCACCGGCTCTGGTCTTCGATTCACCGTTATGGTGGACCGGGCCATGGATATTGCCGAAGTCGATCACAATGGTCGCGCAATTGGATGGCAGGGGCCGTCGGGTTACCCGCCGGGCGGCACCATCCAACCCGAGACGGAAGACGGTCTGGGCTTGATGCGAGGCTTTTCTGGCTTTCTCGTCACCTGTGGTCTGGACCATATTCTCGGTGATGAGGTCGTAGATGCGGAGAGCTATGACTACCCGCGCCGAGACAAGGTTCGGCATGGTCTTCATGGGCGCATCTCGCTGCAGCCGACGCGGTTGACCGGCTACGGTGAGCGCTGGGATGGCGATCGCTGCACATTGTGGGCGGAAGGTGAGATACGACAGGCTGCCAACTTTGCCGAGAACCTTCGCTTGTTTCGGCGGATCGAGGTGGACCTCGGCGATGACGCGATCAGAGTTTCGGATCGCATCGTCAATGCTGGGTTCGCCGTAACCCCGCACATGTTCTTTTATCACGTGAATATCGGCCACCCGGTTTTGGAAGAGGGCGCACGTTACTTGGCGCCCATAACGGATGCGATCTGGGCCAGTCATGCGGACCGCTACGAGGCGCAGAATGTGGGATATGCTGTTGCGAGCGCGCCGAGTTTGACCTTCACCGAGCAAGTCTGGGAGCACGAGATGCGAAGCGGTAGCGATGGTCTCGTCCCCGTGGCTCTCGTCAATGACAGGATCGGTCTTGGAATCGAAGTCGTCACCCGAAAGGAGGAGTTGCCCTGTGCCTACCAATGGCAGAATTTCCGTGCCGGGGCATATGCATTGGGCATTGAGCCGTCCACACATCACGTGACGGGGAACGGAGCGGCGCGTGACCGAGGGGAAATGATCTGGCTCGATCCATTGGAGGAGCGCACCTATCACGCGACATTCCGAATCCTCGACGGAGCCGAGGCGATCTCGGCGGCCGAAGAGCGTATCAGCAGTATTGCCGTTCAACCCGCAGAACCTTACCCGGTGCCGACAGGTCGCTTTCCAAAGCTGACCGGTGCAGGTCGGCGCAGCACCGCGTAGGACTGCTCCTTCGGGCAAACTGCCTCTGACGCTGCGCAAAGAGGACGACTGCTGCATGTCGGTCTGTCTGATCGAGCCGCTGTGCCCATCTGCGGTCTACAGTCGAAACTCCGCGAAATCTCGCCCTTGATGGGAGGGGCCAATCTTGTCGATCAATGCGACATTTCGCGCGACTTCCAAGGTCACGCAAGGCACCTTGGGTGCGAGGTGCTCGGTCAAGTTTCAAATCGCAGAAGCAGATCGTAAATCTTGCTAGGAACTGTCTTGCGCGGGTCTCTCTGTGGAGACAAATTTCAATGTTTGCACGCCAGCCGACAAACCGTTTAGGGTGTGAGATACAAAGGAGATTTACGTGGCTGACTGGATAGAAGTGTGCGAATTTGATGACATCGACGAGGAGGATGTCGTGCGGTTTGACGCCGGGGATCGGACGTTCGCGGTATACCGCGATACGGACGGCGGTGTCTGGGCGACAGATGGTCTTTGCACGCACGAGATGGTGCACCTCGCGGACGGTCTGGTGATGGACGACACAATCGAGTGTCCGAAGCACAACGGAAGATTCAACTATCAGACCGGAGAGGCATTACGCGCGCCCGTCTGCGTGAACCTCAAGACCTATCCGGCACGGATCCGGGATGGGATCGTCGAGATCGAGATCTGAGGAGATCGACCATGGGAAAGAGAATGACCGTCGCTGATATGCGGGCGCTCAAGGGCAAGCGGCAGATGACAATGCTGCGGGTCACAACGATGGAGGAGGCGGAAGCGGCTGAGCGTGCCGGCATCGACATCGTCTCTGTTCCGCCTGACCTTCTGTGCCGGCCGGACTACCGCGATGCGGCGCCTTCGTTGTTTTCCATGCCCGGTGAGAATTTCTATGACATCGGCACGACGGATGATTTCATTCGTTGGGCGTTTCGAATGCTCCAGCATGACGCGGACGCCGTCTATTGCTCGGCCTCGTATGGGACAATCAAGGCAATGGCGGATGAGGCCGTCCCCGTCATTGGTCATGTCGGTCTGATCCCGTCCCGGCGAACCTGGACAGGCGGATTCAAGGCCGTCGGAAAAACGGCGGCGAGTGCGATGGAAATCTGGAATGCGGTTCAAGCCTTGGAGGCCGCTGGCGCCATCGGTGCCGAGATCGAGGTTGTCCCTGTCGAAGTGGCAAAGATGATCAGTAATCGAACAAGCCTTGTGATGTTGTCGATGGGGGCGGGTTCCGGATGCGATGCGCAGTACCTATTCGCGGAAGATATCTTGGGCGCCCACCGCGGTCACATGCCTCGCCATTCGAAGGTCTATCGCGATTTTGCCGGTGAGTTTGAGCGGCTGCAAAATGAACGCATTGCCGCCTTCAAGGAGTATCGCGAAGATGTCGAGACCAACAGTTTCCCTGAAGATCGGCACATCTTGGAGATGGACCCCGACGAATTGGCATCATTTCGCGAACAAATGGGCTAGGGCAGGCCGCACGTAGATCGGCGCCAGCAGCCAAGGTCGGTCACTCGACGAAACAACTCGAGCTGGACCTGGCTCTGATCGCTGGGCGCCGGATATTTGTTTCTCCTAGGTGAAATCGATTTGTGCCTTCATTGCCTGAGAGCGATCCGAAGCGATCTCAAACCCTTCGACGGCGCTGTCGATTCCGACGGTATGGGTGATCAAGGGTTTGACGTCGATCAGTCCCTTTCGCATCAGGCTCACGCTGGTTTTGAACTCGTCGTGAAAGCGGAACGACCCTTTCAGCGAAAGCTCCTTAGACGTGATTGTCATCATCGGCAGCGTCATGTCGCCGCCAAGACCGAGCTGCATGATCGTGCCGCCTGGGCGCATGGCATCAAGTCCGGCGGTCAGGGCTGCGGCGGCGCCAGTGCATTCGTACAGGACATCGAATGTGCCCTTATCCGGCGTGAATTTTTGAAGGCCATCCGGCTCTCGTGACATGTTGATGGTTTCGTCGGCGCCCGCGGTCCGAGCGATCTCGAGGGTGAAATCCGACAGGTCGGTCGCGACGATGTAATCCGCTCCGGCACGTCGGGCACAGATGATCGACAGCACACCGATTGGCCCGCAGCCTGTAACCAAGACCGATTTGCCAACCAAGTTTCCCGCTCTGCGTGTCGCGTGCAAGCAGACAGATAGGGGCTCTGCCATCGCCGCTTCGCCGGGGCTGATTCCGTCAGCGACGACACATTGATCGGCATCCACGTTCAAGACCTGCCGAAAAGCGCCTTGAATATGTGGCATGGGCATTGCGGAGCCGTAGAAGCGCATGTTGAGACACTGGTTCTGCGCGCCCTCAAGGCAGTATTTGCAGTGATTGCACGGGCGCGAGGGTGATATTGCAACAAGCTCGCCCGATCTCAGGTGTGAAACGCCATCACCGACGCTTATGATATGCCCGGCGACTTCGTGGCCTAGTACCATCGGTTCGCGAAGCTTGATCGCGCCAAATCCACCATGATTGTAGTAGTGAAGGTCCGACCCACAAATGCCGCCGGTCGCCATCGCGATCTGAACTTGGCCGGGACCAGGCGGATGGACGTCCTGCTCTTCGATGCGCAGGTCCTTCGCGGCGTGAATGACAAGAGATTTCATCTTAGTTCACCTTCGTCAGGAGGGGGGCGCCGGCGAAATGCGCAAGCAGGTTGTCCCGGACGAGTTTGCCCATTTCCTTGCGTGTTTCGAATGTGCCGGATGCGTGATGAGGTTGAAGCAGGACATTGTCCAATTCGAGAAAACGCGGGTTCAAATTGGGTTCACTCTCAAAAACGTCGAGCGCCGCGCTGCGGATTGTCTGGTTCTCCAATGCAGTCAGCAAAGCCTCTTCATCGATATTCGAAGCACGCGAGATATTGATGATAGAGCCTTCAGGTCCAAGAGCGTCGAGGACCTCCTTGCTCACGATATGCCGCGTCTTCTCGGAGGCGGCGAGTGTCACCACAAGAAAATCGGCATGTGCGGCAAGCGAGACGGGGTCGGGGATAAAGATCCAGTCCGGCGCGTATTCCTTGGCTTCGATATCGGCGTAGGCAATGTCGAGATCGAAACCGGACAGCCGCTTTGCAACCTCATATCCGATCCGACCAAGCCCAAGAATGCCGACTTTCTTGCCCCAGACGCGCGACTGGAGTGGGTAGAGGCCCTTTGCAGCCCAAGAGCCATCGCGCACCCACTGGGATGCACCGATAATGCTTCGAGATTGGGCAAGCAACATGGTGACGCCCAAGTCGGCGACATCCTTGGTCAGGACATCCGGCGTATTGGTTACGTGGATCCCTCGGGTCGAGCACGCATCCACATCGACGGCATCAAAGCCCACGCCGTAGACGCATACAATTTCAAGGTTTGGACAAGCATCGAGCATCTCTTGTGTGGTGCCCAGCTCTCCGCGCGTCGCTATCGCCTTGATGTCTGGGCCAACCGTGGACAAGAAGGCGGACTTGTCGTCGGCCTCGAAATACTTGTGCATGTTGAATGCCGCATCCAACGGTTCCTGATCCCACTTCGGATAGAACCCAACCTGTAGGACATTTGGTTTGCTCATCGCCCGCTCCTGTCTCGAATCAAATTGTTATCGATAACATAAACGGCGATCTTGATGGCAGTCTAGGTAGATTTCTCAGAGCCAAGGAACACGTTGACAAATTTGTTATCGTTAACATAATTGCGTAAAGAATTTGTTCTGAGAACCGAGGAACGACAAGAATGAGCATGCAACTATTTGATCTCACCGGCAACCGCGCGTTGATTTCCGGGTCATCGCAGGGCATTGGGCTGGCCCTCGCGCGGGGTCTCGCCTCAGCGGGCGCGTCGGTCATCCTCAATGGCCGGGATACGGGCAAACTGGAAGCCGCCGCCGCTACCTTGCGCTCGGAGGGCGCGAATGTCGAAATGCTCGCATTCGATGCAACCGACCACGACGAAGTTCGCAAGGCTATTGATGGCTTTGAAACGGCCACCGGCCCAATTGATATTCTGATCAACAATGCGGGCATGCAGCATCGCGCTCCTTTGGAAGATTTCCCCGCCGACGCCTTTGAACGTTTGTTGCAGACCAATGTCGCGTCGGTTTTTCATGTGGGGCAGGCCTGCGCTCGTCATATGATCGAGCGGGGCAGGGGCAAGATCGTCAACATTGCCAGCGTCCAAACCGCGCTGGCGCGGCCGGGGATTGCCCCCTACACGGCGACCAAGGGAGCGGTATCGAATTTGACAAAAGGTATGGCGACCGATTGGGCGCGTTATGGTTTGCAGTGCAACGCCTTGGCGCCCGGCTACTTTGATACGCCATTGAATGCCGCCTTGGTTGCGGACCCGGAGTTCACCACCTGGTTGGAAAAGCGGACCCCTGCTGGCCGCTGGGGCAATGTCGACGAGCTTGTCGGAACCTGCATTTTCCTGTCGTCGAATGCGTCATCGTTCGTGAATGGCACCACGGTATTTGTTGACGGCGGCATAACGGCCTCACTATGATGAAGCGTTTCATCGTCATGGGCGTTTCCGGATGTGGCAAGTCATCGATCGGTGCCGAGTTCGCAGCCCGGATCAACGCCAGGTTCCTTGATGGCGACGACCTTCATTCCGCTGCCAATATCGAAAAAATGGCCGCTGGGATCCCTCTGAATGATCAGGATCGGGCACCGTGGCTGAGCAGCGTTGGAAGTGCCTTTCAGGACGAGGAACTTCCGCTGGTCATCGGCTGCTCTGCGCTCAAGCGCACGTATCGCGACATCATCCGGCAACACGCCGGCGGTCCGGTGGCGTTCGTCCATCTTGACGGAACGCGCGAGTTGATCGCAGGCAGGATGGCTGCTCGGAAAGGGCACTTCATGCCCGATAAGCTTCTAGATAGCCAATTTGCAGCGCTCGAACCCCCAGGCAGCGATGAGGATGCGGTCCGGATTGATATCGACCAGGAGCCGGAAGAAATAGTCTCGAGGATTGTGGAGCAGTTTCTCGACTAGCGAAATGGCGCTGACACGCTGCGAAGTTGCGGCGGCACTTTCGTATTAGGGGTTGTATCGAAACCGGAGCAAGGGACATCTGATGAAGCGTAGCCCGACGATGAAGGACGTGGCAGAAGCCGCAGGCGTGTCTGTGATGACGGTTAGCCGCGCCTTCAAGGAAGATGCTTCCGTGGGCAAGGCGACGCGTCAGAAGATCCGTGACACGGCGGAACGCCTCGGCTACGTTTTTGATATGGCAGCCGCCAACCTTCGTACGCAACGCAGTGACTTTGTTGCGGTGACCATCCCTTCACTCAACAATGCAAATTTCGCGTCGACCGTTGAGGCGTTGACCTCGACGCTGAGCCAATCGGGATATCAAGTGCTCTTGGGACATACGAATTACGATATCGATCGCGAGGAACAACTCATCGCGCAATTCCTTCGGCGCCGGCCTGAGGCGATTGTCGTGACAGGGGGGCGCCACACCGAGAAAGCACGCCATTTGCTCCTGGGGGCGGGTGTTCCCGTCATAGAAACATGGGACGAACCGGAGGATCCGATTGGCCATGTCGTCGGATTCTCAAATGCGGGATCCATAGCCCTGCTGGTCGACCATCTTGTCGAAGCAGGCCGCAAAAGGATCGGCTTCATTGGCGGTGCGTCCGATAGCGATTTTCGCGGGCAGGATCGTAGACGAGGCTATCGGGCCGCAATGGCGGCGCATGGATTGCCTGCTCACCGCATCATAGGGTCCGGTGAGGTGCAACACCCGATGCAAGAAGGCGCGAAAGCGGTCATCGAGCTGTTGAAGGCCCATCCGGACACTGACGCGGTGATATGTGTCTCCGATCTCGTCGGATTCGGCGCTATGACGGAATGTCAGAGGCGCGGTATTTCGGTGCCCGGTCAAGTCGCTATCGCGGGGTTTGGAGCCTACGACATATCGGAGGTCTGCAACCCGACTTTGACAACGGTTGATCCCAAGGCGGAGGAAATCGGGAAACGGGCCGCAGAGTTGGCTCTGGCGCTTCTGCAATCTTCCAAAGATGCGATTGGCGCTCGGATTGAACCGGTGCTCAAGGTGGCTCAATCGACACTTGGAGCCTGACATCCGTATGTCGCACAAGGCCAGAAACGGGTGTTCGCGACGTGAGTGATCGCTGACCTGAGCCGGTTAACAGTCTCCATTCAAGAAGCAAAATGGATCAGGCTCCTCGGTAGTGGGGCGACTGGGTGACATAGTTAATGCCCCCACGAATCCGCGGTCTCGATAGTAGGTTTAGTCGATGCGAAATGGCTCTCGCGATTGACTGCCGTGGCTGCATGTCCTGGCAGAGCCGCCACCAGCTTCCACAAAGCACCTGATGCGACACGCATCGAGGTCTGACCATGAAGCGCCTACGCTGGACGATTTCAACGTCATCACCAAACGCAATGTCATCAAATGTGATGGATATTATCGGTTGATCGAACCGAGCCCCATACTGACGTCACCAGAAAAAGAACAGGCCAGAGGTCGGTGTGACCTTGAGCCACGACATGAACGACAGGGGAATAGCCATGCACAATAGGATTTCGAATATCCGCCACGCGCCGAAGCGCTTGCTTGCGACGGCACTGCTCGCCGGCACGATTCTAGCGGCGGGTGGCCTCGGCAACGCCGCCATCGCGCAAGAGAAGGTCGTGATCGCCGTCAGCCCGCTCGGTGCCGACTCAAACCTCTATTGGACGACCACCGGCGCGTTCATTTTTCCATCCATGCAAACTCTCGTCGGCAACGATCCCGAGACGGGGGGCTATGACAATAGCCAGCTCGCCGAGAGCTGGGAGCACAGCGACGGCTTCAAGACTTGGACGTTCAAGTTGCACCCCAATGCGACCTTCAACGGAGATTGGGGGCCTGTCACCTCCGCCGACGTCGTTCACAGCTTCAACCTGCATATCGGCGAAGACGCCAAGCTCAGCGGGATCAGCCGTTTCCGGGAAATGACCATCACTGCCGTCGACGATCACACTGTCCGGTTCGATCTGCCATCTCCAGACCCGGATTTCCTGTTCTCACATGCAGGGCGAGGATCGCTCGTCATCTATAGCAAGGCCCAGTTCGACGCCGAGGGCCTCGAAGGATACGAAACAGCGCCGGCTGGTTCCGGCCCATTCCAGTACGAAGGGCGCGAGGTTGGCCAGTCTTTGACCTTCAGCACGATCGCGGACCACTGGAGTGGCGTAACGGCCGAATTCGACCAGATCGAGTTCCGGTGGGTGAGCGAGCCATCGACACGCTTTGCGATGCTGTCCGCTGGCGAAGCGCACGCGGTCACCTTGCCCCGGGATCTGAGCGACGATGCGATGGAAGCGGGGCAAACGGTTCTGTCCTCGACCGCCGGTGCGATGCAATCGACGATGCTGTTCACCGGGCAATTCATGAACCCTGAAGCGGAAGAAAACCGGGATGCACGGACCTATGCTTGGGCGGACGTTCGGGTGCGCGAGGCCGTGAACCGGGCTCTCGACCGCGACGCCATCCTGGAAGTTCTTTATGGTGAGGGCGTTCAAGCTCTGCCGGTCTACACGATGGACCCCCGTTTCCCCGGCTATTCCGAGGAAATCGCGACCGGCTTCGACGACGCTTTCGGCTATGATCCTGAAAGGGCCATGGAGCTTCTTGCGGACGCGGGTTACCCGGATGCCTTTGACAATGCAGCCATTCCTCTCGTTGTCACGAGCCTCGCCGGAAACCCGGAGTTTGCGCAGATGGCCGAATTGGTCCAAGCGTATCTGGATGTCGTCGGGATCGAAACGGAAATGCGCGAGCAGGACTGGGCGACCGGAAACACCGCAATCCGTGGGTTTACCGCCGACTTCGTGACGCCGATGCGCAACGCTCCGGTGCGGCCAAGTGCCCTTGGCGTGCAGATTTTCTTCACTAAGCACGCCAGCCCACATCTCGACGTGGGAGACCCGGAGTTGAACGAGCTCGGTGCCATGCTGATCGATGAAACCGATCCGGCGACACGGGACCAATTGCTCCAAGACATGTTCACCCGGATATTCGAGACCTACGCGCATATCCCCATGGCTTCCGTGCCGGCTTCCGTAGCTGTGAACAGCGAGCTCGTGGAGGGTTGGACTTTCCCGGGGTCAACATCCTCGGGGCTGAGCCACTACCACCTGATCGACTTGAAATAGAGTCGTTCAGTCTTAGCGACGGGGCCTCATCCGAGGCTCCGTCGATCCCTCTCTACTCCAATTGCCTCAAGGAATGAACGGTTGTTGCTATACCTCACGCGCCGCATCGCCTCGAGCTTGTTCGCCCTGCTGGTCATTTCGGTCATCGTCTTTCTGTTGTCGCATCTGTCGGGCAGTCCGGTCGATGCGCTCCTTCCCGATGACGCCACGCAAGAACAAGTCGACAGCTTCATCCGCGAGTGGGGGTTGGACAAACCCCTCTGGCAGCAATACCTCACCTTTCTGGGCAACGCGCTACAGGGGGACTTCGGGACCTCGCTCAAATGGCCGGGCGAGGACGCCATGGGTTTCGTTCTGGATCGGATGCCGGCAACCCTGAAGCTCGGTGGTTTGGCTATCTTAATAAGCGTCGTAATTGCTCTGCCGCTCGGCATCGCTGCCGCGGTTTACAAGGGATCCCCAATCGACTCGCTTGCACAGGTCTTTGCCTTGCTCGGCCAATCGATGCCGAACTTCTGGTTGGGGATCATCTTGATCTGGGTCTTCTCGGTCTGGCTGGGATGGCTGCCGACTTCGGGAACAGGGACGTTTGCCCATTCCATTCTGCCAGCCATTGCAATCGCATGGTTTCAGGTCTCGGCCCTTGCGCGACTGACAAGGTCCTCGATGCTGGAAGTGTTGGACGCGGAGTACATCAAGCTTGCACGCGTGAAGGGTGTCTCCGAGACCCAAGTGATTTGGAAACACGCACTGCGCAATGCAGCAGTCGTCCCGCTGACCTACTTTGGTATTCTGGCCGCTTCGATCCTGACCGGATCTGTCGTGATCGAAACCGTGTTCTCCTGGCCCGGAATGGGATGGGTCGCAATCGAGGCCATCCGGGGGCGTGACTTCCCGGTCGTTCAGGCCGTCATCATCGCCTACGCCGTCATCTATATGCTCTCAAACTTGGTGGTCGACCTTCTCTATGTCGTCGTCGACCCGAGGATCCGACATGGCTGAAACAAGTCCCAACGCGCCAATAGCCCCAACGTTTTGGAGCAAAGCTTCCGACCTCCCGCTTATCCCGATTGGATTGCTACTGATTGTCTTTATCATCCCGGCATTCTTTGCCCAGTGGATCGCTCCGCACGATCCATATGTCCCCAACCTCGGCGCGCGCCTACAGCCGCCCGTCTTCTTTGGCGGCACGTGGGAATACGCACTCGGCACCGACAGGTTGGGCCGCGACATCCTCAGCCGGATCCTCCACGGTGCGTGGTATGTGCTGGCCGTTTCGATGATTGGAATCGCGGTCGGCGTGGTCGTGGGCACCACTCTGGGGCTGGTTGCCGGCTATGCGCGCGGCTGGTTCGACGGTCTAGTCATGCGGCTCGTCGACATTTCGCTGGCGCTGCCCGCGATGTTGCTCGCGCTGGCACTCGCCGCGGCGATCGGGGCGAGTTTCCTCTCGGTCGTGGTTGTCGTCGGGTTCGCTCTTTGGGCCTACTTCGCGCGGCAGGTGCGTGCAGAGGTCTTGCTTTTGCGAAACAGCGATTTCGTGGCCAGAAGCCAAGTGGCAGGAGCGTCGCACGTCCGTATCCTGTTTCGCCATATCTTGCCGAACGTGACGAACACTGTCGTCGTCCTCGCGACGCTTCAGGTCGGCATTGCCATCATGCTCGATGCAAGCCTGAGTTTCCTCGGTATCGGCATTCCACGACCGACACCGACATGGGGTCTGCTGGTGTCCGACGGGCGCGACTTCATTGCGACCGATTGGTGGATTTCCTTCTTTCCGGGCCTCGCCATTCTGCTGACCGTGATGTCGGCAAACATGCTGGGCGACTGGCTGCGCGAAAGACTCGACCCTCGGCAAAGGCAGATTTGAGATGACACAATCGCAAGACGCGCCGCTCCTCGAGGTCAAGGACCTTCGAGTTGAGATTTCGACAAAGGCAGGTTCGTTCTTTCCGGTCAACGGACATAGCTTCAGTGTCCGATCCGGCGAAACCCTAGGCATTGTCGGTGAATCCGGTTCAGGCAAGTCGATGACCGCGATGTCGCTGGTCCGACTGCTGCCAAAACATGCGGCCCGGATCACGCAGGGCAGCATCAAGCTGAACGGACGCGAACTGTTGTCGCTGTCGGAGGCAGAGATGCGCAAGGTGCGTGGCAGCGAGATCGCGATGATCCTGCAAGACCCGCAGACCTCTCTGAACCCGGCTTTCACCGCCGGCCAGCAAATCTCCGAAGCGTTGCGTTTGCACTCACCGGGGCCACGAAGCACGCTCCGGGCCCGGGCAATCGATGCGCTGCGTAAGGTCAAGGTCGCGGCACCGGAACATCGCGTGGACAATTACCCGAGCGAACTGAGTGGGGGTATGCGGCAACGCGTCGTCGGCGCCATTGCAATCTCATGCGAACCCAAGATCATCATTGCGGACGAGCCGACGACCTCGCTCGACGTGACTGTGCAGGCGCAGTATCTGCGGCTCTTGAGCGAACTCCAGCAAGAGACCGGCATGGGGATCATCTTTATCACCCACGATTTCGGTATTGTCGCCAACCTGTGCCACAAGATTGTCGTGATGTATTTCGGCAGGATCGTCGAATCCGGGACGGTGGAACGGATTTTCGCTCGGCCGGCGCATCCCTATACCGAGGCGCTGATCGGCGCGGTGCCAAAGTTGCGCGGGCACAAGGGCCGGTTACGCACCATTGAGGGCCAACCTCCGATTCCGACAGAGCCGCTGTCGGGATGCCCTTTCGCGCCGCGATGCGAGAAGGCCGACAATCGGTGTTTCAACGAACTGCCTCCCACGGTCGATGCCGATGGTGATGGTGAACATTTGGCAAGCTGTTGGCGGGTTTTGGAACAATGAGCAACACACCGATCCTCCAGGTCGAGAACCTGTCCAAGCACTTTGATGTGCAGACCGGCTTGTTGCGGCGTGAAAAGAAGACCGTAAAGGCGGTGACTGGGCTCAACTTCGATATCAACGTCGGCGAAACACTCGCACTGGTAGGTGAGTCGGGCTGTGGCAAGACAACGACGACGCGGCTGCTATTGCGACTGCAAACGCCGACGGCCGGGCAAGTGCGCTATGATGGCGAGGATATCTTTCAGTTGAAAGGCGCAGCACTGAAATCCTATCGCTCCCGCGTTCAGGCTGTCTTTCAGGATCCTTGGTCATCGATCAATCCGCGCGTCCGCATTCACGACTTCGTATCAGAGCCATTGATCGTAAATGAAAAACTATCAAGTTCTGAGGTCGACCGCCGGGTGCATGAAGCGCTCGATGCGGTGGGCATGCGGCCACAGGATGCGCGCAAATTCCCGCATGAGTTTTCAGGCGGACAGCGACAGCGAATTGCTATTGCCAGCGCGATCGTGTCACGACCCCGGCTCATCATTCTCGATGAGCCCGTGTCGGGATTGGACGTTTCCATACGGTCGCAAATCATCAACTTGTTCAAGGATCTGCAGGCCGAGTACGGGTTGAGTTACATTCTGGTGGCGCATGACCTCGCGACGACTCGCTATCTCGCGGACCGGGTTGCGGTGATGTATCTTGGTCAGATCATCGAACAGGGCCCGGTCGATGACGTCTTCGATGCCCCGGCGCACCCATATACCGAGGCGCTTCTATCGGCCGCGCTATCCGCCGATCCAACCGAGGCGCGCACCGAGATACCGATGAACGGCGAGGTCCCATCACCCTTGAACCCGCCGAGCGGTTGCGCATTCCATCCAAGATGTCATCGCAGGTTGGGCGCGGTGTGTGACGTGAAAAGCCCGACCCTGCAGGCCTACGGTCCACACCACTCGGTAAGTTGCCATCTGCACGATCGGCAACCAACAGCCTGAACTCCAATTCCACCGATTGCATCCGGCTGCTTGGTCCAAGACGGACCAGCGCCGGTCAATCACATCACCACGAAAAGAGAGAGACCAATGATCATCACAGCTGTGACCAATGAAGTGTATCCGGATGCAACCCCAGATGGGTTGCCGAAGATATTCGGCCGGGCAAAGAGCGCGGGTGTCAGCTCGTTCGAGATGCGCATCGTCGAAGGCAAACGCTTTCCGATGTTTGATCCCGAGGCTTGGGAACGGCTGAAGGCAAATTCAAAGGAATTCGGAATTAGCTATACCGCTGTTTCGCCCGGTTTGTTAAAAGCGCCATTGCGCAGCGAATTGATGCAGCTTCACTCAGATCATTTGCTTCCGATGAGCCTTGATCTGGCCGAAGCAATTGGCGTCAAGACGTTGATCCTGTTCGGGCCGACGCGTGCGGTGCCGGAAATGCCGGGCGAGTTTGAAGAAGTGGTGGCTCTGATAAGCAAGGCAGTCGATCAGGCCGTTGCGCGCGGGTTCACCGTGCAGTTGGAGAACCTGCCCGGAAGTTGGGCCGATACTTCGGATGCTTGCCTCGCCCTTCTAGAGGCGGTCAACAAGCCCGAGTTCGGATATGTCTGGGACACCGGCAACCTCTACGAAGCTGAACAGCAGCATTTCAAGGCCGGCTATGAAAAGCTCAAGCCATATATCCGCAACGTCCATCTCAAGGATGGCGGTTTCGTTGACGGAAAAATGGTCTGGATGCGCTATGGAGAAGGCGTGACAGACGTCAAGGGACAGGTCGAGACCCTGATCGCGGACGGCTACGAAGGCACCCTGGTTCTTGAGGCGGCGTGCCAGCCGCATGAGCTCGACGATTTCCCGACCTCTATGGCATATCTCAAATCGATCCTGGAATAAGTCCACTCAAACAGAAAGGGCGGCCCATGAGGTTTTCATGGGCCGCCCTTTTTGTCTTGCCGACCAGCGATTTATTTCAGGGCGGCGCATGCCTCCGCGATCTTGCCACACGCGGCTTCGATCTCCTCCATGGAGGTCGCGGTCGAAATCCGGAAATAAGGCTCCAGGCCATAGGCACCCCCGTGAACCGAAGCCACTCCGGCGGATTCGAGCAGATAGAGCCCGAAATCCAGATCGTTCTCGATTAGCTTCCCATCCGGGGTGGTTTTCCCTATGGCGCCGGCACAGCTGGGAAACAGGTAGAACGCACCGTCCGGTAGTGTGCAGCTCAATTCAGGAATGGCATTGATCAGCTCATGTGCGCGGTCACGGCGCGCACGATAGACCTTCACAGCCTCTTCGACACCGGATTGATCCGCGGTCAACGCATAGGCTGCGGCCGCCTGGCTGACCGAAGACGGGCAAGATGACATCTGCGACTGCAACTTGTTGATCGCATTGATAAGATCCAACGGCCCGACTGCGTAGCCGATCCTCCAGCCGGTCATCGCATAGGATTTGGAGATCCCGTTCGAGACCAATGCTTGCCCCTTCAATTCCGGGCAAACACCAAGAATGCTGGATGGCTTGAAATCCGCATACCAGATCCGGCCGTAGATTTCGTCGCACATGACCAGAACATGTGGATATTTGACGAGAACGTCTCCAAGGGCCCGAAGCTCGTCCGCGGTGTAGGCCGCACCTGTCGGGTTCGATGGCGAATTCAGGATCACCCACTTTGTCTTGGGAGTTATTGCGGCTTCAAGCGCCTGTGGTGTCAGCTTGAACCCGACGTCCTCTCCGCAGGTGAGGATGACGGGAGTTCCACCATTCGCGATCACCATATCAGGGTAGGAAACCCAATAGGGCGCGGGGACGATGACTTCGTCCCCCTCTTCGACGGTCGCCATCAGAGCAACGAAGAGAACCTGTTTGGCTCCGCCGCCGACGCAAATTTCATTGAGTTCGCAGTCGATATTCAGGCGCGTCTTGAAATCGTGCTGCACCGCCTTGCGAAGTTCTTCTGTCCCATTGACGGGCGTATACTTTGTATCGCCGGCATCGATGGCCGCGATTGCGGCATCTTTGATGGTTTGCGGCGTGTCGAAGTCCGGCTCACCCACCGTAAGGTTCAGGATCTCTCGACCTTCGGCTTTGAGATCGCGTACTTTTTGCGCCGCAGCTGTCGACGGGGACACTCTGATGTTGGTAACGCGCGAAGCGAGTTTGATACGTGTCAAGGTCGTGTTCCTGCTTGTTTGAGGTTGGGTGCAATGACCCAAGGTGGCGGGCGGCTCCCCGACTCTGATAGAAGCGGGAGCCGCCGGTGGTCGTGTCTACTTGTTCCCGGTGAGGATAACGTCGTCGCCGACGCGTTTGGCTGTGCGCAGCCCGCCAGGCACCTGGAGTGTCGGCAGCAGTTCGATCATCCCGATATTCACATACTGCGGTGTTCCAAGAGCGTATTCGACGGCGTCGGCCACGTCGGACGTCTGCGGCATCTCCATGCCTTCGAAATATTTCGCTTTCGCTTCTTCCGGACTGATCTTTTCGACACGGGCAAAGATATCGGTTTCGACGCGACCCGGTGAAATTTCGGTCACCCGAACGCGACGCCCGAAGGCATCCACGCGCAACTGCCGGGAAACGGTATGCATGGCCGCTTTTGTGGCGTGATAGGCGATGTGCCCGCCAAACTCATATAGTCCAGCCATCGACGTAATATTCACGATGTGGCCACTGTCACGCTCCATCATGCCGGGCAGCAACATCCGGCAGAGATGCAGCCCCGCACGCAGGTTTACATTAATCTGTTCGTCAATGTCGTATGCGTCGGATTGCAGGATGCTTCCGGGCCGCGAGACACCGGCGCAATTCACGAGGACATCGATCTGCAGCCCCTCGACGAGTTCGGTGATTGCGGCTGTATCAGCGACATCGACCGTGTGCGGGATCACGCCGCAAAGCGCTTCCAATTCCTTGAGCTTTTCGCTGTTCCGTCCAACAGCATGAACGGTTAACCCCTTGGCCCGAAGTCTTTCGGCAATTGCCCAGCCCATTCCTGCAGAGGCTCCGGTGACCAGCGCCGTCTTATATTCTTCGAATGCCATTTTGGTTTCCTTTTTTACGCAAATACAGGGATTGGGTCATGTCTGTTGGGACAGCGGAACGACAGCGCCGCCCATCGTTGTGATCTCACGTCTGAGGCGTGATGCGAGGTTAACGGCACCTGCGGTATCAGAGTGGACGAGGATCGATTGAACCGGCATTGGGATAACTTCGCCGGAGACGGTCGTGACAGTGGACTTGGTCAGCACGTCGATGACGCGTTCGGCCACCAGATCCAGATCATGGATCACAGCGCCTGCTTGGCCGCGGGGGGCCAATTGACCGTTTGACAGATAGCCACGATCCGCCAGAAACAGCCGGATCGCTCGACCACCCAGTTTCGATGCGGCCTCTTCCAACGCGCTGCCGGGAAGTACGAGAAAGGCGATCTCCGGGTCGAAGGCGAGCGATGCCGAAGCGACGGCCATTGCGATCTTTGGATCGCTGCTTGCCAGATTGCCCAATGCACCATGCGGATTCATGTGCGTGATACGGTGACCGGCCCGACGCGCCAATCCATCAAGGCCACCCAATTGATAGAGAATATGGGCTTCGAGTTCGGGGGGCGCCATGTCGATCTTGCGCCGCCCAAATCCCATGAGATCGGGAAAGCTGACATGCGCACCGAGGTCGACACCGTGCTCTTTGGCCAGCCGGATGGTGCGATCCATGATCATCGGATCGCCTGCATGATACCCACAGGCGACGTTCGCTGAACTGATGCACTGCATGAGGGCTTCATCGTCCGCGATCGTGTAGGCGCCGAAGCCTTCGCCCAAGTCTGAATTGATGTCGATTTTCATGTGGATACCGTCATGTAAAACAGGGGGTCGCCAAATCCGATCGGGTCGCCGATCTGGGGCGCTGCCCGAAGGATGTATCCCGAGGCCGGCGCTGGAACGGGAATGCGCAGCTTGCCCTGACAGACGTAGCCGAGCAGGTCGCCAAGCTGGACCGGATCGGCGAGATCCAATTCCGGCAGGCCGTCGTCAGCCCCCCTTGGAAGGAAGGTTCCGATTGCGCGGCTCTTGACCGGCAATTCCTCCACGCTGGCCGGCTGAGCGGGCGGTGGACTGTCGTCCTGTCGTGTTAGCAGATCTAGAACCAGCCGCAGGGACTGCTCGGGTGTTTCCAATTCAAGCGTGCAGGCGCCGGTATCGCGCATGGCTTGGATCAGTTGGTCAATTTCGGCTCGATCAAACATGTCAGCTCCAGCCAGCGATCTGTAGTGCGAACCTGCCTAGATCGCGGCGATATTCCTCTATGAGTTCAGCTTCTTCGCTGGCGGCTTTGGCCGCTGCGCTGAGGTCGATCATTTCAAAACGTACCGAGTCGCCAGGCCGGGCCTGTCCAAATTTCCAAAGGTCCTGCTCGATGACTGCTGCGATCTTTGGGTAACCGCCCATAGTTGCTGAGTCCGAAAGTTGGACGATCGGTTGGCCACCTCGCGGCACTTGAACGATGCCCGGCACGATTCCATGGGAGCGGAGTTCGCCCTCCGACGCGTTCTCTAGTATCGGCCCTTCGAGCCGGTAGCCCTGACGATTGCTCAAATTCGTCACCGAGTAGGGCTCGGACCAGAACGCGGCGATTGCGGATGGCGTGAAGTGATCGTGTTCGGCGGATGGCAATGCCCGGACGACTATGTCCGTGCTTTCGGAGGCCACGAGCGGTGGCAAGGCAAGACTGAGCCCGCCATGCGGTAACAGAGGTTGCGCAGTCGACTCGGCACGCAATTGATCTCCGCTCGCCAGTACGCGGCCATGATATCCACCGAAGGTTTCGCGCAATTGCGTGCTGCGAGAGCCGAGAACAACAGGGACGTCTATTCCGCCCGGCAGCGCGATATAGACCCTAGCACCGGACGTCATAGCGCCGAGCTCCAGTCGATCGCCCGGGTGAGCAAAACCGGCAAAGGCACGCGGCAACGCTGTGTCGTTCAGGCGAGCGTTGCAGGGAGCTCCGACTACGGCAAACGCGGTTTCTTTCTTGAATGTGAACCGCGCGGGCGTCATCGGGATTTCGAGCGTAGCGGCATCAATTTCGTTGCCGAGCATCATGTTGGCGATCTTGTGGCTGAGCGGGTCCATTGCCCCGGCACGCCCGAGCCCTTGCGGCCAATAGCCGTCGCGTCCCAAATCCTGGACGGTTGCGAGAGGTGGAATCGACACGACTTCAATCATGCCATCACCCCCACTGGCCGAAATCGGATGCGATCGCCCGGTTGCAGCAGGGCCGGAGGGCTTCGGTCCGGCTCGAAGAAGCTGACCTTTGCGCTGCCGATGGTATTCCAGCCGCTTGGTCCAGCCGAGGCCGAGACGCCGGTCTGAAGGCCGGCGACCGAAAGCGATCCTCCAGGCAGATTGGCAAGCGGGACCTTGCGGCGGGGGGTGTCAAGGCGCGGGTCAAGTCCGCCGAGATAGCAGTAGCCGGCGTGGCTACCGACGGCATAGACGGTGTAGTCTTGTGCACTGTGCAGCTTGATCACGGTGTCGATGGAAAGACCGGTCATTTCAGCGACGTCGGCCAGATGCGGACCGCCTTCGCCGCCGTAGGTCAGGTCGACCTCAAGCAACCTGCCATTGATCTCCAGACGCTGCGCGCTGACCCACAGGGATGTCAGGTCTTTCTGCAGTCGCGTGAGGTCTTGCGGCACGTCTGACAGAAGCAATGTCAGGTTTGTCATGCCAGGCACGGCTTGACTGACACCATCCCATTGTGATGCCTCTTTCGCGAGGGCCCAGACACGCTCCTGATGTGCAAGGTCGAATGGGCAGTTGGCTTCGAACAGTACCGCTCGGCTGCCAATCATTGAAAGCCTGGTATCAGACATTGCCAAGCTCCCGCGCCTCTAGCCAACGTTCCAAGTGATGAATGCTAACCCCTCCCGCAGAGAAACCGGCATCGTTCAGGAGCTGGCAATGCAATGGAGCGTTGGTCTTGACGCCTTCGATCCGCAGCTCGGCAAGGGCGCTGCGTGCGCGGTCGAGCGCCTCTTCGCGATTGGCACCGTGGGCGATGACCTTCGCGATCATGGAGTCGTAGTTGGCAGAAATCTCCGATCCGGTGCTCAGGTGAGAGTCCACTCGGATGCCGGGGCCACCCGACGCATGCATGAAAGCGATGTGACCGGGACTAGGAGCGAAGGTCGTAGGATCCTCAGCATTTATTCGGCACTCGATCGCGTGTCCGTGCAGCTGGACATCCTGCTGCTCGAATGGAAGGCGCGCACCTCGGGCAACATCGATCTGGAGCGCGACGATATCCAGCCCGGTCACCATCTCGGTCACAGGGTGTTCGACCTGAATGCGTGTGTTCATCTCGATGAAATAGAACTGGCCATCTTCGAAGAGGAATTCAAACGTGCCCGCGCCAACGTAGCCGATTTCCCGGCAAGACGCGGCGCAGCGCTCACCAATCTGAGCAATCAAGCTACGGTCGATACCTGGGGCAGGGGCCTCTTCTATCAGCTTTTGATGGCGGCGCTGCATTGAGCAATCCCGGTCGCCGAGCCAAAGTGCATTGCCATGCGAATCCGCAATGACCTGAATTTCGACATGTCGTGGTTTTTCGAGAAACTTCTCCAGATAGATATTCGGATTGCCGAAGAAGCGCTGAGCTTCTTGGGTTGTCATCATGAAGGCGTCGGCGATGTCTTCGGAGGACCTGACGATACGCATACCGCGACCACCACCGCCGCCGGCAGCTTTCAGAATGACCGGGTAGCCGATCTCATCGGCCGCGTTCTGGATTTGCTCGACGTCGTTCGGCAGGACGCTGTCAGGACCGGGAACGCAGGGCACGCCGCTCTTGAGCATCGCGTTTTTGGCTGCAACCTTGTCTCCCATGCGGCGCATGACGTCCGCGCTTGGTCCGATCAAAGTCAGGCCGGCATCGGCCACCGCCTCGGAGAATTCGGGGTTTTCTGACAGGAAGCCATAGCCGGGATGAACAAGCGTGGCGCCAGTGGCCTCGGCTGCCGCCAGCAGTGCAGGGATGTTTAGGTAGCTCTTCGATGCTGCCGCGGGCCCGATACAGATGGCGTCGTCTGCCAGTGACAGGTAGCGGGCTCCGCGATCAGCTTCGGAAAAGGCACATACCGATCGCAGGCCGAGGCGCCGGCAAGCACGAATGATCCGAAGGGCGATTTCGCCGCGATTTGCGATCAGGACGGTTTCAGCTTCTAGCGCGGTCATGTGCGCACCAGGATCAGGGGATCGCCCGCGGCCACGGACGCACCATCGTCAACAAGAATGGCGTCCACAATGCCTGCGACCGTGGCTGTGATGGAGGTCATCACCTTCATGGCTTCGATCATGCAAACCGTCTGTCCGTCACGAATGGTGTCGCCAATCGAAACGAATGGTTCGCTCTCGCCATCGCTGCGGAAATGGCAGATGCCGGCCATCGGGGCGACGACGGGGGCTGCAATGGCGGCGCTTTCGCCGTTTTTCTGGGGCTCTGCTGTGACCGGTCCATGTGGGGAGGCGGTTTCTGGTTGCGCCGGTGTTCGGCGCTCGATGCGAATACGTTCTCCCACGATGCTCCATTCGAAATCGGCCAAGCCACGCTCGGCAGCCCATTTCATTCTTTCAATTATGTCGTCGACTTCAAATGGCATGAAATTGCGGCACCTTAGGCGAATGTTCGTGTTGATTTGAAACCTAGCATTGCGGGACGGCAATGATGTCAGAGCGGTTTCAGATGACCGCATCGGGCATCGCAAAAGCTGATTACGTCAGACGGACGTGCTCTTACCGGAAGGCAGCCATGTGGATTATTCTGACCATGGAGTAGCCCCAGCGAGGGGCTCTATAGCTATTCAAGGAACAGGACTGACATGCCGCACATTATCACCAAGATTGATCGGGCTGACCCCACGGACGTCGCCGCGCTCTCGGTTTTTGGCAGCGCTACGATCCATGAGGCGCAGGGAAGGCTCGGGGCGCTCAGTTCCAAGATCAAACCGATCGACCGAAACATGTCCTTGTGCGGTCCGGCATTTACGGTCGTCTGCGCACCTCGCGACAACATCATGCTGCAATTGGCGATTCACTTTGCTCAGCCGGGTGACGTGATCGTTGTATCGGCGGGGGAATATGAGGAGGCGGGCAGCTTTGGAGACGTTTTGGGGAATGCCTGTGTCGCCAAGGGAATTGCCGGTGTCGTTACGGACACTGGTGTGCGCGATACTGCAGAACTGATCAAGTTGGGCCTACCCGTCTTTTCTCGCAGCATTTGTATCAAGGGTACGGTGAAAGAAACCCTCGGCCAGGTGAACGGTGAGATCATCGTTGGTGACGAGCTTATCCGTCCCGGCGACGTGATCCGTGGCGATGCAGACGGGCTCGTCATGGTGCGCAAGGAAGACGCTGCTGAAGTTGCAAAGAAATCCGCGGCGCGAGAGGCAGATGAAGCGGGTTTCATAGAGGCATACAAGTCCGGCCGCACGATTATCGACGTGTGCAACCTTGAAGCGGTCCTTCAAGCCAAGGGTTTGACGACAGACCTCTAAGCCGACTCGTGGTGCACCTTTCCAAGCGGTTGGGTGCACCGCAGATGACTGTCAGTGCAGGTTGGCGTCTCCGAAATCAGGCAGACATTTCCGATGCCAGCCGGACGAGGTGCTCTTGAACCACGATCGCCGCTTCCGAGAGCGGCAACTGTGCGGACACACAGATCGACATATTGACCTTCATATTAGGTTTATGAATGCGAACGCTGCGGGCTTCGGGAACTCGGCGCTGAACCGCGCGCGCGGCCGACTGCGGTAGGATAGTCGCGCCAAGGCCTTCGCCGATTGCGTTTGACAGAACCGAAATGGATTCGGTTTGCGCGATTGCATGTGCCGTCAATCCCGCACGCGCCAACGTGGTGTCGATGACTTGTCGAATGGTGTGAATCTTGCTTGGCAAAAGGAGGGGTTTTGCGATCGCCTCGGCGAGTGAAATCTCAGTAACGCCATCAAGCTGATCGGCTTCTGCAGTCACGAAATGCAGCTCTTCGGTGCAAATGCGCTTGAAAGAAAGGCTGGGTATGCTGCCAGGATCAAACAGAAGTGCCACATCCATCTTGCCTGTCATCACCAGCTCGCTGAGTGCGCCTCCGCCAACGTTCTCATTGATATAGAGAACGATGCCTGGATGGGCTTCCCGGATAGTCTTTATCAACTGCGCGGCGAGCAGCGACCCCAGTCCTAAAGGGGCGAGTCCGACAACGACTATGCCGGAGATTTCTTCAGAGGCGCTGGCGATCTCGAGTTCTGTCTGGTCGAGTTGCTTCAGGATCAGTTGACAGTGGCGGTACAAGACTTTCCCGGCTTCCGTCGGAACGACCCCTCTTTTCGATCTCAACAAGAGCGGCTTGCCAAAATGCGTCTCGAGCGCCGCGATCTGTTGGCTGAGCGCAGGCTGGGCGATATGCAAGATGGCCGAGGCGCGCGTGATGCTTCCGATGTCGACAATCTTTACAAAAGCGTTGAGACGTCTGATGTCCATGTCTATTCCATTGAGACGCTCTCCGGTTAGAGTTCGGGAGAACGACTGCCAGCATTTGTTCCAATTGCAACTTGGATCGAATTACCATCAATCCAACCTCGTTGCACGAAGTTGATTGCCGTTGGTGTTCAGGAGGGCAGAGTGCGAGGGTCGCTGTCACCCCAATCAGCTAGGGTGGGCGACCACTCGCAGATGAAGGCATTGTGCGGCGACTTGGCGGCCTCATTGCCTCTGGCGTTTGACCGGCTCCTCCCGAATTTTGGAGGGCCGGCCCTCAGCCAAGGTCAATAACTGCCAGTGCTGTCGACAGATCTTGGGCAAGCCCAAAAGGGCCTGCAATCAGAGGATGGATCGAAGATACTGCAATGAGGTCGGGAAATCCTCGTCCATTTGCGGTTCGCACTTTGCTTCGATAGTCAAAGTGCCCTTGTAGTTGTCCGCCTTCAGTGCGTCGATCTGGCCCTTGATGTCGGTCTTTCCCTTGCCGAAATGCTGCCAGACCATACGCCCATCGATGAACTGACCGTCCTTTAGATGCACGTTTCGAATAAAGGGCTTCAGCTTCTGATACCCTCCCATGAAGTGTACAGGCTCGGCCTCATAGAGATTTCCGACATCCCAGACATAACCGAAATCAGGGTGGTCCACTGCCTCGAGAAGTGCGAGGCAGTTGTCTGCGGTATCGGCCCATGACCCGGGGAAGTTTTCCAGTTGCACGGTGAAGCCGCGGGCGGCGGCCAGCTCTGTCGTTTCGCGTAGAATCTCGACCACCTTGGCAAAGCTGTCGGGACCATCTGTGGGCTCGCGCATAACGCCAAACGTTACCAGTGTCTTGACGCCGATCGACTCGGCCAAATCCATACTCATCGTGGCCAGTTGGCCGCGGTGGATTTTCATCAGGTCGTGGGTCAGCCCGGTCTTGAAGAGTCCCGGAGATACGGTGGTGAAGTTGATCCCATACTCGGTTCCGTATTTGCGCAAGCGGTCCCAAGCCTCCGCTTCGACAATCGGATAGCGTTTGGCCTCGACCATGCGTATCTCAACCGTGCTTACACCCTGTTCAAGAGCCGTCTCGAAAATGCGGGGGAAGGCGTCGTGGGAACGGTCGGGCAAAACTTCGTCGGTGACTGTGGCCAGTATCATTGGAACCTACTTCATTGATTGGCGGCAGCTTTTCAGGTGCCAGTGAGGAACGCCCGGACTCCGGGCGTTCGCAGGGTTATCCTTTGATCGCGCCGGAGGTCATGCCCCGGACCAGCGATTTCTGCAAAAGGAGATACACGATCAAGCTCGGGATCAGGGCGAGGAAGGCTCCTGCAAGGAGGGCGCCTGTTCCAACCTCGACGTCCGCTCTCAGACTGCGAAGGATGACAGTGATCGTATAGTCCTCTGTTCTGTTTGCGGCAACGAGCGGCAGCAAATACTGATCCCATATGCCGTTGAACCCGAAGATCGCCACGACGCCGAGCGCAGGGAGGCACATCGGCAAGATGACCTGCACCAGAATTCTGAATTCGCTGGCCCCGTCAATGCGGGCCGCTTCGATGATCTCTTCGGGGATATCGCGCATGAACGCCGCCATCACGAGGATCGAGAAGGCCGAAGCCGCGACCGGCAGGATGATTGCAAAGACGGTTCCCCGTATGCTGATACCCAAGAGCGGAAGGTCGCCAAGCACGACGGCCAGCGGAACGGCGACGACTTCTTCTGGCAACATCATGGTCGCAAGGAAAACCCCCAATACGACGGTTTGACCATAGAACTTGCGGCGGGCCAGGGCGTAGCCAGCCGTGACGGCGACAGCGATCTGAAGGGTCAAGCCAAAGCCCGCGATGAAGAGTGAATTAGCAAAGTACCCCCAGATCCCGCGTCCCGTCGCCACCCGGAAGTTCTCGAGGCTTGGATTGTGCGGCCATAGGGTAAGCGCCGTGGGGTCGGGATTGAGGTCGAATGCGCCGACGATAATCGTCAGGATCGGACCGGCAAAGATGAACAGGAGGATCGCACAGAGGACGGCACGAACCAGCATCGAGCGCGTGTCGCCGACCGCCCAGCCGAATGCGGTGTCGAGCGTTCCTTCGACACTTGTCTGGCGGCGTTTCTTGCGGAGAGCGGGCGTCGACATGTTAGCGGTCCTCCTTGTTGCGGGTAAAGTAGATCGCCACAACTGTCAGCAGGACCGACGCGATCAGGAGTAGTATCGAGGCAGCCGATGCGACGCCTAGATTGTTGCGCTCGAAGCCCTGAGTGTAGATTTGTGTCATCCAGACTTGGGTAGAACCTGCGGGTCCGCCACCCGTGAGAACCCAGACATCGGTAAAGATCCGGAGGGCGCGCACAGCCGCGAGAATCGAGACGATCATGATCGCGGGCCGCAATGCGGGAATGGTGATACTCACGATCCGGTGCCGCAGCCGCGCCCCGTCAATGGCGGCAGCCTCATAGAGAGTTCTGTCGACACCGGCGAGTCCGGCCAGAAAGATGACCATGTAGTAGGGGGCGCTCGACCATATCCCGACGGTCATCACGGCGTAGAGTGCCACCGACGTGTCCTCAAGATAGCGGATTGGGTCGATGCCCACCAAGCCAAGGACCTTGTTCATGAAGCCGTCCGGGGACGGGAAGTAGATAATTCGCCAGATTTCGCCCACAACCGCCGAGGCCGTCACCACGGGAAGGAATACCGCCGTTCTGACGAACCAAAGACTGCGCGATGGGCCCTCCAACAGAAGTGCGAGGATGAAGCCGACCAGGACAGCTCCGAAAGATTGGCCGACCCCCAAGACAAGGGTGTTGGAAACCGCTTGGTGAAACCGGCTATTGGTCAGGACCGTTGCGTAGTTCTCCCAGCCAACCCATTGATTGCCAAGGAACGGGCTGACTTCCTGAAAACTCATCCGGATGCCGGCGGCCATAGGAACAAATTTGAAAAAGATAAAAAGGAGCAGCGCTGGCGCGAGAAAAATCCACGCCGACCACCAACGTGATTGGGATCTGACACGATTGCGACGCGGAGCTGAAGGTGGGGAGGCACCTTCAGCAAGTGTCGCAGGCGGTGTTAAAGCGCTGCTCGAGTGGGTCATTTCAGTGCGTTCACGGCGTCGAGTTCGTCTGCGATCAGCCCTGCAAGCACGTCGAGTTGCTCGACGACATCGTCATTGCATTGCGAGAACAAGGTCTGAAACGTCTCGGCGATTTCCAAGCGGGCGGCTGTGAAATCAATATCCGACGGCATCAGTTCGGACATCTCGAGCTGCTCTGCAACGGTGACAAACCGTTCGTCTCCGTAGATCTCGGCCGCGTTCAGGTTGACGTTGACCGGCAGCCGAACGACAGGTTGGCCGGGCGCGGTCATGCCGAGGGTTTGCCCTTCTTCACTTATCAGGAACTCGGCCAGTGCCTTTTGCGCCTCGGGCATCGTTGTTGTCGAGCCAAAATAGATGCTGGTGCGTTCCGTCAAAGTGGTGCTGCCTGCCGATCCGGCCGGAGCGATGATGATCTCAAGGTTCTCGGCACCAATCTTGTCGGTGAAGCTGGTGATGGCATAGGGGCCGGTTTGATAAATGCCGGCTTGGCCTTCGGCGAAGAAGGGCGTCGCACTGGCATTTGTCATCGCTCCGGGCTGGGCGAGGTTCGGATCGCCGCAGAACGCATCGTACAACCATTCGACGGCTGCCACGCCTTCCGGATTGTTGATGGTGACTTCGTATTTTCCGTCGCCGCCTTCGACATAATGCGCGCCCTGCTGGGCGAGATAGGAGAACATCCACCAGGCAAAGAAGCCGCGGTTGGTCGTTCCCGGAACCGCCATTCCGTAGGTATCGCCATCGACACCGTTTCCGTCGGGATCGCCGGTGGCAAAGGCTGTCGCGAGCGCAATCAATTCCTCATGCGTTGTCGGCACATCAAAACCGAGGTTCTCGCGCCAGTCCTTGCGAACGAACGTGATCTGCGCGTGTTGGCTGAATGGCACGCCGTATGTCGAGCCATCGGCCATACGCACCGAATCCCACGAAACATCGGAGACTTCATCGTGGCCTGCCAGAGAGGTCGGGTCGATCGGCAGGATCCAACCCGCGTTCGCATAGGCTGCCATGCTGGATTGGTCATAGATCAAGACATCAGGCAGATCGCGTGCGGCGACGCGTGCCTGAAGCTGTGTATCGAACTGGAGCGCCGTGAGATACTCCACAGGAATGCCGGTCTTCTCCGTGAAGGCTTCAAAAACAGCTTCGTAGGTTGCGGCGGCTTGTGGTCCGCTGCGGGACCAAACCTCAAGTGCTTCCTGCGCGTACCCGGCGGTCGTGGTGGCGAGGAGTGTTGCCAAGACGGTGCCCGAGCATTTCAAGCGGCCAGTTTGGCGTTGCTTCTCTGCAATATGCTGTTTCATTACCTTCTCCAGTGTTGGTGGTGAACTTGCGTTCTTGGTTATTGGCTTATGATCTTGGAAACGTTTGGCGTCGCCGCGCTATGATGTTCAATCCGGCAACGCTTGATCGGGGTAGCGGGCGGTGCCCTCGTGATTGAACAGGATGGCTTGTGCGGGTTCGAATTCGAAACGCGCCTGCGCGCCGTGTTCAAATTTCTCGTCGCGACCCAGCACCGCAAGCAGGGATGTGCCATCTTCGGTTTTGCAATTGAGGATCGTTTCGCTGCCCAACCGCTCGGTCATTTCGATTGTTCCTTTAACTGGACCCTGCGGAGAATAGTCCAAATCCTGGGGCCGGATGCCGAGGGTCATCTGGTCTCCGATCTCGATACCCGAAGGATCCGTGGGGACACTTACCCGCTCGATTGTCACACCTTCCACGTCGACATGGCCTGCGCTGCGTGCGACCACGGTGACCGGGAAGAAATTCATTTTCGGGCTGCCGATGAAGCCTGCAACGAACAGGTTGGCAGGCCGCTGATAAAGATCAATCGGCTCGCCAACCTGCTGAACGATCCCGGCATCCAACACCACGATCTTGTCTGCCAGTGTCATGGCTTCGACTTGATCATGCGTCACATAGATCATGGTCGCACCAAGCGTGCGGTGTAGAGCGGACAACTCCATTCGCATTTCGACACGAAGTGCGGCATCGAGGTTTGATAGCGGTTCATCGAAGAGAAAGACCTGCGGCTCGCGGACAATCGCCCGGCCGATCGCGACGCGTTGCCGCTGCCCGCCCGAAAGCTGTGAAGGCTTTCGTTTCAGCAAGTGTTCAATCTGCAGGATCCGCGCGGCGTTCTGCACCTTCTGCTCTCGCTCTTCCTTGGAATAGCCCGAGATCTTCAGGTTGAAAGCAATGTTGTCGGATACGGTCATATGGGGATAGAGGGCGTATGATTGGAACACCATGGCGATCCCGCGATCCCCGGGATGAATGTCGTTACACAATTCATCCCCTATCCAAAGCTCTCCCTCGGTAATGTTCTCGAGGCCTGCGATCATACGTAGAAGTGTTGATTTGCCACAGCCGGATGGACCGACAAAGACGACGAATTCGCCCTTGTTGACATCCAGGTCCACCCCTTTGATGACTTCGGTGGACCCGTAGGTCTTTCGAACTTTGGAGAGTCTGAGTTCAGCCATGGGCCCTGCTATTTTTGATTATGCCGGATGTCTTGAGCATGCCGCCGTTGCAGTTGAGGCTAGCAGCGCATTTCAATTGCTGCCTCATATCTTGTCGTAATCACGCCAGTGATTTTTTTTATGTAGCGGTCATGGTTGCAAGCTTAAGTTCGATATCCAGAGGGCATTCCCAAGAGGAAGTCAGCCGCAACTTTTCATATCGAAAACACCAGATATCCCAAGAAGATCCGGGTTGGAAGTGCTTGCTCGACTAGCCGGGATGAAGCGGGCGGTGGTGGTGAAAGGCTGCAAAATCAGATAGTTGTCTGGAATTTGGCACGTTGGTGGCTTGGTCGTCTCGCACCGTTCATCTCCAAAACATCTGAACAATGTAGCTGCGGGCAAAGCCATGAATCCGGGGCCGCGGCAGTCCTTTGCCGCCGCCGGCTGCCCTACATGATGCGGCTCAACAATAGTGCTTTGTTGCCGCTGGACCCTGATCAGAAAACGGGCAGAGACCTTCAATGCCCCTGCGTGACTACGGATGAAGCTCCGACGAACTGAGCCAATCCCGCCGGAAACCAGTAGCCTTGTGTCTGGCAGAAAAGTCCAAAAACGGCTGCCAGGTTACTGCCATTCGACCGACGCGTCTCGTCAAGCTCCCATATAGAGCCTTCTGGAGATCTGATCCTCGAGACTCAGCCAACGACGACCGGACTCGTCAGATGCGCGATGTTCTGCGGCGCGCATACGTAGTATAGTTAGTCGATCCGGATCCATGACCTGATAGGCGTCCAGTTCTTCAGCGATCTCCACGAACGCCTTGGCCGCGTCCAATCCGCCAAGGCGCGGCGCCATATCTCGTTTGATGAAGTCATCCCAAGACAGATCCGGCGACCAGGAAAACCGAGCGAAGGCCAGATATGAGAATTCGACAGTCGCATGATAGGGTGACGGTTCCCCCCACACCGTCAGCCCCCTCATGCCCGTCTGGTGGGACAAAGCGGTCATGTCTGCGAAAGCACGGCCGTTAAAGGCATAGCGCTCGGTGCGCTCATCCCCGTTCCATTGGCAGGCGAACTGGCAGCGCAACACATTCGGCTGCATCGGGAGCGCACGCACGTAGTCACCGGTCAGTTCCGATTGAATGCGGCTCCAGTAGCTTCGATTGGTCGTGTGTTGATAGATGCCACCTTTCGGCAGCTTCTTCTGTGCTTCGTGGGCCACCGGATCCAACAGGTTATCCCATTGAATTTCCGAATAGATCCACAGGTCCGGCTTGATCGACTTGGCGCGCTCGTAAAGGATTGGAAAATTCTCGGCCATGTCGGTATGCGACCAGTAGTCGCCGAAGGTGTCGGCTCGTCTGGCTGCTTCTTGCGGGTTGTCGCGCCGCAATGTGCAGCGCTCACAGCCGCAAACGCCGTAGTCGCCCGCTTCAATGTTGATGCCCCCAATGTCAAAAGTCTCGCTGAGCCACGCCACGCCGTCGGACATCCAGCGGATCGTCTCTGGCGCAGACGGACATGCCGACAACGTATAGTCGGACTTTGGGAAATTAAGCGGGAAGGCAAGATCCGCAATCTGAAATCCGACACCTCTTTCAAGAGTCGCAGCATGCTGAGGATTGTCCTTGAGCCAGGTTGCGAGGTTCCAAGGTGAGTCCCCCTCCCAGTAAACACCGCCATAGCTTCCGATCGCGATACCCGGAATAATCCGGACACCACGTTCCGTAGCATATCGGCAAAGCTCTTGGGCCGACTCGATGCCGCCGTGCGAATCCCTCAAGAACCCATAGATGACGATTGCGGAGATCTTATTCTGAGAGCAGAAGTCGACACATCTCTGGTAGTCTGCGAGAAAGCCACCAGGGGGTTTCCCATAGGGGTTGAAGACGCCGATCTCTTGTTGCCCGATCTGGCTGATCTCCCAATTCGTCGAATGATCCCAGGTCCAGAACGTGCGGTAAGCAAGGCCAGGGCTCTCGTCGATGTCTGCATCGGGCAGTCGCAGCCGGCCGGGGTGGCTCCCACCCAGCGCGATGAGTTCCTCAACGCCGAATATCACGCCGGAGAAAGGGCCCCCCGTAACCGTCAACGACATTTCGGACCGCTCAATACGATAGCTGCCTTCAGGGCGTTTATTGTCCGTCTGCAATGTGAGGCAAGGGCCGTCGCCGCTGCCGTCGACCCACTCGATCTCGGGAAAACTCGCCCGCAAACGACGGAGGGCGTGCGGGTATTTGTCGTGGCCGCGGACGAAGACCCGGCCTGAAAAATATTGGGGCAAAGTGTGTCTCCTCAAAACGGTAGGGCCAAAGTGCTCGCTAAACGGTTTCGTCGCGCCGCACATATGATCGGAGAGGGGGGGCACTGATCTACGATTGTCCACATTGCCGGCGGTCCCGTGCGGGCCGCCCCCGATATGAACATGATCCTCTCGTCTGGCACATCGCGGGTCTTAGAAACTACAGGTCGTCCTCTGCGTCTGTGACATCGATTCCCAGCGCCTCCAATCCACTCTCGAGATGCTCCGCCAATCCGGGTATGCCTGACAAATAACGTTCTGTCGGTGCTGACGCCTCGCGCCGGGCTTCGCTCTTGGCTTCCTCAAGTTCATCGGCCTCAAAGCTGCCGCGCCCGATCCACATCACCGCGACCAAGCTCACCTTTTCATCGTCATTGAGGCCGGAAATATAGTCTGCCAGCTTGACACTGTCCGGCCCGTATTCACGGGTCAGCATTATGACTCTGACAACTTTGCCCGTACTGATCTCGATCATGCATTCATCTCCCTTGTATCGAATTCTGAAACGTCTGGGGGCGCGACTGCAAGCCCAAATGCAATGGGCGCATGGATTGCGTTGGAAACTTGCCGGAAGAAGGAGCTGCGATCATTTGGCGCTGAATATTCGGAGCGGTACATCTGTTGCATCGTAGCGCACATAGACAGGGCTCTAGACCTATGTCGACCGCTTATAAATCAAAGCTGACTTACGGGCGTCGTCCAGACCGACCTCCAAGTCGTTGGTGGCTGATGCACTGTCGATCGAATTGTCCTGCCATTGAGGCGAGTTCTGCCCAAACGCGGAAGATTCTCTTAATACGTACTCCCAAGTGTCAGGACCCAACAATCGGTTTGGGGCCGCCCGGCCTGCGTGAGTCAAGCTCCCGAACTGACGGGGGTGATGATGAGCAACCTTTTCTGACTGACCGACGAGCAGATTGAGCGGTTGAAGCCGTTCTTTCCGAAGAGCCATGGCAAGCCGC
>NZ_FXZK01000009.1 GCF_900184895.1 Flavimaricola marinus
CCGAGCGACAATGGCGAATGTCGCCCACTCAGCTCCTTCGTCACCGCCAGACGGGTCAGCGACGACATCCGCGCGACGGCCAAGTTGAGCAGCCGGCAAAGGGTCGACTGGCGGCTCGGGGATCGCGACAGGCTAGATCAGACCCACCAAAAGACAAAAACAGACATCGAAGCGCAGCGACCCGCACTGTCGAGCCAATTGCGGGTGAACCCTCTGTGAATGCGGAAGAGCCGGACAGGAGCTCGCTCAATTGCGGAACGACTTTTGCCGCCGACAAAGCGTCGGAGCAGCCGACCTAGCCGTCCTTCTCTTGATCGGTAGCGGCCGCCCGCCCGGCAATGTCCGCAATGGAATGGATCAGGATCAGCACAAATGCCGTGGGAATGGCTATTGCGAACCAGATCATCGGCACGCCGGTCATTTCTGCCGTTCGCGCGATCGACCGCGAGATGAAGCCGCGCGTGAAGCCTCCGTTTGGCCCGATGAAGCTGAACCAAATGACCGGCGCCGCGAAGATCAGAACGCCAATACCGCGCAAGACCGCGAACTCGAGGCCGCGACGGCCGGTTATGCTGCGCGCGCCGGGGAAGAGGTTCGGATCGGAATGTTCGTAGAAGGCGCAGGAGGCCCCCAACATGCCCGCCCAGACCATGGCGTAGCGTGCGAGCTCCTCTGTCCAGATAGGGGGTGACGCGAACACGTATCGCGCCACCACTTGCCACATGATCGAAAAGACCATGACGCCAACTGCGCCCACGGCCCCCCAAAGCGCCACAGCGTTCAGGCGACTGGACAACACCATGAGGGACCGTGCGAGCATTGGCATGGCCTTAGTTGACGCCGGCGGCTTCGAGCCAGACAGCGATGTCTTCGGGACTGGCGAGTCCGCCCTCATAAAGCGGGCGGGACGCCTCGGCGAAGCGGTCACGTTCTTCGTCGCTGAGGTGAACCACGGCGATCCCTGCGGCTTCGAGTTGCTCCAGAACCTTGTCCTGACCGGTGACCCATTCGCGGTTGGCCGCTGTCGATACGGCGACGCCTTCGGCCACGATCGCCCGCTCTTCGTCGCTCAGGCTCTGATACCAGTCCTCTGACGCGAGGGCGACCCGGACGGGCGCAGAGAACCTCACGTCCGTGAAGTGTTTCAGGAACCCGTCATGGCCGAACATCAGCGGCACGACCGGTGCGTTCAGATAGCCATCGGCCACCCCGGTCTGCAGGGCGCTCGGCACTTCGGGCCATGCGACGATGGTGCCGGTGCTGCCCCACGCCTCGTACATACGGATCTGGGTTTCATCGAGTGCCCGCATCCGCAGGTCAGCCAGATCGTCGATGGTGTTCACGGCGGTCTTGGTATTGAAGATGCCGGCAGGCGACCCGTTGGCCACAAGCGCCAGAACCCGCACACCATTCGGGGTCAGACCCTCGTTGATGCTTTCCATGAGGTTTCCCCGCTCGACAGCTTCATCGAGTTCGGCGTGCGAGGCGAACAGGAACGGGAGGTTCATGCCGTAGATGAACGGTGCGAGGGAGCCCGCAGAGCGCAAATCGGACATGGAGACCTCAAGAAGCCCCGAGGAGACCTGATCCAGAAGCTCTGCTTCGTCGCCAAGGGCGCCGCGCTCGAATTCTTCGGTCTCGATGCCGTTTTCTGCGAGGTATTCGGCAAAGGTGTGCGCCCAGACATAGGTGCCGCATGTTTCGGGGTCGGGCGGGCAATCCTGAGCGATCTTGACCTGGGCACTTGCGTTGCCTGCCATTATCGCCAGCGCGGCGACCGCGGACAGTAGTTTGAGATGGGTCATGTTTGGTTCCTCCTCTGTAAACCGTGTTAATTCACCAGCCCCATCGCGCGAGGGATGGCGAGCGTGATTTCAGGCACGAGGATCAGCAATCCAAGCACGAGAATCTCGACGATGACGAAGGGCAGAACGGCCCTCGCCAGTTTCCAGTAATTGGTGCCTGTCACCGTGGAGACGACCAAAAGGCATCCCCCGAGCGGTGGCGTCACCAGACCGATGCTGAGGTTGAAACAGATGATGATCCCGAGATGGGTCGGATCGGCTCCCTGCGCGATGGCCACTGGCGCAAGAAGCGGCACCAGGAGGGCCAAGGCCACCGGAATATCCATCAACATGCCAACCAGGATCAGCAGGACGTTCAGCACTAAGAGGTATTGCAGCGGCCCAAGGCCGAGGTCCGTGACCAGCGTCGCAATCGCTTGGGGCAGGCGTTCCAGCGAGGCGATGTGCCCGAGCGTGGCCACCGCCGCGAGGATCATGAAAATTGAGCCGGACAGCATGGCCGTGCGACGCAACGATTCCAGAATGGCAAGCGGGCTCAGCGCACCGTAATACCATCCCGCCAGACTAGCCGCGACCACCGCGACACCGGCGGCCTCTGTCGGAGTCATCAGGCCAAACACGATCCCTCCGACGATGATGATCGGCAACGACATTGCGGGAAGCCCATGAAAGAACGCTTCTTTGAATGGCGTGATCTCGGCGCGTTCGAGCCGGGGGTGATTGCCCGCGTATGCGGCAACGCCGTTCGCAGCGAAGAGCGCGCAGGCCAATACCAGTCCGGGCAGGATCCCGGCCATGAAGAGCGCCGTGACCGAGGTCTGCATGACGGCCCCGTAGAAGATCAAAATGATCGAGGGCGGCACAATCGGCCCGATGATCGAAGAAGCGGCCGTAATCGCGGCCGCGTATGTATCGCTGTAGCCGCGTCGCTTCATTTCGGGAACGAGCGTGTTCGAAAGGGCAGCAGCGTCGGCAATCGCGGAGCCGGAGATCCCGGCAAAGAAGACGCTCGTCAGGATATTGACGTGTCCGAGGCCACCCCGCATCCGCCCGACCAGCGCCATCGACAGATCAAGGAGCGCCTTGGTGACGCCGCCGCGGTTCATGATCTCGCCGGCGAGGATGAACAGCGGCATCGCCATCAGGGAGAAGACGTCAATCTGGCTGAAGATCTTTTGCGGCAGCACTGCGAGGTATCGCGTGTTGTCGAGAAAGACGAAAGACAAGACCGCGGCGCCGCCGATGACATAGGCCAGTGCCGTGCCAGCGGCCAGCAAGACTGCCACGATGATGGGGACGAGCCACATCGGCCTAGCCCTGACCGTTTTGTGTTGCTGCCGCCTTCTTCCGCTCGATCTCGAGCCGACGGGCGGCTCCGTCGCGGAGGAATGCCACCTCTTTCAGAACGGCTTCGGGGTTGAGAAACACGTTCGGGTCGCCAGCTTTGCGCTCTGCGTGAATCTGACGGTTTTCCTCCAGATTGGCCGAGAAGCCGTGCATCGTCAGATGCACCATGACCGGCGCCTCGGAATCCCGGACCAGCCCCTCGATCCGATCCAGACTGCTCAGGAACGCTTCGACCTGCGAAGGACCGTCGATGGCATTCAAACCGAGCCCGCCGACCGTAATCGCCCGGTGCCGTTTACCGCGGTCGAAAACATCGTAGAGGTATGACGCGGTGCCCCATGTGTGACCTGGCGTCTCGATGACGGTGAACTGCGCGTCACCGCATGTTATGCTTTCGCCATCCGCCAGCACGAGTTCCGGGGCGAGCATTTCGTATTCGTTCGGCGTGCCCCGCCAGTTGGCGACGTCATCGACCGTTTCGTCCCAGCCCTTTTGTGTCATCGCAAACCGGGCATTTGGCAGAATTGCACGCAATTGAGCCGCGCCGCCGACGTGGTCGAAATGCCCGTGCGTCATCAGCACATACTTGATGTCGGCGAAGTCGATGCCGGTGCTTCGGATGTTCTCGATCAACGGATCGACGTGCGGGCCGTACATCGTGTCGATCAGAACCGCGCCGTCGGATGTTTCGATCAACCACGCCGAGACCCAGCAGACCCCGACGAAATGCACGTTATCGAAAGGCTTCCACGGTTCGATATACTGCGCCTTCGGATCGTCCAGCCACTTTGACAGATCCTTGGGCATGGTTCCTGTTTTGCCAAACTCGACGAACTTCTGAAGAATTTCGGCAGAGCAGCAACCGTGGATCGCTGTCGATGTGTGTTCTGTCATGGTCGTGCCTCAACACCCGGGATCAGTTTCCCCGGGTTCATTAAATTTTGCGGATCGAGCGCTTGCTTTATTCGGCGCATGGCTGCGAGCTGCGCCGGTTCCTTCATCCCGTCCATCAACCCCAGTTTGGATTGCCCGATCCCGTGTTCGGCGCTGAAAGAGCCATGCAGGTCCGCTAGCAGGTCGAAGGCTGCGGCTTTGGCGGCATCCAGCGAAAGATCGTGGAAATCGACGCCCTCTGCCGCGGAAAGCGCATAGTGCAGATTTCCGTCACCCAGATGACCGATCACCAGCGGCGCGAAGCCGAGATCCTTTGCGGCAACGTCCATTTTGGCCACGAATTCGGCGACCCGGCCCAGCGGCAGCGACAAGTCGAAGGTGTAATAGGGGCCAGCGTGCTGGATCGATTCCAGTACCGATTCGCGCATCCGCCAGAGATCGTCCCGCTGACGCTCCGAGCTTGCGATGACGGCATCAAGCACGGCACCGTTTTCCATCTGCGCCTCAAGCTCGGCCAAGAGCTCGGATTCCAGCCGCGTGCCGCCTTCGTCCATCATCTCGGCATCGCTTGGCCGCGTCGACGCGACCTCGAACAGGATGCCGGTGCCGACATCGCCTGTCAGAGGCAGGCTTGTCTGCGGGAATGCCCGGCATATGGCATCCAGCATCGGCTGCGGCATGTACTCGTATGCCTCGACCGCGCCGCCTGTCCGGTCCTGGATGGCGTTCAATGTGTCCAGAGCTTCGTCGAGCGACCCCAGCGCCAGAAAGCCTGTCGCGCGTGCGGTTGGGCGCGGCGCGAGCTTCAAAACGGCGGCGGTGATGATCCCCAGCGTGCCTTCGGCACCTACGAGCAGGTCCTTGAGGTCTAGCCCGGTGTTGTCCTTGCGCAGCCCGGTCATCCCGTTGATGACACTTCCGTCAGGCAGGACCGCCTCGATCCCGAGACAAAGCTCGCGCGTGGTGCCGTATTTCACGACGTTGGAACCGCCTGCATTGGTGGCGAGCGCGCCGCCGATCATGCAGCTTCCCTTTGCGCCAAAGGTCAACGGAAAGACGAGATCGTGCTTGAGAACGGCGTCGTGCAGAACCTCGAGGATCACACCAGCTTCGACGACCGCGGTCCGGCTTGAGGAATCGATGGAGCGGATCGCGTTCATGCGCTCCAGCGATATGACCAGACTTGGCCCCGACCCGATCGGAATGGCACCGCCCGCCAGCCCCGTCCGACCGGACTGCGGCACGATCTGCACGCCATATTCGACGCAAAGCTTTACCAGCGCGGCGACCTCTTCGGTCCGGCGCGGACGGGCGATGGCGATGGCATCTCCGGTGAATTCACCTGTCCAGTCAGTCAGGTAGGGCTGCTTGTCCACCGCGCCCGTTACAAAGCGATCGGCACCCAAAGCATCAACGCACGCCTTGAGAAAGCGCGTTTCCAACTCCTGCACCGATGCCAGGCTGGCACTCCCCCCTGATGTCACGCTGAATCCCTCCCTTGATTTCGGCGCATCCTGTATCTACCATGTTACATACATCATCGCCAAGTCAAGAGGCTTGCGAAACGGTGGAGGGCGCTGCAAGACGGACGAGACAGTTCTGAGCGAAGGCGAGACATGCAACCTATCGAACCAGCCCAGTCACTTATGAAGGTCACGACCGACCGCATTCGATTGGCGATCATTGCCGGCGAGTTGCCTCTGGGATCGAAGCTCTCCGAACAGGGCCTGGCCGACGTCCTACAGATCAGCCGATCGCCCGTGCGGGAGGCGCTGGCGATGTTGCAGCAGGAGGGCTTGGTCGAGGTCGTGCCGAAGGTGGGCTCTTTCGTATTCACACCCGATATCCAGAGCGCCCTCGACCTTGGCGACCACCGGTCCATCCTTGAAGCCGCCTGTCTCGAGATGGCGATCGAGCGCAATAACAAGACGCTCGTCGCCGAACTGCAATCGGGGATGAAACAGATGGAGGATGCCGTCGCGCAGAACGACCCGGTCGGGTATACGCAGGCCGATATGCTCTTTCACAATGCAATCGTCACGTGCAGCGGCAATCGGTCCATCAAGCGGGTCTACCCCAACACCATCGGCCCACTCATGGCGCTTCGAACCCATCTCTTCACAGTTATGAACGCCCATCTCTCCGATTCGATGTCGGAACATGCGGCGCTGATCGAGCTATGCCAGAACGAGGATATCGAGGGTGCCAAAAAACTTATCCGTGCGCACGTCTTCAAGCTGATCGGACTGTACCAATCGTCGATAGATGCCCAGAACGCAGAGGCGGCCAAAACCGCGTGAGCTGGACGATCTGTTGATGGCCCCACGGGACCGCGCGTCATGCGTTAGGATTTTCGCTCCGGCGGGTCCGAGAAAAGCTCTAGCAAGTCGAGCAACTGCTCGTACTTGTCTTCCCCCAGACGAGCCTTGAATCCCTCCACGACCCTCAGCCCCTGCTCGTAGTTGTCGTCGATGATCCTTTGTCCGGCATCCGTAATCGCAAGCATCTGACGGCGCCTGTCGGATTGGTCCTGCTCGCGGGTGATCAGGCCCTTTTCCGCCATGCTTCGCACCATTCGGGTCAGACTTGGCAGCAACAAGCAGGCTCGCTCCGAGAGCTCCGTCGCATCTTGCGGGCCAAATTCCGACAATACGCGCAACACCCGCCACTGCTGTTCCGTCAGCCCTGTCTTGGCCAGCATTTCCCGAATCGGCAACATCGCGTTCTCTCGCGCACGGATAAGCGCGATGGGAAGCGACCGGCGCGTCGATGGCAGAGAATTATTCAAAGGCTTGTCCCTTGATCCGGGGGTCACATCCAGAAATTACTTTTCATGTTAAGGAAATTTGTTGACATGGCAAGGCGGAAGTCATTAACAACGCAACTGTTAACATGTGTAGGAAATGAAATGCCGCATTTTCAGATCGACTATTCAGGTAACCTTGAAGACGTCGTCGACATGTCCGGTCTGTGCGAGCATATCCGCGCGACTGCCGCCGAGATCGACACGTTCCCGATGGCCGGCATTCGAGTGCGCGCTGTTCGGGTGGATCATTATGCGATTGCAGACGGCAATCCCAAGCACGGGTTCATCGATATCTCGATACGCCTACGTGGCGGTCGGGCCGCCGAGGTCAAGCAGAACGCCACACAGCGTATTTTCGACGCCGTGCACGCCTATATGACACCACAACTGGCAAGCCATTCCATCGCCCTCTCTCTGGAGATGCGCGACATCGACCCCAATCTTTCGCCCAAGACAGGCACCATCCGCGATCATCTGGAGTAACGACATGACCGTTCTGGATCAAAACATCGAGAAACTTGCAGGCTTTCTGGCTCGTTTCAAAGAAACCGGCATTCACAACCGTATCGCCGGCGAAGATGTCGTGGGATCGGGAGGCGTGTTCCAATCGGTCTCACCGGTCGACAAAAGCGTAATCTGCGACGTGGCCCGCAGCACCGAAGCCGACGTCGACACGGCGGCAAAGGCCGCAGCCGACGCCTTTCCGGCATGGCGCGATATGCCGGCAACCGAGCGTCGCCAAATCCTGTTGAACGTGGCGGATGCCATCGAGGCGCGGGCTCAGGAAATCGCCCTTTGCGAATGCTGGGACACGGGTCAGACCTTACGTTTCATGTCCAAGGCCGCCCTGCGTGGCGCCGAGAATTTTCGGTTCTTTGCCGATCAGGTCGAGCAGGCCCGCGATGGCCAGCACCTGAAGTCACCGACGTTGATGAACATCACCACACGTAACCCGATTGGACCTGTCGGTGTCATCACGCCCTGGAACACCCCCTTCATGCTCTCGACATGGAAGATTGCGCCGGCTCTGGCCGCCGGATGCACGGTGGTTCACAAGCCTGCCGAGGATTCGCCGCTCTCCGCCCGACTGCTGGTGGAGATTGCCGAGGAAGCTGGCCTGCCACCCGGTGTCCTGAACACCGTCAACGGCTATGGTCATGACGCAGGCAAGCGCCTCACTGAGCATCCTGCTATCAAGGCGATCGCGTTTGTTGGTGAAAGCCGCACCGGCTCGATCATTACCAAACAGGGCGCAGATACGCTGAAGCGGATGCACCTCGAATTGGGCGGAAAGAACCCTGTCATCGTGTTTGACGACGCGGATCTGGAGCGCGCCCTTGATGCCGTGATCTTCATGATCTTTTCCATCAACGGCGAACGCTGCACCTCTTCCAGCCGCTTGCTGGTGCAGGACACGATCCGTGAGGAATTCGAGGCCAAGCTTGTCGAGCGGATCAACAACATCAAGGTTGGCCATCCGCTGGACCCTGCCACCGAAATCGGCCCTCTTGTGACCGAAGAGCATTACAACAAGGTGACGTCCTACTTCGACATTGCGAAGGAAGACGGTGCGACCGTTGCCGCAGGTGGCGTGAAGCTGGGCGACGAGGGCTACTTCATTCGCCCTACCCTTTTCACATGCGCCACCAACAAGATGCGCATTGCGCAGGAAGAGATCTTTGGCCCGGTCCTGACCTCGATCCCGTTTTCGACGGAAGAAGAGGCCCTCGAGATCGCCAACGACACACAATACGGCCTGACCGGCTATGTCTGGACCAATGACCTGACCCGTGCACTCCGCTTCACCGACAAGCTGGAAGCCGGCATGATCTGGGTCAACTCCGAGAACGTCCGCCACTTGCCCACACCCTTCGGCGGGGTCAAGGCCAGCGGCATCGGCCGCGATGGCGGTGACTGGAGCTTTGAATTCTACATGGAGCAGAAGCACATCGGCTTCGCGACGGGCCAACACAAGATCATGCGCCTCGGCGCCTGATAGACTCAGCGCAGCCGCGTAGGACCATTGGGAGGAAGTCCATGGGAGAAATCGTTCTAGCCGCCAAGATGACCCACGTGCCGACATTGCTGATGTCGGAACAGGACGGGCCCGTCAAAGGCAGGCGTCAGCCCGCAATCGACGGTCATCGCGAGATCGCCCGTCGCGCCAAGGCGCTGGGTGCCGATACCGTTGTGATTTGCGATACCCACTGGGTCATCAATGCGGGATTCCATATCAATGCCAACGCCCGTTTCGAAGGGCTGTTCACGTCGAATGAATTCCCACAGTTCATTCAGGATCTGCCATACGGCTACGACGGCAACCCGGAGCTTGGCGATGCGATCGCCAAGGCCGCAACCGACAAAGGTGCATACACATTGGCCCATCATCTGGACAGTCTGGAGCTTGAGTATGGCACGCTTGTTCCGATGCGGTTCATGAGCCGCGAGCACGACATGAAGGTCGTCTCGGTTGCAGCCTGGGCCACGGTCCACGGCCATGACGAGAGCCGTGTCGTTGGCGAGGCCATACGCGAAGCGGTGGAGGCATCCGACAGCAAAGTGCTGCTGGTGGCGTCCGGTTCCTTGTCTCACAAGATTTGGGCCAACAAGGACTATGCCGCCAACGACGGCACCTTTACCATCAGCTCCGAATTCAATCGTCAGATGGATCTGCACGTATTGGAGATGTGGAAGAACGGCGATCACGCCACCTTTCTGAAGATGTTGGGCGATTACGCGCAGTTCTGCTGCGGCGAAGGCTCGATGCACGACACGGCCATGCTGTATGGCGCGTTGGGCTGGGACACTTACGACGCAAAGTGCGAAGTGGTCACGCCTTACTTCCCGTCGTCCGGCACAGGCCAGACCAACGTCATCTTTCCTGTTCAGTAGGAGGCATTGATGCCTGTTCCCGCACCAAATCTCTACCCCGACTTCAACACCATCCGGTTGAGCCATGTCTGCCTGAACGTCTCGGACCTCGCGGCATCCAAGACATTTTATACCGACATTCTCGGACTTCAGGTGACCGATGAAAGCGAGACGCATGTCTATCTTCGGGCGATGGAGGAACGCGGCCATCATTGCGTGATCCTGCAGAAATCCGACCTTCCCGGCACCGTCGAGGTGATGGGGTTCAAGACCTTTGACGAGGCCGATCTCAACAAGGCCGAAACCTATTTCCAATCGAAGGGCCGCCCGACGTCTTGGGTTGAGCGTCCCTATCAGGGCCGCACGCTGCTGACCTCGGACAATATGGGCATTCCGCTGGAGTTCTATCACAAGATGGATCGGCTGCCGCCCATCCATCAGCAATACGCGCTCTATCGCGGGGTCAAACCGCTGCGCATTGATCACTTCAACTGCTTTACCCCAAGCGTGGATGAGAGTGTCGCGTTCTACAGCGACTTTGGCTTTCGCGTCACCGAATACACCGAGGATGAACAGAGCAAGCACCTGTGGGCAGCCTGGATGCATCGCAAGGGCGGCGTGCACGATATGGCCTTCACTAATGGCAAGGGCCCACGGATGCATCATGTCGCATTTTGGGTGCCAACACCCTTGAACATCATCGACCTCCTCGATCTGATGGCGACCTCTGGATATGTGAGCAACATCGAACGCGGCCCCGGGCGACATGGGATCTCGAACGCGTTCTTTCTCTATATCCTCGATCCTGAAGGACATCGCATCGAGATCTATTGCTCGGATTATCAGACCGTCGATCCTGATCTGGAGCCGATCAAGTGGGATCTGACCGACCCGCAGCGCCAGACTCTTTGGGGCGCACCTGCCCCGCGGAGCTGGTTCGAGCATGGCACCGAATTCGTCGGCGCCGAGACCCGAGAATCTGAACTCAAAGCCTCGCCCATTATTGCCCCCTGATCCGGAGACCGGAATGCTTGCCCTGAATGACCCCACCCTTTTGCGCGAGGCCGCGCTCGTAGGCACGCGTTGGATTGACGCAGACCCTGCAACCGGCATTGCCGTCAAGAATCCGGCGACCGGTGAGGTCATCGGCCATGTGCCCAAGCTGGGCGCCGCCGAAACCCGCGAAGCGATCGAGGCTGCCGAAGCCGCCCGCCATGGCTGGGCGGCCCGCACAGCCAAGGAGCGCAGCCAAATCCTGCGCCGTTGGTTCGAGTTGATGATGGAGCACCAGGACGATCTGGGTGCCATCCTGACCGCAGAGCAGGGCAAGCCCTTGGCCGAGGCCAAAGGCGAGATCGCCTACGGTGCCTCCTTCATCGAGTGGTTTGCCGAGGAAGCCCGCCGCGCCTACGGTGACGTGACCCCAGGCCATGCACCGGACAAGCGCATCATCACCATCAAACAGCCGGTCGGCGTCGTCGCGGCGATCACGCCTTGGAACTTTCCCAATGCGATGATCACCCGCAAGGCCGGCCCTGCTTTTGCAGCGGGCTGCTCGATGGTTCTGAAGCCAGCCTCGCAAACGCCTTTTTCGGCCATTGCCCTCGCGGTTCTGGCGGAACGTGCCGGGATCCCGGAGGGTTTGTTCTCTGTCCTGACCGGTTCGGCTGGCGACATTGGCGGCGAGATGACCTCGAGCCCCATCGTCAAGAAGCTGACGTTCACAGGCTCGACCGAAATTGGCGCGATGCTTTACGCGCAATGCGCGCCGACGATCAAAAAGCTGGGGCTGGAATTGGGCGGCAATGCGCCCTTCATCGTCTTTGACGACGCCGACCTGGACGCTGCGGTCGATGGTGCCGTGATCGCAAAGTTTCGCAACAACGGCCAGACCTGTGTGTGCGCCAACCGCATTTACGTTCAGTCGGGTGTCTACGATGCCTTCGCCGAGAAGCTTGCGGCCAAGGTCGCCACTTTGCCGACCGGCAATGGTTTTGACGAAGGCATCGTCTTTGGCCCGTTGATCGATCAGGCGGCTGTCGAGAAGGTGCGAGAGCACGTGAATGATGCGACCTCAAAGGGTGCCGAGATCACGTTGGGTGGCAAGGTCCACGCACTTGGCGGCACATTCTTTGAGCCGACCATTCTCACCGGCGTCACATCCGACATGGCTGTCGCTACCGAAGAGACGTTTGGCCCTGTCGCGCCACTCTTTAAATTCGAGACCGAGGCAGAGGTCGTTGCCGCCGCTAATGACACCGAATTTGGTCTGGCCTCGTATTTCTATTCCCGCGACCACGCCCGCGTCTGGCGCGTTTCCGAGGCGCTGGATTACGGCATGGTCGGCGTGAACACCGGGCTGATCTCGACTGCAGAAGCACCCTTTGGCGGGGTCAAGATGTCTGGGCTCGGACGCGAGGGATCCCGCCACGGCCTCGATGACTTCATGGAGCTGAAATACATCTGCATGGGCGGCATCGATGCCGCGGAAGGGGCCTGAACGATGCGTTTTGCAACTTACACCGCCGAAGACGAAACCTACTATGGCGCGATCACCGACGCGGGCGCAGTGGCCCTATCGCCGGACTTCCCCCAGTGGCCCACCCTCTTGGATGTGGTTCAAGCCGGAGAGCTCGGCGCGTTGACCGCCGCCGCAGAGGGACGTGCGGTCACGCATACCGATTTCCGCTATGAGATGGTCTTGCCCAACGCCCAGCGCATCCTCTGCGTGGGCGTGAATTTTCCCGACCGCAATGCCGAATACAAAGATGGCAGCGCTCAGCCAAAGTACATGTCGTTGTTTCCCCGCTTTGCCAGCGGATTCACCGGCCATGACCGGCCACTGATCCGCCCGCCTGAGAACCATACGCTCGATTACGAAGGCGAGGTTGCCATCGTGATCGGCAAAGGCGGCCGTCGCATCAAGGCCGAAGATGCCTATGATCACATCGCCGCATTGACCATCTGCAACGAAGGCACAATCCGCGATTGGGTGCGCCACGCGAAGTTCAACGTCACCCAAGGCAAGAATTGGGACAAGTCCGGGTCGATCGGGCCATGGATCGTGCCCTTTACCGATGCCAGCCAATTGGACGACGCGCGCATCGTAACCCGCGTGAATGGAGAGGTTCGTCAGGACGATACCCTCAACCGTATGATGTTTCCGATCCGCGAGGAGATCGCCTACATCTCGACCTTTATGACCCTCCAGCCCGGCGACGTGATCGTCACCGGTACGCCCACAGGCTCTGGTGCCCGCTTTGATCCACCGATCTATCTCAAGCCCGGCGATGTGGTTGAGATCGAAGTCAACGGTATTGGCACCCTGCGCAATGGCATTGAGGACGAAGTTGTATGACTCCGCAGGATCATGCACGCGCTGCGGCCGACCTACTTCAAGCCGAAGCGACCGGAGAGCAGATTGGTCTGCTGACCAAGCGCCATCCAGACATGGGCATGGATGATGCCTATGCGGTGCAGAAGGCGATCTACGAGCAGAAGCTGGCTCAGGGCCGAAAAGTGATCGGCTGGAAAATCGGCCTGACGTCGAAAGCGATGCAATACGCGCTCAACATCGATATCCCCGACAGTGGCATCCTGTTCGACGATATGGCGTTCGACAGCGGCGACACGGTGCCAAAAGGCCGCTTCATCCAGCCTCGGATCGAGGCCGAGATCGCCTTTGTGATGAAGGCACCGGTCGGGGGCGACAACGTCACCCGTGATGACGTGCTTGCCGCGACCGACTTTGTCGCGCCTTCTCTCGAAATCCTCGACACCCGAATTCTGCGCGTTGATCCAGAGACCGGAAAGACCCGCACGGTATTTGATACGATCAGCGACAACGCTGCCAACGCCGGCATCGTTCTAGGTGCCCAGCGCCACGCTCCAGACGCGTTTGACCTGCGCTGGGTCGGCGCTTTGACGTTCCGCAACGGCGAAATCGAGGAGACCGGCCTTGGCGCTGGTGTTCTCAACGATCCGGTCGAAAGCGTTGTCTGGCTGGCCCGCCGCATGGCGCAGTATGGTCAGAGCATTGAAGCCGGTCAGGTGATCTTGTCGGGCAGCTTCATCAGACCTGTCGAGTGCCCATCGGGCAGCGCCATTCACGCCGACTTCGGTGCCTTCGGCTCGGTCGATATTCAGTTCGCGTAAGGAGATTTTCCATGCCCGCCCCGCATAACCCATTCAAGGCCGCGTTGAAGGCCGGTGACCCGCAAATGGGCTGCTGGCTCGGGCTCGCCGATCCCTATGTTGCCGAGATCAGCGCAGGGGCCGGATTTGACTGGCTCTTGATTGATGCCGAGCACGCGCCGAACGATCTGCGTTCGATCATCGCCCAATTGCAGGTGATCGCCGGATTTGGCAGCCACGCTGTAATTCGGCCCACTGTGGGCGAGACATGGATGATCAAGCAATTGCTGGATGCCGGAGCCCAGACCCTGCTGGTACCGATGGTGGAAAGCGCGGAACAGGCTCGCGAACTGGTCAAAGCCGTGACCTATCCACCTCACGGCATTCGCGGAGTCGGCTCCGCTCTTGCCCGCGCCTCCAACTTTTCGGCCATCCCCGACTATCTGAAGACCGCCCGCGAAGAGATTTGCCTGCTGGTGCAGGTTGAAAACCGCAAGGGCATGGAGGCCCTGGACGAGATCCTGCAGATCGAGGGCATTGACGGTGTCTTTATCGGACCATCCGACCTTGCCGCTGACATGGGCCATATCGGGAACGCCGCCGCCCCCGAAGTGGAAGCGGCTGTTCTGGACGGGATGCGCAAGATCGTGGCTGCGGGAAAGGCCGGTGGCATCCTGACGTTGTCGCCCAAAATGCAGCGGGAGTGCCTGGACATCGGCGCAACATTTGTGGCTACGGATATCGACGTCACTTTGTTTGCTTCGGCCATCCGCGACAGCGCGAAGGCGGCGCTGTCTTTGCTGCCCGACCAGTCGGCGCATGGCACGGCCGAGACATCGAACGCGAGCAGGTATTTGCAGCAATTGTGTAAGCACTGGTCCCACAAGGCGGCTGTCGAGTTCGACCCGAACGCCGGAACGATCCGATTTGACGGTGGCAATCAAGTGCAGATGTCCGCCACAGCCACGCAACTGGCTGTGACCGCGACGACCGGCCCTCGCGGTGATCTGGAGCGCTGGAAGGGCGTCGTGTCTCGCCACTTGGAACGCTTTGCCTTCCGCGAGGAATTCTCGCTGGTGTGGCAGGACTGACCCTCGTTGCCGCCAAGTATGGGCAATTCATTCACGACCCGCTTTCGAGGAAGCGGCCACGATCAAACCGATAGGTCAGAAGCAGGAGAGATCTCATGTCATATTCGCTGACAATCAACGGCAAGCCGGTTCAAACCGGAAAGACGTTTGACGTCATCAACCCCGCGACTGGCGAGGTGGCAGCCGAATGCCCGCTTGGGTCAGCGGCCGAAGTGGACGCCGCAGTTGCAGCAGCGCGCGCGGCATTTCCCGGTTGGGCCGCGACGCCCGACGACGAACGTGTAACCGCATTGAACAAGATTGCCGATCTGATCGAGGCAAATGCGGAAGATTTGGCCGCTTTGATTACCCAAGAGCAAGGGAAACCCCAGAGTGGCCCCGGCGCGAATTTTGAAGTGGGCGGCGCGGTTGGCTGGACCCGTGTGACAGCGGGCTTATCGCTGGCCCCTGAAGTCCTGATCGACAATGATGAGGAGCGCGTGGAGATCCACCGTGAGCCTGTCGGCGTCGTCGCCTCGATCACCCCATGGAATTGGCCCCTGATGATTGCGATCTGGCACATCATGCCGGCCATTCGTATCGGCTGCACCGTCGTTCTCAAGCCGTCACCATTCACACCCCTTGCGACCCTGAAGCTGGTCGAACTGATCAACGAGGCTGGCATCCTGCCACCCGGCGTTCTGAATGTTGTGACAGGCGATGCGGAGGTCGGTGACCGGATTTCTTCTCATCCGGATATCGACAAGATCACCTTTACAGGCTCGATCCCGACCGGGCGCCGCATCATGGAGCGAGCAGGCCCGACACTGAAGAAACTGACGTTGGAACTGGGCGGTAACGACGCCGGGATCATTCTGCCTGGCACCGACATGTCGGCCCTGATCGAGCCGCTTTTCTGGGGCACTTTCATCAACGCTGGCCAGACATGTTCCTGCCTAAAACGGCTGTATGTTCATGAGGATGACGTGAATGCCGTTGCAGAGGCACTTGCCAAATTCGTCGGCGGAATTCCGGTCGGAAATGGCGTGGACGAAACCACCCTGATCGGGCCGTTGTCCAACAAGATGCAGTTCGAAAAGGTCTCGGCCATGGTAGAGGATGCCAAGGCCAAGGGCGCGCGCGTCTTGGCCGGGGGCGAGGCGACTAGCGGCCCGGGCTATTTCTATCCGCTGACGGTTCTGGCGGATTGCACAGCCGAGATGGATGTCGTGCGCAAAGAGCAGTTCGGCCCCGTTGTGCCGATCATCTCCTACAAGACACTCGATGAGGCCGTCGAAGCAGCAAACAGCCTTGAAGTTGGCTTGGGCGCATCGGCTTGGGGCAACGACACCGCCGCAGCAGCCGAGGTGGCAAAGCGTTTGCAGGCCGGCACCCGCTGGGTCAACCGCCACGCCGTGCTGAACCCGATGGTCCCTATGGGCGGGGTCAAGCAATCCGGCTTTGGTGTGGAATTCTCGGAAGAGGGCCTGCGCGAATACACCACTGTCCAAGTCCTTTCGATCGCGAAGTAATCGCTCAATAACAGGAGCCGACATGGCCAAGCTGACCACTGGCGAAGTGATCGCCAAATCCTTGACCGCCAACGGCGTGGATACCGTTTTCGGCATCCCCGGCGCTCATATGTACGATTTCAACGATGCATTGGCCCGCGAAGAGGGGATACGGTTCATCCATACCCGCCACGAGCAGGGTGCTGCCTATATGGCCTATGGCTATGCGCGCACGTCGAACAAGGCCGGGGTCTACACTGTCGTGCCCGGCCCCGGACTGTTGAACTCCGGTGCCGCACTTTGCACGGCATACGGGGCGAACGCGCCAGTCATGTGCATCACCGGCAACATCATGTCTCACCTGATCGGTCAGGGGCGCGGCCAGCTCCATGAATTGCCCGACCACTTGGGCACGCTCAAGGGGCTGACCAAGTGGGCAGACCGCATCAACCATCCGACAGAAGCGGGCGAGACGATGGCGGAGGCGTTTCGTCAGATGAATTCGCAGCGGCGGGGTCCGGTCGGGATCGAAGCACCTTGGGATGTTTTTGGCATGTCGGCGGAGGTCTCGGACCCCGTCAAGACCACCGCCCTGCCCCCCCCGACACCAGACCCCGAAAGCATCGCAGCGGCTGCCGAGTTGATCGCCGCGGCGAAGAACCCGATGATCATGGTCGGCGGCGGCGCTTGGGGTGCGACAGCCGAAGTTGGGGAACTGGCCCGGCTTTTGCAGGCCCCTGTTACGGCTCACCGCCAAGGCAAAGGCGTCATGCCAGAAGATGACGATCTGGCCCTTCTGCCTCCTGCGGCATGGAAATTCTGGCCCGAATGCGATCTGCTGATCGGCATCGGTTCGCGGCTTGAGCTTCAGCATTTCCGCTGGCGCTGGTTCCCCGAGGGCATCAAGACGCTGCGGATCGATATTGATCCGACGGAATTCGTTCGCCTCAAGCCCGATCAGGGTGTCGTTGCGGATGCCGCCCAAGGGACACGTGCATTGATCGAAGCGCTGAAGGGCAAGATCGACCCACCCGCCGACCGTTCCGCCGAATACCGTGCGCTGTCTAAGGCGGCGTCAGAGGCGCTGACGTCCGTGCAGCCTCAGCAGGGCTATCTGGAAGTGATCCGAGACGTCCTGCCCCGCGACGGGTTCTTCGTCGAAGAGGTCAGCCAGGTCGGATTCACGGCGCGGATGTGCTTTGAGGTCTATGAACCGGGCCAGTACGTGACCTGTGCCTATCAGGACAACCTCGGATTTGGGTTCAATACCGCGCTCGGCGTCAAGGTCGCGAATCCCGACAAGGCGGTCATATCGATATCGGGCGATGGCGGGTTCATGTTCGGCGTGCAGGAACTGGCAACGGCCAAGCAGCACGGAATCAACGTCGTTGCGGTTGTTTTCAACAACTCCGCTTATGGCAATGTCCGCCGGGACCAACAGACCGTCTATGACAGCCGTCTGATTGGCGCCGATCTCGAGAATCCTGACTTTGTGGCTTTGGCCGAGAGCTTCGGTGTCAAGGGCATCAAGGCCACCGACCCAGCCGAACTAAGGGCCGCGCTCGAGGAGGCGCTTGCCGCGAATGCCCCAGTCGTGATCGAGGTGCCGGTGGAACGCGGCAGCGACGGCTCGCCCTGGCCCTTCATTCATCCTGCTCCGCCGAGCCAATAGCCGTTCGAACGAAGCGCTTCTGACGGGTGTCCTGATCCGTTGATCAGGACACCTTCACGTCGCTCGTGGCGCGGCCGGGCAATGCCGGCAAGGGCACTGCGATTGCCGACCGCTCAAGCTTAACGGCCGCGCAATCCTACGTGGTCCTGATGGCTGGCTATGTTGGACGCGCCCAACGAAACCGGCTGACCAGCATTATCATCAGGTGCTCGCGATGACCTTCTGGTCAATTGCGCCGAAGATTGGAGCTCCATCCCGTGTGGTACATTCCATCCGGACCCGATCTCCGAAGCTCATGTAGCTGGTTTCCGGCGCGCCGTTGTCGAGGATTTCGATGCCGCGGCGTTCCGCGATACAAGAAGACCCGATCTCGCGAAAATTCTCGTTCGAAACCGTCCCAGAGCCTATGATCGTTCCCGCGACAAGGTTCCGGGTCCGCGCCGCATGTGCGATCAGATCATGGAATCCAAACGTCATGTGGTAGCCTTCGGCTGCCCCGAAATGCTTTCCGTTCCAGTTCACGATCAACGGCAGGTCGACGCGACCGTCGCGCCACGCACCCTCCAATTCGTCAGGCGTCACCGCGACAGGTGCGACGGAACAGGCCGGTTTGGCCTGCACCCACCCAAAACCGGTCTTCATCTCGACCGGGGCGACAGCCCGCAGAGACCAGTCGTTGATCTGCACGATCAGGCGAATGTGGCTCATGGCGGATTTCGTATCGGTTCCCATGGGAACCGCATCGCAAATCACGCCGAACTCTCCTTCGAAGTCGATTCCATCTTCTTCGGATGGCAGAGGAACATCGGCAGTTGCGGGCAGGAACTCGTGGGACATGCCCTGATACATCAACGGCCGCCCCTTTGGCACGGGATCCATTTTGAAGACCTTTTGCATCAGATCGCCGTGGCTCTCGTAGGCCGAACCATCAAGCCATTGCCATGCCCTTGGCAGAGGTGCGAGCGCCTTGTCGATGTCGAACGTCTGCCCTTCGCCCTCGTTCAGCGCAGCATATTGCGCTTCGAGTTGCGGCGCGTGCGTTGACCAGTTTTCCATGAGAGCCTGCATCGTCTCTACACCTTCGGCGGGCGCTGCGCGACTCAGGTCACGGCTCACGACATGCAGGCGACCATCGGTGGTGCCATTGTCCAAGGTAGCGAGTTTCATCGTATTTCTCCGAATTGCAGGGCGTCATGAATGAGAGAGGGTAGGTCTTTGTCCGCTTTGAAACCGGCCGTAATCGCATCCTTGAACGACAGGTCTTGGGCTTGGCCGAACAGCCGCATGATATCAGCTTGCGGCGCATACTTGACTGAAATGTTTGATTGCGGATGTGACTCGCGCAAAGCCGCAACGAGGTGATCGAACCGGCAGCGGATCATCGGCAGTGTCACGCTCCGGCAGCCCCCCAGATCCGACGCTGTTGCGCCATGTATGAAATTGGTCGCGACATTCCGAACCGAAGCAAGCCACGTCTGAGCATTTGGCGCGACAGGAAGTGTGATGTCCGTTCCATCTGCGAAGGCCCAGAACAATCGCGACAGGAAGGCCGACTTCAACGAAGCATCCGTTACGGCCCGAGCGACGATCCCGCCCGGGCGCAGAGAGATGCCGTCGATCTCACCGCGGCGGGTTGCCGATTCAATGGCAAGCTCGACCATCGCCTTATGTGCACCATAGACCATTACAGGCGCACGATCATCGGTCGAGTTGCCGAGGGCCGCGAGTGACGAAGCAAAGACAAATCTGGTGCCGGGCCTGCAAGCATCGATCAATGCGAGCGTTGCATCGAGGTTGACGCGACGTGCTGTTGTCTGGTCGGCTTCGGCGGCACCGCCGAGCATCGCTGCCAAGTGAATAATGACGTCGACGTCAGTTGCTGCGTCGCGCAAAGCCGGTTCGTCAATTCCACAGACGATCTGTGATAACTTGGGGTCCGTTCTGCTACTGTGCACGCGATCGCAAGCAATGACATGCGAAAATCGTTTGTCCGCGAGGGCTTGCTCCACGATCACTTGGCCGAGAAAGCCCGAGGCACCGGTGACAAGAAGCCGGCCGGTCATTGCCCGGCCGCATCCCAGGACTGTTGCGCCGATTTGAGATCCTCATCGAATTTCGCGTCGGTGAGCACAAAGAGCATCCGACAAACCTGGTTCGAGCGGTTGGCCCACGCATGGATCGTGCCGCGCTGGACAACGACATCGCCGGGGCGCAACAGCACCTCGTCCTCGTCCAGAACCAAGACGATCTCGCCCGCAATCACGACTCCGTAGTCCACGCTTTCCGTGCGATGCATAAGGGGGTGGCGGCCTTCGGAGACGTGCCGGGCATTCTCGCCAAGCCCGACAGCCTCGAAGAGCGCCTTGGCCTGATCCTTGTTGAACTCTGGGCCATTCTGCCCCTCGGGCGGGATATCCACGATGCGGATGACTGTCCCGTTGTCGGGTGGCGCGGTTTCGCGATGCCGATCTGTGGGATCGCTCTCCGTGAAGCCAATCGGGTACGGCATCGCGTCGGTGCTCCAAATCTCATGGAACGCCAGTCCCGGCTGGTTGGCCGGACGGGTGACATGCGGCAAGGGGCCAATGGCTGTGGCGATAGCCTTGCCGGACGGATCATGTCCGGTGACAATGCGCCTGATCGCCGGCAATTCCATCAGGAGAGTCGTCCGCCGAGCGTCTCTGCGAACCAATCGGCAATATAGCTGCGGCCAAAGCTCATATTGTCGGCACCGACATGTTCCACCCCACCCTCACGGTCCGTGAAGATCTTGAGTTCACGCCGAGGCGAGTTGACCAGCTGGTCATAGCTTTGATGGGCGTATTCCAGAGCGATCTGACGGTCGCCTGCCCCGTGGGTGACGAGGAACGGCACCTTGATCTTCTCCATTTGCCCGTTGAGGTGCATCCCGGCTGCTTTCTCGAGGAAGTCATCCATATCCTTCGCACCGAAGACCCAATGGACGTGCTGCCAGTAGTGCGGCACGGGGTTTTCACCTTCGCGCTTGAGCCGCTTTTGCTGCACTTCGGCCCAATTGTGGTTGGCCCCCCAAACGGCACCGGCGGCAAAGCGCGGCTCGTTGGCACAGACGCGAGGCGCATAGTAGCCGCCGAGTGAAATGCCGGTGATGCCGATACGGTCGGCGTCCACGTCGTCTCGCGCGGCGAGCCATTCATAGACGGGCGTGCCCCAGTCCTCGGACGTAGAAATCGCAGGCATGCCTTGAAGGCGCAGGCTTTCACCGGTTCCCGGCTGGTCGACACAGAGCGTCGAGATGCCTCGTTTGGCCAGTTCTTGAGGAAGGCGCGACCAGTAAAGCAGCTCCTTGTTGCTATCCAGACCATTGAGGTAGACGACCGCCGGGGCCGGACCTTCGACACCGATCGCGCGGGTGTAGAGCACCGGGATCGTATGCTCCCCGTATGGAATTTCCATGCGGGTGACGTCTTCGCCGGCGTACTCGGTGCCCTTGAGGAAGTTGGCGATACCTTTCTTGAAGGTTTCCAGTCGATTCTCGCTTCCATGGGCCTGCATCCGCTCTGCGGTCAGGTAATAGAGGGCCGCGCGTTGTAGCTTCGGGCCCGCTGAAAGCAGGCGCCCCTTTGCCTCGTCCTCTGCCGCGAGATTGACGAGTTTGTCGGCAACCTTCATCCATTCGCGCATGAAATCCGGCGTGCCGGCATCCTCGCCGGCTTCGGCTTTGGCCAGCAGAGGCTGGCACATGTCCATGATCTCTCCCAATTCCGCGCCGCTGGCCATTGCGATCGAAACCGACAGGTTCCAGACGTAGTTGGGAAAATAGTCAAACATGGCCATGAGCGGCGTTCCTTATTGAGAATGGACTTTTAGATTAGATGGGTTGGCACATCATGCCGATGGTTTGACCCGTCAGCTCGCCGACATTGAATGGAGGTATTTTCCCCATCTGCATGTCACCGATCCGCACCGAATTTTTGGCCACATGCGTCACCCTTGGTGTCCGACGGGTTTGAAATGCAGCGAAGGCTTCTTCGGGGGAGGCGGCTTTTGTCAGCTCATCCGCGAGGACGAGGCCATCTTCGATAGCCATGCCGGCCCCTTGGGCCAGATGCGGTGTGGAGGCGTGAACGGCGTCGCCGATCAACACGATGCGCCCCTTGTGCCACTTGTCTTCGAGCAGGATGGTTTCCAGCGGACGCGCGACGACACCGGCATCATTGGTGATTTGATCAAGGATGCTCGCCACTTGCGGCGGCGGCATCTTGGCCCGTTCCCGCATAGCGGCGGCAGCCCCCTCGACGGGCAGGAATTCGGTGCCGGGTTCCTCGCTGAGCAGGAAGACATACATCAAGTCTTCGGTCATCGGGACGAAGCCACCATTGAACGGCCCCGCGAAGATATGGATCCCGTCGACATGTGCCGGCCGAGGCAGGTTGTAGCGCCAGACCCACTGTCCGGTATAGGTTGGCTGCGGAGCATCCGGAAAGATCGACTTTCGGGTGCTGGAAAACACGCCATCGGCGCCGACGACGATGTCATATCGACCGGTCGTCCCGTCCGAAAACGTGACGTCTACGCCGGAGCCGTCGTCGTTGAAGTCTGTCACGGTCAATCCGAGACGAACCTTCGCCCCGGCCTTCGTCGCGCCTTCGCCCAATACCTTTTGCAGATCCGTCCGGCGGATACCCGCATTCGATGGATAGTCCGGGCCGGCCAACTTCGGGGTATCGAACTTGGCGTCCTGTGCGCCGCCGGGGCCCACAAAGAGCGTCGTGCTGTCAAAACCGTAGGCCCGAGAGAGATAGCTTTCCAAAACGCCGAGTTCGTTCATTGCGCGAATGACGTTCATCTGCTGAATGATACCGACGCCATAGACCGTCCAGTCCGGGTCACGCTCGATAATATCGACAGCGATACCCTTTTGGCGAAGTGCGATGCCCGCTGTGAGCCCACCAATACCGCCGCCAACGACCAATGCAGTTTTCACGTTCATGCTGAATTCCTCCCGTTTGGCCGAAAATAGGCGGTGCGGAGGCATTTTGAAAATTGAAAGGCGCAATCGGGCCCATCACTTTGGTGAATATCTACGGAAGCTCTTGCGCGGCCTGCGACATCAGTTCGCGCATCCAGATGATACCGGGATCATTATCCCGATAGGCATGCCATTGGAGCATCTGCCGGAGCGGCGGAAGTTGGGCCGGCATTGGATAAGTCACCAGTTCCGCCTGCGGCGCCAGCAACTTTGCCAAACGGGCATGCACCGTCGCGATCCGGTCCGTTCCCGTGATCAGGTGTGGCAAGTTGGTAAAGGAAAAGGTCTGCACTTCAATATGCCGCTCGATCCCGCATTGGGTCAGAAGCGAAGTCTCCAGCGATTTCGCGGCATTTGGCGGTACCATGACCGCATGCGACGCGCTTTGATAGGTCGCCTGGTCCATGGTGACATCGGCAAACTTACCTTTTGCCCAAGCAACCACGACGTATCTGTCTTCGTACAACAGAGCGGTCGGGTGGTCGTTTGAGACAAAATGCTCTGGCGTAATCAGAAGATCAATTTCACCCCGCTCCAACAGAACTTGGGGCAAGTCCGTCTGAGCATGCAAGTTGAGCCGGATTGAGGACTTGTACCGATCCAGCAACCGAAAGACCGTCGGCATGAGCACTCGAAGGCTATAATCGGACAATAGTATGTTGAAGACTCGCGTCGAATCCTCGGGGCGAAACTCGGGCTTTGAGTCGATTGTCGCTTCGATCCGCACTAAGATGTCGCGGATCGCCGGACGCATGGCCTCGGCGCGCGGGGTTACTTCCATCCGACGACCAACCTGCACTAGCAGGGGATCGTCGAAGTAGTCCCTCAATCGTGTGAGAGCATTCGACATAGCCGATTGGCTCATGAACATCTTGTCGGCGGCCGCCGAAACCGAGCGCGTCTCGATCATATGGTCCAAAGCCACGAGCAGGTTCAGGTCCAGCTTCTTGAAACGCATCCTCTATCTCCCCCACGCGCCCAAATTATGAGCGCTATGCAAACCCTAGCTCATTTCGATAATCAATGCATACCATTCAATCTTACAATTTTCTGGATGGGTCGGCTTTGTCTAAACCTTGGATCTGGATAGCGGAGGAGTTCACGATGCGCATCATTGGCCCAGATGAATTGGTTTTCGGCGTCGACAACATCGATGCCTGCACGTCTTTTTTGACCGACTATGGTTTGACAGATGCTGGCGAGGGTCGGTTTGAGGCGCTGGACAAAACCGCTATTACGGTCCGTCCGGTCGACGATCCGGAACTGCCTGCGGCCCTGCCGACGGCAAGCCTTCTTCGCCTGACGATCTGGGGCGTGGAAGATCAATCCGCGCTCGACGCAATCGAGGCCGAACTCTCCAAGGATCGCGATGTCGTGCGGACAGAAGACGGGATGTTGCGCACCAAGGATGACGCGGGCTTCGAGATCGGGTTCCGGATTTCCCGCCGCATTCAGCTCGATTTGCCGGCCGAGCTTATCAATTCGCCAGGCGCAAAGCCGGGCCGTGGTCTCAATGAGGTTGCGGCAAATCAAGATGCGGAAGCCAAGCCGCGCACGCTGAGCCATATCGTCTATTTCGTGCCCGATATGGACGTAATGGCGAATTTCTACATCAAACGCCTCGGTTTCGTGATCACCGATAAATTCACCAACACCGGCCCCTTCCTGCGCCCACAGGCTAACCACGATCACCACGTGCTCTTCATGATCCAGACCCCGCCCTATATGCAGGGGATCGAGCATCTGGCATTCCACATGCAGGGCCCGACCGAGTTGATGCTCGCCGGTTCACGCATGGTGAAGAAGGGCTATGAAAGCTTTTGGGGCCCCGGCCGCCACAAGTTTGGCTCGAACTGGTTCTGGTATTTCAACTCGCCGCTTGGCACTCACATCGAGTATGATGCCGATATGGATCTCCACGATGGCGAATGGGTCGAGCGGGAGGTTCCGATGGACAAGGAGGCCGCGCAGCTCTTCCTGTTCGAGAATATCGAAAAATGGGCGCCCGGTGGCCCGCCTCCGGGCAAGGGGTAACGACGCCGGGAATGGCGACGCATCTTTGCGCCTTGGCCGACATTCCTGATGGAGGGAGCAAGGGCGTTCTCCCCAACCAGCGTGGCCGCGATCAGGCCTTGCTGGTCAGGCGAGGCGGGCAGGTATTTGGATACATCAACAACTGCCCCCATTACGACCGCGCCCCTTTGGGGTGGAAGAAAGACGAATTTCTGAACGGATCAAGAGATCGCATCATGTGCTCGGCCCATGGTGCCTTGTTTCGAATTGAAGATGGAGAGTGTGTGATCGGCCCTTGTCTGGGTCAATCTCTGCAGTCTCTTCCGCTTACTGTGGACGACGGCCAGGTCTTTGCCCAGATTGAGATCGAGGGGTTGGGACGGGCGTAGTCCGAGACTACGGAACCAGGGGGAGGCACCATGCCACGCAAGATCATCGACCTCGCGGTCAGTTTGACCGACAAAGTTCAGTCCGACCCTCCGGGTCTGGGACCTCAGATCACCTATGTTGATCACACCGCGGGAGCGAAAGAATTCTCCTCCATGTTCGACTTGCCCGAAGGCGCTTTGCGCGACAACGCCGGCGCTGCGGTAGAGCGTTGTGAAATCACCACTCACAACGGGACGCATATGGACGCCCCGTGGCACTACCATCCGACCATGAATGGCGGCGAACGGGCGATCACGATTGATGAGATTCCGCTCGAATGGTGTTTTGGGCCGGGCGTCAAACTCGACTTCAGAGATCGCCCGAATGGACACACGATTTCGGCCGCGGAAGTCGAGGCGGAGCTGCAACGGATCGGACATAGCTTGCAGCCGGGCGATATCGTGCTGGTGAACACAGCCGCTGGTGCCCGATACGGCCAGCCCGATTACGTTGGCACAGGATGCGGAATGGGTCGGGAGGCCACCTTGTATCTTACGGAGCGTGGTGTCCGCGTCTGCGGCACCGACGGTTGGAGTTGGGATCCACCGTTGATGACCCAAGCCGCCCGCGCCCGGGAAACCGGGGACTGGTCGATCTTTTGGGAGGGCCACAAGGCCGGGGCCGACAGCGTCTACTGTCACATGGAGAAGCTGGCCAATCTCGACCAGCTTCCCGGTAGCGGCTTCGAGGTCATCGCATTGCCGGTCAAAGTTGCAAATGGCTCCGCGGGCTGGTGCAGGCCTGTGGCGATTCTGAGCACCTAACGACATTTCAACGGGGGGAGACATCGACATGGAGCAGGCAAAGGGACTTGGATCAGGGCGATTCGTCTGGGTCAAACATATCACCGGGGTGATCTCTATCATTTCGATCAGCGCGGCTCTTCTCGGAGCTCTAACCATCGTCGTCGATGTGCTGGGACGATGGCTCTTTGGGGTTTCCGTTTTTGCCCTGAACGAAATCATGTCGACTATTTTCGCCATCGCGATTGCGTTGACGCTCCCCGCCGGAGCGGCAAATCGTGTCAATCTCAAGATCGATCTCTTGGCCCATCACACCGGCCCCCGCCTGACGGCGTGGCTGAAGGTGGCTGGTTCCATCATGCTCTTTGTGTTCTTCGCAATGCTTGCATGGCGTTTGTGGGGATTGGCGATACGGTATCAGGGTCAGGGGAGGGCGTCGGCGCTGTTGCAACTCCCACTGGCCCCGACTTACTTTGCCATTGCTCTGGCTATGGCTGCCGCCGCGATCGTCCAGATATTCAACACGATCGACGATCTGCTCGATGCCCTTGATGAGCGGGGAGCAGAGCGTTCACATCCAATCGTATGGTTATTGGTTGCTGCGTTTGTCGTGCTTGTCGGGGCTATCGCGCTCTGGTCCTTGTTGGATTTCGACAGCTATTCGACCTATGTGATGCTGCACCCCGGCACAGCGGCGCTTGTCGGCTTTGCGCTGCTTTGGTTGGCAGTGTTGATCCAACTCCCTCTTGCCACCGTTACTGCCTTGATCGGCGTGGGCGGCACGATTGCCTTTGTCGGATCGAATGCGTCAATGAACACCTTCGCGGGGGATGCTGCCGATTTCCTGCGCAACGATCAGGTGGCCACCTTGCCCATGTTCCTCATCATGGGAGCATTCTCGGTCGCGGCGGGAGTTTCGGACGATCTGTTCCGGCTTGGTCAGGCACTGTTGGGTCGTTTTCGCGGTGGTCTTGCATATGCGACCATCGCGGGATGCGCCGGCTTTGGAGCCGTGTCCGGCAATTCTATCGCGACTTCTGCCACATTCGGCCGGATGGCTCTGCCAGCAATGAAACAGGCGGGCTACGCGCCCACCCTTTCAACTGCGAGTGTCGCAGCCGGCGGCACCTTGGGTGCCTTGGTGCCGCCATCTGGTGTCATCATTCTGTTTGCGCTGCTCACGGAAACCTCCATCGGTGACTTGTTCGTGGCCGCGATGATTCCAGCCGTGCTGGCGATTCTACTCTACTTTGGTGCGGTTTTTGCCGTTGTGCGGATGACGCCGAGTGCCGTTCCCGAGGCTGACCATGCGAGCCTCGCCGATTTTGGCCCAGCGCTTCGCGGTTCTTTTCCCGTCGTGCTCATGTTTACCATCGTCATTGGCGGGCTCTACGGCGGCTTGTTCACCGCCACGGAGAGTGCCGCCGTAGGTGCAATCAGCGCCTTCGTTCTTGCGTGGATGCGCGGACGGCTCACTCGGGCCACCATCCTACAGGTGTTCGCAGAGACCACGGCAACCACGGCAATGATCTATGCACTGATCTTTGGCGGGTTGATGTTTGCCTTCTTCATCAACCTAGGCGGTGCGCCCGATATGGTCAGCGCTTGGATCGCGAGCATTGATGCACGCCCGCTCTTCATCCTCGCGCTCTTGATCGTGATCTATCTTTTGCTTGGGTCCATCATGGACAGCTTTGGCGTGATGATCATCACGCTGCCCGTCGTTACGCCGATCATCCTGGACCTCGGCTATGACATGCTGTTTTGGGGCATTCTGATGTTGGTTGTCGTTGAGATCGGCATGATTACCCCACCCTTCGGAATGAACCTGTTCATCATCAAGAGTATTGATCCGGAGGTCCGTCTGGGAACGGTCATGCGGGGGGTCGTGCCCTTTATCATCGCCGACTTCGCCAAGATCATCATTCTCGTAGCATTTCCTGCGCTCGCCCTTTGGTTACCCTCGACGATGTAGACAGGGTTGGAGACGAGCCAAAAAGAAAGCCGACCGGACGATGTCCGGTCGGCTTTTTGTTGTTGGATCGAGTGCGCGTTATTCGATTTCGCCGATCTCCCGACGGGCGGCGTCGAGTGCTTCGCGCCATTGTTCGAGAAGGGCCACTCCGTCGGGTGCGCGCTCGCCGAAAGCTGCGAAGATGCTCTCGCCAATGTCGTTTCGCATTGCCTCGAGCTCGGCCGGATCGATGGCGTTGATCGTATGGCCGCCGCTCGCCTCGACGTATGCGGCTGATTCGGCCTCCCACTGATCGACGGTAGCGCCCACTTCCCGAGTGAGGTCGCAGCCGGAGTTCGCTTCCAGAACGGCGCGTGCATCATCGGGAAGCGCGTCGTAGCGGGCACGATCCATGAACACCATGCCTGTGGCACCGCCGAGAGGCACTGTCATGTGGTCGGTCGTGACCTCGTCCAGCCGGAATGCCGGGAACGCAGTAAAGGTCATGAAATTGCCATCGGCAGTGCCGCGCTGAAGCGCTTGGTACTGTTCCGGCAGAATGATCGACAGAGGCGTGCCACCGAAAGCCGAGACCACGTCTGATGCAATCGGGCTCCCGACCATGATCTTCTTGCCTTCGAGGTCCGACATCGTGGTGATCGCAGACTCGTTCAAATGTGCAGACGACTGGGGGAACGGTACGAAGAACAGGGGCTGGAATTCAGCCAGCTCTTCATCGAATGCGCCGGCTTCGTACAGTGTGCAGAAGGCCATTGCATTGGCTTCGGCCGACCCTTCCAGGAATGGGACAGTGGACACCAGCGAGCGCGGGAAGCGACCCGGGTTGAACACCAACATACCGAATGCGATCTGAACCACGTCGTCCTGAACCCGGTCGACGAAGTTGCCGGCATTCACCAGCATCTGACCATGGCGCACTGTGATTTCCACGGCGCCATTCGCTTCCGCGTTCACCTTTTCGGCCCACGGCGTCATGATACGCTCGTTGATCGGGTGAATCACCACGTTGCCGGTACCGAAGACGAGGTTTTCGGCCGAGGCCCCAAGTGGCGTCAGAGCAGTCGCGCTCGCGAGACACAGGGCAGTTAACTTGTTGCGCATTATTTCCTCCCAAAAATGACAATGAGGCCACCGGTGGCCTGTTGACTAAGCGCAATGTACGTGCGGATCATCCGTTTCGGTATTGAATTGATTGAATGCCTCGGATCGGTCTCGTCAATACGAGCTGCAACCTAGCGCCGATTAACCTCCAACCTACATTCACGGCTTCAATGAAAGGTATTGCTGAATTCCGTTTTTGGAATACCCCGCACCACCCTATTGTTCACGGACGAAATGGGAGGGAGGCGCCCGTGCCGGCATGATTTCGGCAATCGCATTCCCGACAGTGGAGGAGATCAGAATGAAGACTTTCTATGCGGCGACAATGATGGCGGTGCTCGGCGCCGCGCCGGCGTTTGCGCAAGACTACAACGTGACGGTGACGAACAACATGCCCGAGGGTCAGGTGATGGCGCCCTTGATCGTGTTGGACGCCGTGGCCGCCGCGCCGTTCCTCTTCAACGAGGACGGCTCGTTTACAGAGGATTACCTCAATACAATCCTGGAGGGCGATCCGCGCCCGTTGAACGGAAAGATTGGCGACGGCGTTGCCGGACCCGTTCTTGGAACCTCTGGTCCTCCGGGTGTTTTGATTGCTGGTGGTGAAACAGCGTCTGCAGACATGTTCATCTTTGGCAACACCCTGCGCTTTTATGCCAAGGGCGACTACACCGAAGGCGATACGGTCATCTCCGGCGTGTTCGATATCTCGACCGGCGGCGGCACTGTGCTGCTGAACCGCTACGATATCGGACATACCGAGGGAACCAACGAGATCACCCTCATCGACGAGGGAATCGTAGAAGTCGTGATCACGCCAAACTAAAGTCGGCACCAGAGAAACGAAAAACACCCGCCGATTTGGCGGGTGTTTTTTTGTGTGTTGCCCGCCCAATACTCTTCGGACGGGCTTTCGGATCAGTATTCTGCGAGGTCTTGGCCGATGGAGAATTTGCCCGAAAAGATCGCGCCAACACGTTCGACGTAGCCTGAAGCCTTATCTGGCGTTGCAATTCCCGGAGGGAAATGGACCGCAACGACCTCGCTTGCACCCGCGGCTTTGGCCAATTGCGCCAAGTCTTCAGCGTTGATGTGATGCTTCGAGAGATGATCCTTGATCATTGAGAGGCGCTCTTCCGGCATCTGTGGGTTCAGCGCCCGAACACGACCCATCGTGATGTCCAGATCCATCATTTCGCCAACGATCAGATCTGCGTCCTTCGCCAATACTTCAACAGCCTTGCAGGGCCCTGTGTCCCCCGTGAACACAACCGACCTGTCTGGCAAATCGAAGCGCAAGGAGAGCGAAAGGTATCCCTCCTGACCGAATTCGTCCTCGGACCGATAGTGGGTGTTCTCACAGCAGGTCATTTTGAGATCGCCAATGTTGATCTCGTCTCCGGGGGAGATCTCGGTGACCGCCACGAAGTCTCTTGGGTGCGGCAGTTGTTGCCCGGGTACACCGAACCCGATGGCATTGGGCACGTCGCAAGCGGCACAGAGACCGTCGACGATGGATTTGGTACCGGGGGGGCCGTAGATCGTCAGTGGCGAGCGGCGCTGCGTCATCATGTTCAAGCCGAGGCACGCATACAGGCTTCCGATATGATCAAAATGGTGATGCGTCAGAAAGATGTGATGCACATCGCGAAATTCGATCCCGGCCCGTTTGAGCTGCCCCATGGCGCCTTCACCACAATCGATGAGAATGGGATTTTCGCCGTTCATCAACACATGTGCCGGCTGCGCCCGTTGCGGGTTTTGCATCGGCCCACCGGCTGTTCCAAGTGTTATCACGCTTGAGGGAGATGCCATATCGAGATCCTTTCGGCGCAGTCGCCATTCATTGAGTGGTGCTAATGTAGGAATTTGCCCTACATCATGGAAATTGATTAAGACAATGGCGCACATGGACTACGCGAATACGAGTCTGGTGGAGCCACCTTGCTCCTGCGCGAAGGAACGGCGAAATGTGGCGGGGACATATGACGTTTGAGGAGCGAAACACCGCCCTTCCGTGCCAACATCCGAATCCGGTTGCCGATCGGGGCACGGGCGCCCGCTCTAAAGGGTAAAAGCAGCGCGGAAGGCTTCCAACGCGGCGTCTTCGTTGCCTTTTGCGAAGGCTTCCATGGCGACGGGTCCCGAATAGCCCATATCGGACAACGCTCGTGCGATGGCAGGATAGTTGATCTCGCCTGTTCCCGGCTCGAACCGGCCCGGATTATCGGCCACCTGAACCTCACCAATCCATGGCAGGCAGGCTTCGCACCAGCGGATCAGATCACCTTCGCCAATCTGTGTGTGATACAGGTCCAAATTGATCTTTAGCTGCGGTCGATTGATTGCATAGACCAGCGACAACACCGCCTGCGTGGAACCGAAAGGGCAGCCCGGATGATCCAGCGGATTGAGGTTCTCCAAACTGAAGATCACGCCTTCCTGTTCGGCCAGGTCACAAATCCGGTTCAATGTGTCGCGCGCCCGCATTTCCATACCGGGTGCAAAGGTCCCGTGATGGGGGATTGGCAGTCCGCCGTCGCCTAGGCCGGTGCCATGCAGGTTCAATCTGTCGACGCCGAGCCGTTTCCCAATCTGGGCAGTCTCACGAGCCGACCTCAGAAGCATGTCCGCCCCTTGCTCATCGCAGAGTCGGCCTTCCAGGTATCCGTTCATGATCGTGAAATTCGCACCTGTTTTCTCAAGCGCATCCAGATCCCATTCGGGCCAGTTCCAGAGTCCGACGCCAAAGCCCATCTCGTGCAGTTTCGCCGCGCGCCAAGCAATTGGTTTGTCCCGCCAAAGCATTTCGGCGCAGGCGGCGAGTGTGAAGGCAGGTGCCATGCGTTCTGGTCCTCGATTGAGAAAGTATGGTCTGCTGGCCTCAGATTGACCCGGCCTCGACCATGTAATTGTTGGCGGTACACATTGCTGCGTCGTCGGAGGCCAGAAACAAGATCATGCGAGCGACATAGACGGGATCGACGAGATCGGGCAGACATTGCCGGTCCAGCTGTTTGGCGAGTGCTTCGGGCGTCACCCAGAGCCTTTTCTGCCGCTCGGTCATGACCCACCCCGGCACGACCGTGTTGACGCGAATACGATGCGCTCCGAGATCGCGGGCCATCGTGCGGGTCAGACCGTGAACCGCCGATTTCGCTGTTGCATAGGCCGGGAAACCTCCCGCCGCTTCCCACCACGAATTCGAGCCGATGTTGATGATCGATCCGCGCCCCGCCTCGATCATCGCGGGCGCGACGGACTGTATCGCAAAGAACATGTGCCACATGTTCGTGGCCATGCGGTCATCCCAGTACTCGGCGGTGACGTCCTGCCAATTATGGCGATCGTCAACGGCCGCATTGTTCACCAGAATGTCGGCTGCGCCGATACGAGACTTCAACGCAGCAAACGCCGATTGCAGCGCGGCAATGTCCCGCAGATCACAGTGTTCAAAGGCGTGTGCGTCGCCGATCTCGTCTATCAGAGCCCGTCCGGCGACCTCATCGACATCGACAAACCCGACGTTGGCACCCTGCTCGGCAAATGCGCGGACGGTCTCCGCCCCGATCCCCGCAGCGCCGCCAGTCAGATAAACCGTCTTGCCGCGCAGGCTGGGATAGGAGGCGTAGCCGGTCACTTCGCGTCTCTTTCCATGATCCATTCGACCTCGGGCGCGGCGACGAAGCGCCATTTGCGTAAGGGACCGGCCATCACATTGAGGTAATACATCTCGAACCCATATGGCGCACCGCAAGGGTGGTGCCCTCGGGGGACAAGGACAACGTCGCCATCGGAAACGGCCATCGTTTCGTCCAACAGGCCGTCATCGGTGTAGACCCGTTGGATACCGAAACCGTCGGCAGGGTTCAGACGGTGGTAATATGTCTCTTCGAGATAGGTGATGCGCGGGAAATCGTCCTCGTCGTGACGATGGCTGGGATAGCTTGACCAATGGCCGGCGGGAGTGAAGACCTCGGTCACCAGAAGGCTGTCGGCGTAGTCCTCGTTTTCCATAGCTATGTTATTGATGTGGCGCGTGTTGGTGCCCTTGCCGCGTTCTGTCAGGGTGATGCCGTCCGGGCCGATGCGTCGCGCCTCGTGCCCGCCCTGCCCCGGAGCGGAACACACTGCAACGACGCAGTCGGTTTCTGCTGTGGCCTTCCATTCAGTTCCGTTCGGCAGATACAGACAATGCGGCGGGGTCTTCTCGAACACGTTCATCCGTTCACCGAGAACGCCCCATTCCTGTCCTGCGCCGGTGATCTTGGCTTTGCCTTCGACCATGACCAAGATCACTTCCCGATCACCGGTCGCTTCGGCCGCGCTGTCGCCGGCCTTCAGATGGTACAGCGAGAAACCGACGTATCGCCAACCGGCGCTTTCCGGAGTGATCTGGTGAACCTTGCCCCGTTTTCCGAAGGGCTTGCGAAGAAGTTCGGGCATGGCGGGACTCCCTATCCTGTGGTCAGGCCGGACCGGCCGCAGATTTCAATGATGTGATCGTATCCGAGTTTGGAATAGTCGAAGGGCGGTGCCTTGGCCGGGTCCTGTTCGGCCTCGACAACGATCCAGCCATCATAGTCGATGGCCTTCAGCCGATCGGTAATGGCTTGGAAGTCGATGCAGCCGTCAGGGTCGCCGGGAACTGAATAGACCCCAGCGGCGACGCCATCGAGAAAGCTCTTGTCCTCTGCACGCACCCAATCCAGCACCGGCTGCCGCACATCCTTGAAATGAACGTGGTGGACGCGGTGGCCCCATTTGTCGAGCACGGCCAAGGGATCGGCATCGGCGAAGTGCAGGTGGCCTGTGTCATAGAGAAGCGTCAGGTCTTCGGTGGAGCCTTCCATCAACCAATCGATGTCTTCGGCGTCCTGCACCATGGCCCCCATGTGATGATGGTAGCTCAACACAACGCCCTGATCGGCGGACCACTTGGCCAGCTCGGACAGCTTTGCGCCATAGGCCATGACCTTGTCACGGGTCAGCTTGGGGCGGCGGCTGACGGGGGTGTTGATCATGCCCTGAATGGTATTGGAACATTCGGCATAGACGATACAGGGCGCATTCAGCGCGGCGAACTGCTCCACTTGCTGGCGGATCGCGGCCTGTTCTTCTTCGACCGGGCTGACCATCAGGTTGCCCGAACACCACCCGCCGCAAAGCGACACGCCATAGCGGTCGAGATAGGCGCGCAAGCCCGCCGTATCTGCAGGCATCCGACGCCCGCGTTCGACGCCGGAGTAGCCGATCTTAGACGCGTCCTCCATGGCCCCTTCGGTCGTGAAGTCTTTGGTCAGCTCTGGCAGGTCGTCGTTTTGCCAGGCGATCAGGGAGATACCGATCTTTACACTCATCAATTTGCCCGTTGGTTCTGCTTGTTTTTGATGTAGTTGGCGTGGGCGGCATTCACCTCGGACCGCTCCGAGACTTCGGGCACACCGACGTCCCACCACGTCCCGCCGGGCTCCGTCGACGGATAAGGATCTGTGTCGATGACGACCACATAGGGGCCCTTGATACCGTCGCGCTTCGCCAGCGCCTCTTGGAGTTCGGCAATCGAGGTCACCTTGAGAGACGTCGCGCCCATTGCTTCGGCATGTTTGGCGAAATCGATGTTGGAATTCTCACCACCGATCGCGTGATCCAGCAGGTTGTTGAACTCCGCCCCGCCGGTGCCCATCTGCAGCCGGTTGATGCAGCCATAGCCGCGATTGTCGGTGACGACCACGGTGAAGGAAATGCCCATCATCGCCGCTGTCGCCATCTCGGAATTGGCCATCATGTAGGTGCCGTCGCCGGTGAAGCAGATGACGTCCCGCTCTGGTTCGGCCATCTTGATCCCCATGGCGCCGGCGATCTCATACCCCATACACGAGAAACCGTATTCCATATGATAGGAGCCGGGGCGCCCGGCCTTCCACAATTTGTGCAATTCGCCCGGCATGGTCCCCGCGGCGCACATGGCAACGGTGTTTTCGTTCGCCGCACGCTGAACCGCGCCGACCACCTGCATGTCGGTCGGCAAGGCATTGCCTTCGGCTGGGGCGTCGGTCAGCGGGTCTACTTTGCCGAACCAGTCGGCTTTCATCGCCTTGGCATCGCCATCGAAACGTTTTGCTTCGAGTGCTGTGCCCAATTCCTCGAGCCCTACCCGGGCATCCGCCAACAACGGCATCGCGCCGTGTTTTGCCGCGTCGTAGGCCGCTACGTTCAGGCTGATGATCCGCCGGTCGGCGTTGGCAAAGAGCCCCCATGACCCGGTCGTGAAATCCTGAAACCGGGTTCCCACCCCAAGGATCACATCGGCTTCGGCGCAAACATCGTTCGCGGGCTCGCCGCCGGTGACGCCGATAGGGCCAAGGTTCAGCGGGTGGTCCCACGGCAACGCCGATTTGCCAGCCTGCGTTTCGGCCACGGGGATATTGTGTGCCTCGGCAAACGTCTTCAGCGCCTGAGTCGCCTCGGCATAATGCACGCCGCCGCCGGCCACGATCACCGGGCGTTTGGCGCTCTTCAGAAGGTCCGCCACGCGCCCCAATTCGCCCGTATCCGGCCGGATGCGGCGGGTGTACCAAATCGTCGGCTCAAAGAAGCTGACGGGGTAGTCGAAGGCTTCAGCCTGCACGTCCTGACAGAACGACAGTGTCACCGGGCCGCAATCGGCCGGGTCGGTCATGGTCCGGAAGGCGCGCGGCAGGGCCGTCAGAAGCTGTTCGGGCCGCGTGATCCGGTCGAAGTAGCGGCTGACGGGTTTGAACGCATCGTTGACCGACACGGTCCCGTCACCGAAATCCTCGACCTGCTGCAGCACCGGGTCAGGACCACGATTGGCAAAGACATCGCCCGGCACCAGAAGGACAGGCAGGCGATTGACATGCGCAAGCCCTGCTGCCGTCACCATATTGAGTGCCCCCGGCCCGATCGACGAGGTAACCATCATGGCACGATTGCGACGCAATTGTTTGGAATAGGCAATGGCGGCGTGAGCCATCGTCTGTTCGTTATGACCACGGTAGGTCGTCAGGCTATCCCGCGAGGCGTGCAGCGCCTCACCGATGCCGGCCACGTTGCCGTGGCCGAAAATGGCCCAGCAGCACGCGATGAAAGGCTGATTGTCCTCGGTCAGCTGAGCCGCGACATAGCGCACCATCGCCTGAGCGGCGGTCAGTCGGATCGTCTTGGTCATACGGCGTTCTCCGAATTCAGCCGCGCCTCGGCGCGGGCCTTGTCCCAAATCTCGCAAAGGCGCTGGAAGTTGTCCGCCATCTCGGTGACAGCCTCCCCGCCTGTGATATTGCCGGCCAGCCAGTTGCGGGCGGCATTGCCAAAGATCGTCCGGCCGACGGCGAAACCTTTGACCAGCGGCTGCTTGGCGGCAAGAGCAAAACTCGCCGCCAGTTCTTCTTCTGGCGCGTCGAGGCCCAGCACGACGATACCGCGGGTCCGCGGATCGTTGCGTTTGATCGCGGCGACGGCGTTTGCCCAAGCGGCGTCGGTCTTGAACGGCTCCAGTTTCCACCAATCCGGATAGACCCCGGCATCGTAGAACGCCTGGATCAGAGTGGCAGAGGTATCATCGTCGACGGGACCAACCTTGGATGGAATGATCTCCAACAAAAATTCGAGATTGTTGCGCCGCGCCGCGGTGAACAGCCGCTTGACCCGCGCGACCTGCATTTTCGCCGTCTTTTCGTCATCGTCCGGGTGACAGAATACGAGCAGTTTTACGACATTTTCCCGAGCCCATTCGCGCAGCCCGCCGAGGTCGTCGCCCAGTTCGGGTTCGAATTCGATCGGCCGCGATCCCGGCAATTCCGTCGGCCGGCCGATCCAGAGCCCGGAACCCGTCGCCTTGTGCAGAGCCGAGCGTCCGATCCGATTGTCGCAAAGAATGCCGAAACCGGGCTGACCGCCTTGGATCCTGAGCGCCGCCTCAAGGCACAGCTCCTTGAAGTCGGACCCTTTTTCCAGCGTGTAACCCGGCATCTCCTCTAGCTGGAGGCGGTGATCGAAGGCAAAAGTCTTTACCGAAGACCAGTCACCGGCGCGATTGGTGGCCCAATGCACTTGCTCCAACTCGGGGTCATTGCGCAGATCAGGGCGTTTGATCCCACGTTCGAAGAAGAACTGGAGTTCTTCCCAGCTGGGATATGCGGGCGTGCAGCCGTGGCGCGATACCGCGAAAGCGCCGCAAGCGTTGGCGTATTTAAGCGCCGTGGGCCAATCCTCGCCGTCGAGCCATCCCTTGAGCAGGCCGGACATGAACCCATCCCCCGCGCCCAGCACGTTGAACACCTCGATCGGGAATCCTGGGCCTGCTTCGCCCTCGTCGAGGCTGTCGGGCACATCGCCCGTAAACGCCACAGCCCCGTCTGCGCCGCGCTTGCAGACCAGCGTCGCCTTCGACACGGCGCGCACCGCACGCAACGCGGCAATGGTGTCCGTCGAACCGCCGGCGATGTGAAACTCTTCTTCTGTTCCCACGATGAGGTCGAACAGGTGCAGCGTCGATTGCAGCTTGGCCGTCACGGCCTCGCTTTCCACGAAACGGCTTTCGCCGTCGCCGTGCCCTGCCACACCCCAAAGGTTCGGCCGGTAGTCGATGTCGAGCGCGGTCTGAAGGCCCGCCTCGCGTGCGATTTGGAGCGCCTTAAGCGTGGCTGCCTCGACTTGTGGATGGCTCAGATGGGTGCCTGTCGCCACGACGGCACGCGCCTGACGGATGAAGTCCGGGTCGATGTCGTCCTCGGTCAACCCCATATCGGCGCAGTTTTCGCGATAGAAAATCAGCGGGAACTGCTCCTGATCGCGGATCCCGAGCAGGACAAGGGCCGTCAGTCGATCGGGATCGGTTTTGACACCATCCGTGTTGACGCCCTCACGCTCCAGTTGCTCGCGGATGAACCGGCCCATGTGTTCATCACCGACGCCGGTGATGACCGCCGACTTCAGCCCAAGTCGCGCCGTGCCGCAGGCGATGTTTGTCGGAGAGCCGCCGATATACTTGTCGAACGCCCCCATGTCCTCCAGTCGCCCGCCAATCTGGGCACCATAGAGATCGACCGAGGACCGGCCAATCGTGATCAGATCGAGTTTAGCCATAACAGCGCCTATCCATTTCTTTTCCAAATTCGTGGGACTGCCAGATGTTGATCCGCCAGTCCCACCACCATTCACGTCTACAGGGAGGTTAGTGAATGGTGTAGCAAGTTGCTCGTCAGACGGTGCCTTCGAGCGATCCTTCGAGTTGGGCAAGCTCTTGCCCCCCGGCCATCAGGTCCTGCAATTCTTCAGGGCTGATCTCACCGCGTTTGGCGGTTCCGAGGGTCTTGCCCCGGTTGAGGACCGTGAAGCGATCCCCGACTGCGAGCGCATGGCGCACGTTGTGGCTGATGAAGACCACACCCACGCCCTGACTGCGGACCTTGTCGATCGTGGCCAGAACGTTCGACGTCTGTCGCACACCAAGGGCCGATGTCGGCTCATCGAGGATCAGGACTTTCGCACCGAAATAGACCGCACGAGCGATGGCAACCGTTTGACGTTCGCCACCCGACAGTGTCCCGACCGCCTGATCCGGCCCGCGCAGATTGATCCCCATCTTGCGCATCTCGGTCATGGTGATCTCGTTGGCCTGTTCCACGTCGAAGCGTTTGGTCAAGCCGCGGCCTTTGGTCGGTTCGCGTCCCATGAAGAAGTTGCGTGCGACCGACATCAGCGGGATCATCGCCAGATCCTGGAACACGGTCGCAATGCCAGCCTCCATCGAATCGCGCGGCGTGGCAAAACTCATCGGCTTGCCTTCGAACAGGATTTCCCCGTGCGTCGGCTGATGAACCCCTGACATCGTCTTGATGAAGGTCGATTTGCCGGCGCCATTGTCGCCCAGCAGGCAGTGGCATTCGCCGGGCCGAATGTCGAAGCTGACACCGGCAAGTGCGATGATATTGCCGAAGTGCTTCTCGATATTCTTCATCTGGACGATCGGGGGAACACTGTCCTTCACTTCGCCATGGTGGAATTTGCTGTCTTCTGACATATCAACGCTCCCCCGTTACGCGCTTGCGAATGGCATTGTTGAACAGAACCGCGATAAGAAGCATCCCGCCAAGGAAGACTTGGAACCAGTCCTGATCGAAGCCGGTGTAGGTCAATCCGATCACCACCATCCCGAAGATGATGGAGCCGAAGAAAGCCCCGATGGCCGACCCATAGCCGCCGGTCAGGAGGCATCCGCCGATAACCGCCGCGATGATCGCCTCGAATTCTTTCTGGAACCCGCGCCGCGCATCTGTGGAACCTGCGTCTATCACCGTGATGATTGCGACGAGGGCTGCACAACATGCCGTGACCATGAACAAAGTGACCTTCACCTTCCGCACCGGCACGCCGGAGTTGGTCGCCGCGTTGGCATCACCGCCCGCTGCAAAGATCCAGTTCCCGATTGGAGTGCGCAACAGAACGTAGGTGGCGACAAGCGCAATGGCGATGAACCAAAGAATCTCGACCGGCATTCCCGGCACTTTGGGAGTGCCGTTCTGGAAGGTCTCGATCAGACCTGCTTCGGCCAGCCAGGCGAAAAAGCCCGGAAAGGCGTCGCCGGAGAAGAAAGGAGCGAGCCAGTCGTTCTCTGTCGCATCGCGGACGCCGCGAAGCTGGGTGGAACCACCGGAGGCCCACTTGAGGCCGACGAGCGAAAGCCCACGCAGAATGAACAGGAAGGCCAGTGTCACAATAAAGGAAGGCAACCCGGACCGGATCACGATAAAGCCGTTGATCGCGCCGACACAGGCAGAAAAAACGAAAGTCAGTGGGATCGCGACAATCAGGGGAAGCCCCCAGACCATGACACAAACCCCGAAGAACAGGCCGGAAAACGCGACCATGGACCCGATCGAGAGGTCGAATTCGCCGCCGATCATCAGCAGGGCAGCGCCGATGGCGAGGATTCCGAGCTGCGCCGCGGGCGTCATGAAGTTGATAATGCCCGAGGCCGTGAACATCGCGGAGTCCGCGGTGATCAGAAAGAATATTGTCACCAGCAAAACGCCTGCAATGGCGCCGAGTTCTGGTCGCTTCATCAGGCGAGAGATCAGGGGCTCTGCCTTGATACGTTCGTCTGCTTCGAAATTTGGAGCTGAATCGCTCATCGTCCTCTCTCCCTTTTGGGTCTGAGTGGCGCCTTATGGCGCCACTCGACTTCCACAGCCAAAAAGGCTTAGCGAATGCCCTGTGCGGACAGTTCGATAACCTGACCGGCCTTGTCGGCGGTGATCAGGTTCGGACCGGACGCCACATCGCCGCCGGGCATCAAGCCGAACTTGGCCTGAAGGGCCATGACGGAGACTGCGAGGTATCCTTGCAGATACTGCTGCTGGTCCAGAGCGAAGGCGGCATCGCCGTCGACGACGGACTGTAGGAAGCCTGCCGACAGATCGAAGGTGGCAACGTTGACATCGCGACCGGAAGCCTTGACCGCAGCAACCGAAGGCTCACCGGCGGTGGACGCGCCCAGCGCCATCACGGTGTCGATGCTTTCGTCGGAAGCCAGAGCAGCAGCGACCTTGGACTCGATCTCGGCCGGGTCGTTGGTGGTCGGCAGTACTGTTACGGTGCCGCCAAAGCCTTCCTCGAAACCGGCGCAACGCTGGTCGAGAGAGATGTTGCCGACTTCCTGGTTGACGCAGATCGCGTTGGTGCCGCCCATCGCCGCGAGTTCCTCACCGGCAGCGACGCCAGCATCGTACTCATCCTGACCGACGTGCATTGCAGCACCGAGCTCAGCAGCCTGTGCGCCACCGGCGTTGATCGTGATGACGGGAATACCTGCGGAGATCGCACGCTCGACCGACGGTCCGAGCGCGTCAGGATCGGGGAATGAAATGATGAGGCCATCGGGCTCTTCGTTCACTGCAGCGTCGATCAGCTGCGACATCAGAACCATGTCGAAGGTTTCAGGCGAGTTGTAGGACACATTTGCGCCGGTATCGGCAGCCGCCTGGTCAACGCCGGCTTTCACGACAGACCAGAAGGCATCGTTGGCTTGTCCGTGAACGACGACCGAGATGTCCTGGGCAACTGCGGGCGCCGCAATGGCGATCGCGGCAGCAGAAACTGCGCCTTTGAAAAAGGTTTTCATGTGGGTTCCTCCCATTGGTTGGCTTTTGTGCCGGCCAGACCGGCATTTACGCTACGCGGCGAACCGCGCACTCCACATCGCCCCCATAAGAGGACGAATGCCTCCGATCAGGCCGCCGCGCCGCGGCCTGAAATCCCTGGAATCTCTGTCATGGCGACGGGCCGCCCGGATTTGACAGACCGCGTCGCGGCCTCGGCCATTGCGAGCGCGGCGACACCGTCATGCAAGTTGACCGGCATGTCCGACTTGGCTTGGGCTGCCCGGACGAAAGCCGCCCATTCGGCTTTGTAGGCAGGCATGTAACGCTCAAGGAAGAAGTAGGTGGGCTTGGCACTGACCACCCCGGCAGCGGTCGATTTGACCACTGTGTTTTCCAACATGTTTTGCGCTTGAAGCAGCCCCTCTGAACCCAACACTTCGACCCGCTGATCGTAGCCGTAGACGGCCCGCCGGGAGTTCTTGATCACTGCGATGCGACCGTCCGCGTAGGTCAATGTCACTGCCGCGGTGTCAACGTCACCGGCTTCGCCGATGGCTGGATCGACGACGGAGGTTCCGACAGCGCTGACGGAGACCGGCGTTTCCCCCATGATGAAGTTCGCCATATCGAAGTCGTGGATCATCATATCCCGGAAAAGGCCGCCCGAGACCTTGATGTATTCGACTGGCGGCGGAGCGGGGTCGAAGGACGTGATCGACAAGAGTTCGGTCTTGCCGATTTCGCCAGCGTCGATGGCGGCCTTAAGCGCACCGAAGCTAGGATCGAACCGGCGATTGAAGCCGATCATGATGCCGGAAGCCTTGTCACCCACTGCGCTCAGGCAAGCGGTCGCACGCTCGAGGCTAAGGTCCACAGGCTTTTCACACAACACGGCTTTGCCTGCCGCCGCGGCGGCTTCGATCAGGTCAGAGTGCGTGTCCGTGGATGTCGCGATGAGAACAGCATCGATGGAGCTGTCCGCGATGATTTGATCCGAGGAACGAACCTCACAACCATAGGTCTTTGCCAGTGCCTGCGCGTTCTTCTCGAACGCATCGGACACAGCGACAAGCTCGCTGTCCGGATGCGCCGAAATCGCCTGAGCATGAACGTTTCCGATGCGGCCCGCGCCAAGCAATCCAACACGCATTTTGAGATCCTCCCGATTCTCGTTTGATCACGAACATTCACATTTTTGCACGCGCGTGCAAGATATTTTTGCACCCGCGTGCAAGAAAGTTTTGCTCGCGGGTGCAAATATGATGTAATCTTGTTTCCGTGACGCTTTGGCGACCGTATCGGTTGCGCCAGACAAGATGCAGAGACGGGTAGGTTTGTGAAGGATCAGGATGGGTCAATTACGGCAGATGATGTTGCCGTGCTTGCAGGGGTTTCCCGGTGGACAGTGAATCGCGCCTATAAGAAAGAGGCATCCATTTCTGTCAAATCCCGCGAAAAGGTCATGAAGGCCGCAGAAACGCTGGGATATGTTCCTGACCTACTCGCGACCAGCCTCGCCACCGATCGCACCAACCTCGTAGCCCTTCTGGTCGACGATTTTGCCAATCCGCACAAGCTGGTCATGATGGAGCGTCTCACACGCATCTTGCGCAAGAGCGGGTATGATACCTTGCTGGTCAACACCAGCGATGAAGAGGATGCATCGGCGGCTCTTCTCAACGCGAGCCAGCGACGTGTAGACGCGGCAGTTCTCATCGGCGTCAGCTTCAATGACCAAAGCCTCGAAGCCGCGCTTGGTGCGAAACGGGTCAAGAAGTTGATCGTTTTTGCCCGGATGTCCGGCAACGACAACACCATTTCGATCTGCTGCGACGACAGCGCGTCCATGACGGCGCTGACCCAATATGTCTTCTCTGCCGGCTATCGCAATCCAGTGTTTATTGCTGGCCCACAGACGCAATCTGCCCACCTCCAACGTAAGGAAGTCTTCCTCTCGCAATGGGAGCGGACGGCCGGAAAGCGCCCGGATTTCTTGCCTGTTGGCAGTTATGATCCAAAGATGGCCTACGATCTGATTGCCAAGACCTTTAGGGGTTTGGCCAAGTCCGAGCTTCCGGATGTGCTTGTTTGCGAGAACGACGCGCTGGCAATGGGTGCGATTGATGCGATCCGATATGAGCTCGGCTTGCAGGTGCCCGGCGATATCGCGGTCACCGGTTTCGACGACGTTCCTCAGGCCGCCAGCCCTCATTACGAACTGACGACCTATCGACAGCCACTGACGGACATGGCGAAAGCCCTTGTCGATGTTTTGGAAGGCAAGTCGAACTCAAAAGACCTGAACACCTTTTTGGGCCGGTTAGTCACCCGAGAAAGCGCTTAGTGACGGTTCGGCCAAGCAAACACCGCAATGGCCTTATTTGGCGGTGCAGGCCGTGGCTTTCGACTGACCCCGGCTTCGCGGCACGCGGTTTCTGACCAAACTTCTTCGTCAGCGCGATTTGGCGAACGCGATCTCTCATTACGACGAACTTGCCTGACCTCGACAGTGTTCAACACACGGCGTTCCAAACCCCGATAGGCGACGACGATCTTCCCGTCCGCTACCGCGTAAATTCACTGATTTTTGGAGAACTTTGGTGCCCAGGAGAGGACTCGAACCTCCACGTCCTTTCGGACACTGGCACCTGAAGCCAGCGCGTCTACCAATTCCACCACCTGGGCAGGTCGTGTGAGGGCGGGATTTAAGGCTGCTTTGCGGGGCTGTCAACGCGATTCCTTTGTTAGTTCCAAATTGTATCGACGTTCTAACGATCCTGCGCTCTGTGTGAGGCAAATTTCCAAACCGACTTGCCCTTGCCCGCCAATTCTGCCTTGTCTGGAAAGGGTCAGGGCGCTAAACGCGAAGCGCTGCCATTGATCGGAGAGAACCAAGATGTCCAAGCTCGTTACAATCTATGGTGGCTCAGGTTTCGTGGGCAAATACATAACGCGACGACTGGCGAAAGACGGTTGGCGTATTCGTGTTGCCGTTCGAAACCCGAACGAAGCGATGTTCGTCCGCCCGTACGGTGCCGTTGGGCAGGTAGAGCCGATCTTCTGCAATATCCGCGATGACGACAGCGTCCGGGCTGCGTTGAAAGGTGCCGAGGCTGTGATCAACTGCGTGGGCGTGCTGGACGAGGTCGGCAAGAACACGTTCGACGCCGTGCAGGCGGAGGGACCGGAGCGCATCGCCCGCATCGCCGCTTCCGAAGGCATTTCGACCATGGTTCATATCTCGGCCATCGGCGCCAATGAAGACAGCGACAGCGAATATGCCCGCACCAAGGCGAAGGGCGAGTCTGGCGTTTTGGCGCATATGCCCAGCGCTGTCATTCTTCGCCCCTCGATTGTTTTTGGTGCTGAAGACCAGTTCTTCAATCGATTTGCTCAGATGGCTCAGTTCGGACCAATCCTGCCGGTTGTCGGCGCATCGACCCGTTTTCAGCCGGTTTATGTGGATGATGTTGCGGCCGCGGCCGTCGTTGCGGTCGATGGCAATGCTTCGGCCGGTGTCTATGAATTGGGCGGCCCCGACGTGAACACATTCCGTGAATTGATGCAGCAGATGCTCGAGACAATTCGCCGTCGCCGGATGATCGTAAATATCCCATTCCCAGTAGCCCGGCTCATGGCTGGCGTTTTCGGTGTGGTCCGCTTCCTGAGTGCGGGCTTGGTCCGCCCTCCGATCACGAAAGATCAGGTAGCCAATCTGGCTGTCGATAACGTGGTGGCCGACGACGCACGCGGATTTGCCGACTTGGGAATCGAGCCTGTCGCAATGGAAGCGGTCCTGCCCAGCTATCTCTGGCGCTTCCGGCAATCCGGTCAGTATGTTGCAATCAAGGAATCGGCAGAGAACCTCAAGGGTTAGCTATAACCGATCACCAGCAACACGCCTCCAAGGACGACCCGATAGACCACATAAGGTGTGAAGCTCACCGAGCGCAGCAGGCGCATCATCAGCGTGAGCGCGACGAGCGCGGACGCAAAGCTGAGCACTGCAACGATAGCACCGTCGCGCGCGACCTCGATATCCGCGGTCCGCGCGACATCAAGCCCAAGCAGTATTCCTGAAGCCGCGATTGTCGGAATCGACATCAACATGGCGAGACGCGCTGCATCAGGCCGATCGTAGCCCAACAGGCGGCCAGCCGTGATCGTGATGCCGGATCGTGAGGTGCCCGGTATCAAAGCGACTGCCTGCCATAGACCCATGATGAGCGCGTGCTTCAGTGTCCAGCCCTCTGCCTTGCGCTCTGTTCCGCCGGTTTGATCTGCCCAGAAAAGCACAATACCAAAGACCAGCATTGTCCATCCGATCACTGTTATTGAACGCATTGCGTCGTCGAGTCCGGTCAGTTTGAGGATCAAGCCGGCGATCACGACCGGCACGGTCGCGATTACTAGACATAAGGCGAGAAACGCGCCCGCCGTATCGACTTTGCCCCTTAGCAACCGCCCGGTTCCCAGAATCGCTAGCCTGACGTCCCGCCAGAAGTAGAGGATCACCGCGAGCAATGTTCCCACGTGCGCCGCAACATCTATGACTTGCCCTTGGTCGGCCATTCCGGACAGACTTGGCAAAAGGATCAAGTGTCCGGACGATGAAACCGGCAAAAATTCAGTAACGCCCTGTATCAAAGCGATAAGGACGAGGTGAAAAAACGTCATTTGAAAGGTCCGCCTGATTCGGTGGCGACACCCTAAACCTTTGTGACTCGGGGGGAAGAGCGATGATAGGTATCGATCCGGATCTAATTTTCTCCGAAATCCTGCTCCTAGCCACTTCTTGCCGGACGTTTTCTTACATATAGGTCATACATGCTGACTTTTCTTTCCGGACTGCACGCAGTAGAAAGCGGGCCTGAACCAGATGAGGGGGCTGACTGTTGGCCAAGGAAAAGATGCTCAAGTTTGTGGATGTCGCCCGGGATATGCCGGAGAAGCGCCCCCCGAACCTTCGCAAGCAGGACTTCGGCGAGATCTATGCCGAATATGCCGCCGCCAAGGCGGAGGAGCAGGCGAGCCGTTGCAGCCAATGCGGCGTGCCCTACTGTCAGACCCATTGCCCGCTGCACAACAACATCCCCGATTGGCTTCGGCTGACGGCGGAGGGCCGTCTGCAGGAAGCCTACGAGGTGTCGCAGGCCACCAACACGTTCCCCGAGATCTGTGGCCGTATCTGTCCGCAGGATCGGCTGTGTGAAGGCAATTGCGTGATCGAGCAGTCCGGCCACGGAACAGTGACCATCGGCTCGGTCGAAAAATATATCACCGACACGGCCTGGGAGAATGGCTGGGTAAAGCCGATCCGCCCCAGCCGCGAACGGCCGGAAAGCGTCGGCATCATAGGTGCGGGCCCCGGTGGACTGGCGGCAGCCGATGTTCTGAGACGCGCTGGCGTGCAAGTCACGATCTATGATCGTTACGATCGCGCCGGTGGCTTGCTCACCTACGGCATCCCCGGTTTCAAGCTGGAAAAAGATGTCGTGATGAAGCGGATCGCGCAGTTGGAACAGGGCGGCGTTCAATTCGTATTGAACTGCAACGTCGGTGAGGACCTGTCCTTCGACGCCATTCGCGGCAAGCATGATGCAGTGATCATCGCGACGGGCGTCTACAAGACCCGCGATCTGGTTGCGCCCGGTTCGGACGCTTCGGGTATCGTGCGCGCGATCGATTTCCTGACCGCAAGCAACCGCAAGAGCTTTGGCGACGATGTGCCCGAGTTCGACACCGGAGAGCTGAACGCCGCCGGAAAGCGAGTCGTCGTTATCGGGGGTGGCGACACCGCGATGGACTGTGTGCGCACGTCGATCAGACAAGGGGCCGAAAGCGTGAAGTGCCTGTATCGTCGGGACCGGGCCAATATGCCCGGCAGCTTGCGCGAGGTGGCAAATGCCGAGGAAGAGGGCGTTGAATTCGTGTGGCTTTCGGCTCCGAACGCCTTTGACGGCGATGCCGTGACGGGCGTCCGCGTCGACAAGATGCGTCTTGGATTGCCGGATGCGTCCGGCCGGCGCGCGCCGGAACTGATCGAAGGTTCGGAATATGTCGAAGGCGCGGATCTCGTGATCAAGGCACTTGGTTTCGAGCCGGAGGATCTTCCCAAGCTCTGGGGCGTCGATGGTCTGGAAGTGACCCGTTGGGGCACGGTGAAAGCCGAGTTCACCACGGGCAAGACCAGCCTCGATGGCGTGTTTGCCGTGGGCGACATCGTGCGCGGCGCGTCACTTGTCGTCTGGGCCATTCGGGACGGCCGCGACTCTGCGGGCGCGGTATTGGAATACCTTGGGCAAAACGCGATGGTCGCTGCGGAGTGACGATTTCGGTCCGCGGCAACACGTCGGTGTGCCGTCGGTATCCCGACGGTGTCGTTTGTCTGAACGAGGAGTGAATAGGGCATGTATGTTGACCTAGCAGGCAAAACCCTGAGCGCAGCCGCTTTCGCGGCTTGCGTGTGTTTTGCCGCGCCCGGGGCAGCACAGACCTTTGACCCTCCACAGGGCTGTGACGGTGTTCTGACCGTCCAGAGCCGATCCTGCCTCGTGATCCACACCTGGACCTGCGAGGCCGATGCACCGGGCGAACAATGGATGGCGCTGTTTACCGACCGCGGCCCCTATAACGTTCGCAAGATAGATGCCGAGTTCCAATGGCTGGAGACGCATTTCGCCGATCCCCCCGCGATCGAGCAAATGCAGGTTCCTGCGCCCGACCCGGAAAGCATCAGCGTGCTGCTGGCCGAGGACCATGACACCTACGACTTCACCATCACCAACGATCGTGGCACGCCGGACGAGCGGGTCCGGGGCTATGACAGCCTGACCGGCGAGAGCGTCGTCATCGACGGCGAGCCGCTTCTGCGCACCGAGTTTGCCTACGAAGTCACTTTGCCCGACGGCACTGTTCAATACCGCGGCGCCGGAGCGCAGTTCCTGTCGGAGCGTCACCGACTGTTCCTTTTGGGGCTGTCCTGGTCGCAGGACACGCCGGACGAGGTCAATGACGCGAGCCCGGTGGAATTCATCTATCCGGGCGAACCGGGGTTCTTCTCTGCCCGACCCAAGTATGACTGCGGCGGCGTTCTGTCGAAGGCGGCCCGATGATCCGTTATCTCGCCCCTTTGATGCTGTTCGCATCACCGGTCGCCGCCCAGAGCGTTTCTCTGCCCGGTGGCTGCGAAGCCTATGTCACCGTCCAGAAGCGCGGCTGCACCGTCAGCACCCTGTTCCGCTGCGAGGCCGATCCGGAAGGCCATCAGCGCCGCATGGATTTCAACGAAGACGGGCTGACCTATGCGGGGATGATCGATTTCGAAACCCGTTGGATCGAGAGTTTCTATGCCGAGGGCGCATACACGGACCGGCTTGCGCCGAATCCGGTCGATCCGGCGTCGTTCTCCGATCTGATCGAGACCGGCTATGACGACTGGGATTTCGGCACGATTTCGGACCCTTTCGCGGAGACCGTCTATCGTGGTTATGACCGCCTGACGGGTGTCGTCGTGGTCGTCGATGGCGTGACCCTCGAGCAGACAGAATTCGACGTCGTGGCGTATGACACCAACGGCAATGAGCTGTGGCAGACCGTGGGCAACGAGTTCATCCACCGCGATTGGCGCACGTTTCTGTCCGGCACCCGCACCATCACCACCCCGACCGAGGTGTTCGAGACGGATGGCCGCCCGGTTGAGTTCGCCTTTCCGGGCGAGGACGGTTTTCAGAGCAGCGAGCCACGCTATGACTGCGGCGTGATGCTCTCGAAAGGGGGCACGCCGTGAGGATCGCTCTCGCCTTGGCCCTGCTCCCCGGTGCCGCGTTTGCGCAGGTGCCACTTGCGTTGCCGCAAGGGTGCGATGCCTATGTGACGATCCAGATGGCGTCCTGCACGGTCAGCCACAGCTTTACCTGTGCCGACGATCCCGAAGGGGTGCAGCGCCGTGTCGATCTGGATGAAGAGGGCGTGACCTATTTCGGCGCGATCGACGCCGAAACCCAATGGCTTGAAAGCACCCACATCCGGTCAGGCCATTCCGAGCGTCTGGCCCCGGATCCCGCCGATCCGGCGTCTTTTACCGCCCTGCTGAGCACTGGTGTCGATAATTTCGATTTCGTCACCTTGTCAGAAGAGGTCGGCCCAACCCGCTATGTAGGTGGCGACAGCCTCACCGGAGAGACCGTGCAGATCGACGGTGTCACCCTCGATCGCACCCGCTACTCGATCCGTGCGATCGACGCCGACGGGACCGAGATGTGGGCCAGCGAAGGCTATGAGTACATCCACCGCGACTGGCGGATGTTTCTGTCGGGCCTGAGCACCTTTACCGTTCCCGATGGCACATTCGAAGCCGACGACAGCCCGGTAGAGTTCATCTTTCCCGGAGAACCCGGTTTCCTGTCGCCCAGCCCCAAGCATGGTTGCGGCGTGGTCATGTCGTCTTATGCAGGGCCGGTGGCGCCATGACTTCGAAACCCACCATGGATCTGACCCGCTTGGTTGAGACGCCGGACATGATCGTCACGCGCGGCTCGATGCCCGATATGTCCGGCGTCCCGGTGGTGGTGTTCGCGTCCGCGGCCGAGGAGACTCGTCAGGCGATCACCCTAGAGTTCGTCCAACAGCTGGCCATGATCGGCCGTCCGGCGATCTGGATCGCGGATCCGAACGAAACCTGGTATGCCACTGAAGGCTTTGTCGATCGCGCCTGTGCGATCATCGAGACCGAGATGGCGCGGCTGGGAGCCACCCAGATCGACACGATCGGAGCCTCGATGGGCGCCTTTGGCGCGCTGGCTTTTGCGGAACGCCTCCCTGTGCGCACGGCCATCGCATTGGGCACCCGTTTCACCCCGGACCGCCGCATCGTGCCTGATCCGCGCCGGAAGAAGCTCTTGCGGCCCTACCTGTCGAAGTTCCCGTTCCGGACCATCGAGGCGGGAATGGCCGCAGCCGAGCATGCCGTCGTGGTGCATGGCGATCGCGGCTTTGACCAGCCACATGTGCTTCGGATCGAGCCGCCAGAGACGACGGAACATTGGGTGGTTCCCGAATGCGGCCACCTTGTTGGCAAGAAACTGCGCGAGCGAAACGCCTTTCAGCCGTTTGTCCGCTCCGCCTTGGCGCAGGACTGGGACAGGATGCGCGAGGCCTTGCGCTCTGCGGATGCCCGCCCTGCCATAGAGGCGCGACCGGTCGTTGAGAAATACTACACCGCGCGCCTGGCCCGTGAGGCTAAGGAAAACAGCAGATACAACACCCTTGTGAAGCCCGTTTTGCGACGCATCAAGACGGCCTTATTGACGACGACCCAGCCCTTTCAGCGGCAGAAATAGAGGAATAATCCATGTCCACTTCATACGATCAAGCTTGGGTTGCAGCCGAAGAAGCCAAGCGCCAGTGGATGGCTGAGAACAGCCTCTACTCTGAAGCCGAAGAGCATTCCTCTTGTGGTGTCGGCCTTGTGGTGGCCATCGACGGCAAGCCCTCGCGCGATGTCGTCGAAGGCGGGATCAACGCGCTCAAGGCCATCTGGCACCGCGGCGCCGTGGATGCAGACGGCAAGACCGGCGACGGTGCCGGTATCCATGTGCAGATCCCGGTCCCGTTCTTTGCCGATCAGATCGCCCGCACGGGTCACAAGATGACGCCGGACAAGCTGATTGCCGTGGGTCAGGTCTTTTTGCCGCGCACCGATTTCGGCGCCCAGGAGACCTGCCGGACCATCGTCGAAACCGAAGTCCTTCGGATGGGCCATTACATCTATGGTTGGCGCCATGTGCCGGTGGACATCACCTGTCTGGGCGAAAAGGCCAACGCCACCCGCCCGGAAATCGAACAGATCCTGATCCGCTGCGAGAAGGACATGAACGCCGAGGAATTCGAGCGCGAACTCTACATCATTCGCCGCCGGATCGAGAAAGCCGCCGCCGCCGCTGGTGTTGCGCAGCTTTACCTTGCGTCGCTGTCCTGCCGATCGATCATCTACAAGGGCATGATGCTGGCCGAGCAGGTTGCGGACTTCTACCCCGATCTTCAAGATCCTCGTTTCGAGTCCGCCTTTGCGATCTATCACCAGCGCTATTCCACCAACACTTTCCCTCAGTGGTGGCTGGCCCAGCCGTTCCGGATGCTTGCCCACAACGGCGAGATCAACACCCTAAAGGGCAACCTGAACTGGATGAAGAGCCACGAGATCCGCATGGCCTCAACCACATTCGGCGACATGGCCGAGGACATCAAACCGATCGTGCCGCAGGGATCGTCGGACTCTGCCGCGCTGGACGCGGTGTTCGAGGTCATGGTTCGTGCCGGGCGCAGCGCGCCGATGGCCAAGACGATGCTCGTTCCCGAAGCATGGTCGAAGTCCGCCGTCGAGATGCCGCAGGCTTGGCAGGACATGTACAACTATTGCAACGCCGTGATGGAGCCGTGGGACGGGCCTGCCGCCCTTGCCATGACCGACGGACGTTGGGTCTGCGGCGGGCTTGACCGGAACGGTTTGCGCCCGATGCGCTATGTCGTGACCGGCGATGGTCTGTTGATCGCGGGTTCGGAGGCCGGGATGGTCCCCATCGATGAGCGCAGCGTCGTGGAGAAGGGCGCACTTGGGCCGGGCCAGATGATCGCAGTCGATATGCAGGAAGGTGTTCTCTACCACGACACCGAAATGAAGGATCGGCTCGCCGCGTCGCAGCCATATGCGGAATGGACCGAGAAGGTCGTCGCCCTTAACGACATCCTGCGCGACGTGCCCGAGGCCCACATCTACGAAGGCCAGGAGCTTCGCCAGCGCCAGATTGCGGCCGGCTATTCGATGGAGGATCTCGAACAGGTTCTTGCGCCGATGGCCGAGGACGGCAAGGAAATGATCGCCAGCATGGGCGACGATACACCCTCGGCGGTCCTGTCGTCGAAATATCGCCCGCTGTCGCACTTCTTCCGCCAGAACTTCAGCCAAGTCACCAACCCGCCCATCGACAGCTTGCGTGAAGCTCGGGTGATGAGCCTCAAGACCCGTTTCGGCAACCTCAAGAACGTGCTGGACGAAGACAGCAGCCAGACCGAGATCCTCGTGCTGGAGAGCCCGTTCATCGCCAACGCCGAATTCGACGTGATGGTCGAACAGTTCGGTGACAGCGTCGCCTTTGTCGATTGCACCTTCCCCGTGAGCTCCGCCCCCGACGCCTTGCGTCTGGGACTGGAGCGGATTCGCGCCGAGGCAGAAGATGCCGTGCGGTCGGGAGCGGGACATATCGTCCTCACGGACCAGCATCAGAACGCCGATAAGGTGGCGATGCCGATGATCCTTGCTACCAGCGCCGTTCATTCGTGGCTGACCCGCAAGGGCCTGCGCACCTTCTGTTCGATCAACGTCCGGTCGGCAGAATGCATCGACCCGCATTATTTCGCGGTTTTGATTTCGAGCGGTGCGACGACCGTCAACGCCTATCTGGCACAGGATTCCATCGCCGATCGCCTTCGTCGCGGTCTGATCGATGGTACGCTGACCGACGCGATGCGCCGGTATCGTGCCGCTGTGGACGCGGGCCTGCTCAAGATCATGTCCAAGATGGGCATTTCCGTGATTTCGTCCTATCGCGGCGGACTGAATTTCGAGGCCGTCGGCCTGAGCCGTGCGATGTGTGCCGAGTATTTCCCGGGCATGCACAGCCGGATCAGCGGTATCGGCACCAGCGGCATTCAGAAGAAGCTCGAGGAGGTCCACGCAAACGGCTGGAAGAAGGGCACGGACGTGCTGCCGATCGGCGGTTTCTACAAAGCCCGTCGCTCCGGCGAAAAACACGCTTGGGAAGCCACGACGATGCACATGTTGCAGGCCGCCTGCGACCGTGCCTCTTATGAGTTGTGGACCCGCTTCAGTCAGGCGATGCAGTCGAACCCGCCGATCCATCTGCGCGATCTGCTTGCCATCAAGCCATTGGGCGAGCCGATCCCGATCGAGCAGGTCGAGAGCATCACCGCGATCCGCAAACGCTTTGTCACGCCCGGCATGTCCTTGGGTGCGCTCAGCCCGGAGGCCCACAAGACCCTGAACGTGGCCATGAACCGCATCGGTGCCAAGTCCGACAGCGGCGAGGGCGGCGAGGATCCGGCGCATTTCCTGCCCGAGCCGAACGGCGACAACCCCTCGGCCAAGATCAAGCAGGTGGCCTCGGGCCGCTTTGGTGTCACCGCCGAGTATCTCAACGCCTGCGAAGAGCTCGAGATCAAGGTCGCACAGGGTGCGAAGCCCGGCGAGGGTGGTCAGTTGCCCGGCATGAAGGTCACCGATCTGATCGCGCGGCTCCGCCATTCGACCAAGGGTGTCACTCTGATCAGCCCGCCGCCTCATCACGACATCTACTCGATCGAGGATCTGGCGCAGCTGATCTACGACCTCAAGCAGATCAACCCGCGCTGCAAGGTGACGGTCAAGCTGGTGTCCTCGTCGGGCGTTGGCACGATTGCCGCCGGTGTCGCCAAGGCCAAGGCCGACGTGATCCTGATTTCGGGTCACAACGGCGGCACGGGTGCCTCTCCGGGCACGTCGATCAAGTACGCCGGACTGCCGTGGGAAATGGGTCTGACCGAGGCTCACCAAGTGCTCGCCATGAACAACCTGCGCAGCCGGGTGACCTTGCGCACCGATGGCGGTTTGCGCACCGGACGCGACATCGTCATGGCTGCGATGCTCGGTGCCGAGGAATACGGCATCGGCACTGCCGCACTGATCGCGATGGGTTGCATCATGGTTCGCCAGTGTCAGAGCAATACCTGCCCGGTCGGCGTCTGCACACAGGACGAAGCTTTGCGCCAGAAGTTCACCGGCAATGCCGAGAAGGTGGTCAACCTGATCACCTTCTACGCCACCGAAGTTCGCGAGATCCTCGCCAGCATCGGAGCCCGGTCGCTCGACGACGTGATCGGCCGTGCCGATCTGCTGACGCAGGTCAGCCGTGGCTCTGCCCATCTGGACGATCTGGACCTGAACCCGTTGCTCATCACCGTCGATGGGGCGGCGGACATCAGCTATGACCGGACGAAGCCTCGCAACGAGGTGCCGGACACGCTGGACGCGGAGATCGTCAAGGATGCCGCACGGTTCCTGAACGAAGGCGAGAAGATGCAGCTGGAATACGCGGTGCAGAACACGCTGCGCACCATCGGCACGCGCACCTCGAGCCACATCATCAAGAACTTCGGCATGCGCAACTCTCTGCAGCCGGATCACCTGACGGTGAAGCTCAAGGGCTCTGCCGGGCAATCGCTCGGGGCCTTTGCGGCGCCGGGCCTGAAGCTGGAGGTTTCCGGCGATGCCAACGACTATGTCGGCAAGGGCCTGTCGGGTGGCACGATTGTGGTGCGCCCGCCGATGGCGAGCCCGCTGATTGCATCGGAGAACACGATCATCGGCAACACGGTGCTCTACGGCGCAACCGACGGCTATCTCTTTGCGGCCGGCCGCGCGGGCGAACGCTTTGCCGTGCGTAACTCGGGCGCAAAGGTGGTGATCGAAGGCTGTGGCTCCAACGGTTGCGAATACATGACCGGCGGCGTCGCTGTGATCCTTGGGTCGATCGGGGCCAACTTTGGCGCCGGCATGACGGGTGGCATGGCATATCTCTATGATCCCGACGGCCTGTCCGAACCGTTGTTGAACATGGAGACGCTGGTCACCTGCCCCGTCACCGTCGACCATTGGGACGAACAGTTGCACGCATTGGTCACGGCCCATGCCAAGGAGACCGGGAGCGTCAAGGCAACCGAGATCCTGCAGCACTGGGATCTGGAGCGGAGCAACTTCGTGCAGATTTGTCCAAAGGAGATGCTGCCTCATCTGGCGCATCCGCTGACCAGCGAACCGCAGGCCATGCCTGCCGAGTAGGGCCGGCCGTCGCTTGAACTGATCGGAAAGCCGGGGCTCGTCGTCCCGGCTTTTCAATTTCCGGATAGCGCCACGGTGCGTCGCCGCAGCGGTCAGAGCGATCCGGGTTTCGCGAAAAGCCCAAGTTTCGGTCAGCCGACCGTTCGGCCCCGGAATACCCACCTGACTGACGCCCGATCATTGCTTAGAGGCCCCGACGCTGAAGAGTTGGACGATCTGGTGCCTTCTGCGACTTGACCCCTTTGGCCCATGAGTGGCTTATGACCCCATGGCAAAGAAGAACTCCAAATCCACCAAGAAGGACGCGCCAAAGCGACCGTTTCGCCCGTTTCGCTGGCTGTCCCGCTGGATCGTGCGCGGTTGTCTGCTGGTGGTGGCATTCGTTTTCCTTGCTGTGGGGTTGTTTGCGGTGCTGAATCCTCCGATCACCCCCTACATGATGGGCGAATCGCGGCGCCTGGGCGGGCTGGACCGCGACTGGGTGCCGATGGAGCAGATCGCGCCGGTGATGGCCCGTTCGGCGGTGGCAGCCGAGGACGCGAACTATTGCCTGCATTGGGGGCTCGACCTCGCGGCGATACAGGCCGCACTGGATGCCGGAGGATCCAGAGGCGCCTCGACGATCAGTCAACAGGTCGTGAAGAACGTGTATCTGTGGCACGGCAGATCGTGGGTCCGCAAAGCGATTGAGGCGGTTCTGACCCCCGTTGTCGAATTGGTCTGGTCCAAACGCCGAATCCTCGAAGTCTATCTGAACGTGGCCGAATTCGATGAGGGGGTCTTTGGCGTCCAAGCCGCTTCCCGGCACTATTTCGGCGTGGATGCGGCCGATCTAAGCCAACGGCAGGCCGCCCGGCTGGCGGTCTTGTTGCCGAACCCGAAGGAGCGTGATCCGAATGCGCTGAGCCAGAGCCTGCGCAACCGTGCCGCGGGTATCGCAGACGGGGCCGCCACCATCCTTGCCGATGGACGCGCCGCCTGCTTTGAAGATTGAACGGGATTGAAAGCGCCGCGTGGCAGTGGCATTGAAGTGTCATGAGCACAGATCGCCCCGCACCCCCGGCCAATGCCCTTTATCACTATCCGCTGAGCCCGTTCAGCCGGAAGGTCCGCCTGACGCTGGCCGAGAAGAAGATCGAGGTGAAGCTGATTGAAGAGCGGTATTGGGAGCAAGACCCCGATTTCATCCGCCGCAATCCAGCGGGCAAGGTTCCGATCCTGAAGCTCGGCAGCCGCGTTCTGGCCGACAGCGTCGCGATTTGCGAATACCTCGAAGAGGCGCACCCGACCCCGGCGCTGATGCCGAATACCCCGGAGGGCCGTTACGAAGTGCGCCGTTTGATCGCGTGGTTCGATGACAAGTTCTATCACGAAGTGACCACAAAGCTGGTCGGGGAGCGCGTGTTTCGCAAGGTGATGGGCACCGGCTATCCGGACAGCGGCAATGTCAAATCCGGCTCCCGCGCGATCAAGTATCATCTGGATTACATGGCCCAACTCCTGGAGAGCCGCCGATGGCTCGCCGGCAACGAGATGTCATTGGCCGATTTCGCGGCGGCCGCCCATCTGAGTTGCCTCGACTACATCTCGGATGTGGACTGGAACCGGTCCGACGTGGTCAAGGACTGGTATGCCAAGATCAAGTCCCGTCCAGCATTCCGGTCGTTGCTCGCCGACCAGGTCTCAGGGTTTCCGCAGCCACAGCATTATGCTGATCTGGATTTCTGATCCCAAGCTCGCTGGGGGGCTGTCTGCCCCCCGTCCTGCGGACTCCCCCCGAGGATATTTTGGACCCAAAGAAGCATGGGCCTGAAGCAAGAGCTGTTCTCCTTTGCGCTTGACGCGGGGTTTTCGAAGGCTGGCGTGTGTCGTCCCGATGCCGCACCGGAGCTGGCCGGGAGGCTGGCTGCCTTTGTCGACGCTGGTCGACATGGCCAGATGGGCTGGATGGCGGAGCGGATGGCGTGGCGTGGCGACCCCACAGCACTCTGGCCCGAGGCCCGATCCGTCATCATGTTGGCAGAAGCTTATTCGCCCGAGCATGATCCTCTGGCGGTCTTGGAGCAGACCGATCTGGCGGCCGTCAGCGTCTATGCCCATGGCCGCGACTACCATGATCTGGTGAAGAAGCGCCTCAAGCGCGTGGCCCGTTGGTTGATCGAGCAAAGCCCCGGCGCGGAAGTGAAGGTCTTTGTGGATACTGCGCCGGTGATGGAGAAGCCGCTGGCCCAAGCCGCTGGGTTGGGGTGGCAAGGCAAGCATACGAACCTGCTGGGTCGCGATATCGGCAACTGGGTGTTTCTGGGCGCGATCTTCACGACCGTGGAGCTGGAGCCTGATCCACCGGAGCGCAGCCATTGCGGAAGCTGCACGGCCTGCCTCGATATCTGCTCGACGAACGCTTTTCCAGCGCCCTACCAGCTGGATGCGCGGCGCTGCATCTCTTACCTCACGATCGAACACAAGGGGCCCGTCCCCCATGAATTACGGGCGCTGATGGGCAATCGGATATACGGCTGTGATGACTGCCTGGCCGTCTGCCCCTGGAATAAATTCGCGGTGGCGGCGAAGGAAATGCGATATCTTCGCGATGGCCCCGCCCCCGAACTTGCCGATCTGGTGTCCCTCGACGATGCGGCGTTTCGCGCGATGTTTTCGGGAAGCCCCATCAAACGGATTGGTCGCAACCGATTCGTGCGAAATGTCTTGTATGCGATCGGCAATTCCGGACGGGGCGCTCTTGCGGACGCCGCGCGCCCGCTGTCGAAGGACCCTGACCCGGTGGTGGCAGAGGCGGCGAACTGGGCTATCTCGACTCTCGAAACCAACTCGGGAGCCTGAGACATGAGATTTGGACTGATCGCCGCCGCTTTGTGGCCCTACGCCGTCATCGCGCAGCCGGTTGAGCAGGGCCCGCCCAATGCGGATTTCGCCCCGGCATTCGAGGCGCAGACTAGAGCGCCTGCATTGCCGCAGACGCCCGTCACCGTGGAGCGATTCGTCGAAGGGCTGGCAAACCCATGGGGTATTGCGCCGCTTCCCGATGGTGGTTGGCTGGTGACGGAACGACCCGGAACCTTGCGCGTGGTTTCTGCCGACGGCTCTGTGTCCATGCCCTTGGTCGGCGTGCCGGAGGTCGACAATCGCAGACAAGGAGGCCTGCTCGACGTCACCGTAAGCCCCGAATTCGCCACGGACAGAATGGTCTATCTGACCTATGCCAAAGCAGTGGATGGCGGAGTTGTTACCGCTGCGGCGCGGGGCGTTCTGGCCGAGGATATGGCCGCATTGACCGACGTTTCGGATATTTTCGTCCAAACACCGCCATCCAGCACCCCGATGCACTATGGCTCCCGCATCATAGTCGATGGCGACTATGTCTGGATCACCACGGGTGAGCACTCCTCGGAGAGCGATCGCGTACTGGCCCAGGATGTTACCTCGACCTACGGCAAGGTGGTTCGGCTCTTTCGTGACGGGTCCGTGCCCGACGACAATCCCTTTGTCGGGACCGAAGCGGATCCGGCGATCTGGTCTTTGGGCCATCGCAACGTACAAGGTGCCGCCCTGGGGCCGGACGGCGCGCTTTGGACCGTGGAACACGGTCCGGCCGGTGGCGACGAACTGAACCGGCCGGCGCCGGGTGCAAACTACGGCTGGCCCGTGGTCAGCTATGGCATCAACTACAACGGTTCCGAGGTTGGCAGCGGTGCGGCCCGCGCACCGGGTTTCGAGGAACCGATCTACTACTGGGATCCGGTCATCGCCCCTGGTGGCATGGGATTCTACGACGGCGACTATGCGCCTTGGCAAGGCGATCTCTTGATCGGGTCGCTGAACCCGGGTGCATTGGTGCGATTGTCATTCTCCGACGGCCTCGTGGCAGGCGAGGAGCGCGTGATTACCGATCAGGGCCGAATCCGCGATGTCGAGATCACGCCCGACGGCTCTGTTCTGCTGCTGATCGACGCACCGATGCCCTATGGCGGAATCGTGCGAGTGACACCGGGGTGATTCCACGGCCGATCTGTGGTATCGTTGTTCTCCATCAGACGAAGGAGAAGCACAATGCAACGCCATATCGTTGATCGACCACGCGCCCCGTCGACGTCACGACGGCTTGCCCAGTTCCTGCGGCTGGACCTGCAGAAATCCCAGAGAATGCTGCAATCCGACAGGACACGCGGACAATCGCGACTGCGGCACTATTTGCGGATCGCCCGCGGCTACTCCGCCTGATTTCGCGGTTTTATCTGGAATTTGGCAGGCTTAGAGTGCCCTTGAAAGGACACTCCTATGGCTATGGCAACTTCCCAACCCCTACGGGGCATCGCCTATAAGGTGACGTCCGTTTGCGTCTTTGTCGCGATGGCATCGCTGATCAAGGCCAGCTCGGGCCATGTACCGCCGGGCGAGGCCGTGTTCTTCAGGTGCTTTTTTGCGATTCCTGTCATTATCGTCTGGCTGATGTGGCGTGGAGAATTGCGCGATGGCCTGAAGACCCAGAATCCGATGGCCCACCTCTGGCGCGGCTTGATCGGAACCATGGGCATGGGGCTCGGCTTTGCGGGTCTCGGCCTATTGCCGCTGCCCGAGGTGACGGCGATCGGCTATGCCTCGCCGCTGCTGGTGGTGGTCTTTGCCGCGATGTTCCTGAACGAACGGGTGCGCCTCGTGCGTTTATCGGCCGTCGCCCTGGGGCTGATCGGCGTGATGATCGTGCTGTCGCCGCGCCTGTCTATCGGCGCAGAGATCGACACGAGCGAGACATTGGGTGCAGTCGTCGTACTCGGAAGCGCCTTTTTCGCAGCGCTGGCTCAGGTTTTCATCCGCAAACTCGTGCAAACGGAAACGACGGCGTCGATCGTCTTTTGGTTTTTTGTCACCGCCTCTCTTCTTTCGCTAATCACCATCTACTGGGGCTGGGTCTGGCCCAATCTGTCGGAACTGATCATGTTGGTCATGGCCGGTATTCTGGGCGGAATCGGCCAGATTCTGGTGACGTCGAGCTATCGCTATGCCGATGCCTCGCTGATCGCTCCGTTCGACTACACGTCGATGCTGCTGGCAATTGCGGTCGGCTTCTTTGTCTTTGGTGAAGTCCCTACCCTGACGATGATCACCGGCGCCGCCATCATCATCGCAGCCGGCGTCCTCATCATCCTGCGTGAGGCGCAACTGGGCATGGAACGAAACCGCCAACGCCGCGCAACGTCACCGGGAGGGAACTGACCCCCCCCTTCATCTTGGCCAAAAAACTCAAATCCTGACCGAAGTCAGGGAGGTTCAGGCTGGGCCGATATGCCCGCGCTGGCCACCTGTCTGGCCCCGATCCAGTAGCAGGTGGTCCAAGATCACACAGGCCATCATCGCCTCGCCCACGGGCACGGCCCGGATGCCGACGCAGGGGTCGTGGCGCCCCTTGGTCACCACCTCGGCGGGCGTGCCGTCGATCCGGATGGACTGACGTGCCGACAAGATCGAAGACGTCGGCTTTACCGCAAAGCGGACCACCACGTCCTGACCGGTCGAGATTCCGCCCAGTATTCCACCGGCATGGTTCGAGGTGTAGACGGGCTGACCATCGTTCCCCATGAAGATCTCGTCGGCATTGTCCCGTCCAGTGAGGGAGGCCGCCGCCATGCCTTCGCCGATCTCCACGCCCTTGACGGCATTGATGCTCATCATTGCGGCCGCCAAATCGGTGTCGAGCTTGCCATAGACAGGCGCGCCAAGCCCGGCCGGAACGCCGCGTGCGACCACTTCGACGATGGCGCCGACGGAGTTGTGATCCTTGCGCCGCAGAAAATCGAGGTAGTCCTCCCATTCCGCCGCAACGGCGGCATCCGGGCACCAGAAGTCGTTCTGGTCGATCGCATCCCAGTCAAACCTGTTCCGGTCGATGACCTTGGGCCCCATCTGGACCATATAGCCCTTGATCTCGACCTTTGGCGCCAGTTGAGCCAGCGCGGCCCTCGCGACGCCGCTTGCCGCCACCCGTGCGGCCGTCTCCCGCGCGGAGGAGCGTCCGCCGCCTCGGTAGTCCCGCAACCCGTATTTCTGATGATACGTGATATCCGCATGTCCGGGCCGGAAGGTCTGGGCAATGTCGCCATAATCCTTGGACCGCTGGTCGGTGTTCTCGATCATCAGCTGGATCGGTGTGCCCGTCGTCCTGCCCTCGAACACGCCAGAGAGGATTTTCACTTCGTCCGGCTCTTTGCGTTGAGTCGTGTTCTTGTTCTGGCCCGGCTTTCGCTTGTCCAGCCAGGTCTGGATCATCGCCTCGTCAAGAGCCACGCCGGGAGGGCAGCCATCGACCGTCGCCCCAAGGGCGGGACCATGGCTTTCACCCCAAGTGGTCACTCGAAACAGGTGGCCGAACGTGTTGTAGGACATGGCGTGCACTCCGTTAGGTCGCGGTCTCTGCCATAGGGGATTGCGCCCCAAGCGCCAAGATTTTTCGGCAAGATTCTTGGCCCCTTGCAGTTCGAGAATGTTCCGCTAAGTTCACCAACACCTCGGGGTGCCTTGGAAACAGGGCTGAGATGCACGATGCGAACCCGTTGAACCTGAACCGGTTAGAACCGGCGGAGGGAAGGTTTGGCGCATCGGCGCTCATGCCCCCATCCGTTCGGCAGCATGAGAGAGGATGACCGAATGAAGACCCATCTGACCCATGTCGCAGGACTGCTGTTTGCCGCCACCGCGGCGCAAGCAGAGAGCCACGCGACACCTGTATTGACGATCTACACCTACGACAGCTTTGTCACCGATTGGGGTCCAGGCCCGCTGGTAGAGGCCGGATTCGAAGAGACATGTGCCTGTGATCTCGAATTCGTCGGACACGGCGACGGCGCAGCCCTGCTGGCCCGCTTGATGCTGGAAGGCCCGCGCACCGAGGCCGACATCGTCCTCGGCCTTGATACCAACCTGACTGCGGCGGCGGCCGAGACGGGCATGTTCACCTCGCACGGGGTGACTGCCGCGCTAGACCTGCCCATCGCTTGGGACGACCAGACATTCCTTCCCTATGACTGGGGCTATTTCGCATTCGTCGGAAACGCCGGAGAGCCCGCCCCCGCCAATTTCGAGGATCTCGCCGCGTCGGACGTGTCCATCGTAATTCAGGATCCACGGTCTTCCACCCCCGGCCTCGGATTGCTCTTGTGGATCGAGGCGGCTTACGGCGAACGTGCCCCCGAGATCTGGGAAGCCCTCGCCGACAATATCGTCACCGTTACTCCCGGCTGGTCCGAGGCTTATGGCCTGTTCCTAGAGGGAGAGGCCGATGCGGTGCTGTCCTATACCACCTCGCCCGCCTATCATCTGATTGCCGAAGAGGACGACAGCAAAGTGGCCTGGGCCTTCGACGAAGGGCACTATTTGCAGGTCGAGGTTGCCGGCATTCTCGAGGGGACGGATCAGCCTGATCTGGCGGCGGCTTTCATGGCGTTCATGGTCTCTCCCGGATTTCAGGACGTCATTGCGACGGCGAACTGGATGTATCCGGCCGTGACCCCGGAAGCCGGCCTGCCCGGCGGTTTCGAGACCTTGATCACGCCTGATCTTGCGTTGCTCATGTCATCCGAAGATGCCGCTGCCGCTCGCGGCCCGGCGATTGATGCATGGCAAGCAGCCCTAACGCAGTAACCCCATCCGTGCCCCGCTGGCCCGGCGCGATTGCCGCCGGGCTGGTGTTGTGCTTGACACTCGGCACGCTTGCTGCGGTCTCTTTCCGCGCGGAATGGAGCGGCGGGCTGAGTGCGTCGGACTGGGCGGCGGTGCGGTTTACCGTGCTTCAGGCTGCGGCATCCGCGGCCTTGTCGATCATCGCGGCGATCCCTGTTGCACGTGCCTTGGCCCGGCGACGCTTTCGGGGCCGAGGCGTCTTGATCACGCTGATGGGCGCGCCCTTCATTCTGCCCGTCATCGTGGCGATCATCGGCCTTCTTGCGGTGTTCGGCAGGGGTGGGCTGCTCAACAGCGCGTTGTCGGCTCTTGGGCTTCCGCTGGTCAGCATCTATGGATTTCAGGGTGTCGTTCTGGCCCATGTCTTCTTCAACCTGCCATTGGCGGTGCGATTGATCCTGCATGGCTGGCTCGCGATACCGGCAGAGCAGTTTCGCGTGGCCGCATCCTTAAATATGCCCGTTGGCCGTTATCTGGAATGGCCGATGCTGCGCGCCGTCGTCCCGGGCGTGGCCCTCGCCATTTTTCTCATATGCCTGACCAGCTTTGCGGTGGCTCTCACGCTCGGAGGAGGTCCGAAAGCGACGACCGTCGAGTTGGCCATTTATCAAGCGCTCCGCTTTGAATTCGACATGGCGACCGCGGCTCGGCTGGCAATGATCCAATTCGTCATTTGCGCAACTGCGGCGGGCCTGGCGTGGCTGGTGACGCTGCCGCAGGACGCCGGAGCCGGCTTTGACCGGGTCGTGCAGCGTTGGGACGGTGCAGGTCTGGCACTGGTCTGGGACGTTCTCGCATTGGCAGGCGCGATGGTGCTCTTGTTGTTGCCGCTCGGTATGGTGGTGCAACGAGGGATCGCGGGTCTGACCCTCATCCCGGAGGATATCTGGAGCGCGGCTCTCCGGTCCTTGGCCGTGGCGGTGGTTTCGGCGCTCTTGTGCAGCAGCCTTGCCCTCGCGCTGGCGCTGAGGCGCGGTGGCGTTCTGGCGGGGATAAGCGCGGTGCTACCTTTGGCTGCATCGGGGCTGATGATGGGCACCGGGCTGTTCATCATGGTCTGGCCCTTCGTAGATCCCGCCAAGCTCGCCCTGCCGGTTACCGCGATGGTGAACGCAGCGATGGCGCTGCCTTTCGCCTATCGGGCGCTGGCCCCGGCATTGGAGCAAATCGAAGCCGGCTTTGGACGCACCGCCGACAGCCTTGGCATGACGGGCGCTGCCCGGCTCCGTTGGTTGATCCTGCCGCGCATGCGTCGCCCACTTGGATTTGCGACCGGGCTGGCCGCGGCGATGAGCATGGGAGATCTGGGGGTGATCGCGCTGTTTGCGCGTTCGGATCAAGAGACGTTGCCCTTGGCGATGTTTCAGCTGATGGGCGCCTACCAGATGGAGGCCGCGGCCGGGGTCGCGCTTATCCTACTGACTTTGAGTGTTGGCCTGTTCTGGCTGTTTGACCGTGGAGGACGTGCCGATGCCTGACGCATTGCAGCTGGAGCAACTGCTGATCCGGCAGGGGTCTTTTACCCTTGCTGCCGATCTGGCCGTTCAAAGTGGGAGCGTCACCGCCATCATGGGACCATCCGGCGGCGGCAAGTCCACGCTTCTGGGTGCGGTGGCGGGCTTTGTTCCGCTAGAGCGGGGGCGCGTGTTCTGGTACGGTGACGACATCACGCAATCGCCGCCGGGACAGCGCCCGCTGAGCATCCTGTTTCAGGACAACAACCTGTTTCCGCACCTCACCATCGCCCAGAACATCGGCTTGGGCCGGAGCCCCCGGCTGAAGCTCGGCACGCCGGAATGGTCGGAAATCGATACGATACTGGAACGGCTCGGATTGGCGGGAATGGGCAAGCGAAAGCCCTCGGAACTGTCCGGTGGGCAGCAGAGCCGTGCTGCACTCGGACGGGTCTTGATGGCCCGTCGACCCTTGGTTCTGCTGGATGAACCCTTCGCGGCGCTGGGGCCCGGCCTCAAGCAGGAGATGCTTGATCTGGCCATTTCCAGCCTGTCGGAAGCGGGACAAACTCTGGTGATGGTGACCCATGATCCGGATGACGCTCGGCGCGTGGCCGGAAACGTCATCGTCGTCGCGGAGGGCAAGGCGCATGCGCCCCTGCCGACCGGGCAGGCGCTGGATGGTGCGACCGGCCCGCTTCGGGGCTATCTCGCTCAGCCCTGATCCTGGAACGAGTAAGGCGCGCTTGTTTCCAAGCGCGCCCTTCATTCGGAACAAGTCTATTGGATCAGTGATCTTCCGGATGCTTGACCGGCGCCCAGAGACGCTTGTTTGTCAGGTAGAGCAATACTGACAGGAGTGCCAAGAAGATCACGCCGGTCAGGCCGGCCTGCTTGCGCGCCACCAGCTTGGGCTCGGCGGTCCACATCAGGAATGCGGAAACGTCCTCGGCCACATGTTCCAATTCGGTGGAATGCCCATCTGCGTAGTCGACATCATCGCCGTAGAGCGGAGGTGCCATCGCGATCCAGCTGCCCGGAACCTTGTGGGTGCCGTCTTCGTATTTGCAGCTGTCCGGGAAACCGCCGGCAGCGAATGCCGTGTTGTAGTAGCCATCCATCGGATCGCCTTCGAGCGCACATTCCGGCTCTTCCTCGTATCCGGTGAGGATCGAAGCGATATACTCCGCTCCGCCCATACCCTTGAAGAACTGGGCAAGACCTGTGCCGTAGGGCCCGCTGAACCCTGCGCGCGCCTTTGCCATCAAGGTGAGGTCGGGAGCGTTGGACAGGTTGGACATCGGGAAACGGTCAGCCGGCGTCGCAGGGCGGAAGTCGCCTTCGCCGTCGAACAGGGTCGGATCCCAGACTTCGTTCTGTGCCGCGTAGGCCCGGACCTGATCTTCTGGCAGCGCGGGGCCGCCTTCGTCATGCAGGTTGCGATACGACAGGAATTGCAGGCCGTGGCAGGCCGAACAGATCTCGGTATAGACCTGCAGGCCACGCTGAAGCTGCATCTGATCGTAGCTGCCAAACGGGCCTTCGAAGGAGAAGTCGAAGTCCTCGACGTGGTTGTCGCCGGCGGCCAGTGCCGGAGCGACACCACCAGCGGCCAGAAGGCCGAGCCCAAGTGCGGTGGAGAGTGTCAGAGTTCTGAACATCGAATGGTCCTTTCTCACTCGGCCGGTGTCGGGTTTGCAGACGAACCGCTGGTATCGCCCGATGTGCCGTAGTGGTCGTCGAAGTCTGCCTCGATGGTCGAAGGCGGTGCATCCGGCTTCTCGAGCACGCCCAGAAGCGGCAGCACGACGAGGAAGTAGCCGAAGTAGTAGGTTGCGCCGATCAGAGCGATGTAGGGATAGATCCCCTCGGCGGGCATCGCGCCAACCCACATCAGAACGATGAAGTTGACGACGAACAGCCAGAACCACCACTTGAACATGGGCCGGTAGCGACCGGACCGCACGGAAGAGGTGTCGAGCCACGGTGCCAATGCGATGACGACCAGAGCGCCGAACATCGCGATCACACCAAAGAACTTGGCGTCGATGATCCCGAAGCTGATCCAGTCAACCAGCATCACAAGCCAAACGTCGGCAGTGAAGGCCCGCAGGATGGCGTAGAACGGCAGCAGATACCATTCTGGCACGATGTGCGCAGGCGTCGCCAGCGGGTTGGCCATGACGTAGTTGTCCGGGTGGCCGAGATAGTTGGGCATGAAGCCGACGACCGCCATGAACAGCGTCATGATGACGGCAAGGGCGAAGAGGTCCTTGATCACGAAGTAGGGCCAGAACGGCAATGTGTCCTTGGCGGCTTCTTCTTTCGACGTTCGGCGGACCTCAACACCTGTTGGGTTGTTGTTGCCCGTGGTGTGGAACGCCCAGATGTGCACCAGCGTCAGGCCCAGCAGGATGAAGGGCAGCAGGTAGTGCAGCGAGAAGAACCGGTTGAGCGCAGGCTGACCGACCGCGGATGCGCCGAGCAGCAGCGTCTGCACCGATTCGCCGACGAACGGGATGGCGCCGAACAGGCCGGTGATAACTGCGGTGCCGTGGAAGGACATCTGACCCCAAGGCAGCACGTAGCCCATGAAGGCGATGGCCATCATCAGCACCAGCATCAGCACGCCGATGATCCATGTCACCTCGCGCGGGGCCTTGTACGAGCCGTAATACAGCGACCGGAACAGGTGCATGTAGACAGCAAAGAACATCAGCGATGCGCCGTTCATGTGGAAGTAGCGGATCATGTGTCCGCCATTCACGTCACGCATGATGTGTTCGATACTGGCAAAGGCCATATCGACGTGCGGTGTGTAATGCATCACCAGCACGACGCCGGTGACGATCTGCATGACAAGCGCAAAGGTCAGGACGATGCCCCAGATCCACATCCAGTTCAGGTTCTTGGGTGTGGGAATCATCAGGGTGTCATAGATCAGCCCGACAACCGGCAGCCGGCTGTAGAGCCACTTTTCGCCGCCAGACTTTGGTTCGTAATGGTCGTGGGGAATACCACCCATGGCTGTCTCTCCTTAACCGAGCTGGATCGTCGTCTCGTCCACGAAGGACGCGAGCGGAATGGGAAGGTTGCGCGGGGCCGGCCCTTTGCGGATGCGCCCGGCCGTATCGTAGTGCGAACCGTGGCAGGGGCAGAACCAACCGCCAAAGTCACCCGATTCGCCCAGCGGCACACAACCGAGGTGAGTGCAGACGCCCATTTGAACGAGCCAGATGCCTTCTTCGTCAAGGCTCCGGTTCATGTCGGACGCATCGGCCTCGTCGCCCAGATTGGCGTTTTCGGCTCCTTGATCGGGCAATTCGGAAACGCTGACAGAGCGGGCCGCTTCGATTTCTTCCGGGGTGCGGTAGCGAATGAAGACCGGCTTGCCTTGCCACAGGACCGTCAACTGCGTGCCTTCGCTGACGCCTGACAGATCGACCTGGATCGAGGCCAGAGCCAAAACGTCGGCGGATGGGTTCATCTGATTGACCAAAGGCCAAACCGCGGCACCGGCTGCGACAGCCCCTGCGCCTGCAGTGGCGTAGTAGATGAAATCGCGGCGAGTGCCCTGGGAATCGTCTGCATGTGACATGGGCCGTGCATCTCCGTTTGTACTGTGGCCCTCGGCGAGAGCCATGCGGCAAGCTATAGCCGAGGCAAACCCCGGTCATTTTGGCGTTGTTTAGCGGTCCTTTTTACCAGCGTCCAGCGGACAATAGGGCGCAGGCACCGTCACGTTAGAATTGATTGTCTGCATGAATCCAGAAAAGAATTGATGACCAACACTCCAATCCGTCGCCGGCGTCCGGGTATATTGCCTCGACAGGCTCACGCTACGTCGTCGATCTCGGCTTGTCTGGGCAGCAGAATGGTCAGCAAACCAAGGAATGGCAGGTAGGAACTGATCTGGTAGACGAAGGCGATCCCCTTGTAATCCGCAAGAACGCCCAGCACTGCCGCCGCGACCCCGGCCATCCCGAAGGCAAAGCCGAAGAACATCCCGTTCATCAACCCGATCCGGCCCGGCACCAACTCGTGCACATAAACGAGTATGGCCGGAAAGCTCGCCGAGATCAGGACGCCGATCACCACGGACAGGGCAATCGTCGTGGGCAGATTCGCATAGGGCAACCAGAGCGAGAACGGCAGGACCCCGAGCACCGAGATCCAGATCACGAAGAGCGGGCCGAAGCGGTCTCCGACCGGGCCGCCCAGCATCACGCCCAGCGCCATTGCAGCAAGGAAGGCAAACAGCATCAACTGCGACTGCTGAGCCGACAGGCCGAACCGCTCGATCACAAAGAAGGTGTAGTAGCTGGTGAAACCTGCGGTGTAGATATTCTTGGTGAACGTCAGGAGGATCAGCACGAAGATCGCGATCGAAACCCGCCGCCGGGTGAGCGTGTGGGTCTTGATGCTGAGTTTTCGTCCTGCGCTGGCCCGACGGTAGCGGTCATACCAACGCCCGACCTGCCAGAGGATCGCCATCCCGAGCAGAGCCAGTGCCGAAAACCACAAGACGCTGGGGCGCCCCAGTGGCACGACGATAAATGCCGCCAGCAGCGGCCCAATCGCGCTGCCCGTATTTCCACCGGTCTGGAACAGGGATTGAGCCATCCCGAAACGCCCGCCGGACGCCAGCCGCGCGACACGGCTCGCCTCGGGGTGAAATACGGCCGAGCCGATACCGATCAGCATCGCCCCGGTCAGGAGCATCGGGTAGCTGCCACCCAAAGCCAGAAACACCAGTCCGATCAATGTCGACCCCATCCCTATGGTCAGGGATTGGGGCAACGGCCGCTTGTCCGTATAGACCCCCACCACCGGCTGAAGCAGGGAGGCCGTCACCTGAAACGCAAAGGTCAGAAGCCCGATCTGCCAGAAATCCAGAGCGAATTCCGCCTGCAAGAGCGGGTAGATCGACGAAATCAGGGACTGCATCACATCGTTCAACAGATGGCACAGGCTGATCGCCAAAATCACCAGATATGCGGTGTTCGGCTTGTCGACAGCGGTTGAGGCGTTGGTCATGGGCGCTCCGGCGCGGGAATGGCCGGACTGTTTCACAGGATTTTGGAAAGGCCAAGCGCCCGACCGATGTTTCGTCTCTGAGGCTGATGTGGCGTCGTGAGTTTTCTTGCCAAGATGAAGATGCGGCGGCGCTCAAGCCGTCAGCATCCAGAGCGTGTCCGGTGGCAGGCTGATCGTGATGTGATCGCCAACCCTCACGCCGTCGAATTGGGCCGGATTTCCTGTCATTTCGATCGACGTGCCGCCGGTGTTGAGGATCAAGCGAGTTTGAGTGCCGAGGAAGGTCTTTTGCGCCACAAGACAGGCCAGTTGGTTGGGGCCGCATCCGCCAAGAACGACGTTTTCCGGCCTGAAGGTCAACTCCCCCCGCCCGGCCATCGCATCCGGGGGGAGTTTGACACTCCCGAAAGGGCCTTCGAAGGATGCACCGTCGGACGTGCCGGGAATGAAGTTCCTGCCCCCGAAGAAGCGGGCCACCGCGCCGTCGGCGGGACGCCGGTAGAACATGTCCGCCTTGTCGTATTGTCGCATCTCTCCGTCGAGGATCAGGGCGACCTTGTCGGCGAGGATCACGGCCTCTTCTTGATCGTGCGTGACAAAGATCGTGGTGATGGACATTTCCTGTTGCAGGGTCCGGATCAGGTCTCGCATTTCAAGCCGCAGGTGCGCGTCTAGGTTGGAGAGCGGTTCGTCCAGAAGCAGAACCTTTGGCTGCACGATGAGAGCCCGCGCGAGGGCCACCCTTTGCTGTTGCCCGCCCGAAAGCTCGGAAGGCTTGCGCCCACCGAGGCCGGGCAGCCTTACCTGCTCGAGCATTCGATCGACGCGCTGCGCAATCTGCACCGGATCTACGCCCCGCATCTTGAGCCCGAACCCGACATTTGCGGCAACCGTCATATACGGGAACAGAAGGTGGTTTTGAAAAACCATGACCGAGCCGCGTTCGTTCGGCTTGTCCTTCAGGACACTCCGCCCATCGAACAGGATGTTACCGGCCGAAGGTGAGAGGAGCCCTGCGACCATTTTCATCGCCGTGGTCTTGCCGCAGCCTGAAGGGCCGAGGATCGCGACCAGATCGCCGGACGCGATTTCGAGGCTGAGCCTGTCGAGCGCCGGGGACGCGGCGCCCGGATAGACCTTTGTCAGATCTTGCAACGAAACGTGCGTCATAGCCGCCCATAGCCTCCGACGGCGCTGCTGCGTCCCGAGAGGTGCCGTGCGGTCAGGCAAAGGATGATCACGCCGGGCAGGATGTAGATCATCCCGATCGCCCCCGCGATATCGTTTCTGCCGGAGGTCGCGAAGTTGAACAGCAAGAGCGGCAGCGTGACGACCCGTCCACCGCCGATGAGCAGCGTCAGGATATACTGGCTCCACGAAACGAGGAACGCGAACAACCCTCCCACCACGATCCCCGGCAGGATCGCCGGGAGCGTCACATACCAGAAGGTCTTGAGCGGAGTTGCCCCGAGGCTGCGGGCCTGTTGTTCGAACGCCGGGTCGTGATTGGCGAAGACCCCCGCCATGACCAGCGTCATGTAGGGGATCGTGGGGATCAGGTGGACGAGGATCACGCCGTTCACCGTGTTTGCCAGTCCGAGCCAGATGAAGACGCTGTGAATACCCAGCGCCACAGCGATCCCGGGCACGATGGTGGGAGCGAGAATGGCCAGCTCGACCGCCGCCTTGCCCCGGAACCGATACATGCCCAGCGCCCTCCCGGCCGGCACACCGACGAGTATCGACAGGGCCGTGGCACAGACCGAGATGTAGATCGTCAGCCCGAGGCTATCCATCACGCCCGCGGTATCGGACAGGGCATACTCCCAAGCATCGAGCGTCCAGACACGCGGCAGCAGATCGGGAAAGAACCAGCCCTTGGCAAAGGACCAAATCCCCAGCGGGATCAATGGCAGCACCAGCCAGACGATCAGCACCAATGCGGTGATCACCCGGAACGACCGCGTGAAGACGCCGTCCGCACCGCTCATCGCCCCATCCCCCGCCGCGAAAGCCGGATGTAGGCACAGAGCATCGCCGCGCTCAGCAGGGCGATGAGGATCGCGATGGCCATCGCCTCGGGCCGGGACGCCAAATCGACGTCGGTATAGCTTCGGTAAGCCAGAACCGGCAATGCGGCAGGGTAGTTGGCCCCAAGCAGCGCCGGGATCTCATAGGCTCCGAAGGTAAAGGCAAAGACGATGACGCTCGCCGACGACAGGCCCGGCGCGATCAGCGGTAGCAGCACATGCCGGAAGCTCTGCCATTTCGAGGCCCCGAGGCTGCGCGCGACGCTTTCGTAGTCTTCGCCGATGGTTTGCATGTTGGCGAGGATGATCACTCCGATGAAGGGCACCTCTTTCCAGACGTATTGCAGGATGATGCCGATGGCATAGGGGTCATAGACCAGTGCCGGAAACTCAGCGGGGCGGGCGATTAGTTCCCACTCCGCCGCCAGCCGGGCGAAACTGCCCGATTGGGAAAAGAGGTAGAGGATCCCGATGGCACCGACCAGGTGCGGAACGGTGAGATTCAATTGGAACAGGAAGTTGATGATCACCCGGCCTATGAAGGCGCGCCGCAACAACAGAGCCGCCCCTACGGCCAGCACGCAGGAGATCACCGTGGAGGTGAAGGCGATGTGGAACGTCAGCGCGAAGGAGAGATAGAATTCGCGGTCGCTGAAGATCGCGACATAGGCGGCGAGGTTTGGCTCGGTCAGCCCGATGACGGGCATGTAGTTGAAGCTGCGCATCAGCCCGATCGCCAGACCGCCGAAGAACAGAAGGCCGATCACCGAGAGGGCGGGCAGGAGCAGCAGGATGATCTTGGTGCGGTCCGACATCGTTTTGAAAAGGTCCCCGTGGCGGGTGCCACGGGAATTCCTTATCAGTTGCTGCCGACGTTTTCGATCCATCCTTGTTCGATGGCCGCTGTCCAGCTTGCCTGCAGTTCCGGCAGGGCCACGGCGGCCAGCTCTTCGGGATCGACGACGTTGGGGTGCCGCTCGATGCTGGCAAAGAGGGCGGCGTCATCTTCGGGCAGGCGGGTGATGTCGATGGCGGGCTGTGCGCCCCAGACATCGGGGAGCGCCTTTTGCGCCTGTGCCGCAGGCGACAGGAGCAGGTTTTGCAGGACCAGCGCCGCCGCCTTGTTGGGCGAGTTGAACGGGATGATCGTGTAGTTGGTGTTGCCGATGGTGCCATCGGTCAGAGCATAGCCTTGGGTCGTAGGCGGGTAGGTGCCGTTCTCGATATTGACCCCGACGGTGGCCGGTTCGTAATCAAAGATCAGATCGACCTCTTGGTTGGCATAAAGCTGCTGGAGCGTGACGATCGAGTTCGGATAGGTCGCCCCTTCGCGCCAGAGATATGGCTCGATGTCGTTGAGGATATCCCATGTCTTGGCGGCGACCTCGTCATAGACCGCCTGATCGAATGGGCCGAGCAGGTTCTCGACCCCGCCCGCCGCGTGATAGAAGACGTGCCGCACAAAGACGGCGCCGTTGAAATCAGGCAGCGCGGGGTAGGTGAACTGACCGGGATTCGCCTTGATCCAGTCGAGCAACACCGGGATCGAACGGGGCGGATCGTCGAAGCGGGCGGTGTCGTAGGCAAAAGCGAATTGCGCGGTCGACCACGGCACTTCGCAACCATCGACGGGCACGCCGAAGTCGTTGGCGATAGAGGGATTCTCCCAGTTCACATAGGCGTTGTTGGGCAGAAGATCGGTATAGCCGCAATAGGCCAGACCGCCTTGTTTCATGGTGCGGAAGTTCTCGCCGTTGATCCAGATCATGTCGACCGCTCCGGCGTCCGTCACTCCGGCTTCCTTCTCGCCCAACACGAGGTTGACCGCCTCGGAGGTGTCGCTCAGGCCGACCCTGTTGAGGGTGATGTCATACTCGTCGGCCAGAATGCCGCCGATGTACTCGCTGACATACCGGTTGATGCCGTCGGACCCTCCCCAAAGGAAGAAGTTGACCTCGCCACCGCGCGCCAGTTCGACCACCTCGTCCCATGCCATCGCATTGAGCGCGTCGCCGTCGGCGGTGTCGGCCAGAGATGGCATAGCGAGCGCAGTGGTTGCGGCCAAAGCGGCGCAAAAGAGATGATTTCTCATTACCTTACCTTCTAATCCCGTGGTCCTGCCCGCCCGCCAGGGCCGGTCGGCTTGGTGCGCATCATCCTCTAACTCTGCCTCCAGAGCGAGGGCCAATGCATACACAATGTCGTTGGCAACTGTGTCAATCGTCGGCGCACCGGTCGCTTGATCAGGTATTCTTCTGATTGACCCGCTTTGATAGTTCTTCGGCCGTTTCCTTGCGTTCGGAGTAACGGTCGACCAGATACCCGGCGCTGTCGCGGGTGAGCAGGGTGAATTTCACCAGCTCTTCCATCACGTCGACGATGCGATCGTAGTAGGGTGAAGGCTTCATTCGGCCATCGCTGTCGAACTCCAGAAATGCCTTTGGAACGGAGGATTGATTGGGGATGGTCAGCATCCGCATCCAGCGCCCCAGTATCCGTAACTGATTGACAGAGTTGAAGGATTGACTGCCACCAGAGACCTGCATGACGGCGAGGGTCTTGCCCTGAGTGGGCCGCACCGCGCCCAGCGACAGAGGGATCCAATCGATCTGGGCTTTCATGATGCCGGTCATGGCGCCGTGTCTTTCGGGAGAGCACCAGACCATGCCTTCGCTCCATGTCACCAGATCGCGCAGTTCGGCGACCTTGGGGTGGCTTGCGTCGGTGTCGTCGTCGGGCAGCGGCATTCCGGCGGGCGAATAGGTGCGGCATTCGGCACCAAGCCGGGTGAGGATACGCGCGGCCTCTTCGGTCATTTTTCTGCTGTAAGATTGAGGCCTTAGAGACCCATAGAGCAACAGGATGCGCGGCGCATGACTGCTGTGTTCGGCTGGAAACAGCTTTTTCGTATCGGCTTGGTGGAGAAGATCGTCTTGGAGTTGCGGGGTGTCGGTCACTGTCTGGCCTTCGTTTCGGCGGGCGAAAACCCGTTTGGATAAAGCGTCGTTCTGCCGTCGGTATCGCGTCGGTATCGTTTTCGGTAACATCGCGGCCATGCATCGGCCCAAGCGGGTCCGAACGACGGTTGGCCCGGTTATGTGGACCGCCTCGTTCGACGTCAAGTAATCGGCAACAAGGGACAGCCATGACGCGGATAGAGATATTGCAGATGGGGCCGTTTCCCGAGTGGGATCAGACCCCGTTGGATGCAGCATACCGGATGCACCGCTATTTCGAGGCCGCAGACCCGGCGGCGCTTTTGGCTGAGGTCGGGCCTCGTGTGCAGGCGATCGCAACCCGCGGCTCGATCGGAGCCGGTGCCGACGTCATCGCCGCGTGTCCAGACCTGCGTCTCGTCGCGGTTTACGGTGTCGGCTATGACGCGGTCGATCTGTCGGCCTGCCGCGACCGCGGGATCCGACTGACGAACACGCCGGACGTTCTGACCGGCGATGTGGCCGATCTCGGCGTGGCCATGATGCTGGCGCAGGCGCGCGGGATCGTGGCGGCGGATGGCTTTGTCCGGTCGGGGGAATGGACGCGCACTGCCGCTCCGCTGACCCGTCGCGTGCACGGAGGCCGGGCCGGCATTCTGGGAATGGGCCGCATCGGTCGGGCCGTGGCCGAGCGCCTTGCCGGTTTTCAGATGCAGATCGCCTATTCCGATCTGGCCCCTGTCGACCTGCCGGGCGCGACGTTCATCGCCGACCCCGTGGACCTCGCCAAGACCGTGGACGTCTTGTTCGTCACCCTCGCCGCCTCGGCGGCGACACGCGGCATCGTGGGCGCGGACGTCCTGGCCGCTCTGGGGCCCGATGGATTGCTCGTCAACATCAGCCGGGCATCGAACGTGGACGAACCCGCCCTGCTGGCCGCGCTTGAGAGCGGAACGCTGGGGGCCGCCGCGCTGGATGTCTTTGACGGGGAACCGCGGATCGATCCGCGGTTTCTGGCCTTGGACAATGTCTTGTTGCAGCCGCACCACGCCTCTGCCACCCATCAGACCCGCCGCGACATGGGCCAGCTGATGCGCGACAATATCGACGCTTTCTTTGCCGGACGTCCGCTTCCGAGTATGGTCATTTGACCGGTGCTTGCCCTTCCTGCGCCTAAATGGCACGAATGCGGCAGTGAATGGCTATGGCCGAGCGCCGCCCTGATCGGGCCGCTCGCGCCCGTGTCTGAAGGAAAAGGATCACCACCACATGAGCACCGCAGAGATTGGCCTGATCGGGCTTGGCACCATGGGCGCGGCTCTCGCGCTGAATATCGCGGAGAAGGGTTTCGACATCGCCGTCTGGAACCGAACGGGTTCGGTAACCAAGGAATTCGCCGCGGGCGCCGGTGATCTGGCCGACAAGATCACCGCCACCGACAGCCTCGAGGATCTGGTCAACGCGATTGCCAAGCCCCGCAGCATCATCCTGATGGTCCCCGCCGGAAAGCCGGTCGACGATCAGATCGCCGCGCTGCGCCCGCTGCTCGACAAGGGTGACATGATCATCGACGCGGGCAACGCCAATTTCCACGACACCAACCGCCGTGATGCTGACACTGGCGATCTGGCGTTTCTGGGCATGGGCGTTTCGGGCGGCGAAGACGGCGCCCGCCACGGTCCGTCGATCATGGGCGGCGGCCCCAAGTCTGCATGGGACCGGGTCTCCCACATCATGGAGGCGATCAGCGCCAAGCATGAGGGCATCCCCTGCGCCACCTGGATGGGCGAGGCCGGTGCCGGCCATTTCGTCAAAGCCGTGCACAACGGCATCGAATATGCCGACATGCAGATGATCGCAGAGGTCTATGGCGTGATGCGCGATGGCATGGGCAAGACCCCCGCCGAGATCGCCGCCGTGTTCGACCGCTGGAACGAGGGTCCGCTGCAGTCTTATCTGACCGAGATTTCCGCCAAGGTTTCCGCCGCTGTTGATCCCGCCACCGGAACGCCGATGCTCGACGTCATCCTCGACGCCGCGGGCCAGAAGGGCACCGGCCGCTGGACGGTCATCGAGGCACAGCATCTTGCGGCCCCCGTCCCTGCGATGGAAGCTGCGGTGATGGCCCGCAACCTGTCCTCGCGCGTGGCCGAGCGCGCGGCGGGCGAGGCGCTGTTCAGCGCCGCCCCCCGGATGTTGCCCGAGGGTGTGATGAACATCGACGAGCTGGAGAACGCGCTGATCGCGGGCAAGATCGTTTGCTATGCTCAGGGCTTTGGCCTGATCAGCGCCGCCTCGGACGAGTTCGGCTGGAAGCTGCCTTTGCCCGAGATCGCCAAGGTCTGGCGCGCCGGCTGTATCATCCGCTCCACGATGCTGAACGACATGGCCGAGGCTCTGGCCGAGGACGGTTCCCGCAATCTGATGCATGCTCCGTATTTCGCAGAGCTGCTCAAGGACAGCCATTGGGGCCTGCGCGCCACCGTGGCCGAGGCCGCCCGCTACGGCTTGCCCGCTCCGGCACTCGCCTCTGGCCTCGCCTATTTCGACATGATGCGCACCGGTCGCTCCACCGCCAACATGATCCAGGCCCAGCGCGATTTCTTTGGCGCTCACGGCTTTGACCGGATTGATGGCCATGACGGTCATCATGGCCCTTGGGGCAGTCATGGCTGACAGCCAGCGACCGTGGTCCAGCCGCAGGCTGGGCCCGAAGCAGGTGTCTGAACTGGTCATCGCCAGCCGGGACGGCGAACGGATCACCGTCGTCTTCGAGACCGGCGATCTGATCGAGGCGCCGAACTGGACGCCGGATGGCGCGTCGTTGATCTACAACGCCGATGGTCGTTTGTGGCGTATCTCGGTCGATGGCCGTATCGGGCCGGAGCGGATTGACACGACCCCGGTCGAGAACCTGAACAACGATCACGTGCTGTCTCCGGACGGCACGCTGATCTATGTCACCTCCAACGACGGCCACATCTATGTGCTCCCCATTGCCGGCGGTGTTCCCGAGCGCGTCACCAACGAACATCCGGAGGGGTATCGCCACTACCTGCACGGCGTGTCGCCGGATGGGAAGACACTGGCCTATGTCCGCCTGCGTCGGTCCGGGGATGGCGTGCAGACTTGGATCGCCACCATCCCGGCGGCGGGCGGCGAGGATACCATCCTGACCGACGGCGCTTGCCCCGTGGACGGGCCGGAGTTTTCGGCGGACGGCGCGTCGGTCTATTTCAATTCCGAGGCTGCGGCGACGCGCCCCGGACATGCCCAGATCTTCCGTTGTCGCCCGGATGGGGCGGGGTTGGAGCAATTGACCCATGACGACCGGGTGAACTGGTTTCCGCACGCCGCCCCGGATGGCACGATCTTCAGCTATATCAGCTTTCCCCCCGGCACCGAGGGGCATCCGCCGGACCGCGATGTGATCTTGCGGACCATGGCACCGGACGGGTCGGACATCCGCGATCTGGACGTGTTCAACGGCGGGCAAGGGACGATCAACGTGCCAAGCTGGTCGCCGGGTTCGGATCGGCTGGCCTATGTGCGGTATCCGCAGCGAGACTAGTGCCGGGTTGCGCCGTGGCTGGGTATTGCTGATGGTGGGGCATGTCAAAGTATGCCGATCACGAGGCCTATATCGCCGCGGCCGCAGAGGACCTGCAGCCGCTCTTGGTGCAACTGCGGGCGCGTCTTGCCGACGTGCTGCCGGACGCCGAGGAACTCATAGCCTATGACATGCCCGGGTTTGGTTTCGACAAAACCATCATTGCCGGATATGCCGCGTTCTCCAAACAATGCGGCCTGTATGTCTCGAAGGGCGCGATTGCCGCCCACGCAGCGGACATTGCCGCCGCCGGCCTGAAGTCGACCAAGACCGGCGTTACCTTTTCCCCGCGCAAACCGATCCCCGAAGATCTGATCGACAAACTCGCTCTCGCGTCGCGGCGCGAGCTGGGCGTTTAGGCGTCCATCCAGCCTGAAACCCAATAAATCGTAGGTGCACCGTCGCCGCAGCTTTCGTCCTGACGCACCCCTGGGCGCGGCTTGGGGCGTATGTTCTTCCTTGTTAGTTACAAAAACAACCAATATCCGCAGTGCAACGGGATTACTCAGAGGATTTGACCCATGGCCAAAGCATTCGCCTCGCAAGGTGACATGACGGAAAAGAAGATCACCTTTGACGAGGTTGGCCGCGACCTTTGGGCCTTTACCGCCGAGGGCGATCCGAATTCCGGCATCATCATCGGCGATGAGAGCGTGATGATCGTCGAGGCTCAGGCGACCCCCCGGCTCGCCGCCAAGGTGATCGAAAAGGTCCGCTCGGTGACCGACAAGCCGATCAGCCATGTGGTGCTGACCCATTACCACGCCGTCCGCGTGCTGGGCGCCAGCGCCTATGGTGCCGATCAGATCATCATGTCGGATACCGCCCGCGCCATGGTCGCCGAAAGGGGGCAGGAGGACTGGGACAGCGAGTTCCAACGCTTTCCCCGCCTGTTCGAGGGCCATGAGAGCATCCCCGGTTTGACGTGGCCCACCACCACTTTCAGCGACATGATGACCGTCTATCTGGGCAATCGCCGGGTCGATCTGATGCATCTGGGCCGCGCCCATACGGCGGGCGATATCGTCATCCATGTGCCCGATGAGAACGTCATGTTCACCGGCGATATCGTCGAGGACCATTCGGCCTGCTATTGCGGCGACGGCCATTTCGCGGATTGGGGCGATACACTCGATAACATCGCCTCGTTCGATGTGGACGCAATCGCACCGGGGCGCGGCGGCGCCCTGATCGGCAAGGATGCCGTCAACCGCGCCATCGAAAGCGCCCGTGATTTCGTGGACAGCACCTACGCCCCTGCTGCGCGGGTTGCCGCGCGGGGCGGGACGCTGAAGGAAGCATGGGACGCCGTCCGCGCCTCCTGCGATCCGAAGTTTGCCGATTATGCCATCTATGAGCACTGTCTGCCCTTCAACGTGGCCCGCGCCTATGACGAAGCCCGCGGCATGGACCACCCGCGCATCTGGACCGCCGAACGCGATCTGGCGATGTGGGCGGATTTGCAGGGCTAGGGCATGGGCAAGTCGTTCCACACGCCGCTTTACCCCTATGCCCGTCACCCGGATCAGGATGCCTCTGCCCCGGTGCGCCATCCGGTGATCGTGATCGGCGCCGGGCCTGTCGGCCTTGCCTGTGCGATCGATCTGGCGCAGCGCGGCGTGCCTGTCGTGGTTCTGGACGACAACGACAAGGTCAGCGAAGGCTCACGTGCGATTTGCTTTTCCAAGCGCACATTGGAGATCTGCGACCGATTGGGTTTGGGCGATCCGCTGGTCGACAAGGGCGTGGTGTGGAACACCGGGAAGGTGTTTTTCGGCGATCGCAAGGTCTATGATTTCAACCTGCTTCCAGAAGAGGGGCATAAGCGCCCGGCCTTCATCAACCTTCAACAGTACTATCTGGAGCAGGGCCTCGTTGCGCGCCTGATGGCGCTGTCTGCCGAGGGTGCCGAGGTGTCGATCCGCGGCCGCAATCGTGTGACGTCGGTGACAAGCCATGCCGACCACGTCGCGCTGAGTGTCGAGACCCCGGAAGGTGCGTATCCGTTGGAGGCCGATTGGCTGATTGCCTGCGACGGAGCCAGCAGCCCGACCCGCACCATGATGAACCTCGAGTTCGACGGCCGGGTGTTCGAGGACAACTTCCTGATTGCTGACGTGACCATGCAGGCCGATTTCCCGACCGAGCGCTGGTTCTGGTTTGATCCGCCGTTCAACCGCGGCCAGTCGGCCCTGTTGCACAAGCAGCCGGACGGAGTCTGGCGCATTGATCTGCAACTGGGTCGCGGCATTGACAAGGCTGAGGAAAAGCGCCCGGAGAATGTCATTCCCCGGCTGAAGGCGATGCTTGGCCCGGATGTCCCCTTCGAGTTGGAATGGGTGTCGATCTACACGTTCCAGTGCCGCAGGATGGAGCGGTTCCGCCACGGCCGTGTGGTCTTTGCCGGCGACAGCGCCCATCAGGTCTCGCCCTTCGGGGCGCGCGGAGCCAATTCGGGGATACAGGATGCCGACAACCTGTGCTGGAAGCTCGCCATGGTGCTGGACGGTGCCGCGCCGGAGACCCTGATCGACAGCTACGAAGCCGAGCGCGGCTTTGCCGCTGACGAGAACATCTGGCATTCGACCCGCTCGACTGATTTCATCACCCCCAAATCCGAGACGAGCCGCATCTTCCGCGACGCGGTGCTCGACCTGTCAGAGCGTCATGCTTTTGCCCGTCCCTTGGTAAACTCCGGCCGCCTGAGCGTGGTCAGCAGCTATGCCGGGATCGCGTTGACCGGCCCGGACGAGGGTGGCCCTGTGGCTGGGCAGCCGGGGCGCGTCTGTCCCGATGCTCCCCTGACGAGCGGGCCGCTGCTCGACCGGCTGTTCTCCGGGTTTACCCTGCTGACCATAGACGCCGACGCGCCCGATCAGGTGACCGACGGCGCCTTGAGTGCTGCGCGATTGGCGCTGAGCGTCTCGGACGATCCGACCGGAGCCTTGGCCGAACGCCTGCTCGGAGACGCGCCGTCGGCTGTGTATCTGATCCGCCCCGATCAGCACATTGCGGCTCGCTTCGCCGTCTTTGACGATGCAAAGGTCCGCGCGGCTCTGCGCCAAGCGACCGGACAGGAGGCTGCATGACGGACTTGACCCTTGCCCCCAATATGGCTGCTCCGGATCGATCCTACGCCGATCTGATCGCCGCTCACGAGGGCCTGACCAAAGAGCAGAGCGACGCGCTGAACGCCCGCCTGATCCTGATCCTGATGAACCACGTGGGCGATGAATCGGTGATCCGGGCCGCCATCGACGCGGCCAGACTGGAATGACCGAGGTCGTCCTTTACGACTATCCGCTGTCATCGGCCAGCTATCGGGTCCGGATCGCCCTGAACCTTGCGGGCGTGCCCTATCGGGCCGTGGGCGTGAACCTCCTGGACGGGTCACAGAGGGCTCCTGCGCATCTGGCCCGAAATCCGCAAGGATTTGTGCCGGCCCTCGACATCGACGGGCTTCGGCTGACGCAGTCGCTGGCGATCGTCGAGTATCTCGACGAGACCCGCGGGCTGGGCCTGCTGCCTGCCGACCCCGAGCAACGGGCCAAGGTTCGGGCGCTTGCATACAGTCTGGCGGTGGATGTGCATCCGGTCTGCAACGTGTCGGTGGCCGCCTATGCGACGGGCGGCGTAGACCCGGAGCGCACCGAGTGGATGCGCCACTTCATCGAACCCGGATTGGCAGCATTCGAGGCGCTGCTGTCGGGTTTTGACGACGCCGACTACGCCTGCGGACCGCGTCCCGGACTGGCTGACATTTGCCTGATGCCCCAGCTGTTCAACGCTGACCGATGGGGTGCGGATTACGCCGCGTGCACAAGGATCAATACCGTGAAATCAGCCTGTGCGGCGCACCCGGCCTTTGCCGAGGCGCATCCGAACGCCGTTGCCTAGACTGAGACGTGCGAAAGCAGCAGCTCTCGTTCGACCTCCGAAGCCGGCTTGTTCAGCACCACCTCGCCCCGGTTCATGGCCACGAATTGATCTCCGAGTTCGTGGGCGAAATCGAAGAATTGCTCGACCAGAATGATCGCCATGTCGCCGCGGTCGCGCAGGGTGCGGATCACGTCACCGATCTGCTTGATGATGTTGGGCTGAATACCCTCGGTCGGCTCATCCAGTAGCAAGACCTTGGGCTGCGTGATCAGGGCGCGGGCGATGGCGAGCTGCTGTTGCTGCCCGCCCGAGAGGTCGCCGCCGCGCCGGCCGGTCATGTCCCGCAGGACGGGGAAAAGGTCATAGATGTGGTCCGGCACCTTGTGATCGGTCTTGTCGAGGCAGGCGAAACCGGATTGCAGATTTTCCAGCACCGTCATCATCGGAAAGATTTCCCGCCCCTGCGGAACGTAGGCGATGCCCGCCCGCGCCGCGCCAAAGGCGGTGAGGTGGTCGAGCGGTTGCCCGTCGAGCGTGATCTGCCCCTGCGCATAGGTGTGACGGCCGGCGATCGCCTTGAGGAGGCTGGTCTTGCCGACCCCGTTGGTGCCCATGACCGCGGTCACTTGCCCCGGATGGGCCTCGAGGCTGACCCCGTTGAGGATTTGGCTTTGCCCGTATTTCAGGGTGAGATCTGTAATCGTCAGCATCCTTCAGCGCCCCAGGTAGACGTCGACGACGTCCTTGTTCTTGGTGACGTGATCGAGGCTGCCTTCGGCGAGCACCGAGCCTTCGTGCAACACCGTCACCTTGCAATTCAGCCGTCGCACGAATTCCATATCGTGTTCGACCACCACGACAGCGCGGGTTCGGGCGGCGCGGACGAGCAGGTCGGTGGTATGTTCGCGCTCTTGCGGGGTCATGCCTGCCGCCGGCTCATCGACCAGAAGGAGGCGCGGATCCTGAGCAAGCAGCATCCCGATCTCGAGCCATTGCTTTTGCCCGTGGCTGAGCGCACCGGAGGTCTGATCCAGCGCCTCGGTCAGGCCAATCTCATCGCTGATCTCGCGCACCCGTTCCTCGCGGGCGTCGGCGCGGCGCTTGAACAACACGTCGAACGGCCCGCGCGGGTTCTTGAGCGCCATGACGATGTTTTCGCGCACGGTTTGCGCCTCAAACACGGTCGGCTTCTGGAACTTGCGGCCGATGCCCGCTTGGGCGATCTGGCTTTCGCTCATGCCGAGCAGGTTGACCGATTTCTCGCCAAAGATGACGCGGCCTTCGTCGGGCTTTGTCTTGCCGGTGATGATGTCCATGAAGGTGGTCTTGCCTGCGCCGTTGGGGCCGATCACGGCGCGCAGTTCCGGCTCTGCGATCTGGATCGACAGATTGTTGATGGCCCGAAAACCGTCAAAGGTGACCGAGACGCCCGACACTTCGAGAAGGGTGCTCATTCGACGCCCTCCTGCTGCCGAAGGGCACCCTTGTCAGGACCGTAGTCGCCCTGGCGGTCCGGGAGCCGCTTGCGCTCGAAGTAGTCGAAGATGCCGCCGATCCCCTTGGGGAAGAACAGCGTGACCGCGACGAAGGACAGCCCGAGAAGAACGAGCCACCATTCTGTCCATTTCACGACATAGAAGCCGAGGTTGATCGGTGGTGCCGAGCCGCCGGTGAACCACGACGACAGCAGCGAGACGAGCGCCGCCCCGATCACCGCCCCGTAGAGCCTGCCCCGCCCGCCGATGGCCACCCAGACCGCAAGATAGATCGAGGCGATCGGCGCGATCTCTGCCGGGTTGATGATCCCGGCCTGCGGATAGTAGAGCGCCCCGGCGATCCCTGCGACCATGGCGGTGAGGGTGAAGACGAAGAGCTTGTAGCTTTCCACGTGGTAGCCGAGGAACCGCACCCGCGCCTCATTATCGCGGATCGCCCGGATCACCGAGCCGAGTTTGCCCGAGACCACCCAGGCGAAGAGGATATAACCGAGCGCCAGTGCCACGGCTGAGGCCCAGAAGAACCAGAGCGAGATCGTCGCCTGTGGCACCGCCTCCAGCCCCGGGATGTTTTGCAGCCCCGACAGGCCATTGTTGCCCCTGAGCCCCGTGTCGTTCTGGAAGAAGTAGAGCGAGAGGGCCAGCGTCATCGCCTGCGTCAGGATCGAGAGGTAGACGCCCGTGACCCGGCTGCGGAAGGCCAGCCAGCCGAAGACGAGTGCGAGCAGGCCGGGGACGGCGACCACCGCGAGGAGTTGCAGCGGGAGGCTATGGGAGAACGCCCAGAGCGCCGGGAATTCGGACGAGCCGACCACGCCGAAAATCTGGGTGCCGATGGCGTCTGTGACCTCCTGCGGCGTGGGCGGCAAGGCGGAGCCGCTGAGCGAGCCAGTCACGATCCCCTCTGTCCGGGCATACATCAGCCACATGCCGATCGCATAGCCGCCGATCCCGAAGAAGGCGAAATGCCCGAGGCTGAGGATGCCGCAATAGCCCCAGACCACGTCCATCGCGATGGCCACGAGACAGAGGCAGAGCGTCTTGCCCAATGTCTTGAGAAAGGATGTGGAGATGAGCCCCGTGCCGGTGGCCTCGCTGAGCAACGTGACGCCGATGGTGAAGACCGAAAGCGCCAGAAGGAACCAGAGGATCGAGGGGTTGCGACCTATGAAGCTATTGGACATGGCGCGCTCCGATCCGGGGTTGCGCCGTGCTGCACCCGTCGCGCCGTTGGGGGGCCACCCCCCCAAACCCCCCGCCGTATTTGGGGCCAAAAGAAGCAGAGCCGCTGCGCAATGGTGGTGTTTGGTGAAGCATGATCAGTCTCCTGCCGCCCTGCCCTTGAGGGCGACGATCCCTTTGGGCCGGAATTGGATGAACAGGATGACGAAGAGGATCATGAAGGTTTGTGCCGCCAGGGTGTTGGACGGGTTGAACCATTCGATTCCTTTTTGAGTGAATCCGATGAGTGAGGCCCCCGCAAGCGTGCCCCAGACGTTTCCGACCCCGCCGACGACCACGGTCATGAAGCTTTGCACGATGTAGTCGGAGCCCATTTCGGAGGTGACTTTGGCGTAGAGGCCGATGGCGACTCCGGCGATACCGGCGATACCGGACCCAAGCCCGAAGGTGAGCATGTTGATCCTGTCGGGGTTGATCCCCATGGAGGCTGCCATGCCCGGATTTTGCGTCACCGCCCGCACTTCCAGCCCGAGCCGAGTCCGTTTGAGGATGAACAGGATCAACGCGAGGAAGATCAGGGCGAGGACGAAGATGGCAATCCGGATGTAGCTGATCTGGACGACGTCGTTGAGCACCCATGCCCCGGCCAGCCAATCGGGCGAGGTGAGTGGCCGCGCCTGGGTTCCGAAGATGTTCTTGGCCAACTGCTGCAGCGCGATGGAGATGCCGAAGGTGGCCAGAAGCGTTTCCAGCGGTCGGTGGTAGAGCCACCGGATCACAAGCCGCTCCATCGCCACCCCTGCCCCGAAGGTCACAGCGAAGGCCAGTGGCAGGGCCACAATGATCGAGAGCGTGTAATCGGGGATGAAGAGTTGCACGACGTAGCCGGTATAGGCCCCCATCATGATGAACTCGCCATGGGCCATGTTGATGACCCCCATGACGCCGAAGGTGATCGCAAGCCCGATGGCGGCGAGGAAGTAGATCGACGCCAGCGAGAGCGCGTCGAGCGTGAGATCGGTCGCCTGCCCGACGCCTAGGCGGACGGCGATGGCGCGTTCGGCCTCTTCGGCGGCGGCGGTGATGTCGCTGTTTGGCTCGGTATACGAAACATAGAAGACGTGCGCCGCGGCGGCGGCGGCCCGTTCTTCGGGCGTGATGAAGGGCGCCGCTTCGCCCGCGTCGACCAAGGACTGGTACGCGGCGATCCGGGCGGCGTCCGTGTTCAGAGTGGCCACGGGTATGCCGTTGACCTGTCCGTCTTCGATCCGTTCGGTCAGGGCGGTCTTGATGTCACCGGGACTCACGGTGGAAGGCGCGAGGTCCGCATCGACCAAGAGCGCATAGGCCTCGTCGATGGTCATGTCTTCGCCCGGCTCGAGAATGCGGGCCACGTTGGTATCTTGGGGCAGCTCGGGCGCGACGCCCTGCCGGGCGTTGAGGATCTGGCTGAGAACGCCACGCACCTCGACGCTGAGATCTCCGGAGAGGTATTCGATGGCCTCGATACGCTCTGCCGCCGTGTCGCCGAACTGGGCGGTGAGTTGCCGCTCAAGCTGCACTTTGCGCGCGAGGATGTCGGTGTCGGGCTCATCTTCGATCGAGGCGCGCAGGGGGGCCAATTGATCGGCAGAGGGATCGCGACTGATCGATGTGAGCGCCGCTTCGCGTCGGCCGATATCAGGATCGGAGAGCAGGAATTGCACGAGGGCGGAGCCCACCACGCGGCGCACGCCCGCGTTGGGGCGCAATTGATCGAAGCCCGCGTCATCGTCGATGGTTTGCTCTGCGCCGGTGTCGATGTCTGTCAGCACAAGGCCGTCGCCCTGTTCGACCGCGTAAAAGAACATGCCGTCGCTTTCGCGCATCCAGACGTTGCGGTCGCGCCATTGTTCTAGAAATTCGGGAACGCCGGGGGGCGGGTTTGCCGACAGTGCCTCGATAAGGCTGTCCACGGTGCCACGCGAAGGGCTAGAAACCGCGCCGGAATTGGCTTGCAGCACCTCTTGCAGGGTCTGCGAAAACGCTGCCGGGGCCGAGAACAGGATCGCAATGCAGATCAGCAGGGCGCGCAGCATAGGGGAGGCTTTCACTTGGGTATTCTGGCAAGGACGGTTGGGGTGAGCGGGGGCTCGGAAGGCCCCCGCTCGTCATTGCTTAGTAGTTCGAGGTCAGCTGAACGCAGGTCTCGGTCTCGGTGTTGTACATGCCGCATTCCAGCGTTTCCCAATCCGATTCCAAGACGGCGGATTCGGGCAGGTAGTCCGTCCACGCATCACCGGCGACAGGCTCTGTCTGGCTGATGATGTCGAATTGACCGTCGGCGCGGATTTCACCGATCAGGACCGGCTTGGTCAGGTGGTGGTTCGGCAACATCGTGGCCATACCGCCGGTCAGGTTCGGGAAGGTCTGGCCATACATCTCGGCACGAACCAGATCGACGTCGGTGGAGCCGGCCTCGGTGGCGGCGTTCACCCACATGTTGAAGCCGATGTAGTGGGCTTCCATCGGGTCGTTGGTCACGCGGGCCTCGTCACCGATATAGGCGTGCCACTGGGCGATGAAGGCTTCGTTTTCGGGGGTGTCGGCGGACATGAAGTAGTTCCATGCAGCCAGGTGCCCGACCAGTTCGGAAGTGTCGAAGCCCGAAAGCTCTTCTTCACCGACGGAGAAGGCCACGACGGGGATGTCGTCAGCAGAGACACCGGCCGCGGCGAGTTCCTTGTAGAAGCCAACGTTGGCGTCGCCGTTGATCGTGGAGATCACGCCGACCTGCTGGCCGTCTGCGCCCAGCGCCACGACGTCGGCCACGATGGTGGCCCAGTCAGACTGACCGAAGGGCGTGTAGTTGACGAAGATGTCCTCGGCCGGGATGCCTTTGGATTGCAGGTATGATTCGAGGATGTTGTTCGTGGTCCGCGGATAGACGTAGTCCGTTCCCAAGAGCGCGAATTGCTCGACGCCAAGCTCTTCGAGGAAGTAATCCACTGCAGGGATCGCCTGCTGGTTTGGAGCGGCACCGGTGTAGAACACGTTGCGCGAGGATTCTTCGCCCTCGTACTGGACCGGGTAGAACAGAAGGCCGTTCAGCTCTTCGATCACGGGCAGCACGGATTTGCGCGACACCGATGTCCAGTTTCCGAAGATCACGTCGACTTCGTGCACGGTGAGCAGCTCGCGTGCCTTTTCGGCGAAGAGCGGCCAGTCGGACGCGGGGTCGACGACGACAGCTTCGAGTTCACAGCCCAGAAGGCCGCCGGCTTCGTTCTGGGCGGCGACGAGCATTTGCATCGTGTCGGCCAGAGTGGTTTCGGAAATCGCCATGGTGCCGGACAAGGAGTGCAGGACGCCTACTTTGATCGGGCAATCCTGCGCCGCAGCGGCAGAGGCCAACGCCGTCAGAGACACGGCGGATAGGGTGAGCAGAGAAGTGCGAATGGTCAAGTTTCAGTCCCCATTTATGGACTGCTGCAAATGACGCACCTGTCTATCTCTACTTGGAGCGGACAGCGTGCTAGAAGCGAAGCGCAGCAGCGTTTTTGTTGCAGCCATGCGGGGGCGAGATCTGCCAGGATGGAGCCCCCGTGTGGCAATCGTTCATCTCGTGACGAGACTTGGAGACGGTTGCGTTGCCGTCGCGGAAATACAAATGAAACGTCAATTTGCTCTGACGACTGGCCGAGATCGATTAACTTTTGAACATGTGCTGTCGTTTTGCACAAAAATGAGCCGCTCCGGTAACGGATGATCGGATGGGACGCCGCCGATTCGTGCCTTTGTCTAGGTTTTCAGCAGATGGCGCATCTTGGCCAATTCCCCCCAGATCACGGGATCGTCGCTTGCCCCATGCAGCGCCGCGGCGTATTGGATATAGGGAGCTCTATCCGAAGGCCCGTTCTGCAATGCCCCGCTTCGCTTTGATCCGCTCTGTCGCGCTGACCTTGACGCTGGCTTTTGCCGGCTCTTCCGTCGTGGCCGAAGTCGAGTTGAGCGTTTACGGCGGGTATCAGACCTCTCCGCACTCCGAGGTTTCGGTGTTTGGCGACGCCGTGGCGCCGGATTCGGAATTCACCGCAGGCTGGGAGGGCCGCCCCTTTACCGCACCTCCCTACTATGGGTTGCGTGCTACGTGGTGGCCGTCTGAAACGCTTGGCTTTGGCTTGGATATGAACCACGCCAAGGTCTATGCCGACGATGAGACACTGGCCGAGACGGGCTATGAGCATTTCGAGTTTTCAGACGGGCTGAACATCATCACGGTGAATGCCTATCGCTCTTGGGAAGACGGTTTTGGCGCGTTCACGCCCTATGTCGGCGGCGGTTTGGGGGTTTCCTTTCCTCACGTCGAGCTGACCGATGGCGGCTCCGAGACGACCGGCTATCAGCTCACCGGCCCGGCCGTCGCATGGATTGCGGGTGCCAGCCTGCCGATCAACGACCGTTGGTCGGTATTCGGTGAGTACAAAGGCACCTATTCCATCAATTCGGCCGATCTCGATGGCGGCGGCACATTGGAAACGAACATCATCACCAATGCCGTCAACGTCGGTGTCAGTTTCAATTTCTGACTTGCACGGCCACCGCAATTTCCTTCTATTATCGCCGTGTATTGCGGGGATAACTGAGCCTTAAGCTTCTGCGCTTAGATACTCTTCGAATGGGTTATCTTGGTGCGCGTATGAGACAACGACGACAGATTCTCGCACGCTACGGAAAAGCCCTCGCAATCCCAGCGGCCATTGTCTGCATTCTCGCCTTGTCCATCATGTTCGTGGCGGACGTCTATCTGCACCACGCGCTCGAAAAGACCATTGCCTACGACGCGGAAAACCGCGCGCGGAACTGGAGCGAGGATATAATCTCGCGCACCCCGGAGCTCGAACTGATCGCAATTGGCCGATCACCCGACCGGGGCGGGCTTGATGGGCTGCGCGGCAGTGCCGAGAAGAACGGGATATACTGGATCCGTCTGTATTCGCCCAAAGGGCTCTTGCTTCTCGATCTGGACGATAGCGGATTCCACCCGGCATCGGACCGGCATTCCGGCGACGCCATCGCGCGCGAAGCGTTTCGCAGCGGCGAGGGTCAGACCACCCTGCGCGAGACGACCGATTCCGATGGTTTGTCGCGCGTCCTTGTCGAGACTTACATTCCTGTCGACAGCCACGACGGCCGTCGTTTCGGAGTTATGAAAGTCACCGTCGATCAAACCGGCTTTGCGCAAAGCCTCAATGGCGTATTTCACAATCTCAACATTCTGCTGATCTTTGGATCGGCTGTCGTCTATCTCATTCCGTCCCTCGTCTTGATTTTCAAGGCAGAGCAGCTTCGCGGAAAAGACAAGGCACTCCTGGAATTATCCCAATTCGATCCTTTGACCGGCCTCTTGAACAGGCGTGAGTTCAACAATCGCTGCGCCGCACTATTCGACCGGCGCAGGTTTCAACTCATCGGGATCTTGTTCGTCGATGTTGACCGGTTCAAGAACGTGAACGACGATCTGGGGCACGAATTCGGAGATGCTCTGCTCAAGCACATTTCGACACGGATCGTTTCGGCTCTGGGTCCGACGGATCTGATCGGCCGCATCGGTGGCGACGAATTCATGATCGTCTCATCCTTCACCACCCGAAGCGATCTCGCCGACCTAGGGAATGCTATCCAAGCTGCAATTGACGCCCCGTTCAGTCACAACGGCACCACGATCACCCCGAGCCTGAGCCTCGGCGGTCATGTTTCCCGGCCGGGCGAGACGCTGGAGGCCGCGATCCATGCCGCCGATCTGGCCACCTATCAGGCAAAGGCGAACGGGCGGGCGCAACTCGTCATGTATTCCCCGGAGATGGGCAGCGCCCAAGACCGCCGCCGCGCGATTGAAGCCATGCTGCGCGATGCACTGGCGTCGGACAGTGGCCTCTTTGTCGAGTATCAACCCATCTTCGGCAACAAGGCTGCCGAAATCGTCGGCTTCGAGGCGCTGCTCCGACTGCGAAGCCAGCGGGGCAATCCGATTTCACCCGCCGAGTTCATTCCAATCGCAGAAGACAGCGGCTTGATCGTGCAGATTGGCGAATGGACGCTGACCAAGGTTCTGAAAACCGCGCGGGACTGGCCTGAAGATCTGTTTGTCGCCGTGAACCTTTCGGCTGTGCAATTCAAGGACGGCAATATCGTCGAAATGGTGCGCGACCGCCTGTTTGAAGCGGCGTTTGATCCAGCCCGTCTGGAGCTGGAAGTGACCGAGAGCCTGATCCTCGAATCCGACGAGGACGTGAAGGAGCAACTGGCGGCCCTCAAGGCGATGGGGGTGTCCATTGCACTTGACGATTTTGGCACCGGGTATTCCAGCTTGGGATATCTCTGGAAGTATCAGTTCGACAAACTCAAGCTCGACCGCGCCTTCCTCGAGGGGTTCAACTTCGCGTCGGACAAGTATCGGCAGGTGATCTCCACCATTGTCGAACTTGGTCAGAACCTCGGGATGGAGCTTACGGCCGAAGGCGTGGAAACGCCGCAGCAGTTGTCGATGCTTGCCGAGATCGGGTTCGATCAGTTCCAAGGCTTTCTGCTGGGCCGCCCGATGTCGGCGGATGCCGCAGCGGCCCTGTTGACGACCGAGCCCCACCGCAAAGCGGCGGGCTAGCGATTGTTCCGCCGCAGAAATTGCGTCAGGCTGTGTGCAAGCAATTAAGGGCGCCACATGGCCGACACGGATGCAAAGTTCACCACGGGCAGCCTGATGGGTCACGTGACCGCCATGTCCTTTACCGCCTCGATCGGGTTGATGGCGATCTTCGCGGTCGATCTGGTGGACATGGTCTTTATCTCGATGTTGGGCAATGTCGCGCTCGCCGCGGCGATTGGCTATGCCGGATCGATCCTGTTCTTCACGAACTCGATCAATATCGGCCTGTCGATTGCTGCCGGAGCTCTGGTCTCGCGCGCGATCGGTCGCGGCGACACCAGGGCCGCCCGAGAGTTTGCCACGAGCGTCGCGGTCTATGCCGCTCTAACAGGCCTGCTCTTTCCCGTTGTCCTGTTCATCTATCTACAGCCGATCCTTGGTCTGATCGGCGCCGAAGGCGAGGCTGCCGCCCTGGCCACGACCTACCTGACGATCCTGTTGCCCACGATGAGCCTGATGGGGCTGGCGATGGGCGCGATGGCTGTTCTGCGCGCCTATGGTGACGCGAAGCGGTCGATGTATTCGACGTTGTTCGGAGGCATCACCAATGCAGTTCTCGATCCGATCTTTATTTTTGCGTTGGGCATGGGGTTGTCGGGCGCTGCGATTGCTTCGGTGATTGCCAGATTGGTCACGCTTTATTTCGCGATGGCACCCGCGATCCGCCATCATGCTGCCTATGCCCGGCCGCGGCCCGGCTTCGTTCTCAGCCATGGTCGGGACGTCACGAGCCTCGCCGCGCCCGCTGTTCTGGCCAATGTCGCGACCCCGGTGGGCAGCGCCTTTGTCACCCGCGAGATGGCAAAGTACGGCACCGATGCCGTGGCAGGCATGGCGATCATCGGCCGGTTGATCCCGGTGTCCTTCTCCGTGGTCTTTGCCCTGTCCGGGGCGATTGGCCCGATCCTTGGCCAGAATTTCGGCGCCGGGCGGCATGACAGGGTGCGCACCGGCTATCTCGCGGGGCTCAAGTTCGCGCTGGTCTATGTGGTCGTCGTTGCCGTGATCCTCTTTGCGCTGCGCAACCTGCTGGTGGATTTCTTCGATGCGAGCGGGCTGACGGCCTCGCTGTTGCTCCTGTTCTGTGGGCCGCTGGCGTTGGCCTATATCTTCAACGGTGGAATCTTCGTCTCGAATGCCGCCTTCAACAACCTGGGTCACCCGGCGTATTCCGCCGGCATCAACTGGGCCAACTGCACGCTTGGCACGTTTCCCTTCGTGCTTGCCGGGTCGGCATTGTTCGGGGCCTACGGGGTGCTGATCGGGCAGGCGATCGGCACCACGATTTTCTGCATCGTTGCGGTATGGCTGGCGCTGCGCGTGATCGAGAACCCGCCGGACGCACCCAAGACGCGGGCATTCCAGCCGCACCGCAGGCTTCATACCCTATACACCCAACGCGGGCATTAGCCGGCTTTCAGGATCTCTTCGATATCGGCCTGAAGCTCGGCCTGCCATTTCTCGCCGAGCTCTCGGACCCGCGCGATATAGGCCGCGTTTTCATCGGCGGGAGTGTCTGGATCGTGATGCTCGGCCAGCGCGACGATGGAACGCCGGTCCATCGCGTCAAAGGCGTCGCGGATCTTGTTGGCCTGATCGCGGTTGGCGCCCAGTGCTTCGAAGGCAGAGCGCCCCATTCGCAACGAGCTGTCGTAGGTCTCGCGGATGATATCGCGGCATCCGGCGGCGTAGAGATCATAGACATGCTCGCGCGTTCTGGCGCGCGCGATCACATGCACATCGGGATAAGTGCTGCGCACATAGCGGACCAATTCGGTCGTCTTGTCCTTGTCGTCGATGGCGACGACAAAGAGCTTTGCCTCCGCGATCCCGGCGGAATTGAGCAGATCGGGCCGGGTTGCGTCGCCATAGTAGGCGCGAAAGCCGAACTTCTGCAGCATTTCGAGTTGCTTGGCGCTAAAGTCGATCACCGTAGGCGCGTGCCCTGCCGCCTGCAGCATCCGGTTCACGATCCCCCCGACGCGCCCGTGCCCTGCGATCAGGATGTGGCTGTGCCGGTCAATCTCGTCGGCCTCGCGCACCTGTTCCTGTGTGGTCCGCGGCACGATCACCCGATCATACAGGATGAAGAGCGCCGGCGTCAGAAGCATCGACATCGCCACGACCAGCAGCAATTGATCCGCGATAGCCGCCGGAATAACCGCATTCGCCACGGTGAAGGACAGCAACACAAAGCCGAACTCACCGGCCTGCGCCAGCCCCAATGAAAAGAGCCATTTGTCCCCGGTTTCGAGCTTGAAGATCTGGCCGAGCCCAAACAACACCGCCGCCTTGAGCGCGATGAGCCCGAGCGTCAGCCCGACAATCAGCAGAAGGTTTTCCCCGAGCAACCCGAAATTGATGCCGGCCCCGACAGTCATGAAGAACAGGCCCAAGAGCAGCCCCTTGAACGGGTCGATGTCGGATTCCAGCTCGTGCCGGTATTCGCTGTTGGCCAGAACCACGCCTGCCAGAAACGTGCCCAGCGCGGGCGACAGCCCCACCAGCGACATCAGCAGAGCAATCCCGATCACGATCATCAGCGCCGTCGCCGTGAACAACTCGCGCAGTTGAGCCGCCGCGATGAACCGAAAGATCGGACCGGTCAGGTAGCCGCCGCCCAGCACCACGGCCGCGATTGCGGCGATGTTGACGAGGGCGGTCTGCCAGCCGTTCAGTCCATCGACGAGGCTCATTCCACCGCCATGATCTCCTTGCGTATCTTCGGCGTGGGTCGCGGCCTCGGCCACATGCGCTGCGTCTGCGTGGGCAGCGAGATCCTCGGTGGTTCCGATCAATTCGGGCAGCGCCAGGAGCGGGATCAACGCCAGCATGGGGATGACCGCAATGTCCTGAAACAGCAGCACCGAAAAGCTCGCCTGCCCACCGTCGCTTTTCATCAGCCCTTTTTCGTTCAGCGTTTGCAGGACGATGGCCGTCGATGACAGCGCCAGCACGAGGCCGATGGCCAGCGCGATTGTCCACGCGATGCCAAAGAGCATGGCGATCCCCATCACGAGACCTGCTGTAATCACCACCTGACCGCCACCCAAACCGATCAGACGCGACCGCATCGACCAGAGCATATTCGGTTCGAGTTCGAGCCCGACGAGGAACAGCATCATCACCACGCCGAATTCGGCAAAGTGCTGGATCGAGACCACGTCGACATGCAAGAGCGCCAGAACCGGGCTGATCACGATGCCCGCGATCAGATAGCCCAACACAGACCCCAGACCCAACCGAGAGGCGATGGGAACCGACAGGACACCGGCGATCAGAAAGACGAAGGCGAGTAACAGGAAATCGGTCATCTGGCGCACTCCTGTCGGGAAATAGACGTGTCGTGGAAGCATCGCGGGTCGACGGGCATTTGGCAATGCGGCGCCGATCTAGAAATAAATTGACTTGGCAGGCCCCAAACGTTGATCTTGTGCGCAAAGACATCGCCTCGGAGGGGAGGCGCATGCAGCCTTGAGGAGATCACCCATGTCCGCAGTTGGCGGCGCGACTGTCGCGCGTGACTATAGCCTGTCCGGCCCGGAGAATGCCCGCGCTGTGGCAGCGGGCCTTGCCTCTGCGGAATGGTATCACTCGGACATCCCGCGCAAGGAGATGAAGGCGCTGATGAAGCGCTCGGACGAGCCTGCCACGCGGGACACCCTCATCTGGATCGGACTCTTGATCGTGACTGCGGTCGGCGGCGTGGCCTTTTGGGGAAGTTGGCTGGCTGTGCCGTTCTTTGTCGTCTACGGCGTGCTTTACGGATCGGCTTGCGACAGCCGCTGGCACGAATGCGGCCACGGCACGGCCTTTCGCACACAATGGAAGAACGATGTTGTTTATCACATCGCCTCGTTCATGGTCATGCGCAATCCGACGACCTGGCGCTGGAGCCACGCCCGCCATCACACCGACACGATCATCGTCGGCCGCGATCCGGAGATCGCGTTCATGCGCCCCACGGCCATCGCCAAGCTGGTGCTCAAATTCTTTGGCATGCCGGATGTCTTCTACGAGCTTCGCGCGCTTGCGCGGCAGGCGACAGGCCAGATTTCGTCTGACGAAAAGGACTACATCCCCGAGGAGAAATGGCCCGAGGTCATTTTCTGGGCGCGGGTTCACATGGCGATCTATGCGGCAGCCGTGCTTGTCGCCCTTGCGACATGGTCGATCATCCCCCTGCTTTTGATCGGTGGTCCGCGCATCTACGGTTGCTGGCACATGATCATGATGGGACTGCTCCAGCATGGCGGCCTGGCCGAAGATGTTCTCGATCACCGCCTGAACAGCCGCACCGTCTATATCAATCCGGTCAGTGCCTTTATCTATTGGAACATGCACTATCACGTGGAACATCACATGTTCCCGATGGTGCCCTACCATGCGTTGCCCAAGCTGCACGAGCTGATCAAGCACGATCTGCCAAGGCCCAATGCATCGATTTTCGAGGCCTATGCCGAACTGATCTACGCGCTGCGCAGGCAGCAGGTGGAGCCGGATTTCGCCATCCGCAAAGATCTTCCTCCGACGGCCGCTCCCTATCGAGCAGACCTGACCGACGCCGCGATGGCGGGCGAATAGCTCCTACATATCGAAGTTCGTCGGCAGCACGATCATGTCCCGGATCGTGACGGTCCGCTTGCGCGTCAGGGCAAAGATCAGTGCGTCCGCCACTTCCTCAGCCTCGATGATCGATCCGCTCTCTTTGGCTTTGCGCAGGTTTTCTTCCGGCCAATCCGACAGCAGCGCCGTGCTGACCGGCCCGGGCGAGACCTGCCCCATCCGGATGCCATGCGGCCGCAGCTGGCGACGCGTGGTCTGCACGAAACACGTCACCGCCCATTTCGAGGCCGCGTAGACCGGCTCCCAACCCACGGGGAAATGGCCCGCGACAGAGCTGGTCACCCAGATATCTCCGGTCCCCCGATCGGTCATATGGGGGATCACCGCATGGACGTTCTTCATCACAACGTTGACGTTGAGCGACATCATCCGGTCGATGCTGGCCGGGTCTGTTTCGGTCAGGTCGCCGCCGATATAGCTGCCGGCGTTGCAGTGCAGGATGTCGATATGGTCGACCTTTTGCAGGATTTCAGGGATCATCGCATCGCAACTGGCCGGGTTGAGCAAATCCGTCACCTGCCCGATGACCGAAGGCCCAAGTTGCTCTGTCAGCGCGGACAGCGCCGTTGCGTCACGGTCGACCATGACGACCGTTGCCCCCTCGGCCAACAGCGCCTTGGTTGTCGCAAGTCCGATGCCAGAGGCCGCCCCTGTGACCGCCGCGATCTTTCCTTCGAGTTTGTCAGCCATCCGCCGTCCCACCTTGATCGTACCAATTCCTGTCGCCACGCTAGAAGCGCCGCCCTGCCCCGTCGAGGCATCAATTGCGCTTGTCCGGATTGACACAAGCCTCGCAACTGGCTTTGTCACTGGAAACCGAGCCGCCGAAATGGCCGCGCTCGGACGCGCAAGGGAGGGCCGCGCATGGCATATCTGGGAATCGATCTGGGAACGTCCGGGCTGCGCGCCTTGCTGGTAGGGGACGACGGCACTCCTGTCGGCTCGACCGAGCGGCACTATGACGTGGCTCATCCGCACTCCGGCTGGTCGGAACAAGACCCTGCCGACTGGATCGCCGCCCTTGATGCGGCGATGGACGAATTGCGAGCAAGTCATCCGGAGTTTGCCGCCCTGAAGGGCATCGGCGTAGCGGGTCACATGCACGGCGCGACCTTGCTGGATGCGTCGGGCGATGTGCTGCGCCCGTGTATTCTGTGGAACGACACCCGGTCCCATGCTCAGGCGGCGAAGCTCGACGGCACCGATCAGGTGCGCGCCTTGTCGGGCAACATCGTGTTTCCGGGCTTTACCGCGCCAAAGCTGGAGTGGGTCCGTGAGAACGAACCGGAGGTCTTTGCCAAGGTTGCCAAGGTGTTGCTGCCGGCGGCCTATCTCAACTTCTATCTGACCGGCGAGTATGTCGCCGACATGTCCGACAGTGCGGGCACCTCGTGGCTGGACGTCGGGGCGCGCGAATGGTCGGATCATCTGTTGGATGTCAGCCACATGCGCCGCGATCAGATGCCAAGGCTGGTCGAAGGGTCGGAAGCGGCCGGCACCTTGCGCTCTGATCTTGCGGCCAAGTGGGGCTTGGCCGGTCCGGTCATCGTGGCGGGCGGAGCGGGCGACAATGCCGCCGCCGCCTGTGGCATCGGAGCGATGGCCGAGGGACAGGGGTTTGTCTCGCTCGGCACGTCGGGCGTGCTGCTCTCGGCGCGGGGCGGTTATCACCCGGCGCCTGACACCGCGCTGCACACCTTTTGCCACGCGGTGCCGGACCGCTGGTATCAGATGGGCGTGATGCTGTCGGCCACCGATAGCCTCAACTGGCTGTCGCGGATCACCGCAGCCAAGCCCGCCGAATTGACGGCAACTCTCGGCGACGATCCCAAGGCCCCGGGCCGGGTTCGGTTCTTGCCCTACCTTTCTGGCGAACGGACACCGCACAATGACGCGGAAATCCGTGGAGCCTTTACCGGTCTGGCTGCCGAGACGACGCGTGATGACCTGACCCGAGCCGTGCTGGAGGGCGTTGCCTTTGGCCTGCGCGACAGCTTCGAGGCGCTGAAGGCCACCGATGCCCAATTGGATGGGCTGATCGCGATTGGTGGCGGCACCGCCTCGCGCTATTGGCTCAAGCTCATCGCATCGGTGTTGGACGTGCCCTTGCACTTGCCCAAGGGCAGCGAGTTCGGGGCCGCTCTGGGCGCCGCACGATTGGGTATTGCGGCCGTGACCGGGGCGAACCCGGATCAGATCATGGCTCAACCCGAGATCCGCGAAACGGTGGCGCCTGTCGCCGATTTGCGTGCCGCCTGTGACGACGGTTATGCCCGGTTCAGGGCGGCCTATCCCGCAATACGGTCCGTTCAATAGCGACCCCTGTCGGCACGGCGTTGCCGTGCCCGGCCGGAACCGGAGGCAATAGACCAAGACGATGACCAGCAAGACCATCTCTCCCGTTGCCGCGTTCAATATCGACGAAGGCGTCGTCACGCCGCTGACGGAGCCTTGGCCCGACATCGACACCGCGTCCGGCTATCGTTGGCTGCACGTCGATCTGAACGATCCCGGCATCGCGCTGTGGGCAAAGGAACATCTGCCCGCAATCGCCGAACGCGCCTTGCAGCAAACCGAGACCCGGCCCCGCTGTGAAAAGCTGGCCGATGGGCTGATCCTCAATCTCAGAGCGGTCAACCTCAACCCGAACTCCAGCCCCGAGGACATGGTCTCGCTTCGGGTCTGGGCGACCAGGAATGCAGTGGTATCGGCCCGGCGGCGCAAGGTTTGGGCCGTCGACGACATCCGGCAAAGCGCCGAGGCGGGCAAAGCCCCCGAGACGGTCGGCCGGTTCCTGACGGAGCTTGTCCACGGCGTGATGATCCGGATCGAGAAGGTGTCTCTCGCGCTCGATGAAGAAACCGACGACATGGAGGAAGCCGTGTCGGACGGCGTTCGTCTGCCCCACGGCCAGCTGACCCAACTGCGCAGTGCCGTGATCAAGATGCGCCGTTTCGTGAACCCGCAACGTGAAGCCATCGCCACATTGGCCGCGATGGAAGACTGGATCCTCGCCCCCGAAGATCTCGCACTCTTGCGAGAAACGAGCAACCGGACCCGCCGCATCGTCGAGGAGTTGGATGCCACCCGCGACCGGTTGTTCGCGCTTCAGGATCATATCGACGCCGAACGATCTCATGCATTGAGCCGCAACAGCTACATCCTGTCGGTAGTGGCCGCGATATTCCTGCCGCTCGGCTTTTTGACCGGGCTTTTCGGGGTGAACATCGGCGGAATGCCCGGCATTGGCTCTCCCATGGCGTTCTGGGTCTTGTCCGGGGCTTCGGTGATCTGCGGCATCGCCCTGTTTCTGATCTTCAAGTTCGCCAAGTGGCTCTGAAATCGCGGCCGGGTGCGATTTCAAAACGCCGAATTGCGCATTCTGTGGTCGGTCCGCGCCGGAGCGCCCCGGAAACCCGCACAGACTGTTGATAATACCCCAAATCCGGTTGCTGCGTCGCAGCAGACGCGCGATGATAAGGTAAGGAGCACATCATCATGTCCATTACCGCAAGTATCTATCACCTGACGCACTACAAGTATGATCGGCCGGTCACTCTGGGCCCGCAGACCATCCGGCTGCGCCCCGCGCCGCACTCGCGCACAAGGGTGATATCGCATAGCTTGCGTGTCTCTCCCAGCGACCATTTCGTGAACCATCAGCAGGACCCTTACGGCAACTGGCTGGCCCGTTTCGTGTTTCCTGAACCCGTCCGCGAATTCAAGATCGAGGTCGATCTGGTGGCCGATATGTCGGTCTACAATCCCTTTGATTTCTTTGTCGAAGAAGACGCGACCAAGTTTCCGTTCACCTATGGTGAAGAGATCGCGCCGGATCTCAGCATCTATCTGAACAAGGAGCCGGTCGGCCCGCTGCTGGCAGACTACCTCAAGACAATCCCCCGCGACCCGATGATCACGGTCGATTTTCTGGTGATGCTGAACAGCAAGCTGGCGTCGGATATCAACTATGAAATCCGCATGGAGCCGGGGGTCCAGACTCCCGAGACGACGCTGGGCCGCGCCGCCGGGTCCTGCCGGGATTCTTCGTGGCTGTTGGTCCAGATCCTGCGCAATCTGGGCCTCGCCGCCCGGTTCGTGTCGGGCTATCTGATCCAGCTCAAGCCCGATCTGATCGCCATCGAGGGCCCCGCCGGGACAGATCACGACTTCACCGATCTGCATGCCTGGGTCGAGGTCTACCTGCCCGGCGCGGGCTGGGTCGGTCTCGATCCCACGTCGGGCTTGTTTGCCGGCGAAAGCCACGTGCCGCTGGCGGCCACCCCGCACTATCAGAACGCCGCGCCGATTGCGGGTGTGGCCAGCATGGCCGATGTCGAATTCTCGTTCGACATGCAGGTTCGCCGCACAGCCGAGCATCCCCGTATCACCAAGCCGTTCTCGGATGCAGCGTGGGACGCGCTGAACGCGCTCGGCCACGAGGTGGACAAGCGGCTCGAGGCCGGAGACGTTCGCCTGACAATGGGGGGTGAGCCGACCTTCGTGTCGATCGACGATTTCGAGGGCGCCGAGTGGAATTCGGACGCGGTCGGCCCGACCAAACGCGGCCTGGCCGACAAGCTGATCCGCCGCTTACAGGACAAATTCTCGACCGGCGGCCTGCTCCATTATGGTCAGGGCAAGTGGTATCCCGGTGAGACCCTGCCCCGGTGGACGTTTTCGCTGTTCTGGCGCAAGGACGGCAAGCCGATCTGGAAGGATCCGGACCTTCTGGCGCGCGAAGACAGCCGCGAGGATGTCGGTCCGGAGGATGCTCAGGCCCTTCTGGCCGCGATTGCCGAGACTTTGGCCGTGCCATCCGCCAATGTGCTTCCTGCCTTTGAAGATCCCGCGGAGTGGATCATCAAGGAGGGCAATCTGCCCGAAAACGTGACCCCGGAGAATTCAAAGCTCAAGGACCCCGAGGAGCGGGCCCGGATTGCCCGCGTGTTCGAGCGTGGGCTGACGACTCCTTCCGGATATGTCTTGCCAGTGCAACGCTGGCAGGCCCGTGCGGCCAAGGGCTGGATGTCTGAGGTGTGGAACCTGCGTCGGGGCAAGGTGTTCCTCGTGCCGGGGGACAGTCCGGTGGGCTATCGCCTGCCGCTGGGAACGCTGCCACATATTCCGGAGCCGGATTATCCGTTCATCAATCCGCAAGACCCCACAGTCCCACGCGATCCGCTGCCCGATTTCGGCCCGGAGCCAGCCTCCGAACCGCAAGAGCGCGAACAGGCGATTGCCAGCCGCACTTCTGCCCCGGCCGGGCAGGAGCAGGTCGAGCAGACGTTGGGTGATCTCTCTGGAAAGGTCCGCACAGCGATTTCCGTCGAGCCGCGCGATGGCAAACTCTGCGTATTCCTGCCCCCGGTCGAGACGCTCGAGGATTACCTCGAACTGATCGCAGCGACCGAGGCCGCCGCCAAGACGATTGGCCGCAAGGTCCTGATCGAAGGCTATAGCCCGCCGCACGATCCACGCATCGACGTGATCCGTGTGGCCCCTGATCCCGGTGTGCTGGAGGTGAACATCCACCCCGCTGCAAGCTGGGCCGACTGTGTGAACACCACCGAAACGGTTTATGAAGAAGCTCGCCAGACCCGGCTTGGCACCGACAAGTTCATGATCGACGGACGTCACACGGGCACCGGCGGTGGCAACCATGTGGTCGTCGGCGGTGCCACGGTGAACGACAGCCCGTTCCTGCGCCGCCCGGACCTGCTGAAAAGCCTCGTGCTGTTTTGGCAGCGGCATCCGAGCCTGTCCTACCTGTTCTCCGGCACTTTCGTTGGCCCGACCAGTCAGGCCCCGCGCATCGACGAGGCCCGGCATGACGGGCTCTATGAGCTTGAGATCGCGCTGGATCAGATCTGGCCGCCCGGCGAGGGCGAGACCCCGCCGCCGTGGCTGACCGACCGTTTGCTGCGCAACAGCCTCATGGACGTGACCGGCAACACTCACCGGACCGAGATTTGCATCGACAAGCTGTTCTCGCCCGACGGGCCGACGGGGCGCTTGGGCCTCGTGGAATTCCGTGGATTCGAGATGCCCCCGAACCCGCGCATGAGCCTTGCACAGCAGGTGTTGCTGCGCGCGATCATCGCCCGCTGCTGGGAAGATCCGATCAGTGGCAATCTGACCCGGTGGGGCACGACGCTGCATGACCGGTTCATGTTGCCGGCCTTCATCTGGGACGATTTCCTCGATGTGATCGCGGATCTGCGCGCCCATGACATCGTGCTTGATCCGAAATGGTTCGAGGCGCAGGCCGAATTCCGGTTCCCGTTCTGCGGCGAGGTCACCTATGAGGGCGTTACGCTGGAACTGCGGCAGGCGCTGGAGCCTTGGCATGTGATGGGCGAAACCGGTGCCATCGGCGGCACGGTGCGTTACACCGACAGCTCGGTCGAGCGGCTACAGGTCAAGCTGTCGGGCGCCAATCCCGATCGCTACAAGGTAACTGCCAACCAACGACTGGTGCCGCTGAACCTGACCGGCAAGACCGGCGAACGGGTCGGCGGCGTGCGCTACAAGGCGTGGAAACCGGCCATGTCGATGCACCCGGTCTTGGAGGTTGACGCACCGCTGACCTTTGACATCTATGATACCTGGACAGGACGGTCTCTGGGCGGGTGTCGTTATCATGTCGCCCATCCGGGTGGACGAAACTTCGACACTTTCCCAGTCAACGGCAACGAAGCACAGGCGCGGCGATTGAGCCGTTTTGAGGCGATGGGACACACCACCGGGAGCTTTGATCCGCCAAGCGAAACCCCGCATCCAGAGCTTCCGATGACGCTCGACCTGCGCAGGCGACCCGGATTGTAGCGGATGGACAACGGACAGATCCAGGAACAGTCTCAACCGCTCCGCGAGCTTTTGCAGGGTTACGGTCTGCAAAGCGGGCATCGCGACGAGATGTTGAACGCGGATGGGTCTGTCAAACCGGTTTGGCAGCAATTCATCAATCACCTGAGCAACCTGAGCCCCGATCAGTTGTCAAAACGCTTTGCCCGCGGGGACCAATACCTGCGGGACGCAGGTGTGTTGTATCGCCAGTACGACGAGGCGGTCTCGGTCGAGCGGGAATGGCCGTTGAGCCACATCCCGGTGATGCTGAGCGAGGCGGAATGGAAGCACATTTCGGCGGGCCTGATCCAGCGAGCCGATCTTCTCGAACAGGTCGTCAGGGATCTCTATGGCCCGAATGATCTGGTTGCCTCCGGACATCTGCCGCCGACTCTGCTGGGGCAGAACCCTGCATGGCTTCGCCCCATGGTCGGCGTAAAGCCCGCCACCGAGAACTACCTCAACCTGCTGTCCTTTGAGATCGGACGCGGCCCCGACGGGAAATGGTGGGTCATCACGGATCTGGTCGAGGCACCGTCGACAGCTGGTTTCGCGATCGAGAACCGCGTCGCGATGAGCCGGGTCTTTCCAAATTTCTTTGCAGATTCGAACATCCACCGGCTGGGCGGCTTCTTTCAGAACTTCCAGCAGAAGCTCTTTGATCTGCGCGGCAAGTCCGACGGTCAGATCGCGCTCCTGTCGTCGGGACCCGCCAATCCGAACTATGCAGAACACGCATATATCGCCCGGTATCTGGGTCTGTTGCTCGTTGAAGGCGAGGATCTGATCGTTCACGACGGGCAAGCCATGGTGCGCACCGTCGACGGCCCAAAACCGCTGAGCCTCTTGTGGAACCGCGTGCCCGGCGCGATGTGCGATCCGTTGGAGTTGGACCCGTCGTCGGACATTGGTGCACCGGGGCTATTGCAGGCGCTGCGTCTGCAAAAACTCGATACGGTCAACGCTATCGGTACTGGTGTCCTCGAGACCCGCGCCTTGATGGCATTTCTGCCCAAGATTGCCCGCGAGTATTACCGCCAGCCCTTGATGATGTCGAATATCGCCACATGGTGGTGCGGCCACGAGGCCGAGCGAAATCACGTCATCGCAAACCGCGACAAGATGATGCTCGGCTCTGCGTTCTCGACGGTGCCACTCATGTCTGACGTGGACACGACGATCCTGTCGTCGGACGACGACCGGGACAAGGCCCGCAAGGCGACCGAACTGCTCACCCGATCTGGCCGCGAATACGTGGGGCAGGAGGCGATCACCCTGTCCACAACTCCGACCTATGAGGATGGCGCACTGGTTGCGCGTCCGATGTGCGTTCGCTTGTTTCTCGGGCGGATGCGCGATGGATGGCAGGTGATGCCCGGCGGCTATGCTCGGGTCAGCGCGGGCGACGATGCCAAGGCATTTGCCATGCAGCGCGGCGGACGGGTTGCCGATGTCTGGGTCGCCAGCGAAAAACCTGTCCAGAAGACAAGCCTGCTACAGCCGCAGCAGACGCCGGCCTTCTCCCGGGCATACACTAGCGCCCTGCCGAGCCGTGCGGCGGACAATCTCTTCTGGCTCGGGCGCTACGTCGAACGGGCAGAGCAGAATATCCGGCTGTTTCGGGCCTATTTCGCTCGGATCAACGATGGCGCGACCCACAATACCCCCCTGCTGGCACATATGCGGGCCAATCTCATGGCCAATGTCGCACCCAACACGGTGGCGATGTCGGCGCGTTTTGGCGGGCCGCTGGAACTCGGCCTGCAGTCGGCATCCAAGATCAGCGACCGGTTCTCGCCGGATGGTATGATGGCGTTGCGGGCGCTCGTGGCGTCGAGCCGCGACATCGATCACCGGACGCTTCAGATCGAAGAGATCCCGCGCGAGATCAGCACCCTGCTCCGGCAGATCACCGGATTTGCCGGTCTCGTTCACGAGAACATGTATCGCTCGGATGGCTGGCGCTTCCTCAGCCTCGGGCTTTCGCTCGAACGGGCGGCCAATATGGCGCAGGTACTCGCTCACCTGTTGGGGTCCAATGCGCCGGACGGCGCGCTCGATCTGGCGCTGGAAATCGGCGACAGCGTGGTTGCGCACAGATCGCAGTTCTCGATCATCGCGACCCCCGGTTCGATCATGGAGATTCTCGGCATCGACAGCCAGAACCCTCGCGCGATACGGTATCACATCTCTCGCGCACGCAAGCATATCGCCGAGCTGCCCGGCCAGAAAGGCGGTCGTGTCCTGACCGAAGCCGCGCGCAAGGTCCTGCTTCTCGAAACGCTCCTCGCCACGACGTCGGTCGATGCCCTGACCTCGGACATGCTCCTGCAGGTGCAGCGCGATATATGGGACATCGCAGAAGCGCTCTCGGTAGCGCATCTGGTATAGCGCATGCAGTACGATATTCGGCTCACGATTTCGCACAAATACGCGCAACCGGCCGACAACGGTCGGCACATGCTGCGGGTTCTGCCCCGCCACACACCGGACCGACAGCGGTTGACCGCCCATCTCGTCGAGGTTCTGCCCGACCCGGACGATCGCCGCGACGGCGTCGATTTCTTTGGAAATGCGATGACCTCCGTCGCCCATTTCGAGCCACATGACGAGATGATCATTCGCATGGCCTGCCGGGTCGAAATGGCGCCACCCGGTCGCTGGATCGACTCTGGCCTCGGCTATGACGGTCTGCGCGCCGAACTCGCCGGATGCCGCGATCTGTCCGCTGCTTCGCCACTGCATTTCCTCGGACCGTCCCCCCGACTTCAGCCCAATGACGACATCGCCGCATTTGCCCGTGGCTGCGCAAAGCCCGGCGAGAGCATTGCGCAAAACGTCATCAGTGTAGGCAAAGCCCTTCACGACGCCATCACGTTCGACGCCACGGCCACGACGGTCGACACCGATCCCGCCGATGCGTTCCGGCAGAAGCGCGGTGTCTGTCAGGACATGACCCACATCATGATCCTCGGGCTTCAGGCGCTGGGCATACCGGCCGGCTACGTCAGCGGCTTTCTGCGGACATTGCCGCCCCCAGGCGGTGTACGGCTCGAAGGGGTCGACGCGATGCATGCCTGGGTCCGCGCATGGTGTGGGGCAGAGCAGGGGTGGATCGAATACGATCCGACGAACGCCACGCTTGTCGGGACGGATCATGTCGTTGTGGCCTATGGGCGCGACTACTCGGACGTCAGCCCCGTCATCGGGCACCTTCGCTCGTCAGGCCCTCAGATCAACTCGCAATCGGTCGACGTGGCTCCTGTCGAATAGCGTTCGGAAACGTGGCGCACCTGCGGCAGGGTTCCGTGTGGAATAGAGTTAGGTGGAGCGGCGGACCTTGGATGAGATCAACGCAAGCATCTATCGCCAGCCGCCCCCTGTCGGTAACGGCTGGACTCGCCATGAACCTTGGTCAAGCCGCGCGGTAGCCCCCCAAAGCACCGAGGCCCACTCGCCCCTCGACACCAGCCGGACGTTTGCGAGACATCGGGTGCAACTCACGGCGCGCTTATGCGCAGTCATTCCAAGATTGCTGCGCCAACCGGTAGCGGTATCGGCGCTGAAATGCGCCTGCGGCAAATGTCATCTCCGACACGCCCGGCTCTGCCTTTGTGTGTTTCGGTACAGCGTCCGTAGCCGTCTTTCATCTTGGCCCAAAAACTCCCGCCGGAGGCTCCCGAAATCCGGCCCTCAGCCGCCGTCCGACTGAGAGCCCGCCGTCACCACGACGATGCAAGTAGCACCTTGCGCCCGCTCAGGACCGCGACGGCAGCTAGACCTCGCGCGGTTGATTGGCGCCCAATACCGTGACCAAACCCCGACGCACCCGCCTCTTCAGCCCTTCGACAACGCTAAAGAGAGACGGCACGAACAACAGCGACAGCAACGTCGACAACAGCAACCCGCCGATCACGGCAATCGCCATCGGCGCCCGGAACTCACCGCCTTCGCCGACCGCCAAGGCGCTTGGCACCATGCCAGCCGTCATCGCGATCGTCGTCATGATGATGGGGCGGGCACGCTTATGTCCCGCGTCGATCATCGCGGCATGCTTGTCCCAGCCGTTACTCATGGCGGTCAGCGCAAATTCGGTGAGCATGATCGCGTTCTTGGTGACGATACCCATCAGCATCAGGAATCCGATCACGACCGACAAACCAATGCCCGAGCCGTTCAGATAGAGCGCAAAGATCGCGCCGCCGATGGCCAGCGGCAAGGACATGAGGATCGTCACGGGTGTCAGGAAGCTGGAGAACAGCAACACCAAAACCACGTAGACGAGCAGGATTCCCGCCCCCATCGCCAGCCCGAATTGCGTGAAGATATCGGCCATGACCTCGGCGTCGCCGGCGGCTTGAATCTGGGTTCCTTCCGGCATGTTTCGGGCAATTTCCAGATCGTTGACGGCCGCTGTCGCGGGTCCGAGCAGGTAACCGTCGGTGACATCGGCCTCGACCGTCGTGCGGTATTGGCGATCGTATCGCTCAATAGTGCTCGGCCCGGTGGACAGAACGACATCCGCTACGACACCCAATGGAACCGGGGTTCCGGTGTTGCTCGCGATCCGCAGATTGGCGAGGCGAAACAGGTCTTCGCGCACGTCCTGCTCCAGCCGCACAATGATCGGAATCTGCCGATCGCCATTGTTGAATTTGGCGACGTTGCTGCCCGATTCACCGATTGTCGCGATCCGCAGGGTGGATGCCAGCGCCGCGGAGGTGACGCCAAGTTCGGAGGCCAACTCGGGGTGCGGCGTGAGCTGAATCTCGGGGCGCAGCAGCGACGCCGAGCTCGATGCCCGAGAGACAGCGGGCAAGTCGTTCATCGCATCGGTCAGTTCGTCAGCGGCCGCCGAAGTGCTTTCAACGGTGTCGCCAAGAACGCTGATTGTCAGGTCGCGCGAGCCGTTCTCGGACAGAACGAACAGCCGGACGTCCGGGATCTGCACAAGCAAGGCTTCGATATCGTCGATGATATCAAATGAGCTCCGCTCGCGATCCGATTTCGAACCGAACCCGATATTAATCGTAGCCGAGGTGCCGTCGCCATCCACGAACACGGTTTCGACTTCTGGCACGGTTTGGATCCGCTCGGTCACTTCGCGTGCGACGGCCCGCGTTTCGTTCAGCAACGACCCAGGTGGCAGTTCGACGGAGACGCTGGCCCGGCCGGTATCGGAGGCTGGCACGAATTCGGTGGGCAATAGCGTGGCCGAATAGATCGATCCGGCGAAGATACCGACGCCGATCAGCAGCGTGATCGTCCGGTTGCGCAAGGTCCAGGCCAGAATCCGCATGTAGCTCCGCATGATCGGACCGTCGGTTTCGTCTTCTTCGAGGATACCGTCGCGCAGGAAATACGCGGCCATCATTGGCGTGATGAGCCGGGCAACCAGCAGCGAGAACAGAACGGCCACAGCGACCGTCAGCCCGAATTGCTTGAAATACTGGCCGGCGATGCCGGACATGAAACTGACCGGCGCAAATACTGCCACGATAGTGAAGCTGATCGCGATGACGGTCATCCCGATTTCTGAAGCCGCCTCTTCCGAGGCCTCATAGGCCGGCTTTCCCATCTGAATGTGTCGGACGATATTCTCGATCTCGACAATCGCGTCGTCCACCAGAATCCCCGTCACAAGCGTGATCCCGAGCAAGGACACCGTGTTCAACGAGAACCCGAGATAGTTCATTACGATGAACGTCGGAATGATCGACAGCGGCAACGCGACCGCTGTGATGATCGTCGCCCGCCAATTCTTGAGGAACAGGAACACCACGATGATCGCGAGCGCCGCGCCCTCGTAGAGGGTGTCCATCGCCGAATGATAGTTTCCTTCGGTATAGACGGTGGCGTCGTCGATCAGCGAAAACGTCGCGTTTGGATAGGTCTCGCTCAGTTCCGCCAGCCGGTGCTTGGCATTGTCGCCGGCCGTCAGGTCGCTGGCCCCGGTCGCCCGAAACACGCCGAAGGCGACGACCGGCTGACCGTTGAACATCGCGAACGAGCTCACCTCGGTGGATCCGAACGACACGGTGCCGAGCTGATCCAGCCTGACGTTGTGGCCCGTCCCCAGCGTAATCGGCGTCGCGCCCAGTTCCTCGACGGTCTCGGCGCTGCCAAGCGCCCGGATCGAATACTCTTGCCCCGCCAGATCACCGGAGCCGCCCCCAAGATCGATGTTGTTCTGCAAGAGCTGGTTGTTCACATCCGACGCGGTCAGACCGAATGCAAGCAGCCTGTCTGGATCAAGCTCGACCTGGATCGCCTCATCGGCGCCGCCGATCCGGCTTACCTTGCCGACGCCGGCTTGGCTCGTCAGTTCGCGGGCCACGACCTCGTCGACGAAGTAGGAGAGATCCTCGATCGTCCGACTGGGGTCGGAGACGGCATAGGTCAGAATTGCGGCGCCGGTGACGTCCAGTCTTTGGATTGTAGGTTCTGTGATCGTATCGGGAAGATCGCCCTGAACACCGGCAACCGCGTCCTTGATGTCGTTGAGCGCCCGGTCCGTATCGACTTCGAGATCGAATTCGATAGTGACGATGGCGATCCCATCCGCCGCAATAGCCGTGACATGGTTGACGCCGGTCACGTCAGACACGGCCGTCTCGACAGGTTTAACGATCTGGTTGGCGATCTCGGAAGGTGCCGCGCCAGCCTGCCCAATCGTCACCGTCACGATCGGAAAATCGACATTTGGAAACTGCGTGACCGGCAGACGAAAGAACCCGACAAGACCGACGATCACCAGCACGAGGAACAATGCGACGGTCGGCACCGGCTGCCGAATGGCCCATGTGGACATGTTCATTGGGCTGCCCCGTCCGCAATCGCGATGTCGGGATGAATCGGGTTGATCGCGTCGCCGTCACCGTAGAATGCTCCGGCCTTGGCGACGACAACTTCGCCCGCCGCCAATCCCGCTACCACTTCGCGCCGATCCTGCCAGATCAGGCCAGCCGTCACCGGGCGCTTTTCGAGGATGGTGTCGTTCACCACCAGAGCATAGGTGCCGGCACTGTCGGTCAGGATCGCAGTCGTCGGAACGGTCAACGCCACCCGGTCGGTTACCGTAATCAGGCCGCTGGCAAAGACGCCGGATCGCAGGCCGCTGGGATCGCTCGTTTCGATCCGAATGGTGCCAAGCCTGCTGACCGGATCCACCGTCGGAGAAATGCGCCGAACCGTCCCGGACATTTCACCGACGCCTGCCACCGACAATTGAGCACTGTCACCGACGGTGATCTGGCCAAGCGCGGTTTCGATCACATCGGCTTCCATCTCGACCACTCCGCCGGAGATAATCCGGAAGATCGGCTCGCCGCCGGAAGCGGCAATGGCTCCGATCTGACCGTTGCGGGCGGAGATCAGTCCGTCGACCGGTGCACGTAAGGTCGCCCGTTCCAGGTTCAGCTCTGCGATATCGAGTTGCGCCTGTGCCTGCTGCAATTGCGCCTGTGCGACAGCCAGCCCGTCTTGCGCCGAGGCAACGGCGGCCTCGGCTGTTTGCGCATCGGCAAGAGCCTGATCCAAGGTCGCCTGTGTCGTGGTGCCTGCTTCCTGCAAACGCTCCGCCCGGTTCAAGGCAGACGCGGTCCGCGTCGCAGAGGCATTCGCGGATGTGATCTGGCTTTGCGCTTGCCTGACGCTTGCCTCGGCCCGGGCGTATTCCGCCTGCGCCTGCGCAAGCTGCGCGGTGAGGGTGTCGGCGTTGAGCGTGGCCAGCACGTCGCCCGCCTCCACCTGATCACCGACATCGACGCCCAGCTCTTCAATCGTGTATCCGTTGACTTGCGGATAGATCAGCACCTCGTCCCGCGGGACCAATGTCCCCGAGACAGGCACCTGTGCAATCACCTGCGCCTCGACGGCCGAAGCAACCGTGACCGACGCAATCGTTGGGCCTGTCGCTGCTGCTTGCTCTTGTGCGAGAGCGGGTCCAAAGGTCAAACTGCCGGCCAGAACTGCGCCGAAAAGCCAGTTGATGCGGCCCGCGCCGAGCATGTCGTCAAGTGTAATAGGCATTGCTTGTCCAATCAAAGTGCACCGGAGAGGCTTGAATCCGCACGGGCATAGAACGTTCAGTTTGCATATCGTTGCTTATCCAATTCATTGTAACTCTGCAAAAACGAACACAACGCACCGGGACATGCGCGTTTTTTTTGCGGTTGTCTGCCTGCCCGGTGTGCAGGACAAAGCCTTGTGCCTCTCTGAATGCCGGACCAAGATACCAGCGGGAGGGCCGTAAATGTCAGACAAGGTTCGGGTTCTGGTGGTTGGATTGGGCAACATGGGTGCGTCCCACGCCAGCGCCTATCACCGCAACGACGGTTTCGAGATCGTCGGGCTGATGAGCCGGTCGATCAAGGACCGCGACATCCCCGAGGCGCTGTGCGGATATCCTCTATTCGACGATTTTGACGCCGCCATGGCCGAGGCAAAGCCGGACGCCGTGTCGATCAACTCTTGGCCCAACAGCCATGCCGATTACGCGCTCAAGGCCTTCGCCGCCGGATGCCATGTGTTCATGGAAAAGCCGATTGCCACGAATATCGAGGATGCCCGCCGGGTCGTCGATGCCGCGAAAGCCGCCAACCGAAAGCTGGTGCTTGGCTACATCCTGCGCGTTCATCCCAGTTGGATGACCTTTATCGAAAAGGCGCAAACCTTGGGAAAGCCGTTGGTTATGCGGATGAACCTCAATCAGCAGAGCTCCGGTCCCGCATGGTTCGGACACAAGAACCTGATCGACAGCCTGATCCCCATCGTCGATTGCGGCGTCCATTATGTGGATGTCATGTGCCAGATGACCGGGGCGAAGCCCGTGCGCGTGCATGGGATTGGCGCCAGCCTCTGGGCCGACGTCCGGCAACAGAACTACGGCCACCTTCACGTCACTTTCGACGATGGATCGATCGGCTGGTATGAGGCGGGCTGGGGTCCGATGATGTCCGAAGAGGCGTTCTTCGTGAAGGACGTGATCGGACCGAATGGCGCTGTGAGCATCACGGCAAAGCAGGGCGCCCGGGACGAGAGCCTCGACCTGTCCGACAGCGCCGATATCGACAAGCACACCAAGACCGATGCCATCCGCATTCACCACGCTGCCGTTGGCCCGGACAAGGAGTTTCTCAAACCCGACGAGATCCTCTCGATGGAGGACGAGCCCGACCACCAAAAGCTTTGCGACCGCGAGCAAGCCTTGTTCCTGCGGGCGATCCGCGAAGATCTCGATCTGACCGACGCGACGGATGCCGCCGTCAATTCGCTGCGTATCGTGCTGGCCGCCGAGCAGAGCATCAAGGAGGAGCGGGCGATCACGCTTGATGACAGCCATGAATGACACAGCAGACCTACGCCACACATGCCGGACGTCTCCCACATGAGCGCCGATCTGATCCTGCGCGGAGGTCGGGTGATCGACCCGGCCAACCAACGAGACGCGGTCGGCGACGTCTTTGTGACCAACGGAGCGGTGTCGGCCGACCCCGCCCCCGGCGCGACAGAAATTAATGCGACGGGCTGTATCGTCACGCCGGGCCTGATTGATCTTCACACTCACGTCTATTGGGGCGGCACCTCGCTTGGCGTTGATCCGGCGACCTACGCGGCCAAATCCGCCACCCCGACTCTTGTCGATGCGGGCAGCGCCGGGCCGGGCAACTTTGCGGGGTTCGCCGCCCATGTGATTGCCCCGGCCGTGCCGCGGGTTTTGGCCTATCTGCACGTCAGCTTTGCGGGCATCTATGCCTTTGCCTCGCGGGTGATGGTCGGTGAGAGCCACGACATGCGCCTGATGGCCGCACGCGAAGCCGCCGAAGTCGCCCGTGCCCATCCGGGGTTGATCGTCGGGATCAAGGTCAGACTCGGAGCACATGCCAGCGGGGATTCACGGGCTGCACCTCTTGATGTGGCGCTCGACGTGGCGGATGCGACGGGTCTGCCCCTGATGGTTCATATCGATGAGCCGCCGCCGACCTATGGTGCCGTCGTGTCCCGGCTGCGCAAGGGCGACGTGCTGACCCATTGCTTTCGACCCTTCCCGAATGCGCCGATGAACGGGCAGGGAAAGGTCCGCCCGGAAGTGCTCGAAGCGCGCGAGCGGGGCGTCTTGTTCGATATCGGGCACGGCATGGGCTCGTTCTCTTGGCGTTCGGCGCGGGCCATGCTGGCAGAGGGATTTCGCCCCGACGTGATCTCTTCGGACATCCACGCGCTTTGCCTCGATGGGCCGGCGCACGATCTGCCGCATGTGATGACCAAGTTCCTCGCCTTGGGTTTGCCCTTGGCGGACATTGTCGCAATGACGACGACCGCTCCGGCTAGCGCCCTGTCGCGGACCGACCTTGGCCACCTCACCCCCGGCGCACCCGGCGACGTCAGCGTTCTGCGGCTGACGCCGGGCAACGTCACTCTGACCGATGTGGAGGGAGAGACCGTGATACACGGCGAAAGGCTCGCCGCTGTCGGTTATGCCCGCGACGGCGTCTGGCACGACAGTCCGCAGGCAACGCCTTGAATTCGATCTGGGCCTACCCGTGGGATCTGCACGACGTGCCGGACGCGCTTGCCAAGATCGCGGCGACCGGGGCCGACACGGTGAGCCTTGCTACGTCTTACCACGCCGGTCGGTTCCTTCAGCCCGGCAACCCACGGCGGCGCGTGGTATTTCCCGAGGACGGGACGGTCTACTATCCCCCCGATCCGGCGCGCTGGGCGGATGCCGAGATCGTTCCACGTGCGGCGAGCGTCGTGGCGGATGAGGGCGATTGGCTGGCCAAGGTCGCGGCGGAGCAATCTGAGGGCAGGTTGAATCTATCGTGCTGGACGGTCTGCCTGCACAATCTTCGCCTCGGAACGGCGCATCCCGGCCATGCGCTGCGCACGGCGTTTGGCGACCCGGTCCCGTACGGACTGTGCCCATCCTCGCCGGCAGCGCAGGCGTATGTCGCGGGCATCGTGGCCGAGATTACGGAAACCTATCGACCAGCGCGGATCGAGTTGGAAAGCCCCTCTTTTATGGGGTTCGACCACGGCTTTCACCACGAGAAGGACGGATTGGGCTTGCTTCCCGAGGATCGGTTCCTGCTTGGTCTTTGCTTTTGCGATCACTGTCTTACCGGGGCAAAGCGGGCAGGTGTTGACGCGATTGCCGCCCGCCGTCTCGTCTCGCGCCTGCTTACCGATGCCTTCGAGCGCGAATTGCCTGCCGCGCAGTTCCCCGATTTTACCGAAATCGGCTTGCGGGCCTTTGACGGAATGCCCGCGCTATCCGACTTTCTGGCGTGGCGCTGCAAACCGGTCACGGCACTTGTCGCCCGCTGCCGCGCTGTGGCGCACCCCGATACGCAAGTGGTGCTGATCGACTCCGCGATGAGTTGGTGGGAGGGCGTTGACCGGGCAAGTGCGGCCGCCGCCTGCGACGGGCTGCTTTATTGCGCCTACGACACCCCGGCGGAGAGGGTGGCAGACGAACTCAAGGCGGCTCGCGCGGTCATCGGGTCGGAAGCGACACTGATCGCGGGGTTGGCGCTGTTTCATCCGATGGTAAGGGACAGCGCAGATTTCACGGCCCGCGCCACAGCCGCGCAGCGCCATGCAGATGGGTTGACCGTCTACAACTTCGGCCTTGTGCCAGCGGCGCGATTGGACTGGGTGCGCATGGCGCTGTCACGCGGCTAGCGTCCGATCATCGACAGCACTTACGCCGGTCGTCGCGGCGGCACGACCGGCGTTTTGGAGATGAACAGTACCGTGCCATCGGAAGCGCAGGTCAGGCGAACCTGCTTTTGATTGTGAAAGAAATACAGCCGGAAGCGGCCTTCGTCCTCGCCAACCCCGATTTCCGAGCGGCTCGTGATATCGCCGCTCCGCATGCGTTCAGGCACCTCGGCCGGTTCGAGGCCAAGCAGCGGTCCGAGGTCTTTGGCGTCGATCGTGGTCTGGCCGTCCGTCACGTTGATCTTCATCTTCGCCATATCCGAAATCCTTCGTTCACCTTGCATCGCTGGCGACGCGTCGCCGTCTGGACCGCCATCGCCGATGTGGCAAAACATGAGCTGACAACGACCCGCTGTCGAGCCGCAGATAGCGGGGTGTCGCGGGACACTGGTCCATATTGCCCCGTCCAGCGCAAGATCGGGCGTATTCATCGGACAACCGCAGAAGAGATGCCCGCAGGCGCTCGCTCTCACGCACCACCGGCTTTGGCAGGCCATGCTTGGTTAGTTCTGGAAACAAAGATTGAACACTTGTATGAATTTCACACGCTTGGGTTCACAGGCGTCGTGATGGGGTAACATGCGCCTTCTAATCTCCGCGGACATTCATTTAGGTTCCCCGATCCGTTCTGCCGCGCTGCGAAACCCCGAATTGGGCGAACGGCTCAAGCAGGCAAGCCGCGATACATTCACCGGGCTGGTCGACCTCGCCATCGTCGAGCAAGTCGACGCTCTGGTTCTGGCGGGTGACATTTTCGACAACGATCATCCCGACCTGAAATCGCGTGCGTTCCTGATCGCCCAACTCTCACGGGCTGCCGAGGCCGGTGTGCCGACGGTCTTGATCCGGGGCAATCACGACGCCCTCCTGGATCATCGGGCTCATGGCGAGCTTGGGCCGAATATCCACCTGCTTCACAAGGGAACCCCGACCGTCGAGATTGCCGGAGTCGCATTTCACGGGCTGTCTTTCGATGCCGCGCACGAAACCAAGAGCTTTCTGCCCGATTATCCTGTTCCGGTGCCAGGCAAACGGAATGTCGGGCTGATGCACACGTCGCTCGATGGCGCGGCGGGACACGATCCTTATGCGCCCTGTTCCAGCAAGGATCTGATGGCAAACGGCTATGATCTCTGGTGTCTCGGACATATCCACGCGCCTTTCGAGAAGGTCAGCGGGCCGGTGCTTGCAGTCATGCCCGGCATTCCTCAGCCCAGACATTTCGGTGAACGCAGCGGCGGGACCGTGACAATGGTCACCCTCGCTGACGGGCCACCTGAATTCCAGCGACACGATATCGGCCGGATGGGCTTTGCTGAATGCGCGTTGGATCTGACCGAATGCACCAATCAGCAAGAGGTCTTGCGCAGCCTGCTCGACGGGCTTCGAGCGGCCCGCGTCGATGGACGCGACACCGCGGTGCGCTTGCAGGTGATCTCGGATCGGTTCGCCACGGAGATGATCTCCGAATTGGCGGGCGAGCTGCTGGAGAACATCGACGGCGTCTACCTCGACAAGGTGAAGGTCGTCGCGCCACCCGCCAAACCCGGAGCTGTGCCGGACGATCTGGTTCGGCTCATGCAAGAGGAACTCGACGAATCCGGTTTTCGCCTTGCTGCGAGCGAAATGCTGGAAGACCTGCGACTGGCCCTGCCTGCCGAAATCGCTGACGAGTTGGACGAAGATCACCTCGACAGCCTCCTCGCCGAGGCCATAGCAGAGGTGTCGAAGACGCTGCATGCGAGGGGTGCGGAATGAGGCTGAACCGGCTCGATCTCATCCGCTACGGCCGCTTCAAGGATGCCGAAATCGTCTTGCCAAAACACGGTAACGGCGCTGCCGACGTGACGGTGATCTTTGGCCCCAACGAGGCGGGAAAATCCACGGCCTTCCATGGATTTATGGACCTGCTGTTTGGATTCAAAGGCGGTGCGCACCCTTATGCCTTCAAGTTCGAGCGGAGTGATCTGCTTGTGGGTGCGGAGCTTGACCTGCCCGGTCGTGGAGCAGTGATTTTGCGCCGCAATGGCAAGCGGAGCCGGTCGCTTCTCGACGCGCAGGACCGGCCTCTCGAAGAGGCGATCCTTGGGGGCGCTTTGCACGGTCTCGACCGCGATGCCTATACCGAGCGGTTTTCGCTGAATGACGAAAGTCTGCGCCGTGGCGGGGAGCGGATCGCCGGGGCCCAAGGTGATCTGGGCCAACTCCTCCACGCGGGCGTGTCTGGCCTTACGGGGATCGCCGCGACCCTGGATGAGCTATCCGCGCGGGCGGATGGTTTTCACAAGAAGCATGGGCGGGCCACATGGCTCAAGACCGGCAAGGATCGGTTGACCGAGATTGGACGTGAGCTGCGTGCCGACCGCCTGACGATCGAGCGCGAACGCAGCCTGCGCCGCGACCGGGACCGCGCCACAGCCGCGTTTGAGGAGGCCGCCGCCGCGTTGCGGCAGGCTCACCAGCGGCAGGCAGCGGCAAAGGCGGCACAGGTCTGGTATGGCCGGTCTGACGAGTTGACGCGCATAGACGAGGCGCTCACAGCGTTCCCAAGCGGACCTGACCTGCCCTTGAACACGAGCGAGCGGGTTGCCGGATTGGTCGAAAAGATCGCCAATCTCGAGGCCCGTTTGGCCGAGGCCGCAGAAGACATCCTCCGCCTCGACACGGCGATCTCCGAAAATGCGGCAGATCCTTTGGCCGAACCGCTTGCGGCAGAGTTGGCCCGGCTCGAACAACTCACCATCGACGGCGCACCCCTCATGGGACGCGCGACGACCGCGCAGGCAGACCTCGCGAGGCGCTTTGACGAGATCCGCGAGCAGGACCGGTTGATCCGCGATGTTCTGACCAAGCTCTCGGTATCGGAGGAGGCCCTGAGTGTCCTCGTGCTCACCCCCGACGCGCTCGAAGATCTCAATCGTGCGACGCAAGACGTATTGACCGCGCGGGCCGCTGCCAAGGCGGCACAAGACAGGCTCGACACCGCACGCAAGCAGATGGGCGAGGCGCCACAGGAACCGCAGGACCTGTCAGCGCTCAGGGCGGCGCATGACGCATGGCAGACCGTCGCCGATCTGACGTCGCACGAAACCGCAACAGATCAGGCCGCTGCCCGACTGACCGATGCCGTCGCGGGATTGCCCGCCACATGGAAGGGCCTGATCGAGGCCGGGCTGCCAGCACGCGAAACCGTTGACGATGTCGCGCGGGAATACCTGACGCTTACGGCTCAACTGACGTCCGCCGAAAACGAGCGTGAGTCCCATGCCGCTGAACTGGCCGAAGCACGTGCGGAGCGCGAAGCGCAGGAGGCCGCACCGGATACGGTCGATATCGCCTCGACCCAGCAGGCTCGCCGGACCCGAGATCTGACCTGGAAGGGCCACCGGGCGGAAATGACGGATCGCTCAGCAGACGCCTTCGAAGAGGCCATGTATGCCGACGACAGTGCCCGCGCCCACTACCAGACCGGCACGGAAGCGCGACAGCGCCTCCAAGCTGCAAGGTCGAGGGAGCGGACAGCGCAGGCGCGGCTGGATACGGCCAAGGCACGGCTGGACGATATTGCGGACCGACACGGAAGCTTGTCTGAGCGGATCGCCTCGATCAGTCGCGCCATTGGGTTGCCCGAGGACAGTGCCGCATCTGCGCTGGCTGCGCGCCATCAGACGTTGACCACCGCCGCGGCGGCCGCGGCCGACCTGGCCAACGCGCAGGCTGCCCTTAAATCACGGCAAGCCCGCAAAGCAGCCGCCCTCACTGCCCTCTCCGAGGCGGCGCAGCAGGTCGGTCTGGACACCGACATCGCCAATCTACCGTCCCATGCGCTCAAGTCGCTGACGCTGGAAGACAGCCATCGGCAGGCCTGGACCAAATGGCAAAAGGCGCAAGAGACCGTGGCGGAACTCGATACCGAGGCCAGGCAGGCCGGTTCTGAACGCGATGAAGCGGAACGCTCGTTGGACAGCCTGACCGCGACCTTGCCTTTGACCGATCGTTCGCCCGCCGGTTTGCGTTCCGCTCTGCCGCACTTGCGCGCACTTCAGCAATTGCACGCCGATCGGCAAAAGCTTTCCACCCGGATCGAGGCGCTGGAACGCGCGATCTCGGCCATGAAGGACGGTGCGAAAAGGCTGTGCAGGATACTTGGCACTTCGGAGGACGAGGCTCTGACCGATCCCCTGCGGGTGATCGACGATGCACGGGCGCGGGCCACAGCCGCGCGACGCGCCGATGAGAAACGTATCGAGGCGACCGAAAGGCGGGAGGCTGCAATCTCTGCCAGAGACCGCGCCGAAGCCAACCGGAACGAGGCGCAATCAGAGTTGAACGACTGCTTTTCCGGGCAAGGCGCGTCCGATCTCGCTCCCTCCGACAGGGTTGCGCAGCTGGTGGAGCGGGACCGACAACGCGCGGCGAGGGCAACCGCCGACAAGGAGCGCAAGAGCGCACGGGACAGCGTGGATCCGGAGTTGTTCATCGATGAACTTGCCCGGCTTCCGGATGCCGTCCGCGCGACGGAGCTCGAAATCGAACAGAAGGACGCCCAAGACAACCGCGACGCAGCGCGCGATGCCCAGCGTGAAGCCGAGCGCATATACAAGGAGGCCTTCGACGCCGCGGATCGAAGCGACCTGGCCACCGAGCAGGCGACCATCCTCGAGGAGTTGCGGGACGGCGCTCATAGAGCCGCTGTCGCCCGGCTCGGGGTGCTCGCGGCGCGGGGCGCGTTGCGACGGTTGGCTGCGGAGCGGCGCAGTAGCATGTTGCAGGATGTAGAAGAAGCCTTTGTGTCGATGACCGCCCCCGCATGGACCGGCGTCGACGTCTGGAGTCAGGACGAAGGTGAGAAGCTCGTGGGAATCCAGCCTGGCGGCGGGTCCGTCCCTGTCGAGCAGATGTCGACCGGGACCATGGGCCAGCTGTATTTCGCGCTGCGGCTGGCGGGTTATCGGGCCTTTGCCCGTGATCCGGGACCGCTGCCGATGGTGCTCGACGACATCATGGAAACATTCGACGACACTCGTGCGCGAGCCGCGCTGCAATTGTGTGCCGAGATTGGAAAAGGTGGTCAGGCCATCTTGTTTACCCATCACGCGCATCTTGTCGAACTGGCCCGCGATACGATCCCCGGTGTCGGTGTGGTCGACATGCCCGCATGACGGCGCCGATCAACCCCGGTTTTTGCGCCAGCCCGAAGAAGGACCGATCTCATGCAGCTTGCTACTCCGCACCTTGTGCACGTCGCCGACCTGACCGTAGAGCTGGGTCCTATCAAGGAGATGGGGCAAGGGCGTGCGGGGCGCCGCCGGATCGTGCCCATCATCGGCGGCTCGATGTCGGGGCCGCGCTTGTCCGGCAAGGTTCTGAACGTCGGCGCCGATTGGCAGACGATATTCTCCGACGGTATGGCCGAGCTGGACACGCGCTATGCGCTTGAAACGGACGACGGCGCGATAATCGAGATCATCAACTACGGCTACCGCCATGGTCCCAAAGAGATCATCGAAGCGATTGCCTTCGGCGAAGAGGTTTCCCCATTCTCATATTACATGCGGACACACGCCCGACTGGAAACCGGCGACGAGCGCTACGCCTGGGTGAACCATACCCTGTTCGTCGGCACAGGTGCCCGCAAGGAGCAATCCGTTCTGATGCGGCTCTATGCTATCGAATGAGCGCCGGCGTTGCTTTCTTGACAGCGTGATGCCACCCCAGCAGCAAAGCCGCGCTGCCAAGGCCGATGGCCATGATCACCGGCGTTTTCCAGAGGATCAAGACGGCGATCAGCAGTCTCAGTGCAACTTCGGGCGCTGAAATCTTGCTCTTGTCGAACCGCGCGAGCGCCGAGGCCACCAGATAGAGGGAAAGCGCAAGGCGCATGAGCAACGTGCCCAAGTGCCCCCAATCGACCTGACCGGAATACCCGTCGATCAAGACCCGCTGTCCGGCCTCGTTGGTGATGGTGATCGCTTCTTCGATGAGCAGGATTTCCGGATACCAGGCAAAGACGAAGGGGATCGTGAACATCACGATACCGACCCGGACCGCCGCAAGGCCGGTCCGCATTGGTTCGGCCCTTGTAATCGACGCCGCCGCGAAGGCCGCAACTGCAACAGGCGGCGTGATCGCCGAGGCAACGGCGAAGTAGAACACGAACATATGCGCGGTAAAGAAGCTGACGCCAAGGTTGGCCAGGAGCGGGCCGAGCAGAAGCGCCACGTTCACATAGGCCGGCACCGTCGGCATCCCCATGCCCAGAATGATCGCGCAGAACATCGCGCAGGTCAGCGCCAGCATCAGGTAGACCCCGCCGGCAATGTGGATCTCGGCACCGAACACCCGCAGCACTTGCGCCTGTTCCAGCCAAGAGGTGACCGCACGGGTCAGCTCGCCTGTCAGCCCGCTTTCGTTCAGGAAGGCGGCAATGATCGAGACCGCGAACAACAGCAGGAACAGGCGCGAAATGAGGATACCGCCTTCGGCAAGGGACATGAGGACCTTGCTCGGCTTCGCCCGTGTTTCGGGATCGAGAAACAGGAGCGGCAGCAGGACCACCACCGCCCACCACCCGGCAGAGACGGCATCGCCGGTGGCGTTGACCAGAATCTGCGTCAGGAATCCCGGCAGAACGACTGACAACCAGCCAGTGCTGATCGCGTCCTTGTTGCCGAGTAGAAGGATCAGGATGGTCAGGATCGGCAGAAAGATGATGCACAGGTTCAGCCAGTCCTGACGGACCATCACCAGATCCTCTGGGATCTCTCGCATAGCTTCGACCTTCTCCCGCCGGGCCTGAAACATGACCGCGAGAAAGATCGAGAAGAAGAAGCACATGGCCGGCAGGAATGCCGCGGTGATAACCTTGGTATAGGGGACCGCCGTCAGCGCCACGAGAACGAAGGCCGCCACGCCCATCACCGGCGGCATGATCTGCCCCCCCGACGAGGCCGCCGCCTCGACCCCGCCTGCAAAGGTCGGTGAGAAGCCGTTGCGGCGCATCATCGGGATCGTCAAGCGCCCGGTTGACAGGACGTTGGTGACAGGGCCGCCGGTGATCGTTCCGAACATGGCGGATGACACGATGGCCGCGTGGGCCGGCCCACCCCGCAGGTTCCGGGTCGACCGGACAGCGAGCTTGATGAGCGAAACGCCACCCGCCGACGTGCCAAACAAGGCGCCCAATATGACATAGGGAAAGACCTGTCCGACGATGATGTCCATGAACCGCCCCATGAAGCCGTCCGGAGTGATGAAGACATTCGTCGCCTTCTGGGTTGCCGCAGCCATCACGTCGCCGTTGTCGGCACCCAATTTGGTCAACAGGAAGTTATTGTCCGACAGGTCGAACACCCAGATCATCGCAGTTCCGACCGTGTAGAGGACGACAATGCTTGCCACGACCACGAGTGGAGCGCCCCAGACCCTCACATTGTACATGAAGAACAGCGTGATGATGGTGAACAGCAACGGAATGGTCAGGGCGCCGAACCTCGCCTGACATGCTGGGACTTCTGCTGCCAGCGACATGCCGGGGATTGCACCGGCTGACCGTTCGGCGGCGTCGGCGATCAGGCGGGCGCGCTCACCGCTGATCTGGTCCAGCAGGCAGACGCTGTCGATCTCTACCAGATAGCCGAAGGCACCGAGAAACGCTGCGAGGACGAGGCCGGCGTCCAATAGCAGGCCGAGCCACGCACGTTCGGGCCGCGACTCCTTCCAATCTCGATAGACGCTGGCGTCGAGGGCGACGATCACCATCATCAGCAGGAAAACGGGCGGATAGAAGAATTCGGTCGGAAAATTCGAAACGCGGAAGAACTTCTGCCCAGTCAGGTCACGTGCGAAATCCTGCAGCCCCGGAATCTCGGGCATGGTGTTCAGCATGCCGGCAAGGACGAGGATCAGTGCAAGGACGATGGCAATGCGTTTGCCAAGAGGACGGCCAGAGTTCGCAGTGGTCATGACAGACTCCGCAGATGACTTTTTCCGGTTATGGAGATGACGGGCCGCCTTCGCAGCCCGTCAGAAGCGTCGGATCAGGGCCGGACGCAATCGGCAACAGTGTGCCCTGCTTCCTCATAGGCGCGGATCGCACCGGGGTGCATCAGCACCGTGACGGAGCCGCAGTTGCCTTGGCTCACGCCGTCGATATCGCCGAACGACATGTTCAGGAACGGCCCACGGGGGGAACCGGTGCGGAAACGCTCTTCGCCTGCCAGAAAGGCTTTGGTGATTTCATAGGCAAGCTCTTCATCCATCGTGGCCGGCACGATTTGGGCAAAGGCCGTGGCAAAGCTGTCGAAGGTTTCGTCATCGGTCACGATCGTGATGTCGTTGCCTGCATAGGCTGCGCGGAACTCTTCAACCGGAAGCGAGTAAGGCGCGTGGCCGGGCGCCGCGACGATCTGCTGTCCAAGTTCGCTGGCCAAGAGATCGGATGGCACGTCATAGATGGTGATGCCACCCGCGGCTGCGATGGCGATCTGGCGACCGGAAGGCAGGCCCTCGGGGATCGTCCACGCGTCTGCGCCGCCGCCGGTGATCGTGCCGACCGTATCGGGCCACGCGTTCTGGATGCCCTCATAGCCCTCGCCATCGTCGAGGCCGGACAAGAGCTTGATCATCGCGCGACCCGAAGTCAGGGCCGCACCGCGCGGCGGACCGTTCCAGATCCGCAGGCCCGCAAGATCACGGATATCCTCAATCGGCGCATTGTTGTAATGGCCAAAAATCTGAGCAGAGCCTGCGTTGAAGGCAATCGCCCGGATATTGTCGGCCAGTTTCGCGCCTTCCTCGGCACCGATGCCGCTATAGGGCCCGATCCCGCGCGAGAGCAAGAATGGCAGGATCATCGGCGCTGGCGCCATGTCGAGCTGGCCTTCCGCGACGGCCTGAACCGAATTGGTGAGCGTCGCACCTTCGGTGATTTGCAGGGTGGCAACACCGGCACTGTCGAGCACCGCGGCGAGCGTCGTGTCGATATAGTGCGGCGTGGAACCGGGTGCTGTCGTCTCGGCCGTCAGGGTGACCTGTGCCGCAGCAGCGAGCGGGGCGAGCGCAAGAGCCGCTCCAAAAAGTGTCTTTTTGATCATCTTTCCTCCCATTTGACTGGCGCCTTCCTCCAAAGGCACTTGCCCCTTTGCAGGGGCGATACCCAAAGCGTTACAGAAATTATGTGACTTGTCACGTTAATTTTTTTCGTGCTTAATCCGACGGGAGGAGGACGCCATGGGAAAGCGACCCGAGACGGACGAGACGCGGCTGCGCAATCGCAAGGCGCGAGAAGACAACAATGTTTTCTCGCGATTACCGGCAGTCTACGCGGCGACGCGGACGCAGGCGCACAAGCTGCTCCACCGGGCAGGCAACCTGTCGACGGTTGAATGGCGCACGCTGTGGGATCTGTATAAGGCCGGCCCGATGACGATTCGCGAACTGGCCGAGATCCAGCGCGCCGACCATTCGCTCCTCAGCCGCGCCCTGCCGGATATGCGCGACAAGGGGTTCGTGACCATGGAGCGAGACCGTATCGACGGGCGGCAAGTGCTCGTCTCTCTGGCGCCACCGGGGCGCGCCGTCTACGAGCAGGTGGCACCCGTCATGAAACGGCGACGCGATGCGCTCCGGGCCGAGTTCTCGCCCGAGGAAATCACCACCTTTCTGGATTATCTGGAGCGGTTGGAGAAATTCGCCCGGCGCCCCATCGACACGATATGCGAAAGTGAATTCACCGAATGAGTAAGAAACCCAACGTGCTCTGGATCATGGCCGACCAGCTTCGGTTCGACTACCTCAGCTGCTATGGCCATCCCCATTTGCAGACGCCGCATATCGATGCCTTGGCAGCACGAGGGATCAGGTTCACCAATACCTATGTGCAGTCGCCTGTCTGCGGCCCGTCACGGATGTCGGCCTATACCGGGCGCTATGTGCGCAGCCACGGATCCACATGGAACGGCATCCCCCTGCGAGTAGGCGAACCCACCTTGGGCGACCATCTGCGCAAGGCCGGGGCCCGCGCCGTTCTGGTCGGCAAGACGCATATGATAGCGGACCGCGAAGGCATGGCATGGCTTGGCATCGATCCCACGTCCGAGATCGGAGTCCGGGTCGCCGAATGCGGATTCGAAGCATTCGAACGCGATGATGGCCTCCACCCCGACAGTGCGCGGCAGAACTGGTCGGCCTATGACGACTATCTGGTCAACCTCGGCTACACGTCCGACAACCCCTGGGAAGACTTCGCCAACTCCGGCCTCGATCCGGATGGGGAGTTGATGTCGGCGTGGCTGCTCAAGAATTCCCGGCTGCCGGCGAACGTGCCCGAGGAGCATTCGGAAACCGCGTATATGACGAACCGCGCCATCGATTTCATGACGGACGCGATGCAGAGCGACCAGCCGTGGCTTTGTCATCTGAGCTATATCAAGCCGCATTGGCCCTATATCGTGCCGGCCCCCTATCACGACATGTACGGGCCCGAACACATCGTCGATCCGATCCGGTCAGAGAGCGAGAAAGAGACCGACCACCCTTTGCTTCGCGCCTATCAACAGGCGCGGGTTTGCCGCAGCTTTTCACGCGATCATGTGCGTGAGCATGTCATTCCCGCCTACATGGGCCTGATCAAGCAGTTGGACGACAATCTCGGGCGACTCTTTGCGTGGATGGACGAAAGCGGGCTCAGCGAGAACACCATCGTCGCCTTCACCTCGGACCATGGCGACTACATGGGCGACCATTGGATGGGTGACAAGGATTTCTACCACGAGGTCGCCGCCAAGGTGCCTCTGATCATCGCAGACCCGCGTCCAGAAGCCGACAGCACCCGCGGCACCACCAGCGACGCGCTGGTCGAGATGATCGACCTTGCGCCAACCTTCATGAACGCCCTCGGTTGCCCGCCAAAACCGCAAGTCGTCGAAGGCCGCGATCTGACGCCGCTATTGCATGGCACGGATGGCTTCTCGCGACGCTATGCCATCAGCGAACACGACTACTCGAGCTTCGAAATGGCCCGCGCGCTCGATGTCGCGCAAGAAGACGCGCGCACCGTGATGATCTTTGACGGGCGCTGGAAATATGTCCGGTGCGAAGGCTTCCGGCCGGTCCTCTTCGATCTTGAAACCGATCCAAACGAGTTCACCGATCTTGGGGCGTCAGAGAAGGCCGAACACCGCGAGGTCCGCGCCCGTCTGGAGGAGGCTCTGCTGGCTTGGTCGATGCAGCATCACACGCGGATCACCGTCACTCCGGAGCTCTTGGCGCGTCAGGGCAAAGCGGCGGAAACGGGCATTCTCATCGGCTTCTGGGATGAGGCGGAATACGAGGCCAGCACCGGTATTCCCTTCAAGGACCTCAAGCCGCTCGGCCCGCCGAAGGCCGGGTAGACGGATCGACCGAGCGCCACGGTGCGCCAAAGCCAGTGATCGACACCGTCCCCGCGATTTCCCAGCAGCCCGGCCGTTTCAGCCATCGCAGAGACGGCCGTGAGCCGTAAATCGTCGAGGCATTGGTTGGTCCGAGCTGCAATATAGGAGCATTAAGCCAATCACGCTGGCCGGTGGCAGCCGCTCGATTGCCCCACGCCACCAAGTCTCGACCCTCGCTCAGACGATCTAAGCTTGCCCGTTGGCCGGTTCCGTGCCCTCCGTGACACCCTCGATTGCTTCAATGTCGCCCGGCACGACCGCGCTTTTACTCAACGCCCGATCTGCCGCAAATTGCGAGAGAAAGACCTCGCCTGTCAGTTCAGACAGGAAATGTGCACGCTTCAAACGGTCCATCACCGGACCTTTTACTTCCGACAGGTGAAGTTTGACGTTCATTTCGTGCAATCGGCTGTTGATCGCCTCCAGAGATTCCAGCGCGCTGAAGTCGATATCGTTGATGGCGGAGCATTGAAGGATGACGTGGCGGACGGCCTTGTCGCCGGCGACACGATCCTGGATTTGATCCTCAAGATAGCGGGCATTCGCGAAATACAGACTCTCGTCCACCCGAAGCGACACAATCCTAGGATCGGTGATCACGTCGTGGCGCAGGATGTTGCGGTAATGCTCGGTCCCGGCAATCTGGCCCACTTCTGCGATGTGTGGCTTGGACGACTTGTAAAGATGCAGAAGGATCGACAGACCCACGCCCGCAGAAACACCGGCCTCAACCCCAAATCCCAGAGTAATGACGATCGTCGCAAGCACGGCCGAGAAATCCGCCTTGGAATAGTCCCAGCTTCGCTTGAGGATCGAGAAATCGACGAGGCTCAGGACGGCGACGATGATCGTTGCGGCCAAGGTGGCTTTGGGCAGGAAGTAGATCAGCGGCGTCAATGCAAGCGCGGCGATCATCAGACCGATTGCGGTGAATGCGCCGGCGGCTGGCGTCTCGGCGCCTGCATCGAAGTTGACGACAGAGCGCGAGAACCCACCCGTCACCGGAAAACCGCCGGTGAGCGCGGCACCGACATTGGCGGCACCGAGGCCGATCAGCTCCTGGTCCGGGTCAATCCTTTGGCGCTTCTTGGCGGCAAGGGTTTGTGCGACCGAAATGGATTCGACAAACCCGATGATCGAGATCAGGAACGCCGGCACCAACAGCTGACCAAGCAGATCGGGCGAGAACGATGGCAAGGTCAGAGGCGGCAGGCTTTGCGGCACGGCACCGACGATCTTGACGCCCCTGTCGGCGAGGCCAAAGGCCCAGACGGAAATCGTCGTCGCGGCAACGACAACGACAGGCCCGGTCTTCACCAGCACCCCCGTCAGGGCATCCGAAAGACCGAACCGCTTCAACAGCGGCTTCAGACCCTTTCGGACCCAAAACAGAAACCCGGTGGCAAGGACGCCGATGATCGCCGTGACCCAATTCGTCTCAGGCAGATGTTCGCCAAGCGACATGACCAGTTCGAACAGATTGTGTCCCTCGGCATTGATCCCGAGGATGTGCTTGAGCTGGCTTGCGGCGATGATGATACCGGATGCGGTGATGAAACCCGCAATGACGGGGTGAGACAGAAAGTTCGCCACGAAGCCAAGCCGAAACAGGCCCATCGCCAGCAGGATAATGCCGGACAACGCGGCAAGTGAGAGCGCCGCGACAGCGTAGCCCATCGTGCCCTGCTCTACGATGTTGCTCAACGCGGCCGCCGTCATCAACGAGACGACCGCCACAGGACCCACCGCGAGGGCGCGGCTGGTGCCAAAGACGGCATAGAGCATGATCGGCGCGATCGACGCGTATAGACCGGCTTCAGGCGGCAGACCGGCCAGCAGCGCATAGGCCAGCGACTGCGGGATCAGCATGATCGTGACGATCAAGGCCGCCATCAGGTCATTGGACAATGCCGTGCGGTTGTAGACACGGCCCCATGTCAGAATGGGAAGATGGCGCATCAGTGCAGTTTTCATTTCATACTCAAAGAGTTGAGGCGGCCCCCACAGAACATGCAGGGGCCGCGAATTACGCTATTTCGCGCCGATCTTTTCGGGCTTTGCCATCCATTCGTGGCCTTTCAGCATGCCTTTCCAGTAGATCGGCGGCAGCATCTTTTCCTTGAGGAACCACGCGGCTCGGCTGGGCTTCGTGCCGTCGATGATGGTCTTTGGGAAACTGGGCAGCATGGAACCGCCATAGCCGAATTCGGCTAAGACTATCTTGCCACGCTCTACCGTGAGAGGGCAGGACCCGTATCCGTTGTACTGCGCCACGGGTGAGCCGCCGCGCATGTCCGCGATGATGTTCTCTGCAACGACCGGCGCCTGAATACGGGCCGCCGCGGCCGTCTTGGCATTGGGGGCATTCATCACATCGCCGAGGGACCAGACGTTGTCGTAGGTCTTGTGCCGAAGTGTCGCTTGATCGACGTCGACCCAACCCGCGGCATCGGCGAGCGGTGAGACCTTGATAAAGTCGGGCGCAGTCTGGGGCGGACAGACGTGGATCATGTCGAACTCCATCTCGACACGCTCCACTGGGGTGTCCGGCTTCGATACGTCAAACCACGCCTTTTTGGCTGGCCCGTCGACGGCGACGAGGTTGTGAAAGAAGTTGAGCGTGGCGTCGTACTTCTTGACGTAGTCCATCAGCGCCGGGACATAGTCCTTGACCCCAAACAGCACTCCGCCCGCGTTGTTGAACTGGATATCGATATCCTTGAGCACACCGCGCCGATGCCATGCATCACCCGACAGATACATCGCTTTCTGCGGTGCGCCGGCGCATTTGATCGGCATCGGCGGTTGGGTAAAGATCGCCCGGCCAGCCTTCATGCCCCGGACCAGCTCCCAAGTATACGGCGCGAGATCGTAGCGATAGTTCGACGTCACGCCGTTCTGACCCAAGGTCTCGACCAGCCCGTCGATCTTGTGCCAATCCAACTTGAGGCCGGGCGTGACGATCAGGCGTTTGTATTTCACCACGCGGCAGCCATCAAGGATCACCGCATTGTTTTGCGGCTCAAAAGCGGCCACGGCCGCCTTGATCCAGTGCACGCCTTTTGGGATCAGCGACCCCATCGTGCGGGCGGTCTGCTCCGGCCCGAAGATGCCGCCGCCGACCATGGTCCAACCGGGTTGGTAATAATGGACATCGGCGGGATCGATAACCGCGATTTCAAGGCCCGGCTTCCGGGCCTTGAGGCTGGCGGCCGCGGCGATGCCGCCCGCGCCCGCACCGACAATCACGATCTCATAGGTGGCATCACCGGTTTCCGTCGGGGTCTTGCCGCCGTTCGCAATGCGCCTGACGACGCCACCCATGTCATAGCCTGCCGCAGTCGTCGCGGCGAGAATGTCGACGAGCGTGCGCTTGTCTGCCTGGGCCAGAGACCACAGTGTCGCTGACCGCGTGCCGGTGCGGCAATAGGCCAGAACCGGACCCGGCAAATCGGCGCTGACCTTGTCAAAGGCCAGTGCGTCCTCATCCGTCACCTTCCCTGCGACGATGGGCAGATAGGCCGCTTCGAGGCCCGCGTCCCTCGCCGCCTTCGAGATTTTCTCGAAGGTCGGCTGATCGGCACCCTCGCCATCGGGCCGGTTGCAGATGATCGCGCGGAAGCCTGCTTCCTTTACAGCCTGCATATCCGTTGGCATGATTTGCGGGCTGACGGAGAGGTTCGGAGTGAGTTTCTTGATATCCATGATCTCGCTCCCGGGTCAGATCGCGTTGATCGGCACTTTGAGCATCGGATTGCCGTCATGGTCCGTCGGGACCTCGCCAGCGCGCATGTTCACCTGCAAAGACGGGATGATGAGCTTTGGCATTCCAAGCGTTGCGTCGCGCTCGGTGCGAAACTTGATGAAGTCCTCGCGGGTCTTGCCTTCGCCGACGTGAATGTTGTGCTTCTTCTCGTCGCCCACCGTGGTTTCCCACTGGATGTCTCGGCCGTTCGGGCCGTAGTCGTGGCACATGAACAGGCGCATCTCGTCGGGCAGGCTCAGCACCTTCTGGATGCTGTCATAGAGCACCCCTGCGTCGCCGCCGGGGAAATCGGCACGGGCCGAGCCGCCGTCCGGCATGAACAGCGTGTCGCCTACGAATGCGGCGTCACCGATGACGTGAACCATGCATGCAGGTGTGTGGCCGGGCGTGAACATGGCAAATGCAGGCATCGTGCCGATCATGTAGGTGTCGCCGTCCTTGAACAGCGTATCGAACTGCGACCCGTCGCGCTGGAACTCGGTGCCTTCGTTAAAGACTTTGCCGAAGGTTTCCTGCACAACCATGATCTTTTCGCCGACGCCGATTTTGCCGCCGAGCTTTTCCTGCAGATAGGGGGCAGCGCTCAGGTGATCGGCGTGCACGTGGGTTTCGATGATCCAGTCTAGGATCAGGCCGCGCTCTTTGATCTCGGCGATCAGCGCATCGGCGGCGTCATAGGTGATCCGGCCGGCGGCATAGTCGATATCCAGCACGCTATCCACGATCGCGCAATGATCGCTGTTCGGATCCTTCACGATATAGGTGATGGTGTTGGTTGCCTCGTCGAAGTGGGGCGAGACCTCTGGTTTGCGGGAGAGATCGACAGGATAGGTCATGTGATGTCCTCGATTGATCGGGCAGTTATCGACGCCCGGAGTGATAGTGATTCGCCGCCTTTGCTGTGGCAGTGCGAAAAGCTATATTCTCTATATCGATTATCCCGTCAGGCTTCGGTGACATTGTCACCAAGCTGGAAAATCGGTCGGATCGCTGCCAGAATCCGGTCCGGAATCCGGACATGCGGCGGCCGGTATCTGCAATCCAGATCGTCTCGACACATCGGTGGATCGCCTGCCGTTGCAGGCGACTATCGCAGCCTCGACTAGCCCCGTGGCAGCTCCAGAGGTGCGATGCGGTCCATCAGTTGCCCTCGATTGGCGGAGATATCCGCGATCGTGAGGTCATCGAGAACCGCCATGAACGCCGCCGTGGCTTCCTGCATCTTGCGCGAAAGAATGCAGATACCCATGAGCGGGCAGGTGTTCTTTTCGGGGTTGAAGCACTCGACCACATCCAGCGGACCTTCGGTGATCCGGACCACATCGCCAACGATGATCTCGTCGGGATTTCGAGCCAAACGGAATCCACCGCCACGACCACGGACGGTCTCCAGATAGCCAGCCTTCCCAAGTTCATGGACGATCTTGGTGATGTGGGGGCGTGACAGGTTATGGATCACGGCGACATCATCGACGCGGACCAGATCGGGCGATTTCAGCGCAGCGAGCTGCAAGGAACGCAAGGCATAGTTAGTGTAGCTGGTCAGTTTCATGGTGCATCCTGTTGTCGCAGGGCAAAGCTATATTGGAAGTATTGCTTTTGCAATTGAACCAATCTATGCAACGCCGCAAACCGATATTTGAAATATAGGATATTTGCGATGAACCTCGGAACCGGCAAACGACCAGCCTGCATTTCCGCAAGGTCCGCGATCCATACCTTGTCGTTTCCGGACCGGGTCAGGAGATGCGGCAAAATCCGGCCAAACTTGCAGTCGGCTCCGTTGCCGACAGAACATGGATTTGCTGCTCAAGACACATCCCCAGCAGGCAATCCGGCGCTACAGTCACCGGACTCGGCCTCGGAGCCAACTGCAACGGCGTCGATGCTCGCACGTCGGTCGCGCATTGCAGTGATCGCCAACCACCGGTCAAATGGGTTGCGCGTGCCTTCACCAGCCGCTCCGCACAGAGAAACGAGGACTCACGATGTTCGATAGCCTGACTGCCGAGACACTGGCCCGAATGCAATTTGCATTCACCGTCTCGTTTCACATCATCTTTCCCGCCTTCTCGATTGGACTTGCCAGCTATCTGGCCGTGCTCAACGGCCTTTGGCTGAAAACGCGCGAGCAGACCTATCTGACCCTTTTCAATTACTGGAAAAAGATCTTTGCCGTCGCCTTCGGCATGGGTGTCGTCTCTGGCATTGTGATGTCCTATCAGTTCGGAACCAACTGGTCGGTCTTTGCCGACAAGACGGGGCCGATCCTCGGCCCGTTGATGGCATACGAAGTCCTGTCGGCCTTTTTCCTCGAAGCGGGCTTCCTTGGAATCATGCTGTTCGGACGTGAACGGGTCGGTGATGGGCTGCACATGTTTGCCACGGCGATGGTCGCCTTTGGCACACTGATGTCGGCCACTTGGATCCTGTCGGTCAATTCCTGGATGCAGACTCCCGCGGGCTACAGCGTCAACGAGCTGGGGCAATACGTGCCCGAGGACTGGTGGCAGATCATATTCAATCCATCGTTCCCCTACCGGCTGGTGCATATGGTGCTGGCCGCCTATCTGACGACCGCGCTCGTGGTCGGCGGGGTCGGCGGCCTCCACCTCTTGCGGGACCGGACAGACGCCTCTGCTCGCCGGATGTTTTCCATGGCCATGTGGATGCTGATCGTCGTCGCACCGCTACAGATCCTTGCCGGCGACGCGCACGGGCTGAATACGCTGGAACACCAACCTGCCAAGGTCATGGCGATGGAAGGCCACTACGACAGCCACCCCGACGGCGCGCCGCTGATCTTGTTCGGGATACCAAACCCCGCGGAAAAACGGATCGACTACGCAGTCGAGATCCCGAACCTGTCGAGCCTGATCCTGAGGCATTCATGGACGGCGCCGCTGGCCGGTCTGGACACGATCCCCGACGAAGACGAACCGCCCGTGGCCATCGTATTCTGGAGCTTTCGGGTGATGGTCGGGCTCGGCTTCGCCATGCTCGGCCTCGGCCTGTGGAGCATCTGGCGGCGCTTTCGTGGGAAGCTTTATGACGACAAATGGCTTCACCGTGCAGCGATCATGATGGGTCCGATGGGCTTTGTCGCCGTTCTCGCCGGCTGGATCACCACCGAAGTGGGGCGGCAACCGTTCACTGTCTACGGCCTGCTCAGGACGAGCGACAGCCTCGCGCCCGTCGCCGCTCCGGCCGTCGCAGCCTCGTTGCTGGCATTCATCGTGGTGTATTTCTTCATCTTCGGAGCGGGCACTTTCTACCTGCTGAGGATGATGAACAAACCCGCCAGCACGCCACATCTCGGGCTGGAGGATGGTCCGATCCGAACGGCCGGCCTTACACCTGTCATGCAGACCGACCGCGACGCAATTCCCGGGGAATAAGGAGCCTCACCATGTTTGAACTATCCTTCATCTGGGCCGGGATCATCGCATTCGCGGTTTTGACCTACGTGATCCTCGACGGCTTCGACCTCGGGGTCGGCATCCTGTTTCCCTTCGCCAATGGCGAGCAGGAGAAAGCGACCATGATGAATTCCATCGCCCCGATCTGGGATGGCAACGAAACGTGGCTCGTGCTCGGAGGCGGCGGGCTTTTCGCGGTCTTTCCGCTGGCTTATGCCGTCGTCATGCCTGCGCTCTACATGCCGATTATCCTGATGCTGTTGGCGCTGATCTTTCGCGGCGTGGCTTTCGAGTATCGCTGGCGAACAGAGCGTTGGAAGCCCGTTTGGGATGTCGGGTTCTTTGGCGGGTCGACGGTGGCAGCCTTCATGCAGGGGATCGCACTCGGCGCGCTGGTGCAGGGCATCGACGTGGCCGACCGCGCCTATGCAGGTGGCTGGTGGGATTGGCTCAGCCCGTTCTCGATCCTCACCGGATTTGCGGTGGTCGTGGGCTATGCTCTGCTCGGAGCCACATGGATCATTCTCAAGACTGAAGGCAGCCTTCAGCGACAAATGCAGGGCCATGCATGGTGGCTCGGTGCGGGCACTTTGGGCTTCATCGGCGTGGTCAGCCTCATGACGCCCTTTCAGGACCCCGTGTATTTCCAGCGGTGGCTCAATCTGCCGGGCAGCGTCTTCAGCGTGATCATGCCCGGAGCGGTGATCGCGGCAGCATGGGCTCTGTTCGCAGGCCTGAATGCCGGCAAGGATGCTCAGCCTTTCCTTGCTGCGCTAGGCCTCTTTGTGCTGTGTTTCATCGGGATCGGGATCAGCTTCTATCCCAACATCGTGCCGCCCGGCCTGACCATTGCCGAAGCGGCCGCACCGGATGAAAGCCTTCGGTTTGCCTTGGTCGGGACGCTCGTCCTCGTACCTCTGATCCTCATCTATACGGGCTATGCCTATTGGTTGTTTCGCGGGAAGGTTAATCCCGAAGAAGGGTATCACTGATGCGGAATACCGCCCTCCGAAAGTTCGGTTGGTTCTTCGCAATTTGGCTTGGCAGCGTCCTGGCGCTGGCGATCGTCGCCTACGCCATTCGCTGGGCGATCCATCCCTGAACGGACCCTTCCAACTGCACCGGGTCAGCCGCCATAGCGCGCTGCGGTCAGTCCATCGAGTGAGATTTCCGGGGTCTTGCCCAAGACCACGTCCGCGACGGCCCGGCCCGAACCGCAAGCCATCGTCCAACCCAGCGTGCCGTGACCGGTATTGACGAACAGGTTGTCGTACTTCGTCGGCCCGAGAACGGGTGTGCCATCCGGGGTCATCGGTCGCAGCCCCGTCCAGCCCTCTGCGCGAGAGATGTCTCCACCTTTTGGGAACAGATCGCTGATCACATGCTTGACCGTGTCAGTTGCATGCGGACCAAGGCGGTTGGAATACCCGGCAATCTCCGCGGTTCCGGCAACGCGGATACGGTCGCCCAATCGGGTGATGGCGACCTTGTGGGTTTCGTCCATGATGGTCGATTGCGGTGCGAACGCGTCGTCGGTGACTGGCAGAGTGACCGAGTATCCCTTGACCGGATAGACGGGCAATTTGACACCAATCGGGTTCAGGACATTCACCGCATAGCTGCCCATCGCACAGACATAGGCGTCGCCAGTGATGCGGCCCGCGATCTCGGTGTTCACACCGGCGATCTTGCCGTCTTCGATCGCGATGGAGCGGATCGACTGACCATATTGAAATTCGACCCCCAGGTCGATGCATTTGTCGGCCAGCGCCATGGTGAACAAACGGCAATCCCCGGTCCGATCAGCGGTCAGGCGCAAGCCGCCGACAAACTTGTTGCGAACCTCGGCCAGCGCAGGTTCGACAGCGATACAGGCGTCGCGTCCAAGCACCTCGTAGGGGGAGTCGTATTCGGCCAGAATTTCCTGATCCGCCTTCGAGGCCTTCATCTGCTTGGCTGTCCGAAACAGCTGCAATGTGCCTTGCTCACGGCCATCGTACTCGATCCCGGTCTCGGCAATCAGATCGGGCATGACGTCGCGCGAATAGTTCGACACCCGAACCATCCGGCCCTTGTTGAGGCGATAGCTCTCCTCGTTGCAGTTGCGCACCATCTGCGCGCACCACTTCCACATGGTCGGGCTGATCAGCGGCCAGATGAAGAGCGGCCTGCGTTTCATGAACATCCACTTGACCGCCTTCATCGGAATACCGGGAGCGGCCCAGGGCGAGGTCATGCCATAGCTGAGTTCACCGGCATTCGCATAGCTCGTCTCCAGCCCGGGACCGACCTGACGGTCGATGACGACGACTTCGGCCCCCTGCTTCGCGAGGTAATACGCGGTCGTGACGCCGATGACTCCAGCGCCCATAACGACAACCTTCATGGGAAATGCCCTTCCGTTGAGTGCCGAAAGGATGCGACGTCTCTCGGAGTCGCACAAGTGGTGCGGTCCGAAGGCCCGTCAATTGGCAGCCAACGCGGCAGCGGGCAGGCCAATGCGGCGGTTTCTGCCGGAAAATTCAGCCAAAGCCGGCCGCGCAAGCGTCGAGATGCGCTGCGATAGTGTCTGGGCAATGGGATTGATTGAAAAGCGTTGTTTCGGAAGGGCCTGAAGCATCGGTTCGCCAGACGGCCGCCACCATTGCCGGGGCATGTCGCGGCCGTCTGACGCTGGATCGCGAGCCCTTACTGATTTGGCTCCGGTCGGGGCGTGAGGTTGATCTCGGCAGCGTCCGGCACTTGAGCGTCGGCACCTGTCCGGGTGCGGCTCTTCCAGACCAGAGGCACCAGCACCAGGGCAATGGCGGGAAAGACGACGAGGTTCACCATCGTCCATCCGGCGCTTTGCAGGATGCCACCAGACAGGAAACTGGCCGCAGCAACTGTGCTGAAGACGAAGAAGTCATTGGTCCCTTGTGCAACGGCCCGTTCGTTCTCGGTATGGGTGTCGAGCAGCATCGCCGTCGCACCGAGAAAGCCGAAGTTCCAGCCGACGCCCAGAAGCACGAGCGAGACCCAGAATTGCCAGACCGCCATGCCTGACAAGGCGACGATGGCGCCGATCCCGATCATGGCAAGACCGCTGGCGGTCAGACGCTCCTTGCCGTAGCGGGCAATCAACCGGCCGGTCACGAAGCTGGGCGCAAACATTGCAAGGACGTGCCACTGGATGCCGAGGGTCGCTTGATCGACGCCGTGTCCGTGGTTGACCATGGCGACGGGAGCCGCCGTCATCACAAAGGACATCAGCCCGTAGGAAACCACCCCGGCGGCCAGGGCAAGAGCATAGTCCGGGCTCTTCAGCAGCGCCAATGTGCCGCGCCCGCCCGCAGCACCGTCAAGGCGCTCTTGCGGCGGAGGTACCCGGAGCAGAGACAACACCGGTATCGCCAAGAGCGCCATCGCCGCCTGACTGAGAAAGCTGCCCATGAACGGCGCGCCGGGCACCGCTTCGCGCGTCAGGATCACCAGCTGTGGCCCAATGAACGCCGCGATGAGGCCGCCGATCATCACCGAGGAGATTGCCTTGCCGCGCAGATCGCCCTCCGCCTGATCGGTGGCTGCGAAACGGTAGCTTTGTACAAATGACGCATAGAGTCCGGCGCCCATCGTCCCGAGACAAAAGACGAGGAAGGAGCCGATCGAGATCCCGAAGGCTGCGACCAGCCCGCCGACGACGCCCAACATGGCGCCAATACGATAAGCACCGCGCCGCCCGAGGGCGCGCATCAGCATCGCCGCAGGCACCACACCGATCGCAAGGCCGAGACTGAACAGGCTGACCGGCAGGGTGATGAGCGCGGGGGTCGGAGACAGGCTCTGCCCCACCAGGCCGCCGAGCGACACCACGACTGGCGCACCGGCCCCGCCAAGGGATTGGGCAACGGTGAGGACCGCGATATTGCGTTTTGCCAGGGATTGGTCGGGCATTGCGTATCAGCCCTTCCTGATCGCGACGCGGGATTGGCCGCGCAACGTGTTTGAGATCGGGCAAATGGCATCTGCTGTTGCGACGACCTCGTCCGCTTCGGCCTCGGTTAAACCGGGCAACGACACCGTCAGCCCAACGTCAAAGATATAGCCGGGGCCCGTGTCACCCTTGACGAGAGCACATGTGCAGGTGAGCTCTGGCGCACCGGACAGGGTCAGGCCCTTCTGCTTGGCCACCATCATCGAGGTGCCCGAGAAGCAGGCGATATAGGCGGCGGCAAAGAGCTGTTCGGGGTTTGTCCCCGAGACTCCGTCGCCGCCCATCTCGACGGGGTGGCCAAGGGCGATGTCGAGCTGCCCGTCCGGGCTCTTTGCAAAGGTCGGCTGGCCGGAGACTTCGGCCGTGTAAATGGATTGGGTCATGGATGGTTCCTGAATGAACGGGCTGAATGGATGGTGCGGGCAGGTCTGCCCGCGCCTCGTTACTCCGCGAAAGCTGCGACGAGACGGTCGATTGCCTTGTCAAGCTGGGCGCGAGGCAAGGCGAAGTTGAAGCGCAGGAACTGCTCTCCGCCGGGCCCGAAGGTGGTTCCGGCATTCACACCGACCTTGGCGACCTCGCTGCAGCGGCGGCGCAATTCTTCCGGCGGCAGGCCCATCTCCGAGAAATCGACCCACGACAGATAGGTGGATTGCAGGGACAGTGAGCGCGCCTTCGGGATCTCTGCAGCAAAGCGTTTGTCAAAATGATCGCGGTTGTCGGCAAGATAGAGCAGCAGTGCGTCCAGCCACTCTGCCCCGCCCGCATATGCGGCCTCGGTGGCGATCATTCCGAACAGCCCGTGATGCTGCGCACCCACTGCGGCGGCGCGGCCATCAAAGCGCTTGCGCAGCGTCGGATCAGAGATGATCGTCTCTGCCAAATGCGCGCCAGCGAGGTTGAAGGTCTTTGTGGCCGAAGCACAGGTGATCAAGCGGTCAGCGATCTCCGGCATGGCAATCGCGGTCGGCACGTGACGTGCGCCCGAAAAGACGAGATCGTGATGGATTTCGTCCGAGACGAGCAACAGACCGTGGCGCTCGCAGAAGGCCCCGAGCGCACGCAGTTCCTCCACACTCCAGATCTTGCCCGAAGGGTTGTGCGGCGAACACAGGAGAACGACGCTTGCATTGGCGGGCAGGTTCTCCTCCAGCGCCTCGAGGTCCATCTCGTAGCGGCCCTGCACGAGGTTCATCTGCGAATAGAAGGGAACCCGGCCCGCGGCCTTGGTGATGCCGGTAAAGCCCGGATAGATCGGCGAGAACATCACGACGCTGTCGCCCGGCGCGGAGAACTCCTGCAGGATCATGCCGATGGCATTCAGAACGCCGGCCGTCGCGGTGAGCCATTCGGGCTGGATCTCCCATCCATGGCGCGCTTTCATCCAGTTGGTGATGGCGCTGCGCCAGCCGCTGTCATCGGCGTAATAGCCGTGGACACCGCGCGTCACCTCTTCGGCGAGGGTCTGGGTCACCGACGGCGGCGCTCGGAAATCCATGTCGGCCACCCACATGGCGATCGCGTCATCATCCTCGATCCCGCAAAACGGGCCGAGCATGTCCCATTTTGCCGAATGGGTGCCGCGGCGGTCGATGTGTTCGTCAAAGTCGAAAGGCATATGTCGCTCCTTGGTGGTGCGCGCGCGGGCGCGTGTAGGTCAGGTCCGGGCCGCGACGTAGTCGTGCAGCGCGGCGTTGAGGCGCGTGATCGCGCCTTGAAGGTTGGTGAAACCGTCGGATCGGGCGCGGCTCTTCTCGTCCATGTAGAGACGTCGGTTCACCTCGATCTGGATCGAGTGCCGGCCCTTGGCGGGGTCGCTGTAGCGACGGACAAGCTCCGCCCCCTTGAACGGGATATTCCGGGCGACGGAGTAGCCAAGGCCCTCGACGGTGGTGCAAATCAGATCCGTCAACGCCGGCTCGCAGCTCTCGCCATCGTAGTCACCGATGACGAAATCGGCCCGCACCGTTCCCGCCGGATCGGGCGAAAGAGCATGGCCGATCGCCGGCATTGAGTGGCAGTCGATATGGTAGACCGTGCCGAAGCTCGCGTAGGTGTCGTCCAGCAACGACTCGAGCCGGCTGTGATAGGGCCGCCAATAGGTCTCGATCCGGGCCTCCATCTCGGCCACGGTCAGCTTGCGGTCATGCATCGGCGTATCGCCCCAGGCATACCGCCAAGACAGGCCCATCCCACGTTTGGCGGCGGCGTTCTCACGCATCGGGTGCGGCCAATCGCCTTCGATCATCTCGAGGTCCACGTCCTGGTCGGATCGGTTCACGTCGAGAAAAGAGCGGGGGAAATGCGCGCGCAGGAGAGGTGCGCCATAGTCGGGCGCACTCTCGAACAATTCGTCGACATAGGTGTCGGAGGCGACGCGCACCATCTCGGGCGAGACGGCAGGGTGAAAGTTCAGAGGCAATTGGAGGCCACTATGCGGGCTGTCAAAGACCAGAGCCGTTCGAGGGGCACGAGGGGCATCGACGCTGAGCACACCCGTGATCGAAGAAAGCAGTGCTTCGGGGATCATCATGCATTCCTTTCCAACGCGGCCGCGTGGGCGGCGGGGTAGGAGATGTCGGGCATCCCTACAAAGGCTTCGGCGCGTCGGCCGATCATGGCGGGTGAGGCAAAGGGGCGATGCATCACCTCGGCTTGCGCCGGGCGGACCGGTGCGATCTCTTCGAGGGCCGCGATCTCGGCGTCGGACATGTCGACATTGGCGATGATGCCTGGGCCGGCCCCCGCATCCATGCGCGGACGCATCAAGGCGTCCTCGACGTCGAGACCTGCCGACAGGTGAAGCGCGACGATCTGGGCCAGCGCGGGCACAATCATGTTTCCGCCGGACGCACCCAGCACAGCATGACTTCGGCCCGCGCCTGTGATCGCAACCGGGCACATGTTGGAATGGGCATAGGCCTTGGGGATCATGCTCGCGGCGCGGCCGGGGCGGGGATCGTACCAAGCCATGCCATTGTTCAGAAGCACGCCGGTGCGTGGCGAGAGCGCATAGGCGCCGAAGCGGTTGAACAAGGTGAAGGTGATCGCGACCATACGGCCGGTGGCGTCGACCGCGTTGATCTGGGTCGTAGACCCCTTGGCGTCGGTCTCGGCCGGGGGCGCGAGGGGCTTGTCGCCGGCATAGGCTTCACGCAGTGCGCGTGCCATTTGCGCAAAGAACTCCGGGCCGTCCGGGCCAGCGCCGTGGCGTTCCTCGAACATGCCGAGCGCCGCACGAAGACGATGGCCGCCGCTGGTGTGGCCGGGGGTGTGAATCACGTGGCCAGCGAAGTCGAAGGGGATCGCATCGTAGATCAGCGGCTGGTAATCGGCCAAGTCCTCAAGGGTGATGCCGTTGCCGTTCTCCTGAAGATCGGCCACCAGATCTCGCGCGATCTGGCCGGTGTAGAAATCTTCGGGGCCGACCTCGGTCAGGCGTTCGAGTGTCTGGGCAAGCTGCGGCATGGCCAGACGCATTCCGGGCCAAGGGATCTTGCCGTCGGGTTGGAATATCGCCTGCATGCCCGTGTCCCGGCGCATCTCCGGCTGGCCGAGAGCAATGGTCAAAGAGGTGTGCCAGTCGACCTCCATCCCGGCGCGGGCGCGGTCAAGCGCGGGGCGAAGTGCCCGGGCGAAGGGGATGGTGCCATGCCGGTCAAGTGCGGCGGAAAAGCCGCGCACGCATCCGGGGATCGCGACTGACAGGAAACCGCGGACGTTGGCGTCGTTCTTCGAGATCGCATTGCCGTTGAAATAGGCGCTGCCGTCACCCTTCTCTGCATAGACATCCATGTCCATCTTGGCCGGCAGGCGGCCGGTAAATTCGATGCATTCGACGGAGCCATCCGGCTCGACGACCAGCATGTAGCCACAGGCCCCGAGGCCCGACATCCAAGGTTCGGCGGTTTGCAGGGTCAGGGCCGTCGTGACGGCCGCGTCGACGGCATTGCCGCCCTCCTCCAGCACCGCGATCCCGGCCTGGGTGGCCGCGAAATGTTGGCTCGTCACGACACCCTTGTCGCTGACCGCCGGACGTTTGCGGCGATCCCAGTATTCATGGCGTGCCTGCTCGACGACGGACCTATCCATTGTTCTCACCTCTCAGTGCGTTTTCGACGAATTGAATGGCCGGGGATGGGCCGGCGGGCTGCTCGCCGGCAGCGAAGCGGGCGAACATTTCGGCGGTCTTCTTCTGCCGGGCCAGTGCCACCTCGCAGATCGCCTCGGCCTCGTCGGGGGGGATCACGATGACACCTGTGGCGTCCGCCATGACGATGTCGCCCGGCAGGACCGGAACGCCGCCGACGGACACCGGCTTGTTCAGGGCGCCACCGCCGTCGCGGATGCGGGTGGTGATGCTGGAGACCCCCGTGGAATAGACCGGCAGGCCCAGCTCCATGATCTCGTCCGGGTCGGTGCAGGGGCCGCCTATGATGGCCGCCGCGCCGCCCTTGCGGGCGATGGCCGAGGCCACGCCGCCGCCGATACAGGCATGCCGCGCATCGCCCAAACGGTCGACCACGAGGATGTCGCCCTCACGCAGGGTAGAGACGGCATATTGCAGCAACGTGCTGTCCATTCCGGGGATCGCGACAGTCACCGCGGTGCCGGTTATCGTGCCCTTTGGGGGCGTCAGCGGCTTGATCGAGGGGTGCATGAAACCGCGGTCGGCGAAGTGGCCGATCGTCGCCAACTCGACCTCTTCGAGACGTTTCAACAGCGTAGCAGAGACCTGCGGGGCCGAAGCCCCGATCGCGTACTTTGCAATCATTTGATAGTTAATCCTTGTACTGAATGGCGCGCGGTCAGGCGTGCCGAAAGGCCCTCACGGCATTGCCAGCTGGCCGATAGCCGTTCCGGGAACGGCAGAGAGAAGTTGACGGGTGTATTCCTCGCGAGGTGACTGGAAGAGATCGATCGGTTCGCCGACTTCGACGAGCTTTCCCTTCTGCATCACCGCGATCCTGTCGCAGATGCGAGAGGCGACGCGCAGGTCGTGGGTGACGAAGAGAAGACCGAAGTTCAGCCGGCCCTGAATCTCGTGCAGCAGGTCCAGGATCTGACGCTGCACAGAGACATCGAGGGCCGAGACGCTTTCGTCCGCGATCAGCAGGGCCGGCTCCAGCGCCAAAGCGCGGGCGATGCAGATGCGCTGGCGCTGACCGCCCGAAAACTGGTGCGGAAAACGCTGCGAGGCCGAGGCGTCGAGGCCGACGGATTCAAGCAGAGTTTCGGCCCGCTTGAGGGCCTCGGTCTTGGACACACCGTGCACGATGGGGCCCTCTGCGATTGCGTCACCGACCTTCTGGCGCGGGTCCAGCGCGGTATTGGGATCCTGAAAGATGATCTGCATGTGTCGACGGGCGCGGCGCAGGGCGCGGGTCCGGAGCGTGTGAAGCGGAATGCCGTCGATGACGATCTCGCCCGCATCGGGCTCGACCATGCGGATGATGCTCTGCGACAGGGTCGACTTGCCCGATCCGCTCTCTCCGACGAGGCCGAGGGTCTCGCCCCGACGCAAAGTGATCGAAACATCGTCGACCGCCTTGAGCGACACCGTCGAGCCGCGAGCGCCCTTGTAGTTGTAGGTCTTGCGAATTCCCGAAGCCTTGAGGATCTGCTCGCCAAGATCGGTGCGCGCGGCGCGGGGTTCGAGGATCGGCACTGCAGACAGGAGCCGCTGCGTATAGGGGTGCTGCGGATTGCGCAGCACTTCGGCGGCGGTGCCGATCTCGACGAGATTGCCATGCTGCATGACAGCGACACGGTCCGCGATCTCGGCGACGACGCCGAAATCATGGGTGATGAACATGATGCCCGTGTTGTGGTTCTCGCGCAGCGCCAGCATCAGTTTGAGGATCTGTGCCTGGGTCGTTACGTCGAGCGCCGTCGTCGGCTCGTCCGCGATGAGGACAGCCGGGTCAAGCGCCAGCGCCGAGGCGATCATCACCCGCTGGCACTGTCCGCCAGACAGTTCATGCGGATAAGAGCGGTAGATGCGTTCGGGGTTGGGCAGCAGCACCTCGTCGAAAAGCGCCAACACCTTTTCGCGGATCTCCGCCTTGGGAAGATCGGTATGGACCGAGAAGGTCTCGGCCACCTGATCGCCGACCCTGTAGAACGGATTGAGCGAGGCCATCGGTTCCTGAAAGATCATCGAGAGCTTCGCACCGACCAGTGCGCGCCGCTCCTGCTCGTCGATTTCAAGCAGGTTGCGGCCCATGAAATCGATCCGCCCGGACGGTGTCAGGGCGTTCCGGTCGAGCAGGCCCATGGTCGAGAGCGCGGTGAGCGACTTGCCGGAACCGCTTTCCCCCACGACACAGAGGATCTCGTTGGCGTTGAGGCTGAGCGACAGATCCTTGATCGCGTATTCGCGATCCATGCGCTCGGGCAGGCGAACGCTGAGGTTGTCGTAGGTGAGCAGAGCGTCAGACATCCGAAGTTTCCAGCGGGGCGGTAGGGGTGAAGGTGGTCGTGTCGCAACCGGCAAAGAACGTGGCAAAGTCGGCAATCTTGGCGGTGATCTTCTCGACGATCTTCGCGCCGATTTCGGGGCTGGAGTGGGTGGCGTCGCCGCCCATCATCCCATCCTCGTTGAACTCCTTGGCCGTGAGCGGCATGTTCACCGCGCTGCCATTGAAAGAGATGCCGGACGGGCCAAGCATCCGATGACCGAAGGCCGTATTGTCCGGGGCCTTGCGCATCAGGTCCGGGCGCAGAAGCTCCGGAAACAGATGCATGTAGGACGAGGTGACGGGGTCACCGCCGTGGCCGCGGGCCTTGGCGACATTGTCGCCGTGGATCTCTGTCCAGTCGGCGGGGCTCAGACACTGCCAGATATTGATGGACGACATCAGCACGCCACGTTCACGGCGCAGCTTGCGCATGACCTCGTCGATCAGAAAGGCATTGGTCGTGTGTCCGTTCACGATCACCAGCCGGGTCAGCCCGTGATCGAGAAAATTGGTCGCCACGTCTTCGACCAACGCCTTGAAGGTGGCGGACCTCAACTGGATGCCGCCGGCAAAGGACCGGAAGAAGTCGGCGTATCCGAATGGGACGGTGGGGGCGGCTATCGCCCCCGACCGTTGGGCGGCCATGCCGGCGATGCGGTCGGCGAGCATGTAGTCGCCCATGGGTGCGTGGGGCCCCTGCTCCTCGTGGCTGCCAAAGGGCAAGAGGATCACGGGGTTCTCCGCCGCCCGCTGGGCGAATTCGTCGAACGTCATCTGCGACAGAAGGTGTTTGGTCTCCGGCATGGCGCCTTCTTCCTCAGTTGAGTTTCAGGTAGGGGGCGTACAGGCGCATTTCGGCGCTGGCCGCTGTCCATTCGATGTCGGCGCGGGTCGCGTAGGTCGCAAAGAGCTTCCACAGGTAGAAGCCGGGTGTGACGCGCTGCCATTCCGCAGAGAGAGCCTTGTAGGCCTCGTTGCGTTCGTCGAAATCGACCGAGTTCACGAATTCCTCACCGAGGCGGATGTATTCCTCGGTCGGATCCCAGACCTTCCAGTCGGCGCTGGCGCGGGTGGAACCGGGGTTCCAGTCCAGCCACAGCGGTTGGTAGGGGTCGCCGGGAATGAAGCTCGAACCGTTCGAGAAATTGATGAGGTGATAGGGGCGCTGGTAGACGAGCGAGAAGTTGTCCAGCACCTGCATCTCGACGTTGATCCCGACCTCGCGCCACATCTCGACCATGATCTCGGCGGCGAGTTCATAGTTCGGATAGTAGCCGCGGGTGATGTGCCACAGCAGAGGCTGGCCGTCGTAATCGGTCTGGGCCACGAGAGCGCGGGCCGCCTCGGGGTCATACGGCAGCGGGTTTACGGCATTCGGGTCGTAGTAGGGGCCGTATTCGGGGAAGTTGAAGGGCACGTCCGGGTGGAAGGTCAGATCACCGAAGAGGGACTCGACGATCGCATTCATGTCCACGGCCTGGATCATCGCATAGCGCAGACGTTCGTCGACCAGCGGGTTGTCCTCCGGGTCCGGTCGGGTGTTGAAACCAAAGGCGGTATAGCCGGAAACGGCCACGTTCTGGACGTTGACGTTGTCGTAAGAGGCAATCTGCGCGATCTGGTCGGGAGGGATGCCCACCATCATGTCGTATTCCCCGGACACGACGCCTGCCATCCGGCCGGCGTATTCCGGCACGATCCGCCATTCCACCGTCTGCACCGGAGCAGCTTCGCCCCAGTAGTCGTCGAACCGCTCCATCACCAGAATTTCGCTGGAACGGAAAGTGGTGACCTTGTAGGGGCCGGTGCCGATGGGGTTGAGGCCGAATTCGTCGACGCCGACCTCGAGGTAGTAGTCCTTGGGAACGATCAGGCCGACCGACCCGCTCAGTTTCGCCGGAACGTAGGGGTCTTCGCTGGCCGTCTCGATCTCGAGGGTGTAGCGGTCGACCGCTTCGACCCGGACGAAGCCTTCAGAATAGATGGCGCCGCGCGGCTCGAAGGCGTCTTCGTTGCGATAGCGTTCGGCTGAAAGGGTAAAGGCCGCGTCCTCGGCCGTCATTTCGACGCCGTTGTGGAACATCACCCCTTCGCGCATCTTAAAGGTCCAGACCTTGCCGTTGCGCTCGTAGGAGGTGGCCAGCTTGGGCACGATCACCGATCCGTCGGGATCGGCGATGTAGTCGACCTCTGTGAAGGATTCATAGAAGTTGTTGTAGATCCGGCGTGCCGAGGTCGACAGCCCGTTGATCGGCGCCATGTTCGCCCAGAGCGCGTCGACGGCGATGCGCAGCGTGTCGATCTCCTGGGCTTGGGCACCGGCACCGATACCGGCGAAACTCATCGTACCGGCCCCGATGATCATCTTGTGGACGTCTCTACGTGTAACCATGGTTAGGTCTCCTGTTGGTTGGGCATGGTCTTTTCTTGTGGGTTCAGGCATCGCGGGCCCGGAGAGTTGGGTCGAGACGGTCACGTAGGCCGTCACCGATCAGCGAGATCGACAGCGTCATCAGGAAGATGATGAGTCCGGGAAACACCGAGATCCACCAGGCGGTCGTCAGGTATTCGCGACCATCACCGAGGATCTGGCCCAGGCTAGTCAGAGGGGTCTGGATGCCCATCCCGAGGAAGCTGAGCGAGCTTTCCAGCAGGATGATCCCGGGCACCGTCAGCGTGACCTGCACGATCAGAGCACTGGCGATATTGGGCAGGACGTGGCGCAGGTAGAGGCGGGCGGGCGATGCACCGAGAGCCACGATGGCACGGGCGTAGGTCTGGCGCTTCGTCGCCATGACGAGGCCGCGGGTCAGCCGGGCATAGGTTTCCCATCCGTAAAGCCCCATGAGCACGATAAAGAGCGTCAGGGAGTTGCCGAAGAAGGCCAGCAGCGTCAGGGCGATCAGGATGAAGGGCAACGACAACTGGATGTCGACGATGGACATCAGCACGTCATCCACCAGTCCTTCGAAATGCCCGGCGATGAAGCCGATGATCGTTCCTGCCACGGCACCGATGAATGTGCCGATCAGGGCCACCCCAATGGACATGCGCATCGCCACGATCAGGCGGGCGCCCATGTCGCGACCCAGCCGGTCGGTGCCTAGCCAGTGATCCCAGCTGCCGCCTTCGGTCCAGACCGGCCCCTGCAAGCGGGACATGAGGTTCTGCTTCGACGGATCCTGGGAGATCAGCGGCCCGAACAGAACCATGAAGGCAATGACGATCAGGACGAGTCCAGCGAGGGCGAGGACGGGGTTGCTCAGAAATCGCTTCACGACTTGCTCCGGCTACGGGGGTCGAGAAGTCGGTAGGACATGTCGACAATGAAGTTGGCGAGAACCATGGCGAAGGCAATGAACAGGACCAGCGCCTGAACCACGGCAAGGTCCTTGCCGGAGACGGAACTGATCAGAAGCCGCCCGACACCGGGCCATGCAAAGACGGTCTCGACCACGACCGTGCCGGCAACGAGCTGACCCAGCATGAGACCGAGGATGGTGACGACCGGGATCGCCGCATTGGGCAGGGCGTGCGCCACAGTGCGGCGCATCTTGCTCACGCCCTTGGCCTCGGCGGTGCGCATGTATTGCTTCGACAAGGTCTCGAGCATCGAAGACCGGGTGAACCGCGCCAGGATCCCCGCAAGGGTCAGGGACAGGGCAGCGGCCGGCATTATGAAGTGCTGCCAGCTCGAAGAGCCTGCGCTCGGCAGCCATTGCAGCATCATCGAGAACACGAGGATCATCAGGATGCCGAAGAAGAAGTTCGGCAAGGCAAAGCCCACGACAGAGAAGACCATGATCAGCCGGTCGAAAAGAGACCCGCGCTTGAGTGCTGCGAGGATGCCCGCAGGGACCCCGATCAAAATCGCGAATACATAGGCAACGAAGCCCAATTGCAGGGTGTGTGGCACCCTTTCAAAGATCACGTCGAGGGCCGGTCGGCCGTCGCGAAAAGAGATCCCGAAATCGCCCGTGGCGAGATTGCGGACGTAGATCACGTATTGTTGGATCAGCGATTTATCGAGATGCCACTTTGCGCGGAACTGCTCCATTTCGCGCTGAGTGGCATCGGGGCCGAGCATGGCTTGTGCCGGGTCATAGGACAGGCGCAGGGCGATGAATGTGAATGTCACCACCGCCAGAAGCGTCAGCGCCATTCGCAAGATTTTGGTCAGTATGAAGGTCGGTGACAAATGCCTGCTCCGGTCTGTTTCGCCACTTCCAAAGGGGCGGATACCGGTAGACAAGCATCATTAATTAAGACAATAAATGGATTAATGACACTAAGTTTCATACATACGACATGATAAATGGCATCGAGATTCGGCACCTGAGATACTTTCTGCTGCTGGCGGAAGAGCTCCACTTCGGTCGCGCGGCGGAGCGGCTTCACATGGCTCAAGCACCTTTCTCGCAACAGATCAAACAGCTTGAAGAGAGGATCGGCACGCCGCTCTTTCACCGCACGACCCGCAAGGTCCAGATGTCCGAAGCCGGGCGGCGATTTCAGTCCTATGCGCAGCAGGTGCTTTCCGATCTCGACGAAGGCGTGCGATTTGCGCGAGCCACCGCCAGCGACGAGGCAGGACAGATTCGCGTGGGGCTCATCAGCGTCGGGACCTCGACGGTCCTGCCGATCGCAATGCGGAAGTTCCGCGATATCCACCCTGCCGTTCTGTTGTCACCGTTTTCGGAAACAACCGGCGTTCAACTGAGAATGTTGCTGGAGAACGAGCTCGAAGTCGGGCTGATGCGGCCGGCGCGATTGCCGAGTTACTTAAGGGGCGAAGTGATCTATCGCGAGGGGATGTGCGTCGCGATGAGTTCGGATCACCCGCTGGCAACGCGGGAGTCGCTGACGGCCGAGGATCTCGTCGGACAGCCGCTGATGCGGTTCATTGCCAAGATCGGCACCGGCTTCGAGCCGACGATCAACAAGTATCTCGCCGATGTCGGAGTCCAGCCCGAACAGGGGCCGGAATACACCTCCACCGCGGCGGGCCTCTGCCTTGTCGCGGGGGGCATGGGGCTGGCGATCATGCCCTATTCGGCCGCGGTCAATGCATATCCCGGCATTTCCTACCTGCCGATCGATCTCGGCGGGATACTGGCCGAGGTCAGCATGGTGACGCGCGCCGGCCCGATGGACCGCAAACTCAAGGATCTGTGCGACGTCATCCGCGGGATCTGTGCACCCGGCGGCGAGATGGACCCGCACCGGCGGATCCTCTGAGAATCGCGCCCCGCGATTGCGGAGGGTTCCGCGCCTTAAATCGACACCGCATCCGGAACCCACGACCGCGTGCCGGATACTTTCAAATATCACATATCAAGCTCAACTCTCAGACACTGCACGAGCTTGACAAGAAACAGTCGTCGCCTGTCACCGCATACAGTAATCATTGGAACGGACCATCGTCAAAGCCGAACTTACTGACACGCTCGATATCCCTGTTGTAGAGCTGTTGTGTTTAGGTCAACAAAAAGCATTTCGTAGTTGGAAACCAGGCGAAGGGCTATGAGAACGCTGTGAATGGCGACTTTGCAAGCCGACCGGATGACCTGCAAAGTATCAAATACGGAAAGTCGGTGGAGTGCTACGTCCGTCGGAACGGGAAAGTGACGTGAAGGGCCCACTTAGGTCTTAACTTGAGCCATATTTTCATAGGTATCAATCTTCAGTCGGCCGAAATGCATCTAATGCTTGGGTCATTTCAAACCACGGGGATCCTATCCAAGGATTGGTCGGCCTCGATTGTATTGACTATCAACTTGAGTTTGCAATGAATTATCTTTACGGCTGACCTGCTGGCCTTTGTTTCCGCTAGTTCAGGTTAGCTCTGTTCAGGTTTTAGTTTTGCTTTGAGCAGTTGACATATTCGTGTAGCGTCATGCCAGCGATGCTCGAGTAAGGCCGGTTGTGATTGTAATAGGCGCGCAATGTCGCAATCATGCGGCAGGCGTGGCGCATAGACCGGAACAGATGTTCGTTCAGGCACTCCTCGCGCATCCTTCCGTTGAAGCTTTCGACCAAGCCGTTTTGCATCGGCTTGCCCGGTGCAATTTGGTGCCAACTAACTTTGCGGTCTTCCTGCCATTTCAGCATCGCGTTTGATGTCAGTCCGGTTCCGTTGTCCGAGACTACCATGCAGGGATATCCACGCAGCTTGGCGATCTTGTCCAGTTCGCGGACGACACGCGCACAACCGATGAATGTATCCACGACGGCAGCCAGGCATTCCCGATTGAAGTCGTCGAAGACGTTCAGCACATGGAACCGCCTCCCGTCTTCCAGCGCATTCGACATAAAGTCGAGCGACCACCTCTGGTTCGGCCCTTGCGGGATCGCCATGGGCGTTCTGGTGCCCACTGCACGCTTGCGACCGTCGCATTTACGGTTGGCTAATCCTTCTTCGCGGTAGAGTCGGTACAGCTACTTCCGGTTCACTTCCCAGCCTCCTCACTTCAGCAGGATTTGCAAACGGCGATTGCCGGACCGCCGCCGTTCGGACACCAGCTCTTTCATTCTGGCTCGTAGCTCGGTGTCCGGCGGCCCCGACGACTTGCGCCGATAGACACGCGGATCGATTCAGGCCAATGCACCGGCCCGCCTCTGATTGTAACGCTTGGTCTTCATGACCCAGTTTACAGCATTTCTTCTCGAACCGGGCCTCAAAGGTTGACCTGAGCCCCAAGTTTCCTCCACGTTGCGGAGAGTCTTTGGGTTTTGGTTGATGGCCTTAGGCGGCCAGTTTGTCCATCATCGTTTTCTCTGCGAATTCCCTCGGTGTCAGGTTTTTCAAAGCCGAATGCGGTCTTTGATTGTTGTAGTTC
>NZ_FXZK01000025.1 GCF_900184895.1 Flavimaricola marinus
GCAAATTGACCGCAGACCAGGCCCAAAAGGTAGATGCATTGAAGGCCGGATCGCCAAGCTTTGCCACGATGCGGAGCCTTGCCATGCGGTTTCAGGGCATTTTGCGCGGCGACCAGTCCGCCCCGCTAGACGCATGGATCGATCTGGCCATTGAGACTGGCATCCCACCAATCATGCGCTTTGCCCGCACGCTGCACCGCGATATCGAGGCCGTGCGCAATGCCATCGAACTTCCGTGGAGCAACGGTCAAGCTGAGGGCCAAATCAATCGCCTGAAGACCCTCAAACGCGCAATGTACGGTCGCGCCGGACCAGAACTCCTCAGAGCCCGAATGCTTCCGCTGCGCCACACAGATTGAGGCAGAACCGATTTAAGGGCAACGCGACACCAAGCCTGACGGAGAGTGGGCAAAACATCGGGGTGTTCGGGTAAGCTCTAGGAGGTTTTGGTTCACCGGGGCTGATATCGACGTTCGGATTATCGTGGAAACGACTGCCGAGATGGGAAGTAAACAGATACATGAGATACGCCGTTTCATTCTTTCCGGCCAAAGTCATGATGATCTGGGGCTCAAGCTAGACGATGCTAAAGACCTACTTTGGCAACTTCAGAGGGCAGTGCTGAATGCCCAGGTCGAAGATATCTTTCAGGCGCACCGTAGCTGTCCCGACTACGGTCGCACCGGACGCGTTCACGACTATCGAACGAGGGTGCTCGATACGCTCTTTGGGCGGTTTCGGGTCAGGGTTCCACGGCTTCGCAAGTGTTCGTGTGCAGTGGGAGAGCGCGGTTCGTTTTAGCCGTTTGTGCAGCTCGTGCCGCATCGTGCGACCCCAGAACTTCAGAGGCTTTAGGCAGAGTAGGGCGCAAGGCATTCCTTCCGGGAAGCGACCCGGATTCTGGAGACCTTCCTGCCTTGTGTAGAGCAGCACAACACCATCGTGCGTAATCGATTGGGCCGGGTCGCGGAGATATCACTGGGTTGGAGCCGCTGGAAAACTAAGCCTCGAGTTTGCATTCCGTAACCGTGCTCGTCGACGGAGCCCATATCAGGTGCAGGCCGAGATACCAGAAACGCCACCTTGATGTCGTGGTGGGGAAAAACGAGGCCGGCGATATGTGTCGCCGCTTCGATCTGGCGCCACAAGCTGCTGCCTCGCCCGCTACCCAGCTTCGCCACGATCTAGTGGCACTTGGGTGGAATGTTCGGCGATCCGTCACCGTGATCTCAGACGGGAAGGCCGCGCTTCCACTATGAGAACCACGACCAGCTGCGAACGCACCTCGCCGATTTCATGGCAGCCTACAACTTCGCCCGAAGGCTCAAGACCCTCGGCGGCCTCACGCCCTACGAATATATCTGCAAAATCTGGACTTCAGAGCCAGAAAGATTAATCCTCGACCCGATCCACCAGATGCCGGGACTAAACACCTAGTCCAGGCAGAGGATTTCCCGGGAGTGCCTGTGATCTTCAGAAAACCGGCCGAGACATTGCGTTGGTCTCTCTGGCGCGGCAAAGTGCAAACGGCCGGCACCGACCTTCAATGGCTGATGGTCATTTGTGCAAGGCGCTCCAAACAGGATCCTGCGGTTCGGGATGCAGCATCGAGGAGGTTTGCGCACTGCTACGACCTCTACAGCTATCTCGCCAACAACATGGACTCTCTGACCAACTACGGCCGGCGGTATCGAAAGGGCCTGCCAATCTCGACATCGCGTGCCGAAAGTAGTGTCGACGACATCGGTAGCGCCCGGATGGGCAAGCGCCGTCGTATGCGATGGTCGTTCCGCGGAGCTCACAACGTGGCCGACACCCGAGCTGCCGTCCTAGATGGTTGTTTGACGGTTTCAAACAACAAGAGGGCGGCGTGAGACCTCAAGTTTTGCCCACTTCCGCGTAATTCTACCGCCAGCCGGAGCAGCTCCCTCCCTCCCCGCCCGACACCCGCGATGGAGCCCCGGAAGGGGAAAACCGCCGCCGCCCGGCAATGATCCGGGCGGCGGCGAGAGCACTCACAGCTGGATGGTGATCTCTTCGCTCTCGGCCTTCGAGGCACCGCGGTAAGCGGTCACTTCGATCTCGACCTTGAAGTCCGGCGCGCCCAGCGGCGAGCAGGTGACGGTGCGCTGCGGGTCGATGCCCTTCAGGCGCTCGCCGACGTAGGTCATGACCGCTTTCGCGTCTTCCACGCAGGGGATGAAGATCTTCGACTGCACGACATCTTCAAGGCACGAGCCGACGGACTTCAGCGCGCCTTCGATGTTGTTGAAGCACTGCTTGGCCTGCTCCACGGCGTCTTCCGACATCTCGCGGGTCTTGTAGTTGCGGCCAGCGGTGTTCGACACGAAGATCCAGTCGTCCACTGCGACGATGCGCGAGTAGCTTTCCTTTTCCTCGAAGATCGAGCCGGATTTCACCTTGGTAATCTTGACCATTGCCTATGTTCCTTGTGTTGGCGTTGGTTTTCTGGGCGAGAAAAGCCGGCCCGGTCGCGCCATGCGACCGGGTCGGAGGTGGAGCGCCTCGGGGAGGAGTCAGACGCTCAGGTTGTAGACCGATTTCGCGAGATCGGCGCTGATGCGGCCCTCGGCGAGGTCGCGGCGCACCGCGTCCTCGGGCCGCTTCGACGGGTCGCCGTAGCCGCCGCCACCGGGGGTGACGATGGACACGATCTGCCCCGGTTTCAGGTCGACCATGCCGGCGAACTCGGTGCGGCCGTCGCCGAAGTCGAGATGGGTGCCGTCGGCCTCCAGCCCGCCTTCAAGGCCCCACGGGTTCGACCCCACGCGGCTGCCCTCGACGGTGAAGCGGCAGGCCTTCTCGGCGCGATAGACGCGGCGGATGCCCATGCCGCCGCGAAACTCGCCCGACCCGGCAGAGTCGTCGACCAGCTCGTAACGCAGCAGGGTCAGGGGGTATTCCAGCTCCAGCGCCTCGACCGGCAGGTTCGAGGTGTTGGTCAGCCCGACGTGGATGCCCGACAGCCCGTCCGCCGAGGGACGTGCGCCGCCGCCGCCACCGATGGTTTCAAGGTAGACCCAGATGTCGCCCTTCTCGTCGGTGCCGTTGAAGATCGCGCCGGTGCAGCAGCCGTTGCCCGCAGCCATCACCTTGCCCGGAAGCGCCTTGGCCAGCGCGCCGTATACAAGGTCGGTGACCCGCTGCGCCGCCGCGATCCGGCCGTCCACGGCCGCCGGGTGTTCGCAGTTCAGGATCGTGCCCTTGGGCGCCGTCACGGTCAGCGGACGGGCCAGGCCGGCATTCGGCAGGATCGTCGGATCCAGCACCGATTTCACGGTGAAATAGCAGGCCGCCAGCAACGAGGTGTAGATCAGGTTCAGCCCGCCGCGCACCTGCGGCGGGCCGTCGAAGGCCAGCCGCATCTGGTCGCCTTCCACGGTGATGTCGACACGGAACGCCATCGCCTCGGCGCGCTGGTTGCTGTCGAACGCGTCCGAGAAGGAATAGGTCCCGTCGGGGATCGCCGCGATCGCGGTGCGCATCTTGCGCTCGGCATAGTCCTGCAGCGCGTCACCGGCGGCCAGCACCTTGTCGCTGCCGTACTTCGCGCACAGGTCGGTCATCCGCTGCACGCACAGCCGGTTGGCCGACATCTGCGCCCGAAGGTCGGACAGACGTTCGCGCGGCACCTGGCAGTTCAGCAGGAACATCGACTGAAGGTCGGTATTCAGCTCGCCCTTGCGGTACAGCCGGACCGGCGGGATGCGCAGGCCTTCCTGGTAGATATGCTCGTGCCCCCGGTCCGCGAAATCCGAGTGGTGCGCGGTGTTCACCGCCCAGCCGATCAGCGTGGAATCAACGAAGATCGGTTCTGCCAGCACGATGTCCGGCAGGTGGGTCGCGCCGCCCGCATAGGCGTCGTTCGCCATGAACACGTCGCCCGGCGCGATGTCCTGCAGCTCGAACCGTTCGAGGATCGCGGGGATCACGCCGAGGAACGAGCCCAGGTGCATCGGGATATGTTCCGCCTGGCACAGGGTGTTGCCGCGGTGGTCGAACAGCGCGGTGGAACAGTCGCGCCGTTCCTTGATGTTGGTCGAGTAGGACGCGCGCACCAGCGCCTCGCCCATTTCCTCGACGATGGATTGCAGCGCCGAGCCGATGACCTCGACGGTAATGGGATCGATGGGCGTGCTCATGCCTTCACCTCCAGGATGAGGTTGAGATAGGGGTCCACGGTGCCGGTCATGTCGGGCAGGATCACGGTGGTCGTGTCCATCTGCTCGACGATGGCGGGGCCGTGGATGACGTTGCCGGGGCGCAGCCTGTCGCGGGTGTAGACCGGCGAGGGGACGAAATCCTTCGCCTCGGCCATGTAGACCTCGCGGCTGTCGATCTGCGCGGCCGAGGGGTCTTCGCCCTCGATCTCCTGTGCCGCGAACTGGGCCTTCTTCACGATGCCCGCCGCTTCCAGACGCAGGGTGACCAGCTGGATCGGCTCGCCTTCGACAACGAACCCGAACCGCTGCTTGTGCGCGGCCTCGAACCCGGCTTCCAGCGCCTTGAACGTGTCGTGCGTGATCGGGCCCGCGGGCACCGCCACCGACAGTTCATAGTTCTGGCCCATGTACCGCATGTCGGCGGTGCGGGTCATGACCTGCCGGTCGGCCCCGATGCCTTCCTTGTCGAACCAGTCCGCCGCCTGCGTCTGAAGTTCGGCATAGCCGGTCTCGACTGGGCCCAGCGCCTCGCAGCCCAGCGGCATCAGGCGGGACACGGCGAAATCGGCGCGCAGGTCGGTCAGCAGCAGGCCCAGCGCGCACAGGGTGCCGGGGGTCAGCGGCACGATGACCTTGCCCATGTCCAGCTCGCGCGCCAGCCGCGCGGCGTGGAGCGGGCCTGCCCCGCCGAAAGCCATCAGCGCATAGTCGCGCGGGTCGTGCCCCCGCTGGACCGAGATCACGCGGATCGCCTTCGCCATGTTGGCGGTCACGACCGAGATGATGCCCTGCGCGGTTTCCATCACGTCGAGGCCCAGCTTGTCGGCCAGCCGCTGCACGGACTCGACCGCCAGATCGCGGCGCACCTTCATGCGGCCGCCGAGGATCTCGACCGGGTTCAGCGTCTGCAGCACGATGTTGGCGTCGGTCACGGTGGGTTCCGTGGACCCCAGCCCATAGCAGACCGGACCGGGGTTCGCGCCCGCCGAGCGGGGACCGACCTTCAGCAGGCCGCCGGTGTCGACATGGGCGATGGACCCGCCGCCGGCGCCGACTGTGTGGATGTCCAGCATCGGCGCCTTGATCGGATAGCCGTGCACGTCGGCCTCGCCCGTCAGCTGGCACACGCCGTTCTGCAGCAGCGCCACGTCGGACGAGGTGCCACCCACGTCGAAGGTGATGATGTTCGGAAAGCCCGCCATCTTGCCGATCGCCTGCGCCGCCACGACGCCGGTGGACGGGCCGGACAGCACGGTGCGCACCGGCAGGTCAGCCGCGGTGTCGAACCCGATGACGCCGCCGTTCGACTGGGTCAGCTGCGGCGCGATCTTCAGGCCGATCTCGTCCAGACGGTCCTTCAGGCGGCGAATGTACCGCTGCATGACCGGGCCGAGGTAGGCGTTGACCACGGTGGTCGACAGCCGCTCGAACTCGCGGAATTCGGGGGCGACGTCGTGGCTGGTGGACACGAAGACATCCGGCAGTTCCTCGGCGATGACCTTCTTGGCCATCTCCTCGTGCTCGGTGTTCAGGAAGCCGTACAGGAAACAGACGGCCAGCGCCTTGATGTCTTCCTTGGCCAGCGCCCGCACCTCGGTGCGCAGCGCGTCGACGTCCAGCGGCACGTCGACGGTGCCATCGAACTTCAGCCGTTCGGGGACCTGACGGCGCAGGTCGCGCGAAACCAGCTGCTCGGGCTTCTCGGCGAACATGTCGTACAGGTTCGGGCGCTTCTGACGGCCGATCTCGAGCAGGTCGCGGAAACCGTCCGACACGATCAGGCCGGTCTTCACGCCGCGCAGCTCGATCAGCGCGTTGGTCGCGACCGTCGTGCCGTGCCCGAGAAAGCCAAGCTCGGACGCCTCGGCGCCGACCTGTTCCAGACCTTCCACCACACCTTGCGTGATACCGCGCGACGGGTCGTCGGGTGTGGACGAGACCTTCCAGATCTCGACCTTGCCGGTCTCGTCATCGAACAGGCAGACGTCGGTGAACGTCCCGCCGGAGTCTACGCCAATTCTCCAAGTCATTGGTTTTCGTCCCTGCTTTTTACTCTTACGCCGCGACCGGAGTGACGGCCTCGGAATGCGTGTTGCGGAACCGTTCCAGCCGGAACGGCGCCGGATCGACCACCGGCGCGGTGCCGCGCACGATGTCCGACATCAGTTGCCCTGCCCCCGGCCCCGAGCCGAAGCCGTGGCCCGAGAAGCCTGCGTTCAGGTAAAGCCCCGGCACTTTCTCGACCGGCCCGATCACCGGGATCGCATCCGGCGTCGCGTCGATCATGCCGGCCCAGCCGTGCGTGACGCGGGCATCCGAGAACACCGGGAAGGCGCGCGGCAGCGTCTTCAGGATCAGGCGGTTGAACGGCTCGTGCGGCTGCGGATCAAGAACGCGCACCATTTCGAACGGGCTGCGCGCGTCCAGCGCCCAGCGGCGGGGCAGCTTGAGCTCGTTCACGAACTGGCCGTTCACGCGCAGCTTCAGCTCGCGCCAGCTTTTCAGGAAGGTCGGGAAGAAATCCCCGAACAAGCGGAAGCTGTCAGGCACGATGGGCGCCACGTTGGCGTTGCGCACCGCGACGGTGAAGCCGCCGTCCAGCCGCTTGCGGAAGGCAAAATCGCCACCACCCACCGGCATGTCCGTCACCTGCGCCGCGCTTTCGATGCGCGCGGCGGTGCCGAGGATCTTCAGCTGCGGGAAGTTGACGCCGAGGTTGCCAAGGAACATCCGCGACCACGCGCCGCCGGCGATGACTGCGCGCTCGCAGCGGATCGTGCCGCGCTCGGTCACGATGGCGCTCAGGTGCCCGGCCGACGTCTCGATCCCGCGCACCGCGCAGGTCTCGAAGATCTTCGCGCCAAGACGCTGTGCGCCCTTCGCCATCTGCGGCACGGCTTTCCACGGTTCGGCCTTGCCGTCGTTCGGCGTGTACAGACCCATGCTGTAGCGCGGGCTGATGCCGGGAAGCAGCTTGGCCAGCCCCTGCCCGTCCAGCACCTGCGACGCCATCCCGGCGTCCTTGGCATAGTCGGCCCAGGCACTGAATTCGGCGATCTCGTGCCTGGTGCGGTTGACGTAGGTGATGCCCGTCTCGCGGAACCCGGTGTCGATCCCGAACCGCCGGTCGATCTCGCGCCAGCGGTTGAGGCTTTCGATCGTCAGCGGTAGCTCGACCGGGTCGCGGCCCATCTGGCGCACCCAGCCCCAGTTGCGGCTGCTTTGCTCCGCGCCGATCTGTCCCTTCTCGCACAACACCACGTTCACCCCGGCCTCGGCCAGGTACAGCGCCGTGGTGACGCCCGCGATGCCACCGCCGATGACCACCACGTCCGCCGAAGCGGGCAGAGTCTCGTCCGGTGTGATGCGCTCGATCAGTCCAGGTATCATCATGACCTCACAGGGTATCTTCCAGCCGGCAGTTCACCAGCATCTCGGCCATCGCCGCGTTGTTCGGAAGCTCGATCGCGGTGCGGACAAGGTTCGCCATCGTCTCGGGCTGGATCATCTCTTCGGGCGTCACCTTGCTGGTGTAGGCGCTCATCTCGGTGCGCACGAACGAGGGGCAGATCGCGGTGGCACGCACGCCCTTCTCCCAGCCGACCTGCCGCGTGGTGTGGGTCATCCCCATCGCCGCGAACTTGGTCATGTTGTAGCCCACCAGCGGGTTGCGCACGCGCTTGCCCGACATCGACACGATGTTGACGATGCGGCCGTGGCCGGTCGCCTCGAGGTGGGGCATGCACAGGCGCGTCATCCGCAGCGGCGCCTTGACGTTGACCGCCCAAAGCCGGTCCAGCGCCTCGTCATTGTCATCCATTAGGTGGACATGCTCGCCCAGCCCCGCGTTGTTGACCAGCCCGTCGATGCGGCCGAACCTGGCGACCGCCTCGGACACCCACGCTTCGGCCGACGCAGGATCGAACGCGTCGAAACGTGCATAATGCGTCATGCCATCCGCCGCGCCGTGCTCGCTTTCCAACGTCTCGACATTCCGCGCCCCCAGCGACAGCCGATACCTATGCGCCTTCAGTTCGCGCACGATGGCCGCGCCGATTCCACGATTTGCGCCGGAAATCAGGATGACGGGGCTATCTTCAGTGGCGGTTGCCATAAAACTGTTCCTTCTTTGTCATGGGCGAGTCACCCGCTGCCTCCGACACTTGCGCATTCATGCTCGTTTGTGAACGAAAAAGCGAAGCATGGGGAAGAAATTGAAGCTTCAGCGCAAAAGGTCGCATCTTTTGATTAATTTTAAGGCATTCACCGTGACGTCATACGGTAGTTTTGCAAAAATGATTGACACAAAGCGTCACATTATGCCTGCTTCGAGTCGTGAACGCGCAACATTCGCCAATATGCGCACGCAAACGATCACATCCGGGCACGCGTCACCACCGCGCTGCCACCAACAGAGAGACACAGAGAGAGGAACCGGACTATGACCTTTTCCCGCAGATCCTTCATGAAGACCGCCGCCGCGACCGGCGCGCTGACGGCCCTCGGCCGGCCCGTGCTTGCACAGGGCATCCGCTGGGACATGGCTGACGAGTACGGCGAGCAGGCGCTCTCCGGCAAGGCCTCCAAGTTCTTCCTCGAGCAGCTGAACGAGAAGATCGGTGACGCGCTGACCATCACCTACCAAGGCGGCGGCGCACTTGGTTATAACTCGGTCGACCACTTCGACGCCGTGCAGGACGGTGCCGTGCAGGCTGCCGTGACGCTGGTGACCCAGCTGGGCGGGATCGACCCGTTCCTCAACCTGTCCTCGCTGCCCTTCATCGCCTCGACCCCGGAAGAAGCCATGATGCTGTGGCAGGCCGCGCGCGAAGAATACGCGAAGATCTTCGAGGAAAACGGCATGGTCCTGCTGTGGGCGATGCCGAACCCGCCGTCGGGCATCAACGCGCCCGAGCCGATCACCTCGCCCGAGGCGCTGGAAGGCCTGCGCATCCGGACCTACGACGTGAACGGCACCAACACCATGATGAACGCCGGCGCCGCGCCGCTTCAGGTGGCATGGTCCGACCTGATCCCGCAGCTGTCCACCGGCGGCATCGACGCGGTTCTGACCTCGGCCGACGGCGCGATGCAGCTGTCGCTGTGGGACTACGTGTCCGACTTCACCGAGCTGAACTACGCGATGGGCCTGTTCATGTGCCACGTGAACAAGGACGAGTTCGACGCCCTGCCGGAAGACGTGCAGACCGCGATCATGGAAATCCTGCCGGCCTGTGACGAGTACAACTGGTCGATCATGGTCGATTCCATCCAGACCGCTTACGACACGATGGAAGAAAACGGCATGACCATCACGCTTGACGATGATGTGCCCGCAGAGATCTTCGAATTCTTGCAGGAAGCCGGCACCAGCGTGCGCGAGGACTGGGTCGCCCAGACCGGCGAACGCGGTCAGGCCGTGCTTGCCCGCTTCGAAGAGCTGAAATCGCAGGCCGGCTAACGCCGTAACCTGCGCTATATTGCCCGAAGGAGGTCGCATGAGCGCCCAGACCCACCACGAAATGCCTGAGATCGAAGAGCACCACCATCCCGAGGTGAACGACGACCCTGCATGGCTGGCCGTCATCGCGCGGATCTCCACGGCTCTCAACAAGCTGGCCGCCGTCGTCTCGGCGGCGCTGCTGGTCTGCATGACCTCGCTGATTCTCGTCGAGATCTGCATGCGCTTCTTCTCGAAATCCACCTACATGGCGGATGTCCTCGTGGGCTACGGCGTGGCCGCGATCACCTTCCTTGCGGCCCCTTGGGCGCTGGAGGAAGGCGCGATGATCCGCGTCACCGTTCTGACCGACAAGATGAAGGGCGCGGTCCGCTGGATCGCGGAAGCCTTTGCGCTGGCCTCTGCCGGTGCGCTGATGTGGTTCCTGATGATGCACCAGTGGGGGTCGGTCACCAAGCTGTTCGCCCGCGGCTCTGTCAGCCAGCACTTCATCCCCATCCCGCTCTGGATTCCCGAGGCCTTCTTCCTGACCGGCCTTGTCTTGCTGCTGTTCCATATCGTCGTTCGCGCCCTGCGGCTGCTGGCCGTTGGCCACGCCGAAGAACGCGCCCTGACCCTGTAAGCCCGAAGGACGACGTCTTATGACCACCGCCGCTTCCTCTCTTGTTCTTCTTGGCCTTCTGGTGCTGTTCCTTGGCGCCGGCACATGGATCTTCTCGGGCCTCATGCTGGTCGGCGCCAGCGCGATGTATTTCGTGCTGGACTTCAACCTGACCCGCATAGGGTCGATCGCCACCAAGGTGATCTCGTCCTCGGCGATCTCGTGGGAGCTTGCCGCGATCCCGATCTTCATGTGGATGGGCGACATCGTCTTCCGCACCGACATTTCGCAGCGGCTGTTCCGCGGCCTTGCCCCGATGGTCGCGCGCATCCCCGGCGGGCTGCTGCACACCAACGTCTTCGGCTGCACCGTCTTTGCCGCGATTTCGGGTTCGTCCACCGCGACGACCGCGACCGTCGGCAAGATCACCATCCCCGAACTGAAGAAACGCGGCTATGACGTCGACCTCGCCTCGGGGTCGCTTGCCGGCGCCGGCAGCTTCGGCCTGCTGATCCCGCCGTCCATCGCGATGATCGTCTACGGCGTGCTGGCGCAGGTCTCGATCGCGGACCTGTTCGCCGCCGGCCTGATCCCCGGCCTGATGATGGCCGCCCTGTATTCCGGCTATATCGCCCTGTCGGCCCTGATCAACCCGTCCAAGGCCCCCCGCTACGAGGGCGAAATCACCATCGGAACGCTCGGCAAGGGCCTGCTGGAACTGCTGCCGATCATGATCCTGATGTTCATCGTGCTGGGCTCGATCTACTCCGGCATCGCCACCCCGTCCGAGGCGGCGGCGGTGGGCGTCGCGGGCGCCATCGTGATCACCATCGTCACGGGCCAGTTCTCGTTCGCGCTGATGCGCGACAGCCTGATGAACACGATCCGCGTGTCCGCCATGATCCTGATGCTGATCGCGGCCTCGGCCTTCCTGTCGGCGGCCATCGCCTACATGCACCTGCCCACCCAGATCACCGCGGCCATCTCGGCGATGGAGCTGTCGCCGTACGGCGTACTGCTGATCCTTGCGGTTCTGTACATCGTGCTGGGCATGTTCCTGGACGGCACCTCGATGACCGTCATGACCGTGCCGATCGCGGTGCCGCTGATCGTGCAGGCCGGGTTCGACCCGCTGTGGTTCGGCATCTACCTTGTCATCATGATCGAGATGAGCGCCCTGACCCCGCCCGTCGGCCTGAACCTTTACGTGCTGCAGGGCCTGACCGGCGACAGCATGGGACGCACCGTCCGCGCCGCTGCCCCGTTCTTCATCCTTCTGTGCATCGGCACCGTCATCCTGGCCGCCTTCCCGCAGGTTGTCCTTTGGCTACCGAACGCACTATGACAATCGTTGCACGCAAGACCGTTTGACCGGAACACGGACGTTTCAGTGGGTGATTTCGAGGACGCGATAAGCGAAGAGATGCTGCCGGCGGAACGGCGGCAGCGTCTGATCGAGTGGTTCAAGACCAACCAGGCGGGTGTCACGCAGGACCTTGCGCGGATGTTCAATATCTCGGTCTCGACGATCCGCCGCGACCTTGACCTGCTGGCCTCGGAAGGGCTGGTGCGCCGGACCCACGGCGGCGCGGTGGCGATCCGCAACCGCGCCACCTTCGAGCTGTCCACCGACATGTCGCGCCGCACCGCCGTCGAGGAAAAGCAGGCCATCGTCGAAGAGGCTCTGAAGCTGATCGAGCCGGACCAGTCGCTGCTGATCGACACCGGCGCGGTGATCTGCCACCTGCTGGCCGATGGCGTGGCGCAGCTGGACCACAACCTGACGGTCATTACCAACGACCTCTACGTCGCCAAGGCGCTGACCTACCGCCAGAACATCAAGCTGATAGTCCCCGGCGGCGCCTGTCGCTTCGGGTCGTTCTCGCTGCTGGGGGAGCCGGCGCTGAGCTATCTCAAGGACATCCGCTGCGACACGTTCTTCATGTCGGCGGCGGCCATCGACGAGGAATGCGTGTCCGAGACGATGCTGGAGATGGTGCAGCTGAAACGCGCCATGGTCGACGCCGCGCGCGAGACGGTCCTTCTGGCCGACAGCAGCCGCTTCATGGCCCGCGCCCTGCACCGCACCGCGCCGATCGAGCGGATCTCGACCATCATCACCGACCCCGGCCTCGCCGACGAGGACCGCGTGCGCTTCCCGACGCCGAACCCGGCGTTTCGCATTGTGCAGCTATAGGGTGCGCGTCGTCGGGCCATGGGGGAGGCCCGGCGATGCGCTGCGGCCCCGAGGGCAGCTGGTTTGCACGAGGGGTGCCGGGGTGAAAGTGCTGCACACATAGGCAAAGTCAGAACTGGAACGTACCGTGGTGCTAGAGGGGCTCGTGCCAGCTCAGCACTCAACTGAGCAGTTTCTATCTTTTTGAAGCTCCGCACTGCGGGCAAAGTGGGCTTTGGACAAATGGTAGCTCTTTGGTGGGGCCAAAAACGGTTCTCTGATTGCGGCACTGTCAAGGGGATAAGCGATGTGGCCATCCGGGGTCATGGTTCTCTCCGAGGTCGCAGGACGTGCGCTTCATGATGGTGTCCGGTGGTGGATCGTCTCCAATGTCGTTTGCGGGATGAGCAGGTAGGCCTGCGTCCCAACCGATTTTGCGAGATCGATCTACCTCCGTCCCGTCGGGACTTCGCTCCCCGCCTCCGTGCGGGAATTCAGATCAGGCTGTGGCCTCACTTGTCCACTGGTACTCGGTTTCGTCTTTCCAGACCGTCAGCATCATCACGGCGATCTTACGGGCTGTAGCGACTGCGGCTTTGCGGAACCCGCGGCGCCCGGACAGTCGCATGGCCAACTCTTGCGGTGCGATAAGCGTTGGACCTGGCGGATCAGGCAGGATGCCGCCTCGAACAGCAGACCGCGCATTGCGCCGTCGCCGCATTTCGAAACGCGTCCTGACTAGTCCACCTCGCCGGATTGATGTCGCTTCGGCGTGAGCCCGATGAAGGCGCCGACATCGGAGGTCCGGCTGAATCGGGCGGGATCATCGACTAGGGCGATGAAGCTGAGCGCCTTGACCGGCCCGATGCCGGAGATCGTCATCAGACGGCGCGCGAGAGGATGAGCCTTGGCCCGCCTCTGCACGGCCTTGTCGAGGTCGTCCGCCGTCTGGCATAGCGTGTCATGGGCAGCGCTGAAGCCATCAGCAATGGCACGCAGAACCGGATCTATTTCGCCCGCTATGGCTAGCTGATCGCGAAACGCTTGGCGCTGGCGACTTTGGCCCATGCCAGTCATGCGGATGCCCAAGGTCTTCAGGACGCCCCGGATGTGATCTTCGAGGTCCTTGCGCAGGCGGATCAACCTCTCGCGCGCCAATCAGGCTGAGCAGCCGATCAGCCTCTTCGCTACGGATATGAACCGGAGTGAACTACCTGGTGCGAACGAGCTGCGCCAGTCCTTCCGTGTCCGCCGCATCAGACCTGTTGAGCCGCGCCGACAGGCTTTTGGTAAGCGGCGGCTGCGGCTTGCAGTTACCCATAAGTGTCTGGCGGCGGCGTTGCGATGCGGGCTCCTTCGACGAGGTCGGCGAGGCGGGAGAAGCCGCGCCATATGACGGTCGTCCCCGGTGGCGCGTCGGAAGCGCGGTCGAGATAGCCGCCAAGGCGCGCGACCGCCCGGACATAGAAATCAAGATTGCGCGGTTCTTGCCGCTTTCTGTCCGGGGTCGAGAGTTCGAGCATGCGGCGCTCGGCTTCGGTGAAGACGGCAGCCGGCGATGCTTCAGGTGCCTCGCGGCTCAGCATTGTCAGCCATGACACGCGCCAGGCCACGACGCAGCACAACGCGATGCAGTTGGCCAGGCGATCCGCCGTGGCCAAGCGCAGCTCTTCGATCCGGCACCCGGTTTTGAGGGTCCGGAAGAAGGTCTCGATCTTCCAGCGCAGCGCGTACCATTCGAGCTTGTGTACAGCGTCCGCGTGGGTCGCCACCGGCAGGTTCGTGATCAGCTTCCAGATGACGGGCGCCCGGCCCACGGGCGGGTCGAACTCCTCGGCGTGGATGATCTGGAGGTCCTGATGCCGGTATTTCCGCTGCTTTCCGATCGGCGGCCGGACCGTCATCGTTGCGTGCCGGACCGACAGCACGGCGCGATGGTCCTTGCCCTGCGCGTCGCGGAACCGGACCTCGTGGGTTCCGCTGGACTGCACCTCCGCCATCACCCTGGCAATGGTCGTGGCGCCATCCTCCGCCAAGCGGTCGACACAGCTCCGGACGAGGAAGTTCGTCCCGAGTTCTTCAGCCAGGCAGTAGAGCTCGTAGATGTCGCTTTCCCGGTCGCCGACATGCACACAGCGCTCGGGCGCGCCTGCCAGCTCAGTGGACAGGCGCAGATTGTCGAGCCAGCGCATGCTTTCCTTCTGCTCGATCGGTACCCGGGTCGGATTGATCTTGCGCTTGAGCGCGGCGGTCCCTTTGAACTTTGCACGCGACCAGAACTTGGCGGCGGTCAACCCCAGCGGCAGCCCGTCAGACGTGATCGCCAGGCTGGCATGCATCAGGAGACCGCAGACCGCATGCTTCTGGTAGCGGCCTTCCTTCAACTTGCGTCCGGTCGACACTTTCGTGAACCCGATCTTCTCCGGAGCCGAGCGCTTGAAAGAGAATTCCGTAGTGTCCTGCAGGATCAGGATGGGACCGTCGGTCGCCTGGATGCGCAGGGCAGAGGCGGCGAAATGGCCCTCAAGGATCTTGTCTTCGCTGACATTTCCATTGGAAAAGAAACGGTAAGCAGCCTTGGTATTCGACCAGTCCTGAAACGCCGTGGGCAGCGATTTCCCCGGCCGCTCCCCGAGAGCCTCGAGCATTGCCCCGAGCCGGCGGTTCAGCCGGACGTCACCCAAATCGCACCCGGCGGTTTCCGTTTCCACCCAATTCTGCCCCATGCCCGCACCTCAATTATTCGGTGCCACATGACGAATCATGACCGGGGCTTCTCGGGCAAGACCAAGTCTTGTGGGTGAATCAATTCGCCACACGACTTGTGGGTAACTTCAAGCGGCTGCGGCCCACGTTGTAGATGAGTTCCGGCACTGCGAGGTGATACCCATCTCATGATGGGGAGTGCGTTTCGCAATGTGCGCGACAAATTCGTTTCTCAGATCTCTGGGCGTCGAGATCTACGGATCAGGTCATCGGCGCTGGCCGGACGACGTGAAGGCTCGCGCTGTGGCAGAGACCCTTGAGCCGGGGGCGACCGTGAATGCGGTTGCCGGTCAGTATGGCATCCGCCCGAACCAGCTCTCGGCTTGGCGGCGTCTGGCAAAGCAGGGGCAGCTGGTTCTCCCTGCGGCGGAGCACGGAGAGCCGGTCTTCGCGCCTCTGGTCATTTGCGATCCGACGAAGACGCCCGAGCCTTCCGACGCGAAGCCCCAGCAAGTGATCCGGATCGTCAAGAGAACGACCCGGATAGAGCTGTCGCCCGACACGTCGGCAGATCGGATCGCCGCGATCGTGCGTGCTCTGGAAGTGCCCACATGCTGATGCCGTCCCAAGGGGTTCGCATCCTGGTGGCGACGAAGCCGGTAGACTTCCGCAAGGGGCATGATGGCCTTGCAGCCCTGGTGCAGTCGACCTTGGCCGAAGATCCGTTCACCGGGACGGTCTTCATCGTCCGGGCGAAGCGCGCAGATCGGATGAAGATCCTGTTCTGGGACGGCAGCGGTCTCGTCATGGCTTACAAACGACTGGAGGAGAGCACCTTCACCTGGCCCGCGATCCGGGATGGTGCGATGACCCTGAACCGCGCCCAGTTCGAAGCGCTGTTCGCCGGGCTGGACTGGCGGCGAGTGCGGTCTCTGGAGGCGCGCGCCCGCTATGGCTGAGTGACTCAGGGCGGGGAAAGCCGGTCTGACGAACGCAGGAGCGGGGTATGATCCCCCCATGTCCAGCGCCCCATCCCTCGACCTGTCGGCCATTCCGGAAGACCAGCGTGACGCTGTTCTGGCCGTGCTGCGCGAGCGCGATGCACTCAGGGAAGCCAACAAGCGCCTCGAGCACCTCGTCGCCGAACTGAACCAGGTCGTGCATGGTAAAAGGTCCGAGAAACTGAGTGAGGACGAACGGCAGCTGGCCTTCGAAGATCTGGAAACTGCCGTCACCGAGGCAGAGGCCCAGCAGGATGAAGACGCCCCGGCCTCGTCCGGTCCGCGGCGATCCAAGGTCGCCCTCCGCAATCGGGGCAATCTGCCTGAGAGCCTCCCCCGGATCGAGCAGGTGATCGAGCCGGCCAGCCTGGAGTGTCCCTGCGGCTGCGTCACGATGCACCGGATCGGCGAGGACCGCAGCGAGCGGCTAGACATCGTGCCGGCCCAGCTCTGCGTCATCGTGACGGTTCGACCCAACTATGCCTGCCGTGCCTGCGCCGAAGGGGTCACCCAGGCTCCGGCACCCGCCCACCTGATCGAGGGCGGGCTGCCGGCCGAGGGCGCCATTGCGCATGTGCTCGTCGCCAAGTTCGACGACCATTTGCCTCTCCATCGCCAGAGCCAGATCCTCGCGCGTTCCGGGATCGACCTTCAGCGCAGCACGCTTGCCGATTGGGTCGGCACTGCGGCCTTCCACCTTGCCCCGGTGGTCGACCGGCTCGCCGAGCACCTGAAGGGCTCGGGCAAGCTCTTCATGGACGAAACGACGGCGCCGGTTCTGGAGCCCGGGCGAGGCAGGACGAAGGCTGGCTTCCTCTGGGCGCTGGCCCGAGATGATCGGGGCTGGGGCGGCGATGACTCGCCCGGCGTGGTCTTCACTTACTGTCGCGTAGCCCTTAATTGGGTTCTGCCTCAATCTGTGTGGCGCAACTATCCTGAGCTTGGAACATTCGGGAGGGATAGTCGTGATTTCAAAAAAGCACTGGTCGCCCGGGAGCGACGTTTCGGTTCAAGGCGTTAAGCGACGTGATTCCGGCGGGTGGCT
>NZ_FXZK01000010.1 GCF_900184895.1 Flavimaricola marinus
CAAAACCTCCGGAAACTGGCGAAATTGGTCCCAGAAGCATCGCCAGCGTGAAGGGCAACGAGGCTGGCCAGCTTCTCGCTCAGCATCAAGCTCACCAAAACCCCCACTTTTTCAACAGTATCCGGACAAAGTGAGCTTTCGCTGCGGCTGCGCCAATGTCTGCATTGCATTTCTTAGAGCGACTTGACCATTAGCACCCAATCTTGGCCTGGCCCTTTCCAGTCACCCTTGAACATAGGGCGTCTGGCTATTTCTTCGAAGCCACTACGTTCATAAAGGCGGATCGCCGGAATGCTGGCATCGGAGACCACCAGTGCGATGCGGGAATGTCCGCCAGCGCGTGCCATGCTTTGCGCTTGCGCCATCAAACGGGCACCATGTCCTAAGCCGCGATATGCGGGCAGCGTTGCGATCACGTTCAGGCACCATGCTTCTGGGACGAGGTTTTCCAGTTCCATTAGTGGGACCCACTCGGCATCGACGCCTTCGAGCGAAGCCGGTTCGGCTCCGTGGGGTTGTCCCATCATGACCGCCTCGACACCGGACCCTTGATCGAGCACGACGATGTTCCATCCGGACTCTATCTGCTCGAACTGTTGATGACGGCCTTGTTCCCAAGGATCACCGTTTGTGCCTGCCATTCGCTTCCAGACTGTTAGGAGTATGCCGCCAGATGCCATGTCGTTAAGCCGCGCAACGGTGTCGGCATCTTCGGGTTTGAAAGGACGCAACGGAGGAGCAAGTGCGACTGATAGATTTGACCTGATTTGCGTCACTGGATTTCCTTCAGCTTTCTAAGTTGGGTGGAATCAAGCCAATTGCAAATCACAGCGTCAAAGACATTTCATGCCAAACCATCCCACCGTGTTCGGAGGCTGAGGGTTGCTGATAGACATATCCAAACTTCTCATAGAGCTGCACGTGTTGCTCCTTGCACATGAGATGAATGGCCTCCTTGCCCCGCCCCCTCATGCGTTTCTCGAACTCGACTAACAGTGCCTTTGAGTAGCCTTTCCCTTGATGCTCGGGATCGACAACAACTGACAAGATGACCACATTCGGTGCGTCTGGATCGTGACCGATGAGTTCCTTGAACTCTTCGTCTGACATCTCGACATTGTTTGCACATCCGGAATTGATGAACCCTACAACTTGACCATCGATTTCAAGGATCAGAAAACCTTCTGGATAGGTCCCAATGCGCTTTGCGATTTTCGCAAGGCTAGCTGCCTCGTCGCCTTCGTAGGCATCGGTCTCTATTTCAAAGCAGCGATTTGCGTCGGTAGGTTTGGCGTTTCGAAATTCGTTCATGCGACTACACTATTCGGGATGGATCAAGTTGCAAAGCCGCCGTTCGCACTGCTCGCAGCATCCGGCACTCTGGGCTCAAACCCGCCGTTTGCCGCGCACCCCGGATTGCCTCGCTCTGCCCACTCCACTAGATATCGCAAATGCTTCGCCCAACCGCCCTTGCCCTCGCCTTGCTGCCCGCCCCGCTGGCCGCTCATCCGCATGTCTTTGTCGAGGCGCAGGTGGGCCTTGTCTTTGACGGCGCGGCGCTGGTCGGGGTCCGCCTGTCGTGGACCTATGACGATTTCTTTTCGCTGCTGCTGACCGAGGATCTGGGCGTCGATCCCGATGGCGACATGGTCCTGACCGAGGAAGAGCTGGAGATCGTGCGTGCCTCCGTGCTCGATTGGCCTGCGGATTATGCCGGCGATCTGGTGCTGACCGGTCCGGCCGGCGAGCTGCCTCTTGGCCCCCGCATCGACGCCGAGGTCGAGGTGATCGAGGGCCGCATCATCGAGAGCCATCTGCGTCTGCTCGCGGATCCGGTGGACCCCGGCCCGCAGGGCGTGGCGGTGCAGGTCTACGACCCGTTCTACTACGTCGCCTATCAGGTGGTCGGCGAGATCGCGATCGAGGGCACCGACGCCTGTGCCGCCGCCTACACCCCTGCCGATCTGGAGGCGGCCTATGCGCTGCTCGACGAGCTCCTCTATGGCCGCCCGGCCAGCGATGTCGGCCCCGAGGAAGAGTTCCCCATGGTCGGCGTGGCCTTTGCCGATACCGTGATGGTCACATGCGACTGAGGGCGCTGTGGCTGCTGCCGCTGGCGCTGTTCGGCGCGGCGGCGCTCTGGCTCTGGGGCTTTGGCGGGGCAGGGCAGGTGGCCCGCTTTGCCGCCGAGGGTCAGCGCGACGTGCAGAACGCGATGGCGGGTGCCTTGCGGTCGCTGCGTGCGGGAGAGCCGGGGGCGCTGGTGTCGCTCTGGACACTGTGCTTTGCCTACGGGTTCTTCCATGCGGCCGGCCCCGGTCACGGCAAGCTGGTGATCGGCGGCTACGGTCTGGCGCGCCGGGTGCCGATGCTGCGGCTCAGCGCCCTGGCCGTCGGAAGCAGTCTGGCCCAGGCCGCCACCGCCGTCCTGCTGGTCTATGCCAGTGTGCTGGCGCTTGGCTGGAGCCGCGAGCGGATGCAGGGCCTTGCCGAGGGCCGGATGACCGATCTGAGCTATGCGCTGATCGCGGGTCTGGGCCTGTGGCTGGTCGTGCGCGGGTCACGGGCGCTCTGGCGGAACCGGGTGGCCCCAACCGGGCCAGAGGCGGCAGCCGAAGGCCACCACTCCGATCACGACCATGTCGGCCATGGCGCCGACTGCGCCGTCTGTGGCCATGCCCACGGCCCCAGTCTGGCCGAGGCCGAACAGGTCCGCTCGCTGCGTGACGCGGTAGCCGTCATCGGGGCGGTCGCGGTCCGTCCCTGCACCGGGGCGTTGTTCCTGCTGATCCTGTGCTGGCGCTTCGGCATCGATGCGGCGGGCATCGCGGGGGCCTTCATCATGGGGCTCGGCACCGCCTGCGTGACGCTCGTGGTCGCCCTTGCCGCCGTCAGCCTGCGCGAGAGCGCCTTGCTGCGTGTCGCATCCGGCCCGGCGGTCCCACGGGCGATGGCGCTGATCGAAGCGCTCGCGGGCGCGTTGGTCTTTGCGGTGGCGCTGCAGTTGCTGCTGCGCGGCATATAAGCCGTCTGGACTGACCGCGCCGCCGGGCGTAAGGCTGCCCACATGACTGCAAATCCCCTGACATACCGCGAACACGCAAAGCTGCTGCTGGCGCTTGGATTGCCTTTGGTCGGCACCAGCGTGGCAGGGTTTGCCATCCACATGACCGACACGCTGATGCTCGGCTGGTACAGCGTCACGGCGTTGGCGGCGGCGACGATTGCCTCGTCGTTCTGGTTCATCACCTTTATCGTCGGCGCGGGCTTTGGCCGGGCCGTGGTGCCCCTCGTCGCCGAGGCGGTGGCGCAGGACGACGAGACGACCGCCCGCCGGGTGACCCGGATGGCGCTATGGCTGTCGGTGGCGTTCGGCTGCGTCGCGGTGGCGGTGCTGTGGGAATCCGAGGCGCTGTTTCTGGCCATCGGGCAGACCCCGACCGTGGCCGCGGAGGCGCAGAACTACATGCGGATCGCGGTCTTCGGGATGTTTCCGGCGCTGATCGGCAACGTGATCCGATCCTACCTCGCCGCACAGGGCCTGACGGCGGTGCAGTTGTGGATCACCGTGGGGGCGCTGCTCCTGAATGTGCTGGCCAACTACGTGCTGATCTTTGGCAATTTCGGAGCGCCGGAAATGGGCATCAAGGGTGCTGCCGTGGCCTCGATCCTCGTGCAGTCGGTGCAGGCCATCGTCCTGTGCTGGTACGCCCATTGGAAGCTGCCCGAGGTGCGCCTGTTTCAGCGCATCTGGAAGGCCGACCCCGGCGCGTTGCTCACCGTGTTTCGCCTCGGCGGGCCGATTGGCCTGACCGGGTTGGCCGAGGGCGGCCTGTTTGCGGCGAGCGCGGTGATGATGGGCTGGATCGGTGAAGTGGAGCTGGCCGCCCACGGCATCGCTCTGCAACTGGCCGGTCTGACCTTCATGTTTCACGTCGGCATGGCCGAAGCCGCCACCGTCCGGGCCGGCCGCGCCTTTGGCCACCGCGACCGCGCCGAGCTCGCCATGGCGGGCCAGACCGCCTATGCCGTGGGGCTCGGCTTTTCGGTGCTGGTGGTGACGCTGTTCGTCACCATGCCGGGCCTGCTGATCAGTCTGTTCGTCGATCCGTCGGAGCCGCAGCGCGCCGAGTTGATCGCCGTCGGCACCAGCCTGCTTCTGGTCGCCGCCCTGTTCCAGCTTGTCGATGCGGGCCAGATTCTGGCCCTGAGTCTGTTGCGCGGGGTGCAGGACACCGCGGTGCCGATGTGGATGGCCATCGGCAGCTATTGGGCCGTTGGCCTGCCTGCCGGCTACCTCATGGGATTTGTCTTTGGCTGGGGCGGCATCGGCATCTGGTTCGGCCTGACCGTCGGGCTGGGCGCCGCGGCCCTGTCGCTGGGCTGGCGCTTCTGGGGCGGGTCGATCGAGCGGGCGGCTATTCCGCGGCCGCCGGCCCCTTAGCCTCCTTGCCGTCGGCGGCCTTGATCAGCCGGTCCGCCTTCTTGCGCACCAGAACCGACCGCAGGTCGTGCATCGCCAGCAAGAGCGCGTCGGTCACGTCCTCGAGCTGCTCTTCCGAGGCTTTGGACTGCGCCCATTGCGTCGTCAGATTCAGATAGTCGACCGCCCGGTGGATGTCGTCGATGTCGCGCTTGGCCAGCAGCGCGATCCGCTCTGTCAGCCAGTCCTTGATCACCGTCAGGTCTTGCTCCGAGAGCACCCTGTCGCCCTGCGGCTTGATATCGCCGTTGCGCACGTTGACGACGGCGATCTGGTCCATCTCGATCCGCCGCTGCCGGTTTTCGGTATCCACACGAAACACAGCCGCCCCGTTTTCGCGGATGCGAAAGTAATAGTCGGGAAGCTCTGCGCCCATGAATGATGCCCTTAGCCTGTCGCGCGTGGCGGAATACGTTGGAATTTGAGGGGATCGTAGCAAATCCATTCCCGTCGCGCCAGCGGCCGATCACCCATTGGCCGGCCTCTTGGCAAACTGTTTGAAAACGGGCACAGCCGCGCAATTGTTTCCCAAAGGGAAACAATGTGCGATCTACGAGGATTTCGCCCTGCAACGCCCGGCAGATCGCCGGTGAGGGCCGTTCAGCCTTGGATTGCGGGCGCCGCGTGGTGCTCCACCCGGTCGCGCCCCGTCCCGCCCCGTTGCCCGGTGCCGGTTCGCCGTCAGGCCAGACCGGCGCAGAACGATTGGATCCGTGCGCAGGCCTCGGTCAGTGCCTCGTCCGAGGTGGCATAGCTGACCCGGAAGTTTGGGCTGAGTCCGAAGGCCGCTCCGAACACGACCGCCACGCCGGTTTCATCGAGCAGAGCGGTGGCAAAGGCTTCGTCGTCGGTGATCCTGGTGCCGCCGGCGCTGGTCTTGCCGATGCAGCCCGAGATGTCGGGGTAGACGTAGAACGCCCCTTCGGGCACCGGACAGGAGATGCCCTTGCAGGCGTTCAGCCCCGCCACCACCAGATCCCGCCGCCGTTGAAACAGCGCCCGGTTCGTCGCCAGATAATCCTGCGGCCCGTTCAGAGCGGCCACGGCGGCGTGCTGGCTGATCGAGCAGGGGTTCGACGTGGACTGCGACTGCACCTTGCGCATCGCGGTGATCAATTCGATCGGCCCGGCCGCATAGCCGATCCGCCAGCCCGTCATCGCATAGGCTTTCGACACGCCGTTGACGGTGAGCGTCTGGTCGTAGAGCCCCGGCTCGACCTCGGCGGGGGTGCAGAACTTGAAATCGTCGAAGACGAGGTGTTCGTACATGTCGTCGGTCATCACCCAGACATGCGGGTGACGCATCAGCACCTCGGTCAGCGCCTTCAACTCGTCCCAGCTATAGCCCGCGCCGGTCGGGTTCGACGGCGAGTTGAACAGGAACCACTTGGTCTTGGGCGTGATCGCCGCCTCGAGCTGCTCGGGCGTGATCTTGAAAGCGGTGTCGATCTTGGCGGTGACGATGACGGGCGTGCCGCCGGCCAGCAGCACCATATCGGGATAGCTCACCCAATAGGGCGCCGGAATGATCACCTCGTCGCCGGGGTTCAGCGTCGCCATGAAGGCATTGTAGAGCACCTGCTTGCCGCCGGTCCCGACGCTGACCTGCTTGGGCGTGTAGGTCAGGTGGTTTTCACGGGCGAACTTGGTGCAGATCGCGGTCTTGAGCTCGGGGATCCCGTCGACGGGCGTATACTTGGTCTTGCCCGCGTTGATCGCGGCAATGGCGGCGGCCTTGATGTTCTGCGGGGTGTCGAAATCCGGCTCTCCCGCGCCGAGGCCGATGATGTCGCGCCCGCCGGCCTTGAGTTCGGCGGCACGGGTGGTGACGGCGATGGTGGGCGAAGGTTTGACGCGGGCAAGGGAGGCGGAGAGGATCGACATGGCTGGGCTCCTGCGCAGGGATCGGCTGGCAATTACTACCTGTCCGTGTCATATGGCGGGCCGAGCGACCAAGCAAGCGAGAAGGAGGCCGTGATGACGCGCACCGACGCCACGATTGACGCCGAGACTGACACCGACACCGAAGTTCCCACCGACGCTGCCAATTCGGATTGGTACGGCGAGGAAACCGCCACCTTTGGCGACCGGCTTGCCGGCGCCCGCGAGGCCGCCGGCCTAACGCAATCGGAGGTGGCACACCGGTTGGGCGTCAAGACGGCGACCCTGCGCAAGTGGGAAGACGATCTGGCCGAGCCGCGCGCCAACCGGCTGACCATGCTCGCCGGCATGACCGGCGTGTCGCTGACATGGCTGATGACCGGCCGCGGCGAGGGGCCGGAGGCCCCCGGCGAAGAGCCCGACATGTCCGACGACGTCAAGACGATGCTCGACGAGATGCGCGTGCTGCGCAGCCAGATGGCCGTGGCGACCTCGCAGCTTGCCGCCCTTGAAAAGCGCCTGCGCAAGACCCTCAGCCAGCCGCAGTAACCGCAACCGCCGATCCAGCCAGAAGAGCCTGCCCATGACCACGCCCGAACCCCGCGACACCGCGATCAAGCGGCTGAAGATGCGCTCCATGCGGCGCGGCATCAAGGAGATGGACCTGATCCTGTCGGATTTTGCCGGGCGCGCACTGGACGGGATGGAGCCGGCCGAACTGCTGCTCTATGACCAGCTTCTCGAAGAGAACGACCACGACATCTATGGCTGGGTCAACGGCCAGTTTGCCGTGCCCGAGCACTATGCCGAGATGATCGCGCGGATCGCTGACGGCGCCAGAGGGATCGTGCGTCCGGGCGTATTTGGTGGGGCAATTGAATAAAAATGGCAGCTTTTAGGCTTTTTTGGGCCGCCGAACCAAGGATCGCTTAACCGCTTGTTGGACATTTTGCTTCAATTCTGACCGTCAAACAGGAAGACGGAGACTGGAGCATGAGCGTGCATTCAAACCTTGACGACACCCGGAGTGCGGGTCGTCAGGCAGCCTTTATGAACGGCTATCTGGAGGCGTTGACGCTTGTCGAACGGCTTCACCGGCTGTTGCTGGATGTCATCAAAGACGAATTCGAGCGCGTCGGCGTGCTGGAGATCAACGCGGTGCAGGCGCTGCTGTTGTTCAACATCGGCGACAACGAGGTAACCGCGGGCGAGCTGAAATCGCGCGGCTACTATCAGGGCAGCAACGTCAGCTACAACCTCAAGAAGCTGGTCGAGATGGGATATATGCACCACCAACGCTGCGAGATCGACCGCCGGTCGGTGCGCGTCCGTCTGACCGACAAGGGCCGCAAGATCCGCGACGTGGTGACCGACCTGTTCATGGGCCATTCCGAAGGGCTGATGACGCGCGGCGTGCTGGATATGAACGGGATCGACAACATCACCACCTCGCTGCGCAGGGTCGAACGCTATTGGAGCGAGCAGATCCGGTATATCTATTGACCCTCAGTCGGCGCTGACCCGGATCACGGGCAGCGTGGCGGGGGCCGTCAGGGCAGGTGCGCTATCGGGTTCCGGGCCTGCGCCGATGGCCAGACTGGTCAATTCACGCAGGAGCTTGCGCCGCATCGCCGTCTCGTAATCCTCGAAGCCGAGCGCGGTTTCGACAAAGGCCCCGAAGCCCCGGATCACATAGGCGGTGTAGTAGGACGACAGCTCCTTGATCTCGGCCAGACGCGCGTCGCCGTTGGTGTCGGATGTGCCGATCACCAGCCCGTTGACCGTGATCGGCCGGGGCCCGGAATGGGCCACGTCCTGCGGCCTCGGTCCGGTATTGGACGGCCCGTCGCCCGAGATATCGAGCGTGAGGGTCAGGCAGTCCGACCGCTGATCCAGCAGGTCGAAGCCGGTCCGCAGCGCCGATCCGATGGCAGTCGTCAGCGCGCCGTTCTGGCGTTGCGCGGACTGCAGCCTGGCAACGGCCCCAAAGAGCGCGGCCTCGTCGGTGATCGAGGTCCACGGCACCAGAAGCGCCTGATTCTCCGGCCCGCTCCATTCGTAGACGGCGAGGCTGATCGGTGCTTCGGGCTGGTCCAGCAGCACTGCGCGCACCTCGGGGTCGAGCAGCGCCCCGGCAAGGCCGTTGATCTGCAGGGCATATTCGCGCGCGTCGACAGAGCCTGACACGTCCAGCCCCAAGGCCAGCGCCTGCCGGCAGTCGGCCGTGACGGGCCCCGCGATGCAGGCGAGCAGGGCGGCAAGGCGCATCATCCGGGGCTGACCTCTGCTGTGGGCACGCCGCCGATGACCTGAACCGACAGTTCTGTCAGTAATTTGCGGCGCATGGCACGGGCATAATCTTCGAACCCGGCGGCGGTTTCCACGAAGGCTCCCGGCCCCCGGATCACGTTCGTGCGGAAATATTCGGGCAAGTCGGGCGCAAAGTCGGCAATGGGCGAGCGGATCGCCAAGGCGTTCACCGTGACCCCATCGAACGGAAAGGCGGCATAGGCCGACGCCGGGCCGAAGCCCTCGTTGTTGGTGCCGTCCCCCGACACGTCGATGGTCGAGAACAGGCAGCCCGGATTGTCCTTGAGCACGACCGACGCGTGCCCCAGCGCATAACCGAGGGCGGTCGGCATATCGGCGCGCGATCGGGTGCTGGCCGCGATGCGCCCCGCGACGTTTGCCAGATCGGCGGGGGTCTCGATCAATGTCCAGTCCGGCAGCAGGGCGACCTGATCGTAGCGCCCCGACCATTCGAAGACATAGAGCGCTACCGGCTCAGGCGCCGCAAAGAACGCGCGATTGACGGAGGGGTCCAGCAACGCGCTGGCCAGTCCGTCCCGTTGCAACGCGTATTCGCGGGCATCGACCGAGGACGAGACGTCGAGCGCGAGGACGAGCGCCAATCGGCACGCCTCGGCGCTTGCGGGGAGGGCGGCCGCAGCCGCGATGGCCGGGGCCGCCCAGTGCATCACCAGTGACCGGTGTTTTCCATCGAAGCCCACGGCTCTTGCGGCGGCAGGGAGTCGCCCTCTTGCAGCAGCTCGATCGAGATGTTGTCGGGCGAGCGCACGAAGGCCATGTGCCCGTCGCGCGGCGGCCGGTTGATGGTGACGCCCGCGTCCATCAGCTTTTGGCAGGTCTCGTAGATATTTTCGACGCGGTAGGCCAGATGCCCGAAATGCCGGCTGTCGGACGGCAGGCCGTCGTCCCCGTCCCAGTTGTAGGTCAACTCGACCGGGCATTCCTCTTGGCCGGGAGGCGCCATGAAAATAAGGCTGAACCGCCCCTTTTCATTGTCGCTGCGCCGGGTCTGTTGCAGGCCGAGCAGTTCGTAGAATGCCATCGAGGCTTCGAGGTCTTTGACCCGAACCATGGTGTGCAGATATTTCAGGGCCATCGGCGCTGTTCCTTCTTTTGTGATTGCTTGGCCTACACTAGCACGGCTCTGGCCGAGGGCCAGAGCACGCGGCCAGAGAAGAGGCATCGATCAGAAGGTGGAACGCACGCCGATTTCGATATTGAACTCGTCCAGCTCGAAACGGCTGATGTTGCTGTCGGTCGTGGCCGCGTTCAGCCGCACCACCGGGGCGAACCCGGCATAGGCGTAGTCGCTGAACACCGCTTCGAGACTGCCGAAGACCTTGTTGTCCTCGCGTCCGTCCGGCACCTGAATGAAGCCCACGAAATAGTCGTCATACTGAAGGTTCTGATACCCCAGATAGCCTGACAGGCGGGCCGGGCCGATCTTTTCCCCGTGGGAGTAGCCGGCCTGAACCGTCCAGCTTTCGTAGTCGTCGTTCAGGTTGTCGCTACGCCGGGCCGACCATGCGAGCGTCGCGCTGGCCTGCGAGCCGCCTTCGAGGTTGCGGATATACTGCCCCTGCACGTAGTAGACCCGGTCTTCGGGGATGCTGTCGTCGGGGTCGAACCGCTGCTCGACGTAGAACGAGCCGCGCAGGGCGTTGGCCGCGTCGATCGACACCGTCCGATCCGCGCCGAGGCGCAGGTAGGTATAGTCGAGCTCGGTTCCGGACCAATAGGCACCGATGGACCCGTCGAGCCCGAATTGCCCGCGCTCGGCCACCTGATCGTGCCCAAGGCTGAATTGCAGCCGCCCGGTCGAAAAATCTTCGGCTTCGGCGGTGTCGAGGGTGTCGGCGTCGAGCTTGGCCTGTGCGTCCTCGGACAGGATGACGAACCGCCCGTTGGCCAGCGCGCTGACCGTCGTCCGGGAGGTTTCGTTCTGGCGCAGCCGGTAGGAGAGCGACACCTCGCCCTGTCCAAGCCAGCCGTCGAGCGCCTGCGCCGAGGCGCTGAGGATCCCGACCAGCGGCACACCGTCGATGATGTTGAGCTCGCTGTCGGCGCCGCCGTTCACGTTGTTGGAGGGCGCAAAGGAGAGCCGGATGTTGCTGCTCCACGGGTTGAGCCGGCGCAGGCCGGCCGCGTCGCGGACCGTCAAGCGCAATTCGTCGTCGGACGGCGCGACCGTCAACGCCCGGCGCAGCCAGATCTCGCCCAGACCGAACCGTTCCTGGTTGGCGGCGGCGAGGGCGGCGAGCCGGGCCGCCTCGTAGCGGCGGCGGTCTTCGGCGCCGGAGCGATAGATCGCGGCGGCGGCTTCCCGCGCTGCCGTCATGTCGCCCATCTGGAACGCCGTGGTGGCGAGGATGGTCAAGGCCGTCAGATCGTTCGGATCACGTTCGAGCAGGGCCTCGGCCAAGGCGCGCGCCTCGGCCCATTGCTGGTTGGCCATGGTGTCGGCGGCAAGCTGTCGCATCTGGTCGACGTTCAACCGGATTTCGGTGCTTTGCGCAGCGGCGGCCCCCGCCAGCGAAATGGCGAGGGCCGTGCTCATCAGGAATGATTTGAGGATCATGTCAGGTCGGCGGTTCACGATAGAGAATGAAGCCGCCGGTCTCCTGGAACTGGACACCCTCGGCGCGAGGATCATCGCCGGTCAGGACGACCACCCCGACAACCTCGTCGGCGTTATCACCGCCAATGATGCCGTAATAGGTGCCGGATTCGTAGACCTCGACCGCTCCGTCCTCGTCGAGAGTGAAGCTGCCCAGCTGGCCGCCGATCTCGCCGTTTTCGGTGATCGAGCCGGGGCCGACCTCAAAGCGCACGTCGGCATCGGGGATGTCGGTGGCGCTGGTGCCGGTGGGGATCGAATTGCCGTTGATGTCGAAATAGACCCGGTCGTAGATCACGCCGCGCACAGCGTCACCTTCGTCGAAGTCGTTGAAATCGACCGCGATATCCATCAGGCCGCTGGAGTATTCCAGACCGCCCGCGTTGTTGAACACTCGCACGCCGGCATATTCGCCGGTGTAGAAGGCCTGCCCGGTGGTCGGCAGCACGACACCGCCGTTGCGTTCGTAGATGAACCCGCCAAAGCCGTAGTTCACGTAAGAGCCGGTCCGCACGATGGCAAAGCGCGACACGGGCAGCTCGACCCCGTCGATGACCACGGTGTTGGCGCTTTCGCCGTAGAGGGCGCGGTAGGTGAACTGATCGACGGACGAGCCGGTCTGCGGGTCGGTGACCGTCTCGGCCCCTTCGTAGACGGCGTAGATCGTCGGGTTGTTTACGGTGCTCAGCGTGTCGACGTCGCTGTCACGGCTGTAGACGTTCAGCCCGTCGAAGGCGAGGTTGTCGACGGTGAAGGTATCGTCGGTGGAATTGTAGCTGACGTCGGTGACGAAACCGCCTTGGTTCTCGTCATTCTTCGCCTCATACCGGACGATGGACGCGGTCGAGGTGGGCGATGTGGTGCCCGGCAACAAGCCGCTGTCGCCGCCGATCCCGAGGTCTTCGCTGTCTTCTGCGGTGACGTCGCCGTCAGTGTCCTGGTCGGCGTCGGTGTCTTCGTTCGTCATTTCGTCGGATGGGAATGGGTTTCCATCGCCGCAAGCGGCCAATAGCGCCAAAACCGACAACGCTGAAAGAAATTTCTTCATTTTTTGCCTCGTGCCCGTTCTTTTTTCGTCACCATCCGGGTGAGTGGGCCACAAGTCAACGCCGCATTCGCCGGACAAGCGACCTCATGCCGCCCCTGTATCAGGAAAACCACGCGACTGCGGCCCCAATGTGGCGGTTTGCGGGCAACTCTGCGCAATATATGGTGTATGCAGCGAGTCGCAGCGCCGCATTTGCCAAAGCCATAGGAGAGCCCGATGCCCGTCACCCCCGAACAGCAGGCCGAGATTGACGCCCTGCGCGCCCAGCCCCGCCAGACCTTGCGCGCCGTGTCAGAGGGGATGGAGGCCCATCTTTACAAGGCTATTCCGGTGCTCGACCACGGTTTTGTCCGGGTGATCGACTATATGGGCGACGACGCCGCCATCTGTCAGGCCGCGCGCGTGTCTTACGGAAAGGGCACCAAGTCGGTGCAGAACGACGAGGGCCTGATCCGCTATCTCATGCGCCACTGGCATTCGACCCCGTTCGAGATGTGCGAGGTCAAGCTGCATGTGAAGCTGCCCGTGTTTGTCGCCCGCCAGTGGATCCGCCACCGCACCGCCAACGTCAACGAATACTCCGCCCGTTATTCGATCCTGGATCGTGAGTTCTACATTCCCGAGCCCTCGCAATTGGCCGCCCAATCGGTCGTCAACAATCAGGGTAGGGGTGCTGCGTTAACGGCAGATGAATCCGCGCGGGTCTTGGAGATTCTCAAGGGCGACGCCGCCCGCACCTATGACCATTACGAGGAAATGATTTCCGACACCTCTCCTGATGGGGGGGCAAAGCAGGGCCTCGCCCGCGAGTTGGCCCGGATGAACCTGCCCGCCAACATCTATACCCAATGGTATTGGAAGGTCGATCTGCACAACCTGTTCCATTTCCTGCGCCTGCGCGCCGACGCCCATGCGCAATACGAGATCCGGGTCTATGCCGACGCGATCTGCAAGGTCGTCGCCGACTGGGTGCCTGCGGCCTACGGCGCCTTCGAGGACTACCGGATGGGCGGCGCGGTCCTTTCCGCCAAGGGGCTGGAGTGTTTGAGGCGGATGTTGAAGGGCGAGGCGGTCACGCAGGAGACCTCGGGCATGTCCAAGGGGGAATGGCGGGAGTTTGAGGGGGTCCTGAACGACCCAGCATAGCTGGGGCAAATCGCTCCAGTGGAGCGATTTGAGTGAGGGACGCCAGCAAGTTTATGGGTCGACTACATTTCGCAATAGTCCCTAAGAAAGGTGTCGTGGGTTGCAACTCGATTTAGCAGAAATAATTCTGGGCATCTTGGGCCTAGGAGGTGGGGGGGCGGCCGTCGCGTTTGCAGTTTTTAGGCTGCTTGGGGCGAGTTGGATCGAAGAAAAATTCGCCCAGCGGCTTGAGAGTTTCCGGCATGAGAACGCGAAAGAGCTTCAGCAATTAAATGCTCGGATTGATGGTTCTTTGGCTGCTACTCTTAGGGCGCAGGAAAAAGAGTTTGAATGTCTGCGGGAATGTTGGGCGGTTGCCAAATCGGCGGAAGGACATGTCCTTAACTTTTGCAGCATGATAAAGAGCCATCCCGATCTTAGATGGGAATCTGAAGACCGCATGCGAGAAATTTTGGCGCAGCTTGACCTTGGGCAAGCTCAGATCGAAAAAATTGTTCGCGCGGAGGCCCCAAACGATGAATTGGCGGATGCATTGTTCTGGAAGCAGCGAAATGAAGCATTTAGGGCGATTTCAGAATTCAGGAATTTCTTACTGCTCAATGAAATTTTTATTAATGAGTCCGTCGTGGGGGAATTCAAATCCATTTCGGAGAATCTATACCGGGCCGCAAATAATATGGAGTTTTCGAAGGAGGATTCCGACCAAAAGTTAAGTCGAGATGCATTCGAATTGATTACTAAGGTCGTTCCACATCAATTCGCAACTCTGGCGCCAGCGCTGCGCAGCAAGTTCTTTGAGCAAATGTAGAATAATTCTGAGGATATTTCGAAGCATTTGCGTTTCGTCTTGAGTCACTAAGTGGCGTTCCAACGCGAAACTTCGTTTCGCACGCGCCCGACCCGCCCCCAGGGCGGGCGCGTTCCGCGCCTCCCTCGTGCCGGGCGCGTCGCCTGTGACAGCGCGGCGCTTATGCCGGGTCGTTTTGTCTGTGAATTGGTGCTAGAGCGCCGGGGACACTGATAGAAAGCCCACCCCATGATCCTCTACGGCCTTCCCACCTGCGCCCAGACCGCTCTTGCCCGCAAGGCGCTCGACCGGGCCGGCACGACGTATACGTTCCGCGATATCCGGGCCGAGCCGCTGTCCGAGGCGGAGTGGCAGCCGCTTCTGCATGAGTTCGGCGATACGCTGGTCGACACGTCCAGCCAAGCCTACCGCAACCTCAATGCGTGGATGCGCGAATCCGAGGCCGAGGACCAGTTGGCCCAGCATCCGGCCATAATGCGCCGCCCGGTGATCACCGACGGCACGTCGTGGACGATCGGCTGGGAGCCGGACGCCCGCGCGGTCTGGGGACTGTGAACGGCGCCGAAAACGGGGCCATCGCGGCCCCGTCGATGCGGTCGCTCCGGCCGCCGGGTGCCTAGCCGGCCTTGAGGTTGGCCGCCATCTGCCGACCGTCGCGGCCCTCGACCAGCTCGAATTCGATCGGCATGTCGTCAGCCAATCCCGTCAGCCCCGATTGTTCCACGGCGGAAATGTGGACGAAAATGTCCTTGCCGCCGCCTTCGGGCGCAATGAACCCGTAGCCTTTTGTCGTGTTGAACCACTTTACGGTGCCTTTGGGCATATCCGGTCTCCATTCTGATCGTGCCGCAGCGCGGGTCTGCGGGTCTTGCGGTGGGCCGAGACCCTGCCGCCATTCCAGTTCACTTCATGTTAGGGCTGATTTACAAAAGGCAAATAACAACCCCGAGATCCGCTTTGGACGGGGGTTTGGCTGCTTAAATCGGAGGCAACGATGCGGTTCTTTGGCCTAAAAACATGCGACGCCTGTCGCAAAGCCCGCAAGGCGCTGGAGGCCGCGGGCCGTTCCCCACAGGTGATCGACGTCCGCGCCGATGGTGTCGACCCGGCCGATTTGCAGTCCATCGTGGCGGCCTTTGGCGACCGCGCCGTCAACCGGTCCTCGGCCACCTGGCGCGGTCTGAGCGAGGCCGACCGCGCCTTGCCCGTGCCCGAGTTGCTCGCCCTGCATCCGACGGTGATGAAGCGCCCGGTGATCGAGGCCGAGGGCGCGTGGCATCTGGGTTGGGGCAAGGATGTGCAGGCGGTCCTTCTTGGAACCGCCCCTCCGAGCGCATAGGTAGGGGGCGCAACCAAAGGAGCCGATATGCGCAACGCCGCCCTGACCCTCGGAATTATCGCCGGTATCTTCGGCATGTTTGTCGGCTTTGTCGGCTTTGGCTGGACCGAGCTGGTCGCCGCCCGCCCGGAGGCGGCCGAGTTCTATTCGGTGCAGAACCCCGCGTTTCTGCGCACCGTCGCCGTTCTCGGCCCGATCCTCGCGATCGCGGGGGGTGCCATGGCCAAAGTCCGCGCCTTGTGGGGCGGCATCGCGTTGCTCGCCTCAGCCGCGCTGATGTATCTGGGCTTTGGCTTTCACGTGGGCACGATGTTTCCCATCGCGATGGCCGGTTTGGCCGGCGTTCTGGCGCTGGCGGCGGGCAAGCCCGACGAGCCTAAGGCACATTTCTGAACAGGATCCGGTCGAACGACAGCGGCCCCGCCCCCCGCATCACGAGGATCAGCAGCACCATCACCCAGAGCGTCCGCTGGTCCATGATCAGTGATCCCGACAGCCGGTCGAACCATGCCCCGATGGTGACCGGATCGGCGGCGTGCCCGATGATGTCGGTGAGGCTTTGCACCACCACGAACCCGATCATCCCGAGTGCCGCCAGCCGCGTCAGCAGCCCCAGCACGATCAAGAGCGGCAGGACGAATTCCGCGATGGTCCCGCCGACGACGACGGCCCATGGGAACAGCCCCAGTTGCGAGGCGTCGTAGCCCGCCGCTTCGAGCGCGCGTGGGTAGATCTGGGCGTAGGCGTTGACGCTGGGCCGGAAGATCCCGAGCACTCCGTCCCCCAGCTTCGTCACCGCCGAGGCCCAGAAATATTGCAGCAGCACCGCAGCGAAGGTCAGCCGCGCCAGCGTGGGCAGGACGAATGCGGCGCGCCGGTTCAGGCTGTCGGACAGGCGTGAGAGCAGGAGGAGCATGAGCGGGGCCTTTCAGGTGAGTGCGGTGATCGCGCCGTGAGTGAGGAGCAGCGTGAGCAGGGCCGAAGGATCGAAGCCCGCGCCGCCTTGGTCGAAGGCAGCCCCAAGGGCGGTGCCCCCCAAAAGCGCCGTCATCACCGGCAGGGCGTTGCCGGGGATCAGGCTGACGGTCGGGTCCATGTCGGGCCGGGCGACGAGCACCGCCTGCGCCTCGGCCACCGGGGCCGGGCCGCCTGCGTCGGAGTTTGCCCGCCAGATGCCGTGGATCGGATAGGCCGAGGCGATGATCTGCACCGCCGGGGCGAACCGAAACCGCACCTGTGGCAGGGCGTCCGGGGCGACCTCGGCCAGTGCGGTGCCGGCGATCGGCGTGGCGTCGGCGGCGTGATAGGCGCGCCGGATCGCGCATTCCAGCCGGGCGATATCGGGCAGATAGGGCAGGGCGGCGGCAGGCGGGAAGGTCTCCAGAAAGCCCGCCATCTCGGCCCCGTAGTGCATCATCAGCGGCGAGGTCGGTGGGTGCGCCCGTAGATAGACCGCGGCCATCGCGCGGAAGAAATCCCGCCCCACGAGCTTGTAGATCACCGGAAAGCCCTGTTCGAGCGCCTCGATCAGGCTGGCGTTGACGTTGTTGCGGTAGACGTCGAAGCGCTTGCCCGCGGGCCGGCCTTGCGCGTCGGTCAGCCCGTTGGGCGCGGGCCGGTCCGGGTCGAGCAGACCGGCGGTGAAGTCGGATGGCGCCACGCTCATGCGGGTATCAGCGACAGGGCGGCATGGGCGCGATCCGCCTCGGCGGCGAGGATCGGCCAATCCGGCACGTCGTTGTCCCATTCGATGAGGATCGGCTTTGGCCCGGACCGGGCGAGCGTGTAGTCGAGCAGCGCCCAGACCGGATCGACGACGGCCTTGCCGTGGCTGTCGATCAGCAGCAGCTCGCCGTGTTCGTCGCGGTCTTCGTCATGGCCTCCGAGGTGGATCTCGCCCACGGCATCGAGCGGAAAGCTGTCGATATAGTCGCGCGGGCTGGTCCGCAGGTTCGTGGCCGAGACAAAGACGTTGTTCACGTCGAGTAGCAGCCCGCAGCCGGTGCGGGCGACGATCTCGCGCAAGAAATCGGTCTCGGACATCTCGCTTTCGGCAAAGGCGAGGTAGGAGGACGGGTTTTCGAGCAGCATCTGCCGGCCGAGCGTCTCCTGCACCTGCTCGATATGCCGGGCGACCCGGTCGACGGTGCCTGCCGTGTAGGGCAACGGCAGCAGGTCGTTGAGGAAATGCGCGTCGTGGGTGGACCAAGCGAGGTGTTCGGAGAAGCTGGCGGGGTTGAGCCAGCCGACGAGGTGCTTGAGCCGGGCGAGATGGTCGGCGTCCAAGGGGCCTTCGCCGCCGATGGACAGGCCGACGCCGTGCACCGAGATCGCGAACCGTTCGGACAGGTGTCGAAGCTGCGCCAGCGGGCGGCCACCGTCGCCCATGTAGTTCTCGGCGTGGATTTCGAGCCAGCGGACCGGGCCGGGATCGGCGGTCAACGCGGCGAAATGCTGGGGCTTGTAGCCGACGCCGGGGTGGTTGGGCAAGCTGTCTGGATGCGAGGAGGCGTCGAACATAGGTCAAGAGCCTTTTGTGGTGCCGGGTGAAGCTGACCTCACCCTAGCGTAGTCATCTGCGAATCCCAAAGCGGGGAGCGCAGGGCGGGGCTGGACCCGCCCTGCCAGCGGGCTGTTAGCCGGCCATGTCGCGGTCGAGGGCCTCGAGCGAGCCCATGCGTGCGGTGCCGTCTGCCATTGCGGGCAATTCGATGTCGGCGCAGGTGCCAGCGGGGACGAGTGTCCATGCATTGCCCTGGTAATCGACGGTCGAGGTGCCTGCGCAGGTGGTGCCGGGGCCGGCTGCACAGGAATTCTCACCGGCCAGTGCCACGCCGAAGCACTTTTCCTGCTCCTGAGCGGAGGCGGTGTGGGCCAGACCAGCCACTGCGGTGGCGACGGAAGCGGCGAGGAAGATCGACTTGGAAGTGTTGGACATGAGAGTTCCTTTGGTTTTTCAAGCGGTTTTGCTGTCACCCAACGAGGTGATGACCAAAGCATAGGGGCAGGCTTTGCATTCGGACCACTCACGCCCGCGTGCCTCGCGTCTCCGTGAGGTGACGTGACCCTGCGACGGGCTGTCGCATGTGCTGCGCTGCGGCAAGAGCTTGAAAAGGCAGGGGCCGGTGTGGCTGTGCGGGCGGCGCTCGTAACATGGCGGGGGCCAATTGTTACAAACCGGCGGCGCGAAAAGCGCGGTTCCGCCGGCGGATCACCAAATGTTACAGTTCGATCACGGCGGTTGCCGGTGCCGTTCTGGTCCCGCGCGGCTCTGCACCGTCACCACAGTAAAACGCCAGCGCCGGGGGCGGCGCTGGCGTTGCTCTTGGCGGGGTCTCGGAGGTCAGTCCGCTTGCAAGTCGGGCGGCGTGGCCGCGCCTGCGAGCTCTGCGGTAATGTCGTCGAGGCTGACCACGGAGGTGTTCTTTTCGCCCAGCCGGCGCACGGTGACCGTCCGCTCCTCGACCTCGCGCGCGCCGATGGCGAGGATCACAGGCACCTTGCCCACCGAATGCTCGCGGACCTTGTAGTTGATCTTTTCGTTGCGGGTGTCGGCCTCGGCCCGGACGCCTTTGGCCCGGAGCGCCGCGACGACCTCGTGGACGTAGTCGTCCGCATCCGAGACGATCGAGGCCACGACGACCTGACGCGGGGCGAGCCAGAATGGCAGCTTGCCCGCGTGTTCCTCGATCAGGATGCCGATGAACCGCTCGAACGAGCCGAGCACGGCGCGGTGCAACATCACGGGCCGATGCTTCGCCCCGTCTTGCGCCACATAGTTGGCGTCGAGCCGGTCGGGCAGGTTCGGATCGACCTGCAAGGTGCCGCACTGCCATTCCCGCCCGATGGCGTCGGTCAGGGTGAACTCCAGCTTGGGGCCATAGAAGGCGCCTTCACCGGGCAGCACCTCGAAATCATAGCCCGCCGCCTTGCAGGCATCGCCCAGAGCGGCTTCGACCCGGTCCCAGCTTTCGTCGGACCCGATCCGCTTTTCCGGCCGGGTGGACAGCTTGATCGTCCAGTTGTCAAAGCCGAGGTCGGCATAGACCGAGGCGAGCAGCTTGATGAACTTCTCGGTCTCACCGACGATCTGGTCCTCTGTGCAAAAGATATGCGCGTCGTCCTGCGTGAACCCGCGGACCCGCATGATCCCGTGCAGGGCGCCCGACGGCTCGTAGCGGTTGCACGATCCGAACTCGGCCATCCGAAGCGGCAGATCGCGGTAGCTCTTGAGCCCCTGATTGAAGATCTGCACGTGGCAGGGGCAGTTCATCGGCTTGAGCGCGTTGATCGTCTTTTCGCGGGCGTGCTCTTCGTCGACCTCGACGATGAACATGTGGTCCTGATAGTTGTCCCAGTGGCCGGATTTCTCCCACAGCACACGGTTCACCACCTGCGGGGTGTTCACCTCGACATAGCCGTCGGCCCGCTGCTTGCGGCGCATGTAGTCCTGCAACTGGGTATAGATCGTCCAGCCGTTGGGGTGCCAGAACACCTGACCGGGGGCCTCTTCCTGCATGTGATAGAGGTCCATCTCGCGGCCCAGCTTGCGGTGGTCGCGCTTGGCGGCCTCTTCGAGCATGTGCAGATGGGCCTTGAGCTGTTCCTTGTTCTGGAACGCCACGCCGTAGATCCGCTGAAGCTGTGCGCGGTCGCTGTCGCCGCGCCAATAGGCGCCCGCGATGGACATGAGCTTCCACGAGTCGCCCGGCACCTGGCCGGTGTTCTGCAGGTGCGGCCCGCGGCAGAGATCCTGCCAGTCGCCGTGCCAATACATCCGCAGAGGCTCGTCGCCGGGGATCGCGTCGATCAGCTCGACCTTGTAGGGCTCGCCGTTGTCCTCGTAGTGCTTGATCGCGCGGGCGCGGTCCCAGACCTCGGTGCGAACCGGATCACGCTTGTTGATGATCTCTTTCATCTTCTTCTCGATGGTTTCGAGATCTTCGGGCGTGAACGGCTCCTTGCGGTCGAAGTCGTAATACCAGCCGTCCTTGATCACCGGGCCGATGGTCACCTGCACGTCGGGCCAAAGCTCCTGCACCGCGCGGGCCATGATATGGGCCAGATCGTGCCGGATCAGTTCGAGCGCCGGGGCCTCGTCCTTCATGGTGTTGATCGCGATGGAAGCTTCTGCCTCGATCGGCCATGTCAGATCGTAATGCGCGCCGTTCACGGTCGCACTGATCGCCTTCTTGGCGAGGCTGGTCGCGATGGAGGCAGCGACCTCGGCTGCGGTGACCCCTGCGTCGTAGTCACGCGCGTTGCCGTCGGGAAATGTCAGGGAAATCTGGCTCATCGGGCCATGCTCCTCGTCTGTTTGGCGCCTACGAAACGCCCGGTTGCGGGTTATGTGAGCGGTGTTTTGGCGCGGCCTTTGCCGGAGGTCAAGCCTGTGAGGGCCGTCGACCCTCCGGGGGGGATATTTTTGACCCAAAGAAGGGGCCGTGGCGCGACGGCCCCGGCCCCCTGCGCGTCAGGTGGCGGCGAAGACCGCGTAGCCGAGGATCAGGCAGCAGAGCCAGCCCAGATTGAACAGGATCGAGCGCAGCGGGAACAGGGCGAGCCCCGAGATCATTCCCGCCGCATGGGCGATCCGCAGACCGAGGAAGGCGATCGTGGTCCATGCGGTGAGTGCCGAGAACCCGTTCGCCCTGTCGAGCAGCAGGACCAGCACGGCGAAGGGCACGAACTGTTCGATCAGGTTGAGATGCGCCCGGTGCGCCCGGTGGATCCAGGCGGGCAGGCTGCGCAGGTCGGCCGGCCGGGTGAAGCCGTCGGCCTCGCCCGCCGCCTCGGGAAGCCGGGCCACCCCGATCACGTAGGGCATCCACATGCTCGCGGCCAGCAGGGCGAGGATCGTCAGGACGATCAGTTCGGTGGGGAGGCCGGTCATTGGGCCGGCCCGCCGAAGTTGGCGGGTTGCCCGGTTTCAAGGTAGGTCTTGAGCCCCGACAGGATCCGCGACCAGCCGTCGAGGACGCCGGTCTGTTCGGCCGGGACGTCGTAGTGTTCGAGCGTCAACTGGCAGAAATCCCCCTGCGGCTCGATCTGGTAGACGAAGCGCGACGTGGCCATCGGCACGTCGGGGCCGGCCCATTTCGGCTCGAAGGTGCTTTCGATCCGGGTTTTGGGCGTCAGCGTCGTCTCGGTGCAGATCAGCATGACGTTGCCGCCGGCCACATAGTAGACGAGCGCGTTGCCGTCCCGTTCGACCCGCTCGGCCATGAAGTGGAAATTCGGCGCGGCCTCGGCGGAGGTGAGCGCCTCCCAGAGCGCGTCCTGGCTGCATTTGATATAGGTCTGCATCATGAAATCGGGTTTGGTCATATCTGGTAACTCCAGTTTTGTTTTCAGGTCGATCATCGCCCGCGCTGCCGGGCGGGCCAGGAGGGGTTCGATCCAGCGGTCCATCACCTCGGCCAGAGGCACGACGTTGAGGTAATGGTGTTTGAACCGTCCCACCTTGCGGGGGATGATCAGGTGCGCGTCCTCCAAGACCTTGAGGTGCTTCATCACCCCGAACCGGGTCATGTTCAGCTGCTCTTCCAGTTCGGTGAGCGTTTGTCCGTCCTTGCCGCGCAAGCTGTCGAGCAAGGCGCGGCGGGCGGGGTCGTTGAGGGCTTTGAACACGGCATCCATGGGGGTGAGTATAGGTGACTGCATTGTCACGTGACAATAGAGTCACCTATAAAGAATCGGAACCGCTGGCCGCGTCCCGGTGTTATTGGGTGACGTAGCAGACCGGGGTGGACCTTATTCATGGCAGAAGCACAGGCGGGGATGACCCGGCAAGTATTTGATATCCTGAGGAAAGACTCGAAGGGGTCGGACGGCTCTGCCGTCGAGGTGCCGGATGCCGAACCGGCCAATTTCCTGCGTCACGTGGCCGCCCTGTCGGCCAGCAAGGTGGCCGATGGGCTGGTCGATCCCAAGCTGGTGCTCAGCTGGCTGATGACCCATCTGGGCGCCGGGACGGTGCTGACCGGCCTGCTGGTGCCGATCCGCGAATCGGGCGCCCTGCTGCCGCAGCTGTTCACCGCAGGCGCGATCCGGGCGATGCCGCGCCGCAAATGGGCCTGGGTCGGCGGTGCCGTCGGGCAGGCGGTCTCGGCGGCAGGCATCATGCTCGTCGCGTTGACGCTGGAGGGGCAGGCCGCGGGGCTGTCCATCGTCGCGCTCCTCGCCGTGCTGGCGCTCAGCCGGTCGGTCTGTTCGGCCAGCTACAAGGATATTCTGGGCAAGACCGTGTCCAAGACCCGCAGGGGATCGGCCACGGGGGCCGCGAGTTCGGCAGCTTCGGCGGCGGTGGTTCTGTTTGCGCTGATCCTGATGACCGGCTGGGGCGAGCGGGCAACGGTCGTCCTGATCGCCATCGGGCTGGCGGCGGCGTCTTGGGCCGTCGGGGCACTGATCCTGTCGGGGCTGCGCGAAGAGGCGTCTCCGGCCGACGAGGGGCTGACCGGCTGGAAGGCCCTGTCGCAGCTGTCCCTGTTGCGCAGCCGCCCGCAACTGGCCCGCTTCGTCGCCGTCAGGTGCCTGCTTGTCGGCACCGCATTGGCGCCGCCCTATCTGGTGATGCTCGGCGCGGGAGAGGGCGGTGCGCTGGACGCCTTGGGGGCGCTGGTGCTGGCCTCGGCCCTTGCGTCGCTGCTGTCCTCATGGGTATGGGGCCGGTTGTCGGACCGGTCCTCGCGCTGGGTGCTGCTCCTGTCCGGGATCGCCGGGGCCGGGGCGCTGGTGGCCGCGCTGGTCGTCCATGCGCTGGGACTGGCCTCGAAGGCGAGCGTTCTGGCGGTGGTGCTGTTTGCCCTGATGATCGCCTATCACGGCGTCCGGCAGGGGCGATCCACCCATCTCGTCGATATGTCGAGCGAAGAGGACCGCGCCGCCTATACGGCGGTCGCCAACACCAGCGTGGGCGTGGTGCTGATCGCGGCCGGTGCCGCCTTTGCCGGGCTGTCTGCGCTGAGCGTCCCTCTTGTCATCGGGGTGTTTGCTGTGATGTGTCTTGTGGCGGCCGCGGTGGCCAGAGGACTCGACGAGGTGCAGAGTGATTGAACGGACAAGGACGGCGCAGGGCCGCGAGATAGCCTATGAACATGTGCCGGGCAAACTGCCGGGGGTGGTGTTTCTGGGCGGCTTCAAATCCGACATGGAGGGCACCAAGGCGATCTATCTGCGCGACTGGGCGCTGGCCGAGGGCCGCGCCTTTACCCGGCTCGATTATTCCGGCCACGGGGTCAGCGGCGGCGCGTTCGAGGACGGTGCGATCGGCGACTGGTTCGAGGATGCCTGCGCCATCATCGGCCTGACGGACGGGCCGCAGATCCTTGTCGGATCGTCGATGGGCGGCTGGATCGCGCTGCTCGTGGCCCGCGAAATGCCCGACAAGGTGGCCGGTCTGGTGACCATCGCCGCCGCCCCGGATTTCACCGAGGACAGCATGTGGGACGGGTTTTCCGAGGCGCAGCGGACCGAGCTGGCCACCAAGGGCAAGGTCGCCCTGCCGTCCGAATACGGCGAGCCCTACGTCATTACGCAGCGCCTGATCGAAGAGGGCCGGGGGCGGCTCGTTCTGCGCGACCGGCTCGCCCTGCCGTTTCCGGTGCGCTCGCTGCAAGGGACCGCCGACAAGGACGTGGATCAATCCGTCGCGCTGCGCCTGCTGGCGCATGCCGAGGCAGAAGATATGCGCCTGACCCTCGTGAAAGGCGCCGATCACCGGTTCTCGGACCCGGCCTGTCTGGCGCTGATCCGCGACAGCGTGAACGAGGTTCTCGCGGCGTTGGAATAGCCCTGCCTCGCGCTGACGTCACGTTTCTGTTTGGCCCCGGCGCGCGGCGTGGCTAGGCTCTGCCCAAAGGGTGGGCTGCGACATGAAGCTGACGACGATCGAAAAGGCAGGCTGGGGGCTGGCGGACATGGGCGTCGTCGTCTTTGTCGTGGTCAAGCAACTGCTGGTGCTGGCGTTCCTGACCTCTATCCTCGGAGTGCCCGTCGGGCTGGCGGGCGCGATCACCACCTTCGTGCTGATCTTTGACGTCATCACCGACCCGCTGGTCGGTTATCTGAGCGACCGGACGCATACCCGCTGGGGCCGCCGGGCCCCGTGGATGGTGCTGGGCGCGCTGGTCATGGTGGCCGGGATGATCGGCCTGTTCTCGGTGCCGCCCGACACCGGGCAGGCCGGCAGCATCGCGTGGGTGGCGGGGTTCTTCGTGATCGCCACCATCGGCTTTACCATGGTGGCCATTCCCTATGGCGCGATGGCGGGCGAGATCACCCAAGACCCCGAAGAACGCTCGGCCATGACGGCGTGGCGCATGGGCTTTGCCTCGGTCGGCATCCTCGTCGGCGGGGCGCTGATCCCCGGATTGGCGGCGTCGATGGGCTATGCGGCGGCGGCGACTGTCGTGGCGCCGCTGATCGTCGCGGCGATCTGGCTTTCGGTCTGGCTGACCCGCAAGGCGCCGCGCATCGCGCAACCGTCGAGCCTTGCCCCGAGGGCGATGGCCCGGCTCGTTCTGCTGAACCGGCCGTTCATGGCGCTCGTGGTTCTCTACGGGATCATGACCCTTGCTATTGCGCTGATCACCGCCGGCCTGCCGTTCGCGGCGATCTATCTGATCACCGACACGGGCGACACTCTGCTGTCTGGCGCGGCTCAGGCGCTGACGACCCTGTCGCTGCTATTTGCCGCCTTTGTCGTCGGTTCGATCCTCAGCCAAGCGGTCTGGGTGATCCTGTCGCGGCTGCTCAGCAAGGTCGGGGCGCTGGTGCTCGGGCTGCTGCTCTACATGGCGCTGCTCTACGGGCTCAACACGCAACTGCCCTCTGCCGACGTGACGCTGATCGCCGGGCTCTTTGTTCTGGCGGGGATGACCAACGGAGCCTATCAGCAGATCCCTTGGGCGATCTATCCCGACCTGATGGACGTGACCCGGAACGAGACCGGCGAGGCGATCGAGGGCGCGTTCTCGGCGCTGTGGCTGTTCGGCCAGAAGGTCGCGAATGCCGTCGCGCCGCTGGTGCTTGGGGCGATCCTCGCACTCTGGGGTTGGGAGGAGACGACGCAGGGCCGGACAGAGCAGACCGAGGCGGCACTCGGGGCGCTGCAAATGTCGATCACGCTGGTGCCTGCTGCGATCCTCGGGCTATCTGCGATTGGCCTCGTGGCCGTCTATCTGCCCCTGCTGAGGAGAATGCAGCGTGCGCCACTTGCCTGATCTGGAGATGCTCGACGACTGGATCGCGACGACCGAGGCCGCGGTGCCGGGGCTGCGCCCGCAATGCGCCAAGCATATCGTCTGGCCCACGGACGCGCGGGTTCAGGCGGATGTGGCGGTGGTCTATGTCCACGGCTTTTCGGCCAGCCCCAAGGAGATCGCGCCGGTGCCCGAGCGGCTCGCCGCCGCCCTTGGTGCGCCGCTGTTCGCCGCCCGGCTGACTGGGCATGGCATCGACGGAGAGGCCATGGCGCGGGCGACCTGCGCCGATTGGGAGGCCGACGTCTCCGAGGCGCTGGCCATCGGGGCAAAGCTCGGCAAACGGATCATCGTGATCGGCTGCTCGACCGGCTGCACCCTGCTGACCATCGCGATGGGGCAGGGGGCCGACGTGGCGGGCGCTGTGTTCGTGTCGCCGAATTTCAAGATGAGCTCCAAGGTCGTGCAGGCCATGCTGATGGCGCCGGGCGTCCGGGCCTGGGGGAGCTACCTGGTCGGCCAGACCCGCAGCTTTCCTCCGATCAGCGATGCCCATGCGGCGCATTGGACGAACAGTTATCCCACCGCCGCGCTCTGGCCGATGGCCGACGCGATGCGCAAGGTCTATGCGCTCGACCTCGGCCGGATCAAGGTGCCCGCCTTCTTTGCCACCTGCCGGACCGACAGGGTCGTCAGCCCTACAGCCACCCAGAAGGTCGCTGCCGTATGGGGCGGGCCGGTGACCCATCTCGATGTGGTCATGGGCCGGGGCGACGACAGCAACGGCCACGTCATCGCGGGCGACATCATGTGCCCCGGTCAGACCGACCGGGTGGCCAACGCCGCGATCGACTGGGCGCGGAGCATCCTGTGAGGCGCCCCCCCGCCTCCATGCGGGGGTTGGAGGATCTGGGCCGGGTGCGCCTGTCAAAGCACTTTTTCATGCGGGATTTCCTGCATTCCGAGATCGGCAGCCTTTACGGCATTCCCAACATCCCGACCGACCCCGATCTGGCGATCGAGAATGGACGGGCGTTCTGCACGACCCTGCTCGACCCGTTGGAGGAGACCTTTGGGCGGATCGCCGTCCGGTCGGGCTATCGCTCGCCCGCGCTCAACCAGTTCGGCAACGAGAACAAGCTCAATTGCGCCCGCAACGCGCATCCCGAGGAGTGCCATATCTGGGATCGGGCCGGGGGCGAGGCGGCGATTGCAGGGGCGTCGATCGTGGTGCCTTGGTTTGCCGACCAATACGCCCGAGGGCGGGATTGGCGCGATCTGGCATGGTGGGTCCATGACCATCTGCCCTATTCGGAGATGTGGTTCTTTTCGAAACTTTGCGCATTCAACCTGTCGTGGCGGCCAAGCCCTTGGCGCAAGATCGCGAGCTATGTCGCCCCGCGCGGCACCCTGCTGGCCCGCGGCGCGGAGCCGGACGAGCAGAAACCCGCCCGCCAAGCCCGATATGTGGATTTTCCACCCCTCGGAGGGCTCCGTTTACCTGCCTTTGGCGGTTGACGGCGCGGCCCGCTTCCGGTCAATTCCCCCCATATTATTGGGCAGGGTTTGACGAAATGACGCGCACGAACGGGGCAGTCGGATGACGGAGCCATTGGTGCTGCTGCCCGGCATGATGTGCGATGCGCGGGTGTTTTTGCCACAGATCACGGACCTTGCCCGCGATCACGCCGTGACCGTCGCACCGGTTAGCGGGGCAGAGCGGGTGGAGGAACTCGCTTCCAGCCTTCTGACGCTCCTGCCGTCGAAATTCGCGCTGGCGGGGCACAGCTTTGGCGGGATCGTCGCGCTGGAAATCCTGCGCCGGGCGCCGGGCCGGGTGTCGCGGATTGCGCTGATGAACACCACGCCGCTGCCCGAAAGCCCGGCCTATGCGGCGACGCGAGAGCCACGCATCGTCGCCGCCCGCTCTGGCCGGCTGAGCCAGGTGATGCACGAGGAATTGCCGCCCTCGGCGCTCGCCCCGATGTCGGACCGCAAGGCGATCATGGCGCTGGTCGAGGATATGGCCGATCACATGGGCGCCGACGTCTTTGTCCGCCAGACCCGCGCGCTGCAACGGCGCCGCGACCAGCAGGCGACCCTGCGCCAGATCCGCCAGCCCGCGCTGGTTCTGACCGGGGCCTACGATACGATCACGCCGGTCAAACGCCATGAATTCATGGCCGAGTTGATCCCCTATGCCGAATTGCGCGTGATCGAGGAGGCCGGGCATCTGCCCTCGCTGGAAACGCCCGAAGAGCTGAACGCGATCCTGCGGGCATGGCTGCGCCAGCCCTTGGTGCTGCGCTAGCCCTTGAGCGGCAGGGCGGCGCGTTCGTCCGAGGAGAGGACGCGCACCGGGCCGTTGGGCGTGCCGGTGGCGACATCGAAGAACGGCGTCTGTTTCCACCGCCCCGACAGCCGGGCCGCGATGCTGCGGCTGGCGATGCCATAGACGAACCGGGCGACGTTGGTGTGCTTGGTGCCGCCGCCGGGCTGCGGGACAAAGACCTTCGAGCTCACCTTGCCCAAGGCATCCGGATCCGCCACGCGGCGCAGGTTGAAGCTGACAAAGGGGAACTTCGGCGACGGGCCGGTGATCGCAAGCGGCGCGTCGCAGCAGGTCGCATACCAGCGATAGGTGTTGCTCTTGGGGCCAAGCCGCATCACCGCCAGACGATCGGCCCCTGTGTCAAAGACGACCCTGTCGGGCGTGGTCTGGAACAGGGGCATCGGCTCCGGCTTGGGGTCGGGCTGGCCGAGGGCCAGCTCCGCCGAGCGGCATGAATTGCAGTAGCAGGCCAAGCGCGAACCCGACGCGCCCGACTCGGCCCCGATCAGATGGCCGGTGACCGTCCCGCAGGTGCAGCGAAAGGCGATGTCGCCCATCGCGGCTTAGGCGGCCGTGTTTTGATTGGCGGGCTTGCGCTTGAGCTTTGCAGGCGCCGCGGGCGAATTCTCGTCGATGAACTTGAGCACGAGGGGCCGGATATTGTTGCGCCAGCTGCTGCCCGCGAAAATACCGTAGTGGCCCGCGCCGCGCTCCAGATGCTGCGCCTTTTTCGAGGCCGGCAGACCGGTCAGCAGATCGAGCGCTGCCAGACACTGGCCGGGGGCGGAGATGTCGTCGTCTTCGCCTTCGACGATCTTGACCGCCACGGTGGTGATCTTGCCGATATCGACCTTGTGGCCATCGACCACGAAATCGTTGCGGGCAATATCGCGGCCCTTGAAGATGCGCTCGACCGTCGAGAGGTAGAATTCGGCGGTCATGTCCATCACGGCGAGATATTCGTCGTAGAACATGTTGTGCTTGTCATGGTCGGCGGCTTCGCCCTTGGCGACCTTGAGGATCTGGTTCTGGAACGCGGTCATATGCGTATCGGCGTTCATCGAGATGAAGGAGGCGAGCTGCAACAGGCCGGGATAGACCATGCGGCCCACGCCCGGATGCTTGAAGCCGACCTGCTGGATCATCGTCTCTTCGAGCTGGCCCATGGTGACGGAGCGGCCGAAGTCGGTGACGTCGGTGTGATTCGCTTCCGGATCGACGGGGCCGCCGATCAGGGTCAGGGTGCGCGGCTGCGCCGCCGGGTCGAGCTCTGCCAGATAGGCGGTGGCGGCAAGCGCCAGCGGCACCGGCTGACAGACCGCGATGACGTGCAGGTCGCTGCCCAGATGCTTCATGAAGTCCATCAGGTAGAGGGTGTAATCCTCGACGTCGAACTTGCCCGCGCTGACAGGGATGTCCCGTGCGTTGTGCCAGTCGGTGATAAAGACTTCGCAATCGGGCAGCAGGGAAATGACGGTCTTGCGCAGCAGCGTCGCATAGTGCCCGGACATCGGCGCGACCAGTAGCACACGGCGTTTGCGCGGCGTCCGGCCCGGCACCTTGAAGTGAATGAGATCACCGAAGGGCTTTTCGACCAGCTTCATGATGCGGACACTGTGATCCTTGCCGTCCTCGGTGGTGACGTTGGGAATGCCCCAGTCGGGTTTGGCCACCATCCGCGCAAAGCTGCGCTCCGCCACTTCGCCCCAGGCGCCGATCCATTCGACCATCGGATTGGTCGTCATCGACATCGCCGGATAGGCCGCAAAGGCGCGCGCCGTCGCACCCATCCACTGATTGGTGTTACGAATTGTTTCCATCAGGTCGTAGGTCAACATATACTTCATGATAGTACTCCGGCGTCGGCGCGGCATCACGGGGTAGTGCATGGGACGCGGGCCGCGTGGCCGGTCGAATGCTGCAAGTGCAAAGTAGGCTTAGGAAGTTAATATGACAACCAATGATTCTGACAATTCTGCAGCCACAGATGCGGCCGATGGTAAACATCTGGTTAAACTTGAGCAAAATTTAACACGAATTGAAGAGCTTACCCAGCGTTTGCTGGGGGCATTGGCAGGCCGACGGCATGTGCCTCCCGCGCTACAGGGGCCCAGCCACGAGCTCTATTTGAAGGCCGCGACCGCCTATATGGCCGAAATGGTCAACAATCCGGCCAAGCTGATGGAGCATCAGATCGGCTATTGGGGCAAAACCGTCAAACATTACATCGAGGCCCAGACCGCGCTGTCCAAGGGCAAACTGACCGCCCCGCCGGATCCGACCCCCACGGACCGCCGCTTTGCCAACCCGATGTGGGAAACCCATCCCTATTTCAACTTCATCAAGCAGCAATACATGATGAACGCCGAAGCGGTGCGAACCGCCGTGGCCGATCTGGAGGGGCTGGAGCCCGAGGAAAAGAACCGGCTGACCTATTTCTCCCAGCAGATCGTCGATCTGATGTCGCCCACGAATTTTCTGGCCACCAATCCCGAGGCGCTGGAACGGGCGGTCGCCACCGAGGGCGAAAGCCTTGTGAAAGGGCTGGAGAACCTGATCAGCGATCTGGAGGCGAACGACGGCGATCTGGTGGTCAGCCTCGCCGACAAATCGGCCTTCGTCGTGGGCGAAAACCTCGCCACCACGCCGGGCGAGGTGGTGTTTCGCAATCACCTGATGGAGCTGATCCAGTATGCCCCCAGCACCGAGACGGTCCACAAGACGCCGCTGATCCTGTTTCCGCCGTGGATCAACAAGTTCTACATCCTCGACCTCAAGGAGCAGAACAGCCTGATCAAATGGATCGTCGATCAGGGCTATACCCTGTTCGTGGTGTCCTGGGTCAATCCCGATCCGGGCTACCGCGAGACCTCGATGACCGACTATATCGAAGACGGCTATCTGACCGGCATTCGCGTGGCGAAGTCGATCTGCAAGGTCAAGAAGGTGAACGCGATCGGCTATTGCATCGCCGGCACCACCCTGTCGCTGACGCTGGCGGTCCTGAAAAAGCGCAAGGACAGCTCGATCAATTCGGCGACGCTGTTCACCACGCTCACCGATTTCTCGGATCGGGGCGAGGTCGGCGTGTTCCTCAACGACGATTTCATCGACGGGATCGAGGAGCAGGTGGGCGAGGACGGCATTCTCGACAAGTTCTTCATGGCGCGGACCTTCTCGTTCCTGCGCTCGAACGACCTGATCTATCAGCCCGCGATCAAGAGCTATATGCTGGGCCAGACCCCGCCCGCCTTCGACCTTCTCTACTGGAACGGCGACGGCACCAACCTTCCCGCCAAGATGAGCGTCGAATATCTGCGCGGCCTGTGTCAGCGCGACGAATTCGCCACCACCGGATTTTCCGTCGCGGGCGAGGTGGTGCGGCTGTCGGACGTAACCGTGCCGATCTGCGCCATCGCCTGCGAGACCGACCACATCGCCGGTTGGAAATCGAGCTATGCGGGCGTCCAGCAGATGGGATCGAAGGACAAGACCTTCATCCTGTCGGAGAGCGGCCACATCGCGGGCATCGTCAACCCGCCGAGCAAGAAGAAATACGGCCATTGGACAAACGACGATCTCGGCCTGACCGCCGACGAATGGCAGGCCACCGGCGAAAAGCACGAAGGCTCCTGGTGGCCGCGCTGGGAGGCCTGGCTGAGCAAGCGATCGGGCGACATGATTCCCGCCAGAGAGCCCGGAGATTCGGAATATCCGCCGATTTCCCCCGCGCCCGGAACCTATGTGACGGCCGTCCCGGCGCGTTAACTCTACGTAAGCCATTGATTTCGTGGGTGGCTAAAAATTATGCATGCTGCAGCGCAGAAAAAACTTGAAATGCTGCGGTGCAGCATGCATATACCAGTCATCGAATAACTCATGCGGGGTTGCTCCCGCACAACACCACGAAAGGTGATCCCCATGGCTAAGACACAAGATTACACCGCCGTTTTCAAAGACATGATGGCTTCCTTCCCCGTTGACACCAAAGCAATGGAAGGCATGTTCCAGAGCCAGACCGCTCTGAACGAGAAAATGTCCGCCGTCGCTCTCGACGCTGCCAAGAAGTCGACCGACCTGTCCGCAAAGTGGGCTCAGGACACGCTGGCCAAGATGTCCGCAATCTCGACCGCCAAGGCCGAGCCTGCCGACTACGCCAAGTCCATGTCCGACTTCATGCAGGCAACTGCAGAGTCCGCTGCCGAGAACATGGCCGCTTTCGCTGAAATCGCGAAAAAAGTGCAGACCGAGTCGATGGAACTGCTGATGGCCGCTGGCAAGGACGCAACCGAAGACATGACCGCAGCCGCCAAGAAAGCCGCTGACGACGTCACCGCCGCTGCCAAGAAGGCAACCGCGAAGTAATCATGCCGATCTCGGGCGGGGTCCTCCCTCCCCAACCGTGAGCAAGCAGCAGAAGACGGATCGCGAAAGCGGTCCGTCTTTTGTCGTTCCACAGACGCTTTATTTTTCTGCGCGGGCATCGTAGGCTTCTCTGCACTGCAACACATTCAGGAGGGCAGACCGTTGGCCGATACTTCAAAGCCGCTTTTGATCAAGCGTTATGCCAGCCGCCGCCTCTACAACACAGAGACCAGCGACTACGTGACCCTCGAAGACATCGCCGCCTTCATCCGCGATGGCCGCGAGGTGCAGATCGTTGATCTGAAGTCCGGCGACGACCTGACCCGACAGTATTTGCTCCAGATCATCGCCGAGCACGAAAGCCGTGGCGAAAGCGTCCTGCCGGTGGATGTGCTGACCGATCTGGTCCGCAGCTATACCAGCCAGGCCGCATCCGTCGTGCCGCAGTTTCTGGCGGCCTCCTTCGACATGCTCCGCGATGGGCAGAGCAAGGCGATGGAGACGATGACCAAGAGCAATCCGCTGGCCTCGATGCCCGGCTTCGACGCGATGCGCACGCAGCAGGAGGCGTTCTTCAAGGCGATGACAGGCGGCATGGCGCCGCTGATGGGTGCGGCGAAAGACTCCGCCGACGACAACCTCGACGACATCAAGAAGCAGTTGGCCGAGCTGCAGTCCAAGCTCAACAAGATGACCAAGTGATCCGCAAATAGTGGTCGGCCGGATCAGGCCCCGGCACCGCACATCCGCCCCGAAGCCACGGGGCGGGGCGCATATCGTGCCTACTTCTTGCCTCCGGTCCCTTTCCCGGCGCTTGCGAGCCAGAAGGAGGGCAGGCCACGGCCCTCGCCGGTTCGGCCTGCCTCGGGTGCGTCGCTCACCGTTTGTGGTCGAGGCGGACTAAGCCACCTCGGCAAACACCTTGTCCAGCGCCTTTTCGAGCTTGCCGAACATCTCGTCCATCTGCGCCGGCGTCATGATGAACGGCGGGCAGAGCACGATGGCCTGCCCCAGCGGGCGGCAGATCAGCCCCTGATCGGTGCAAGCGTTTGCGATCCGCTCCGAGACCGAGAGCGATCCGTCGAAGGGCGTCTTGCTGTCCTTGTCGGCCACGGCCTCCAAGGCGCCCATCAGACCCTTGCCGCGCCATTCCCCGATGTTCTTGTTCTCGGCAAGCCGGGCCATGCCGGCCTCGAACAGCGGGGTCAGGGTGCGGACGTTTTCGGCCAGCCCCTCGTTCATCACCACGTCGATCGCCTTGAGCGCGACGGCGCAGCCGACCGGATGGCCCGAGGCGGTAAAGCCATGCGGGAATTCCTCGATCTCCTCGACAGCCGCGTCCAGCCGATCCGACAGTTCCGGCCCGAGGATCACCGCCCCCATGGGAAAGAAGCCTGCGGTCAGGTTCTTGGACGAGATGATCGCGTCGGGCATGAAATCATAGGTCTCACAGCCCCATGTGTTGCCGGTGCGGCCAAAGCCCGTGATCACCTCGTCGGCGATGACGGGGATGTCGTGCTTGCGCAGGATCGGTAGGATCGCTTGGAAATAGCCGTCCGAGGGCGGGATCACCCCGCCGGCCCCCTGCACCGGTTCGGCAAAGAACCCGGCGATGGTGTCGGCGCCTTCCTTGGCGATGGTCTCTTCCAGCTCGGCGGCCATCCGTGCGGTGAACTGAGCCTCGGTCTCGCCGTCCTTGCCATTGCGCCAGTAATGCGGGCAGGTCAGGTGGATAAAGCCAGGCAGGGGCAGGCCGAAAACGGAGTTATAGGGCTTGCCCGTCATCGACGCGCTGACGGCCGTGACCCCGTGATAGGCGTTGACGCGCGTGAGGATCTTGCGGCGCTGCGGGTTGCCCTCGCTGGCATGCAGGAACCACAGCATCTTGACCATGGTGTCGTTCGCCTCCGAGCCGGAGTTGGTGTAAAACACCTTGGCGCGCTCGAACGGCGAAACCTCGGACAGCTTTTCCGACAGCATCACCGTCTGGTCGGACATCCGGCCAAAGAACGCATGATAGCCCGGAAATCTCGCATATTGATCCTGCGCCGCCTTGATCAGGCCGGCGTGGTCAAAGCCCGCGACCATGTTCCACAGGCCCGAGTTGCTGTCGAGATATTCGCGCCCTTGGGTGTCATAGACATAAGGGCCCTTGCCATGGGTCAGCACTACGGTGCCACGGTCGTGGACCGTGGGCATATCGGTGAAGCCATAGAAGGAATGGGCGTCCGCGCGGGCCTCCCAGGAGTTCAGTTTATCGTCCGGCATGGCGCACCTCATATGCATGTTCGCAGCGACTCTAGGCGCATGATGAGGGGCTTTCAATGTGTCCCGTGGGGTTTGTTTCGGGCCGGCGGGCGCCACGCTGCAAAGCCCCGAAACACCGCCGATCGCGGCCCCGCGATCGGCTGCGGATCCGCGCAGACTTCGGCTTCTTTTGGCCCCAAATACGGCCCCGCCGGAGGCGTCCGGCCTCCCCACCAGCGCCGATTTCGGGCAGATTGCCAAACAGCCCCACGGGCGCGGATGAGCGGACCAACCCGTTATTGCAGCCCTCTACCATTGCGCATAGCCTGATCCCGAACAGAGACAGGACAACCATGACCACATCCACCGGACGCATCACCCTCTGGGGGGTCGAGGTCTTTGTGGCCACGGCGGAAGAGGCGTCGATCTCCGCCGCCGCGCGGCGGCTGGGGGCCTCGGCGGCTACGGTGAGCCAGCAGCTGACCAATCTCGAAGGGGCAATCGGCACCACCCTGCTGAACCGGGGGGAGCGGCCGGTGCGGCTGACCCCGGCGGGCGAGATGTTCCTGCGCCGGGCCAACACCATCCTGAACGAAGCGGACATGGCCCGGGCAGAGCTTGCGATGGCCGACCTGTCGCGGCTGACCCGGTTTCGGCTGGGGATGATCGAGGATTTCGATGCGGACGTCACGCCACGGCTGTTGTCGGGCATGGCCGAGACGCTGAAGAACTGCCAGTTCCTCTTGGAAACCGGGGCGAGCCACCGGCTCTACGATCTGCTCGACGCGCGGGCGCTGGATGTGATCGTGGCCGCCGATACCGGCAGCGCGCTCGAGGGGATGGAAGTGCATCCGCTGATGGTCGAGCCGTTCATCGCCGCAGCGCCCAAGGGGGCCGTGACCGGGGACGCGCTGCGCCAGCTGCGGCGGATGCCGCTGATCCAGTATACCACGCGGCACCACATGGGGCGGGCGATCGCGGCGCATCTGGCGCGGCAGAACCTGACGCTGGCGCACCGGTTCGAGATGGACAGCTATCACGCCATCATGGCGATGGTGGCCGAAGGGGCGGGATGGACGATCCTCACCCCGCTCGGCTGGCTGCGGGCGCAACGGTTCCGGCACTCGGTCGACGTGCTGCCGCTGCCTTTCGCGCCGTTGGAGCGGACGATCTCGCTCACCGCCCGTCGCGACCTGCTGGGGGCGATGCCCGGGCAGATCGCCGGGCAGTTGCGGCCGCTCCTGTCCGAGATGATCGTGGGACCGGCGGTCGCGGCATTGCCGTGGCTCAAGGACGAGTTGCGGCTGGCCTGAGGCGCGGGCTAGGCCATCACCCCACGGACCGCCTCTGTCAGCACGCCGGCGATCAGGTCGCATTCCGCAATGGTCAGGCGAGCGGGCAGGCGCACATCGCAGGCCTTGATCAACATCGCGCGGGTCTGCGGCAGATCGGGGGTCTCGCCCAGAAACTGCCAGTTCCAAAAGGCGCGGGCGTTGTCGGTGGTCAGCCCAAAGACCTGCACCTTCACGCCATTCCGCGCGGCGGCGGCGACAAAGGCCTCGGTCTGGGCGGCGCTCAGGCCATCCAGATTGAACTGGATCGAATCCGGGGCGCGCTCCTCCGGGGGCAGCGGGGCAGGGACGGTGATCCAGGGCGAGGCGTTCAGCAGGGCGGCCACGTGATCATGGTTGCGGCGGCCATCGCGGACGCGGCGGTCGAGCTCGTCGAGCTGCGGGCGGATCAGGGCCGCGGACAAGGTGTTAAGGCGCATGTTGTAGAGCGGCAGCTGGTTCTGCCACTTGGCAAAGGCGTCGTGGAGCACGGCATGCTTTTTCCAGTTGTGCTCGTAGGCACCGGACATGATGACCGCCCGGGCGATCAGATCGGGATCATCGGTGATCATGATGCCGCCCTCACCGGCATTGAGCAGCTTGTAGGATTGAAAGCTAAAACAGCCGATCCGACCGATGGTGCCGATGTTGCGGCCCGCCCAGGTGGTGCCGAGGCTGTGGGCGGCATCCTCGATGACCGGGACGCCGGCGGCGTCGCACAGGGCCATGATCGCATCCATATCCGAGGTATGGCCGCGCATATGGCTAATGATCACCGCCTCGACGGTCGGCAATTTCGCGGCGAAATCGGCCATGTCGATGCGGTAATCATCGGCGCATTCGCAGAGCACCGGAACGCAGTCTGCATGGACGATCGACGACGGCACCGCGGCAAAGGTAAACGCCGGGATCAGAACGCGGGCATCGCGGGGCAGGCCCAAGGCCTTGAGCGACAGGAACAACGCGGCCGAACAGGACGACACCGCCAGCGCATATTTCGCCCCCAGCTTGGCGGCGAATTCCGCCTCCAAAAGGGACACCGGCGAGTTCTCGGAGGTGTAGCGAAACAAGTCGCCAGAGTTGAGGATCCGCGTCACCTCGGCCATCGCGGCCTGCGGGATCGGTTCGGCATCATAGGCATTGGGCGGCGGCATTACGTCGAGGCTCATGTTTTCAGCTTTCCCGAAAGTGCATTTTGGCATTTCCTAACATGTCTGTCGTAACAATTCTACGACGATGTGCCGGGCTCAGCGGTTGGATGCCTCCGGCGGCCGTATTTGGAGCCAAAAGAAGTCCGCAATCTTCCATTAACCAATCGATGCGAAGGTCGGGGCAGGGAACAGGCTGCCGAGCCGATGGCCCTGCCAGAAGAAGCCGCCCCGCCCCCGGCCCACAAGGCCGCTCTGTAAGAAGGACAAGGGGAGCGGGGCGCACCCCTAAGCTTCTTTTGGCCGCAAATACGGCCCCGCCGGAGGCGTCCGAGATCTCCGCCAGCCCGGTGGCTTGGTCAGATACCCAGACGGTCCCGCAGGCTGAACCAAGTCATTGCCAATGTGAGCATCGGTGCGCGGAAGGCAGCGCCGCCGGGAAACGCGGGCACCGGCAGTTTGGCCATCACGTCAAACTGTCCCGCCTGGCCTGCGACGGCCTCGGCCATGATCCGGCCCGCCATGCCGGAGAGCGCCACACCCTGTCCGGAGAACCCGGCCCCCGACAGGACGTTTGGCGCGATCCGTTGCAGGGCGGGCAGGCGGGTGACCGTGATCCCCAGGGTGCCGCCCCAGACATAGTCGACCTTGACGTCGGAAAGCTGTGGGAACAAGTCCGTCATCCGCCGGATCAGCGCCCCTTTGATGTCGGACGGAAAGCCGATGGAATAGCTCTCCCTCCCGCCGAACAGGAACCTGCGGTCTTCGGAGAACCGGTAGTAGTTCACCACGAACTTGCTGTCGGCCACCGAGATATCCTCGGCCAGCACCTCTTGCCAGCGCTCCGGCAGCGGCTCGGTCGCCGCGATGAAGCTGTTGATCGGCATGACCGTCGAGGCGACCTTGCGCTCGATATGCGGCAGATAGCCATTGCCCGCGAGGATCACATGATCCGCAATCACCCGGCCCTTGGGCGTCTGCACCGTCGCGGGCGTGCCGTGGGTCAGGCCGGTCACTTCGCTGCCCTCGTGGATGACCGCCCCCGCCGCCTCGGCCTCGGCGGCCAATGCCAGCGCGTAGTGCAGCGGGTGCAGGTGACCGCCGCCGCGATCCAGCGTGCCGCCCTTGTAGAGCGGGCTCTTCACCAGATCGGCAAAGCCCGGCCCGTCGAAGCTTTCGACCTGATCGTAGCCATAGGCTTTTGCCAGATGCTCGGCCTCGCGGGCGCCGGTGCGGGTATCGGCCTCGCTGTATTCCCCGTGGGCGACGCCGGGCTTGTAGCCCGTCTGGGGGTGGGCCGCGCAGAAGTCGCGGAGTTGATCCTTGGCCGCCTCGGACAGATCCCAGAGCGCCCGCGCCTCGCCCTTGCCCAGCTTGCCCTCCAGCCACGCCTGACCCTTGTTGAACCCCGAATGCACTTGCCCGCCGTTGCGACCCGAGGCCCCGAACCCGGCGCGGTGCGCCTCCAGCACCACCACGCGCATCCCTTTGCGCGCCAGCGTCAGAGCGGCCCACAGTCCGGTATAGCCTGCCCCCACGATGGCCACATCGGCACGGGTCTCACCCTTCAGCTCTGGCCGGGGCGCCGGCGGGCTGACCGATGCGGCATACCAAGACGGTGGATACTGGCCGGGGCGGTCATTGCGATAGAGTGGGTTCATTTCGGTGGCGTCCTTGGCATGACCGGGTCAGAGGGTGTTGAGCGTGAAATCGACCAACACAATCTCATCCCCGGCAACATTGACTTGCAAACTGGCGCTGCGCGCAAGGGGCGCCCGCCGGAAGATCCATTGCACCGGCGCGTTTCGGCCAGCCCAGCGTTCGCGCGTATAGCCCGCGCTATAGGCCGTGACGATGCGACGGATCGGCGGGTCATAAGACAGCATCTGCTCAACCTCGACGCCGCCGCTCAGGTCGAACGAAAGCGCCGCGAAATAGGCCGCGAACTGATCTGGACCGATCAGGCTCAGAACCCGGAAGAAACAAACCTCCAAGGCCGCGTCGGTATCGAGCCTGCGCCAATCAAGGCGTGCCAGATCCAAGCCGTCCACTGGATGGCCGTCCTCCGTCAGGCAGGACCGTATCGTCGGCAGCCGCGCTTCGGTACGCTGATAGTCCCGCCTGATGTCGGGATTGCCCGCCCCGCTGTGGCCGTGCAGGGCCGGGTTGGGCGCGTCGGAGACGAAGGCCAGCGGCGCTCTGTCGTCAACGATGTGGGCCGGGACGACAAAGGCAGTGTCGGCCATGGCAGTTTGGGCCACGCACATCCCGCCTGCGCAAATCGCAGGCCAAAGGAAGGTGCGCCACCAAGACACCGCCCGGCGCTCAGACGTTCAACAGCAGGTGCTCCCGCTCCCACGGGCTGATCACCTGCAGGAATTCGTTGTATTCCGCCCGTTTGACGATCGAATAGACGCGGGCGAATTCCTCGCCCAAGACGCTGTGCATCTCTTCGGCCTCGTCGAACAGATCTAGCGCGGCATAGAGGCCCTGCGGGATCTCGTCGTCGCTTTCATAGGCGTCGCCGGTCCAGCGTTTGTCGGGGCGGATCTCGTTCATCATGCCGAGATAGCCGCAGGCGAGGCTGGCGGCGATACAGAGATAGGGGTTGCAGTCCATCCCGGCGAGCCGGTTCTCGATCCGTCGGGCTGATGGGTCCGAAATCGGGATGCGGATGCCGGTGGTCCGGTTGTCACGCCCCCATTCGAGGTTGATCGGGGCGGCATGGTCGCGGACATAACGCCGGTAGCTGTTCACATAGGGAGCGAACATCGCGATCACGCTGGGCATATGCTCTTGCAGGCCGCCGATGAAGTTGAAGAATGCGTCCGTCTCGCCGCCCTGCGGTCCAGTAAAGAGATTGCGCCCCTTGGCCTCGACAACCGAATGGTGGACGTGCATCGCAGAGCCGGGCTCACCCTCGATCGGCTTGGCCATGAAGGTGGCAAAGCAATCGTGCTTGAGCGCGGCCTCGCGGATCAGCCGCTTGAAGAAGAACACCTCGTCGGCAAGCTTCACCGGATCGCCGTGGCGCAGGTTGATCTCGAGCTGGCCCGCGCCGCCTTCCTGAGTGATGCCGTCGATCTCGATGCCCTGTATCTCGGCGTATTCGTAGATGTCGTCGATCACCGGGCCATAGTCGTCGACGGCACTCATCGAATAGGCCTGCCGGCCCGCGGCCAGACGACCGGTCCGGCCCATCATCGGCTCGATCGCCTTGGCGGGGTCGATGTTGCGGCCGACGAGGTAGAACTCCATCTCCGGGGCGACGACCGGGGTCCAGCCCTGCGCCTTGTAGAGATCGCAGACACGGCGGAGCACGTTGCGCGGGGCGCAACCCACCGGGCGGCCCTTTTGATCAAAGGCATCGTGGATCACCTGCAAGGTGCCATCGGCGGCCCAGGGGGCGGCGGTCGCGGTGCTCAGGTCCGGCTTGAGGATCATGTCGGGCTCAAGAAACCCGTCCGGGCCGGCGGCCTCGCCCCAATCGCCGGTGATGGTCTGGAAGAAGATCGAGTTGGGCAGGTGAAAGAACTGCTGCTTCTCCCACTTGGTCGCAGGCACGGCCTTGCCGCGGGCGATGCCGGGCAGATCGGCAATCACGCATTCCACCTCGTCGAGGCGGTTGATCTCCAGATAGGCGCGGGCGGCTTGTGGGATCTTGTCGGTCCAGCTCATGCCAGCGTCCTTTCGGTGAAGAATCTGGCGATCTGATCGGCCAGATAGATGTCGTCGAGGGGCGTGTCCCTCCGGGCGAGGGCCGGGTCGAGCACGGCGTCGGGCACGATGCCGCGCCGGGCCTTGGCCAGATCGACGAAGAATTCCGGGGTATGTTCGGGGTGGGCCTGCACGGTATAGGCCCGGTCGCCATAGAGCAGCGCGGCATTGGCACAGAAATCGTTGCTGCCGCAAACCTCGGCACCCTCGGGCAGAACGGTGACCTGATCCTGATGCCAGGCATTCAAGGTCACCGGGCGGCCCGCGAAATCATACTGCTGCGGCCCGACGGCCCAGCCGCCCGCATATTTCTCGACCTTGCCGCCCAGCGCTTTTGCGATGATCTGATGGCCAAAGCATATGCCCACCAGCGGCACGTTGGCCGCATAAATGGCGCGGATCAAATCCTCCAGCGGCGCGATGAAGGGATGATCCTCATAGGCACCATGGCGCGATCCGGTGATCAGCCAGCCCTCGCAGGCCTCGGGGCCTTCGGGGAAATGCATGTGCTCGACATCAAAGGTCGAAAAGGTCAGGCCACGGCCCGCCAGAAGCCGCTCGAAAAGGTCGGAATAGTCGCCATGAACAGGGCGCATCGCGTCGGGCGACGTGCCAGTCTGAAGGATACCGATATGCATGGTTCACCAAGATCTGAGTTTGTCGCCACGCTACGCCGGGCGATGCGGCAGGGCAAGCCAGCCACTTCTTTGGGTCGAAAATATCCTGGGGTCTGGGGCAACGCCCCAGGACGATCACGCCGGGCGCAGGTCACACCGTATCGAGATACAGTTCCAACTGCTCCTCTGCGCTCAATTCGGCAAAGTAATGCAGCTCCTGTCGCTTGGTCATCACAAGGTTGTCGACCAGCAATTCGGGAAAGATCCGGCGGGCGATATCGCTGCCCTCGAAGCGGTCGATCGCGGCGGCCCATGTGTCGGGGATCTGCGCCAGATCCTGCTCGTAGGCGTTGCCCGAGATCGGCGGCGGCGGGGACATGTCCTCCTCGATGCCGATCAGGGCCGCGCCCAGCACGGCGGTCAGGAACAGATAGGGGTTCACGTCGCCACCCGCGACCCGGTGCTCGACCCGGCGAGCCTTGAAGCTGCCGCCCGGCACCCGCACGCTGGCGGTGCGATTGTCATAGGCCCAGCAAATGCCCGTGGGCGCGTGGCTCTCGGGCACCAGCCGGTCATAGGAATTGCCGTGCGGAGCAAAGATCAGGGCGCAATCCGGGATCGCCTTGAGGCAGCCCGCAATGGCGTTGTGCAGCAGGCGCGAGCCTTCGAACGTGTCGTTGGCGAACAGGTTGTTGCCGTCCTTGTCGATCACGCTGAAATGGGTGTGCAGCCCGTTGCCCGCGTATTCCTCGTAGGGCTTGGCCATGAAGCTGGCCGCCATGCCGTGGTTTCGGGCCAGACCGCGGACCAGCATCTTGAACAGCCACGCATCGTCGGCGGCCTTCAGCGCGTCGGGGACGTGTTCGAGATTGATCTCGAACTGGCCCATGCCCACCTCCGAGATCGCGGCCTCGGCGGGGATGTCCATCAGATCGCAGGCGTCATAGAGCTCGGTAAAGAACGTGTCGAAGGCGTCCAGTGCGCGCAAGCTGAGGATCTCTGCCCCCGGACGGCGCTTGCCCGAGCGTGGCGAGCGCGGCTGGCGGATGCCGTCGCCGCTGTCGTCGACAAGGTAGAATTCCATCTCGGTGGCGACCACGGGGGTCAAGCCCCGCGCCTTGTAGCGGTCGACCACGGCGGCGAGCGCATGGCGGGGATCGCCCTCGAAGGGCCGCCCGTCTTCGTGAAACATCCACAGCGGCAGCAGCGCCGAGGGCGTGCGGAGCCACGGCATCTGGACATAGCCGCGTTCCGTCGGCAGCAAGACCCCGTCCGGGTCGCCGGCCTCAAAGACCAGCGGGCTGTCCTCGACGTCTTCGCCCCAGATATCGAGATTGAGGATCGAGAAGGGAAAGCGCGTGCCTTCTTCTTCGAGCTTGCGGGCAAAGCGGATCGGCACCCGTTTGCCTCGCGCCTGACCATTCAAATCGGAAGTGCCGCAGCGAATGTTGCGGACATCGGGATGCTCGTCGAGCCAACTCATCTTATCACCTGAGGACGGAGTTTCAGGCGCGCGCGCCTGTCTTGCGGCAGGTGTCTGTTGAGCCTGCCGTTGATCCATCCGAATACGCCGATAATGCAAAGTGTCAAGATGATGAAATAGCCTGCAAGGATCGGATAGGGGATGAACGGATTGAATGTCTTGTCCGCGAAATAGTTGGCGTAATAGAGCGCGTCGCCCTTCTGCTGGGTGGCCGGAAAGCCGGAAAAGAACACCAGCGTCGTGGCCTGAAACAGAAAGATCGCCTCGTTGGTGTAGGACGGCCATGCCAGCCGCAGCATGGTGGGCCAGATCACCCGGCGAAACCGGGGCAGGCCGGTCAGCCCGTAGGCATCCGCCGCCTCCACATCGCCCTTGGGGATCGACCGCAGGGCGCCATAGAAGATCTCGGCCGAATAGGCGGAGGTGTTGAGAAACAGCACCAGCGCCGCCCCCAGCCATGCACTGGTGAACGGCCCCCACGCGGGATAGGCCTGCTTGAGGCTCAGAAACAGGAAGTAGCCAAAGAAGAACTGGATGAACAACGGCGAGCCACGGAAGATAAAGACGAACCACTCCGCCGGCTTGCGGATCCACAGATGCCGCGAGGCTTTGCCCACCGCCACCGCCGTCGCCAAGGCAAAGCCGGTGAGCAGGGCGACAACGCCGAAATAGACATTCCAGATCATCCCCGACCCGATCAGCGTGAACTGCTGGCACAGGGTGAAATCGGTCCGCGGGAGCAGCCGTTCGCCATAGCCGAGCGACCGCAGGGCGTAGTCGCCGATGGTGTCGAGGCATTCCATCATGCGGCTCTCCTCTGGGATTCGCCGCCGGTGGTGGCCTGCCCGTGGGTCAGTCGGAGCATCAGCCGTTCCAGCACCACCTCGGAGACTTTGGTCAGGCAGAGGTAGAACACCAGCAGGAACAGGAAATACCACATCCGCCAGTCGCCGTGGGGATAGGCGGTGAACTGTGGCGTTTTGGTGCCGCCCAATTCGCGGGCCCAGTAGACGATGTCTTCGACGCCGAGAAGGAACAACAAGGGTGTCGCCTTGATCAGCACCATCCACAGGTTCGACAGGCCGGGCAGGGCATAGACCCACATTTGCGGGACAAGCACCCGGCGAAACACCTGACGGTGGCTCATGCCATAGGCTTCGGCGGTTTCAAGCTGGGCGCGGGGCACGGCACGCATCGCCCCAAAGAGGATGTTGGCGGCAAAGGCTCCGAACACGATGGCAAAGGTCAGCACCGCGATGGAAAAGCCGTAAACCTCGTGGACCCATTGCGGCGAATTGCCCAAGGGCAGCTTGGCCGCCTGACAGACGATGAAATCGCTGCCCTGTCGGATCGGTTCGGTCCATTCGGGGCATTTGATTTTGTGGCGGATCAGCTCGAAAATCTGATCGATCGCGATCACGAAGAACAGGAAGAAGACGATGTCCGGTACGCCGCGCACGACCGAGATATAGGCCTTGCCGATCCACGAAACCGGCAGGATCCGCGACCGGGCCATTGCCGCGCCGCCAAAGCCGAAGGCAAGAGACACCGGGGCGGTGATCGCCAGCAAAAGCAGCACCGTGCCAAAGGCGTAATAGAACCCCATGTGCTTGCCTGTGGTCAGGTAGCAGCTCAGCCATGTCAGGCCGTCTAGGGTGGAGGGATCAGCGCAATACGCGAACATCTGAGGGCCATGAGGGCGACGCGGGCGCCGCCCTCACATGCTGCCTTAGTAGGTGGTGACGTCGTCGCCAAACCACTTGACGAGCAGCGTGTTTAGCGTGCCGTCTTCCTTCATCGAGGTGATCGCCGCGTCCATCGCGTCGCGCAACTCGGCATCGCTCTCGCGGATGCCCATGCCGACGCCGCCGCCCAGCGGAACAGGCTCGCCTGCATAGGTCAATTCTCCGCCAGAGGCGTCGACGATGGCCGCAAGGAAATCATAATCGGCAAACACCGCGTCGGCCTCGCCGTTGCGCACGGCGGCAACGGTTTCCTCGGGCGTGGCGTATTCGAGCAGGGTCGCGCCGCTCTCGGCGACATAGCCGGCCTGAATGGTCGAGGTCTGCGCCGCAACGACGCCCGTCAGATCGGCATCTGCGGACAGGGCGACATAGACCGAGGCGGTCGGCGGGAAGTAGTCCTGCGTGAAGTCGATGACTTCGTCACGCTCGGCCGTGATGCTCATGCCCGCGATGATCGCGTCGTAGTTGCCCGACACGAGGTTGGGGATGATGCTGTCCCACTCGTTGGTGACCCACTCACAGGTCAGTTCGGCGCGGGCGCAAAGCTCGTTGCCGACATCCGCCTCGAAGCCGTCGATCTCGCCGGCGTCGTTGATGAAGTTGAACGGAGGGTAAGCGCCCTCTGTGCCGAGGCGGACGGTCGAATGGGCATCGGCAAAGGCCATGCCGGCGGTCAATGCCAAGGCGGCGGTGGTGAGGGTCAGAGTTTTCATCGGTCGCTCCCGTGAGGATGAAAGTGTGTCGTGCGTTGACTGTCGAATGTCAGTCAAAGGTTATTCCGCGCAGTGAACCAAAAACGAGCCATCTGCGCAACGGTGCCATCAGCCAACATGGCCGCAATCGTAGCGTCAAGCTGATTGCGCAGATCGTCACGTCCTTTGGCGATTGCGATGGCGGTGCCGTCGACGGCAACCGGGTCAAAGCTCAAGAATTGGAACATCGGATAAGTGCGGGGCAGTATCTGTTCAAAGTAGCTGCTCGATCCAAACACCAGATTAACGCGGCCCGCCGCCATCGCGGCAAGGGCGGCCTGCGCAGTGTCAAAGCTTTGATAGCGCAGGGCGCGGCTGGCCACGTGGGCCTCGTGGATGGTGCCGGCCTGCACCCCGATCAGGGCGGCATCGGGGGGCGGCGCGCCGAGCGGTCCGACATAGGCGGACGGTACGCTCGAGGGCAGGTAGATCGCGGTGAAATCGACCAGCGCCCGCCGTTCCGGGCTGTCGCCGAGGCCCGACATCGCCAGATCGAACCGGCCGGCGACCACGCCGGGGATCAACTGATCGAATTCGGTCAGCACCCAGTCGCAGGTCAGCCCGGCGCGGGCGCACATCTCGTCTCCGAAGACGCGGTCGAAGCCGGTCAGCTCTCCTGCGTCGTCGAGCATCACAAAGGGGGCAAAGGTGGTTTCCGCCGCAATGAGAAGCCGCTCGGCCATGGCCGAACCGGTCAGTCCGGCGCTCGCCACGCCGATCCACAGGGCGGCCAGCCAGGACGCTGGCGTCATCCGGGCACCGTCGCCGAGAGAAATCCGCGCAGGCGGTCGGTCTGGGGATTGCCGAACAGGGCGTCGGGCGCGCCCTCTTCCTCGATGCGGCCTTGGTGCAGGAACACCACGTGATCGCTGACATCGGCGGCCAGCCGCATGTCGTGGGTGACGATGATCATGGTCCGGCCCTCCTGGGCGAGGGACTTGATCACGCGGACGACCTCCTGCTCCAACTCGGGGTCGAGCGCCGAGGTGGGTTCGTCGAACAACAGCGCCTTAGGCTCCATGCACAGGGCGCGGGCGATGGCGGCGCGCTGCTGCTGGCCGCCTGACAACATCGCCGGATAGGCATCGCATTTGTCCCCGATCCCGACCTTGTCGAGATAGCCGCGGGCGGCGGCCTCGACCTCGGCCGGATCGCGGCGGAGCACGGTCAGCGGCGCCTCCATCACGTTTTGCAGGATGGTCATGTGAGCCCAGAGATTGAACTGCTGGAACACCATCGACAGATTGGTGCGGATGCGCACGATCTGCGCCCGGTCGGACGGGCGGCGGTTGAGGCCGGTGCCATGCCAGGTCACGGGCTCTCCGCAGAACAGGATCTCGCCCCGCTGGCTGTCTTCCAACAGGTTGGCGCAGCGCAGCAGCGTGGATTTTCCCGACCCCGACGAGCCGATGAGCGACACCACATGCCCGGCCGGGGCGCTGATATCGACGCCTTTCAGAACCTCCAGCGATCCGTAGGATTTGTGCAGGTCTCTGATCTCGATGACGGGGGCCGCTGTCGCCACGTGGTTCTCACTCATAGGGTCGCCCGATTAGGGACCAGATTTGGTTAAAGTGCAACGGGCGGGCTTAACATTGCGCTAACCCGACGCCGACATGGGCGCGTTTGCGGTCATGGTAGCCGGTTCGGGAGGCAGCGGCAGGTCATAGGCCGCGACAGGCAGACGCACGATGCCGCGCAGGCCGGTGGCGTCCTTGTGCTCGGCAGGCATCGCCGCGATGGCGTCGCTGATCGCCGCGAAATAGGGAGCGGGGTCTTGGCCTCTGGCGGTGATAAAAGACTGGCCGGGCCTGCCCATGGTCTGGCCAAGGGGGCGCAGGCTTTGGGCCGGCTTGTCCCAGCGGCGGGCCATTGCCCATGTCACCGCATCAATCGCCGCCAGATCGGCAGCGCCGCTGGCGACGGCGGCGATGCTGGCCAGATGCGCCCCGGTCTGCAGGTGCGGGGTCAGCGTCAAGCCGCGTTCCGTGGCGTCGGCCACCGCGGAGCCCCAGCCCGAATGGGACATCGGATCGTTGAAGGCGAGGCGGTAGCCGGCGCAGTCCTCGACCCGCGTCGCGGGATCGTCGGCACGGACCACCCAGACGCTGCGGTAATAGCCCGGCGGAACAGCGTCGACGCCGTAATCGGCCGCGCCGATCAGCGTGACCCGATCCCGGTAGCGGGCGCGGTAGGGCAGGTTGCAAATCTGGCTCAGGACCAGATCGTCGCGGCCCCAGGCTTCCATGAAATGCGCCTCGTGGTCGAGCGCGTCCGGCGCGGCGAGGCCACGCTGCCGAAGCCCGTCACGGACCGCCGCCCACAGGGCGTCATAGGCCGCCCGCGTCTCGGGGCGGTCATACATCGGCAGGGTCGCGATCACGATTTGTCTGCTTCGACCCGCTGCCGCGCGAGGGCGCTTTCCTGATCGGTGACACCGAGCATCGGAGCGATCATCCGCAGCAGAGAATCCTCGTCGCTGTCGCGCACGCCGTCGGCCAGAACCACCTGCCACAGGGCTTCGATCACGCCGAGCCGGTCCTCGTAGGGCACCGCCTCCTTGATCGCGCGGGTGAAGCGGACGGTGTCGGGCGCCTCGTGCTCGATCGCTTCGGCATCGGCGCGCAGCTTGGCGGCATCGACGACCGAGAGGCCGTAGCGCTCAGCGGTGATCCGGTCGATCCGGGCGATCTCTTCGACCGAATATTCGCCGTCGGATTTGGCGATCCGGACCAAAAGGGCCGTCAACGCCAGACGGGCGTCGAGATCGGGCATGGGGGCGGGTTCTGGCGCCAGAAGGCGCGAAAGGAAATCAGCTATCATGACGGCCGATATAGGGCGAAGCCGCTGGCTGGAAAACCCCAAAGGGCATCACGGGATGAAGATGCCGAGGGGGCGCTGCCCCCCGCGCGTGCCGCGCGTCCCCCGGAGTTTTCCGGCCAAGATGAAGATGTGGAGGTCTCAGGCCTTTGGGGGGCTGATCTGGCCGTGGCTGATCCGGACGGCGGCGCCCTTGATCCGGACCTCTCCGATTGCGCCGTCGGAGCTTCGCGTGACCGTCAGCCCGATATCGGAGGGCCGGCCCATTTCGACGCCCTGACGCAAGGGGATCTCGGTGGTGCCGGGGCCGAGCTCACCGGCGGCCAGAAGCTGGGCGGCGAGGATCGCGCTGGCCGATCCCGTGGCGGGGTCTTCCGGGATGCCGGCGCCGGGCGAGAACATCCGGGCCTGATAGCCGCCGTCGGCGCTGGGCGTGTAGAGATAGGCCGAATCGACGCCGCCTGCCGCCATCAGCGCCGACCAGTCGGGCTCCATCGGGCGGGCGCGGGCCAGCGCGTCGGCATCCGCCACGGGGATGTAGAGGAAGGCCGGGCCTCCGGCCCAGACCCCTGGCGCATGGTTGCTAAAGCCGATCTCGGTCTCCGACAGGCCCAGAGCCGCCGCGCAGTCGCCGTTGCTGACCTGTCCGGGATGCGCATGCGGGATGACCGGGGCCACGAATTCCGCGCTCGTCCTGTCGCCGGTCTTGACCACGCGCACCGGCACGAGGCCGGCCTGTTCCTCGAGCTTGATGTCATGGACCCAGTCGCCGTCGCCCTGCGCCATCTGAGCCAGAAGGATCGCGCAACCGATGGTGGGATGACCGGCAAAGGGGATCTCGGCGGTGGGAAAGAAGATCCGCACTTCGGCGCTATGCGCCGGATCGGCCGGGCGGCGCACGAAGATCGTCTCGGATAGGTTGAATTCGCGGGCGATGGTCTGCATCTGCGCGGTGCTCAGGTGATCGGCGCCCAGCACAACGGCCAGCGGATTGCCCGCATAGGGCGCGGTGGTGAAGACGTCGAGCGTGTGGAAATCAATCATTTCGAGTGTCGTTCTGCTTCGTCAGCGTGGCGAATTGACGGGTCAGCGCCTGCGCCTGCTCGTGAAAGCCGTAGGGCGGGTTGACCACGAACAGACCCGAGCCGATCATCCGGTGCCCCTCGCGGACCGGAGGGAAGCGGACCTCGTGACAGACGGCGTCCGGCACGGCGGCCTCCAGCGTGCGGCGCATCGGGACATGCGGGGTGCCGACGAGGATCGGATACCACAGCGCGATCACCCCGACGGGCCATTTGCGATGCAGCTTGGCGACCAGACGGGGCAGGGCGGTATAGTCGTCCTTGATCTCGTAGGAGGGGTCGATCAGGCAAAAGCCCCGGCGCGGATCGGGCGGGCAGAGGGCGAGGGCCATCTCGGCGCCGTCGCGCTGCTGGATATGCGCCTCGGGCACCGCCTCGCGCAGGGCGGCGACCTCTTGGGGATGCAATTCGGCCAGATGGATGCGGTCACCGTCGCGGAGCATCCGGGCGGCGATTATGGGCGATCCGGGATAGGCGGTCGGGCCGTCGATGGCGCGGGTCTGGGCGAGGACCTCCGCATAGGGATGATCGGCGGCGAACCAGTCGGAGACGCGGGCGATCCCGGCGGCGGCCTCGCCTGTCTTGACCGCCTCGGCCGCGTCGAGCCGGTAGAGGCCGCGCCCGGCGTGCGTCTCGATATAGGTCATCGGTTTCGGCTTGGCCGTCATGTAGGAGAGCATCCACGCCAGCAGGCTGTGTTTGTGGACGTCGGCCAGATTCCCGGCATGATACATGTGCTGATATGACAGCATGGGCGCCCCTCCTGGATTCACTGCTGCCTATCCTCTGGGCAGGGACACCGCAAGGCATCGGCAATTTGGCATCACCGCCACGATAGAATGTTGCGTGCCCACCCGGAATGTTGTGCGGCGGTAAGGATCCATTAATCCTGATCGTCGAGGCTCGCCTCATCTGGGGAAGAAATATATGCGATTCGTTGCCGGCACCGCCTGCATTGCCACTCTTGCGGCCATCCTGTCCACGCCTCTGGGCGCTCAGGGGGAGGCCGAACCGACTCTGCTGATCGAGAGTGCGGGTGCGGGCGACGTGGTCGCGCCGGGGCGCAATCAATTGTCCTTTACCCTGGGGGCCGGCGCCTTGGTCCAGCCCGGCTATTTCGGCTCGGACGAGGTCGTTTTCGGCCCGACGGGGAGCCTCTCTGGCCTCTACCTTCGGTATAACGGCACCGAGTTCGGCTCGGCAGACCCGGATGCGATTGCCACCGGTTTCGGGTTTGGCGGCTCGCTGCGGTTCGTCGGCGAACGGTCGGCCGAGCTCTACCCGGAGCTTGCCGGGCTCGACAGCATCGACCCGGCGCTGGAGCTGGGCGGCGGGGTCAGCTATGCGCAGCCCGCGTGGCAGGTCTTTGCAGATCTGCGCTTCGGGATCGGCGGCCACGAGTCGGCTGTGGGCGAGGTCGGGATGGACCTGATCGTCCGGCCGACGGATGATCTGACGCTGACAGCCGGGCCGCGTTTCTTCCTCGGTTCGGACGACTATGCCGATACCTATTTCGGGGTCAGCCCGGCCGAAGCCGCGGCAAGCGGCTTTGACACCTACGAGGCACAGGGCGGACTGTTGTCGGCCGGGGTTGCGCTCGGGGCGAATTACGATCTGGGCGGGCCGTGGGGCCTGAACGGGCAGATCAGCTGGGAGCGGTTGCAGGGGGATGCGGCGAACAGCCCCATCGTGCTGCAAGGCTCCGCGGATCAATTCTCGGCAGGCATCGTGGCCACGCGGCGGTTCAGCCTCGAATTCTGAGGGGCGCGACGTGGCCGGCGAACTTGCCGGCACGATCAGGTCGGGACGGCCTCGACACGCGGCGCGCTCAGGCAGGCCCGGGCGAGCGATGCGCGCCAGCGGCGATCAGACCGGTTCCGACAGGACCGGCCCAAATCCAGACAGCCACAGCCGGATCGGCGGCGATCACACCAGCCGCGAGGTCTCGACCGCGGCGCGCACGAAATCGGCGAACAGCGGATGCGGCGCGAAGGGCTTTGACTTCAGCTCCGGATGGAACTGGACCCCGATAAACCACGGGTGATCCTTCCACTCGACGATCTCGGGCAGGCGACCGTCCGGCGACATGCCGGAAAAGCACAGACCCTTGGCCTCGAGCGCCTTGCGGTATTTCGTGTCGACCTCATAGCGGTGACGATGGCGCTCTTCGATGGCTGTCGATCCATAGATCTCGGCCACGTGGCTGCCGTCGACCAGCGTCGCGTCATAGGCACCGAGGCGCATGGTGCCGCCCTTGTCGTCGCCCACGGCACGCTGGACGGTATAGTTGCCCTGCACCCATTCCTTGAGGTGATAAACCACCGGCTCGAAACGCTTTTTCCCGGCCTCGTGGTCGAATTCCTCGGATCCGGCGCTGGCGATCCCGGCGACGTTGCGGGCGGCCTCGATGACCGCCATCTGCATGCCCAGACAGATGCCCAGATAGGGAATGCCGCGTTCGCGGGCGAATTGGGCGGCCTTGATCTTGCCCTCGGTGCCGCGCTCGCCAAAGCCGCCGGGCACCAGAATGGCGTGATAGCCCTGCAGATGCGGGGCGGGGTCTTCGCGGTCGAACAATTCGGCGTCGACCCATTCGACGCGCACACGCACCCGGTTGGCCATGCCGCCATGGGTCAGCGCCTCGGCGATGGATTTGTAGGCATCCTCGAGCTGGGTGTATTTGCCCACGATGGCCACGCGCACCTCGCCCTCGGCGTTGGTCAGGCGGTCCATCACGTCTTCCCAGCGGTCGAGATTCGGCTTTGGCGCGGGCGAAATGCCAAAGGCATCCAGAACCGCCTGATCGAGCCCCTGCTTGTGATAGGCCAACGGCGCCTCGTAGATCGACTTCAGGTCATAGGCGGCGATGACGGCATCCTTGCGGACGTTGCAGAACAGGCCGATCTTCTCGCGCTCCTTCTCCGGGATCGGATGTTCGGAGCGGCAGACGAGGATATCGGGCGCGATCCCGATGGAGCGCAGTTCCTTGACCGAGTGCTGCGTCGGCTTGGTCTTCAACTCGCCCGACGCGGCCAGATAGGGCAGCAACGTCAGGTGCATAAAGATGCACTGGCCGCGCGGCCGGTCATGGGCGAACTGGCGGATCGCCTCAAAGAACGGCAAGCCCTCGATGTCGCCGACGGTGCCGCCGATCTCGCAGAGCATGAAATCCACCTCGTCCTCGCCGATGGCGATGAAATCCTTGATCTCGTTCGTGACGTGGGGGATCACCTGAATGGTCTTGCCCAGATAGTCGCCGCGACGCTCTTTTTCCAACACGTTGGAATAGATGCGGCCCGACGAGACGGAATCGGTCTTGCGGGCGGCGACACCGGTAAAGCGCTCGTAATGGCCCAGATCGAGGTCGGTCTCGGCGCCGTCGTCGGTGACGAAGACCTCGCCGTGCTCGAAGGGGCTCATCGTGCCGGGATCGACGTTGAGGTAGGGGTCAAGCTTGCGCAACCGCACGGAAAATCCGCGCGCCTGCAACAGCGATCCCAAGGCCGCCGAGGCCAGCCCCTTGCCCAAGGAGGACACAACCCCGCCGGTAATGAAAATGAATCGCGCCATGGCAGGCCAGCCCCCGTGAAGTAGCAAATTTGAGTGGAGCCGCGCAGCGTCGGATGCGCGGTATCACGGGATTTAAGAATAGCCGGATTCGCCCCCGCAGCGCAACCGGTGCCGCAACATGATGTTGATCAAATGGCCCGGACGGCCATCTGTTGTGGCTTGGCTCAGTCTGCCTGTGGAACCAGCGGCGTCGCGTCGCCGCCCGTCGGTGGCAACAGGGCATCACCCAGATCGGGCAGCGCCGGGGCTGCCGGGGCAGGGGCATCGGTGATCCGGTCGACCACGGAGGCGCCGGCCGATTGTTCTGCTGCGATGATGGTGAGCGCGATCGAGGTGCAGATGAAGGCAATGGCGAGGATCCACGTCACCTTGCCCAGCGCCGTCGCCGCCGAGCGGCCCGAGACGACACCGCCGCCACCGCCGCCCATACCAAGCCCGCCGCCTTCCGACCGCTGCAAGAGCACCACGCCAATCAGCGAGAGCGCGAGGATCAGGTGAACGATCAGAACGACATTTTCCATCAGGTGCGGCCTTTGGTTTGCGACTGGGAGTATCTAGAAGCTGGATCGCGCCGACGCAACCCAGTTCTCGTTAGACTTTGCACCGGGCGCTCACTAGAATCACGCGGTGGGATGATACATCGAGTGGGGATTTCAATTATGTCGCGTGTTCTAGGCCTGAGCCTCGGTTTCGGCTCGATCGCTTTGGTCGCTGGCTGCACCTCCGGAGCCGGCCTCGCCGGCGATCCGGGGGCGATTGCGGTGGCGCAAGACCTCAACCCCGTGTTGTCCGTGCTCTCTGACGACACCATCAAGGATCTGACGCAGGATCAGGTGCCGTCGGGATTTGCCAACTATGGTGGCGGCGTGCTGATCCTCGGCGAGGTGCTGGGCCCGCTCGACGCGCCGCAGACGACCGGGGTCTCGGGCAGTCTCAACGCAACGGTCACCTTCGACGACGCCCAGACAGACGTGACCATCGGCGACCTGTCCTATTTCCAGTTGACCAGCGAAGCATCGCAGGATCAGACGCTCAGCCAGATCGACGGCAGCGATGTCACCCTCGTCTCGCCGGTGCAGGGCGGGTTTTCCGGGTCGGGCGACGTGCAGCTCGTCCCCGATGACGACGAGGTGCCGACCTTCGATTTGAACGGCTCGATGACCGGGACCAACCTCGCAGGGGACGTGTTCAACGTCTCCGGGCCGGTGACCGTGACGGCGGCCATCGGGGCGGAACCCTCCGGCGACACCGTCTTCGTGCTGCTCGGCGGCAGCGAACTGGATTCGCCGCACACCGCGACGATCAACGGCGCGCCCAGCGATCCGTTCCTCGCGCTGATCGGCGTCGGTACGGAATAGCGCGACAGGCCGGATGCGGCGGCACTAGGCCATCGCACCCGGCCGTGAGCGTCAGGGATCGTTGTCGTCCACTTCCAGCTGACCCGATAGGCGACGGAACAGGATGCTCCAATACATGCCCACGGCCAGAACGAGGCTCAGCGCGAACAGCGCCAGCCAGGTGTTGAGCGACGGATTGGCGAGGCTGATCACGCCCCGGTCGACGAGAACCCAGACGATGGCGCCGACGATGGCCAGCACCAGCAACATCCCGAACATCCCGATCGAACGCAGGGTCGCCGTCATATACACGATATAGGACACGGCGAGGATCAGCCCGCCCAGCACCACCAACGGCAATTGCGCGTCGAAATTCGCCAAGGCCCAATCGACATAGTTGAACTCGGTCGGGTTGTAGGTCGCGGCCAAGAGCACGAAGGCAAAGACCCAGCGCAGCAGAAATCCCATCGGGTTGATCCTCTTGTTTTGTTGCGGCGCACCATGGCGGGCCGGGGCGGGGCTGTCCAGCGGTGGCGGGGATGCAATATGCGGTTTCGCCCGCCGCGTGGCAGCGATATAGGAGGCGTCGAAAACTCTCCGAGGGGACAGATATGGCAAACGTGGTGGTCGTGGGCGCTCAGTGGGGCGACGAAGGCAAAGGCAAGATCGTTGACTGGCTGAGCGAACGGGCCGATGTCATCGCCCGGTTTCAGGGCGGTCACAACGCGGGCCACACGCTGGTCGTCGAAGGGGTCACCTACAAATTGCACGCGCTGCCCTCGGGCGTGGTGCGCGGGGGCAAGCTGTCGGTGATCGGCAACGGGGTCGTGCTCGACCCGTGGCACCTGATGAACGAGATCGAGACGATCCGCGCCCAGGGCGTGACGATCAGCCCCGAAACGCTGATGATCGCCGAGAACACGCCGCTGATCCTGCCGTTCCACGGCGAGCTCGACCGGGCGCGGGAAAGCCAGAACTCCGTCGCCAAGATCGGCACCACCGGGCGGGGCATCGGCCCGGCCTATGAGGACAAGGTCGGCCGCCGGGTCATCCGGGTCGCCGATCTGGCCGACGACGCCACGCTGGAATTGCGGGTCGACCGGGCGCTGGTGCACCACAATGCGCTGCGCAACGGGCTGGGGCTGACGCCCATCGACCGGGACGGGCTCTTGGCACAACTCCGCGAGATCGCGCCGAAGGTGCTGGAATACGCGGCCCCGGTCTGGAAAGTGCTCGACGAAAAGCGCAAGGCCGGCAAGCGGATCCTGTTCGAAGGGGCGCAGGGCGCGCTTCTCGACATCGACTTCGGCACCTATCCCTTCGTGACCTCCTCCAACGTGATCGCGGGGCAGGCGGCCACCGGCACCGGGATCGGTCCGGGGGCGATCGATTTCGTTCTGGGCATCGTCAAGGCCTATACCACCCGCGTCGGCGAAGGGCCGTTCCCGACCGAACTGCTCGACGAGGACGGGCAGCGGCTGGGCGAGCGGGGCCACGAATTCGGCACCACCACCGGGCGCAAGCGGCGCTGCGGCTGGTTCGACGCCACGCTGGTGCGGCAGACCTGCGTGACGTCCGGCGTGACCGGCATCGCGCTGACCAAGCTCGATGTGCTCGACGGCTTCGAGACGCTCAAGATCTGCACCGGCTACGAACTCGACGGCGAAGTGCTCGACTATCTGCCCACCGCCGCCGACCGTCAGGCGCGTTGCGTGCCGGTCTACGAGGAAATGCCGGGCTGGTCGGAATCGACCGAAGGGGCACGGTCCTGGGCCGATCTGCCCGCCGAGGCGATCAAATACGTGCGCCGGGTCGAAGAGTTGATCGGCGCGCCCGTCGCCCTACTCTCTACCTCGCCCAAGCGCGAGGACACGATCCTCGTGCGCGACCCGTTCGCCGACTGAGGAGTGCCCATGGCGCTGAGCCACAAAGCCAAGAAACGCTGGTCCCTGCTGATCCTGTTGGTGGGGATTCCACTCTATGTGCTGGTGGTCATGGGGGTCATGGGCTTTGTCTATGACACCTACGGGCAACCGCCGTTCCTTGTGGAACTGGCGATCTACGTGGGGCTGGGTGTGCTCTGGGCGATCCCGCTCAAGCGGGTGTTCATGGGGGTCGGGCAGGCGGATCCGAACGATCCGCCGCAGGACTGACCGGCGAACTACGCCTCCACGGGTATCCACAATTCGACCGGGCCGCTGCCGGTCTTGGGATCGAAACGTGCGTCATAGACCTCCAGCTCAGGGGCCGCGCGGGCGCTGAGCCCCGCCTTGGCCAAGCCGGTGTCGAAAATCGCCTGCATGGTCTGGTGCATCTCGCTGACATGCCCGTCATGGAGCCAGACCGCATAACGGCCCTCCGGCACCTTGAGCCGTGTCATCCCCTCCGGCACATCGGCGCCATGCGCGGTGGCAAAGCCCGCGATATAGCGAAACCCGTCTCCGCCGGTGGTGTCATAACTGATGCCAAAGGCGCAGGGCTCGGTCGGGGAAAGCTCGTCCTCTCGGGCGTTGAGCACGCTCCACAGGGCCGGGATCGTCGGGATGGTGCCAAACGTGAAACGGTCGGCCATGCCCGTGACCTCGAAACCGGGGCGGGAGTCGAGGCGCGGGGCGGGCAGGGCTTTTGCGGGTTGGGTCGACATGATGAAAGGCTCCGTCAGGGGAAGGGTGGCCAGGGGCGTGCCACGGCGCAAGGCCGACGGCTGACACCCGAAGGCCGAGGTGAACGCACGGGTGAAGGCCTCGTGCGAGTTATAGCCCGCGTCGAGGGCGACTTGGAGAATGTCGTCCGGTGTCGCGGCCAGACGTCTGGCCGCCTTGGTCAGGGTGCGGGCGCGAAGGTGGGCCATCGGTGACTGACCCGTCGCAAGGCGCATCGCCCGGATCAAATGGGCCGGGCTGACACCGCATCGTTTCGCCAATTGCTCCAGCGTCGGCGCCGGATCACGCGCGGATTCGATGTGCCACAGTGCTGTGACGATCAGAGAGGGAGGGCGAAACGGCTCTGTCATGGGACCGAAACTGGCACAGCGCCGGACGCAGCGCTTGATCGAAATTGATCGGGCCCGCAATTCTTTCGATTTCCAGCCCAATCGCCCCTCTAGCGGGCGTCTTCCCAAACGGAAAACGGGCTCCCGATGGGAGCCCGTTTGCGTCTTTGCTGTGGCGCAGGCTCAGCCTGCGCGGCGCTCCGGGTGGAACCGGGTCTCGTCCGAGATCTGGAACCGCCCGTTGCGGACCTTCTGGATGCGGCCTTCGCGCAGCAGCGTGCCGAAGGACCGCAGCCCGTCTTCGCGGCTGAACTCGTCCGATGTCTCGCGGACCTTGTTGATCAGCTGCGGGCGGGAGAAATCCTCGGACCCTTCGACAAAGGCGGTGTAGGCTGCCGCCGCTTCGAGAAGGTCGCCCAGCGAATGCGCGCCCATCTCTTCTGCGAAATCCGCAAAGGAACCGGCCTTGGCCGCAGCTTCGGCGGTGGCGGCTGCCGGGGCGGCAGGCTCGATGGCGACGCGGCGCGGCCGGACCGGAGCGACCGGCGCTTTCGGCGCGGCCTCGGCGGCGGGCATGTCGACCCGCTGTGCGGCGACCAGCTTGAGCGGTGCGGCGCGGGGCCGCTCGGTCCGGGCAGGGGCCGCCTGCGGACGGGAGGGGCGCACGACATCGCGCAGATCCTTGCGGAAGGCGTTCTCGACTTCGCCGTCGTCCTCGTCGGTTTCGCCCAGGCTGCGGGCGGCTTCCTTGGCGGCGACAGCGGCCTTGAGCTGGGCGATCGCCTCGCGGCGACGGTTCGAATCCGGCTCGTTCAGTTGCGCGTCGGCCTTGGACATGATCCGCGAAACGGCGGCCTCGTCCTCGTCCGGGCCGCTGAGCATCTGCACACGGCGGACGCGGCGCGGTGCCTGTTCGCTGGTTTCGGCCATCGCCACCGGCTCGTCTGCCGCCTCGGCTTCGGCGTCGGTGCTGACCTCTGCGGTTTCGGCGTCGTGGTCGGCAGCGGTATCGGCTGCCTCATCCGCGTCGGCCTCATCCGCATCGGCGGCGCCGTAGTTCTCTGCGATCTCCTCGGGTTGCACGGCCTCTTTTGCCAGACCCATTTCGCGCTCGACGGCAGCCAGTTCGGCCATCAGCTCGGCTTCGTCCTCGGCGGAGAGGTCCGAGGCTTCGTCGGCAGCCTCGTCCGCCATCGGCGCATCAAGCGTCTCGAGGTCGGCCAGGTCCTCTTCCGAGGCGATCTCGTCTTCCGGGCCAAAGGGCGTGTCCTCGGCGGAAACCTCGTCGAGCGGTGCCTCGTCGGACGCCACTTCCGCTGCGAACTCGTCGTCCGTCAGGGCATCGACATCGTCCTGCGCCGTGTCGTCGGACAGCGCGTCAGCCTCGTCCTCGTCCTCGTCCTGTGCGGAGAGGTCGACTTCGTCTGCCGCATAGGCGTCGATGGCGGGGTCTTCGGCGTCGAATACCGGGCTGTTTGACAGGGGCAGTGCGGCGCTGTCGTCTGCGTCGGCACCTGCGGCCGCATCGTCGGCTGCCGGGGCTTCGACCTCCGCGTCCAGCTGCCCACGGGCCACGGCGCGATCGAAATCGGCGCGGCGCATCTTGATGACGCGGGCGCGAACCGGTGCGGCCTTGGTCTCTGCATCCGAAGCCTGTGCATCCGAAGCCTGTGCATCGGTGGTCTGTGCATCTGTGGTCGCTGCCTCGTCGGACACGGCTTCGGCGGCTTGATCCTCGGCTGCGTCCTGCGTGCTCTCGTCAGAGGCGGCGGCGTCCTGTGCCGGCGCGTCGGCCATGCCACGGGTCAGGGCGGCAATCGCGGCGCGGTTGGCAACGGAGGGCATGGCGGGCATGTCGTCCTCTGCCGCCAGATCGCTGACCGACGGGGCGCTGGCCTGCTTGCTGACCACGGCGCGGATGCGTTGCAGTTTCGCGGCGACGCTGTCGGCATCGGGATGAGCGGGAACCTCGACCTTCGGGGCCGCGACAGGGGCCGGCTTTGGCGCATGCTCCACATAGACCTGCCGGGGGGCGGGGCGCGTGGCCGCAGGCGGCATCGCAACGGGGGCTTCCGGTTCGGCCGGGGCGTCGGCATCGCTCAGGAAGATGTCATCGTCGTCCAGCTCGGCGTCTTGGGCGGAAGCGGCCTCGGAATAGGTCTCCTCGTAGTCGTCCTCGTCCTCGTAGTCGTCGGCACTGGCGTCGGCATAAAAGCCGTCGTCGATGTCCTCGTCGGCAGAGGCATCGGCGGGCGCCGAAGCGACCGGCTCCGAAACCGCGAGCAGCGGGGAAGCCTCGGCCTCCGTTTCGGAGCCGGGAGTGGCTTCGGCCACGTCGGCCTCGGGATTGGCGGCAGCGTCCTCCCGGGCAGCATCGGTTTGGGCGGAAACCGGATCGGCAGGTGCCTCGGCCGGCGGATCAGACACGCGCCCGGCGTCGGGCAGGGCCTGACTGGCGCGCAGCACGATATCGGTGCCGTCGGTGCGGGCATCGACCCTGCGGGCAATCTCGCGCTCTGCGATTCGGGCCAGCATCTCCGCATCCGGGGTCGGTGGTTCGGCGCCGAAGTATCGGTCGTCCGCCGCCAGATCGCGGAAATACTCCGCAATCGCTTTCATCGTCGAAAAGGAATCATCGAACCCCTCGAGGGTGCACGAAAACGTTCCATATGAGACGGTGAGAATCTTACTCGTTCCAACCATGTTTCTGCTCGCTTCTTTCCAATCCCAGCAACACTGTGTTTACCATCCATTGGTTCGCAAACCGGAACAGGATCAGGTTATTGGAGGTATTATTTCGTGACCCTTTTAGGGCATGTTTCCAATTCGAGGCATAATCGGGCACCCCTATGACAATTGTTTCCAGAAATACGCCAGTGACGCTGGTAGGTGGATCTCAACTTAGCGACAATGACCTTACCATAGCCTTAAGTCTCGCCCCAACCCTAGTTGCGGCCGATGGCGGTGCTCAGACGGTTCTGGCCGCGGGGCTTCGGCCCGTCGCGGTGATCGGCGACATGGACAGCATCAGCGACGCCGCGCGAGAGGCCTTCGCCGATTTGCTCCACCCGGTGCCCGAACAGGAGACCACCGATTTCGACAAGGCGCTGCGTCACATCGCGGCACCGCTGGTCATCGCGCTCGGGGTGATGGGCGGTCGGCTCGATCACGAACTGGCGATGCTCAACGGTCTGGTCTGTCGGCCGGGGCAGAGGTGCGTGGCGCTCGGGGCCGGGAACGTGGTGTTCCTCTGCCCGCCGACGGTGCATCTCGACCTCGCCGCGGGGACACCGGTCTCGCTGTTTCCGATGGGGCCGGTGCAGATGCGGTCCGAGGGGCTGGAATGGCCGACCGACGGGCTGCACTTCGCCCCCTCCGGTCGGATCGGCACGTCGAACGCGGCCAGGGGGGCGGTCCGGCTCCGGCCCGACGGCCCCGGAATGCTGGTCATCCTGCCGCGGGAAGAGCTCGCAGAGGTCGTCAGGGCGCTACAGGCGCCGGAAGCTTGCGAGACATGGCCCGCTCGCGGTGGATGATATAGAGGCCCGAGGCGATGGTGATCGCGATGCCAAGAGCGGCCAGACCGTTGGGCAGCGCCTGAAAGACCAGCCATCCGATCAGGGTGCTGAACGGGATCTCCAGATATTGCATCGGGGCGAGCGTGGCCGAAGGGGCAAAGCGCAGCGACCAGGTCATGAACAGATGTGCCCCGCAGCCCAACAGCCCCATCGCCGCCAAGAGCCACAGGGTGCCCGCGTCGAGCTCAGGCACCGCCGCCAAGGGGGCGCCGGGCCATAGCAGAAGGGCAGGGACAAGCAGGACAATCGCCTGAGCGCCGCTGATAGCCTGCAAGGCGATCGGATCGAACTGTCGGGCGACGACCCGGGTCACCAGCATGAAGAGGGCAAAGACGATCGCCACGCCAAGGGGAAGCAGGGCCGGCCAACCCACTTGGGCGAAGTTGGGCTGAATGACGAGCAAGGTCCCGACAAAGCCGACGGCGCAGGCGGCAAGGCGATGCGGACCGACATCCTCGGCCAGCACGAACTTGCCCAGCAGCAGCATGATGAAGGGCATCACAAAGGCGATGGCCACGGCATCGGCCAGCGGCAAATACTGCAACGCACTGAACATCAGGCCCATGCCGGCCATATGAAGCAACGTGCGCAGGGCGAGCAGGGCAAACACCCGGGGCGTGCAGCGGACCGACATGCGTGTGACGATCACGATGGGAAGCAGCAGGACAAGCTGCGCCGCGAAGCGCACCAGAACCAGCACCGAAATCGGAACCGTGCCGCCCAATAGCTTGGCCAAGGCATCGCCCAACGGGGCCAAAATGCAAAACCCAAGCATCAGGGCAATGCCCAGCATCGGGCGATCGAGGGTCGTATCTGGCTTTACCATCCGGTCACCCTAGAACCGGCTCCGACGCGCGGCAAGTGGCCTCACAGACCCCCGAAATCGCACCCCGAGAACGAGGGCGCAGCACCCATCTTCTTTGGGTCGAAAATATCCCCGCCGGAGGCATCCGACAGGGGCCAGACCCGCCTCGGGCGGGCAGGAGCGCCCCGCACCTCAGCAGTTCGGGACGTTCACCGCCAGGCCACCCAGCGCCGTCTCCTTATACTTTTCGCTCATGTCGGCGCCGGTCTGGCGCATGGTCTCGATGGCGGCATCGAGCGGGACGAAATGGGTGCCGTCCCCGCGCAGGGCAAGGCTCGCCGCCGACACCGCCTTGATCGCGCCCAGCCCGTTGCGTTCGATACAGGGCACCTGCACGAGGCCGCGGACCGGATCGCAGGTCATGCCCAGATGATGCTCCAGGGCGATCTCGGCGGCGTTCTCCACTTGCTCGGGGCTGCCACCCATCACCGCACAGAGACCGGCGGCGGCCATCGCGGCGGCACTGCCCACCTCGGCCTGACAGCCCGCCTCGGCGCCCGAGATCGAGGCGTTGAACTTGACCAGCCCGCCGATGGCGGCGGCGGTCAGCAGGAAATCGGCCACCTTGGCGGGGCTGGCACCGGGCACGAAATCGAGCCAGTAACGGATCGTCGCGGGAACGACGCCGGCGGCACCGTTTGTGGGGGCCGTCACTACCTGACCGCCGGCGGCATTCTCCTCGTTGACGGCCATCGCATAGGTCGACATCCAGTCGTTGATCGTATGCGGGGCGGTCATGTTCAGGCCGCGCTCGGCCTGCAACTTCTCGTGGATCGCCATGGCGCGACGCTTGACCTTCAGGCCGCCGGGCAGAATGCCATCGGTGGTCAGGCCACGGTCGATGCAGGCGTTCATCACCTCCCAGATGCGGGTCAGGCCCTTGTCCAGATCGGCGGCGCTCCGGCGCGACAGCTCGTTGGCGCGCTTCATCCCGGCGATGGTCAGGCCGCTGGCGGCGGCCATCTGCAACATCTCGGCGGCGCTCTTGAACGGGTAGGGAACGGGCGGGCCGTCGTCGGTGTCCTTGCCCGCCGCCAGTTCGGCCTCGGTCAGCACAAAGCCGCCGCCGATGGAGTAGTAGGTCACCTGGGTGATCACGTCGCCCTGGGCGTCGGTCGCCTTGAGGATCAGGCCGTTGGCATGGCCGGGCAGGTTCGGACCATAGTCAAATACCAGATGCTCGGCCGGGTCAAAGACCAGCTCGGGCAGGCCGTCGGGGCTGACGGTGTGCTCGGCCTTGATCCGGGCCAGTTCGGCCTCGGCCCTTTCGGCGTCGTAATCGTCGGCGCGAAACCCGGCGAGGCCGAGGATCACCGCCCGGTCCGTCGCATGGCCGACGCCCGTGAAGGCGAGCGAGCCGTGCAGCGTCGCCCGCAGGCCCGCCACCGAAAAGGGCAGGCCGCGCAGATGGTCCAGAAACCGGGCCGCCGCGACCATCGGGCCGATGGTGTGCGACGACGACGGGCCGACGCCCACCTTGAACATGTCAAAGACAGAGAGGAACATCAGACAGCACTTCCTTCGGGAGGATTGGGCAGACGAGGATCGGAAAACGGGGCCGGGCCAAGGCCCTCGGCGCGGGCCGCGGCCAGCGCGGCGGGGGTGGTCTCGAACGCCGCCGCCATCGCCCGCAGGGCAGGCCAGCGGGCCAGATCCAGCGCAGGCTCGGCCTCGGCATAGATCACCGCCCAGCGCAGCAGGGGGGCCAGATAGCACCGGGCCAACGTCGACGCATAGGCCTGCGGTGCGGCCTCGACCAGATCGAGTTGGGCGGCAAGGCGGGCGAGGGCGTTGGCGCGGATATCCTTCGGGTCAGAGCCGTAGAGATGCGGATAAAAGCAAGTGCGCAGGGTCGGATGCAGCGTGTTGGCCATCCAGAACAGCCACGTCAGCGCCGGGCCTCGGTCAGGCGCGTCCGGGACGGGAAACATCTGACCGGGGCGCTGATCGGCAAGCCACAACAGGATGGCGCCGGTCTCGAACAGGGCACCCTGCGGGGTCTCCAGCACCGGGATCAGCCCGTTGGGATTGAGCGCCAGATAGGCCGGTGCCTTGTGGCCATGACGGCGGCGGTCGACCAGAGCGGTCTCATAGGCAAAGCCGCCCGCCTCCAGCGCGAGGCGGATGCAGAGCGAGGCGTTGTCGGGGGCGTAATGCAGGCGCAGGGTCATGGCGCGACCCTACACCGGCCCCAACCGGAGGTCGGCACGAAAACGACCAGTCAGACGAAAATCGCGCAACGAATGACGGCGCGGCGGGCGGCGTGACATCATGACGGGGCAGGCAGGGTTTCAAAACAACGGCACTCCTGTCTAAACTATCAAGACGCCCCTGACAGACGCCAGCGACAGGGCTGGACGGCGACGCAGGGCAAGCCGGAGGACAGCATGGGCAACTTGGTCGATACCGACTGGCTGGCGGCACATATCGACGACCCGGACCTGCGACTGATCCAGATCGGCTGGGAGGGGCTGACGGCCTACGAGGCCGGGCATATTCCGGGGGCGGTCGGCTGGAACTGGAAAGCGGCGCTTTGGGATCCGTTCGAGCGTCAGTTTCCGACCGACGCCGATTTCTGTGCCCGGATGGGGGCGGCGGGGATACACGCGGGCTCGACCGTGGTGATCTATGGCGTGCCGGTGCAATTCGGAACCTATGCATGGTGGGTGCTGCGGCTCGCCGGACATGCGGACGTGCGGCTGCTGGACGGCGGACAGGTCAAATGGGAGCGTGAGGGCCGGCCGATCACAACCGACAGGCCAGAGATCGCCCCGGTCCGCTACGAGTTGGGTATGAAGCAACCCGATCTGCGGGCCGGGCGGGATGACGTGCTCAACGCGCTGGGCGATCCCGACTGGCTGATCCTCGATCACCGCTCGGCCGAGGAATACAACGGCGAACGGGTCGGTGTGCCGGGCAAACCAGACGTCGGGGCCGAGCGGGCCGGACGGATTCCGGGGGCCGTGCATTTGCCTTTCGAGGCGCTTCTGAACGACGACACCAGCTTTCGGTCGCGCGAGGAGCTTGCCGAAATCGTCGGGGCGCATGTGGGCGACGCGGACCAGAAGATCATCTGCTATTGCAGGCTGTCGCACCGGGCGACCCTGGCGAGCTTTGCGATGACCGAGCTTCTGGGGTTTCGCAATGTGCGGGTCTATGACGGATCCTGGACCGAATGGGGCAGCATGGTGGGCATGCCGATCGAGCGGGACTGACCGTTGATCGGGGCCGCGGGGTGGCGTCAGGCTCGCATGGTTTGGGCGGTCCGGCAGCATGGCGAGGCGGCGCGCTGGCGAGCGCGCAAAATCCGTTAACAGATTCCTGCCAAAGCCCCTCGCGCCAAAGCCACATCTTACCTATAAGACAGCCAACATTTTTGAACCGAACAAGGCGCATCTCATGACTGGCGAGCTTTCCCCCATCGACAAGGCCAAATTCGTGGCGGCCAAGCGGGCGACGCAATATGTCGAAACCGGCATGCGGGTCGGGCTCGGCACCGGCTCCACGGCGGCATGGCTGGTGCGGTGCCTCGGCGAAATGGTGCGCGACGAAGGTCTGCGGATCAAGGGCGTGCCGACGTCGAGCCGGACGGCGGCGTTGGCCCGGGACGTAGGCATCGAGGTGATCTCGCTCGACGAGGCGAAATGGCTCGACGTGACCATCGACGGGGCCGACGAATACGACAGCAACCTGAACCTGATCAAGGGCGGCGGCGGGGCGCTGTTGCAGGAAAAGATCGTCGCCACGGCCAGCGACCAGATGGTGGTGATCGCCGATATCAGCAAACAGGTCGAGACGCTCGGGGCGTTCCCGCTGCCCATCGAAGTGATCCCCTTCGGCTGGCAGACCACCAAGGCGCTGGTCGAAGAGACCTTGATCAGCATGGACGTGCTGGGCCGGACCACGACCCTGCGGATGAACGGCGAGGTGCCCTTCGTCACGGACGAGGGCAACCACATCATCGACCTGCACCTGAACCGGATCGGCCATGCACGGCAGCTCAGCCTCGTGCTCAACCAGATCCCCGGGGTCGTCGAGAACGGGCTGTTCATCGACATCTGCGACGTGGTCGTCATCGGTTACGGCGACGGCAAGGTCGAGGTGCGCGACGTGAACAAGGGCTCGGTCGAGGAGGAGAAGTTCGATTTCCTCGAAGACGAGAACCTGTTCGGCGACATATCTGATTGAGGGCGCGGGTGGCGGCCGGGCTGGGGGCTCTGCCCCCCGCGCGTGCCGCGCGTCCCCCGGAGTTTTCCGGCCAAGATGAAGGGGAGGGGCGGATGACGATCACGGCCCTGTGCCTTGGCGGCGCATCCTCTGGCAATCCGGGCGGGGCTGTGGAATACCCTCTCCGAAGCATCAGGAGGGCGTCTTGTGACCACATTCGACTATGATCTGTTTGTCATCGGCGGCGGCTCCGGCGGCGTGCGCGCGGCGCGCGTGGCGGCGGCGACCGGTGCCAAGGTCGGTCTGGCCGAGGAAAGCCGCATGGGTGGCACCTGTGTCATCCGCGGATGCGTGCCCAAGAAGCTGATGGTCTTTGCCTCGTCGTTCCGCGAGATGATCCCCGAGGCCCGCGCCTACGGCTGGGATCTGTCCGACGGCGCGTTCGAATGGGCGCCGTTCCATGCCAAGCTGAACGACGAACTGGACCGGCTGGAGCAGGTCTATCGCCGCCTTCTGGACGGGTCGGGCGTGGAGATGCACGATTGCCGCGCCACTCTGGTCGATGCCCATACCGTCAAGCTGGCCGACAAGGAGGTGACTGCCAAGCACATCCTGATCGCCACCGGCGGCCACCCGGTCCGCCCGGAGCTGAGCCATGCCGAGCTGGGCATGGTGTCGGACGACATCTTCAACATGGCGGCGCTGCCCAAGAGCGTGCTGATCATCGGCGGCGGCTATATCGCCTGCGAATTTGCCTGCATTCTCAACGGGCTCGGGGTCGAGGTGACGCAGTATTACCGGGGCGCCCAGATCCTGCGCGGTTTCGACGAGGAAGCCCGCGGCCTGATCGCCGAGGCGATGATCGAGGCCGGGATCGATCTGCACCTGGGCACCAATATCGTCGAGATGCGCCCGGCCAGCGAGGCCGAGGCCACCGATATGGGGATGCCCGCCGAAGAGCTGACCACACATGTCAAGGGCGAGGCCGCCGCGCCGCAGCCCGGCCCGGCCTGGGTCAAATCGACCAACGGGGCCGAGAAGGTCTTTGACCGGGTGCTGTTTGCCACCGGGCGTCAGGCCAATACCGAGGGGCTCGGGCTCGAGGAGATCGGCGTCGAGACCGGGCGCCGCGGCGAGATCGTGGTGGACGAGTATTCGCAGACGGCGGTGCCGTCGATCTATGCCATCGGCGACGTGACCGACCGGGTCAACCTGACCCCGGTGGCGATCCGCGAGGGCATGGCCTTCGTCGAGACGGTGTTCAAGGGCAACCCGACCCCCGTCGATCACGAGCTGATCCCGTCGGCGGTGTTTACCCAGCCGGAGCTGGGCACCGTGGGGCTGACCGAAGAGCAGGCGCGCGACCAGGAGCCGGTCGACATCTACTGCACCTCGTTCAAACCGATGCGGACCGCCTTTGCGGGCAAATCCGACAGGGTGCTGATGAAGCTGGTGGTTTCCAAGGAAACCCGCAAGGTTCTGGGCTGCCACATCGTCGCACCCGAGGCCGGAGAGATGATCCAGCTGGCCGGGATCGCGGTGAAGATGGGGGCAACAAAAGAAGACTTCGACCGGACCGTGGCGGTGCACCCGACCATGTCCGAAGAACTCGTAACGATGCGCGATCCTGTCAGGAGCGCTTGAATTCGGGCGCTTTACGCCCAATTAAGACCGTAAGAGCGTCCATCTTGCAGGCGCTGGTGAACACGAAGGGAAAGACAAGCTTCATGGCTGGTAATAACGGAGGTCCCTGGGGTGGCGGCGGCGGTGGCCGGGGCCCGGACGACGATGACGACAAAGGCAACCGGCCCCTGGGAGGGCGCAGGCCGGGTCAGGGCGAGGGGCCGCAAATCCCCGAGATCGACGATCTGGTCAACAAGGGGCGCGAACAACTGCGCGTCCTGATGGGCGGCGGCGGCAACCGGGGCGGCATGAACGGCGGCAGCGGCGGTCCGACCGGGCCCAAGCTGACTCGCGGGACCGTGGGTCTGGGCCTGCTGGCGGCTGTGCTTCTTTGGGGCTTCATGTCGTTCTACACGGTGCGGCCCGAAGAGCAGTCGGTCGAGCTGTTCCTTGGCTCCTACTCTTCGACGGGAGAGCCGGGCCTGAACTTCGCGCCCTATCCGTTCGTCACCTACGAAGTCGTCAACGTGACCTCCGAGCGGACCGAAAGCATCGGCACCGGCGGGCTTCGCAGCGACAACACCGGCCTGATGCTGACCACGGATGCGAATATCGTGGACATCGGATTTCAGGTGGTCTGGAACGTGAACGATCCGGCAAAGCTGTTGTTCAACCTCTCGGATCCGCAGCAGACCGTGCAGGCGGTGTCTGAATCGGTGATGCGCGAAATCATCGCAGCCTCGACCCTGGCACCAATCCTCAACCGGGACCGGGGTCTGATCGCCGACACCGCGCGGGAGAACATCCAGGCCACGGTGAACGAATACGACGCGGGCATCAACATCGTCCGGGTCAACCTCGCCAAGGCCGACCCGCCGGCCGAGGTCATCGACAGCTTCCGTGAAGTGCAGGCCGCAGAGCAAGAGCGCGACCGTCTGCAACGGACGGCCGACGCCTATGCCAACCGGGTTCTCGCCGAGGCCCGTGGTCAGGCGGCCCAGATCATCGAAGAGGCCGAGGGCTACCGCGCCCGCGTCACCAACGATGCGCTTGGTCAGGCCAGCCGGTTCAGCGCCATTCTGGCCGAGTATCAGAACGCCGAAGACGTCACCCGTCGCCGTATCTATCTCGAAACGATGGAACGTGTGCTGGGTGGTGTGACCAAGATCATCCTTGATCCGTCCGTCTCCGGCGGCTCCGAGGGCGGCACCGGGGTTGTCCCGTTCCTGCCTCTCAACGAGCTGGTGCGTGACAACAACGCGGCTGCCGCCGCTACGACGCAGGGGAACTAAGACATGAACAAAGCAGCATATCTCCTCCCCGCACTGGTCGTCGTGATCGCTGGTTTCCTGTCGTCCATCTATGTGGTCGACGAACGGGAAAAGGCGCTGGTGCTCCAGTTCGGTCAGATCGTGACCGTCAAGGAAACGCCGGGTCTCGGCTTCAAGATCCCGCTGATCCAGGAGGTCGTGAAGTATGACGACCGGATCCTGTCGCTCGACACCGACACCATCGAGGTGACACCTTCGGACGACCGTCGTCTGGTGGTGGACGCTTTCGCCCGGTATCGGATCGCCAATGTGGTGCAATTCCGGCAAGCGGTCGGCGTTGGTGGTCTTCGGACGGCAGAAGACAGGCTGGGCGACATCCTCAACTCGCAGATCCGCGAAGTGCTGGGTGCCGATCAGGTCACGTCCGACACCATCCTCTCGCAAGAACGGCGGGTTCTGATGAACCGTATCCGCGACCAGTCCCGGGCTCAGGCACTCAGCCTCGGCCTCGACGTGGTCGACGTGCGGCTCAAGCAGACCAACCTGCCCGATCAGAACCTCGACGCGACCTTCGCCCGGATGCGGGCCGAACGGGAGCGGGAGGCCGCCGACGAGATCGCCCGTGGTAACGAAGCCGCGCAGCGGGTTCGGGCGCTTGCCGACCGGACCGTGACCGAGACCATCTCCGAGGCAGAGCGGGACGCGCAGATCACCCGCGGTGAGGCCGACGCGCTGGCGTCGAACACCTTCGCCACGGCCTTTGGCGAAGACCTCGACTTCTTCGACTTCTACCGGTCGATGCAGGCGCTGGAGCGGTCTTTGCAAGGGTCGAATTCGACCATGCTGCTGTCGCCGGAAAGCTCGTTCCTGTCTTATCTGGGTGACGACACGCCCGTCGGACAAGGCGAGACGGGTCAACAGTAAATGGGCACCGCGCTCTTTGCGCTCGGGCTCGTATTAGTGGTGGAGGGGCTGGCCTGGGCGCTGGCCCCTTCTTCCATTGAGGCGATGCTCGAGGCGTTGCGACGGCTGGGGCTGGATCAGCGCCGGCTGGTCGGGCTCGGCGCCGTGGCGGCCGGGGTGGCGCTCATCTGGGCGGCACGCGGGCTTGGGATCTAGACGAAGTCTCAACCTCGCGCCGCATTAGGCGCAGGTTTCGGATCGCCCGAGGCGGTCGCACAGGGCAGATCAGAGGACACCGAACCAAGGATGTCCGATGCCCGACCTTATCCCTGCATTGCTACTGTTCCTGCTGCCGCTGGCCTATAGCCCCGGCCCCGGAAACCTGTTCTTCGCCGCGCTGGGCGCCCAAGGCGGGGTGCGGGCGGCGGCGGGGGCGCTGTTGGGCTATCACCTCGCCACATGGATCGTCACGCTAGGCATCGGGTTCGGGCTGGCAGAGCTGACCGGGGGAAACGGGCGGATCGGGAACGCGCTGCGCTATGCCGGGGCAGGCTACGTGGTGTGGCTGGGGGCTAGGCTGACGCGGGCCGGGGCGCTGGGCAAAGGGCCGGGACAGGTGCGAACCGCGACGGTGCGGGACGGGGCGATGCTGCTCCTGCTCAACCCCAAGGCCTACGTGATCATCGGGCTCATGTTCTCGGGCTTTCTTGCGAACGGGGCAGGGGAGGTGGTGCTGATCGCCACCATTTTCACGCTGAACAACCTCGTGGCCTTCTTGATCTGGACGCTGGCGGGCGACGGCCTGACGCGGGCATTTCGAAGCGACACCGCCGGGGCGCGGCTGAACGTCGGACTGGGGGCCATGCTGATCGGGGTCGGGATCTGGATGGGCTGGCCATAACGCACCGGAACATGACGCAAATGGACCTCGCGAGGGGTCGGACGCTCTGCTAGCGTCAGGGCATGTTGCGCGCAGCCCTTTCCTCGTCGGCCCTGACAGCCCCGCCCAGAGCCGTGATCTGGATCGGGTTCTATGGCGCGGTCGGCTTCGGCTGGCTGGCGCTGTTCTGGGCGGTGCAGGGACAGGCAGAGCCCGCGCCGGGGTTCTGGGCCTCGCTCTGCATCGGGGCGGGCGAAGCACGGCTCGGGGCGCTCTGGGCGATGTGGGGGCTGATGGCGGCGGCGATGATGCTGCCGACCTTCGCACCGGCACTGGCGACGTTCCTCGATCTCGGGCACGCAGGCGCCACCCGAATTCGCGATGCGGCAGCCTTGACCGGGGGCTATCTTGGCGTCTGGCTGGGGGCGGCGCTCGCTGGGGCGGTGGCACAACAAGCGCTCGGCTCATTGGGGCTCTTGAGTGAGGGCGGGAGCTTGCGCGGTGGGTTTGCCGCGGTCCTGCTGCTCGGGGCGGGGCTCTATCAGCTGTCGCCCGCCAAGGCGGCCTGCCTTGCCAAATGCCGGATGCCGCTGACGTTCTTCATGGGGCGGTGGCGGCCCGGTGCGGCACATGCCGCGCGGATGGGCGCGGAGCTGGGTGTGGTCTGCCTCGGCTGCTGCTGGGCGCTGATGGCGCTGGGCTTCGTCGGCGGGACGATGAACCTGCTGTGGATGGGGGCGGCGACGCTCTTCATGATCTTTGAGAAACTGCCCGACATCGGGCGCTGGTTGACCCGGCCGTCCGGCTGGGCGCTGATCGTGGCCGCAGGCGTGCAAGCGCTTGTGACCGCACTTTAGGGAGGACGACAATGGCTGACGCGCTGCCCAGTTGGGCGATCAAGGGGGAGTTGATCCTCAACTGCAATTGCACGGTATTCTGCCCCTGCGTGGTGAGCCTTGGCAAACACCCGCCCACCGAAGGCTATTGCCAGGCCTGGGTCGGAGTGCGGATCGACGAGGGGCATCACGACGGCGAAGACCTCTCGGGGCTGAACGTCGGGCTGCTGATGGACATTCCCGGCAACATGGGGCGCGGCAACTGGAAGGCGGCGGCGTTCATCGACGACCGGGCTTCCGAGGCGGCCTATGACGGCTTGGTGCGGATCTTTTCCGGGGCCGGGCGCGGAACGACCGGGCTCTTCGGGATCATGGTCTCTGAGTTTCTGGGGGCCGAGCGTCAGCCCGTGACCTACACCACCGAGGGCCGCACCCGGCATCTGACCGTGGGCAAAAAGATCAAGGGGGCCGTGACCCCGATCGGCGGCAAGGACCCGGACCAGGAGGTGGTCGTCAAGAACACCGAATACTGGATGGGTGCCGACGTCACCATCGCGCAGGCCGACAGGGGCCGGGTCCGCAGCCACGGCCGGGTCTGGGATTTCGAAGGCCGCTCGGCCGAGATCTGCCAGATCGACTGGGCCGGTCCCTGACGCGGACGAGCTTTAGGCTGGCCGCGCGCGGTTTGAACCGGTGGTTTGGGGGCTCTGCCCCCGGCCTGCGGCCTCCCCCGGGATATTTTTGACCCAAAGAAGCTATGGCATTTCACCGCGCCCGAAGGGTGGTGGCTTGACCATCGCCGCCGCTTGCCGCACCCATGGCTGAGACACAGGAGAGCCGTGATGAGCGTATGGGATTTCTGGATCGACCGGGGCGGCACCTTTACCGACGTGGTGGGGCGTGACCCTGACGGGGCGTTGCATCCGCTGAAACTCTTGTCGGAGAATCCCGGCGTCTACGAGGATGCCGCGATCGAGGGGATCTCGCGTCTGCTGGGTGGGATCGATCCGGAGCGCATCGGCACCGTCAAGATGGGCACCACGGTGGCCACCAACGCCCTGCTCGAGCGCAAGGGCGACCGCACCCTTCTGTTGATCACCCGTGGGTTCAAGGACGCCTTGCGTCTGGCCTATCAGGGTCGTCCGGACATCTTTGCCAAGGAAATCATCCTGCCCGAGCAGCTCTATGATCGTGTGATCGAGGTCGACGAACGTCAGCGGGCCGATGGCACGGTCGAGCAGCCCATCGATCTGGAGGCCTTGCGCGCGCCCTTGCAGGCGGCCCGCGCGGAGGGGATCGACGCGGTGGCGATCGTGCTGATGCACAGCTGGCGCGCGCCCGTGCACGAGGTGGCGCTGGCCCGGATGGTCCGCGAGATGGGCTTTGGCCAGGTCTCGGTCAGCCACGAGGTCTCGCCCCTTGTGAAGCTGGTGGGCCGCGGCGACACGACCGTCGTCGATGCCTATCTGTCGCCGATCCTGCGCCGCTATGTGGCTCGCGTGGCGGGCGCTCTGGGGGCGACGCCTGCGGGCGCGCCGGGGCCGACGCTGCAATTCATGATGTCCTCCGGCGGCATGACGGCAGCCGAGCAGTTCCAGGGCAAGGACGCGATCCTGTCAGGCCCCGCCGGCGGCGTCGTCGGCATGGTCGAGACCGCCCGGGATGCCGGGTTCGACCGGGTCATCGGCTTTGACATGGGCGGCACCTCGACCGACGTGGCCCACCACGCCGACGGCTATGAGCGGGCCTTCGACACCGAGGTGGCGGGGGTGCGCATCCGGGCGCCGATGATGCGCATTCACACCGTCGCCGCCGGCGGCGGGTCGATCCTGCACGCCGAGCCGGGCCGCTTTCGCGTCGGCCCCGACAGCGCTGGCGCCGATCCGGGGCCCGCCGCCTATGGACGGGGCGGCCCGCTCACGGTCACCGACGCCAACGTCATGCTCGGCAAGCTCAACCCCGATCTCTTTCCCGCGATCTTTGGCCCCGGCCAGGATCAGCCGCTCGACCGCGACACCGTCGCTGCGAAGTTTGCGGACATCGCCGCCCGCGAGGGCAAGAGCGCCGAGGATATCGCCGAGGGCTTTATCACCATCGCCGTGGCCAACATGGCCAATGCGATCAAGAAGATCTCCGTGCAGCGCGGCTATGACGTCACTCGCTACCTGCTCAATTCCTTTGGCGGGGCCGGGGGGCAGCACGCCTGCCTCGTGGCCGATGCTCTGGGAATGGAAGCGGTGCTGATCCACCCGCTCTCGGGGCTGCTCTCGGCCTACGGGATCGGGCTGGCGCGGGTCTCTGCCAGCCGCCAGCAGGGGCTTGTCGAGGCGCTGCACGATGCGCCCGGGCTCGCGGCGCTCACGGCCGATCTGACCGCCAAGGTCAGCGCCGATCTGGCGGCCCAAGGGATCACGGACCACGACGCCCGCACCACGCTGCACCTGCGCTACGCCGGCACGGACACCACCCTGCCCGTGGCGGATGGACCCGGCGCGCAAGCGGATTTCGAAGCCGCCCATCAGGCGCAGTTCGGCTTTATCGACCCCGAGCGCGAGATCATCATCGAGGCGGTCGAGGTCGAAGGCGCCGAGGCCCGGCCCGACACCGGGCGGCCCCCCGAAATCGACGCCGAGGCGAACACCCCAAAGGGCGCGACACGCCCGCTCTATACCGGTGGCGCGTGGCATCAGGCGCAGGTGCTGCACCGTGAGGCGCTCGGCCCCGGCGCCGAGATCAAGGGCCCCGCGATCCTCGTCGAGGCCAACCAGACCATCATCGTAGAGCCGGGCTGGACGGCCAAGCTCACCGCTCAGGACCACATCCTGATGCAGCGGCACGAGGCGGCGGACCGGGCGCAGGCCGCGGGGACAGAGGCCGATCCGATCCTGCTCGAAGTGTTCAACAACCTGTTCATGAACATCGCCGAACAGATGGGGGTGGCCCTGCAAAACACCGCCCAATCGGTGAACATCAAGGAACGGCTGGATTTCTCCTGCGCGGTGTTCGACGCCTCGGGGGCCTTGGTTGCCAACGCGCCGCACATGCCGGTTCACCTCGGGTCCATGGACCGCTCCGTCGAAGCGGTGATCCGCAACAACCCGGTGATCAACCCGGGCGACGCCTTCGCGCTGAACGCGCCCTACAACGGCGGCACGCACCTGCCCGATATCACCGTGGTCTCGCCGGTCTTCGACGACGACGACCGCGAAATCCTGTTCTGGACCGCCTCGCGCGGGCACCATGCCGATGTCGGCGGCACGGCTCCGGGGTCGATGACGCCGCTGGCCACCACGGTCGACGAAGAGGGGGTGCTGATCGACAACCTCCACCTCGTCAAGGGCGGCAGGTTTCAGGAGCAGGCGCTGCTCGATACGCTGACCGATCACCCATATCCGGCGCGTAATCCGGGGCAGAACGTGGCCGACCTCAAGGCGCAGGTGGCGGCCAATGCAAGGGGGGCGGCCGAGCTGAAACGGATCGTCGCCGATTTCGGGCTCGACGTGGTGCAGGCCTATATGGGGCATGTGCAGGACAACGCCGCCGAAGAGGTCGCGCGGCTTCTCGGTCGGCTCAGCGACTGTTCCTGCGACTACCTCACCGACACAGGGCAGACGATCCGGGTCAAGATCACCGTGGACCGCGACGCCCGCACCGCCCATGTCGATTTCACCGGCACCAGCCCCGCGATGGAGAACAACTTCAACGCGCCAGAGCCGGTCGCCCGCGCCGCCGTGCTCTATGTGTTCCGGGTGATGGTCGAAAGCCCGATCCCGATGAACGCAGGCTGCCTGCGGCCCGTCACCATCACCATCCCCGATGGCTGTATGCTGCGGCCCGAATATCCGCGCGCGGTCGTCGCCGGAAACGTGGAAACGTCGCAGCACGTGACCAACGCGTTGTTTCAGGCGCTGGGAGCCTTGGCCAATGCCCAAGGGACGATGAACAACACCACCTTCGGCAATGCCACGCACCAGTATTACGAGACGATCTGCTCGGGATCGCCCGCGGGGCAGATGAACGACGGCACCGCCTTTGCCGGAACCTCCGGTGTGCACACGCACATGACGAACTCGCGGCTGACCGATCCCGAAGTGCTGGAGATGCGGTTCCCGGTCCTCCTCGAAGAGTTCAGCCTGCGGCCCGGCTCCGGTGGCGACGGAGCCTGCCGAGGGGGTGACGGGACGCGGCGGGTGCTGCGCTTCCTCGAAGCGATGGATCTGGCGATCCTCTCGTCGCACCGGTCCCGGCCCCCGCAGGGGATCGCGGGCGGCGGCGACGGGCAGGTGGGGCGAACCGAGGTGCGCCGGCTCGACGGCACCGTCGAAGAGCTTGCCGCCTGCGCCCAGACCGCCCTCGAACCGGGCGAGGCGGTGATCGTCACGACGCCCACGCCGGGCGGCTTCGGGACGTAGTGTTAACCACGGCCCTTGGGCACAAGTGCCGAAAATGACACCGACCGGATACCGACGTGGTACCGACGGCATACCGCAGCGGCCGTCGCGCCGCTGCGGAATCGGTTAACGGCCCGGGAAAAAACCGCGTTATTGCGAGCCATTCGCAATAGGCTTGACTTTTTGCGAACCATTCTCATATTGAGCAAGACAGCACACTTTCCCCAAACAGGACAGCAAATGCCCTCCACAGACTCCAGATCCGCGGTTTCTCCGACCCGCAGACAGACGCTCTTCGGCCTTGCTGCATTGGGCTTTGCGAGCACTCCCGCCCTGGCACAATCGCCGCTCTCGATCGTTGCCACGACAGGCATGATCGCCGACACGGCACAGACGCTCGGCGGCGATCTGGTCAGCGTCCGGGCGCTGATGGGCCCCGGTGTCGACCCGCACGCCTACCGGCAGACGCGTAGCGACATCGTGGCGCTCTCGCGGGCCGATCTGGTGCTCTGGCACGGCCTCTACCTCGAGGCGCAGATGGAGGAATTGTTCAATGATCTCAGTAGGACGCGCGACGTTGTTGCGGTGACGAACGGGCTGGACCGTGGCCTGCTTCTGGCCCATGACGACTATGCCGACCGGTTCGATCCGCACGTCTGGATGACCCCGCAACTCTGGGCAAACGTGACCGACGCCATCGCCGCGGCGCTCCGCACCGCGGACCCCGACAACGCCGCCACCTACATGGAGCGGACGGCCGACTACAAGGCCGAGCTAGAGCGGCTCGCGGCCTATGCGACCGAGGTTCTGTCGAGTGTCCCCGACACCGCCCGCGTCCTCGTCACCGCCCATGACGCCTTCAGCTATTTCGGGCGTGACTTTGGCTTTGAAGTGCTTGGAATTCAAGGAATATCCACCGAAAGCGAGGCGGGCGTTCAGCGCATCGGAGAGCTGGTCGACACCCTCGTCGAACGCGACATCAAGGCGGTATTCGTGGAAAGCTCGGTCTCCGACAGGTCGGTCCGCGCACTGATCGAAGGCGCCGCCGCACAGGGTCACGAAGTGGCCATCGGAGGCGAGCTTTACTCCGACGCGATGGGCTCGGAAGGCAGCTACGAAGGCACCTACCTCGGGATGATCGACCACAACGTCACCACCATCGCTAGGGCTCTGGGCGGCACCGCCCCAGAGGCCGGCCGCCTCGGAAAACTGGGGGCCGCATGACAACGCCAGAGCTTCGGATCGCGGCGGACAACGCGGCAAAGATGGCCGCGTCCACGCAGGTGAGCGCGATGAAAATCCGCGGTATGACAGTGTCTTACGGCGAGAAGCCGGCGCTGTTTTCGGTCGATGCCGATTTCGCGTCAGGCGCGATGACCGCGATCATCGGCCCCAACGGCGCGGGCAAATCCACGCTGCTCAAAGCGGCCCTGGGCATCGTGCCGCGACTCTCGGGCGAGGTCTCGGTCTTCGATCGCCCCTTGTCGGTTTCGCGCGACCGGATCGCCTATGTGCCGCAACGGGCGAGTGTCGATTGGGATTTTCCCACTCGGGTCTTTGACGTCGTTTTGATGGGTCTTTACAGGCAGTTGGGACTTCTCGGACGGGTCAAGGCGCGGCACCGGCAGACCGCTCTGGAGTGCCTCGACCGGGTCGGCATGGCCGACTTCGCGGACCGGCAGATCGGGCAATTGTCCGGAGGCCAACAACAGCGCGTGTTTCTGGCCCGGTCCTTGGCGCAGGGGGCCGATCTCTACCTGCTCGACGAGCCGTTCGCCGGGGTCGATGCTGCCACCGAAGCTGCGATAATTGCAGTTCTCAAGGAATTGAAGAATCAGGGTAAATCGGTCGTGGCGGTGCATCACGATCTGGCCACTGTGACCCGCTATTTCGACCGTGTCCTGCTGCTGAACGTCAACAAGGTGGCCGAAGGGCCCGTGGCGAGTGCCTTTACCTCCGAGACGATATCGCAGACCTACGGCGGCCGCTTGGCATCGGCGCAGATCGACCAACTCGGATTGCTGGTCGTACCATGACAGAACTCTGGCAGGCGCTCACCTTGCAGGCGGGCTACAACGCCAGTCTGGTGGCCTTGGGGGCCGGTCTGCTAGGGCTGTCGGCAGGGGCAGCGGGCAGCTTCATGGTGCTGCGCAAACGAGCCCTCGTGTCGGATGCGATGGCGCATTCGACCTTGCCGGGGGTCGGCATTGCCTTCCTCATAATGGTGTCGTTTGGCGGCGAGGGGCGCAATCTGGCCGGGCTCCTGATCGGTTCGGCGGTGACCGCGACGCTGGGCCTCTATCTCGTGGACTGGATCAGCAGACGGACACGCCTTGCCGAAGACGCCGCGATTGGCGCTGTTTTATCGGTGTTTTTCGGTTTTGGCGTGGTTTTGCTCACCGTGATCCAGACCATGAGCGCGGGTCGCCAAGCTGGGTTAGAGAGCTTCCTCTTGGGCTCCACCGCCGGGATGCTGTTCAGCGATGCCGTTACGATCGCGGGCGGTGGGGCGATTGCCTTGGCGGTGATCTGGCTGTTGCGCCGCCCGATGACCTTGGTGGCGTTCGACGCGGGGTTCGCACAGGCCAGCGGCGTCAACGTGCGTCAGACAGACCTTGCAATGATGGCGCTTGTCATGGGGGTGACGGTCATCGGGCTCAAATTCGTGGGGCTGATCCTGATCGTGGCGCTCTTGATCATTCCGGCCGTCACCGCGCGGTTCTGGACCAACCGGGCCGAGGCATTGCTGTGGATCGCGGCCGGCGTGGGCGGTGCGTCGGGCTATATCGGGGCGGCAGTTTCCGCCAGCGCGCCTGACTTGCCGACCGGGCCGATCATCGTTCTGATCGCGGCTGCAATTTTCGTTTTCTCTATGTTTTTTGCTCCTTTGCGCGGCGTTCTTTATGCAGTGATCCGGCATCAGAGGTTTCAGGAGCGCGTGCATTTGCGGCAAGGTCTCTTGGCGATGGCCCGGTCGGAGCCGATCCACGACAAGATGACCCTTCGCCTTCTCTTGCGGGCAGGCTATATCCGGGCCGACGGGGTTGCGACCAAGGCGGGCGCAGCACAAGCCGCCAAAGCCGCCCGCGACGAGCGCCGCTGGACCACCGCGCGGCAGGTGCACCACGATTCGGCACAGACGGGCCGCTACGACGGGCTGACGCCCATCGAGAGCGTCTTTACCCCCGACGAGATTGCGTTGTTCGACGAACACCTTGCAGGAGCGCCCCGATCATGAGCGCCGAGTTCGTGCAGTTGAGCCTGACGCCGATCCTGATCGGGACGCTCGCGGCGATAGCCTGTGCCTTGCCGGGCAATTTCTTGATCCTGCGCAAACAGGCGCTGATCGGGGATGCGATCAGCCATGTCGTGCTGCCCGGCATCGTGGTGGCGTTTCTGCTGACGGGCACGATCGCTGCGGTTCCGATGCTGATCGGGGCGGGCGCGGCGGCGGTCGTGGCGGTGCTGCTGATCGAGGCGATCAAGCGGTTGGGGCGGATCGATCCGGGGGCAGCGATGGGTGTCGTCTTTACGGCGCTCTTTGCGGGCGGTGTCTTGCTGCTCGAGCAATCGGATACCAGCGGCGTCCACCTGGATGTGGAGCACGCGCTAATGGGGAGCCTCGAGAGCCTGATCTGGTTGGATGCGACGGGCTGGTCCTCGCTGACGGACCCAACTGCCTTGGCGCATTTGCCCCCCGAACTGGCCCGGATCGCGGTCGTAGCGGCAGCGGTCATCGTGCTGACCTGGCTGTTCTGGCGACCGCTGGAACTGACCACTTTCGACGAAGGATTCGCCCGCACGATCGGGCTCCCGGTGACTGCAATCGGTTTCGGATTGGTGGTGGTCGCGGCCGTGGCTGCCGTAGCGGCGTTCGATGCGGTGGGCTCGATCATCGTGATCGCAATGTTCATCTGCCCTCCGGCGGCGGCGCGGCTGATGACGGATCGGTTGACGGTGCAGGTTTGGTGGAGCGTGGCCTTTGCCAGCCTCTCGGCCATTCTGGGTTATATCCTCGCAGGTTACGGACCGCTTTGGATCGGCCTCAACGACGCGGTGAGTGCAGCCGGAATGGTCGCGACCGTTTCGGGGGTGATCCTCATGCTCGCCGCATTGTTCGGCCCGAGACGGTCCCGCGTGGGGGAAGGCAAAGGCGGCGCGTAACAACTCTAGTTGATGGTGTTTCCACTGCAGAAGCGCTAGAACGCCCATAACCTTTGGGAGCCACCGCCTTGGCCGATACCTTCGACGATCTCGAAAACCTCATTGCATGCCCGCACTGTGATGCGTTGTATCACGTCGTTTCGCCGAAAGTCGGCGAACGGGCTGTCTGCCATCGCTGCCATGCCGTTCTGATTGCGCCGAAACGGCGGGCCGGCATGTCGATCATCATGTTGGCGCTGAGCGTCATCGTGCTGGTCTTTGGTTCGATCTGGTTTCCTTTTCTGACCATTCACACATCCGGCTTCAGCAATTCGGCAACCCTTCTGGACGCCGCGTTCGCCTTTACCGACGGCCCGTTGCTCTTGCTGTCGCTGCCGGTACTGGCCCTGATCGTGGTGATCCCGCTGGCTCGGGTGATGTTGTTGATCTATGTGCTTTGGCCGGTCGTGCTGGATCGCAAGCCCTATCAGAAAGCACGGGAGGCGTTCCTGCTGTCGGAAAAGCTGCGGCCGTGGTCGATGGCCGAGATCTTTGCCCTCGGCTGCGCCGTCGCACTTGTCAAGGTCGCCGATCTGGCGCTGATCGGTTTTGGGCCCGCGTTCTACATGTTTTGCACCTTGGTCGTAATCATCGTGGTGCAGGACAACTACATGTGCCGATGGTCGATCTGGGCATCGCTTGATCCAGAGCGTGACGTATGAGCGGGACAGGGCAGCTTGCCGCGCTGACGGCGCGAGAGGCCGGGCTCGTCGGTTGCCGCCGCTGCACCCGCGTCTGGCCGATTGAGCGGACCGAATGCGGCCGTTGCGGCGCATCGCTCGAATCCCGCGATCCCAAGAGCCTGAGCCGCGTCTGGGCGTGGTGGACTGTCGGTGTGATGTTCTATTTCCCGGCGAACCTCTATCCGATGCTGTCCACCCGCACGTTGCTGTCGACCTCCGAATCCACGATCGTCGGCGGTGCCATCGACCTGATCCATCACGGGTCGATCGGGATCGCCGTGGTCATCCTCGTGGCGAGTGTCCTGATCCCGATGGCCAAGTTCCTGTGCATTGCGTTTCTGGCCCTGTCGGCGAGGCGAAACACCGACATGTCGGCGGGGTCGCGGCAGCACCTGTATGAGCTGGTCGAATACGTTGGCCGGTGGTCGATGATCGACGTATTCGTCGTTGCGATTTTATCCGCTTTGGTGCAACTGAACGTTGCGGCCTCGATCAATCCGGGGCCGGCCTCTCTGTCCTTTGCCCTATCTGTCATTTTCACGATGTTGTCCGCTCAGGCCTTTGATTCCAGATTGATCTGGGATCGCATCGAAGATGCCGACAAACCTGCTACACCATCGACGGGGGCGTCGTCCCCCCGCCAAGAGGATGCCTACAGTTGAACGATCAAATTCCGGATGTAACGATTGCCAGTTCCAGGCGGAGCCTGTGGGACCGCGCCTCTGTCGTGTGGCTCGTGCCTTTTGCCGCATTGGCCATCGCTCTCGGCGTGGCATGGCAAACCTACAACGACCGTGGACCCCTGATCGAGATCGTGTTCGACAACGCCGCCGGCGTCGCCAAGGGCGAGACGGAATTGCGGTACCGCGATGTCGCCATCGGCCTCGTCGAAACAGTGAAGTTCACCGAAGCCCTCGATCAGGTGATCGTGGGCGTGCGCGTGGACAAGGACGTGGCCCCGTATGTCGACGCCGAGTCCGAGTTCTGGGTCGTGCGCCCGGAGGTGACCACACAGGGCGTTTCGGGCCTCGATACGGTGCTGTCGGGTGTCTACCTGCAGGGCAACTGGGATGATCGGATCGGGGAGCCGCAATCGACCTTCGAGGGCCTCGCAGACGCGCCCCTCTTGGTCGGGGGGCAGCAGGGGCTGAGCATCGTGCTGAGATCGAACGACGGTTCGCTCAGCGGCAACACACCGATCCTCTACAAGGGGGTCGAGGTGGGGCAGGTCGGGACCGCCAATGTATCGAGCGATGGCTTCTCCGTCGAAGCGGTGGCCGTCGTCTATTCGCCCTACGACAACCTCGTCACCGACCAGACCCGGTTCTGGGACACCTCCGGCTTCTCGTTGTCCATCGGAACGAGCGGCGCGGCGGTCGATTTCGAATCCCTTGCGTCCCTGATTGCCGGCGGCGTGACCTTTGACACATTCGTCTCGGGCGCATCCTTGGCGCGCGATGACACGACCTTCACCGTCTATGGCGATGCCGGCGCTGCCCGGGCGAGCATCTTTGACCGGTCGGAAGGTGCGACGGTCGATATCATGGCAATCTTTGACGGCAACGTCTCGGGCCTCGTGACCGGTGCGGCGGTCGAGCTCAACGGCCTTCGCATCGGCGAGGTGTCTGGTCTGAACGGTGTCATCGAAGAGACCCCGTCGGGGAGCAACTTCGTCCGGTTGCAGACCATCCTTTCCATTCAGCCGTCGCGGCTTGGCCTCGATGGGGCGACCAATGCCGAGGACGCGCTGACCTTTCTTCAAGAGCAGGTCGACCAAGGCCTTCGCGCCCGGCTTGTGTCCGGCAGCATCCTGACCGGCGGTCTGAAGGTCCAGCTTGCAAGCGTTGCCAACGTTCCTCCGGCCAGCATGAACATCAACGCCCGTCCATTTCCGATCATTCCGGTGGCCGACAGCGAGATCTCGGACGTGAGCCTGACCGCACAGGGCGCCCTCGATCGGCTCAATGAGCTTCCGATCGAAGAACTGCTGCAAAGCGCCACCGATTTCCTGTCGAATGCGTCCGTCCTGGTCGGCAGCGCAGAAACCCAGCAAGTCCCTGCGGATATCAGCGCCTTGCTTGCCGAGATTCGCACCGTCGTCGGGTCTCCGGCGATCCAGTCCCTGCCTGACCAGCTGGGCAACGTGATGACCGATCTCGAGACGACGATGTCGGAGGTCCGCGTGATCCTGACTGCCGTTCAGGAGCAGGAAGTGGTGAACCGTGTCGCCAGTGCCGTGGATGCGGTGACCGGCCTGACCTCGGAGCTCGAGACGACGATAGAGGGCGTTCCGGCGCTTCTGGCGGAAATCGAGGCCCTTGCGGCGAAGGCCAATGGTCTGCCGCTTGAGGAGCTTCTGGTCGAACTGTCCGCGCTTTCGGCCAATGCCAACGGGCTGATCGGGGCGGATGCCACTCAAGCCCTGCCTGCCCAGATCGGACAGGTCACGGCCGAACTCGAAGGCGCGCTGGCCGAAGTGCAGACGCTCGTCGCTGATCTGAACGCCAATGCCGCCACCACCCGTTTGCTAGATGCCGTGGATGCGGCGGCAGCGACTGCCGCGAGCCTTGATGCCTCCTTTGCCGGGGTCCCGGATCTGGTCGCCCGTATCAGCGTGGTGGCCGAAGAGGCGCAGGGCATGGATCTGGCTACCTTGACCAGCGAGATCACCGCTCTGGTGGCCAGCGCCGACAGCTTGGTGTCGAGCGAGGCCACCCAGGCCCTGCCATCTGAGTTGAACGCTGCCCTGTCCGAATTGCAGACCCTGCTGGTGTCGGTCAACGGCAATGACACGGTTGTGCGCTTGCTCGCCGCTGTCGATGCCGCCACGGTCGCCGCGGAAGGCGTGACCACCTCGGTCGAAGGCGTGCCACAGCTCATCGAAAACCTCAATGCCGTGGCCGCCGATGCTCAGGGGCTTGAACTCGATGCGCTGATCGACCGGGTCACCTCTCTGGTGGCCAGTGCCGATACATTGCTGGCCGACGAGGGCACACAGGCCCTCCCGGCCGAGCTGACGGCATCCTTGGCTGAACTGCGCAGCCTCATGGCGGAGTTGAGCGACGGCGGTGCCATCGAAAACACCAACGCCGCCTTGCTGTCGGCCCGCAACGCGGCTGATGAAATCGCGGCGGCGGCGGAAACGCTTCCGGCACTGCTCAACCGGGCCAATGCGTTGCTCGGGCAGGCCAACACCACCTTGTCGGGCTTTGAAGATACGTCGCCCGCGATCCGCGATGCGCGTGCCGCCTTGCAGGAGGTTGCCCGTGCTGCCGAAGCCGTGGCCTCTTTGGCGCGGGCCATCGAACGCCGCCCCAACTCACTTCTGGTAGGACGATAAGTCGATGAAACTGCTTCCCCTCTCCCTTGTTCTTGTCGCCACACTGGCCGCCTGTTCGGAGCCTGCGCAGCGGTTCGCTGTGCCTGCGATCACGTCGACGGATAGCGTGTCGATCGCCTATCGGTCGGTCGAGGTGAGCGACATCGTGCTGCCCACCTATGCCAGCCTCGAAGAGATATTCGTGGAAACGCCGGACGGCGCTTTGACGAGTTCGTCGTCCCTGCTGTGGGCCGATGATCCGACCCGCGCGGCGACGCTGGAATTGACGCGCAGCCTTGCCGCGATCACCGGTGCGCGCGTCGCGTCAGAGCCATGGCCCTTCGACAGCTATGCCGATGTGCGAGTTGAAGTGCGGGTCGAGGAATTCATCGCCAGCCAGCGCGGCGAGTTTCGACTGTCTGGACAGTACTTCGTCGCGACATTCGACGGGGCAGGGCGCGACCGTGCCGTGCCTTTCCGCCTCAGCGTACCCCTCGTGCCCGAGGCTGGTCCGGCCGCAATTGCGGCGGCCCGCGCGGCCGTGATGGCCGAGCTGGCCGAGGACATTGCTCGCAACGGGCTACGATAGGCCCGGTTCTAGCGTCCGGTGGCGGTGTAGAGGCTTTGCGCCCGTCCGCCTGACTTGCAATAGGCGTGCACCTTGCCCGTCGCTGCGGTGACGGCCTTGTGGAATGCAACCACGTCTTCGGCAGTGGCTTGCCCCGGACGGATGGGAATGTGGTAGGCCGACATGCCAGCAGCTTTGGCCGCCGCCTCGATGGCAGAAAAGGGTGTCTGCCCCGGGTCTTCGTTGTCGGGACGATTGCAGATCACGGTCGAATAGCCTTCGGCCTTGAGCGCACCGATATCCTCCGGCTCGATCTGGCCGCTTACGGTGAACTCCGGTGCAATAGATTTCATGTCTCTGGCCGCCTCCTTGGTGGAAAATAACCGTGCCTCGATGGTTCGGGCGAGGCCCGATGCACGAAATAGTGCCAATATACTTGAGCCGAAGCAATAACCTTGCTCCGGCTCTGCCGATGTTGATCTAGGTGATCACGTTGGGGGCGTCGCGACCGGTGTGGGCCTTGATCCCGGCGATCTCATCCGCTGCGGCGATGATATCGGCGAGAGCTTCCTGGGCGTCGCGGTGCATCCGCGCCTTGTCGGTTTCCACCGTTTCGAGATAGACCCGCAAGGTCGCACCGACGGTGCCCGTTCCGGACAAGCGAAACACCACCCGACCGCCGCCAGCAAAGCCTATCCGAAGGCCTTGTGCCGCCGAATGAGACCCGTCGACGGGATCGTCATAGGCAAATTCGTCTGCGGATTCGACGGTCAGCGGTCCAAACGTCTGACCGGGAAGACTGGGCAATTTGTCCCTCAACCCGTCGAACAGGGCGTTGGCCTTGTCGCTTTCCACGTCTTCGTAATCGTGACGCGAATAGTAATTGCGACCGAACTCGGCCCAATGATCCGACATCATTTGCGAGACCGACTTGCCAGTGACCGCGAGGATATTCAGCCATAGAAGCACCGCCCAAAGGCCGTCTTTCTCGCGGACGTGGTCAGAGCCCGTGCCGGCACTTTCCTCGCCACAGAGCGTTGCCCGTCCGGCATCCAGCAGGTTGCCGAAGAACTTCCACCCGGTCGGCGTCTCAAAGCATTCGATGCCACGCGCTTCGGCAACGCGGTCGACTGCGCCAGATGTCGGCATCGAGCGGGCGACGCCTTTCAACCCGCCAGCATAGCCGGGAGCAAGATGCGCGTGGGCAGCAAGAACGGCGAGGCTGTCGGACGGCGTCACGTAGATGCCGCGCCCCATGATCATATTGCGATCGCCGTCACCGTCAGAGGCGGCCCCGAAATCGGGGGCGTCCGGTCCCATCATCGTCTTGACGAGGGATTTGGCCCAGATCGGGTTCGGATCAGGGTGGCCGCCACCGAAATCCTTGGACGGGATACCGTTGACCACCGAGCCGGGAGCGGCCCCGAGTGCACCTTCGAGGATCGCGGTCGCATAGGGGCCGGTGACAGCGTGCATCGCATCGAATTGCATCCTGAAGCCGCCCGCAAACAGTGCCGAGATCGCTTCGAAGTCGAACAACTCCCGCATCAGCGCGGCGTAGTCGGAGACGGGATCGACCACCTCGATTTCCATGTCGCCCAATGCAAGGCTGCCCGGCGTCGACAAATCGACATCTGCGGTATCGAGCGTCTTGTAGCTGCCGATCGTCTTTGTGACGGCAAAGATCTTGTCGGTGACGCCTTCCGGGGCAGGGCCGCCGTTCGGGGTGTTGTACTTCAACCCGAAGTCCTCCTCGGGGCCACCGGGATTATGGCTTGCCGACAGTATCAGCCCGCCATCGGTGCCGCGTTTGCGGATCAGGTGGCTTGCCGCGGGGGTCGACAACAGGGCGTTGGTGCCGACGATGACCTTTGCCGCGCCGTTGGCGGCGGCCATGCGCAGAATGGTCTGAGAAGCGGTCTGGTTGAAGAAACGTCCATCCCCGCCCAAGACGAGGCTCTTGCCTGCGACGCCGCCGATCCCGTCAAAGATCGACTGCACGTAGTTCTCGAGAAAATTCGGCTCCATGAAGACGCGGGTCTTCTTGCGCAACCCGCTGGTGCCGGGTTTTTGCCCGTCGATCGGCTGTGTCTGGATGGTATGGGGTGTCATCGGATCCTCCTCCTAGTAGCGTCGCGACTGTGCCTCCTGCACGAGCACGACGACTGAATTGGCTCGCACCCGCGTCATGCGTCGAGCTGGCTTGGGCGAGGCATAGGGGCGCGCGGTGTCGATATGGCGCACCCATTGACGCTCTTTTGGAGTCGCAGGCAGCGCGACGTTCAGACCGTGACCCGCATTGAGGACCACGATAATCGCTTCTTCGAGCGCTGCATACTCTGGCGTCCCCGACGCGGTGCGCATTTCGAGCGCGACATAGTGGAGGCCGGGATTGGACCAATCCTCGTCCGACATCGGCGTGCCGTCCGATTTCCGCCAGAAGAGATCGGGGACCCCATCGATAAGGCGGCTCTTGGAGTGCAGGAAACGGGTTTGCCGCAGGATCGGATGTTCCTTGCGGAATTGGATGATCCGTTGGCAGAAGGCCAGAAATTCGGGGTCGTCGCCCTTGTTCTCGGTTCCCCAATCCACCCAACCAAGCGGGTTGTCCTGACAGTAGACGTTGTTGTTGCCGTCCTGGGAATTGCCGAGTTCGTCCCCTGCGAGGATCAATGGCGTTCCCTGACTGAGCATCAGGGTGGCGACCATATTGCGCCGCCGCAAGGCACGCGCCGCGATGATCTCGGGTTTGTCGGACGGCCCCTCGTGCCCCATGTTGTCGGAGTGATTGTGCGAGTGGCCGTCACGGTTGTCTTCGCCATTCGCCAGATTGTGCTTTTCGTTGTAGCTGACCAAATCCTTGAGCGTGAAACCGTCATGCGCGGTGAGGAAATTCACCGAGGACGTCGCGTGCCGGGCGTCATGGTCAAACCGAATGGCGGATCCGCTCACCCGCCGTGCGAGCTTTGGCGCGATGCCCTCGTCACCGCGCCAAAACGCGCGGGTCTGATCCCGGAACTTGTCGTTCCATTCCGCCCAAGGCGGTGGGTAGGAGCCGAGTTGGTATCCGCCCGGTCCGATATCCCAAGGCTCTGCGATCATCTTGACGGTCGCGAGAACCGGATCCTGCCGGACCGCCTGAAAGAACGGGCTGTTCCTGTCGAAACCGTTGCTGGTCCGGCCCAGAACGGAACAGAGGTCGAAGCGGAACCCGTCGACATGCATCACTTCGACCCAGTAGCGCAGTGAATCCATGATCATGCGCATGACCATGGGGTGATCGACGTTCAGCGTGTTGCCTGTGCCGGTATCGTTGACGTAATAGCGCGGGTTGTGTTCTTGCAGCCGGTAGTAGCTGGCATTGTCGAGGCCCCGAAAGCTGAGGGTCGGCCCGAGTTCGTTGCCTTCGCCGGTATGGTTGTAAACCACGTCCAGAATGACCTCGATGCCGGCGCTGTGGAGGCGGGCGACCATTTGCTGGAATTCGGAAATCTGTCCGTGCGACATGTAGCGCGGCTCGGGCGCGAAGAACGACATGGACATGTAGCCCCAGTAATTCGTCAGCCCCTTGTCCAGCAAATGCTGTTCATTCAGGAAGGCGTGCACTGGCAGTAACTCGATCGCGGTCACCCCGAGGTTGTTGAGGTGCTCAAGGATCGGGTCCGAAGCGAGTGCGAGATACGTACCGCGGTTGGGGATATCGGGCCGGAGCGCGGTCAACCCTTTGACGTGGGCCTCGTAGAACACCGTCTCGGACATCGGTGTCCGAGGCGGACGGTCGTCGCCCCAGCTGAATGTGGGGTCGACCACGACGCCTCTGTTCATGAAATTGGCCGAGTTGCGCGTGTCGAAGGTGAGGTCCTTGTGCATCGCGGACATGTCGTAGCCCATGAGCGACTCGTCCCAGATCGGGTGGCCTGCGACCTGCTTGGCATATGGATCGAGCAGCAATTTGTGCGGATTGAACCGGTGCCCTTCGTCGGGCCGGTAGGGCCCATGTGCCCGATATCCATATTGCTGCCCCGGTCTGAGGCCCGAGATGTAGCCATGCCAGATGTGACCTTCGTTCTCTGGAAGGTCGATCAGCAGGTGCTCGTTGCCGCTGCGGTCAAAGAGGCAGAGCGTCATGCGGGTTGCATTTTGCGAGAAGACGGCAAAGTTTACGCCTTCGCCATCGAAGGTCGCGCCCATCGGATAGGGGCGTCCTGCAGTGATCGTTAGATTTTGAGTCATGAGCTGGGCGCAATATCCCGATATAGCGCGGCATAGGCGCGGGCGGATGGCCCCCAACCGACCGGTTGTCGCATGGCGTTTTTCTGCATCTTTGCCCACGTCGTGCTATCTGCATACAGATCGCAAAGCTGCGACAGGGCGCTGCGCAGGGATTGCGCGGTGATGGGGTTGAACTGAATGCCGGTGGCGGCCTGCACATCGAGCGCGGCCGTGGAAGCATTGATCACGGTGTCGGCCAGCCCGCCGGTCAGACCGACAACAGGGATTGTTCCGTAGCGCAGGCCATAAAGCTGTGTCAGGCCACAGGGTTCAAACCGGGACGGCACAAGGATCGCGTCGCCTCCAGCAATCATCCGATGCGACAGCGCTTCGTCGTAGCCGATATGAACGGCCACCTGATCGTTTCGCGCGGCATTGCGCAATGCGTCCTCGAAAGCCGGGTCGCCCGACCCCAGGACAGCCAGTTGCCCACCGCGCGCCAAAAGCGTCGGCATCGCTTCGAGCAGCAGATCGACGCCTTTCTGTTCGGTCAGCCGCGTGATCATCACGCAAAGCGGGCCCTCCGCCTCATCCAATCCGATTTCTGCACGCAACGCGGCCTTGTTGGCGGCCTTGCCCCGAGGGGTCTTGTAGGGTTTGATCTCCGGGTCTGTTGCCGGGTTCCAAACCTCTTCGTCGATACCATTCAGAATGCCAGATAGGTCGGCCGAGCGCAGCCGCATCACCCCGTCGAGGCCCATGCCGAAACTGTCGGTCATCAACTCGCGGGCGTATGTCGGCGACACGGTGGTTAGCTTGTCCGCCCCCATGAGACCCGCTTTCAATGCCGAGGCTCGCCCCCAGAATTCATAGCCGTCCTTGGTCATCCGTGAATGCCGCAGTCGCAGGGCGGGGATCTTGGCGGCATCAGCATTCCCTTGGAAAGCGATGTTGTGAATCGTCATCACCGTCCCGACTTTGCCCGTCCCGCCCATGTCGTGCAGGTACTCGGGAACCCAGCCCGCCTGCCAGTCGTGACAATGCAGGACATCCGGCCGCCAGTCGTCGATGGCACCCATTCCGATCCGAGCGGCCATCCAGCAGAGTGCGGCGAACCGTTCGGGATTGTCCGGCCAATCGCGTCCTTTCGGGCTGAGGTAGATCGAACCGCCCCTGTCATACAAATGCGGCGCATCGATGACGAGAAGGTCGAGCCCTGCTGCCGTGCCTGCAAGGAGCTTTCCGGGCCCGCCGAACAGGTTCGGCTCGGTATACACCGTCGCGGCGTCCCCAAGTGCTTTCAGAACCGCCGGATAGCCGGGCAGGAGCGTCCGAAACCCGACGCCCTCGTGCGCCAGCGCGGCGGGTAAAGCTCCGACGACATCCGCGAGCCCGCCGGTTTTCACCAGCGGGGCACATTCAGAAGCAACTGAAAGGACGTTCAGCATCAGGCGCGTTTCCTAGCTTTTGGACTCTCGCTGAATACCCGCTTCCCGGGCATCGAGCATGTCTTGGGTGATCAGTGTGATCCCCTTGTTGGACACTCGGAACCATTTTGCGTCTTCCACCGGGTCTTCCCCTACGACAAGGCCCTCTGGAATGATCACTCCCCGATCAATGACAACCCGCCGCAGGCGGGCCGATCTGTTGACGGTTACATAAGGCAAGACCACCGCATGATCGAGAACTGCATAGGAATTCGTGTGCACTTCGGTGAATAAAAGCGAATTCCGCACCTCGGTGCCCGAAATAATGCATCCTCCGGAGACCATTGATGAAATTGCCACCCCGCGGCGATCGCTTTCATCATGGATGAACTTCGCCGGTGGCACTGATTCGGAGTAGGTCCAAATCGGCCAATTTTTGTCCCAGAGGTTCAGATCCGGGGTGAAATCGGTCAGGTCGATGTTCGCCTGCCAGAAGGCGTCGACCGTACCGACATCGCGCCAATAGGCAGGGGCGTCAGGGGCATGCCGCACGCAAGACGTGTCGAAGCGGTGCGCCATCGCTTTGCCGTTCTTGACGATATCCGGGATCAGATCATTGCCGAAGTCATGCGAGGAATTGGGATCTTCGGCGTCTGCCTTGAGCAGATCACGAAGGAACGGCCACGAAAAGACGTAGATCCCCATCGAGGCCAGCGCCTTGTTCGGATCTTCCGGAGTTCCGGGAGGATCAGCGGGCTTTTCCAGAAACTGCGTGATCCGGTCGTTCTCGTCGACATGCATGACGCCAAAGGCCGTGGCCTCCATCCGCGGCACCGTCAGACATCCGATGGTGACATCTGCCCCATTCTCGACATGCTCACGAAGCATCTCGGCGTAGTCCATCTTGTAGATATGGTCGCCGGCCAGGATGATGATGTGATCGATGTCGTAACTGTCGACGATGTCGATGTTCTGGGTGACCGCATCGGCCGTGCCGCGATACCAGGCTTCGTTGTTGCCGCGTTGCGATGCCGGCAGGATGTCGAGAAACTCGTTTCGTTCGACCCGAAAAAAGGACCAGCCGCGCTGGCAATGGCGAATGAGACTGTGCGCCTTGTATTGGGTCGCCACTGCCATCTTGCGGATCCCCGAATTCATCGCATTCGAAAGTGCGAAGTCGATGATCCGGGCCTTGCCGCCGAAATAGACTGCGGGTTTGACCCGTCGATCCGTCAGTTCCTTTAACCGGGAGCCTCGGCCCCCCGCGAGCACGAATGCCATGGCTCGGTTCGTCAGGCGCCGATTGTTTTGCATAAGATGGGTCTCCTCCCGTTATTTTTATGCCGACGAGAGCTGAAAAATCAGCGTCGACAATGGCGGCAATGTGATGGTGATGGAGGCCGGTTGGCCGTTCCATTCTACCGCTGACGCCTCCACGCCTCCCATATTGCCGCGATTTGCACCGCCGTAGATGCCCGCATCGGTATTCAGTCGTTCGGCCCAGTGCCCGAGTTCGGGCACGCCGACACGAAACTCCGATCGTTCGATGTTTGCAAAGTTGCAGACCACGATGCAGGGATTGGACCCGTCCTTGCCACGCCGAAGGAAACTGATCGTCGACTGTTCGGCATCGCCGCCGTCTATCCAGCCGAAACCGGTGTGTTCGCAATCCAGCTCATACAAGGCGGGCGTGCTGCGATAGAGCTCGTTCAGATCACGCACCAAGGTCTGAATGCCTTTGTTGGCGGGTTGCTGAGCGGCGTCCCAATTGATCTGGGAGTCGTGGTCCCATTCCTCTGGCTGGCCGAATTCGCAGCCCATGAACAAGAGCTTCTTGCCCGGATGTCCCCACATGAACCCATAGTAGGCCCGCAGGTTCGCGAATTTTTCCCAATCGTTGCCGGGCATTTTCGACAGCATGGAGCCTTTGCCATGCACGACCTCGTCGTGGCTGATCGGAAGGATGAAATTCTCCGAAAAGGCGTAGTCGATGCCAAAGGTCATCTGATGATGGTGATACTTGCGGTAGATCGGATCGTGCTTGATGTACTCGAGCGTGTCGTTCATCCAGCCCATGTTCCATTTGAAGCCGAAGCCAAGACCGCCCGCATCCACCGGAGCGGACACCTTGGGGAACGAGGTCGATTCCTCGGCGACGGTCATGATGCCCGGAAATTGCCCGTATGTGGCGGTGTTCATCCGACGGAACATGTCGATCGCTTCATAGTTCTCGCGACCACCGTCCTTGTTCGGAATCCATTCGCCTTCCTGACGCGAATAATCCCGATACAGCATCGACGCCACGGCATCCACGCGAAGCCCGTCGAGATGATACTCGTCCAGCCAATACAGCGCGTTCGCAGTAAGGAAATTGGCCACTTCGGACCGACCATAGTTGTAGATCAAGGTCTTCCAGTCGTTGTGAAAGCCCTCTTTCGGATCGGAGTGTTCATAGAGGTGCGAGCCGTCAAACCGGCCAAGCCCGTGTGGATCTGTCGGGAAGTGCCCCGGCACCCAATCGAGCAGAACCCCGAGCCCCGCTTGGTGCGCGGCATCGACGAGATCGCGGAATTCGTTTGGTGGCCCAAAGCGGATCGTAGGCGCAAACATTCCTACGGGTTGGTAGCCCCAAGAACCGTCGAACGGATATTCGGACACCGGCATCAATTCGATATGGGTGAACCCCATGTCGCGGGCGTAGTTCACGAGGTCTTCCGCCGCTTCCTTGTAGGAAAGGGACCGCCCGTTCTGATCCCATATCCGTTTCCACGATCCCAGATGGACTTCGTAGATCGAAATGGGGGCGTCTCGGCGGTTTACGTCGGCACGATCGCCCATCCAACCGCCGTCGTGCCAGCCGTAATTGGACAGATCGCGCACCACGCTCCCTGTTTCCGGCGGGTGTTGCGAGCCAAATCCCACGGGATCGGCCTTCAGCGGCCCTACGCTGCCATCCCCGGCGACGATTTCGTATTTGTAGATCGCGCCGTCACCGACGCCGGGAATGAAAATCTCCCAGACGCCCGTGCCGCCACGTCTGCGCATGACATGCCGGCGTCCGTCCCAGAAATTGAAATCACCGACGACCGACACCCGCCGGGCAGACGGCGCCCAGACCGCGAAATGGGTGCCGGGAGTGTCGTCGAGCGTCATCACATGGGCGCCGAGGGCTTCCCATAGCCGATTGTGATTGCCTTCCCCGAGCAGGTATTCGTCGAAATCGGTCAGTACCGCGCCAAAGCGGTAGGCGTCTTCGTATGTCCAGCTTGATCCGTCGGCCCCGGTCCCTTCGAGCAGGTACGGTTTCGTGCCGGGCACCTTTCCTGAAAACAACGCTCCATCGACCCGTTCAAGCGGATACCGTTTCTTCCCGACGATAGCCGAGAGCGTATCGGCACCTGGATCAATCGCGGTGACCCAACGACTTCGGCCTTGTTTGTGCGGGCCGAGAACTGAGAACGGATCTGAATGGCGAGCCTCAAGCAGGGCAGCTGTGGTCTCGCGCGTGAGATGCGGGGTATTGGGATGCGTTTTCATGTTCCCATCATAGGGACAAGTGGTAACTCAGCAAGACCAAGTTGCTATGCGGATTGCCCGATTTGAAGCGCCAGATCCGCGGGAACGGCACGCGCCACGACACGTTGAGCATTGGGAATATCGTTGCTTTCCGCTCGGCGGGTGGCGGCTGCCCGAGACAGACCGTGGCTCAACCATCGTTGTATCAATCTCGCCCGGATTTCCGGCATCGGAACTTCGAGCATCACCGTGATATCCCACAGCGTGAATAGCCTGCGCCACGGCTCTTCGTCGAAAAGCAGGTAATTGCCTTCGACCAGAACCACTTGGCATTCGGACGGCACGGAGACCGAACCCGCAATTGCGATGTCACGTTGGCGATCAAAGCTGGGCAAAATGACCTCGCCCCCATGCTTTATGCGCTGCATCGCATGGATGAAGCCGTGAGCATCGAAGGTTTCGGGAGCACCCTTGCGCCCCCTGAGCCCTCGATCCTCAAGAATGGAGTTGTCCAGATGGAAGCCATCCATCGGGACAACCTGAGCGAGACATTTCTGCAATCTCAACCGCTTGGCAACTTCGTCAGCCAAGGTCGATTTGCCGCTGCCCGGCGCCCCTGCGATGGCGACGAGCAGCCTGTCTTGATCGGCGCGCTTCTCGTGGACCAATTCGGCCACTGCGTTCACATGGGCCGTGATGTTTAGCAAGATTTAGCCTCTAGACTGCTTCGAGTTCGGTCTCGGGTTCCTTGGCCCCAGTCATATAGGCAACCGCGTCGGACATCGAATGATTTTTCGGGTTGATGACACAAAGACGTTTGCCGAGCCGGTGAATGTGAATTCTGTCGGCGACCTCGAACACATGCGGCATGTTGTGGCTGATCAGGATGATGGGGATGCCCCGCGATTTGACGTCCTGGATCAACTCCAGCACCTTGCGGCTTTCCTTGACGCCCAGTGCGGCCGTCGGCTCGTCCAGAATGATCACCTTGGAGCCAAAAGCTGCGGCCCGTGCCACCGCGACACCCTGGCGCTGACCACCGGACAGAGTTTCAACCGCCTGGTTGATGTTCTGAATGGTCATCAGGCCCAGTTCGGACAGTTTGTCACGAGCGAACTTTTCCATCGCGGGGCGGTCGAGCTGACGCAGGTATTGACCCCGCCAACCCGGTTTGCGCATTTCGCGCCCCATGAACATGTTGTCAGCGATCGACAGGGCAGGGGACATGGCAAGCGTCTGGTAGACAGTCTCGATCCCGGCCTCCCTCGCCTGAATAGGCGAGGTGAAGTGGATTTTCTTGCCTTCGAGATACACATCGCCCTGATCCGGGACGACGGCACCAGAAACCGCTTTGATGAGTGTCGACTTGCCGGCGCCGTTGTCGCCGATGACTGCAAGGATTTCGCCGGGAAAGAGGTCGAAGTCGCAATGATCGAGTGCAGTCACTTTGCCATAACGCTTGACCAGATTGCGGCCTTTGAGAAGCGGTTCCATTACGATGACACCTTTCTGATCCATTGGTCGACAGCGACGGCTGCGATGATGAGCACGCCAATCAAGAGGTAGGTCCACTGAGCATCCGCACCGAGCAGGCGCAGGCCCATGGTGAACACACCCACGATAAAGGCACCGAAGATCATGCCCAGGATGGAGCCACGTCCGCCAAAGAGCGAGATGCCTCCGATGACGACAGCGGTGATACTGTCGATATTGGCCAACTGCCCGGAAGTGGGTGACACGGAGCCGATCCGTCCGATCAGGGCCCAGCCAGCGAAGGCGCAGATCAGACCAGACATCACATAGACTGAGATCAGTGTGCCCTTGACGTTCACACCCGACAGCTCTGCTGCTTCGGGATCGTCACCGACAGCATAGACATGTCGTCCCCAGGCCGTATTGCGCAGCGCATAGGCAAGGCCGATCACCAGAAGGATCATGAACAGCACGCCAACGGTGAAGTTTGCCCCACCACGCCCCTCGGCGTCGCCGCCAATGGTAAACGCGGCTTTTCCAAAGACCTGCAGGAGCGAAGCCTCGGAAGCTATATCCTGGCTGCGGATGGTTTCGTTTGCGGAATAGAGGAAGTTGGTTGCCAGAACGATCTGCCACATGCCCAGCGTAACGATGAAGGGTGGCAGTTTGATTCGCGCGACAAGAAAGCCGTTTATGAAACCGCAAAGCGCGCCTACCGCCAGTCCGGCCACGACGGACACCTCGACGGGCAGGCCGTAGCGGAACGTGAACTGGCCCATGATCACCGAAGAGAACACCATGATCGCGCCGACGCTGAGGTCGATGCCGGCGGTCAGGATGACCAGAGCTTGCGCGGCCCCGACGATCCCGACGATCATCACCTGATCAAGGATAAAGGAAAGGGTGCGAAGGCTGAAAAAACGATAGCGGGAGTTGGAGATGTCCTCCAAATCAACCATCCCAAGGGAATACATCAAAGGCTCGCGGTCGATCAACAGACCGAAGACCGGGATCGCCACCAGCAAGACGATTAGCGAAACCGCAGCCGGAAATCTGTGAAGCAGGCTTTGAAACCTTGCAACGGCGCCCTTGCGCTCGTCCTCGAACGAGGCGACCTGTTGCGAGGCGCCCTCTAGGGCCGACTCGTAGTTATCCTGTGGTGACATTTGCCCCTCCCTTGGTGAAGTGGGCACCACGATGGCGCCCACTTTCGGTCTTCTGAGTTGAGTGTAAGTCTAGGGTAGCGGCTAGATCTACCCTAGATTGTCGCGATTAGCCCCAGCAGAGCTCGGTGCCTTCGGCGGTGTCGATGCTCTCGATACCTTCGACCGGCTTGTCAGTGACGAGCGCGACGCCTGTGTCGAAGAAGTCCTTGCCTTCAGTAGGCTGGGGCAGGGTTCCGTCTGCCGCGTAGGCTGCAATCGCTTCGATACCCAGCGCGGCCATGCGCAGCGGATACTGCTGCGACGTCGCACCGATCACGCCGTCTGCGACGTTCTGGATGCCGGGGCAGCCACCGTCGACGGACACGATGAGAACGTCGTTCTCACGACCGACCGACTTGAGCGCCTCGTAGGCACCGGCAGCGGCAGGCTCGTTGATGGTGTAGACCACGTTGATGTCGGGATCGACGGCCAACAGGGCTTCCATGGCAGTCCGGCCACCTTCTTCGTTACCGGCGGTCACTTCGTTTCCGATGATCCGGGGATCGGTTTCGTCGCCCCAACGGGTCACGTCGCCGACGTCGATGCCAAAGCCGGTCAGGAAGCCCTGATCGCGCAGAACGCCAACGGTCGGCTGGCTGACAGCGAGGTCGAGCATTGCGATCTTGGCATCTGCAGCGGCATCACCGAGGGATGCAGCGGCCCAGGCGCCGATCAGCTCACCGGCGAGGAAGTTGTCGGTCGCGAAAGTCGCGTCGGCGGCGTCGATCGGCGACAGCGGTGTGTCGAGAGCGATAACGACGAGGCCAGCTTCGCGTGCTTCGGTCACCGCGGACACGATGGACGATGTGTCGGACGCCGTCAGCAGGATGCCCGATGCGCCTTCTGCGATGCATGTCTCGATGGCGGCAACCTGTGTCTCGTGGTCGCCGTCGACCCGACCTGCGAAGGTCAGCAGATTGATGCCGAGCTCTTCGGCTGCAGCAGTCGCACCTTCGCGCATCTTCACGAAGAAGGGGTTGGTGTCTGTCTTGGTGATAAGGCAAGCCGAAGTGGCATGGCCGCCAGCATAAGCGGCGCCGGTTGCGGCAACGAGTGCGATTGCGGAGCCCGCAAGTAGTTTCTTCATGGTATCCTCCCAAAAGATTGAGGCGGTTGTTGAGCCGCCGCGACAACGATGCATCACAGCACCGCGATCTGTCGACATCAAACCTCGATTCGAACCTAGCGTCAATAAATAAATCAAGTTGACTTATTATTTAGCAAAGTCCTAGTCTGGCCCGAGAGGGGGAAGCGATCATGGAAGGTGTAATGCGGCCGCAGGAGCCTCAGGGGCTGTCCGGCGGAGTCAATCAGCACGGCGTTCGCGATTACAACGAGCGCCTGATCCTATCGACTATTCAACGCCTTGGCCCCCACGCCGGGAGCGAGATCGCCCGTATGACTGGTCTCTCACCACAGACCGTGTCCGTGATCTTGCGGGCACTCGAGCAAGACGGATTGCTGGAGCGGGGCACGCCTCAGAGGGGCCGGGTCGGCAAGCCGTCCGTGCCGATGGGCCTTTCGCCGGAGGGCGTTTTCGCGTTCGGTCTCAAGATCGGCCGTCGCAGCGCCGATCTGGTTTTGACCGATTTCTTCGGCATCGTGCGCCATCAGCTTCAAGTGACGTACCGCTATCCCATGCCGATGGATCTGCTCGACTTCCTGAGATCCGGCATTGCGGCGATAACGGCCAAGATGCCTTCGAAACAACGCAGTCGCATCGCGGGTATCGGCATCGCCCAGCCACATGAGATCTGGAATTGGCACGAAACGATCGGTGCCCCGTCCGAGGAGTTGGCTTCTTGGCGAGAGGTCGACTTCGTCGATCAGATTTCGCGGTTCAGCTCGCTGCCGGTCTTTATTGAGAACGACGCAACCGCAGCTTGCCGCGCCGAGCATATATATGGTCGGGGTCGCGAATTCCGCGATTTCGCCTACTTCTTTGTCGGCTCCTTTATCGGGGGCGGTGTTGTCCTGAACCATTCGATATTCGATGGCGCCCAAGGGAACGCCGGCGCATTTGGCTCGCTACCCGCGCGTCGCCCTGACGGCAGTATCGGACAACTTCTCGATACCGCCTCGCTCTATCTGCTGGAGGCGGCCATCGTCGAGGCTGGGATGGAACCATCAAGGCTTTGGACGCAGCCGCAAGACTGGTCCGGCTTCCCGGAGCTGCTGGATGCCTGGATCGACCGCGCCGCGGTCGAGCTTGCGCATGCTGCATTGACGGTGTGTTCGGTGATCGATTTCGGGGCCGTACTGATCGACGGAGCTTTCCCGGAAGTCGTGCGCAGCCGCCTTATCGAGGGGGTGGAAAGCGAGTTGGCCACGCTCGATAGCCGGGGGCTGGTCTTGCCCGTCATCGGGGCCGGGCGCGTCGGTGGAAACGCCCGTGCCATCGGTGCGGCTTGCGGTCCGGTTGTCTCGCAATACTTGCTCAACACTCATTCCGGCTTTTCGGGTGGCTAGGGCCGTCAGCCTGCCCGCAGGGTTGTTCGCTCGATCAATTCTGGCTTGATCAAGCGCGATTCACGGGCACGATCCGGCTCGGAGCGAAGTTCTTGCATAAGGTCGATGCAGTGGCCCGCGATTTCGTCACGGGGAATGCGGATCGTGGTCAAGCCGATGTCATGCCAGCCGGACATCGCGATATCGTCGAGGCCGATCAGTCCGAAATCGTCGGGAACGGAAACTCCTGCCTGCCGCAACGCGGCCAATGCTCCGATTGCAAGCACGTCACTGGCGCAGAAGCAGGCGTCGCATTGAGAAGATTTCAGCAAGCCCTGGATGGCATCGAACCCGCCCTCGTAGCTCCAGCTCGACGCGTCGAACGGCTCGACCGTGATCCCGAGTTTCTCACCCGTGATGCGATAGCCGGGGAAGGGGTCCCTGACGGATTTGTCGCCGCGCGGCCCGCCGAGATAGGCCAACTTGCGATACCCGCGTTCGTGAAGGGTATTTGCCGCAAGTCGTCCGGCGGCGGCATCCTGAACGGCGCTTTGAGACACGAAAGGCTGGTGGCTCTTGAAGTCGAAAGCCTGCACGACGGTCAGCCCGCTCTGGTCGAACGCTCGGATGAAGGGCAGCGGAAGGGTAGGCGACAAGAGAACCAGCGCCTCGACGCCATATTCCTGCACCATCCGGATTGCCTTGTCCGCCGAAACGTCACCTCCGAGGTTCATCAGGATCGGGCGAAAGCCTTGCTCCTGAAGGTGGGTGGTGAAGTGCCCCAAAAGCTCCAACAGGGCAGGGTTGGCGAAGTCGTCGGTCACGAGCCCTACGAGGCCGGTGCGCCCGCTCGCCAATCCGGCGGCGAGCCGGTTCGGTCGGTAGCCTAGCGCGTCTGCGGTTGCGAGAACGAGCTTGCGCATATCCTCGGATACCGGTGCGCCGGGCGTGAAACTGCGCGATACGGCGGCGGTCGAAACACCGGCCTTCTCGGCAACGTCCTTTAAAGTAACTGGTTTGTTCGGCGCGATTTTCGGGCGCGCCAATACTGCTGTGCCTGCCATCTTTGACCCTTTCTTTATGTGGCCTTTGGGAAAGCATTAACCATTTGCCTCGGTATTGCAATCGCTTGCAGCCTGACAGGTCGCGCACTTGTGGTATTTGGGTCAATCGTCCACTACGGAGCCCGGGCGGCAATCGTTTGCTTGCTTGCGTTGTGACGCTGGTGCTGGAACGAGGGTACGGACGGCCTAGGTCTTTCGGGGAAAGGCGCGGAAAATGAATTTGGATCCAAGGCAATACTGGCGCGTCCTGAAGGCGGTATTCGAACGTGCCGAACGGGCGCACCTCGGTTTGATTGCAGCTGGAGTGGCATTTTTCGGCATGTTCGCGATCTTTCCGGCGATAGCGGCCCTGATCGCCGTTTTCGGACTGGTCGCAGATCCGTCGATCGTGGAAGCCCAGTTGTCGTTGATGAAGGAAATCATCCCCGAGGAGCCTTACAAGCTGTTCGAGGGGCAGATTTCCAGCCTCTTGCAGGCGCGGTCCGACGCGTTGGGCTGGGCCACCGCGTTGTCGACCCTGGTGGCGCTCTGGTCCGCACGCGCCGGTGTCGCCGCGCTCATGCAGGGGCTGAATGCGATCAGTGGTGGGCGCAATCGACGTGGGTTGCGGCACTATGCGGTGGCCCTGCTGCTGACCGCTTGTCTTGTCGGGATAGCGGTCGCGGCTTTGCTGGTCGTCGTGATTGCCCCGATCGTTCTGGCGTTCCTGCCGCTGTCTGGAGCAGCTGGTCTGCTGCTTCAGGTGGTGCGATGGGTCGTGGCGCTCTTTATCGTGTTTGCGGCCCTCGGTCTGCTCTATCGATTTGGGCCGAACAATCGCGGCAACAGGATGGGATGGATAACGCCGGGGGCGTTCCTCGTCGTGGTTCTCTGGATTATCGCGTCGATCGGATTTTCAACATATCTGACCAATTTCGGTAGCTATAACGAAGTTTATGGTTCGATTGGTGCAGTTATCGCGATGCTGATGTGGCTCTACATCAGCGCCTATCTGGTCCTGATGGGGGCGGTTCTGAACGTCATCCTGTTGGGGCAGGACTGGGGAGAGCCGGCCCGGCCGAAAGCCGAATAGCCCCACCTCAGACGTCGACCCTGTGCTGATTTGGCATCAAAATCCGCCATTTGTTGCATCTGAGACTCAATTTTCATGGGGTGAAAGCGGCATTACCCACGGGTCAAGAAATTGCTAGAAATAGGTGCCGACACAAGTTATCGTGTTCGCAATCAATAAATGCACCCCATCAATGTGGGTGCTCATGAGGCGGAGTAGTTGGTATGTCGGCGATTGAATTCGTCGTCCGTAGTGATGCGGGCGCATTAAACCGTGGCTTCATTGGCGGGGAGGGCGTGAGTGCGCCTCTGATGGCCGAAGTGGGCTCGGATATCTCCCTGAAATTGGAGCGGACGCAAATCCTGTCGTACGGCCGGCGCGGTCAGGCGCTTGAGATCACGCTGATCGATGGTCAGGTGATCGTCGTCGAGAATTACTTCTCTCTGGATGGTCTCCCGCAGAGCGACCTGTTCATCTCGACCGACGGATTGCTGTCCGAAGTCCAGCTCGCGGCCGGTCCGGGCGATACGTATTTCTCGACTTATGTGGATAGTGACGCCATTGGCAAATGGGGTCCTGATGACGAGTTGTATTTCCTCGACGGCCCTGCTGTCCAATTGGCGGGCGTCGTCGCGGACGATGTCGGAATGCTCGACACAGGCTTCCTGACCGGACTGCCGCTGATGCCGGCTGCCCTGTTGGGCGCGGCTGCCCTGGCCCCGACGGTCGCAGGTGGCTCGGAAGGAACGGAAGAGGAAGAGGTGCTTGGCACCGTCGAGACCCGTCCCGATCCTGTTGCCGAAATCCTGACCGGAACCGTGGAGAGCGGAACCGTCGTCAATGCCGAGGATCATGCCGACGGCGTCGATATCGTCGGCACCGGCACACCCGGTGCGACTGTTGTCGTCACGGTCGGTGAGGCAACCCAAGAAACCGTTATCGGCGATGACGGCAATTGGGGTGTCACCTTCCCAAGCGATGAAATCGATACCGGGACATACGAGATCCCTGTCGAGGTGGTCGTGTCCGACGATGGACGTGAGATCACATTGGAAGAAACCCTTTCGGTCGATACCGAGGCTAGCGTCACGTTCGATGAGGATGCCGTCGGTGGCGACGGCACTGTAAACGATGCAGAGGCGGGGGCCGAAGTGCTCCTGACCGGGACAACCGAGCCCGGCTCGACTGTTGTCGTCAGCATCGATGGGGTCGACTATGAGGCGGTCGTCGACGGAGAAAGCTGGACCGTAACTCTCGGGGCCGACACCTTGGCCGATGGGGAATACGTCCAGAATGTAACCGTGACCGCAACCGACGCCGTCGGGAATACCGCTGTCACGACTGGCGACTTTACAATCGATACCGAGACCAGCGTTGGGGTGGCGACGGCGACCATCGGTGGCAATGGTGTCGTGAATGCGCAGGAACATGCGAGCGGATTTACCGTCACGGGCACCGCAGAGGCAGGCGCCAGCGTCGTCGTGACCCTTGGCGATGCGTCTCATACCGTCACGGCGACATCCGAGGGGACGTGGTCGGTATACTTCGTGCCCTCCGAGGTGCCGGACGGCACGTACGAAGCCACGGTGACCGCGGTGGCAACGGATATCGCCGGCAACACCGCCACTGCCAGCGGAACGATCCAGATCGACACCGAAATGTCGGTCACAGTCGATACGGCTTCTGTCGAAATCGACGGTATCGTCAACGCGGCCGAAGCGTCTGACGGTGTGTCGATCACGGGAACTGCCGAGGCGGGGTCTGCCGTCACGGTCATCATGGGATCGGTTACCCACACGACGACGGCCGCTGCCGATGGCACTTGGTCGGTCACCTATGCCGCGAATGAGATTGCGACCGGCACTTACAACGCGACTGTTCAGGTGTCTGCAACCGACGCCGCGGGCAATACCGCGACCACAACCGGCACGCTGACGATTGACACCGAAGCGCGGGTGACTTTCGACGAGAGCGCCGTTGGTGGCGACGGAATGGTCGATGCGTCGGAAGCGGGCAATGTTGTGCTGACCGGGACGACTGAAGCTGGATCGACGGTCACCGTTACTCTGAACGGAGCCGAATATTCCGCGACCGTGACGGGCACCAACTGGACGCTGACATTGCCTGCCGGAGATGTGCCTTCGGGTGAATATCTTCAGGATGTGACCGTTACGGCGATTGACCGGTTTGGCAACACGGCGTCCACGACCGGCAGCTATGCCGTCGATACCGAGACATCTGTCACCGTCGACACAAGCACCGTGGAAGGCGACGGAATCGTCAATGCCGTCGAGCATTCCGATGGCGTGACGCTCACGGGCACAGCCGAGGCAGGTGCTACTGTCCAAGTCACGATGGCGGGGGTCACTCAGACGGTCACCGCAAATGGTCGCGGCGAATGGAGTGCGGATTTTGCCGCAGCAGACGTACCGACAGGCGAAACGACCGTGGATGTCAGCGTGACGTCGACCGATCTGGTCGGAAACACTGCGTCCGCGTCTGGAACAATCGAGATCGACACGATTACCGACGTCACGATCGATACCTCGACCTTTGGCGGCGACAGCGTGGTCAATGCAGTCGAACGCGACGCGGGCATCACTCTGACCGGCACAGCCGAGGCGGGTGCCTCTGTCGCTGTGACGATGGCGGGAGTGACCCAGACCGTCACCGCAGGCGCGAACGGCGCATGGAATGCCGACTTCGCCGCTGCCGATATTCCGACAGGCGAGACCACTGCCGATGTGACTGTCACGTCGACGGACGCCGCCGGAAACACTGCGACGGCCACGGACACCGTGCAGATCGATACGTTCGTGAACGCATTGGACGTCAACAGCGGCCCTGTTGGCGGCGATGGTGTCATCAACTTCGAAGAGCAGGGGCAGGCCATCGAGCTGACCGGGGTGGTCGAGCCAGGGTCGACCGTCGAAGTGTCCTTGGCCGGCGTCGCGGCAACAGCCACCGTCGCCGCGGATGGGAGTTGGTCCGTCAGCTATCCCGCCAATGCGATCCCCGGTGGCGAATACGATACCGACCTCGTCGTCAGTGCGACCGATGCCGCAGGCAATACTGCCGATCTGACGCAAGCCGTTCGGGTCGATACGGTTGCCGGTGATTTGACGCTCAGTCCTGACCCGATCGAGGGCGACGACATCGTCAATGCGGTCGAGCATTCGGACGGGGTGACGATCTACGGCACGGCAACACCGGGATTGACGGTCACCGTCACACTGGGCGAAGCATCGCAGCAAGTGGTTGCCGCAGCTGACGGCACATGGTCGACCGACTTCGCGTCCGCGACGATCCCCGTGGGCACATACGACTCTCCGATTTCGGCCACGATCACGGATGATGCCGGCAATACCAAGTCGGTCACGGATGTGGTCCGTATCGATACGGAGTTGCCGTTCACCTTGGATGCGCCGATCGAAGGCGACGATGTGATCAACGCGGCCGAGGCCGAAGACGGCGTCGTGTTGTCGGGAACGGTCGAGCCGGGTTCGACCGTTGAGGTCACATTCGCAGGCTCTAGCCGCACGGTGACCGCCGGCGCGGACGGTGTCTGGTCGGTCAGCTATGCTGCAGCCGATATCCCTGCGGGTGAATCCCTTCAGGACATCACAGCGGTCGCCACCGACATCGCGGGCAACGAAGCTGTCATCACCGATCAGGTCCGGGTCGATACCATCGTCAACACGCTGACCGTTGATGGCCCCGTCGAAGGCGACGATCTGGTCAACCGTGCCGAAGCCGGTGACGGCATCACGCTGACCGGAACGGTCGAAGTCGGCTCAACCGTCATGGTGACCTTTGAGGGCATCACGCGGGCAGCCACCGTCGCTTCGGACGGCAGCTGGAACGTGGATTTCGCCGCGAACGAGATCCCTGGTGGCGAGTACACGGCAGATGTGACGATCGATGCGACCGATGCTTACGGCAACACCCGGTCCATTACGGACAGCTTCGAGGTGGATACGACGCCGCCGGAAGCCCCGTTGATCGAGAGTTATACCCGCAGTGGTCAAGGCGTCCGTGCCTTGTCGACCTCACTGTCCGACGACAACATCACCATTCACTCGGTTGATAGCAGCGGTCAGGCCGCCGAGCTTGATCCGGTTGTCGAGGAGAACACCACGTTCAACGAGTTGGATTTCAACTTTACCCAGCCGGTTCCGAACGGATCGCATCTGGTGATGAATGCCAGCGATGACAGCGGCAACAGCACCGCCACCCTGTTCGTCTTGGAAGAGACCAACACCAACGCGGTTTCGATCGTCAATCAGGGCTCTGCGTCCAACAGTGGCCTCGACGGGTTCGACATCGAGGCGATCGATCTTCAGTTCGCCGAGGACAGTGTACTAACGCTGACTGCATCCGATCTGGAGGCGCTTTGCGCTCATTCGAACAGCCTCACGATCCATGGTGGACAGGACGATACCGTCAACATCGCAGGTGCCACGGCAACCGGCGAGACATCGGAAATCGGTGGCCAGACCTATGCCCACTACGCGCTGGGTGACAACGGCGGCAGCCTGATCATCGACGAGACCATCAACGTCATCACTTGAGAGTGACGGCGAAGGCGGAGGCCGGATCAACCGGCCCCGCTTCCCCTTCCAAGGGGCAAGTGTGTATGAGGGGGCAGACGTGACCAAGGCGGTGCAAGGCAGGCAAAGGCAAACCCGGGCGTCGATCACTGCGTTGATCATCGGCCTCGGGCTAAGCGGCTGCTCCGAGATGTCGGCGGGTGGCTTGTCGGGCGCGGCAATGTCCCTCTTGAGTAACGACGAGGCCGCAACTTCTGCCGAGGCAGAGCCGATTTCCGCATCATCCGATGCCGTTCTCGATTCCGAAATGGAGGACGGAACGACTTCGCCCTTGATCGAGGGTCTCTTGAACCGTCGATCTGTCTTGGGCCCCGGCCCATTGCGCGATGTTGCGATTTCGGTGATGGCCGCCAATACCCGCGCCGCAGAAGCCGATTTGCGCGCGGCGACGCTCAGGGCCGAGGCAAAATCCTTGAACTGGCTTCCAAGTCTGGGTCCATCGGTGAGCTTGACTTCACTCGGGTCCGTCGTTGCCTCTCTCGTGATCAATCAGGCATTGATCGACAACGGAGTCCGTCGTGCTGAACGCGATTTTGCAAAACACGATGTCGAGGTCGCCGCGGTCGCTCTGGCCGAGGATAGCAACGAGCGGGTGCTGCAGGCATTGGAGCTTTACCTGCGTGCTGAGGCTGCTCAGGCCAGGGCCGACGTCAATGCCGAGGCGATGGAGCGGATGAGCCATTTTGCCTACATCATGCGGGAACGTGTGAACGCCGGGATCAGTGATCGCGCCGACTTGCAGGTCGTTACCCAGAAGCAAAACCAGATGGCGTCGGATATGGCAGCGGATTTCGAAACCGCGCAATCCGCCCGCAACGAGCTTCAGGCCATGGCGGCGACGCCCTTGTCCGAGGTGCGCGGGCTCTCGGAAATCGATACCCCGTCTTTGACCGCAGAGCCGTTGACCGTGATGAAGGCGATGGCGGAGAGCGACCGGGCGGTGGCGGAAGCCCGCGCTGCCCGCGCCGGATTTTTGCCAGGGCTGTCCATCGGGGGCAGCGTCGGCACGTCTGGTGACAATCTCGGCCTGAATGTCGGTGCTCCGAATGGCCTGTCCTTTGGCATGGGCGCCTCGATGCGGGCGATCGAAGCTGAGGAGCAGGCCGCGGCGGCACGTGTCGGAGCTGAACGCGAAGCTGCCGAGCGCGATCTCGCATCATTGGAGGGGCGCTTGGTGTCCTTGCGCCGCCAAGAGGCCGAGGCCCGCCGGCTCGCCGAACAAGCTGCCGCGAATTACGACCTTTTCGCTGAACAGCAACGCGCCGGACAGCGCGGAGTCACCGAAGTCGTCGGTGTGTTCGAAACGAAAGTTCGAGCAGAGCGCACGGCCGTGGAGATGCGTTTTAATATCGCGATGGCCGAGCTGCGTATCGCGGCCCGGCTGGGGACGTTGGTAGATGGAGAGCGGATGTGAGTGGACCTGTCCTGGCCTTTGATATCAGTGCCACACGTGGCGCGAAGCTGACGCGAATTGCGACGGAGACAACCGATACGACAAAGAAGGCACTGACGACGCCCCCCGTCTTGGGGGTGGTCGCCGCAAACAAGACCGGTCCGGCAATCGAACCGGCGTCCGACCCATTTAGCCCAAAGGCAAAATCACGCGCGGACCTTGCTGCGACCTATGCTGGATTGCTGGGAGTCGACGTGTCGCGTGGTGATCTGTTGGAGAGGATGGCCATATCGGGCGGTGACAATGTCACTCCGGAAATTATCGCAGAAGCCTTGACCGATGCGGGGCTGATGACTCGGATCACGAAGACCCCGAGATTGCGAGCCTCTCTCTGGCCTGCTTTGGCCGAAATGACCTCCGGCCAGGTCGTCTTGGTCTTGGATCAGTCCGATGCTGGACTGACGATCTATGACACCACCTGTCCGGCCAACCGTGCCGAAGTTCCGATGGATGAATTCATGTCGGTCTATGCTGGCACGGTGTTGCGTGCAGATGTCGGCGTCGCTGAATTGAACCGTCGTCATGCCGAGAAGGGGAAGGCTCCGCATTGGTTCTGGGGCGAGATGGCCAAGTTCCGTCGCCACATTGCCGAGGTGGCCATGGGGTCGTTCGTCGCGAACCTTCTTGCTGTCGCCGTGGCGTTGTTCTCTTTGCAGGTCTACGACCGGGTGATCCCGCATCAATCCGTGGCGACCTTGTGGGTGCTGGCCGTAGGGGCGGGCCTCGCCATGCTGCTTGAAGCGTTCCTGCGCATTGCGCGGGCGCGGCTGATGGACGGTGCGGGGCGCCGGATCGAGATGCAGGTTCAGACCCTGTTGATGGACCGCATCCTTGGCATGCGGGCAGGTCGCAAGGAAAACACGCCGTCCGGCACATTTGCCGCGGTCCGTGAATTCAGCTCGATCCGAGAGTTCTTCACCGCGTCGACCATCGGCACACTGACCGACTTGCCCTTCATCGTGTTGTTCTTGGCGCTGGTGGCGTCGATTGGCGGCAACGTGGTTTGGGTGTTGTTCATCGGCGGAATTCTGATGGTCCTGCCGTCCTTCTTTCTACAGAAGAAGATGATCGAGCTGACCCGTGCCACCCAAGGCGCTTCGACCAAATCGAGCCGTCTGCTGCATGAGGCCATCTACGAGGCCGATACGATCAAGGCCCATCGGGGGGAGGACCGGTTCCGCAGGGTCTGGGGGGAGCTTTCGGCGCTGTCGTCCTTGGCGACGTCCGAGCAGCGCAAGCTAGCGTCCACGCTCACTTTCTGGAGCCAAGGTGTCCAGCAGGCGACCTACGTGAGTGCGGTGGTCACCGGCACCTTCATGGTCTTCACAGGAGAGTTCACTGTCGGTACGATCATCGCGGTCGGTATCCTGACCTCGCGGACATTGGGGCCGCTGACGCAACTGGCCTCAACTCTGGCGCGCTGGTCGAACGTTCAGGCCGCATTGGAGGCGCTGGACCGGGTCGCGATGTCGGAACAGGACGAGGCCGAGGGCCGGACCTACCTGCGCCGTGAGAAGCTGCGCGGCTCGTTCGAGTTTCAGGACCTTGTCTATTGCTACGACGAGGACGGTGCCCGGTCGGTGGATATCGCCGGCTTGGCCATCGAACCCGGGCAGCGCGTCGCCATTCTCGGCGCCAACGGCTCCGGGAAATCGACCCTTCTGAAACTTCTCTCGGGCATCTATCAGCCGACCGCCGGCCGGATCATGATAGATGGCGTAGATATGGGACAGGTGATGCCGCGGGATCTGCGTCGGTCCATCGGCTATCTCAGTCAGGAAGTCCGACTTTTCGCGGGCACGTTGCGTGACAACCTCAATCTGACACTGCTGGAACGAGATGACGATCGTCTGTTGCGAGCGCTGGATTTCGCAGGGTTGGGTCCGTTCGTCCGCGCACATCCCAAAGGTCTGGACCTTGAAATCCGGGATGGTGGCGAAGGTCTTTCGGTCGGCCAGCGTCAGTCCATCGGCTGGGCGCGGCTCTGGCTGCAGGATCCCGCAATCTGTTTGCTCGATGAGCCTACCGCCGCGCTGGATCAGGCGCTGGAATCCACTCTGGTCAGTCGCCTCGATGCCTGGCTCCGGGGGCGGACCGCGATCATCGCCACACATCGGCTTCCGATCCTGCAACTGACCGACCGGACATTGGTCCTGCAAAACGGGCGCATGGTTGTGGACGGCCCGCGCGACGAAGTGCTTGCGCATCTCAACAAGAAGAAAGCGACCAGCTGATGGCCCTTTGGGATCAGGAATTCGAAGGCCGTATGCGTGGCCCCAGCATGCTTATCTGGCTGGTGGCGGCAACTGTTCTTATCTTTTTGATCTGGGCCAAATTTGCATGGATCGATGAAATCGTCCGGGCAGAGGGCGAGATTGTTTCTGCGGCGCGTCCGCAGATCATTCAGAACCTCGAAGGCGGCATTCTTGCCGAACTCTTGGTGTCGGAGGGCGATACCGTCGAGCCCGGCGATGTGCTGGCTCGTCTGCGTGGCACCAATTTCATGACGGCGGTAGACGATCTGGAAGAGCAGATAGATGCTGCGGAAATCCGCCGTTTGCGACTGGAGGCCGAGATCGCAGGGCAACACAGTTTCTTGGTGCCCCCCGAGGTCGCTGCTCGAAGCCCGCAGATCGTTGCGTCGGAACAATCGTTGCTCGCCGCCCGCCAAGCCGACTACATCAGCCGCACCGAGGGCGCGGCTCGGATCGTAGCCGAGAGCCGGCGTGAACTGGCCGTGATGGAAGACCTTCTGGAGCGGGAGATTGCGGCATTGATCGAGGTCACGCGCGCCAGAAATGCTCTGAGCGATGCGGAAATCCGCTACAACGAAGTCGTCACCGGGACCGAACTTGAACGGGCAAGCGCCTATTCGGATACATTGCAGGAACTCGCACAGCTGCGGCAGGACCTTCGCGTGGCCCAAGACCAGCTGTCTCGCACCGTCATCACCTCACCGATGCGCGGCATCGTCAACGATCTCGCGATCACGACGATCGGTGGCGTTGTCCGTCCTGGCGAGGAAATATTCGAGATCATTCCGCTCGGTGATGAGCTGTTTGTTGAGGCAAGGGTCAAGCCCGAGGATATCGCGAATGTGGTGCCTGGGCAGCATGCGACGATCAAGCTGTCTGCCTACGACTACACCGTCTATGGCTCGTTGCCCGGTGAGGTTCTCGTTATCTCGGCGGATACGTTCGAAGACGAACGTCGCAGCGACCTGCCGCCTACTTATCGTGTGACCCTGCGCGTCGATCTCAGCAATTTGACGGAGCGCCAGCAACGCATTGAAATCCGCCCCGGAATGCAGGCCGCGGTCGAGCTGCATACGGGCGCCAAGACGGTCCTGCAGTATCTGACAAAGCCACTCTACCGGTCTCGTGAGGCGCTGCGTGAGCCCTGATGCGGCTCAGGTCGTGATCTTGCCACGGACAAGCTGTCCGGCAGCGCGATAGTACTGGAGGACAAAGCCCCAACCATGGGTGTATTCGTCGGTCATGGCGACTGAGGCGTCAGCAAACCGGTCGAACCCACCATGCGTGAGGTCGATCCGGGTGCCACTCCCTTCCTCCTCAAAGACGACGCTGACCTGAGTCGCTTCTGAGGCGTCGCGTCCAACGTGCCAGTCTATGTCCAGACGCACTCCGGGCTCCCATTGCGAGATGCGCCCCCAGACCTCTTTGCGCCCTTGCGCGGTCGTCTCGACAATCCGGCCGCCCTTGCGGGGCTCCAGCGAGACATACTTGGGGAGATCCCCTTTTGCCGCTGAAACGGAATGGCTTGCGACGGGCCACCATGTGCCAAATCCCTCCGTGAATAGCTTGAAGGCGGCGGCCGGATCGAGGGGGACGACGATGGATTTGCAAATTGGGGCAAGCGTGTCCTTGGGCATCGGGCTATTCCTTTCGCGCGGCTTTGGCGGCTTGGGCATGAGCGGCGGCGGCGAAGCCGGCCAACGCATCGTCCCAGACCGTATCCAGATAGGTGCGGAGTGCGGCGATTCCATCGGGTGCGATGGAATAAAGACGCCGAGTTCCTTGCGGTGTCACGAGCAACAGGCCGGCCTCGGACAGCACTCGCAAATGCTGTGAAACCGCAGGTCGACTGATCGGCAGGTCGGCGGCGAGATCACAGACGGGGAGCGGACCGGTTCGCAACCGATCAAGCAACGCTCGACGCGTCGGATCGCCGAGCGCATGGAATGTCGCGTCTATTGCATCTCCGTAAGTCATGACTTACCGTAAGTGACGGCTTACGGTTTGGCAACTGTGAACTCTTGTGCTGCAAGAGTTGGCAAGTCGACCTTGAAGCCCCTTTGAGTGACCACTAAGACTCTCGAAGGTATTTCCGATTAGTGACGCAAGCGTCCACACAAGAGGCAACAGCAGATGCAAGACCCGATTGAGACCTACATGAACCTCGTCCCTATGGTGGTGGAACAGACCAGCCGTGGGGAGCGGGCCTATGACATCTTTTCGCGGCTGCTCAAGGAGCGGATCATTTTCCTGAATGGTCCAGTCCATGATGGGATGAGCCAACTGATCGTCGCGCAGCTTCTTCACCTCGAGGCGGAGAATCCGAAGAAAGAAATCTCGATGTATATCAACAGCCCGGGTGGCGTCGTCACCTCTGGCCTGTCGATCTATGACACCATGCAATACATCCGTCCCAAGGTCTCCACGCTGGTCATTGGCCAGGCTGCGTCCATGGGGTCGTTGCTCTTGACCGCAGGCGAAAAAGACATGCGTTTCTCTTTGCCCAACAGCCGTGTGATGGTGCACCAACCGTCCGGCGGCTATCAGGGTCAGGCGACCGACATCATGATTCACGCCGCTGAAACCCAGAAGTTGAAGACGCGTCTCAATGAAATTTACGTGAAGCACACTGGTCAGACTTTGAAAAAGGTCGAATCTGCTCTTGAGCGGGACAACTTCATGTCGCCGGAAGAGGCAAAGGAATGGGGCCTGATCGACGAAATCGTGGCAAGCCGCGACAAGGTCGATGCCGCCGAAAGCTGACGGCAAATTGCTGACTTTTTGGCGTTGTGGCCGCGAGCGGGCTGTCCTAGTGTTAGGCATGGGCGGCCCGAACTGACTGATCGATGGGCCAAAGCCCTGGAGGATTGATATGGCGAACGCATCCGGCAGCGATAGCAAGAACACTCTTTACTGCAGCTTCTGCGGAAAGAGTCAGCACGAAGTGCGCAAACTCATCGCCGGACCTACGGTATTCATCTGCGACGAATGCGTCGAATTGTGCATGGATATCATCCGCGAGGAGACCAAGACCGCAGGACTCAAGTCCTCGGACGGTGTTCCGACGCCGCGCGAAATTTGTGAAGTGTTGGACGATTACGTCATCGGGCAGTCACACGCCAAGCGTGTGCTCTCCGTGGCGGTTCACAACCACTACAAGCGGCTCAACCACTCTGCGAAGGCAAGCGATATTGAGTTGTCGAAATCCAATATCCTGCTGATCGGTCCGACCGGTTGCGGCAAGACGCTCTTGGCACAGACATTGGCGCGCATCCTCGATGTGCCCTTCACGATGGCGGACGCCACCACATTGACCGAAGCCGGCTATGTCGGGGAGGATGTGGAAAACATCATTCTCAAGCTGCTTCAGGCGTCTGAATACAACGTTGAGCGGGCGCAACGCGGCATCGTCTACATCGACGAGGTCGACAAGATCACGCGCAAGTCTGACAACCCGTCGATCACGCGCGACGTGTCTGGCGAAGGCGTACAGCAAGCGTTGCTCAAGATCATGGAAGGCACCGTTGCTTCGGTGCCGCCACAAGGCGGCCGCAAGCATCCCCAGCAAGAATTCCTGCAGGTGGATACGACGAACATCCTGTTCATCTGTGGTGGTGCTTTTGCGGGGCTCGAAAAGATCATTGCTCAGCGTGGCAAGGGCTCTGCCATCGGTTTCGGCGCCGACGTCAAGGAGAACGATACGCGTGGCGTGGGCGAGATGTTTGGTGAGCTTGAGCCGGAAGACCTGCTCAAGTTTGGACTCATCCCGGAATTCGTCGGTCGTCTGCCCGTTATCGCAACGCTGACCGATCTGGATGAGGACGCGCTCGTCACCATCTTGACCGGCCCCAAGAACGCGCTTGTGAAGCAGTATCAGCGGCTCTTCGAGATTGAAGAAACCAAGCTGACGTTTACCGAAGATGCGCTGACAGCGATCGCCAAGAGGGCAATCGAGCGCAAGACCGGTGCTCGTGGCCTTCGCTCGATCATGGAAGAAATCCTGCTGGAAACCATGTTCGAGCTGCCCAGCTTGGAAAGCGTAAACGAAGTGGTCGTGAATGAAGAGGCCGTTGGCCCCGATGCCAGCCCGCTGATGATCCACGCCGAAGCATCGAAGAAAAACACGACAGCCACAGCTGGCTGATCGGATTGGCCAAGGTCCGCCGTGCTCAACAGCACCGCTGGACCTTGGCGCTCGTTTGGGGCAAAAGACCGTTAATCCTAGACGATCCATTGGAGCACGCCGCATGGGCCTTCTGAAATCGATCAGCCGCATATTCACATGGTGGGATGGCCAGACGCTGGGCACCCAGCTTTGGACGTGGCGCAAAGGCACCAGAGTTGGCGAGGATGAACAGGGCAATGTGTTTTATCGCAATGCCGACGACAGCCGTCGCTGGGTCATCTTCAACGGTGACATGGAGGCCTCCCGGGTAAGCCCCGATTGGCACGGCTGGCTGCACAGAACCTTTGACGAGCCGCCGACGGATCGGCCCTTGGTTCACAAGTCTTGGGAAAAGGCGCACCTGCCGAACCTGACGGGAACGAGCATGGCGTATGCGCCGGCTGGATCTCTGCGGCGGAGCGAACCTGCCCCTCGGTCCGATTACGAGGCTTGGACGCCGGAATAGAAGAATGCGCGAGTCACTCACCGAAGTGATTGTCGGAGCAGCGGTCGTGGTCGCTGCGGCAGGCTTTCTCGGCTATACCGCACAAGCTACCGGTTATGTGCAGTCGTCTGGCGACATGGTGCTGACGGCGAGTTTCCGTTCGATCGAAGGTGTAAGCGTCGGCACCGACGTTCGATTGGCCGGTGTCAAGATCGGCTCTGTGACCGGAATGGATTTGAACCCCGAAACCTACCGTGCCGATACGGTTCTCACGCTGGTCAGCGACATTCCGATCCCTGACGATAGCAGCGCCGTAGTCGCATCCGAGGGCCTCTTGGGCGGAAATTACATCGAGCTTGTTCCCGGTGGGTCGTTCGACAATTTTGAGTCGGGTGCCGAAATCGTCGACACCCAAGGCGCTGTGAGCCTGCTTCAATTGTTGCTGACCTACGTCGGCGGCGGGACGTCGACCGAATGATGAGAGCTCTGGCCCTGGTTCTCTCGCTATGTGCGGGAACGGCCGTCGCGCAGGATGCGACCAGCGCACCGGCGGGAATCTTGCGCGTGCTGGACAAGATCACCGGCGTGGTGACGGATCTGGAATTTCGTGCGGGTGAAACGCGACAGCACGGCGGACTGACGATAACGATGTCAGACTGTAGATACCCGTCGGACAACCCGTCTGGCGATGCCTACGAGCTCTTGACGATCCTGTATCGTGGCGGTGTTACCCCGGTCTTTCGGGGGTGGATGATCGCGTCGGCTCCGGCGCTCAATGCAATGGATCATCCGCGCTATGATGTCTGGCCGCTCCGCTGTATCACTTCGTGAGGCGACGGAACCGTATTGGAGCGGTTGAAATCGGCTGAATGAGCAAGCGCTTCTGACAATAAATCTCGATATGCGGCGCGACTGACCTCGATCGCACCAAGACTCGCCAGATGGGGCGTCAGAAACTGAGTGTCGAAAAGCCGGAAACCGCCTTGGTGCACCCGATCGAGTAGATAGGCGAGCGCGATCTTCGAGGCATCGGTGACGTGCGAGAACATGCTCTCGCCAAAAAAAGGCCGCGCCCAAGACGACACCATAGACTCCGCCGACAAGTTTGCGGTCTTGCCAGACTTCGACCGAGTGAGCATGGCCCAGCCGAAACAATTGCCCGTAGAGATCGGCGATCATGTCGTTGATCCAGGTCTCGTCACGATCGGCACAACCGCAGACCACCGCATCAAAGGCGCGGTCGAACGTGATCTGCATGTCCTGTTTGCGCATTCTGCGGCCGAGGCTTCGGCTTATCCGATATCCGCCGATGGGGAAGATGCCGCGCTTTTGCGGGTCGACCCAGAAAATCTCCGGGTCGAACCTGCTTTCAGACATTGGAAATACGCCGGCCGCGTAGGCATTTAGCAGCAATACCGGGCTGAGTGGTGGTTCAGCCACAGCCAGATGAGACCAGGTTCAAAAGTGCGTTTCTAGCCATTTCTCGAGCCAGTGAATATTATAGTCGCCTGCCAGAACGTCAGGATCATTCAACAATTCATGGAACAATGGAATGGTGGTGTCGACGCCGTCAAGGATAAGCTCTCCCAAGGCGCGGGCCAAGCGGGCCAGAGCTTCAGGCCGGTCGCGCCCATGCACGATCAGTTTGGCGATCAAACTGTCGTAGTAAGGCGGAATTCGATAGCCATCGTAGAGTGCGCTGTCCATACGCACACCCAATCCGCCAGGTGCGTGGTATTGCGTGATCTTGCCGGGGCAGGGAGAGAAATTGGGAAGCTTTTCCGCATTGATGCGGACTTCGATTGCATGGCCGTTGATCTGAAGGTCGTCTTGCGTGAAGGACATCTCTTGTCCGGCCGCAACGCGAATTTGCTCCCTGACCAAATCCACACCAAAGATACCCTCGGTCACCGGATGTTCGACCTGAAGACGGGTATTCATCTCGATGAAATAGAACTCATCATTCTCAAAGAGGAACTCGATGGTGCCCGCGCCGATGTAGTTGATCTTGGCAACGGCATCGGCACAGACCTTGCCGATACGCTCGCGCAATTCCGGCGTGATGGCAGGGCCGGGTGCTTCTTCGAGGACTTTCTGATGCCTGCGCTGAAGGGAGCAGTCCCGCTCGCCCAAGTGAACGGCCTTTCCCTTGCCGTCACCAAAGACCTGGATCTCGATGTGCCGAGGCGTCGTCAGATACTTTTCGATGTAGACTTCGTCGTTGCCGAATGCGGCCTTCGCTTCGGAGCGAGCATTCTGGAAGGCGCTTTCAATGTCGTTCGCACTCTGTGCGACCTTCATACCGCGGCCGCCGCCGCCGGCAGTGGCCTTGATGATGACCGGATAGCCGATTTCCGCCGCCACGCGACGCGCTTCGGCGAGGGTGGGAACCCCTCCGTCCGAGCCCGGCACGCATGGCACGCCGAGCGCCTTCATCGTGTCCTTGGCCGTGATCTTGTCGCCCATGATGCGAATATGCTCAGCGGTCGGGCCGATGAAGGTCAGGTCGTGATCTTCGACTGCCTGCACGAACGCGGCGTTCTCGGACAAAAAACCGTAGCCAGGGTGGATCGCCTGAGCGCCCGTGATCTCGCAGGCCGAGATGATTGCGGGAAAGCTGAGGTAGCTTTGCGCCGAAGAGGGGGGGCCGATACAGATGGCCTCGTCCGCCATCCGAACATGCATGGCGTCGGCATCCGCGGTGGAATGCACTGCAACGGAGGCGATGCCCATTTCACGGCATGCGCGAACGACACGCAGGGCGATTTCGCCTCGGTTGGCGATCAATATCTTGTCGAACATCAGCCCGCCCTATTCGATTATCATCAAGGGGGCGCCGAACTCGACCGGTGCGCCATCCTCGACGAGGATGCGCTTTACCGTGCCGCTGCGAGGGGCGGGAATCTGGTTCATCGTTTTCATGGCTTCGATGATCAGCAGGGTCTCGCCTTCCTTGACCTGCTGGCCGACGGATGCAAAGGCAGGTGCGCCAGGCTCACCCTGAAGATAGACGGTTCCAACCATCGGGGAGGTCACTGCGCCCGGCAAACTGGCGGGGTCTGCACTAGGCGCTGCGGTCGCCGCTCCAGCGTCAGCAGCCGCTGCGACGGGGGCGGGGGCAGGAGCCGATTGTGGCACCGTCACCTGAGCCGCGACCTGAGTCTGACGGCTGACTCGCACATTCAGGCTGTCGTTTTCACCGTAGTCGCGCTTGACTTGTAGTTCTGTCAGGTCGTTTGCCCGCAACAGTTCTGCCAGCGCTCGGATGAAATCCACGTCGCCATCATGAGAGGTCTTGTCGGTCATATCTGTCCTCGGGGCCATGTTATGCAATTATGTCGGTCCATGACTCACCAGTTGCGGTTACGTCAAGTCCGGAGCTTCGTCCGAGGGTTATACGACATGCCAGCGCCGGGGGGAAGCGGCGCAGTTATGGCTATAAGGCCAGAATATCTGTCACTTTGCGGATCAGGCCTGCTCGTTCTCGATTGTGCCATCCGCGCCGCCGTCGCTATCAGCGGAGTCGGCGCCCTCTGAATGGGATCGATCGGGAAGCATCGGCGTCCCATATGGCTTCAGGGTCCGCTCGGCCTGCTCCATCGCGGCGACAGCGCGCACTTTGTCGGCCTCTTCCACGCCGGTTGCCAAGAGCATGCTGCGGCTGACCGAGGCGGCTTGGGACGTGTTCGGAGCCATTCCGGTGGCGGAAAATGCCAGTGCCGGCTCACGCACGTGCTTCGAGGCCGCGACGTCAGCCGAGGGGCGGGTATCCGAGACCGCGATAGGAGCAGTCTGAGCGGAAACAGAGGAATAACCAATGTCCATTGTCATCTCCTTGGGTTTGGTGCCGGGAAACCCAGCGACCTTGAGTGTTCCGGATCTGCCCTTAAAAATAAGTAAACGGTGCACGAAAACGTGCACCGTTGGTTAACGCGGCTGGGACTATTTGTCCCCGTGGTTTGCGAAGGGTTAGTCCCGATTCATTCGGTTCTCGATCAGATCATCGACCACGGCGGGATCGGCCAAAGTCGAGGTGTCTCCGAGGCTGCCGAAATCGTTCTCCGCAATCTTTCGAAGGATCCGCCGCATGATCTTGCCAGACCGCGTTTTTGGCAGACCCGGCGCCCATTGAATCAGGTCCGGCTTGGCGATGGGGCCGATCTCGGAGCGAACCCAGACTTCGAGCTCTTTGCGAAGCTCGTCCGAGGGTGTCTCTCCGTTCATGAGGGTGACATAGGCATAGATGCCCTGGCCCTTGACCTTGTGCGGATAGCCGACGACGGCGGCCTCGGCGACGGCGGCGTGGGCCACCAATGCGCTTTCGACCTCTGCCGTGCCCATTCGATGCCCGGAGACGTTGATCACGTCGTCCACCCGGCCTGTGATCCAATAGTAGCCATCTTCGTCGCGCCGACAGCCGTCACCGGAGAAGTAGTAGCCCTTGTAGTCGGAAAAGTAGGTCTTTTCGAACCGCTCGTGATCTCCCCAGACGGTACGCATCTGACCCGGCCAGCTGTCCTTGAGGCAGAGCACCCCCTCACACGCGGTTTCGTGGATTTCTTCGCCGGAGGTCGGCTCGAGAATGACCGGCTGAACCCCGAAGAAGGGCAGGGTGGCCGACCCAGGCTTGGTCGGGATCGCACCGGGGAGCGGAGTCAGCAGATGCCCGCCGGTCTCGGTTTGCCACCATGTATCGACGATCGGGCGGCTGCCTTTTCCGACGACATCGTTGTACCAGTTCCAGGCCTCGGGGTTGATCGGTTCACCAACTGTTCCAAGCAGCTTCAGCGATGAAAGATCATGCTTTTCAACGGGTTCGGAGCCATGCGCCATCAACGCGCGGATCGCTGTCGGGGCGGTGTAGAACTGGTTGACCTGATGCTTGGCGCATACTTCCCAGAACCGTCCGGCATCCGGCCAGGTGGGCACGCCTTCGAACATCACGGTCGTCGCGCCGTTCGCCAGTGGGCCATAGATGATGTAGCTGTGCCCCGTGACCCAGCCGACGTCGGCCGTACACCAGAACACGTCACCGTCATGATAATCGAACGTGTACTGATGGGTCATTGCGGCGTAGACCAGATAGCCGCCGGTCGTGTGCACGACGCCTTTCGGCATGCCGGTGGAGCCGGAGGTATAGAGAATAAAGAGGGGATCCTCGGCGCTCATCTCTTCGGCCGGGCAATCGGTAGAGGCGTTGGCGGCGGCCTCGTGGAGCCAGACATCGCCCTCCGGGCGCCAAGCGACTTGCTGCCCCGTGCGCTTTACACAGAGGCAGGTGACGTCATGCATCACATTGATAAGCGCCTGATTTACGTTGTCTTTCAGCTTGGTCACGCGGCCGCCGCGGGGGGCGCCGTCGCTGGTGATGACCACCTTTGCCTGACAGCCGGAAATCCGGGCGGCGAGGGCGTCGGCGGAGAAGCCGGCGAAGACGATGGAGTGGATCGCGCCGATTCGGGCGCAGGCGAGCATCGCGTAGGCGGCCTCGGGGATCATCGGCAGATAAATGACGACCCGGTCGCCCTTCTTCACGCCCAAGTCTTTGAGAACGTTGGCGAACTTGGACACTTCCTCATGCAGCTGCTTGTAGCTGATGTGCAGCGCCTCGTCCTTGGGATCATCCGGTTCCCAGATGATCGCGGTTTGGTCGCCGCGGGTCTCGAGATGACGGTCGACGCAGTTGGCGGCGACGTTCAGCGTGCCGTCCTCGAACCACTTGATCGAGACCTTTCCAGGGCTGAAATCGGTATTCTTTACAGTGCTGTAGGGCTTGATCCAATCGACCCTCCGGCCGTGCTCTGCCCAGAAGGACTCTGGGTCCGCGACCGACTTTTCATACATCGCGTCATAGGTGGCGCGGTCGGCGTGAGCCTTGGAGACGAAGGCGTCTGAGGGAGCGTAGGTCTTGGTCGTCATGACTTTTTCCTCGGGTCTTTTGAGTGCCGTCACGGCCCAAAATCGGCCCGAGAGGCTTTTGGATAATGCGTCGGTCTCACGTCGGTATGGCGTAGGTGTCGTCAAACCGACGTGTGCTCCGGCCGGCACGCTCTGCGCAACGGCCGATCGCTTTGTCAGATGGCAAGATATTGCGCGCGCAATTTCTCGTCTTCCAGCACTTCTTGTGCAAGCCCGTCATAAACCACGGACCCGGTATCGAGGATCACGGCGCGGTCGGCAAGCTTGAGAGCGGCGACGGCGTTCTGTTCCACGATGACCGTCGTGATGCCCTGATCGCGAATGATGTTCAGCGTCTTGGCGATTTCCTGCACGATCACCGGGGCGAGCCCTTCGTATGGTTCGTCGAGCAAGAGCACCTTGATGTCCCGGGCAAGGGCGCGTGCAATCGCCAGCATCTGCTGTTCCCCGCCGGAGAGCGTGACGCCCTCTTGCTTGCGCCGCTCGCCAAGTCGCGGGAACAGCTCGTAGATCCGATCGAGCGACCAGCCGATCGGAGGAGCGATCTGCGCCAGCTTGAGGTTTTCCTCGACCGTGAGGCCGGGGATGATCCGCCGGTCTTCGGGCACCAGCGCGATACCGGCAGCAGAGGCCTGATGCGACTTCATGGTGTGAAGCGGCTGGTGGTCGAGCCAGATCTCGCCCGATTTCAGGGCCGGATTGTCCAGCCGGGCAATGGTGCGCAGGGTCGAGGTCTTGCCCGCACCGTTCCGCCCGAGCAGGGCGAGGATCTCGCCTTCGTGGATGTTGAAGCTGACCCCTTGGACGATGTAGCTCTCGCCGTAGTAGGCCTCGATATTCCAGACCGACAGAAACGCGGGTGCGGTTGCTGCGTGGTTGGCATTGATGTTGACGGCTTGGTTCGTCATTGTGTTGTCCTCACTCAGGCGCGTCAGTGCGCGGCCTCGCCCAGATAGGCTTCCTTGACCTTCGGGTGGCCCTTGATTTTCTCGGGTGTGTCTTCGACCAGCGGCGTGCCTTGCGCCAACACCGTGATCCTGTCGGCAAGTGAAAACACCACGTGCATATCGTGTTCGATGATGGCCATCGTGATGTCGCGCTTTTCCTTGATCTCCTTGAGAAGATCGATGGTGTTGTTGGTGTCGGCCCGTGCCATGCCCGCCGTCGGTTCGTCGAGCAGAAGCAGCCGCGGTTCCTGCACGAGGCACATGGCCATTTCGAGCCGCCTCTTGTCACCGCGGGACATCACGCTGGCGATCATGTTGCGTTTGTCGAGCATGTTCACATCGTCGAGCATGGCTTCCGCCTGTTCGCGGATGTTCTTCTCGTTCCCGACGCTTTCGATCGCATGCATTCGGAACGCCCCGTCCCGCTTGGCAAAGCAGGGGATCATCACGTTCTCGATGACGCTGAGATCGGCGAAGATCTCCGGTGTCTGGAATACCCGGCTGATCCCCATCTGATTGATCTCGTAGGGTTGCCGTCCGAGGACGGAGTTCCCGTCGAACATGACCGACCCGGAGTCGGGGATCAGCTTGCCCACCAGCACGTTGAGCAGGGTGGACTTGCCGGCCCCGTTGGGCCCGATGATCGCGTGCACGGTGTTCTCGGCGACCGAGAGATTGACATCTCCCAGCGCCTGCAACCCGCCGAACCGCTTGTTCACACCTTTGACTTCTAGGATGCCCATGGCTCGTGTCTCCTTATTCGGCTGGTTTTGTGGTGGCGGAGGAGGCGTCGTCGGTCTTGCGCCGCTTGAACAGCCGCCCGATCCGCTGACCTCCTTCGACGAGTCCGCCGGGAAGGAAGATCACGATGGCCATGAAGATCAGACCCAGGGTCAGGTGCCAGCCTTTACCGATGAACGGGTGCAGGATGGTGACCATGAAATCTTCCAATCCGTCAGGCATGAATGCGAACCACTGGTGCAGGATGCCGTCGTTGATCTTGGAGAAGATGTTCTCGAGATACTTGATCAGTCCCGCCCCAAGCACCGGCCCGATGAGCGTGCCGGCCCCGCCGAGGATCGTCATCAGAACGACTTCTCCCGATGCGGTCCACTGCATCCGCTCGGCCCCGGTGAGCGGGTCCATCGCCGCCAGAAGCCCACCGGCCAGACCGGCATACATCCCGGAGATCACGAAGGCCGCCAGAGTGTAGGGCTTGGGCGAGACGCCGGTGAAGGTCAGCCGGTTCTGGTTGGATTTGACTGCCCGCAGCATCAGCCCGAACGGCGACCGGAAGATCCGCAGCGAGATGTAGAACGACAGCAGCATCATCAGCGCGGCGAGGTAGTATCCGTTGCCGAACGTGAAGGTCCATGCGCCGAGTTCAAGATCCGCCGTTCCCCGCATTTCGATCCCGAACAGGTGTGGCACGTTGGGGCTGTTCTCGCCCATCAGGATTTGCGGGTCGTTCGTATAGACCTGCAGTCCAGTTTCCCCGTTGGTGATCGGTGTGAGCACCGAGTAGGCCAGGGCATAGGACATCTGCGCGAAGGCCAGTGTCAGGATCGAGAAGTAGATCCCCGACCGCCGCAGCGAGATGTATCCGATGACCACCGAGAAGGCCGCCGCCACGATGACCGACAAGAGGATCGCCGGCACGACGTTGTAGCTGAGCAATTTGAACATCCAGACCGCGGCATAGGACCCCATCCCGAGGAACGCGGCGTGCCCGAACGAGAGGTAACCGGTCAGACCGAACAGGATGTTGAACCCGATGGCGAAAATTCCGAAGATGACGAACCGTTGCATCAGGTCGGGGTAGCCCGCGTTGAACTGCGCCATGGCGCTGTCTGCGGGGAAGGGGTTGAGCAGGATCGGTGCGGCCATGACCATGATGGCCACAATGATCAGGAGGCGGGTGTCTTTTGTATCAAGTCCAAGCATGGCTTATTCCTCCATCACGCCTCTACGGCCCATCAGGCCGCGGGGGCGGGTCAATAGAATGGCGATGGCGACGAGGTAGATGATGATCTGGTCGATACCCGGAAGCAGCGACTTGACCTCGTTCATCGAGGCGAAACTTTGCAGAATTCCCAAAAGGAAGCCTGCCAGAACCGCGCCCGGCAGCGAGCCCATGCCGCCGACGACGACCACGACGAAGCTGAGCACGAGGAAGTCCATGCCCATGTTGTAGTTGGGCGACAAGATCGGCGTATACATCGCCCCGGCGAGTCCGGCGACGGCGGCGGCGAGGCCGAACATGATGGTGAACCGCTTGTCGATGTCGATTCCCAGAAGCCCGACGGTTTCCCGGTCTGCCATGCCTGCCCGGACCACCATCCCGAAGGTGGTGAACTGCAGGAAGGCGAAGACACCGGCGATGATCACCGCCGAGAAGAGGAAGTAGATCAGCCGCCAGTAGGGGTAGATGATCGCGTTCTCGTCAAATCCGAGCCAGACACCGAAATCGAGGCTGCCGGAGAAGGCTGCGGGTGCGGGCGTCGGGATCGGGTTCGCGCCGTAGTTGGCCTTGATGATCTCGCCCAGCACGATGGCGAGGCCAAAGGTCACGAGGATCTGGTCGGCGTGGGGGCGTTTGTAGAAATGCTTGATCAGCCCGCGTTCCATCACGAAACCGACCAACAGCATGACCGGAATGGCAAAGAGGATCGACAACGGCACCGCCCAGTCGATGATCGCGGCACCGGTCTCAGGGCCAAACCAGTCCTGAAGATACGGCACGTCGACTTTCAGCGGATTACCCAGAAAGTCGGTGCGGGTTTCGTCGACGATTTCATGGCTCAGCTGTAACAGGCGGCTGAACGTCACCGCACAGAAGGCACCGATCATGAACAGCGCACCGTGGGCAAAGTTGACCACGCCGAGCGTCCCGAAGATCAGGGTCAGGCCAAGAGCGATCAGCGCATAGGCCGACCCCTTGTCCAGACCGTTTAGAATTTGAAGAATGATGGCGTCCATGTGCCCCGCGCCCCTTTATCGATTTGATGGCTGATCGCGCGGCCGGGCGATAGCGCCCTCGGTCCGCGTCGCGGTCTTGTTCCGGCGAAGGCCGGGAAGAGAGGGCGGAGTGTCCCCGCCCTCAATCGTTTCAGACGCTTAGGCGCCCGGGTTGCACTCGCCCAGCGAAGCTTCCGGACCACCGAACATCGGGTGATCGGAAGGATACTCGACCTGAGCGCGTGGTGTGACTTCGACGATTTCCACGGTGTCGTAGCCGACCATGGAAGCACTGCCGGAAGCCGACGCAACGCCCTTCATGACCAGAACGTCCTTGAAGCACTGGTGATCGGCGCCGCGGTAGAACGTCGGGCCGTTGCCGAGTCCGTCGAATTCGAAATCTTCGAGTGCTTCGGCGACTGCGCAGGGGTTGAACGATCCGGCGCGGGTCACGGCGTCTGCATAGAGCAGGGTCTGCACGTAGCAGGTATGGGCCGAGCCCGAAGGCGGACGGCCGTACTTCTCACCGAAGGACCGCACGAATGCCTGCGTGCCTTCGTCCTGAAGCTGCCAGTTCCAGTTCATGGAGCCGAACACGCCTTCGATGTTGGTGCCCGCACCAGCGGCCATCAGCTCGGAGAACAACGGCACGATGATCTTGAAGTCCTTGCCGTTGACTTGCTTGTCCTTCAGGCCGAACTGCGTCGCTTGCGTCAGCGAGTTGACCATGTCTGCACCGTAGTGGTTCAGAACCAGCGTATCGGCGCCGGAGTTGAGCACTGGCGCGATGTAGGACGAGAAGTCGCCCGCACCCACTGGTGTCAGCACGTTCTGAGCGGTGTTCCAGCCGATCGCTTCGGTCGACTGCTGCATCGACTCCTGCTGGGTCCAGCCCCAAGTATAGTCCGCCGTCAGGTGATAGGCGTTGCGATCCGAGCCGTATTCCTTTTCGAGGATCGGGCCGAGGGCCGCACCGGACATGTAACCGTTGAAGAAGTGACGGAAGCCGTTGGCCTTGCGGTCCTTGCCGGTAGTGTCGTTGGAGTGCGTCAGGCCGGCCATGAAGATGATGCCGGCCTCTTGGCAGAGACCCTGAACAGCGATGGCCACACCGGAGGACGAACCGCCGTTGACCATGATCACGCCGTCTTTCTGGATCATCGACTGCGCCGCGGCGCGTGCCACGTCGGATTTGGTCTGAGTATCGCCGGTGACGAAATTCACCTGCTTGCCCAAAATGCCTGTTCCGTCCAGAACCTTGGACGAGAAGGTGTTGAGCATCCCGCCGTCGCCGATGCCGTTCAGGTGCTCGACTGCAAGCTCCTGCGCGCGCAGTTCGTCGAGACCTTCTTCGGCGTAGGCACCTGTCTGCGGCACGTTGAAGCCGATGGTGACGGTGCTGCCGGTCGGCGCGTTGGTAAAGCCTGCATGAGCGTCTGCACGCAGATAGGTCGGCAGAGCGAGGCCGGCCCCGGCGATGGCGCCAGTGCGCAATACACCCCGGCGAGTGAAGTTAGATTTGGACATTGAAATCCTCCCTTTCGTGAACACCACAGGGCGGAGGCTCCTCACTCCTCCCTGTGCGAGCACTTTTTCTAGTGCTGCTGCATTACGCGCAGGATTGGAAAGTTTCACAACAAGTGCTTCGGGCGACTGGAAATTTCTGTAAAGACGATTACAGATTTTCTTGTTAATCTGTAAAAGAGTTTTCTCGCATCCGCAGTAGTCGGTTGAAACCATGAAGGAAATGCCGATGGTCGAAAGTCAGCGCACCGGTGCCCGCATTCGCGCCCGCAGGTTGGATCGCGGCATCAGCCAGACCGAGCTTGCCCATATGGCCGGGATTTCGCCGCCCTATCTGAACCTGATCGAGCACAACCGTCGCAGAATCGCGGGCAAGGTTCTGCACGACATCGCCCGCGCCCTTGGTCTCGACGCCTCGGTCCTCACCGAAGTGGCGGAGCCTGCCTTGCTCGAGGCTCTCGATCTGGCCGCCGCGTCCGAGCCCGCCAGCGGCGCAGAGCGCACCCAGACCCGCGAATTCGCGGACCGGTTTCCGGGGTGGGCGGCGACCGTCGCAGCCCAGGCCCGCCGAATTTCCGGCCTCGAAGATCGTGTCGCGGCTCTGTCGGACCGCCTTGCCCATGACATGCAGCTCGACACGTCGCTTCATGAAGTGATCTCGGTGGTGACCTCGATCCGCTCCACGGCGTCGATCCTTGTCGGTGCCGACGATATCGACGCCGATTGGCAAAGCCGGTTCCACCAGAATCTGCACCAGGACAGTGTCCGCCTCGCCGAGGCGTCGCAAGCGCTTGCCACCTATCTGGAGACGCCGAAGACAGACGCCGCAGCGACCCTGTCTCCCGTAGAGGAATTTGAGCGCTATCTGGACGAAACGGATCACCATGTCGCTCAGCTGGAGGTCGAATTGCTCCCGGAAGACGCGATCGAGGCGATGGTGTCGGCCCTTGTGCCGCCGCAGGCGAAGTCCGTGGCCCGCGACTGGTTTCACCGCTACCGCGCGGATACCGAGGCCCTGCCGATGGCTGTTCTTGCCCCTGCCGCGGTGGCCGCAGCCTATGATCCGGGCGCAATCGCCGAGGCGGTCGGATCGCCTTTGCCGGTGGTCATGCGGCGCCTGGCGTCGCTGCCGCCGGGGGAGGGCCATCCGCCGATCGGTTTGGCGATCTGCGATGCGTCGGGCGGATTGACCTATCTGAAGTCAAATCGTGACTTTGCCTTGCCACGCAACGCGCCGGCCTGCCCGATCTGGCCGCTCTATCAGGCGCTACAGCAGCCCGGACAGCCGATCCGCGCCGTCGTCTCGATGCCGGGGGCGGCCGCGCCACGTCTGACCTGCTATGCCTTGGCCAGCCCCGACGGACCGCTGCGCTTCGATGCCCCGCAACACTATCGCGCGATGATGCTTGCTGTGGCGGATGCCCCATTGGCGGCGGGCTTGCCGGTCGGCCGGTCCTGCCGGGTGTGCCCGAGGGCGGAGTGCGCGGTCCGCCGTGAGCCGTCGATCCTGCCCCGGTCGGGGGACTCCGCGACTTCGGGTCTTTGACACAGGCGAGCTTTGTCGTGATAGTTCCCGTCAGGGAGACACGCCTGATGTCGGGCGTTGGAGGAAATGGGAGAGGCGGATGGCCAAGCGTGTCCTGCTGATCGAGGACGAGCCCAATATCATTGAGGCTATCAGCTTTATCCTGTCGCGCGATGGTTGGACCGTTCACACCCATAGCGATGGCGAGACGGCTGCCGACCGTGTGCGCAGCCTGCCGCCGGATGTCATAATCCTTGACGTGATGCTGCCCGGCCGGTCGGGGTTCGATATCCTGCGCGATATCCGCTCCGATCCCGCGACGCAGGATCTGCCTGTCATGATGTTGACCGCCCGCGGCCAAACCAAGGACCGGGAACTGGCCGAACAACTGGGCGCCAATCATTTCATGACCAAACCGTTCTCGAATGCCGAGGTTCTCACCCATATCCGAGCCCTTTTGGCCGGCGCCGCAACGCCATGCGACCCTGCCGAGCCAAATCTGGAGCCCTGACCAGCCGATGGCCCAGATGCCGCGTCAGCCCCTGTTTCTGGCAAGATCGAGCTATCGCCAGCGCCGGCTGCGCGACGCGATCCGGTTTCTGCCCATCACCGGCATCGTCCTGTTGATGCTGCCCTTGTTGTGGCCACGCGGCCCGGACGGCCCCGGCAATGGCCAGGTCTTGATCTATATCTTCAGCGCGTGGAGCTTTCTGATCCTGTTGTCCTTTCTGCTGACCCGACGCCTGCGAAACGACGATGCCGAAGAGGGGAATGAGCCGAAGGCCGAGGACGGCTGATGCTGACCTTCAACCTCCTTGTTGCGGCGGCGCTGGCATATGTCGCGTTTCTGTTCACCATCGCCTTTATCGCAGAACGCCGCGCTAGCCTTGGCAAGGTCGCCTGGCTGCGTGGACCGCTGATCTATACCTTGTCGCTCTCGATCTATTGCACGGCATGGACGTTCTATGGCGCTGTCGGTTTTGCCGCCCGTTCCGGGCTGGAATATCTGACCATCTATCTTGGTCCGACGCTCGTCATGCTGGGATGGTGGTGGTTTCTGCGCAAGCTCGTCCGTATCGGTCGTTCGCAGCGCATCACATCCATCGCGGACCTCATTTCGTCCCGTTTCGGCAAATCCACGGCTTTGGGTGTGATCGTCACCGCATTGTGCGTGGTGGGTGTAACCCCTTACATCGCGCTGCAGCTCCAGTCGCTGACGCTCAGCTTTGCCGTCTTTGCGGATGCCGGGGGATCGGAGTGGGTGGCGGGCGATCTGAATGCCGTCGCGCTGTATGCCGCCGGCGGTCTGGCGGTATTCACCATCCTCTTCGGCACAAGGAACCTCGACGCCAACGAACGTCATCACGGCATCGTTCTGGCAATTGCCGTCGAGGCGGTCGTCAAGCTCGCTGCCTTGATGGCCGTCGGCATCTTTGTGGTCTGGGGCATCGCGGGCGGGGTGGAGCAGACATTGGCCCGCATCGAAGCCTCCGATATCGCCCATTGGGAGCAATCGGGAGGCCGCTGGGTCGGGCTGACCTTTGTCGCCGCAGCCGCATTTCTGTGCCTGCCGCGCATGTTTCATGTGCTCGTCGTCGAGAACGACAACGAGCGCCATCTGGCCACCGCAAGCTGGGCTTTCCCGACATATGTCATGCTGATGAGCCTTTTCGTGGTGCCTATCGCGGTAGTCGGCCTCGATCTGCTGCCCGAAGGCTCCAACCCGGACCTGTTCGTTCTGACCGTCCCGCTCAATCAAGGCCGCGAGGGCCTCGCGACGCTGTCGTTTCTGGGCGGCTTCTCCTCGGCGACCTCGATGGTGATCGTGGCGACGATTGCGCTGGCCACTATGGTGTCGAACCATATCGTGGTGCCGATCTGGCTGCGTTCGCGCGGTCAGGGCGCGATGATGTCTGGTGACGTGCGCGCCGTCGTGCTGACCGCCCGCCGCCTGTCGATCATCGGAGTTCTGACGCTTGGCTATGTCTATTACAGGCTGTCGGGCGGCGGCGCGGCACTGGCGGCGATCGGCCTAATCTCATTCGTGGGCGTTGCCCAGATCCTGCCGGTGATGATGGGCGCAATCTTTTGGCGCGGTGCGACGCGGGTGGGCGCGGCAGCAGGCCTGACCACGGGCTTTGCCATTTGGGCCTGGGCGCTGTTCCTGCCGAGCTTTGGCGAGGGGGCCATCCTGTCCGCTCGGGTGCTTGCCGAGGGCCCGTGGGGCATCGGCTGGCTTCGCCCCTCGGCGCTGTTCGGATTTGACGCGCTCGACCCGCTCTTGCAGGCCGCGCTCTGGTCGATGTTGCTGAACACGGCGGTCTTTGTCGTCGGCTCCCTGCTGAGCTTTCCCAGCCCGCTGGAACGCCTTCAGGGTGCCCAGTTCGTCAACGTCTTCGAGCATTCCGCAGGTGCCCAGACATGGGCCCCGAACTCGGCTCAGGCCGAAGACCTACTGATCGTCGCGCAGCGGATCATCGGCCCGACCGAGGCGCAGGCGGCCTTTCAGCGGGCCGCGAGGGCGCAGGGCAAGGCCGGCTATCTGCCAGATGTGACGCCGGAATTCGTTCAGACCGTGGAGCGCATGCTCGCGGGGTCTGTGGGTGCTGCGACGGCTCATGCGATGGTCAGTCAAACCTTGGAAGGTGCCGCTGTTTCCGTCGAAGACCTCATCGCCGTGGCCGACGAGGCGGCCCAGATCCTCGAGTATTCGAACAAGCTGGAGGCCAAGTCCGCAGAGCAGGAGCGCACCGCCCGCGCCTTGCGCGACGCCAATCAGAAACTGACCGCCCTTTCTATCCAGAAAGACGCGTTTCTGAGCCAGATCAGCCATGAATTGCGCACACCGATGACATCGATCCGGTCGTTCTCGGAGATCCTGCGCGAAGGCGGCACGGACGTGGCTGCCCAGCAGAGATACGCCGGGATCATTCAGGACGAATCGATCCGTTTGACCCGGCTCCTCGACGACCTGTTGGATCTGACCGTGTTGGAGAACGGGCAGGTGGTGCTCAACCAGCAAGAGGGCAGTCTGGCCGACTTGCTGGACCGCGCCGTAGATACGTCGGGATTGCGCAGCGGCGGGATCAAGGTGATCCGCCGCCCGGCGGACGAGGCCATTGCCCTGTCCACCGATCTGGACCGTTTGGGGCAGGTTTTCATCAATCTGGTCTCGAACGCGCAAAAATACTGCGATGCCGAGAACCCGGAGCTGCGCATCGTCGTCCGGCAAACGCCGCAAGGCCCGGTGGTCGATTTCATCGACAATGGCAGCGGTGTGCCGGAAGCCAGCCAAGAGGTGATCTTCGAGAAATTCTCGCGGCTCGAGGATCATGCCCGTGCGGGTGGGGCGGGCCTCGGTCTGGCGATTTGCCGGGAGGTCATGCTGCGCCTCGGGGGCGAGATATTCTATTTGCCGGGGCAGGGCGGGGCGGCGTTCCGCGTCGTCTTGCCGAAATCACAGGCCATGGCCGCTCAATAGCGGCTGTTAGCGTTGCGCTAACCATTGCCCGGCTAATGTCCGATCATTCAGCGCAGAATGTGCAGTAGCCGGGTGGTCGCATGGGACAAATGAACAGTCAGGATATGTTGCGACGGCTGTTAAGGGCCAAGACCGAGGCGGAACCACAGGGACAAATGACCGGAGGGCGCGTTGTCCGGTTGGCCATTGCGCGCGCGGCGGACGAGGCGCTCGGCCTTTCGCTGACTGTTCTGGGGGTGAACCAAGAAGTCGAAGACCTTGATTCGATGGTCAAGCGCCTGTCAGGGGACTGGATGCTGATCGGCCTTGTCCGCGAAGACGAGCTCGTCGGGGTTGCCGGTCTTGACTTGCAGGCCCGCGCGGCGGCGGTGGAAATGCAGACCTTGGGCCAATTGCGCTCGGCCCCGGCGGCGGAGAGGGCGATCACGCCGAGCGATGTGGCGCTTTGCTCGCCCCTTGTCACAGGATTCCTGACGGAACTGGAGGAGGCGAGCCGCGACACGGAGTTGGCGGGCTGGACCGATGGGGCGACTGTGGGCGCCCGCATCTCGGACGCCAGAGCCGTCGGGCTCGCGCTTTCCGAGAACAGATACCGCTATATCGGTGTCACCTTGGATCTTGGGACCGGCGAGCGTCAGGGCACCATACTTCTGGCTTTGCCAGCTTCGCCCGCTACGGAGAAGGAGCCAGAAGCACAGACGGGGCGCGCAGATTTGTTCAAGGCCAACTTTCAGGCGACTGTCATGGAGGCTCCTGCAATTCTGCATGCCGTGCTCCATCACATGACGCTCCCGCTGAGCAAAGTGGCGAAATTTCAGGTCGGCGACACCGTTCCGTTGCCCGGCGTAACGGTCGGGTCGGTTCGAATGGAGGCGCCGGGGGGGCAGGTGCTTGGGCGTGCACGCCTCGGTCAGGTGACCGGTATGAGGGCTGTCAGGTTGGAGGTGGCCGCACCCGCAACGCTTGCGGAAGTCCAGCTCCCGGATAGACGAAGCGCAGCTCCGGCTGCGGCGGAGCGGCCCGAACCGCAGGTGATCCCTGATCAGCGAATGGATGTGGAGTAGACCATTCCAGATAGGAGACGGACGGAAGCCCTTCCAATCACGTCAATCTGTCGCGCAGCCCGCTCAGATCATATCCAGCTTTTGCGCCGGCTTCGATAATGCTGTCCGCGGACATCTGGCTCGCTTGACCGAGGGCCCAAACGATCGTCGAACGAGTTCCCGAGGCGCAATAGGCCAAAACCGGGCCTTCGCTATCCCGGATGGTGGCGGCCTGCACGGCGACCATATCGTCGTTCAACCCTTGATGCGTGACCGGGTTGATCACGAAGCCGAGGCCTGCAGCTTCGGCGGCCCGCCTGATCGCATCGGCCTGCTGACCCGGCGGCACTTCGGCATCTGGCCGGTTGCACAGGATCGTCGTGTAGCCGGCGGCGGCGATGGCGGGAATGTCTTCAGCCGCAATCTGCGGTGAAACGGCGTAGTCGGGGGTGATCGGTCTGATTTCCATGCCGATTCAGTAGCGCCTGCCGGTCAAGCCGTCTAGCCCGTCCGTGCACCCCGTCATGGTGGATTTGCGTGGCCGCGGAGACACCCTGTGCCTGCGCCGTAGCCCCAAGGGTCTTTGCCTTCGCCGCGGCAGCCGCCATACTGTGGAGTATGTTTCAGCATGATGCGTGATGAGGAACCCCTGCGATGAATGACCTGCTGTCAGACTCCGACGCACCGGTTGTCCGCTCTCGCGTCGTGCGAGGCGTCGGCATTCTGGCCCTGAATGCGCCTCCGTCGAATGCGTTGAGCGTCGAGGTGCGTCAATCCTTGTGGGACAAGATCGCCGGGTATGAAGCCAATGTCTCGGTCGGCGCAATCGTCCTGATGGCGGAGGGGCGGTTCTTCTCGTCGGGCCGAGATTTGGCGGATGTCGGGGGCGGGCAGGCCGAACCGAGCCTCGCGGACCTGTGTTTGCGTATCGAGTGCTGTTCCAAACCTGTCGTGGCGGTTTTGCATGGGCCGGCCTTGAGCGGCGGGGCAGAGCTGGCCTTGGCCGCACACTATCGCCTTGCGACCCCAGCCGCGACGATCGGATTTCCTGCCATTTCAGTTGGGCTGATGCCGGATGCGGGCGGCACACAGCGGCTGCCCCGCCTGATTGGCGTGGACCCGGCGTTACGCATGTTGTTGTCAGGCAAGTCGATCACTGCGGAGACCGGCCGCGATCTGGGACTGGTGGACGGTTTGATCGATGGCGACGCAGGATCGGCAGGCCACGCGTTTGCCCGGTCACTGATCGAGCAGGAAAAGCCGCCGCGCCCCACGGGCCAACTCCGCTCGAAATTGACCGACGGGGCCGCATCGATGCAGGTGACTGCCACGACGCGAGCAGCCCTGCCGCCCGGCATGCTCATGGCGGCGAGCAGGATTGTGGATAGCATCGAGGCCGCGATGCTTTTGCCTTTTGCGGCGGCCTTGGAGTTTGAAGCGGCCGCGTCCGAGGATTGTGCCGCTGATCCAGACAGTCAGTGCTTGCGGCATGTCTTGCACGCGGAGCGCCGCATTTCGCAGGAGTTGTTGATCAAGACAGACAAAGGCGGTCGGGTCTTGACGGAAGCCGGGGCGGCTGCCGTCTCGGACCTTTTGGCCGCGCAGGACAGGGCGATCGCTTGGCTTGTCACGCACGGAGTGTCGGAGCGCGCTGTCGACGCGGCTTTCCTGCAATGGGGCTTCGAGATCGGGCCATTTGGTGGGCGCGACAAGGATGGGCCGGATCCTCATGTCCGCCCCCGCGTGACCGCCGCCATGGCTGCTGCCGGTGCTCGGTTGGTCGAGGCGGCGCGTGTGAACCGTGCCAGCGATATCGACGTTCTGGCTGTGCATGGAATGGGGTTCCCCCGCCGCGCCGGAGGGCCGATGAAGGCGGTCGAAATGGCCGGATTACCACGGCTGTTGCAGCAAATGCGCCAGTGGGCGCACGAGGATCCGATCTGGGAGCCGCCACCGCTGGTGATGCAGGCGGGTCGTCTGGCGGGCGGTTTTGCGGCGGTCGACGTGGCCAAGCCGTCGCAGGTCAGGCGAGAATAACCCCGACGACAACCAGCATCAGCCCCAGAAACGCGGTGAACAGACCGCCAAGATTCACCGGGAGGATCTTGTGTAGTCGTGCGCGCAGGTCGTCGTCTGACAGATTTTCCCGACGCGCCCTCGAAATCAGAACGATGCTCCAGATGATCGCGCCGAAGCCGGCGGCGGTTACTGCTGCTCCGATCCAGACCAGTGTCTCCATGTGTCTCGCTCCTCGGCCGACAATGACCGCTCCCTAACGGGCCGGGGGCGGCGCGGCAAGGCCGCTTGCGGGACGCGGCATCAGAGGCTAGGGAATGTCCAACGCCGAAACAGGAGACCCCCATGAACGATGGCATGATCGACACCCAATCCGTGGCCGGAGAAGAGCTGCGCCAGTTCATCGAACGGTACGAACGCCTGGAGTCCGAAAAGAAGGACATCGTCGAAGGTCAGAAAGAGATCATGGCGGAAGCCAAGGGCCGCGGTTATGACACCAAGGTTCTGCGCAAAGTCATCGCGCTGCGCAAGCGTGACGCCGACGATATTGCCGAGGAAGAGGCAGTGTTGGAAATGTACAAGGCCGCGCTGGGCATGTAGCCTTAGAAGCGAAAATTTTATTGCAAATCTGCGCTTCGCAACTCCGCTTCCGTCAGGGATCGAGGAAATTCACGCCGTCAATCTTGGCTATTTTCTCGACGTCTTCTTCGTAGAGTTCCGTCAGCTCGTGAACGAGCGCCGCGTCCCATCCGGGCAGGTCGACTTCCTCTTCGACTTCGTCCGGCAGGGCATACTTGTCCAGAAAGGCGGCGATGACACGCCGCTTTTGCAAGCTGGTCTGAGGGGGATGCGACGCCAGATAGCTTTCGTATCGCGCTAACCCGTCGGCGCTCATGATCGTGGCGAGAAGATCGTTTTCGCCCGCGACCGGGACGTTTTCTTCCAGACCGATCATTCCGCGTAGGATGTCTCCCCACAGCATCGGCGTGTCTTCGTTGCACCAGACCGTCAGCTTGGCGGTTGGAGCGGCCAACCGGATACGGCGAATGACCTCGGACCAGCGTAGCGTGCGCGGATCGACGCCTCCCATGAATGCGTTGAATGGCCGATTTTTGACCTGGCTCCAAAGCGTCGGGACAAACGTTGCCGGGTTGCGCACCGCGAAGTGGATATCGAGGTCGTCTTCGGGAAAGAGCTGGGTCAGCGCCCGCATCTTCATGGTGAGAAGCCCGTAGAACTCGCCGGCCTCAAAAACCCGAACCGGCAGGCAGATATAGGCGGAGTTGCTCATAACGATCCGGTCGGCAGGACCGTCATCCATGATGGCATCAAGCAATATGTCGCGCGTGTCCGGCGCTGGAGCGCCGCCGCCGAGATTCTGGATCGTTTCACGAAGCAAACGACGATATTTGCCGGGCAGAGGGATCGACACGCCTTTGTCGGCCATGGCTTTGGAATTCTTGACCAGTGACCGAACAAGCTTGTCACCGTCTGTGCCATTGGCCCCAATATGATAGACGATTTTCATAGTGTGCTATGCCTGTGCGTTGATTTGGCCTGCTCAGCCCGCGCTTTGTTCTTGAGCACACTATAAGGGCTTTTCTGGACAGGGGAACCGGTTTCGGGTAGGCGGAGGCTTATGTCCGAGCGTTTATATCAGAAAAGCGGGATTGCGATGCCCGCCCCGGCGCTGAGGTCCAATGCGTTCGACGTGTGGTCGATGGGCGCGTTGGCTATTGCCGTGATGGTACTGCTGCCGGTTTGCGCGGTGATCTGGTTGGCCCTCACCCCGACCGAAAACATCTGGCCGCACCTGATAGCGACGACGCTTCCCCGGTATCTTGCCAATTCGCTGGTGTTGATGCTGAGCGTGGGCCTGCTGACCGCGATCATCGGAACGGGGACAGCATGGTTGGTGGTGATGCACCGGTTTCCCGGCAGGGCCTGGCTGCAATGGGCGCTCCTTTTGCCGTTGGCCGTGCCCGCCTATGTCGGCGCATACGCGCTGGTCGACTTTCTCGAATATGCGGGTCCGGTCCAGACGGCATTGCGTGAGACCTTTGGCTGGCAAACCCCGGCCGATTACTGGTTTCCACAGATCCGCACCAGAGGCGCTGCGATACTGGTGCTGAGCGCGGCGCTATATCCATACGTCTACCTCTTGGCTCGGGCCGCATTTCGCGAGCAGTCGGGTTCCGCCTATGAAGTGGCCCGCGCACTCGGTGTCGGACCGATGGGACGCTTCATACGTGTCGGATTGCCGCTCGCTCGCCCGGCAATCGCAGCGGGCGTCGCCGTCGTGATGATGGAGACCGTCAACGATTATGGTACCGTCGATTACTTCGCGGTGCAAACCCTGACGACAGGCATCTTCAGCGTCTGGCTCCAGGCGGGCAACCTTGGCGGCGCGGCGCAGATCGCGACCTGTGTTCTGATCCTGATCGTATTGCTTGTCACCTTGGAGAAGATCAGCCGTCGCAAGAGCCGCTTCTTCGGCACGGCCCGCGGTCAGCGGCCGGTGACATCCGCCCCCTTGAAGGGAACAAGAGCGGCGCTGGCCACAATGGCCTGCCTGCTGCCTTTCGCATTGGGGTTCGTGATCCCCGTGGCGGTCTTGTTGAGCCACGCCTTCGACGCTCGTCAGTGGGTCGCTCCCGGTCTGTTGCGTGCCTTGCTTCACACCGTCGGCACGGGCGGGGCCGCCGCCGTTTTGACGGTCTTGGCCGCGGTGTTCATGGTCTACGGTGTGCGATTGTCGGGCCGACGGCTTCCCGCGTTGCTCTTGCCTGTGACCTCGATCGGCTATGCGGCACCCGGGGCCGTTCTGGGCCTCGGCATCCTGATCCCCCTGGCCGCACTGGACAATCGCGTCGCCGATGCCGTTCTGGCCCTGACCGGACGCGACCCCGGGCTGATCCTGACCGGTTCTGCCGCCGCATTGGTAATTGCGTATTTCGTGCGGTTCTTCGCGGTCGCACAAGGCACCGCGGATGCCGCGCTGGGCCGAGTGCCGCCAAGCCTGCCGATGGCGGCCCGATCTCTGGGCCGGAGCGCCGGCGGCACCCTGCGCGCCGTCCATGTCCCGCTGATGCGGGCCTCTTTGGGTTCTGCATTGCTCTTGGTGTTCGTGGATTGCGTCAAGGAATTGCCGGCGACATTGCTGTTGCGGCCGTTCAACTTTGATACGCTGGCGACCCGAGTCCACGCCAAAGCGAGCTTGGAGAACATTGCGGAGGCCGCCCCGGCGGCTCTCACAATCACGATCGTAAGCCTGGTCGCCGTCATCTTCCTGGCGCGAGCAAATCGATGAAACACCCTCTTGCGGCTCGCGCCGTGTCGGGCTAAACGGCGTAAAAGTGCCCCTATAGCTCAGCTGGTAGAGCAACTGATTTGTAATCAGTAGGTCCGCGGTTCGAGTCCGTGTGGGGGCACCATTCTTAATCAAAAAAAGATTGTTTAATTTCAACGCGTTAGAAGTGGTTTGGCGCTGTCCTCCATGTGCCTATCTCAGTATTACTGTGACATTTTAAGTGACAGAAATACCATCTGTCACAGGATTATGATGGCAAAAGTAGTGGCATAGGATCACGAGTCGAACGCGACTGTACATTACGCGATTGCTTCTTTGCTTCATGGTGCGAAGGGGGCAGCAGTCGTTCTTCCGGTGCCGAGAACGACGATTGTGCAATAGCTCTTTGCGCGGGTCATGGCATTGTAAAGCAAGCGACGCTTGTGCTCATCACCTCCAGTTGCCGATTGTGGCCACAGGACGATCACCCTGTCGAACTCTCTGTTTTTTGCTGCATGGATGGACATGGCCTTAATTTTCGCACTCTTTGTGAAGCCAAGGCGTGTGTTGGTTCTGACAGCATCAGATATGAAGGAATCCAATTGAGCTTTTTCAAATTCGCTTTGGCCTGTCACTCTATGAAGCCTGCGGACACGCCGATCCACTGTTTTGACCATTGGCTGCGTCGAGTGCTCCTTCAATACTGCACAAACCTCGTCGTATGAAGCTGAGGCTGGAAATCCTATTTTCTCAGCCAGCTCTTGCTCGATGCTGCTGTCGCCTCCTTCCCACGCGATTGAAAAAGGACCAAAAGTTGCACCGCTAGGCCACGTCCAGCGCCTTGTTCCCACAGCCTCTATCGCATTTCGGATAATGGTGTTCTTCGCGTCGGGCGTGAGAAGCGCAACATCGTTCGAGCGCCGCGTCAATTGAAACGCCAAATGCCACGCAAGCAATCCTGAGTTACTTGCCGTAGCGGGGACTTCCGAAAGCTCGATCCCTTCACCTTCCCAACGCACCCTCTTGGGCTTCCCAAACTCTCTCTTGTCCAACACATCCAGAATGTTGTCGCCGTTTCGTACGGCCAAAGCAGCGTCAAGCAAACCTTTCTTGGTCGTCCTGTGGCTCTGGGTAAGAGAGTGAGTTGTCCCGGCTGAATGTAGCTGACCAATGAAGTCTGCGGTCTTGGCGTGCCCCCATCGGGTGGTCCGGTTTGATTGTTAGTGCATCGTGGGCCTCTGGTCCATTGTGACGATGCTTTCTGGCGCGGGTGGGCGATAGCCTAGTGCGCTGTGCGGCCTGACGGTGTTGTA
>NZ_FXZK01000053.1 GCF_900184895.1 Flavimaricola marinus
TGGTTCAGAGAGGCGTTGAAAGGCAAAGGGATAGGCACCTGTATTCCCATCGAAAACGGCGCAAGACAACCGTCAGATATGACAAGCGTTGGTTCGAACGCCGCAACCGAATCGAGATCATGTGCGGAAGCCCGAAGGGCTGGCGGCGCGTGGCGACCCGATACAACAGGTGACCAAAGGTCTTCTTCTTCGCCATCGCCCTCGCAGCAACGGTCATATACTGACTATGTGTCCTCACCCTTGCGAAGGGAGTCGATTCTCTTTGCTGCTCAACCCCTGCGAACCCCCAGTCCACAATGGAGCACCTCCTGCTGGACATTCAGCCCCGGGGTGCCAGAGTCCGAGCAGGCGACTAAAGGGGAAGGAGTTGCAGGTAGGGTTGGAAGAATCGCGGCGTCCCGAAGAAGCACACTTCCACAGCAAAGCGATCGGTCTCTGGAGTCTAGGGCTCAGGCTCATTGATCTTCAAAGCCAGAACATGACGGTTTCCGCGAGTGCGACGGCGGACAGGAAGGTCTTGGCGCATCTGTCATAGCAGGTTGCGACTCTGCGCCAGTCTTTTAGGCGACCGAACATGATCTCGATGCGGTTGCGGTGGCGATAGCGCCGTTTTGTCGTAGCGAACAGCTTTGCGGCGTGACTTCCAACCGGGGATGCAGGGGCGTATCCCCTTGTCTTT
>NZ_FXZK01000023.1 GCF_900184895.1 Flavimaricola marinus
CGTCGCGCCAACCCAAGCCATTGCGATTGAAGAAGATAATCCCACTCAAAACACGCCTGTCATCAACGCGTGGCTTGCCGTGGGGCTTGGGGAAGAAAGGTGCCAGACACGCCATCTGAGCATCCGTCAGCCGGAAAAGATCAGACATGTTCACCGCTCGTTCTTAGAGCCGTGAATTATGACGCCAGCCGAACATCGATGGGTCCTGAACCTAGTCATTCAACCACCCTAGGATATCGTTCCTTTGACAGCGCTGAGTTGCGAGGGGCCAACGGCCTCGAAGGACGGGATGCCAAGCTGGCCCAAGGCGCGGACGAGTTCCAATTGTAGTATTTCGAACGCGCGCTGAGCGCCGGCGTCGCTGCCTGCACCGACGCCATAGGCAAACGCCCGCCCGGCAAGCGCAAAATCAGCGCCGAGTGCCTTGGCGCGAAGCACATCTACGCCGCGCCGGATGCCACTATCCAGAATGATGGTCATGCGGCCCGCGACTGCCTTGGCGATGGCCGGCAATACTTCGATCGTAGGCGGCCCAAAGGCCACCTGCCGGCCACCATGGTTGGACACGACAATCCCGTCGCAGCCCATTTCGGCGCAGGCCACGGCGTCTTTGCTATGCAGTATACCCTTGACCACGAGCCTGCCCTTCCAACGCTCTCGCAGGCGTTCGAGGTCTTCCCAGGTGAAGCCCGGCGAGATCAGTGTTTTCTGCACATCCGCGTAGGACGGAGCACGTTGCAGGAGGTCGGAATAGTTCGCCACGTTTGGCGTGCCGTGCTTCAAACTGGTCAGCGCCCAACGCGGCTTGGCCATGCATTGCAGGATCACATCGGGGGTAAACCGGAAGGGCACGACAAGCTGGTTGCGGATGTCGCGGTCGCGTTTGCCTGCTGCCGGGACATCGGCCGTGACCATCAATGTCGTGTAGCCCGCCGCCTCTGCCCGTGCGATCAGTCCTTCGGTCACGGTCGCATCGCTGGACACGTAGAGCTGAAACCAACCGTTGCCGTCTGCGGCGTCGGCCAGCTGTTCCAGCGAGGTCGAGGATGCGGAACTGGCCGTATAGGGGATGTTTTGAGCCTTGCAGAGTCGCGCCAGCGTGAGGTCGGCACCGGGCCAAAAGGCGTTGAGCATCCCGATCGGGGCCATGCCGAAGGGGGCGTCGAACATTTGCCCGAACACGGTCGCGCGGGTGTCGATGTCAGACACATCCACCATGTAGCGCGGCGTCAACTCCATCTGCTCGAAGGCTTCCGTGTTGCGGCGCATATTGCGTTCGTTTTCCGCCCCGCCATCCACCAGATCAAACGCAAAGCGCGGGACGCGGCGTTTCGCGCGCAGCCGCAGGTCATCGATGGAAGCCGCGCGCTCCAGCCCCATCAGATTGACCACCCGCCATCGACGGCAAAGGCCTGTCCGGTGGTAAAGGCGGACAAGTCACCCGCCAGATAGCAGACCATTTCCGCGATCTCTTCGGGTTGGCCAAGCCGCCCCATCGGCTGGCGGTCCTTGAAGGCGGCAAGGGCTTTGTCGAAATCCCCGGTCGCGGCCAAGCGACCATTCAGGGACGGGCTTTGAACGGTGCCCGGACAAATCGCGTTGCAGCGGATCCCGTCCTTGACGAAATCGGCCGCGATCGCCTTTGTCATGCCGATGATCGCAGCCTTTGACGCGCCATAGGCAAAGCGGCGCGGTGCGCCTTTTTCGCTGGAGACGATGGAGGCGATGTTGATGATCGAACCGTTCTTGTTGGCGAGCATCCTGGGCAGAACCGCCTTGGCGGTGCGAAACATCGCTTTCGCGTTCAGGTCGAAAGCACGGTCCCAGACATCGTCGTCACAATCGAGGATCGTGCCGTCATGCACCCAGCCCGCGCAGTTGAGCAGGATGTCGACCCGGGGGAGGGATGCCACAAGCGCCTTGATCGCCGCCGCGTCGAGGACGTCCAGAGCGTGGCCCGTGATGTTGGGCGAGGTTTCGGACAGTTCGGCAACCAGGTCGCCGTTCAAATCGGTGGCAACGACACTTGCCCCCCGCGCGGCGAGCGCCTCGGCGCTGGCGCGCCCTATTCCCGCACCCGCTGCGGTGATCAGTGCGGTTTTGCCTTTTAGTGATTGTTCCAAGGTCTCTCTCCTAACGGGCGAGCCAGCCGCCATCGACGGTGACCACGCTTCCGTGGCAATAATTGGCGGCGTCGGACGCCAGAAAAACCGCAGCCCCCGCGATTTCCGAAGGGTCTGCAAAGCGGCCGGCAGGAATGCGTTCCAGCAGCGCCTTCGAGCGGTCCGGATCGTCGCGCAACGCTTGCGTGTTGTCCGTGGCGGTGTAGCCCGGTGCGATGCTGTTGACGTTGACGCCGTGCGGCGCCCATTCGTTGCACAGTGCCTTCGTCAGGCCGACCACCGCGTGTTTGCTGGAGACGTAGGCCGGAACCCGCAAACCGCCTTGCGACGCCAAGACCGAGGACACGATGATGATCTTGCCGGAGCCTTGGGCCACCATCCGCCTGCCCGCCGCCTGCGACAACAGCCACACGGAATCGAGGTTGACCGACAGAACGCGCCGCCAATCGTCCAGCGGCATGTCGGTGCTGTCCGCGCGGTGGATGATCCCGGCGTTGTTCACAAGGATGTCCAACCCGCCCAAGGCGTCGCAGGCAAAGCCGATCACCTCTTCGGCACCGGTCTGATCCATGTCGGCAAAGTCGGCGTTCACGCCGGCACCTTTGACGCCCAACGCGGTGATCTTCGCGAGGGTGTCGTCTGGTTGGTGGCTGCGATAGGTCAGTGCCACATCGGCTCCGGCGGCGGCAAGGCCGAGGGCAATACCCTCGCCGATGCCGGTAGCACCTCCGGTGACCAGTGCTTTTCGACCGGTCAAATCGAACGGGTTGCCCATGTCAGTACCGGTTCGCGATCGGCAGCTCTTCGGCAGGGAAGAGGCTGATGACCTCGCAGCCGGTTTCCGTGACCACGACCTCTTCCTCGATCCGGGCGGCCGAATAGCCGTCGGTGGCGGGGCAGTAGGTTTCCAGCGCGAAGACCATCCCGGTCTTGATCTCCATCGGGTGATCCATGCTGACCGCGCGGCTGATGATGGGCCGCTCGTGCAAGGCAAGGCCCAGACCGTGACCGAATTGCAGCCCGAAGGCCTGGTCCTCGCTTGCAAAGCCGAGTGATTGGGCCGTCGGCCATACCTCGGCCACCTTGTCGGTGGACACGCCCGGTTTGATCATCGCTATGGACGCATCGATCCATTCGCGGGCCTTCACGTAGGCGTCGTTCTGCGACGGGGTCGCGCGGCCGACGTTGAACGTGCGGTAGTAGCAGGTGCGATAGCCCTGATAGGACTGCAGGATATCGAAGAACGCCTGATCGCCCGGCCGGATCAGGCGATCGGTGAAGTTATGCGGATGCGGGTTGCACCGTTCACCGGAAATGGCGTTGATCGCCTCTACGTCGTCTGATCCCATCTCGTAGAGCATCTTGTTGGACAGGGCGACGATATCGTTCTCGCGGATGCCCGGCTTTAGCTCTTCATAGATCATGTGATAGACCCCATCGACCATGGCGGCCGCTTGGGTCAAAAGCTGGATTTCATCCGTATTCTTGATCTCGCGCGCCGCCAGCATGATCTGCTGACCATCGACCACATTCAGGCCTTCCTGTTGCAGCGCGTGAAACATTGCCGTTTCCGCGTAATCCACACCGACGGGCATATCGGCCATGCCGGCGTCGCGGATCAATCCGGCGATCTGCTTGGCATACTTCTGCATCAAGCCGAATTCCGGCGGGATGGTGCCGCGCATACCGACGACGCCGGCAAGGCAGTGGCTCGGCTCCAGCCAGTCGGAATGCCGTTTGTGGTGCTCTGCGGCCGATCCGAAATCCCAGACATAGGGGCTGTCGTCACCGGTCAGCAGGCAGAAGCGGCACATCTTGTCGCGTTCCCATTCGCCGATCTTGGTGGCCGAGACGTAGCGGATGTTGTTCACATCGAACAAAAGCAGCGTGCCCGCGTTCGAGTTTTGCAGGGACTGACGCGTCCGGGCGAGCCGGTACCGACGCAGGCGGTCGTGGTCGATGCGGCGTTCGAAATCCACGGACATATGGCCATGGGCCGGCAGCTTTTCGCGCCATTCCCAATTGGGCTCTAGATCCATTGGTGTGAGCAGGTTCGGCATGAGGGCATTGCCCGGACGTTCTGACATAGAAGTCTCCTTCGGGGCCGTGGCCCCGTTCTGAATTGCAGGTTTGAAAGGGGGCGCCCGTTACTGGATGCACCAGCCTCCATCGACATGGATCATCTGGCCGGTCATGTAGTCGCTGTCGTCCGACACGAGGAAGGACGCGGTGCCGACGATGTCCTTGGGGTAGGACACGCGTTTGATCTGAAGTGCATCACGCACGATATCGTCGTAGGCCTGACCTTCTTTTTCCTTGAAGCCGATATCGACAAGGTCCTTGTCGAGCTGTTCCCAAAGAGGGGTTACGACGACGCCCGGTGCGTAGCCGTTCACGGTGATGCCGTGTTCGGCCAAACCGATTGCACCGCAATGGGTCAAGGCGAGGCAGCCGTATTTCGAGGTGCAGTAGACGGTGACATCCACCAGAGGCTTGCGTGACGCGATGGAGCCCACGTTGATCAGCTTGTAGGGGTGATCGTCCATCGGGCCCTGGGCGATCATCTGGCGTGCGGTTTCCTGCATCCCGAGCCACATCGCCTTGGTGTTGACGTTCATGATCATGTCCCAGTTGTCTTCGTCGATATCCATGAAGAACCGGGGCTTGTTCAGGCCCGCGTTGAAGACGCCCACGTTGATGGACCCGAAGGCTTCGACGGTGGCGGCCACGGCGGCGGCGTTGTCTTCACGCTTGGTGACGTCCATCTTTACGGCGATCGCCTTGCCGTTGCAGGCCGCGTTGATCTCATCAGCGACCGATTTCGCCATGCCGATGTCGAGATCGCCCAGACACACGTTGGCGCCCTGTTCGGCAAAGGAACGCGCGTTGGCCTCACCCATGCCGCGCGCAGCACCGGTGATGAGAATGTTCTTACCTTTGAGGCGGTTGGGGTCCATGTGGGTCTCCTCCTGACGTCATGATTATGTTGGTGGTCCTAGGGTTGCGTCCGCTCTCTCCTGTGCGCGGCGCAATGCGTCCTGCGGGCTGATGATGCCACGCAGCATGTCGTGGAATTCCTCTCCGCAAATCTGGATGACTTCGTTGATCTCGGGGATCGGCGGCCGTGGCCAGAACTGCAGTTCATCGCGCCAGGACATGCCATCGACCGCTTCGAAAATCGGGGACAGACGCCGCACGTCGGGGTCCGAGCCTACGGAATAGCGCGGGTTGGTCCGGCTGCCGTTCTCGACATAGAGCTTTTGTGCCGCGGGGGAGGTGAAGACGAGCAAGGCCTCCACCGCCGCTGCAACGCGTTCCTTTGGCAGGTTGGCCGGTATCCCCATCACATAGCCGCCGACCGGGGCGATCGGTGCCCCGTTTGGCCCTGCGGGGTGAGGCAGATAGCCGGTCTGGCCCTTGGCGGGCGAGGCGTCGTCGAGCTCGAAATAGGGGGCAAGCAGCGTGTAGCCGTAGGCCATTGCGATCCGCCCCGCCGCATAGGGCCGAATGCGTTCGTACCACGACATCGACAGAATATCGGGCGGCGAATAGTTGAGCAGTTCCTTGAGAAATTCCGCCGCTTGCAACGCCGCGGGGGTGTCGATGGTGAAGCGGTACTCGCGGTTGGCGAGGTGCTGGGTGTCAAAGCCGCCGGCATTCGGCGGCAAGTCGAGTATCGGTTGCCCGAAATCCGCCAGTGTCATCAGGACCGTATGACCCAATGCCGTCCCGCGCGCCGCGTTCCACGCAATGCCGTGCAACCCGCGCTGTGGGTCATGCAATGCCTTGGCCGCATCCAGCAAATCCTGTACCGTTGCGGGTGGTTCGAGCCCTTTCCGAGCGAAGAGGTCCTTGCGGTAGAACAGTAGCTCCGGCGTCGTTTGCGCAGGGATGCCATATGCTCGACCGCCCCAGTGAGCGGCTTGCCAGCCTGCGGTGTGAAAATCGGACGGGTCGATGCGGGCGATATCCATGACCTCATCCAGAGGCATCAGGACCCTCTGCTCGGCGAAGCCGCCGACCCAAGGCAAATCAACGGCAATGATGTCGTAGTTGCTCGATTTGCGGCTGGCGTTGCGCATCGTTTCCTCGCGCAGGCGATCGATGGAGAACGCGCGTTGATGAATTTGCGTGCCGATCGTTTGTTCGAATTGGCGTTTGAGGTTGTCCATGACCATGAAGGTCGGATCGCCGTGCACGAGAACGCGTAGCCCCCCAGCCAGTTTGAGCGGCTCGGCGAGGACCTCCATCGGCGGGATCGATTTCGCACTGAGATAGGAGTCGCCGAAATAGTAGTCGGAATTCTCTACGGTCGTGGCGCCCCCGAATTGCGAAGTTGCTAGGCGGTGGACCCGGCTCGCCAGTTGTGTCCATTGATCGAGCAATTGAACGCTGGGATGCAGGGAAAAGCTCTTGCCGGTCTCGGTGCGCGGCCGCTGATCGATCAGGCCCGCCTCCTGCATGTCCTTGATACGGCGATTGGCCGTCGCGTAGGGCGCACGGCTCGCGCCGATCAGGGATGTCATCGTGGCGAGCCGACCTTCCAGATGACCACGGATCAGATGCATGGTGATCCGCAGGTTCGGCGTGGACCTGAACAGCTCGGAGGTGTTCTCCAGCTCATCGCCGAGATCCTCCAGAAAGGACAGAACGCTCAGCATGTCGGCCTTTGCCTTCGGCGGCATGAGGTGACCGAAATTCTCTCCTTTCATGCTATTCATGCCCTTCGCCGCTGCCTTCCCTATCCTGTGGTGGTGGCGCGACTGGCCACGACCGCCTGGTTTATCCATTTTGAGTGATTTTCGAGTCGTCATAAGTTGCTCCTCATCTTGAGGTGGGAATGCCTTCAGGATGTATCTCGAAAATATCCGATATGAATAAAAAAATATCCAAATCGGATTTCATTCCGACGGTTCTACGCTCCGGAACCCGTCATGGTTACGTGGACCATGCCGGTACGCCGAATGGTGATTCCCCCCTTGGGAGAGTGGGGCAGACATGAAGTCCGATAAGTTCTTGGAGGAGCTCACTATGACACTACGCACAACTCTGGCCGCGACCGCCGCGGCGTCCGCACTGACCGTTGCTGGGGCGGCATATGCAGATGGCCACGGCCCGATGCGCATCGGCATCACGCAAAACAATGTCGGGGTCGACAGCTACCAGACCACCTATGAGAAGGCGTTCATTGCGGCGGCAGAAGCCAACGAGAACGTCGAAGTCGTCGTTCTGGACGCTGGAGGCGACGTGGCCCGTCAGATCGCTCAGATGGAAGACCTGATTCAGCAGGAAGTCGATGCCATCATAATCTGGCCGACCAATGGTGAGGCGGTGATCCCGGCCGTGCGCAAGGCGCACTCCGCAGGTATCCCGGTCGTCGTGACCAACTCCAACATCGCCGAGGCGGGCTTCGAGTTCGTCGCGACTTTCTCTGGCCCTGACAATATCACTCAGGGATCGCGTTCCGCCGAGATCATGTGTGATCGGTTCAAGGCCCTCGGCATCGAAAACGAAGCCCGCGTCGTGCAGATTTCCGGCCAGCCCGGCTACACCACCGCCATCGAGCGACAGCAGGGCTTTGACGACCGCCTGCCAGAGGTCTGCCCGAACGTTACGCTGGTCGAGACGCAGCCCGGCGACTGGAACCGCGAGAAGTCTCAGCAGGTCATGGAAGCGTTTCTCGTGAAGTATGACGACATCGACGGCGTCTATGCAGGCGACGACAACATGGGTGTGGGCGCACTGAACGCGGCCCTCGCGGCGGACCGTGCCGAGGGCATCACCTTCGTCGGCGCGACCAACTTTGCCGTCGGCTACGAGGCCATGGAGCGCGGCGAATACTGGGGGTCGATCTACCAGTCTCCCGTTGACGACGCCGAAGCGGCACTTCAATCGGCAATCGATCTGATCAATGGCGAAGAGCTGCCGTTCCTCAACTACTTCGACACGCCGAAGATCACACAGGACAACATGACCGAATTCACGAAGCCTGTGTTCTAATCACTTCCGGTATCGTGGGGCGCTTCGGCGCCCCCTTTTCCATTGTTCACTCATTTCAGTTCTACGGGGTAAGCGTTATGGGGCGTATGACTGGCCGATCCTGTATCGTGACAGGGGCCGCGCAGGGTATCGGGCGCGCGATTGCGGAGGCGTTGCTGGACGAAGGCGCTGACGTCTGTTTTGCGGATATCAACGGCGACAAGGTCGCGCAGGTTGTGAGCGCAAATACCGACAGGGCGGCGCAGCACGGCGGGAAGGTCACCCATGCAAGGGTCGATGTCACTGATCGCGCCTCGGTAAAGGCGATGATCGCGCATACGGTCCAAGTATTTGGCAAGCTCGACGTCAAATTCAACAATGCCGGCGTCAACCGCCCGATGAACTTTCTCGACGTGACCGAAGACAACTGGAATTTCATCATGGGCGTCAATGGCTTGGGTTGCATGATCGGTATGCAGGAAGCGGCCCAGCAGATGATCGCGCAAGGCACCGGCGGCAAGATCATCAACACGGCGTCAATCGCGAGCCGTCAGGGATATGACAATGTCGCACCGTATTGCGCCAGTAAATTCGCCGTCGTGGCGCTGACCCAATCGGGCGCGCGCGATCTGGCAAAGCATAACATCACCGTCACGGGATTTGCGCCCGGTGTGGTGGCCACCGAAATGTGGGAGCAGGTCGATCAGGACCTGATGGAGATTGGTGCCGCAGACCGGCCGGGACAGGCGATGGAGGAGTTTTCATCGGAAATCCTGCGCGGGCGCGTTGCCAAGACAGAGGACATCACTGGAACGACGACCTATCTGGCATCGAAAGATAGCGATTACATGACCGGTCAGATCGTGATGATCGATGGTGGGATGACCTTGGTCTGAGTGAGGAGCCAACATTGGCTTGGCCGAGGTTCTGGGGAGGAAAACATGGCGAGCATGTCGAAAGCAGACATAGGGCGAATCTTGGCGCGGCAGGGCATTCTCATTGCCTTTGCGGTCTTCATCATCGGCTTTACGCTGGCAAACGAACGATTTCTAAGCCCTGACAACGTGATGGGCGTGATCCGGTCGTCCGCCATTCTGGGGGTCATGGCCCTCGGCGTGACATTCGTCGTCATCAGCGGCAACCTCGACCTGTCCGTCGGGTCCATGATGTCGTTCTCGACCATTGTGGTGCTGGATCTGCACGACAAGATCGGTCCTGCGTTGGCCATCCCCGCGATGTTTGCGATGACGCTGTGTCTGGGGGCGTTCATCGGGTTTCTGGTGGGCTATCTCAAGCTGAACTCGTTGATCGTGACCTTGGGCATGTTGTCTGCGATCCATGGCCTGACGCTGACCTATTCGGGCGGCCAGAACATGGATATCGTCGACAAGGAAGGCACTTGGTTCGGCGTGTTCGGCCAAGGATCGGCACTTGGAATTCCTGTGCCCATTCTCATTTTCGTGGCCTTGGCGGCGCTTTTGGGGATCGTTTTGGCGAAGACGCCTTTCGGGCGCAAAGTCTACGCGGTCGGAGGCAACGGGACGGCCGCGACCTTCTCGGGGATCAAGCGCGCCCGCGTGGTCTTTCTTTGCTATGTGATGTCGGCGTTCTGCGTGGCCACGGCGGGACTCATCCAGGCGAGCCGGTCGCTGGGGTCGCAGAACACCGTTGGCCAAGGGCTGGAGCTCGATGTGCTCGCCGCCGTGATCCTGGGCGGCGCGTCGTTGCTTGGTGGATCCGGGACCATCTTCAAGACCGTCATCGGCGTGCTGATCCTTGGATTTATCCAGAACGGTCTGCTGCTGGTCGGCCTTCAATTCTATGTCCAGTTCGTCGTGACATGGGTCATCATCATACTTGCGGTCTGGCTCGATATTGCGGCCAAACGCGGCAAGCTGTGGTCAAACATCGCGTAGGGGGAGCGGAAAGATGGAAGCTGGAAAACTGTCCAAATTTCTCAAGAACGGCGCGATTTGGGGCTTTATCGTGCTTGAGCTGATCTTCTTCAGCGTGGCGGGCGAGTTCTTGTCGTTGTCCGACAAGGCGTTCATGGATGCCGACAACATGCTGTTGCTGCTCAAGCAATCGGCGCCTATCGGCATCATCGCCATGGGCATGACGATCATCATGGTGAACGGCAATATCGACCTGAGTGTCGGCGCGATCTTTGCCTTGTCGGCCGTCATATTGCTCGACAGCATGACGTGGGAGGTCTTTGCCGGCCTAGGCGATTGGGTCATCCCTGTGTCTTGGGGGCTGGCCTTGCTGACGGGGATCGTCCTGGGCGCGATCAACGGGTTGATCGTCTGGAAGACGGGGGTCGATGCATTCATCGTGACACTGGGGTCGATGCTGGGCTTTCGCGGGCTGGTGTTCATGTACAACGGTGAAAACCCGACTTCGAGCCTCAACTGGACCTTGGTGGACTTTGCCGAGGCGCAGTTCCTGGGGCTGCATACGGCCACATGGTTTCTGGCCGTCGTCACCCTCGTGATCTGGTACGTGATGACCCGCACAGTCCATGGGCGCAACGCCTATGCCATCGGGGACAACCGCGAGGCGGCGGTGAACGCCGGCATCAAGGTTGGCCCGCACATGTTGATCAATTTCATGATCATCGGCTTTCTGGCGGCCTTGTCGGCGGTGGTCTTCTATTCCGAATCCGGCTCGGTCAATCCAAACGATGGCCAGCTCTACGAGCTATGGGTCATCACGGCCGTGGTTCTGGGCGGCACGAAGCTGACGGGTGGGTCGGGATCCATCATCTCGACCTTGGGCGGGGTTCTCGCGATCCAGTTGCTGCGCAAGGGCCTGGGCCATATCGGTGCGGACACGTCGACCGTCAACCTGGTGATCGGTCTGATCCTGATCGCCGTCCTGTTCCTTGACCGCCAGTTGAACACCAAGGGCAAAGAGGAGTTGAAGATATGACCGACAAGACACCCGCTTTGCGTCTGGAAGGGATCGTCAAGACCTTTCCCGGTGTCCGCGCTCTTGATGGCGTTTCATTCTCGGTGATGCCCGGCGAGGTCCATGCCTTGATGGGGGAAAACGGTGCCGGAAAATCGACCTTGATGAAGGTTCTGGGCGGAATCTATCAGCCCGAGGAAGGCCAGATCATTGTTGAGGAAATGCCGACCGTCATGACCTCGCCCTTGCAGGCCAAGTCCAAGGGAATTGTCTTCATTCATCAGGAGCTCAGCCTCGCGGAAGAGCTGACAGTTGCTGAAAACATCTACTTGGGCGAACTGCCCCGCCGCTCCTTCGGTCGGGTCGACTGGGCCAAGCTTTATGCCCAGACCGATGCGATCCTTGAGAAGTTGAAGGTGGGGTTCAACGCGAAGACGATTGTCGGTGATCTGTCCATCGCCAACCAACAGATGGTCGAGATCGCACGCGCGCTGACCGTGGATGCGAAGGCCGTCATTTTTGACGAGCCCACGGCCTCTCTGACCGACGCCGAAAAGGTCGTTTTGTTCGATGTCATTTCCGACCTGCAAAGTCAGGGTGTGGGCATCATCTATATCTCTCACCGGATGGAAGAGATCTTCAAGATCACCGACCGGATCAGCGTTTTGCGCGACGGCTCCTATCGCGGCACGCTGGAGACCCGTGCCACGAACGAAGAAGAGGTCACGCAACTGATGATCGGCCGCGCGCTCGATCTGTCGCGCAATGTGAGCCATCACGAGATGGGCGATATCGCCCTTGAAGTGCGCGGCCTTTCTTGCGGCGATTTGTTTAAAGACGTGAGTTTCGAGGTTCGCCGAGGCGAGGTCTTGGGGTTCTACGGATTGGTCGGAGCAGGCCGCACGGAGATCGCGGAGACCTTGTTCGGGCTGCGCGACCCAAGTGCCGGCACAATTCTGTTGGACGGCGAAGAGGTGCGCATCTCCTCCCCCGCGGATGCCATCGGCAAGGGCATTTCTTTGGTTCCGGAGGACCGCAAGGGCCAGGGCCTCGTGCTGGGTATGAATTGTCGCGACAACATGACCCTGCCGCAGGTGGGCAATCTGTCTTCGGGCCCTTTTGTGGCCACCGGCGCTGAGACCGATATTTTTGAGAAATACAAGGAAAAGCTCGATATTCGCACACCGGGCTGGAAGCAGACCGTCGGCAACCTGTCGGGCGGCAATCAGCAGAAGATCGTTATCGGTAAATGGCTGTCGATGCATCCCAAGGTGCTGATCGTGGATGAGCCGACACGCGGTATCGACGTCGGGTCCAAGTCCGAAATTCACAACCTGATCCGCGAATTGGCGGCGCAAGGCTATGCTGTCATCGTCGTCAGTTCCGAGATGCCCGAGGTGCTGCATGTCAGCGACCGGATCGTTGCGATGTTCTCTGGCAAGGTGATGCGGACGTTCACTTCCGAAGAGGTGACCGAGGAGAACCTCATTCAAGCGATCTCAGGGATCGCCGCCACCGACAAGGTCGCCTGAGATGCGCATAGGCTTTGCCACCCGCGCCCTAGCCTCGATGCTGTTACCCATGGGAAAGGAAGCGCCATGAAAGCGGCATTGTTCGTTGGCGGCTGGGAAGGCCATACGCCGACCCATTTTTCGGATTGGTACAAGGAACTGCTGGAAGCCAACGGCTTTGCGGTCGATGTCTATGACACGTTGGAGCCGCTCGCGCGGCCGGAACAGTTGGGCGATGTCGATTTGATCACGCCGATCTGGTCGTCGGCACGCTCGGGTCACCAAGAAGAATTCGGCAACATGACCAAACTGCAAGAGGACGGTCTGTTGAGGCTGATCGCTGACGGCTGCGGGATTGCGGGGTGGCACGGGCACATGGGCGACGCTTTCCGCGATCGGCCGACCTATCATTTCCTGATCGGTGGTCAATTCGTGGCGCACCCACCGGGATGGCCCGACAACCTGCAGCCGAGAGAAGACTACGTCGACTACGATGTGACGATCTGCAAGCCAGACGATCCGGTCGTTCGCGGCATCAAAAGCTTCCGCCTGACGACCGAGCAATACTATATGCTCGTAGATCCATCCAACGACGTTCTGGCGACCACGACATTCTCGGGTGATCATCTGTGGTGGATCGAAGGCACCGTCATCCCTGTCGTCTGGAAGCGCCGCTGGGACAAGGGCCGCGTTTTCTATTGCTCAATCGGCCACGAACTGGACGACCTGAGAGTGCCGCAAGTCACCGAGATCATCCGCCGCGGGGCGTTGTGGGCGGCGCGCGGCGCAGCTTGATTTCACCGAATGTGCGAACCGACTGCGAGAGCATGATTTGGAGTCTCTCCGCGAATGCGCACCCGTCGCAGAGCAATCTGGGCAGTTGGTTGCCACGTGCTGGGTGCGTACCTAGTCTGGAATAATTCCGGTTAAGACTTGTGATACATTGCGACCTTAAGTTCTCCAGATTTTACCCGTGACCTGCTCCCCTGAGAAGTCCTTGATTTGATGTTGGCCTGTTCTCCAACTGAGGAGACAGACGATGAAGAGAAGCCGGTTCAGCGAAGCGCAGATCATTGGCATTTTGGAGGAACACCAGGCGGGCATGAGTGCGCCGGATCTGTGCCGCAAGCACGGGATCAGCGACGCGACCTTCTACAACTGGCGACGCAAGTACGGCGGCATGGGGGTCGCCGATGCGAAGCGGCTGAAGGCGCTCAAGGCCGAGAATGCGAAACTCAAGAAGATGTTGGCCGAGCAGATGATGGATGTAGCCACGCTGAAGGAGATGCTCGGAAAGAACTTCTGAGGATGAGCCATGTCGCGCCATTGGTCCGAGCGACAATGGCGAATGTTCGAGGAGGAAGGCTGTGGACTGGGCCATGAAGGAAAAGAGCTACTCGCAGCGGCGGGCCTGTGCCCTGGCCGGGATCGATCCGCGCGTCTACCGGCGCAGGTCGGCGCGCCCGGCAGACACCGAGCTGCGGACAAGGATGAAGGAGCTGGCGTCCGAGCGTCGTCGGTTCGGGTATCGTCGCCTGCACATCCTGCTGAAGCGCGAGGGCTGGGACCTGAGCCCCAAGTTTCCTCCACCTTGCGGAGAGTCCTTGGGTTTTAGTTGATGGCCTTACCTGCGGCTCCTTTGAATGTCAGCTCAGAAAGATACTGGAATGGCATGGCGCATCCGCAGCGAATGTCGGCTTCCCGCCGATCGCGCTGAAATAACTTGGCTGGTCTAAAATCCCGACTGGACTTCTATGGGCGTGGAAGCAGTATCGGTCGTGCGCGCGAGCATCTATATCCGCACCACCCAGCAAAAGCGCAGCGACCACGTCTGCCGCGTTTCGCTGTTGGGACGCCAAATGCAGTGCCGTGGTCCCCGTTGTCCTCATGAGCCAATCGCGATCGCCTCGTATCCAAGCATCCACCTCAGAAACATAGTTCAGCATCGATGTGATTGTATCGCCTCGACTCGCGTGAGCCGCTGCCACATGTAACGCCGTTTGTTTATCTATATTGCGAAGTTCCGGATTTGCACGCATACGCATAAGGATTCGGATTATTGCTGGTTCAACATCCGCAAGGCTCGCCAAATGAAGCGGTGTATTGCCGTCCGGATCCCTTCTATTGATGCTCTTTTCGTCCAGACACCGCCCCACTTCACCCACCGTTGCTTCGGCGTAGAACGCTGCTATCCTAATGTTTTAGCAGTCTGAGTTTGGCGCCTGAGCGCCGATTGAGGTGCCAAGACCTGCAAAAGTAAGAGTGATCGTCAGTAGGTGGAAATAGTGCTGACGTAGACTGTCCGAACCGATCGCCAGAAATTGCTTTATCAATTGAGATCGCTGCATCGACATCAATTCTTCCTCACGCATCAGGCCACGGCGCTATGATTGACTGACCAAGAGGCGATTTCAATTGAGTTATTGGGCAGCGAAGGATTTGCATTGAAACGTGGCCGTAGTCCTGATTGCCCGTGCTGTCAGGAGGAATGACGCGCTCATCCAGGGACGCACGGATGAGCACACAATCATTGACGTCCTAGAAAAACAGAGCTGCGCCTTCGGGATGCGCAGTGGGTTCGGAGCGCCGGGGCGGATCAATTCTGCCGCTTCTGGACCGCCGTCTGGTCTGTTGTCGGGTGAAATCGCAGACGAAAGATCAGGCACTGGATCGCCCCCAAAGGACCCATCGGGTGCAACAGCACTGACCCGCCCCTCAATCGACTCTTAGCCATATGATATACTTGCAAATAGGAGACTCGACGATGCCGATACATGGCGATCATTTTGCAGTTTGCCTAGAGAGAGCCGAAGGCCGTGGCCGGAAAAGCCGCCGCCGGCCGAAAATCACTATGATTGGCTATACACGGGTCTCGTCTGATCGTCAGGGCCAGGACGGTGACAGCCTTGAGCAACAGGAGATCGCGATCCGGGCATACGCGCATGAGATGAGTTTGGACCTCCACAGTATCGGTCAGGATATCGCACAGGCAGGCGACCGGCCCGTGAAACGCCCTGACCTGCTCGACGTGATCTGCAGTATTAAAGAACTGCGTCGCCTCGACCCTCCAGCAAAGGTCGGCGTCCTCGAGACCAAGATTAATCGGCTCGGTCGCAGAGGCGACTGGAGCGACTTCAACCCGAGAGGAATTATGAGGGGCTAGACCTCTGCCTCGGTGACCGCTGCGCGCTCTTGCCAATAGGCCGCTTTTTCCGGGGCGTGCTGTTGGTTCTGCGCCACCAGACGATAAAGATCAGCCTGAAGCCGACGCAACATGGCGCTGTCGGGTTTCATCGGGATCGCAGCCTCAATCGCCTCAGGCGTGACGAACCGGGCAAGCAAATCGCGCTTGCCATGCTTCCCCGCTATATTCGCCACCCCTGCCCACCAGCGCTCCAGCTTGCGACGTTGCCGTATGGCCCCGTGGATTGTGGCCTGCACCTCGGCTGGAGGCAGTCCATCGAGCACCGCCAGCGACACCGGTTTGAGCGCATCGAGTTGTTGCAGCCATGCCGGGACCTTGTGACCGACGAAGGGGAAATTGGCGAAGTGGTGGCCGCGCAGCCGGTCGACCTGCATGAAGTCGTTCTTTTCGTAGCGGTCGGCGATCACATAGACATCGCCCTGAGTAGTTTCGGCGGCATCGCGGTAGCGACCAGTCCAGTCCTCGGCCCGGCCTAGGGCGAAGCGTGTCTCCCACGGGACAAGATCGCGAGCCAGCGTGGTCTGTGGGTTTAGCGACAAGACCTCGGTGGCCCGCATCGCCCGGGCAAAGGCCAGCGCCCCATAGCCGCCCATGCTGCCGCCCATTAGCACTACTCGGTCAAACCCGGAAAACAGAGCATGCTCCGCCTCAATCCAGTCAAAGAGGTCCGGCCTGCGATACCAGTTCGGCTGCTGCGGCTTGATGTAAAGGACGCTCTCAGGCCGGCAGCGGAGGAATTTCGCGCTCCAGCCGGGGCGGTCGCGCGACGGGTTGCGCAGGCAGGCGGTCATCGGCTCAAAGGTCACAACAAGCGTAGGGCCAGGCTTTCGAACTAAATCCAGCCGGTAGTTCTCAAGATCAATTGTGGTCACAGACTGGGCAGCGACCGCAACATCAGGGGCGGACTTGCGACTCACCAATAGCCTAGCTTTTCTCCCAACCAGCCGTGACGTTCCATGAACACCCCCTCCAACCGGTCAGTGAAGTAGTTTTTCCAGTCGCCGCTCACTCCTTTTCTGTAATGGTGCGAGGTATCTTCCTGGCCTGCTTCACGGCCCGTGATCCTAGTAAAATCTGTCCGGGCGCGTAGTGCCTCTAGGGTTGCATCGTCCAAGGACAGCCCGCACGGGGCAATCATCGCGATTAAGGTCGCGTTGAAGTCCGTCAGCAGTTCTTCATAGCGGATCTGTTGCCTCAAGGTCCACATTTGATCATCCCAAGTTCGCAATTGTCGACCCATCGGAAAACTATCCACCATTAGGATCATGCCGTCTTCGACTGAAAGGGTGTCGGCCTTGTGACGAAACGCTTTGATCTGATCGCCGTTGTTCTTGTGAGACTTGAGCCAAGACCAATAGTTCGACACCAACGCATCTCTGGGATCGCGGACAAAATGCATCACAGGCTGCGAATCAAGATCAATATTCGGCATAGATCCTTTAAAGGCATTCACATTCAGAAGAATGTGCGGCGCTGATTCTGTGTAGGCGTCGCCGCCAGTGTCATGCAGCCTCTGTCTGCTGTGGACGTTGGCGAACCCATCTGACGCCAGAACCTCAAAGATACTTCGGATCCAGTTTGTTGCACATTTGTGATGTGAGAGAACAACAAGGTCATATTGGTTGGGTGATGCCTGTGTGCTGCTCCTGTCCGCCCGCAGTGCTGCGACTGATTTGTCGTTGCGAAGAGGCGCAGTCTGGAGCTCCGCCAAAGGCTGAGGCGCAGTCGGCTGTGAGGTGGACCCGTGCGCGGGCGCACGGGCTATCTGCGATAGCGATTTGCCCGTCTTTTGAAAGCCCATGAACAGCGACACGCTCTGGGATGCGCACCGCATCTCGGTGAGCGTGGCGTTCGTCTGCCCCCATTTCCACATGGTCAGGTCGGGGTTCGTTCCCATGTTCGATTGGAACAGCGGCTGGGTCGCTGTCGTCTCTTCCATCGGGCTCACATCCGGGCGCGACAGCCAGCCTGCATAGGTATCCAGTTTTCTCTGGTTGGCCGGATCAACACTGTCGCCGACATACATGCTCATCGCGTGATAACAGACGCCGCCCGGTTTCAGGATACGGAGCAGATCATTGATGAAGGCAACGGTGGCGGTGTGCGGCACATGCTCGACAACGCTGACCGAGAAGACCACGTCGAAACTGTTGTCGGCCAGATCGGAGTGATACTCCCCCAGATAGGCCGGCACATTGGTGACCCCGTCGATGATCTGTTCGGTCCGCGGCCCGCCGAGCTGACCGTTGAACTTGTCGACGTTGCAGCAAGTGTTGTGCTCGGCCAGCCGGGGCAGAATGCGCGACGCCCCGCCGCCGATCTCGGCAATCCGCAGACCCGTCACATCGCGCAGCCGCTCGTAGACGGCCATGTCCTGCCAGGTCTTGAGGTGAATCTGCGGGTCCGCCCAACCCAATTCCGTGTGCAATCCGGCATCCAACTGACGCCAGATATCGGCTTTGGTGATGAATTTCAGCATACCGGCCCCAGATTTGCAATGTGACTAGCAACCCGCACTGCGAATGGCAAGAGGGCCAATCAGACGTTTCCAGCAACTTCCATCCGATTTATCGAGCTACTCCCCATTTATTGAACAGAATCTGGCGCTATCTAAATTACTTGAGGCACCAATTGATCGAGTATATTTTGATTTCTCTGCAAGTGGATCGCAGCTGTAGGCGTGCCGCCAAGGGCGGAATGCTGGTTTTTGTGAATTATAAGTTCATCATTTTCTGACGCCTTGCTACGCATCTGATCCGGTTTCTCAGTCATTTAGGTAGACGCAATCAGATCTTAGTTGTCGCCGGAGCCGTTCGTTGAAGATATTGTCGACAAAGTGGGCCTTGCCATCCATTGAAATGCGGGTGCCTGACCTGCTCAGCGAATCCGTCCAGGTAAAAGCGTGAGTTGTTTGCCTTAATTTGCATCGATGATCTGTGGCAAACCAAATCTGTGGTTGGCCTGCTTCAGGGCGTCGGCGCAGAACTCCACCTTGAGCTTGTTTGACAATGCCCAAGTATCGAGGAGGAAGGCACAGGCAGGTCCCAAGCAGCCCCAACAAGCCCATAGCTATAACTATAGAACAGCTACGTCGCTGCGTTCAGCTAAGGCTCTCACCATGAACAAACCCTACGCAAATTCTCGCTTGGCCAAGTATCTCGATAGGCGCGTCCTTGAGCTTCGACCCAAGCAGTCGCAAGCCGAGATTGCGGCACTGGCCGGGTTCGCAAACCAGAACATGATCACCATGCTCAAACAGGGCAGCGCCAAGGTCCCACTCGACAGGGTGCCGATGCTTGCGGCGGCACTGGAGGTCGATCCGCGGTATCTGTTCAGGCTGGCACTGGAGCAGGAAGGTTTCGACACGCAGCGGGCTGCTGTCGAGGAGATTTACGGTGCGATCGTCAGCCGAAACGAGGTGGCTTGGCTAGATGCCCTGCGAGATGTGTCTGGGCATAGCGATCCAGCGCTGACGGCAAGGTCTCGCGTGGCGCTTCGGGGGATCTTCGGGAAATGAGTAGCGAGTATCAAGGTTTCACGCTGCCCGACAGACGACCGCTTAGTGAAGCTGAATGGCAGTGGATTGAGTCGCTCAGATCAATCTTTGGGGCTGATTTGCCTCCGGTGACCCTTGCCACGGCACAGGCGCTTCAGATTGCTTTTCGCAGGTAGCGGTCAGCGAAATACCTGGGCGTCAATCAACCAAGTCGAACGGAATCCCCAGATCGCGCTTGGGTCGCCAACTTGCGAACTGGCTCGGCAAATGCTTGCTCCATCTGCCGATAATGCTCTGCGAGCCACTCGATCATGTCGGGCCAGTTCTCCTTTGTGTAGCCCTGAACCGGCTGCTTGCAGGAAATGATACTGACCTTCTTGTCGTCCATGCGTCGCCAGTCCAGAGGTGTATCGATTTTCGTATCATACTGATTGGCATTTGCTGCCAATTGGTCGAACAGCCCTTTGTTCTTTTCAGCGTTTGAGCGGTTCAGTTGAAGTTCGACCCGGATTTCATGCCGCAGAAAGATCAGCACCAGATTGCAGGACGATGCGCCGGTGCTGGATGTCAACCAGTGGTCCTTGCTTGCGCCAATATTTTGCCATCGCTCGAGCCCGCGAGACTGGAATGTCTCCAGCAATCGCTCCCAGAATTCTTGGCGAACCTCGTGGCTCCAGCGTTGAACGCCCTTTGCCGACTTTTCCTCGGTTTCCTTCTCAGCCATGCTGATCATGAAATCGGCAGCCTCGGGCGTCGGGATGACGGGCTGTATGTCCACAAAGAGCTCATCGGCAAAGACATAGGGCACGACCTTGAAGCATCTGGCATCGATGCGGTGCTCTCGAAGCCAGAGGACCGTGGATGTTACCTCCTTGCGAAACTTCGCGGCTATGAAGATGAGTCTCTGGCTTTGGCCGGCGTTCAGCACGACTTCATCCATCTCCTCAACTTCAAGGAATTCGCAAACCAAGGAGACGGCACTACCACCCCCGCGATATCTGTTCAGATATGATTGAAAGATATCGATGATCTGCGTTTTGGTCAGGCTTGAAACGTAGGCCGCATATTTGAGTGCCTGCCAAGCGACATCGCGACCGGAATCGTCGAGCTTGTTCTCGATCACAACCAGCTGACCGTCTTTGTCCAGAGCCAGTAGGTCCAGCCGCTCACGGGTATCTGCGAAACCGTCGAACTCTTTTTGGATGATGAGCAGGTCCTCTCCCAACGCATCCGGCTGGTTGGCGAGCCACTCCTGCAAATGCTCCCGTTCGCGCAGAGCCAAATCTGAGAAGCGCCGTTCTTCCAACTTGCGCAGACGGTTCTCTGAGCGATTCACTTGGAACATTCACTAGACCTCAAAAATAGACATTCCGCGCTCTTTGGCAGCTCTCGAAATACAATTACGCACGACTGCCGCGATGTCACCATTAGAACGACACCGATCCTAAGCCTGTCATCTCATCGCCGCGTCGGTCGACAGTAAAACGTGCTCGGAATTTAGGCTTCTCAACAGGCTGCGTCTGCTGCTCGAGGGTGTAGGGCTGATTCATCATTACTCGTTGCTCCCATTAACCCAGACAACTACGCTCGGCGAAAAAAGCTAGGTGCACCGCATGCTCACGGGCACCATTCGCTCACAAGTCGACCAAATCTGGAACGCATTCTGGTCCCGTGGGGTCTCAAATCCGATTTCGGTTGTCGATCAACTCACTTTGCTGATGTTCATCAAGCGGCTCGATGATCTTCACCGACCTGTCACGGTTTGATTCCGAACCAGCGTGGCCCGTCGCCTTCGGCCCACGGCGGGTATTTGACCATCACTTGCGCGAAGTCTTCGCTTTGCGTGAACCGATCTAGCCAGTCGATCAGACCCGGCCAGTCTTGTGCCTCGAACCAGTCGCGATCCGTGTTGGCAAACTGGCGCACAAACGGCAGGAGTGCGAGGTCAGCAAGTGTTGGCCGGTCGCCGAAGAGCCAAATCTGTCCGCGAAGGCGTGGATCGAGGTCAGCTAGAAGCACGGCGGCTTTGTCGCGCTCGATCGTGGCATCCAACTCAGGGAACCGTGTGGCGTATTTTGTATGGTCCAACGCTGCCTTGAACGGCCCGTCGTTTGCCTCGATCAGGTCCCAGCCCTCTTGAGGCATGCTCAAGAGGCATTGTGGATCCCGCTGTTCAAGGGCCCAGATCATGATGTCGAGGCTCTCGTCCAGAACCCTGTCGTTCAAACGAAGGGCCGGAACGGTCGCAGTGGCTGAGGTTTCCAGGAAGGCCGCCGGCTTGTCTCTTAGTAGTATTTCGCGAAGTTCAAGGCAAACCCCTGCGCTCTTCACGGCCAGACGGGCCCGTATCGCGTAGGGACAACGACGAAATGACCAAAGGATCGGATGTTGAGACATCCCCCAAGCTAAGTAGCGTTTGGCTGGCCAGTCAATCTCTCTGCCTCATATCAAAAGCGGACCAATGGGTTGGGGGCACCCGGCTCGTCCGTGGTCTCAATGTCGTATAGTCAAAACTGTGCTTTGAGGTGCTCCGCCCTATGGTTCAAGTCTCACAATTAGTGCCCCTAGACAGGTGGAATCTGCTGAGGGAAGGCTGTGCTTTATGAGTGAGGATGCAACGGCGAGCGAAGCCAAGCGTCTAAAATAATCCATTGGACCCTTCAAGAGCCGCTGCAATACAAGAGCGAGCCATTTCCCGCGCTCGCTCCAATCAAATTGACACACACCGGCGGATCTTGAGAATTGAGGAGTTCTTGGAGTAGCACCTCGAGGTTCGGACATTGTGATGGAGCTGTTGAGTGCCGCCACTGACATCTGGACTTTGAGTTTCCTCAAGGAGCGCCTTAGAGGGGCGCTCAGAGCGCGTCTCGGACTTCGCTCGACTTGATGAATGAAAACAAGTGAGGGCCCTGTGGCCCCCCTATCTGAGCCGTTGCAGGTCTGTAAGCCACAGGGGCCGGCCGCTCATCGAAGCGCAATCAAAAAGTTGCTCTCTTGCCCCGAAGAATGAAAGTAGCGAGGCCCGGATACCTCTATTGGCTGCTGAGGCATTTTTGGCTTTCAACAGCGTGAGCGAACCGATGCGCAAAGACCGTGAGCCGCTCAACACGCAAATTGAATTCCCCGCTCAGGCTGAGTTCGACAAACATTGAGCATCGACGAGGAAAGCTTCCCACGCCGCCATCATGTCTCGACGGCGATCCAACATGTCGCTGCGGCGATAAGCCCGTTCCACATCGCTGCCGACTTTGTGTGCCAGCGCGATTTCAGCCATCTGTGATGGAAAGTTCGTTTGCTCGGCCACCAAGTCTCGAAATGTGGATCGCAGGCCGTGGGGCACGGCGGGCTGCTCGGAGGCGTCGTGGATCGAGCCTTTGCGGTTTGCTCTTCGGGAAGAAGGGCTAGAGCCACGCCATCTGCTCCTTGGTCAGCCAGAAGAGATCAGACATGTCGCTGCTCGTCTTTCGAACCCTGATTTTTGTAGTCCAGCGGAAATCAATGGGTCCTGAGCCTAGGGACCTTCTCGCGCATCCCGCTGAAGGAACGTAATATTTTTGACATCCGGGAGGAACTGGAGAAAACGCTACACGGGATAATGAGTAGGCGGCTGCCTAATGAATTCTTCGCCAATAGGCGAAACTGGGGACCGAAGACATGAGTGTTAGCACGATTAGCCTGACCCGGTTGAAGGACCATGTTGCCGCCTATGATGACACCCCGCGGCGTACTTTGGCGCTTGAACATCGTACCGGCATCGGCAGTGGTTTTCACGGCAAATGGTATCGGAGCCAGCGAGAGCACTTGTTGGGATGGCTCGTGGTCCAGGAAGCGCAAGCACGGAAGAAGGGGGAAGACCCCGCGACCGTCGATGCGCGGGGCATGTGGGGGCGGCTCAAATGTAGCCCGCTGATGTTCTGGTTGGCGGAATCGGCCGGTGTCGCACCTGACCTTCTGGATGACGCTGAGCTCGCGGCCGTTGAGGCTGCACTGATCAATCCCACGGACGGCGATCCACATGGAAAGCTGATGCGACAGGTGTTGCCATGGGAGGTCGTTTCCCAGGCCGTCCATTCAGGCCCTGACGACCATGAGCCCGGAAGCGGCACGATCGCTGCTCGACAGGCTTTCGACAGGCTGACCGACAAAGTTCATACCTATCGTGGGCTGCGGGAGTGGGCCCAATGAGTAACAGTGTGATCTTTGGCCGCACCATCCTACACTGGCGTGCCCCCATCGGGTGGTCCGGTTTGATTGTTAGTGCATCGTGGGCCTCTGGTCCATTGTGACGATGCTTTCTGGCGCGGGTGGGCGATAGCCTAGTGCGCTGTGCGGCCTGACGGTGTTGTA
>NZ_FXZK01000043.1 GCF_900184895.1 Flavimaricola marinus
TGTGTGGCGCAACTATCCTGAGCTTGGAACATTCGGGAGGGATAGTCGTGATTTCAAAAAAGCACTGGTCGCCCGGGAGCGACGTTTCGGTTCAAGGCGTTAAGCGACGTGATTCCGGCGGGTGGCTTGTATCCGGTGTTTTGGCACCGAGAGGCATCTGCCCAGATTGTGGTTTGCATTCTCGGCGTCGTCACGGGTGGCGGCAAAGGCGGCTACAGGATTTACCTGCACTTGGCGACAAGGTAACAATCGCACTCTGGGTTTGCAGGTGGCGATGTCGCGCTTCCACGTGCCCGCGGCGGACTTTTTCGGACTACACCTCGTCAATTGCGCGTCCATTTGCACGTCGAACTTCGCGTGCTGATGACATTGTAGTTCATCTGGGGCACGCCACGGGTGGACGGCCTGCCGAGCGGCTCTTGCGCCGTTTAGGCGTCGGTGTCAGCAATGACACGGTGCTGCGACACCTCAAGAAGTGTGCGGAAAGCGTCGCCCCGCCGCCAACGGTCATTGGCATCGACGATTGGAGCTGGCGCAAGTCGCAGACTTACGGAACCATCATCGTCGATCTCGAGCGGCAGACCGTAATTGATATTCTTCTGGATCGGAGCGTTGAAAGCTGTGCGAGCTGGCTGCGGCAGCACCCTGAGATTGAAGTCATCAGTCGGGATCGTTGTGGCGGATATGCGAAGGCCGCACGTCAGGGTGCACCGCAAGCCCTGCAGGTCGCAGACCGTTTCCATCTCGTCCAGAACCTGCGCCAGGCCATTGAAGAGCAGATGAATATGCATGGCCGCGCCACCGGGCGGGCGCTATTGTCAGATGCCGAAAACATCAGCACGGCCAATCATCTACTGCGATCGCGTCTTGCTCATCGGAAATCACGTGAGGAAATTTTCCGAAACATCCATGCGCTTCGTGATCAAGGGCTGTCTTGTAGCGAAATTGGACGGCGGACCGGCTTCCCGCGTCGTAGTGTGGCGAAGTGGTTGAACTCCGACTCGCCACCAGACCGCCGCCGAGCTGCATTGAAGCCCACGTCGCCGTGGTACTTTGAGGGCTCACTGGCCGATCTCTGGAAACAGGGTATCCGGTCCGGCCAGGAATTATTGATCGAAATTCAACGCCATGGCTATGAGGGCAGCTTGTCTCATTTGCAACGTCTGCTGGCCGGATGGCGAAGGGATGAACAAACCGCTCTAGCAGGCCCGACCGACACGCCGCTGCCCTTGGCGCCTGTGCGGGACCCGCAAACCGGCCACGCCATTTCGCCGGTTGTCGCAGCGGCGCTCTGTATCAAGCCGCGACGCAAATTGACCGCAGACCAGGCCCAAAAGGTAGATGCATTGAAGGCCGGATCGCCAAGCTTTGCCACGATGCGGAGCCTTGCCATGCGGTTTCAGGGCATTTTGCGCGGCGACCAGTCCGCCCCGCT
>NZ_FXZK01000008.1 GCF_900184895.1 Flavimaricola marinus
GAATGCGCGACGCCCCGCCACCGATCTCGGCAATCCGCAAGCCCGTCACATCGCGCAGCCGCTCGTAGACGGCCATGTCCTGCCAGGTCTTGAGGTGAATCTGCGGGTCCGCCCAACCCAATTCCGTATGCAATCCGGCATCCAACTGACGCCAGATATCGGCTTTGGTGATGAATTTCAGCATAGTGCCCCTCAGTACTCGACGAAAGAATAGCAATCCGTGCGACGAAGGGCCAGAGAGCCGATGTCACTCCAAAGAAATGGGCTTATCGTACCGGCATGCTGTCACGGTCAGGCCTATACAATCAGTCGACCAAGCAATTAATCAAGAGTCTGTCGCAAGTACGTCTCCTGAATATATCACCAATAATCCAGCTTTTCTCCAAGCCAGCCGTACGTATCAAAAAACCTCTTCTCAATCTTCGGAGTGAAGTAGTTCTTCCAGTCCCCATTTACACCTTTTCTGTAATGATGAGAAGTGTCCTCGCTTCCAGGATCGCGTCCAGCGAATTTACTAAATGCGGTTTCTCTTTTGACTAAATCAATAAATGCGCCATCAAGAATCAAACCACTAGGTTCCAGAATCGATTTCAACGTAGATTCAAAATCGGAAAGAAGATCTTCGTATCGCACTTGCTTCCGATTCTCCCAAGTTGAGCTATCCCAAGTTTGTAATTGCAAACCCATCTGGAACTGATCAATCAGCTCCAACATACCGCCTTCAACGGAAAGATCTGCCGCAATCACTCGGAAATTCTCAATGTTTTCATTGTTGTTCTTGTGTGACTTTAGCCAAGACCAATAATTTGAAACAAAGGCATCCCTGGGATCACGCACAAAATGAACAGCGGGTTGAGATGATAAATCAAGACCCTTAAGCGAAGACTGTGTCGCGTTTACATTAGCAAGGATTGTTGGAAGTCCTTCAGATGCCTCTTCATTTATCCTTTTAATACTTCCATGCTTTATATCGACTATCGATTTATCACGTGACACCAATATACGAAGTATACTCCGCAGCCAGTTAGTGGCGCATTTATGATGCGATAAGATTATTAAGTCGTAATCAAGAACCTGGTCGGACATTTTCAACTCCTAGAATGTCGTTTGCACATTCAATTGGGCACATAACTCCCATTTTATTTATCTCAAACCTGAAAAGACGGCGGCAAAGCAACCATTTTCTCGGCTTCCTGTGGGGTCATCCAGCGCCGTGCCATTTCATTGCGCTCCGCATCCGTCCAAAAATGCCTCGCAAACTTCGAAGCATACATTTTATATACAAAGTCATGATTAAAGACACTAACCTGCTTTACTCTTTTGTAGAGATCATTATACTCCTTGTTTTCACTATCATTGGCTCTTTGAATATCTATCTTTCGACCCAGGATACGACTCAAAATCTGGCTCTTTTGGAAATCTGGGCAATCAACCCGAAAGATAATTGTATTGGCACTTTTCAAGTGAATTGCCCTGCGCTCGATATCAAAAGGCCTAGAAAATACGTCAATTCCCAATTGCCCTTTAAATTCACGATCAAACCAACTCAAGGGTGTGGAGTGAGCATACGTTTTCTGGAAATTTTCAAACATCCGCATTACATCCTGTTCTTCGCGGATTTCCACATTCTGCTGATCTAGGTTTTGGAAGAAGGCGCTGAGGTTTCGAGCAAGCGGATCGCGCACCAACGTGATGTAGAGACAGCGTTGGCGCTTTATCAGCAGTCGGTCGCGATGGGCCATCGAGACACAAATGTGCGGTGGCGGAAATTCGTTCCGGGCGAGCCAACTTTGAGCGGTCTCACGCAAAGAATCTGGTTCCAGCGTATGAATATCGTGACAAGGGAGTCCGGCTTTGAGGATCGCGGTCGACGTAGAAGACGAGGCCACCTTGCCCATCGTATAGACAACCGGAACCAAGTGTTTTTCTTCAACGGCCGGAGAGGCCCAAGTCACTGATGCAGTGTCAGTCGATGCCATGGTACAACCTCTCATTCCTTCAATTTTGCCGGTCCAGCATCACATTTCAACCTTCCACACTAACCGGCAGTTCCATACCATGCTGCTTGAGCAGCGCATGGCGTTGCGCTGTTTTCAGATCCTCAAACACCATCTCGGCGCACATCTCTTGCGCAGTGATCTGCGGCTCCCAGCCCAGCTTGGCCTTGGCCTTGGCGGGGCTGCCCAGCAGGGTCTCGACCTCGGCGGGGCGGAAATAGCGCGGGTCGATCTTGAGCACGGTGTCTCCGACGGACACGGCCGGGGCCTTGTCGCCCTCGATCGCGGTGACGACGGCCACTTCGTCCACGCCCTCGCCCCTGAACTCCAGCGTCAGCCCCAGCTCGGCCGCCGACCAGATGATGAATTCACGCACCGAATACTGAACGCCGGTGGCGATGACGAAATCGTCCGGCTCGTCCTGCTGCAGCATCATCCACTGCATGCGGACGTAGTCCTTGGCATGGCCCCAGTCGCGCAGGGCGTCGATATTGCCCATATACAGACACTGCTCCAGCCCCTGGGCTATATTGGCCATGCCCCGGGTGATCTTGCGGGTCACGAAGGTCTCGCCGCGGCGCGGGCTCTCGTGGTTGAACAGGATGCCGTTGCAAGCATACATGCCGTAGGCTTCGCGGTAGTTCACCGTGATCCAGTAGGCATACATCTTGGCCACCGCATAGGGGCTGCGCGGGTGGAACGGTGTGGTCTCGGTCTGCGGGATCTCCTGCACGAGGCCATACAGTTCGGACGTCGAGGCCTGATAGAAACGGGTCTTGTTCTCCAGCTTCAGGAACCGAATCGCTTCCAGCAGGCGCAACGCGCCCATCGCGTCGACGTCGGCGGTGTATTCGGGAGCCTCGAAGCTGACGGCAACGTGAGATTGAGCGCCAAGGTTGTACACCTCGTCGGGCTGCACTTCGGACAGAATGCGGGTCAGGTTGGAGCTGTCGGACAAATCGCCGTAGTGCAGCTTGAAATTGGCACTGTTGCTGTGCGGGTCCTCATAGATGTGGTCCACCCGCTGGGTGTTGAACAGCGAGGCGCGGCGTTTGATGCCATGCACCTCGTAACCCTTTTGCAGCAGAAGTTCGGCAAGGTAGGAGCCGTCCTGGCCGGTCACACCGGTGATGAGCGCTTTTTTGGTCATGGTCTCTCCGAAAAGTATTCACGTGGCTATAAGAGGTTTTTGATGCGGTCAAAAGGCCGGGGTTGAGTCTATTGCCGGGAAACCGCCGAGCGGCCGTCGCCGGGCGGCAGGCAAGACACAGTGCAACCTGAAGTCATGATCGTGGTCAGGCCCCCTCGCCAATTCCGCCCGCGAGCGCAGCCTGCACCTTGGCCAGATAGTTGCGGCGCTGATCGTCGGTGGCACGATGATCTGAATGCATGAGGGTATCGGAGGCATGCCCCCTGTCGTTGACCTCGGCCGCGTCGGCCTTGAGCGTGACGAGACCATCGGCAATGCCGCGGGCCATATCCTCGGTGCAGGGGATGTCGAGGGTCTCCGCGATCCCCAGAACCGCGATGTGCGGCCGGTGCAGGATGTCGTCATAGCTGATCTCGAAATCCGACTTGTCCGCCCAGTATTCGGTCAGCGTCGCCTGATGCCGCGCCGCTTTGCGGATCGCCTCCGGCTCGTCGGCCAGCCAGCCGACGCGGACAAGCGAGGCCAGCCGCTCTGCGAGATCCCGATACGAGGTCACGATCCGGTGCCGTGTCTCTATCAGTTGTTCCGGGGCATGCAGCTTCACGATGTGCAGATCGCAGGCCGGGTGGTCCTCGGGTTTGTAGTCCTCACACCATTCGGCGTAGTAGGACAGGTTGTTGCGCTCACACAAAAGCCGGGCGGCATTGTAGGACCATGTGCTGCCGCTGCGCGGCACCCCGGCGATCACGGCAACGAAAGGCGGTGCCACCAGTCCGCGAGGTTGAGGCGAATGGCGGCGTCGAGCCCCGGCGCTGCCTTGCTGTCCGGCCTTTGCCCTGACAGCGGCCAGCTCGATCTGCAACGCCTTGATGCTGCTGGCCATGGCCTGAAGTTGCGCGCTGTCCGGCGGCACACCGTCCCGCATCTTCAGCATGCCGTCTTCCAGCAGATTTGCCGCCTCGGGCAACTGCCCCAGCCGGGCCTTTTCATGGATGTTGCGGGCCCGGCCCAACGCCTTGGCGTCCACGCGCGGGCTGACAGTCGCTATGGAGGTCTCGAAATGGCCGAGCGCGCGGGCCTCGTCCTGATGCAGCGATGCGGCGCGCCCCAGAGAGTTGTGGACCCCCGCCGCCATCACCCGCGCCACCAGATCGCGCGGGCAGCCCCACTCCAGCGCCTGCCGAACATGGCGCCGGGCGACGGTCATATCGCCGTGCTGGGCCAGACCGACCCCGGCCAGCAAAGACAGCTTGGCCCGATCCGGATGGTGCTCCAGCGGCTGGTCGGCCAGGGCGGCCAGTTGCTCCCAATCGCCCAGTTCCCAATGCGCCCGGCTGCGCTCCAGCAAGGCGGGGTCAGCCACCGCCTGCGCCGGATCGGGCTCGACCTCGACGATCTCCGCATCCGCGACATCCAGAAAGCGCGGCGGCAACAACGTGCCGCGCTCATAGGATGCGGCGTGTTTCCTTTGCAGCTTCTCGGCCTTGCGCCGCGCCCGCTGGCGTTTCTTCTTGGATGACTTGCTCACAACTCGGGACCGCTCAGCAAAAGGTCCTTGATCAGGGCAATCTGCCCCTCTGCCCGGACGATGTCGTCGCGGCTCTGGGCCAGTTGCGCCCGCTGCGTCTGGGATGTCTGCAAGGCGGCCTTGGTGTCCTCCAACTCCTTGCGCAGACGGTCCCGCTCGGCATGCGCCGCCGCCAGATCAGCCTTGGTCACAAGGCTGGCCTCTGCAAGTTTCTTGGTCAGATCATCGACCTGCGCACTCAAGGCCGTCTTCTCGGCGGTCAGGGACCGGACCTGCTCGGCCTGCGACGCGGCGGCGGCCTCGGACTTCGACAGCTTCTCCGTCAGCGCGGCCTTCTCCGAATTCAGGTTCTCGACCTGCTCCACACGCGTCTTGCGGGCCTGCTCGGAGCTTTCCAGCGCCTTGCTCTTTTCCTCGAGCGCCGCGGTCAGGGACTGCACCCGCTCGGCCTGAGACGCGGCGGCGGCCTCGGATTGCGACAGACGCTCCGTCAGCGCGGCCTTCTCCGCGTTCAGATGCTCGACCTGCTCCACTCGGGTCTTGCGGGCCTGCTCCGAGGTCTCCAGCGCCTTGCTCTTTTCCTCGAGCGCCGCAGTCAGGGATTGCACCTGCTCGGCCTGAGACGCGGCGGCGGCTTCGGACTGCGACAGCTTCTCCGTCAGCGCGGCCTTCTCCGCATTCAGGTGCTCGACCTGCTCCACCCGGGTCTTGCGAGCCTGCTCCGAGGTCTCCAGCGCCTTGCTCTTCTCTTCGAGCGCCGCGGTCAGGGAGTGCAGCTGCTCGGCCTGAGACGCCGCGGCGGCTTCGGTGCTCTGCCTTTCCGCCGCGCGCTCTTGCGTTTGCACATCGAGCGCGGCTTCCAGTTCACCCAATCGCGCCTTCAAATCCGCGCACTCGGCCTCGACCGCGCGGATTTTGGGGAGCGACGGATTGCGCATCAGACGCCGTTCGCACAGGTCCGGGTCGGCCTCTTCCGGGCTTGGTCCGAGCAGGTATCCCTCCTCGGCCAACCACGTCAGGATCTCCTGGCCAGAGGCTGCCCCCTCATACAGAGGCTCGGCACCGCAGCGCAGATCGAGTCTGACAAACTGTGTGAGCCCGCCGAGGTCCGCCAGAGCCCGCAGAACCTGCGCCTCGAGGCCGGGCGTCTCGACGATCAGCCAGTTGAGCGCATCCGGGTCCAGAGTCAGGGTCTTCAGAAGGCTGGCCGGGCTGACGGTTTCCACCTCGGTCCGGCTCAGGACGCGCAGGCCGGGATAAAGCTCGCTCAACCCGGTCGGCGGCACGAGGCTGCTTGCATCCGTCTGATTGAACACCGTCAGCATGGCGGTGCCGTCCTGCATCGCCACGGCGCGCTCAATCACCTGAACACGGGCCTGATCCCGAGCCGACAGGCTTGCGACGAGGGCACGCAGATCCTCGGCACGCTCCGGCTCCGGCTCGACCAGCACGATCTGCGCGGCTCCGGAGTCCAGATAGTTGTCGAGCGCCTCGCCGGTGCCCGCCCCGAGATGCACGATCGTGCCGATCCGCTGTGCGGCATCGGAGGCGGCGGTCATGTCATACATCATTATTCTCGACAGCTCTCACTTTGGTGTTCAGAACACGGCGCGTTCCGCGCATGGGGCCGGTGATCATCCAGGACTTGGAATTATAGATCCGGGTCAGTTCTTCTTCCAACCCCGCAGTCTTTTCCCGCTCGGACGCCAGCGATTTGCGAAGTTCGCTCAACTGGCTCTGAGCCGCGCTCAATGCGGTCTGAATCTGGTCTTGCCGGGCCGCAGCCGCTGTCGCGGCCTCGGCTTGCCGCGCGATCTCCTGCTCCAGATCACCGGTCTTCCGGTCCTGATCGGCCAAGGCTCGCACGCTGTCACGCAAATGCTCTTGCGAGACGCGCTGCGCCTGCTGAAGCCCTTCCGCGCGCGATGCCAGAAGCCGGTTTTCCGCCACCGCATCATCGCGCGCCGTCGTCAACGCCCGGATCTGCTGGGCCTGTGCCTCCAGCTTCTGCTCCAGCTCCTTCTGGCTGGCCTGAGCCGCGGCGGCCTGCGCCTGAAGTGTGGCAACCCGTTTCTCGTGCTCTGCCTGTTCGGTCGTGGCCCGCGCCTTTTGGCTGTCGAGATCGGCAAGCAGCCGGGCATGGGCGGCCCGCTCTGCCGTCAACGCATCATGCGCCTGCTTCAGAGAACCGGGTATGTCCTCGAGCACTTCGAGGCTCCGGCGCAGACCGCCAATCTCCGCCGCCGCAGCGCCCTGTCCGGCGCGGGCATCGCTCAGCGCCACCTCCAGACGGGCGATCCGGTCATGCAAGAGATCGCTTTCCCGACGCCGCAGCGCCTGTTCGTGCTGACTCCGTGCGGACCGGTCCCGATAATCCGACAGCGCACCGGCAACATCCATCGACCGCGACGCCTGCTCTCCGAGCGGCGTGCTGCTGGCCTCCAATTCCGCGCCGAGCCTGCGGGCCAGGGGCGATTGCCGGACGGCTTCTTCGGCGATCAGGTCGTGGATGCGATCCCGCGGCGGCGCCGCTTGCAGGCGCTGCACATCGGCATCCGACACCGGCAACGCCCGGTCCGCCACCAGTGCGGCCAGGGCCTCGGGGGCTGCGGCGGCATCCGCGGCATCGATCAAGACCGTCTGTCTGCGCGCCCGTCTGACCTTGGTGACGAGCACCTTGGCCTCTTGCAGCCAGACCTGCAGGGCCTCGTCCGGCATCAGGCCGGCCGACAGGCTTTGCGATACGTAGTCGGCACAGCGCCGATAGCTCAGCACGACGGGAGGCTTGCCCGCCGAGACCGGCGGATCTTCGGCCGGCAGGAACTGGGTCCAGACCTCGGAGACCGGGGCCGTGGCCTCCTGCCGGGGGGCGCGGCCGTGGTTCTCGACAACCTCGCGGAACATATCCGCAAGGGTGCGCGACAGCACCGGCAGGTTGTGACGCGCCAAGGCGACCTCCCGACCGGTCTCTGTCAGGGCCGTCCGGCGTGCGGGATCGCACAGCTCGAGAAGTCCGGCCTTCACGGCCTCGATCTCGGGGGCATCCACCACGATGGCGGCATCGGTTTGCGCGGCATATTCGACGGTGGCCACCTCTCGGGGGCCATGCACCATCAGCGCCGCCCCCGAAATCAGGCATTCCGGCAGCTTGTTGGCCATGCTGAACATGACATAGCGCAGGGACTCCGGATCGAAGTTGTAGGAGATGAGCAGCCCGTCCGCCTCCTGCAGCCAGGCGCTGTAGGCCTTGAAGGGGCGGTTGACGGCCTCGATCTTCGTGGCCTTGAGGCCCTCGAAGAGGGGGCGGCTCTTCTCCACCCACCAGGACTGGGTGTTGATCTCGAACCGGATGTCGTGACCTTCGGCCACCAGTTCTTCGACCGCCTGGGCCACCCGCTGGATGCTCTTGGCATTCATGTCGGGCGCCAGGCCACCGGCATAGCGGAGCACCGTGGTGCCTTGGGTGTGGGCCTTGGGGGCCGCCCAATCGCGAGGATCGACGCCGTTGGCCATCGCCACGAAGGAATGACCATAGCGTGCCTCGAACGCCCGGCTCATCGCGTCGCAGATCGACAGGCGCAGCGCCGAGCGGGCCAGCAGAGCCCTCAGATCCCTGTCGACCTCGTGAAACAGAGCCTTGTCGGTACTGTATAGGCGGGCGGGCCAATCATCCATGAGCCACGTCACCAGAGGCACGTCATACTGATCGATCAGTTGCATGGCGAGCGCATGCAGTGCAGGGCGCTCAGGCAGTTGACGATAGAGAATGACATCGGGGCGAAACGCCTCGACCGCCTCGACAACCGCCGCTTCGTCCACGTCCTGGCTCGAAAACCCGCCGGCCGGCGTCGGACGCACCAGTTGCAGGCTCGCCAGGGTCGGACATGCCACCTGCAACAGGCGATCCTGCGGCCACCCGCGCAACAGGTTGCTTTTGACGGCGCCGGTCGCGCTCGCATTGCCCATTTGGGTCATGTCGATGACCAACAGGCGTGGATGCTCGGCAGGATGATCCAGGGTCTGAGACGCAGTGCGCAGCCGGGCGGCCATGGCTGCCTCCGTTGCAGCCCACTTTTGGGCTGTCCGGTTGTGTAGCACGCAGGCGTCTGGAAAGCGATCCTGCAGATCACGGCGATAGAACGGGCTCAGATCCTTGAGATCCGCCTTGCCGGAGATATTGAGGATGAGCCCGGTCTGACGGAACTTGGTTCCGTGCCGCTGCAAGACTTCCGCGACCTCGGGATCGCTGTCGGCCTGCTCGACAAAGACTTTCTCCAGAATGCAGTCATAAGCCAACCGCTTGTCGACCGTCCGGACCATGGCCCGTGTCCGCGGCTCCCAGAAGGTGTCGAGGAAGTCGCAAAATTCCGGATCGCCCGTCGCATAGACGGCATTCCCGTTGAGATGGTTCTTGAACTCCGGCGCCAGGGTCTCGGTGCCGAAGTAGCGGGTCCCCAACACCCAGAACCGTCCGGATCTCGCCACTTCCTTGCGCAGGTTGGTCAGCCAGTTGGCCGCCAGCGGCACGCAATCCGTTTCCATCTGGAAAATGCAGTCCCCCAGACCACGCGCCCGCCGCATCGTCAGAAAGAACTGGTTGTTGGGCCCGGACTTGAAGCCCTGGGTGCCGACCTTCTTGGAATAGTCGCGCTCGTATTTGTCGTCGTCCCCTTCAAGCCCCAGATACTCGAACTTCAGGTAGGAAAAATAGCGGTTCATTCCCGTTTCCAGGAACTTGTTGCGAATTTGAAATTCCACCTCGTCCGGAATCACTTTGTTGAACATGAAAACGAGGCCGCAATTATTGTCGGACTCCGAGTCCAGACTTGGCGCCGTTTCAGGGCGGCTCCAGATATCGAAATTCGAGAGGATCGCGTCGAATTCGAACTGGGTGGCCGGCACGACGACGGCAGCCAAATGACGGCTTGTCAGAACGCTATCGATGAGACGCAGCGGAAAGACCATTTCATCATGCAGCAGGGAATTCGGATTTGAATTGTAGACAACGGTCTTTTGCCCGTTGAGCTGGAAATCCGATTTGACCAGTCGAAACGATTGAATATGCAGCTCGTTCCCGTGAACGTCCGGGTTCGGGATATTATATTTGTCCCCTGCCTTCTGGTAATCGTCGAAAAAGTAGTTGGGGTTTTCCTTCGGCGTCTCTTTCATCACGAGAGCAACGCCTTCGGCTTTTTCCGCCTCCGGCAAAATCTCGACGTATTTCAAGTCGATACCCATCAGGGCGAGGGTATCGTGGCCCATGAAAGCGCAAAATCGCGTTGCGAAAGCGCCGGTTGTGATTTTGGTGGTGTCCTGGGTTTTGAATGCCGGGTTATCGACGAGCGAGACCCAACCCTGCCCCTTGCCGCGTTTGTTGTACCAATGCGGCAGAACCTGATCGAGCGAGAAGAACTCGGGAACGCCGATACAATCCGGATGGTAGTCGAAAAAGCTTCCATGCACGAAAAACCGCTGGATTCGACCCTCTTTCCAGAGACGGTATATCTCGTCGTGGTGCGAGATGATGAGCTGATCATCAAGGCAGGAGTAATACGTCGGGTACCAGTCGATCTTGTCCCAGAACCGATAGGCGGCATTCATCCCAAGAGAATGCACGCCGGTCAGTCGGGTAAAGTCGAATCCCTTCAAGGAGGGGCCATTCCCCAATACGACACAAAGGTTATTCATATTCTTCTCAACGGTCATGATCTAAGATACTTTGCGCTCTGAAGGGTGACTGGAAAGCTGCTCTGGCTGCAGGGTTTCAAAGGTGTTTATCGAATCCCGGTGTCCGCATGGATGATATCGAATTCTTCTGGCGCGACCGAAGGACATTGCAGGACCAGACCCCCGGCGCGCAACAGGCCTCTCTTCACCGCGAAACAGCGGAAGAACTCTTCAAATCGCCGCCATGTCATCAACCAAATCACTCATTTTATGCGACAATATCGTTCGATCTCACGAGCCGGAGCGCCAAACGGTGCGGCCCGGATCGCCATCACACTGAGGCGGCGTTTAACAACCCCCGTCACATCGAGTCCAGTGCGTCGGATCGATTTTCCTCCCGACGCGGATTCTCGCTTGAGTTGCTGCGGGCTTTCCCGGCACCAACCCTTCGGGTTGCCCGTTCTGGGTGCAGCTTATTCATCGGGCGGTGCCGTGTTTATACCCCGGCGGGGTCGGGAATGTCCGCCTTGCCTGAGCCTCGCATGGGCAATAAGAGCGTGTCAGAGCCAAAGGGGCCTCCGAGGTCCGCGACGCGGAAAGGATTGACATGAAAACCTACGTAGCAGGCCATCGCGGCATGGTTGGTGGCGCTATTCTGCGCCAGTTGCAGGCGCGTGGCACCGACGAGGTGATCACCCGGACCAGCGCCGAGCTCGACCTGACGGATCAGGCGGCGGTGCGCGATTTCATGCAGACCGAGCGGCCCGATGCGGTGATCCTCGCAGCCGCCAAGGTCGGCGGGATCATGGCCAACAACACCTATCCCGGCCAGTTCATCTATGAAAACCTGATGATCGAATGCAACGTCATCCATCAGGCCCATGCGGCAGGTGTGCAGCGGCTGCTGCAACTGGGATCGTCCTGCATCTATCCGCGCGAAGCCGCACAGCCGATGGCCGAAGACGCGCTGCTCACCGGGGTGCTGGAGCCCACCAACGAGCCCTATGCGGTGGCCAAGATCGCCGGGATCAAGCTGTGCGAAAGCTACAATCGGCAATACGGACGCGACTACCGCTCGGTGATGCCCACGAACCTCTACGGTCCGGGCGACAACTTTCACCCCGAGAACTCACATGTCCTGCCGGCGCTGATTCGCCGATTCCACGAGGCCGCGCAAAGCGGCGCCGAGGAAGTCGTGATCTGGGGCACCGGCACACCGCGGCGGGAATTCCTGCATGTAGATGACATGGCCGCCGCCTCGCTTTTCGTCATGGATCTCGACGACGAGACCTACGCCCGCGAAACCCAGCCCATGCTGAGCCATATCAACGTAGGCACCGGCACCGATATTTCGATCGGCGAACTGGCGCAGATGGTGGCCGAAGTGACCGGATACACTGGCAAACTGTCCTTCGACACATCCAAGCCCGACGGCACGATGCGCAAACTGATGGATGTGAGCCGTCTGACCCGGCTGGGCTGGCAGGCAAAGTTCGAATTGCGCCTCGGACTTGAGCAAACCTATCAATGGTTTTTGCAAAACGGCGAAAACTTGCGCTCCAAATAGGTCGCCGGCCCGGCATTGTTGACAAGTTCGGGGTGGTAATACACGTGTCAGTTGTCCTATTGGGGCTGCCAAGTTTTTTTAGAGTTGTCGCCGACATTTCCGTGGGGGTTATTTCAGCGACGAGATTGCTCGGGAAAGCATATCTGTAAGGGGTAGAGCTGTGTTTGACCGCCTGTCGACGCTGACGCGCTTTCGCAATGTGCATGACGGTGAGCGGATCGTCATCGTCTGCAATGGCCCGTCTCTGAACCAGATGGATTTGGGCTTCTTGCGCGATGAAATCACGTTCGGCCTGAACAAAATCCATCTCGGGCTGGAAACCTTCGGGTTTTACCCGCGGTATTTGGCCGCAGTGAACGACAAGGTCATCGGTCAGACGGCCGATGTCCTGCGCAAGATGACGGCCGTCAAGTTCATCTCCGACCGCTCCGCCCATCTGCTGCCCGCCGATGCGCTGACCTTTCACATCCACACCACCCGGGTGCGCGAGCCGTTCTGCCACGACATCACCCTGGGCGTCCGCGAAGGCCACACGGTCACCTTCGTCGCGCTGCAACTGGCCTATTACATGGGAGCCAGGGAAGTCGTGCTGATCGGGATGGATCATCGCTTTACCCTCAACGGGCCGCCCAACAGCACCCAGGTGATGCAGGGCCACGATCCGAACCATTTCTCGCCCGACTATTTCGCCAACAAGCCGTGGGATGCGGCCAATCTGGCGCAATCCGAGGCCTCCTACAAAATTGCCCGCGACGCCTACGAGGCGGATGGGCGCCGGATCATCGACGCCACCCTCGGCGGCGCCTGCACGATCTTTGAAAAAGCCGATTACAGGGAAGTGTTCGGCAAGGGCGCGCCCCGCCCGCAACCAGCCCCCCGCAGCCCCGCTACCGGGTATTCCCGTGACGGTATGGGCCTGCTGCCATGATGCGGAGGCTGGTGTTTTCCCACTTCATTCCGACTGTCGGGCGTGGCTTACGCTCCTCGACAGAGTGCCGAAAGGATTATCATGCGCGCTAGTATCGTCATCCGAACTCTGAACGAGGCCGACTATCTGGGTGATCTGCTGACCATGATCGCCCGGCAGAAAACCGATGGGCTCGAGCATGAAGTGGTCGTCGTCGATTCCGGCTCGACCGATGGCACCGTCGAGATCGCGCAGCGCCATGGCGCCCGGATCACCACACTGACCAAGGCCGAATTCTCCTTTGGCCGGTCGCTGAACCGGGGCTGCGACTTTGCCACCGGCGATATCCTCGTGTTCATTTCGGGCCATTGCATTCCCGTGGCCACCGACTGGCTGCAGACCCTGTGTCAGCCGATCATGGATGGCACCGTGGCCTACAGCTATGGCCGTCAGGTTGGCGACGACGACAGCAACTTCTCGGAGCGCCGGATCTTTGCGAAGTATTTCCCCGCCGTCAGCGCCGTCCCGCAAGAAGGATTCTTCTGCAACAACGCCAACGCCGCCCTGTCGCGCGCGGCATGGGAGGCACATCCCTTCGACGAGGAACTGACCGGGCTCGAGGACATGGCGCTGGCCAAGGAGATCGTCGGCACCGGCGGCAAGATCGGCTATGTCGCCGAGGCCGCGGTGTTCCACCACCATAACGAGACATGGGCCCGTGTGCGCCGCCGGTTCGAACGCGAGGCCATCGCCCTGCAATCCATCATGCCCGAAGTGCAGCTCACCCTGCCCGACGTGATCCGCTACGTGATCAGCAGCGTCTGGCTGGATTGGAAGAGCGCGGCACGCTATGGTAAGCTGCGTTCGGACGGCTGGTCGATCCTGCGTTACCGGATCGCCCAGTATGTCGGTTCTTATGCTGGCAACAACGATCATCGGCGATTGTCGCGTGACCGCAAAAATCGCTTCTTTTACCCCTCAGTCACCGAAAGTGAGACCGTCAATGTCTGGCTCCAATCGCATCGTCGCCCTCCTGCCCATGAAAGCCAACAGCCAGCGCGTGAAAGGTAAGAACTTTCGCATGCTGCACGGCAAGCCGCTGTTTCGGTGGATCCTCGACAGCCTGCTCGCCGTCGAAGAAATCGACGAGGTGGTGATCAACACCGATGCCCGGCACATCCTGGCGCAGAATGGGCTGGTCGAAGGCAACCGGGTGGTCATCCGCGACCGCAAGCCCGAGCTGTGCGGCGATACCGTGTCGATGAACCTGATCCTCGCCGATGATATCGCGGCCATCCCCGCAGCCACCTATGCGATGACCCACACCACCAACCCGATGTTGTCCGCAAACACCATCCAGACCGCGCTGGCCCAATACGGCGAAGCGGTGCGCACCGGCGTGGCCGACAGCCTGTTCACCGTGAACAAGTTTCAGACCCGGTTCTACCGCGCCGATGGCAGCCCGGTGAACCACGATCCCGACAACCTGATCCAGACCCAGGATCTGGAGCCGTGGTACGAGGAAAACTCGAACCTCTACCTGTTCTCGCGCGATAGCTTTGCCGCCACCAATGCCCGGATCGGCCGCAAGCCGATGATGTTCGAAACGCCGCAACTCGAAAGCGTCGACATCGACACGCCCACCGATTGGGACATGGCCGAAAGCGTCGCGGCCATGATGATCCGCCGCAGCCGCGAGTCCGCCGCATGAGCCAGAATATCCGCGATGTGATCGTCACCTGCCCGCCGATGCTCCTGCAATTCGACCGCTTCGTCGAATTGGCCGCAGAAAAGGGGATCCGTCTGCACCGGGCCGAGACCACGCAAATCCTCTCCGAAGAGGAGCTGATGGCCCTGCTGCCCGATTATGACGGCTGGATCATCGGCGACGACCCGGCCACCCGGCAGGTGTTCGAGGCGGGGCTTTCGGGCCGGCTTCGGGCGGCAGTCAAATGGGGGATCGGAGTCGACAACGTCGATTTCGCGGCCTGCAAGGATCTGGGCATCCCGATCACCAACACCCCGCAGATGTTCGGCTCCGAAGTGGCCGATGTCGGCACCGCCTATGTCATCGCCCTTGCGCGTCAGCTGATGCTGATCGACCGCGGCGTGCGGGCCGGCCAGTGGCCAAAACCGGCTGGCATCTCGCTGCCCGGTCGGAAAGCCGGGGTCATCGGGCTGGGCGATATCGGTCGCAATGTCGTGACCCGGCTGCAGGCGCTGGGGTTGAACGTCACCGCCTATGATCCGGGGGTCGAGGGCGATGCGGGTATCGCGGGCCTGAGCCGCGCGGCGTGGCCCGAGCGGGTCGAGGAGATGGATTTTCTGGTCTTCACCTGCGCGCTCAATGCCCACAACACCCACATGCTGAACGCCGATGTGCTGGCGCGCTGCATGGACGGGGTGCGGATCGTCAACGTGGCCCGCGGCCCGCTGATCGACGAGGCCGCCCTGATCGCCGCCCTGCAGTCCGGCAAGGTGCATTCCGCAGCACTCGATGTGTTCGAGGTCGAGCCGCTGCCGATGAACAGCCCGCTGCGCGACATGGAGCGGTGCATCTTCGGCAGCCACAACGGATCGAACAGCGTCGATGCGGTGATCCGGGCCAGCCACACCGCGCTTGACCACATGGCCGGTTTCTTTGATGCTATGACCCCGGCCTGAGACTCCGTCCGGCCGCCTCATGCATCCCCTGTCGGGGCCATCGGCCCCGACGCCGATCAGCCCCGGCGACCCCAAGTCTGGACCCTTAAGAATGACGGCAATACCCCCCGTGTCAGCCACTGGCCTCAATGATGCGGCGCTCGAAGAGCAGTTTCAGGCACTGGTCAGACAGGTGCCGACCCGCTCCCCGATCTATCTGCCGACAGACAAGGTGCCGCTGGCTGACAAGGTCCGCGGAATGGCCCATGTCAAACAGATCTACGATGTCGATCTGGAGGCGAAATACCGACCCCGGATGCGTGCCCTGCGCGAGCAGTTCAAGGACACCAAGCGGTGCTTTCTGATCGGCAACGGGCCCAGCCTGAACGAGACCGACCTGACCCTGCTCAAGGACGAGGTCACCTTCGCGGTCAACGGGTTCTTTCTCAAGGCCAAGGAGCTGGACTGGAAGCCCACCTTCTACTGTGTCGAGGATCATCTGGTGGCCGAGGATCGGGCCGAGTGGATCAACGCGTTTTCCGGGCCGATCAAATTCTTTCCCGCCTATCTGGGCTATATGTTCCCGCCCGGACCGGACACGATCTTCTACAATCACCAGCCCCGGGTCAGCTATCCGCACAGCTTCGACTTTTCCCGCGCCGCCGATGTGATCACCTATACCGGCTGCACCGTGACCTTCTCGATGATGCAGCTGGCCACATGGCTGGGATTTGAAGAGATCTATCTGATCGGCGTCGATGCGAGCTACGACATCCCGGCGGATGTGGAGCAGGGATCGGATTACGATACCGGCGTGCTCGACATGAAATCCGACGATCCGAACCACTTCGATCCCGACTATTTCGGCAAGGGGTTTCGCTGGCACGACCCGCAGGTCAATCAGATGGTCGAGGCCTACAAGGTCGCCCGGGCGACGCTCGAAGGCACCGGGCAGACCATCTACAACGCCACTGTCGGCGGCCAACTCGAGGTGTTCGAGCGGCGCGACTATGCCAGCCTGTTCGGGGCGCACCAAGACCCCGGCCCCAGCCCGCGCACCCGGCCCCTCGGCCAGACCGGCGAGGACAGCCACCCGCGGCTTCTGGTGCTCGACATGACTGCGATGGGCGACAAGACAGCCACCGGCGAGGTCAAGGCCAACCTGCTGCGCGACTGGCCCCGCCACAAGCTGATGCAGATCGCCAGCCCCAAGCCCAACCAGTTGTCCTTCGTGCGCCGGACGCCGGAGGGCGATTACGGCAGCCGCATGATGAACGCGCAGGACGTGCGCGCCTCGATCGCCGCTTTCGACCCCGAGGTGATCCTCTACCGCCCGCTCGCCGACAGACCGGCCCTGCACGACATGGCGATGGCGGAGATCAGCGCCCGGCCCGATACGACGCTCGTCACCTGGATCATGGATGACTGGCCCGCCCGGCTCGAAGCCGACGATCCCGCCCGTTTCGCCACCGTCGACGCCGAACTGCGGGGGCTGTTTGCCCGGTCCGGGCTGCGCCTGACGATTTCGGATGCGATGAGCAGCGCCTTTGCCGAGCGTTATGGGCTGCCCTTCGAGGCCTTCGCCAACGGGATCGACGCAAGCCACTGGACAGCGCCCCGGCAGCACCATGGTCGGGGCATCGTGATCCGCTATGCCGGTGGCATCGCCCCCGACATGAACGCCGCCAGCCTGCAACGGATCGCCCGGACGGTCGAGGCCCGCGCCAAGGCCGGTCAGGACGTGCGCCTCGAGATCAGCACCCGCGAACATTGGGCCAAGGTCAGCGGGCACCTGTTCGACGGCCTGCACAGCACGAGCCTGAACACGGAAGAGCGGTCGCAAGAGGATTATATCCGCTGGCTGTGTGAGGCGGACGTGGTTCTGATCGCCTACAACTTCGATGCCGGTTCACAGCGCTACGTGCAGTATTCGATGGCCAACAAGCTGCCGGAATGTCTCGCCTCCGGAGCCGCCGTGCTGGCGCATGGACCACGCGGGCTGGCCACGATCGACAGGCTCGCGGACCTGGGTGTCGCGGATCTGGTCGATACCGAAAGCGCCGACGCGCTGGCCAGTGCCATCGCCCGGCTGGCCGATCCCGAACACCGCCGGACGAAAGGCGCCGCCGCGCGTGCGGTCGCGCTGTCGCAGTTCGAATTGACCGGTCTGAACACCCGGCTGGCCAAGGCCTTCCGCAGCGCCATCGCCGCTCCGGCCGTGGCCCGGACACAGGCCGCGCCGGCCGCTGATGCCGACCGTCCGGACCGACCGGTTACCGACGCCGGACCGACGCAATCGGAACCGGCCATCGGCAGGCCGGCCGTGACACGGTTCTACTGGCGCCCCACCCCGGACGCCGAATATCAGCCGGTCAGCCTGTCCGACGTCACCGGCCAGCCGGAGACCGCGGGACGCGACCCCGGCGCCTTTGTTCTGAGCTATGTCGATCCCTGCGTCTGGCTGTCCGACGCCCTGCGCGAAGGTCGATCCGCCGACACCGCTCTGGCAGACTGGAACAGCACGCTGCGGCGGCATCTGGTCGTCGCGAGGACACTATCGGGCAAGTGCCGCTACAGCGTGGCTGCACAGCTTGCCTCCGGCACCCCGGAGGCCGACGGCCCGGATCTGGCGCCGCTGGCCGCTGCCGCCATGCATGTGCTGCGCAATGCCGAAACCCTGCGGTTTCTGGCCGAACTGGGCGGGCTCGCCGACAGCCTGTCCACCGATGCCATAGCCGCGATGGCAGAGCGCACGTCCTCCCCCGGCACAGCATCTGCACCCGATACGCCGCAGGCCGAAACAGCACTGCGCGACGCCCGCGCCCGGCACAATCTGGCCGAAGAGCAGGTCAAGCAGCTGCGGGCCATGGTCGAGCTTTACCACAAGGATGCAGAGGCATTGCGGGACGAACTGACCCGGATCGAGCGATCGACATCCTGGCGGGTGACGCAGCCCTTGCGGGGGCTGCGCCGCGTTCTGAGCTTCAGAAAGCCCTAGGGCCTACTCCCTTGCGTAGACATCCTCGTAGCGGATGATGTCGTCCTCGCCGAGGTAGCTGCCGGTCTGCACCTCGATCAGCACCATCGGCACCTTGCCGGGGTTCTCCATCCGGTGCACGGCGCCCAGCGGGATATAGACCGACTGGTTTTCGCTCAGCAGGCGGACGTCCTCGTCCACGGTGACACGGGCGGTGCCTTCGACCACGATCCAGTGCTCGGAGCGGTGATGGTGGCTTTGCAGGCTCAGCGCGGCACCGGGATGCACCACGATCCGCTTGACCTGAAACCGGCCGCCGATGATCAGGCTCTCGTACCAGCCCCATGGCCGGTAGTCGCGGGGCAGCTGCACCGCCTGAGACGCGCCCTTGGCCTTGAGGGCGGCGACCGCCTCCTTGACCCGCTGGGCTTCGGATTTCGGGGCGACCAGCACCGCATCCGACATCGCCACGACCATCATGTCCTCCAGCCCGATGCCGACGACTTCCTGGCCCGGGGTTTCCGAGCGCAGCAACGTGTCCGCACAGCCAATCGCCGTGGCATGATCGGAACAGACATTGCCATCCGAGTCCGGCCCGCTTTCGCGCCAGACCGCGTCCCAGCCGCCCAGATCGGACCAGCCGGCGGTATAGGGCATCACGGCAAGGTTCTCGGCCTTCTCCATGATCGCATAGTCGATCGAGATATCCTCCAGCGCGCCCCAGGGCTCGGCGGCCAGACGGGTAAAGCCCAGATCGGATTTCGCCCCGTCGAGGGCCGCGGTGACGCCGGCCATCAATTCCGGGGCATGGGCCTTGTAGGCGGCGACGATGCTCGCGGCACTGAACAGGAAGATACCTGCGTTCCACAGGAAATTGCCCGCGGCCAGCATCTCGGTGGCGCGGGCGGCGTCGGGCTTCTCCACGAAGCGGGCCAGCGGCTGCGGCGTGGCCGCCCCGGCATCGGCCCCCTTGGCCAGCTCCAGATAGCCATAGCCCGTCTCGGGGCGGTCGGGGGTGATGCCGAATGTCACCAGATCGCCGGCTTGCGCCCGCGGCACGGCGGCCTGCACGGCGGCGCGGAACGCGGCCGCATCGGGGATCACGTGATCGGAGGGCGCCACCAGCATCAGCGCCTGTGGATCCTGACGCTCCAGCCAGAGGGCGGCGGCCAGCACCGCGGGGGCGGTGTTGCGCCCCTCAGGCTCGATCAGAATACCTGCGGGGGCCTGTTCGACAGCGGCCAGCTGCTCGGTCACGATAAAGCGGAACGGCTCACCCGTCAGGATCACCGGTGCCCCGAAGCCTTCTCCCGACAGGCGCAGGCTCGAGGCCTGAAACAGGCTCTCTTCGCCCATCAGCTTGGCGAATTGCTTGGGGTAGCTCTTGCGTGACAACGGCCACAAACGGGTGCCAGAGCCACCACAGAGAAGAATTGGGGTAATCATCGTTTTTGACGCCTTGTGACTTTTAAAGGACTGGTGAACTGTTGGAGCCTTTATGGGACAAAAGCGGACCACCTTAAAGATGTACTCGGTGTCAGAGTGCGCTAGAGATTCTCATAAGACACAGGCTGACGGCGGCGGAGTGCCGACGGCCACCGGACAGAAGGACCGCACGGCCCATGCCTGACCTTGCACAAGCCGTCTCAGCACCCGCCACGGACGACGAGACCCAGCCGGCGCATCGGGCAAATGCCGCCCTGCGGCTGCAGGTGATGCGGCAGAACACTGCGCTGGACGGGCTGGCCGGACGGCTGGAAGAGCAGACCACCCAGATCGCAACGCTGGCAGGCAAACTGCGCGATAGCGACGCCCGGATCGTGGCCCTGACCCAAGACGCTCAGACCCTGCGCCAGGAGGTGGCGGCTCTGCGCGCCTCGAATTCGTGGCGGATCACCGCGCCCTTCCGGGGGCTGCGCCGGGCCTTCTGGTGGGTGCAGCGCCGTTGGGGTGGTCGAGCCTGAACAATGAGGGCCATGCCCAGAGGGTGAAAATCGGACCCAAAGAAAGGGTGCAAGTCTGGCCTAGCAACTGTGTTTGATCCCACGGTTTGATAGTGCGATCCTTTCTCAGGGATGGAAGGTAGCAACATGGGCCAAGCTCGTCACGGGTGCGCCATGACCACGTTCGCCGTCAGGGCTGCAATACAACGATGGCAAGCTTCGCCCTCGCAGTTAAGCCGGGAACTGGGCATCAGCCCGAAGACTGTTGCGAAGTGGCATAAGCGGGCGAAAAGCCTGTTCCGATCAAGGCCGGTGCCTTAGAACAAAACCTCCCGATTCAGGATCTGATTGTCTCGCCACAGCATAGGATATTGGTGGGCGGAAATCGCGAGTTGCAAGATAGCTTTGAGAGCGAAGCTTTCGCGCCTGCGAAATCGCTGACATCGCTACCCGGAATCTAGTATATGAAGGGTATATCCAAAATCACATGGATTAATTTCGCCTGTGACCGGCACGAGGTTGTCACAGCCGACGACTGCCTGTCAGAGTCGCCGCGACTTGGGCCAATGGTTGTCAATGGGATGACGGCTTCCGAGCGTCGAGCGGTGATCAATATCTTCGGGTCTGCCTCGACGCCAGACTCTGCGTTGAACGATCCAACAGCACTGGAATGCCTTGAGGTTGGAGCCGCCCGGCGGCAGCTTGCGAAAAGCTTAGAAGAGAAGAGCAACGTGTCTCAAAGGAAATCAGAGAAGGGGACATAGACGCCGCGATGGAGCGATATGAGGCTGATCGTATGCAGGCTCCGCGTACCGCTGCCACCGCCGGTCAGCAGGGCTATGTTATCCGAGGTTTCGATCCATGTCAGATCCGCCTCGGCCCCTGCCGCATCGTTGCGCCGGTGATTGGAGGTATCGGTCACTGTCAGGGTCTGACCGTCGATATCCCAGGCGCTGATCGCCCCGTCATAACGGGTCGTCGCATAGAGCACCGGCCCCGATCCATTGTCGATGATCTCAAGTTCGGTGATCTGGGATATCTCCAGATCCGACGCGCTCGTCTCATAGGTAACAAATTGTAGTGCTGGCATGGGCAGTCGGCCCCCCCGGACCGTACGCTTGGCAGGATGTAACGCGCCAAGACTGGGCTCGGGGGGTGGCGACGGGCGGAGCACAATTGCGGCACGAGGGGGGAGGTTGCCGCGCTATTTATTAAACCGTGCAGGCATTGGTTGCGGGACCGCAGGCCGCGGCCTAGAACGGGCACCAACGCAGCATACGAGGACACCCCATGCCCCCCAAATTCGGCACCAGCGGCCTGCGCGGCCTTGTGACAGAGCTGACAGAGACCTTGGTCGCGGATCACGTGGCCGCCTTCATCAGCGCCTGCCCCACGGGCACGGGTCTGTTCATCGGACAGGATTTGCGCAGCTCGTCCCCCATGCTGGCAGACGTGGTGGCACGTACGGGCCAGGCGGCCGGGCTGGCCGTCACCGATTGCGGGGCAGTGCCGACGCCGGCGCTGGCGATGGCGTCGATGCAGGCGGGCGCCGCCGCCGTGATGATCACCGGCAGCCACATCCCCGACGATCGCAACGGGCTCAAGTTCTACACCCCCGAGGGTGAGATCACCAAAGAGCACGAGGCCGCGATCCTCGCGACATTGGGCACCTCCTCTGGCGCGGCGACGGCAGGCCCCGCCCCGGCCAGCAACACCGGTGCCAACGCCGCCTATATCGCCCGCTATGTCACGGCCTTCGGGCCCGAGGCGCTGGCCGGGCTGACCATCGGGGTCTATAGCCATTCCGCCGTTGGCCGCGATGTGCTGATCGAGGCGTTTCAGGCGCTGGGGGCCAAGACGCTGGAACTGGGCCGGGCGGACCGGTTCATCCCGGTGGACACCGAGGCCGTCGATGCCGAGACCCGCGCCCAACTGGCCGCTTGGGCGGCAGAGCATCCGCTGGATGCGATCGCCTCAACCGACGGCGATGGCGACCGGCCGCTGATGACCGACGAGACGGGCCGGGTGATCGTGGGCGACGTGCTGGGCCAGATCACCGGGGCGATGCTCGGGGCCGAGGTGGCGGTGACGCCGGTCTCGTCCAACACCGGGGCCGAGGCGGGGGGCGCCTTCGGACGGGTGATCCGCACCAGGATCGGCTCGCCTTTCGTGATTGCGGGGATGGAGCAGGCCGGCGGCAAGGTCGTGGGCTACGAGGCCAACGGCGGGTTCCTTCTGGGCTTTGAGGCGCAGGGGCCTGCCGGGCCGTTGCCGCCGCTGATGACGCGCGACGCGCTGCTGCCGCTGATCGCACCGCTGGTGCAGGCCCGCGGGGCCGGTGGGCTGGCGGCGCTGGTGGCCGCACAGCCCCCGCGCTTTACCGCCGCCGACCGGCTGCAGGAGGTGCCGACGGAGCGGTCTCTGGCGCTGGTTGCGTCGCTGAGTTCCAGCGCCGAAGAACGGGCCCGTTTTCTGGCCTCCTTCGAGGGCAGCGAAGCCCGCATCGACCAGACCGACGGGCTGCGGATCACCATGACCGACGGGCGGATCGTGCACCTGCGTCCCTCGGGCAATGCACCCGAACTGCGGTTCTACGGCGAGGCAGACAGCGCCGCGGCGGCAGAGGCCCTCTTGGCGGAGGGGCTGGCGATCCTGCGGGCGGCGGTGGACGGCTAAAGGCGCGTCCGACTAGGACAGGTTCACCAGCATCGGATAGCCGGCCGGCGCCACGGGAAACCGGGCGCCAAAGAGGCCGGCCTCGTCCGCCCGCGGCGCGCGCAGGTTGTCGCACAACTGCGGGTTCGAGCGACATGGGCAACCAAGGCGCGGGGCATGGCAGGCAGCCCCGGCACGCCGTTGCGGGTGGCGTCAGAACGAATAGCCCAGACGCTCTATCTCGTCGCGGAACACCGTCGAGATCACCTCGCGGGCGGCATCGTCGTAATAGCTGCGGTAATCGGCGGTATCGCGGCCTTTGGTGACATTGACCTGCGGCAGCACGAAATCGGCAGGCAGGCCAAGACGATCGGTGATCGCGGCAAAATCCTCGGCCAGCGTCTCGTAGCGCAGGATGTGATCGACCTCGTCGATGAAGTTGCCGTTCATGCGCGCCTTGCGGCCCTTTTTCAGATGCTCGGCGTATTCCTCGACGACCCATTCGGCAAAGGTCATGCCAGAGGCGCGGCGCAACCCGTCGGCATAGCCGGGGATCTTGTTCACCCAGCTGTCCGGCTTGTCGAGCAGGTGGGCATAGTCCTTCACCTTCTTGGCCCATGCCGAGACGATGGAATCGTAGGGGTTACGCACCGTGACGAATTTGAAGAACGTCTCCAGAACCTCGGGCTCGACCAGTCCGTACTCGCGCAACTGACGCGGTGTCGTGTGCTTTCGCTGCACGACGATCTTGCCCTTGTCGTCCATGATATCGGCCTCGGGGACATAGACACAGGGCAGCGCCTCGGTCAGGGCCTGGCCGGTGGCCGTGCTCGCGGTGCGCGGGTTCAGAAAATAGATGAACCGGTTCGGGTGAGAGATAATAGCCATGGGCTCAGTTCCGTTCTTAAACTCGTTTCTCGGGCCGATTGGCCGCGACGGGTGCCAGAAGCTCCGCCGCGTCGGGCCAATCCAGCGCCTCGGCGCGGGCGCGGGCATTTTGTGCAATCGTCTCCAAACGACCCTCGTCCTTGGCCTCGAGCAGGCTGCGCACAGCCGCATCGAGAGCCTCCACACCGGCGCTCGGGTCATAGAGCATGCCCGCCTCATGGCCGTCCAGCACTTCGGCGGTCATCGCCACCCGGGGGATCACCGCCGGCACCCCATAGCTGAGCGCCAGCATCAGCGACCCCGAGGTCAGAATCTTCTGATATGGATAGACCGCAATATCCGCCGCGCGGAAGAACAGCTGCATCTCCATATCGTCGAGGAACCGGTCGGTGGTGCGAATGCGGGCCCGTTCGGCTTGCGACAGCGCCGGGCTGATCTCGGCCAGCAGATCGAACTGCATCACCCCGGCCAGCAGCAGCACCGCGTTGGGCCGCGACGCCAACAGGGTGCGGAACACCCCGATCAGGGCCTCGGCCCCCTTGTAGGGTCGGATCTGGCCGGTAAACAGAACCACATCCGCCTCGGCGGACAGTCCCAGCAGATCACGCGCCGCCTCGCGGCTGACGAAATCGGGATAGGCCCCGATGTAATGGCCGTGGCGCGACACCCGGACCTTCTCTGGCGGGATGCTGAAGCTCTCGCGCACTTCCTCCACCGCCCCCTCGGAATGGATATGGACCGTCTCTGCCAGGGCGACGATCCGCTTGGACAGGTCCGCCTCCAGATCGGCAAAGGTCGCGTCGTGGCTGACGGTGTTGTGCACCGTCCAGATCAGATGACCGCCTGCCGCCACGAAGCGGTGCAGCTTGTCATAGAACTCTTCGACGCGCATGACCGCCTCGGTGCGGTCGGTGACCCGTAGCAGCACGAAGTTCAGCCAGTGCAGGTGGAAGGTCACGTCCCCTGCATTGTCCACCAATTCAAGCATGCGCAGAGCCGCATCGATATCGCCAGCCACGATCTCGAGGTCGGGATCCTGCGTTTGATAGAGCAGCTTCTGATAGGGGTTCGAGCGCGAGTAATCGGGCCAGAACAGCACGATCCGAGTGTCGTCCTTGCGCCGGTAGGTCACCCGGCGGGGCTGTTTCGGATCGGGGATATGCACGTCCCAATACCGGCCAAGCCCCTGACGGGCCAGAGCCTCGCGCTGGACCCGGTAGGTGTTCGATGTCTGATACACCTCGTTGACGCTGGAGGTGTTCTCGCCGTGCCAGCGGCGCTGATAGAGGATTTCCTCGACATGGTGGAAACGGCCGACCTCGCTGAGCTTGAGGAAGATATCGTAATCCACCGCGTTGACGATATCCTCGCGGAACCCGGTGGTGCGCTCCCATGCGGCGCGGCGGAACATCCGGAAATGATGCGCGATCGAGGTGATCATCATCTTTTCGCGGCTGAACACCGGCCAGGCGTATTCGTTCTGAAGATAATTGCCCGCGGCATCGACCCGCTCGCAGGACCCGTAGGCGCAGGCCACGTCGGGATGCTCGTCGAGATGCTCCATCAGGCGGCGGACCGCCCCCGGTTTCAGGGCGTCGTCACTGTCGAGCTGGCCGATATAGATCCCCCGCGACATCCGGATCGCGTTGTTCGAGGCAAAGCCGATGCCGCCATTGGGGTTGGCCTGATAACGAACCCTTGGTTCGCTCCCATAGGTCTTGCTCAGGATCTCGCGGGTGTTGTCGCGCGATCCGTCATCGCTGATGCAAATCTCCAGATCGGTGACGTCCTGGGCCAGAATGCTGTCGATGGCGCGTTCGATATATTTGCCGGCGTTGTAGGCGGGGATATAGACGCTGACCTTCGGCACTTCGAAGCGGCCGTCCTTCTTGCGATCCCAGTGGTTGGGGCAAAGCTGGGTATAGAGCCTGCTGTCGGCGTCGGACGACGCATCGTCGGTCACCAGCACCGGCACGGCCAACGGGACGAAATAGGCGCCGAGGTTATGGGCCCGAAAGGCCAGTTCGCGGCCCGCCATCAGTGGCGCTTCGAACCGGGCGTCCGGCACGCCGGTCCGCGCCAGCAAAGCCGGCGTCAGAGCCATGTTCAGTCCGGCGACCGCGCGAAACGGATAGCGGGCGTTATGGGCCTTGCGCAACGGACCGAGGGTAAAGGGGGTTTCAAAGGCGGCCTTGGGCGCATCGGGCACGATCGTCTGCACGACCGCGTCAGAGACTGCCGCCAGATGGGCCGCTCGGGCCAGGGCCGCTTTGTCCAGCCGGACCTGCCCGGACAGAAACACCAGCAGATCGGCGTCCTCGGCGATTCCGGTCAGCCGGGCCTGCCCCGGCTCGGACATCAGGCTCTGCGCACAGGTTGCGATGCCCTCGGGCAGGGCCCGCCCCTCGGCGCCGAACACCGTCAGACCGATCTCGCCCGCGAAATCCTGCGCCGCCAGATCCGCCGCGAGATCTGCGATCACAGCAGCACTCTGACCTGCATTCTGCCCCGGTTCGACGCTATAGAGCACATGGACCTGACCGATCGCCCCCTGCACATACGGGGCCAGGGTGGTCGCCGCGTCCAGAATGAAGCCCGAATCGTTCTGCGCCCCGGGAAAGGCAGGCAACCCCATCCCCCAAGGGTAGGGCGAGGGATACTCGGCCTGCGGATCCAGCCGCCGCAACGGCGGACGCAAGAGCCCGTCGGTGCGGCCCAGATACTGAGCCGGGATGTCGATCCGCGGCCGGAACGGGCTCTGCTCTGCGGCACGGGCCACCTGCCGGGCATAAACCGCCAGAATTTCGGACGTGCAGTTGGGGTCATATTTCACGGCCTCGAGCGCGGCGGCCGCCGCTTCGGCCTGACCGTCTTCGACAAGCGCAAGGACCCGTAACAGTTTCGACCACACGTTGCGCGGATTGGTAGCTGACGGGCTCGAACGACCGGAATGGGCAGAAATATTCATCGGCAGACCCTGTCTTCTTGGCGCATAGCGTCTATCCCCCTATTGCTGGGCAAACGCAACCAACGCCGGAAGGTCGAATTTTGCCTGACCCGGCCCCATGACACAACCGGCAACCCGGGCCGCCGCCCTGCCGGCCCGGTCCGGCTGCCCGTTCCCGGTCTCAGGGCAAACTCATCGGCGTTTTGCTCAGGAACCGGGCGCGATTGAAACCGGGCCGCAAAACCCGATACCAATGCCACAGCGACCAAAGCACCGGGAGGGCACGTGCCTGCACATTTTGCCTTTCTGGGCACCAGCGGACGGGTCCGCAGGCCACAGCGGTTCCCGCCGGAGGTGCTGCTCTCGGTATTGGGGGCCAACAGCGGCAACCTGATGTTCCAATACGCCGCCAGCCGGATCATCGATGCGCCGGGCCGTCATATCGGCCTGTCCGACATATCCTATACCGACCCACGCGGTCTGGAGGGGGCGCAGGCTCTGATCTTTCCCGCGGCCAACCATCTGCGCACCGGGGTCGACTGGTCCGGGCTCAACGACTATCTGGCCGGCGCGGATCTGCCCCTCGTCGTGCTGGGCCTTGGCGCTCAGGCCACGGCAGGGGCGACGCCGGGCCAGACGATCACCGCCCTGAAATCCGCACCCAGCGTGCTGCGGATGGTCGATATCTTGCGCGATCGGGCCGTGTTCGTCTCTGTCAGGGGGGCCTTCTCGCAAGAGGTCTGTGCCGGGCTCGGATTGGACAGGGTCGAGGTGCTGGGCTGCCCATCGGCCCTGCTCAACCCCGATCCCGGCCTCGGGCGCAGTCTCGCCGCCCGGCTGCAGGCGGCCCGGCAGATGCCCTCGCCACGGATCGCGGTGACCGCCGCCGCCCCCTTCGAAATCGCTCTCGACACGCCCCGCCGCAAGCTGGAGCGCAGGCTCTTTGGCTGGGCGCAGGACCATGACGGGCTTTATGTGCAGCAGTCGGGCGGGCTGGCCGCGATGCAGGCCACCTCCGGTCAATGGCACCGGATCAGCGAGGACGACCGGGCCTCGATCGCATGGGTGCTCGATCCCGAGGCCCGCAGCGACGCGGCAGGCAATCCCCACGCGGTCTGGAACCACTTGCGCAGACACGGGCGGTTCTACACCTCGGCCGCCGACTGGATCGCCGAGATGGGCCCGCTCGACGTGGTGCTGGGCAGTCGGGCGCACGGCACCATGGCCGCCCTTGCCGCCGGCACACCGGGCGTGCTGATCGCCCATGACAGCCGAACGAGCGAACTGGCCCAAACCATGCACCTGCCGCAACTGGACGCCGAGGCCGTTCTGGGGGCAGGCACCCTGGCCGACGCCCTGAGCCACGTGCGCTTTGACGGGGCCGCCTTCGACCGATGGCGGACCCGGACCGCCGCCACTCTGACCGCCGCCTTCGACCGGCTGGACATCCCCGTCGCAGGGCCGGTCCGCGCCCTTGGCACCGCACCCTGATCGGTCCAATCTGGTTTACAAATTTGTAAACCGCGATCCACCAGTCCCGGACCGGCCCAAGAGGAACTGCCCATGCCCCGCCGCCCCCTGCGCGATTTCGAAGAATTCGTGGGCTTTGTCAAAGAGCGGGGCTTTGCGCCCGGCACGGTGATCGACGTGGGCGTCTGTTACGGCACGCCCGAATTGCAGCAGGGCTTTCCCGACGCCTATCACATCCTGTTCGAACCGGTGGCGGAGCTGGAGACGCGAATGCAGGCGCTCACCGGCCGCTACCGGGGGGAGTACCACATGCTGGCCCTCGGGGCCGAGGCAGGCACCCTTCCGATGCGCGTCCCCGAAGGGGCTGTGCAAGTGGCCACTCTGGCCAATCCGGGCACCGGGTCCGATGTGCGGATGGTGCCGGTGCAGACCCTCGACGGGGTTCTGGGCGGGCGGGATCTGGCCGGGCCGATCGTGCTGAAAACCGACTGTCAGGGCTTTGACCTGAACGTGATGAAAGGCGGGCAAGAGGTACTCAAACGCACCGATCTCGTGGTAATGGAGGTGAACATGTTCCACCCCGCCGGGGATGCGGCCTTGGGCGATTTCGGCACCATCGTCGCATGGATGCAAGCGCATGGCTTTGCGGTCTACGATATCCTCAGCTATCAGACCCGGCCTCTCGACGGCGCACTGGGGTATGTCGATCTGGCCTTCGTGCGCGAAGACGGGGCGTTTCGGGCACATCACCGCTGGCAGTGAAGTGATGGACGAGGCCAGCAAGGCAGGCGATAAACCCCAAATACCGATGCAAAGGATCCGGCATGTTCGGCAGAAAGGCCAAGCCACCTCCCGCTGCCCCGACCGCACCGGCGGCAGCGCCCACCGAGGCGGATACCACCCGCGCCCATCACGACCGGTTCCGCGACGGGATCGGAGCGCCGTCCCTGCGCGATCTGGAAACCCTGCTGATGAGCGCCAGCAATCTGGCCGGCACCTACTATCCCGAGGCGCGGAGCGAGGCGGGCTTTGCGCTCTATGCCATGAGCCCCGAGGCCGCCGCCCTGCCGCTCGCCGAACGTATCCCGCCCACCGAGTTCAGGCACTATTACGGCTACAAGGACGGCAAATGGCAGGATGATCTCTACCTGTCCTCCGGCAAGGCGGACGTGCGCAACATGAAGGCGATCCTCGCCGAGGACGGGTTCGACACCATGGGCAAACGCATTCTCGAATTCGGCTGCTCGGCAGGCCGGATGCTGCGGCATCTGGAGGCCGAGGCGCAGGCGGGCGAGGTCTGGGGGTCCGATCTGCACGCCGCGGCGATCCACTGGGCGCAGGCGCATCTGTCGCCACCGTTTCAGTTCTTCACCAATACCACACAGCCGCACCTGCCCTTCGAGGACCGGCACTTCGACCTGATCTTTGCCGGGTCGGTCTGGACCCATATCGGCGAGCTCGGCGACGCATGGCTTCTGGAGATGCGCAGGCTGCTGAAACCCGGCGGCAGGCTCTATCTGACGATCTCGGATCAGGACACGCTGGCCGAGGTGGCGCGGACCGCACCCGCGCACCCGTCCAACGACCACGTCGCCGCGCTCGATGCCGAAACCGGGATGCTCGGGCGGGACTGGACCGCCTTCGTCACCCGCACCACGCCCTGGCTGCAACGCTGCGTCTACCGGCGCGAGGCTTGGCTGGCGCGGGTGGGGGCGTGGATGGATGTGCGGATCGTGCGGCCCGGAGCCTATGGCTGGCAAACCGGGATCCTTCTGGCCAAACCGGTCGAGGGCGCATGACCGATCCGCGTCACATCCGGGCGCAGTTGTCTCCGCCCGTCGATCTGCATGATGGGTTCGAGGTGGATTTTCAGGCGGCACAGAGACTGTTTTCCGACGGCAAAGCGGATCAAGCCGAAGCGATCGTCACGCGGCTGCGCACCGGGCTGACGCGGATCGGCCCCGATCTGGCCGCCGACCGCGCGGCCCGGCTCGATGCGCTCCGCCCCCACCCCATCACCGCCCCGATGCGCGGACAGAGCACCCTGCCCCCCGGCCTCGACGCAGACCAGCCCGCCCTGCCCGGCGTCAGCGTGGTCACCGCCAGCCGGAACCGGACGGAGAACCTGCTGCAAGCCCTCCGCTCGTGGCTCGCCGCTCCCGAGGTGTGCGAAGTGGTCATCGTCGACTGGTCCTCCGACATTCCGGTCTCGGACAGCCTCGCCACCGCCGGTCTGGCCGATCCGCGGATCCGGGTGGCGCGCGTCGAGGACGAGCCCGCATGGGTGCTGACATGGGCGTTCAACCTCGGCTTCCGGCTGGCGCGGCACGGTCGCATTCTCAAGGCCGATGCCGATATCCGGCTCGCGCCCGACTTCTTCGAGACCAACTCGCTGCACAGCGGCCAAGTGATCAGCGGCAACTGGCGGACCGCGCCACAGGGGCAGGAATACATCAACGGGGTGTTCTACACCCACCGGGCCGATCTGGCCGCCGTGCAAGGGTTCAACGAACATATCACCCGCTATGGCTGGGATGACGACGAGCTTTATGACCGGCTGATCCGGGCCGGGGTGGCGCGGGTCGATCTGGCCCCCGGCAGCGTCGCCCATATCGACCATGACGATACCGCTCGGCTGTCGGCCGTGCCCGAGGCGCTGGCCACCGGCTGGACCGATCTGCGGGCGCTGCCGATGTATGGGATCCGGACCAACCGGCTGATCGCCACGCTGATGCCCGACTGGACGCCGGCGCGACGGATGCAGCCCTTTGCCGACGCAGACGGCATCCTGCGCCGCTCTGGTCCGCTGCCGCACCCCGTGCCCGCCCCGATGCAGCGGACCGCCGAGCGGCTGGCCGGGCGCGAGATGCTGTCATGGCAGGCTGGCCCCCGGGTGTTCGAACTTGAGGACGAGGCGCTCGATCTGCTCCTCACGGTGCGCAGGCTGGGCGGAACCACGGCGCTCCATGTGGCGTTGATGCTGGCACGCGCCCCGCTCGATGCGGTGGTGGCCGACAGGCATCTGGTCGTCGATCTCGACCTTGCGGCCCTTCAGGCACGGCCGGAAACCGCGACCGCGCTGAAACAGAGCCTCGTTTCCGCGGCAAGCGGCACGGGACGGCACCTTGTCCTGCGCGGCCATGACGCGCCGGGGCATACTTTTGGCGGGCTGTTCGAGGATCTGGTCCACCTGCCTGCACACACCACGCTCGGCCCGGCACCGGAGGTGAGCCTGCAAGACGCGGACCACGACGCCGCCAGCCCCGTCCTCCGTCTGACGGCCGGGCTGGACCTGCTCCGCCAATTCGACAGCGGCCCGGATCGGGGCACGGTGCCGACCGCCCCGCTTCTTTTGGCCCCAAATACGGCCTTCCCGACCACAGGCCCCCTCGCAGAGACAAAGGCACCGCCCCGGCCACCGTCTCCCGCCGTGATCCCGGGCGGGGCGCGGCGGCTCTATATCGACGCCCGGCACGGGCTGGGCAACCGGCTCCGGGCGATAGGCTCTGCGGCCGCCGTGGCGCGGGCCACCGGGCGCAAAATGATTGTCGTCTGGGAACCCGATCAGCATTGCGAGGCGCGGCTGAGCGATCTCTACCGCTACGACGGTCCGCTGCTGGAACAGAGCGGCGCCCCCGACGGCGCCACCCGGATCAGCTATATGGAGATGGAGGACGGCGCCGTCAAAGATGCGCCCCTCTCGCTGCCCGAAGGGCGCGATGTCTATGTCCGTTCGGCCTATGTGCTCAATCATCCGGCCAGTCATTGGGGGCCGGATGTGGCGTTCTTGCGGGCGCTGCAACCCAGCCCGCAGGTGATGGCGCTGGTGCGCGGGCACAGCCGGAGCAGGCCGCGCCCCGATATCGGGATTCACATCCGGATGCAGGGTGCACCGGGGACCGCCCTGCAAAGCTACGACAGCCCCGAAAACTGGACGGCGGACAGCCACGCCGCGATCCAGCACTGGCGCGAACAAAGCCATCACGACCGGTTCATCGCCCGCACGAGGGCGGTGTTCGACACGATGCCCGATGCGCGGGCCTTCCTCGCCGCCGATACAGCCGAAAGCTACGCGGCGTTCGAGGCGGCCTTTGGCGACCGGGTCTCCCGGCTGGAGCGGCCGCTCTTTGATCGCTCGGCAGAACAGCTGCAATATGCGCTGGCCGATGTGCTGCTCTTGGCGCGGGCGCAGCATTTCCTCGGCAGTCCGTGGAGCTCGTTTTCAGAACTGGTGCTGCGGCTGTCGACCACGATCGAGACACAGGAGAAGGCGGGCACCGACTTTTAGGCTCTGTTTCGCCCTATCGGCCGTAATAATCCCTGAACCACGCCACGAACGCGGCCATGCCATCGGTGATATCGGTCTCTGGGCGATACCCTGTCAGAGCTTGCAACAGGCTCGCATCGGCCCAGGTGGCCGGCACATCACCGGGCTGGATGTCCATCAGGTTGCGGGTCGCTTGCAGGCCGGTCGCCGCTTCGATCGCGGCGATGAAATCGGTCAGGCGCACCTTGTCGGAATTGCCGATATTGACGACGCGGTAGGGGGCCACCGGGGACAGGCTGTCACCGGGGACCGCCGTCTCCGGGCCGCCCGGAACGGCGTCCATCAGCAACCGGATGGCCCGGACCAGATCCTCCACATAGGTGAAATCCCGGAACATGTTGCCGTGATTGTACACGTCGATCGGGTCGCCGTTGAGGATCGCATTGGTGAACTTGTAGGGCGCCATGTCGGGGCGGCCCCACGGGCCATAGACGGTAAAGAACCGGAACATCGTGACGGGCAGCTTGTGGATATGGGCATAGGCATGGCCCATCGCCTCGCCCGCCTTCTTGGTGGCGGCATAGAACGACATCTGGGTGTCGGCCTTATGGCTTTCGGCATAGGGCATCTGGGTGTTGGCCCCGTAAACCGAAGAGGTCGAGGCGATCATCAGATGATCCACGTTCAGGGCGCGGGCCGCCTCCAGCACGTTGAAGGTGCCGACGATATTGGCGTCGATATAGGCGCGGGGGTTTTCGATGCTGTAGCGGACCCCGGCCTGGGCGGCCAGATGGACGATGACGTCGGGAGCAAAGGCACGGGCAGCGGCGTCAAAGGCCCCGTCGGCCTCCAGCAAGGCCTCGGTGGCGCTGAAGCCGGGTTGGGCCGCCAACAGGGCATGGCGATCGCGCTTGAGGCCGACGTCGTAGTAGTCGGTCATCCCGTCGAAGCCATGCACCGTGATGCCCTCGGCCAGCAGCAGGCGGGCGAGGTGAAACCCGATAAAGCCAGCACTGCCGGTCACCAGAACGCGGGTCGGAGGGGCAGACACGGGCATGAGAAGCTCCCTGAGCAAGATACACCGCCCCCGAATACGCGAGGCGGCCGGCGATGAACAGCCAGCCGCGGACGGGACACCCGACGGGCCGGACCGGTGGTCTTCCGCCGACGGTCCCGCGCGATGGGCCAGGCGTCGGGGCAAAGGCACCTCTGCGCTTGCCGGGGCGGCTGCGCTGTGCTTTGCACATTGGCATGAACACAGACGACGCCTTCTCATTGCCGCAACTCGCCCGGTCATCGGCGGCCGTGCGCACGGCCCGCACGATCACGGCGCTGATGCTGCGCGAAATGGGATCGACCTATGGGCGTTCTCCGGGCGGGTATCTGTGGGTGATCGCAGAGCCGATCGGCGTGATCCTGGTGCTGTCGATCGCGTTCTCGCTGATGTTGCGGTCGCCGTCGCTGGGGACGAGCTTCATGCTCTACTACGCCACCGGCTATATGCCCTTCTCGATCTATACCGAGCTGGCGAACAAGACCCAGAGTGCGCTGAACTATTCGCGCCCGCTTCTGGCCTATCCCGGGGTGACGTGGCTCGATGCGGTCCTGGCACGGTTCTTTCTCAACCTGATCACCGGGGCCACGGTCTCTGCAGTGCTGTTCACAGGGATCCTGACCTTTGTCGACACCCAGACCGTGCTCGATATCGGTCCGATCCTGACGGGCATGGGAATGGCCGCCTGTCTGGGGCTGGGAGTCGGAACGCTGAACTGTGTGCTGTTCGGGCTGTTTCCGATCTGGCGGCAGCTTTGGGGGGTGGCGACGCGACCGCTGTTCCTGGCTTCGGGGATCCTGTTTCTGTACGAGGACCTGCCCTCCATCGCGCAGGACATCCTGTGGTGGAACCCGTTGATCCACGTGGTCGGCTGGACCCGGACCGGGTTCTATACCACCTATCACGCCAGCTACGTCTCGTTGACCTATTGCTTCGGGCTGGGGCTGGGGCTTCTGGCGCTGGGGCTGATCTTCCTACGGGCGCATTACAAGCGGGTGCTCGAACAATAGGCCCTCCCCCAAGACGGCGGACCACGGCGATCGGCGCGATTTCAAGCAGACCGGTTGTGGTGCCCTCGATTTTGCGCATAACCCATGGGGGCGATCAAAAGGATAATCTGCATGCTCTCATTGCGCCGAAAGCGCCCGACGCCAAGCTCCGAGCCGCCCAGCAAAGACGTGACGGATGCCTCGGCCGGACGGCTGATATTGCAACGGCTCACCCTGCCCGATCCCGCGATCAGCGATCAGACCGAGATCTTCGTGCGGCTCGATGCCGGAACGGCCCTCGACCTCGATGCCCAGGAGGTTCACTTCCGCCGCGGCGGCACGGCCGCATTCGACACCTATATGGCCCTGTTCAATCTGGGCACATGGGCACAGACGTGCCAGCTCGACGGACTTCAGCTGGATCTGACCGGCGACGGTGCGTTCGATCTGCGCGTCGTTCTGACCCTGCCCGACGATGTCCATCACGCGCTCTACGAGGGGCCGGTGACCTTGTCGGCAGAGCCGGTGCATCTGGAGCTTGCCCCCCTGCTTGCGGCGGCGGGGGCAGCCCCGGATCAAGGGCTCGTCACGTTTGAACTGACCGCCCGCGAAGCCGCCGTGCTGACCGGTGGCAGCTACAGCGCCGCCGTGCTGACCGGTGGCAGCTACAGCGCCGCCCTGCCTGCCCCGGTGGCCGAGCGGGCGCCGCTCAATCTGGCGATGTCGATCACCACCTTCCGGCGCGAAGCGGACGTGACCCGGACCGTGGCCCGCATCTGTGCGTTTCTGGATGGCCCGGGGGCGGCGCTGCTGGAGGCGATGGGGGCGGATGTGCATCTGTTCGTGGTGGATAACGGCCAAAGCGTCAGCTTGCCCGCCCACCCCCGGCTGACCCTGATCCAGAATGCCAATCTCGGTGGCGCCGGCGGTTTTGCCCGCGGTCTCGCCGCGGCTCAGGATGGCGGGTTCAGCCATTGCCTGTTCATGGACGACGACGCCTCCTTCCAGATGGAGAGCCTCGTGCGGACGCTGGCCTTCCTGCGGCTGGCACACAGCCCGAAAGCGGCGGTGGCCGGGGCGATGATCTCGGCGGGTGCACCTTGGGCGATCTGGGAAAACGGCGCTGTATTCGACCGCTTCTGCCGGCCCGAATTCAACGGCACCGACCTGCGCGACCCGGAAGAGGTCGCCACCATGGAGCTCGCCGCCAGCCAACCGAAACCGGCAGGCTTCTACGGTGGATGGTGGTATTTCGCCTTCCCGCTGGATCAGGTGAAACACTACCCGTTCCCGTTCTTCGTGCGCGGCGACGACATCTCGTTCAGCCTCGCGCATCCATTCGAGATCGTGACCCTGTCCGGCGTGGTCTCGTTCCAGGAGGATTTTTCCGCCAAGGAAAGCCCGCAGACCCTGTATCTCGATCTGCGCAATCACCTGCACCAGCACATGGTGCACGACGGCATGGAGATCGGAGCGATGGGCACCGCGCGGATCGCCCTGTGGTTCATCGCCCGCTCCCTGGTGCGGATGCACTACGACAGCGCCGAGGCACAGCTCATGTCCTGGGCCGATCTGATGCAGGGGCCTGCCTTCTTTGCCGAGAACGCCGATATGGCGGCCAAGCGCCCTCAGATCGGAGCGTTGATCCGCGACGAGGCATGGCAAGACATCGGCGGCGATCTGCCGGAGCCCCAAACGTATCGGGAACCGGGGCGGGTCAGTACCATACTGCTGAAACTGTCGCTGAACGGGCATCTGATTCCCGGCTGGCGGCTGATCGGCAAGGACCGGGTCATACCGATCCGCGATCGTGGGCTGATCTGGCCGATCTGGGGCCTGCGCCGGGCCGATTTCATAGATCGACAGGCCGGGCGGCACTATACCGTACAGCACAGCAAACGGCGCTTCTTTGCGCTGGGGCTCAGGACGATGCGCCAGCTTTGGCGCTGGATCAGGCTCTATCCCGGCCTGAAACAGGCCTACAAGGAAAGCTACGGCGATCTTGCCTCCCGTAGGTTCTGGCAAAGTCGGTTCCTGCCGGACCCGACGACGGCGCCCGGCCACGGGACCGAGCAGCCCGCCCCCGCGAGGGCCGCGGAATGATCGGAGAGCTGATCCTCCATCTGGGCGATTTTCGGACCGGGAGCACGGCCATCCAAAGCTGGCTGCGGGATCAGGGGCTGGCGCAGGGCATCTATTATCCGCCCGGATTCAATCACGCGCCACTGGCCCATAGCTTGCCGCATCCGGACGCCCGGGCGCACCATTTTGGTGTCATGGCCGATCACATGGCCGCCTCGGATGCACCCTTTGCGGTGATCTCGGCCGAGCATTTCGAATTCAGCGATCCCGCCGATCTGGCCGAAGCGCTCGCAGCACATATGCCCCGGCAGACAGTGCGGATGCGGCTGATCTCCTATGTGCGGCCTCATCCGCAATCCTATCTGGCACGGTTCGCCGAATCGGCCAAGATCGGCAGCTTTGAAGGTGATCTCGACGGCTATCTCGACTGGCCGCAAACCGTCAAACGGATGACCTATGCACCGCGGTTCGAACGCTGGAAACGGGTCTTCGGCGAGGCATTCCACGTCCGGCTCTATGATCGGAGCCATTTCGTCGGCGGCGATGTGCTGCGCGACTTCGCAAGCTTCGTCACCGGAACCGACCCCGGGCCGCAGACGCTCGAGGCGAACCCGTCACCGGGCCTCGAATCGCTGGCCTATGCCCGCGCCTTTCATCGCGCCATCGGTGCGTTGCCCGACGAAGCGGCGAGCGCCCGCTGGACACTGGGGCGGCATCTGGGGCGGCAAATGACGGCGCTGAACCTGTCGCAAACGCCGCTGCAACTTCACAAGACGCTGGCCGAAAGACTGGTCGAGCAGTTTCAGGACGACGCGGCCGCCACCGACGCCGCCTACTTTGACAACAGCCCACTGTCCAAGGCGCTGGCCGCCGCCCCTGCCCAGGCGTTGGAGGCGCCGCAGTCTCTTGCCCCGGAGGATCACCTCAATCCGCAAGCGATCGAAGCCGTCACCCTGTGGGGCAATATGATGCGGCACGCGCTCGTCGCGCCGGGCGGCTCTGAAATCGTCAATCGGCTCTACCATGAGTGATACGTCGCACAGAGCGCCTCTGGCACTGGATCAAACCCTGATGCCGCTCAGGGAACGGGCCGATTACGGCATAGCAGAGCCGCTTTTCAGTACATCGAACAGCACCGGCCTCGCACCCGGCGTGATGCTTCACCTTGATCCGGAGGCGCGGTTCAGCGGAACCTGGTCGAGCCCCGACGGGCGCCTTGTCGAGATGCACACCGAAGCAACACGGCCCGGTGCCTGGTTCGGTCTGCACATTGCCCTGCCCGGCGAGGCCGCAGATCTGGGACATGTGCGCTGGATCGGAATCGTGGCGCGCACGTCCGCGCTGCACGCCGCCGCGATCCGGGTCGGATTGCGATCCGGGCTGGCCGAGGGCGGTTTTCAGGACAGCTTCTTCGGCCGCCACATCCTCAGCCAGCCCCGGCAGAGCGATCACCACGATCTGCTGTGCCCGGCCGATCTGCCCGATCTGCCGCAGAGGGCCGATTGGCGGGAGTTGGTGCTGTTCCTGCCCCCCGCCGCCCCGCTCGATTGGGTGCTGCACGATTTGCGGATCTACGCCCTATGACAGGGGTGGCCAGACGGCTCCTGAGGGCTGTCAGACGGCGGCTGTCGCGATCGCGCTATGCCATCGACGCGGCACGTCGGGCGCCACCCCCCGCAGCCCTGCGGCCCGCCCTGGTGATCCCGGTGCACAATGATGCCGACGGGCTCGCCCGGCTTCTGGCGCAGGCCAGAGCGATGAATTGCTTTGCCCAGATCGTCGTGGTCGACGACGGCTCGACGCCGCCGGTCACCCTCCCCGAGGGGCCGGGCATGATCCTGCTGCGGCACGACCATGCCAAGGGCGGCGGAGTTGCCCGTAATCTCGGGCTGACGGCGGTGACCGAGCCGCATGTGCTGTTCTTTGACGCCGACGATCTGCTGACCGACGAGCTGCCCCGTCTTCTGACCGCTTTGGGCGGTGCCGGCGATTTCGACTTCTGTCAGTTCAAATACGCCGACAGCCGGGTACAAGCCGAGGCGCTGCGCGGCCACCCCGATTGGGACGAGGTCTTCTGGGAACGGGCGGGGCTGTCGGTCGGGCATCTGCGCGACGCACCGCCACAGGTCTGGCCGGTGCTGGCCCAGACGGCCAACTACCCCTGGAACAAGGTCTATCGGACCGGTTTTCTGCGCGACCACGACATCGGCTGTGCCGCGACACAGGTGCATCAGGACATCCCGCTGCACTGGCTCGGCTATCTGGCGGCGGACCGCATTCTCACCTCCGACCGGATCTGCGCATGGCACCACGTCAATGCCGCCGGCGGGCGGCTGACCAACCGCAGTGGGCCGGAGCGGCTCGAGGTCTTCGACGCCCTCGCCCCCGTCATGGTCGCCGCCGATGCGGCCGATCCGGACTGGCAATGTGCCTTGAGCACCTTCGTGCTCGGCCTGATCGACTGGGGGGAAGGTCAGATTGCACCGGAACTACGATCCGAACTGCGCCACCGGGAAGCCGCGTTCCTGAGCGCGACCGTCGCCCCTTGGCTCCCCGCGATCGAGGGCGCGGATGCGGGACTGGCCCAAAGGATACGGACCCGTATGGAGCCATCCACATGAGCAGCCTCGCCTTTGTTTATCTGGCCCGCGATGCCGGGCCGACATTTGAGGATCTGGCCCGCGACATCGCCGGGCTGACGCGGGCAGGCGATCACGTGGTGATCGTCGAGGACAGAGGCAGCGCCGACACCCCGGCCCGGATCGGGCGCTTTACCGAGCAGGTCGGCTGGGGCGCCGGGGTGGCCGTCACGACAATCCTGACAGGTACCGCGGCGGACGGGGATCTCGGGGTGGCGGCCAATCTCGCGCTCGATTCCCTCCGGGTGCCCGGCGCCGCACGGGACCGAGTGGTGTTCTTCTGCGCCGGGGCGCGGATCGACGGCGACGCCTTTGCACTGGCCCGCGAACACGCCGAGGCGGAGGCGCTGGACGTGATGGCCTTTCCGCTGCGCCAGTGGAGCCACGATCGGGGCCATGTCATCGACGGGCCGGATCTGGCGGAACCGGACCCGAAAGGTCGAACCGGGGAGGCCATCCTCAGCCGCGCCCTGAGCCTGCGTCCGGGTCTCGACGGGATGTTCCTGCGCTGGCCGGTCATCGGGCGCTGCGCCGAAGGCCGGAGCAGTTTCGGCACACTCCATCTCTGGTGGCAGGCCCTGCACTCCGCCGAGCGGCTTGACGTGGCCGGGCAGCCGCTGGGCCACCGCGCCGAACCGGCGGAGCCGGACGCCTCACTGTTTGACGCGCTGACCAGCCTGATCAGCCGGCACAATGATGCCGCTTCTTGGGCGAATGCAGCCCTGCCCCGGCTCCTGGAGGGGGTGACGCCAGGCGCGGTCACAGGTTTGCTTGCGGCGGGGCCAGCCCTGACGAAGGCGATAGGTGACGCCGGCACCGATCCGTTGCTTCGGGCATTTGCCGACGGCGATTTGGACACAGCGCGGCAGCGCTTGCACAGCCTGCGCCAGAGCGGTTCGACCGGGTCTATTCCGCCGGAACAGAGCCTGCTTTCCACGCCAACGGCGCAAACCCGCCCTGCCCGCTTCCGGGTCTGCGTCACCGGCAAGCACAGCCACCGGCAACCCTTTGCCTATGACGCCCTGAGACCGCTCTGGCAGGATGAGGTGACGCTCACCGATACGGCCTCTGAGGCCGACCTGATCGTCATCGCCCACCCGCACAACCTGTCCGATCTGTCCGGCCCTCTGGCAGAGCGGGCGGACGCGGGTACGCCGGTGGCTCTGATCTCGGAAGAGCCATTCTGGGATACGCTCTTTTCGCCGGATCCGTTGGCGCGGGCCGTGACCCTGCCCGCCGCCCATCTGGGCACGATACGGGCGCATCAGGTGACGCATCATCGCAGCGCGATCTTCGATTTCGACCGGATTCCCTACTTTCTGCTGACAGACCCCGGCTACATTCAGCGCTATGCCGAATTGTTCCGGCGAAACGCCGCGCTCTCCGCGCAGGACTGGGCAACCGCCTTCGGCGACCGGCCCCATGACCTCACCTTCATGGCCGAGCGGCGGCCCGAAGCGTTCCATGACATGGTCCTGCCCAGCGGAGATATCGTCGGGCTCTGCGCATGGCGAACACGCTTGGCCGAAAGCTGCACCGAGGGCCGTGTGCAGCGGCTCGGGGCCAGCTGGGGGCATGGGCCCAGCCGGTTCGACCTGATCGACTGGCATGGCGACAAGATTGCGCAAATCGACGGGCAGAGGACACGGATCCTGTCCGGGCTCGAAAACACGCACCAGCCGACCTACCTGTCGGAAAAGCTGTTCGACGCCTTCGCCTGCGGGGCGCGGCCGCTCTATTACGCCAGCCCCGGTCACCGGGTGCACGATCTGGGGATCCCGGCGGGGGCGTGGCTTAATCTCTGGGGGCACAGCGTCGAGGCTGCGGTGACTGCCGTCTATTCGGCCCGCTGGGACGACGCGTTCCATGCCGACTATGCCGCCGCGCAGACGCGGCTTGCCGCGCTGTTTACCGATGCCGACTGCATCGCCGCAGAGCGCGCGCGATTGGGCCGGGCACTGACCCGGGAGGTGGCCCGTCTGGTGCAGTTCGGAGCCGCCTGACAGGCTCTGTCGCGCCGTAACAGAGCCTGTTTCAGATCACAGGATAAAGTCGCTGGCGGACATCGTATCGGTGAGATTGACGAAGATCTGCATGTCCATCTCGCCGTCGCCGTCGGCATCGATCGACACGATGTTCCAGACGCCGAGGCTCTCCCAGCTGGCATAGCTGACCTGCCCGACGCCAGCACCGTCGAACTCTGCGGTTCCGATGAATTCGAGCGTGTCCTCGCCTGCGATGGCGGACAGGTCGATCAGGTCGACCCCGTGCTCGAACCCATTGATCAGATCGCGTTGCTCCTGACCGACGAGGCTGTCGTCTATAGCCTCGTAGACGAAGACATCGGCCCCCTCGTCACCGACCAGCCAATCAAGGCCCGCCCCCCCGATCAGCACGTCGTCTCCCGCCTTGGCGGTCAGGATGTCGAAGCCTGCCAGCCCGGACAGGATGTTGGCACCGGATTGGCCGACCAATGCATTGTCGGCGGAATTGCCGGTGCCGTTCAGATCGGCGCTGCCTTGCAGACGCAGCACTTCGACATGGGCGGTCAGGGTATAAGTGATGCTGGATTCGACGGTATCCGCCGCCCCCTCGCCGGCCTTTTCGACAACGACATCGCCGGACACGCCGACGACGTAGACATCGGTATCCGCGCCGCCTTCCATGTAATCGGCCCCCGCACCGCCGACCAGCCGGTCCTGACCGTTTCCGCCATAGAGCGAATCCGACCCGTTCCCGCCATCGAGCGTGTTGCCGGCATCGTTGCCGCGCAGAATGTCGTCGCCGGATCCGGACATGGCGTTCTCGATCACCACGCCATTGGCGATGGTATAGCCGCCCGAGATATTCTCGGCCTGACTGACGAAACCGCCGCCGCCTTCCTCGTATTCGAGCGTCGCGGGGCGCAGGTCGATCACCGTGTCGCGTGCGCCGTCATAGGTGATCGCATCGACACCGTCGACGTCCCAGATCGCCAGCCAATAGGTGCCTTCGGCGTTCAGGTCAGGCAGCGCATAGACCGTATTGCCGCTGTTGGTGGTGGTATTGACCCCGTATTTCTCTTGCAGAACGGCGATGTCGAGCGCCATCGGCCCGGCCTCATAGCCCCAATCCTCGTTGGTAGCCCCCGGCGTGCCACCGGGATAGCCGGTGTTGTAGGACATCGTCGTAAAGACACCCTGGTTCAGATCGTAGTCGCCATAGTCGTCGAAGGCATCTTCGACACCGTCGAAGATCGCGGAACCGCCGCCGTTGTCATGCGGATGGGCCATGCCGAGCGCATGGAGAAATTCGTGCACGATGGTGACAAAGTCGTAACCGCCCTCGTCGAGGCTGCCGCCCGGCGCGCGGTCCCAGCTGTTGCCGTTGAACACCCCGATACCGGCCCCGGATGTGCCCGGCGGGTTGAAATAGCCCAGAAACGAGTTCGGTCCCGTCGCCGGGATCTCGTTGGTGTCAAGCACCACGCGCAGATCGGCATTGGGATCGGTGGTCACCACGAAGGTGATGTCGGCCACCGCGGACACATATTCGAAGGCCAGCATGAACTGCTGGATCTCGTAGTCATTGAAGCCCTCGGAGGTATAGCCGTCCAGCGTCACACCGGCGGGGGCGAAATAGACGGTGATGATACCGTCCTCCGAGCCCGGCACGGTCTCGCCGCCCCAGTCCAGAGCGTCGAGCGGGGTCAGCGGCTCTGCCTCGCTGACCGTGACGGTATAGGTGCCGTCGCTGCGATCGCGGAAGCTGCCGGCCTCGATGTAGTAGGTGCCGCTTTCGGTAGCGGTAAAGATCAGCGCGGAGTTGGTCCCGCCATTGCCATCGTCGTCAGATGCCAGCCGGATGCCGTCTGCATCGTAAAACACCAGAAAAGGGTCGTTCAGAGGATCGGTGCCCGTGCCGTCCAGCGTGATCCTGATGGTCTGCCCCGCCTCGAGCTCGATGGCGATCCAGTCGGCATCTCCGACCGGGCTCAGCGTGCCCTCGAAGCTATCTCCAATGGCCATGCTCGCAGAGGTGCTGTCGTTCGCGGGCAAATCCGCGCCTTCGTTTATGGTGATGGCCATGGGTCCGATGGCGGCCGCAATCGGCTGGGCTGTTTTCATATGTAATACTCCGGATTCAATACCTTGGGCCAATACATAGCAAAACGACCCATGCTCGCACGACGACTGCCCGCAGGATAAGTTAACGACACCCCATCCGTCACCCCCGGCCGCTCAAGATCACGCAAGGTTACGGCACCTGTGATACGACGGCCCCATTGCAAAGCCCCCGGTCAGAGCCGGCTGGCGATCCCGAGTGTCGAGCCGAGCAGGCTCAGAATGGTGTTGGCCGCGGTGATCGGGCTCTCTGTCGCATAGACCAGATCACCCGACATGATGGAGAACTGGCCCGCACTGAACAGGCCATCGGCCGTGGTCAGATCGACGGTGAACACCACCCGGTCCTGCGGCGGGCCCGACAGATCGGCACGCAAGGCGCTGCGCGGATATTCCCGCAGGATCAGGATGCCCTGCGGATTGGCGCGGGTATCGTTGATGCCGCCGATGATCGACAGGGCGTCGAGCGCGGTCATGTGATCCTTGCGGAAGATATGCAGCGCTTCGGTGCCAGTGGCGCCAAGCGACAGGAAATAGCGCTCGTCCTCTTCGACGATGATCCTGTCTCCGCCGACCAGCGTGGTATCCAGGGACGGATTGTCATAGAGGCGCGCCAGCGACGTGCCATACACCTGATTGCCGCGCAGCAACTGCACCTGCGGATTGACCAGCGCTCCGCGGGCGCCACCGGCCTCGGACAGCATGTTGAGCAAGGTCACGTTGCGGTCGGCCAGCGGATAGACTCCCGGCACGCCCACGCCAGAGACAAGGCTGACGGTATTGGCCCGGCCGGGGGTCACGTTGACCTGAACCTGCGCCGAGGGGCTGGTATCGGCATAGAGCTCCTGAATACGGTTCCGCGCCGATTGCGGCGACATGCCCGCCACCCGGATTTCGCCGACAAAGGGCAGAAAGATCATCCCGCCCGAGGATACCAGCACATCCTGCAATTGCGCCGCACGCTGCCCGGCCCCGGCGAGGAGCGAGTTGTCATCCGCGTCCCAGACCGTGACCTTCAGCGTATCGCCCGGCGCAATGATCAAGGACGCGGGCTGTTCGGTGCGGCTGATCCAGCTGCGGCGGGCCGGTCCCGTATCGGGCCAGCTTTCCAGAACATGCAGGCTGTTGCGGGTCACCGAAAAGACGGCGAAATCGGCCACGGCCTCGACGCCATCGCCGTCGTAATCCTGCTGAACGGCCAGAACCTCGCTGCGCAACCCGGCCCCGCGCGGGATCTCACAGCCCGCCAAAAAGACGCAACAGGCAAGCGCCACCGCGCGACCTACAAGTTTCTGCATGCTGCCCCCAAAGGCTGTAATCGAACCGTCCGGACCTATATCCTGTCGGCCTTTTTCTTTGGGCCACAAGATACCGCCATGCCCCATACGGTCAACGGCGAATCCCCCTGACAAGCCCCCGGCAGCCCGGTTTTCTGCCCTGCGTGGCCTATATGCCGGTCATACAGGGCATTTCGACTATCGTCCAACGCCGGTTTGCGATAATCCCCGAACGGATTGTTTGGGTAGAGAGCACAGGCAGAATGGCAGACAAGGTAATCATGGTCGGGGCCGGATTGTCGGGCGCCGTCATCGGGCGGGTGCTGGCAGAGGCCGGGCATGCGGTGACGGTGGTCGATACGCGCGCTCATGTCGCGGGCAATTGCCATACGCAGCGCGACCCCGACACCGGGGTTCTGGTGCATGTCTACGGGCCGCACATCTTCCACACCGACGACACGCAGGTCTGGGACTACGTGAACAGCTTCGAGACCTTCCTGCCCTACCGCAACCGGGTCAAATCCACCTCGCAGGGGCAGGTCTTTTCGCTGCCGATCAACCTGCACACGATCAACCAGTTCTTCGGGCGGACGATGCGGCCGGACGAGGCCCGCGCCTTCATCGCCGCTCAGGCCGACCAGACCATCACCAACCCGCAAACCTTCGAAGAGCAGGCGCTCGCCTTTGTCGGGCGCGACCTCTACGAGGCCTTCTTCAAAGGCTACACCGAAAAGCAATGGGGTTGCTCGCCCACCGACCTGCCCGCCTCGGTCCTCAAGCGGTTGCCGGTGCGGTTCAATTACGACGACAACTACTTCTTCCACAAGTATCAGGGGATGCCGCAGAACGGCTACACGCCGATGGTCGCGCGGATCCTCGATCATCCGGGCATCGACGTGCATCTGGAGACGGAATTCGACCCTGATACAGCCAAAGACTGGGATCACGTCTTCTGGTCCGGCCCCCTAGACGGCTATTTCAACTACAAGCTCGGGCGGCTCGGCTACCGGACCCTCGACTTCGAAGAATTCCGCGCCGAGGGCGACTGGCAGGGCTGCGCGGTGATGAACTACGGCGACGCCGACGTGCCCTATACCCGGATCACCGAACACAAGCATTTCGCCCCTTGGGAAGAGCACCAGGGCTCTGTGCTCTACCGCGAAAGCGCGCGGGCCTGCGGCGAGGATGACATCCCCTACTATCCGATCCGGATGGTGGCGGAAAAGGCTCTGCTCAGGGACTATGTCGATCTGGCCGCTTCGGCGCGAAACGTCACCTTCGTCGGGCGGCTCGGCACCTATCGCTATCTCGATATGGACGTGACGATCCGCGAGGCGCTGGATACCGGGGCCGCATGGCTGGCGGCACGGGCCGCAGGGCACCAGCCGCCGGTATTCTCCAAGGATCCGCTGTGAAGCTCGCCGCCCTCGTCGTCACATTCAACCGGCCCGAGGCACTGGCCGTGACGCTGGACCGGCTCTTCGCCGAAGAGGTCGATCACGTGGTCGTGGTCGACAACGCCTCCAGCCCCGAGACCCCTGCCCTGCTGGCCGGCCTCACCGACCCGCGACTGCATGTGATCCGGCTCGAAGACAACACCGGAGGTGCCGGCGGATTCGAGACAGGTCTGCGCCATATCCGCGATGTGATCGACCCCGACTGGACCGTCCTCATGGACGACGACGCCCGGCCGGCGCAGGGAGCTTTCGGCCTGTTTCGGCGCGAATACGCTGCAATAGACCCGAGTTCCGTCGCAGCGAACGCGCTTGGCGTGGTGGCCGCGGCGGTCTTCTTTCCCGATGGCGATCTCTGCGAGATGAACCGGCCCTCGCGCAATCCGTTCTGGCACTTCAATCTGTTCATGCGGACCGTATTCCTCGGCGGACGCTCGGGCTTTCACCTGTCGGACGCCGATTTCGCCCCCGACGCTCCGGCCACGGATATCGATGTGGCCTCCTTCGTGGGCTATTTCATCAGCCGCGGCGGCGTCCGGCGCACCGGCCTGCCCGAAGGCGGGATGTTCATCTATGGCGACGACGTGACCTACAGCCTGCGGCTGCGCAGGACGGGCGGGCGGATCATGCTGGACCCGGCGATCCGCTTCGAGCACGACTGCCGGACCTTGGGCGAGGGGCTGGCCACACGGCCGCTGTGGAAGGTCTACTACCTCTGCCGCAATGGCGTCTCCATCGCGGGCATGGCAGCCGGACGGCTTTTGTTTCCCTTTGCCCTGACCTGGTATCTGATCGCGTGGACGCGCAAGACCAGACACTATTCCGCTGCGGAACGGCCTCTTTATCGCAAGATGCTCTGGCGCGGTGTGCGTGATGGCCTGCTCGGCAGACGCGGCCGGAACGATGCCATCCACGCGCTGGCACAGACCGCGCCGCTCAGCTAGACTGACCGCGCAGTAGACCACAGCCTGGGAAGGGCGCAGCATGGCACAAGAGGCCGAAAAAGCATCAAAAGACGCCAGCAACAACGGCGCGCAAGAACCTGCCCCGGACACGCCCCCCAAAGCCGACTCCAAGCCCAAAGCCAAAGCCAACACCGGCCCTGCGGCCAACACCCCCAAGCCACAGCAACAGGGTGACGGTAATGGTTCTCAGAAAGAGGCGCCCAAGCCGGCTGGAGCCAAACAAGGCAACGGCGCGGGCGGCACCAAGCAAGGCGGGCAGGGCGGCGCCAAAGGCAAGGGCCCCGGCCAACGCCCGACGATCCAGATCCGCCCCGTCGCCCAACCGGCCCGGGTCAAGCGGCGGCATTGGGGTCTGTTGCTGGCGTTTCTCATCATGGTCGCGGCCCCGATCGCAATCTCGGCCTGGTATCTCTACCAACGCGCCGAAGATCAGTATGCTTCGACGCTGGGCTTTACCGTGCGCAGCGAAGACATCAGCAGCGCGGCTGACCTTCTCGGCGGCCTCGGAGCCTCTCTGGGCGGCAGCAGTGGCGGCGGCAGCGACACCGACATCCTCTATGAGTTCATCCGCAGCCAAGAGTTGGTGACACTCATCGACGAGAGGCTCGACCTGCGCGGAATCTATTCCCGACATGCCCAGACAGACCCTGTTTTCGCCTTCGATCCGGACGGCTATATCGAGGATCTGACAAGCTATTGGCGACGGGTCGTGCGGGTGTCCTACGACGCGGGATCGGGGCTGATGGAGCTGCGGGTGCTGGCCTTCTCCCCGGACGAAGCCAAAGCCATCGCCGAAGCGATCTATGACGAAAGCTCGGCCATGATCAACGAACTGTCCGCCATCGCACGCGCGGATGCGACCCGATATGCGGGCGAAGATCTGGAACTTGCCGTCGAACGACTCAAACAATCGCGCGAGGCGTTGACGGCGTTCCGGGTCGAAAACCAGATCGTCGACCTGACCGCCGATATCCAGGGGCAGATGGGCCTGCTGAACACCCTGCAGGCGCAGCTGGCGGAGGCCTTTATCGAGCTCGATCTCATCAGCACCAACGCCCGCTCGGACGACCCGAGGGTCGAACAGGCGGAGCGGCGGATCGAGGTGATCCAGGCCCGGATCGACGAGGAACGGCTGAAATTCGGCGCCGCCCCCCGTGGCGGCGACGGAGAAAGCTACGCCGACACCATCGCCGAATTCGAACGGCTGAGCGTGGATCGGGAATTTGCCGAACAGGCCTATGTGGTGGCGCTGTCCAGCTATGACGGCGCGCGCGCCGAGGCGAACCGGCAAAGCCGCTATCTGGCCGCCTATATCCAGCCCACGCTGGCGGAGAAGCCCGAATTTCCACAGCGCGAGTTGTTGCTGGCCCTCGTGGCGCTGTTCAGCCTCCTGATCTGGACGATCCTGAGCCTGATCTACTACGCGCTCCGCGACCGGCCCTAGAGTCCCGCCATGATCCGGCTGACCAACCTGACCAAGTCGTTCTGGACACCAGACGGTCCGAAATACGTTGCCGACGATATCTCGGTGACGTTTCCCTCCGGCGTCTCCGTGGGTCTGCTGGGGCGCAATGGCGCGGGCAAGTCGACGATGATGCAGATGATCTCCGGCACCATCCGAGCCGACCACGGCACCATCGAGACGACGGGCACCGTATCCTGGCCCGTCGGCTTCGCCGGCAGCTTTCACCGTGACCTGACAGGTGCCCAGAACACCCGGTTTATCGCCCGGGTCTACGGCGTCGATACGGACGAGCTGCTGGATTTCGTCAAGGACTTTGCCGAGCTAGGATCGCATTTCCACCTGCCGATCCGAAGCTATTCCGCCGGAATGCGGTCTCGATTGGCCTTCGGGGTCTCGATCGGAATTCCCTTCGACACCTATCTGGTGGACGAAGTCACCTCTGTCGGCGATGCCGATTTCCGGCGCAAGAGCCGCCTGGTGTTTCTCGAGCGGATGCGCACGTCAGGGGCGCTGATGGTCAGCCATTCGGATCAACAGCTGCGGGATTTCTGTACCGCAGGGGCGGTTCTGGAAAACGGGCGACTGACCTATTTCGACGACATCGAAGATGCGATCAGACAGCACAACATCAATCTCGGCACGATCAGCGGCGAAGACGATTGAGGCCCTTCGTTTCGCGCGCGAAACACATGAACAGAGCCTAGTGCGCTCCCGGAAAGGCCTTATTAGACCCTATTCCTGCTCTTTCAGCCAGCGCGCCAGCCGTGCGCGGAACCCGGCATCCGCCGTCAACGGGCCAGACAGCAGCAACCGCCCGTCCGCCTGCGGCTCGACGGTCACGGCGCCTTTGGCGGGGGCGGGGCGGGTCGGCCTTGGGGCGCGGGGCAGGGCGGCGGCGATCACCTTCGCCTCGGCCACCGGCGTCTCGGGTGCTGCGGCCTGAAGCGCCCTTTCGAGCCTCTGCCCCAGAGCCGGATCCGCATCGATGGCCCCGGCCAGCGCCAGCCCGGTCCGCTCCGTCAGGCTCGCCGGAAATTGCAGGGCGCCGTCGAGCGCCCGGACGATCCGCACAAAGCTGCCGATCTTGGACCGCTTGGCCCGGCTGGCGCTGGCAAACAACGCCGACAGGCCGGCACGGTCGTCGGGATAGACGGACTTATCCACAGCCCGGGCCACGATGCGCGCCCGCTCGTAATAGGACAGACCGACCCGGATTTCGTTTTCCTCGACCATCGCCTGATAGGCTTCCGCCGCCTCGGAAGGCTGGCGGGCCAGCGCCAATACGCTGCCGTATGCGGCGGCTTCCTCCGCCGTGGTGGCGGCATCCCGCAGCCGGGTCAGAGCGGTCAGGCGACGCCAGCCAGAGATCAGGCCCCAGCGCGGATTTGCCTCCGGCCCCAGATCGGCCACTTCGATGGCGGTCTGCTGACCACGGGCGGCGAGGCTGGCACAGAGCACCTGCATCTCGTCCTCATCCGCCGCGATCCGGTCGCGGACCAGATAGCTGACGTCGATATCCTCCAGCGGGATACGCTGGATCATCCGCCCCTCGCTACGGGCCGCTTCCAGCACGCCGACCACCTCCTGCAGGGCCGCCGAGCTGGCAGCGTCGCCCGCCACATCGGCAATCGGCGCACGGCGGGTCATGGGGGCGGAGGAGAGAGGCGCCGGTGAACGCGAGGGCGCCGCGAGCGGGGCAGGCTGGGCCTCCTGGGGCGCCTCCGGGCTGATCAGGCGGGCGGGGTCGAGGCGTTTACGCTTGGCCATGGGACAGCCCTTCCTGCGTGCTTACAGAGACGTTTCGCGCGCGAAACCGGGGGGAGGGGGGCCTGTGGATAACGTCACTCATTCCGCCGCCTCCTGTGCCGCCAGTTCGTCGCGCCGCCATGTGCCCAAGAGCAGGCGCTTGAACGCGGCATAGGTCGCGTCAAAGGCCTCGCGGCCCCTTGCATAGGTGTCGCGGTTGAAGTTGCGATAATCGGCCTCGTAGATGCCCTGCACCTGCTCGCCCGCCTGCCCGATGAGGGCGGTGAAATCCTGCCGGTGGGGTGACAGGGTCTTGCCCAGATAGGCCTGCATCAGCCCGGCCAGTTCGGCCTGTTGCGATCCGTCATAGCGGGTGACGACGGTGCGCACCGCATCCCATTGAAACGCCATCTCGGGGCGGCCAAGGGCGCGGGCGGCGAGGTTCTCGCCCTCTTCGATGGATTGGAACGTGGTGTGGAGCATGTCGAAGAACCGGCCCGTCGAGTCGAACTCCAGAAAGCTCGCCCCCGTCGGCACCAGCAGGATATCCGCCGCCGCCAGCCCGTTGATGGTGAGGTAGCCGAGGGCAGGGGGGGTGTCGAGGAACACGAGGTCGTATTGATCCAGCACCCCGTCCGCCTCCAGCACATCGGTGAGCGCATCCCAGAGCTTCCAGCCGCGGCCCTGCATCCGCCAGACCGGTACCTGAAACTCCGCCCAATAAAGATTGAGCTGCGCCCCGATCAGATCGATGTTGGGCCAATGGGTGGTCTGAATCAGGTCTTGGGCCTTGATCCCCTGCGCTTCGGTCAGGGTGTCGTCCATGGGGATGGGGGCATCGCCCCGGTCGATCCGGCGGTGGTTCTCGGCCTGCAAATGGCCCGCGTAATGACGCGCCATCAGGGGAAACACCGTCTGCCACTCGTCCTCGACCTTGCCGCCAAAGATCGAGGTCATCGAGCCCTGACTGTCGAGGTCGATCACCAGCACCTTGTAGCCATCAAGTGCCGCCGACATCGCCAGATGCGCGGCTGTCGAGGTCTTGCCCACGCCGCCCTTGAAATTCGCCACGGCGACCATCTTGGCGGGCTGGCCCTTGGGGCGGTAGGGCAGGTAGTCCTTGGTCTTGGAGCCTTGGGCCGCGAAATGGGCGCGCAGGCGGAGCACCTCTTCGAGGGTAAACCACTTGGCGCCGCCCTCTGTCTCGGACTGGCCCTGCGGCAATTCCGGATTGCCCTTGAGCACGCGGCGGAAATGGGCGGGAGCCACGGGGATCAGATAGCGGGTGATCTCCCAGGTGGAAAACAGACGCAGGCTGCGGCGGCCATCCTCCTGCAATCCGCGCGAGGCAAGGTCGTCGCGACCGGCAGAACAGGCCGCCGCGATCTGGGCAAAGCCCTTGGTCGTGGTCGGCCCGCCAAGCTCGGACAAGGCGACGTCGGGGTTGATCCCCACATAGGGTGGAAGGTCAGGACTGCTCATGGGTTATCCCCCAATGTGATATGTTTTGCCCGATATACCACAAAACACCGCACATGAAAGTTTTTTGAGGATTCACATTCTCTTTTCTCAGCAAATTCAACGCTGATCAGCCGGTTCCGGCCTTTGAAATCGGGGCGAGGAGAAAAAAAGCCCTGTTAGAATGGGTTAATAGATCTGTTATGGAGTCCAGCCTTTTCTGCAGAGGCCTTATTTTCAGGGGCTTGATGGAGGTGAAATTCAAGGGGGTGACTCTGATACCCCGTTGAAGCGACTCTGATCCCCCGAGCCCGCGACTCTGATCCTCCGTTGCGATTGGCCTGCATGCTGGACGCAGCTTGTGGATAACTTTAGGGTGGTGTCACTGAAACCCCGAATCCGCACTGGCGCAAAGTCAGGCACATAAAACCGGGGGCAGTTGAGGACAGGCAATGCAGAACACGACGCCACGGGCCATAGTGCCACGCGCTGGCGCGTCCCCGGTGCGATGACCGGACGGACGCCGCAGCTTTCACCCAACGGATTTGGCGCGGGACCAGTCGCGCCCGCGATGCGCGATTTCTTCGTGTGCGACATCTTCGGCGCCAGTCTCAAGGACGATCTGGCGACGATGGAGCATCCGGTGTTTTCGCTCTCGACCCGGCCCGATCGCAAGATCCGGCAGTACGAGCACAACGGGGTCGAGATCACCGTCACCCCCTCGGTGCGGGGCCGGGCCACGATCCATGACAAGGACATCCTGATCTATTGCATCAGCCAGCTGATGGCCGCGCTCAATGCCGGCCGCGAGATCGGGCGCACCCTGCAACTGACGGCCCACGATCTGCTGATCGCCACCCGGCGCGATACCGGCGGCGACAGCTACACCCGTCTGCGCGAAGCCTTCGAGCGGCTGGCCGGCACCCGCATCACCACCAATCTGGCGGTGGGCGGGGTCGAGACGACGTCGGGCTTCGGCCTGATCGAGGCATGGGAAATCGTGCGCAAGTCGCGCGGCGGCCGGATGATCAGCGTCACCGTCACGCTCAGTGAATGGCTGTTCCGGGCGGTGATGTCGAAATCGGTGCTGACGCTCAGCCGCGATTACTTTGCCCTGCGCAAACCGCTGGAGCGGCGGATCTACGAACTCGCGCGCAAGCATTGCGGCAAGCAGCGCGAGTGGCGGGTGTCGGTGGGCACGCTGCACATCAAGGCGGGCTCGGACGCGCCTGTCCGGGTGTTTCGGGCGGCGGTGCGCAAGATGATCGCCGCCAATACCCTGCCCGGATATGTGCTGACCGAAGAACCCGGCGACATCATCCGCGTCACCCGCGCCGGGGTTGTCGACGACGGCCCCGCGACGGCCACCGCCGGTGCGCCGCTCTTTGGCGCCGACACGCTCGAGAGGGTGCGCCAGATCGCGCCGGGTTGGGATGCCTATGCGCTCGAAGCCGAATGGCGCAACTTCTGGGTGGAGAGTGGCCGGCCCCGGCTGGCGGCCCCCGAAAAAGCCTATCTGGCCTGGGTCGCGGGCCGGATCACCCGCGACTGATCCGGGCGTCGGCCGCTAGCCGCCGATAAAGGTCAGGTTGAAATCGCGGGTGTTGCCGAAGCGGTTCTCCAGCAACAGGCTGCCGGTCTGGGCCGAGACGTTGGTGCGGCCGTCCGGCCCGGTGGTGCCGGTCAGGACGGTGGAGCCCTGATTGTTCAGCAGGGACCCGGCGGCCATGGTCTGCAAGGCCGGCGATCCGCCCACGTCATAGACCAGAATGGCGCTGTGGGCGGCCTGTGGATAGGTGTCGTCGGTGATGGTGATGAAGACAAAGCCACCGGCCGAGGGCGGGATGATCGTGGCCACGCTGTCGTCGTCCAGCGACAGGGTCACGCCCCGGATGCCGGTCACACGGGTCATGCCGGTGGTTGCGTCCATGCGCATCGCCTCGGTCCATGTGCCGCCATCGGGGCTGACCTTGACCGAGAAGTCGTCGTTGCCCGCCAGCCCCATCTCGGCCCGGCCCGAAAACCCGGTCTGATAGAGCAGGCTCGCGGTGTCGCCCGCGGCCGCCTTGTTCAGCTTGAGCTGGTGTCCTGCGCCGGCATTGTTCAGCAAGGTCGCCTCGGAGGAGACGGCCAGCCGGTTGATCGGGTCCGACGAGGTGCCGATGCCGACGCCGTCGAGATTGTCGAAATCGACCGCCCCCGAGACATTGGCCCAGTCGCCTCCGGTATAGACAAAGAGCGCCGCCTCGGCCTTGGACCACGCCCGCCAGCCCGCCTGTGGAACGAAATAGAGCCATGCGCCATCGATCCGCGCCGCCAGAGCGCCGGGCTGGCCTGCCCATGCACCTGTCGGGGCCGCGCCCAGGCCATATACCGCCCCCTCCACGGGAGACCCCGGCGGCGTCGTGGCTCCCAATGTCTCGAGGGTCAGCTGCACCAGCACATCCAGACGGCTCAGAGCCTCGTTATGGGTGACATGCTTTTGCGCCTGATTGGGCTGCAAATAGGGCAGGGCAAGACGCGCAGAGATGTCAGTCATGGGGAAACCTTCCGGGGTGAGGGCTGCATCGGATGGCGCGCAGTTTGCCACCGCCACCTTGCCAGCCCGTTGCACCACCGTGCGTTGCCTGCCCCCGTCATCTGCGACGGAGCGTTGCACGCGGGCATCGCCCTGTTCTTGGGCAACAGCATCGCCGCTTTTTCAGGCAACCGCACTGGACAGCGCAAAGCCCTCGTCCCTATACAGTTCCCAGAACCCATTTTCGGCTGACGAGGACTTGTGATGACGCGCCTTTTGCCATCACCATGGCCACTGCCAGCGCATCATTTTAACTTCGTATTCGGGAGCGATACGTCGCCCCGCCCCACTCTTGCAGACGATAGGCGCCCTTAATGCCCCGCAATTTGATTTTGATCACATATGACAGCTGCCGTTTCGACAGCGCCCAAGCCGCCAAAGCCCCCAATCTCGCGCGGTTGGGCGAGCTGGAGCAGCGATACTCCTATGCGTCGTGGACAGCGCCGTCGCACTACACCTTCATGATGGGGCTGGTGCCGCATCTGTCGCCGCCCAACGTCTATGCCTCCGAAGTCTACAAGGAAGATTTCCGCAAATGGGGCGACCGGCTCGATATTCCCGATCTCAGCTTTGGCACCTTCCTGCCGCAGCTCTCGCTGCCGGGAATGCTCAAGCAATACGGCTACCGGACCAACGCCCGCGTCTCGATGCCGGTGCTCAATCCTCATACGGTGATCAACAACGCCTTTGACGACTATCAGCTGATGTCCAATCACAACGACTTCAAGGGCATGGTCGACGGGATCACCTTCAGCCGGGATCAACCCAGCTTCCACTTCTTCAATCTGGGCGAGACGCACTACCCCTATATGCTCGACGATGCCTCGCTGCCGCATATCTCGGGGCTGCACGGGGTCGCCAAGACGCTGTCCAAGGGCGGCGATGCGGGCGGGCACATCCAGAAATCCGAGGAAATGGATATCGAGGATTTCTTTCAGGACGAGGTGATGCGCGGCCTGCACCAGCAGCAGATTCGCTGTGTGGAATATCTCGACGAGATACTGGGCGGGCTCTACGACAAGGCTCCCTCCGACACCTGGTTCATGATCATGGGCGATCACGGAGAAGCCTTTGGCGAGGGCGGCTATTTCGGCCACGGCCCGGTCATGCACGAAAAAGTGTTTCAGGTGCCCTTTGTCGAAGGCCTGCGTCCGCGCAAAGCTCGGCTCATCTGACAAATTGGCATAAACTGGGGATTTCCCCCATAGCGCCACAATGCTTTCGCAATATCACATTAGGGGCAGGTCATTACACCACGGCAACGAGCAGCGACAAATGATATATCATGCGCCTGTACGACGCCGGCTCCAAAGATCAGAAACGGACATATCCTATGACTGACGCATTCAAGGTTCTGGTTATGACCCCCGCAGGCACCGGGGATCCGGCACTGGCAATCGCTGCCAGCCGGGCCGGGCACCTGGGTGTATTCAACGCCGAGTTGCCTCTGGGAGAGGGCCGACTCGAGGCGGGCCTGACGCAACTGGCCGCCACCGCCCCCGCAGGTTTTGGTCTGGCGATCCCGGACGTGAAAACCGCGACCGCCCTTGTGGGTCGCTATGGCGCCAAGGGGCTGTCGCTGATCGTGCTGGGGGCCGAGGCCGCCTTTGCCGCCCCCGATGCGGTGGCCGCGATCCGGGCGGCCGGGGTCACTGTCATGCTCGAAGCGATCCGCTGGGACGACCGCTTGGCCGGGCCGCTGGCCGAAGACGGCATTATCGTCAAAGGCCACGAGGCTGGTGGGCGCATCGGTGAGGCGACCTCGTTCATTCTGCTGCAACAGGCTCTGTCCGGCGGTGCCGACGCTGTCTACGTGCGCGGCGGCATCGGTCTGCATTCCGCAGGGGCGGTGCGCGCCGGTGGGGCCGCGGGCATCGTGCTCGACGATCAGCTTCTGGCTGTGCGCGAGTCCGGCCTCGCGGATCATGTCACCCCGATTCTGGCGCGGATGACCGGCGGCGAAACCGTACTGGTCGAAGGCGACAAGGGCGTGCATTGGCGCGGCATCGAGCGGCCCGGCCTGAAAGCCGCCGCCAAGCTGCGCACCGCGCTGGCCCCCCATGACGTCGACGCCCAAGCCCCGCTTGCCGAGGCTGCGCTCGGCTGGAACATGGAGGCAGGCGACATCGCCCCCATGGGGCAGGCCGCCGCCTTCGCGCCAGATCTGGCCGCCCGTTTCGGCAGCCTTGGCCGGCTGATCCGGGCTTTGCTCGATCAGTCCTCTGCCTCCGTCGCCCGCGCCGCCCGGACCAAGGTTCTGGGCGAGGGCCAGGGCGTGGCCGAAGCCCATGGCACCAAATGGCCGATCGTCCAGGGTCCGATGACCCGTGTCTCCGACACCGCGGGCTTTGCCCAATCGGTGGGCGAGGGCGGGGCGCTCCCGATGATCGCCCTCGCGCTGATGCGGCCCAAACAGGCCGACACGCTGCTCGAGGAGGTCGCCGCCAAACTCAAGGGCAAGCCCTGGGGCGTCGGTCTTCTGGGCTTTGCCCCCTCGGCACTGGTCAAGGAACAGGTGCAGGTCGCTCTCAAGCATGGGCCGTCATTCGCGCTGATCGCCGGTGGTCGGCCCGATCAGGCCGTGGCGCTCGAGGCGGACGGTATCCCGTCCTACCTGCACGTCCCCTCGCCGACGCTCCTGAAGATGTTCCTCGAACAGGGGGCCAAGCGCTTTGTCTTCGAGGGCCGCGAATGCGGCGGGCATGTCGGGCCGATGTCGTCGCTCGTGTTGTGGGACAATATGGTGCGGACCCTGCTCGAACAGGTCACCGATCCGAAACAGGCCTCCGAGATCTGCGTGCTCTTTGCCGGCGGTATCCAGGACGCGCGCTCCGCGGCCATCGTGGCCGCCTTTGCCGCACCGCTGGCCGAGCGCGGGATCAAGGTCGGGGTGCTGATGGGCACGGCCTATCTGTTCACCGAAGAAGCGGTCGCCGGTGGCGGCATCGTCAAGGAATTCCAGGACATCCTTCTGGACTGTACCGAGACGGTGACACTGGAAACCGGGGCAGGGCACGCCTCCCGTGCGGCCATGTCGCCCTTTGCCGAAGAGTTCAACGCCAAGCGCCGCGAGCTTGAGGCCAAAGGCGTCGGCGCCGAGGAAATGCGCGAGGATCTGGAATCGCTCACCCTTGGGCGGCTGCGCATCGCCTCCAAGGCGACCGAGCGGCAGGGCGACAGCCTCGCCGAGGTCGACGTCGCCCGGCAGAAGGCCGAAGGCATGTATATGATCGGGCAGGCCGCACAGCTGCGCTCTGCCGTGACCACCGTCGATGCGCTGCACCGCGAAATCGGCGAGGGCGGCACCGCCTATCTCGAAGCGTTGGAAACCCCCGCCGAGGTGATGCCCGCCCGGCCCGCGGCCCCGGCGCCCGCCGATATCGCCATCGTGGGGATCAGCACCTTCCTGCCTGGGGCCGACACGGTCGACGAATACTGGGAAAACCTTCTCGACGGCAAAAACGCGGTGACCGAAATCCCGGCGCATCGCTGGGATCACCGGATCTACTTCGACGAAGACCCGACCGCCGAGGACAAGATCTATTCCAAATGGGGCGGCTTCCTCAAGGACATGCCCTTCGATCCGATGAAATACGGTCTCCCGCCGCGGTCGATCAAGGCGATCGACCCGCTGCAACTGATGACGCTGGAACTGGCCAATCGCTGCCTCACCGATGCGGGCTATGCCGGTGACAACGCGATGGAGGGGCCGCGCCTGCGCACCTCGGTGATCCTCGGGGCCTCCGGCGGTGCGGGCGACGTCGGCGCGCAATATGCGGTCCGCTCGGAAATGCCCCGGTTTCTGGGCGGCATAGACCCTGATGCAGCCGAAATGCTGCCGAACTGGACCGAGGACAGCTTCGCCGGGATCCTTTTGAACGTCGCCGCAGGGCGCACGGCCAACCGGCTCGATTTCGGCGGGGTCAACTACACCGTCGATGCGGCCTGCGCGTCGTCGCTGACGGCGGTCTACCAAGGCGTGCTCGAGCTGGAGTCGGGCCGCTCGGATATGGTCCTTGCAGGCGGAATAGACACTGTTCAGGGGCCGTTCGGCTATCTGTGCTTCTCGAAGACCCGGGCGCTGTCCCCGCGTGGGCGCTGCTCGTCCTTCGAAGCCGGCGCAGACGGGATCGTGATCTCCGAAGGCCTCGCCATGGTGGGCCTCAAGCGGCTCGCCGATGCAGAGCGGGACGGCGACAAGATCTATGCGGTGATCAAGGGCGTCGGCGGCTCGTCGGACGGCAAGGCCAAATCCATGACCGCGCCGCATCCTGACGGGCAGATCCGGGCGCTGAACCGGGCCTACGAGATGGCGGGCTACAGCCCCGCGACCGTCGGCCTCTTCGAGGCGCACGGCACCGGCACCGTCGTCGGCGACACCGCCGAGATGGCCACCGTCACCCGGCTCCTGCACGAGGCGAACGTGCCGCCGCGTTCTGCCGCCATCGGCTCGGTGAAAACCCAGATCGGCCATACCAAGGCCGCAGCGGGCATCGCGGGCATGATCAAGGCGACGCTGGCGCTGCACCACGGCATCCTGCCGCCGCATGGGCGCAAGGGCGAAGTGAACGCCAAGCTCAACGACGAGGACATGCCGCTCTATCTGGTGGACAGGGCGCGACCCTGGATCACCAAGGACAACGCCCCGCGGCGGGCCGGTGTCTCGGCCTTCGGCTTTGGCGGGACGAACTTCCACGTCACGCTCGAGGAATACTCCGGCAAGGCCGCGATCCCGGCGCTGGCCCCCGTGGCCCGCAACCGCTGGGCGCAGGAGCTGCTGATCTGGCGGGGGCCGAACCGTGGCGCCCTGGCCAAGCAGGTGCAGGCGGTGATCGACCGTCTGGAGCAGGGCTGGCAGCCCAAGCTCGCCGATCTGGCCTTCACGCTCCATGACAAGGCCCCGGCCAAGGGGCTGACCGCGACCATCGTCGTGGGCGAACAGGACGATCTGGCGGCGAAACTGGCGCCGCTGGCCGCGCATCTGGCCGATGCCGCCAAACCCTGCCCGCCCGGGGCGGCCTTCTCCGAAGCGCCGCTGCTGGATGACGGCAAACTGGCGCTGATCTTTCCGGGGCAGGGCACGACCTACCCCGAAATGCACGCCGACGTGGCTGCGCTGTTCCCGGCATTCTCACAGAGTTTGGCCGACGCAGACACTGTATTGGGGGATGACATCGGCGCATCGCTCAGCCGGATGATCCTGCCAGCCGGTGCCTATGACGAGGCTCAGGTCAAAGAGGCCGCCAAGGTGCTCACCCAGACCGACATCGCTCAACCAGCCCTTGGGGCGGTCGAGGCCGGGATGCTCGCGATCTTCGACAGTCTGGGCCTCAAGGCCGATATGGCTGCCGGGCACTCCTACGGCGAATTCGTGGCACTCCATGCGGCGGGCGTGTTCAGCCGGGACGATCTGTTCCGGGTCAGCCGGGCGCGCGGATCCTTCATGGTCGAGGCGGGCAAGGGCGGCGATCTCGGCTCCATGGCAGCGGCCCGCGCGCCGCGGGACGTGCTCGAAAAGCTGATCGAGGGCATCGACGGCGTCGTCGTGGCCAACCACAACGCGCCCGAGCAGTCGATCCTGTCCGGCACCCGCGAAGGGTTGGACGAGGCAGGCAAACGGGCCGAGGCGCAGGGGCTGAAGCTGACGCAGCTTTCGGTTGGCGCGGCGTTCCATTCGCCGATCGTGGCCCCCGCGGCGGAAAAGCTGGCGGATTACATCAAGGGCATGTCCCTGGGCAAATCCAGCCTGACGGTCTACGCCAACGCTACGGGCAAGCCCTATCCGAAAACCGCCAAGGGGCTGATCGAGACGCTGGCGACGCAATTGGCGGCGCCCGTCGAATTCGTGGCCGAGGTCGAGCAGATGCACGCCGATGGCGCGCGGGTCTTCCTGTCTCTGGGTCCGAAATCCAGCCACGCCGCCCTCGTGCGGCAAATCCTCGGGGATAAGCCGCACCGGGCGATTGCCTCGGACGACGAGGCCGGCGGGCTCAAGGGCCTGCTGGGCGCCATCGGCGGCGTGCTCGCCGAAGGGGCGACGCTCGATCTGGCGCGGCTCTGGGCCGGACGGTCCTGCCGGCTCGTCGATCTCAAGGGGCCGGTCGAGGCCGAAGCGCCGCTTGGCAAACATATCTGGATGCTCAACGGCTCTGGTGCGAGGTCGGTCAACGATCCGCCGCTCAAGGTGCTGACGATCGAGGATATCGCCGCGAAACAGGCGAAAACAGGCTCTATTCCGGCGCAATCCGCCGCTCAACCCGCCGCAGCCGCAGCCGCGGCTCCGACACAGACCCAACCCACCGCACGTCCAACCAAGGAGATGCATGCCATGAACACCCGCCCCGACATACCGGGGGTGGACGACACCGGGGCTGAGGATACTGGCTACGACATTGCCGGTCCCCAGCCTTATTCCGGACAGTCCTATGCCACCCCGACAGAGGCGATCCTCGCCGACTTCCAGGCCACCATGGCCCGGTTTCTCGAAACGCAGGAACGCGTAATGCTGGCCTCGATGGGGGCGACCGTGACACGGTCGGCCGCTCCGCGTGCCGCGCGACCCGCCCCGCGTGTGCTGTCTGCCCCGGCGCGCGTCGCCCCCGCACCCGCACCTGCCGCGGCTCCTGCACCGGCACCCGCGCCCGCTCCGGCCCCTGTTGCCGCAGCCCCGGCACCCGCCGCTCCGGCGCCCGCGCCCACACCGGCACCAGCCCCGGAACCTGCCCCTGCACCCGCCGCCGAAGTAGCCGCACCCTCTGCTCCCGCAGGCGGGCTCGACAAGGCGGGGATCGAGGCGCTCTTGCTCGAGATCGTCGAAGACCGCACCGGCTATCCGGCCGACATGCTCGGCCTCGACCAAGGCATCGAATCCGATCTCGGTATCGACAGCATCAAGCGGCTCGAAATCGTCGGGGCCCTGATCAAGGGCCTGCCCGCCGCGCAATCGGCTGCCGCGACGCCGATGGGCGAGACGCTCAATGAGCAGAAGACGCTCGGGGCCATCATCGACGTGCTCCACACGCATCTGGAGGGCGCAGGGCCTTTTAATCCCGCCGGGGCGGATCATGCGGCAGAGGCGACAGCCTCTGACCGACCGCCCCGGCACGACCCTCGGACAGCGATCACTGCAACTCCGCGTTTCGTGATGGTGCCCGAGGTTGCGGCTCTGCCCGCTCCCGGCCGCAAGCTGCCCGCCGGGCAGTATCTGATCGCAGGCTCCGGGGCTGTGGCCGTGGCCCTCGCGGCCAAGATCGAGGAGGCCGGCGGCACGGCCGTGGTCACCACCCCGGCCAAGGCGCCCATGGCCAAGGGGCCGTTCCTTGGCCTGATCCATCTGGCGGGGCTCGGCGCTGAACCCGTCGCGCTCAGCGGCACCGCCGACGACTGGCGCAGCGCCATCGCCGTCGCCGAGAAAAGCGCCTACCTTGCGGTGCAGGCCCATGCCGACAGCCTGATGACGGGGCGGATGATCTTCGCCACCGGCTTTGGTGGGCAGTTTGCCCGCGGCACCGGAAGCCAGGATCTGCTGCTCACCGGCGGTGGACCGGGGCTGGCCAAATCCCTGCGCGAGGAATGGCCGGACTGCCGGCCCAAGGCGATCGATCTCGACCCCGCGCAAAGCGCCGCCGCGCAGGCACAGAGCCTGTTTGTCGAGCTGGCCACCCCGCATGGCCGGATCGAGGTGGGCTATCCCGGTGGTCAGCGCACGATCTTCCGCTCGGCAGAGGTTGCGGTGGCCGATACGGTCACCCCGCTGCCCAAGGGCGCCGTGATCCTCGCCACCGGCGGGGCGCGCGGCATCACGGCGGAAATCCTGCGGCCCTTTGCCGCCGCCGGGGCGCATCTGGTGCTGATCGGGCGGTCCAACCTGCCCGGCCCGGAGGCGCCCGACCTGGCGGCGCAGACCTCCACCGGGGCCTTGCGCAAATTCCTCGCCGGTGCCGCCAAAGAGGCCGGCGAACAGGTTACCCCCGCGATCATCGAACGCAAGCTCGGGGCGGTGCTGCGCGACCGTGAGATCCGGGCCAATCTGGCCGATCTCGAAACGGCGGGCGGCACGGTGGAATACCATGCCACCGACATGGGCGATGCCGCGGCGGTGCGGGCCACGGTCAAGGCGATCACCGACCGGCTCGGCCCGGTCCACGGCGTCATCCACGGTGCCGGCGTGATCGAGGACAAGAAGATCACCGACAAGACACCCGACAGCTGGGATCGGGTGATCGAACCCAAGCTGATCGGCGCCCTCGCGCTGGCCTCGGCGCTGGACGGCACGCCGCCGAAATTCTTCACCCTCTTTGCCTCGGTCGCGGGTCGCTATGGCAATTCGGGCCAGACCGATTACGCCACCGCCAACGAAGTGCTGAACCGGATCGCCTCGCAACTGTCGGCGCGCTGGCCGGCGACCCGCTGCATGGCCGCCAACTGGGGCCCGTGGGCGGGCACCCGGCACGGGGCGGGGATGGTCTCTGACGGGGTGCGCCAGAAATTCGAGGCGCAGGGCGTGACCCTCGTCGAGCCTGACGGCGGTGCTCTGGCGTTCTTCCAGGAGCTGACCCAGGGCCCGGCAGATGTGACCGAAGTGGTCTTCGGGGCGGGCCCGTGGGAGCGCCACGAGACCGACCGCGCCGAAGAGCCCGCAGGCGAGACGCCGGCTGCGGCCGCTCAGGCGCCGCAACTGGTGACCGAGACCGCCGCGGCAACCGCCGAGGCTCCGGCCTCTGCAACACCGGGCCGATACCCGTTGATCCTCGACGCCACGCAGACCCCGGCGGACCGGGGCGGCACCGCAATCCGGCGCAGCGTCGATCTGGCGACCGATCCGTGGATCGGCGAACACCGGATCGGCGGCACGGCCGTGCTGCCGCTCGCCGTTGCCGCCGAAATCGCCGCCGAGGCCGCCGCCGAGATCTGGCCCGACTGGCAGGTCGTGGCGCTGTCCGATCTGCGGCTCCTGTCCGGGCTCAAGCTCGAAGCCGACGCCCCCCGCGAGATCGACATCGTCGGCACCGGGGCCGAACATGGCGACGCCGCCGGCTTTGCCGCCCGGGTCGAACTGCGCGGCGTTCCGAACAAGAACGGGGGCGGCCGGATCGCGCGGGCGCATTACCGTGCCTCTGCGGTCATGGCGCCGATCAACGTGGCGTATGAGCCGGATGAGGCGGCGCTCGAACTGGCCAACGATATCCTCAGCCTGCGCACCGCCGCCTCGCCGGTCAGCGCCCATGAGGCCTATCGCAAGACTCTGTTCCACGGCCCGGTCTATCAGGTGGTCAAATCGCTGGCCGGCCTCGATGCGCGCGGCGTTCTGGCCGAGGTCGGGCCCAGCCGGGCAGGGGACTTCGGCGCCACGGACGGCTGGCTCTTTGATCCCGGTCTTCTGGATGCGGCGGCGCAACTGGCGTGGGTCTGGTCCAACGAGGTCCGCGGCGAACCGGCTCTGCCCAATGCGATCGGGCGGCTCACCCGGCTTGGCACCGGGGCGGCGCGCTACATGGTCTTGCGCCTGCGCGATGACGTGACCGCGCCGCAGGTGCTGGCCGATGTGGCCATCGCCGATGAGGACGGCACGCCGCTGTTGCTGATCGAAGGGCTGGAAAGCACCTCCGACGCCGGGCTCAAGCGGTTCTCCGGCTGGGAGGGAGAGATCCTCTCCGACGTTACCCACACAGCCAGCGATCAGGCGGCCGAATGACCCTCACTCCCAATGCTGCCCGGAGCCCGCGTGCCACCGAACGTGGCGATATCGCCATCGTTGGCATGGCCTGTCTGTTTCCGGGGGCGGATACGCCGCAACGGTTCTTTGCCAATATCTGCCAAAAGCTCGAATTCATCACCGACCCGCTGCCCTCATGGGGGGCGGAGCGGTATCTGAACGGCATCGACGGGACGCTGATCCCCACCGTGCGCGGCGGCTATCTGGGCGAGGCCTACGCCGCCGATATCGCCCAGCTCGGGGTGATGCCGTCCTCGGTCGACGGGTCCGAGCCGGATCACTTCCTGGCCCTGCGGATCGCGCGCGCCGCGCTCGAGGATGCCGGTGCGCTGAGCGCCGATCACGCCCGGACCGGCGTGGTTCTGGGGCATTCCAGCTACCTGCACCGGGGCAATGCGGCGATGGTGCAGCACGGGGTCGTGCTGGATCAGACCCGCGAGCTTCTGGCGCAGCTTCTGCCCGGCGTGGACCCTGCGGTGTTCGACCGGATCCGGGCGGCCATGGCCGACCAGCTTCCGCCCTTCACCGCCGATATGGCCCCCGGCCTCGTGCCCAACGTGATGACCGGGCGGATCGCCAACCGGCTGGACCTGCGCGGGCCGAACTACATCATCGACGCGGCCTGTTCCTCGGCGCATCTGGCGGTGCAGGCGGCGATGATCGAACTGCGGGCCGGGCGGTCCGACATGATGCTCGCCGGCGGGGTCAATGCCTCGATCTCGGCCGAGGTCTATATGGTGTTCAACCAGCTCGGCGCTCTGGCGGGTTCGGGGCAGGTCAGACCCTTTTCCGAGGGGGGTGACGGCACCCTGATGGGCGAGGGTCTGGGCGTTCTGGCACTCAAACGGGTCGAAGACGCGCTCGATGCGGGCGACCGGATCTATGCGGTGCTCAAGGGGCTCGGGCAGTCGTCCGACGGCAAGGGCTCGGGCATTCTGGCGCCCCGGATGGAAGGCGAGATGCTGGCCATCGAACGGGCGATGCTCGACGCGGGCCAAGACCCGGCGCAGCCCGATATCCCCGGCCTGATCGAATGCCACGGCACCGGCATCCCGCTGGGTGACAAGACCGAGGTCGGCGCGCTCAAGGGCATGTTCGGGGCGCGGGCCGAGAACGGCCTGCCCGTCACCGCCATCGGCTCGGTCAAATCGATGATCGGGCATTGCATCCCGGCGGCAGGGGCGGCGGGCCTGATCAAGGCCTCGCTGGCGCTCTATCACAAGACGCTGCCGCCGACGCTGTCGGACAAGATCCGCACCGGGCTGCCGGTGGACGAAACCGGGCTTTACGTGAACACCGAAACGCGGCCCTGGATTGCGGCTCCCGGGGTGCTGCGCCGTGCGGCGGTCAATGCCTTTGGCTTTGGCGGGATCAACGCCCACGCGATCCTCGAAGAGGCGCCCGCCGCGGCGGACGAGCCCACGCCGATGCACTGGGCCGAGGAGCTGTTCCTGCTCTCGGCAGACAGTCCCGCCGATCTCGCCGTCAAGGCGCGGACGCTGGCGGCTCATGCCGAACGGCACGACCGCGCGCCCTTGGCCGCGATTGCGCAATGGGCCGTCGCGAATGCAGGCACAGGCCCCGCGCGTCTGGCTCTGACAGCCTCCAGCCGCGACGATCTGATCGAAAAGCTCGGCAAGGCCGCCACCCGGCTTGAGGGCGACAAACCGACCTTCCGGCTGCGCTCCGGCGTGGTGGCGGCCGCAGCCCCGATGGGCGGCAAGCTGGCGTTCATCTTCCCCGGCGAAGGGGCGCAATATCAGGGGATGCTGGCTGAAATCCTGACCGCCTTCCCCGAGGCGCGGGGCTGGTTCGATTTCTGGGACGGGCTGTTCCCCGACCGGGATATGCCGCCCTCGGCGAGCGTCTTCCCACCGCCCACCACGCTGGACGCCGGCTTGGCCAAGACACTGAACGAGCGGCTCTTCGGGCTCGAACTCGGCTCCGAGAGCATGTTCATCGCAGCCCAGGCGCTGATGGCCGTGCTCACCCGTCTGGGGATCAGCCCCGACGTGGTGGTGGGCCATTCCTCGGGCGAGCATTCGGCGCTGGCCGCGGCCGGCGTCTTTGGCGGCATGGGGCCCGAGGACCGCGACGATTTCGCCACCCGGATCCGCAGCCTGAACGATCTCTACCAGGCCATCGAAGAGGCGGGCGGCATCGAAGGCGGTGCGCTGCTCACTGTCGGCGGGGTGGCGCGTGACGACATCCTCTCGCTGACCGAGGCCGACCCGGAGGTGCATCTGGCCCTCGACAACTGCCAGCATCAGGCGGTGCTCTACGGACCCCGGGCCAAGATGGAAGAGGTGGTCGAGACGTTGCGGCCAAAGGGCGGCATGTGCTCGTTCCTGCCCTTCGACAGGCCCTATCACACGCCGCTGTTTGCGGATGTCGCCGAAAAGGTGGCGGGTGTCTACGCAGGCATGGATTTCCGGCCTCCGACCCTGCCGATCTGGTCCTGCGCCACGGTGCAGCCTATGCCTGCCGACGCCACCGAGATCCGGGCGCTGGCGGCGTATCAGTGGGCGTCGCGCGTGCGGTTCACCGAAACCGTCGAGGCGCTGCATGACGACGGGGTGAAACTCTTCCTCGAAGTCGGCCCCTCGGCCAATCTCACCGGCTTCGTCGAAGACGCGCTCAAGGGGCGCGACGCCCAGGCGTTGCCGCTCGACAGCCGCCGTCGCGGCGGGCTGGCGCACCTGCTGCAAAGCCTCGGGCGGCTCTGGGTCGCCGGCCGGGATTTTAACGCAAACGCGCTGTTCGACGGGCGCGGCCTTGCCGGCGTGGATCTGGCGGCAGAACAGCCACGCGACCGCAAGCGGCCGATCACCAACACGCTGGCCTATGTGCGGCTGCCGCAAGAGATCGCCTCCGAGATCTCGGCCGACCTGATGGCGTCCCTCGGACAAGGGCCTGCGGCACAGCCGGTCGGCGCCCCGACGGCCCCGCTTCTTTTGGCCCCAAATACGGCCCCCGGAGGGTCCACCGCCGCGCCACGGCCGCAGACCGTCGAGGTCAGCGCCACGGAGCCGGCCAGCCTGACCGGCGAGATGGGCGGCTACTTCGGGGTCATGCAGCAGTTCCTCGACATGCAAGGCACCGTGATGGAGGCCGTGATGGGAGGCACCCCGATGACAGATCCGGCCGAGTGGCAGCCGCCGCTTCTGCACCGGGTCACCGTCAGCGACGAGGGCCTGACCGCCGAGAGCGATTTCGACCCGCTCACCGATCCGTTCATCGCCCAGCACGTGCTCTATGCCGATGAGGTCTCCGACACAGACGGCACGCTTCAGGCGCTGCCGGTGCTGCCGCTGGCCGTCTCGATGGAGATGGTGGTCGAGGCGGCGGCCGTGCTGACCGGGCAACTGGCCGCGCGTCTCGAAAACGTCGCCGCCCGCGATTGGGTGGCCTTCGACGCAGGCCCCGCCACGCTGACGACGACGGCGCGGATCATCCCCGGCGAGGATACCCGCGTCGCGGTGCAGCTCCTGCGGGGTGAGGCCCTGCTCTTCGAGGCCGAGGCGGTGATCGAGCCCGGCCCCGATCTGCCCGACCTGCCGCCGCTGGCAACCCCCCGGGCCCCGGTCTGGCGGGACGATCAGCTCTATTCGACGGGCATGTTCCACGGACCGCTGTTCCAGGGGGTCGCCAGCCTGACGCAGTTCGACGAGGGCGGCCTCGACGCCACCCTCACCGACATGCCGCTCGACGATTTCTTCGGCCATGGCGAGGCTCCCGAAGGGCTGCTGCTGAACCCGGCCCTGCTCGACCAGCTTGGGCACGTCACCGCCTTCTGGATCGCTCAGGGGGCGGGGACGGATTTCAGCTCCTTCCCGTCGTCGATCGACCGGATCGATCTTGGCGAGGCGCGGGCCGAGGCGACTGCCGGGGCGACCATCTCGGGGCGCATCCAGTTCCGCGATGCCCATGACGCGCCCACTCCGGGGCCCGCCGAGGCGCGGTTCCTGCAGGGCGATTTCGAGGCCCATCTGCCCGACGGCACGCTCTTGATGCGGGCGTCGGGGTGGCGCGACCGGTTCTTCCGGGTGCCGCATGCCTTCTACGAGGCGCGGTTCCGGCCGCGCGACGCGTGGTACGGCGCGCCGCTGACCGTGTTTGACACCGGGCCGGATGTCACTGTCTGGCAGGTGCCCGCCTTCCCGCATGGCTTCTTGGAGGACGCGGGCGGCATCTGGATGCGGGTGCTGGCCACCACGATCCTGTCGGCGGCCGAGCGGGAACAGTGGGCGGCGATGCCGGCCACCGGCAAGCGGCGGCGTGATTGGATCGTCGGGCGGATCGCACTCAAGGAGGCGGCGCGGGCCTGGATCGCGGGACAGGGCGGGCCGTTGCTCCTGCCCGCCGACATCGAGATCGCCGTCGCCGAAGGCGGCAAGCCCTTCGTCGACGGCAGCGCCCTTGGCATGACGATGCCGGAAATATCGCTCAGCCATGCCCAGGGCACGGCCGTGGCCGTGGCCTCCCCGCCCGGCCGGGCGGCAGGGATCGACATGGAATTCAGTGGGCGCACCGATCCGGCGCTGTTGGCCGATGGCGGCTTCGGGGCCGAGGAGCTGGTGTTGATGAACGGGACCGATCCGCTCATCGGATGGTGCGCCAAGGAAGCGGCGGCCAAGACGCTGGGCAGCGGGCTGACAGGACGGCCCAAATCCTTCGTGCTCACCCGGATCGGGGCGGGCAGTGCCCAGGTGCAGACGCCGGACGGTCGGAGCATCGCCGTGTCTTTGGCGCAGCAGGGCGACGCGGTCTTGGCATTGGCGGTGTTTGGCGCATAGGGGAAAGGGATGAAGGCGTTAGCCTTGTCGCAACGCTTTTGAAGCACTACTTGCAAGATCAGAGCAGAAGAAGGGGCAAAAATGTCCGAGGACGCAGCAAAAGAGAAGAAGCCCGCACCCGCGGTCGATCCTTTTGACGAATTCAAGGAAATGCTTGCCGAGCAGAGCGAACGGCAAGGCCGGTTGCGCCATGTTCAGCAGTTCCTGAACAGCCCGATGTTCTTTGACCTGCGCGATCAGCCCATGGTGGTCTCCGATCCGCCCGAAGTGATCGAAGAGCGCAAGAACGATCTGGACTACCGGATCCGGGTGCTGGAATCGCTGATCTCTTTGTTGATCGAAGAGCGCGACAGTCTCGACAAGACCATATCCACGCAAGATCAGGTGCAAGAAGCCGCCGAATAGCGGCTGTCTGCGGTCTTAGGCCGGCGGTGCGGCAGCGTCCGGGCCGTCATCGGCCTGTGGTTGCGGGTCGTCCGGCTTTGGCTCCGGCTTTGGCGGGGCATATCCCAGCTTCTCGGCATGGGCGCGGACCGGCTCCCGAAATCCGACCCCATCCGTGCGCCACGGCAGCGGTCCGTCCAATTGGGCGGTCTCGGGATCGGGCATGGCGGCGGCCAGATCGGCAAAGCTCTGGATGGTGCCGGCCACATGTGCGCCCATCGGGCCGGGGCCGGCAAAGGGCGAGCGTTCCGGGGACATCATCGCCTTCTGGGCGACCCCGGTGGCAGGCAGGCCCAGAGCGCGGGCGAGCCGGGCCAGAAGCGGCCGCGGGTCGCTGGCCAGTTCGGCGGCCTTCACGTCGATCACCTGCTGATCCTCGTCCAGATCCGCCAGAAACTCGGTGATCGCGGTCTCGGCCATCAGCCAGAGCTCTTGCGGATCGGGGGTCGGCGGATCGGTGCTTTCGTCGAACGAGCCGGACAGCTGGATCGCCACCTGACCGTTGGTCGTGCTCCACAGCAGACGGCCGTATTGATGCGGGTGCAGATGCAGATGCAGATAGGTGGCATCCGGGAAATTGGCACGCAGGCGGCGCAGGCTGGCCTTGTCGAACACCGTGGCCGTGACCGGGATCACCATGCGGCGGGGGGCGATCTTGGCGGCCAGTTCCTGTGCCACGGCCCCGGTCGACAGATAGGCGCGGCGGGTCATCCAGCGGCCGGCCATCTCGACGGAGAGCTGGGTCTGCTCGCCGGCATAAAGCTGGGCAATGGCGCGCAGCAGCCCATGCACCTGGGTGGAGCGGATGCCGATCATCTCGCGCTGGAACACGTCGATGGTGACCATCTGTTCGAGGTTCAGCTCCGGCAGGTCATAGGCGGCAGGGCCCTGGCCGAGGGCTGCGGCCAGCGTCTGGCTGGGCAGGCCGGGAGCGGCCAGAATGATGACCGGAGGCGGAAAATCGTCTGTGTTCATACTGTCAATTCGGGCCTTGGTCAGCGCCCGTTGAAATCCGGGCCGGCGGTCGTCGCCACCATATGGGGGCCACCTTGCACAAACAAGGCTGGGGCGGCAGAAACCGGGCCGGTTCAGAGCTTTGCAGAACCGGGGCTTCCGGGGCGCGGGCGGGCCCCGAAGACAGGGCAGGCAGAGCCAGCCCAAGGTTGCCTTGGAAGGGGTGTGCCGATAGGTAGATGGGGCGGATATTGATATCGACCCTCTTATTCAGGATAGCGGCGTGAGACCTCCTCTTTTCATCATTGCGCCCCCGCGATCTTATACCTCTGTCGTGGGCGGTATGCTGGGTCAGCATCCCCAAACCTACGGCCTGCCCGAGGTCAACCTCAGCCACGGCGAGACGCTGGGCGATATGTGGGACTCGGTCCCCGGCGCGGCCAATTTCGGCACCGCCGGCCTGCTTCGGCTCTTGGCCGAAATCCATGAAGGCGAGCAGACCGAAGAGGCCGTCGTGCGCGCCCGGCAATGGGTGCTGCGGCGGCCGCACTGGACCGGGGCCAAGGTGTTTCAGCACATCCAGAAACAGATCGGCGATCGGATGATGGTCGAGAAAAGCCCGCGCAACACCATGTTCACCGACAACATGCAGCGGCTGCTCAAGATGTTTCCCGAGGCCAACTTCCTGCACCTGACCCGGCATCCCCGGACCCAGGGCAAATCGGTCAAGGACCTGATCCGCGACACCACCGGCGGCGAGGGGGCCAACGATCCCGAAAAGATCTGGCTGCGGCTGCAGTCGAACATTCTCGAATTCGCCCAGGAGATCCCGGTGGGGCAGTATATGCGCATCAAGGGCGAGATGCTGCTGCGGGATCCGACCTTCTATCTGCGCCAGATCTGCGAATGGCTCGATATCGACAGCAGCGATGCGGCCATCGAGGCGATGCAGCATCCCGAGACGTCGCCCTTCGCCTGCATGGGGCCACCCTCGGCGCCCGCTGGCAACGACCCGAACTTCCTGACCAGCCCGACACTCGATTTCGAACGTCTGGCCCGGATCAAGGAACCGCCGCTGGACGGCGAGATCGAATGGAAGAAAGGGCATGAGTTCATGCCCGCCGTCAAGCGCATGGCGCGCCAGTTTGGATATGCGTGAAGGCGAACCGATGACCGATAAGAAGACGACCAAGCCGGACAGCGCCTCCGCTGCCGCGGATGCCGGCAAAGCGCCGGCCCCCAAGGCCCCGGCCCCAGCTGCGAAACCGGCCGCGAAGCCGGCGGCGAAAAAGCCGTCGAAAGGTGCGGGCGCCAAGGCAAAGCCCGCCGCCAAACCCGCGGCCTCCAAGGCCGGGACCGCCAAGGCGCAGGCCACTAAGCCCGCAGCCTCCAAGAAGAGCCCGCCAAAACCAGCCGCGCAAAAGCCCGCCGCAAAGACCCCGGTAAAGCCCGCCCAGAAAGCGGCCCCTAAACAGGCCCCGAAACCAGCGTCAAAGCCCGCCCCTGCCGCGCCGCTCAGCGCGGATCGGTTCCGCACTCTGGGCGAGGCGGGGATCGGCTATCCCGGTGCCATGCAGGCCCGGTCGATGGCGTGGTTCGAAAACAGGCTCTATGTCGGCACCGCCACGCCCGCGCCGCGCGGCGCCGGGGACCGGGCGCGCATTCTGGCCCACGACCCGGAGCGCGACACATGGGAGACGGTGTTCGAAAGCCCGGTCGCGGCACTCAGCGGGCGGCAGCAGGCGCAGGCCGCCCGGCTCAACCCCGACAAATCGGGGCGGCGGCGGGTGGTGCAGAAATCCAGCGAATCCGAGATGGGGCAGGATTTCGGGATCTGCGCGATGCAGGTGTTCGAGGGCAAATCCGACTACGCCCCATGTCTCTATGCCGGGACGGCCTCGCTTGGCGGCGGGCTGATCCTGCGCAGCGACGACGGGCAGCGCTTCGAGGTGATCAGCTTGCCGGGGATCGACGACGCCACCCAGATGTCCTTTGGCGCCATGGCGGTGCTGGGAGATCGGCTCTATGTCGCCCCGATGGGCACATTGACCGAGCACCGGGCCAGCGCCGAAACCGCGCCGGCTCCGGTGATCTATGCCTCCGACGATCCCGATCTGGGCGATTGGACCCGGATTGCGCCGGCGGCTTTCGCGGTGCCGGGGGCGGCTGGGGTGTCGGCGCTCTGTGCGGCGCATGGCTATCTCTATGCCGGGGTGGGCAATCCGCTTGCGGGCTTTGCGCTCTGGCGCATTGCCGAGGCGGCGCTCGGGACCGAAGCGGCCGATGAGGCCTGGGAACAGGTGCTGGAACACGGCGCCTGGCGGTTCAATCACAATCTGACGCCGGTCCGGATCTGCGCCTTCGGGGATGCGCTCTATGTGGGCACGGGGATCTCCGGGCTGGGCTATGACGTGGAGAACGACGTCGGCCCCTGTGCGGCGGAAGTGATCCGGGTCAATGCCGACGGCACATGGGATCTGGTGACAGGCGAGCCGCGGTTCACCCCCGATGGGTTCAAGGTGCCGCTCTCGGCCAAGGGGCCGGGGTTCGGGGCGGGGCACAACAGCCGGATGGACAGCCTCGCGGTCTATGGCGATCACCTCTTCGTCGGCACCTACAACTGGCGGGCGCTCGACTGGGCGGGCAGCGACCGGTCCGAACCGATGCAGGGCGGCTATCAGCTTTGGGCCAGCGCCGATGGCGAAGACTGGACCTGTGTGCTGACGGGGGGCAACGGCAATCCCGCGGCCGCCGGGATCAGCAGCCTGTGTGCGACGCCGGTGGGGCTCTATCTGGGCACCTCCAACGCCGCGGCGGCGATCGTCAAACAGGTAACCGATCAGGATCAGATGGCCCTGATCGACGGGGATATGACCGAAGGATTCGCCGTGTTGCTGGCCGACTAGGCAGGACATCCGCAAATGGCGCTCGGCCAAGGAGCACCGATCAGGTCGGGTCCGGGGCGGCCGGGAACTGAAAAAGGCTCTGGCGGTTGCCAGAGCCTTTTGTCGTTTCGGCCAGTGCAGGCGGCGAAGGGGATCAGTCCTTCTTGGCCGCCGGGGGATTGTCGTCGATCACGTCGGCATCCTCGACCGTGCCGCCGGAGCCATCGGCCGCCTTGTCCATCTCGGCCAGCCGCGATTGCAGGGCCTCGATCCGCTCGACAAGGAATGCCCGTTGCGCGGCCGGATCGGCGTTCGGACCGGGAGGGCCGCCTGCCGCGGCGCCGCCGCCCAGGCCGCCACCGAGCCCCGCGCCGGCAAAGCCGCCAGCCGCGGCACCCGCCGCGCCGGCTGCGCCCTGACCGAGCCGGGCGCGCAGACCGCCGCCGCCCTGACCGCCACCCATCCGGCCGCCAAGACCACCGCCAAGACCGCCGCCGGGTCCACCGGCACCGCCACCCTGACCGAGCCGGGCGCGCAATCCGCCACCGGGGCCGCCGGGTCCACCGGCACCGCCGCCCTGGCCGAGCCGGGCGCGCAGACCGCCACCGGGTCCACCGGCGCCGCCACCCATGCCGCCACCAAGACCGCCGCCGGGTCCGCCGGCACCGCCGCCCTGACCGAGCCGGGCGCGCAGACCGCCTCCGCCCTGTCCGCCGCCCATGCCGCCACCGGGGCCACCGCCCATGCCGCCGCCCTGACCGAGCCGGGCACGCAGGCCACCGCCCTGTCCGCCGCCCATACCGCCACCGGGGCCGCCGCCCTGACCAAGCCGGGCGCGCAGACCGCCGCCGCCTTGTCCACCGGCCGCACCGGACAGGCCCAGCCCGCCCCGGCCACCGCCCGTGCCGTGCAACGTGTCCGGGGTTTCGCGGGCGCTGCGCAATTTCTTCAGCGCCTCGCGACGTTTCTCTTGTTCGGAATCGGCCATGATCAATCTCCTTGTCTCTCGGTCAGTTGCTCCCTCGCTCAAGGGCTGCCGACTTTATGTTTGCTGCGTGCAAAGGGCCTGGAATATACGGGATGCCCTGTGCCAGGTGGGGGCGCCCTGCGGTGAAATTCCTCGCAGGGCGGTACTGCCTTCGTCGTTACATGCGACCCATGCCGCCGCGCCCGCCGCCCATCCGGCCGCCGCCCATGCCGCCACCCATCATACCACCGCCGGGGCGCTGGCGGCGGCTCATCAGGCGCTCGCGGATTTGCTCGGGGTTGTTGCGGAACTGCTTGGTCATCTCCTCGGTCTGCTTTTCGATGGCCTCTTTCAGGGTGAGGGCAAAGACCTCGGGGGGCTCGTCGCCACCGCCATTGGCCAGATCGACCAGCTCTGGATTGTTCTCGCCCATCTGCTTGGAATTCAGGATCATCGCCCGATAGGTATCGACCGCATCGGTAAAGCGATCCATCGCAAAGTAGATGTCGCCGAGCGCCTTCTGCACGGGCGGGATGCGGTTGCCCTTGCGGCCGACGCCGCGCAGAACCTCGAGCGCCTCGCGGTGCTGACCATTGGCGCTGCGGGCGGTGGCGGCGCCCAGCGTGGCGCGCATGTTGCCCGGATCGAGGCGGAGCGCGTCGTCATAGGCGCGGGCGGCCTTGGAATGCTCTTCCAGACCGGTCATCGCAGCACCGAGGGCCTGAAACACGTTGGCATTGTCCGGGGCCAGACGGGCGGCCTTGGTCAGGGTTTCGCTGGCTTCGGTGAATTTCTTGGCGCGCAGCAGCGTGGTGCCAAGGCCGAAATAGCCATACCACGCATCGGGCTGCAGCTCGATGGCGCGGCGATACTCGGCGATGGCCTCGTCGGTCTTGCCCGACTGGGCGAGCGAGCCGGCCAGAGACATCCGCAAGGTGGCGTCCTGGGGGCTGTGGCGGGTCGCGGCGGCGAGCGATTCCTGCGCGTCGCCGGTGCGGTTGGCCTGCATCAGGACCTTGGCCTTGCGGGCGGCACTGATGCCCATCGTGGGATCGAGCGCCAATGCCGCGTCGTAGTTCTCGACGGCCATGTCGATATCGCCCAGCTGGGTGTAGGCCTCGGCGCTCAGGAACTTGGCCTGGGCCATTTCGGGCTGCAGGTTCAGGGCCTCCTGGAAATGCTCCAGCGCCCGGTTGGGTTCGTTCGCGGTCAGAAATACGCGACCAAGGCCAAGCTGGGCCGGGGCAAGGGTGGGGTCTTCCTCAAGCAGGGCCGTGAAGATCTCGCGGGCGCCTTCAATGTCACCGTCCTTGAGAATGGAGAAACCCGCTCGGACATCCTCGAGCCGTTCGGGCCGAGCTTGAGTGGCGTTTTTCGGTGCTAGCATGTGGATACTCCGCGCATCAAATTTTGGTCAGGTTGAAATATAAAAAGATCTCGCCAAAGCCTACAACTGGTTGGTCCACAGCACCAGCCTTGTTCTGGGGCGAATTGGAAAATTGGCTGATGCGGCCGTGTGTTGGCTAGATGGTGGGCAAGAGGTCGGGCGGATGGCCAGACCGGCTATGGCGGTCGCCGCGAGGTTTGGTCTAATCTTGAGCAGTGGGGCGGATTAGGCGCTCCGAATCGAACAATTCGCTGCATTGCCAGTAGGCGCGGGCCTGCTATTGGTGCATCGTTCCCAAGCGTTTCGTTGGGCCGGAACCGGTCGAACCGACAAATTTTAGACACGACTTTTCGCTATGCTTCTGATTACGCCTTTCAAGTTGGATTTTTCATGACGACCCTTTGGACCCCATACACCCCCGACCTGTATTCCGATCTGCCTGTCCTCGTGCGGGACTGGGTTGCGCTGACCTCCTCGATGACGGCCCGGATCGGGCTGGTGGCGGACAGCCCGATCGATGTCGAGGTGCTGCGCCAGACCGAGGCACAACTGCGCCCCGACGAGGCGGGGCTGCTCGAGCTGTCGGACGGGCCCACGGTGGTCCGCGAGGTCTGCCTGTCGGCAGAGGGGCTGCCGCTTCTGGTGGCGCGCACGGCGGTGACATCGCAAAAGCTTCAGGCCCATCCGACGATCGTCAAACTGGGGAACAAGGCGTTGGGATCGCTGCTCTTTGCCGGCCCGAAGCCCTGCCCCTATACGGCGCGCGAATTCGCCCGGCTGACCGAGGGGGATGCGCTGTTCGATCTGGTGCGCAGCCGCCATAGCGGGGCCGCGGCGCAGTCCGAATACTGGGCGCGGCGGACCTTGTTCTGGCTGTTCGACGAACCGCTTCTGGTGACGGAGATATTCCTGCCCGAATTGCTCGAACATCCCCGCGCCCGCGAGGTCTGACGGACCCGGCCGATCGGGTCTGGGCGGGGCCCGCCCGTTCGCTGCGATCCGCGTGGCCGGTCCGCGCCGGCCTGAGCGGGGCCCGAGCAGGGCCCGAGCGGGGGCCGGACCGCAGCGGCGGGACTTTGCCCCATTGCCGATTTGGCCCGGAAACTGTTTGCCAAGCCGGGGCAGAGGCCGGATACTTGCGCCCAAGAGCGTAGAGTTGAGCGTAGACTTGGAAAAAGCGCCCCGCTGCTGTCGAACAGACGCCCAAACCTCATGAGGCATTGATGTTGTTTAAGATGACCAAAATTCGATCCTGTGCCGTGGTGCTCCTGGCCCTCGGTCTGATCGCGACGAGCATCCCCGATGCGGCGCAGGCCCAGACCCTGCGCGAACGGATCCAGGCCCGGGCCGCCGAACGGCAGGCCGCGCGGGCGGCCGGTGGGAGCAATGTGTCGGGGGCCGAGTCGGTGACGATCACCGTCGGCGGGATAAACCGGCAGTTTCTTGTGCATGTGCCTGCGAATGTGGCACCCCGGCCCGGCGCGGTTCTGGTGTTCCACGGCGGGCGCGGCACCGCCGAGGGGATCATGGAAACCAGCGGCATGAATGTGGCCTCCGATCAGGGCGGGTTCCTTGCGGTCTATCCACAGGCGGCGGCCGAGGGGTCGCGCTGGGTCAGCGGCTCCGGCGTTGCGGCGGGCGGGCCTGACGACGTGGCCTTCGTCCGGGCGATGATCGACACGCTCGAACAACGCTACAATGTCGATCCGGGCCGGGTGTTCGGCACCGGGATTTCCTCGGGCGGGGTGATGCTGCACGGGATGGCCTGCCAGGCACCGGGGGTGCTGCGGGCGATCGCGCCGGTCGCGGCGCATCTGACCGAAGACGTGCGCGCCGGCTGTGCGCCCAGCCAGGGCACGCCGATCATGATGTTCAGCGGCACCGCCGATCCGCTGATGGTCTATAACGGTGGCCAGGCGACCTTGGCGATCGCGCGCAACAGCGCCCCGGAAGGCGCCTCCGATCCGGTGGTCTCCGCACCCGATACGATCGCCTTCTGGGCCGCGCGGAACGGCTGTGGCGGCGCCAGCAGCAGCGAGCTGCGCGACGCCAGCAACGACGGCACCACCGTCACCCAGATCAGCTACAGCTGTGGCGCGAACCGGACCTACCTGTTCCGGGTCAACGGCGGCGGTCATGCTTGGCCGGGGTCGGGCACCAGCCGCCGGATCAGCGGCCCCACCAGCCAGGACATCAGCGCCACCGCCACGATGGTGCAGTTCTTCCGCGATTACGGGCTCTAGGCTCTGTGATCGCTGCCGCGCCCTTGTCCGCGGTGGGCGGCGAAACGGGCCGGGGATGAGTTTATCGGCCAAGATGAAGGGGGCGGACCGTGGTCGCCCCCTTTGTCATGTCTCGTGGCAGGCCGGGCAGGGCCGGCTGCGAATGTTCAGGCCCCTTCGGCGGCCTTGAAGGGCGGGAACATCGTGGGCAATTGCCCGGTGTTGATCAGGCCGGTGATCATCATGTGCCCGTGCTCGTCGATATGGGTGAGGCTGAGGTTGGGATAGCCCACGAAGCTTTCGGCGAAGATTTTGTCCTCTTCGACGTCGCGGCTGTAATAGACGTCGTATTCGGTGTGGCCGTTGCCGTCCTTCATCAGGTCGATCAGCAGGTCGCGGCCCCACGGGCCCGCCGGGGCCAGCGCCCAGACCTTGTCGACGCCCAGCATGTAGCCAAAGAACATCGAGGCCCATCCGCCAAAGGAGTTGCCCACGGTGTAGACTTCGGTGATGTGCGGATTGTCCTCGATATACTGGGCATGCCAGTCGAGCACGGAATCCAGATCGGGCAGCTCGTCGCTGACGCCCTCGTGGTAGAACTTGGCCTTGGGGTCGCGCACGAAGACGATGTTGCGATCCGCGATCCCGCTCTTTTGCAGGAAGGCCATCGGCCCCATGCCCTCCATCCGGCCATGGGCGCCGCCATAGACGAAGAATAACTGACAGCAGTTCTTGCGGGTCAGACAGGCAATGTTGCCGTTGTGGTCGCTCACGGGCGGTCTCCTTAATACACGAAATTTCCCGCAAAAAGATCAGCTGGGGGCGCGGGGATCGCCTGCTTTATAACATGTGCGCGAAGAATGGTGTCAACGTCCGTTTACGCTTCCGGCCCCGCTGCGGCCCGACTGTGGCCCAAGGCCGGGCGTGGGGGAGAAACCCTTTGCGGCTCCGGTCTAAATCGCCTATTTTCCGCTCAGATTCGTCCTATGTCTCAAAGCTCTACGGTGCGCCCCGCGCGCGGCCGCTTTGAGGCTGGAATCGGAAAAGACATTTACACAGGATGATACGACAGATGCAGACGACATTCTTGCAAGACGATTTTGGCGCGATTTTGACGGCCGAGCCGGGCGACAAGGCGACGGACATTTCGCCCGAAACGCTGCAATCCCTGCTCACCAAGCACGGTACGATCCTGTTTCAGGGGTTCAACACCACCACCGAAGAGTTCGACGTCATCACCGACAAGCTCGGCACCGACTACATGAACTACAAAGGTGGCGGCTATGTCCGCAAGACCACCGGCGAAGAGGACGGCAAGACCATGCTCTCCACCTCGACGACGCTCGAAAAGGGCAAGATCAAGCCGATGACCATGCCGCTGCCGCTGCATGCCGAGATGTTCTACACCGACAAGCGGCCGCTCTTGCTGTGGTTCTACTGCGTCACCCCCGCCGAAAAGGACGGGCAGACCACGATCGGGGACGGGGTCGCGATCTACAAGCGGCTGTCGCAGAAGTGGAAGGATCTGCTGGCCGAAAAGCGGCTGATGTATCTGCGCTCCTACCCTGACGGGATCTGGCAGAACATCTATCAGACCGACGATATCGAGGTGGCCCGCGGGTTCTGTCACGACAGCGGCATGACCACCGAGGTCGATGCCGACAACACGCTGCACACCACCTACCTGACGACGGCCATTCCGAAAACCCGTTGGGGCGGTCACACCGCCTATATCAACTCGGCGATGACCGTGGTGATGCAGGAAGGCACCGACCGCGAGAAGCTGTCGAGCATCCGGCTCGAGGATGGCGAGCGGCTGCCGCGCGAGATGATCAAGGAGATCGTCGACATCCAGTCCGATCTGATCATCGAGCTGGAATGGCAGTCGGGCGATTTCGTGCTTCTGGACAATTCGCGCACCATGCACGGGCGGCGCGGGTTCGAAGACACCCGGCGCAACGTGCTCCTGCGGATGGTCCGCGACGTCGCTTTCTAAAAGTCGTCTTCTTCCAAAGGGGGCCATCTCTGCGCCATTTTGTGCCGGCAGAAGGGCTCCCGATGATTCATTCAGGCCCGCCGCCCTGCCATGGCCGCGGCGCGGGCCGAGCCTCATAAGGATACAGAATATGAAAACCAGCCCGCTTCAGCCGCATTTCGGCACCATCGTCACCGCAGATCCGGGCGAGACCGTCGCCGATATCGATCATGACACCGTGGTGTCGCTGATCAAGGAGCGCGGCACCGTCCTGTTCACCGGCTTCGGTGCCAGCCGCGAGGATTTCGACTCCTTCACCGACACGATCAGCGAAGACTACATGGATTACAAAGGCGGCGGATACGTGCGCAAATCCGTGGGCGGCGGCAAAGGCGAGGGCAAGGCCCTGCTGTCGACCCGCTACGACCACGGGCGCAAGACCCAGATGACCTTTGGCCTGCCGCTGCACGGCGAGATGTACTATATCGACGGCCGGCCGCAGGCGCTGTGGTTCTACTGCGTCAAACCCGCCGATGCCGACGGCCAGACCACGGCCTGCGACGGCGCCGAGGTCTACAACCGGCTGGGCCAGAAATGGAAGGATCTGCTGCATGAAAAGCGGCTGATGTTCCTGCGGGTCTACCGCGACGGCGAATGGCAGAAGATCTACCAGACCGAGGATTCCGCCGAGGCCTGCAAGTTCGCCGAAGGCAACGGGATCACCGTCGAATTCGACGAAGCCGAGAAGACCATGCGGACCAAGTATCTGGTGTCCGCGGTTCTGCCGACGAAATGGGGCGGGCACACCGCCTATATCAACAACCTGCTCACCGTCTACATGCAGATGCAGATGGGCCGGGGCGACACCTCCACCGTCTGGCTCGAGGACGGCTCGCCGATCCCGGATGAGCTGATGGAAGAGGTCAAGCGGGTGCAGGACGAGCTGATCGTCGATCTTAACTGGACCGCCGGCGATTTCGCCATCCTCGACAACAGCCGGGCGCTGCACGGGCGGCGGGCGTTCGAGGACACCGACCGCGAGGTCTATCTGCGGATGGTCCGCAGCGTGCCGTTCTGATCGGCATGGAGCGGGTGCGCACAATCCTCGAGGGGGCTGATGCGCAGCCGCTCTCGGACCCGGCTCACGCTCCTGCCGAGGGCGGAGTGGACCGGGGGACAGTGGCCGGGCTGGTCAGCGACCTGATCGCGATGATCGACGAGGCCGGTCTGGCCGGTGCGCGGTTCTGCGTGCCGCTGTCGTCGTCGATCGGCTCCGTCGCGGCGCTGATGGCGGTGATGGAGACAACCTGTTCGGGGGCGCTGATCCCGCTCAGCCCCGCCGACGAAGGGCCGGAACCGAACCCCGATTGGCCGGGCTTCTGCGAAGCGGTGCTGATCCCGCCGGATGCCACCCAAGGGGCGGGCTCTGCGCGGATCGTGATGATGCCGGGCGGCAGGAAACAGCGCGGGGAAGACCGGATTTACCTGCGCACCTCGGGGACGACGGGGCGGCCGAAATGGGCGGCGCACGACACCGACAAGCTGCTCGAAAATGGCCGGGCTGTGGCCGAACGGATGGAGCTTTCGCCCGCCGACCGGGTGATGATCCCGGTGCCGATCCACCACATGTTCGGGCTTGGGGCCGGGCTGCTGCCGTCGCTGGTGGCGGGGTCGCGGATCCACCTCGTGCCGCGGGGCAACCCGCTGGTGTTCTTTCAGGCGCAGCGGGGCTTCGATCCCACCGCGATCTTCATGGTGCCCAGCCAATGCCGCTCGGTGATGGCGCTGGGGCGGGGCTCCGGCTCGGCCCGTGCGATCGTCGTGGCGGGGGACAAGCTGTTCCCCGACGAGGCGGTGGCCTTCGAGGCAAAGCACGGCACGCTGGTGGCGCTTTACGGGGCCACCGAGCTGGGGGCGATCACCGCCAGCAGCCCGCGTGATCCGCAGGCGCTGCGGCACGCCACGGCCGGACCGCCGCTGCGGGGGATGACGCTGGACCTTGCCGACGAAGAGGCCGATCCCGCCGCCGAGGGGGCGGTGCCGTTCCGGGTCCGGGCCGAATACGGGCTGTTGGGCTATGTCGACTGGGACAGCGGCGACATGATCGCCGAGGCGCCCGAGGTCTGGCCCACAGGCGATCTGATCCGGCTGCACGACGGCGACCGGATCGAGGTTCTGGGCCGGTCGGACCACGCGGTCAACCGGGACGGTCTGCTGGTGCATATGGGCCAGATCGAGGGTTGCCTGACACGGGCCGAGGGCGTCGATCAGGCGGTGGTGGTGACGGCCGGCACCTCGCGGCGCGGGGCCGGGCTGGTGGCGTTCTGCACCCTGACCAAACCAGGGGCCAATACCGACGAGGGCATTCTGGCGCATGCGAGGGCCGAGCTTCAGGCCCGGGCCGTGCCCGACCGGCTGATCGTGGTCGAGAGCCTGCCCATGCTGGCCTCCGGCAAGGCGGACCGGCTGGCGCTGACGGCGCAGGCCGAGGCGCTGTCGTCCTGAAAGACCGCCCCCGGAACCCGTCTCCGGGGGGCTCAGCGGGGCCGGTCCCGGGCGATCACATCCTGGACAGGCGGCCGGCAAGGGCTGGACACAGAAGGCAAAAACCAGCATTTGCGGTGAGGTTGCTGCATCGTCTCGTCGCTGTTTGCCCGAAACCGGGCCGGGTGGCGGGCGGAACATAATGATGGAATTGGACAGTCTATGGCGAACACAACGGATGCGTTGATCGAATTGATCTCGACCGAACTGAAGATCGACAAAGAGACACTCGGGCCCAAGACGGCGGTCTTCGAGGGCGGGTTGGAGCTGGACAGTTTCGCCGTCGTCGATCTCATCACCAAGGTCGAGGCGCGGTTCGACATCCAATTGTCGGATGACGATTTCAGCATGGAAAACTTTGCCGATCTCGAAACGCTGGCGGGGGTCATCGACCGCTACGTCGCGGCAAAGGGCTGATCGCGCCATCGGGCGCAGGCTGATCTCATCACAGAAAGGAGGGGTGTCTGATGCGGGTTGTTCTTAGGCTCATCAGGGGCCTCTTCGCGGCTCTGGCGCGGCTGTTCGGCGGCGGGGGCGGCGGGCAGGCGTCCCGGCGGGGCAGGCGGCCCGCCAAAGAGCCCTATGTGCCCCGGCGCAAGACCGGGCCCGACAACACCATGGCGCCTCCGGGCAGCCTCGGGGGCGTCGAGCAGGACCAGATCGTGGTGGGCACCTTTCGCGATCACGACCGGGGCCGGGCGATCCCGTTCAAGATGTTCATGCCCGAAGGGGTCAGCGGACCCGCGCCCGTGGTGATCTTTTCGCACGGGCTGGGCGGGTCGCGCGACGCGGCGCCCTATCTGGGGCATGCGCTGGCCAAGGCGGGCTACTTCGGGTTCTTCATCCAGCATCCGGGCACCGACAAGACGATCCTCGAAGGGGCGCAGACCCAGCAAGAGATCCAGCGCCAGATGCAGGCCGCGATCAAGGTGCCGGGCAACATGCTCGACCGGTTCACCGATCTGCCCTTCGTGCTGGATCAGCTGGAGCGGATGAACGTCAAGACCAAGCTCGCCGGACAGCTCGACCTGACCCGGATCGGGATGATCGGGCATTCCTACGGTGCGCGCAGCACCATGGCCGCGGCAGGGCAGGCCTTCGGGTTCTTCGGAACCCGGTTCAAGGATCCGCGGATCAAGGCGGCGGTGCCGCTCAGCCCGAACGTCACCGTGCCGCCGGGGCAGAGCCTCGAGGGGATCTATGACGCCATCGACATCCCGATGCTGCATGTCACGGGCACCGGCGACGGGATGATGGGGGACGAGGATTTCGACCCCTACACCCGGACGATCCCCTATCAGACGATCACCGCCCCGGATCAGTATCTGCTGGTGCTCGACGGGGCCTCGCATTCGACCTTCAGCGGGCGCGAGGACGATGGCGACGGCGGCGAGATCAAGGACGTGATCGCGCTTCTGGTGGTGCTGTTCATGAACGCCCACCTGAAGGGGGACGAGGCGGCGCTCACCGAACTGCGCGAGGATTTCGCGTTCCGGCTGGCACCGGAGGACATCTTCGAATTCAAATAGGCGGGGGCGGGGTGCCTCCGGCGGGGATATTTTTACCCCAAAGAAGCGGCGCCGGCGCGGCGGGTGGATCAGGCCGCGTGCATGCGGGCGATCTTCTCCAGACGCTTCATCCGGCGGCCCATCTCTGCGCGGTTGTTGACGTTGGGAAAGGCGGCTTGCGGCATCGGTTCGCCCAGAAAGGAACAGAGCCGGTTCCAGCCTTCGTCGGCGCGGAACACGATCAGCCGCTCCGGGGCGATCTCGGCGCGGACCTCTGCGATATGGGCCTCGTAGCGGGCGATGGCGAGATCGCGGTGATCCATCGTGCCTTGCAGCAGACCATTCCAGATCAACCCGTCGAGCATGGTGTTCATCTTGGCGCCGAACTCGGATTCCGACGGCAGGCCGGTGCCCTTGTAGATCGTGCCCATGGTGCTGTCATACCAGCCTTCGGGGCCCTTGGCATGGACGCTGAGCAGAACCTTTGCCTCGGGAAAGGCGCGGGCCATGCCACGCCAAGCGGCACAAGCAGGAAAATCGAGGGTCGCACGCTTGCCGGCAAACACCCGGTTCCAGTCGCGGTCCGGGCTGTCGGGGTCCTTCATGACATCGAGCCAGAAATCCACGTCCGACTTGTGGTCGGGGTGAAACATCACATCGGTCATGTGATAGCACGGATACCCGAGAATCCCGAGCGCCTTGGCGATAGAGGACGTGCCGGTTCGGCCAAAGCCAGCGCCGATAATATCCAGTGTCATGCCGTATTCCTGTGCCTGTATGTCTCGGGTCGTCCATCAGAGGCACGTCACCGCGCCAAAAGCGACCAGCCCCCTCACGTCTTTACGGTGAGTTACTGCCCAACTAGGGCGGCCAAAAGGCCCCGGCAAGGTAGAGCATGGCAATCCCTAACATGCCGTTACGTCATTACAACATTGTTTTTCCGAAACTTTTCGTGAAGTCCGGCGGTCGCGGCACGGCGGCTCATTGACGCAAGGGAATGTGCCGCGGGGCAGGGCCGCCGCCCGGGGGTCGGGTCTGGCCGAACCAGCCGGTCGCCGGGCCGCAAAAGATTGCACTCTTTTTGACGGGCAGCCTTAACATTTCCGCCGCCAGCGCTTAGTTATAAGCCACATTTTCGTGCGATTTAGACAACATAAAGACGCTAGAATCATTAGAAGCGTGCCGCCCCTGCATGGTTGCTTGGCGACAGCGCGGCGAGCGTTTAGATTATAGAAAACAGCCGCGAGGCACAGCCAATCCCGCAGAGGTGGGTCGGACGATACGTCACAACCGGCGATTTTCCCTCCTCGGGCAGTGGAGAACGACATGGCCAAGAGCGAAACACCATCCGGAAAGTCGACCGCAGCGTATGATCGCCCGTCGCTGCGCGGCGACTTGCGCGTGGTCTATGACAATCCCGGCGCAGGCGAGGGCCGGATCCGGATCATCGACCCGCGCAACGGGCGGCAGTTCTCCTTCGACGGTCGCGAGCATCGGCTGTGCGAGGCGGCGGACGGCACCGCCGATCTGGCGGCCATCCATGCCAAGCTGACGTCGGACGGGGAAACGCTGACACAGACCGACGTGGCCGAATTCTTTCGGCGGTTGCAGATCTTGGGGCTTCTGGCCACCGATGCTGCCGAGGCCGGCCCGCAAGGACGCGGCGCCGCCGGTCGGGCGGGGCGCCGGCCCGGCGCGCCCGGTGGTCCGCGTGCGGCTGGCCTTGCGGGCGCAGGCTCGGTGACCGAACGGCTCGGCGCGGCCCGGGCCAGAACAGACAATGCCGCCGGGGATCGTCCCGGCGCCGAGGGCAACACTCCCGGCATCATGCCGCGCGGGGCCAGCAGCCGGGTCACCCGGCTGACCGGGCAGGCCGCCAGTGCCGCCAAGGGAGCCACAGCCGGCGCCGTGGTGGGGGCGATCGCCGCCCGGACGGCCGGGGCCAATGCCGCCACGCGGTCGCCCGCCGCACCGGCCACCCCCGAAGAGCCCGCCGCCTCGCACCGCGATCAGGCGCTGGAGCGGATCCGCGGCCGCAAGCGCGGCGCGGGCGCTTCGCCCGAGCAAGCTCCCGAGACCGGCAGTGAGACCACCCCCGGGGCAAACGCAGAGCCAGATGGCACGCAAACCGGCAGCCCTGCCACCGTGACACCGGCAGCCGATCGGCCAGAGAGCGCTGCGGGCAAATCCGCGGCCCCGGCGGGGACGGACACGCCCGCAGCGGCAGAGCCCGTTGCGCCGACCCTGGCCTCTGAAACACCGGCCGAACCGGCCGCGACAGCCCCCGAGACAGAGAAGACGCCCGAGGCCGCCGCACCGGCCCCGCCGCCCGTGATCTCTCCGGCTGCCAAAACGGCAGAGCCCGAGGCGCGGACACCTGCCGCGGATGCACCCGAGGCGACCACGCCGGACGCCGCCGCGGATACGCCCACAGAGGACCCGGACGACGACATGCCCCGGGCCATCGTGCCCGAGCCCTCCGAGGAGGACGGGGCAGAGGACCGCTCGACCGTGGCGCGGTTCCGCGACCGCAGGCCGAACCGTGGCAAATCGCGCACCGGCATGGCGGCGGCCAAGACCGCGGCCTCTATCGTGGCCTCGATCCGGCCCGGCGGCGGTCGCGCCGCGGACATCCCGCGCAGCGAGACGTCAGAGACAGGTGCCGGGACCTCCGAGGGCTCCGACACGCAGCCCCCCGCCGATCCGCCATCCGCAACCCCGCGCGGCCTGACCGCGATTCAGGCGGCGAATTCCGATCGCAGCGCGGCTCCGGCCGCGGGTAACGCGTCCAGCAACGCCTCCGCAGAGCGCAGCACGCCAAAGGCAGAGCCGGTCCGAACCCCGGTCGCCGAAGTGCTGCCCCCCGCCGGAACATCCGCGACCGGGACGAACACGTCCGACCCTGCGATAGCAGGGCGGCCGAAAACCGATGCGGCGGACTTGCCCGCGGCGAATTTCTTCGACGACGACGAATTTGACGACCTGCCCGGCGGGATCGGCGGTGGCATGGGCGGCGGTATGGGCGGTGGCGCCCCCGGCGGCATGGGTGGCGGTATGCCCGGTGGCATGGGCGGCATGGGTGGTCGTATGGGCGGCATGGGCGGCGGCGGCATGCCTGGTGGCATGGGCGGTCGCATGGGTGGCATGGGCGGCGGCGGTATGCCCGGTGGCATGCCCGGCGGCATGGGGGGCATGGGCGGCCGTATGGGCGGCATGGGCGGCGGTGGCATGCCCGGTGGTATGGGGCCCGGTGGTATGGGCGGTGGCGGCATGGCCGCAATGGCCGGCATGGGCGGCATGGCCGGAGCCATGGGCGGTGGCGGCATGGGCGGCATGGGTGGCGGCGGCCGTATGGGCGGCATGCCCGGCGGTATGGGCGGACGCATGGGCGGCATGGGCGGCATGGCCGCGGAACCACAGGGCAAGAAGGGCCCTGCCCAGCTGGTCCTGTTCGATCCGCAGGGGCTGTTCAAGCTGCTCTATATTCTGGGCTATCCGCTGAAATTCATCCTCTGGGCCATCGTGCCCCTGGTGATCATCGGCGGCATGACGATGATGAAGAACCTCGAGGCGATCGGCGAAGACTTTGGCCGGATCCTCACCGATCTGGGGTCGATCACCCAGTTCATCATCGGGCTGTTCGTGGTCAACCTCGTCTCGCGCCTGGCGCAGGGGGTGGCGATCGTGGCGCATGGGGGCCGGGTGCCCGGGTTCGGGATCAAGCTGGTGCTGAACATCATCCCGCGGTTTTTCATCGACAATACCGGTGTGCGCGAGATGGACCGGCAGGGGCAGCTCTGGGCCTATGGCAGCGGCTTGCTGTCGCGACTGGCGATCTTCGGGCTGGGGATCCTGGTCTGGGCGATCACCCGCGACGATGGCGGCTGGCTGCCGCTGGCGTCACTGGTGGCGGCGCAGTTCGGGCTTCTGGTGTTCCTGATCACGGCCTTCCCGCTGATGCCGGCGGATGGTCTGAACTGGATCGCGGTCGTGTGCAACGAGCCCAAGATCCTGGGCAAGGCGGTGACCGGGTTCAAGCATGTGTTCCTCGGGGCCGATCTGCCCCCGATACTGGAGAAGAAGGACGCGCTTCCCATGGCCTTCCTCGGGCTGGGGATATTGCTGACGCTGATGGCGCTGCTCGGGGTGCTGGGGATCACCGCGGCGATCATGCTCGAGGCAGAGCTGGGCGGGCTGGGGGTCGTGCTGTTCCTCGGGATGGCGGCGGCGGTGTCGCTCTATCTGCTGACCATGGTCACCTCGATGCGCGGGCGCTCCGGCGGCGGGCGCAAGCGGGGCGGCGGAGCGGCCACCGCAGAGGGCGGCGGCTTCGATCCGGCGGCGTTCCGCGAAATGGCGATGGGCGGCAAGACCGACACCGACGCAGAGGTCGCCCCCGACACCGGAACCACGGGCAAGGCCAAGGTGGTCTGGGCGCTGATCGGGCTGGGGCTGCTGATCTTTGCCTTCCAGCCCTATGCCTACGAGGCCGGCGGCCAGGTCGAATTCCTGCCCGAGGCACGCGGACAGGCGGTGGCGCGGACCGACGGCGAAATCATCGACGTGCTGGTGCGCGAAGGCGATATGGTCAGCCGTGGGCAGGTGCTGGCGCGGCTGTCGTCGTGGGATCAGGAACAGGCCGTGGCGATCACCCGGACCCAGCTTCAGGCCGCCGAGGCAGAGCTGACCCGGCTGCTCGAAGGGGCCAGCCCCGAAGAGATCGAAGTCGCGCGGCGCCAGCTTGAAAGCGCAGAGGCGAGCGTGGAATTCAGCCAGGCCGAGGCCGACCGGGCGCGGACATTGGCGGAATCCGGTGTCGGCAGCCAGACCGCCTATGAAAAGGCGCTCTCGACGCTGCAGGGCGATCTGGCCAGCCTCGAGGTCAGCCGCGCCAGCCTCGATCTGGTTCTGGCTCAGGCCAGCGAGACCGACATCGCGATCCAGCAGGCTGAAATCGACAGGCTGACGCTGGAGCTGCAATTCGCGACGGCCGAACTCGAGCGGTCGCAGATCGTGGCCTCGATGGACGGGCGGGTGGTGACGGCCAACCTGCAACTGCTGACCGGCAGCTATATGCGGGCGGGCGATCCGTTCCTCGAAATCGAGAATTCGGATGTGATCAGCGCGGTGATCTCGATCCCGGAATCCGATATCGGGCTGATCGCGCCGGGGGATGTGGTCCGGCTCAAGGCATGGGGACAGTCCGATACCGAGATCGACGGCGAGGTGCAGTCCATCGCGCCCTCTGCCGATACCGAAGGCTATGGCAGCGTCGTGCGGGTGACGGCGGTGTTCCCCAACCCGGACAACTTCCTGCGCTCGGGCATGACCGGCTATGCCAAGATCGACGGCGCCGAGATGCGGGCCTGGGAGGCGTATATGCGCTCGATCCGGCGGTTCTTCCAGATCGAAGTCTGGTCCTGGATTCCCTGAGGCGGGATAGGATGACAGACATCGAACGGGGGCCTCAAGAGGCCCCCGTTTTGCGTTTGGACAGGGAAAGGCGCGCCCGACAGACTGCGATGGGCGGCTCTATCGGCGAAGGGCGGCCCTATCGGCATCGCCCACTGGGGGGCGTGATCCGGGATCGGGGATGAGACGCAAAAGGCCCCCTCCGCTTGCGCGAAGAGGGCCTTTGAAACGGTCTCGCAGAACGTGGGGCGATCAGGCCGCGGCCATCTCGGTGCTGAGGAATTCGGTGATCTCGTTGACCGAGACATCGTCCACATAGTTGCCGTCCTGAATGAACAGCTTCTCGAAGGGCAGGTCCTTGCGGCCAAGCGCCTGTTCGAGGGCGACCGAGAATTGCACGATGTCGATGCTCTCGAAGGCGAGATCCTCGATCAGGGTGGTCTCGGCCCCGATCGGCTCTTCGAGGTCGAGGTCCCAATCGGCGACGGTGTCGTTGAGAACGGAGATGACGGTGGCCTGCAGGGCGTCTTTGCTTGTGTCGGTCATGGGTTTGGTCCTTGTTCTTGTCTCATATGCTCAAAGGGTCGGGCTCAGACGCGCACGCCGCGCATTTCAAGCCAATTGCGGGGCACTTCTTCGATGCCCAGATTCTCGAACGCGATCGGGGCGGCGCGCATCAGGCATTCCGACGCGACCTCCACAGGATAGCCGCTCATCAAGACCTCGGCGAGGCCGCCATATGCGCCGACCAAGGCAAGGCCTTCGGCCGAAATCGGCACCGGACGGTCGGCCATATAGGCGACCTCGATGCCGGCGGCTTTCATCGCCTCGCCCCAGCCTTCGCCGGACAGCCAGTCCTTGCGGAAGGCGCGGTCGCCCTTGCCGCGGACACGGGGGTGGGGCTTCTCGCCGCGCGCTTTGCGCTCTTCGTTGATCTCGGTCAATACCATCACGGCCTGGCGCATCCACTCGGTGAACAGGGGCTCTGTGCCGGGGACATAGGTGCCAACATAAAACACCGAGTTAAAGACGAGCTGGCCACCGGGGCGGAGCACCCGGGCGACGTTGCGCAGGAACAGATCGCGGTCGGGCATCAGGTGGATGGCATTGCCGATCACCACCAGATCGATCGAGCCGTCCTCGAAGGGCAGATCCATCGCAGAGCCCGCGCTGAAGAACGCAGCACCACGGCCGGCCTTGGCCTCGGCCTCGAGAGCCTCGAGGCTGTCGACGGTGGGGCCGGGAAAGGTCCGGGTGGCGATGCCGATCTGCACCGGATCGAGGTCGATTCCGGCAATGGTCAGCGTCGGCTTGCGGTCGATCAGCAGGCCCGACAAGAGGCCCGTGCCGCAGGCCAGATCGGCGACCCGCTCCACGCCTTCCAGATCGATGGACCCGATCAGGGAGGTGTTGGCCTCAATATAGCCGGGGTCTTGGGAATAAGGCTCGTAGGTGGTATCCGTCATCGACTGTCGTCCTGTCTTTTCAACGATTTTTACGTATAATAATCAGTTTAGTGGCATTGATATGGCAAACCGGTGAGGGCCGGGTTGACACAGGGTCAATATTGCCCCGGTGATAGCCCACATGCTGCATTGCGGCAACATATCTATGCGCCGGGCACCGCACTGCGGCCCGCCATGACCGGATTCCGGGCACATCGGTCGCACCACGGCGTCAACGGCCGGGTTCCGGGTCGCAGTGACCCAGCCAGACCTCGAGACCGCCGTCGGGATTGTCTTTGTATTCCCAGCCGTTCTCGGTCTTCATCGCCACCGTGGGGCCAAAGACGTTGGCGGTGCCGACAAACAGGCCGATCGGGGTCGAGACAAGGTTGCGGATGCCCCAGTTGTAGGGGTTCTTGAAGCCCTGCTTGCAGACCGGCACCCAGTTCTCGCCATCGGCGGTGCGCCACAGATCTGCGCCGCCGTCGGCTTCGACGACCTGCTCGAGGCCGACGCGGCTCATCAGGGCCTGCACCTTGTCGGGCATCCGGCTGAGCTTGGCCCACCGCAGGGTGATCGCCCAGTCGTAGGTGCCGACATAGAGCCAGCCGTCATGCTCGGTCATGGTCCACATATAGCCGTTGAAGAAATGGCCAAAGCCGGAGGTCAGGCCGGACAGGGGTTCGCGGCCGTCCGGGGCGTCGTCGTCGCGGTCGCCGACGATCACGTCGACGCTGTCGTCGGCATTGACGCGCAGCACTTCGGCGGCGGCGGGGCCGACGTTGTTGACCCGGTCATTGCCGCCACCCTGAATGCCGGTGCCGACATAGAGCGCGCCCTTGAATTCGGTCATGCTGGCGACGGCCTGGTTCAGCGGGCCGCGGCCCGCGCCCTTGTCGCAGATCTTGCGCCAGCGGTAATAGGTGGCCTCTTCGTCGTTGGCGGGCCGGCTGCCGGGCTTGTGCAGCAGCTCGCCGTCGGTGGCCCAGATCTGCAGGCCTTCCTTGTTCAGGGTGCCGGCGTAGAGCTGGTTGTTGGCGGTGGCGAGGGTGAAGATCCCCAGATTGCCCTTGTCGCCAAAGGCGGGCTCGTTGACGATCACCCAGCCGCCGTCCTCGGGGGCGGGGCTGGCATAGATCTGGGGGCGGGCAAAGTTCTGCTGGCCGCCGTCGCCCTTGCCTTTTGTGTCGCGCTGACCGGTGGGGGCAAAGTGCATCTTGCCGTTGAACGAGGTCAGGCTGCGGGTGGTGGAAAACGACCCGTCGGTGATCCCGTGCGGGGTGACGGGGATGAATTCCTTGCCGTCCGTGGTGCGCAGGATCAACCCGCCACCGGGGGCGCGACCGGGCGCCCATGTGGACACATAAAGGGCGGGCTTTTCGGTGGCGCTGCCGTGGAACACCTCCATCGAGCGATAGCCGATGTCGCGCGACACCTGTGTGCCGTCGATGCCGGTCACATAAGGCGCCTTGAAGACATTCTCCCAAGAGCCGTCGGCCGGGTCATAGCACCAGATCTGGCTGCGTCTGTCGACATTGGCATAAAGCTGGTCGCGGGTGTCGGGGCAATCCACGGGCCAGACCTCGAGGGCCGGGTCGGTATAGGCGGTCTGGTGCTTGAGCATGCACAGGTTCGAGCGGGTGGAGCCGACGTAGATCTTGCCCTCGAACCAAGCCATCGAATGGGCAAAGCTGTTGTGGCCGTCGCCCAAACCGCCCTTGGCGACCTGAACGAAGTCCGAGCGGCGCAACCCCCGGTTCGGGGCGGGGCTGGGCATTATGGGGTGGTCCTGCTTCGTCATCCCTTGCGCCGCCGGGTGGGGGCGGGGACGACGATGCTGTTGAGCAGATAGGTGTCGCGGGGCAGGGACAGCAGATAGACGATCACCTCGGCGACCCGGTCGGGGGTCAGCATGTGGCGGGGCTTGAGCGCCGATCCACCGGCCTGACCCCAGAGGCCGGTATCGACGGCGTCGGGCAGCAGGGTCTGGACCCGGATGCCCTCGCGGGCGACCTCTTCGGACAGGCTCTCCGACAATCCGATGATGCCGGCCTTCGAGGCGGAATAGGGTCCGTCAAAGGCGCGGCCCTGACGGCCGGAGGTGGAGGACAGGTTGATGATGTCGCCGCGCTTGGCGGCCTGCATCGCGGGCAGGACGGCGCGGTTGGCCAGGAAGGTGCCGGTCAGGTTCACGTCGATGATCTGGCGCCACTCGGCATAGCTGGTCTGGGCCAGCGTGCGCATCCCGTCACCGGCGCGCAGAATGGCGGCGGTGGTGACGAGGGCGTCGATCTGGCCGAAACGGTCGAGCGTGGCGGCGGCCATCGCGTCCATCTCGGCCTCGGAGGCGACGTCGCAGGTAATGGAGAGGGTCTCGGTGTCCAGATCGGCCTCGAGCGCGGCCAGCGCCTCGGCGGTGCGATCCAGCAGCACCAGACGGGCGCCCTTGTCCGACAGGGCGCGGGCCAGGGCGGATCCAATGCCGCCGGCCGCTCCCGTGATGATGACAACGCGCCCGTTCAGATCTTCCATTGCTCTAGGTCTCCTGTTTGGGGGGCTTGCCGCGCCGCTTGCGGCTTCTGGAGGGGACGGGCAGGAAATGCGGGTCGATGACGACCCCGTCCTGGCCGAGATCGATCAAGCCCAAAAGGGCGTCGGCGAAGCTGGTATCGCTTATACGGCCGCCGAAAGGTCCGTCAAGAAGGGTGTCCTTGATCAACGGGCTCTCGACCGGGCCGGGGAAAATCGTGCGCACGCGGACGCCGTCGGGGGCGACCTCCTGGGCCAGGGTGCGGCCGAAATCGGCCAGCGCGAACTTGGTGGCGGCATAGCCGGGGGCCAGCGCCGTGCCGCGCAATCCGCGCGGGGTGGTGGAGGAACAGATATTGACGATATCGCCGTTCTCCTGCGCCTGCATGAGCGGGAGCACCGCCATATTGGCCAGAAACACCCCGTGCAGGTTCACATCGACCATGGCCTGCCAGTTTTCGACAGGCAGCTCGGCGGTGGGCCAGGGCAGGGCGCGGCCGCCAAGGCCGCGGCCCACGGCGGCAGAGGCGATCAGGATATCGACGCGGCCGAGATCCTCGGCGATTCCGCGCAGGGTGGCCATGTCGGCTTCGGAGGCGACATCCAGTTGCAGGGTCTGGTGGGCGGCCGAGCCTGCGGCCTCCAGCTGGGCGCGGGTGTCGGCCAGACGCTCGGCGCTGCGGCCGATGGCGAGCACCAGATCGCCGCGGCTGGCCATGGCGACGGCCAGCGACTGGCCGATGCCGCTCGAGGCACCGGTGACGATGCAGACCTTGCCGGAAGGGGGCATTGCTCGCTCCCGGCTAGCGGGCCCGACGGACCATTTGCGCCGCGCGGGCTGCCAGCCCCGGCATCAGCCGCCGGGCATGGGTCAGACGGTTGACGGTTTTCGGGAAATACGTGACCGAGCTTTGGGTCTTGGGACGTGGTTTGCGCACCATGGTGGCGCGGCCCTGTCCGGCGGACATGCTCTTGAGAAACGTGTTCAGGGTCCGGGCAAAGGGGCGCGGCTTGACGATCGGAAAGAAGTGGCCGGCACCGGGCACGAGGATGCGGCGGGCATTGGGCAACAGCTCGGCCAGACGGTCCGCGGTCGGCACGCAATGGCTGAGCGCGCCATAGATCAGCAGAACCGGCATCGTCAGCTTGTACATGTCCGACAGATGGATGGCGCTCTCGTCATGCATCTCGTCGGGGGCCTTGGTGGTCTCCATCAGGGTTTCCCACTGTTCGGCACCGCGGGCGCCCATCTGGCGCGATTGCAGGTCGATCCGGCGGGCACCGCCCATCTTGGCGCCCATGGGGCCACCCATCTTGGCACCGAGCTGGCCGCCCATCTGGCCGCGTCCACGGCGGCGGGCGCGGGCGCGGTCGGCGTTTCCGGCGCCTGCCTCGGCGATCCGGCCCTTGATGCCACCGGGCGGCGTGTCCACGACGCTGCGTCCACCGCGGCCACCGGCGCTGCGGGGGCCGAGCTCGGCGAGCAGCTTGAAGTCGATCAGCGAATCCTCGGGCGGGAACGAGGTCACGCCGCGGGCCATCAGATCGGCCTTCCAATCCTGCCAATGCGGCCATTCGCCCAGCTTCATCGGCGGCTGCAGGGCGCGCAGCTGGGTATCGGCAAGGGTCAGGCTCTCGACACGCTCCGGATAGGTCAGGGCGAACAGCAGGGCGACGCGGGCGCCGTGGCTGTGGCCGACCACATGGGTGCGGTGAATGTGCAGCTTGTCCAGCAGGGTGCGGAAATCCTCGACCATATCGGTCAGGCTATAGCCCGAAGGGGGCATCGAGCTTGCCCCGTGGCCGCGCAGATCGTGCAAGAGGATGGTCTTGTCACGGCCAAGGTGACGCATGGCCCCCAGATACCAGAACGCCAGATTGGCGCCCAATCCGTGGATCAGCGACACCGGCGGCGTGGCCGGGGACAGGTCAGGGCCGATCAGCTGGTAATTCAGCCTCAGATCAGCGTGCGTCAAGGTGGGCATAACTATACTCCCGCAGCCGGTTCCAGCACCAGCCGCTCGGTTTAATCCATATAACCTAATTTCTGCATCTGCCGAAGCAGGATCTGTCGTTCCTCCTCTGTCGGCTCGGAAATATCTTGAGCCTCTGCCTCGGAAACAGTCAGGCTGCTGCCGCCGGTGGCGTGTTCAAAACCGGGCTCCAAAGCCTCTTCGGGCACACGACCTTCGAGGTTCTTCGGCACCGGGACGCCCAATAGCGCCAGCATGAGGGGAGTCATATCCAATAGGTTCAACGGATCAAGCGTTTCGTCACGTCTGAAGTCGGGGCCATAGCCGATGAACACGCCTTCGGGGCGGTGTGTGCCGTCGGCCAGAGGGCGCTGGACGACGCATTTGTCCGAGTTCAGGATCGAGACGAATCCACCGTCGCGCAGGTGCAATGTGATGTCGGGGCAGGGCTCGACGTAATTGACGCCGCGCATCTTGTTCATCTCGGCGCCGACGACCACCGGGGTGCCGGTGTCGGGGTCTTTCCACTCGAGAAGCTCCTGACGCATCTTCAGGGCGAAATCCATGTAATCGTCGGGGTGAACGCCGTTCCCGTTGAGGTAGGGCTTGATGTAGATGCCGTTCGACGACGGGGTGGCGCAGAAGGCCTTGGTCTTGCGCCAGTCGATCATGCCCAGATGGTCGCGGATCTTGTCGGAGGTCAGCTGGCCCTTGGCGTCGAGCGTCGCACTTTCGTCCCAGACCAGATAGCCGTGATCTGCGAGCCATTGGTTGACGTAGAAAATCTCGGTGGTGGGCCCGAAACCGTGATCGGATGTGATGATCACATTTGTGTCAGGACCGGCGGTTTCGACCATGCGGCGGATGTTGTCGTCCATCCTGCGGTAGAAATCGACAACCATGGCGCGAACGCGCTCGGTTTCCTTGCCCGGCTCGCCGGCATAGCCATCGGGATCGACATAGCGCCAGAACAGGTGCTGGATCTTGTCGGGGCCGTCCAGAACCACGGCGGTCAGCTCGGTCCGGTCGGTCTCCATCATCCGGCAGGTGACCTCGGTCCAGGCCAGATCGCGGACGTTCTGCAACTCGATCCACTCGTCGTTCTCCGAGGCGTCGAGTCCCTGGACGACCTTCTTCTCCTCACCGATATCCATGCCCAGATCGCGGTAGTCGAAGCCTTTGGACTTCTTGAGGATGTCGAACAGTTCGGGCGGGTGGATGCCGTGGCGCAGGTGCTTCCACGGGACAAATCCGGCCACGGTATAGCCGTCGGTCTTGGGGGCCGGGGCATAGCCATAGAAATTGAGCGCGGTGCCGCGCAGACCGCTGCGATTGATCATCGAAAAGATCGTCTCGGCGCGGTTCAGGCGGCGGTCGTTGACCTTGAGATAGACGCCACCGTCCTCCAGATAGGCGGGGCGCAGGAAATCATAGATGCCGTGGACTTCGGGGCTGACGCCGGTGGTCATCGAGGTCCATGCAGGGGGGGTGAGCGGATTGCGGGTGCTCATCAATTGAGCGGCTGTGCCTTCTTCGATCATCTTGGTCAGGAAGGGCAGCACGCCTTGGGCGGACAGCGGCTTGAACAGCGTAAAGGTGGCCCCGTCGAGGCCAATCATCAAAACCCGTTTCGTCACGCCAAGCTCCTGTGCAGTCTAATGTTTTTGAAGGCCGATCAATTGGCCCCACCGCTCTATAACTGCGGCACATGTTATATATGTGGCATTATCGTGGAGAGGAGACGAAACGCAAGTGGGGGGCTCCTTACCTTTCGTCATAATGCCGGTCCCTGATGCAGATGCCATATCCTTGAGCATCCGCCGATGCCGCGCATTGCCGCAGACCGCCGCAGAACCGGGCAGAACCGGGCGGAGCAGGGCCGTTTTGTCGGGGCCGGAGATCAGCGCCGGGGATCAGCGCCGGGCGGGGGTCCAGGGGATCAGGAGCAGCCCCAGAACAGCGCCCGCCAGCGCACCGCCCAGATGGGTCTGCCAGGCCACCGGCGCGCCCTGCACCCAGCCCGAGGCCATGTTCAGCGCCACGAGGCCGAGGGCCAGGCCAATCGCCTCGAAACTGGCGCGCAGCAGGCCCGCGCCATGGCCGCCCGGTCCGGCCGGTGGCCGGCGGCGGCGTTGCCAGTGCTGGACGATGGCCGCGGCGGCCAGTCCGAAGACCGCGCCCGAGGCCCCGACCATCGGCGAGGCGCCCTGGTTGAGCGTGGCAAAGGCCAGCGCCCCGCCCATCACCGCCCCGGCATAGAGCGCCAGAAACCGGGCCGCCCCGGTGTCGGGCCAGAGCAGCAGGCCAAGCCAGACAAGCACCAGCATATTGCCGAGCAGATGTTCGAAGCCGACGTGCAGCAGGGCGTAGGTAGCAAACATGGTCCAGGGCTGGGCGTCGAAGTTCGGCTGCCAGTCGCGCAGCAGGCCGGCCCAGAAGGCGCCGTTCTGATAGGCCAGCGGGCGCCAGCGGGTCGAGCCGACGATGCCGCTGTCGGCCAGCTCCAGCACGATCTCGGGCAGGCAGGTCAGGGCCACCAGAAGCCACAGCGGCCAGAGCTGCCGCAGACCCGGTGCGGGACGGTCGGCCGGGGGCTGGGGCAAGGACGGCGGGTCGGGCGGGGTCATGGCTCAGCATTGACCTGTGCGCCGTGGGGGGGCAAGGCCAGATCGGGCCAGATCGATCTTGGCCCGCAAAACGACAAAGGCCGCACCCCCGGGCGCGGCCTTGGCAAATTCGATGATCCGGTCGGTCAGGCGGCGCGGCGACGACGGCGCATGATCGACAGACCGCCAAGGCCAAAGGCAAGCATAAGGCCCGCAGCTGGCAGCGGCACGGCCGCGATGGGTGCGTAGACGGTCAGATGCGAGACGCCCGGAACACTGCCTTCGTCACCGCAGGCGGCTCCATCTTTTCCCGATTCTCTTGTCCGGACACCAGCCAGATTGGTGTCAAACGAACCCGTCGTGTCGCCCGTCAGGCCGGTGAAGTAGTAGGCAGAGAAGCAGGTCGCAGCCTTAACCACGATCACGACATCACCTGTCAGGCCATCCAGATCAAAGGTGCCGCCCGTCGTTCCGGCACCGGATGTAACCGTCAAAACGTCTCCGGCCCAGTTATTACTATCTTCTGCCTTGTCGACTTCTTCCCACGTGCCCGTGGTGCTAAAGACGCTGTTGATGTCGTCTTCAAAGCCAAGATTTGAGTCGTTGCCAAGAAAGGCTCCATCACAGTCTTCGTAAACGCCGCTCGCAAGTGTGACGCCCCCGGTTTGACATGGTACTTCGCCATAAACCAAAGTCGAGGCGACGGCGCTTCCCGCGACCATAGTCCCAAAAACAAATGCGGCGGCAGCCAGCGTCTTAAATCCAAACATCTCACGCACCCCAATACAGAGTAATTGTGCCCCACGACGATGCCGGGCGATGAAATACATTAGCTGCTTGCCGCGCCGGCAACAAATAAATAACAAGATTCCGCCACAATATACACTTCAAGGTTGAAGTGGGGCGTCAAATACACCCTTTAGACGGGCCAAATTTTCCCACAGTGAAACACCACAAAGGGCAATTGCAATTTCGACGGGTTTTGCACTGCAAATGATTCGGTCCCGATAACCGGGAGGAATTCGCACCGATTTGCGTGGAAACGACGGTCGCGCGGCCCGGGGCCGTGCGCGGAACACGGACGGCCGCCCGCAGGCGACCGTCGGACGTTCGGGCCGGTCTCAGGCGGCTGTCTTGCGGCGGGTCGCGGCGATCCCGCCCAGTGCCAGCAGCATGAGCGCACCGGTGGCCGGAAGCGGCACCGCCGCCAGCGTGCCGGAGATCGAGAGCGTGGCGCTGTCGAGGGTGAAGGCATCGGCATTGGTCGAGAATTCCGAGAACCAGAACTCGAAGACGCCGGTGTCGAGGGTATGCGCAAAGGCATCGACGCCGAGGACGTCGGTCGACAGCGAAATGGTGATCGACTGCGGCGACAGCGGATCGAACAGCAGGGCGAAGAAGTCATCGCTGCTGGAGCCGGGATCGCTGCCCTGGATGCGGGCGGTCCAGGCCTCGAGGAAACCGAGCCCGGCAGGACCGGCGTCGCTGAAGGTCAGCGTCAGCGAAATCGAATCGATGCTGTCATAGTCGACGGCGGTGAAATCGAAGCTGTCGGAGAAGCGGTCGAGGCTGGTGTCGGACACGACGACGCCGTCCGACACCAGCACGTCGGATCCGCTCGGGTCGTACTGGCCGAGGCCGTAATCGTGGGTTTCCTCATAGATCGTCGCGGCCTGTACGGTGGTCGCAGACAGCGTGGCCGCGAACAATCCGGCCGCAAGGCCATAGGCAAATTTGCGCATTATATCCCCCGGGGTTTTCAACAAATCAGGCTGGAGAGGGGCCGCAAAAGCCCCGGTTCAAGCGCCGGGTCAGGCGGCGCTGCTCCAAAGTATCGTATCGGTGTATCTGGGCGGAGATCGGCGCGATCTGCAACTCTAAATTGACATCAAAAGGCCAGAAAAATGCCTTTTTTCAGACTGTTGGAATCAATTGAGCTGTAAATGGAAACTGTTTGTTGATGGGCTGGAAACAATCGCGGATCGCAGCCGCGGCGGCAGGCGCATGAGGCAGGCGCACGAGGCAAGCGGGCCGTCGACCGGCCGCGTCTTGCGAAATCCGATGTGGGGTGGCTCAGATCCGACGTGCCGGCTGCGCGGCGGAGGCCGCTGCAACGGCGATGGGCCAGACCAGACAGGTCAGCGTGCCGAGCAATGTCCAGAGCACGCTCTTGCGTTTTTTCACGATGTGTTCGCGCCACGTCATGAAGATCGAGAATGTCGCAATCGCGGCATAGATCACAGAAAAGAGCGTCCAGAGCATATCGTGCCATCCTATTGTAAAGGACTGACGTAATGTCTTGTAAATTATGGCTTGTCCGCACGATCCTGTCCACCGGAGTTTGCACATGCGCACAATACCGGCGGAATTGGACGTATGGCCACAGGCTGCGGGCCTCTGGCGCCGGCGCGCCTACTCCGGGATGAAATTCGGCAGCTTGGGCAACAACTCGGCCATGAAGCCCTGCATCCGGGCATCGGCGTCGGCCTCGGTCTCGCCGTCGAGGATCGGCGTGACGAAGCGGACCAGCGCGCCGTCGGTCCGGCCCCGTGTCAGGCTGTCCCAGACGACGCTGGCCTTGGCGGCATAGTCGTTGGTCATGCGCTGGCCGCGCTGCTCGAACCAGTAATAGACAAGCTGGCGCGACAGGCCCTTCTGGATCACCGCCCGGTTCACCATGAAATCGCCATAGACCGTGCCGGGGATGGTGATCGGGGTGGGGTCGATGGAAAACACCTCCCAGCCGCCGACGGGCAGGCAGACTTCCGGGGAATGGATGCCGGAGCCTTCGGTCTGCTTTTCGTACCAGGCGGAGAAGAAGTTGACATAGCCCGGCTCGCCCGGCGCCTGATAGGTGGCGTTGATGTAATCGGAGGCCTTCAGAACCTCCGCGATATCGGGCTCCAGCGGCGTGACATAGCCTTGCCAGTCGTTGATCCGGGTCGGAAACAGCAAGAAGCTGTCGCGCGCCACCTCGACCCGCTCCGGGGCGGGGGTCAGCAGGAACGCCGCCGTCACGGCGGTGGTCAGCGCGGCCGCGACGGCAATGCCGCGGGCCGGGGCGATCCGCAGGAACCGGCTGGCCTGCATGCCGAGCCCGTCGGTATCCAGATCGATGGTGTCGCGCAGGCCCAGCGGGCTCGGCGTCAGCCGCTGCAGCAGCACGGCCGTCAGAAACAGGATGCCGATGCAGGCGCCAAAGATCACCCAGCCCTCGAAGAAGTGCAGAAAGCCCTCGGCCTGACCGATGCCATAGCTGTTGACCAGCACCCCGATCATCCCGATGCGGAAGGAATTCATCAGCACCGTCAGCGGGGCGGCCATCAGGAACATCACCGCCTTGTGCCAGAACGGGCCGCGATAGAGGATCGCAAAGAGGTAGGAGAAGCTCAGGATCGGGAACAGGTAGCGCAGGCCCGAACAGGCTTCGGCGACCTGCAGCTTGTAGACCCCGAGGTCGATGACATTGCCTTCGAGGAACACCGGAATCCCGGCCAGCTTGATGATCCAGACGCCGATCTCCGAGGAGATCAGCTGCAGGAATATCGTCATCTGCCAATACAGAAACTGCGGCAGCGGCAGCATGAAGATCAGGTGCAGCACCGGCAATTGATGCTTGCGGCCGCGCTCCCAGCCCATGACGGTCAGCACCACGCCGCCGACCCAGACGATAAAGGCATAGGTGACGATATCGGGAATGCGCACCAGATTGCCGAAGATCCCGAACAGCAGCGCAAAGGCGATCACCGCGATCCCGGGGATGCGGTTGACGGGGGCTGTCGGGTCGATGGGCGGGGCATGGCGCAACTCGCGCAGATAGAGATAGAGCGAGATCAGCGGGATCAGCGGGCCGTGGCTGTATTCGGGGGTGATCCACGCCCGTCCCAGCGACACGAAGCCGAGCCAGTAGATCGGCAGCGCCGAGGCCACCAGAACGGCCATCCAGACCATCCCCGTCGGATTGACAGTGCCGAGCCCCAGAGGGCCGCGTTGTTTCTCGAAGGTGGCGTCGGACATGGGCAAAGCCTGATCTGATGAAAACGACAAAATGGATAAGTGGCTGTAAAGCGGCTTCTAAACTTCAGGGCATATATCAGGTTAACCCGACAAAATCGACACCTGCCGCTACGGGAAACAGCTTGTCTACGGAAACGTGTATGGCCCGCGGCGGCGCCAGTTTGCAGCCAGATCCATCGCCGCAGCCACCGCCAGCGCCCCGAGACAGGCCAGGACCGTCCGGAAGAGCCCCTCCAGATGCCCGTCCCTGCCTGTCACATCAAGGATTACGGGCGGTTGATGGGCCCAATACGTCCGTGGCGGGGCCGAACGAGGGCTTTGAAGGGCGCCAAATCCTCGTTCGCCCGGACTGATTTCGCGTCCAAACCGATTCGAACGCAACGGCACATAGGGCGAAACAATTCAGCGCCAGGAGCAGGATTGTTTCGAAATACGCAATTAGCGGCTGGATTGCTCCGGTATCGGTCACGGCCAATCGCAACCGGACGTTGCAAATTCAAACGGATTTAGGGGTTTTCTGTCAATTTTTTCCCCCTCCATTATTATGCAATCGAGTGATTGAAAGAATTGAACAATTCCGTGTGTGTTGATTGGGGGGAACCGATGAGAACGTTTTTGATGTCGTCAGCGATGGCGCTGACCTGTGTCGTGGCCGCGGGTGCGGCCGGGGCGGCGACGCTGGTGCTGGACGGATATACCTCTGCGGTGCAGACGGTGAACGTGGCCAGCTCTCCGGTGCCCGACACCCCGTCTTCCGTGGGCGCGACCGGGTTCAACATGACCGATACCGCGACCACCGAAAGCTTCGTCGCGTGGTGCCTCGACATCTCGCACTACCTGATGAGCACGGGCAGCTCGCAGGACTACGGCACCACCACCGATCCCTACTCCAACAGCTATGCGCTGACCGCGACGGCGATCGACCGGGTTCAGGCGGTGTTCGACGCGAACTACGCCACGCTGGATTTCAACGACGCCGATCAGGCGGCCGCCTTCCAGATGGCACTCTGGGAAGCCGCCTATGAGGACGACGGCAACGCGCTCAGCGTCGACTCGGGCCTGTTCGCGGCCAGCAGCAGCGGCAGCACCGATCTTGCCAACACATATCTCGCCAATGCCGAGGCCTATGCCGGGCCCGAGGTCTGGAACGTGTCCTTCCTCGAGGTCGAGGGCTATGGCCCCGACCGGGCGCAGAACACCGGGCAGAACCTCGTGACCGTCTCGGCGGTGCCGCTTCCGGCGGCGGGGCTGCTGCTGTTGACGGGGCTGGTCGGGGGCGCGGCACTCAGCCGCCGCCGTCGCAAGGCCGCCGAGGTCTGAGCATCGGGCCACGGCCCGACGGACTGAGTTGACCGACATCACGGCCCGGCCCTCACAGGCCGGGCCGTGATGCGTTTGACGCCGCGCCCGCCGGGCGGGCAGGCCAAGGCAGAGCAGGCCAAGGCAGAGCAGGGCAGGGCGGCGCAGGGCGGAAACGCCCCCGCGGGAGCGCCTTGCACATCTGCATTCGTGAGAGGTCCGGCCTAGTTGCGCACGTCAAAGAGGCGCGACACGGTCAGCGACAGGGTCTGGGCCGAGGCCCGGTCGCCGTCGCTGGGATCGCGGAGCAGATAGGAGGCCCCGGCGCTCAGCGACCAGTCGGGCGACAGGGCATAGCTGACCGAGGCGCTCAGATCGGCCACGGAGGTGACCCCGTCGACATCGGCCTCTTCATAGCGGGCATAGCCGGCGCGCAGCGAGGCGGTGACATCGGGGCTCAGGGCCGTGCTGCCCTGAAGGGACAGCGCGGTGGTCACATCGCCGGTGGCCCCGGCGGCCGTGGCCACGCTGTGATCGAAACTGGCGCTCAGCGTGCCGGCGGCGCGCTCGACGCTGTAGTTCAGCCCGCCGGTCAGGATCGTCTCGTCCGAGGGGGTCAGGACCACGCCGACATTGCCGCCGAGCGTCCCGTCGGGCAGCTCGATCTGGCGCGACACGGCAAAGCCGAGCTGGGTGCCGTCGTCGCCGGGCGTGGCCGAGAGGTTGAAGCCGAGGGTCCCTGCGGGCTGGGTAAAGACCGCCCCCGCCGTCAGGGTCACGCTGTCGCTCTCGGTGCCGTCGTCGTCCGAAAATTCGCTATAGCGCAGGCCGGTCTTGATCTGGGTCACCGGCGAGATGTCGAACCGGGCATCGAGGCCGAGGGCAAACTGGGTGCTGTCGACCAGATCGGGATCGGTGGTGTCCTGATACAGGGTGCTGCCATAGCTGGCGTCGAGCAGCAGGCCAAAGGGCGCATCGTCCATCATCGACAGGCTGGCGGCAAAGCGCAGATCGGTGCGGGTGCCGGTGCCGGTCAGATCGTCGAAGCTGCTGGGCTGGATGATCGTATCGCCATCGATGAAGTCCGACAGCGGGCGAAAGAATTCGACATCCGCCTGGCTCGCCGCGGCGGAAAGCCCCAGCGAAGAGCGGACCCCTTCGAGGCCATAGCTCAGCGACAGGCTGCGATCGCCGAGGCCGAAATCGGTGTCGCCGGAGGTCGCGCTGGCGCGCAGGCCGAGGCCGGCGTCAAAGGCAAAGACCTGGGTCTGGGTTTCGGACTGCATGGCAAAGCCGAGGGTCGTCACCGACTGGAGCGTGGTATCGGTGCCGTCCGGGGTCAGGGCGAGGTTGCGGGTGGCTTCGAGCGATTCCGACACGGTCAGCGCGGCGGTGAGGCCGCCGCCGTCAGAGGTCTGGGCAAGGGGGATCGCCGGCAAAATTCCGCACCCCAGCACGACAAGGACACTGGCCTGGGCTTGATATCTGGGCGTCACGCCGTCCCCCTGACTGCAGATGCACCTGCGGGCCCGGTGCTATGCCGGGCCGCATGTGCCGGATTATTCAAACAGCCTGCGCTGCGGCACCATGATCACATCGCCATCGGTCAACTGGACAGAGCCGTTGGGGCTGCGCCCTTCTTCGATGGCCTGATAGTTCAGGGTGTAGATCTGCTCGGTGCCGTTGGCGTCGGTGCGGCGCAGCTGCACCCGCTTCACGGCGGCAAAGCGGGTGAAGCCGCCGACCTGCGAGAGGAACTGGAGCACCGTGGTGCCGGGGGCAACGGCCTTCAGGCCCGGTGCGCCGACTTCGCCCAGCACAAAAACGTCGATCGTGGGCGGCGGCGCCGGGGCGCGCGGTGTGCTTGGCACGATGCGCGGCTCGAACAGCTGCTCGACGGCGACGAACACGCTCGGTGTCACGGCAAAGCTGTCGGACAGGCGCAGGGCCAGGTCGTTCTGAATGGCATCGACCGGGCGGCCGGCGGCCACGATGGACCCGGCCAGCGGGATCGTGATGCGGCCGTCGGGGGCGACGAGCACCGACCGGTTCAGCGAGGGATCCTCGATCACCTCGACACGCAAGGTGTCACCGGCGCGAACCCGGTACAGGTCCTGTGCCATCACGCTGCCGGCCAACAGGCTGAACAGCACGACGAAAGCGGCAAAAGGGCGGCTCAGAGAAAGAAATCTCATATTTGGTCTCCATCGACAGCGGAACTGGTCGAATCCAGAATGCGACTGGCAAAATATGACAGGCCTGATCCGGATGGAAAAGGCGCGCCCCCGTGTTTTCTGCCCCCCCAGTGGGCGGCTGGCAAGCCGGTTGCAAGATGGCCGGGCCGGGAAGTTGCGCAGAGTGCCCGGCATGCCACAACAAAAGGAGACGGACGCGCAGGGCTCCGGAGCGGCATGGGTCAGGGCGCTCCGAGGGTGGCCAGCGTCTCGCGGGCGGTCTCGAACTGGGGCAGATCGCTGTCTCCGGCGATCTCCAGCGCCGTGGTCAGGGATTGCCGGGCCTCCTCGGTGCGCTCCAGCGCGACGTAGGTCATGCCCAGGTGATAGTGGACCAGCGGATCTTCGGGCAGGCCGGCGGCGGCGGATTCCAGATAGGGCAGGGCCTCGGCGGCATTGCCGCGGCGGCTCTCGATCCAGCCGTAGGTGTCCTGAAACGCGGGCACTTCCTGACCGCGCAGCCGGCGGGCCACGGCAAAGGCGCGGTCCAGACTCTCGGCATCGTCGCGATGGGTGGCCAGCAGGCTGGCCAGGTTGTTGGCGACGATCATGTTGCTGGAATTGGTCTGGTACATGCGCTCGTAGATGTCGATCGCGGCGTCGATGTCCCCGGCCTTCTCGAGCTCTCCGGCCTTGATCCAGAGCAGAACCGAGCTTTCGGGCTGTGCCTCCAGCGCGGCGTCGAGCACGGCTTCGGCCTCGTCGGTGCGGCCGGCATTGGACAACAGGCCATAGAGCATCCGCACCGGCGGCTCGGCATCGGGCACATCCGCGATCAGCGACCGCAGGGTGGCCTCGGCGGCGTCGAGATCGCCGGTCAGCTGGTGCAGGGCGCCGTCGAGCATGCGCAGCTCGAAGGAGGTGGGATCCTCGGCCAGCGCATTGTCCAGAAAGGTGCGGGCTTCGTCGGTCTTGCCACCGCGGACCTGCGCCATGACCAGCGTGCTGGCGACGCTTGCCGGATTATCGGCCGAGGCGATCTGTTCGTTGAGCAGGTTGAGCACGTCCTCGGTGCGGTTCTGGCCAAGCAGCATCGCGGTGCGGACCCGCACGGCCAGCGCCATGGAGGGCTCTGTGTTGATCTGTTCGAGCGCGGCCAGAATGCCCGCGACATTGTTCCATTCCTGCTCGTCCAGCCACAGATCGGCGAGGGCTTCGAACACGTCGAGGTTGGTGGGGTTGGCGCGGCGGGCATCGAGCAGGACGCTCTCGGCGGCCTCGACCCGGTCGCCGCGGCGCAGGAACTGGGCATAGCGGATCGCATAGGGGGGGGCGGAATCCGAGACGTCCACCGCCAGCGCGAGGCGCTCGCCCGCCAGCTCCGGGCTGCCGGCACGCTCGTGGGCTTCGGCCATCCGGGTCAGGATCTCCGGGTCGCGGGGGGCCTGGCCCAGGGCGGTGCGCAGATCGGTGATCGCGGCGTCGGGCTTGTCCTCGCGGATCAGGAAGGCGGCGCGCAGCTTGAGGGCGTCGACGTTGGAGGTGTCCTCGGCGATGATCTCCTCGACCAGCGCCCGCGCACCGACGGGGTTGCCGGTCTCCATCAGCATCCGGGCCAGAATATTCTTGATCCGGCGGCTCTGGTCGCTGGCTTCGGCGGTGTCCACGATCCGCTGCATCGTGGTGATCGCGGCGTCCCTGCGGCCTTCCTCGAAGGCGATCGAGGCCTGCATCGCGGTGTAGAGCTCGGCGGCGTCGGTGCCCTCGTTGGCCGCGATCAGGGCCTCGAGCTCGGCTTCGGCGGCCTCGGAGCCGCGGGCCGACTTGAGAAACTGCACCACGGTGACATGGCCGCCGGTCGGCCCGTCGAGCGGGCCTGCGAGCGTGCGCAAAATCTCTTCGGCGGCGTCGAAATCGCGGCGCGACAGATACCATTGCACCAAGGTGTTGCGGACTTCCTCGTTCTCGGGGAACAGGCTGTACATCTCTTCGAGGACGGCGGCGGCGGCATCGGCATTGTTGGCGCGGGCCAGAACTTGGAACTTGATGATCCGGAATTCGAGACTGTCGGGATCGACCTCCAACGCCCGGTCCAGCTCGGGCAGGGCGGCGGTCGGGGTGCGGCTGCGCACCAGCGCATCGATGACGACGCGCAGGGCGGTGATCGACGTCGGGGTCTCTTCGAGAACCGACCGGGCCGCGGCAAAGGCCTCGGCCTCGGCGTCGGGATCCTCGTCCAGCACGGCGGCGCGATAGGCGATCGTGGCGGCCAGCGCCCGGCTGCGCGGATCCTCGGGGGCCAGATCGATCGCGGCCTTGCCGTGGCGTTCGACCTCGGCCCAGTCGCTGCTTTGCAGGGCCAGCTCGGCCAGGGTCTGACGGACGTCGACGGTGTCGGGATATTGCTCGATCAGGCGCAGATACTGGCCATAGGCTTCGCGGACATTGCCCTGTTCGAGAACCGTGTCGGCATAGATCTGGCGGGCTTCCTTGTGAAAACCGTTGTGGTTGAACACGTTGCGGAATTCGATCAGGGCGCGCTCGACATCGCCTTCTTCGAGAAGCGCGAGGCCGGACTGATAATATCTCTCGGCTTTCTGCTCGTCGCTTTCGCAGGCGGCAAGGGTACCAAAACAAATGATAAAGACGACCAAAAGGCGCAAACGCGTCATCGTTCCTCCAATACGCCCGGTCCGACAGGGCCAGTGACAGGGCCAGTGCTGCTGTCTACCTTAGTAACCCGTGGCACGCACAACAACCCGAACCGTCGCGGCGAGCAGGCCGATATCATGGCGCAGCGACACGTCCTGTTCGTAGCGGTTGTCATAGGCGGAGCGGTCGGCAAAGCTGGTCTCGTTGCGATCGGAGACCTGCCATGGGCCGGTGATGCCGGGGCGCAGCCGGTAATAGGCCTGACCGGGGTACATGGCGCGCTGGTCGGGCATCATCGGGCGGGGGCCGACGAGGCTCATGTCCCCGATCAGCACATTCCAGAGCTGCGGCAACTCATCGAGCGAGGTGCGGCGCAGGAACCGGCCAAAGCGGGTGATGCGGGGATCGTTCTTGAGCTTCTGGGTCCGGGCCCATTCGGCTTGGGCATCTTCGTCGGCCTCCAGATGGCGGGCCAGCTGCTTGTCGGCGTCGACGACCATCGTGCGCAGCTTCCACATCTGATAGACGCGGTTGCCGCGCCCGACGCGCTCCTGCACATAGAACGGACGGCCGCCCTGTATCTGAATGATCAGCGCCAGCAGCCCGATCAGCACGACGATCGGCAGCGAACAGAGCAGAACAGCGACCACGTCAAATCCGCGTTTGGCAAAATCGCGATAGGGTTTGCGGGTGGTGGAGCCGAGAGCACCCGCCTGCAAAAGCACCGTGCGCGGCCCGTCCAGCAAGTCCTCAACGTGAGAATCCGTGTGAAACGTCATCTAAAAACCCTTACGAACATCAAAAGAAGGCTGAAAATACAGCCCGAAAACAAAATCTTATTACATATCCGCAGAGCAGCGCGGCAGCAAACTTCCCAGAGCTTCAGTCTACTCCCGGGGCGGGCGCCAAGCAACAGATTTTAGACAAAAATAAGGCAAAACGCTGGTTTCGCCGGGGCCGGGTGGACAATTCGCGCGGTGGGCCTGCTTTGTTGCGCATCCGGTCGGGGACGGCCGGTCCGGCCACGCCACAGCGGGGCGCGGCGCGGTGTCCGGGCCGGATTTGTCGATCGGGCTGCACGGGGTCTGCTGCAAAAGGCTGCATTTCCGCCCTGTATTCGACATGAGTTTCTTATATGAAGGACACCGAGCGGGCAGATGTCCCGCGGGTCAAGAGTTTGGAACGCTGCATACCGCAAGGTGCTCTCAGCGGAATGGGCATGAACAGTACACTCGACATCTACACACAGCATTTCGGATTGACCGAGCGCCCCTTCTCACTGGTGCCCGATCCCGATTTCCTGTTCTGGTCGAGGCTGCACACGCGGGCCTATTCGATGCTGGAATACGGCATCCTGACCCGGGCGCCGATCACGCTGATCACCGGCGAGGTGGGAGCGGGCAAGACCACGCTGCTGCATCACCTGCTCCGGTCGGTCTCCGACGACGTTCAGGTCGGGCTGGTGGCCAATGCCCATGGCGACAGGGGCGAACTGCTGCGCTGGGTGCTGATGTCGCTGTCGCAGGATGCGCCGCTCAACGCGGGCTATGTCGATCTCTTCGCGCAGTTTCAGGACTATCTGATCGCGCAATATGCCGAAGGGCGGCGGGTCATCCTGATCTTTGACGAGGCTCAGAACCTGAGCCTGGAGTCGCTCGAAGAGCTGCGGATGTTCACCAACATCAATTCCAACAAGGACGAGCTGTTGCAGCTGATCCTCGTGGGGCAGCCGGAACTGCGGCGCCATGTGCAGCGGCCGGAGCTGCGGCAGTTCGCGCAGCGGGTCTCGTCGAGCTATCATATCGACGCGATGTCGCAGGACATGGTGCGGGACTATATCGCCCACCGGCTCAAGGTGGCGGGGGCAGATCGTCCGATCTTCGACAAGGACGCCTGCAATCTGGTGCACCGGGCGGCGGCCGGGGTGCCGAGGCTGGTCAACCAGCTGTGCGATCTGGCAATGGTCTATGCCTTCACGATGGACGAACAGACGGTCAGATGTGCTACCGTGCAGCAAGTCCTTGATGAAGGTGCATTCTTCGCCGGGGGCATGGACACCGAGCTCCCGCTTTATCTGGGAAGTGATACGAGGCGGACCGCACCTTGACGATTGATTTCCGGTTTTACCTGTCGCTGTTCTTTCGACGGATATTCTACTTCCTGATCTTTCTGGCGCTGTTCTCGGCGGCGGGGGTGGCGCTGGCGATCATGCTGCCGCCGGTCTACCGGGCCGAGGCCATTCTGATCGTCGAAAGCCAGCAGATCCCGTCGGATCTGGCGGAATCCACGGTGCGGGTCGAGACGACCGAACAGCTGCAGATCATCCAGCAGCGGATCCTGACCCGGGACCGGCTGCTCGACATGGCCAACAGGCTTGGGATCTATGCCGACCGGCAGTCCGACCTGTCGCGGCGGCTGTCGGCCGACGAGATCATCGACGACCTGCGCGAACGGATCGCGATCATCACCACGGGCGGCACCCGAAGCGGGCAGGTGCAGGCCACGATCGTGCGGGTCGGCTTCGAGGCGCCGACGGCGCAGATGTCGGCGGCGGTGACCAACGAGATCGTCACCATGATCCTGCAGGAAAACGTCGCGATCCGGACGAATGTCGCCGGGCAGACGTTGGAATTCTTCACCGAGGAAGTCGCAAAGCTCGATCAGGAACTGGCCGAACTGGGGGCGCGGATCCTCGCCTTTCAGGAGGAAAACCTCGACGCGCTGCCCGACAGCCTCGATTTCCGGCGCAGCCAGCAGGCGGCGGCCCAGGAACGGCTGGTCCAGCTCGAACGCGAAGAGGCGACCCTGATCGACCGGCGCGCCCGGCTGGTGTCGCTTTATGAATCGACCGGGCAGGTGCCCGCCTCCAGTCAGGCGCCCGAGTCCCGAACCGTCGAAGAGCGGCAGCTTCAGGCGCTCAAGGACGAGTTGTCGCGGGCCACGGCCGTGCTGTCGCCCACCAACCCCCGGGTCCGGGTGCTGACGGCGCAGATCGAGGCGCTCGAAGAGACGGTCGCGGCGCAGGCCGGTGCCAGGGATGCGGCGGATTCCGAGAACCAGGGGCTGTCGCTCTACGAGATCCAGCTGGCCGATCTGGACGGGCAACTGGATTTCATCGCGGCGCAGAAACAGCAGATCGACGAGACGATGGCCGCCCTGCAGGCCTCGATCGAGGCGACGCCGGGCAATGCGATCATTCTCGACGGGCTGGAGCGGGACTATGCCAACATCCGGTCGCAATACGATCAGGCGGTGGCCAATCAGGCCCGGGCCGTCACCGGCGACACGCTCGAAGCACTGGCCAAGGGGCAGCGGATCACGGTGATCGAACAGGCCATCGCGCCGCGCGAACCCGAAAGCCCGAACCGGCCGCTGCTGGCCGCGGGCGGCGTCGCGCTTGGGATCATGGCGGGTCTCGCGGTGATCGTGCTGCTGGAACTGCTCAACTCGTCGGTGCGCCGGCCGGCGGACCTGATCAACGGATTGGGGGTCATGCCGCTGGGAACGATTCCGCTCATTCGCACCAGGGCGGAAGGGATCCGGCGCCGGCTGATCCTGCTGGCTGCCTTTGCCATTGCGCTCGGGGTGGTGCCGTGGGCGCTGTGGTATGTGCACACGAAAATCACGCCGCTCGACATCCTGATCAATCAGATCCTCAGTCGTCTGCCGATATGACTCTGCGCACCATCCGAACATCGAAGGAACGCTGAATGGAAAAAATCCAGCACGCCATCGCCAAGGCTCGCGAGATCCGCGAGGCGCAACTGCAGGGCAAAGCGGGCGCCGTTCCGACAACTCCGGCCCCGGGAGGGCCCGCGGGATCGGAGCGCGTGGCCACGGCCCCGGCTGCGAATACCGTGCCGACACCGGCCGCGACCGCCGCGCCCACGACGGCCGCATGGGCGGCCGGCACGGCAGAGGCGACGCCGGATCTGGAGCAGCGCTGGCTGGCCCTGCCCGAGATCCAGATCTCGGACCGGCGGCTGCGGCGCAGCCGGATCCTGACCAGCATGGGCGGCAAGGATTCCGCCGAATTCGACATGATCCGCACCCGGATCGTGCAGGCGCAGCGGGCCAACGGCTGGCGGACCATCGCGATCACATCCGCCAATCCGAGCAGCGGCAAGAGCACGCTGGTGCTGAACCTCGCGTTCAGCTTTGCCCGGCATCCCGAACACCGCACCCTCATCGCCGAGGTCGATCTGCGGCGGCCGTCCCTGGCCAAGACGCTGGGGGTGCGGCAGGGCTACAACTTCGCCTCCGTCCTCGGCGGCAGCAGCGCCTTCGAGGACAACAGCTTCCGGATCGGCAAGAACCTGATCTTCTCGACCAACGAGAAACCGTCGCGCAACTCGTCCGAGCTGTTGCAAAGCGAGCAGGCCACCTCCGCGCTGCAGACGATCGCCGAGCGCTACGCGCCGACGGTGACGCTGTTCGACATGCCGCCGATGCTGGTGGGAGATGATGCGATTTCGTTCCTGCCCAAGGTCGACGCGGCGATCCTCGTCGTCGAGGCCGAGCACACGACCAGAAAGCAGATCGACCTTTGCGAACGCGAGATCGCCGATCAGACCAATGTCATGGGGATCGTTCTGAACAAATGCCGCTATATCGATCGGGATCAGAACTACGGCTACGACTACTACTGAGCGTCAGTCGACGACGCCGCACTTGCCGACGCATGGGCCGACGCGCGACCGACGGGGCCACAGGCAGGCATCACATCCAGGCGAAGGACAAAAAAATGGGCCGGTAGAACCAGCCCATTTTTATTCTGTCATTGCCGTCCCGTGTGAGGGGGCCGGGACCGCAGATGCGATCAGGCGGCGGCCTTGCGGCGGCGCATCGCGCCGGCAGCGCCAAGCGCAGTCAGCAGAAGCAGACCCGCGGCCGGGATCGGAACAAGAGCGGCCTGGATCGAGAAGTCGATGTTTGCAGCGTCGCTCGGGAACGACGGCGGCAGGTCGAACACGGTGCCATAGGTGATGGTCAGCGTGACGGTATCGCCGGCGGCCACGAAGAAGTTGGTGTTGGCGCCCATCGACTCGCCCTCGGCCACGTCAGCCGAGAATGTGCCGAAGTCCAACTCAACGCCATCGGTAAAGGCGGCGAGGTTCTGCTCCACGCTGAACCCAAAGAACGTCACGGCCGCAGTCGACGCATCATTGTTGGTAAAGGTATAGGTCAGCGTCCCGCCAGCGGTGCCGACGCCGAAATCCTCATCGAACGAATAGGAATCCGCGAGAAGATCGTAGTTGGTGCCGCTGTCGCCACTCGTAATCGTCGCGGCATGGGCGGTGATTGGTGCCAGGGCCAGAGCGGCGCCTGCAAGAGCATATTTAAAAGAATTCATTGGAACTTCCCCCACAAAAAAACACGGTCGCGCAACGAAACAAGTCGCTTCCATCATCCCCGTTATTAACACTTTCCTCGGCGTCACTCAACTTTTTACCACATGAAGGCCTTGAAATGGCCATGATCGCACAACGGTGGGTTGTATCGAGCCGAAACAAGCACCCCTGTTGCGGGCGATTGTCGCGGTTTTCGCAACAATCGCATGATTTTCCCCCTTTTGCCCGCTGTCGGGTCGGGGCAGCGGCGCGGCGGTGATTTTCGGGCGTCGACCTGATTCGCAGCCGGGCGCGACGGTCGGCGGAGTGCCATGAATTGGCCCCGTATTGGCTCTTATGCGAGACCATTTCTGTGCTACGACCCGGTCTGAGCCCCCGGCCGGACCCATACCACCGGCCCATACCACGGACCCATACCACCGACTGGCCCGACAGGACCCGAACCGACAAGACAGGACGCCGCAGTGATGCCCGCAGCAAAGCCCGCCAAAGCCCGACCCGATGCCGTGGACCCGGTGCGGTTCTCCGTGGTGATCCCGCATCTGAACCAGCCGGACGCCCTCGAACGGTGCCTGTCCTCGCTGATGAGCGGGGCACGGACGCCCGACGAGGTGCTCGTCGTCGACAATGGCTCGACGCAGCTGCCGCAGGCGATCTGCGACGCCTACCCGCAGGTCCGGCTGCTGCAGGAACCCACCCCCGGCCCCGGCCCGGCCCGCAATCTGGGGGTCGCCCATGCCGACATGCCGGTGCTGGCCTTCATCGATGCCGACTGCCTGGCCGATCCCGACTGGCTGGCGGCGGCGGCGCGACACATGGCCGACCCCTCCGCGCAGATCCTCGGCGGCGACGTGCGCATCGCCTATGACGATCCGGATCACCTGACCGTGCTCGAGGCCTACGAGAGCATCTACGCCTACCGGATGGACCGCTACATCGCCCGCGAAGGGTTCACCGGGACCGGCAATCTGGTGGTGCGGCGGGCGGTCATGGAGGCGGTCGGCCCCTTCGGCGGGCTCGACGTGGCCGAGGATCGCGATTGGGGCCAGCGGGCGACCGGGCAGGGCCATGTGATCCGCTATGCCGGCGACATGAAGGTCTATCACCCGGCCCGCAAGAGCTTTGCCGAGCTGCGCCAGAAATGGGACCGGCATCTGGCGCATGATTACATCCTCGCCCGGCAGAGCGGGGCGGGGCGGGTGAAATGGGCGATCAAGACATTGGCGATGGGACTGTCGCCCCTGGGTGAAATCCCCCGGGTTCTGGGCTCGGACCGGGTCTCCGGCCTATCCGCAAGACTGGCGGCCTTGGCAGGGCTCGCCCGGATCCGGCTCTACCGGGCGGGACGCATGGCGTGGCTCTTCGCCGGCGGCGACCCCGAACACTTGGCCGGGCGGTGGAACCGGTCATGACAATGCCCAACTGTGGCCCGAAAACAGGTCTACTGTGTGCCGCTTACGCAGGATGGGACGCCGGGCCGATGATCACCTTGACCGGACATCGGCAAACCGAAAGAAGGTCAGGATGCCGTCTCTGGCCGTGAAGAAATAGACGCAGACCTTAGGAGTGCACATTTCAATGGCCCGCATAGCGCTGCTGATCCTGTCTGGCAATGCGGCGACGTCGTTCTTTCTTCTGGTGCGCAACCTTCTGATCGCCCGTCTGATCTCGGTCGAGGATTACGGGATCGGGGCGACCTTTGCGGTCGCTATGGCGATCGTCGAAATGGCCTCGTTTCTGGGCTTGCAACAGCAGATCATACAGGACCGGGATGGCAACGACCCGAGGTTTCAGGCGGCCTTGCAGGGCTTTCAGCTGCTGCGTGGCGTGATCGCCGCGATCGTCATGTTCCTGATGGCGGACTGGATTGCGGCATTCCTGGGGATTCCGGAAGTGGCCTGGGCCTATCAACTCATGGCCGTGGTGCCGCTTCTGAACGGCCTCCAGCATTTCGATATCCACCGGCTGAACCGTGAGATGCGGTTCATGCCGCTGCTGCTGACCGGGCTGCTGCCGGCGGTTCTGTCGGTGGTCGCGGTCTGGCCACTCTACCTCTGGTTCGGCGATTATCGGGTGACGCTTTATGCGTTGATCTTCTTCATCGCCGTTTCCGTTGCGACATCCCATCTGATGGCGCAACGGCCCTACCAGATCGCCTTTGACAGGGCGGTCATCCGACGCTCCCTGTCATTCGGCTGGCCGCTTCTCGTGAACGGCTTTCTGCTGTTTCTGGTGTTTCAGGGCGACAAGATGATCGTCGGGCGGGAACTGGGAATGGAGACGCTGGCAATCTTTGCGATGGGAATGACACTGGCGCTCTCGCCCGCCCTAATCATCTCAAAAAGTGCCCAGAACTTCTTTCTGCCGCAACTGTCACAATCGGATATCAGCGCCGCACAGTTCCAACAGCGGGGGATCCTCGCTGTCGAGACTGTTCTGGCGATGACGCTGGCCTTTGTGCTCGGCATGGCTTTGCTGGGACCTGCCGTCGTGCATCTGTTGCTGGGGGAAAGCTATGCGGAACTGGCCACCCTTTTGATCTGGTTTGCCATCGTGCAAGGCCTGCGGATCTTCAAGGTCGGACCACAGACCATTGCCATGGCCCTGGGCCACACCCGCAATGATATGTATGCCAATATCGCCCGGATACTGGTGTTTCCCGCGGCCTGGTATTGGGCCGTTGTGTCGGGGGACCTGCTCATCTTGTTGGGGATCGCGCTGTTGGGTGAGGCTCTGGCTCTGATCGTCGCGCTCTACCTGCTGCAACGGCGCTGCCAATTTCCGGTACGGCTGATCCGGCGCCCGATGATTGGGTCTGTCCTGGCATTGGTGGTCGCGGGCCTTTTGGCAGGCCTTCCCGCACTGAACCCGCAAGTGCCTATCGCAGGACCGCTGCTGGCTCTTATCGGCGCCGTGGTGATTTGCGCCATTACGTATATAGCACTCCCAACATTGCGCGCGCTCTTGCTGAAACGCAGGCAAGGGCCAACCGTTCAATGACGACGACCGAACAGAATGAGCAGGAACAGTTCTGTCACAGCAAGCCTTCAACCTCCGAGGGGATTTCCAGACCCCGTCAAATGCCGGAAACACTTGATCCGTCAGCCAGACGAGGGGATGTTACCCGCAATCGGCGCACCACGTGGAGGCAGTCGGCTCAAACCACGCGCATCCAGAGGCTTTCCCTATGATCGGTGTGATTATCGTAACCTTTCAGTCGGCGGATGTGATCGCCGCCTGCCTTGAAAGCCTGCGCACAAGCACCCAGCCCGACCTGCATGTCGTTGTCTGCGACAATGCCTCCGACGATGGGACACTCGAGGTTATCCGCAACTGGGCAGATGCCAACAACGTGGCCCTTGCAGAGCTTTCGCCCGACGGACCGCCTGTGTCTACCGGGTTCTCGATCCTGAGCACCGGTGGCAATCTGGGCTTCGCCGGGGCGGTGAACGCCGGGCTGAAACGCCTTTTGGCGGTGCCCGACCTTGATCTGTTCTGGGTTCTCAACCCCGACAGCGAAGCGTTGCCCGACACTGCCAGCGCCTTTGCTCGCAAGGCGCGCGAGGCCGGGCCCTTTGCCCTTATGGGTGGGCGGATCAGATACCATGAGGCGCCCGGACATATCCAATCTGACGGCGGCGTCGTGTTCCCCTGGTCGGGTATCTGCAAGAATCTCAACAGTGGTCTCTTGCCTGAGAGCGCCGTTCTCCCGGACGCCGAAACGCTGGACTTCATCTCCGGTGCAAGCCTTGTCGCCTCGCGGCGCTTTGTCGAGCAAGCAGGCCTGATGGTGGAAGATTACTTTCTGTATTATGAAGAGGTCGACTGGGCGGCGCGGCGCGGAGATCTGCCGTTGATCTTGTGCCCAGAGGCGGAAGTGCTGCATCACGGTGGTACCACCATCGGCACGGGCGCGATGAACAGAAGGCCCTCGCCGTTCGCGAATTACTTCAACTACCGCAACAGGATGCGGTTCGTGCGCCGGTTCCGGCCGCTGGCCCTGCCAACGACATGGTTTTTGTCGATGCTGCGGGTCGCCAAATTGATGTTGCTTGGGGCGATGGACGAAGCGGCTGCCGCCGCCCGAGGGCTGAACGGTTTGCCGCCACCCGCCGCAGTCCGCGACAGGATCGCGCCGGGTGATCGGTTCCGGGCCTTTGGAACAGGCAAGAGGCCATCATGAGCAGCCCCCTGTGCATCCTCAATTTCCATGGCATTGGCACGCCCCATGCCAATGTGGCAGAAGACGAGGCCCGCTATTGGGTCAGCCGCGATCAATTTCTGGCCATGCTGGACCGCATCAAGCTGTTGTCCAGCCGTGGCACACAGATCAAGATCACCTTTGACGACGGCAATCTGTCGGACCTGGAAATCGCCTGTCCCGCTCTGCAAGATCGCAATTTGGTGGGGCATTTCTTTGTGCTGACAGGGCGTCTGGACGATCCGGCCTATCTGTCCGCAGGTCAGGTCCGGGACCTGCTGGCCAAAGGCATGGAGATCGGTCTCCACGGGCAGGATCACGTCGATTGGCGCAAGGCAGACGCTCCCCAGCTGCAGACCGAAACGATCACGGCTCGCGACACTCTGAGCCGGATCACAGGCCGCCCGGTCGAGACGGTTGCGATCCCCTTCGGTGCCTACAATGCGCGCGTCATAAAACACCTCAAGGCATCCGGCTTCAAAGAGATATACACCAGCGATGGCGGGCATGCCGCGCAGAACCAACCGCTGCGGCACCGCACCTCGGTCCGCTCGGATATGGATGTCAGCCGGATCGACGCCATCGTCGCGGACAGCGCGCCCGCAAGGGCCAAGATCAAGCGCACCGTCAAGAGTTGGCTCAAATCGAATGTCATCTGAGGCCGCCCGACCGGAGAAAACAGCATGAACCCCGTAAACGTCTTGGCCAAACTCTGGAAACGCCTGATGCTCCGGGGATCAGAGTTTGGCGGCTCCTACGGCAAATTGCGGCTGCTCTATTCGCTCGAAGACCCGTGGGATATGGCCTCCCCGCGCGAACAGCACCGGTTTGCGCAGACCTTGGCCCAGCTGCAGTCGATGGCACCGCGTTTCGGCAGCGTGCTCGAATTCGGATGCGGTGAGGGGCATCAGAGCCTATCCCTGATCGGTATCAGCGACCGGCTTCACGGCGTCGACATCAGCCCGGCCGCCGTGGCACGTGCCGGCAATCGCTGCCCGCAGGCCAGCTTTGAAGTGGCCGCCCTCGAGGATGCGCTGACGATCATCCCAGACCAGCGGTTCGATCTGATCACAGCCTGCGAGGTGCTGTATTACGCTATGGATATCGACGATATCCTGGGCAAGCTGCAAAGCCGGACGGACAGGCTATATGTCTCGAACTACAAGCCCCGGTCAGACAAGATGCGGGCCAGCTTTGCTGGCGACGGGTGGCGCAGGCTGGAGGATATCCGCTTTGAGGATACGGTCTGGGAATGCTTCGTCTGGGAGGCACCGGAGCGGCGCTGAGCCTCAAACCGGATGAACTTGGTCCCAGTCATGGTCCGCCTTGGTAAAGTGCCAGCCATCAGGGTTCTGCGCCAATCGGTCCCGAAGCTCGGCATCGGTGCAGACAACCGTGGGATACATGGTCTTGGTGGCGATGAAACCAGCCCGCGACAGGGCCTCGCGCCACGCGGGCGTCGAGGCGGCGGCTTCGATATATTCCACACTGGGACGCAAGACCCGGCAGGCATGGGCAACCAGCGCGTCCAGCGCCTCGTGGTCCCGCGGGTCCGCGAACACATCCACGATCACGCCCAATGGCAGCTCGTCCTTCACCCCCACGCGCGTCACAACGTATCCCACGAGGCTCCCGTCCCGGCGCAGCAGGAAACAGCGGTAGTCCAGCCCGGGAGCTTGCGTGAAACGCCAGTTGAGAAAACGCACGGAGCGTTCGAAGACAGCCGGAAACAGACCCCGGTTAGCCGCCCAGAGCGCATCGAGGCTGTTCGGAAAATGATCGACTTCAGCGATGCTCAGGCGCGCCGGCAGCAGCTTTGGGGCGCGCCATCGACGCCATGCGCCAAACAGGCGGCTGGCACCGGCCAGTATCATCGGGGCAATCCGGCTCGCATTGAACAGACGGATGGCCGCTCTGCGTGAGGCCGACCCCGCGCCCGCTTTATAGGCCAGAAACCTCATGACCGTCCGCGTTGACAGCCGGTAGGGCAGAATGAACTGCCGGGTCGGCCCCAGCGTCAAACATCCGGCCCGTTCGGCAACCCGCCGCGTCGCGGGCGCCATAGTCAAGGTCACCAGCACCGGGCGTTCGACCATGATCGCCTCATGGATGCGGTGGCTCAGCCCTTGGCCTCTGTAGTCCGGATGCACCATCACATCGACGATCCAACCGGCTGGCACCGGCCCTGCTTCATGCCAGAGCATCCCGTCCTGAACGGCGATTTCTCCGACGACGCGCCGCCCGTCAAATGCCAGCCAAATCGTCGGGGCCGTTTCGCTGGCAGGACGAAACGGGTTGTCTTCGAATTGCCACGCATGACGGGCAGCATCCTTGAAGGGCGCACCGAGGCCATAGGTCTGCCCGACAAAGTCCAGCAATGCCGGAAGATCTTCGGCCGTTGCCCGTCTGACGACGAGCGGCGGTCGGGGCTCCTTCGGAGAGGGCTGATCGTTCTGTATCAAGCGCTGTTTCCTTACCGCACCGCGTCATGCACGGAGGACCTCGATTTCAGCATAATCTGACCATGCCGTGGTGAAACCACAAGCGCCACTCCACCTCTCCAAACCCTGTGCTGTTTTACTTTTCATCTTCGGGACTGCCATCGCTACGACCCAGTACGGAGCGATAATGCCCCACGAGAGCCGCGGCCTTCTGGTCCCAGAACCCTTCCTTGGCGAGCTTGGCGCGTCCGGCGTCGCCCATTGATCGGCGCAATTCCGGGTCTGTTGCGAGTGTCCGGATTGCCTCTGCGACATCGCGGGCCAACTGCTCGGGCGTCTCCACCGGGACTTTGAGACCGGTCGTGTCATCCACGATCCAATTCGGCCCCCCCGTCGCCGCTGCGATGATCGGAAGTCCCCAACCCATCGCTTCATAGAGCACGCCACCCGTGGGTTCCCGGAAACTGGGGAATACGAAAATGTCGGCTTCTTTATAGAGTTCGTCCACCTCGGCACGCGGAATGAGGCCTAGAAACCGGACACGGTCGGCGACGCCCAGACGGGCCGCCTCTTGTTTGCAAAAGGCGATCTCCTCGCCCTCTCCCGCGCTGGTCAGAGAAATATCGCTCAGGTCCTTGAGCTGTGCCATGGCGCGGATCACCTCGCGCAATCCCTTGGTCCGGACGCCACGACCCACGTGCAGCAGCTTCAGCCCCGCCCCTGTGGCGGGCTTGGGCGACAATTCGGGGAGCGTGTCTATGCCGAGTTCGAGGATGTTTTCATAGCGCTGCAGCGGGATCGAACGAAGCTTCTCCTCCACATAGGGTGCCACCCCTGCCACGAGCGCGGCACCGGAATAGCTCTGGCGCAATCCCGGGTCAAAGCGTAGCCGCAGATCATCCAGCGCCCGCAAGCGGGTATACCACACAGGTTTGCCCATCTCGGATTTGAACCCTGCCGGTGTGGGAAGCGATCCGCCAAGGGGGCCGATCACATAAGGCATCTTGAAGTGTCGGAAGGGGCTGGCATAGCGCGGAGCGAGCGGCATGATCTGGTGGCCAATGTCAAAGGCCTCGGGGTTCTTGGCCAGATACCCTTTGACTTTTGCCGCAAAGAAGAACCAATCCGGCTTCACCATCGCGCGGAACCGTTTACCGACAAGGATCTTCGGATCGGGCCATGTCACCACCTTTGCCTCGGGTAGCTGGTCCTGCAATGGATCGTGCGTGGGGCTTTGCAGGGCCAACACGGTCAGGGCCAGTTTGCTCGAAAGAGCCTCCGCCCATTTGAACGCAACGAAACCTTCGCCCGTCGACTGACGTGAAATGTGCGGTGCGATCAGCAAAGCCCTGATGGCAGGCGAAGATGGTTCAGTCATGACATGGTCTTTCTTCTTTGCCTTGAAAATAGCAGTCGGCCGCTATCCGAACTAGGTACAAATACGCCTCGATCCTCGAGCAGCCCCAACGATGGGACGCTATCGTCAGGTGCAGTTTCCAGTTCCCCGTCGCAAAGCTGAAACCGCAAGGCTTGAAAACCACAGCAATATCATCCTGAACTGGGCGCTACCCCACCCGGATCAGATACTGGAGTTCGAACAGCCCGCGCATCCGACCCAGCGTCAGGGCATTGGCCAGTCGCCAGCGCTTGGCCGACAAGCGTCCTTCGAGCTGCTGCACTTTCAGCCCGCTGCACGTCATCAACTCAATCGCCGATTTGCGGGTAAACCAGCGCATATGGGTGCGATCAAGAAGCCCCTTGTCGGTGAGATCGAAGGTTCCCTTCACCACCAAAGGATAGACTACTTGCCAATGCCGGATGTTTGGCAAGCTTGCTACGATCACACCGCCCGGACGCAGCAAGGGCGTCAATTGGCGCACCGCGCTCCATGGATCCACAAGGTGCTCCAGCACATCAAGGCACAGGATCGTGTCAAATTTCTCGCCGATCTCGGCCAAGGCATTGTCGCTGTCGAGATTGACCGAAGCATGCGCATCCACCCCGGGCAGGAAACCGTCTTCGATGATATCGAGTACAAACACCCGGTCGGCCCGGCCCTGCTCCTTGAGGTAGACCGAGGTGGCCCCGATGCCCCCACCCACGTCCAGGACACGGCCGACCTTGTCGGGCATGATCGCGATCGCATCGTGACGAACCAGATCATGATACCCTGTCTTGACGTCGCTTGCGCTCTTTGACTCGTCTTTCACGACCTCTGGTCCTCGCTGAGTTGGTGGGCCGTAATGTCAGCACCGTGAAGGCTTTGCATAAAGCGTCTCCTTGAAAAGTGGGCTTGGTTAAATCGGTAACTAAAATCGGGTAAAGCGAGATTTGTGACCAGCTGGCGGAGCCTGCTGACCGGCTCTGACCACGCTTTGCGACCGGATAGGCTCTGGCTCCGCTTCGTTGTCATCCTTGCGCTCGTGTCGCGGCGTGGCCTCCAGAAACCATACACCGGCCCCGAACATGAAGAAGACAAAGGAATACATATTTCCCCAGACATGCACGGTAAAGAGCATGAAACTGAGGCCCATAAAGGTGAAAACCCAGGCCCGGCGTAACTGCATCAGTTGTGCGTCCCCCTCAAGGTTGCGCCACATGACCCGCCAGAGCACGATGATATATCCCAACGCCACAAAGAGAAAGCCGGGGATGCCGTAGCTCATTGCCATCAGGAGCCAGAAATTGTCCACACTGGAGGTAACCATCCACTCCGCGCGCACCCAATCGTTCAGGCCAATGCCGAAGACCGGGTTTGCAAAGACATTCACCATCCCCCATTCAAAGGTCAGAACCCTATAATAGCCTGTCCCTGCCGAAAACGTCATATAGCTAAAGAAGACGTAGATCGGTTTCCTGTTCGACAGCAGATCGACTGCGACATAGGCCAGAACGAAAAGCCCGGCCAAGAGCCACCAGCGCCACCAGAACCTCCTAAAAATGATCGACCAAAGAAGAAGGCCCAACTGAAGCGCCAATGCGATGATCGCAGCACTCGACAGCGCCAGAAAACCGGTGATAAAAATCAGTGCGCTACTGACCAGCCGCCTTGTGGTGTTCATTGTGCCTTTCAACCCCACGACACACAGCGACATCGCGATCGCGGCAAACAGACCAAAGTGGATGGCATGGGCAAACGCCCCCTGAACCCGGTTAAACCCAAGCCGTTTATCTTGTGCGATCTCGGGGACTGTGCCGAGTCCCGGCAGTGATCCCAGTATCTCCAGCAGGGGATGGCGCTCCGTCACCGCTTCGACAATCGCAAACGGCATCAGGAACAGCACAATCCCCACCAACAGCCGGCACAGGCCCAGAAAATCTTCGGGCGACCGGATATAGGCGCGCGCCAGAACATACCCGCCGATGAACTCAATGCCGATCGAACCCGCCTGTTCGACCACCCGATCCGGGTTGTTGACGGCCAGCGCCACAGTCGCCCACAGGACATGACAGAAAAATAGAATATCCGTTGCGAGCACCCGGCCGTATTTGCCCATCAGCAGTCGGATGGTCAGCGGAATGATCATCACGATCAGCAGCAGCCGCACCGAGGTCATGTTCAGAGGCCCGACCGGGATACTGACCGGAAAGACAACGCACATCACATAGATCAGCACCGGAACCGGCAGCCGAGCGACCGTTGCCACAGCCTCCGAGAACGCGCCCGCGGCGCGGGGGTCCCGCGCGTCGGGACGACGGTGGGTCAGGGCTTGGGTCAATGGGCGCTCTCTTGCGGCTCGTGCAACGATCTTGGTCTATACCACAGCTTGGTGGCGAGAATGAGACCCGATCTTTCCAAAGCGCGCGCGTGACATCGCGACACCGGCGGTGTCAGAACCGCGACGGCGGGCCAGTCACCGACGCATCAAGCCACGTCGCTCCGATCCCGGTCCCATCAAGCGGCCCCCCAGGACGCGCGGCAAAAGAAGCGGGCTGCGTGGGATCGACCAGCGACGCCTGCCCGAACACAGTGTTATAAAAGCCCGGAAAGGCCCGGCCTCTGTCCTGCACGATCACGTTGTCGCGCACCCGCCAGTCGGACTGATCCTCGTGCCCCATGATTCCGGCCGTAACGTTCCGTGCGATCACGACGTCTTCGGCCGCTGGATTGACCCGTATTTGCGGCTCCCACAGTGGAGAGGGTGGCGGTGGATCGATCTGGCCCAAGGCCAGCGCATTGCGCACCATAGTGTTGTTGGAAATGACCAGACCACGGGTCTCACCCACCATGACACCGTGGAGATGGGCGTTGAGGATCACATTATTGCTGACCTCGATATTGCGGTAGTACATCTCGGCCCCGGCTGCTCCGGTATCGACCATTTCGTTGCGCATGAAGATCGACTGGGTCCATCCGCCCCGGCCTGCATTCAGCAGGTTTCCGCGAATGCGCACGTTTCGGGTGGGGCCCACTGCCTGATTGGTCCAGAACTGGATCATGTCCGCGTGATCGGAACTGTCGATATTGCGGGTAAAATCGTGAATGTGATTGCCTTCGAGCGCCACGTCCTGCACGGCGACAAAATTCATCCCGTCCGAGCGAAGACTGTGGAAGTCGTTGGCCTGCACGACGAGGCCGCGCACATCGTCGCAGATCATGCCACGGCCAAAGCGGCGGACTTCGTTGCCCAGAACGCGGATCTGACGGCAGGTCCGGATGCTCAGGCCAAAACCGGTCGCATAGCCCTCGGCCACATCTGCGCCCGGTCCCGCCAAGTCCCCGTCAATCAGGCTGGAGCGCAGGGTGATGTCCTGACTGTCCCGTATCTGAAAGGGCCTGAAATAATAGGGATCGCCTGCCGCAAAGCGATACTTGAAGACCAACTGTTCAAACCTGACATTGCGGGTCGAATATACCATCAACTCAGCGATCCGGGCCGGATTGCCGGGATCAGCCGAACGCAGAACCAGCGGCGCTCCGGCCGACCAGTCGCCCTCGATGACGACCCTGCCGTAGTCACCGCCCTCCAGCAGCAGCGTGCCGCCCGCCGTGGCCCCGGCAATGGCTCCGGCCAATGTGGCAGGGGTCACCACTGTGGTCTGCGCATTCACTTCGCTCGCCCCGGACATAACGACGCCCGGCAGCAAAGCCGTGGACATCAACGCGCGCAGCGTCGCCCGTCTGGATGGGTTGTACATGGCCTACACCTCGTTCAAGGCCCCAACCTTGGGCCGAACCATGGCCCTGGTCAATCATCGATCCTTGTATCCGAAACGACACGAGAAGCCGTGAAAATTGATCATAATAATGTGCCGACGGGCTGGTTTTCGCCTTATTTTTTGACATTTTTTGCACTAAACCATACGCAGACCCTCAGTGAAATAGCGCCTTCCCGGCCGTTTCGCGGGGCAAGGGGCAATACATGCAGGCAATGCAGGGGCACAAATCGGACGTGATAGGTGCGGTCGGGGATCCATACCGGACGGCGCTCAAACGGTTGCGCCCGTCGCTCATCGTGGTGGTGCTGCTGAGTGCGGCGGTCAATCTGCTGGCGCTGACAGGGTCGATCTACATGCTTCAGGTCTACGACCGGGTGCTGTCGAGCCGGTCTGTCCAGACCCTCGTCGGGCTCTTTGTGATCGTCGTCGTGCTCTACAGCTTCTTTGCCCTGTTCGACGCGCTGCGGGCGCGGTTCCTGTCGCGGGCGGCCCTGCGGCTCGACAACGATCTGGCAGGGGCGGCGTTTCGGATTGCGCTGCTTCCCGGAGCAGACAAGGTGCAGGCCACGGCTCTGGCCAATCTGAACGTCCTGCGCGGCTTTCTGTCGAGCGCGGGGGCCACCACGATCGCCGATCTGCCCTTCATGCCCCTGTTCATGACAGTGCTGTTCCTGATCCATCCCTGGCTCGGGTTTCTGACGATCGGCGGGGCGGCGGTGGTGTGCGTGATCGCTCTGATCAACCGGGCCGTCACGGCGCCAAGCCTGTCGCGCAGTCTGACCCTTGATGCGCAGGAACGCGGGTTCTCGGTCGAAAGCAGCCGCAGCGCGGATGCGGTCCGGGCCATGCGGATGCAGACGGCCGTCACCGGACACTGGCTCAAGCTGCACAAGAAGGCACTGGCCAGCGGTCAGTCCGGCAATGAACCGTCCGAGGTTCTGGCCGCCTCGAGCCGCAGCTTCAGAATGCTGCTGCAATCGTCGATCCTGACGCTCGGGGCCTATCTGGTGCTTCTCGAACAGATCTCGCCAGGAATGATCATCGCCTCGTCGATCCTCGCCGGGCGGGCGCTTGCACCGGTCGATCAGTTGATCGGCCATTGGCGCACCATCGCCCGCAGCCTGACGGCACACCGGCATCTGGCCGCGGCCTTCGCGGCCCTGCCTCAAGGCGAAGACGCGATCGAACTGCCCGCGCCCAAAGGCCACGTCAGCGTCCGCAAGCTCACCAAACTGGGGGCCGATGCGTCGGGGGTGGACCCGCGCCGGATCGTCTCCGACGCGAGCTTTTCGCTCCAGGCCGGCGACGGGCTTGGTGTCATCGGCGCCTCGGCCTCGGGGAAAACCACATTGGCACGGCTCCTGGTCGGGGCGACCCATGCCGACGGCGGCGAGGTCCGGCTCGATGGGGCGACCCTCGAACAATGGCCCTCCCGGCAACTGGGGCGGGCGATCGGCTATCTGCCGCAATCGCTCGAGCTGTTGCCCGGCACGATCCGCGACAACATCGCCCGGTTCGATCCCGAAGCCACCGACGAAGCGGTCATCGACGCGGCCATGCTGACGGGCATCCACGACATGATCATGACCCTGCCGAAAGGCTATGCGACCCGGATCTGCGACGCGGGCGCACCGTCGCCCCTGTCCGGCGGGCAGATCCAGCGGCTCGGGCTGGCACGGGCCGTCTTTGGATTGCCTGCGCTCGTCGTGCTTGATGAACCAAATGCCAATCTGGATATCTCCGGGGACGACGCTCTGGCCCGGACGATCACGGCGCTGCGGCGGTCCGGCTCGACGGTCATCGTGATGACGCACCGCCCCAGCGCCCTCGGGGCGGTGAACAAACTGCTGGTCCTCGACGCGGGCAGGATAAAGGCATTCGGCGACAAGGACGAGATCCTCGCCGCGCCAAGGGCCGCACCCGCCGCCAATGCGGCACCCGTGCCGTCCGCGGCGCCGGCATCGACGTTCAGAGCCGCGCCCCCGCGGCGCTCGGTCGTGGCCGTCGCCCCGGCCGGCGCCCCGAATGAGGCCCGGGCCAAGAGCCGAACCATCGTGAAACTCCCCCCACAGACGGCTCCGCAGACAGCGCCACACGCAGCTCCGCAGACAACGTCACGGACGGCGACACAGCCCGTCACAGACCCGCATTCCGAACCAGAGGCCGCCGCCAAGCCCAGAGCGCGGGCGGTGCCGATGGTGGTGCGCAAAGCAGGGCCCGCGCGGGCAAAGCGGCAGGCATGAGCAGCGCATCGGTCTCAACGGCGGGCGGGCCGCTCCTCGATCTGCGGCGGCCGGGCTGGATTGCGGCCCTGGCGGTTCTGGCACTTGTCGGAATCTTCGGGGTCTGGGCCGGGTTCACCGTGATCAACGGAGCGGTGATCGGATCGGGGCAGATCGCCGTCTCCGGCCGGACCAAGATCGTGCAAAGCCAGGACGGCGGCACCGTCGAAGCGGTGTTCGTGGCCGAAGGGGATTGGGTCGAACGGGGGCAACTCATTGCCCGGCTCGATCCCACGATCCATGCGATCAACCTCGATATCGCGCGCAGCCAACTGGCCGCCAGCCTGACCCTGCGCGCCCGGCTTCAGGCCGAACAGCAGGGGCTGAGCGAGATCGTCTTCAGCTATCCGGCCTTGCCCTTTCCCCTGCCCGATACCAGCGCCTTCGAAGACAGCGAGCGCCGGATCTTCGAAACCCGGGCGGCTCTGCTTGCCGGAGGCCGGGAACAACTGGCCGAAGCGCAACTGCAGATCGGCAATCAGATCACCGGGGTGACCGCCCAGATCGACGCGAGCGAACGGCAACTGAGCCTGCTGCAACGCGACGTGGCAAACCTCGAGAGCCTGATCCAGCAGGGGCTGGCACGGCAAAGCCGGCTGTCCGAACTCGAGCGGAGCCTTGCCGGCGTCGCAGGCGAACTGGCCGCACAGCAATCCGAACTGGCCCGCCTGTCGAACAGCCAACGCGAACAGGAGCTCGAAACGCTGCAAAGCGAACGCAGCTTCCTCGAGGATGTGGCGACGCAACTGCGCGAAGTGACCCAGCGCAGCGAGGAATTGATCCTCGAGATCGTCACGCGGCAGGCCCAGCTCGACCGGGTCAACATTCTGGCGCCCGCCGCCGGGGTCGTGCACACCCTGCAGGTCACATGGCCGGGCGAGGTCCTGCCCCCGGGCGGACAAGTCGCCGAAGTGGTGCCCACCCAGGATGAGATCGCCTTCGAATTGCAGCTGGACCCGCGGGCCATCGATCAGGTCTATCCCGGACAGGACGCACAGATCGTGCTCAGCTCGTTCGATCCACAGCAGACGCCTCGGCTGATCGCCAAGGTGGGGCTGGTGTCGCCCAATGCGATCACCGACGAACGCACCGGGGCAAGCCACTACCGGGTCACGCTGAACGTCACGCCCGAGCATCTGGAGGCCAGCGGGATCGATCCCCGGACCCTCGTGCCCGGCATGCCGATCGAGGCCTACCTGCAGACCGGCGGGCGGACCGTGCTGGCCTATCTGCTCAACCCCGTCCTTTCGCATCTGCGGCATACGTTCCGCGAGTAGCTCCGGGCCTGACGCAGGCCGCGTAAAGACGCACCGCGGCCAGATCTCCGAACCGGCAGGGGCGTTCTACAGCGTTCTGTGGCGATCTGCGGCGCTCGGCCCCGCCTGCGGCAGCTTTGGCACATTTTCCTGCAATTTTCGGCGCGAACCGCCGTTGTCCTTGGCGGCAGCCAGCGCGTCGCCCATTGTGACCGCAAAACAAGAACCGGCGGGCCGAAATCGGATCGCAGGGCAAAGTGCGCCGGACCCCGTGCACAGGGGCAGGGCGGACGATTGAGGAAAGGTCAGGGCAGAGTGACCGGACAACACAAGCGCCGTCTGTGGGCTTGCAACATGCTCATCGCGTCGAGCCTCGTCTTGGCGGGATGCGACACGTCCGAGCCCTACTCATCACCGACCTTCCCCTTCCTCGACAGCTTTCGCGGCGCCCCCGGAGCGGCGCCCGTGCTGTTGGACAATGCCAGATGGTGGACCCGGCTCGAAGATCCGGTCCTGCATCAGCTGATCATGCTCTCGCTGACGGACAACCTCGATCTGGCGGGGGCGCAGGAACGGGTGATCCAGGCGCGGGCCGAACGCGACAGCATCCCCGGCGGCAGCCTCGTGACACCTCGGGCAGACGGGCGTCTCGAAGGCAGCGTGGGCGAGGGCTATACGAGCAGCGCAAGCACCGAGCTGGGGTTTGACTGGATACTCGATCCCTACGGCGCGCGACGCGACGGGATCCGGGCGGCAACCGGGCGGATCGACATCGCCGAGACCGAAGTCGACGCGGCCCGCCTGCTGCTCTTGCTCAATGTCGCGAATGCCTATGTCCAGTTGCGCCACGATCAGCACGCTCTGGCGCTCAGCCGCCGAGAATTGTCAAACCGCCGCGCGACACTCGCCCAACTGCGGCGCGAAGCGGCCGCCGAAGAGGCGACGCGGCTGGATGTGACCCGTTCCGAGGCCCGGGTCGCCGAATTGCGCAGCCGGATGCCCGGAGAGGAGGCCGCCGTCAACGCCGGGCTGAACGAACTGGCGGTGCTCGCCGGACGGCAGCCGGGCACCCTGCCGGATCCGCTGGCAAGCCAACTTGCCGCCACCGCCGCCCAGCCGGTCCCCGGTCTGCCGCCTGATGTCGGGATCCCCGCCGACCTGTTGCGCAACCGACCAGACATCCGCATTGCCGAACGGCGCTATTATGTGGCCGTGGCCGAGATCGGACCCACCCGGGCCAATCTCTATCCCCGGCTGTCCCTGTCGGGGGTCATCACGCTGAACCTGCTCGGCGGCGGGGTCGATACCGAATACTACTTTGGCCCGGCCATCCAGTTTCCCGCTCTGCCGATGCAGGCCGGGCAGGCGGCGGTCGAGGCGCGGCACGCGCAGGCCCGCGACGCGCATCTGGCGTGGAAATCCACCGTGCTCAGCGCCATTCTCGAAGTCGAGAACGCGTTGATCGACTATAACGCCACAAGCACCGCTATCGGCTCCGCCCGCGAAGCTCAGCGGCTCTACCGCGAGGCCCTGAGCCTGACCCGGAACATCTTCGAGAACGAAGAAGCCACGCTCTCCGACGTGATCGCCGCCGAAGCGGATCTGGCCGCCGCCGAGCGGAACCTGGCCGCTCTTCGGCTGCGCCAGTCCCAAAGCTTCATCGCGCTCAACGTCCGGCTCGGCGCAGGCCACGAAGCGGGGGTGCCGACCGGCGGCGGGACAGGATTGATCGCGACAGCGGCAAACGCGACGGAGAGCAGCGAAACCGCGCCAAACACCAACTGAGCGGCACCGCGGAACCGACTTCAGGCAGCCCGTCGGGGTGATGTCAGTTGCCCGCCAGACAGGTCGAGGCGGGCCACTCTCTTGTGCCTACCTTGTACCCACGAATTCGAACAGATCATCCCTAGACGCGATCCGGGCGCGCAGCCGATAGCCCATCGCAAAGAGCGTCTCACGCCCTCTGGGATCACCACCGATCACGCGCATGTTCTCAATAAGGATCCAGTCGACCCGACGGTGATCGAGTTCCAAAGCATCGATCACAATCAGTTCTGCCCCTTCGACATCAATCAGCGCCAGAGTGACTTCGGAGAGATCAGGAACGAAATGGCCGCGCGGTCCACAGGGTACAGGATAGGTCTTGTGGCGCAGAGTCTCCAGCCTTCACCTCCTGTTGTCTTGGCATTCGCCGCCGCACTGCTTTGCGGCGCTACATCCAAAGATCCGCAAATACCGAGCGCCCGTCGGCCCAGAGGCGCCGATGTGTTCCAATAGAACAGCAAGAAACCGCCGCTTTGCAATCAACGTCTCAACACCACCTTGCCCTTAGGAACAACCTGCGTTCAAGAGCCACCTCAGTGACAAATCCGGTGCATGTTTCGGCCACATTTAAGTGGCAGTTTTCGACCTTGCCTTACCCGACATGCCTGGGAGTTCACCATGTCAGACGTCATCACCGTCTCATCTTCTGAAGAGCTATATGAAGCGCTGGCAGCCTGCACAGGAGGCGAGACAATCCTGCTGGAAGGCGGAGATTACGGTTCACTGGAGCTGAGCTCATATTCCAGTTTCGACGTGACATTCCCCACCACTGTCACGATAGCATCGGCCGATCCCGAAAACCCGGCGATATTCGATGAGCTGACCATCCAGGACTCGGGGAACATTACGCTCGACGGGCTCTACTTCGACTACACCTTCGCGGAAGGCGATGACAATTGGGTGCGCCCGTTCGAGATCAACTACTCCAGCAATATATCGGTGGTGAATTGCACATTCGACGGTGACGTCGCCCAGGGCGTGTCCGAGATTGATGACGGTTTTGGCTGGGGTTACGGGCTTTCGGTGCGCGGGTGCGACGATATCGCGCTCGAAAGCAACGAGATCTTCGGATTCACAACGGGCCTGATCGTCTCTGAGACCAACACTATCGACGTGATCGGCAACGACCTGCATTCGGTGCGGCGAGATGGCATGGACTTCGTCGAGGTCACGAGCGTGACCATCGCTGACAACTATATCCATGATTTCGCAGGCAACCCGGCAAGCGACGATCACTGCGACATGATCCAGTTCTGGACCAACGGCACCGACAGCCCCAGCACCGACATCGTGATCGAGAACAACGTCCTCGACATTGGTGATGGCACGTACACTCAGTCGATCTTCATGCGCAATGAAGAGGTCGACATGGGGCTCGCCGGCGAGGAAATGTATTATCAGAACATCACCATCACCAACAACGTGATCGTGAACGGACATCTGGCGGGCATCACAGTCGGCGAAACTGACGGAATTGTGGTTTCGAACAACACCGTTGTCCATGCGGATGGCGGCGCCGATGACGGGATCGATGAAACGGTGGAAATCCCCACGATCAACATCAACGAGAACTCGACCGACGTCACCATCAGTCAGAACGTCACTGGCGGAGTCACCGGATACTTCGATCAGCCCGATTGGAAAGTCACCGACAACGTGATCGTTCAGGATCAGGATCCGAACGGCGCCAATTACTACAGTGAGATGTTCATCACATCGACCCTGACCCCTGAGAATGGCGTGCATACCTTCGTGGCCATCCCCGGCGGCGTGATCGAGGCCGCCGGGGCCGGAGCCCTTTCGACACTTGCGCCGGAGATAGACGGCGTCGTAGAAGCGCATTTTCAGATCGCGGCAAGTCCCGACAACGCCGCTGTGCGCCACTTCGATGCGGGCCAAACCCTGACCACCCTCGACACCCTGCCCGAGGGAACCACCTATACATGGGACTTCGGCGATGGAACCACCGGCACAGGCGAGACCATCAGTCATGCCTTCCCTGACGGCGGGGTCTATTCGGTCGTCCTGACAGTGACCCTCCCCGATGGCACCAGCGACAGTCAAAGCTTTGACGTCGGGATTCAGGGGGCAACCCTTCTATCCTTCGAAGACGGTCAGATCCTGTCCTATGACTATGGGCAAGCCACCAAGATCGACACCGTTGACGCAACCGGGATCGAAGTGCCCGAGACAGGGGTGGCAGGCTACGCGATCAAACGCAGCCATTTCGCCGAGATTGAAGGCGCCGACGACATTCAGATCAACATGACGATCCAAGCCGACAGCGCCGACAATGCTGGCGAGATCATTCGCCTGCACATGAGCTTCTATGTCACCGTCGAGGACGACGGCGAACTGCTCGTGATCATTCACGACCCCGCTGGCGCTCAATATGGCTTTACGACTACCGGAGCTGGGCTCGATGACATCAAGGCGCATGACATCAGCATCAGCCTCTCCGGCGAAGACCTTCTGATCAGCGTTGACGGTGTCATTGTCGGAACCGGCGTCGTGCCCGGGGGCATGGGCAATTCCAGCACCAACGATCTCACATTCGGCAACCCTTGGGGCGGTGCCAACTACGACGGCTCTGTGACTGCGCTCGAGATCACCGCAAACGCCGATGATTTCGACAGCCAGGCTCCGCTGCCTGCACCACCTGTCGAAGAATCACCGGTTGAAAAGGAGCCCGTCGAGGAACCACCGGCCGAGGAGCCACCGGTTGAGGAGCCGCCCGTCGAGCAGCCACCGGTCGAGGAGCCCCCGGCCGAAGAACCGCCCGTCGAGGAGCCACCGGTTGAAGAACCACCGGCCGAAGAACCGCCCGTCGAGGAGCCGCCCGTCGAGGAACCACCGGTTGAAGAACCCCCCGTCGAGGAGGAACCGTACAACCCCGCGCCCGACGAAGCCGGCTCGAACGCCTTGTTGAAAAAGATCCTGGCCTTCCTGAACAAGCAGCTGCATGGCAACAAATCCAAGGTCGAGGACGTCCCGGACGACGACATTCCGTCAGCGACGGACAAGATGGCCTATGACGACAGCCATGACGGAGATAACGACGCGTTCGCCGCCTGATCCTTTCGGTAGCGCAGACCATTCGGTTGCGGAATGCCACGGCAAACGCGGCCCTTGGCGCAGGCGGACTTTTGAACGAGCGATACCTTGAGCGCCGTCTTGGTGCTCAAGGCAATCAGGTGCAGAAGCGCTCTCAGAGCGGTTGCGACACAGCCGTCAGCCATAGCCACAATCGCGCAGGGCGATCAGCCCTGTAGTGACTGTGATGTATATCAGCGCCGCGATGGGTGTAGTGGCGGTGCGCACTCGGCCAGACACGACAGAACGCGGAGAGCAACCCTGCGGGTCAGTCAGCGGCCGAGGCCCAGCCCCATCTCTCAGGCCACAAAAATCTTCTTGCCTGCTTCCGGATGCCGGGAGCCGCCATAGATGTTGCGGGTGTCGATCAGCACGTCCGAGCGGGCCAGAAGGGCGGCGCTGTCGAGGCTGTCGTGATCGGTCACCACGATCGCGCCGTCCCATTGCCGGCTGTTGATATCGACCGAGGCCATGCCTTCCAGATCGCCGTATTCGCGGGTTCGGGGGACGGTGGGAATCAGCGGATCGTGGTAACAGACATCCGCCCCCATGCCGCGCAGCAGGGTCATGATCTCCAGCGCCGGGCTTTCGCGCAGGTCGTTGATGTTCTTCTTGTAGGCCAGACCGGCCACAAGGATCCTCGCCCCCCGGATCGCAAGGCCGGACACCTCGGACAGGCGGGCGACGAGCTCGTCGACGACGTAGTGCGGCATCCGGCCGTTGATCTCGCCCGACAGTTCGATGAACCGGGTGTTCAGGCCATATTCGCGGGCCTTCCACGTCAGATAGAACGGATCGATCGGGATGCAGTGGCCACCGAGGCCGGGGCCGGGGGTATAGCGGGTAAAGCCGAAGGGCTTGGTCGAGGCGGCATCGACGACCTCGAAGATGTCGATCCCCATCGCATTGGCGATGATCTTCATCTCGTTGATCAGGCCGATATTGACCGAGCGCTGGATGTTCTCCAGCAGCTTGGTCAGCTCGGCGGCCTTGGTCGAGCTGACCGGCACCACCTGATCCACGATCGCAGAATAGAGCAGAACGCCAGCCGACAGGCAGGCCGGGGTCACACCGCCGACCACCTTGGGGATCTGGCGCAGGGTGAAATGGGCATTGCCCGGGTCTTCCCGCTCGGGCGAGAACACAAGCGCGACATCGGTGCCGACGGTCAGCCCCTGCGCTTCGATGATCGGCTGCATGATCTCTTCGGTGGTGCCGGGCCATGTGGTGGATTCAAGGCTCACCATCATCCCCGAATGCAGGTAGGGGGCGGCCGACTTGAGGCTGTTGATCACATAGTCGAGGTTGGGCTGCTTGTATTTGTCGAGCGGCGTCGGGACGCAGAGGATCACCACGTCGAGATCGGCGGCATGGGCGAAATCACCGGTCAGCAGAGTGTCGCGGCCGGTCAGGGCGGCGACCTCGGCATCGGCGATATGGTTGAACGGGCTCCGACCATCGACAAGCCGGGCCAGATGCCTGGCGTTCACGTCGAAGCCGGTGACCGGAAAGCCCGCCTCCGAGAGGCGCAGGATCAGGGGCAGACCGACATAGCCCAATCCAACCACACCGACCCGAGCGGTTTTGGTTTCAAGTCTGCGCTCAAGATCGGTCAATGCAGTCATTTCGTCACAATCTCTGGTCCTGGATAAATGCGGATTCTATGCGGGACTATTGCGGCAGGCACAAGGCGCACATGTGGAAATGCCCGCGCGAGACCGGGCCTGCACTGCCCGGCCTGGCAGGCGTTCAAGACAGGATGACCGCGCGGATGGCGGCGATCAGACGGGGCTCGGCGGTGGGCGAGATCGGACCGGCCGCACCCGTGCCCGCCGCGACAAGGGCCTGAGCCTGAGACAGGCGCTGCGGCAGATCGGCCTCGGTCTCGGCCACCAGAATGCCCGGACGGGTGCCGAATTTCTGCGCCGTCGCGAACTGGTGATCGTTGCGGGTCTCGTTCAGATGGCCACGGCGGGGCAGCACCACGATCGGCTTGGCCAGCTTCAGCGCCGCAAGGATCGACCCCATCCCGGCATGGGCAATCAGGAACGGCGCCGCGGCACAGCGGGCGTCGTATTCGGCCGGGTCGACATGGTTCACGTAAGTCATGTGCTGCGGGACGAATTCGGCCCGGTCGGTGATCTGGGCAAAGACCTCGGCCCCGGTCTCACCGGCCCAGGCATCCACGGCCCGGACCAGCCGGTCGAATGGCTCGTGGGTTCCGATGGTCAGAAAGATCACAGCACAGACCCCTCGAAGGCCGGGCCGTCCTCCGTGGCGATATCGGGCCACTGGGTCAGCCACAGATCGGCATGCGGGCCGACCATCTGGCCCGACATCGACAACACCTCGGCATTCGCGATGCTGTCGATCCAGATGCATTTGGCCCCGACCAGCTTGCCCAGACGAATGGCGAAATAGCCGACCGAGGCGCCGGTCGTGACAATCGCATGAGGGCGGACCCTGAGCACGATCCAGGTCAGCTTCAAAAGCTGGCGGAGAAGGCGCAGCTTCTGCTTGCGGTTCGCCTCCGAGACCACCCAGTAGCCGGGGATCGGCAGATCCTTGGCCTGCGCCTCGGCCACAAGATCGGCGCGGAAGCCGTTCGTGGTGGTGACATAGCTCACCTGACAGCCGTCCCAAGCAGGCTTGAGCCGCAACAGCTGAATCCAGTGTCCGCCCCCGGAGGCGACGGCAAGGACCCGCTTAGACATCGGCACCGTCCCGCATCAAATCTCCCATCGTCCGAACCGCCCAGCCCTTTTGTTTCGCCAGCAAGATGAGGCGGCGGGTCATTTCCAAGACATAGTCGTGATGATCCGAAGGGGAAAGCTGATCGCGGCGGGGTTTGTCAAAATCGTGCAGCAGAATCACGCCGCCCTGCGCGGCCTCGACCTCGGCGAGCACCTCGTCGATGGGGCGGGGGGCCCAGCTGTCGCGCGGGTCGATGCTCCACCACGCCAGCCGCCAGCCGGCGGCGGCGGCAAGGGTGCCAAGGGTCAGCTTGCCGTAAGGCGGGCGAAACAGGGTGCCGTCGCCGCCAAGGGCATCCACGGTGACGCGGCCCGCGCGCATGTCGCGGATCGCCCGAAGCGGGGGCACTTTCCACGCATTGGAATGGCTCTGGGTGTGCGAACCGACCTCGTGGCCGCGGGCCAGAACCTCGGCCACCCGGTCCGGGCGGGCGGCGGCGGCATCGCCGATCATGAAGAACGTCGCCCGAAGGTTCTCGGCGTCGAGCAGGTCCAGCAGCTCTGCGGTCAGATCGGTGCCCGGACCGTCGTCATAGCTCAGCACAAGCGATCCGCGCACCTTGTCGCGCAAAAGGGATTCAGAGCGGCGGCGCACCAGAAACGGCAGGGCATACCAACCGACGACGATGATAAAGGCGGTCAGGACAAAGAGAAGCGCAATGGTCACGGGGGGCGCGGGCCTTCCACTAAATCCTTTTGAAAGAGCCTAGAGCAATGCGGTTCACGGCGCAACGGCGGGGCGGGGATTTTGGCCGGCTCCGGCTCGGTGACGGCCCCGATGCGGATCGCGATCCCGGCCCCGATCTCCTGCACCGATTTCAGCGCCGATCCTGGCCGCGTCACCGCGCTCTCTTGGACAATGCCGAACCCTGATCTAGGGTGAGCCAACCCCACGCCGGAGTCTCCGCGATGACCTATTCCGACTACGTCTACGTCTGCCGTCCGCAACTGCCCGATGCGGAGGCCATCGCCGGATACATCCGGGGGATCGACAGCCGCAGGCACTACAGCAATCGCGGGCCATTGGTGCAGCAGCTCGAAGAGCGGATCGCCACCAGCTTCGAGCGGCCCGCCCATGCGGTGCGGTCGACCTCGTCGGGAACCTCGGCGCTCGAAGTGGCGATCCTCGCCAAGACCGGGCTGGCCACGCCGGACAGGCCGCTGGCGCTGATCCCGTCCTTCTCCTTTGCCGCCACCGGGCTGGCGGTCGAGCGCTGCGGCTACCGGGTGCATTTCGTCGATATCGATCCCGAGACATGGGCGCTCGATCCGGTGGCGCTGGCCCGCCATCCGCTGCTGGATCAGGCCGGGCTGATCGTCTCGGTGGCGCCCTACGGGGTGCTGCCCGACATGGCCGCGCTCGAGGCGCTGCACGCGGCCACCGGGGTGCCGGTCGTCGTGGATGCGGCCGCCGCCTTCGAGGCGGTGCTGGACCACCCCGACCAGATCTCGCAGAGCGTGCCGCTGTCGCTCAGCTTTCACGCCACCAAGACCTTTTCGACCGGCGAAGGCGGGGCGGTGATCTGGGACAATCCGGCCGGGCAGGACATGGTCCAGCAGGTCTCGAACTTCGGCTTCTTTCTGTCGCGCGAATGCAAGGTCGCGGGGACGAATGCCAAGATGAGCGAATACCACGCCGCCGTGGGGCTGGCGATGCTGGACGAATTCCCGGCCCGGCGGCGCGATTATGCCCGGGTGTCGGCGCTCTATGCCAAGGCGGCCGAGGTCTGCGATCCGGGCGGGGCGATGCTGCTGCCGCCGCGGGTGTCCTCGGCCTATGCGCTGTTCGAGGCACAGGATGCGGCGCATTTCGACCGGGCCGAAAAGATCCTGCTCGGCGGCAAGGTCGAGACCCGGCGCTGGTACGAGGACGGCCAGCACACCCAGCCGCATTTCGCCGCCGCCGGCTCCGATCCCCTGCCGGTGACGGACAGCCTGAGCCGCAAGCTCATCGGCCTGCCGATGGCGCATGATCTGGCGGCCCATGACGTGGCGCGCGTGGTGCGGCTGTTGCAGCAGGCGGCAGAACCGGCGGCCGGGGCGCCGGATCCCACGCATGGTATGGCGACGAGCCCGGCCTGACAGCCGCTGGGGCCGGGCCCCAGATCTGGGGGTCGGGCTGCTGACACGGCCCCAATGCCGAAAACGACACCGACGCCATACCGACGTGATACCGACGCCATACCGCAGCGGCCTTGACGGAAATGTCAGTAGGGTCGGGCGGCGATCCGCAGCAAGGTTGCACAGGCGCGCAAATCAGGGGAAACAGAGGCGCACCCCGCAAGGCAGGACCCCGCCGATGACCGCTGAAATGCCGCCCAAGACCGCTGACGTTCTGGCCACCGCGCGGCGCGTGCTCGAAATCGAAGCCGCCGCCGTCTTGGCCATGTCAAACGCCTTGCCCGCCGATTTCGCCGAGGCCGTGGCCCTTGTTTTACAGGCCAAAGGCCGGGTGGTGCTGTCGGGCATCGGCAAGTCGGGGCATATCGCGCGCAAGATTTCCTCGACCCTGGCCTCCACCGGAACGCCCTCGTTTTTCGTGCATCCCGCCGAGGCCAGCCACGGCGATCTGGGCATGGTGATGCCGGGCGATGTCTGCGTGCTGGTCTCGAACTCGGGCGAGACCGCGGAACTGGGGGATCTGATCGCCCATGCCCGCCGGTTCTCGATCCCGATCATCGGGATTTCCGGCAATGAAAACAGCACCTTGATGAAGGCCGCAGATCTGCGGCTGACCCTGCCTGCGGCGCCCGAGGCCTGCATCATCGGGCTCGCGCCGACCACCTCGACGACGCTGACGCTGGCGCTTGGCGACGCGCTCTGCGTGGCCGTGATGGAGCAGCGCGGCTTCGTCTCCGACCAGTTCCGTACCTTCCATCCGGGTGGCAAACTGGGGGCGCAACTGGCCACCGTGGCACAGCTGATGCACTCGGGCGACGACCTGCCTCTTGTGACGGCCGGCACCCGCATGGACGACGCGCTTCTGGTGATGAGCGCCAAGGGCTTCGGCGTGGCCCTGGTGCTCGATGAACAAGGGGTTCTGGCCGGCCTGATCTCGGACGGCGACCTGCGCCGCCACATGGACGGGCTGACCGGGCGCACCGCCGGAGAGGTCGCCACCAGACAGCCCCGCACAGCGCCCCCCGACATGCTCGCCGCCGAGGCGGTGGGGGTGATGAACAGCGCCATGATCACCGCCCTCGTGGTCACCGACCCCGAGGCCCGTCCGGTCGGCCTCCTGCGCCTGCACGACTGCCTGCGCGCGGGCGTGGTCTAGTGATGCCCTTTGCTCTAAGGTCCTGAGAATGAAAACCGTTATCATCATCCCCGCCCGCTACGCCTCGCAGCGCTATCCCGGCAAACCGCTCGTCGAGTTGCGCGGCGCGGACGGGGTCTCCAAGACCCTGATCCAGCGCAGTTGGGAGGCCGCGGTCGCGGTGTCAGGCGTCGATGCGGTCTATGTGGCCACCGACGACGACCGCATCCGCGACGCCTCGCTTGGCTTCGGGGCCGAGGTCATCATGACCTCGGATCAATGCGAAAACGGCACCGCGCGCTGTGCCGATGCGATGGCGCGGGCAGGGCTCTCGGCGGACCTGATCGTCAACCTGCAAGGCGACGCGCCGCTGACGCCCGCATGGTTCGTCGAAGACCTGATCGCGGCGATGGCCGCCGATCCCGAGGCGCAGGTCGCCACCCCCGTGGTGCGCTGCGATGCGCAGACCTACGGGCATTTCCGGTCCGACCGCGAGGCAGGCCGGGTCGGGGGCACCACCGCCGTATTCGGGGCCACCGGACGGGCGCTTTACTTTTCCAAGGAGGTCATCCCCTATATTGATCCCGCCCGCCGTGCGGACAGCTGGGACGCGGTGTTCCACCATGTCGGGCTCTATGCCTACCGCCCCGAGGCGCTGGCGCTCTATCAGACGTGGCAGGCGGGCCCGCTGGAGCGGCTTGAAGGGTTGGAACAATTGCGGTTTCTGGAGAACAACCACCCGATCACCTGCGTCGAGGTCGAGGGCCGGGGCCGGGTGTTCTGGGAGCTCAACAACCCCGAAGACGTGGCCCGTATCGAAAGCATCCTGATCCATGAGTAGCGCTCTGCAAACCCGCACCGTAATGGTCGGTGACATCGCCATCGGCGGCACCGCGCCCTTCGCGCTGATCACCGGCCCCTGCCAGTTGGAAAGCCGCGAGCACGCACGGATGATGGCCGAGCGTATCGCCGAGGCCTGTGCGGCCACCGGCACGCGCTTCATCTTCAAGGCCAGCTACGACAAGGCCAACCGCTCCTCGATCAGCACCGAGCGGGGCATCGGCATGGACAAGGGGCTGCAGATCCTCGCCGACATCCGGGCCGAGTTCGGCTGCCCGGTGCTCACGGATGTGCACGCCGCCGATCAATGCGCGGCGGCGGCCGAGGCGGTGGACGTGATCCAGATCCCTGCGTTCTTGTGTCGTCAGACCGATCTGCTCTTGGCCGCAGGGGCCACCGGGGCCGCGATCAACATCAAGAAGGGCCAGTTTCTGGCGCCTTGGGATATGGGCAATGTGGCCGCCAAGGTGGCCAGCACGGGCAACGAGCGGATCCTGCTCTGCGATAGGGGCACGTCCTTTGGCTACAACACGCTGGTCAGCGATTTCCGGGGCCTGCCGGTGATGGCGGCCACAGGCTATCCGGTGGTGTTCGACGCGACCCACTCTGTGCAGCAGCCCGGCGGGCAGGGGACGACCTCGGGCGGGCAGCGGGAATTCGCCCCGGTGCTGGCGCGGGCCGCCTGTGCGGTGGGGGTCAACGCGCTGTTCATCGAGACCCACGAAGACCCCGACAACGCACCGAGCGACGGGCCGAACATGATCCCGGTGGATCAGATGGCCGCGCTGATCGGGACGCTGCGGGCCTTTGATGATCTTGCCAAGGGCGGGCTTGGCTCAAACTGAGGTGTCAACGGGCTTACAGTAAGAATGTTTCGCAACAAGCGAAGAAAGACCCCCTATTTCCTGCCACGTTCGCTCCCACGTTCGCTCATCCTCACATGGTTTTGCGAAGAGAGTGACACTTCTGCTTTGCAGATGTCGGACACTTTAACTTTGCGCTTACATCCCGCCCTCGCATAAGGAAGATTATGTTCTATAAGCCGTGATCCCCCGGCAAATCGAGGCGCGTGTTCCAGCGGACATCGCTGTGGCTCAGGCAGAACTTGGCCTCTGCCCAAGGCCCTGATACCACTCTGCTTGTCCTTCCCCGCAAAGACCCTTGGTGGCGAGAAATCAATGACCGACAGCCCGGTTCCGCAGCTTGACGACACAGATGCTTCCGACCGGCCCGCTCAGGTCGGACGCTTGGGGCACAGAGCCATCACGCTCAGCCATGATACCAACCGGATCGGCCTGTCGCAGGGCCTCGATTTGACGTGGAAGGCCCCCGGAATTCCGGCGGGGCCGGATGGCGTCACCGCTGATGTCGGCAAGGCCGACGGTGTCGACCTCGTGCGGTTCGGCCTGCCCGGCAATCTCGGCTGGGTGCGCCTGAACCTCACCCTCGACAGGCCCGGAACCGAGACGCCGATGCTGCTGGCCGTGCGGGCGCTGGTCCGGATCGGCACCGCGGACGTGCAGACCGACGTGCCGCTGGTGCAGCCCGCATTGTCATGGATCAAACGCACGACGGGTTCGGCCGAAGTGATCGGAAGCACTGCCGCCAAACTGCCGCTGCACACGCCCGACTGGCATCTGATCGAGGCGCAACTGCTCTGTGCCCCGGACAGCGACAGCCACCAGATCGGTCTGATCCTGCAACTGCCGGACTCGGCCCAGGTCGATCTGGGGCCGCTCCAGACCGCCTGGTTCGATGCCGATCCCGCCACCGGCGAACTCGCCCGCCAGATCGCCGAACAGCCCGCCGCCCCGGTGCAGCCGTTCCGCATCAGCCCGCTGGCGGAAGGCCCCTCCGGCGAGATCGTCGGCCAAACCCTTGCCGCGCCTTTCACCGCCACGGCCGGGCTGAGCGGCACCTCCCTCACCGGTCAGGTCCTGGCCGACGCGCCGCCAGAGGTGGTGCTGCGGCTCGGCGATGCAGAGCAACGGCTGGCATTGGGCCATGGCGCAGGCCTCTCGGTGCCGCTCAGCGACGAGCTTTGCGTGCCCTACGGGTTCAATGTGCCGCTGGTGCAGCTCTTGGCCCGCGCAAACGGGCCGCTCACCGATGTGACCTGTCATCTGCCCGCCGACGACGCCGGCCTGTCCGCGCCCTTTGCCCGGATCCCGCTGCCGGCGGCCTATGGCGGGTTGCTCACGCGGCAGCCAGAGACCGGCACCGCCGAGACCGCCGCCGTCAGCCTGTTTCACACCCCGCCCCAAAGCGGGCCCGACCCCTACCGCAAACTGCTCTACCGGGCGATGACGGACACGGATGCACGGCCCGGTGATCTGGACGACGCCATCGGCCGGCTCGAAGCCAGCGACCGGCCCGCGCCGCCCGTGGTCCTGCATCTGCATGGCATCGCCCATGTGCTGGCACCTGCCGCCGATGCCGTCGAGGCCGAATTGCTGCGCCGCGACTATGTCGACCGACTGGGCTATTTCGCGCATCTGGGCGGCATCATCCTCTGGACGATCGACAGCCCGCTGCCGGAACAGACCCTGTTCGAGCCGGTCTGGCATGCCCTGGGGCAGGACATCGCCGATCTGGCCCGGATCGTGCATGTGCATTCGAACGCCGCCCGCGCGCGTGTCACCGCCCTCTGGCAGATACCACCTGACCGGATGCTCGTCGCGGCACATCCCTCCTACCTGGATCACTATCCCGACTACGTCAGCCGCCACGAAGCCCGCGTACGGCTGGGGCTGGAAGACGCCACCGGGCCGGTATTCCTGCTGCAGGGGCGGCTCAGCCCGGACAAGGGGATCGACGATCTGATCGCGGCCTTTGCCATCCTGCGCAAAAGCCAGCCCGACGCATGGCTGGTGATCATGGGAGAGACGGCACCGCCGCTGCGCAAAGGCGAGCTCAACCGAAGCTACGGGACATTGCCGAACGTCCGGGTCGTCGAGACCACCGTCGCGGACACAACGCTGCAATGGTATTACAGGGCGGCGGATTGGGCGGTCCTGCCCTACCGCGACGTGATGACCCCAAAGGCGTTGATCTGCGCGATGTCCTTTGGCCTGCCCGTCGTCGCCCCCGATCTGGGGGCAATCCCGGATCTGGTGACACCGGGGGTGACGGGCATTCTGTATCCGTCCGACACCGGCGATCACATCACCCCTCTGGCCGCCGCGATGGCCGAGGCCGCCGCCCTGCCCGCGCCGCAGGTGCAGGCCATGGGCGAGGCCGCCACCGGCGCGATCACGCCGCACAGCCGAACCGTGCTCGCCAATGCCCTGAGCACCGCGATCGCACAGGCCTGGCCCGGCGAAACGGTCGAGATCGCCTTTGACGACCGGCCCCGCGAGGCCCGGCTGATGGGCGCGGCCTTCCCGCCTTCGCAGCCGGCCCGCACCGCGGTGATCATCCTCAACTATGGGCATGCCGACGATACGGCCCGGCTGATCGGCACTCTTCGGGATGGAACAGACACTGATTTCGATGTCTACGTCGTCGACAACTGCTCTCCCAACCTCTCCGAATTCGATCTGGTGACGCGGTTTCCCAAGGCGCATATACTCCGACTTCCCGAGAACCTGGGCTATGCCGGGGGCAACAACGCGGCGCTGCGGCTGATCGCGGATCTGCCGTACCAGTTCGTCTGGATCCTCAATCCCGACATGGTCGTCCCCCCCAAGGCGCTCAGCCAGCACATCGCGGCCGCGCAGGATCACCCGCAGACCAACATCTTCGGCCCGGCCCTGCTGCGCGGCGGCGCCGCACCGCGACTGGCCTCGGCCGGCTCGTATATCTCGCTGGTCGACGGGCTCTCCACCGGGCACCTCTATGCAGGCGACCTGCCCGAAGTGCTGCCCAAGGATCCGTTCGAAGCCGAATTCATCACCGGGGCGGCGGTCTTCCTGCGGGCCTCAGCCTTGGCCGAGATCGGCACGATACCGGAGGACTACTTCCTCTATTTCGAAGAAACCGCATGGCTGATCGCCGCCAAGGCCAAGGGCCACCGGGCGCTGGTTCTGCCGCACATCCGGCTCGCCCATCACAAGCGCTCCGAGGACGGCGACCTGCCTGCGCCGTATTTCTATTACTACTACATCCGCAACGCCCTGATCTTTTCGGGGCGGATCGGCACCGACGCCGATGTGCGGGCGACGGCTGCACGGCTCAAGACCGACTTCATCGCGACATGGACGGCCCGGATCACCACATCCCGCCCCGACCGGGCGGCGTTCTACGATCTGCTCGCCCGGACGGCTCTGGCCGACGGTCTGGCGGGCAAGACCGGGCCCGTCGATCTGATCGCGATGGAACTGGCCAGCGTCGGGTTGCCTGACAAGAACAGCCCCGTCCCCGACCCCGACCCCGCAGAGCTGGCCAGTTGCACCGCCATCCTCACACCCGATGGCGCTCTGGTCGGACAGATCGCCCTGACCCCCGAGACGACCCGAGCGCCCTGCACCATCACGGCGCTGCTTGACGGCCGGATCGTCGGGCATACCCGCGCGGTCCGGTTCCAGCCCGCCCTGCTGCGCGGAACGGCGCAGATGCACAGCTTTGAAATGGCGCTGCCCGATGCGGCCCGCAGCGGCAGCGGCCACCGGCTGGCGTTCTACGTCAACGGCTATCCGGCCCACCGGCAGGGCGCGGCCATGCAGCGGTTCGTCAGCCGCCCTGCCCCGGCCCTCGATGGCGGACTGACAGAACTGACCCGCCACATCTGCCACGGCTGGCTCGTCGACAGCAGCGATCCCGACCAACCCCTGATGGCCGAGATCGTGCATGACGGACAGGTCGTCGGCCGCGGGCGCGCCGACAGGCCGCATGCTGGGGCGGAGAACGGCGGCTTTGCCATCCGCCTGCCCCGCGCCTTTGCGGAAGCCGGGCCGCATCGACTGCACCTGCGCCGCGCCGGACAAACCGCGTCGCTGGCCGATGCCGCACTCTCCGATAGCGGCCTCGGCACCAGAAAGACCGCCGTAGCCCCACCACACGCCGCTCTGCGCGCCCTGGCCTATGGGCAGACCCTGTGGTTCGGGTCGAACGACCCGGCCAGCCAGCCGATCACCCGGTATATGCAAGCAGCCGGGAAGGCTCTGAGAATGGCCGACGACCTTGGCTCGACGCCGCTGGTCAGCGTGATCATGCCGGTGCGCAACCGGCCCGGTGCCGCGGTGCGCGCGCTGCGCTCGGTGCAGGCGCAACGCTATCCGATGTGGGAACTGATCCTCGTCGACGACGCCAGCACGGATACGACCCTGTCCCAGCTGGAAACCGAGATACAGGCAAGCAACGACAGCCGGATCACATTGCTCCGCCGCGCCACGCAGGGCGGCGCGGCCGCCGCTCGCAACACAGGGCTGGCCCGTGCCCACGGCGAGGTGATCGCCTGGCTCGACAGCGACGATCACTGGGATCCAGACTATCTGAGCGTGATGACCGCGGCCCTGTTGCAGACCCGGTCGAAGGACAAACCGGGCCCCGAAGCGGTCTATTGCGGAACCTGGCTTGCGCAGACCGATCCCACGGTTCCCGTTGCCGAGCAGAGCGCCGACACCGCCCAGGAGATCATCGGCCTGCGCCTGCCGCCGCCGTCTCTGGCGCTGATCGAGAATGACGATGTGATTGCGCTGAGCAGCCTCGTTCATCGGCGCAGTCTGATCGACAGGCTCGGCGGCTTCGACGCCGACCTGCGGCGATATTCGGGCTGGGATCTGGTGCTGCGCGCCAGCGAGACCGCCCTGCCCCACCCGGTGCAGGCCGCGCTCGTGACCCGAACCCTCGGGCCTGACAGCCTCACCGAAACCGAACCGGAGGCAGCCGCGCTGGCCCAGATCAACATCCGGACAGCGCGGCGCGGCGGGGGGGCGGGGCAGACCCACGCCAGCCCCGAAACGCCCCCCGCCCCTGCAAGGCGCTCCGATCCGGCCCGGCCGGTCGACGTGGTCCTGCGCGCGACAGAGGCCTCCGATCCAGAGGCCCTGCGCCGCCGGATCGAGACCGTCTGGCTGAGCCTGCGGCCCGATGCGGGGCAGCGGCTGATCGTGCAGGTCGGCCCCGACATGATCGCAGCCCTGACCGATCTGGATCAGCAGGGCCTGCTGCTTCGACAAGTCGCCGGCAAGCCGAACGGGCTGAACGGGATCAAGGATGCTCTCGCCTGCCGCAGACCCTCTGCCGCACTGGCCATTCTGGAGCCATCGACGCTGGTGCAGGCGGGCTGGCTGGCCGCCCTGAGCCATGCCCAGACAAAGGTGCCGCAGGCGGGCATGCTGTTGACGCGGCAGGTGCTCCCCGGCCGCAGCGGTGCCGCCCGCCGCCACGTCCCTGCCGCCCGGCCCCAGCGGGATGTCTGCATCACCGTCTCGGCCGATCTCGACAATCTGCTCGACCCGCAACTCGATCCCGCCGACGGATTGATGAGTCTGACCGGGTTTGACCCGTTCTGCACCTATATCCCAGCCGATGTGGCCAATCGCCTGCCTGTGCCGGACAAGGGCGCCCATTCACAGCTCGATCACGTCACGCTGATCCGGGAATGGGCGGATTTCACCCGGCTCCACCTGAACCGGCCGCTGGTCTATTGCCCGCGGGCGCACGCCTTCCAGATGCCTATCTGACCGGGCACCGACCGCTCCGAGGATCCCCGCCATGCCCCTGATCAAAGCCAACGGCAAACTGGTCTATTTCGCCCATGTGCCGAAATGCGCCGGCACCGCCGTGGCACGCTATATCGAGGCCCGGTTCGGCCCCCCCGCCTTCTCGGACCGGCAGTTCCTGTCCGTCGAAGAGCCCCTGCGCTGGACGCGGTCTTCCCCGCAGCACGTCACGCGCGATGCCCTGGAGCGCCTGTTTCCGCCCGGCTTCTTTGACGCGAGCTTTGCAATTGTGCGGCACCCGGTCGAGCGACTGGCCTCGGTGTTTCTGTTTCAGCGCGAAAAGGAAGGCACGATTCCACCTGAACTCGGCTTTTCCGATTGGCTGCACAGGATCGCCGCCGACCGGGATCGCGATCCGTTTGCCTATGACAACCACACCCGGCCGATGACCGATTTCGTGCCGGACGACGCGGTGCTGTTTCGTGTCGAGGACGGGCTGGAAAAGCTCGAGGCGTGGATGGACGCGACCTTCGGGGCGCAGACCGCGGAGGACCCCGTCCGCATTCCCCGGGTCAACACCCGCTACCGCAGGCTCAAGGACGGACCGCCCGTGCCGCCCTTTGCGATCACCGCCGCCGACAGGGCGCTGGTGGCAGATCTCTTCGCGATGGATTTCGACCGGTTCGGATATGCTGACGCCTAGACATGCACACAGCCCGAGGCAGGCTCTGGAACGGCCCGTCGGCCCGCTCGGTCACTCGTAGTTCGGGGCAAGCTCCAGCCCTGCCAGAAAGCTGCGGGCCGCCGGCCTGAATTCCTTGGCATAGGGGCTTTTGGTCAGTTGCGCCAAAGCCGCTTTGTTGGCCTCGAATTCCGGGACATCGCGCAGGTGCCCCATCTGATCCAGATCCGCGAAAACGGGGCGATCCACCAGTTTCACGAGCCAGTCGTTGACCGGCACGAACTGATTGACCAGCCGGGTGCGGGCGGCGGCACCATAAAGCTCGATCTGCGGCGATAGGGGCAGGTCGAGCTCGGGGCCAATCTGCAGCAACACCCGGAACATGTCGGCGGCATCCTGCGGCGACAGCGTGGCATTGCCTTGCCGGGCGATCTCGATCAAGGCGCGGTGCAAACCCGCGTTGATCCGCCGCTCCTCGCCCCGGTCGGTTCCGGACGGCGCCGGCATAGGCAGGCCCGCCTGTGCCATGAAATCCTTGACCGAGCCCCCCGCGGCCATCACCTCGGCATAGGTGCGCAGCGTCAGCGGAGCCTCGGGCAAGGTGGCCACCCAGCCCTGCAGCATCTTGCGATAATCAAAGTGGATCGTCTTGACATAGTGCGACAGCGCCCCTCCCGGCAGGGCCCGCACCTTCTGGCCAAAGCGCAGTCTCTGACCATGCCAGGAGATCAGGTAGTCATCGACCCGGCGCAGCGTCGCCGACAGCTGGATTTCGGCCCCGGGGAAAGCCCCCGTGAGGCGTTTGATCAGATTGCAGTTGATATTGCCGAAATGCGAAAACACTTCCGCCGCAAGGACCATCACCTCGGGATTGAACAGATCGACCTGCCGCTGGATCAGCGCCAGCATCTCGTCGGTCGATGGCAAATCCGAGTGCAAGGGCGGCACCGGGCTGCCGTTGTGGTCGTGGATCATGCTGAACGCCAGCGCATTATGCGCCTCACGCAGGTTGGGCGGCAGCAACCATGGCTCGATGTCATCGACGTCCCCAGACGACAGCCGCTCGAACCCCAAGGCCTCTACGGCCGGATAGAGCACTCCCTGCCGCAGCAAGGCGACCGCATTCTGTGCCAAATAGGATTGCAGCGCCGAGGACCCAACCTTGTGATGCCCGATAAAGAGAATGATCTTCATATGCGCCTGTCATCTGGCCTGTTGGCGTTAGTGCCATGTTGTCTGTCACGAACCGGGCAAGGACACAAGCCAGCGCCCCGCCACACCGATCAGGGACAAACAGAGTTGATAGTCCCTGCCGCCTGTCCTACGACATTCCGATACTGATCACCCGATATCGCGACCCAAACCGAATTTGAGGCCCAGATGAAAATTGCTATGATCGGCACCGGCTACGTCGGCCTTGTTTCGGGTGTCTGTTTTTCGGATTTCGGCCATGAGGTGGTCTGCGTCGATCTCAATCCCGACAAGATCGCGATGCTGGATGCGGGGCAGGTGCCGATCTATGAGCCCGGCCTCGATGATCTGATGGCCCGCAACGTCGGCGCCGAGCGGCTGTCCTTCACCACCGATCTGGCACAGGCGGTGGCCGGGGCCGACGCCGTTTTCATCGCCGTGGGCACCCCCACCCGGCGCGGCGATGGCCATGCCGACCTGACCTACGTCTACGCCGCCGCCCGCGATATCGCCGCGGCCCTGACCGGCTATACCGTCGTCGTGACGAAATCGACCGTGCCCGTGGGCACCAATGCCGAGGTCGCCCGGATCATCCGCAAGGCCGCGCCCGAGGCCGATTTCGACGTCGCCTCCAATCCCGAGTTCCTGCGCGAGGGGGCGGCCATCGACGATTTCATGCGCCCCGACCGGGTGATCGTGGGCGTCGAGACCAAACGCGCCGCCGATGTGATGGCCGATGTCTACCGGCCGCTTTTCCTGCGCGACTTTCCGATCGTGACCACAGATCTGGAAAGCGCCGAGATGATCAAATACGCCGCCAACGCGTTTCTGGCCACCAAGATCACCTTCATCAACGAGATCGCGGGCCTGTGTGAAAAGGTCGGCGCCGACGTCAAGCAGGTGGCCAAGGGGATCGGCCTCGATGGACGGATCGGGAATAAATTCCTGCACGCTGGGCCGGGCTATGGCGGTTCGTGCTTTCCCAAGGACACCTCGGCGCTGGCCCGGATCGGTCAGGAGCACGCCATGCCGATGCAGATCGTCGAGGCGGTGATCAAGGTCAATGACGAGGTCAAACGCCGGATGATCGACAAGATCACCGATCTCTGCGGCGGGTCGGTCAACGGGCGCACCATCGCAGTGCTGGGCGCGACCTTCAAACCCAACACCGACGACATGCGCGACGCACCCTCGCTGACCATCGTGCCGGCCCTGATCGGTGGCGGGGCGCGGGTGCGCATCGTCGATCCGCAAGGCCGCCGCGAAGGCGAGGCGCTCCTGCCCGGAGCCACCTGGGCCGAGGATCCCTACAGCGCCGCGAAGGGCGCCGATGCGATCGTGATGCTGACGGAATGGAACGAATTCCGCGCCCTCGATCTGGAGCGTCTGGCCGGTCTGATGGCCAGTGCCCGGATGGCCGATCTGCGCAATGTCTATGCGGCCAGCGATCTGCAGGAGGCAGGCTTCGTCGCCTATACCGGTGTCGGGCGGGCCGGCTTCGGGCTCTGACGAAGAGCCCGCAAGGCGAGCCGGAAAAGACAAACCTGCATTTTGGAAACAAAGACTTGCGCGATTTGCGTTAACACCGCACTCTGGTCCGACAGAGTAATTCCCTTGCGGTGGGTGGTGTCATGTCAGGGCCAATTTCATCAGGGCCGATCAAGGCCAGTCAGATCAATCAGGCCGATTTACTGGCCCATGTCCGGCTGCTGCAAGACGCGTTGGATGCCAGCGCCCAGACTGAATCCTCTCTCGTCCGGGCCGAGCGCCAGATTGCGGCGCTTCAGGATCAGGTCGAGCGGATGAGCGCCCAGATCGTCGATGGCCAGCGCCACTGCGATGCCGTGGAACGGGAAATGGAAGCTCTGCGGGCATCGCTGTCATGGCGGGTGACCGCGCCGCTGCGGGCCCTGCGTGGCATGTTGGCCCGGAAGTAAGGCCCGCGGCCGCCGCCTCGGCAGGGATTGCACCGTCGGATTTCAGACCCGCTCGAACACCTCTTGCAGCACCGCTTCCACGATCCGGCGTCGCTCGGCCAGTACGTCGCGGGGCTGCGCCAGCCGCGCCCGCAATGCGATACGAGCCTCGCACACCGCCTCGGCCGCCGCCAGATCCAGAGGCTCGGACAAGAGCCGCATGGCAATCGCCACAGGGGTCAGCCCGGACAGATCGATCATCGCAGCGGCGGGCAGGATCTCGCGCAGGCGATGCTCTGGCCCCAATACACCGGCCGGACGGGCCTGCAGGGCGATGGCCTCGATCGCGGCCATCCCCACATGCTCGGGATGGCCGGTCTCCTCAAAGGCGCCAAGCACCGGGGCCAGCCCGTCGAGCCGAGACAGCTTGTCCAGATGCGCACGGGCGAGCGCGGCACGCACCTGATCGGCGCTCGTGTCAGGGGTGATCGCGGGGACGATCTGCCGGGGCTCCAGGCAGAGCAGCGATTGCGGCTCACCCTCCGTCCGGGCCTGTGCCGCGTCTGACACCGCCTGCGCCAGCCCGTGCAGGCACGGATCGGCCCCGGCAGGCTGGTCGGGCGGGTACGGCCCGGCCTCGACCGGCGGGCACCACAGGGCCGCCCGGGCCTGGGCGGCCATCCAGCGGGTCTGCAGGGCCGCGGCGGGGATGTCCCGTTCGGGGCTGAGCAACCCGGCCAAGCGGGGCAAGGTCTGATCGTCACAGACCAAGGCATAGGGCAAACGGTCAAAGCGAAAGATGTCGCTGGTCGCATGGCTCAGCCAGACCGGGCCGGAGCCGGGCAACATCCCGACCGCGGGCATCGACGCCTCGCTGACGATCAGCCGAACGGCACGAGCAGAGCCGGCGGTTTGCAGGTCGGTCAGGCTGCCCGCCATGATCAGATCGGCACGAGACGGGTCGCGGACCACCGTGATCCTGTCGCCCGCCAGCCGCCGCAGGGCCGGGTAATGCAGCGGCGTGAGACCGGGGCCCGCCAGATAGAGCGCCGGGGTCGCACCGCGCCCGATCCGGGGGGCGGGGCCATGTTCATGATCGGACGCCGCCCCGGCCGCAACATGATCGTAGTGGCGTCGCGCCGGATGCGCCGAGGAGAGCGCGGCCCGAGCCGGGCCTCCCGCGCCCCCCAAGGCCGGACGGCCCGTCAACAGCGCGGTCGCCCGGGTCAGCAGCGCCCGAACCGCCCCCTGCTCGGTCAGGGTCGTCGGCGTGTCCGGAGCATGGGCAAGGCTCTGCATCAACGCCGTCACATCGGGCACGAAGCCATGCGGACCATAAAGCAGCCGCAGCCGGGCCAACCCGGCACGCAGCCCCGCCATTCGGGCCGGATCGTTGGCAAGGGCGGCCAGCCTGTCCGGCAGGGCGGCGACCGCATCGGCGGTTTCCTCGCAGAACACCACCGCCTCGTCCCAGAGGCGCGGATCGCCCGGCGGGGCATAGGTATCGGCGATGATCACCGGAATGCTGCCCGCCATGATCGCTTCCCACAGGCGGATCGAATTCGGACCCGTGCCCGAGGGGCACAGCGCAAAGGTGCTGTCGTAGAGCACGTCGCGAAACTGCGCCGAGGCGGCATCGTCGACCAGCCCGGGCGCGGGGCGGCCCTGGGCATCCTTGGGAGCCCGGTCCAGCACCTGATGGCGATAGACGATCTGCTTGTAATGCCAATCATCGCGGGCAATCACTTGACCGCGGAGGTCCGCCCCCAACCGGTCGATGATCCAGGCCCGCACCTGCGTCAGATACCAACCGTTGGGGCGCATCCCGACAAAGGAGTATAGCCACCGCCGCTCGGTCCGGGCCATCCGGTCGGCCTCGATCCGCGGGGTCTGCACGGGATAGAGCGGGAACGGATGCAACCGCAGACCGTCCCCCTTGGCCGGATCCGGCGCAGCGACCAGATCGGCATGGGTGGTGTGTGACCAGAACACATCCGACACGCCCGCCTCGACGAACAGGTGCCGGAAACTGGGCAGCAGGATGTGCTGGCAAACGGTCACCTTGACCGGTTCCTCCGGCAAGCCAAGGCAAAAGGCGTGAAAACTGTCGAGATGGGCCTGCGCATCTGCCGCATTCACCTGCAGCTTGTCGATCAGCGTGGCCCAGGGGTAGGCGACATAGGCCACACCGGGGGGCGCTCCGCCCATCTGGCGCATCCGGTGATAGGCATGTTGTTCGGTGATCGCGGGAAACTGCCAGCCACGGTCGAAAGCATAGATGCCCATCCGCCGCTCTGCCGAATATGCCAGCGCCGATGCTGAAGGTTTGGCCCGCATCCGAAGGCGGCCTTAGCCTTGCCGCCGCAGTGTCGACACGACCTTGCGCACCGGTCCGGTGAGCCGCCACGAGGTGCTGCTCAGCAGATCGGCCACATGCTGACGGGCCGCCGCCAGTTCGCCTTCGAGTTCGCGCATCCGGTCGCTTTGGTCGGCCTTGGCGCGCAGCTCCTTTTGCAATGTGAGCACCTCTTGCTGGGCCGATTCCAGCCGGATGGTCAGCACCCTGATTTCCTCGAAATGGCTGGCCTCGGCCGCAGGGTCTGAAACCGTCCGATCGGGGCCGGAGGGCGCGGCGTTCAGCTGCTCTTCGAGGGTCGCGATCCTGCTCTGAGCGGCGGCCAGTTCGGCGGCGCCGGTTTCGGACTGGGTGGCGGCCTGACGGCGCGCCTCGGCCTCGGCCTTCTGGGCCGCCTCCAGCCGTTCCGTGGTCAGGGCCAGGGCGCGTTCCTTGACGGCCAGTTGACCGGCAGCCGCCTCGGCGGCCCGCGCCGCCTCGATGCGCAGCGCCTCGAGCGCGGTTTGAGCCGCGACGCGCTCGGCCTCCGCGGCGACCTGCTTGGCGGTGGCCGCCTCGGCCCGGTCACGTTCCCGGATCAGGGCCGCATCGCGGGTGGCCGCTTCGCGCAGGGCGTCGGCCTCGACCTGTGCAAGGGCCTTGGCGTGTTCCGCGATCTCCTGGGCACGGGCGTCATGGGCAGCCTGCAGATCGAACAGGCGGGCCTGCACGGAGGCCAGTTGCTCTGCACGGGTGTCATCCGAATGGCTGCGTTTCTCAAGAGCCGCCTCGCGGGCGCTCAGCACATCGCGGACTTCGCTCAGAGCCAGATCGGCGGCACGGGCCTGCTCCAGCGCCTCTTCGGCGCGGGCGGTCTCGGTGCGGGCAGCCCATTCATGGTGATTGGCCGCGCCCAGCCGGGCAAAGACATGATGCACCTCGGCATAGCCGGTGGCCCCAAGGCCCAGCTCCGACAACCGCTCCAGCTTGTCCAGCCGGTCCGCGCCATAGAGCACCGCCGCCAGCCCCACCCCGGTGGGAAACTGCACCGTGGGATAGGCTTGGGTCAGGCTCTGCAACAGGCTCTGTTCCGGCCCGGCGGCAAAGCGATTCCGGGTGTCGTGAAACAGGATCACCGCCCGGTCCGACAGCTTGCGGGTCCAGTCGTGGGTCAGGCTGTGGATCAGGCCGGCGTCCAACGCCATGTCGATGATCATCAGATCGACAGAGCCGTCCTCGAAACGGTGGACCAGCTCGCGGGGATCGCCGGCATCGAGGCGTGAGAAATCGGCATACTGGGCCTCGTTGTAATCACGCACGTCGCGGCTCGGGCCGCCCTCGGCGGCGCTGCGCGGGTCAAGGCCGTGACAGCGGGCCTCGGGGCCCAGCCGGTCCATCGCCTGACACAGGCCGAAATACCCGGCCCCGTCGCCAACGCCCAGACTGACCGCCGCCTGCGGACGCTGCATGTCGATCAGCCAGAACAGAAACGGCAGATGATAGACGAAATCCGAGCGGCACAGATAGCGCGGCCGCCAGAACAGGGCGCGGGCGGATACGGGTGTTACGATCTCCTGAAACGGAACCTGCCGGGAAGAACTGTGCACGAGTGGCTGGGCGTCGTTGGTCATCGGAATCCTGATCTGGCATACGTCATGAAATGGGTCTGGCCCTGTCATACGCGTCCCGGCTCCGGCGGGAAAGGCATGACAGCCGCTGATTGCGCATCGCAGGACTGGCATCATCGCTCCTCGCAGCCTAAGACCCCTGCCAACACACTGCAATCACGAGGAGACAGCCCATGCGTGTTCTGGTCACCGGCGGGGCGGGCTATATCGGCAGCCATACGCTTGTCGAGCTCTTGGGACAGGCGCACGAGGTCTGCGTGGTCGACAATTTCGACAATGGCTCGCCCGTGGCGCTCGACCGGGTGCGCAGCCTGACCAACGGCCATCTGGAGGCGCATGAGGCCGACATCCGAGACACCGCCACCCTGAGCGGGATTGCCACCGGCTTTGCCCCCGACGCGGTGGTGCATTTCGCCGGGCTCAAGGCGGTGGGCGAAAGCGTGGCCAAGCCTGTCGACTACTACGACGTGAACGTCACCGGCACCCTGTCCCTGCTGCGCGCCATGGAGGCGGCGTCCTGCCCGCGGATCATCTTCTCGTCGTCTGCCACGGTCTATGGCGATCCGGTCTACCTGCCCTATGACGAAGATCATCCCACAGCGCCCACCTCCGTTTACGGCCAGACCAAACGGATGGCCGAACAGATCCTCACCGATTGGGCCGCCGCCCGGCCCGAGGCGTCTGTGATGCTCTTGCGGTACTTCAACCCGGTGGGGGCGCATGCCTCGGGGCGGCTGGGCGAGGATCCGCAGGGCATCCCGAACAACCTGATGCCCTATCTGGCGCAGGTGGCCACCGGCCAGCGGGCGGAACTGCAGATCTTTGGCGATGACTATGACACCCCCGATGGGACAGGCGTGCGCGATTATATTCATGTGGTCGATCTGGCCCGTGCCCATGTGGCAGCGCTCAACCGGGCGGCGGTCAGCACCGGGGCCGAGGTCTATAACATCGGCACTGGCACCGGGCGGTCCGTGCGCGAGATGGTGGCGGCGTTCAGCCGGGCGGTGGGGCGTGACCTGCCCGCCCGCGTGGTGCCGCGCCGCGCCGGGGATATCGCCGCGATGGAGGCAAACTGCGCCAAGGCCAAAGCGGTTCTTGGCTGGCAGGCCACTCACGATATCGACGCCATGGCGCAAAGCCTGTGGACATGGCAATCGGCCAATCCAAGGGGCTATGAGGCCGGCTAGACCAAGGTCCGCCCCCCGGAATCGCAACGGACGCCGCCTCGAACGAGGGGCAGGCATCCGGGTGATGCCACCTGTCCGGCACGGCTGCGCGGACGCTAGGAACCGGCTTTGCGAAAGCCCATGAACAGCGACACGCTCTGGGATGCGCACCGCATCTCGGTGAGCGTGGCGTTCGTCTGCCCCCATTTCCACATGGTCAGGTCGGGGTTCGTTCCCATGTTCGATTGAAACAGCGGCTGGGTCGCGGTCGTCTCTTCCATCGGGCTCACATCCGGGCGCGACAGCCAGCCTGCATAGGTATCCAGTTTTCTCTGATTGGCCGGATCGACACTGTCGCCGACATACATGCTCATCGCGTGATAACAGACGCCGCCCGGCTTCAGAATGCGGAGCAGATCATCGATAAAGGCAACGGTGGCGGTGTGCGGCACATGCTCGACAACGCTGACCGAGAAGACCACGTCGAAACTGTTGTCGGCCAGATCGGAGTGATACTCCCCCAGATAGGCCGGCACATTGGTGACCCCGTCGA
>NZ_FXZK01000026.1 GCF_900184895.1 Flavimaricola marinus
AAATCTACGGCGAGAACACCCGCCGCGCCCTGCAGGGCAACGCGGGCGTGAAGCTCTATCTGACGCCCTCCGATGAGAAGACCGTCGAGGAGCTGAGCAAGGCGGTTGGCAAGACCACGAAGACCGTCATCACGCGATCCCAGTCCATCGGCAAGAACCCCTTTGAAGGGCGCAGCCAATCCACACGGACTGAAGAGAGCTCGTTGTTGCCCGAAGATGAGGCGCGCCGCCTGCCGCTCGACGAGATCGTCGTGGTCATCGATGCCCAGATGCCCGTCCGTGCAAAGCGGATCCAATATTTTGACGATCGGCTGTTCAAGGCGATCCATGCGGCGCAGACGGGCGAGTTGCCGTTTCCGGAGCCGGGGGGAGGGGGACCGCAGGGGAACCTGCCGCTGAGTGTGCGCGCCATGCCGACGACTCCGCCAGCGAGTGGACGACATGGATCTGAAACTGATGTGGTTGTGGACAGCGCAAGCCACGTTACGGGCAGCGGCCAATCTTCAGGGCAAACCGACATCGTCGCAAAGAAAACCGCGCCCGTCGTTCAAGCCGTCATCGCCGAGGAACAGCGCCAGATGGAGATGGATTTTGCGGTGCTGGTGCCTTCTGATGATCTGGCGAACGAGGAGGGAGACGAGCAGTTAAGGACCGCTTTGGCTGGCTTGGGCGAACTGGAGTCAGCCATGAATGAGAGGCATTAAGAAGTTCTGGTACCTTTCAGATTCGAGGATTTCTGGAAGTAGCGCGGAGACTTTGACATCGTTGAGGACGCAATTGGCAGCACGTTAAACTTGCCACATTGGGAAAAAAGTTCACTCTAACTTCAATCGATTTTGAAGTTCTGTCACAAAAGGCGACGGGCGTAAGTTAGAATGCATGATATGTACTTCTGATTTTGCCCGCGTAAATCCCACGTAGAAGAGACGCCGAGCTTCCGACTTCTGTGACGCAGTGGAGTTGTTTCTTGGAATGCTCCCCTGATCCATGCCAAACATAATGACGATCGAAAATTCTCGACCTTTGGCACTGTGAAGTGTTGAAAGATGCAGGCTGTCGTTCCCTTCGCTTTGGCCGGCGAACTGACTGACAGTCATATCTTCACAATCTTTGCCTGGTTGAGTGCGCGCGATGAACGTGTCCAGAGTTTCTCCCTCGTCTTTCATCGTGCGGCACTTGACAATCAGGTCTGTGATGATTGCCGCGCGAACATCTGACAACCATTGTCTCAGTACCAAGGTGCCATCGCGCCGCGACCAGAGGCATTGCATAAGCGCGCGTTGGAAGGCGAGGCGCATCTCGGGTGTGTTGATCTCTTCAGCGAACAGGCGTGCGCCTTCGTTGGCCAGATGGTTGAAACGCGGTGTTCCTGTTTGCCATCCACCCGAACACCATTTCGCACAGCTTTCCAGCCAGCGCATCAAGCGGCTAGCGCGAGGATATATTGCGTTCGTATCAGTTCTGATAACTGACAAGCCGACCTGCTGAGCTACTTCGGCAACCTTGTCACCTAGCCAGGCAGCGGGGTAGAGGAAAGCGATGTCTCCGGGTTCCAAATCCGGATGTCGTTTCGCGATGTCAACGATGACTGTCCTGAATGCCTCTGCAGCCTGGTGTTCGTAGCTGCCTTGCTGAGGGTGAAAGTAGACCGTGCCTTCCTCCGCACCTTCAGCCGCCTCGTAGTCTCGCGCTTCGCCAAGCGCAAAATTTGATGCCTCGACAATCTTCGATCCGGACCGATAGTTCAGCCGCAACCGTACGCACTCGACATCTTTTCGAGCCGCCAGCTCGCGGAGAAGTTGAGGGTTCGCGCCGTTGAATTCATAGATCGACTGGTCGGCATCTCCGACCGCGAACAGCCGCATGCCGGTGCTGAAACAGAGGCCCATGACCATACGATGGAGCGCCCGTCCGAGGTCTTGGTATTCATCGACGATGAGGACAGGGTACTTGGCGAGGATCGCACGTTGCAGCCATTCATGCTCGCGTAGGGCCCTTACAGCGAGAAGTGGCATATCGTCAAAGTCAATTCGCCCCATCGCTCTGAGCTCGGCTTCAAAGGCCTCCACCAATGTGGCCATCAAGGGATCGGTTTCACGCCATTCTGTGCTGTTTCTATTGAGAATGGATCGGCGGTAAGTTCCCATTGTGAAATCAAGCAGTTGCGGATTTTCGCGCCCGCCGATCACCTTCTTGTACGCTGTCTCCAATGCCTGACGTCGTTCCGCGCGGGTTGCTATGCAAAATTCATCGGGAAGGCCCATATCGGCCGCTTTGGCATATGGAAGGACAATCTGCGTCAGGGAGAAGGAATGGACCGTACCGACAAAAGCTCTTCGTCCGGGCTCTATGCCGAGCGCGGCGAGCCTAGTTTCCAGCTCCCGTGCGCATTCATTATTGTACGTGATGCACGCGAGGCCTCGTGGTTCCTGAATGTCTTCGGACAATAGGCGTGCCAGCTTGACGGTTAGCGTTTTTGTCTTCCCGCTACCTGGCCCTGCAAGGACAACACAGTGTCCCTTGGATTCGTAGGCTGCCCATTGTGCAGGGTTGGCCCGTAGAGCTTCGGCGGCTTTCAGATAGATGGACGCGTCAGACACGTTTCACCACATACTGGATAGCATCTTCGAGGTAGCGCGGTGGCTTGCGTCCCTCGATCTTCGAGGCAAGACGTTGAGCGAAACGCCCCTTGCCGACCCCATCGATCAGATTGAGCAACTCGTCTTGGTCGATGCTGTCGTGATCGGCAAGCCAGCCATCAATCTGCGCCTGCCGCGCCTTGCTCCATTTTTCTTCATTGAGGGTTGCTAGAATGTCGTCAGCGAACCCTCCTTCGTACAGATCGGTTTCAAGGGTCCGGATGTTGGTATAGATGCCAAAGTCCTCGAAGCGATCAGCGAGGTCGTCTTCATTCTTGTTTTCGGCAATATCTTTCAGTTCTTCGGCGAGCGCTGTTGGAATTTTTTTCGTTCTCACGCGCTCGATCGCGACAGCGAGTTTGATGCCCCGATTCACGGCTAATGGCTTGCTCTTCGGCATCGGGTCCCAATCTGTGATGACCGAGAAGGGGATGTCCAGCGCGGTCAGGAACTTTGCGTATGGCATAAAATTTGTCCCCGCGACCGAGCAAACGGTTATTCCGAGCATATCGAGCGAATAGCCAAGTGCCTCAGCGAAGAGTGGCACAAGAAACTTTTCGGCATCGCCTTCTACCAAGATGATGCCGCGCGCGAAAAGCATCTCGGCGCGCGTTACATCCAGATACCGCGCCAGATCTTCAGCCTCGCCTTCTGTCAATTTTATCGATGCAGTAGAGCAGCCGACCGTGCCCTCGTCAGCTTTCTCTTTGAGCAGAAGAATTGAACGTAGCGGAGCCACGCTGGCGATATGCGGGGAATGAGAAGTCAGTAGCACTGACATCTGTTTTTGCTGGTCAGGGTTGTCGACCGACTGGAAAAGGTGACGGTAGACTGATCGCTGCAGATGTGGATGAAGGTGGGCTTCAGGTTCTTCGATGGCCAATAGTGTGTGATCTCGATGGTTCTCGGAAATCAGTCTGCTCAGTTCCAGCGATTTGAGGCTCAGGAACATTATGTTGGCCGAGCCAAGGCTTGCGTCGTTGATTGTCCGTCGGCCGTCATCGATCAACAGTCTTATGTTGCGATACAGGCGTGTGACATCGGTTGCACCAAAACCCAAACGCGGTGTCACATCCTGCTTTGGGCCACTCATGGCGGCAAAGAGTTGGCCGAGGTTTTTCTCAAGCTCACCGACGCTCTTGAACGCCGTCAGCTTTTCAGTTGCCTCTTCGATAGCTTCGCCGATCTCATCAAGGTCTGCCTGGTTGATGCCGGCAAAAGCTTCTTCAATGAGCGGGCGCAGCGGCGACCGTCGCCAAGCTGCCAGATCACCTTCTGCGTCACGAAGAGCTGGTAACAGGTCCATTGTCAGGCGGCGGCGGAGGTCATGTCCGAACCGTTTCGTCTCGCTTTCACCGCCGAAGCAAATGAATTCCAAATCGTCGTCCGATGCCGGCGCATGGCCCAGTCCCGGTCGGGCGCGACATTCGTAGGTCAGGCGGACCGTATCCGGGTCATCGTCGAGGCGGAAGTCCGTGAGTAAGGCCAGGATATCGAGGTCGGTGTGAAATTCTTCGATTTCGACAGTAATGACTATTTTGTCATCCACTTCAGGGCCACCAAGGCCGTCCCAGAAATCAACGAGACCAAGTTGCCGCGCGCTGTCAGGTAGAGAGGGATCGAAAAGCAACCTGAGGGCGTGCATCAGGTTGCTTTTGCCAACCTTGTTTTCACCAACCACAACGATATTCCCATCGAGGGCCACGTCCAGCTTCGAAAAGTTCCGGAAATTCTCAATCAATATTCGTGAAAGATGCATTTTTGCTCACTCAACATAAAAAAGACGGGACGCCTGCAGCGAGAGCCAGAAGCAGTTTGCAAATTTGGAGGACGATCCGCGATTAGGTAAACTCGAAGGAAAAACTCTAGAACAAGCTTTCCTGCTCCGAGTACTCGGCGACAGCATCTTCCTTGAACTCGATGCCAGACATGGCGCCCAAGTCCGTGACGATCCTCACCAGGTGGTGCGCGGTGTTCAGCTCCCGCCAGCCAGTCGCGTCGCCGCAGGTATCAGTCAGTCCCTTCGCGTTTCGCCAGATACGGTCGTCCGCGGGGGAGAAACTCCTGCCGCTGTACTCCTTGCTCTCGATGATCTGCTTGCAGACGTCGCGCATCGTCGGCGTGAAGGTTCCCGAGTCGCTGCCCCTTATCACCAAGGTGTGGGACTTGCCGGTGTAGCGCAGATGCGGCCTTGGCCTTCCGCCGCCCTTCCCCTTAGGAAACATCATTCGCCCGCAATCTGCGCCAAAGTCACCGTAGGCCAGTCGGTCCGGTTGGACGCCTGTCTCCTTGAGTGCCGCCTGGAAGGTGGTCCACTCTGCCCTGGCGATTAACGTGCGTTCGTTGGCACCGACCGGCAGCTTGTCCGGGTAAGCTGACGCTTGATAGACGATCTTGCTCCACCGCGCCGCGCCGTCCAATTGATCGAAAATTTCGCCGATAGCAGGCGCGAAGTCGGCACCGAGGGGGGCTCCGGTGAAATCCACGAAGAGGACGCAGTGTTCCGGCCGGAGGCCCGCCTTCTTCACCGCCTCGACCAAGGCAGCCGGATCAACCTCCTCGAAGTCCATGTAGATACCCGTCCTGACGTCGCCGTCCCGAATGAGCGCCTGGCGGGCCGGGTTGGTCAGATCGGCGATCGTCAGGACTGGAAGCAGGCGGGAGTTTACCGCCCTGGCGATGCGGAAGAGCGTAGCCACTCCTTCGTCGCCGAGGGCCGCCGCCGCCAGTTGCGGGTCGAGGAACGCACGCCGGTGGGGCCAGCTCTTTCCGAGGCGCTCCCCCATTATGTGGGCGATTTCGTCCAGCGTGGGTACGCGCCCCTTTTCGGGGTCGGACTCAGTGGGAGGCGGCACCACGAAGCGCGGGCAAACGTACCCCTGATAACGGGAGGCCAGCCTGCCGCAGGCCGCGAACTCGCCGGGCTTAGCCCTTAGGGCCGGGTAGTATGGGAGCATCACTCTTTCCTTTCTGGGCTTCACCCACAAACAGTTTCTTCACGGTGTTCCTCCCGATCTTATTTGTGAACAGGGACCACTCGCCCCGCTCCTTGCGTATCCGCCCGAACACAATCGCCGGATGGATACCTAGCTCGTTAGCGAAACGCTCGATGACCGCAGCCGACTTCGCAATTCGGGCGGTAGAGCGCCGCCAACGTTCTTCCGGGATGAGCAAGTTGGAAGCGAAGCGGTTGGCTTCCTCCTCCTGTTCATCGACCGATGTCTCTTGGTCCGTCTGATCGTAGAAGCCTACGGCCAGCCCAGTGGAGAAGTGAAGCGTAACATGGGCAAGTTCGTGCATCAGCGTGAACCAAAAGTTGTCCACAGTGTCGGTCCGCAAAGTCATTCCGATGATCGGCCTTCCGTCCACGATGAACGCAGCGCCGTCGATCTTTAGGCCGGGCACCTGCGGCTCCACGATCAACACAATACCTTGGCTGGCAAGCACTTCTACTGCCAGAAGTGGTCCATGGGGCTCTTTGCTCAGCCGGACCAGGTCGGGCATCCACTTGAGTTCAAGCGGCTCGTGAACGTCCTCGACCCCCGCGAATGCCTCGCGCGCCCTTGCTGTGACCCTGGCGCGCCAAGCGTGGAGCATGACGTCTTCGGTGTGATCCACAACGTTCAGGCCAGTTCTGAGAAGTCCAGGACTTCCAAAGTCGATCCGGTTCTCGGCGATGTAGCGACGAAGTTCGGCCTCGGTGAAGTCCTCGGCGAACCAGCTGTTTTCGCGTCCATGCTTGAGGATTTTCTTGATTTCGGCTTTCGACACCCCGTCGATGACCTTGTCCAGCCCGCGGAGTTCCGGTTGGTCGGACATGTCTGCCCACGGACGCACACCGAGCAGCGCCGCCACGCGATGGTAATTCTTGAGGCTGATCTGCCCATATCGCTCAGCTTCCCAACGCTGGACCTGTTGCTCCTTCACGCCGAGGCGCCATGCCAGGTCCTTCTGAGAGAAGCCGTTGGCGATCCTCGCCACAATGAGCATCAGCCCAAGGTCACGATTTACGAGTGCCTTTAGAGCGGTGGGGCGTTGGGTGTCCTTGGCCTCTTCGTATGCCTCGACCGCGTGGGTCAAGCGCTCGCGCTCGGCCTTCATCATGCGCGAGACTTGAGAAACCACCTCAGGCGGCAAGCCGGCAACAACCGGCTTCATTGCGTGCTCCGAGTTCAGTGCCTCGGTTAGACGAGAGATACGGGAGCGTGTTTCCCGCGCCTCCTTCTCGTTAAGGGTGATTCCATTCATCGCCATGCCTCTCTTTACACAACTTTTCTGTTGTGCTCAAGTACACAACCGATAAGTTGGGTTCAACGCCTTTCTGAGCGCTGAATGTGAGTTACGATCGTCATTAAGCGACCTACCCTGCAGCAATCCGTGGTGGCAATAAAGGCTGGTAACCTAAACTCATCGTCGCCCCAGCCTTCCCAAGCGTGCCAGTTGCGCCAGCATTTGAGACCCGGCTCCCGATGACACTGAGCCACTTGCTTGACCCGTCTGCCCCATCCCTTGCCTGACAGGCATCTGCTGCACCCCGAAGAACTGCCGCGCCCTGAGTGCTGCGTATTCTGCGCCGCTTGCGCCTCCGATCAGATAGCGATTGTAGGCCTGTTGGCTTCCCATGGCGGCGCGGGCGAAACTGTATCCGCCACCGAGGCCTCCGGAGAGGGCAGGCATCATGATGTTGCCGGAGATCGCGCGGACAATGAAGGGTGTTGCGATGATGAAGCCCTTGGCCATGAGGACCATCATGAAGAAGGGGATTAGTGCGCCGATGTTTGAGGCCCCTTCGGGGTCGCCTAGTTCGCCGATGAGCGCTGAGGAGACACCTGTGATCGTTGCGAACACGCCTGCGACGACAATGGGGTAGAGCGCAAAGGAAATCAGCGCCGACAGCCAGCGCGCGAAATAATCCTTGGTCACCTCAAACAGCGTCAGGAAAATCATCACCGGGGCGATCCCGATCAGAAGCGCGATCATCAGTCGGGAGGCCACGAGGATGAAGGCGGCCAGCCCGCCGAGGATAGAGAGTAGAAGCACACCGACGATGTCGAGCATGGCGCCAGCCATCCAGTTCAGCTCGGACCCGGCAGCGTTCAGATAGTCGCCCAGCTCCGCGATCAGCCGGTCGAATTCCTCCGCGAAGGTGCCTGAAGGGCCCGGGCTGCCGCCGCCGACTGAAGCTACAAGCGCGCCCGCGATACTGTCGATCCCATAGAGAATGGCAGACGAGAACGCGTTGAACTGCATCCAATTGGTCGCGAATATCCCGATGAGCCCGATCTTGACCGCGAGCCAGAAGGCTGTGTGCCCATCCATGGCCCGGTATTGATAGATCATGTTGATTCCGACGAGGATCACCACCAGCGTTGTCCCCAAAATCAGGAGCGTGCCGACCGTTGCCGCAACCGCACCAAACTGGGTTTCGGCAGCGGTGTCGAGATAGGCTTGGGAGGTTTCAACGAAGTAGGTGACGACACTCATCGCGGCGCTGCCTTACCAATTGCCTGCGGCGTCGCAGATTGCCTTCGCTGCAGGGCGGGCGGCATTGGCGCGGCGGTTGTAGGCGTTCGAGGCTTGCAGCATCTCCCATCGTTCGTCGCTCGCGTACCTCTCCCGAAACACGGCCTCGGCCGCGTCCCAAGAGGGGAACCGGATCTCGCAAGCGCAGCTGCCAGTCTCTACGATGCGTTCAAGATTTTGGGCTCGGTAGATGTCTTGAACCAGCACGCGCTGATAGGCTTGGCGCAGGGGGATCTCCTGCATCCACACGGGTTCAGCGGGCCGTTCTGGACAGACGTCGAAACTGCGCTCGAGGGTCGGCACGAGATTGCGCTCAGCGAAGCCGGGTGCCGACGTCAGGCCCAGGACCAGCGCAATCAGTGCGAGGGTACAGCCCGCCTGCCTCATGCCGTAGCTCCGGCGGGTGTGGTCTCACGCTTCAGGAAGACCGTGTGTCCCACATTGGCGAATTCCGAGGAGCTGATCGACACCACCTCCCAGCCTTTCGCACCTTTGGCATTCAGGCTGGCCTGCATGTCGGCAAGGCTGGTTTTGCGGGTCATGGGAAAGGACAGGATATCGTATTCAAATGTCTTCATGGAGAAGTTCCAATCTCAGTTGCGCCGGGGAGGTAGAATTCTGTGATGCCGCGTTTGCCGTCATGGCGGCCGGCCTGGATGATCACATCGATGGAGTTCTCGATGTACTGGATCATGTCTGTATAGGTCATCGGGATCTCGGTCTTGAGCGCGGCGATGGCCAGACGCTGCACGGCCAGTTGCGGGGTTTCGGCATGAAGGGTGGTCATGGACCCGCCATGGCCGGTATTGATAGCCTCCAGGAAGGTCATGGCCTCCTTGCCGCGCACCTCGCCAAGGATGATCCTGTCAGGGCGCATGCGCAGCGTCGCGGTCAGAAGCACATCTGCGGTTTGGAATTCCGCGTCGCGGTTGGCGATGAGGGTCACGGCATTGGGCTGGGTCGGCAGAAGCTCGGCGGCTTCCTCGATGGTAACGATGCGTTCCTCGGATGGCACATGAGAGAGTATCTTGCGCGCGGCCACGGTCTTGCCGGTCGAGGTGCCGCCCGAGACGATCATGTTGAGCTTGTTGTCTACGCAGAAGGTCAAGGCATCGTCTATGACGCCCGCTTCCACAACTTCGCGCAGTTCCCGGGTTTTCTCGAGGCGGAGTTCTTCGAGTTTGCGCTCCTTGCCATACAAGAAATCAAGCGCGATCCCGTCGAGCGGCAGGCTCGAGAAGAACCGCAGGCTGATCGACATCGCCGAGAGCACGGCGGGCGGGGTGATGACCTGAGCGCGGATCGGACGGCCCTTGTAGGTGATCGAGACCGAGACGATCGGCCGGTCCTTGCTCATCGTGGTGTTGGCGGAGGAGGCGATCTGGTTGCCGAGGTCTTTGACTTCTGTTGCGGTCAGCGTCTGGTCCAGCTTTCGCATGAAGTGATCGCCCTGGAATTCTCCCCAGCAGCTGCCGTCAGGATTGATGCAGATCTCGATGACATCGTCGCGGGCGGCGGCGTCGATCCGGTCGAGCGAGGTCTGGAGATAGCTCAGCGACATGGGATCAAAAGATTTCCAGATCGCGGTCGACCATAACCGTCACGCGGGCGCCTTGGTCGACATAGATGACGGGACCGATGGAGAGGTAGTCGCCAATCACAGAGTCCGTGGCATCGGCAAGATCATCGCTCACGTCTTCCAGCACGTCCGCGGCGGTCTCGTCCTGAACATTCGCAGCGGCGGCGCTCGGTGCGGCGGATATCAGCGAAATCAGTGCCGCCGAGCCAAAGCGTTCATCGAAGCGGGTATCCACAAAGCCGGTCACGCCGGAGCGGCCCAACTCATCACCGCCGAAGGAGCTGATCTGGATAGTTTGATTGTCAGGCAGGATGATCCGGTCCCAGGCGATCGTGACCCGGCGCTGCGCGATATCGACGCCGGAGCGATAGCGCCCGATGAGACGGGACCCGCGCGGGATCAACAGCCGCGATCCATCGAAACTGAACACGTCTTCCGAGACGACAGCCCGGGTCTGGCCGGGCAGGGAGCTGTCGAGCGCGGTTTCCATGACGGCCTGGATCATGGTGCCCTGGATGATCGTGTTGGAGGGATTGGCGATGACTTCTGCCTGTGTCACCGAAGTGGGCAGCGCGCCGTTCAGAACGAAATCCGTCACTTCACCAAAGGTTCGTTCGGTCAGCGCCGTCTCATTCGCACCGGACGTGCCGCCAAAGGCGATGGTGGGCGAGGTGATGCGGCGCTCCTGAAACGCGCGCTCCTCAGCAGCGCGGCGTTCAAGTTCCGCGAGCCGCCTTGCTTCCTCCTCGCGGCGGAGCCGTTCTTCTTCCCGCGCGCGCAACTCGTCCTCGGTGGGCCCGATGGGCGCGGGGAGGGGGCGATTGGCTTCGAGCTCAGCGAGTTCTAGGTCCATGCGGAGTTGCTCCAGCTCCCGGTCGCGCGCCGTGAGCTCATCACGAAACTGCTGTTGCGCGGATTCTGAGGCCGATTGCAGAGCCGCGATCTGCGCGGTCAGCGCATCGATTGCTTCTGCAGCAGCAGTGTCTTCCTCGACCACCGGTTCGGGCGCGTTGCGCAATTCCTCGATCTGGGCCTGAAGGGCTGCGAGCTGCGCCAGAAGCTCGGCATTCGGTTCTGCCGGTTCCGGTGCGACCAGAATGACTTCGGGCTCGGGTGGGGGAAGGGTTTCAATGGCGCCGAAGCCGTCGCCCTCGTTCTGGAACACATCCGGTGTCGCTGTGGGCAGGGCTTCTTCTTCCTCGGGTTGGGATAGGAGATAGAGCAATGATCCACCCGCCCCGATCACAAGGACAACGACCAATGCGAGCAGCGGCGAGCGTCGCGGGGCAGGGGGTGAGCTCGCGCCCTTGCCCTGTTCTAGAGCAGCGAGGCGTTTCTCGAGGTCCGCGTTTCCGGTATCGCTCATGAGCCTACCCCCGCAGGCGGTGTGGCCTCGATACAGACCACCTCTTCCCCGATCCGCAGAACCCATTGCCTGTTTACCCCCGAGACCCGGATCACGCCGTCCTCGGTGGCTTGCGTGTTGACCGTCCGTTCGCGGCCATTCGCGTAGCGAAAGATCGCAGGTACCGGTGCGTTCCGCGGGAACTCGAAATACGTGAAGGTCCCATCATCCCAGACGCGGGTCGGGGTAAAATCAGTGCGCGCGCTGGCACCGTAATTGTAGTTCGGGGCCTGGGCCGCGATGGCACGCGCGGGCCGTGCATTGTCTTCGGGGTAGCGGAACTGGACCACGTAGAAGGTCGGGCTGCGGGTCTCCTGGACGTTGAAGTAGTAGCTGCGGCGGTTGGTATAGACCGTGACATTGGTATGGACGCCGCGCGCCACAGGCTTGATCGCGAAGGCCTGGCCGCCAGGAACGCCGTCGATCTCGAAGCCTTCCGTGTCGCCCGCGATGATCGAACGGATGCTCTCGCCTTCGCCGAACTCGATGGTGGTCACATGGGTGAGCGAGACATTGAGACGATAGACTTGGCCCTCTTGGTAGGTGGCCAGCCGAACCCGATTGTCGTTGGGCCCGCCGCGCGGGATGGCTTCAGCAAGGGCGAGGCCGGGCAGCAGCACAAGCACAATTGTTACGAGGGCCTTATTAAGCAAACTAGTTCTCCAATCTGTCGGAGCGGATGGAATATTCGAGCACGGTGAAGCCGAAAGGGTTGGTCCAGACCTCGTCGATGGAGCGGCGGGGCTCGGGGCGGGACTCGAATAGTAGAGTGGCGGTGAAAAGCCCCGTTTGGACGCCATTGATGGATGTCAGGCGTTTGCGCAGGCGCACCGTGGCGCGGTTCGTACCGATCCGGTTGATGCTGAGGATTTCCACATCCAGCCGGGCATTGGGGCCATAGACCGTCGGCGGGTAATTCTCGTTGGCGCTGTTCCAGATCTGGCGCAGCCCGCTCTCGGCAGCCCCGTCCGAGCGGCGCAGGACGCTGCGGATGCGCAGATCGTTGTCGAGCTGGTTATAGACCTCCCGGTCGGTCACATAGCGGAAGACTTCCGCCTCGATGATCGCCTGGTTGGCTGTGACCGACGTCGCGCCCACCGAAGCCTCGGGGAGCGCGAAGCCGGTGGCGGGATCATAGGGCACAACCACGGGCGGCGGATCGACATCGAGAATTGCGACAGCCGCCGCACTCAGGCATCCGAGAATGCCGAAGATGAGCCCGAAGAGCCCAAGGCGCTGCCAGAGCCGTTCGCGGCGCAGGGCACCATAGACCAGCTCTTCTTCGATGATTTCCTGTTCAGTAGCCACCCCTCATTCCCTCACGATCAGTCAGCCCGCAGGTCCGGCAGGGTGAAATCCATGAAGCGCTGCTCTTCAGCGATCGTCGCGGCATCGATCACGCCGCCCGTGCCGTCGCCCACGGTTTGCACCGCCTCGAGCTGCCACATGGCGACGAGCGCGATCGCCAGTTCCGCCGTAACGCGCGTGTTGAGATCGATGCTTTCTTTGAGTTCGTCCATGTCATCGATCAGCCCGACGAGCCGGTCGACGCGTTCCAGCGACTGGCCGGCATCCTCGTAGCTGTTCTGGGCCGCCGCCGAGACCAGCGCGCCAGTCGTGGCTTGTGTGGCCACGCGATTGGCGCCCGGATTGCCGCTGGTGGCCATTTCCGAGAGGGTGTCATCGTCAAACCCGAGATCGGCCAGCACCCGGTCCATCTGGGTTTCGATCTCGCCCGCGCCGGAGCCGGACAGGCCAGAGAAATCCCCCCGCTTGATCGCTTCAATGGTGGCGAGGATGTCTCCGAATTCCTGATCGAGCAGGCCGTTCAGCTCGTCCTCCATCTCGGTGCGGATGATTTCCGGCAGTTCAGCGAGGCGGGTGAGGGCCTCGTAGGTTCGTTGCAGCTCCGCGAGTTGGTCCGTGAGCGTGGCAAGCTGTTCGCGGAGCTGCGTCAGCTGCTCGTTTTGCAGAATCTCGTCCTCAATCATCTGCCGGAGCTGCTGGATGTTTTGCGCGATGTTCTGGGTATCGACGACGGGCACGCCTTGTGCTGCGGCAGGGGGTAGGGCGCTGAACTGCAAGCCAATGCCAAGTGTCGTGGCCAAAGCTGTCCTCAAGAGCAGATGTCCCATCATTCAATCTCCCTGATCGTAAAATCCATGAACGCGCCCTCGGACAGCCGGGCGCTGGCCTGGGCCAGCTCTTCGGCGGAGAGCACGCGGGTGCGGGCGGCCTGAAGCCGGATGCGGGCGGCCACGAGACGCACGAGTTCGGCGCGGGCATAAGTGTTGAGCGCAACGCTCTCCTGCACATCCTCGGTCTCGGAAATCCGTTCGACGATATCCGCAATACGCAGGGCGGCTTGCCTGATCGCGGCGGGTGAGTTGTTGCCATAGAAGGCCGCGCCGTGCCCAGTGAGCGAGAGGTTGGCATTGGCGAGAAGCGCCGGATCGATCGTGCCAAGTGCGTCGATCCCGCCGATACGGCTCAGATAGAGATTGTAGCGCTCCGGGATAACCTGGACGTAATGTTGGGTCTCGCGGAAGGGTGGCACGCCGCCATACTCGAAAACCCGGCCGGGTCCGGCGTTATAGGCCGCGAGGGCGTTGATGATGTTGCCATCGAATGTGTTGAGCTGGGTCGCGAGATAGCGCGCGCCGCCATGCACCTGAAGATAGGGGCTGTCGTAATATTCCGGGTTGATGCCGAGATCGCTGGCGGTGCCCGGCATGATCTGGGTGAGACCATAGGCGCCTACGGGAGACCGTGCCCCAATCGTAAACCGGCTTTCCTGCCAGATCAGCGCTTGCAGCAGCGCGCGCCATTGGACGGGGGAGAGTCCTGCGCGTCCAACACCCGCAAAGCCGCTGGTCTCCTGGGCAACGCGGATGATGAGCTGCTCGATGTTCTCGGCGGCGTCGCCGAACATCTGCGCACCGCCGGGATTGGGATCGATCTCGCCCGTGCCATAGACGGCTTCTACGGCGCGGTCGGGATCGCCGCTGCCGCTTTCCAGCCTCGAGACCATAGCCGGCAAGCCCTGACCGCCGAAGCTGGTCTGGGCATCGAGGATGCGTTGCAGGGTTTCCAGCTGCTCCCGTTCGATCTCGGCGATGAGTTCGCGCACTGCCAGCTTGTCAGCCTGAACAGCCAAGTCTGCCTCGCGATCGCCGGTCTCGACGATGTCACGCGCGGTCAGCCCACTGTCATTGGTCGGCACGCCTTGAGACAAGGCGAGACCGGGCAGCAGGCAAAACGCGAGGATATGAGGCAGGCTAGACTTCAACGTCGCCCTCCCGCGCGCCGAGCGGTGCGAAGTGGCAATCCTGGGCTGTCGCTGCCGTCGAGGCGAGAAAGGAAAAGCAGTTCGCCTGCGGCTCCCGGTACTGGGTGCAGGAGGCCAGCGCGCCGAGCGCAGCCAAAGCGACAAGAATACGGATCATGAAAGCCTCCAGAAGTCTGGGCGGTCGCGGTAATCGGGGCCGACGAGCGCTTCGCCCTTTTCCATGCCGCCAAGGATGGTGAGATTGGGCCCAAGTGCGCTCAGATCGGCATCGACGACGATCGAGCCCTGATCGTCCCGGATCAGTGCGAGGCGGCTGTTGCTGCCCGTGTTGAGAAGGACGTCGAGCTCCTTCTCCGTGAGGTTCAGCATGGCGTAGTCCGCAGGCTGCGCGCGGATATTGGGCAGCAGGATCTGCGTCGGCACCGCCTCGACGATGGTCTTGCCGGTCCGGGTGCGCTCAAGCTGGCTGGCATATTGCGTCATCATCACCGCGACGGTGTTCTGCTTGCGCGCAGTCACGAGCCAGTTCGACAGCCGTTCGGCGAAATATGCGTTGTCGAGCGCCTTCCAAGCTTCGTCGATCACGATGATGGTGGGGCGGCGGTCCTCGATCTCGCGCTCGACCCGGCGGAAGAGATAGGAGAGGACCGCCATCCGTTCCTTGTCGGCCTCGCTGTCGAGAATGCCGGTCAGATCGAAGCCCACGACATCGCCCTTGAGCGAGAACGTGTCCTCGAGGCTCTGCCCGAAGATCCAGCCATAGCGGCCGTCCTCAGACCACTCGAGCAGGCGCTGGTGCAGATCGCCGCCATCATCGGTGGACACAAAAAGCGATGCGAAATCCCGCCAGTTCCGCAGGGCCGGATTGGAGGCCTGCGCGTTCTGGCGCACGACTTCCTGGATGCGGTTGGTCTGTGCCGGTGTGAGCGGCTTGTCGGCACGGTAGAGCAGGGTTGTGAGCCAATCCGAGAGCCAGGCGGTGCCGCGCGCATCCGTCTCGGTCCAGAGCGGGTTGAGGCCCGTGGGCTGGCCTGCGTTCAGGGAGGCGTAGCGCCCGCCATTGGCACGGACGGCCATCTCCATACCGAGACGGTAATCGAAGACGAAGATCCGCGCCCCTGCTCGACGGGCCTGCGTCATGAGAAAGGCCGAAAGCACCGACTTACCCGATCCGGGTCGTCCCATGATTAGCGTGTGGCCGCTGGTCGGTTCTTTCTCGGGGCTGCCTTGCTCGTGATAGGAAAATCGGT
>NZ_FXZK01000028.1 GCF_900184895.1 Flavimaricola marinus
CTGCGCGGCCTGCATTACCTGAACCTGTGAAGTCCCGCCGCGTGCATCCTCAAGCGCGGCCTGTACCTTCACGCGAAACCACGCGTCATAAGCATTCGCTTCAGCAGCCACGGAAATGCTCCTCGAGGCCCATATCCAGAAGCTTTCCAAGGTCATCGGGCATGTCTGCAACGCGCACCGCAAATTGGCAACGCTTCCGTTTCATCCGAGACTCGCCTTGCTCATCGGTGCCGAGGTGCGGCCCTTCCTTATCCGTTGGATCCATTGCGCTTTCTCCGACTGTACTCTGGGTCGATGCTACATCACCCAGAGTGGCGCCGTAAACGGCAATGCCATTGTGGTCACATCAAGTCGGGCCACTTAGGAATCCAATGCCGGAGGTGGCAGAATCCTACGTGAAGCTCAAAGCCGCCGTTCATTGAAAGCGCGGCGAAATCTGACTCAGAGCCCATTGTGTAAATTTGAATTTTTCGCTGCGAGCGCACGCAGCGTGAAACTTGCGGCGGGTGCGAAAAATCCGATGCCGCGGCGCGGCGGGCGATGCCGTCATTTGTGCAGGTTGCAACATAGATCAGATGTCAAATCTACACATCGCGGGAAAAGCGCCTTTTGGCTGCAACTGGGCAAATGTCTGCCTTTGGAACCTTCGATGCAAAAAATGGGGATCAGTCCTAGCCATAAAAAATATTGCAGCAACGGGAGGACCCGAGGTTGCCTTCGTTCAGATATCCTCTGACTGATGTTCCTTCGGAATGAGGGCGGCTCTATGCGGTACGGGCGCCTGCTCCGAAGCGGCGGTTGTAAAGGGTTCGATAGGCCTCGGCGGATGCAGGCAAGTGCGCGCGCACCGCGGCGACAAGTGCGTCTTGTGACTTGCCACGCAAGGCCGCGATGATGTCGAAGTGCTGGCTGACGACCTGTTCCATATGGGCCGCATCTTCGTATTTGACCACGCGGATGGGCTGGGCCGCTCGGGCGTGTTTGCCAATCAGCTCTGCCAGCCTCGGATTGCCGCAGCACGAATACTGAACCTCGTGAAACTCTTGATTGAGCCAGAATACTGCACGGAAGTCCTGTTCCTTGACAGCTGTCGCATGGCGGTGCGCGATATCCTCCAACTTAGCTGTGATTTCGTCATTGCAGGGAAGTTCTGTGCGTTCGGCAGCGGCTGTTTCCAGAATGATGCGAACATCATAGAGCGCGTCAACCTCGTCTGGTGTGAAGTCCACGACTTCGACACCGCGGTTTGGGCGGCGAACAAGGAGGCCACGAGCTTCAAGTTCAGCAAAAGCATTTCGAACGGCGTTACGTTTTGCGCCATGTCGCTCCATGACGCGGTCCTCAATGATTCTGCTCCCAGGGGCATAGACGCCGAAAATGACATCGTTCTCGAGATCGGTTGTCAGAGTGTCATTCATTCTATCGGTTCCGTTTCATTCAATGAAAACAGCTTAGCATGTCCTAAAATTCTGTCCATTACAGATTATCAATAATTTTATTGACGAAATTGAAGTGATCCGCTTACGATGGGGCAGTTAAGGGAGGAAACTATGAAACTATTCACCAGCGCGATTGCAATCGCGGCATCACTTTACGGCGCGCAAGCGTTGGCATGGGAAGCAACGGAAGGGCGGCCTTACGAAGGTCAGACCGTCACAGTGCTTGCTGTGAAATCCAGCCAGTTCGAGGCCCATGAAGCCCGACTTGCAGAGTTTGAAGAGGCGACCGGCATTGATGTCGTTTACGACTACGTGCCGTTCCCCAACATGAAAGAGGCCCTGACGACCGAGATGGTGGCCGGTGGCGACTATGACGTTGTGTCCGTGATGGATCAGTGGGTTCACTCGTTGCAGATGCTGATGGAACCGATCGGGCCCGGCATCGAAGCCCAAGGCACAGACCTGAGCGATTTCCCGGCTGCACACCTGCGCCACGGTATGTTGAATGGCGAGCTGATTGGCTTGCCCGTGCGTGGCCACGTCCAGTTGATGTTCTATCGCACCGACCTGTTGGCAGAGGCCGGTGTTGAGCCGCCCCAGACATGGGAAGAAATGGTCACGGCCGCAAAAGCGATCCAGGACAACACCGATGCGGCTGGTGTTGCTTTGCCTTATGGCAAACTGAACGGCCAGAACCTGATGGTCTGGATGAACCTACTATGGGGCAACGGTGGCGATCTGTTCGATGCAGATGGCAACGCGATCTTCAATTCTGACGCCGGTGTCGCCGCAACGCAGACGTATATCAGCTATCTGGCCGAAGAAATCGTGCCGGCAGGGTCCGCAGTCTTTGTCGAGCAGGATGCCGTCACAAGCTTCAAGCAGGGCAATTCCGCCATGCTGCCCGTGTGGTGGTGGGTGCGTTCACAGCTGAGTGATCCGGAGCAATCCACGCTGACGGCTGATCAGATCGGGTTCACGGCCCTGCCATCGGTCGCCGGTGCAGACCGCACGACGTTCACCAACACGTGGATCTTTGGTGTCACCGCAGAATCCGAAAACAAGGATGCGGCGACCGAATTCCTTGGTTGGCTGACCGATCCGGCGCTTGAGCGCGACGTGCTTATGGATCCTGATCTGTCCGAGGTCGTTGCCGTTCATATGTCCAACCTGACGGACGCAGAAGTCAACGAGCGTTGGGGCGGCATGCACCAAGCCGCGGCGGATGCACTGGCTACAGCGGACGGCGTTGAGTTTGGCGACAACTGGCCGCGCATCGTTCTGATCCTTGAGACGGCGATCTCTAGCCTTGCGTCCGGTGAAGCCACAGATGTTCAGGCGACGCTCGACAAAGCTGCCGAGGATATTGCGGCTATCCGCTAACCTCCCGAGGGTCGGACGGCACCTGTCGTCCGGCCCTATTTTGCCCATCCCCCAACGAGACGAGGTGACCCCGTGCAAGACCGGCTTTTACCCTATTGGTTATTGGTGCCCGCCTTTATCATCGTGCTGGCGACAACCATCTACCCGCTTGCCTATTCCTTCATCACATCGTTTCGCGCTTGGGACCTCACCAAGAGCCGTCGGCCCGAGGGCTTTGTCGGCATCGACAATTACATTTACGCCGCCAGTGAAAGCCAGTTCCTGAACTCGCTTTGGGTGACGTTCATTTTCGTCATAACCAGCGTGGCACTGACTGTCGTATTGGCCATGGCACTGGCCCTGCTGCTGCGCCGCAAAGGCCCGATGCACACCTTTACGCGGATTATCCTGATCCTGCCCTTCGCCATGAGCCCCGCGCTGATCGGTGTCAGCTACCGCTTTATGTTCAATCCGGAATTCGGCGTTCTCGCCAATGGTCTGGGTGCCGTGTTTCCCGCGCTGCAGGGCGTGCCGTGGTTGGCTGACCCGCAATTGGCGATGGGCATTCTTGTCCTGACGGATGTCTGGCACTGGACGCCTTACATGACATTCATGTGCCTTGGCGGCCTTGCCTCTATTCCGCGCGAAACCGAGGAAGCCGCCCGCATTGATGGCGCATCCAACCTGCGCATCGTATTTGGCATCATCCTGCCTCAGATGCGGGGTGTGATTCTTGTAATGGCCGTTCTGAAAACGATCTTTGCGCTGAAAATGTTCGACCAGGTCGTCACACTGACGGGCGGCGGCCCCGGCACATCGACCGAAACACTCGCCTATTTCATCTTCAACGTTGGCTTCCGCTGGTTCGACATGGGCTATGCCTCTGCACTGGCGTGGATCCTGACGGCGATCATGATGTTCATCTCAATCTGGTATGTCCGCATGCTGCTGAGCGAAAGAAAGATGGCAACCGCATGAAAAAGACGCTCGCATATCTGGGCGAACGCGCCCTGCTAACCCTCATCTCTGTCGTGCTCCTGTTTCCGATCGCATGGATGTTCCTGACAGCGTTTAAACAGCCCCGCGATGCCTATTCGCTGTCGCTAAATTTTGAGCCGACGTTGCAGAACTTCGTCACCGTGTTCTCGGACCCGTGGAACCTTGGCTCGATGGTGATGAACTCGGTCATTGTGGCGACTGTCACGGTTCTAATCGCGGTGCCATGTGCGGCGCTGGCGGCCTATTCGTTCTCTCGGTTTCGGGTGAAAGGGCGCAAGTTCCTGTTCTTCTTGATCTTGTCGACCCAGTTTATCCCTGCCGTGGTGATCGTGCTGCCGTTCTTTCTTATGTTCCGCCAATTGGACATGCTGGACACACGACTTGCGTTGATCATCGTCAACCTCGCGATCGTGACGCCTTTCGTGATCTGGATGATCAAAGGCTTTATCGACGCGATCCCCACCGACAGCGAAGAGGCCGCGATGATTGATGGCGCCTCCCGCCTGCGGGTGATCAAGGATATCGTCATGCCCATGGCCGCACCCGGCATCATGACCAGTTCGATCTTTTGCTTCATCCTGACGTGGAACGAATTTCTGTTCGCGCTGATCTTGTCGCGGCGCGACGCTGTGACCCTGCCTGTCGGTTTGGTCAGCTTCCGCACCGAACGTGGCGACCTTTGGGAATTGATGTCAGCGGCGGGTGTTATGATCACCGTCCCGATCTTCATCATGGCCCTGTTCATCCAGAAACACTTTACGCGCGGCATGACGGCCGGCGCGGTCAAATAGAAGGAAACGAAACATGGCCGAAGTCCGTCTTGTCGATATCGAGAAGAAATACGGCAATTTCCTTGCCGTCCCGAAACAAAGCCTGACCATTCACGATGGCGAATTCCTTGTGCTGCTGGGGCCTTCTGGCTGCGGTAAGACCACGACGATGCGTATGATCGCAGGTCTTGAGGACATCACATCAGGCGACATCATGATCAAAGGAGAGCGGATCAACGACAAACCGCCCAAGGATCGGGACATCGCCATGGTGTTCCAGAACTACGGTCTTTACCCGCATATGACTGTGCGCCAGAACATCGAATACCCCCTTAAACTGCGGGGTATGGACAAGGCGTCACGCAAGGATCGCGTCATGGAAACCGCCGAAAAGGTGGAACTGGACGCGCTATTGGAACGTCGCCCATCTGAGCTGTCGGGTGGTCAACGCCAGCGCGTCGCGCTTGCGCGTGCGATCGTGCGCACGCCCTCGATCTTCTTGATGGACGAACCACTCTCCAATCTGGACGCAAAACTTCGCGTCACGATGCGGGCCGAACTCAAACACCTGCACCACGAGCTTGGCGTCACCACTGTCTACGTCACCCACGACCAGATGGAGGCCATGACACTGGCCAGCCGCGTGGCCGTCATGCGCGAAGGCCGTATTGTGCAGCTGGACACGCCCAAGAAAATTTACGCCGAACCAGCCGATCTGTTTGTTGCAGGCTTCATCGGGTCGCCGTCGATGAACCTGATTGACGGTGCCGTTAAGGGCGGTGTGTTCCGCACGGACGGCGTTGAGGTGCCGGTTGATCTTGGTGACCGCGACGGCGTCGTGCTGGGTATTCGCCCCGAAGAGCTTGAGATTACACAGGATACCGACGCCGCCATTGGTGGTAAGCTTTATGCGCTGGAATTAACGGGTGAATCCACATTGGTCACCCTGCGCAACGGCCCCACATCGGTCTGCGCACGCGGCCACGCGGACTTCGAGGCAGATATCGATTCACCGTGCCACCTAGTACCAAAAGATGGAGCACGGTTCCATTTGTTCGATCGCGCATCCGGCGAACGGCTGAGATAAGAAAAAAGGATATGACAATGCCCCCCATTACCCAAGATATCGCTGACAAACGCCACATCAAGCGCGAAGACTATGTGTCCTGCACGGTCGCTTTCATCGACTGCAAGAAGCCTGGATCGGACACCAAGGAAAACTACTCCATCATCGGCCCGGGCGTCACATCGTCGGACGATCAGATCATCAACTTGCCAGAAGCGCATGGGTTCAACATCGGCGCGGCGGCCATGCCCCACGGGATCACAAACAACCTGCACATTCACTTCACCGCCGAAGTGTTCATCGTTCAGGCAGGCGAATGGACGTTCCGCTGGGGATCAAACGGCGAAAACGAAATCAATGGCAAGAAGGGCGATATTGTATCCGTTCCGACATGGATTTTCCGCGGATTCACCAACGCGGGCCCCGACGACGGCTGGCTGTTTACGATCCTGGGTGGTGACAACACCGGCGGTGTCATCTTCCACCCCGAGATTATCCGCGAAGCCGCAGACTATGGTCTTTATATCTCGTCCGACAACCGCCTGATCGACACCTCGCGCGGTGATGAAGTCCCACCTGAAAGCGGTCGCATCCCACCTATGCCGGATGAAGACGTTGCCGCCCTCCGCGATGTATCGCGGAGCGAAATGATGTCGCGGATTGTCGCGTCTGATGCGCGTGATTTCCGGCCTGCCTTCATTGATCAAGTGTTGCCAACAGGTGGCGCTCAGATTGCTCCGGTGATCGGCCTTGGTATGACGCAGAACCGTGATCATGCCGCGCCAATCAGCAATGCGCATGAGTTTTCAGCCGAATGGCTAAGGATTGAACCAGGCCAGTCGGTCGGTCCGTTCATGGTCGATGAGAAAATGGTGCTGATGATGCATGAAGGGCAATTGCAATTGGACTACATAGACGGCGGCAATGCGTCGGTGCAAGTGAACGCTTGGGACACGTATTCGGTTCCCGCTGGTGCCATGCGCACCCTGAAGGCGACGGGCGACACTGCAACCGAAGTGCTTGTCGTTCTCAACGGCGATCACCGCAAACGGCCCGTCTTTGCGACCGAAGTCATAGCCGCGGCAAAAGAAGCGGGCCTTGGCCTTGACGCAAGCGGCTTTGTCGCCAAGGCGAGCCTTCTGCCCAGCTATGGGCGGGCAAGCTAATGCGCGCCAACACCGTCCGCACCCGTCTTGCCGCCTCACAGGTTGTCGTAAACGGCTGGCTGTCGATCGGGTCAGCTTATTCCGCCGAAGGTGTTGGGCACAGCGGTGTCCACGCGGTCACGGTTGACCTTCAGCACGGCATGCTGGATTTCGCGGATGCGCTGGTGATGATGCAGGCCATATCTGCGACACCTGCCACGCCGATGGTGCGCGTTCCTGGTCTGGATCCGGCAAAGATCATGCACCTGTTGGACGCGGGTGCCTACGGCATCATCTGCCCGATGATCTCAACCCCTGAACAGACCAAGACGCTTGTTGATGCGTGCCGCTATCCGCCGCTTGGCAATCGCAGTTTCGGTCCATCGCGCGGGCTGCTTTTTGGCGGGCCGGACTATGTGGCGCAGGCCAATGAAACAGTTATGGCGATCCCGATGATCGAAACCGCCGAAGCCGTTGACCGGATTGAGGAAATTCTAGATGTCGAGGGCGTCGATATGGTTTATCTTGGTCCCAACGACATGGCTTTCGCGCTTGACGGCCACGTTGGGCATCCTCGTCCGAAATCCGAAGCGGCCTTGCTTCACGTGCTGAATGCAGCCACCCGTCGCGGTATCCCAGTCGGTGTTTTTTGCAGTGGTGGCGATGAGGCACGCAGCCGGATCGCGCAGGGGTTCCGGCTTGTCACCCCGGGCAATGATTTTGCCCACCTAAGCCGCAGCATGCGCGACGCTGTCCGCATGACCCTCGAAGATACCAGCCCCGAAGTCGCAGCGCAAAATGGATACTGACGATTTAGCAGGTCGACCTTGGGTCTTGCTAGGCGGAACGCTTTGCACTGAAATCGTGTTTGAGGGCTTGCTTGATGCTCTGAAGGTGCCAACGTCTTATCGTCGGCATGTCCTGCTTGATCAGCCAAAGATCGAAGACTACGAGCCGATCTTTAGGGATTTGCCCCCCGATACGGTCGTGTGTGGGTTTTCACTCGGAGCGATTGTCGCCGCGCATTACGCAGATCGCATGTCCGCCCATCGTTTGATCCTTATTGGCGTAAATCCTTTTGCCGATGATCCAGCCAACGCCGAAAACCGTCATGGTCTGGCGAAAGATGTGAACGCCCTCGGAGGAGCGGCGGCGCTCTCTGCCCGTGCGCCCGAGGTTTTTGGCTCGACCCCTGACCAGACACGCGCAATGATTTACCAGATGGCTGACACGGCAGCGGATATGATAGACGCCCAAACCCGATTGGCGCTGACGCGTCCTGGTGCGGTGCCCGCGCTGGCGCGCGCCGATATGCCAGTTCTTGCCATAGCGGGCGCGCAAGATAAAAACGCCCCACCCAACTACGGAAAAGCAGCGGCCCAAGCGGCCCCCGATGGCCAATTTGTGGCACTTGAGGGGTTGGGGCATTTTGCACTGTTGGAAGACCCGATAGCTTGCGCGACAGCCGTAACCAATTCCACAAAGGTCGAAAATGACGCCAACTGACATCAACACCCTGATCACGCGTTTGCAATCCTGCGATACTCCGACCGTGTGCAACGCGATCGAAGTCGCGCAAGGCAAGCGCGGGTTTGACGGTTTCACCCATCGCACTGTTGAGTGGTCGGGCAAACCTGACGACCGCATTGTCGGGTTTGCGCGCACCGCCCGCATTGCAGGGGTCATACCGCCCGCAGACCCGCCTGAGGATATTCGCGCCCGTCGGATGGCTTATTTCGAGGCGATGAACGATGGTCCACGCCCCGGTGTCGCCGTGATCGAAGACATGGATGGTGAAGCAGCCCTTGGTGCGTGGTGGGGCGAGGTTCATGCGCAGGTTCACCAGAACGTCTTTGGACTTGGTGGAGCGGTAACCAACGGTGTGATGCGCGATCTTGGAGATATGCCCGACGGGTTTCCTGTGCTGGCGGGATCAGTGGGCCCCAGCCACGGATTTGTCCATGTGCGCGATGTCGGAACGCCCGTCACCGTGTTTGGAATGCGCGTCGAGCAGGGTGATCTGGTTCACGCCGATAGACACGGCGCGATCTGCGTTCCTACAGAGGTTCTGCCATTGCTGAACGCAGCAATTGATCGGCTCATTGCCGCCGAAGCAGTGGTTCTTGATCCGCTTAATGATGGACCCGTCGATTTTGAAACATTTAAGGACCTGTGGGCTGGGTTCGAAAAGGCACGCACATGACCGGAACCATACTAGGCTGCATCGCTGACGATTTCACAGGTGCCACAGATATTGCGGGGCTTCTGGCGCGCAGTGGTATGCGGGTGTCCTTGCGCATCGGTGTGCCCGATCAGCCGCCCTCAGACACCAGCCCGTTCGAGGTTATCGCGTTGAAATCGCGCACCGCCCCAGTAGCAGAGGCCATCGCCGAAACCCGTGCGGCCCTCACGTGGTTGAAAAACGCCGGGGCAGCCCGGTTCTTTTGGAAATACTGCTCAACGTTCGATTCCACGCCCGACGGAAACATCGGCCCTGTTGCAGAGGCGCTGATGCGAGATCTGGGCACGGATCAGACAATCTATTGCCCCGCGTTCCCTGAAAATGGCCGATCCATCTTTATGGGGAACCTGTTTGTAGGCCAGCAGCCCCTCGCCGAAAGCCCGATGAAGGATCACCCGCTTACCCCGATGCGCGACAGCAACTTGATGCGCCTGCTTGCGCCACAGGTGACCAAGCCTGTCGGGCTGACCAACAGATTGACCGTCGCGAAGGGTGTCGACGCCGTGCAGGCCAGCCTCGCACAACACCGCAGCGACGGCACCGCGCATGTGGTCGTCGATGCCGTTGCAAACGCCGACCTTGAAACCGTCGCAGCCGCCTGCCGCGATATGCCCCTGATGACGGGCGGGTCCGCCGTGGCGATGCCGTTGCCTGCCTTGTATCTGGCCGATGGGCTGTTGTCGGCGGATGCGCCCAAACAAGCCGTTCACGACATTGATCAAAAGACGATCGTCCTGTCGGGCAGTTGTTCCGCAATGACAAATGCGCAGGTGGCATCCTACATCGCGACGGGCGCGCCCGCCTGTCAACTTGATCCGCTGACGCTCACGCAGACGGGCCCGCAAGCCGTTCTTGATTGGCTCGCCAAGCAGGATTTGACCGAGGCCCCGTTGATCTATGCAACCGCCGACCCCGCAAGCGTCAAGGCCGCGCAGGCCAAACTTGGCGTGGCCGAAGTGGGGGCCTTGATCGAACAAACCCTTGCGGCCTGCGCCGTGGCGGCACGCGATGCAGGTGCGCGGCGGATCATCGTGGCAGGTGGTGAAACATCGGGCGCGGTGACCACGGCCCTAAAGGTCGCCCAACTGGACATCGCCACCGAAATCGCTCCCGGTGTGCCGTGGACCTATTGCGTTTCAGACGGCGCACAGATCGCACTGGCGCTGAAATCCGGAAACTTCGGCAGCGAAACCTTCTTCATGGATGCCCAAGCCAAGTTGGAGCGCGCATGACATCCGAAACCAACCTCAGAGAGCAAATCTGCCTGCTTGCCAAGTCCATGTTTGATCGCGGGCTGACAGGGGGCAGCACCGGCAACATTTCTGCGCGCACGCCCGATGGGGGACTTCTCGTTTCCCCAACAGGGACAAGTTTCGGGCGGCTTGATCCTGCGCGGCTCAGTCGTTTTGATCCAGCGGGGGCCTTGATCGACGGTGACCCGCCAACCAAAGAAATGCCGCTGCATTCGGCGTTCTACGATACCCGCACGACGGCGGGGGCGGTTGTGCATCTGCATTCGTGCCATTCTGTTGCTTTGTCGATGATGCCCGACGCCAATGCGGACGATTTTCTCCCGCGCCTGACGCCCTATGCCATCATGAAACTGGGCCGTGTGAAGTTGCTGCCGTTCTTTTTGCCCGGTGATCCGGCGATGGGGGACGCTGTGCGCGGGCTCGCTGGCAAACGCTCTGCGGTGATGTTGGCCAATCACGGCCCTGTCGTTGCAGGCAAGGGTATCGAAGCCGCCTGCAACGCAATTGAAGAACTCGAAGACACCGCACGCTTGGCGATGATGACGCGCGGGTTGTCGCCGCTCGGGCTGTCGGACGGGGATGTGGAGCGGCTTGTGACGACATTCGATGTGGAGTGGGAGGCATGAGGTTTTCCGCCAACTTGGGTTTTCTGTGGGCCGATCTGCCGCTGCCCGACGCCATACGAGCCGCAAAAAACGCTGGCTTTGATGCGGTCGAATGTCATTGGCCCTACGGAACGGCGTCGGCGGATGTGCGCACGGCGTTGGACGAAGCCGGGCTGGAAATGTTGGGGCTGAACACATCACGCGGCGACGTGTCCGCAGGTGAAAACGGCCTTGCCGCATTGCCGGGTCGCGTAGACGATGCACAGGCCGCAATTGACCAAGCAATCACATACGCCAGCGAAATCGGGTGCAAAGCGGTCCACGTCATGGCTGGATTTGCCAGCGGGCCGGAGGCCCATGACACCTTTGCCGCCAATCTCGCCTACGCCTGCGCACAGGCCAAACCGCACGGGATCACGATCCTGATCGAGCCGCTGAACCGCTATGACGCGCCGGGGTATTTCCTGACAACGACGACGCAGGCGGTCGATCTGATCGACACCATAGACACCACCAACCTAAAGCTCATGTTCGACTGCTACCATGTGCAGCTTATGGAAGGTGACCTGACCCACAAACTGGCAGATCTGATGCCATACATCGGGCATATTCAATTCGCGTCCGTGCCGGACCGTGGGCCGCCCGCTACCGGAGAGGTGAATTACGACCACGTTTTCAATGTGATCAGCGCACTGGGCTACGACAAGCCCTTGGGGGCGGAATACAAACCAAACGGTCCAACCGCTGACACGTTGGGTTGGCTGCGCGGGCGATAAACCCGCGCCTCTTAGTCTAGGTTTGAACGCCACTTTGCCGCATAGGCCTTGAGGGCGGCAAGGCCAGTTGCGTCTTTGGATCTTACGGGTTGGACCAGGTTGGCACGTCCCCCCATAAGCAATGCGGCACCTATGCTGGTTCCGGTCGCAGCGTCGCTCGTAAGAACCGGACGGTCGGTCGCTGCCTGAAGCATAGCAACAAATTCTGCATTTCGTGCAAACGGACCTTCGACAATTGTCGGGCCCGATGCCCCAGTCAGTTGCAGGCACGTCTCGGTCATCAGAGCGAGGTAAAAGGACAGGGCGACAGATCTGCGGCCCGAACCTACGTCCGGCTCTTCTCCGCTCCACTGCATCTGCCGCCCTTGAAAGGGGCCGGTGCGGGGATCGACAGATGGAAGGATCATGAGCGAGGATGCCAGAACATCCGCGATATCGAGGTCTGACGGGGACGAGGGATGGCCTTGCTGGATGATCTCATATTCGCGCCCGCCCATGAACCGCGCACTGGGCACGGCTTGCCCACGGGCGTTGACGTTAATCAGGGTATCACGAGACGGATCAAGGGGCGCGTCATCCCCGCCAACAGACATCACGATGACCCACGTTCCTGTTGAGACGACCGAAAACGATCCGGTTTGGGTCAGGATATGCGGGTAGAGCGATGCGTTTGAATCATGGATTCCAGCTCTTACTTGGGTGTTGAGAGGCAGGCATGTGGCCTGAGAAATGTCGGGTAGGATCGTTCCAAGAACCTCTGTCGATTTGCGAACTCGGGCGATTTTACCTTCTATCGCAAGGGCGGCAGGCAGGGTTGAAAACACGCCTTCGCGCGGTGACCAAAGATCGGTGTGGCATCCGATTGATGTCACATCCGTCGCGGCAATACCTGTCAGGCGGTGCCCCCAATACTGCGGGTAGGTGACAATCTGGGCCGTCCTATCCCGCAGGGTTGGATCGGTTGAAAGCTGGTAGTGAAGCTGCGCGCCGATATTCAGCCCACCCGCAAGCCTTGGCGATCCTGTTTGCGCGAAATCCGGCCGGATCGCATCGTAGGCTGCAATGATCTCGGCTGACTTGAGCCGCATCGCAGCAAGAGTTTTGCTGTATATGCAAAGCAATGCTGCGCCAGCAACATGGCCAAAAGCCAATGTCGGGAAAGTCCGGATACTGTTGAAAAAGTCCGTTGATCTGATGATCTAGTCCTGATTCACTTGATTTGAGAGTGGAGGACATGGCGATGATGGGTTCAAGGCAGGTGGCGCAAGGCGCGCTTTTCTATGAGTTCTCAAT
>NZ_FXZK01000029.1 GCF_900184895.1 Flavimaricola marinus
CGCACCAACGCAAGCCATTGCGATTGATGAAAATTATGCCGCTCAACACGCGCAAATCATCAACACGCGGCTTGCCATGGCTCTTCGGAAAGAACGGCTTCAACCGCTCAATCTGCTCGTCGGTCAGTCAGAAAAGGTTGCTCATCATCACCCCCGTCAGTTCGGGAGCTTGATTCACGCAGGCCGGGCGGCCTCAAGCCGATTTATGGGTCCTGACACTAGCACGCAGTGGCCCATCGAAACGCTTGCATAGTTCCCAATCTCTGGGAGAGGCAGTCATATTGATCAATGTAACAAGCCCGCCAATTAGGCCGGTGTTCGTCATAGCGAACAGACAATAACAACAACATTGAAAGATGTTGAACAAAGCCTGAAGCGACCCCGTTGCGGGTATGCGGTAAATCAAAAATGCCATGACGCTACTAGGGACAACTTTACTCCCATCCTTTACGATGTCGTGCGGTCAATTGCCTCAATATTTCACGCCTGATGACACGGCATTCAAATTTTGTGACTGGTGGATTCTGGTACCGTCGATCAAATCACGAATTTGATCGAGGTTGTGGCGTTGACTTACGAGCTTTAGGGTCCTTTTGTTCCATCCCAATTGTTCAGCATACGCAGCCAGTTCAAATCGGCGGAAGAAGGGCAAGATTTCCAGCCGTTTGACCAGGAACAATGGTCGGCAAAATGGTCGGCTATGATGTTCATCAAAGAAGCTGATAAGTGCGCGTTTCACGGTGTCCGAATGTGCGTCCGAGATCAACAAACCAATGCCTGGTAGATTCCCGGGTTGGTCAAAGGTCGCGATTGAGCCCAACGGAATTGAAAGGGGAGCAAGCCCGGCGTGCATTGCATTGTGGACGGCGGGATCAGGACTTCGAAACCCCTTCTGATCGGGCGGTTGATCGTTCCCATTCGGGAAAAGGAATTCCTCCCTTTCCAGTTCTGCCATCAGCGTACGATACTCGTGTTTGGCAAGCCGTTCGGCGCCGAGCTTTCGCTCGTTGCTGATCTTTAAGAGTAGATTCGCCCGCGCGGTCTCAATGTGCCCTTTGCCGAAGTCACTCACCACGCGTCCCCATCGTATCCTTGCGCGAAATCCGTGATTGCGTTAGCAATGTTGGAAGCACCATCTCCGATTGATAGTGCATCGCGAGAGATCGTCTTTTTGCCGACGAGGCCCAAAAATTCTTTTATTTGCATTTCGCTGGATTTGACATCCTCAGGGTCAATCATTTGAGCCCAGCCTTGGTCGACTGCAAAAGTCGCGCGGGCATATTGATCGTCAAGGCGTGCGTTCCGATTGGGTGCAAATAGGACGGGCGCGCGGCTCAGCGTCAGGACCTCGTGGAAACTATTATACCCGGCGGCCGTGATGATCCCGTCAAATGCGTTCAACAACGGTGCAATCGGGAATTTACGTAGCTGCTGAACGGTTCCTGTTGCTGGTGCGCTTGTGGACGAGAAAGGAGAGCGAAGCCAAAGAAACCGTATTTTCTCTTTCGCGGCCAGCCGTTTGATCAACGCCAAGAGCGGAGCATGATCGGCAAGACTTTCCCCACCTAAATTGAGCAAACACAAGGGCCGAAATGACCAGTGGTTCAATGCCGATCTTGCTTTACGCCTTGAAAGCAATTCATCGAGTCGTGTCGCAACGACGGGAGGGACCTGCAGAAATTTACAACTGCCCAAGTGCGCCGGTGTGATTGTCCTTGTTGGCCCAACATCCGCGGCATGTGCTAGGTCCCGTGGTTCTATGACGAGACTGCAATGATGGGTTTTTGATAAAGGATACGTGTCTGCCTCTTGATGCCACATTCCACGCCTTAGCCAGATGAAATCTGTATCCCCCAATTCAGGACGAACCAGCGCGTCCAGTATCCCCTTGGGAGGGCTACTGCCGTCATAGACGATGGCATTGATCGAGTTCTCGCCAACAAAGGCCGTAATGTCAGCAGCTTCCCAGGCGTTCCAGCTGTCTACTGACGCGCCCAGATGTTCTGCGGTCATGCGTACAACTACTGGAAACCCCTGTTCCTCGATCAATTGTGCCGCCTGTGAGTAGCTCCAGAAAAGGACGCGGCCCTTTAGCTGTTTTGCGACAGCAAGTAGCCTTGTCAGATGGCCCAACCCGACCCCGTTGGAAACCACGAAGAGAAAGGCATTCGACTGGCCCGTCTTTGGAATTTCGGGTTTGCCTTCGGGTGTTGCAAAGGCGACCAAATCCTGAACATCCAACGGCGAATTGGGTGCACAGGTAAACGATGCAGTTTTGCGCAGGCGCCACCAATTCACGTCGGCCAGAGGCATGGTGTCGGTACCGGATGTTTTGGGCAGGCGCACGATACGACCCTCTACCAGGGCTTGGCTGGTTTGCGGCGCGACAGCCGGCAGCAAAGCAAGGCCTTCAACTGGAAACCCCAAAAGGGTGTCAATCTCTTGGGCCGCGGCCTCAGTGACTGCCAAAAGGCGAAGCTCCGGGCGGCGCTCGCGCGCCAGAATATGTTTGATGAGGTTAAGATTGGTCTCCCAATCGGAATCCGTCTCGCCGAAGCGGGGCCGCCTGATGACCAAATCCACGGGCTTGTCTGTTGTCTGGAATCGCTTGAGATCCGAAAGGAAGATATCTTGAGATGTCACAATCAATCGACTTGCGACTTCGCATATGGTGAACGCATCACGCCCGGAAACGAACCTTTCACCGTTGGAGCGCAATTGGCCCCCAATCAGTTGGGCAACGGCGTCAACATCGTCACAAACAAGACCGGTCAAAGGGACGCCATTTTGCATGTTCGGAGTCAAGAGTCTTCTACTCCGTTTCCATATAGTCCCCGCGTCGCCGACGCGAGTGCGGCCATTCCAAAGCGGTTCTCAACAAAATTCTGGCGCACGTCTGCCGCGCCGTTAACAGCCTCTGGAAGCCACTCATTCAACATAAACGCAGCTTGTCGAGCGCTTGGATCGCTTGGTAGCAGAAGCCCACTGCTTGGGTGTTCCTGACACAATGCTTCTGCTACTCCGCCGACATTGCAAGCTGCAACAGGCAGGCCAGTTGCATGGGCTTCAAGAATCACGTTTGGCAAGCCTTCAACACGCGACATCAGCAGCAATACATCCATCGGGCCGTAAATCTCCTCCGCACTGTTTAGTGAATCTTCCATCTGCAGGTCATTGAACCCCAACACTTTTGCCAAAGCCAGAATGTCGTCGCGAAACGGGCCGCGGCCAATCAATCGGGCCTTGATCTTGACCGGGCTAATGGCACGCAACTCCGCAAGCGTTTGCAGCCAAAGTAAAGGGCGCTTGTTTGCAGCTAGACGAAACACCCCACCGATCATAATTTCGGTCGCTTGGCGGTTCCGGTGGCGACGGCCAAGTACCGATCTGAAAGTGTCTGTTCGTATCCCGTTTTGCAAAGTCTGTACTGCCCCGTCCGACAGGCCAAGCCACTTTTCATAATCCTTGGCGCAGGCACTGGCATTGGCGGTCAGCCTCACTCTGCTGTCCCGATTGAAGGCCTGAAACAGTGGTGCTGCATAGCGCTGCATCATGCCCCTCTTTTTCGGTTGCATGTTTCGCGCGCTCAGGACGACGCGGTCGACGTTGTTTGTCAGGCCGACCCAACCACAGGCCAGGGCGGATCGGTCTTGCCACCCATGCAGCACGTTTGGCTTGATGCGCTGCACAAGGCCTGCCGTTTGAATGATGTCGCTCCGCAATTGCCTTGGAAACAACGCGATTCTTGCCTGGTCTTGCTCCGAGAGTACACAGGTTTCCGCGCCAAAGCCTGCCAGTCGATGGATGTTGAGACCAAACGCGGTCAGTTCGTTCAAGAAATGGTCATGGCCCCTATCCGCACTCAACGAAAAGAATCCCAAATGCAGATTAGCGGCGTCATATCCCGCTTCGATTATCGCGGTACAAAGCGCCAGCAATTGCCGCTCGGCACCGCCAGCGGCGAGGGTGGCGTTGATGATCAGGATCTTGTCGGCGGTAGCCGGCCGATATCCCGCGGCAGACCTGTCAATGGAAATCCGATCCAGAAACATCTCCGGCGCCCGGTTCGTGATAGCAGACGAGAAAGTTCCCCGGCCAATCCGCCGTCGTTCTTCGTCTGAGAGGGCTATTTCGACAACGTCCTTTATTGATCGCGGGGCTGGAACGCCATGGGATTGAAGCCAGACCGATGCACCAACCATCCCGTGGTCTAACAGGATGCGGTATACTTCGGTCCAATCCTCAAAGTCGTTCGGATTACGCCGCCAGTCCAGAAACCCCGTCTGCAAGAGCGATGTGACCAGCCCAAACGACCCGAGGTTCGCCGCCAACAGCACCTTTTCGGATAGCCGCGCTTCCTGCCGTAGCAACTCGGCTGCGATCGCCTGGGCCTGTTCGCCGCGCTCCATCCGCAACAACAACCGGACCTGGTTCGATCGCGCGGTGAACTCAGTGGTGCCGCCCGAGATGGCGACTTGCTCCCACGTCTCGAGTGCTTTGGGCCAGTCGGAGAGGGATTCACGTATACGTGCAATCCGGATATCAAAGCGCGGATCATCGACAAACTTCGCTTGGACTCTTTCTGCGGTCTTGAGGGCTTCTTCCAGACGTTCGGTGCGGCGCAGGATATCAACAGCCAGAAGCGCGCCATCGGCCCTCCGCATTGTGTCCTTGCGGATCAGTTCAAGCGCCCGATCAGGATTGTCGTCGGCACATGCATGTGCAAGCAGCAGTCGCGCCTCAATGTCATCGGGGTAATCTCCGAAGACACTGGTTAACATCGTCTCGGCGTCTTGCAGGTTGTCTTGTCTTATCGCCACGTTTGCAAGAGTGAGTGCCGCATCCTGTGTCACAACACCGACTTCCCACAACGCACGAAAGAGATCGCTGGCAAGAGTTGTGGCGCCAAGATCGGCACAGCGTCGCGCCAAAAGGGTCCATAACGCGGGATTTACCTCTATCGAAAAGCCATTGGAAACCAGAAACCGGTACGCTCCTAGGAAATCACGCTTTTTGGTGAGATGGAGAACCTCCTTACGTGCACCCGCGACTGATATTGAGACCATGAAGACTTCCGTGATAGAGAGGCGTAGTTCGTTATTATACAAGATCGAAACCGCTTGCTAGTTTAGGTGATTAAGTTGACCAAGCCGAAAAATTCACCTCCTCCGAAAATGGTCACTGCAGCAGATATTGACAGCATCCGGCGTATCGTTTCTGACCACGGATCAGATAGCGTGACCGTAGAACTTGGCCCCTGGCTCGGGGCGATTAGCACAGCCATAGCGGATATCACGAACCTGCATGTCGTCGATAACTTCAAATGGACCAAACACCACGCCAAGAAAGTCCCCAAGAAAATCGAACCGGGCGAGAGTTTCCGCCCCTATTATGAAACGATCATCGCAGGTTTCGGTCAAAGCGTAACAATCCACAGTTGCGACTTCGAAACGTTTACGTGGGAAAGCGGGGCAATCGACGTTGTTGTCATCGACGCCCCCAAATCCGCGAAGATGTTGAAGCTGTGCCTCCAAAGCGTCCTGCCGTATCTGAACGACGACGGGGAGATCCTGCTCAAGCATGGCCTGAGCCCGCTTTACACGGACATGGCGAATTATGTCGCCCTACTGGCCTCCGAAGGTGTGCTGAGCATTCCCGAACAAACAGTAGAAGCGTCTTTGACGGTTCTGCGCCTATCCAAGGGCCCACGTTCCAGCCGATTTGAAGAGATCGACTCTGAGGCGCCGCTACCTATGTCCGGCAACCCGATCGAAAAGGCCGTACACTTGCACGCAGATCACGGGTTCCGTTTCTATGCGGCCGTCGATGCCGCACGGCGCAATGCATGGACATTGGCGATCAACGAACTCTCCAAGATGAAACCGAACACCAAACTTCTTCGGGTTTGGGACAAGATCGAACCGGTTTTGCATAAATTGACAAATGATGATGATGGTTTGACCAATTTTTCCGAAATCGTGGAAGTCCATCACTCTCAGGCTCCCAAGGCGAAGCTGCCCGTCGCGTTTCACAAAAGCGCGGCACTGGCTCAACGCGGGTATTGGCTGAACAACGCGGCCAATGCGTGGCGCAGTGCTTCTTATCGACCTGACATCATCGAGCGGGCGTATGACTACGGTTATCTGAACTGGCCCAGCAAGGTCCGCGAGATCGTCGCAGGGAAAGACGTCCTTGATGTTGGATGTGGGCCCGGGCTTCACGGAATCGGCTATCTTGTCGCCGGTGCGAAGTCCTACCTTGGACTCGATCCGATTGTGAAGCCAGATGTTGACCGTGTAAAGAACCTGACGGCACGAACAAAAGATCCGTTCGGCTGGACGCCAAATCAGATTTCCGCGCTTATCGAACCATGGCATGTGTCGCCGCAGGCTGTTGGCGATACGGACAAGGTACGCCGATTTGATATGGCGACGCTGCACAATGTCACCGAACATCTGCATCAACTAGACGAGATTTTTGCCGATATTGCGATCCGCCTGCGAAAGGGCGGAAAGATCTTGTACAACCATCATAACTTCTACTGCTGGAATGGCCATCATCTGCCACCGAAAAAAGTTGGCAAGATTGACACGAGCGACCCGAAGCAAAGGGACATGATTGATTGGGGCCACGTCGAATACGATCCTGCCCCAGAGCACTATATCGCCCGCGGCCTCAACCGGATCAGACTGGATGAAATCATCGCCATTACTGAAAAATATTTCGAGATTGAAGTGAGCGAAGAAATTCCCTCGCGCCCCGATACCGGTGTGAACCGCCTGACAGACGAAATCCGGCGACGGTATCCCTATTTGACGGATCGGGATTTCCTAACACAGAACCTGTTCTGCCTTGCTCGATTGCGAGACTGACAGTTAGTCGTTGCCGCCGCCGTTGTCATAGTGACCCGGCTTGTGGTGCGCGCGCAAAATCCAGTTCTCATACAGCTCGTCCGGCGTCACTCCGGCCGAACCGGAAACTGATGTGCGAACGTCGACAAACGCCTGAATGCCACTTGCGCTAGTTTGAATCACTCTCTGGTCTTGCCAGAAATCGTCAAGCGATTGCCATTTGTTTTCCGGTAAAATCCGGTAGGAAATCAGAATCGTTTCGTGCAGGTCACCGCCGGCTTCCAATGCCGATACCAGCGCATCGCCAAGGTCGGCATCCAGTGCAAGCGGCACGCGTTCCAGTTCGATTTCCTTGCGAAGATTACGCCAGATATCGTCATCAATTCGAGCAGGCTCGACAATACCCATTGCCGCCGCCGCACGGGACATCAGCGCCGAAACGATCAAGGTATTGCCGAAAAATCTCCAGATACGGTTCATTGGCTTGCACCGGAAATCATTATGCCGGCAATCGAGAAGTCATTGCTGGTTCCGGCAAGCGCGTGGAACATCACGGACGTCGCTGCAACAGGCTCGTCCCATGACGCTAGAACCTCACCATTGGGGATACTCCCCGTTGTCCGCGCAATCCGCGCCTCACTGCTGATCTGCATCAACATCGTCTGGTCTTCGAGGATGGCGTTGATGCGATCGATGTTGCGGTGATTGTCGTCCTCCAGCATGAATTCCAGACCATCTGACATCAGAGCACTGATGTCGTATTCAACGCCGTCCTGACCCGCGAAAAGGCCCTGTTTTTCAGGGTCGAGTTCGGTAACAGGCACGGTTGATAGCAACTGACGATCTCCGCGACTGTTGAGTGATGCTGACAAAACAAGAATTTCACCGTCCCTGAAAACCAGCCGCTGCCGAAGGTCACCACCTTCGCTGAAAACATCCGGAGCAACACGCTGGTTAAACGAAAAGTCCGGCAAATCCAGATTGCCAGACACACTCAGCCTGCGCTCCACGTTGCCGTTCAACCTGAACTCGAAGCCCGCTATCTCTGCGCTATCGGCAATGACCTGCGTTTCGTTTGCTGTCGCGTTGGCAGCATAGTGTTTGCCTTCGTTGATAAAGAGGTCGCTCAGCCAGATACCATAGACGTTCTGTTGGTGGGGAAATTCGATAATGATTCGTTCGTTGTAGTCAATCTCATCGTCCTGACCGCCTTCCAAAACTCCGATTCCATCTATCGGATCCCAATGCAAGAAAGCTGCATGCCAGTCTTCCCAATCGGAATGGCGATGCCATGCCAGAATTCTCAGTCCATCCACTTCGCAGATAGGCAAGCGGAAACAGGCCCCGAACCGGGCATCACGAAGGTCAATGTTTTGAGCAAGTTGCTCGTCAATAGTTGAGGATTGCTGGGCAGCAGTTCCTGAAGCGGAAGCCACGGCTGCGGTCATCAACAAAGTAAAGAAACCATGATGCATCATTATCCAACTCGCCCCCGCAGACCCTCAATGTGCACGCCCTGCTGAAGCCTCCGTGTTAACCAACATTTGGGCGAAATCAGCTTCACCAACACAACACGTACTCAAAATTTACCTCAAAAGCCATTGTTAATGTGCGGCTGAGTTCGGTGAGAGTTAACACCTGACAATATAGAAAAACGGGGAAAATCTGCTGCGAAAAACCCGTTGAGGAGCATCCCGTATGCCCAACCCTTTCTATCGATATCCGCTTCTTTCAGTCACTTGCGCAATCGCGCTTTCACATCCACAGGTTGCGGCTGCACGGCCCAATTGCTCATCCCATGCTGATGTGCGCCAAGTACTTGCAGATCGCTTTGGTGAAACCCAACAGAGGGTTGGAACCAATCAGGCAGGCCAGATTGTCGAGATCTACGCGTCTTTTCAAACCGGCAGCTGGACACTTGTAATCACAATCCCTGAAGGTGTTAGTTGTCTCGCGGCATCTGGCCACAACTACGCATCCGACTTTGCTGTCGCCCAGCCATTCGAGACTGCTAGCAACTAGCGATCTCTTTGTCCTTGGGTGTGTGTCCCTGAAATCGGCTTGCACGTGTTTCAATTAGCACGCCATACTACGGCAAGGCCGGATGGCTGTCTTAGTGCTGCGTCCTGCTGCGTGCGGCTGTCTTGATCCGGAATAAGTTGCGGGCACAGGCTCTTGTCGTAGTGCAGCCGACAAGATGATCGGACAAGAAAAATGACTTCATCTGAAAATATCAAGTCCACCGCGGACATGACGCTATTGAAACGTGGATTCGGAGATGTAGAATTGCCCGATATTCCTGACGTTCCGGGAATGATAAAACGAGAAGAAGGTCAATACCTCTATTGGCTCGGGTCCAATCTGTATACTGGGCGAGGAGCCGCGATCGAAATCGGGACGTGGTTGGGCAAAAGCACCCTACATTTGGCTGCGGGTCTTTCCAGCAATCGGCTGGCAAATAAACTTGTGTGCTATGACCATTTCCAGTGGGCTGGTGGTGCCAATTGGTCAAGTAAGGCCAAGTCGCCAAGGACACTTGAGGCCGGCGATGATTTTATGCAGGACTTCCTCGACAACGTCGCGGATTATTCCGACCTGATCGACGCACGCAGATCCAAGATCGAGAATATCGAGTTCGATGCCGACAATATAGAATTACTTATACTGGATGCGCCAAAACGTGCTGCAGATATTTTCGCTGTCATGAACGGAGTGGCTGACAAAGTCATCCCGGGGCATACAATTATCGCCTGGCAGGATTTCTTGCATCCGGCATCCTTTGAAATTCCCGCGGTGTTGGCAGATATGGCCGCTTTCCAAACTCCGGCCCATATCGTCGACGATGGAACGATGGTTGGGTTTCAAGTCGAAAAGCGTTGGACCGCTGCGGACGTGACCAAGGCGGCCTTGGGCTTTAGGAACTGGTCGCTAGAAGAATGCAGTGTTGCTTGGGAAAGCTGGCGATCAATCGTTCCAACCGCCGCGTGGCCCAGCTTTCAATCAGGATTATCAATGCTCTTACATGACAATGGGATGATCGACGAGGCTTGCAGACTGCTTGAGACTATCATCGATGACAAGTTGTGCAAAGCAAGATGGCAAAAGTGGCGAAAGACTTCGATTCCCGCCCGGTATCCAAGATTGTTTGAGGCAAAGTTCGTGGATCGAACCGCATAGTATTGGGTATTTGAGTACTTTGGTTGCGTTTACCGAAATGGCTGAGCTTGGCCTCCCTCAATATCGGTTTCACAATTGCTTCGCAAACTACCTCTTAAATTTTCTGGTCCCGGTATCTTGGCGGCCCCCCAGTTCGTTCTGGCGCGCGATGAACTTCAGTTTTGTCGGCTCTTCCGTCATCCGTCGCTATGCGATGCCAAAAGATGCCTGAGTATCTTGCTTTGAGAAGCAACTTGCATCAGCGCAAGGCCCGACAAATGTCCGCAATGGACCTGAACATTGGAAGGCGTTATGTTTGCCTGCCAAAACCGGTCATTCGCACAAATTGCTGCATCGGACGATTTGGGCTCCGACCGGCTTTCCGCGCTGCGGCAAGTACCCGCGATCCGAAGTTGTTCGAATGTCGGCTCTCGCAGCTGACCCTGCCTCACCTCGCGTATGCAGCGAATTCACACATTCCGCCCTTACTGCGTGTCGTAGGAGTAGTAAGGTGCCGACCTGCTCCCCTGAGAAGTTCTTGATTTGATGTTAGCCTGTTCTCCAACTGAGGAGACAGACGATGAAGAGAAGCCGGTTCAGCGAAGCGCAGATCATCGGCATTTTGGAGGAACACCAGGCGGGC
>NZ_FXZK01000030.1 GCF_900184895.1 Flavimaricola marinus
GCGGCATGGCGCGACGACTACAACCATCACCGCCCGCACTCGAGCCTCGACGGTCTCTCCCCGCGGGAGTATCACCAACGGTCAAGAGAAGGACCAAACCCCGAACAGAGCTAACTTATAGGCGAGGTCTCCAAGGGGAGCTGGTCACGCCCAGAAACATTCGTCTCGATAGACCACAAGCCAACCATGCCGTGACATCCAATCCAGACTACTTGGTGGAGGCAGACTACGTTAGTGTCCGATTTTTCTGAATTAGCTCACAGAAATTCGATCAAATTTTGTTTCAATGGGATGCGCTCAGCGGTCAGGGTGAAACGCAAACGAAAAAGATGTGACCTGATCTATGCCGCAAGTGACCTGTTGAACATGCACGTGATGTAGATCTACTTCCGAACTGACGACAGCTATGACAAACCATAAATCGGTCAAGGCTAGAGAAGTCAAGATCAAATGCGCCGCGCAGGTGACACCTTTGGTGAACCGGCATTGGCGGAGCTTAATCTGAAGCGCGCCAGGTTTGCCGGAGGCTCCAACTCTTGAGTAGGATGGAGCACCATGAGCAAGACAACGAACAAGTATTCTACAGAATTGCGCGAGCGTGCCGCTCGCATGGTTATAAAGGGCGCTATTCTATATTTTGATATCCATTTCGAGCCTGCAATGCTGTTGGTCAGCCAGATTGGCTCGTCAACCGGCGAGGATCGGCACAGCACGCTTGGGGTGGATGCAAGTCGGATCGAACGCTGGCGCGAAGGCGGCTTGAGCAAGGCGGAGCAAGCATTGTGTGAAAAAGTGGCGAAGTCAGAAATGGCCGTTTGGGGATATGAACCTTCGGGCCAAAGAAACTCGGTTTTGAGACACAGCCTATTCATGCTGGGATTCGCTCTGAAGACGGGCCTCGCCGTTCTTCTGAACGCGCGACGCAGCAAGAACATGCTTCAATCTATCAGGCGGCGTCTGTCATGAACTGTTCCCACGGCGCTTCAACCCAAACCATGCACCTGCTTGGCTATGGGGACCCCACCGCATGAGCCGCCCGCATCGCATCGCGATCATCGGCACCGTCGGCGTGCCCGCCAACTACGGTGGCTTCGAGACGCTGGTCGAAAACCTCGCGCAGTTCCACCATGACTCGAAGGCTCCCGAAAAGGTGACGGTCTACTGCTCGGCAAAGGCATACGACACAGGGCCCGACCGCTACCTCGACATGGATCTGCGCTACGTCCCGCTCAACGCCAACGGGGCGCAGTCGATCCCCTATGACATGTGGTCGATGCTCTCGGCCGTGCTCAAAGGCACCGACACGATCCTGATCCTCGGGGTCTCCGGCACGGTGATCCTGCCGCTGATCCGGCTGATCAGCCGCGCCCGGATCATCACCAATATCGACGGGATCGAATGGAAGCGGGACAAGTGGGGCGGCTTCCAGCGCAAGTTCCTCAAGACCAGTGAGGCGATCGCGGTCAAGCTCTCGCACCGGGTGATTGCCGACAACGGGGCCATCGCGGACTATGTTCGCGCCGAATACGGCACCGATTGCGCCGTCATCGCCTATGGCGGCGATCACGCGGTGCAGGCCGAGGCCGCGCCCCTGACCGAGATCGTCCCACCCGCCCGATACGCCTTCAACGTCTGCCGGATCGAGCCGGAGAACAACGTGCACATGATGCTCGAGGCGTTTGCGGACAATGCCGATTTCCCGCTCGTCTGCGTCGGCAACTGGGACCGCAGCGCCTACGGCGCCGACCTCAAGGCCCGCTACAAGGACGCGCCCGGCCTGCGCATCCTCGATCCGATCTACGACACCGGCAAGCTCAAGACCCTGCGGGCCGGCTCCTCGGCCTATATCCACGGGCACTCCGCAGGCGGGACGAACCCGTCACTGGTCGAGATGATGCACTTCGGCGTGCCGGTCTTTGCCTATGACTGCATGTTCAACCGGCACTCTACCGACGACAAGGCGCTGTTCTTCAGCGACGCCGCCGACCTGCGGGCAAAGCTGGCGAATACCGATCCCGGCACTCTCGCCGCCAACGGGGCCGCGATGAAAGCGCTTGCGCAAGAGCGTTATACATGGGCCGCCATAGGAGAGGCCTATTTCGACCTTATCCGCACCACAGCGCGCGCATAAGATCGCCGACGACAGAATAGAAGAGGTTCGAGTAAATGATACAACGCAAAGGCATCATTCTGGCTGGCGGATCCGGCACCCGGCTCTATCCGATCACCATGGGTGTGTCGAAACAGCTGCTGCCGATCTACGACAAGCCGATGATCTACTATCCGCTGTCGGTTCTGATGCTGACGGGAATTCGCGAGATCTGCGTGATCACCACCCCGCAGGATCAGGAGCAGTTCCAACGCACCCTCGGTGACGGCAGCCAATGGGGGCTGTCGCTCACCTACGTGACGCAGGACAGCCCAGACGGGCTGGCACAGGCCTATCTGCTGGCCGAAGACTTCCTCAACGGCGCGCCGTCCGCGATGGTTCTGGGCGACAACATCTTCTTCGGGCACGGACTGCCGGGCATCCTGCGGGCGGCGGATGCACAGCCGTCGGGCGGTTCGGTCTTCGGCTATCAGGTCGCCGATCCCGAACGCTACGGCGTGGTCGATTTCGCCCCGGACGGGACCGTGCGGACGATCATCGAAAAGCCCGAGGTGCCGCCATCGAACTTTGCGGTCACCGGGCTCTATTTTCTCGACGGCGACGCGCCCAAGCGGGCCAAAGAGGTCAAGCCCTCCGCCCGTGGTGAGCTTGAGATCACTTCCCTGCTGGAGCTTTACCTCGCCGACGGTGCGCTGAACGTGCAGCAGATGGGGCGCGGCTACGCATGGCTCGACACGGGCACCCACGGGTCGTTGCTCGACGCCGGCAATTTCGTGCGAACGCTCTCGGAACGGCAGGGCCAGCAGGTCGGCTGCCCCGAGGAAATCGCCTTTGAGCAGAAATGGATCAGCCGCGACGATCTGGTCAGCCGCGCCGACCTGTTCCGCAAGACCGCCTACGGCGCCTACCTCTACCGGCTCGCAGGGATAAAGCAGTAGGCCCCACCCGCTCCGGCCCAGCCTGATACCTCGCCCACGGACGTCGCCTCACTCCGGCGGCACCTTCATCTTGGCGGAAAAACTCCCCCCGGAGGGCCGCTCCCCACTCGGCACCCCCGCCGGGACGGCGCGCGCCCTCACCGTTTTCCTTGCTTTGCAGCGCAGGCCGCGCCACGCTGGTCGAACCTGAACGGAGCGCTTGTGGAGGAGGCACTGATGGGCTGGATGGCTGACGAAACCGGGCTGGACAAATGCGCCGCCAACTATGTCCCCCTGACGCCGCTGTCGCATCTCGAACGGGCCAAGGAGGTCTTCCCCCACCGTGAGGCGCTGGTCTACGGGGCGCAGCGTTGGACCTATGCCCAGTATCACGGCCGGGTCTCGCAACTGGCCTCCGCGCTGGCCGGAGCCGGGGTGGTGCCGGGCGACGTGGTCGCCACCCTGCTGCCCAACGTGCCCGCCCAGGTCGAAGCGCATTTCGGGGTGCCGGCCTGCGGCGCGGTGCTCAACACGATCAACACCCGGCTCGACGTGGACACCGTCGCCTACATCCTCGAACACGGGCAGGCCAAGGTCCTGCTCGCCGACAGCCAGTTCCTGCCATTGGCGATGGAGGCCATCAGTCAGATGAGCGGGCCGCACCCGCTGGTGATCGAAGTGCCGGACAGCGAGGCCGGGGTGAAAGGGATCGGCGAGCAAACCGACTACGAGAGCTTTCTGACCACAGGAGACGCCAACTTCAAATGGCTGATGCCGCAGGACGAATGGGAAAGCCTGTCGCTGAACTATACTTCCGGCACGACCGGGCGGCCCAAGGGCGTCGTGTGCCATCATCGGGGGGCCTATCTGATGACGATGGGCACGCCGATCAGCTGGGGGCTGACGATGCACCCGCGCTATCTGACGATCGTGCCGCTGTTTCACTGCAACGGCTGGAACCACGCCTGGATGATGCCGGTGCTCGGCGGCACGGTGATCTGCTGCCGGGATATCTCGGCGGCGGCGATCTACAATGCCATTTCGGACGAAGGGGTCACGCATTTCGGCGGTGCGCCCATCGTGCTCAACCTGCTGGTCAATGCCAAGGAGGCGGACAAGCGGCCCTTCGATCACACGGTCGAGGTGTTCACCGCAGGCGCCCCGCCCTCGGCCGCAACCTTGGCCGCGATCAGCAAGCTGGGCTTTCATGTCAAGCAGGTCTACGGGCTGACCGAAACCTACGGACACGTGACGGAGTGCCTGTGGAACGACGAATGGGACGCCCTGCCCGCTGCCGATCAGGCGGCGATACAGGCGCGTCAGGGGGTGATTTTCCCGATGATGGAGGCACTGGGCGTCGTCGACGATCACCTCGCCCCCGTCCCCTGCGACGGGGCGACGCAAGGCGAGATCGTCTTGCGCGGCAATTCGGTCATGAAGGGCTACCTGAAGAACCCGGAGGCCACCGCAAAGGCCTTTGCGGGCGGCTGGTTCCATACCGAGGATATCGCGCTGCATCATCCCGACGGTCACGTGCAGATCTCCGACCGAGCCAAAGACATCATCATCTCGGGCGGTGAAAACGTCAGCTCCGTAGAGGTCGAGGGCGCGTTGATGCACCACGCGGCGGTCAACCTCTGCGCCGTGGTGGCGATGCCCGATGACAAATGGGGCGAAGTGCCCTGCGCATTCGTCGAACTCAAAGAGGGTCACGAGGCGACGGCCGAAGACCTCATCGCCTTCGCCCGCAGCCGGCTCGCGGGGTTCAAGACGCCGAAGCGGCTGTTCTTTGAGGAACTGCCCAAGACATCGACAGGCAAGATCCAGAAATTCGAATTGCGCGCGCGGGCGCGCGAGATGGCGCGGGCGGCGGGCCAGTCCGCGCCTTAAGCGCCCGACATAGAGGCGGGCTCAGAGCGGCGCGAAAAGGTCGATCAGGTAGCCGTCCGGATCGGCGACCGTCGCATAGCGCTGGCCCCAGAACGCATCCCAAGGCGGCGTGGGCAGGTCAAAACCGGCCTCGGCAATCGCGGCGGCCACCCTGTCGACCTCGGCGGGATCGGCGCAAAGCATTCCAAAGGCAGAGCCGTTCGACGGGCGCGGCGGCTCTCCGATCAACTTGGTCGCCAGCTCCGCGCTGTCGATCATCAGTCGAACCGCACCCGGTTCGGTGATTGCCTCTAGGTGCATGTCCTCCGGTCCGATGTCGGGAAAGCGGAAACCGAGCAGCTCGTAGAATTGTACCGTCCGGTGCATGTCGGTGCTCGTCACGCCGACGCAATCAAGGATCAGGCTTGGCATATCGTCCTCCTATCGGGAGCGTTTCACGCGCGGCACATTCGATCGGGCCAGCGGATAGCGGGTTTCCGGATGCGGCGGATGGCCATCCGTCCGGGACCAGAACTGCGTCGCGCCCCGGCGCAGCCAGACCGGCAGGGCAAAGATCACCCCGATTACAAAGCCGCCCGCATGGGCCCAATAGGCGACGCCGCCGGCCATCGCGTCCGATCCGATGCTGTTGAACAGTTGCAGGCCGAACCACAGCCCCAGCATGATCCACGCCGGAACGGGGATAACCCGAAAGAACACGATCAGAATGATCAGGATATCGACCTTGGCCTTGGGGAACAGCAGCAGATAGCCGCCCATCACGCCGGCAATCGCCCCCGACGCTCCGATGGTCGGGATCGGAGACCACGGCCCAGCCGCCCACTGCGCCATCGACGCAGCCACGCCGCAAGCCAGATAGAACAGGGTAAAGCCCCCGTGCCCCATCTCGTCTTCGAGGTTGTCGCCAAAGATCCACAGGAACAGCATGTTCCCGGCCAGATGCATGAACCCGCCATGTAGAAAGATCGAAGAGACCAGCGACAAGTAATTCTCACCCGCCGTGATCCGCGCCGGGATCATGGCACAGCAATAGTAGAGGTCATAAAGTTGCCGGTCCGTCGTCACGGCGACGACTGTCCAAAGATAGATCGCCACGTTCAATGCGATGAGCGCATATGTAACATAGGGCGTATGACGGGACGGGTTGTGATCGCGAATAGGGAACATCCCGCGACCCTGCGCAAAGCGTCTGACCGGGTCAAGCCTGATATATCCCGTTCACCTGCCCTACCGATCCGTAGCATCGGCGTGCGCCGCATTAACCATTTCGGCCCGCCAAAGAGCACCGCAAATGACACCGCCGGGATACCGACGTCATACCGACGCGATACCATCGCCGGAATTTGCACCGAATGGTCGGGTTAACCTTGGTTGGCAAACGCTGAATCCCCGGCGCGCCAACCCGGTCGCGTGCGCCACAAACGGCCCACGGCGCCGGCGACTAGAGGTCCGCCATACAGGCAATATCGCAGTTTTCCATCGCGGCGATGGGCATCCGAACAGCGCGAAGGCCCCTGTTGAACGATCTATGAAAACGCGGCGTTCTGGTCTATTCTACCACCAAGTCCCGGAAATTCGGGCCAAACGAACCGTAGAAGCGGCACGAGATGACCAAACGCACTTCCGAACTCGATAGCTTTGACCAGAAGATACTTGACGTTCTGGCGGTTGATGGACGGATCAGCGTCACGGCACTGGCCAGCAAGATCGGCCTGTCCAAATCACCGGTGCAGGCGCGTCTCAAGCGGCTCGAGGACAACGGCGTCATCCGCGGCTACCGCGCCCTGTTCGACCCGATCCGGCTCGGCCGCAACCACATCGCGTTCGTCGAAGTCAAACTCGACGACACCCGCGAAACCGCCCTCAACGCCTTCAACACCGCCATCCTCCGCGTCGGCGAAGTCGAGCAATGCCACATGATCGCCGGCGCGTTCGACTACCTTCTCAAGGTCAGAACGACCGATATGGCGGCCTATCGCGCTGTTCTGGCAGAAAAGATTTCGACTCTGCCCCATGTCTCCAATACGTCCACATATGTCGCGATGCAGACGATCAAGGAAGACGGCATGCTGGCTACACCGGTCCGTCCTTGACGCGCCGCCAATTCACCCCATCCTTTTCGCCATGAAAACATGGCTCACATTCGCACTCTGCCTGATCGCAACGCCTGTTCTGGCTCAGGACAGCTGCCCAGCCGTTCCGGACAGAGATGCCGAAAAAGCGCAAATTTACCGTGACTTGAGGATATCGCGCGACGCAACCGATGCGCGTCTCCTGTCAGACGAGCTCTGGCGGATATGGCTTGTCGCGCCGGACGCCCGTGCGCAAGATCTGCTGGATGACGCCATGCGCCTGCGCAGAGAGGCCAATTTCGAGGGGTCCATCGAATTGCTGGATGAGTTGGTCGAGTACTGCCCCCACTATGCCGAGGGCTACAACCAACGCGCCTTCTCAAACTTCTTGCGCCGTGAGTTCGGCGCGGCGTTGCTCGACCTGAACGCGGCCCTCGACATAGACCCACTGCACCTCGGCGCCTTGACGGGAAAGGCTCTGAGCCAGATGGGCTTGGGCCAGGACGAAGCGGCGCAGCAATCCCTGCGCAAGGCGCTGCGGCTCAATCCGTGGCTCGCGGAGCGCAGCTTGCTGACCGGACCGCCGGAGCAGGAACTGTAGCCGCCTTCTGCCCTACGCGATAGTATCCGACCGTTCACCCGGCACCCTCAACGGCTGCCCATTTCCCACTGATCGTCAAATCGGCTTTCGACTGGGAAGCGGATTGTTTCTCGCAATCGATCACAATATGGAAGAAGGCAGGTTCGAGCAAAGCCTCGTTGGCCTTTGCGGGCGTGATGGAATGGTAGACATACCAGACTTAAAATCTGTTGGGGCGTAGCCCCGTGTGGGTTCGAGTCCCACCGCCCGCACCAAATTTCAGAACTAGAATATTGATTTGAAAATTTTCTTTTTTGCGTCAGGACCCATTGGATTTCGCTTGGCAGTGTGATTGAGCGTTCGAAAAACGAGCGGTGACATCTCTGATCTCTTCTGGCTGAACGATGCGCGGATGGTCCGTTTGGAGCCCTAATTACAAAATTCCATGGCGAGCCTCGCGCAGATGGTGGTCGGGTTCCAAATGCGATTGTCTTCACCAATTGCGATGGCTTGCGGTGGCGGGATGCCCTCAGGGAATACGACTCGCACAAGGCAAGCTACAACCACGGGACGCGTTGGAGGTGAGCGGCAATCGCCACTGGATCGAGTGCATCCACGAACAGGGCATCTTCGCTCAGATGATGTCCGACATGGCGGCGGATCACGCCGAGAAGCAAACGGTCTTGGTCGACGCGACCTACCTGAAGGTAAATCGTGCGGCGTCCAGTTTGACCGTCAAAAGGAAGGCGTGAGCGCTTGATTGGCCGCACCAAGAACGGCCCGACCATGAGACTGCACGCCATCGGTGACAGTTGAGCCTTGTCGCGCCATTGGTCCGAGCGACAATGGCGAATGTCGCCCACTCAGCTCCTTCGTCACCGCCAGACGGGTCAGCGACGACATCGGCGCGACGGCCAAGTTGAGCAGCCGGCAAAGGGTCGACTAGCGGCTCGGGGATCGCGGCTACGATTCAAATCGGTTCCGAGGTGCGTTAAAGGACAAAGTGATGCGCCCCGATCAGGGCAGATTTGATCCACTGGATCAAATATGACTGCCCCTCAACCCCGGACGAAGGCAGCAAAGGACGCCCGTCAAATACAACAAGCGGCGCAACCGCATTGAGATCCGGTTCGCTAGGTTGAGGGACCGGCGGCACGTGGCAACCCGGTACGACAGGTGCCCGAAAGCCTTCCTCTCGACCATCGCACTCGCGGCAACCGCCATCTATTGGCTATGATTCCTGACCCTAAGCTAAGTTTTAGCGCTTTCGGCTTTCGCTTCACAAGCTAAGAGGATGAAATTCGGTTTCTTGAGCCTTCATTGAGTTTGAAATTGTATGGGGCCAAGTATATCGTGAGACCATGTCGAGAGCGTTTCTGTAGGCCTTGGGGAGGTAGCGTCCGTCAAGGTGGTTTAAATTGTGAGATGGCCTGAGGGCATGATCAGGCGGTTTTTTTTGGCAATGCTGAGAATTGGGTCGATCTCCTCCGTGTCGATCTGGGCGAAAGCCTCGACCATC
>NZ_FXZK01000004.1 GCF_900184895.1 Flavimaricola marinus
ACCATCTGCGCGAGGCTCGCCGTGGAATTTTGTAATTAGGGCTCCAAACGGACCATCCGCGCATCGTTCAGCCAGAAGAGATCAGAGATGTCACCGCTCGTTTTTCAAACGCTCAAACACACTGCCACGCGAAATTCAATGAGTCCTGACCGTAGATCCGGCTCGGCGCGAGAAAAGATCCCGAAGGACGCCTCGCCGCCCACGCATGGCTCCTGCACGACGGCAAAGTTCTCATTGGCGGGACAGAAGACACTTACCAGGAATTCGGCTAGACCCGCGTAAACCGATCTATTCGTCAGCCCGTCCCGCGTGCGGCCGTGATTTCGACCTCAACCTTGAATTCGGGCCGGGTAAAGCCCGACACGATGACGAGTGTCGAAGTGGGTAGATCCGTGACCGCTGCGCAGAACTCGTCTCTTGCCTTCATATAGTCGGCCATGTGCGCCCGGTCGGTCACAAAGGCATTGATCCGGACGACATCGAGCGCAGTCATGCCGGCCGAGCGCAGGATCGCGGCGCAATTGGCAAAGCACTGCCGCGCCTGAGACAAGGCATCCTCCGCACACTGGCCGTTCACATCGACACCGAGTTGACCAGACGTCATCACGAACTGGCAGCCGGCGGGCACGGAAACGCCGTGGGAATAACGGCCGAATGGCGCGGGAAGATCTTTTGGAATCAAAGGGGTCATTGGTCGTCCTTTCATCCACCCCCTCTGCGTTCAGGGACAAAAACACAACTTGGAACCACCCATGGCACCGCTTCAAAGAGAGACAGTGCCACCAATATCGGCATCGACCCTCCCACCTGCAAATGATTTGAGCAGTCGCCGTGACCCCGACAAATGATCCTCGCGCGGAGGCTTTTCATTGGCCGGTCGGTGGCCTCCGGTGAGGGAGTCTTAACCTTTGGGGAATCCCTTCATGTCAGTCGCACTCAGCCGCAAGGCATTCACTCTCGCCGCCCTGTCCACGGCAATCGCCGGTGGAGCACAGGCCGAAAACGTCGCCGTCACCTATGGCACAAACTGGGTCGCTCAGGCCGAACACGGTGGCTTCTACCAATCCGTCGCGGATGGCACCTATGCCGAATGCGGGCTGGACGTGACGATCGTGCCCGGCGGCCCGCAGGTGAACAATCAGGCGCTGATGGTCGCAGGCAGGCTCGATTTCTACATGGGCGGCACGCTGGACACCTTCTTCGCGATCGAACAGGGCCTGCCCATCGTCAACGTCATGGCAGCATTTCAGAAAGACCCACAGGTCCTGATCTCGCACCCCGGCAAGGTCAGCAGCTTCGAAGAGCTGGCCGATTTGACGATGATCGTGCAAGACGGCGCAACTTACTACGAATGGATGAAGGCGGAGTTCGGGTTCAACGACGCCCAGCGGCAGCCATATACCTTCAACGCCGCGCCGTTCCTCGTGAACGAAGATTCGGCGATGCAGGGATATCTGTCGTCCGAACCCTACGCCATCACCTCCGAAACCGGGATGGTGCCAGACGTCTGGCTGATCGCCGATGCGGGTTATACCGGCTACTCGACAACGGTCCAGGCCACACCGACCACCATCGCCGAGCGGCCCGAGGTCGTGCAATGCTTCGTCGATGGCTCGATCAAGGGTTGGTACAACTATCTCTACGGCGACAACTCCGCCGCCAACGAATTGATCCTCGCCGACAATCCCGACATGTCGCAGGACAAGATCGATTTCGCCATTCAGGCCATGCTCGAAGAGGGCATCGTCGATAGCGGGGATACCCTCGAACTCGGCATCGGTGCGATGACCGATGAACGGGTCTCGGATTTCTACGACAAGATGGTCGCTGCAGGCGTGGTCCCCGAAGGGCTCGACATCAGCGTGTCGTACACCACCGAATTCGTGAACGGCGGCGTGGGTCTCGATCTCAAGCCCTGATCCGCACCCGTCACCACGGGCGGGCCGTCGGCCCGCTCACCCTTCCGCCCTTCGGAGGCCCCATGACAGCCCACGACCGCACAATTCCATCGCTCGGACAGCGCGACCCCGTTCTGCGCATCCAAGAGGTCGACAAAACCTTCAACGGCGGAGTGGTCGCCCTGCGGAGGCTATCGCTGACGGTAAACCAAGGCGATTTCATTTCCCTGCTGGGGCCGTCGGGCTGTGGAAAATCCACGGCTCTTCGCCTGATCGCAGGGCTGATGCGGCCCACATTGGGGCGAATCCTTTGGGAAGGCGGTCAGGGGAGTGACGACCTCGGCGTCGTGTTTCAGGAACCCACGCTGATGCCGTGGGCAACCGTGGCGCAGAACGTCTGGCTGCCGTTCCGCCTGCGTGGCAAGTCTTTCAACTCCGTGAAAGACAAGATTATGGAGGCACTGGCCCTCGTCGGGCTCGAGAAATTCGCAGGCAGCTATCCGCGCGAATTGTCCGGCGGCATGAAAATGCGGGTCTCCATCGCGCGGGCCTTGGTGACAAACCCTCGGTTGATCCTGATGGACGAGCCCTTCGCCGCGCTTGACGAAATCACCCGGCAAAAGCTGAACGACGATCTGCTCTCGCTCAAGGCCCGCACCGGGGCCACGGTGATCTTTGTGACCCATTCGGTGTTTGAAAGTGTGTTCCTGTCAGACCGCATCCTCGTGATGGCCGCGCGTCCGGGCCGGATCATCAAGGAGATCCAAGTCGACGCACCCTATCCACGCGGCATCGAGTGGCGCACCTCGGCAGAATACGCCCGCATCGCCCGCGAAACTTCCGATACCCTGCACAGCACCCTAGAGCCCGGCGAGGCGCATTAAATGAGCATTACAGAAAACACCGACGTCGTCGTCGCGAACGAGACCGGCGCAGGTCCGCTGTTTGACGCCGAAGAAGAGCGCTACGCCCGCGCCCAAAAAATCGAGGCAGTCGCCCGTTGGGTCGTGCCGATGGTGGTCCTGTCGCTGACGATCTGGCTTTGGGACAGGGTCGTAGTCTGGAACGAGATCCCGCACTACGTGCTGCCCGGTCCGGGGCTGGTGCTCAGCACCCTGTTCGAGGATCGGGTGACGCTGTTTCAATCGTTGCTTGTCACGCTTCAGATCACTTTCATGGCGCTCACCGTCGCGATCCTCGGCGGGGTCGGTTTGGCTGTGCTCTTCACCCAAAGCAAATTCGCCGAGATGTCGTTTTCGCCCTTTGCGGTGATCCTGCAAGTGACGCCCATCGTCTCGATCGCACCGCTGATCTTTATCTACGTCGAAAGCAGGCTGGTCGGGTTACTGCTGTGCGCGTGGATCGTGGCGTTCTTTCCGATCCTCGCGAACACCACGCTGGGGCTGAAATCGGCGGACCACAATCTGCGCGACCTGATGAACATCTACAAAGCGACCCGCTGGCAGCGGCTGCGGTTCCTGCAACTGCCCTCGGCATTGCCCTACTTTCTCGGCGGTCTACGTATCGCTGGCGGGCTCGCCCTTATCGGGGCGGTGGTTGCGGAATATGTCGCTGGCACCGGCGGGATCGGCTCGGGCCTAGCGTTCCGCATCCTCGAAGCCGGCTACCGGCTCAACATCCCCCGGATGTTCGCGGCCCTCCTTCTGATCGCGCTCACCGGCGTGGTTATCTTTGCCACCACGTCGCTGATCAGCCACCTGGCTCTGCGCAAATGGCACGAGAGTGCCGTCAAAAGAGAATAACTATGGACTACATGACGCTCCCGACCGACGCCTCCGTGCAGTTGGACAATATAACCGTGCCCGGATGCCTGCTTGGTCAGGATCAGGCGCTGGTTTCTACCAACCTGACCTACAACGAGGGAAAAATCAGCGCGCCCTGCGCCGACGCAACCGTGGTCGACATGAAGGGGGCAATGGTCTTTCCGGCCTTTGTCGATATGCACACCCATCTCGACAAGGGGCACATCTGGCCGCGCACCCCAAATCCCACCGGCTCGTTCGAAGGGGCGATCAATGCGGTCGGCACAGACAAGCCGGGGCGATGGGACGACGTCGATCTGCCGCCTCGGATGACCTTTTCGCTCAAATGCGCCTATGCCCACGGCACCCGCGCAATCCGCACGCATCTCGATCAGTTCAGCCCCGAGGAAGACGTCAGTTGGACGATCTTCTCCGCGCTCCGCGATGAATGGGCCGGGCGCATCGATCTACAAGCGGCCTGCCTGTCGAACATCGACATGGTCGAAGACCCGGAGAATTTTACCAAGGTCGCAGACCTCGTGGCGCGCCATGACGGCGTTCTCGGCGGGCTGACAACGCCGTCGGATCGGCTGCCAAGTCAGCTCGAAACCTTCTTTGCCGCCGCTCAGGATCGGGGAATGGCGGTCGATTTCCACGTTGACGAGACGTTGGACCCCTCGGTCAATACTCTCAAAGACATCGCCCAATGCGTGCTGGACCACGGCTTTGATATGCCGGTCGTCGTGGGGCACCTGTGCTCGCTCTCCACGATGACCGAAGACGATGCGATGGCCACGCTTGACCTTGTCGCCAAGGCGGGGCTCAACGTCGTCAGCCTGCCAATGTGCAACCTGTATCTGCAAGACCGTCATTGGGCGCGCACCCCGCGCAACCGGGGCATCACTCTGGTTCACGAGATGAAATCACGCGGGATCAGCGTCAGCTTCGCCTCCGACAACACGCGCGATCCGTTCTACGCCTACGGCGATATGGACATGTTGGAAGTGATGCGCGAGACGACCCGCATCGGGCATCTGGACCACTCGGATCCGGACTGGACCAACGCCTTCCTGACCAACCCAGCCGCAGCCTGTGGTTTCGCGGCCCCCAGCCTCGAACCCGGCGCGCCCGCCGATCTGGTGATCTGCCGCGCCCGCGAATGGACGGAACTGTTCGCCCGGCCGCAGGCCGACCGGATCGTGCTACGCGCCGGCAAACAGATCGACCGAACCCTGCCGGATTACTCCGAGCTTGATCACCTGATGAGGACAGCATGACAGCCCCGAACATCGCCGCCGCCATTGAGGCCATGTCGCATCTGGAGGTCGATACCAAACCGGCCTCCGTCAAAACCAAGAGCCGGGATTTCTTTTGGTATTCTCCTGTGCTCAAGGACCGGCTCGACGGGCTGGTCGCCGATTTCGTCGTCTCGCCGCGCAATGAGGCGGAGGTGATCGAGGTGCTGAAAATCTGCTACGAACACGACGTGCCGGTCACGACACGCGGGGCGGGAACGGGCAACTACGGTCAGGCGATCCCCTTGGCGGGAGGATGCGTGTTGCACCTCAATCTGATGAACGCGGTCAAGGAAATTCACCCCGGCCGCACCATCGTCGAGCCGGGCTGTCTGCTCAAGGACATCGACGCCGCCACCAAGGAGCATTCCGGCCAAGAGATCCGGCTGTTTTCCTCTACTTGGGCGACCGCGACAATCGGCGGCTTTATCGCGGGCGGCTCCGGTGGTGTTGGTGGCGTCCGTTGGGGCGGGCTGCGCGATGTGGGCAACATCATCCGCCTGCGCGTGGTGACGATGGAGGCGGAGCCGCGCGTGCTCGAGATCACCGGCGAGGAACTGCACCGGGTCAGCCACGCCTACGGCACCAACGGGATCATCACAGAGATCGAGATCCCGCTGGCGCCCGCTTATGACTGGGTGGAACTCTTTTTGAGCTTCAAGGATTTCACCGAGGCGCTGACCTATTGCTACGACCTGGTCGGCTGCGACGGCATGCTGATCAAGCTGGCGACGGTCTTCGAGGCACCCATCGCGAAGGACTACTTCCAAAGGGTCGCCCCCTATGTAGAGGCGGACGATGTCGTCGTGGCCCTGATGGTCGCGCCGCACGCCATGTCCGGCTTTCAGACCTTCAGCGCCCGGTATGACGGGGCCGATGTGATCTATCGCTCCGACGATCACGATTGGGCACGCCACCCCGGTCACGTCTTTGAATACGCTTGGAACCACACCACGTTGCGGGCGCTCAAGGTCGATCCGTCGATCACCTACCTGCAGGTCGGCTACGGCACCGACGATCCCATCAGTCTGGTCAACAAGATGCGCGAGATGTTCTCGCCCGAGGTGCTGCAACACGTCGAGGTCACGCGGCAAGGCGGGCGAGTCGGCATGGGCGGGCTGTCCTTGGTGAAATTCAGCGACGAAGCCCGCTTGGACGAAATCGTCGCTCTGCACGAGGCCGAGGGCGCGATGATCTTCAATCCGCACCGCTACACGTTAGAGGAAGGCGGGCGTCAATCCACAGACGAACGGCAGTTGGAATTCAAACGCGAGGCCGATCCCAAGGGGCTGCTCAACCCCGGCAAGATGATCGCTTGGGACGATCCGGATTGGGGCTACGATCAGATGTATGCCTATCCGGGCCTGCGAAAGGCGGCTGAGTAATGCCCAGGGTGATGGTGATCTTCGCACATCCTTGCGAAGAGAGTTTCTCCGCGTCGCTCCATACGGCCACGGTCGAGATGCTGACAAAAGTGGGATGGGACGTCGACGATTGCGACCTCAACGCCGAAGGCTTCAACCCGGTGCTCAGCGCCGAAGAGCGGCGAAACTACCACGACGTCGACATCAACACTCGTCCGGTTCAGGGCTATGTCGACCGCGTCCAAGCCGCCGATGCGATGGTGCTCGTCTTCCCGGTCTGGAACTTCGGCTACCCCGCGATCCTCAAGGGTTTCTTCGACCGGGTGTTCCTGCCCGGGGTGTCGTTCAAGCTACAGGACGGCAAGGTCCAAGGCAGCCTGACCAACATCCGCAAACTCGCGGCGGTCACCACCTATGGCGCCACGCCGATGCGGGCCTTCTTGGCCGGTGATCCACCGCGCAAGCTGATCAAGCGGGCGGTCTGGGGTGTGACCAAGCCGGACAAGGTCCGCTATCTGGCGCTCTACGACATGAACAACGCAACGCACGCACAACGCAGCACCTATCTCGAAAAGGTCAAAGCCGAGATGGCGGCGTTCTGATGCGGGCCCTCGTCGTGTATTGCCACCCCACCGGCGACAGCTTCAACGCGGGTATCCGCGATTTAGTGATGGAAAAGCTGCGCGAGGCCGGAGCCGAAACCCGGCTCGTCGATCTCTACGGCGAAGGCTTCCAGCCGGTTCTCGTGGCCGAGGAATGGACAGGCTATCTGGATGCGCCGGCCAACAGGCAACCCGTCGAAACCCACTGCGCGGCTCTCGAATGGTGCGACACGCTGATCTTTGTCTACCCGACCTGGTGGTATGGCCTTCCGGCAATGTTAAAGGGGTGGCTCGACAGGGTCATGCTGCCCGACGTTGCCTTCCTGATGCCAGACGGCGTGAACAAGACGATCCGACCGGGGCTGCAACACATCACCCGGATGGGTGTCTTTACCACCTGTGGAGCAAGCTGGTGGCTGACCCGGTTCATCGGGGCTCCGGGGCGGCGGACCCTCATGCGCGGGGTCGGCCTGCTGCTGCACCCGAAATCGCGCAAGGTCTTTGCCGCGCACTACCTGATGGACAGCTCCACGCCCGCCAGCCGGGCCAAACATCTCAGACGGGTCAGCACCCAGATGGACAAGCTGCTGCGGGCCAAATCGGCTCCCGCCCCCCAAACCAAAGAGGTCCTCTCATGACGATCCGCCGCGACTGGAAAGATTACCGCGCCCCCGAATTCAAAGAGATCGACCCGATGCGCACCATCGCCATCCTGCCCACGGCAGCGATCGAACAGCACGGGCCGCACCTGCCGGTCGGAACCGATACGATCATCAATGATGGGCTCTTGGCCGAGCTCAAGGCAAGCTGTCCCGACGATCTGGATATCCGTGTGCTGCCGACCCAACAGGTCGGCAAGTCCAACGAGCATCTCTGGGCGGCCGGCACGCTGACCATGTCTGCCGAAACCGCGCTGAAACTCTGGGTCGAGATCGGATTGTCAGTGGCGCGTGCCGGGGTGCGCAAAATGGTGATCCTCAACAGCCACGGCGGCAACACGGATCTCATCTCCATCGTCGCCCGCGAATTGCGGGTGCGGGCTGGGATGTTCGTCGTGCGCTCGGGTTGGGGGATCGGCGGGCACCCCGAGGGGATGTATTCGGCGCAGGAAAGCACATACGGCATTCACGGCGGCGATGTGGAAACCTCGCTCGTGCTGCACTTCCGGCCCGACACGGTGGATATGAGCAAAGCGCAAGACTTCCGGTCCACCGCCGAAACCAGCCTGATTTCGCCGGTGGGGCCGGTGGCTTACGGCTGGATCGCTTCTGACGTCAATCCGCACGGTGTCGTGGGCGAGGCGCATCTGGCCACGGCAGAAAAGGGCGCGGCGACAGCGGCCAAAATGGTCGCGGGCGTCACGGACCTCCTGCGCAAAGTCGAAGCCCAACCGCTTGAGAGCTTCGCGCCGGTGGACGTGCCTTACTAGACCCTAACGACTAGGCTCATCTTCGAGCCGGCAGGCTGCCCGCGGCTTGTCGTTGGGCCGACGCACGACTCGAACGGTTGCCGGAGTGCCGGAAATCGGGAATAATTGGCCTAGTCCAGCGACCGGGGGAACGCGATGGAACGGCCGGATTCACCCTATTTCGGAGACCCGAAGTTTCAGGCGCTGCAAAGGGCACGAGACCTGCAAGTCGCGGAGTTATTGGATCAGCCGGGCGCGGTCATTCATGCGCGTGCCTTCACCTCGGACGATCCGGAATCCCTGGGTTGGTCACGGATCCGCAAGGTCATGGTCGACGACGGCATGGTGTCTCTTAGGGGCGTGGACGAACGCCTTGTCGAGCGGGCCTGTGACGAACTCTCATCCTTCAACCCGGTGGTGCACCGATGGGATTTGTTCATGGCCGACGCGGAGACGCTTCGCACGGTGTGCAGGCCAATTGCCGCGTTGCCGCTGCCTGACGGGGTGATCCGAACCCCAGACGCCGAGATCACGACGGAGTTGACGCATGAGGTGCAAAAATTCCTCTCCGCGCACGGGGTGTCGCCCTTCTCCAAAGACGCGCTGCTTGGTCGTCTGTTCCCGGCCAAACTGCTGGTCCTGCAGCATTCCGACGGTCGGATCGCCGCCGCAGGATTTGCCGCGATGACCCACAACCGGTACAGCCCATTTGCCGGTGTCGCTTGGGTCGGGCTGATCGCCGTCGACCCGGAGCTGCGCGGCTTGGGGCTCGGCAAGCAGGTTGATGCCTTGTCCAACCTCGCGGCGGTAGAAGAACTCGGGGCAACCGCCACGATGGAATTCGTGGCGCGAGACAACATCCCCTCGCGGGCCATGCTGGAAAGCTGCGGGTTGCGGCATGTGACCGGCAAGTCCGTCGTCATCCTGTCAACGTCGACGGACCGGATCACCCGGTAGGTGCTGATCGGATTGGGGTCGGCGGCGTTCCCGCCGATCAACGTCTCGGGCAAGCCACCACCGCATCCTTGACTTAAGCGAACCTCGGCGGCTTCGTCACCCGCAACTCCGGCAGCGGCTTGTCCCACTTACGCACCCGCACCAGCGCGGTGTGCGCGATGTTGCCCTGGCCCAGCCCCGACGTTCCCTTGTCGATGGTCAGCACATTGACGTTGCCGCTGACGCAGATCATCCGGCCGTCGATCTCTTGCAGATCGAGCCACGCCCCCGTGGGCAGGATCACGCAATCTGGGCGCATCTGGTCCGACAGGGCTAGCCCGGCCAAGCAGGCGCCGCGGGCGTTCTCCAACAATACGATGTCGCCTGCCGTCAGCCCGCGTGCAGCCGCGGCGTCCGGGTGCATCGTGCAAACCTCGCGACCCTCGATCTTGGAGGCCAAAGCTTCCGAGCCTTGATCCAATTGCGCATGCAGGCGGGTATCGGGCTGGATCGACAACAGATGCAGTTCATCCTCGGCCGCAGCCCCCAGCCATTCGACCGGCTCCAGCCACGTCGGATGCGCCGGGCAGTCGGGCAAGTCAGCGTCAGCGATCTTCGGGCTGAAAATGTCGATCTTGCCGCTCTCGGTCGGTAACGGATGCGCCTCTGGATCGGCGACGAAATCGGCGAACAGCACCTTCGCCTGTTCTTCGTCCGGCACCCGGATCATCCCCTCGCGGCGAAAGTCGTCGAATGCCGGAAGGTCCAGCCCGGCGACCTTGGCCACGGGCGCGCAGCGCTCCCACAGATGGCGCAGCCATTCGTCAACCGAGCGGCCCTTGGTAAAGGCGTCGGCCGTGCCCATTCGCTCGGCAAGACCGGCCAGAATGGCATAATCGTCGCGGGCCTCGGCAAATTGCGGCATCGCAGCCGACATGTAGATCAATCCAGCATCGCGGCGGTTGAGCATCAGGTCGTCGCGCTCGAGCGGACTGGTCGTCGGCAGCACGAAATCGGCCCGGCGTGCGGTGGCAGTCCAACTGTGGTCCATCACCACGACGGTCTCGGGCCGACGCCACGCGGCATCGAGGCGCTGCAAATCCTGATGGTGGTGAAACGGGTTGCCGCCCGCCCACCAGACCAGACGGGCATCAGGATAGGTGCGGTCTGTTCCGGCATAGGTGTAGGGCGCACCCGGCGCCTCGAGCATGTCGGCAACGCGGGCCACCGGGATGAAATCAGTCACACGATTCTGCCCCTGCGGCACAGACGGCCACGGGACCAGCCGGGCTGGGCGACCCACAGGCGTGGTGCAGCCATAGCCAAACCCATAGCCCGTCCCCGGTTGTCCGATCTGACCGAGCATCGCAGCCAGCGCCAAAGCGGCCCACATCGCCTGCTCACCATGATCGGCCCGCTGCAACGACCAAGTGACGGCGATCATCGTCCGGCTCTTTGCCATCCGGGCGGCCAAAGCGCGGATCGCTTCGGCAGACACATCACAGATCTGGGCGGCCCACTCGGCGGTCTTGGGCAGGCCGTCATCAGTGCCCATCACATAGGTCTCAAACCTGTCAGCGCCGTGTGTGTATCGCGCCAGAAAGTCACGGTCGGCCAACCCCGCTGCAAATATCTCATGGGCCAGAGCGAGGATCAGCGCGGTATCGGTGCCGGGGCGGATCGCCAGCCACTCGGCCCCCGGCAAATCCGTGGCAAGCGGCGAGACATTGACGCAAGCCATTCCGTTGGCCCGCGCCCGGCCCATCCACGTTTCGACCTCGTGGGTCGTGGTGCCAGCGGAGGAAACCTGCGCTGTGCGGGCCGAGACACCGCCGAATGCCACGAACAACTCGCAATGCTCCGCAACGGACGACCAGCTGGTCGTCTGATCCTGCACCGCATTCAGGCTCATTCCCACTACGAACGGGAACAAGACTTCGGCCGCCGCATGAGAATAGGTATCGCGCGACGACACATAACCGCCGATCCCGTTCAGGAACCGCCGGAGCTGAGACTGCGCATGGTGAAATCGGCCAGCACTCGCCCAGCCGTAAGAGCCGGCATATATCGCCTCGTTCCCGTGAGTGTCGATGACCCGGCGAAGCTCTTCGGCAAGCATGTCGAGCGCCTCGTCCCAAGGGACTTCTCGGAACACAGCATCTCCCGAACGGTCGTGATCACGATGTTTCAACCAGCCCTCGCGGATCGAAGGGCGAGCAATCCGGGCGTCGGAATTGCGCATCGCACTCACCCAGCCGCGGCCAATGCGCGACGGGTTGAGGTCCGTATCCACCGGGGTCAGAGACAGGTCCTCGCCCTCGCCGGCCAAACGATAGCTTCCCCAATGCGCAGCTGTGTATTTCTGTCCCATGGTCGCCATCCTTCGGAGTGCCTGATCTGGGAAGTGTTAGCCCCAAAGACTGCGACGCAAAAGGCCCTCGATATCCACTCGGGCACCCAGCCGGGCCGCGAGGAGGAACATGCCTCCAAACTTGCGCTGCAAATACAGCACGTCGATCGGCAGCGGAGGCGGCACAAAGCCGTCGTCGGCCAAGGCCATGCCCTCGGCCTGAAGCCGTTGCGCCAGGTCCGTCCCGCCAAAGTCGAACGAAGGCGCACGGATCGCGTCGAACACCATCGCGATCATCGACAGGATACGCGCGCGGTGGGCCGGAGCGGTATCCGTGGCAAAGAACCCGATCTCCAGACAAGCGGCCTCGACCCGCTCTGTGTCGGCCTCCAGACCAGCGATCATCAATCGGCGATACTGCTCGGCAACGGTGCGGGAGATCTCGCGGGTCGCCCCGAAATCCAAGAGCACGATCCGGCCGGTCTCAGGCTCATAGCGATAGTTGGCAAAGTTCGGATCGGTCTGCATGAGGCCAAAGTCGAAAAGCTCTGCCAGCATCAGGGCGATGAGCCTGCCCGCAATCCCGTCGCGCAACTCCTGGCTCGCCTCCGTGGCCTCTTCGACAGGGCGACCCTGCGCGAACGACATCGACAGGATCTGCGGTGTGGTCCAATCCTCATACCGCTCGGGCACCACAAAACCGGGGTCGGCGCGTAGCAGATCGGCAAAGCGGTGCAGATAGCGGCCTTCGCGAAGATAGTCCGTCTCTTCATGCAACTGCTCACGGGCGGCGCTGAGATAGGGTGCGATGTCGAGCCCGGCAGGCACCAGCCCCGACATGCGGATCAGGGCACCCACGTTCGAAACATCGCTGTCGATGCTCTGGGCAACGCCGGGGTATTGAACCTTGATCGCCATCTCGCGGCGGTCCTTCAATCGGGCGCGGTGGACCTGTCCAATCGACGCCGCAGCGATGGGGCGCACTTCAAATTGCGCAAATCGAGCAAGCCAGCCCTCCGGCCATTGCGCATTGAGCACGGATTTCAGTTGGGCGGGCGGCATGAAATGGGCGTCCGAACGGAGCCGCGCCATGATCTGCGATAGTTCCGGCGGCAGCACCTCGCCGCTGTCCATCGAGATCAACTGACCGATCTTCATCGCTGCGCCACGCATCTTTGAAAGCTCATCCGCAATGCGGGTCACATTGCGCGGTGTCAGCATCAGGTCGCGCATCGACGGGCGCTCGCCGCGACTCATCCGGGCCGCGCCGTTCAAGGCCATGTTGCCCGCGATACCGGCCGTCAGCGACCCAAGCCGGCCGAGGCGGGAAAGCCGACCACTTGGGACGGCAACCGGGCGGGCATTTGGGGAGCTGTCTGTCATCTTCCTCCGGAGCGGCGATATCGGCCAAGGCGTGAGCTAGCTGGGGCGGCCACGTCGGCAAGCCTAGCGGGCAAACAGCCGCACCGAGGCAATCGCGACATCGGCGTGAAAGGCCTCTCCGATCGCAAGAACGCCGACACGGCGCAAACGAGCGACATCAAGGGCGGCATCGGTCCGGTGCGGCTCGAAACTTGCAAATGGCAGGCGGATCGTCTTCCACTCGGAAGACGCATCGAATTCGGCCCGAAACGATTGCCAGGGACGCGTCAGCTGATCGGTGCGCAGCCGCATTTCATAGGTGTGATCGTTGCCGAAGACATCGATCTCGAACCCGTCCCACGCGCTGGCATCAAGGGCGAGATCAAAGGCGGCCTGCACGAACCCGCCATTGTTCTCCAGCGACACGTCGCCCTTCAGCCGGACGGCATCGCGGCCCGCGATCGTCTCGTGCGACAGAGTGCCGGTCGAAACGCCACCCATCACCGTATCCGCCACGTATTCCCACTCTGGCGATAACTCCATCAGGCACCTCCCTTGATCGATATGGGATGTAGCGCGGTTTGGGGACGGCCCAACCCCCGAGTTCGGAAGAGAGGCTTTTGCGCGCGGCTCTGCGCCAACCCAACGGCAAGCGCGGGCCCGAGAGGCGAGTCGACACGATGCGGGAAAACTGGTCGGAGTGAGAGGATTCGAACCTCCGACCCCCTGCTCCCGAAGCAGGTGCGCTACCAGGCTGCGCTACACTCCGACCGATGCCGCGCGACCTAGCGCGACAAGCGGGCATTTGCAAGGATTATTCAGGCTCCGAATGCGAGACGGCGACGCTCGCGCCAAAGCCTTGCAGGACCGGACGACGGGGGGTCGTGCCGGTCTCTGGCCGGGCGCGGCTGCGCAGGACGGGGCGGTTGACCGACACGTTCGATTGGCCCTCGCGCAGGACGATATACAAGCCACTGGCAATGATGATCGAGGCACCGACAATCGTGGCGGCGCTGGGGTATTCGTCAAAGAACAGCGCACCATAGAGGGCGGCCCACAAGATTTGCGAATACTGCATCGGGGCGACGACGACGGCCTCTCCGGCCTTGTAGGCAAAAATGATGATCAGGCCGCCCGCAGACCCCATCAGCGCCATCGCGCCAAATGCGCCCAGATGCTCGATCGGCGGCGGTTCGTAGACAAACGGCAAGGCGCAGGCCATCAGAACGAAGTTCGCGGTCATCGGATACAACAGTAGAACGACAGAGCGTTCCTCCGATCCGATCTTGCGCACGATGATCGATGCGACAGAGCCGCCGACCGCCGCACCCAAAGCGCCCAGATGGCCAAGCGTCAGCGAGGTCTCGCCGGGCTGCAGCACCACGATCACGCCGGCCAGACCGACACAGATGGCCAAGCCCCGACGTATGCCCACTTTCTCGCCAAGAACCGGAATCGCCAGAAGCGTGATGATCAGCGGGGTGGCAAAGATGATCGCATAGACCTCGGCCAAGGGCAGAACCGAGAACGCATAGAACGCGCTCAGACCGGTCAGCACCGCCGCCGCCGTCCGCAGCGCAATCCACCACGGATGCACCGGCAAAAGGGTGCCGGGTGTCCGGTCACGCATCAGCATCAGAAGGGCCAGAGGAAAGCTGAACAGCACCGAGTAAAAGATCAGCTGTATCGGCGAATAGATCCCGCCCATCAGTTTCACGACCACATCGTGAGTGGCATAGACGGCAAACGCCAGCAAAGCGAGCAGTGCGCCTTTTGCATTGGGGGTCATGGTCGGATCCTTCACGATAAGCTTGGCTTTGCGATACAGTACAGCTTTCAAACAGGCAGACGGGGGCTGCAAGGTCTAAGCCGGCAAAAACCGAGAAAAGCTGACGATCTGCTGTTATTGAGGCAGAGTGCGAACGCCGCAGCCGCCCGGTGGCGGCGCTGTCGAAAACGGTGGCCCCAGAACGGCGAAAGCCGCCCGGCAAGGCGGCTTTCAGTTCGGTGCTCGGGCCTCTCGATCAGAGGCTGGCGTCAAGGGCAGCCACGATGGCATCGCCCATTTCCGTGGTCGAGATCGGTGTGCCACCTTCGGGGCCCATCAGGTCGGCGGTGCGCAGACCATCGGCCAGCACCTTGTTGACCGCCTCTTCCAGACGGGTCGCCTCGTCGCCCTTGTCAAAGGAATAACGCAGCGCCATGGCAAAGCTCAGGATGCAGGCGATCGGGTTCGCCTTGCCTGTGCCGGCGATGTCCGGGGCGGAGCCATGCACAGGCTCATAGAGCGCCTTCGGGCGGCCATTGGCCATCGGCAGGCCAAGCGAGGCCGAGGGGAGCATCCCCAGCGAGCCGGTCAACATCGCAGCGGCATCGGACAGCAGATCGCCGAACAGGTTGTCGGTGACGATCACGTCGAATTGCTTGGGATTGCGGACAAGCTGCATCGCGCCATTGTCGGCATACATGTGGCTCAGCTCCACATCGGCATATTCCTCGGCATGGATTTTGGTGACCACCTCGCGCCAGAGCACGCCGGATTCCATCACATTGGCCTTCTCCATCGAGCAGACCTTGTTGCCGCGCTTGCGAGCCAGTTCAAACGCCGAGCGGGCGACGCGGGCGATCTCGCTCTCGGTATAGCGCTGGGTGTTGATGCCGACACGCTCGTTGCCTTCGGTAAAGATCCCGCGCGGTTCGCCGAAGTAGACGCCCGAGGTCAGCTCGCGGATGATCATGATGTCGAGACCGGCGACAATATCTTTCTTGAGCGACGAGAAGTCGGCCAGCGCGTCAAAGCACTGTGCCGGGCGCAGGTTGGCAAACAGATCCATCTCCTTGCGAAGGCGCAACAGGCCTCGCTCGGGCTTCACGCTGAAATCCAGATCGTCGTATTTCGGGCCGCCGACAGCACCCAGCAGAACGGCGTCGACCGATTGGGCCTTTTCCATCGTGGCATCGGTTAGAGGGGTTCCGTGGGCATCGTAGGCGCAGCCGCCGACCAGATCCTCCGAGACGTCAAAAGCCATATCGCGCTTGGCACCGAACCAGCCGATCACCTTTTTGACTTCGTCCATGACTTCGGGACCGATGCCGTCACCGGCAAGGATAAGAAGGGAAGGGTTGGCCATTGCGCTGATCCTCGAAATAAGTGGTTTCAGCGGGCGTAGCCAAGTGCCGGCAAAGGGTCAAGGTCGCGCCGCGCCGAAGCAGGCCCTGATGCGAGGATTTGCAGCGCCGGCGCTCGCCGTCCGAGGCGGCAATACACACCGGCGCCCCCGGCGGTGGGCCGCGTTCCATAAACCGGGGGCTACCGGGCGTCAGCCGCAATCACCTTGCGCAGCCCGTCGGCCAGCAAATCCCAAACCCGCCGAATGCGCGGGCTCTGACGCATGGCTTCGTGGGCGGTCAGCCAAACAGGCAGCAAGGGCAGGGGATAATCCAGACTGATTTCCTGCAACGACGGGTCCGCCCGGCCCACCTGCGCCTGACCAAAGCCGATGCCACAACCTGCCCGAACCAAGGCCCAGTTCGCCAGATTGGCGTCGCAGCGAGTCTTGAAGCTGTCGCGGGTGACAGGCAGGCCAAAGTGGGTCATCGCCTCCAGCATCGCCGGATTGGCGTCATAGCCGACGAGGTCATGGGTCAGGAACTCCGTGGCATCGGCGGGGATGCCGCGGCGGGCGACATAGCTCTTGGCCGCGAACATCGCCAATTTCAGATCGCCGATATGCTGGGTCACAAGGTCCAGTTGGGTCGGGCGATACATCCGCACCGCGATATCGGCCTCGCGGTAGAGCAGGTTGGTGGAGGTATCGCTAGGGACCAGCTCCAGCGCGATCTGCGGCTCGACTTCGCGGATATGGGCGAGGATTTCAGGCAGGTGAAACACGCTTATCGCATCGCTGGAGGTGATGCGCACGGTGCCCTCCAGACGACCGGCCTGACCGGCTGCGGTCAGCGCGATCTGGTTCACCGCCTCGCGCATCTGGCGAGCGGCCGGAACAAGAGCCAGCCCGGTCTCGGTCAGCTCGAACCCCTTGGCGTGGCGGTGAAACAGTTCCGCGTCCAACTGCGCCTCAATCGCCTTGATCTGGCGGCCAAGCGTCGGCTGACTTGCGCCCAACTGACGGGCGGCGGCCGACAGACTGCCGGTTTCTGCCACGGCGAGGAACGCCTGGATCAAAGACCAATCTACGGAAGGGAGCGCAAAGTTCATTCAAAATTGAATACACGACATAGGAATTTGGGCAATGTCTATTTGTTCTTGGTTGATGGAGAGTCCAGTCGATCCCAATTCGGAGAGGCAACATGACAAAAACCGTTCTCATTCTCGGACCTTCAGGAAAAATCGGTAGCCACGCAGCAGAGGCATTCTGGAATGCGGGTTGGAGCGTCCGGCGCTTTGACCGCGGCAGCGATATGACGGTCGCGGCCAAGGGAGCCGACGTGATCGTCAATGGGTTGAACCCGCCCAACTATCACGACTGGGCCACCATCCTGCCCGCGCTGACGCGGCAGGTCATCGACGCCGCCAAGACAAGCGGCGCCACCGTGATCCTTCCGGGCAATGTCTACAACTTCGGCAACCAGCCGGGCGTGTTGGACGAGCATACGCCCCAGCATGCGCATAGCCGGAAGGGCAAGATCAGGGTTCAGATCGAACAGATGTATAAGGACTCCGGCGTACAGACCATCATTCTGCGCGGCGGCAACTTCATCGATCCGCTCGGCAATGGCGACATCATGAGCATGTTTCTGGCCCGCAGCATCGGATCGGGCAAACTCACTGCCGGAGGCGATCCGGGAGTGATGCAGCCCTATTGCTACGTGCCGGATATGGCGCGTGCGATGCAGATGCTCGCGGACCGGCAAGTCAGCCTCGCCACATTTGAGGACGTGCCGTTTCCCGGCCACGCCTTCACGCTGCTTGAATTACAATCAGAGCTGTCAGAGGCGATGTCGCGCCCTGTGCGGATCACGCGGTTTCCGTGGTGGGCGATGCGAATGGCCTCGCCGTTCTGGGAACTGGCGCGGGAGCTCATGGAAATGCGCTATCTCTGGGACATGCCGCACAGCATCTCCGGGGCAAAGTTCCAAAGGCTCCTGCCGGATTTCGTGCCTACACCAAAGCAGCAGGTCATGCGGGCACCCCTAGGGGTCGATATCGACCCAGACCAAGCGGTGCGGGCCGATCGCCAGCCCGTCGTCGCCCAATAGCGCGGCTTTCGGGTCGTCCGGAGCAGGCCAGAACACGCCTGATCCGACAACCCGTAGCGATGCTGACGGCAGCACATAGCTGACCCGCAAGTTGCCCGGCGCCCCATCGTCCCAATCGGCGGTGTCCAGCGCCGGATCGCCCCGGTGATCGGGGTCCGCCGCTGCCTCGGCGCCCGCGCTCCGCGGGCGGGGATCGATCACTCTGGGATCATTGAGGAACGCGGCCATCGCATCGGTAAAACCGTTGCCGTCCACCGGATCGAGATTGGCATTTCCGGCGATGACGAACCTGGCGGGAGGGTCGCCAAAGTCACCATCCAACAGCTTGGTCCAGAGCCGCAATTCGTCCCGGCCGCGCAGGCCGTTCTGGTCTTCCGGCCCGTCGAACACCGGCGGTGTCGCGGACCAGACCATCAGATCAATCGGCAATGCTTCGGGCACGGTGATGGGAACAACCCAGTGGGCCGTCGACGACAGCGGTTGCATGGCCTGCACCTCTTCAGACGGAAACGGGGTGCCATCTGCGGATAGCGGCAGCACAGCATCTGGCAGGTCACGCCAGCGCAAATCGGTGAACGCTCGCGCCTCCGCGATACCGACCGGATACCGACTGATAATCGCAAGCCCGCCGTTGCCCGAAAACCGGCCATAGCCCAGACCGTCTCGCGCCTCACCGAGGCGGCCGTTGCCGTCCATGTCCAGACCGGTCGGGATGCCGGCATTGGGCCGGGCGGTGTAGTGGTAAGGATAGTCCAACCCCTGTGCACGCAGCGTCGCGATCAACGCGGTCAGTGCCATCGCCTCGAGATCCCAGTCAATATCCGTCAACAGCAGAACGTCGGGCCGAACCTCGTCGAGAACGGCGACAAAGGCTGCGATCTGAGCGTCCTCGCCCTTGCGGATGTCGCGGAGCAAAAGGCCGGGGCCATCGCGGCTCAGAGGGGCGGCCCAGGTGGCGACGCGCAGCGTCTGAGCACGGCTCTCAGACGGCAAGAAGGCGGCCAAGAGGGCCGCCAACATGCTGATTGTAAAGAGGATCAGTGCGCGAGGACAGTTCCGTCCTGTCCGGCCACGTTGGCGCGTTCGCGCTGCTCGCTGATCATGGATGCCACGCGGGACAGGGCAATGCCGCGCATCAACAAACTGGCTGGAAGGAACGCCCATGCAGTTATCGTCCAGATCAAGGTGTGGTCGTTGCTCAAACTGATCGGATCAACGAAATCCGACGCCAGCTTGATGAAGGCCGGAATAACGAATGGCAGCAGAAACCCTAATATAAGGTTAATTTGGCTGTCCCGCTCCAGACGTGCGACCACGTCGCCACCGGCTGTCGGGTCGAATGTGGGCAGGTTCACCCAGACGTTAAAGTTCTTGTGACGGGTGGGCCATCCACGCAGTCGGAGCAAGATCACAAAGATGCCCAAGGACATGATCGAGACCAGATAGCTCAGGCCAGCCGCCGTCCGGACACGGTCGATCAAGAATGCAGAAGCGTTCTCCGGCAGCATCAGGACGATCAGGCGGACGGGGGAATAGGGGAAATCGATCACTTCGCCAATGGAACGACCGGCGGCCTGCGCCAGCTGGGTCATCGTGGACGGTTGCGATTCGCCGCGCAGGATCAGAGTCAGGGCAAAAACCGTGATAAACAACGCGCCGAAGCGAACGCGGTTGAACGGCGGCGCGTCGCGGAATTCGACGAGGCTGGGGTAGCTGGATTGGTACTCCAGAACAGTAAATACGGCGGCAATCAGCGCCACAAGCGCGATCGTCTGCCCGGTATCGGCATTGGTTCCGGGCAAAAGTATGGAGGGTGTCGCAATAAGCAATACCACCAACACCGCCCGCAGGATTGCTCCTGTCAGTCTAGATAACATCTTTGTCCTGCCCTCAATCCGGGTGGGGGCGATACTTTGCCGCTCCCTTGTTCCAGCTTGATTCCGCCGACGCGCGGCGATCTGCCTCATTATTGCCATAAATTTGCCTCGTTCCATTCCCCTGGACAACGATGGTTAATGTATCGGTAAGGATGGAGGCAGATTTGGGGCAAATATGGTGCGCGATTGCAACCATTTAGCAGCCGAGATGCGGCAAAGGTAGGCAGCCTACCAGATGCGGTGGTCGCCGTTAGCCGCTTTGGCAAATGAGGGCAAGACTGCCACATTTGGGGTTTTCGACTCTAATCGACACAGCTGAGTGTGTCCGATTTCGCGAAATTGGGAAGCAGGGGCCGAAATTTCGGCCCGTGCTTGTCATTTACGCCGGGATCAGACCCAAGGGCGGGATTGGGCGGCCTGAGCTTCGAAGGCATCGATGGATGCGGCCTTCTCCATGGTCAGACCGATATCGTCCAAGCCGTTGATCAGGCAATGCTTGCGGAATGGGTCGATGTCGAATGCAATGACATCACCGTCGGACGTGGTGATGGTTTGCGCCGTCAGATCCACTTCGATCCGGGCGTTCGATCCCTTCTCGGCGTCCTTCATCAGCAGGTCGACCTGCTCTTGAGGCAAGACGACCGGCAGAATGCCGTTCTTGAAGCAGTTGTTGTAAAAGATGTCGGCGTAGCTGGTCGACACGATGCATTTGATGCCGAAATCGGCCAGCGCCCAAGGGGCGTGCTCGCGGCTGGAGCCGCAGCCGAAGTTGTCGCCGGCAACGAGGATCGAGGCGTCGCGATACTGCGGCTTGTTCAGCACGAAATCGGGGATCTCGTTGCCGTCCGCATCATAGCGCATCTCGTCAAAGAGATTCACGCCAAGACCTGTGCGCTTGATCGTCTTGAGGAACTGCTTGGGGATGATCATGTCCGTGTCGATATTGACGAGGGGCATGGGGGCGGCAATTCCGCTGAGTTTGTCGAATTTGTCCATTCCGTATCCTTTCGGAAAGGGGTGTGTGCAGGCACAGACCCTGAATATCAAAGGCGTCGGGTGCGCGGATGGCGCACCCGCCCGATCACATCATCTCGCGCACGTCTGTCAGGCGGCCGGTTACGGCCGCCGCCGCCGCCATCGCGGGGCTCATCAGATGGGTGCGACCGCCACGGCCCTGACGGCCCTCGAAGTTGCGGTTCGACGTCGCAGCACAGCGCTCGCCCGGGCTGAGCTGATCGGGGTTCATCGCCAGACACATCGAACAGCCAGCCAATCGCCACTCAAAGCCCGCGTCGATAAAGATCTGCGCCAGCCCTTCTTCCTCGGCCTGCGCCCGGACGAGGCCAGAGCCGGGAACGACCATCGCGCGGATGCCGTCCTTCTTCTTCTTGCCCTTGAGGATCGCCGCAGCAGCGCGGAGGTCTTCGATCCGTCCATTTGTGCAAGAGCCGATAAAGACAGTGTCGATCTCGATCTCGGACAACGGGGTTCCGGGGGTCAGACCCATATAGTCGAGCGAACGTTGCGCCGCACCGACCTTGCCCCCGGTGAAATCATCGGCGGCAGGGACTTTCGCGGTGATCGGCAGCACGTCTTCGGGCGACGTGCCCCATGTGACGACCGGAGCGATATCCTCGCCCTTGATCGTCACGACCTTGTCCCAATGCGCGTCGTCGTCGGAATAGAGGGTCTTCCACCATGCCAGCGCTGCATCCCATTGAGCACCCTTGGGCGCATGGGGGCGGCCTTTGACGTATTCATAGGTCTTTTCGTCCGGGGCGATCAGGCCTGCGCGGGCGCCGCCCTCAATGGCCATGTTGCAGACGGTCATGCGGCCTTCCATCGACAGATCGCGGATCGCTTCGCCGCAATACTCAATAACATAGCCGGTGCCGCCGGCGGTGCCGGTCTCACCGATCACCATCAATGTGATATCCTTGGCGGTCACGCCGGGGCGGAGCTTGCCGGTGATCTCGACCTTCATGTTTTTGGACTTCTTCTGGATCAGCGTCTGTGTGGCCAGAACGTGCTCGACCTCGGACGTGCCGATGCCATGCGCCAAGGCTCCAAAGGCACCATGCGTTGCCGTATGGCTGTCACCGCACACCACGGTCATGCCGGGCAAAGTCCAGCCCTGCTCGGGGCCGACGATATGCACGATGCCCTGGCGAACGTCAGAGACCGGATAGTAGTGGATGCCGAAATCCTTGGCGTTCTTGTCGAGCGCCTCGACCTGAACGCGGCTGTCCTCGGTCATCGTGGCCGCATTGGCACGGTCCAGCGTGGTCGGAACGTTGTGATCAGGCACGGCGATGGTCTTGTCCGGTGCGCGAACCGTGCGGCCGGTCATGCGCAGGCCTTCAAACGCCTGCGGGCTGGTCACTTCGTGAACCAGATGGCGGTCGATATACAGCAGGCAGGTGCCATCCTCGGCCTCGTGAGCCAGATGGGCATCCCAGATTTTGTCATACAGGGTCTTGGGGGACATGGGGTCCTCTCCAGTATTATGTGGGTAAAAGGTCAGCTCGGTGGATGTCCGCGCGGGAGACGCGCGGAGCATGGGTCATAGGTGGGCCAGAATGGTGCGACGGGCACCATAGAACCGCCAAGGCAAGCGGGACCGATCATCCATGACAACAAGAGTTTTCATAAGCGGTCAGATATACAGGTGAGGTGAGTCTCGCAAGTCCTGTCGCGGGCGGCGGATGCCTTGCCGGTCACGGCAGGGTGCGCGACAAGCAGCACCCTCGCTTGACAGGCCGATCCGATTTCCGAACCATCCCGCCATCTGACCGCAGAACGCTCGATGGGAGTGCCAGATGAAACTGATCGCGATCCTCGTCCTGATCTCATGCCTCGCCGTGCCGCTTTCGGCGCAGCCGCCAGACGAGATTCTGAACCAGAGCAGGGATTTCGCCGAACAGGCGTTGACCGAGATTGCGCTCGGTGATCGACGCGCGGCTGTGGCGGCGGCGTTGAAGGGACTACCGGACGAACCCGAGGCCGCGACGCTGGAGTATTACCCGGAGGCATACGAGGCGTTGTTGCGGGCGATGGCCGCCCGTGTCGTCAACGTGGATCGGGAAACATGGCAAGGCTATGCCGTCAACTCCGACGGGACTCGGGCTGTCGTCATGGGGATCAACGCCACGATGACAAGTCCGGGCACCGGCTCACCAACGATCGAATTCGACACTGAATCGCAAACCATGGTATCGCGCGGCGGGCCGGTCTACCTCCCGATCGAGGAGGAGCCACCGCATATCCTCGTCGACCCTCGTAACGGCCAGGTCATAGCCGACCTGATGCCGTTCAGCGCGACGATAAGCAACGTCTACGGCCCGGCGCTGCCGCCCGCGTTCTCGCCCGATGGCAGCCTCGTGGCGGCATGGCATATGGTCGATGGCGTGGTCCTGCGATTCCGGTCCTCGGAAGGCAGTCCCTTGCCTCCGCTCACCGAACTTGCCGGGCGAGAGCCGGGCGTCGTGATCGGGTTCTCGCCGGATGGCACGCTACTCGCCGCTGCGGCCGATGGTCTCGTCGCCACGTGGGATGCCACGACCGGAAACCTGATCGACACCTTTTCCGCCCCCGACCAGACGATCTCGCTCGATTGGACCCACGACGGCCATTTGCTCGCCCTGCAGGTCTTCGGCTACGACGCGGATGCCGAGGTTGCACTGTCGATCTACCGCGAGGGGGCGTGGGAACAGGTCGGGTCGCTGACAGGGCAGGGCGAACTTCCAACCCAGTACATGCAGGTTTCCAAATTCGGGCCGCACGTCCTGCTCGATGCCGAAACACGGGTCTATCTGGCAAACTGGGAAACCGGAGAGGTCGTTGATCTGGGCCGAACCGGCGCATCGTTTCACAGGTTCATCCGGGATGGCGAGGCCGTTGGCGTGCTGACACAGGGGCTCATGAGTTTCTTGGCCGGAACATTGTCGCTGCAGGTAAAATCGCTGGACGGTGCGGAACTGACGCCAACCGCGCGCGATTGGGTGACGTTCGATCAATACGTTACGATCAATGACGAAAAGCCCGACAACTTCGGGTCGCTTCGGCCTTATACCTATCGCGGCGACGATATTCCTGACGGCCCGGCTCTTTGGGGCGATGCGATGGCGTTGCTGTCCGAAACAGAGCGCGCCGAGGTGATCGCCGACCGTATTCAGCCCGACTAGCCAAAGGCGTCGAGGTGCCGATGCTTTAGTTCACCCGCGGACGCAGCGATCGCGGTGGCCGACGTCACGCCTTCGCGTGGGCGGCCGGATACGCAACGTCGCTCCTAGCCATTGCCGGGAGGCAGAAAAGTCACGGTCAGGCGAAAGGGCTCGGTGGTTGCAGAACGCATCAACTGGCTCACGGTCACGCGCACGGTCGGGCCCTCCGGCACCAACTGCGTTTGGGTTTGAGCGTCCATCGCATTGAAACCATCATTGAAGCCGAACATCACATTGCGGCCTGAAATGCTCAGGCCCAGATTGTTGTTATGCGGGGCCATATTCAATGCGTAACAGACCACACCATCGGGCGAAACTTGGCCTTCAATCGCGCCAGAGGTGAAACCGGCGGGAAAACTGACCTGCTGGCACGACTGCGCCTGCGCCGGCGGTATTAAGAGGGCCGACAGTGCAATGGCTGCCACTCCTCCCATGAATGAACGGGTCATGATCTTCTCCTTCCTCGGTGGGCGTTCATCCCGAAACGGTAAAACGATTCGGCGGGCTTGTGTGAAGAACTGTGTGGGATGGCGAGCTTTACAGTTTGGCGGTGAGTGATCGTCGCGTTGAACGCTCGTCTTGATGGCAGCGCCACCGAATCAAATCAGGGTCTTTGACATCTGAAAGGTCAACGCGTCACCGTCCCAGACCTCGTCGACAACCTCAAAGCCGCGCGCCTCATAGAAGGGCATTCCGCTAATTGATGAGCGAACTGGTAAAGCGGTCACCCCCAGATCGCGGGCGTGCGCCTCTAGCTGTGGAAGAAGGCGCGAACCGATCCCCATGCCTTGGGCGTCCGGGTCCACAAAGAAGGTGCGCAGCGCGTATGCTTGGGGATCTGCCGCCGTGCCGCCAAGGCTGGCGGTGGCCAACATGCGGCCGTTGGATTCGGCCAGTATCATGTTATTGCGATCAATGGCTTCCGCGACGGTCTCGGGGGTAAAGTGGCTTACAAGGCGGGCGATGTTGTCGGGGCCATAATCCGGCAGGCTGGAGACCTGCAAAATGCGAACGACGAGAGCCCACACCGCGTCCGCATCCGGCAAACCCGCGCGTCGGATTGTCAGGTCGGAAAGACGCCCCGGAACACCTTTAGTTTGCTTGCCGAAACGGGACCGAACGGTCAGTATGGAAAGGCAACAAAGGCGGGTCAATGGAGCTAGACGACACCTTCGCCGCGCAGGCGAGCAACATATTGCAAATCGGAAAAGAGCTTATCGGGCAAGCCGAGGTCTTCCTCGCGACGTTGCTGCGGCCCTGGAATTTCTACCAAATCCTGATCGCGATCGGCCTGTTGGCATTGGCGCACATCCTTCGGGCCGTGCTGGCACCTCGATTGCACGCCTGGATGCGAACCCGGGAAGGCTGGCCGCGCTGGCGGATGCGGTATCTGGTTGTCGTGCACAAGAGGCTGCGGGCGATCTTCTTTGTCGTCCTGATCTGGACCGTCGTGCTGATCATGCGCGAAGTGACCTGGCCGTCCCGAAGCTACCTGCTTGGGATCGTAGCCAACTTGGCAACGGCATGGCTGATCGTGGCGTTCGGAACCCGGCTGATCGCCAACCCGATCCTGCGAAGTGTCGTGCGCTACGGGGCTTGGGTCTGGATCACATTGCGGATCCTCGGGCTGACCGAAGAATCCGAGAACCTGCTTGATACGATTGCCCTGCATATCGGCGACATGCGGATTTCCATGCTGCTCGTTCTGCAAGCGCTTCTGTCTCTCGGGGTGTTGATTTTCGTGGCGCGGTTGGTCAACCGAACGGCGACCGCGCGGATCGAGGGCAACGATGAGATCAGCCCGTCGATGCGGGTGCTCATGGTCAAGGTCATGCAGATCACGCTCTACGGCATCGCGTTCTTTGTTGCGATGCGGGCGGTGGGGGTCGATCTGACGGGGCTGGCCGTGCTTTCGGGCGCGATCGGCGTCGGTCTTGGTTTTGGTCTGCAAAAGGTGGTGTCCAACCTTGTGTCGGGGGTGATCATCCTGCTCGACAAGTCGATCAAGCCCGGCGACGTGATCAGTTTGGGCGAGACGTTCGGCTGGATCAATTCACTGGGGGCCCGGTACGTCAGCATCACCACGCGTGACGGCAAGGAATACCTCATCCCCAACGAGGATCTGATCACCGGGCAGGTGGTGAACTGGTCGCATTCCAACGATTTCGTCCGGCTCGATATCTTTTTCGGGACCGCCTATGGAAACAACCCCCACGATGTCCGCCGCATTGCCATCGCGGCGGCGGCCTCGGTGCAGAGGGTCCTGCCGGACAAGCCTCCGGTTTGCCATATCGTGGGATTCGGTGACAGCAGCGTAGACTATATACTGCGGTTCTGGATCAGAGACCCGACCGGTGGCCTGACCAACATCCGGGGCAACGTCTACCTCGCGCTTTGGGACGCATTCGCCGAGAACGGGATCGACATCCCGTTCCCGCAGCGCGAAGTCCGGCTGTTGGGAAATGAGAGGGGCCTGACCGAATAGCGCGCCTTCGGCGCATTCGATGTGCGCTTTGCGCGGTTTCGCGGGGGCCTTGCCCCCGCACCCCCAGGATATTTTTGACCCAAAGAAATGGCTAGAGAGTCAGCTCCGACTGAGAGCTGAAGAATTGCTCCGGGCTCTCGACTTCGATCAGCCTGTTGCGCTCGATCTGCCAGAAACGATTGCCGATTGCCCGCACGAAGCTTCGGTCGTGGCTGACCAGAAGGCAGGTCGCCTCGTGCGCGAGCAGTTCCGCTTCGAGCATCTCCTGCCCTTCGATATCGAGATGGTTGGTCGGCTCGTCGAGCAGGTAGAAGTTGGGGTGACCCAGCCGCAGGATCACCATGGCCAAGCGGGCCTTCTGGCCGCCCGAAAGCGCCACTAGCGGCCCGTTCTGCATGTCGATGGACATGCCTGCGCCGGCCAGCACCGCGCGTGCCCGCTGATCCCCGAGGTCGAATTGGTGCGTGATCGCCTCCAGCGGCGTTGCGTATCCGTCCAGCTGGCTCAACCCCTGATCCGAGATGCCCGGAACGATGGAAGGCGTTGCGCGGACCTCCGGATCGTTTGCGCCCCGGAGCACCTGTGCGACCCGCGTCATCAGCCGGGTCTTGCCGGTTCCATTCCGGCCGAGCAGAACAATTCTGTCACCCTGGTTGATCCAGGCTTGGCCGGTCTTGAACAACACGCGGTCGTCAGGGGTGCTGATCTGGGCGTCCTCAAAACTAACCAATGCCTTGGCATGGGTGCCGCTGTTCGTCAGACGGATCGCACCGGCCGTTCGATCCGCGTGGGCGGGCCGCGCGGCGTCTTCGAGCTTGGCGGCACGGTCCTTGAGCTGCTTGGTCTTGGTGATCAGTAGGTCTGAGCCGGAATTGATCCCGATGTTCTTGAGTTTCGCCGCCTGCCTGCGCAGTTGCGCGGCCTTCTTCATGTCGTTGTCGAACTGTCGCCCATCGGCGGCGTCGGCCTCGTCCAGAGCAATGCGGGCGTGGCTGAACGGCAACGGAAACAGTCGGCTTCGTTCGGCCCGGAGGAACAAGGTTCGATTGGTGACCGCGTCCAGAAAGGCCCGGTCATGGCTGGCGATGACCATCGGCAGATCGCGCGGCAGGGTGCCGATCCATCGCTCCAGCAGTCCGATCCGCACGAGATCGAGGTGGTTTGTGGGCTCGTCCATCAGCAGCAGGTCCGGTTCCGTCACCCAGACGCGGGCGAGCATCGCCAACCTCTGCCAGCCACCCGATAGATTGCGAAGCGGTGTCTGACGATGATCCTGGGGGATATTCAGGTCGTCTAGGACGATATCGACGCGCCAGCTTTCCTCTTCCGCTTGCTCGGCCGACAAGGCCGAAAGCACGAGGGCATGGAGCGGCAGATCACCCAGCTCGTCCGGGATGTGCTGCTCGAGATGGCCGATCCGCAATCCGCGTGCGCGGGTGATCTCTCCCTCGGTCGGCTCGAACGCGCCCGTCATACAGCTCAGCAGGGTGGATTTGCCGCGGCCGTTTGCGGCGACGAGCCCGACCCGGTCCGCTTTGTTGAGGGTCAGGTCCAGTCCGGTGAAAAGGGGCGTGCCGAGCGTGACGCCGAGGCTGCGAAGGTTTAGAATGGCCATGAGATGGGTCTCTGATCTGAAAGTGGAAGTGGCCCGGCGAGGGCCGAAAAGAGCAGATCAGGATTGGAATGTCGTCCCGGATCAGCCCTGCACGAAGACGCACAGGGCGAAAACAGGGCTCATATTTCGAGGCAATCGCACGGTCGCGACCATTGTCCCCTCCTTCGGTTCAATTCAGATTTGCACGGGATTGACCGGAATGCAATCGGTTGGAGGTTGGTGAAGTGGCTGAATAGTGGCGCAATTGTCGGCCTGAATTCGCCTGTCGTCAGGTCCTTTATTGAAATGTCACTTTTGGAGGGCTAAGTTGACACCATGCCTTGCGCCGAGGCTGATGGCGGCGCGTTTCAGGAGGACAATGATCTGTCACCCAACACCATGGCGGCTTCGTCCGCTGCCGCACCGGCCGAACGCGCTCGCAAGAAGGGCGATCTCGGCATGACCAAGGCAACGTCTGACGCGCTCCTGAGCGCGGTTCTTGCCTCCCTCGATGAAGACAAGGCCGAAGACGTCGTGCAGATTGATCTGCGCGGCAAGTCCGAGATCGGCGACTGGATGGTCGTCTGTTCGGGGCGGTCGTCCCGTCAGGTCAACGCAATCTCGGAGAAATTGACGGACCGCCTCAAGGCGGAATTCGGCGTCATCTCGAAGGTCGAGGGCAAGGAAACCGGCGATTGGGTTCTGATCGATACCGGCGACATCATCGTCCATGTGTTCCGGCCGGAAGTGCGCGAGTTCTACCAGTTGGAGAAGATGTGGCTGCCTGCTGGCACCGATCCGGCTGCATCGTTCCGCTAAGGACATGAAGGTATCGATCTGCGCTGTGGGTCGCCTTCGGGCGGGCCCGGAAAAAGATCTGGTCGACGACTATCTGAAGCGATTTGACCGAACGGGCCGGGCGCTTGCTCTCGGGCCGTGCGCCGTGAGCGAGGTGGAGGATCGCAAGGGTGGCGGCATGGCTGCCGAAGCGACCTTGCTGGATCGGGCCATTCCGGACGGTTCCTTGATTTGCGTGATGGACGAGCGCGGTGCGGTGCTGTCATCGCCGGATTTCGCGTCCAAACTGGCGGGTTGGCGCGATCAGGGGCGCTCTGACGTTGCATTCGTTATCGGTGGGGCCGACGGGATCGATCTCGCCCTGCGAAGCCGCGCTGATTTCGCGCTGTCATTCGGGGCAATGGTCTGGCCGCATATGCTGGTTCGGGTCATGTTGGCCGAGCAATTGTATCGCGCGGCATCGATCCTGTCGGGGGCGCCGTATCATCGCAGCTAGGTTGGGCGCGGCCACTTATACCCTCCGAACATTCGCTCATCGGCCGCGTTGCGACGTGGATATTTTTGACCCAAAGAAGCACCCTGTCGTTCACCTTGCCGAGCCCATGGGTTAGAACCGACGACAGAGTATGAGGAGAGCCAGCCATGTCCGTGCCGAAACCTGTCGTCCTGTGTATCCTCGATGGATGGGGGCAGCGCGAAGAGACCGAGGGAAACGCCCCGGCCTTGGCAAAAACCCCGGTATTTGACGAGATCATGTCGACTTGCCCCCATGCGACCTTGATCACACACGGGCCCGATGTGGGCCTGCCGACGGGCCAGATGGGCAATTCGGAAGTAGGGCATACGAATATCGGCGCCGGACGCGTGGTGGCGATGGACCTTGGGCAAATCGATCTCGCCATCGAGGATGGATCCTTTGCCAAGGCCGAGGCGCTGGTGCGCTTTGTTGCCGCGCTGCGCAAGAGCGGTGGAACGGCGCATCTGATGGCCGTGGTGTCCGATGGCGGTGTGCATGGCCATATCGATCACCTCATTGCGGCGTGTCAGGCATTTGCTGATGCGGAAGTTCCTGTGGCGATCCATGCGATCACCGACGGGCGTGATGTTGCGCCGACTTCAGCGGCGCATTTCCTGAGCGACCTGCAGACCCGGATGCCCGATGGCGTACGGATCGCAACCGTTATTGGCCGCTATTACGCAATGGACCGGGACAACCGTTGGGAACGGGTCAAGACCGCCTATGACGCCATGGTTCTGGGTGAGGGCGAGACGTCCGACACTGCAGATGTGGCCGTCACGAATGCAACGTCGGATGGCAAGACCGATGAATTCATTCCGGCCACAGTCATTGGCGATTACTCTGGCATGGCACCTGAAGATGGGCTGTTCTGCCTCAACTTCCGCGCCGACCGCGCCCGCGAGATCCTCGCCGCCGTCGCTGACCCGGATTTCGACGGTTGGGATCGTGGCCCGCGGCTCGACCTCACCGCCCGGCTCGGCATGGTGCAATATTCCGACGCTCACAACGCATGGTATGACACCGTCTTTCCTAAACGCGAGATCGTCAACACGCTCGGCGAATGGGTGGCCAAGCATGACCTGAGCCAATATCGCCTCGCAGAGACCGAGAAATACCCCCATGTCACCTTCTTTCTGAATGGTGGCAAGGAAACCCCGGAAGACGGCGAGGATCGCAAGATGCCCCTGTCTCCGAAGGTCGCGACCTATGACATGCAGCCGGAGATGTCCTCGGTCGAAGTCACCGACGCCTTTGTCGCCGCCATCGAGCATGGCTACGACCTGATCGTGACCAACTATGCCAATCCGGACATGGTCGGGCATACCGGCGATCTTCAGGCCGCGATGGCGGCCTGCGAGGCGGTCGATACCGGGCTGGGACGGGTCGTCGCGGCACTCAAGGCAGCGGGTGGGGCCATGATCGTCACGGCCGACCACGGGAATTGCGAGGTCATGATCGACCCCAAAACCGGTGGGCCGCATACGGCGCATACCACCAATCTGGTGCCTGTCGCCCTTGTGGGTGGGCCGGATGGGGTCAGCCTTCGTCACGGCCGCTTGGCGGATCTGGCGCCGACGCTGCTCGACCTGATGGGGCTCGACCTGCCGCCGGAAATGACGGGGCGGAGCCTGATCGTCAGATGATCCGCCGGGCGGTCCTCGTAGCCGTGCTGATGGCGGGGCAAGCACTGGCCCAGGGTCAGGGCGAAACCGCCGAGGCGGCGGCGGCAGCGGCGGCACGGCTCGAGGCGGCAAGCGTCATGTTGCAGGAGGCCGACCGGGGCAGCGACCGTATCTCAGCGCTTACCGAAACCGTGCAGGCCTATGAAGATGGCCTCGTGGCTCTGCGCGACGGCCTGCGGCGGGCCGCAATCCGGCAGCGGGCCATCGAAACGGAACTCGACGCCCGTTCGGAAGAGGTCGCCGAACTGCTCGGGGTGTTGCAGACAATGGGTCGCGCTCCGGCTCCGCTCTTGCTGCTGCACCCGTCCGGGCCGCTCGGAACGGCGCGATCTGGGATGATGGTGTCCGAGGTGACGCCCGCGTTGCAGGTGCGGGTCGATGAGCTCAAGGCCGATCTGGAAGAGGTTTCGCAACTGCGCGCGCTGCAAGACAGTGCGGCAGACACCCTGCGGCGCGGACTCGACGGCGCGCAAGAGGCGCGGGCTCAGCTGTCACAAGCGATATCCGAACGGACCGACCTGCCGCAGCGATTTACCGAAGACCCTGTGCGCACTGCCTTGCTGATCGCCTCGACTGAAACGCTCAGCGCCTTTGCCAGCGGGCTGGCCGATGTGGTGGATCAGGATCTGGGTGGGGTCGCCCCGGACGCGACGGCGCTCAAGGGTGGGTTGGGACTTCCCGTGCAGGGCACTGTCCTTCGGCGGTTCAATCAGGCGGATGCCGCCGGAATCGTGCGGCCCGGTCTGGTGATCGCTGCACGACCGCGGTCGCTGGTCACCTCTCCGGCGGCCGCCACCGTGCGGTTTCGCGGGCCGCTGCTCGACTATGGCAACGTCATCATCCTGGAGCCGGCGCCCGATGTCCTGCTTGTCGTTGCGGGGCTGGCGGAGGTATTCGGCGAAGCCGGCCAAGTTTTGCCGCAAGGGGCGCCGATTGGCCTGATGGGTGGTGAACAGCCCGGAGTTGACGCTATTTTGACCGAAAGTGCTGCCGGAGTCGGCGGCGGACGCTCGGAGACCCTTTATCTCGAGGTAAGGGAAGGGCAGTCTGCAGTAGATCCCGCGACATGGTTCGCGCTGGAATGATGTATTGAGGATGTCAGCAATGAGAAAGCTTTTGATGGCCGTCGCGGGAGGCACCGCGCTTGGTCTGGTGGTGACGACGCAGGTCGCAGGCCCGTTGATCGCCCAAGAGGCCGCCAGTAGTGGCAGCGTCTATGAACAACTGGATCTGTTCGGCGACATCTTCGAACGAATCCGCGCCGAGTATGTCGAGGACGTCGAAGCCTCCGACCTGATCGAGGCCGCGATCAACGGCATGCTCACCTCGCTCGATCCGCATTCGAGCTATCTCAGCCCGGACGACGCTGCGGACATGCGGCTGCAGACCCGTGGCGAATTCGGTGGCCTCGGGATCGAAGTGACGCAGGAAGAAGGCTGGGTCAAAGTCGTCTCGCCGATGGACGGCACCCCGGCGGATGCGGCCGGCATGATGTCGGGCGACTTCATCACCGCAGTCGACGGCCAAAGCACGCTCGGGCTGACGCTCGACGAGGCGGTCGAGTTGATGCGCGGCCCTGTCGGGTCGGAGATCATCATCACGGTCGTGCGCGAAGACAGCCCGGAGCCGTTCGACGTGTCGATCATTCGTGACACCATCCGGCTCACAGCCGTGCGGGCGCGGACCGAAGGCGAGACCGTCGTGCTCCGGGTGTCGACCTTCAACGACCAGACTTTCCCCAACCTGTCGGACGGTCTGGCAGAACAGATCGCCGAAGCGGGCGGGATCGAAAACATCAACGGGGTGGTCATCGATCTGCGCAACAACCCTGGCGGCCTGCTCAATCAGGCGGTCTATGTCTCCGACGCCTTCCTCGAGGCGGGCGAGATCGTGTCCACCCGTGGACGTGATCCGCAGGACGGGGATCGGTATAACGCGACACCGGGCGATCTGGCCCAAGGTCTGCCGATCGTGGTGCTGATCAATGGTGGCTCGGCCTCGGCGTCCGAGATCGTCGCAGGTGCGCTTCAGGATCACCGCCGGGCGATTGTCGTGGGCACGCAGTCCTTCGGCAAAGGCTCGGTTCAGACCGTCATGCCGCTGCGTGGCGACGGTGCCATGCGGCTGACGACAGCGCGGTATTACACGCCCTCCGGCCGGTCGATCCAGTCGCTCGGAATCTCGCCCGACATCATCGTGCAGCAGCCACCAAGGCGTCCGCTGGACGAAGAGTCAGAGGATTCGGATGCCGCTTTCCGGTCCGAGGCCGATCTGCGCGGGGCGCTCTCCAACAACAGCCTCACGCAGGACGAGTTGGACATCATCCGCGACGATCAGGCCCGCGCCGAAGCGGCAGCAGCACTGCGTGAAGAGGATTATCAGCTGGCTTACGCCATCGACATCCTCAAAGGGCTCTCCGCCCTCGGTCCGGCAGCAGCCGCTGCGCTTGCGCAAAGCGGTAACTAAGCCAGTGTCGAAGCAGTTGACCGCCGAACAGATCGCCGCATTGCCGTATCGGCCCTGCGTCGGTCTGATGGTGGTCAACCGCGACGGGCATGTCTTTGTCGGAACCCGGGCGGACCGGTTTCAGGAAGCATGGCAAATGCCGCAAGGCGGCATTGATCCGGGCGAAGACCGCGACACCGCCGCCATGCGCGAACTCTGGGAAGAGACCGGGATCACCGCCGATCACGCCCATATCGCCGGCTGGACGGCCGAGCCGATCCCCTACGATCTACCGCCCGAGATCGTGCCGAATATCTGGAAGGGGCGGTATCGGGGTCAGATGCAGGACTGGGCGTTGATCCGGTTCACCGGGCCGGACAGCGCGATCAACATCGCGACAGAACATCCGGAATTTACGAAATGGAAATGGGTTCCTCCCAAGGAATTGGTTCCGGGGATCGTCTCATTCAAACGGGCGGTCTATGCCCGTGTCGTTCAAGAATTGGGACAACTGATATGAAACAGATCGCACTCCTCACAGCGGCCATGTTGGTCGCAGGTCAGGCCAACGCACTCAGCTGCCTGCGTCCGGATCCGGCGCAGACGTTCCAGCGGGCCTCCGATGCGTCCGAGATCTATGTCGTGCTGCGCGGCAGCTTCGACTTCGACGAGGCGCTGATGCCGGAAATGGGCAGCGGACCCGAGACAGGGGATCCCGCCGCCGTGGCCGCGCGCTTTTCAGGCACTGCACTGGGGCCGGACGGATTCACCATTCCCTACGAGACGGAATTGCTGCTGCAACCCTCCTGTGCCGGGCCGTGGTGCGGCGGTCTCGCGCCGACCGACGACGCGGTCGCCTTCGCACGGGACGGCGGCGAAGGGGCCTATGTGATCGACCTCGGTCCCTGCGGTGGCAATGTGTTCGACACAACTCCTGCGGTGATCGAAACGATCACGCAATGCATGGCCGGTGGCGCCTGCACCCCGGCCAACTGATCACGCCCCCGGCACCGCAGGTGAGGCAGATTACAGCGATGTAATCTGCATGCCACCTCGGCGAAAGGATGGGGGTCTACTTCTTGCTCAGCATTCATGAGCAGGAGTGAACCATGAGCATTCGCACCCTATCCACCCGGCTGGCCTTGGCCGGGCTTATGGCAGGAACCTCGGTCGTTGCCCTCGCGCCGACGACGGCGCTGGCCGTGCCCGCCGGGGGCTATGCCGATCTGGTCGAACAACTGACCCCCGGCGTCGTCTATATCGAAGTATCCAAGGTCCAACCGGCTCAGATGGAGATCCCGGGCTTCGACAAGGACGAATTCGAGCGGCGCTTTGGCCGTCCATTCCCCGACATGCCAAACAACGGTCCGTCGCAGGGGCTGGGTACCGGCTTCGTCATCTCTGACGACGGCCAGATCGTGACCAACAACCACGTCGTCGAAGGCGCGTCCGAGATCACCGTGCGGCTGACCGATGGCACCGAATATGTCGCCGAAATCATCGGGGCGGATCCACTCACCGACGTTGCCCTGATCCAGATCGACGCCGAAGGGCTGACGCCGCTCAGCTTTGGCGATAGCGCCGCGATGCGGGCCGGCGACGAAGTGCTGGCCATCGGCAATCCCTTCGGTCTCGGCAACACGGTCACTTCGGGGATCGTGTCCGCTGTGGCCCGCGATATCAACTCGGGGCCTTATGACGATTTCATTCAGACCGATGCGGCCATCAACCGGGGCAACTCCGGCGGCCCGTTGTTCAACAATGAAGGCGAAGTCATTGGCATGAACACAGCGATCTTCTCGCCTGGCGGGGGGTCTGTCGGGATCGGATTTGCCGTGCCATCCGACATGATCACCGAAATCGTCGCCGATCTGGCAGACGACGGGATGATCGCGCGCGGTTGGCTGGGCGTCCAGATCCGGCCGATGACCGACGAAGTCGCTGAAGTGCTCGGCTATGACAAGCCGGTCGGCGCTGTCGTCGAGCGGGTTTCGCCAGACAGTCCGGCTGCAAGCGCCGGGTTGCAGACCGGCGACATCATCCTGCAACTGAACGGCACCGATCTCGAGGATACTCAAGCCCTGCAACGCGCCGTGGCTGACGTCGACCCTGAGACCGAAGTGCAGGTGACACTGCTTCGAAAGGGGCGGGAACTGACGCTGGATGTGACCTTGGGCACCCTGCCCACATCCGATACCTGATCCAGCCGGGGCGAAGGCGCACCACGCGAATTCGCTCCGCGCTGACCGCGACAGGTGGGCAAAAACCCACCGACCTCATCGCTCAGAAACAGGCCGAAGAAGAGCCTCTCTACTCCACGCGATGCCATCGGGCCGCTGCATGTCCCCGCAGCGGCCCGATGTGCGTTCAGGGGGTGGGAAAGGTGAGGGTGACGCGCAGACCCGGCGCGTTGTCCGAAAGCTGGAGGGTCGCGTCGTGCAGCGCGGCAATCGCCGCCACGAGGCTGAGGCCCAGCCCACTGCCTTCGCTGGTGCGGCTCTGCTCAAGACGGTAGTGGCGGCGAAGCACCTTGGCCCTCTCCGGCTCTGGAATGCCGGGACCACCATCGGCCACGCTCAACGACGCGCCGTCGACGCCCACGGCAATGGCCGTGCCGGGCGGGGTGTGGCGCAAGGCATTCTCAATCAGATTGGCGACGACCTGACCCACCATCGAGCGTTCGGCCCGGACCATTGCGGGGGCTGCCGCGGCAAAGCTCAACCGATGACCGGATTCTTCGGCGGCCGGTTCGTAGACATCGACGATGCCGGCGACGACATCCGCCAAATCGACAGGTGCAAAAGCGGCCTGCGGGCCGGCGCCCTCGATCTGCGCGATCTGCAACAGGGCCTGAAAGGTGCGGACGATCTGGGCCGTCTCGGCGCGGGCCTTGTCCACGATGCCGCGTTGAGCCTCCGTCAGTTGGCCGTCTTCCAACTGTTCGAGCAGCACCGAGACGCGTTGGATCGGGGTCTTGAGGTCGTGGGCAATGTCCGTCGACACTTGCCGGAGCGACGCCATCGTCGCCGCCTGCGCATCTGCCATCTGGTTCACCGCAGCGGCAATCTCGGCCAAATCGTCAGGGCCACCGGTGACATCTGTCACGCGGGCCTCAAGATCGCCCTCTGTCAGATCGCGCAGAGTCTGCCCGATCGATTCCACCCGAACCGACGCGCGCCGGGCCGACCACACACCAATGGCGCTCGCAATGGCAAAGGTCGGCAACAGGCTCACGACGAGCAGCACGCTGAACGTCGACCATAGCTCCGAGACCTGCTCTCGGTTCCGGGCCAAGGTCAGGTTGCCAAGGCCCACCCGACCCTCGACCACCAGATAGCTCTCGGCCAGCGGCGTCTGGCCCTCTGGCAACTGCCGCTCGGCCACGATGCTCAGCCCGCCCAGACTGGGCAGGCCCGCCACGTTGCTGAACCTGTCGCCGCTGTCCGAGCGGTAATCAATGATCAGATCGGCCGCGGCGACGGACCCGATCTCGCCCAGGATACGCTCGACAAGGTCGCGCTGCCCCCGGATGCGGCGATAGCTTTCGAATTCCTGGCTGACCCTTTCGCGCAAGGCTGTATCGGCCTCGTCGCGGGCGATCAGGTAGGTCACCGTCGTTCCGACTCCCGTGGACAGCCCGAAGACGATCAACAACGTCGCCGTCAAGCGAACCGGAGTGGAGCGCCACAGTCTCATTCCGCGTCGATCCGATACCCGGCTCCACGAACGGTGACGATCAGATCATGGTCGAACGGCTTGTCCACCTTGGCCCGAAGGCGGCTGATGTGGGTCTCGACCACGTTGGTTTGCGGGTCAAAGTGAATGTCCCAGACCGCTTCGAGCAGCATCGTGCGGGTCTGAACCCGGCCCTTGCGGCGAAGCAGATGCTCCAAAAGGGTGAATTCGCGCGGCAACAGGTCGATGACCTGTCCCGCGCGGGTCACTTGCCGCGTCAGCAGGTCCATCTCCAGATCACGGGCCTTCAGCACCGTCGGCGCATCCGACATCTGCGGGCGCCGCCCCAACGCCGCCAGCCGGGCACTCAATTCACCAAAGGCAAAGGGCTTGACGAGGTAGTCGTCTGCGCCCGCATTCAGCCCTTCGATCCGGTCGTTCACGCCGCCGACAGCGGTCAGCATCAGCACCGGCACCCTGTTGCCGGCACCGCGCAAGGTCTTGACCACCGCCATTCCGTCAAGACCCGGCAGCATCCGGTCCACCACGATCACATCGTAGCCACCGACACTGGCCTGCACCAATCCGTCCGCGCCGTCGGGGATCAGGTCGACGCCATGACCCTCTTGGCGCAGGCCATCCGCGATGTAGGCCCCGGTTGTCGGATCATCCTCAATGACGAGTATTTTCATGCGGCAATCCTAGCGGAACCGCTCCAAAAGAGCAGGGGCCGCGTAGCCGTCAGGGATCAGATCATTGGCAAGCTGGTAGGAGCGGATCGCATTGACCGTATTCGGGCCGATCAATCCGTCAATGCCTTGGGTGGAATGGCCAGCCTCCGTCAGGCCGCGCTGCAATTCCTGACGCTCGGCAAAGGTCAGCGCACGATCGTCGAGCGGCCAGCCGCCCTCGATCGGACCGCCTCCGCTCAGACGGTCGGCCAGATGGCCTACGGCAATCACATAGGCGTCGGCGGTGTTATAGGTCTCCAGCGCGGCAAAGTTGTCAAAGATCATGAAGGCCGAGCCAAGCGCCCCGGCGGGCAGTAGGATCGACGCCATGCCATGATCCGGGATGACATTACCGTCAGTGTCGCGAATGCCGATCTCGGCCCATGCGCTCGGCAACCGGATGTCACGGCGGTCGGCAAGGGTATAGTCGAAGCGCTCCGGCAAATTGACCTCTACACCCCATGGCTGGCCCGTCACCCAACCGGCGTTTTGCAGATACCGCGCGGCGCTGGCCAAGGCATCGGTCGGATCATCCTCCCAGATGTTGCGCTTGCCATCGCCCCGGAAATCCACGGCGAGTGCAAGGAACGATGACGGCATGAACTGGGTATGTCCCATCGCGCCCGCCCAGCTACCGCGCATCCGGTCGGGCGTCGTGTCGCCATTGTCGAGGATCGTCAGAGCGGCGATCAACTCGGCCTCGAAAAACGCCCCGCGGCGTCCGTCAAAGGCCAGCGTGGCAAGGGCAGACAGAGTGCTCGTATCGCCCCGTACGGCACCGTATGCGCTCTCCAGCCCCCAAATCGCAGCAATGATATGGCGATCCACGCCATAAGCGGCCTCGATCTCGTCAAATAGCGCGGTATTGGCGGCGAGCTTGGCTTGCCCGTTCTGAATCCTGGCATCGGACACAGCGGTGCTCAGGTAATCCCAGATCGTCTTGGTGAACTCGTTCTGATTGCGGTCGCGGTCCACGACAACAGGCAGATATTCCAGCCCCGGAAGGGCCGCGTCCAGGGTGACAGCCGAAATCCCGGCGTCCAGCGCGCGCGGCCGAAACCCGTCCAGCCACTCCTCCAATGTCTCCGCCACGATCACCTCCGCCACAACCGTCTCCTCGGCCTCAGCCTGCGCCAATGCCGCCCCGGCCAGAATGGCCAATATCGCCGCCAAACGCCACATCAGCGCAACCTGTTCAGCAGATCGACCGACGGCTCCCCGGTCACGGGCAGGCCGTTGCGGGCTTGGTACGCAGAGATCGCTTCACGAGTGTTAGAGCCGATCACGCCGTCCGCGCCTTGGGTGTCGAACCCGGCTCGGGTCAGGCGCTGCTGCAACTCTATCCGCATGTCCTTGGTCAGGCCATTGGCATCAGGGGGGAAACTGGCCTGAATGGGGCCGCCGCCGCGCAGACGGTCGCTCAGATGGCCGACGCCAATCGCATAGAGATCGCTGTTGTTATAGCGTTTGATGACGTTGAAGTTGCTGGTCACCACGAATGAGGGGCCACCGGCCTGTGGCTGGATCGTCCGGCCCGACAAACCACGGGCGGCTGCAGTGCCCGCCTCGGCACCCCAAGGCAGGCCGCGCTGCCAGCCGGAATTCGCCAGATAAGCCGCCGCAGAGGCCAGCCCATCGGTCGGATCCGCCGACCAGATATCGCGGCGGCCGTCGCCCCGGAAATCCACGGCATAGAGTTCATAAGACGTGGGAATGAACTGGGTATGGCCCATCGCGCCCGCCCAACTGCCGACCATTCGGTCGGGGGTGGTATCGCCATTCTGAAGGATCTTAAGCGCAGCCGTCAGTTGCTGTTCAAAGAAGCGGCCGCGGCGACCGTCAAAGGCCAGAGTGGACGTCGACGACACCACCGGGATATTGCCCATGCGCGTGCCGTACTGGCTCTCCAGCCCCCAGATGGCGGTGAAGACCTGACGCTCAACGCCAAACCGGGCCTCGATCTCGGCCATCAGAGCGCTGCGGCGTGCCAATTCGGCGCGGCCCGTCGCGATACGCGCGTCAGAGGCAGCAATCGCCAAGTAGTCTTCCAGAGTGCGGGTGAATTCCGTCTGGCTGCGGTCCCTCTCGATGACACCGGGGGTATAGCCCGCACGGGCGAAGGCGGCGTCGAAGGTGCTGGCAGACACGCCAGCGTTCAGGGCACGGCTGCGATAGCCGGCAACCCAAGCATCCCACGCCGAATTCGGGACGGTCGGCATCGGCGGTGGCTCGGCTGTGGTGGTCTGTGCGACCGGAGCGGACGACCCGCCACAGCCTGCAAGCGCGCTGGCCAATAGGCCAAGGGTCACTGCGCGTCGTGTCTGGATCATTTTGTCTGCCCCATCAATCTGTCAGGCTTTATTAACCAACGCCTGTTCTATAACGAAATGGGGGTGATCTCGAAACGGATCAATCCCCCACACGGCAGCATATCGCTCACTTATTTGCGGGTGCGTTTGACCTTTCGCTTGACCTTGGCGGCCTTGGCCTTGGCCACGCCTGCCTTGCGACGCACCGGCTTGCCGCCGCCCCTGCGATGGTGCGGGCGGGCGGACACTCTGGGCATCATTTGCCCGTCGAGCGAAACCAGCTCCGCAACCAGCCCTCCGGTGACGGGGGTCGCCTCGGTCAGCTTGACCACCGCGCGTTGGCCCAAGCCGATCGTCAGGCCGGTGTCAGAGCCCATCAGCGTCTGGGATTCGGCGTCAAAGTGGAAGAACTCCGCGCCCAGCGTGCGGATCGGGATCAGGGCATCGGCCCCTGTGCCCTCAAGTTTCACAAACACGCCAAACCGGGCGATACCCGCGATACGGCCCTCGATCTCGGTGCCAATGGACTTGCTCAGATAGGCAGCGAGATAGCGATCGGTAGTGTCGCGCTCGGCCATCATCGACCGGCGCTCGGTGTCGCTGATGATCTTGGCGGTTTCGTCGAGGTTTTCGATATCCCACGGGCTCAGGCCATCGTCGCCCCAATGATGGGCCGAAATCAGGCCGCGATGCACGATCAGGTCGGAATAGCGGCGGATGGGCGAGGTGAAATGGGCATAGTTGCGCAAGGCAAGGCCGAAATGGCCGAAGTTTTCGGGGTTGTAGTAGGCCTGTGTCATGGCACGCAGGGTCGACAGGTTGATGACCTCGTCATGCTCCGTGCCCTCGGCCTGGGCGAGCAAGCGATTGAGGTGCGAGGTGTGTAGAACCTGCCCCTTGGCCAGAACCATGCCGGAGGCCTGCGCCACGTCGCGAAGGGCATCCAGCTTGTCCGGGTTCGGTTCTTCGTGGACGCGAAACAGAAGCGGGGTCTTCTTGGCCACAAGGGTCTCGGCGGCGGCGACATTAGCGAGGACCATGTATTCCTCGATCAGCTTGTGGGCGTCGAGGCGCTCCTTGTAAGCGATCGAGGTCACTTCGCCGGAATCGCTCAGGACGATCCGGCGTTCGGGCAGGTCCAGTTCCAACGGCTGACGCGCCAATCGGGCACGTTTCAGGGCCTCATAGGCGGCATAGAGCGGGCGCAGAACCGGCTCCAACAGGGGGGCGGTCTTGTCGGTGGTATGGCCATCCATTGCGCTCTGCACGTCTTCGTAGGCGAGCGATGCCTTGGACAGCATGAGACCGCGCTTGAACTGATGGTCGAGTTTCCGGCCCTCGGCGTCGATACGCATTCGCACTGCGATACAGGCGCGGGGAACGTTCTCGTGCAAAGAGCACAGATCGCCCGACAGACTGTCGGGCAGCATCGGGACGACGCGGTCGGGGAAATAGGTGGAATTGCCGCGCTTGCGGGCCTCGCGATCCAGCTCTGATCCGGGGGTCACGTAATGGGCGACGTCCGCGATGGCGACCCAGAGGATGAAACCGCCGGGGTTCTTGGGATCTTTGTCGTGCTGAGCAAGGACAGCGTCGTCGCGGTCGCGGGCGTCTGATGGGTCGATGGTGATCAACGGGAGATCGCGCAGATCCTCGCGGCCCTTGAGGCCGGCTGGCTTGGCCGCATCGGCCTCGGCGACCACCGCATCGGGGAAATGATCCGGGATGGCGTGCTGGTGAATGGCGATCAGGCTGACCGCCTTGGCGGCCGTCGGGTCGCCAAGAACGGCAACCACGCGGGCCTTGGGCAGACCCATCCGGGACTTTGGCCCGGCCTGCTCGGCCTCGACCAATTCGCCATCCTTGGCGCCACGATCATTGCCGGGTGCCACGATCCACTCGCGGTCAGAGCCCTTGTCGACAGGCAATACGCGGCCGCCCTCGCTGCCGGAGCGGTAGACGCCCAGAATGCGCTGAGGGTTGGTGCCGATCTTGCGAATGACCCGGGCGGTATAGGCATGATCGGGATCATCCGGGGTGGCGGTCAGGCGGGCCAGAACCCGGTCGTTCGGGCCGAGCGCGTCCTGTTCGCTCAGCACCATCAGAATGCGCGGCTCGGGGCCGTCGCCGTGCCATTCCATCGCCTGTGCAAAGACATCGCCGTCCTTGTCGGGGGCAAGGACGGTCAGCACCGACACAGGCGGCAGGCTTTCCGGGTCGCGATAGGTCTTGCGACGCTTGGACAACAGACCCTCGGCCTCCATCTCCTTGAGGAGACGTTTGAGGTCGATACGGGCGGCACCCTTGATCCCAAAGGCCTTGGCGATGTCGCGCTTGGCCGTCAGGGTAGGATTGTCTGCGATCCATTGCAGGATCGCGTCTTTGGTTGGAAACTGGCTCATGATGTTGGACTAGCACGCCGCGCGAGGCGCGTCATGACAAGATCCGCGCTCCGACCGACTGTCGGTCGTTTGGCAGTTGGTCCAACAGTGAGTTTTCTTGCCAAGATGAAGGAGCCGTCAGGCGAAATAGTCGGCCAGAATGCGGCTGTAGATGGATTTGAGCTGCTGGATCTGTGCCACGCTGACCCGTTCATCCACCTGATGCATGGTCTTGCCCACCAGGCCGAATTCGACGACCGGGCAGTGCAATTTCACAAAGCGCGCATCCGAGGTGCCGCCAGAGGTGGAAAGCTCGGGGCGACGCCCCGTTTCGGCCTCGACCGCGGCACCGATCAGGTCGGACAGCGGGCCGGGTGGCGTGACGAAGCTCTCGCCCGAGACCTTGACCTTCATGTCGATCGTGACGTCGAAGGTCTCGGCGGCGGCATCGACCTCGGTTTGCATCCATTGGATGAGTTCGGCGCTGGTGTGGTGATCGTTGAACCGGATGTTCACCGTCGCGCGGCACTGAGCGGGCACCACGTTGGTCGCCGGGTTGCCGGTGTCGATGGTCACGATGGCAAGGCTGGACGGATCGAAATGGTCCGATCCGTCGTCGAGCTTGTGCGACGCCAGCCTGTCCATCAGTCGGGCCATCGCGGGCATCGGGTTGACGTAGAGCGACGGGTAGGCCGAATGCCCCTGCACGCCAGTCACCGTGAAGAACACGTTCATCGAGCCGCGCCGCCCGATCTTCATCGCCTCGCCCATGATGTTGGGGCAGGTGGGCTCGCCCACGAGGCAATCGGTCATCGCCTCGCCCTCGGCGGCCATCCAGTTGAGCAGGGCCGTCGTGCCGTCCAGCGCGTCGCCTTCCTCGTCGCCGGTGATCGCCAGGATCACCGCTCCGTCCGGCGGCGTCGTCTGCACGAAGTCGATCGCGGCGGCGACAAAGGCCGCAACCCCGGATTTCATATCGGTCGAGCCGCGCCCCCACAGGAACCCATCCTTGATCTCGGCGCCAAAGGGATCGACCGTCCAATCCTCCGGATTGCCCAAGGGAACCACGTCCACGTGACCGTTGAAGCCAAACGATCTGTTGGCCCCCTTGTGACCCCATCTGGCAAAGAGGTTGCTGACGCCGCCGCGATCGACCCTCGTACAGGTAAAACCGGCCGCCGACAGCACCGACTCCAGCAGGACCAACGCGCCGCCCTCGACAGGTGTGATCGACGGGCAGCGGACCAGATCGGCGGTCAGGGCAACAGGATCGACGGGTGATTTGGACATGACGGCTCCGGTTCTGGGTTGGGTCGGGGATAGCGCCGGGACGGCCGCGATGCAATCGGGACTGTTGCCCATCCGGCACAGGCCGCCAGTCGGGCCGGTCCTCGGGCCAATAGAACCGATGAAAACCGCGATTTTGATGTAATTTGGACGTAATAAGATGACCCGAGGCAGGGCAGACGCAAAATCGTCGGTAACGCGGAGCAGTTGTTACCAAATATAGTATGCGCCCGGAAACCGGGGCGGATTTGGCGTATGCGCTGACCTCTTGTGAGTAAGAGGCAGGACATGGTTACAGGGGTCGAACTGACCTATGACACAGGCGCCGACGCCATGGAGATGGCCGAGGCGATCTTTGGCGATAGCGTCGAGGTGGTCTCCGCGAGCTACTCCGGTTCGTACTATTCATCGGCGATCTACACCAACGGGGAGTCGATCTCGCCCAACGTGGTGCCGGGCGATACCGGGGTGATCCTGTCGACCGGGGCGGCGACATATTTCACGAATTCCGGTGGCGGCTCGAACGACTATTCGAACACCAGCTACAACAGCGGTGGCGAGAATTACAACGACAGCTTCGATGACGTGGCCGGCACCTATACCTATGACGCGGCCTATATGGACATCGTCTTCATCCCGGACGGGGATGTAATGACGATGCAGTTCGTCTTCGCTTCGGACGAATATCCGGAATACTCGGATTCGATCTACAACGATGTCGTGCTGGTCGAGGTGAACGGTGAAGTCATCCCACTGTCCGTCACCAACTCGTCGACCTCGGTCACGGAGATCAACCAGAACGAGAACGTCAACCTCTACAACGACAACACCGCCGATCAGTACAACACCGAGATGGACGGTTTTACCGTCACCATGACACTGACCATTCCGGTGGTGGCAGGGGAGGAGAACTCGATCCGGATCGGCATCGCGGACGCCTCGGACAGCAACTACGATTCCAATCTCCTGATCGCAGGGGATTCGCTCCAGACCGATCTGGTGGCGATTCAGGACGATGTCACGGTAAAGGAAGGGGTGACCAAAACCGTCGATGTGCTGGACAACGATCTGAACGCCACCTCCGGCACTCTGGTCATCACGCATATCAACGATATCGCTGTGACCGCGGGCGATACGGTCAACCTGACAACCGGTCAGTCGGTGACGCTGAATGCCGACGGGACGCTCTCGATCACGGCGGATTCTGACAACGACACCGTTTCGTTCACCTACGAAACTGCGGCAGAGGATGGGTCCGGCGCTGTGCTGGAAACCGACGTTGGCTTTGTCACGGTCACCACGGTGCCGTGCTTCGTGGCCGGCACCCGGATCAGCACGCCGGACGGGGACCGGCGGGTCGAGGACCTTCAGCCCGGCGATCTGGTGCTGACCAAGGACGCAGGAGCGCAGCAGGTGCGCTGGGCCGGGCGGCGATCGGTCGCGGCGCAGGGCCGGATGGCTCCGGTCCTGATCCGCTCCGGGACATTTGGCACGCATGGCGATGTCATGGTCTCGCCGCTGCACCGGGTTTTGGTCACGGGCGGCGTCGCGGAACTCCTGTTCGCCGAACCCGAAGTGCTGGTCACCGCCCGGGATCTGGTCAACGACCGTTCGGTGCGACGGGTCGAAGGCGGAACGGTCGACTACGTGCACATCATGTTCGATGCACATCAGGTGATCTACGCCGATGGGCTGGCGACAGAGAGCTTCCTGCCGGGGCCGCAGACCACGAGCCTCTTCGAGGACGAAATCGTCGCCGAGATCTGCGCGATCTTTCCAGAGCTCGATCCGGTGACGGGCGAGGGCTACAGCCCGGCCGCTCGGCGGACGCTCAGGGCCTATGAGGGCCGGTTGCTGGGGCAGGTGGCCTGATATGGCGCGACGGGTCCGGGGGCAGTCGATATGAGTTGGGTCGGCCTTCGAGACGGCACCGACGCCGTGATGCAGCCGTCCGGGCTGGGGCGGATCAACACCGGCCACCGGCCCGATCCCGACGAGGTGTTGGCGCAGGGCTCTCTGGTGATCGAGTTTCGGCACGATCTGTCGGACAGGCCGGTCAACATTCTGCGCTACACGCGGCGCGATCCCACCGCGGCGGTGGTGACCCTGCGCAGCGATCCCGACGGGACACTGTCGTTGCTGATGCGGCAGGGCGAGAAGGACGCCCTCTACTGCCTGCACTTGCCCACCCTCCTGCAATTCGAACCGGTTATTGTGCACTATATCTGGGACAACCTGCGCGGCGTGGGGGTCTTCGCGGCCTGCTTGCCGGAGCGGGAACTGTATCAGGTCTGCGAACTGGCCAACCCGCTTCCGCTCAGCTGGCGCGATGCCACGCAGATCATGGCCGACCGGGGGCGCTGTCAGACCCATGACGGGATGACAAGCGCCGCGATTGCCGATCACATCGTGCCGATCGGTCCGCAACCGGGCATCGATGGGGCCGGGCTGATCTCGACGCCGGGCGGAACGCGCCGCCTGCAAGATCTGCGCAACGGCGATATGATAGTCGCCGCCGACGGGTATCCCGCTCAGGTGCGCTGGATCGGGCGGTCCGAATTGCTGACGCGAGGGCTCGGCGCGCCACTCAGGATGCGCTCTCCCTATTTCGGCGTGTCTACCGACCTGATGCTTAGCGGCGGAGCGATCTTGCGACTTGAGGGGACCGAGGTCGAATATCTTTTCGGCGAACCGGAAGTCGCTGTGGCGGTCCGTCATCTGGTCGATGGCCGGTCGATTATCGCCCAGACACCCAAGCCGGGGCAGGCACAGAACGAAGGCAGCCAGCCGCCGGTCCGCGAATACTACCAACTGGTCTTGGATCGGGCGGTGCCGCTCAGGGTCTCCGGCGTGGTCATCGAGACGCTCGAGACCTACGACATACTGCAATCGCCTGCATTGCACCGTTGGTCGATACTGGCGGAGACACCGACAGAACTCCTGCCGCGCGGTCAGGCCGCGGCCTGCCTGCGGTTGCGCGACTACGAGGCACAGACCTTACGGCAGATGCAGGCGGCCTAGAGAGCCGCGCGCCGACAGTGCGCCCAAGAGGGCTGTGTGTTCCTGCCTGAGCAGACAGTCAACCTAGGCGCCGCCGGATATCTCGTCGTCGTCCTCGTCGCCGTAAAACGGGGTCATCTGCGCCACGATCACACTGTTCTCCTCCAAGGCGCGGGCCATCAGGGCACGCTCCTCGTCGGGGATGTCATGGCCTTCGGCGAGGCGTTCGTCCAACGTGCCATAGCCCGACACGTCGAGAGGGGCCATGTCGGCCTGCTTGAGGATGGCGACCGTCTCACGCACGGCTTCGGCCTCGTCGATGCCGCTGGCATAGCACATCAGGGCGGCGCCGGTGGCATCCTTGGGCAAGCCGTCGCCGGTCTTGCGGCCAACTTCGATGAGCAAGGTATAGACCTGCTGGCGGGACGGTTTCTTGGTCATCGCACATCTTCCTTCTCGGGGCGGTCCTGCCACCGCGATTTCGATGCCCAGATCGACGCCGTGATCAGGACAAGTTGCATCGGCACAAAGAACACCATGAACATGATCGCCACCGTGGCCAGTGCTCCGGGCTGGGCGGCATAGACATAGGACATCAGCGGCGGAAAGATCAGTGCAAACACAGCCAGCAACGCGGCAAAGTCAAACGCCACGAGGCCCCAAGCTGCCAACCAGGAGGGGCGCACGCCCGACGCAACGCGACCCCGCCCGATCAGCCAGCTTGTGACCACGGCCCCGGTCCCTAGTCGCGCAGCAACTCGTTGATGCCGGTCTTCGAACGGGTGCGCTCGTCGACGCGCTTCACGATCACGGCGCAATACAGATTGACGTCGTTCTTCGACGGCATGGAGCCCGCGACGACCACGGAGTAGGGCGGCACTTCGCCATACATGACTTCGCCGGTCTCACGGTCGACGATCTTGGTCGACTGGCCGATGAACACGCCCATGCCAAGGACAGAGCCTTCGCGGACGATGCAGCCCTCGACCACCTCGGAGCGGGCGCCGATAAAGCAGTTGTCCTCGATGATCGTCGGGCCGGCCTGCATCGGCTCCAGAACGCCGCCGATGCCGACGCCGCCGGACAGGTGGACGTTCTTGCCGATCTGGGCGCAGCTGCCGACAGTGGCCCAGCCGTCGACCATCGTGCCCTCGTCGACATAGGCGCCGAGGTTCACGAAAGAGGGCATCAGCACCACGCCGGGCGCGATATAGGCAGAGCGGCGGACGATGCTGCCGGGCACCGCGCGAAAGCCCGCGTCGCGCCACTGGTTCTCGCCCCAGCCGTCAAACTTGGAGGGCACCTTGTCCCACCAAGTCGAGCCGCCATTGCCGCCGGAAATCGGCTCCATGTCATTCAGACGGAAGGACAGTAGAACCGCCTTCTTGGCCCACTGGTTCACATGCCAATCGCCGGTCTCCAGCTTCTCTGCGACGCGCAGTTTGCCGCTGTCGAGCGCGTTCAGCGTGTCTTCGATGGCTTCGCGGGTCTCGCCCGTGGTGGCGGGGGTGATCGCATCGCGACCTTCCCATGCGGCTTCGATGGCGGTCTCAAGTGCAGCGTTCGACATTCGGGCGTTCCTTCGGATCAGATCGGCGGTTCGCGGCTATCTAGCGGGCAAGGGCGGCTTAGGCAACAAAAGGCTGCACGGCCGCTCAGCCGTCAAACGGGCCAGGGGCCGGATTGGCGCCACAGATCAGCACTGCGACGCGCTCGCCGGGGGCCGGAACATAGGCACCGGAGGTCAGCGCCGCCAAGGCGGCAGCCCCGGCCGGTTCGACATACTGGCGCATGCGATCCCAGATCAGGCGCTGGGCGGCGGCAATCGCCTCGTCGGCGACAAGCGCCACCTCGACGCCCTGCGCCTTGGCCAGATCATAGCACAGGCGGCCGATCTTGCTGGCACCAAGGGCATTGGCGGCAATGCCGCTCACCTGCACGGTCGCATCAGGACCGTCGCGCAAGGCGGTGTGCAGCGTCGGCGCGAGAACAGGTTCGACCGCCACAACCTTGCGGCGGCCCTGCAGCCACGCCAGAGTGCCGCCGATCAAGCCGCCCCCGCCGACGGCGATTAGAACGGTATCGGCCTGCAAGCCCTGCTCCTCCCATTCCATCATCAGCGTGCCCTGACCTGCCAGAGTCATCGGCGCGTCGTAGGCATGGATCTGCATCGCCCCGGTCTCTGCCTCATAGGCTTGGGCCTTGGCAAAGGCGTCAGAATAGAGGCCGGGCACGACCTCGAGATCGGCCCCCGTCGCTTCGATCACCGCGATCTTGGACGGGCCCGCCATCTCGGGCACGAAGATGCGGGCAGGATAGCCGAGGCTATGGGCGGCATAGCCCGCAGCGGCGCCGTGATTGCCGCCCGACGCGGCCACGATCCCGGCCTTCGGCACATCGGTGGCAAGCAGAGAATTGAACGCACCGCGGGCCTTGAACGTGCCGGTCAACTGGGTGTTCTCCAGCTTGAACTCGATCGTTTGGCCCTCGACCACGGCAGAGGAGGTCAGCACCGGCGTGCGATGCACATGGTCCTTGATCCGGGCAGCAGCGGCGCGAATCTGGTCAACGGTTGGAACAGTCATCACAAATCCCGGTTTTTGTGTCCTGACGCGCAGTTTGACAGCAGGCCGCAGGGGCCACAAGCGGCTAAGCCTTGAACGGCATGGGCCCCTATGCGACGGTCCGGTGCAGGGGCTCATGGCCCGTTTGACGGGCACCGATCGGAGAGGACATGGCTCAAACTGCGCATGGTCAGGCGCTGACCACCATCTTTGACCATATCTACATCATCAACCTTCCGTTCCGGACCGACCGGCGGAGCGAGATCGCGGCCCAACTGGCGCTGGTCGGGCTGTCGTTCGAGCATCCGCAGGTGACGCTGTTCCCTGCGATCCGGCCCGACGATGCCGGCGTCTGGCCCACCGTCGGAACGCTGGGGTGCTTCATGAGCCAGCTCGCCGTGCTCGGGGCGGCGCTAGAGGCAGGGCACCGGTCGATCCTGATCCTCGAAGACGATCTGGACTGGTCGCAAACCTTTCTGCAAACACCAGCGGACACCATCGCGGCATGGAAAGACGCCGACTGGGATTTCCTGCACGCCGGGCTTGAGGCGGCGGGAGAGGGCGACACGCAGGTCGCGCTCAAGATGCTGACGCCGCAGGACGACCTGATGCTCACCCATTTCATCGGATTGCGTGGCGATATCATCGGCGAAGCGCGCGACTACCTCGAAGCGATCACAAAGCGGCCGCTCGGGTCGCCCGAGGGGGGGCCGATGCACCTCGATGGGGCCTATCTGTGGTATCGACGGGCGCATCCGGACAGGCAAACGGCGGTCGGGCAGCCCCGGCTGGCTTTGCAGCGCTGGTCTCGAACCGATATCCATGATCTGGGGTGGAAGGACAGCGTGCCCGTGGTGCGACAACTGGTCCGGGGGATGCGCATCCTGCGCAACCGGCTCCGACCGCGATAGAATTCCGGCTCCGAAAGGCGCCCAGCAACAATAGATCCGACGCAAGGACATTTCTGAATGCAAGACCTCAACCGACACAGCCCATTCCGTGACAGCGGCGAAGACCGCAGAACAGCCAACGAAGTCCCCGATACCCCGCAGACGCGCTCGCCCACCTACGCCCTGGCCTTTGCGGATGACGATTTCCTGTGCCGGCCAGAACTGCGGCCCGTGCGGCTGCAACTGGAATTGCTAAAGCCGCAAATGGCGCTCGATGAGGCCGGGATCGAAAGCACCATCGTCATGTTCGGCGGCGCACGTATTCCCTCGCCCGCCAACAAGGCCACCGCGCGGACGCAAACCCTCGCCGATCTCAGCGCCTACTACGCCGAGGCCGAACGCTTTGCCCGGATCATGACGGAACGGTCGATGGCCAAGGGCGGGCATCAGGACGTGGTGGTGACGGGTGGCGGGCCCGGTGTAATGGAGGCGGGCAACCGTGGCGCATTCGAGGCCGGCGGGCGCAGCGTCGGGCTGAACATCGTTCTGCCCCACGAACAGGCGCCCAACGAATACGTCACGCCGGAGCTTTGCTTCAATTTCCACTACTTCGCGATCCGCAAGATGCATTTCCTCATGCGGGCGCGGGCGGTCTGCGTGTTTCCGGGGGGCTTCGGCACCTTGGACGAAACCTTCGAGGCGCTCACCCTGATCCAGACCGGGCGGATGGAGCAGGTGCCGTTCCTGCTCTTTGGCCGGGCCTTCTGGGAAAAGATCATCAACTGGGAGGCGCTGGCCGACGCCGGCACCATATCCGAGCAGGATCTGGCGCTGTTCAAGTTCGTCGAAACCGCCGATGAGGCCGTCGAGGCGATCGACAACTGGGACGGGGCGGGCACCAAGCGAGGGGCAATCCCCGGCCGGTAAGCGGCCGCAGGCGCAGCTACGCGACGGCGCGAATGGCGGGTTTGAGCCCGTTTTACCGGATGCTGCGGAGCGGACGAACGTCAGCTATGGCGCTGCGGGCTTCTAACGTTTAGGTGTTGACCTAACCTTAGGGCGGCCCTATACTTAGGTCCATGCCTAACCAAAAGAACCCCATAGAACAGACCTTCATCGCACTTTCCGATCCAACGCGGCGTGCTGTGGTTCAGACGCTTAGCGAAGGGTCAGCAACCGTCTCGCAACTTGCCAACCCATTCGACATGGCGCTGCCATCCTTCACGCAGCATCTCGGTGTTCTGGAAAATGCGGGCCTTATCGTGTCGCGACGGGAAGGCCGGAGCCGCGTCTGTTCGCTGAACCCTTCAGCCTTGAAGGATGCGGAAGACTGGATGGCCTCTTACCGGAGGCAATGGGAAAGCCGCTTGGATCGCTTTGAAGCTCACCTTGAAAACGCAAAGAAAGATAAATCCAATGACTGATCAAACCGCGAATATCGTCTCTAAATGGGCTGCGTGCCCATTAGACAAGGAAATTGTCATCGCACGTGTCGTTGACGCTGATCGCGAGACTGCCTTCGAGGCATGGACTGATCCAGCGCAAATTGTACAGTGGTTTGGACCGGACGGCTTCCAAATCGAGTCTCATGAAGCCGACATCCGCGCAGGCGGCGTGTGGCGGTTCGACATGGTTGCTCCTGACGGCACGCGGTTCTCCAACCGTATGGATTTTCTGCGGGTCGAGGCACCAAACCTGATCGAGGTCGATCATGGCCAAGACGTCGATGACGATCCTAACTGCTTCCGGCTTCTAGTCTCTTTCGATGAGCAGGATAACGGAAAAACCGTTGTCACCTTGCGTCAGATGCACCCGACACCAGAACGCCGCGCGGCGGTCATTGGGTTTGGCGCTGTTGAGTTTGGCGCACAGACGCTGGGTAAACTTGCTGCTCATGTTGCCGACAGGACCAATGTTGTAGCCGCTGGCGGCTGACCATTCCGCGTAGGAAGCATCACATAAGCTGCCGTTGGCATTTTGCGAGCGAACGGCAACTAAGTCCGCATTGCAGACATCTGCACCCAGCTGATCGCTATTCCACCAAGACGACCCTCTCTATCCCCGCTTCACCCAAGCCCCGTCCGCCTTGGACGATTCCACACAGGCCCCGATGAACCACATGCCGTCCAGACCGGCTTCGATCCCCGGCAGTAGCGCCCCGTCGCTCTTGCCCTCGATCAGGTCGGCGGCATCGCTGTAGATGTTGGCAAAGCCCTCCAGATAACCCTCGGGATGGCCGGGCGGAATGCGGGTCCAGTCGCCAGCGCCACCGCCCAAACCGGCACCGCCGCGGGTCAGGATCTGCTTGGGCTCGCCCAGCTTGGCAAAGGTCATCTGGTTGGGGTTCTCCTGCCCCCATTCGATGCCGCCCTTGTCGCCATAGATGCGCAGGCGCAATCCGTTCTCACAGCCGGACGCGACCTGGCTGGCCCAGACCATGCCCTTCGCGCCACCCGCAAAGCGGAGCATGATATGGGCGTTGTCGTCCACCTGACGGCCCTCGCCAAACATGTGCAGATCGGCGGCCAGGGCTTCGGTCTCTAAGCCGGTCACAAAGGACAGCAGGTTGAAGGCATGGGTGCCGATATCGCCAATCGACCCGCCGGCACCGGCCTGCTTGGGGTCGGTGCGCCAGACGGCCTGCTTGTTGCCCGTGGTCTCGACATTGCCGGCAAGCCAGTCCTGAGCATACTCGGCCTGCACCACGCGGATCGTGCCCAGATCGCCCCGCGCAATCATCGCACGGGCCTGCCGCATGAGGGGATAGCCGGTGTAGTTGTGGGTCAGGACGAAATGCGCGTCCGATGCCGCGACGGCCGCCGCGATCTTCTCGGCCTGCTCTGCGGTCGCGGCCAGCGGCTTGTCGCAGATCACGCTGATGCCTGCCTCCAGAAACGCAATCGCAGGGCCCGCGTGCATGTGGTTCGGTGTCACGATGGCGACGGCCCGAATCCCGTCTGGCCGTGCCGCCTCTGCACGGGCCATTTCGGCGTAATCGGCATAAGAGCGATCCGCAGCGATCCCCAATTCGGCGGCACTGGCCGCAGCGCGGGCGGCATCCGACGACAGCGCCCCCGCGACCAGCTCGAACCGGTCGTCGATGCGGCTGGCGATCCGGTGAACCGCCCCGATAAAGGCGCCTTGGCCGCCGCCGACCATGCCCAATCTCACGCGACTATGTGATGACATGCGATTATCCTTTCGTCCATTTCATGAGTGCCGGAGCACGTTGTTCTGGCTGCCCCGCCGCCTCAAAGGCCGAGCATCGCCTTGATCGCGGCATCATCCCGTTCGCCACCGGCAAAATCGTCAAACGCCGATTTTGGGGCCTCGATCAGATGTCCGGCAATGAAAGGTGCGCCCTCGGCCGCGCCCTGCTCGGCGCTCTTGATGCAGCATTCCCATTCCAGAACGGCCCAGCTGTCATAGCCATACTGGGTGAGCTTCGAGAATATCCCGGCGAAATCCACCTGCCCATCGCCCAACGACCGGAAACGCCCGGCGCGATTGACCCAAGATTGATAGCCGGAGTAGACGCCCTGACGACCATCGGGATTGAACTCGGCATCCTTGACGTGAAACGCGTTGATGCGGTCGTGATAGAGGTCGATGAACGCCAGATAATCGAGCTGTTGCAGCAGGAAATGGCTCGGATCATAGTTGATCATCGCCGCCTCATGGCCGCCGCAAGCATCGACGAACATCTCGAACGTGGCGCCATCAAAGACATCCTCACCGGGATGGATTTCATAGCCAATGCTGACGCCGTTCTCGGTGTAATGATCCAGAATAGGTGTCCAGCGACGGCCCAACTCGGCAAAAGCTTCCTCGATCAGCCCGTCCGGGCGCTGTGGCCACGGATAGAGATAGGGAAACGCCAGCGCCCCGGTGAAACTCACGCTCGTGGTCAGGCCGAGGCGCTTCGAGGCGACCGCAGCCTTGCGCATCTGATCCACGGCCCAGGCTTGGCGCTTGGCCGGATTGCCCTTGCAGTGATCGGGGGCAAAGGCGTCAAAGGCGATGTCATAGGCCGGGTTCACGGCCACCAACTGGCCCTGCAAATGGGTGGAAAGCTCGGTGATGGTCACGCCGGCATCCGCGCAAATGCCTTTCACCTCGTCGCAATAGGTCTGACTCTCGGCGGCCTTGTCCAGATCGAAGAGGCGGGCATCGAACGTCGGGATCTGAACGCCCTTGTAGCCCAACGAGGCGGCCCAGCCGACAATCCCCTCCAGAGAGTTGAAGGGGGCCTCATCGCCCGCGAACTGAGCCAGGAAAATGCCGGGGCCTTTGATCTGTGTGGTCATGCTGTGTCTCGCTTGCGTGTCATGGTGGGGTCAGGTTCGGGGATTGGCGGTCGTGCCGATCCGCAAACGGGCTTGGAATGTCAGGTTGAGGTTGGGTGCCATCTGATGGCTTCGATCTGTCCGGCGGTCACCGTGGAAAGGGCTCAGGAACTTGCAGCATCTGCATCGGCGGATCGTCGGGAGCGCGGATCGCTTGAATGGCGGCCTTGGCCAGAAACGATCCGGCCAGAGTGATATCCTCGTTGAGCACGATGATCTTGCTGCGGAAATAGGTCAGAAAGGCAATGGCCTCCTTGGCCACGACGTCGATATCCAAACCGACGTCGAAGCCCTCGGACTCCATCCCTGCCACGGCCGCCATGGTGGCGTTGGCCGAGGCGGTGATCAAACCGTCGATGGTGGGGTCGGCGGCGACGATGGCGGCAACCTTGCTGCGAACCTCGGTCACCAGCCCGTCGCTCGTCACGTCCTTGGCCACCTCCAGATGGATGCCGCATTCGCGTGCCGCCTCGGTCGCGCCACGGATCATCTCGATGCTGTAATTCTGGTCTTGGGGCGGGGCGATCAGGATCAGCCGCTTGCGGCCACGGCGGTGCAATTCCTGCACGGCGAATCGGGCGTAGCTCTCGTTGTCATAGTCAAACCACGCGTGTTTGTCCGACCACTTGCAGCGGCCGTGAGTGGCAAAGGGAAATCCGCGGTCCATCAGGTATTTCACACGCGGATCCGCCGGGCGGATCTGGTTAAAGACGACCGCGTCCGCAGAACCGGTCTCCACGATATAGCGAATCGGCTTCATCGGGTCTTCGTGCGGGAAATAGGGGGTCATGATCATGTGGAACGGCGTGTCGTTCAGGCCCCCGGCCAATGCGGTAATCAGCTTGGCGGTGTGGTTCATCATTTCGTGCTCGGTCGACAGCACGAGGCTGATCACATTCGTGCGGCCGGTGCGCAGGCGGACGCCGGCGCGATTCGGAACATAGCCGATCTCGTTCGCGATCTGGCGGACCAGGGCCTTCGTCTTGCTGCCGATATCGGGGGCGTCGTTCAGGGCGCGACTCACTGTCGGAACGGCCAGCCCACTTAACTGCGAGATGGTTTTCAGAGTCGGTTTGGGAGTCACCCGTTCTCCGCCCTTCTTTTCTGAACCAATGGCCAAGGCCACGCCCCCCTTCTGCATGTGACGGCATCAAACATGGCCGTGGCCGCTGATTTTCCGGGCATCCGGCCGCTCTTAGTACCGTCAAGCACAGGATCAAGCATAACCACAAAAAATCATCTTGCCAGACAAAACTAAATCGATATAGAAATTTCTACAACGATTTAGAACCAGGGAGGAGAAAATCGTGAAACTCACAACCAAGCTGCTTGCAGCGACTGCAATCGTGGCGGCCAGCGGCGCTCACGCGACCGATCTTGAGGTCATGCATTGGTGGACATCCGGCGGTGAAGCCAACGCCGTTTCCAAGTTCGCAGATGCCTGGAATGCAACCGGAAACGTCTGGGTCGACGGCGCAATCGCCGGCGGTGGCGATACGGCGCGGCCGATCATGGTCAGCCGGATCATCGGTGGCGATCCGCCCGCCGCGTTCCAGTTCAACCACGGACGTCAGGCCGAGGAACTGGTCGAAGCCGGCCTGATTCTCGACATCACCGACGTGTCCGAAGCCGAAGGCTGGGCCGACATCATCACCCCATCCTCCCTGCTCGACAGCTGCACCTACGACGGGCGCGTGTTCTGCGTGCCGGTCAACATCCACTCGTGGCAGTGGATGTGGCTCTCCAACGCGGCCTATGAGAATGCCGGCCTCGACGTGCCGACCACTTGGACCGAATTCGCCGCCAGCGCCGATGCTCTGCGCGAAGCCGGTGTCGTTCCGCTCGCAATGGGCGGTCAGTCCTGGCAGCAGAACGGCGCTTTCGGTGTGATGGCTCTGGCTCTTGCCGGTCAGGAAGCATGGCTCGCCGTCAACCAGGACAAGAACGCCGAAGTCGTCATGGGCCCGGAGTACACCCGCGTGTTCGAAGCCTTCGGCGCGGCGCGCAGCCTCTCCGACGGTCTGAACGTGCAAGACTGGAACCAGGCAACCGCTGCCGTGATCGACGACACCGCAGGTGCGCAGATCATGGGTGACTGGGCGCAGGGCGAATTCGCACTGGCTGGCGAAGTGGCCGGCACAGACTACTCCTGCCTGCCGGGTCTGGGTGAAGTGGCCCTGCTCGACACCGGCGGAGACGCGTTCTTCTTCCCCGTGACCGGCGATCCGGAAATCGAGGCCGCCCAGAAAGAGCTGGCCGCACTTCTCCTGTCGCCTGCCGTTCAGGTGTCGTTCAACTCGGCCAAGGGCTCGCTGCCCGTGCGTCCCGACGTTGACCTGACCACCGTGAACGAGTGCACCCAGAAGGGTCTCGACCTGTTGGCTTCCGGCGCCATGGTGCCCGCCGGCACCCAGCTGCTGGCGCCAGACACCGTCACCCAGCTCAACGACCTGATGACAGAGTTCTGGAGCACGCCGTCGATGACGCCTGCCGAAGTGCAGCAGCAATATGCTGACATCATCGCCGACGCCGAATAGGCTGTCATAGCGAAGAGTCTCGACGCCGGGCCCCCTCGCGGGGCCCGGTTTGTCCACTGCGCTCAGTTTGAGGGGCGCGAAAGCCAGTCCGGGGAGGGATAGCATGGCGATCGCCGATACAGGCAGCACCGATAGGCAATTGGCGGCGGGAGCGCGCAGGCCAAACCGATTATTCAAGAACTTGAATTCCAAAATCGCCGCGATCCCGATGATCTTCGTGGCGATGGTCGTGTTCCTTGGTGGCACCTGTTGGACGATCTTCTACTCCTTCACGAAATCCGGGCTTCTGCCGAACACGAATTTCGTCGGGCTCGATCAATACGAGCGGCTGTGGAGCAGCCGCAAATGGATGGTTTCGATCGAGAACCTCGGGATCTACGGATTCTTTTCGCTGATCGGCACGCTGGTCATCGGCTTCACGCTGGCCGCGTTGCTGGATCGCAAAATCCGCGGCGAAGGGGCGTTTCGGACGATCTTTCTCTATCCTTTCGCGCTGTCCTTCATCGTTACCGGGCTTGTTTGGCAGTGGATTCTCAACCCTGAGCTGGGGCTGCAAAATGTGGTCCGCGAATGGGGCTGGACGTCGTTCACCTTCGACCCGCTGAACAACCCCGACATCGTCATGTTCGGGCTGCTGATCGCGGGGCTCTGGCAGGGGACGGGGCTGATTATGTGTATCATGCTCGCCGGTCTGCGCGGGATCGACGAAGACATCTGGAAAGCCGCCCGCGTCGATGGGATCGGCACCGTCAAAACCTATGTTCGGATCATTATCCCGATGATGCGGCCGGTGTTCGTGACCTCGCTGGTGCTCATTGGGTCCGGGATCGTGAAACTCTACGACCTCGTCGTGGCGCAAACCTCCGGCGGCCCGGGGATCAGCTCCGAAGTGCCAGCGAAATATGTGATGACCGCCATGTTCGGCGGACAGAATCTGGGTCAGGGCTTTGCCGCCTCGACCATGATGCTCCTGATGGTGGGGATCATCCTCATCCCGTGGGCCTACCTCGAATTCGGAGGCAAGAAGCGTGGATAACACCATGACAGACGCCATGTCGGGGCCACGCGGGGCCAAGCCGAAAAAGGCGCTCAGCCGCAACAACATCATCGTCTACGGCACATTGTTCGTCGTCGCGATCTACTACGCCCTGCCGCTCTACGTGATGATCGTGACCTCGCTCAAGGGAATGCCCGAAATCCGCATGGGCAACATCTTTGCGCCGCCGATGGAGGTGACGTTCCAGCCGTGGGTCAAGGCATGGGCCGAGGCCTGCACCGGGATCAATTGCGACGGGCTTTCGCGGGGTTTCTGGAACTCGGTGCGGATTCTGATCCCCTCGGTCGTCATCTCGATCTCGGTGGCGTCGGTGACGGGCTACGTCCTGTCGATGTGGAAATTCAAAGGCTCCGAGGTGTTCTTCTCGATGCTGATGATCGGGGCCTTCATCCCCTATCAGGTGATGCTCTATCCCATCGTGATCCTGCTGCGCGAAGCCGGTCTCTACGGCTCGCTGTCGGGGCTGGTGCTGGTGCACCTCGCCTTCGGGATGCCGATCAACACGCTGCTGTTCCGCAACTACTTCGCCTCGATCCCCGAGGAATTGTTCAAGGCCGCAAGGGTCGACGGGGCCGGTTTCTGGGCGATCTTCGTCAAGATCGTCATGCCGATGTCGCTGCCGATCTTCGTTGTGTCGATGATCATTCAGGTGACAGGCATCTGGAACGACTTCCTGTTCGGGGTGACCTACATCTCGTCGCCAGACCGGTATCCGATGACGGTGCAGCTGAACAACATCGTCAACTCGGTGCAGGGGGTCAAGGAATACAACGTCAACATGGCGGCGACCCTGCTCACCGGGCTTGTGCCTCTCGTCATCTACTTTGCCTCTGGCAAACTCTTTGTCCGCGGCATCGCCGCCGGCGCAGTCAAGGGCTGATCAATGTCTCATTCCGTACAAATCAAATCGCTCGATCTCCAATTCGGCGCGGTCAAAGTGCTCAAGAACCTCAACCTCGACATCCACGAGGGCGAATTTCTGGTGCTGCTCGGCTCGTCCGGCTGCGGCAAGTCGACCCTGCTCAACTGCATCGCGGGCCTGCTAGAGCCGACAGACGGGCAGATCTGGATCAAGGGCAAGAACGTCACCTGGGCAGAACCGTCCGAGCGGGGGATCGGGATGGTGTTCCAGTCCTACGCGCTCTACCCGCAGATGACCGTGAAAGGGAACCTGTCCTTCGGGCTCAAGAACGCCAAGGTGCCAAAGGCCGAGATCGACAAGCGGGTCGCCCGCGCCGCCGAAGTGCTGCAGATCGAGGCGCTGCTCGACCGCAAGCCGGGCGCTCTGTCCGGCGGGCAGCGGCAGCGGGTCGCCATCGGGCGGGCGCTCGTGCGCGACGTGGACGTGTTCCTCTTCGACGAACCGCTCTCCAACCTCGACGCCAAACTGCGAGCCGACCTCCGGGTCGAACTCAAGCGGCTGCACAACCAGCTCGAGAACACCATGATCTACGTGACCCACGATCAGGTCGAGGCGATGACGCTGGCCGACAGGATCGCGATCATGAAGGGCGGCAACATCATGCAACTCGGCACGCCAGACGAGATCTACAACAGGCCACAGAACATCTATGTTGCCGACTTCATCGGCAGCCCGTCGATGAACTTCATCGAAGGCCAGTATAGCAACGGCGTCTTCTCCAAGGGCGAATTGTCGCTGCCGATGACGGGCTACGAATACGTCGCGCCCAAAACCGCCGACCGCGGTGCCACTATCGGGATCCGGCCCGAGCACGTCATCACAGGCGAGCTCGTCAGCGGCGCTCCGGTCAAGGTCGAGGTCGACGTCGATATCGTCGAACCCATGGGGTCCGACACGCTGGTCTGGGCGCATCTGGCCGGCAAACCCTTCCGGATCCGGATGGACGGCTCTGCAAGAGTCTCCGCCAAGGAACGGCTGACCATCGGGATCGACCCCTCGCGGGCATCCCTCTTTGACACCAAAACCGAGAACCGATTGTGACACTCACTTCATTGCCCCTCACACTTGCGGGGCCGTGGCAGCTCGATGGAGCAGGTGACTTCGCCTGCGCCATGGCGGTGCCCGGCGACGTGATCAGCGCCCTGCATGACGCGGCGCTGATCCCCGATCCCTATTGGGGGCGCAACGAATACGACCTGCGCTGGATCTGCGAACGGGATTGGACGATCAGCCGCGAGTTCGAGCTTGCCGAGAGTGCCGTCGATCTGGTCGCCTCCGGGCTGGACACGCTCTGCACGGTGCGGCTCAACGGGCAGGTGGTGCTGGAAACCGCCAACGCGTTTCGCAGCTACCGGGCAGACCTCTCGGCAGCGGCCAAACCGGGGCGAAACACGATCGAGATCACCTTCCACGCGACGCCGGAGGCCGCGGCAAAGCTGCAGGCGGAACAGCCGTTCCCCGTGCCAAACTCGGCCAATTGCCCGATCCCGAACGGCAACCTGCTGCGCAAACCGGCCTGTGACTATGGCTGGGATTGGAACATCGCGCTCGCCCCTATGGGGGTATTGGGCGATCTGCGGATCGAGGCACAGGGCAGCCCCCGGATCGACACTCTGGCCATCGAGCAAATTCACGGCGACGGCTGGGCGCAGATCAACGTCACCGCAAATCTGACCGGCTGCGACGGTCAGGACGCGACGTTCGACTTTGCCGGGCAGTCCGTCTCGATGCGGGTGCGCGGCGGCAAGGGCTTTGCCAGCCTGACGGTGCAGGACCCGGCGCTCTGGTGGCCGGTCGGACTGGGCGAGCAACCGCTGCACACGCTAACGGTCAGCTGCGGCGGGGCCACCGCGACGCGGCAGATCGGTCTGCGCAAGATGGAACTGGTGACAGAGCCTGACGACATCGGGCTTGGCTTCACCTTCCGGGTCAACGGGTTCGACGTGTTCTGCCGGGGCGCCAACTGGATCCCCGCGGACGCTCTGCCGGGGCGGATCGACAAGGAAAGCACCCGCGATCTGCTGCAATCCGCCGTCGACGCGAACATGAACATGATCCGGATCTGGGGCGGCGGACGCTACGAGCCCGATTGGTTCTACGACATGTGCGACGAAATGGGGCTGCTGATCTGGCAAGACTTCATGTTCGCCTGCAACATCTATCCCTCGACGCCGGACTTCCTGTCTGAAGTGGACGCCGAGGTTCGTGAAAACACCGCCCGGCTGCATCATCACGCCTGTCTGGCGGTCTGGTGCGGCGACAACGAACTGGTCGGGGCGCTGACATGGTATGACGTCACGCGCAACGACCGTGACCGCTACCTCGTGAACTACGACCGACTCAACCGGTGCATCGAAGCGGCACTGCGCGACACTGATCCCACCGCGATCTGGTGGCCGTCCTCGCCCACGCCGGGGCCGATGAGCTTTGGCGACGCATGGCACGACGACGGCTCGGGCGACATGCACTTCTGGTCGGTCTGGCACGAGGGCCGTGATTTCGATCACTACCGGGACGTGGCGCCCCGGTTCTGCTCCGAATTCGGGTTTCAGAGCTATCCGTCGATGAACGTGATCCGGCAATTCGCGGATCCTGCGGATTTCAACATCGCGGCCCCGGTGCTGGAGAGCCACCAAAAGAACGACGGCGGCAATGCCCGTATCGCGGAGACGATGTTCCGCTATTTCCGCTGGCCTGCGAAGTTCGAGGATTTCGTCTACCTCAGCCAAGTGCAGCAGGGCTTGGCCATCCAGACGGCCGTCACCCATTGGCGGGCCTGCAAGCCGCGCTGCATGGGCACGCTGATCTGGCAGCTCAACGACACATGGCCGGTCTGCTCGTGGTCTTCGCTGGACTATGGCGGCGGCTGGAAGCTGATGCACCACATGGCCAAACGGTTCTACGCCCCGGTGATCGTCACCGCGGTGCCGACCGACATCGGGCTGACGCTGCGGGCGGTGAACGACGGGCGAGAGCCGGTCAGCGTCACGGTCTCGGCTCAGGCCGTGAACATGTCGGGTCAGACCCGGCCCTTGGGCGAGGCGACGGTGCAGGTCGGGCAGAGCGCGATTGCCGCGTTGCACATCGGCGCCGACAAGATCGGCGACGACGAAATGCTGGCCTTCTCCTGGACCGATTCCACCGGGCAGGGCGGGCAAGACATCCACGCGCCCCGGCCCTTCAAGACCTACGATCTGCAACCGGCCGGGATCGAAAGCGAGATCACACAAGACGGGGATGACTGGATCCTGACGCTGCAATCCTCCGCGCTGGCGCTGTTCGTCAGTGCAGAGGCCGACGTGGCAGGGCGGTTCAGCGACAACGCCTTCGGGCTCTTGCCGGGGCAACCAAAGGTGCTGCGCTTCACACCGGCCGATCCGCAGGCCCCGCCGACCTTCACGCTGCGCGATCTGCACAGCGCCACCTACAACTGACGTTTCAAAGGACAGACCCATGCCAACGCTTTCCTACCAGCTCTACTGCTCGCGCAACTTCCCCGAGATCGAAGACACCCTCGCGATGCTGGCGCAAACCGGCTTCACCGAATGTGAAGGCTACGGCGGGCTCTATGGCGATCTGGCGCGGCTCAAGAACGCTCTGGACGGAACCAGCATGAAAATGACCTCCGGGCATTTCGGGCTCGACATGGTCGAAAACGACACCGCCAAGGCGCTCGAAGTGGTCAAGACACTTGGGGTCAGCCGGGTCTACGTGCCGCACCTGATGCCGGCCGATCGGCCAACGGACGCCGCAGGCTGGGCGGCATTCGGCAAGCGGCTCGCCGAGGCGGGCAAGCCGTTCAACGACGCCGGCGTGATCTTTGGCTGGCACAACCACGATTTCGAACTGGCCGATCTCGGCGGCGCAGACCGTCCGCTCGACCTGATCGCCCAGGGCGGTGACGACGTGATGCTGGAGCTCGATCTGGCATGGGTCGAAAAGGGCGGCCAAAGCGCGGTCGACTGGATCAAGAAATACGCGGGCAAGATCACCTCGGTGCACGTCAAGGACATCGCGCCCGCAGGCGAATGCACCGACGAAGACGGCTGGGCCGATGTCGGACACGGAACGCTGGATTGGACGGCGATCAACAAGGCGCTCAAGGCCGCGAACGTCACGCACTACGTGGCCGAACACGACAATCCCAGCGATCACGCCCGCTTTGCCGCGCGGTCGCTGGCAACGATGAAAACTTTCTAAGGGGGGCTTCAACAATGGCACAACTCGGCGTCGGCATCATCGGGTGCGGCAATATCTCAACGGCCTATCTGCAACTGGCCCCGATGTTCAAATCGCTGCGGCTGGTCGCAGTGGCCGATATCAACATGGCCACTGCAAATGCACAGGCGGAAAAGTTCGGCGTGCGGGCCGATACGGTGGACGATCTGCTCAAGGCGGGGGATGTGGACGTGATCGTCAACCTGACGATCCCCGCCGTGCACTACGAAGTCACGCGGAAGATCCTCGAGGCCGGCAAACACGCCTATTCGGAAAAGCCGCTGGTGCTGACCCTCGACGAAGGCAAGGACCTGCGCGATCTGGGCGCGGCCAAGGGGCTTCGGATCGGCTCGGCGCCCGATACGTTCCTCGGCGGCGCGCACCAACTGGCGCGGGCAACGATCGAGAACGACAGCGTCGGCAAGATCATCGGCGGCACCTGCCACGTGATGGGACACGGGATGGAGCATTGGCACCCCAATCCCGATTTCTTCTACCAGCCCGGCGCCGGACCGATCCTCGACATCGGGCCGTATTACGTCACCAACCTGATCCAACTGATCGGTCCGGTGAAATCGGTGGCTTCGCTCGCCACGGCCACCTTCCCCGAGCGGACGATTTCGAACGGTCCGCGGAACGGCGAAACCGTGCCGGTGAACACGCCGACCAACATCCACGCCCTGCTCGAATTCGCCAATGGGGCGACCGTTACTCTGGGGGCCAGCTGGGATGTCTGGAAACACCGGCACGCCAACATGGAGCTTTATGGCACCAAAGGCAGCCTCTTCGTGCCCGATCCCAATTTCTTTGGCGGGACCGTCGAGATGTCGGAAAAAGACGGGCCGATCACAGAGGTGGCTCCGGTCGATCATCCCTTCGGCAAGGTCAACCAGACGGACAACAGCGGCAACGGACGGGCCAACTACCGGGCCGCCGGTCTGGCCGACATGGCGACAGCCATCGACGAAGGGCGCGAGCATCGGTGCAGCATCGACCTCGCGGTCCATGCGGTCGACGTGATGACCTCGATCCTGCGGGCCGGGGCCGAGAAGCGGTTTGTCGAGCTCAGCACCACCTGCGCCCAGCCCGCAGCACTCAGCCCGGAGCAGGCGCAGGCGCTGCTGGCCTAACGATCACTGACGGGATTAAGCGCCGCTGCATAAGGGTTCATCCCGATGTGCAGCGGCGCAGCCTTAGCAATGACGGGCGGGGCTCAGGCCTTCGCCGTCGGCTGCTCCTTGGGGGCAATCGCGCGCCATTCGCTGACCGTGCGGCCAAAGGCGTTGCGCAGGTTGGTGTCCTCGAGCGGCTTGCCGCCTTCGGTGGCCGCCTCGACCAGCGGACGCAATTCGCCAATCCGCTGGGCCAGCGCGATCATCCGGGCGTTCTGGTTGGCCTTGCCCTGTGCGGGCACGATCTGGGCATTCTGGGCTTGGGCGAGCTTGGGGTTCTCGGCCAGCATCGCGTCAAACGCGGCCTCGTCGCCCTTGTCCTTGACCTCGGCCACAAAGACCACCTGACCGGGGATAAACAGATAGCCGCTCAGATTGCGGCTCGCCTCTTTCAACTGAACGACGTTGAATTCGGTATGCATCCGGATCGCATAAGAGGAGATAGGGTTCAGCGGGGCAAATTGGTCATAGGGGATCGTGCGCATAGGCACACCCATGATCTTTTGCAGCGCACCCAGAACATCGGCCACCGACTTGCCGCCGACCTGCTCGACAAAGCGTTTCGCCATCAGCTTGGACGGGCCCTGATTGACGGCATACGATCCATCGGCCGTCTTCTTGGGCACGAAAAAGCTCAAGCCATTGGGCAGGGGCAGCGCCTTCTTCTCGGTCACCTGGGTCAGGAGCTTGCCTTCTTGAGCCACGTGATCCCATTCCCAGACGCGGCGCCAGACGCCCTGCATGATGGTGGGGTCGGTCAAAAGAGCATTGCGAAGAGGTCCCGGCACGCCCAGAACGTCAAATTCCAACTTGTTGAGCTTGATCTTCACTGGTGCGTTCCCTTCACAAACCGGCTTCTGCGGCGATTTCGGCCCGGCTCTTGCGGGCGCGCTCTGTGGCGCTCTTGAGCTGGCCGCACGCGGCCATGATGTCCTCACCACGGGGGGTGCGGATCGGGCTGGCGTAACCGGCCTTATAGATGATGTCGGCAAAGGCGCGGATGCGGTTGTTGCTCGACCGCTTGTAAGGGGCGCCGGGCCATTCGTTGAATGGGATCAGGTTGATCTTGGCAGGGATGCCGTCGATCAGCTTGATGAGGCGGCGGGCGTCCTCGTCACTGTCGTTGACCCCGTCGAGCATCACGTATTCAAAGGTGATGCGCTCGGAATTGCTGACCTTGGGATACTCGCGCAGAGCGTCAAGCAGATCGGCGATGGGCCACTTCTTGTTGATCGGCACCAGCTTGTCACGCACCTCGTCGGTGGTGGCGTGAAACGAAATGGCGAGCATACAGCCGATCTCCTCGGCGGTGCGGGCGATTTCAGGAACGATGCCGGACGTGCTCAGGGTGATACGGCGGCGCGACAGGCTCAGGCCCTCGGGGTCCATTGCAATTTTCATCGCATCACGGACGTTCTCGAAATTGTAGAGCGGCTCGCCCATGCCCATCAGAACGATGTTGGACAGCAGGCGGGTCTCGTCCTTCGGCGCACCGGGCACGGGCCACTCGCCCAGATCGTCACGAGCAAGCATCACTTGGCCGATCACCTCGGCAGCGGTGAGGTTGCGGACCAGCTTCTGGGTGCCAGTATGGCAAAACGAACAGGTCAGGGTGCAGCCGACCTGAGACGAAATGCACAAAGTGCCACGATCAGTTTCGGGGATATAGACCACCTCCACCTCGTGACCGCCCGCGATGCGGACGAGGTATTTGCGAGTGCCGTCTCCGCTCACCTGCTTGGTCACCACCTCCGGCAGAGCGACGACAAAGCGCTCGGCCAACATGGCGCGATAATCCTTGGCAAGGTTGGTCATATCCGCGAAATCGCGGACGCCCCAATGATAGATCCATTGCCAAATCTGGCCGACGCGCATCTTGGCCTGCTTTTCCGGCGTGCCCGCCTCGATCAAGGCGGCGCGCATGGCATCACGGGTCATGCCCACCAGATTGGGGGGACCGTCAGGGGCCTTGCGGGGAAAGGTCATCACGTCCTGCGTGATCGGGGCGGTGGCGTCCGTCATGGCAAACCTCTTTGGAACAAGCCGGTGCCATACAGGCAAAAGGACCGATTCCCAAGCGAAACCGATCCCTTCATCTTGGCAAATAAACTCAATCCGACCGGACGGGCCGGAACAATCCTCAGTTACAACGGCGCTGCGCCTCTTCCACCGCGGCGGTAAAGCCGAGCAGCGAGAACGTGTCGCGGGTGGTGGTGCCACGGCCCGACACACCGGTGATGATCGCGGTCGAACCGCGCTTCATCGCGGCCACGATGCGGGCGTCGTCCTCGGGGGTGGCGGGCCAGGCCCATTCGCCCTCGGAAAACAGCTGATACTCGGTGCCGCCAATATCGAGCGTCACGGTCGAGCCACCGGCAAAGGGATAGCCGCCGGTAAAGGTCACCTGACCGTTTACGCCCTGTCCGGGGCGATAGAACACGAACAACAGCGTCTCGCCGCGGTTCACCTGCACAGGCTGCCCGTTACGGGTGTTCAACTGCTCCTTGGGGGCCGACACGCCAAAGCACTCGACGGGGTCGGTTTCCTCAAAGACACTCCAGTCGGTCGACGCGGCGACGCGGTTGGTAGCTTCGTCCTGCGCCGTCACGCCCGTCGCCAAAAGGCTCAATGCGGCGACTGCGCAGATCTGCGAAAGAAATTTCATCGAGAAGACTCCAAACTGTCCTTGCCTCTGATCGTCCCGTCCAGTGTGCGCATTCTTCAGTGGCATCTTTCGGCTGGAAGGCACGGGTTCAACACGATAGCCATTTCCATAACAAGAAACCGGGCCGCTGGGAAACCCCCGAATGGTCACAACTCTGCGCGGATTGCCGCCAAAGCACTCACAAGGGAGAGTTTCCATGTCCTCAGATGTCGAACTTGTCGAAGTCACCCGCGGCGGGCGGGTCGAATGCGTGCATCGGGGGCATGTGGTGGTCTGCGACGCGGCGGGCGACGTGGTCTGGGCGCTGGGCGATCCCTCGGCGGTGATCTACCCCCGGTCCTCGTGCAAGATGGTGCAGGCGCTGCCGCTTCTGGAAAGCGGCGCGGCGGCGGCGATGGGGCTGCGGCAGGACCAACTGGCGCTGACCACGGCCAGCCATATCGCGGCGGATTACCACACCGACAGGGTCAACGCATGGCTCGGCGATCTGGGGCTGACGGACGACGATCTGCGGTGCGGCCCGCAGATGCCCCGCGAAACAGAGGCGCGAGACGCGCTGATCCGCGCCGGCGGGACGCCCTGTCAGGCGCATAACGTCTGCTCGGGCAAACACGCGGGTTTCCTGACGCTGACCAAGCACCTCAAGGCCGGGCCAGAGTATAACGACATCAGCCACCCGCTTCAGGTCGCGATCAAACAGACGTTCGAAGAGGTGACGGGCGAGGACAGCCCCGGCTACGGCATCGACGGCTGCTCCGCGCCCAATCACGCCACCACGGTGCACGGGCTGGCGCGGGCGATGGCCATGTTCGCCAATGCACACAAGCATTCCGACACCCGCAGCACCGCCGCGACCACCTTGGTGCAGGCGATGGCGGCCTTCCCAGAGCTTGTGAACGGACACGGACGCTCCGCCACAGAACTCATGCGGCTGGTGGGCAACGGGGCCGCGCTCAAGGACGGTGCAGACGGGATGTATATCGCGATCCTGCCGCAGCTTGGGTATGGGGTGGCGATCAAGATCACCGACGGGGCTGATCGGGGCGCGGATGCGGCTATCGCGATGGTGCTCGACAAACTCGGGGTGCTGCCCGACAGCCCCGCCGCGCGGGAATGGACGCGGCCACAGATCCGCAACCGCAGAAATATCCACTGCGGCGACATTCGACCTGCTGCGGCGCTCAGCTGAGGGCGCCGAACCCGGCCCCCGGGCTAGGGCGTCACGAACTGCTCGGCGCGATAGCCCTGCACATACAGCAGGGCGGTCAGGTCGCCGTGGTTGACCCGGACACCGCACTTGGCCTGCACGCTCGGCTTGGCATGCAGCGCCACGCCAGTGCCCGCCAGACCCAGCATCCCCAGATCGTTGGCACCGTCACCGACCGCGATCACGTCCGCCGATGACAGGCCGAGGCGGGCGGTGATCTGCTCCAACGCCGAGACCTTGGCCTCACGGCCCAGAATCGGGCGGGTCACATCGCCGGTTAGCTTGCCGTCCTCTACGATCAGGGTGTTGGCGCGATGCTCGTCAAAGCCGAGCTTGGCGGCAATCGCCGTCGTAAAGGCCGTAAAGCCGCCCGATACCAGCGCGGCATAGGCACCGTTTGCCTTCATCGTAGCCAGCAGAACCGGGCCACCGGGCATCAGGGTAATGCGCTCGGCCAGAACGTTGTCGATCACGGCGGCATCCAGCCCGCGCAGCAGGCCCACGCGTTCCAGCAAGGCGCCCTCGAAATCCAGCTCGCCGTTCATCGCGCGGGCGGTGATGTCGGCGACGCGCGGTCCGACACCCGCCGCATCGGCCAGCTCGTCGATGCACTCCTGTTGGATCATCGTGCTGTCCATGTCGGCCAGCAGCATCCGCTTGCGGCGGGCGTCGGTCGGCTGGACGACGAGGTCAAAGCCCTCGGCCTGAAGGCTCTCCCAGACCTCCCACTGATTCTGCTGCAAATCGGGCAGCGGGAATTCAGCCGCCAAACCACCCGCAAGCCATTCCGCATCGCCGCCGCCCCAGGCATTGCGAAGGGCTTCGATCATGGTTTGGCTGAGGTCGGCCCGATCCGGGGCAGCGATCAATGTGGCTGTAAACATGGCAAACAGGCTTCCAACTGTGGCGGTGTGCGCGCAAGCGCGGTCGCCCCGCGGTCTATCGGTATTTGGTCGGTCGTAAAAGGGCCGGACGAAAGAGAGCGCCCCGGCCGGGGTGCCCAAAAAACGGGCGGCAGCCTTGCCGGGCGGCGGCAATCCGGGTTTCCTCTTGTCAAAGGATCAGAACCGTTCAAATATGTCCGGACAAATTATCCGGGACACCGATCCGCATGACCGCGCACCGCGCCACAACAGCCTCACTGACCGGCCAACTGCTGGCCTCTATCGCGTCGGCGCCCACGGCAGACGACAAGGACGCCGCCGTGCTGCATCTGCTGGATTGGCTCGGCTGCGCACTGGCCGGGGCCGTTACCGACACGGGTCAGGCCATGGCGCGAGCAGGCGGGGCAACCGGGCATCCGCTCTCGCCCATGGGGCGGGGCATGGCCGACTACGCCTTTGCCTTGGGCAGCTTTGGCAGCCTGCTGGAGATGGACGACGTGCACCGCACCGCCATCCTGCACCCCGGCCCGGTGATCTGGCCGGCCGTGGTCGCCTGCGCTACGGCCGAGACGGCCGACCGGGCGCCCGAAGCGGCTCTGCGCGGCTATGAGGCGATGGTGCGGTTGGGGAAATCCGTAGGGCAAGGGCATTACGCCCGGTTTCACAACACCTCCACCTGCGGCGGGCTCGGCTCTGCCGTGGCGGCGGCGTGGATGCTGGCGCTGGACACCGAACAGACGCAATGGGCCATGGCGCACGCGCTGTCGACCTCGGGCGGGCTCTGGGAATGTCGCAACGAACCGGGGGCGACCAAGCATCTGCACGTGGCAGAGGCCGCCCGGCGGGGCGTTCAGGCGGCGCTGGCGGCCAAGGCGGGGATCGCCGGGCCGCTGCGGATCCTCGAAGGGGCGCAGGGCTTCTTCGCAGGGCTCGCACCCAACGGCAGCCCCGAGGCATTGCTTCAAAAAGGGCCTTGGGCGCTGCACGACACCTCGTTCAAGCCATGGCCCGCCTGCCGGCACGCCCACGCGGCGATCGACGCGGCGCTGGCCTTCGCCAAGATGAACCTCGGCACGCCAGAGAGTATCGTCATCGAGACCTACGCCGACGCCGTCCTGTTCTGCGACCGACCGACACCCACCGATCCGGGGGCGGCGCGGTTCAGCCTGCAACATGCCGTCGCGGTGGCGCTGGCAGACGGCCCGCCGACGCTTGCAGGGTTTGAAACCCCGGCGCTCGGCCTTCCGAAATACACCGCGATCCGCGAGATTTGCACGGTGGCCGAAGACAGCGCGATGACCGCCGCCTACCCCGCGCATTTCGGCGCCCGGCTTCGGGTCAGGGCCGGCGGCGGCGAAACGGTCGTCCACATCCCCGATGCTTGGGGAGACAGCGAAAATCCGATGTCCGCCGACGCGATCAAAGACAAGTTCCAGATGCTTGCCGCCGCCGCCGGTGTCGACGGAACGACGCTGCAACCCGCGGCTCTCGATCCCGAGACCGGCGCTTTCACGCTGCGGGCCCTGCTCGCAAACCTGCCCACGCCTTTGACCAAGGATAACTGATGTCACAACCGTCATACTTCGATGCCATGAACTACGAGGCGATGATCGCCGACTATGGCCGCCCGGAAACCTTCGTCGACGAAATCGCCAAGATGCCGCGCGACAAATTGCGGGCGCTGCAGAACGATCGGTTTCTCAAGCTGGTGGCGTTCGGCTGGAAAATCCCGTTCTACCAACGGCATTGGGGGGCGGCGGGCGTGACGCCCGACGACATCCGGTCCATCGACGACATCGGCAAGCTGCCGCCCTATTCCAAAGAGGACCTGATGGCCTCCGTCGAGGCGCATCCGCCGATCGGGGATTTCCACGGGCTCGACACCTACGCCCCCGAGGACCGGCCGCCATTGGTGTTCCAGACCACAAGCGGAACGACCGGGCGGCCGCAACCGCTGCTCTTCGGGCCGCGAAGCCGCGAGATCCAGAACCTGCTTCTGGCGCGGTTCTACGCGCTGCAAGGGATCCGGCGCGACGACGTGATGCACTCGGTCTACGGACACGGGATGGTCAACGGCGGGCACTATGTCCGCGAGGCGATCCTGCATTGGACGGGGGCGCAGCTGCTGACCGCCGGCACCGGGATCGAGACGCGCTCGGCCAATCAGGTCAACCTGATGAAGGATTTCGGGGTGACGGCGATCATCGGCTTCGGGGATTACATCACCTATCTCGCCGGGGTCGCCCGCAAGGAAGGGCTGGAGCCGGGGCGGGACATCAACATCCGGGTGATCTCCGGGCACATGGGGGCCGAGGCGCGCGAGGCGATCTCCAAGGCCTGGGGCGGGGCCGAGGTCTACGACTGGTATGGCGTCGGAGATACCGGAGCCATCGCCGGCGAGGGGCCGGACCACGCGGGCATGTATGTGCAGGAAGACGCGCAGTTCCTCGAAATCCTCGACGTCGACACCGGTGCAACGGTCCCCGACGGGGAAAGCGGCGATATGGTCGTGACCTGCCTCTACAAGGACGACGTCTTCCCGATCATCCGGTTCAACACTCACGACGTCTCGGCCTTCCGGACAGACCCGTCGCCCAGCGGATTCACCTTGCGGCGGATCGTCGGCTTTCAGGGGCGCAGCGACAACATGGTCAAACTGCGCGGGATCAACATCTACCCCACCGGGCTGGGGGTGATCCTGACCGAAAGCGACCCGGAGTTGCTCAACGACTACGTCTGTATCGTCACCCGGCAGGACGGACGCGACGAGATGACGGTCCATATCGAAACGATGGGCGACACGAACCGCGACGTGTCCGGCTACAAGGCGCTGCTCAAACAGCGGCTCGGCGTGGAAATCGGCGTCGAACTGGCCGGTCCCGGTGAACTGGCCGAACTGACCCAGATCGAAAAGCGGCAAAAGCCGATCCGGCTCATCACCCGAGTGGTGGAGTGACGGCCCGGCCAGAAACCGCCGCGCTCGACCAGACCGAAGCGGCTCTGACGCGGATCGCCGCCGTCGATGGCGACATCCGAGCCTTCGTCACGGTTCTGGGCGACAGCGCCCGCGCCGAGGCCCGCGCCAGCGACACGCGGCACGCGGCGGGGCAATCGCTCGGGCCGCTCGACGGGATGCCCTTTGCGGTCAAGGACAACATCGCCGTCGCGGGCGTGCCGACCCAAAGCGGCACGTTGGCCTTCGACGCGCCCGCCACAGCCGATGCCACCGTCGTCGCCCGACTGAGGGCCGCCGGAGCGGTGCTGATCGGCACGCTGAACATGCACGAAGGGGCGCTGGGCGCCACGACCGACAACCCGTTCTGGGGGCGCTGCATGAACCCGCTCAGACCCGGCTTCACACCCGGCGGCTCCAGCGGCGGGTCCGCTGCGGCGGTGGCGGCCGGAATGGTGCCGTGGACCTTGGGCACCGACACCATGGGCTCGGTCCGGATCCCGGCGGCCTATTGCGGGCTCTGGGGGCTGAAGCCGACGCGGGGCCGGGTGCCGGTGACGGGGCTGACGCACCTGTCATGGACGCTCGACAGCATCGGGCCGCTTGCCCGCGATCCGGCGACATTGGGCGCAGTGCTCGCCGTGATGAGCGGGCCTGACGCGGCCGACCCGATGAGCGCGGTGTTGCAGGGCGACGGAGCATTGCCCGGCACCTTGGACGGAATGCGCTTCGGCATCCCCGACGCGGCGGCGCTGGCCGACTGCGAGCCGGTGGTGCTCGATGCCTTTGACGATTTCAAAGCCAGCCTCATTGATGCGGGCGCCGTTCTGGTGCCGACCGAGGTGGCCGGTTGGTCGCCGGGGGCATTGCGTCGGGCCGGGCTTCTGGTCTCCGAGGTCGAATGTGCCGAAGCACTCGGCGACGCGCTCGACGGGACGGGGCTGTCGGACGGGTTCCGGGCGATGCTCGACTATGGCAAGCGGGCCAAGCCGGGGCGGATCGCGCGCGCCTACCAGCAGCTCCAGCAGCTCGCCGTTGGCTTCGAGGCGGCGATTCAGGGCCTCGACGGGATCGTGTTGCCCACCGCCCCGCAAAGAGCCTTTGCCCACGGTGATCCCGTCCCTGCAGGGCAGGCAGACTTCACAGCGCTCGCCAACGTCGCCGGCGCACCGGCGCTGACCCTGCCGCTGACCGCGCGCGACGGGGGGCTGCCTTGCGCTGCCCAGATCATCGGCCCGAGGGAGAGCGATCAGCAGCTGGTTGCGATGGGCCAGTTGATGCAGGGCTTGCCGCCGATCTGGCGGCCGGACTAAGGGGCCAACGACCAAGGGGAGGGGACGACATCGCATACATGACGCCGAAAGCCGCCGCCGAGGCCGCGCGAACAGCCGGGCGGATCCTCCTCGGGGGTTGCACCGCCGACCCGGTCGATGTGCTCGACGCGGTCGCCGCCGACCCGGAACTCTGGCAAGGGATCACCCTGACCGGCGCGTTCATCCCCGGGGTCAATGATCGGGATTATTCGGCCCTCGGGCGGAACGGGACGGTCGAGACGATCTTTGTGACATCCGGGTTGCGGGCGGATCGAGCCGCCGGTCGGGTGGCGCATCTGCCGATGCACTACAGCGCCTTTCACAAGCGGCTGGCGCGGCCCGGAGTTGTGGATCTGGTGATCCTAACCGTCCCGCCTCCGCAAGACGGTAGCATCGGGCTGGGGCTCTGCGCCGATTTCGCGCCCGCGGCGATCGCGGCAGGGGCGCGGCTGATCGGTATGGTCAATCCGCAGTTGCCCGATACGCCCGGAGCGCCGCGGATACCTGTCGCGCGGTTCGAGGCCTTGGCGGAAAGCTCGGCTGCGCTGCCCGAACTCAAAAGCACCTCGCCAGACACGATCAACCGGCAAATCGCGCAGCGGATCGCCGGGCTGGTGCCAGAGGGCGGCACGCTTCAACTGGGGCTCGGCACATTGCAGGCGGCAGTGCTCGAGGCCGTGCAGGGGCGGCACGATCTGGGCTTTCACGGCGGGATGATCTCCGACGGCGTGCTCGACGCCGCGGAGGACGGGGGCTTCCGGCGGGGCATCACCACCGGCGTCGCCCTCGGGACGCGGGGGTTCTACGACCGGCTTGGCACGGCGGACGGCATCCGCTTCGGTCCGGTCGACCAGACCCACGCCATCAGCGTGCTCTCCGGAATACCGGGGCTGACCTGCGTCAACTCTGGGTTGGAAGTCGATTTGACCGGACAGGTCAATGTAGAGTACCTCAACGGAAACCAGAGCAGCGGGCAGGGCGGGATGATTGACTTTATCAGGGGGGCGCGAGCATCCGAAGGCGGCGTGGCGATCATGGCGCTGCCATCCACGGCCAAGCGGGGCACGGTCAGCCGGATCGTCCCGCAACTGGCGCAAGGCACCCCGGTCTCGGTGGCCCGCTCCGACATCGACGTTGTGGTCACGGAGCACGGCGTTGCTGACCTGCGTGAGGCTGACATGGACACACGGCGCGCCCGGCTGATCGCGGTGGCGGACCCGGCGTTCCGAGACGATCTGATGCGGGCAGGCCAATGACCCAGACGGGCAAGGCCAACGGCGGCTCCGACGACCGCCCGCAATATGTGCGCATCGGCGATCAACTGCGCGACCGGATCGCGCGGGGGGATTACGCCGTCGGGGCCTTGCTGCCGACCGAAGGCGAGTTGTGCGAAGAGTTCAAGATCAGCCGACACACCGTCCGCGAGGCGCTACGGCTGCTGACCGACGCCGGGCTGATCCAGCGGCGGCAAGGCTCCGGCAGCCGGGTTCTGGCGGCCCAGCCGCACCAGAACTATGTCCACGCCATGCGGTCGCTCGACCAGCTGTTCCTCTACGCCAGCGACACCCGCTTCGTCATCCGCGATATGTCGGTCGCCGTGCCGGAGCCGACGTTGTTTCCCGAAATCGGCGGGGATGGGGCGGAATGGCTGATCGTGCGGGGCCTGCGGCTCGAGCGGGACGAAGACATCCCGATTTGCGATTCCACCGTCATGGTCAACGCGGCATATGCCGGGATCGCGGATGTGCTGGCCGAAGGGTCCGGCGCGATCTACCGGCTGATCGAGGACCGCTACGGGATCGAGGTGCTGGAGGTGGTGCAGGACATCACCGTGTCCCCGATCACGGCGCAGGCGGCGAAGTCCTTGGGCAAGAAAAAGGACGACGCCGCCGTGCAGGTCCGGCGGCGCTACCTTGGCACCGACGGGTCGGTCATCCTTGCGTCGGTCAATCACCACCCGACGGACCGGTTCTCCTACACGATGCATCTGCGGCGCGAGGGCGCAAAGCGAAGCTGGGTCTGACCGCCGGGGCGCGTCACCGGCTGCGCATCTGATCCGGCAACCACGTCACCAAATCCGGCCAAATGGTCAGGACGATGACGACACAGACCATCAACAGGCAGAACGGCATCGCCGCGCGGGCGATCCGGCCAATGCCCTCGCCGGTGAGGGTGCGGATCACGAACAGGTTGAACCCGACCGGCGGGGTCACCTGCGCCATCTCGATGGTGATGATCAGGAAAATGCCAAACCAGACCGGGTCGAACCCGGCCGCGATCACCAGGGGCAGGGTCACGGGCAGGGTCATCACGATGGTGGACAACCCGTCCAGAAAACAACCCATCGCCAGATAGAACAGCGTCAGCAACAGGATCAGCGCATAAGGCGACAGTCCGAGCGAATCGATGGCCGCGGCCACCTCTCTGGGGATCGCGAGGCGGGCCATGGCTTTCGACAGAAACAACGCGCCCACGAGGATCAATCCGATCATCGAACAGGTGCGCACCGTGCCGAGCAGTGCGGCGCGAATCATGGCAAAGGACAACTGGCGCTCCCACACGGTCAGCAGAAGGGCGCCCAGCACGCCAATGGCCGCGGCTTCGGTCACGCTGGCAAAGCCGCCGTACATACTGCCCACGACAAAGCCGATGAGCAGGGTCAGCGGCAAGAGCTGGCCCAAGGCGCGGGCCTTGTGGGCCCAAGTGGTCGAGGGTTCGCGCGGCGGCGGCTTGGCCGAGCCAAAGGTGCTCGCCAGCCCGATCCACGTCATGTAGGCGGCGGCAAGGATCAGGCCGGGAACGATGCCCGCGATGAACAGCTCGAGGATCGAGGTCTCGGCCAGCACGCCGTAGACGATCAGCGGGATCGACGGCGGGATCAGAAATCCGATGGTGCCAGAGCCCGCCAGCGACCCGAGGGCAAGCCTGCGATCGTAGCCGCGGGTCTCCAATTCGCGCAGGGTGATCCGGCCGACCGTGGCGGTGGTCGCCGCCGAAGAGCCGGAGACGGCGGCAAACAGGGTGCAGCCCAGCACGTTCACATGTAGCAAGCCGCCGGGCAAACGGCGGACAAACGGGGCAAGTCCGGAAAACAGGTTCTGCGACAGACGGGTGTGAAACAGGATCTCGCCCATCAGGATAAACAGCGGCAGGGTCACCAGCTCCTGCGCGGTGGCGGTGCCCCAGATGTCTCCGGCCAGAAAGCTGTCGATGCGCATGGAGCGAAACAGCTCCAGCGCCAGAATGCCCAAGGCCATGAGGGCAAAGCCGACCCAAAGGCCGCCACCCAGAAACAGGGCGAGAAACGACCCGATAAACGTCAGCGCTCCGCTCATTCAATGGCTCCTGCGACGGGTAGTTCGGGGTCTTCGCCGGTCAGCAAACGGGTGATGCGGGCAAACAGGGCGAGGGCGAGCAGCACGAAAGAGGCGGCCAAAAGGCCCTGCGGCAAGGCGAGCGGGGTCTGCGACAGATAGGTGCTCACCGATCCCAACTCGGCACTGCGCAGGGCATAGCGGATCAGGGCATAGCTGGCATAGCACGTGACGATCAGCGCGCCGAAACTGGCCAGAACATCCAACGCCCACGCCCCGCGGGGGGGAAGGGACTGGGTGACGAGCGTGACGCGGATGTGGGCCCCTTGGCGCAAGGCCCAGCCAGAGCCGGCAAAGAACACCGCCAAAAGGCTATAGCCGGAAAACTCGACCGCCCAAGGCTGCGACCAGCCAAAGAACGACGTGGCGATCACCTCGGTGACGAGCATGACCGCCATGATGGCGCAAGCGATGGCCGCCACGACGGCCCCTGCCACGCAGACCAAATCAATGGCCCGCAGGACCGGGCGTAGAATGGCGGCCACCATGATCAGTTCGCAGCGCCGGCGCGGAACTGGGCGATGATGTCACCGGCCTCGGGATTGGCGGCGATGAAATCGTCGGCCATGTCCTTGGTCGCGTCGCGCATCATCGTGGCAAGCTCTTCGGACGGGGCCTGAACGGTCATGCCATTCGCCATGAGCTCTTCCATCCGTGTGGCGTGCTCCGCCTCGGAAATGGCCCAGAAGCCCGGCTCCATCTCGGCGGCGAGATCGAGAATGATCTGCTGATTTTCCTCGGAAATCTCGCCCCAGACATCAAGGTTCACCGTCATGGCGTTCGAAGCCCAAAGGTGGTTGGTGTTGTAAGTGTGGTTGAGGAATTCCCAGTATTTCTGGGCCGCCGCGGTCGAACCGGAGGTCATCACCGCATCCAGACGGCCGGTGGCGAGGGCCGGGATGATGTCAGGGTTGTTCATCTGCTGCGCGGTCATGCCAAGGTTGGTGATCATGGTCGAGGTGTTCGCATCATAGACGCGCATCCTGACGCCTTCCATATCGGCAGCGGTCTCGAGCGGCTCTTTGGTAAAGAAATTCTGGCTTGGCCACGGCACGATATACAGGGCCATCTGGTTGCGATCCATCAGGGCCTCTTCCCAGACGGGTCGGACGAGGTCGTGCATCCGGCGGAGCTCGGAATAGTCGGAAATCAGGAACGGGATCGACTCGATGCCGAGGATCGGCAGATCGCCGACGTTCTGGAACAGGGCGTATTCGGCCATCGGAACAGCGCCGTCCTCGACCGCACGCAGGGATTCGTTGGCGCGCACGCCCAGCGATCCGCCGGGATGAATGATCATCTCGACCTCGCCGCCGGTGGCCTCGGTCACGGCACTGGCAAAGTTCTCGGCGTTGACGGTGTGAAACTCGGCCGGGCCCCACGGGATCGAGATATCCCACACGGTCTGGGCGATGGCGGATGTCGACACAAGCGCCAGCGCACTGGCGGTCAGAAGCGGTTTCAGAAACATCTTTCTCTCCGGTTTATCTCGCCCGGGCCTGTGGCCGGGGTCAGGTGGAGCAGCGTCGGTCGGACGGTGCTTTGGGCAATCATGCGAATGTTTCCGGGCATCTGTCAAGAATTTGTCCGGACAAGTTATCGGGGTGATTTCGAAGCGGCCGGAGCCGTCGCGGAAATACGCTGAAAAACCGGGCGCAGCACCAGCGGTGCAAAGAAAATGGGCAGCTGCGCGGTCATCACGACAAGCAGCACACGCGGCTCGACCACAGGGGCAATGGCCGCCACCATCAGCGCGATATTCTTGACCGCTGCGACCACGCCGGTGGCCAGCGCCGCCTCTCTGGACCCGCGCCAGAACAGACCGACGGCACTGGCGCAGGACAGCACCGACAAGAGCCATGTGGCCCCGAACAGGGCAAGCCACAGCAACGGATCGGCACGCAGGGTCTGGCCGATTTCGTGCATCACGCCAACGCCGATGCACATCACGAGAAAGATCGTCGTCGAATCGATGGCAGGGGCGGCGCGGTCGATCCGCTCCTTGCCCAAGATCCGGCGCACCACAAACGCCGCGGCAAAGGCGCCGCCGATAAATATGGCCAGCCGAAGGATGAGGGCGGTCGCGTCGATTCCCTGGCCGAAACCGGGCAAGGCCTTGGTCACCAGCCACATCGTCGCCGGGGCGGCAGCGGTCGCCATCAGCGACACGGCCGTGACGCGGGCCGGGTCGATGCGCAACAGAATGGCAAACGCCGCCGAAGAGCTCAGCGGTGGCGCCGCCGCGATCAGCACCAGCCCGGTGATCAGCCAGCCGGGCAGGCCCAATATCAGGCCCACGATCCCGGTCAGGATCGGCAGGACGACGAGCACGACAAAGGCCGCCGCCGTGACGCGCCACGCCGGCCGGAACGCCCGGCCCAGCTCGCCCATGTCGATCCGCATCACCGACAGCGGCACCATGACGACCGAGATCGGCACCACCCATCCGCGCAGGATGGCCGCCAGTTGCGGCACCGCCAGCCCCAACGCGATCGAAGCCACCATCCACAGCGGCGAATACCTGCGAAGCGATGCGGCAAAGGCCCCGATCATCGGTTGCGCCGCCGCCGTGAACGGTGAAAACTGCCGCGACAGGAGGTGCGCGGATGGAGCGGGATAAATTGGGCTGGCGCGCCCGGATCGGCGTCGTGGCCCCGGCCACGAACACCATCGTGCAGCCTGAAATGGAGGCGATGCGGCCAGACGGCGTGACCAATCACCTCGGGCGTATCCGGGTGACCAACGTGCCAATGGCGACGGATGCCGATTTCATAAAGCTGCTCGACGCGCTCGATGCGGATATGGACCGCGCCTTGGACGACGTCGCCGCCGCGGCGCCCGATCACATGATCATCGGCGTCACCTCTCCGATGCTGCGCGGCGGGCGAGCATCCTGCGACGCCCGGCTTGCAAGGCTCGAGGAGCGGACCGGCATCGCCATGACAGCCGGCTCCACCGCGCTGGCGCGGGTTCTCGCAGCACTGGGGCTGAAACGGATCGGGCTGATCACGCCCTATCAGCCGGTGATGGATCAGATGCTGACGGACTTCTTCACGGGCGAGGGCGTGTCTGTGGCTCACCTCGTCACCTTGCGCTGCCCGACGCCCTTCGCCATCGCCCAAGTCCCGCAAGGCCGGCTGAGCCAAGAGATCGAGGCGGGCGACCGGCCCGAGATCGAGGCATGGGTGCAGGTCGGCACCAATCTGGCGTTCACGGGCTTTGTCCCGGCGTTGACCGAGCAGGTCGGCAAGCCGGTCATCGGGGTCAACGCCGTCACGTATTGGGAGGCGCTGCGCCGCGTCGGCATAACCGAAGACCTGCCCGCACTTGGGCCAATCCTCGGGGATTTGCCCTACCGATAGGGTCAGCGGCGTGCCTCCCGGCGGATCTCGGCACCATGCTCGTCAAGGTCGGGCAGGCTAAGATCGGGCTGGCCCGGTTCGTCACGATACTTGATCGGGGTGCCGATATGGCGATTGCCCTCGGCATCGGTCAGCAGCATTTCGCGGGCGGCCACCTGCGGCGAATGCCACGCTTCGTGCAGGTTCAGCACCGGGGCGAAACAGACGTCACGGCCCTCGAACCACTGGATCCAATGTGCGAGCGGTTCCTTGACAAATGTCTCGCGCAGAAACGCCTTTGCAGGCTCTTGGGTCGGGCCGGGCGGGCTGGTGGCGGCGTCGATCAGATCGGGCCGGCCCAGATCGGTGAGCAGATTGCGGGCAAACTTCGGCTCCACCCCGCCCAGCGTCAGGTGGCGGGCGTCCGACGTCTCGTAAACCGAAAAGAACGCATAGCCGCCAAAGCTGCGCTCGTTGGCGATGACGGGCGGGCGGTCCTCGGCAAACACCGGGCCGACCACATTGGGCAGCCACGCCATCGTGCTGTCCTGCATCGAAATGTCGATCACATCGCCCTTGCCGGTCTTTTCGCGGCGCAGCAGGGCCATCAGAATGGCGGCCAGCGCGGTCATCGAGCCTGCCACATCGGCCACCGGCATGTGCGGATTGACGGGATGCCCGTCGCGGCCGAGGTTGAGCGAGACCACACCCGCAAGCGCCTCGATCGAGAGGTCATGGGCGGGGCGCTTGGCCTCCGGCCCAGTCTGGCCGAAGGCGGCGATAGAGCAATAAACGGCCCGCGGGTTCACCGCCATGACGGCGTCAGGGCCAACGCCAAGGCGATCCACGACGCCGGGCCGAAACGCCTCGATGATCACGTCCGCCGTGCGGCACAGGTCCATGAAAACGGCGTGATCCTCGGCGGATTTCAGGTCCAGCACCACTGAGCGCTTGCCGCGATGGGTGTTGCGAAACCACGTCGTCGCACCGCCCTCGACATATCCCACCTTGCGGACCGGCTCGCCTGTTGGGGGCTCGATCTTGATCACGTCGGCCCCGTGATCGGCCAGCACCTGCGTCAGCATGGGCCCCGGCAGAAACAGGCTCAGATCGAGGATGCGGTAGCCGTCCATCTTCATGTCAGATCACCTTTTCGGCCCGAAGCGCCGCAATGTCGTCATCGAGGAAACCCGCGCTGCGCAGCACCGCGTCGGTATCGGCACCGCGCTTTGGGGCAGGGGTCGCGCGGGCACGCTCCCCGTCCAGCCGGATCGGGCTGGACAGCACCCGCAGGCCCGGACGGTCGGGATGGTCAATCGACTGGATGCCCTCGGTCCGGGCGAAATACGGATTGTCGAGCGCCTCTGGCATGGTCAACACCGGCGCCGCCGGAACCCGACCGGCCAACTTGCCCATCCAATGCGCCGTGCTCTGTTGGCCAAAGGCCGCGTCGAGCAGCGCCGCCAGAGCATCGCGGTTGTCAAAGCGATCTCGCGGCGTGGCAAAGCGGGGATCTTCGGGGAGATCCGGCAGACCGAGGATCTGGCAGAGCTGAATCCAGAATTTCGGCAGCACACACATCACAAAGATATGGCCGTCGGCCGTGGGATAGGTCTCGCACGGCACCACCGACGGATGGCCGCTGCGGGGCCTGCGCGCGACCACATCGCCTTCGTTCAGATACCACGTCGCCGGATAGGTCAGCTGGTGCATCGCCACGTCGTAAAGCGTCACGTCCACATCGCGGCCCTTGCCGGTGCGCAGCGCCCCCACGAGGGCGGCGGTCAGAGCAAAGGCGGTCGTGATGCCGGTGATGTAATCGACGATGGACAGGCCCATCCGGGTCATTGGGCCGTCCGGCTCTCCGGTGAGGGACAGGTAGCCCGCCTCGGCCTGCATGAGGTAATCATACGAGGGCCATGTCGCCCGCTCTCCGACCCGGCCATAGCCGGACAGATGGGTGCAGACCACGCGCGGATTGTGCGGGGACAGGTCGGCGTAGGTCAGGCCCAGCTTGCCCGGCAGATCGCCGCGCAGGTTGTTCATGACGACATCCGCGGTGCCGACCAACCGGTGCAAGACCTCCTTGCCGCGCGGGGCGCGCAGATCCAGATCGAGGCTCTTCTTGCCCAGATTGAAGGTCTGGAAAAAGTGGCTGTCGCCGTCACCCAGAAAATGCGGACCAGAGGCGCGGCTGCTGTCGCCTCCCGTCGCCGGGCTTTCTATCTTGATGACTTCGGCGCCCATGTCGGCGAGATACATCGAGGCAAACGGGCCGGCCCCGTATTGCTCGACCGACAGTATGCGGGTGCCAGCAAGCGGCGGGTCGGAAATCCCAACCATCAGATGGGATTCCGCTCGATCAATTGCTTGGCCACGATGATGCGCTGCATTTCGTTGGTGCCCTCACCGATGCACATCAGCATTGCGTCGCGGTAGTAGCGCTCGATCTCGTATTCGGTCGAATAGCTGTAGCCGCCGAAAATACGCATCGCCTCCTGCGCACAGAACACGCCGGTCTCGGTGGCGAAATACTTGGCCATGCCCGCCTCCATGTCGCAACGCTGGCCGCTGTCGTATTTCTTGGCGGCATCCTCGATGAGGAGCTTCGACGCGGCGACCTTGCTGGCCATCTCGCCCAGCTTAAGCTGGATCGCCTGATGCTCAGCAATCGGCTTGCCAAAGGTCTGGCGTTCCTGAGCATAGCGGGTGGCCAGCATCAGCGCGCCCTCCGCGATACCGGCGCCACGGGCGGCGACGTTGATACGGCCAAGCTCCAGACCGCCCAGAACCTGCTGCAAGCCGCGGCCCTCGGCCCCACCAAGCAGGGCATCGTGCGGCACCAGCTTGTCGTCGATCAGCAACTCGCAGGAATCGATCGAGCGATAGCCCAGCTTGGTCAGCTTCTTGGAGACCTCATAGCCTTCACCCTTCTTGGTCAGAAAGGCGCTCATGCCCTTGTGGCGGGGCTTGGCCTCGGGATCGGTCTTGGCAAGGATCATCAGACAATTGCCGTTCAGGGAATTGGTGATCCACGTCTTCGTGCCGTTCAGGCGATAGCCTTCGTTGGTCTTGTCGGCCTTGGTGCGGATCGCCTGCAGATCGGTGCCGGCGTTCGGCTCGGTCAGGGCAATCCCGCCGCGCAACTCGCCGGTGGCCATCTTGGGCAGCCATTCGGCCTTTTGTTCGTCGGTGCCGGCGCGCTCGATGGCAGAGGCCATGATGAGGTGAGAGTTGAAGATGCCCGACGGGGCCATCCAGGCACTCGCCACCTTGACCACGATCTTGGCATAGGTCGACGCGGGCAGGCCAAGGCCGCCATACTCGGGCGAGATGATCGCGCCAAACAAGCCAAGCTCCTTCATCTGCTCGACAAGCTCGTGCGGATAGGTGTCGGCCTGATCGTGTTCGCGGGCAATCGGGCGGACCTCGCCCTCAACCCATTTGTCGATGGCATCGAGGATGGCGGTCTCGTCGTCGGCAGTCCAATCGGTCTGTGTCTGGGCGTTCATCTCTCTCTCCGGATCAATAATTCGCTTTGTCTTCTACGCCGTGGCCCCGCTTGGGGATAAGGATCGTGCGCTGGAAATCGCAGACCAGCACCCCGTCCTGGTTGAAGCCGCTGGTCTTGACGGTCACGAGGCCGGCATTGGGGCGGGACTTGCTCTCGCGCTTGGCCAGGACCTCGCTTTCGGCGGTGAGGGTATCACCGGCAAACAGCGGGTGGGTCATGCGGATATCGGTCCAACCCATGTTGGCGATGGCCTTCTGGCTGACGTCGGTGACGCTCATTCCCACCATCAGCGCCACGGTCAGGGGCGAACAGATGATGCACTTTCCGAATTCGGAATGCTTGGCAAACTCCGCATCGAAATGCATCGGATGCGTGTTCATGGTCAGCAGGGTGAACCATGTGTTGTCGGTCTCGGTGATCGTGCGGCCGGGGCGGTGTTCATAGATATCGCCAACGGTAAAGTCCTCGAAATAGCGACCAAAGGTTTCGCGGATTCTGTTTTCACCAACGGATTTTTCGTTCTGAGACATGGCGTAACTTTCACTTTGGAATTGAGGCGCTTAGGTGGCTTGGGCGTCGCGCAGCGCAAGGATGCGCTGCATCGACCGGATCACGGGTTTTTCGATGAGTTTGCCGTCCAGAACGGCGAGGCCGTTCGGGCTCTGGTCGAACAGGTCGATCACCTTCTCGGCATGGGCGATCTCGTCCTCCGAGGGGCTGAAGGCCGTGTTGAGGATCGACAGGTTCGACGGATGCAACGCCGCCTTGCCGGTAAAGCCAAGTGCGCGTGCGGCATCGGCCTCTTTCGACACGGCCTGCTCGTCGCGAAAGGCAAGGCACGGCACATCGAGCAGATCGACGCCTGCCAGCTTCGCAGCATGGATCAGCGTGGTGCGGGCGTGGAACAGCGGCTCGGGGGCGACCTCCACACCAAGCTCGGCGGCATAGTCGACGGCACCGAACATCGCAAAGGAGATCCGGGGCGAGGCGCTCAGGATCGCGGCGGCATTGTACAGGCCCTCAAGGCTCTCGATCAATACGGCGATCTTCAGGGGCGCGGCGGCCTCGGTGATCAGCTCGTCGGTCAAGCGAACCTCGTCCGGCGTGGCGACCTTGGGCAGGAAGATCGTGCCACCCGTCGGTCCGGCCTCCAGCAAGGCAAGAATATCGCGCAAGCCGTCCGCGCTGCGCAGGCCGTTGATCCGGACCACACGCTCCGGGCCGGCGGCATCGGTCAGGAACCCGGTGGCCGTCTCGCGGGCGCTGGCCTTGTCGGCGGGCGGCACGGCGTCCTCAAGGTCAAGGCAGACGATATCGGCACCGGACGCCAGCGCCTTGTCATGGATCGCGGGGCGGTTGGCCGGGGCAAACAGCAGGGATCGGTGCGGCGTCATACGGTGTCCCCCCGAGAAAGCGTCATCAGATCGGCGATGTCGTCCATGCTCTCCAACCCGGCAATGGCGGCGATCAGCCTGTTCTGACCGGCCTGATCCAGCGGCGCGCTGGCATAGCCTGCGCAGCGGCGGAATTTGGCGATGTTGTCCTCGTCGCTCAGCGGGTTGTCCGGATGGCCATAGACGTAGGGCAGATCGCAGACATGGCGGGTCCCGTCGCGCAACTGCACGGTGATGCGCTGCGGGTCGAGGGCGTTGAGGTCGGGATTGTCGTCCAGCACCACGCTGACGCATTTGGCATAGCGATGAACCGCCGGATCGGTCAGCGCGGCCCCGCGGAAATCCGGCACATCGACATTGCCGCGTGCCAGGAACGTGCCCGCCACAAAGGCGAGGCACAGCTTGGCATAGTTCGCCTCGGGGCTTTCCACGATGGGGCGGCCGACGAGGCGGTGGACCAGCGGCGGCACAAGCGCCTCGATGCTCTCGATGTCGTCGGGCGCAAATCCGTGCCGCTGCATCAACTGGCCCAACCCGTCGATGGCGCCGTGGGTCAGGCGGCCAGATGGGTAGGGCTTGTGCGACATGTTGAGGATCTGCCAGTCCTTGCCCAGCGAGGGCAGGAAGGCGTCGATGTCGTGATCGTCCTGCTCGAACAGGCGGAAATAGCCGTATTGCCCGGTCAGAATGTCGTGCGGCCCACGAAACCCGGCCGCTGCCAGATCGGCGGACACGATGGCGGCGCGGGCGTTCAGGCCAACCTGCATTCCCAGCATGGGCGAGCCTTCGGCATGGGCCTGCAAGGTGCCACTGGTCTGCGAATACTGCGCGCCAAAGGCGTCCTTCATCCGGCGCTCGTCAAACCCGGCAAGGCGGCCAATCGCGGCAACCGCACCGAAACCGCCCGCCGTGGCAGGCCGGAAAAAGCGAAGCTCGGCATCCGTGACGATCCCCAGCATGGTCGACACATCGACGCCCACGGCCAAAGCCGCGATCAAATCATCGCCCGAGACTCTGCGGCCGCGTCCTGCTTCGCGCTCGGCCCAAGCCATCACGGCACCGGTGATCGTGGCCATCGGATGCAGAACGGCGCCTTCGTGGACGCAGTCAAACTCCAAACAGTGGATCTGATAGGCGTTCACCACCGCCGCCGATCCGGCACACATCTTCACGTCGCTGGCGAGCACGCTGGCCTCCGGCTCCGCCCCCCAGCCACGGGCGACCTCGATCAACTCGGTCACGCCTGTGCCCGATGATCCGGCAATGCCGACACCAAAGGTGTCGAGCAGGAAGGTCTTGACCTTGGCCACCACCTCAGGCGGCAAATCCGCGGTCCGGGCCGTCACCACATGGGCGGCGATTTGATCGAGCGGGTTCGTCATGCGCCGGCCCCACCGGTCGGGGCAGGCACCGCCGCCGCAAAGGCGCGGGCGATGTCCAAACGACTGGCGCACCAGACGTCGGGCTTGGACTGCACATGCGCGATCAGCTTGTCCAGCGCCCCGATCCGTCCGGGCCGCCCGATGATGCGCAGGTGCAGGCCCAGCGACATCAGGCGCGGCACCCCGTCGTCGGCTTCGTCATAAAGGCGGTCAAAGGTCTCGACCGCATAGTCCAGCCATTGAGCAGGCGTATATCCCGGCGCCAGCCAGAACTTCATGTCGTTGGTATCGAGCGCATAGGGGACGATCACGATGGGCTTCGGCCCTTGCGGCGTCTCGACCACGTCCCAGCGGGGAGTGTCGTCCGAGAAATCGTCCATATGATACTCGAACCCCATCTCGGCGAGCAGGGCGCGGGTGATATCGGTGTGCAGATAGCGGGACAGCCAACCCAAGGGGCGGGTGCCGGTGGTGGCTTCGATGCTGTCGATGGCCTTCTGGATGAACTCGCGCTCGCGCTCTTCCTTGAAGCTGAACTGATGGACCCAGCGCCAGCCGTGCGAGCAGGTCTCGTGACCACCATCCACGATCATCCTGGCCAGTTCGGGCGCATTCTCCAGCGATTGCGCGGCGGCGGTGACGGTGGTCTTGATCCCGGCCTTGTCGAATGCGCCGAACACGCGCTTGGCGCCCGCGCGGATGCCGTAGTCATAGTTGCTCTCGTTGGCGTAGTTGCGGATCGGAATCTTGAGGGACACGCCCAATTCATCCACCGGCTCCGGGCCCTTGTCGCCGCGGGCGACCGACATCTCGGATCCCTCCTCGATGTTGATGACAAAGGACATGGCGATCCGCGCCTTGTTCGGCCATTCAAACGACATCAGTGATACTCCTCTCCGCCCGAGACATTCATCGCCTCGCCGGTGATATAGCTGGCTTGATCCGAGCACAGGAAGGCGACCGCATTGGCGGTATCTTCGGGCAGGCCGGTGCGACCCAGCGGGATACGGGCGCGCATCCCGTCCATGTATTGCTCCAGCGTTTCGCCTCTGGCCTTGCTCATGAAGTCGTTCTGCCACGCGCCAAGGCCGGTGGTCACATGGTTGGGGCAGACGGCATTGACGGTGATCCCATGCGCGCCCAGTTCCAGCGCGGCAGAGCGGGTAAAGCCGAGAAGACCATGCTTCGACGCGGTATAGGCTGAGGCAAAGGCAAAGCCGGATTTCGCCGCCTGACTGGCGATGTTGATCACCCGACCGCCCTCGCCGCCGCGGATCATCAGCGGCGCGGCTTGCCCGGTCAGCAGCATCGGCGCCCGCAGATTGACGCCCAGAACGGCATCCAGATGGGCGGGGTCGGTTTCGGTCAGCGGGCCAAACAAATATCCGACGCCTGCGTTGTTCACGAGGATATCAAGGCGGCCGAACAGCTCATCCGCTGCGGCGACGATGGCGCTGATGGCCTCGGCGTCCAGCAAATCGCCGGTGACAGTTTCCACCCGGCGGCCGGTGGCATCGCGGATTTCCCGGGCCGTCGCCTCCAGATCCTGCGCCACGCCAACACCGTGGGCCGGGGCCAGCTCGCCGTCGACGGCACCACGATCGTGAAGCAGAATATCGCAGCCCTCCGCCGCCAGCCGGGCGGCGATGGCCTGACCCAACCCCTTGGGGCGGGCGGCGCCCGTGATCAGGGCGACGCGGGTCATTGCGCTTCGGTGATGTCCTGCATCACCATGAATTGCGGATTGTCGGCAAAGGTCTGAAACTGCGCGGCAATATCCTGCATTTGCGGGGTGCTGACGTCATCGCCAAAGGCGGCATCGTCGGCCACCTCGATCACCTCGATATAGGCGTAGGGGGGCTGCGCGTCCGATCCCAAGAGGCCGGTCGAACGGTAGACGTCAAAGCCCGCAATCGAGCCCAATCCACGGACCACGGGGATGTCGGTCGACTTGGCCCAAGCCTCGTATTCCGCCGGATCGACACCGGGTTTGAGATTGAAGACGACGAAGACGCGCATAGCAGAATTCCCAGGCTGAGGATCGCTCGACGATCCAAATGGCAAATTTGTCCGGACAAATGAGGACGGTTTTTTTGTCCTTGTCAAACCCTTTTCTGCTCCTGCGACCGGTTGCCCAAAATTCAGCCACTGGCGGCAGGCAGGCCCGCTCATCGGAATTTGTCCGGAGAAATTCCTTGACAGGTCTGGCGAGTCGATGCGTTATTTGTCCGGACAAATCAATAAAAACGGGGAGAACGGAAAAGATGAAGACGATGATGTCGACAGCAACGGCCGCGCTATGCGCGTTATCCGTCGCTGGGGCCGCAACGGCCCAAGAGATTCTCATTCTTGCCGAGGATGTGCCGGCGGGCCTGAACTACGACGGTCCCGCCGCCGCGATTCCCTCCAGTCAGCAAGGCATGGTCACCCTGCTCGAGCCGCTCGTCGGCTATGCCGACGGTGAAACGGTCGATGGCGTGGTCGTACCCGACTTCGACACTTTCGAAGGGCGTCTGGCGGAAAGCTGGACCTATGACGCCGACACGCTGACCTGGACGTTCAACCTGCGCCAAGGTGTTACGGGCTGCGGCGGGGCGACCTTCAACGCCGACGACGTGATGTACACCTTCGAGCGGGCCAAATCCGTCTCGGGCGCGGCTCCGATCGGCTGGTTCCTGTCGAACGTGGCCAGCATCGACGGCTTCGGGCCAGAGGTGTTCGGTGACGACGCGGCGGCCAAGGAATTGGGCGACAGCATCGTCAAGATCGACGATTACACCGTGCAAATCCGTCAGGCCGAGCCGAACGCGCTGCTGCTGCCGGTTCTGACGATCTTCGGCCTGCTGATCTTCGACAAGGAGACGATGGAAGCCAACGCCACCGAGGCGGACCCGTGGAGCCACGACTACGTCAACAACACCAACGCACCGGGCTTTGGCGGCTATTGCCTGGAAAGCTGGGCCAAGAACGAACAGATCACCTATTCGTCCTTCCCGGACTACTACCGCGGCGCACCCGATGCGACGCGAGTGAGCGTGCGGCGTGTGCCGCAATCGTCCAACCGGCTGGTCGTCCTGCGCTCCGGTCAGGCCGATCTTGTCACCGGGCTGACACCGCGCGAATACAACTCGATTGCCGATGTCGATGGCTTGACGGTCGCCGGTGTGACGGGCAACGAAAACCTGTTCATCCACATGAACTTCGACGTCGAGCCCTTCGACAACATCAAGCTGCGCGAAGCGATTGCGCATGCGATACCCTACGACCAGATCATCGCCACAGGCTATTTCGGCGAGGCGACACAATGGAACGGCATGGTGCCCTCCACCTATCCGGGCTACGCCGAGGTCGCGGGGTTCAGCTATGATCCCGAGATGGCAAAGTCCCTGCTGGCCGAGGCCGGCTATCCGGACGGGGCCGGGCTCGACGCCTTCGGTGAAGCCTTCGCGCTGTCTTATGTGGCCGAAAAGGAATCGACCCTCGGTCCGATCGTCAACGTGATCCAGACGGCCCTGCGCGAAGTCGGCATCCCGGCAACGCTCGATCCGATCCCGCAAACGCAATACGGCGACCGCCAGCTTGTGCGCCGCGATCTGCCCTTTGCGGTCAACGATCAGGAAAAGCCGATCGGTGTGGATGCGGGCTATGCGATCCAGCTGTTCTTTGTCTCGCCTGAAAACGGCGGTCTGAACAACATGGTCAACTATCGCAATGCCGACCTCGACACGATGTGGTCCGGCGCGCGGGTCGATCCCGATACCGCAAGCCGCGACGCGACGCTTGCCCAAATCCAGGAGATGCTGGCCGCAGACGTGGCATGGTTGCCCATCGTCGAATACCGGACCCAATGGGCGTTCCGGGATCGGGTCAGCGGGCTGAAGTGGTATCCGGACAACTCGATCCGCTACACCGACCTTCAGATCTCTGAATAAGCGCATGGGGCCTTTCCATAGGCCCAAGACCGGAAAGGCCCCAGATGCTTCTACGCTACATTACCCGCCGGATGCTGATTGGCGTGATCCAACTGTTCTGCTTGGTGATCGCCGTCTTCTTTCTGATCCGGCTCCTGCCAGCCGACCCCGTGTCCCGGCTGGTGGGGCTCAACTCCAGCCCCGAAGGCTACGAACAGGCCGCCCGGCAACTGGGGCTCGACCGGCCGCTCTTTGAACAGCTGTGGATCTACCTCGGGCTGTCTCCCGACATCGCGCCGGGGCTGCTGCAAGGGTCTTTGGGCGTGTCATGGGCGTCCGGCTCCACCGTCGGTTCCGAGATCGCCACGTTCCTGCCCGTCACGTTGCAGCTTATCACGCTGGCCTTCATCCTCGCCTTCATCATCTCGATCCCGGTGGGGATGCTCGGCGCCCTCAATCCGGGCAAGGCGGCAGACAAGGGGGTCTTCGTCTACAGCCTCTTTGCCGGGTCGCAGCCGGAATTCTGGTGGGGTCTGCTGTTCGTCTACGTCTTCTACTTCCAGCTCGGCGTGGCCCCCGCGCCCTTGGGGCAGCTCTCGCCAATGACCTTCCCGCCAGAGCCGGTGACGGGCTTCATGCTGATCGACACGCTCATCGCGGGGGAGCCTGCGAAATTCTTCGAGGCTCTGCACCACCTGATGATGCCGGTGATCACGCTGGCGTTCATCCTGTCCGGGCCGATCATCAAGATGGTGCGGCAAAACATGCTCCGCGCCCTGCAATCGGATTTCGTGCTCTACGCCAATCTGATCGGACTGCCGCGCAAGCGGGTGGCGCGCTACGCGCTGCGGGCCGCGATGGGGCCGTCGATGACGCTGATCGGCATCCTCTACGGCTTCATGCTGTCCGGAGCGGTGCTGGTGGAAAGCGTGTTTTCGCTGGGCGGGATCGGGCAATACGCGATCCGCTCGGTGCTGGCCTTCGACTATCCCGCCATTCAGGGGGTCGTGCTGGTGATCACCGCGATCAGCCTCGTGGTCTACCTGCTGCTCGACCTGATCCACGCCGCTATTGATCCAAGGATTGCCTATTGATGCCCGATCAAGTGCAAGACCTCCTGCTCGACGAAACCACCTACGTCCCGCCGGTGCGCAAGGCCGATTGGCTGATGCGGATCGGCGTGTCGATCGTGACGCTGGTGATCTTTCTGGCGCTGTTCGGGCCGTATATCGGGCCCTACGATCCCACGCGCACCACCATCCGGATCGCCGTGCCGCCTCCGGGGCTGACCGAGATCCCCGGCCTTCTGGCAGGCTGGATCGGCGGCACTCTGGAATATCCGCCACATTGGATGGGCACCGACGCCAACGGCTACGACATCTTTTCGCGGGTGATCGCCGCGCCGCGCACCGATCTCAAGATCGCGCTCTTGGCCAACATCCTGTCGCTGATCACCGGCGTGTTCTTTGGCCTCGTCGCGGGCTACTGGCGCAACTGGGGGACCGAGCTTCTGATCCGGGTGTCGGACGTGCTGCAATCCTTTCCGGTGTTCATCATGGCGATGGTGCTGGTGGCACTGGCCGGACGGTCCGCGACCAACATCATCATCGCACTGGCCTTCGTCTACACGCCGATCTACCTGCGGCTGACGCGGGCCGAAGTCCTCGGGCAAACCTCGCGCGGCTTTGTCGAGGCGGCGCGCGCGATGGGCAATTCCGAATTGTCGATTGCGCTCCGGCACGTGTTGCCCAACTCGCTGACACCGGCGCTGATCCAGTCCTCCGTCACCATCGGCTTTGCGATCCTGCTGACGGCGGGGCTGTCGTTCGTCGGCGCGGGCGTGCGGCCGCCAACCCCCGAGTGGGGGCTGATGATCTCGACAGGCGCCAACCAGATCGTGCTGGGCGAATGGTGGCCCTCGGTGTTCCCCGGCCTCGCGATTTCGCTCACCGTGTTCGGCTTTGCCGTCCTCGGCAACGCATTGGAGCGTCGCTATGAACGGGGATAATCCGCTGCTGCGCGTCCGCGATCTCAAGGTCGGCTACGAAGTGCCGGGCGACCTGATCGTCCCGGTCGAAGGGGTCAGCTTCGATCTCAACCCGCACGAGGTCGTCGGGCTGATCGGCGACGCAGGCTCGGGCAAATCCACCACGGCGCTTGCGCTCATGGGCCTCGCCCGGCCTCCGGGCAAGATCCTCGGCGGGTCGGTCGAATTCGGCGGCCGCGATCTGCTCACCTTGCCGGATGCCGAAATCCGGGAGATCCGGGGCCGCGACATCGGCATCATCGTGCAGAACCCCCGCGCGGCTTTGAACCCGATGTTGCGGGTCGGCCGGCAAATCGGCTTTGCCTACCGCGCCCACAACGAGGCCACCGAAGCCGCCGCCCGCGCCCATGCCATCGACATGCTGCGCCTCGTCGGCATCAACGATCCCGAACGCCGGGTCGAGGCCTACGCGCACGAGCTTTCCGGCGGCATGGCGCAGCGGGCGCTCATCGCGATGGCGCTGTCGTCCACGCCCAAGCTGCTGATCGCCGACGAGCCGACCTCCGGCCTCGACGTGACGATCCAGGCGCAATTCCTCGACGAGATGTGGCAGACGGTGCAGAAAACCGGCTCCGCAATGCTGCTCGTCACACAGGAACTCGGCGTCATCGCCAATTTCTGCGACAGGGTGCTGGTGCTGCACAAAGGGCGGATCGTCGAGGACGCGCCGGTGCGCCAATTCTTTGCCGAGCCGCAGCATCCCTACAGCCAAGAGGTGCTACGTTTCTACCACGAACGGGCCTCCGGCTACCCCGAGCAGGTCACTGGCGGAGCCGGTTTCCTGCGCACCGACGCCCTGACCAAACACTTCCCGCTGCGCGGCTCCGACAAGGTCGTGCAAGCCGTCGACAAGGTCACGATCAGCGTGGCCAAAGGCGAGGCGGTCGGCCTCGTGGGCGAAAGCGGGTCGGGCAAGACCACCGTCGGGCGCTGCCTGATGCGGCTCGAGCATCCCACCGCAGGCGCGGTCATCCTCGACGGCCAGGACATCACCGCGCTGAACGCCGCCGAGATGCGCAAGATGCGATCGCGGATGCAGATCGTGTTCCAGGACCCCTTCGACAGCGTCAATCCGCGCTGGACCGTGGCCGACATCCTCGACGAGCCGCTGCGCGTCCACGAAGGCGGCGACAAGGCCGCCCGGCGCGAACGGGCCGTGGCCGCGCTCAAGCAGGTGGACCTCGATCCCTCCCTGATGATCGCCAAACCGCGCGACCTCGGGGCCTCGACGCTGCAACGGATCAACATTGCCCGGGCGCTGATCTGCAATCCGGATTTCGTGGTGCTGGACGAGCCGACCAGCGTGCTCGCCCCCCGCGCCCGCAACAGCCTGATCGCCCTGCTGGCGCGGCTGCAAAAGGAACTGGGGATCAGCTACCTGTTCATCAGCCACGACCTGACGACCGTGCGCTATCTCTGCCAGCGGGTCGCCGTGATGTATCTGGGCCAGATCGTCGAGGAAGGCAGCGTCGAACAGGTCTTCACCGCCCCTCAGCACCCCTATTCGCGGGCGCTCCTGTCGGCACACCTGATGCCAGACCCGACGAACAGGCGGGTCGACAACCCGGTGCCGGCGGCGCTCGAAGGCGAGATCCCCTCGCCCATCGACGTGCCCAAGGGCTGCTATCTCGCCAGCCGATGCCCGCATGTCACCGACGCCTGCCGCGCCAACCCGCAAGTGCTCACCGACCTCGGCCAAGGCCGGGCCGTGCGCTGCGAACGGGTGGTGGCGGGTGAAATCACCCTTCAGGAGGCCGCCCATGACTGACATCGTGATCGTCGGGGCCGGGGCCAGCGGCGGCGCCGCCGCCTGGCGGCTGGCGCGGGCGGGGTTCAAGGTCACCTGCCTCGAACAGGGCGGCTGGGTCGCCCCCGACGCCACGCCCTCGCTGCGCCCCGATTGGGAAATCGCGCGGCAGACCACGCACCACCCGAACCCCAACGTCCGGGCCGCGCCGCAGGACTACCCCGTCGACGACACCGACGCCGCGATCAAGCCGTTCCTCTATAACGCCGTCGGCGGCTCCACGATCCTCTGGGGCGCGCATTTCCCGCGCTTCCGGCCCTCGGACTTCCGCACCAAGACGCTCGACGGGGTCGGCGACGACTGGCCGATCTCCTACGAAGACCTCGCCCCCTACTACGCCGAAAACGACCGGATGATGGGCGTCTCCGGGCTGTCCGGCGATCCCGGCAACCCGCCTCGCGAGGCGCGGCAAATGCCGCCCGTCCCGCCGGGCAAGGCGGGCGTGCGAATGGCGCAGGCCTTTGACCGCTTGGGCTGGCACTGGTGGCCCGCAGACGTCGCGATCAACACCCAGCCCTACGGCGAAGGGCGCGGAGCCTGCAACAACTGCGGCCCCTGCGATCTGGGCTGCCCCCACGGTGCACGCAGCGCCACCGACGTCAGCTATTGGCCACAAGCCATCGCAGCCGGGGTCCGACTGATCACCGGGGCGCGGGTGTTCGACGTCGAAACCGACGCGCAAGGGCGTGCCACCGGCGTCGCTTGGTATGACCACACCGGCACGGTCCAACGGACGAAAGCCGCCGTCGTGGCCCTCGCCTCCAACGGGCTCGGCACCGCGCGGCTGATGCTTTTGTCCACGTCGAAACGGTTTCCCAACGGGCTGGCCAACGACACCGACCTCGTCGGACGCAGGCTGATGCACCACCCGACCGGGATGGTGACGGGACGGTTCACCGAAGCTATGGACGGCTGGGCCGGCCCCTTTGCCGTGTCGATCCTGTCACAAGAGTTCTACGAAACCGACCCTACCCACGACTTCGTGCGCGGCTACCAGATGCAGCTGATCCGGTCCGACGGACCGGTCGGCACGGCGGTTGGCGGCTACCTGCCGCGGGTGCCGTGGGGGGCAGGGCACCACGCCCGGTTCCGCGAAGTCTTTGGGCACAGCGCCAGCCTGACGGTCACCACCGAAGACCTGCCGCGCCTCGAAAACCGGGTCACCCTGTCGGACCATCTGACCGACAGCAACGGCATCCCTGCGCCCAAGATGACCTACAGCCTCGACGACAACACCAAGCGGATGATCCAGCACGGGATCAAAAGCGCCACCCGCGCTTTTGCCGAAGCGGGCGCCGCCGACATCACCGCGCAATCGCTGGTGGCCGACGCCGGGTTCCACCTGCTCGGCACCGCCTGCATGGGGGCCGATCCGGGCAGCAGCGTGACAGACAGCAACAGCCGGGCGCATACGGTGCCAAACCTGCTGATCCTCGACGGCTCCGTCTTCACCACCGCCGCCGCGCTCAACCCCACCTCCACGATCCAGGCCCTCGCGCTCCGGGCCGCCGACGCGCTGATCCGCGACCGGGCCGAGATGCAGGTGGCGTCATGAGTGCGATGCTCGACACGATGATCCCCGGCGATGCGGATTTCCCGGCGGCCAGCGCCATCGGCTTGCACGACGCGCTTACCACGCATGACAGGTTCGCCGCACCCTACGCGGCGATCACGGCGCTGCTGCCCGACGGTTTCGACGCGCTCTCTGCCAAAGACAAGGAAGCCGCGCTGACCGATCTGGAACGGCAAAGCCCGGCAGAGTTCAATGCGCTGACGGTCGGGGCCTACAGCCTCTACTACACGCATCCACAAGTCGCCGCCGTGATCGAGGCGCTCACCGGGCACACCGCCCGCCCGCCGCAACCGGCGGGGCATCCGCTGGAGCCCTTCGATCCGGCGATGGTCGCCGTGCCTGCCGCACGCGGCCCGCTTTACCGCCCAACACCGGAGGCCAAAGATGTCTGAGCCCAATCGCCACAAGGGAAAATCCGTCCTCGTCACCGGCTCTGCCAGCGGGATCGGGCTGGGGATCGTCGAACGGTTCCTGGCCGAAGGAGCGCAGGTCGCGGGCTTTGATCTGCACGAGACGCAGGCCAATGGGGTGCTGTCGATCAACGGCGACGCCACCGACGAGGCGGCGGTGCAGGCGGCGGTCGACCGGGTCGTGGCCGAACACGGCGGTCTCGACGTCATGGTCTGCAACGCGGGCGTCATAGCCGTGCAACCCGTCGTCGAGATGGAGTTTGCCGAATGGCAGCGGGTCATGGACATCAACGTCAACTCGGTCTTTCTTGGCAGCCGGGCCGCAGCCCGCGCCATGATCGCCCAAGGGCGCGGCGGCGTCATCATCAACGCCTCCTCCGGGGCTGGGCGGCGCGGTGTGCCAAACCTGTCGCACTACTGCGCCTCCAAGGCCGCGATCCTGATGCTGACGCAATCGCTGGCCATCGAACTGGCGCCACACAAGATCCGGTCCAACTGCTACGTGCCGGGCCATATCGAAACGCCGTTCTGGGGCGGCATCGCCGAAGGCTTTGCCAAGGTCACGGGGCAAACGCCCGAAGCGGTGATCGAGGGCTTCCGGCAGACTGTGCCGTGGGGGCGGTTCGGCACGGCAGACGATGTGGCGGCGGCGGTGTCGTGGCTGGCGACGCCCGACGCGGAATACGTCAGCGGGCAGGCCATCGCCATGAATGGCGCGGAATTCCCGTTCTGAAGGGCAAGGGCATGGATACGTTCGACTATATCATCGTGGGCGCCGGGTCCGCAGGCTGCGTGCTCGCCAACCGGCTGTCGAAAGACCCGTCCATCTCGGTCCTTCTGGTCGAGGCGGGCGGCAGCGACCGCAATCCGCTGTTCTCGATCCCGCTTCTGGCGGGGGTCGCCTATTGGCACAAGCCCACCAACTGGAATTACAAGACCACACCGCAGGCGCACATGGACGGACGCGAAATCAAATGGCCTCGCGGCAAGGTGCTCGGCGGATCGTCCACGATCAACGGCATGATGTATATGCGCGGCAACGCGGCGGACTATGATCAATGGGCGCAGTCCGGGCTGACCGGTTGGAGCTATGACGACGTCCTGCCGTATTTCCGGCGCTCCGAGAGCAACCCCGAACGTCCCGGCGATCCGTTTCACGGGCAGGACGGACCGCTGCGGGTCAAGAAATCCAAGGGCGAGAACCCGCTTTACGAGGATTTCCTCCGCGCGGGTCAGGCGAACGGCGCACGGCCCAACGATGATTTCAACGGGGCCGACCAAGAGGGGCTCGGCTTCTACGATTTCAACACCCGCGACGGTCGCCGCGAAAGCAGCGCCACCGCCTTTCTGCGCCCAGCCATGACGCGCAAGAACCTCGCCGTTCTGACCAAGACCAAGGTCCGCCGGATCGTGATCCGGCACAAACGGGCGACGGGGTTGATGCTGCGGCGCGCCGGTCAAACCATCGAGGTCAGCGCCCGGCGAGAGGTCATCCTTTGCGGTGGCGCGATCAATTCTCCGCAACTGCTGATGCTGTCGGGGGTCGGGCCGGGGGCCGAACTGGCCGGGCACGGCATCGAAGTGGTCCACGACGCGCCCGACGTGGGGCGCAATCTCCAAGACCACCTCGGGGTCTACCTCACCTATGCCTGCAAGGATCCGGTGACGCTGTTTCGGCTGTTCCGGCCCGACCGGGCCGCGCTGGCCATTGCCCGCGCCTACCTCTTCGGCACCGGACCGGCGAGTGCCGTTCCGCTGGAGGCGGGCGGCTTTCTGAAGACTCGGCCCGAGCTGGAGATCCCCGATATCCACATGACCTTCGTGCCGGGGCTCAGCCTCGAGACCACGCGCAAGGGGCAGGGGCGGCACGGCTACCTGATCAACTTCTACCAGCTGCGGCCCGAAAGCCGGGGCACGATCACACTGGCCTCCGCCGATCCGGGGGCGGCACCGGTGATGGACCCGAACTACCTCTCCGCCGAGGCCGACATCCGCTGTATGCGAGACGGCACGCGGCTGGCGCGGCAGATCGGCGAGACCGCGCCTTTGGTGGATCGCAAGGCCAAGGACTTGTCGCCCACCCCCGCCGATCTGGAAAGCGACGCCGCGATCGACGCATGGGTCCGGGCCGGGGCGAACACGATCTTTCACCCCGTCGGAACCTGCCGGATGGGGGCGGATCCTGGTTCTGTCGTCGATGGCGCCCTCAAGGTGCGCGGGATCGAGGGCTTGCGCGTCGTCGATGCCTCTGTGATGCCGACGATTGTCGGCGGGAATACCAGCGCACCGACGATGATGATTGCCGAGAAGGCCGCGGATATGATCCTTGGGCAGACGGCCCCGTCGCGGGCCGACGCCTGATGGAACGACGCGCCACGCAATGAAGGACACGCCCATGACCGAGACATACGCAGACGAAGGGCTGATGCTCGAACCGGGCAGCATCGCCCGGCTGATCCTGAACCGGCCCGACAGGCGCAATGCGATGACCGCCGCCATGTGGGCGGTGATCCCAGAGATCTGCGACCGGCTGGCGCAGGACGGCACGCGGGTGCTGATCGTCACCGGGGCGGGCGACAAGGCGTTCTGCGCCGGGGCCGACATCTCGGAATTCGAGACGGTCTACGGCACGCCGGAGGCGACGGCCGCCTACAACGGCTACGTGCGGACGGCACAGGCCCGGCTGCGCGATCTGGCCTGCCCGACCATCGCGGATGTGCGGGGGGTCTGCTACGGCGGCGGCTGCGGTCTGGCGCTGGCCTGCGATTTCCGGGTCGCCTCGGCGGACTCAACGTTTGCGATCACACCGGCCAAACTGGGGCTGGCCTACAGCCCGTCGGACACATGGCAATTGATCGAAAAGGTCGGGATGCCCCGGGCCAAGGACCTGCTGCTCACGGGGCGGGCGGTGACGGCCGCCGAGGCGCTCCGGATCGGGCTGATCGACCGGCTCGACGAGGACGCCACGGCACTGGCCGAGCATCTGGCCAACCTCGCCCCTTCGGCCCTCAGCGCCATCAAGGCGATCAGCAATGGACTGAGCGAGCCGTCCCTGCGGCCGGACTTGCAGGCGGTCTTCGAGGCGACCTTCGCCGGGCCGGAATTCCGCGAAGGCTACAGTGCGTTTCTCGAAAAGCGGCGACCCAACTTCAGGAAAGATCCGGAATGACCTCAGACTTGCTGGCACGGGCCGGTGCCGCCGCCACCGCCGAAACCTCCCCCGAGGATGCGCTGAGGGCGCTGCTCACGCCGCTTCATGGCGAGCTCGGGCAGCGGACAGGGGCGTTCGACCTGCCCGATGGGGTCTCGCAGTTCTTCGTTGCCGGAGCGTTTCTGGTGGCACCGGATCAGGAATGGCACATGCTCACCGCCAGCCTCGGCTTTCCGGCCGAGCAAAACCGGCTGATGATCCCGATTGACGGCGGGCATCCGGCGCGGGTGCGGGCCAGTGGCGCGCCGCTTCACCTGCCCGACACCGAGGCGGAGGCGGGCAATTTCAAGCAATACCTCAAGACCGCCCGGATGGGCTCTGCGATCTATGCGCCAATGATCTGGCAGGGGCGGTTCCTCGGGCAGATCGTGCTGGCCGGGCGGGCGCGGGGATCGCTCAGCGCAGAGGATTTCGGGGTGATGTGCGCCGCGGCACCCCTGGCCGCCGCCGTCTACGTCGCGCAGGGGGGACCGGAGTGGCTGACCCGGATTTACCCGCCCGAGGACGGCTTCCGGGTCGATCCGCAGGGGATGTAGAGGCCAGCCGCCCAAGGCTTTGCGCCGTGGGGTGCGATCAGCGGATCGATCGTCGTCATATTGTCACTTGCCAGCCACGCCGCGCTTTTGTAAACGCGGCGGCGGGACACCCTTCCCCAACGAAGGGCGCTTATCTGGAAGGATAGCAGATATGACTACGACGACTCCGGGCACTCGCCCGGCCAATGCCCGTTTCTCCTCGGGCCCTTGCGCCAAACCCCCCACATGGAGCCTCGAGGCTCTCTCCGACGCCCCCTTGGGCCGGTCTCACCGTGCAGCGGTTGGCAAATCCAAACTCAAGGCCGCCATCGACCAGACCGCCGAGATCCTCGGCGTGCCGGACGGCTACCGCGTCGGCATCGTGCCGGCCTCGGACACCGGCGCCGTCGAAATGGCGATGTGGTCGATGCTGGGCGAACGCCCGGTCGAGATGGTCGCATGGGAAAGCTTCGGCCAAGGCTGGGTGACTGACGCGGTCAAGCAGCTCAAGCTCGACGCCCGCGTGCATACGGCAGAGTATGGCGAAATCGTCGATATGACGACGCTCGATTACGACCGGGACGTGGTGTTCACATGGAACGGCACCACCTCCGGTGTGCGGATGGCGCATGGCGACATGATCCCGGCGGATCGCGCCGGGCTGACGATCTGCGACGCCACATCGGCGGCCTTCGCGCAGGACTTGCCGTGGGACAAACTCGACGTGGTCACCTTCTCCTGGCAGAAGGTCATGGGCGGCGAAGCGGCACACGGAATGCTGATCCTCAGCCCCCGCGCCGTCGAGCGGCTCGAAAGCTACACGCCCGACCGGCCGCTGCCGAAAATCTTCCGGCTGACCAAGGGCGGCAAGCTGATCGAAGGCATCTTCAAGGGCGAGACGATCAACACGCCGTCGATGCTCGCGGTCGAGGATTACCTCGTGGCGCTCGACTGGGCGAAAAGCATCGGTGGGCTGACCGCGATCAAGGCGCGGGCGGATGCCAATGCGCAAACGGTCTGGGATTTCTGCGAAACCCGCGACTGGATCGCCAATCTGGCGGTCGATCCGGCGACACGGTCGAACACCTCGGTCTGCCTGCAGTTCACCAACCCCGACATCACCGACGGGGCGGCCTTTGCCAAAGCCGTGGCCAAGCGGCTCGAAGGCGAAGGCGTGGCACTGGACATCGGCGGCTACCGGGACGCGCCCGCAGGGCTGCGGATCTGGTGCGGGGCAACGGTCGAGCAATCCGACGTGGCGGCCATGCTGCCGTGGCTCGAATGGGCCTACCACGCCGAATTGGCCGCGCTGACCACAGCTGCCTAAGGCGCGCTTCGCACATATCCCCAAGGCGGGCAGGCATCCGACAGGACACCTGCCCCCGATCCCCCACATCTTTCCTCCAACAGGATACCTGACATGCCCAAAGTTCTCATCTCCGACGCGCTCTCCGACGCCGCCGTGCAAATCTTCCGCGATCGCGGGATCGACGTCGATTTCCAGCCCCAGCTTGGCAAGGACAAGGAGGCGCTCGCCGCCATCATCGGCAACTACGACGGTCTGGCGATCCGGTCGGCCACCAAGGCCACCGAGAAACTGATCGCCGAGGCCACCAACCTCAAGGTCATCGGCCGCGCCGGCATCGGGGTCGACAACGTCGACATCCCGGCGGCGTCGAAGAAGGGCATCATCGTGATGAACACGCCCTTCGGCAACTCGATCACCACCGCCGAGCACGCGATTTCGCTGATGCTCGCCGTGGCGCGGCAAATCCCCGAGGCGAACGCCTCGACCCACGCCGGTAAATGGGAAAAGTCGCGCTTCATGGGTGTCGAACTGACCGGCAAGACACTGGGCGTGATCGGGGCCGGCAACATCGGCTCCATCGTGATCGACCGGGCCCGCGGGCTGCGGATGAAGGTCGTCGCCTACGACCCCTTCCTGTCCGAAGAGCGGGCCACCGAACTGGGCGTGGAAAAGCTGGAGCTGGACGCGCTGCTCGCCCGTGCCGACTTCATCACCATGCACGTGCCACTGACCGATCAGACACGCAACATCCTGTCGCGCGAAAACATCGCCAAGCTCAAGCCCGGCGTGCGGATCATCAACTGCGCCCGTGGCGGTCTGGTCGACGAAGAGGCTTTGGCCGACGCGATCAAATCCGGCCACGTCGCCGGGGCCGCCTTTGACGTCTTCGCCGAAGAGCCCGCCACCGAAAGCCCGCTCTTCAACCTGCCCAACGTCGTCGTCACCCCGCATCTCGGGGCCGCAACGACCGAAGCGCAGGAAAACGTGGCGCTGCAAGTGGCCGAACAGATGTCGGACTACCTGCTGACCGGGGCCGTGACCAACGCGATCAACATGCCGTCGATCTCTGCCGAAGAGGCCAAGGTCATGGGGCCGTGGGTGGCGCTGGCCGGTCATCTGGGCAACTTCGTCGGGCAAATGACCGACGAGCCGATCACCGCGATCAACGTGCTCTACGACGGGCAGGTGTCGGGGATGAACCTGCAGGCGCTGAACTGCTCGGTCATCGCCGGGATCATGCGCAAGGTGAACCCGGACGTGAACATGGTCTCCGCCCCGGTCATCGCCAAGGAGCGCGGGATCAAGATCTCGACCACCCGTCAGGATCAGTCCGGCGCCTTCGAAGGCTACATCAAGGTCACCGCCGTCACCGCCCAGAGGGAACGGTCGGTCGCCGGCACGGTCTTCTCCGACGGCAAGCCGCGGTTCATCCAGATCAAGGGCATCAACATCGATGCCGAGATCGGTCAGCACATGGTCTACACCACCAACGACGACGTGCCGGGGATCATCGGCCTGTTGGGGCAAACCATGGGCGACAACGACGTGAACATCGCGAACTTTACGCTGGGCCGGTCGGCCAAGAACGGTGAAGCCATCGCGATCCTCTACGTCGACGACGCGGTGCCGGAAAAGACGCTCGACAAGCTGCGGGCAACCGGCAAGTTCAATCAGGTCAAGGCGCTCGAATTCGACATGGCCTAGGCCGCGCGCCGGGGCGGCAGGTCGCCGCCCCCCGACGGGCGGGTGCCGCCCAACCGTTGCATTCCAAAGCCCGGTCCGTGCGTTGTGTCAACGAACCGGCCGGGCACAAATACCCGCCGACCGACACCGACCGGATACCGACGTCAGACCGACGGCATACCGCATCGGCTTTTTTCGGGCTCTCGGAAACGTTAATCGCCGTGCGCAGGGCGGGGCTTGACCGGGCGACCGCCTACAGCAGATGGCCCGATTTCGCCGCCTTGGTCGCCAGATAATGATGGTTGTGGCGGTTCTCACCCACCTTGAGCGGCACCCGCTCTGTCACCGTCAGGTGACAGCTCTCCATCCGGGCCACCTTGGCCGGATTGTTCGTCATCAGGCGGACCTTGGAAAAGCCCATGGATTGCAAGATCGCCGCCCCGATCCGAAAGTCGCGCTCGTCGTCCTCAAAGCCAAGGCGGTGATTGGCCTCGACCGTGTCAAACCCCTGATCTTGAAGGGAATAGGCGCGCATCTTGTTGGCCAAACCGATGCCGCGACCCTCTTGATTGAGGTAAAGCAGCACGCCCGCGCCCTCGGCCCCCATCTGCGCCAGGGCGCCGCGCAACTGCGGCCCGCAATCGCATTTCAGCGACCCCAGCAGATCGCCGGTGAAACAGGCCGAATGCAATCGCGACAGCACCGGCTCCTGCCGGTCGGGCGAGCCGATCTCGACGGCATAATGCTCCTCCGATCCATCCTCCGGGCGAAAGATATGCAGCCGTCCAGCCTCAGACACCTCCAGCGGCAATCGGGCGGAAATCACCTCGTTCAAAGGCGAAAACGCAGTGTTCACAGCCGCCGAGGCCGGCAAGCTGGTCAGATCGTTTCGCGCCGCAAACGCGGCCGCATCCGGCACCTCCAGCACCAGCGCCGCAGGCAAAAGGCGGGCCGCTTTGGCAAGTGCAATCGCGGCACGGTGCAGGTCCGCATCGCCCTCGCGCTCGGTGCGCAGCGGGCCCTTCATCGGCTGACACAGATCGTCGGCAGGATCGGCAATGCCGCGCACCCACGCAAGGCCTACATCGGCCGGCAGGATCACCCGCGCCAGATCGCCGTCATAGGCCCGCGCACGAAGGGTTTCGGCCCGCCACGAGGTGATCGCCAGCACAGGTGCACCGCCCAACTGGCGCAGATCGGTCAGGCGGGCGGTGTCTGTCGTCTCTGCTGCCATGACCACGGCACCAGACGGACCCTCCGACAAGAGCACGACAGGCACGCCCATCCGAAGGTCTGCGCGGGCGCGGGCAAGCCGTTCCGTCATGTTGGGTGCAAAAGTCATGGGGCCTCGGCGGGATCAGGTCGCGTTGTCATATCCGGCTCTGTCAGGAATTGAAACATTTGTGGCCTCTTGCACACGACGGCGTGAAGCCTTTGCAGCATAGCTTGCCCATCCACACGACACGCCACAGATGTGATGAAATGAAAGTGGAGGCTGTTATGGCTCAACTCAAGAAAATACTGCTGGTCGACGACGACGAAGACCTGCGCGAGGCGCTGAGCGAGCAACTCGTGATGACCGAGGATTTCGACGTGTTCGAGGCCGGTGACGGCGCCGACGCGATGGCCAAGGTCAAGGCCGGTCTGTTTGACCTTGTGATCCTCGACGTGGGCCTGCCCGACACCGACGGGCGCGAACTCTGCCGCGTGATGCGCAAACACGGGGTGAAATGCCCTGTCCTGATGCTCACCGGGCACGACAGCGACAGCGACACCATCCTGGGTCTTGATGCAGGGGCGAACGACTACGTCACCAAACCTTTCAAGTTTCCGGTTCTACTGGCTCGTATCCGGGCACAACTACGCACCCACGAGCAATCCGAAGACGCGGTTTTCCAGCTTGGGCCCTACACCTTCAAGCCTGCGCAAAAGATGCTGATCACCGAAGACGACAAAAAGGTGCGGTTGACCGAGAAAGAGACAAATATTTTGAAATTTCTCTATCGCTCGACCGAAGGCATCGTCCCGCGCGACGTCCTCCTGCACGAGGTTTGGGGGTACAATGCAGGCGTAACGACTCACACCCTCGAGACACACATCTATAGGTTGCGCCAGAAAATCGAGCCCGATCCGTCGAATGCTCGACTTTTGGTAACAGAGTCCGGCGGCTATCGTTTGGTCGCCTGAATTCGGCAAGGCTTTGAAAATTCGGGAAAGTTCCAGCCTTCGCAAAAAGTATAGCAATTGTGCCATGTGCCGCTTTTGCAATACTGCCTGGAAATTCTTGAATTAGGCAGAGCATCTGGGCAAGAATGCCCTAATATTGTCGTGACGGGCAGCGATGCTCACACGGATACGGTTGCGGTTGGTCAGGTGTATCAATTCGTTTCCAAAGAGCCCTCGGTGGCGGGGTCAAGCCACTACCTCCCTGTTGGACTTGCCCGGGGCATCCCCTAGATGCACCCGGGCCTTTTTTCGGGTCGGGCCTTTTTCCGGGTAGTGACGAAATTAATACAAGCGTCACAAAGACCGGTATTCCATACCAATTGGTCAGAGTTTTTGGCTTTCCTGAGCGAAAACATGCCGCTAGGCTCCGTTGCACGCAGGCGATTTGTTCTGCGATGAGCAGAGGAGAGAGCACATGTTCGGAACTTCCAAATTTATTCCCGCAGTTATAGCCGCCGCAGTCCTTGCAGCTCCGGCACTTGCGCAATCAACCGAGAGCATCCGGGTCAACAACCGCTCGGGCATGACACTATACAGTCTGCACGCTTCACCTACGACGAATTCCAGCTGGGAGAATGATCTCTTGGGCAGCAGGGTTCTGAACAACGGTCAATACTTCGATCTGACGATCCGGAACGTGACCAATTGCAATTACGACGTTCGGATGGAATTCACCAACGGCCAGGTTCTGACCGACCGCGTGAATGTGTGTTCGGTGGGCACCTACAACATCAATCGCTGATCGCGACGTAGAATAGCTTCGCAACTGCCGCGCCGGGTGCGCGGCAGTTGTCCGTTTAACGTGTGGTTTGGCGCTGGCCGAAGCGCCGCCCCGGCGATAGTGTGCGCGCGAAGACAGACGTAGCAACAGGATAGCCGGATGCCCTTTACGCTTGCGACATGGAACATCAATTCCGTTCGTCTCAGAGAGGGGCTCGTCGCCCGCCTGATGTCGGAAGAAGCCCCCGATGTCCTATGCCTGCAGGAATGCAAATCGCCGGTCGAAAAGATCCCGTTGGAGCAGTTCGCCTCCCTTGGATACGGCCACATCGTTGCGCGGGGTCAAAAGGGGTATAACGGCGTCGCCATCTTGTCGCGGCAGCCGCTCACCGAAGTCGCCGCCCACGATTTCGCCGCGCTGGGCCATGCGCGGCATGTTGCGGCCCGGCTGGAAAACGGCGTCGTCATCCACAATTTCTATGTACCTGCCGGTGGCGATATTCCTGACCGCGAGAAAAATGAAAAATTTGGTCAAAAGCTCGATTACCTCACCCAGATGCGCGACCATTTCATCGCGGAGAAACCTCAGCGGGCGATCCTCGTCGGCGATCTGAACATCGCACCACGCGAAGACGATGTCTGGAATCACAAGCAATTGCTCAAGATTGTCAGCCACACTCCGATCGAAGTCGACCACCTTGCCGCTGTGCAGGAGGCAGGCGATTGGGTGGACGTGACGCGCGCCGATATTCCGGAAGGCCCCTTGTTCAGCTGGTGGTCCTATCGATCGCCTGATTGGCAGAACGCCGACAAGGGGCGCCGGCTGGATCACGTCTGGGCGACGTCGGATATTGCCGGGGTGGCTCACTCCAGCCGTGTCCTGCGGGATGCGCGGGGGTGGGATCAGCCGAGCGATCACGCCCCGGTTTTCGCGACCTTTGATCTCTGATCGCTATCCCGCAACTAGAGAGCGGCGATCGCTTCGGCGACAGCCGCGCCCAGTGCGGCATGGGCCTCCGGGCCATAGTGGACGCCGTCGATCGGGCTGACCTGGATGATTTTTCCAGCATCCAGAAAGCCGCATCCTCGTGCTTCGGCCAGTGCCTGATACAGCGGTGGAAGGGCTTCTGACGCGGCGCGACCTCCGAAGAACTCCCCGGCGAACGGTCCTTCTTCCAAGACCGGCGGTGGGCACATCAGCAAGACCTTGAAGCCTCCGTGACGGGTTTGCGCGACCTCGCCAAGCGCCACGTCGATCAACCCGGCGATTCCGGCGAGCACATTCTCGGGAGAGATGCAGAATCGCGTCTTCACGTCGTTCGTGCCGAGCATGAGAGTCATGACGTCTATCGGGCCATGGCTGTTCAGCGCGATATCGAGGCCGATCTGTCCATTCATATGTGCGCCCATGACCGGATCGGCAAAGCGGGCGGTCCGCCCCGGTAGGCCCTCCTCGACCAGCGTCCAATCGGAGCCTAGCGCACGATGTGCGACACATGGCCAACGGGTCTGGTCGTCATAACGGCTATAGGGTGCGCCCCTCTCGACGATGGGCGGCGTGCCGTGTGTGTTGCTGTCGCCAAAGCACATCAAAGTTCGCGTCATCCGGGCCTCCTCTTGCCGATTCTGAGCAGACTATCCCGGATTCTGTGCCGTGCAATGGCGCTTTGCCCTTGGCGGTCGCCGCCACAGCGCACATATAGAGGCCAAACATTAAACGCAGGAGACGCCCCATGCTTGGGATCGGAGACCAGCCCACCGCCGCGACCACCGACGACGCAGCCATCATCGACGGAACCGATGCCACCTTCATGACGGATGTCATCGAGGCGTCGCAGAAAATGCCAGTGATCGTGGATTTCTGGGCCACTTGGTGCGGCCCGTGCAAGACGCTCGGCCCGGCCATCGAGGCGGCAGTGACCAAGGCCAAAGGCAAGGTCAAACTCGTCAAGATCGACGTCGATGCCAACCAAGTCTATGCCGGGCAACTGCGCGTGCAATCCATCCCGACGGTCTACGCCTTCTGGCAAGGGCAACCGGTTGATGGATTTCAGGGCGCATTGCCTGCAAGCCAGGTAGACGAATTCGTCACCAAGATCGCCGCCCTTGCCGGCGAGGAAGACGAAGGTCTGTCCGCCGCCGTCGAGGCCGCCGAGACGATGTTGGCCGAGGGCGACGTGGCCGGCGCGGCAGAGACCTTTGCCGCCGTGCTACAGGAGGAGCCGGAGAACGCTCCGGCCTATTCCGGCCTCGTGCGGTCATACATCGCGCTGGGTGATCTCGATCAGGCCGAGGCCGTTCTGAACGGCGCCACTGCATCCATCGCCAAGTCCGCTGAACTGGACGCAGCGCACGCGCAATTGCAGCTGGCTCGCGAGGCCGCCGATGCCGGGCCGGTCGCAGAGCTGCAGGCGAAGGTCGAAGCCGATCCAGACGACCACGCCGCGCGGTTCGATCTGGCCACGGCGCTTCACGCCAACGGCCAAGTGGCCGAAGGTGTCGATCAATTGCTCGAGCTCTTCCGGCGCGATCGGGAATGGAACGACGGGGCGGCCAAAACCCAGTTGTTCAAGGTCTTCGACGCATTGACGGCCACCGATCCAATCGCATTGAACGGACGGCGCAAATTGTCGTCGATGATATTTGCCTGACCTAGAGCACGGGCTAGGTTGCGGAGCATGACACAAACCAAAGACCTGCCAGATCTCGTTCCAGTCTTTCCGTTGCCGGGGGCGCTGTTGCTTCCCCGGTCCCGGTTGCCGTTGCACCTGTTCGAGCCGCGCTATCTGGCGATGCTGGAGGATGTGCTCAAGACACCCGAGCGGCTGATAGGGATGGTTCAGCCGTATGACGCCCCCGGCGAGGCGGGGCGGCTCCACACCATCGGTTGCGCCGGTCGCGTCACTGCGTTCTCCGAGACAGAAGACGGCCGCTACATGATTACCCTCTCGGGCATGTCGCGCTTCCGGATCGTTCAGGAGGTCGAAGGATTTCAACCCTATCGGCGCTGTCAGGTGAACTGGCAGGGGTTCGAGCGTGATCTTGGTCCGACGGAGCGTGACAACGCCTTTGATCGATTAGATTTCATGGCGCTTTTGGGTCGCTTTTTCGAGGATCAGGGCCTTTCGACCGATTGGGAGTCTCTTTCGGAGGCGGACGACGAACTTCTGATAAATTCGCTCTCGATGCTTTGCCCATTCGACGCGGAGGACAAACAGGCCCTGTTGGAAGCCCCATCACTCAGCACCCGGCGAGAGACCTTGATCACGTTGATCGAATATGCCCTTCGTGGCGGCAGTAGCGAGGAGATCATGCAATGAGCGACGGCCCGGTTTTTGATCCAAAGATGCTTGAGGCACTGATTTGCCCGCAGTCCCACGGTCAACTCAGCTATGACGCCGCGCGGCAGGAGTTGGTCAGCAAGTCGGCCAATCTGGCGTATCCGATACGCGGCGGAATCCCGGTCATGCTCGCCGATGAGGCCCGAAGCCTAGAGTGATCTTAACCGCGCTTTAGGGGGCCGTGATCCAGCTTTGGTTACGGACCCGGAAAAGGAGCGGTTGATGATTCTCAAAATGACACCGGCAGACGAACTCGCATCGCTCCGCGCTCAGATCCGCAAACTCGCACGACGCGAGGCGCAACTGCGGTTTGATTTTGCGTCAGGAAAGCTGCCCACCACCGGGATGAACTGCAAGGTGACGGTATCGACCAAGCGTCACAAGGTTTTTTGCAAGGAATTGCTGCCAGATCACGTGCTTGCCGACCCGCGCTTTTGGCAGATGCAGGAAACGCAATGGGTCGACGTAAAGGCGCCGACTGTTACCGCGACACATGACGCTGCTCCGCTGACAGGCCCGGCGGCCAGTCGAATGCAGTAGTCAGCCTCTCATCAGACGTGGGAGATCTCCGGTAAGGCCGGCGGCCTCTCTCATGAATGTGCGGCGGAGTGACGGCGTAGCATTCACCGCGCCGATCCCCAGATCGCGCGCTGCCCGCAGGATCGGATTATCGTTTGAAAAAAGCCGATTGAATAGATCCGTCGCAACCGCGAGGCTTGCCGTGTCGAACCGTCGCCACTGCTGATAGCGGGCAAGCGCCGCTGCGCTCCCCGGATCCTCACCGCGCCGTCGCGCATCGGTCAGCACATCGACCAAAGCCGCCACGTCGCGCAGACCCGCATTCAGTCCTTGGCCCGCAATCGGGTGAACCCCATGTGCGGCATCTCCCACGAGGGCGAGTCGGTCATCGACGAACCTGTCGGCCAGCGTCAGGCCAAGCGGATAGGTGAATCGTGCTCCGGTCAGGGAGATCTCGCCCAAAAAGCTGCCAAACGCGGGACGCAAAGCATCAAGGAACCCGGCGTCATCCAATGCCATGATCTCGGCGGCGCGGCTGTCAGTCTCGCTCCAGACGATGGAGCAGCGGTTTTCCGTCAGCGGCAGAATCGCCAAGGGGCCGGACGGCATGAAGAACTGGTGGGCAATGCCGCCATGCGGTTTTTCGTGTGCCACGGCACAGACAATTGCGGTCTGGTCATAGCCCCAGCCGGTGCGCCCGATCCCGGCCCGCTCGGCTGTCCCGCTGCCGCGGCCATCGGCACCGACAAGCAAGCTGCCTTTGACTTGCTGGCCCGAGGCCAAACTCAGCAAGACGCGCGGCCCCGCAACGTCCTGCGTCACCACGGTTTCGCCTGCCAAATGGGTGATCGCGGGGGAGGCGTCCATCGCATCCAGCAAGGCTGCACGAAGATGCCGATCCTCGACCATGTGGCCCATCGGCCCTTCTTCGATCTCGGCGTGATCAAAATGGAGCATCCAAGGCGACGGCCCCTCGCCGGCGCGTCCATCTGTAACCTTGATCTCCAGCATCGGCTCTGCGTGCGGCGCAAGTTTGTCCCAAAGCCCGAGTGCGCGGAGCAACCGACACGATGCCAAGGCAAGAGCATAGGATCGTCCGTCGAAGTCCGGTGCCGCTCGTGTATCCCGCGACGTGGAGTCGATCACGGTCACGCCGAAACCGGCCCGGGCCAAAGCCAAGGCCAAGACCGGGCCATTCAACCCGCCGCCGACGATCAGGATATCGCTGTCATTTCTCATAGCCCGACATATGCGTCTCTGTCCGGGATTGTCCATGCGGCTGTGGGCCGCTACCAGTTGTGAAACATCAGTGGGGGACACAGAAATGGGCGATTGGCTAACCATGAGCGCCGCAGAGCTAGGCCGCGGGATCGAGGCTGGTCAGATTGACCCGGTTGAGCTGTGCAAGACCTATCTCGACGCGATCGGGGCCCATCCGCTGAAGAGCAGGATATATGCGCGCCTCACGCCGGAGCGCGCGATGACCGAAGCCGCCGCTGCCGCTGCTCGTGCCAAATCGGGGCAGCGATTGAGCCCTCTGGATGGCGTTCCGGCCAGTTGGAAGGACTTGTTCGATTCCGCAGGCGTGGCAACAGAGGCCGGCACCGCACTGCTGGCGGGGCGCATTCCCGATGCGGATGCAGCGGTTCTGGCAACCGCCACTGCGATGGGTATGGTCTGCTTGGGCAAGACCCATATGTCCGAGATTGCATTCTCGGGTCTTGGGTATAATCCAGTGACCGAAACGCCGCCCTGCGTGAACGATCCCGACGCGGTGCCGGGCGGGTCGTCCTCCGGTGCGGCCGCTTCCGTGGCCTTTGGGCTGGCCCCCGTCGGCATTGGATCGGACACGGGGGGATCGGTTCGGCTTCCGTCGGCCTGGAATGATCTCGTCGGGTTCAAGCCGACCCACGGCGCATTGCCTTTGGACGGGGTCGTTCCGCTTTGCGCCTCCTTCGACACAATCGGACCGCTGTGCCGCACCGTTGAGGATGCGGCGCTGACCTTCGAGGTCTTGGGCGGCCCACCCACGTCGCTGACCGGCGCGACGTTAAAGGGCAAACGGCTCCTGGTTGTCGAAACCGTCGGCATGGAGGACCTCGAGGACGCCCCCGCCGCCGCGTTCGAGGCCGCAGTGGCCAAACTGATCGCTGCCGGGGCTGTGGTCGAACGCGCCGAAATCCAGTTTCTGAAGAAGGCGTTTGAGTTGACCGCGACGGTTTATCCGGCCGAGGCCTATGCCTACTGGAAGCCCTATGTCGAGGCTGCGCCGGACAAGATGTTCTATCATATCCGAGAGCGGGTCAGTGCTGGTGGCTCTGTCATGGCCACGGATTTCATCGCTGCGTGGACCAAGCTCAGGGCGCTGAGGGTGAAATGGGCCGAGGCGACGCAGGGCTATGATGCGGTAATCTGCCCGACGGCCCCAAACATGCCACCGAAGGTGGAGCGGATCACATCGGATGATGCCTATTACGTTTCCAGTAATCTCAATGCGTTACGCAATACACGCATCGGCAACCTGATGGGGCTCTGTGGGCTAAGCCTGCCTACCGGCACACCGTCATGTGGTATTTTGTTCAACGCATTGCCCGGTGAAGAAGAGCGATTGTTGCAGCTTGGGGCGGCGGCAGAGGCGGTCTTGACCTAAAAGCCACAAAGCGGAGTCTCAGGCCCCGGAAATTGTGTCGTTTTTCTGGACATCGAAGGGCAGCAGCGGCTAGTTTGATTGAAACGGGGCGACAATGATCCCGATGATTGAGGCAGCAATGGTGTTTCCCGAGCGGTTTTCGGACCTACCGGCCTATGCGTTCCCGCGTTTGCGGACTTTGCTCGACGCCCACACCCCGGGCGGCGATCCAATTGCCATGACCATCGGAGAGCCTCAGCACGCCTTCCCGGAATGGGTGCAGGACGTGCTCGCCGCGCACACGCACGAGTTTGCCAAATACCCGCCGAACGACGGCTCGCCCGAGCTGCTTGAGGCGATCGCGGCTTGGGTTGGTCGCCGCTATGACGTGTCGCTGAATGACGATCAGATCATGGTGCTGAATGGCACGCGCGAGGGGCTCTACAACGCCGCGATGGCGCTTTGCCCCGAGGACAAGAACGGTCGTCCGGTGATCCTCACGCCGAACCCGTTCTATCAGGTCTATGCCGTCGCTGCCCTGTCGGTGAATGCCGAGCCCGTCTATGTAAGTGCGACCGCCGAAACCGGCCATTTGCCTGATTTCGCGAGCCTTCCAGATGCCATTCTGGATCGGACCGCGTTGGCCTATATCTGTTCGCCGGCAAACCCGCAGGGGGCCGTCGCTTCTGCGGAATATTGGCGCAGCCTGATCGCGCTTGCCGAGAAGCACGATTTCCGGATTCTCGCGGACGAGTGCTATTCCGAAGTGTGGCGGGACGCTGCACCGGTGGGGGCGCTGCAAATCGCCAAAGAAATGGGAGCAGACCCCGAGCGTGTTCTGATCTTTCATTCCTTGTCAAAGCGGTCCAACCTGCCGGGTCTGCGGTCCGGATTTGTAGCGGGCGGTCCAAAGAGCATCGCGCGTATCCGTCAACTCAGGGCCTACGCAGGCGCACCTCTGCCGCTGCCGTTGCAACGGGTTGCCGAAAAGGTCTGGGCCGACGAGGCGCATGTCGACGAGAGCCGCGCGCTTTATCAGCAGAAATATCAGGTCGCAGATCAGATTCTGGGTGATGTGCCGGGCTATGTCGCGCCCCCTGCCGGATTTTTTCTGTGGCTGCCGGTGCAGGACGGAGAGCAGGCTGCGCTCAAACTCTGGCAAGAGACTGGCGTTAGGGTGCTGCCCGGTGCGTATCTCAGCCGCGATACCGCCGAGGGAAACCCCGGCGCAGGATATATTCGGGTCGCGATGGTGGCCCCGACACAAACGGTGCAGCGCGGGCTCTCGCAGCTTCGCGACTGCTTGTACGACTAAGAGGCGAGGGACGAGATGGCATATCAGACACGAGGTCGGGATCCGCTCTTGGACAGCACGACGCAAGCCGTGCTCGAAAAACGGAGCAAAGAACTTCTGGGCATCGGGCTGATCGTTCTCGGCGTCTTGGCCGCCATGATGATTGGCAGCTATTCTCCCGACGATCCCAACTGGATGCTGGCCTCTGACGCACCGGTCAAGAATTGGCTCGGTCGGTTTGGCGCGTCGCTCGCTCAGCCGCTTTTCATGATTGGTGGAATGGCGACCTGGGGCATTGCCGTGACACTTTGCGTATGGGGTCTCCGCCTCGCGGCTCATTCCGGAACGGATCGGGCTATGGGGCGCGTCGTGTTCGCGCCGATCGCCATAGCCGTGGGTGCCGTCTACGCCGCAACGCTTTCCCCGCCGGCCGGTTGGCCGCACAGCTTCGGCATGGGTGGCCTGTTTGGCGACACGGTTCTGAGCGTGTTGCTGACCATTCTACCCCTAGGGGCAGCCGTCGGAGTGAAGCTTCTTTCCTTGGCCGCGTTCGTCGCTACTTTGGCGCTGGCAGCATATGTGTTGGGCTTCACCAAGCAAGAAATCGGCCAGCTTTGGAAGCGCTTCGTCTTTGGGCTGGTTGTCGCGTATGATCTTATCCTGAAGGTGCTCGGGCAGGGCGCTCAAGCGTCTCTCAAGGCCGCTCACGGCGTTCAGAGCCGTGTTCAGTCGGAGATCGAGAACCGGCGCGAAGTGTCGCGGGCCGAGCGCGAGATGCTCGAAGCCGAAATGGCGGCCGAAAGAGCGATTCCTGCGCCGCAGGTCCAAAGCCCCTCCGAGCGCGCTGCCGCCGTAGTTCGCGCGAACCCCGCCATGCCGACCGGCCGCGCGATGCCGGCTTCGGCACCACAAGTCACCACAGTGCGCCGCGAGCCGGCCACCGAAGCCCGTCCCACCGCCGCACCTCGCCGGATGCCGCCGGCGGCCGGCGCAGCGCCCCTTGTCGCGCCTGCCCGCGCCGCGGAACCGCAGCCCAGCGGCTTCCTTGCTCGTATGCCATCGCTGTTGAAGCGGTCCGAGCCCGTCCCCAACACCATGCCTGAACCCGAGTTGATCGAAAGCGACGCTTGGGCAGGTGAGACCGAGCCGATGGACGGCGATCGCATCAAGGCCCGGATATCGGACGCGATCCGCAACCGCTCACGCGGGGCCGCTCCCGTGCGCGTGGAGCCACAGGTAGAGCGACGCCAGGGCCCCAAACCCCTAGTGCTTGACCTTGGCCCCAAGCCGCCCGCCGAACCTCCTCTCACGGCCCCGACGATTTCCTCGGTCCGGACTGCGCTGCCGCCTTCGCCGGATTTGATCGAAGAGGATGACGCCGACCTTTCGACGGACAACATGTTCATAGAAGATGACAACGACTGGTCTGTTTCGGCCGACAACACGCCGCACACTCCGCGAGTGGCACCCGTTTCTGCACCCCGTCCGGCAGAGCCGCGCAAAGCTGTCGTTCAGCATTCGGCCAAGCGCACTATCCAGCCTTCAACCCGTGCCAAGGCCGAAGCGCAGCCCGCCCTTCCGCTGGAAGAGAAATTCTCAGACTACGAGCAACCGCCGTTGAGCCTGCTGACCAATCCGTCCGAAGTCGAGCGTCATCACCTGAGTGATGAGGCCTTGGAAGAGAATGCCCGGATGCTGGAAAGCGTTCTCGACGACTATGGCGTCAAAGGCGAAATCGTGTCCGTTCGTCCGGGCCCGGTGGTCACGATGTATGAGCTTGAGCCGGCACCGGGTCTCAAGGCCAGCCGGGTCATTGGTCTGTCGGACGATATCGCGCGGTCCATGTCCGCCCTGTCCGCGCGTGTTTCGACCGTGCCGGGGCGCAGCGTCATCGGTATCGAATTGCCCAATGAGAAGCGCGAGATGGTCGTTCTGCGCGAAATCCTCGCCGCCCGCGATTTCGGTGACAGCCAGATGCGCCTACCTCTGGCTCTGGGCAAGGATATTGGTGGTGAGCCGATCATCGCCAACCTCGCCAAGATGCCTCACCTGTTGATCGCAGGGACGACCGGTTCGGGTAAGTCCGTGGCCATCAACACGATGATCCTGTCGCTGCTCTACAAGCTGACTCCAGAGGAATGCCGGTTGATCATGATCGACCCCAAGATGCTGGAACTCAGTGTCTATGACGGCATCCCGCATCTTCTGTCACCGGTGGTGACCGATCCCAAAAAGGCCGTCGTGGCCTTGAAATGGGTCGTGGGCGAGATGGAGGAACGCTATCGCAAGATGTCCAAGATGGGCGTGCGCAACATCGACGGCTACAATGGTCGGGTGCGCGAGGCGCTGTCCAAGGGCGAAACCTTCGACCGCACGATCCAGACAGGCTTTGACGAGGAGACCGGCGATCCGATCTTCGAGACCGAGACGATTACGCCAGAGGTTCTGCCGTTCATCGTCGTGATCGTGGACGAGATGGCCGATCTGATGATGGTGGCCGGCAAAGAGATCGAGGCGTGCATCCAGCGCCTTGCACAGATGGCTCGGGCGTCGGGGATCCATCTGATCATGGCCACTCAGCGTCCGTCGGTGGACGTGATCACCGGCACGATCAAGGCAAACTTCCCCACCCGGATCTCGTTCCAGGTGACCTCGAAGATCGACAGCCGCACCATTCTGGGCGAGATGGGGGCCGAGCAGCTCTTGGGCATGGGTGACATGCTCTATATGGCTGGCGGCGGCAAGATCAGCCGTATCCACGGACCGTTCTGTTCGGATGAGGAAGTCGAAGAGATCGTCAATCACCTCAAGGGCTTTGGTCCGCCGGAATACATGTCCGGCGTGGTGGACGGTCCTGACGAGGCGACCGAGTCGAGCATCGACGCAGTCCTCGGCCTCGGTTCCAGCGATGACGGAGAGAATGCGCTTTACGATATGGCCGTGCAGATCGTGGCCAAGGACCGCAAGTGCTCGACCTCCTACATCCAGCGCAAACTGGCGATCGGCTATAACAAGGCCGCCCGACTGGTCGAACAGATGGAAGACGAAGGCGTCGTCTCATCTGCCAACCATGTTGGAAAACGCGAGATCCTCGTGCCAGAGGTGCACTGACAGAGACAAATGGGGCTTGGAAGAATGCGATTCGGTTGATTACCGTGGGCGGATATTCTGCCATGGAGATTGACCGATGCGTATTCTAGCCCTTGCTGCCGCTATTGCGATTGCCGTTCCCGCGACGAGCCAAGCCCAATCCGTCATCGAAGCCTACTACGCCGAGATCAGTCAGCGTGACATGTTCAATTCATCCGGTACCCGGCTGACCGATCTGGGTGCGATTCTGCAGCAGGATCGGGCCAATGTGCACCGGTTTGGCAAGCGCGATCCATCCGACGAGATCGACCCGTTTTTTGGGGATCGTTCATTGCGTGCCCAAATCCCGCAGCTCTATGCCCGAGGAGACACCGATCCCCTGATTGCGCGGATCATTACCGGTGGCAGCCCCCTTCAGGTTCTGGTCTTGCTCTGTGGTGGCAGAGCGCAGCCTGAGTATCTGGTCGTGGATTTCGCTGACGGCGATGGCAACCGCGGCTGCTAGGCCTGCAGGATCAGCCGGTTATTGCCTGACAGGCGATTAATATGGCCGTGATATGGAATAACGGGGGGCAATGGCCCAGATATTCTACGACGATGCAGGGTGCATTTGCCCTGCGGTAGGATTAGGTAGTGACCATGACCAATATCACACGACGCACCGCGCTCCTTGCGCCTTTCGCCCTGTCCTTGGCGCTGGCTGGCCCCGCAATGGCCCAGCAGCTTTCACTTGCCGAGGTTTCGACATACCTGAACCGCCTTCAAACCGCGACGGGTGGCTTTACTCAGATCAATGGCGGCGGGACGATCTCGACCGGCCAGATCTATATCAAGCGCCCCGGTCGCATTCGGTTCGAATACGATCCACCGGAGAACAGCCTTGTGATCGCGGGCGGTGGTTCGGTGGCGATATTTGATCCGCGATCCAATGCAGGCCCCGATCGCTATCCGCTCAACCAGACCCCTCTGTCGATCATTCTGGCGCGCGACGTGGATCTGACACGGGCGCGTATGGTCACTGGTCACACCTCTGACGGCACGACGACGACGATCACGGCGCAAGACCCCGACAGGCCGGAGTATGGATCTATCCAGATGGTCTACACGGCCAACCCCGTCGAATTGCGCCAATGGATTGTGACAGACGATACCGGTCAGCAAACTACGGTTATCCTGAATGATCTGCAGCGCGGCGGATCACTGAACGATATTCTGTTCAATATCCAAGCAGCCGAGCAGTCATTCGGGAACTGATCTCAACAATCGACCGACTGATCTTGGCGGAGCCGCAGGTTGACTGCGGCTCCTTTCGTTTTTGTCCGACAAAGCCCAACTGGTATTTGGCTCAGGCCCTGCCGCAGCTCACCAACTGCGCCTGATAGAGCGCAGCCCGCGATTCCAGTTCACCAGCGATCCGAACCAGCCAAGCCTTTGAATTGTAGCTCCCCCGCCGATACCCTGTCCGGCCTTCGTGGTAGGCAAGGTACTGGTTGCGGGTATCGGAAAGCGGAATGCCCAACTGGTCACGGGTCTGGGTCATATACCATCCCATGAAATCGGTCGCGTCGCGGATATCATCACGGCGAGACCGGCGGCCACCGACGTCCTCGACATATTCGTCCCACGTGCCATCCAGAGCTTGCGAATAGCCGTAGGCGGATGACTGCCGTCCGATCGGGATCACACCGAGCGCATATTGGTGCGGCGGACGGGCGTTTCCAATAAATTTGCTCTCTTGGTAAATAATCGCCATTTGGACGTTTACGGGAACGCCCCATTTCCGCTCGGTTGCGCGAAACGCCCGAAGATAATTCGGCCGTTCAGCCACTATACTGCACGCGTTATCCAGTTCTCGGGGCGCCTGGTAGTCTCGGCTGCCACAACCGGCCAACAAGGCCAAAAGAACCATCGCGCGAAAGAGTCTGCTCATCTGCCTCTCGCTCTATTTTGTTTTTTTCGACCATAGCGTTTTTTGGCCGCTCTGTGAACGGGCAAGCCGAGCATGTGCGCTAGAATTCGCGTGATGTCGGTAAACCGCCGATCGCCGGAAATGAGCGGGGATGCACAGACTGTTTCTGCATTTGCCGGCCCTAACCCATAGACTTTTATAGGTTTAAGGGCGTATGAACGAAGGAGGGGCAAAGGATGATATGTTAAAAACGCGCGCCAAATACCACCTGGGCCAGATTGTCCGGCACCGTAAACACCCCTTCAGGGGCGTGGTTTTCGACGTGGACGCGATGTTTTCGAACACTGAGGAATGGTACGAGGCGATCCCGGAGGAGAGCCGCCCCCAGAAGGATCAGCCATTCTATCACCTGCTCGCCGAGAACGATCAAAGCTACTATGTGGCTTATGTTTCAGAACAAAATCTGATTGCCGACTATTCCGGCAGACCCGTCGAACATCCCGATCTCGAAGATCTCTTCGGTCCGTTCGAGGATGGACATTATCCGCTTCAGGTTCAGTTGAACTGACCGCTGCCGAGCAGATAGCCGCACCATTTCACCTGATTCGTTAACACGCTCCACCGCGAGAAATCGGGCTGCGGTTTGCCGTCGGTCCGACGTCGGTATGGCGTCGGTGTCGTTATCGGCGCAGGCAGAATCGGCCGCCGTGACAGGACGGCGCTTCTCATTTGCGAAACGTTAAGCACCGGCCTGTAGGATCCCGCCGCCCGATTCTGGCGACTCCTGCCGGAGAGAGCGGGAAGGTGGCGCACGGCACGGCCGATATCGCCTGCCCCTAGCCTCATGGCGAAGGGGGCAGCCAAACTCCGCACATCGGATTGCCCCGAGGTCCCGCAACGGCCGACGGTTGACCGCCAACCCTGACTTGGCGGTCAATAGCCCAGTGCCATGCCGTCCTTGCGGGGGTCTGACCCGGCGCTGAGCACACCGTCTTCGCCGATGAGGATCGCCTGCGCCCCGCCGATGGGCCGCGGCGGCACCACCACGTCGTGCCCCAGATCGGCCAGTCCCTGATGCACTTCGGGCGCATAGCCCCGCTCCACCAGCAGCTTGCCGTTCTCGAAGAAGCAGCGTGGACCGTCGATCGCCTCCTGCACGTCCATGCCGAAATCGCGCATGTTCGTCAGGAACCGGGCGTGGCCGATGGGCTGATAGCCGCCGCCCATCACCCCGAACGAGCCAAAGATCCGCCCGTTCTCGCGCAGCATTCCGGGAAGGATCGTGTGCATCGGCCGCTTGCCCGGCCCGGCCTCGTTCGGGTGCCCTGCCTCGAGGGTGAATCCCGCCCCCCGGTTGTGGAATGGGATCCCGAATTTCTCGGAGGCGAGCCCGGTACCGAAGTCCTTGAACACCGAGTAGATCAGCGAAACCGCCATCCGGTCCTTGTCGACGACGGTGAGGTAGACGGTTTCCTTGTGCACCGCTTCCGCGAGCGGCGCGGGGAAAGGCAGCGCCTTTTTCATCGAGATCAGCTTGGCCAGTTCCGCCGCCGTTTCCGGGGCCAGCATGTGCTCCAGCCGGGAGACGTGGTCGGGATCGGCGATGAACCGGTTGCGAGCATCGAAGCCGAGCTTGGCGACCTCGGCCTCCAGATGCGCCCGTTCGGTGCCGAAGGGGTCCATCTCCGACAGATCGAAATGGCTCAGCATGTTGAGCATCAGGATCGCCATGGCCCCGACACCGTTCGGCGGATGCTCGAGCAGGTCGACCCCGGCGTAGGTTCCCGAGATCGGCTTGCCATAGTCGCTTCTGGTGTCCTCATAGTCCTGAAGGCTGTGGGTGCCGCCGAGCGCCTGAAGGCTCGAGGCCATGTCCTCGGCGACCTCTCCGGCGTAGAACCCGTCCCGTCCCTCCGTCGCGATCCGCCGCAACACCTCGGCCAGCTGCGGCGCACGAAATATCTGCCCGGCGCGCGGGGCGGAGTCGTCGATTAGGAAGTGCCGGCGGGCGGCCCCCTTGAGCTTGTCTTGGTGCATCGCCCAGTCAAGCGCCGCCCGAGGGGCGACGGGGATGCCCGCCTCGGCGTAGTGGATCGCGGGGGCGAGGCTGGCCCTCAGCCCGATCTTGCCCCAATCCGCCGACATCCGGCAGAAGGCATCCACCGCCCCCGGCAGGGTGACCGCCTCCGGCCCGTCCAGCGGCACCGTGGCGTGACCCGCGTCCCGCATGGCCGCGGCGCTTAGTCCGGCAGGCGCACGGCCGGATCCGTTCAAGGCGACAACCTCGCCGCCGGGCGGACTGATCAGGGCGAACAGATCACCGCCAATGCCGGTCATCGCCGGTTCGCATTGGCCCAGCAGAACCGCCCCGGCAATGGCCGCGTCCACGGCATTGCCACCCGCTTCGAGAAGTTGCACCGCGACCTTGGCTGCCAATGGATGAGACGTCGCGCACATGCCGTTGGTCGCATAGGCGACAGACCGGCCCGGACGTTGAAAATCGCGCATAATCGCCTCCCTCAAGTGCTTGGACGCACACTATCGCCGTGCGGCTCAGATGCAACGTCGTTTGGGGGCGTAAATCTCGACGTCGCGCTACTGGGTGGGGGCTTTGTCACGCGACGCCGAGAGAAGCTATGCAGCTACGCCCCTGTTTTCGGGGACAAACCGGGCGGGAGCATGATGACATCGTGTCATGTTTGCGGCGATCCGTCGGGCTGCAATCGCCATGCCTTCTTTGGGTCTGAAATATCCTCGGGGGGCCCGAAGGGCGGGGGCAGACAGCCCCCTCTGCCCTATCGTCTAGGCGGCCCGGATCATCAATGGTGGAGCCTTTGGTATAGCGGCCCTCCGGGGGGAGTTTTCTTGGCCAAGATGAAAGGGCGTGAAAATTGCCTTTGAAATTTCACGAAGCTGTGGAAGGGTTGCGCAAGAAGCCCTTTTGCACGCGAGTCGCCATGCGCCATGAGATCCCACCCGAGGCCCGGACATTGGGGGCGGACCTGCGGTCGCTGCGACGGTCGCGCGGACTGACCTTGCAGGCGCTGGCCGATGAGTTGGGCCGCTCGGTCGGCTGGCTCAGCCAGGTGGAGCGGGATATGTCCCAGCCCAGCGTGACGGATCTTCGACAGATTGCCGCCGCCCTGGACGTTTCGGTGTCGAGCCTGTTCCGTGCCAAGGCTCCTCCGGAGGAGGAGGGTCTGATCGTCCGTGCTGGCGCCCGTCGTCCGATCGGTAGTCGTGAGGCGGGCTTGGTCGAGGAGCTGCTCTCTCCCGATCTGACGGACGACTTCGAGGTTCTTCATTCCGTCTTTCAGCCCCACGCCAAGATCACCGAGCCAGTTTCGCGCCCGACCCAGGAGGTCGGCTATGTGGTGTCGGGTAGATTGGTCCTGTGGATCGAGGGCGACTATTTCCATCTGTCGCCGGGCGACAGTTTTCGTATTCGCGGCGAGCACTTTCGCTGGATCAACCCGCATGATGTTCCCTGCGTTGTGATCTGGGTCATCGCGCCCCCGGTGTATTAGGAGTGCCCGCATTGAGAGGAACCTGTTCATGCGGCGCGGTCAGCTTTGTCACCGGTGTCCCGGTCCGTGATCCGGCTGCCTGCCATTGTGGCCAGTGCCGTAAGATGTCCGGCCATTTCTGGGCGTCTGTCAATGTGCCTTTGGACGGGCTGACGATCGAGGGCGAAGTGCGGTGGTACGAGTCCAGCCCGGCGGCCAAGCGCGGTTTTTGCCCGGTTTGCGGATCGTCGCTGTTCTGGAAAGCCCATGCCGAGGACGAGATCGCTGTCGCTTTGGGCGCGCTCGAGGCCCCAACCGGGCTGCGCCTGGAGCGCCATATCTTTGTCGCCGACAAGGGCGACTACTACGACATAACTGACAGTCTTCCGCAGGAGGCACTAGAGAATGGCTGATTTCCCCACAACCGCCCGCGTGGTCATCATCGGTGGCGGCGTCGTCGGCGTCTCTGCCCTCTATCATCTCGCCAAGGCCGGTTGGACCGATTGCGTTCTGCTCGAGAAGAACGAGCTGACCGCCGGTTCTACGTGGCATGCGGCTGGCAACTGCCCTTCGTTCAGCACCTCTTGGGCAGTCATGAACATGCAGCGTTATTCGCTGGGCCTGTATCGTGGACTGGCCGACGAGGTCGATTACCCGATGAACTATCATGTCACCGGCTCGATCCGCCTTGGCCATACCAAGGAGCGCGTTCAGGAATTCGAGCGCGCCAGAGGCATGGGCCGCTATCAGGGTCTGAGCCTCGAGATGATGCAGGTCTCCGACCTCAAGGATCGCTATCCGTTCATCGAGACCCATGATCTGGCCGGTGCTCTGTACGACCCGGACGACGGAGACATCGACCCCGCCCAGTTGACACAGGCCCTCGCCAAGGGGGCCCGTCAGATGGGCGCCCGCATCGAGCGTTTTTGCCCCGCCACGGGCGTCTCTCGCGAGGGGGGTGAGTGGATCGTTCATACCGACAAGGGCGATATTCGCTGCGAGAAGGTCGTGAATGCGGCCGGCTACTATGCCCAGCGCGTGGGCGAGTGGTTCAAGCCCTATGGCGGCCGCACCGTTCCGATGGCCGTCATGAGCCATCAGTATTTCCTGACCGAGCCCGTCCCCGAACTGGAGGCATGGAGCAAGGAGCACGGCAAGCTCCCGCTCCTGCGCGATGTCGATAGCTCCTACTATCTGCGTCAGGAGAAATACGGCCTGAACCTCGGACCCTATGAGCGCAACTGCAAGGGCCACTGGATGACCCCGGACGACCCGATGCCGGAGGATTTCAGCTTTCAGCTTTATCCCGACGATCTGGAGCGTCTCGAGTGGTATATCGAGGACGCCATGGCCCGCGTCCCGCTGCTTGGCCAATCCGGTGTCGGCCGTGTCATCAACGGCCCGATCCCCTATGCCCCGGACGGCCTGCCGCTGATCGGCCCGATGCCCGGTGTTCCCAATGCCTATGAAGCCTGTGTCTTTACCTTTGGCATCACCCAAGGCGGTGGCGCGGGCAAGGTCTTGGCCGAGTGGGTGACCGAGGGCCAGACCGAGTGGGACATGTGGGCCGTCGATCCCCGCCGGTTTACCGATTACACCGATCAGGACTATTGCAACGCCAAGGCCGTCGAGGTTTACGGCCATGAATATGCGATGCATTTCCCGCATCACGAGTGGCCGGCCGGCCGTGATCGCAAGGTCTCTAGCCTGCACGACCGTTTGCTCGAGGCCGGCGCCGCTATGGGTGCCTACGGCGGCTGGGAGCGCGCCAACTGGTTTGCCAAGCCCGGCGACGACACCTCGGAGGCCGCCACCCAGACATGGGACCGCGCCGGTCCTTGGGCCGTTCGTATCAAGGAGGAGTGCGAGGCGGTTCGCGATGCCTGCGGTGTCCTGCCGATCTCCGGCTTCACCCGCCTCTTGGTCGAGGGCCCCGGCGCCCGCGATTTCGTCGATAGCCTGACCGCCAGCCGCCTGCCCCGCGAGGGCCGTATCGGTCTGGCCTATTTCCCCGACAGCCGCGGCCGTATCGTCACCGAGATGTCGGTGATGGTTCATGGCCCCGACAAGGTGGGTCTCATCACCGCTGCCGCGGCCCAATGGCACGATGCCGAGCATCTTTCGCGGCAGGCCCCCGAGGGTGTCACCGTCACCGATCACTCCAAGGCGGCCGAGTGCTTGCTTGTCACCGGCCCGAAGGCCCGTGAGATACTGGCCCCCCTCACGGACGCCGATCTGGCGCTGCCGTGGCTGTCCGTTCAGGAGCAGGCGCGCGTCGCCGGTGTCGACTGTTCTCTGCTTCGCGTTTCCTTCGCCGGCGAGCTTGGCTGGGAGCTGCATTGCGCGGTGGCCGATGCTCCGACGATCTGGGACGCCGTTGTCGCCGCCGGTGCCAAGCCCTTTGGCATGTATGCCCTGAATGCCCTGCGCATCGAGAAGGGCTATCGCGCGTGGAAGGGCGATCTGTCCACCGACTACACTTTGCTCGAGGCCGGGCTGGACCGCTTTGTCGATTGGGACAAATCAGACTTTCCCGGCAAGTCCGCCTTGGAGGCCGAGCGCCGGACGGGCGCGGCGAAACGCTTTGCGATCCTGACGTTGGATGACCCCGGCCCGTGCGATGCGCCTTATATGTCGACCGTTTGGGACGGGGACGCCGTGGTGGGAGAGACCACCAGCGGTGCCTGGGGCTACCGCGTCGGCGCGTCGGTCGCCTTGGCGATGATCCGACCGGATCTGGCGGTGCCGGGAACGCGGCTGGAGGTCGAGATATTCGGCGAGCGCCGTGCTGCGACGGTTGCGCCCGATGCCCCGTTATGGGATCCGGCGAACGCGCGTTTGCGGGCGTAGGGGGCTGTCTGCCCCCCGGCCTGCGGCCGCCCCCCGAGGATATTTGAGACCCAAAGAAGTCAGGAAGCATGATGGTTGATGTGGTGTTGCTGGATGGTGGTATGGGCCAGGAATTGGTGCATCGTGCGGGCGACCGTCCGACCCCTCTGTGGTCGACCCAGGTGATGGTCGATCGCCCCGGTCTGGTGGCCGAGGTCCATCGTGATTTCTATGCTGCCGGGGCGACTGTCGCGACCTGCAACACCTATGCCGTTCATCACGACCGCCTTGTCGGCACCCCGATGGAGGGTCAGTTTTCCCAGTTGCACGATATTGCGCTGGCCGAGGCGAATGCCGCCCGTGTCGAAGGTGGCCGGGTGGCGGGCTCGATCGGCCCGTTGGGCGCGACCTATCGCCCGGATGTCCATCCCGACTATGACACTTCGGTCCCGATGTATGCGGAGTTTGCTGCCAAGATCGCGCAGCAGGTCGACTTCATCATCTGCGAGACGGTGGCCTCGTTGCTGCATGCCCGCTCCATTCTGGATGGTTGCCGCGATTGTGGCGTGCCGGTCTGGCTGTCTGTCACGGTGGACGACGAGGATGGCAGCTTGCTCCGCTCTGGCGAGCCGGTGGCCGAAGTCTGTGCCATTGCGGTCGAGGGAGGCGCCGAGGCCGTTCTGGCCAATTGCAGCGCCCCCGAAGCGATGCCTGCCGCGCTGGCCGCGCTGAAGGGCGCGGGTTTGCCGATGGGGGCTTATGCCAATGGGTTTACCCGCATCACCAAGGAATTCCTGGGTGCCAAGCCGACGGTCGATGCCTTGATCACCCGTCAGGATTTGAGCCCGGAGTCCTATGCCCGGATGGCTCTGTCATGGGTCGATCAGGGTGCTACGATCGTGGGCGGCTGCTGTGAGGTGGGTCCCGCTCATATTGCCGCTGTGGCCGAGGCGCTTCGCGCTGCCGGCCATGTCATTCGTTAGAGGATCACGGACATGACTGTTCCTGCAAAGGCCCGCGTCGTTATCATCGGCGGCGGGATCATTGGTTGTTCGGTGGCCTATCACCTGACCAAGCTGGGCTGGACGGATGTAGTCCTATTGGAACGCAAGGCGCTGACATCCGGCACGACGTGGCATGCTGCAGGGTTGATCGCCCAGTTACGCTCCAGCGCCAACACGACCCGGCTCGCCAAGTATTCGCAGGAGCTTTATGGCGGGCTGGAGGCCGAGACCGGCCTTGCCACCGGGTTTCGCCGGGTGGGCTCGATCACTGTCGCGTTGACCGACGAGCGGCTGGAGGAGATCCGCCGCACTGCCGCGATGGCCCGCGCTTTCGGGGTGGAGGTCGATGAGATTTCGACCGCTGAGGTTGGTCAGAGATATGGCCATCTGAATCTGGATGGAGTGACCGGCGGCGTCTATTTGCCCAAGGACGGGCAGGGTGATCCGGGCAATATCGCGCTGGCTTTGGCCAAGGGTGCTCGTCAGCGTGGGGCGCAGATTTTCGAGCGTGTCGCTGTGACCTCGGTGAAGCGCGAGGCCGACCGGGTGACGGGCGTGGACTGGCAGGCCGAGAATGGAGAGGCGGGTCATATCGCTTGCGATATGATCGTCAATTGCGCCGGTATGTGGGGCCGCGCGGTGGGCCAGATGGCGGGCGTGAATGTCCCCCTGCAAGCCTGCGAGCATTTCTATATTGTCAGCGAGCCTGTGGCGGGCCTTGAGCAGCTTCCGGTGCTGCGCGTCCCGGACGAATGCGCTTATTACAAGGTCGATGCGGGCAAGATGATGCTGGGCGCGTTCGAGCCTGTCTCGAAGCCGTGGGGCATGGCGGGCATTCCCGAGGGCTTTGAGTTTGATCAACTGCCCGAAGATTTCGACCATTTCGAACCGATCCTCGAGGCGGCTGTGAACCGGATGCCGATGCTGGCCGAGGCTGGCATTCATACGTTCTTCAATGGCCCCGAGAGCTTTACCCCGGACAATGCCTATCATCTGGGGCTGTCCCCTGATGCGTCGAATGTCTGGGTGGCGGCGGGATTCAACTCCATCGGGATTCAGTCGGCGGGCGGCGCTGGCATGGCGCTGGCCGAGTGGATGGATACGGGCGAGAAGCCGTTCGATCTGGGCGATGTGGATATTGCCCGGATGCAGCCGTTTCAGGGCAATCGGCGCTATCTGCAAGAACGCGCCACCGAGGCGCTGGGCCTCTTGTATGCCGATCATTTCCCCTATCGCCAGAAGGCCACCGCCCGCGGCGTTCGCCGCTCGCCGTTTCACGCCCATCTGGTGGAGCGCGGTGCCGTCTTTGGCGAATTGGCAGGCTGGGAGCGGGCGAACTGGTTTGCCCGTGAGGGCCAGCCCAAGGAGTATGTCTATTCGTGGAAACGCCAGAACTTCTTTGACAATGTGGCTGCCGAGGTCGCCGCTGTCCGAACCGGCGTGGGCCTTTACGACATGTCGTCCTTTGGCAAGATCCGTGTCGAAGGCCGCGATGCCGAGGCGTTTCTCAATCGCGTCTGCGGTGCGCAGATGTCTGTCCCGGTGGGCAAGATCGTCTATACCCAGTTCCTCAATGCTCGCGCGGGGATCGAGGCCGATGTGACTGTGACCCGCCTGTCGGAGACCGCCTATCTGGTGGTGACCCCAGCCGCCACGCGCCTTGCCGACGAGACGTGGATGCGCCGCCATCTGGGGGATGCTGCCGTGGTGATCACCGATGTGACCGCCGGTGAGGGCGTTCTGGCCGTGATGGGCCCCCGGGCGCGTGAGGTGTTGCAGGCGGTGTCGCCGGCCGATTTCTCGAACGCAGTGAACCCGTTCGGCACGGCTCAGACGGTGGAGCTGGGCCTCGGCTTGGCCCGCGTCCACCGGGTGAGCTACGTGGGCGAGCTGGGTTGGGAGGTCTATGTGTCCTCCGATATGGCCGCCCATGCATTCGAGACGATCTGGGAGGCCGGGCAGGGGATGGGCCTGACCCTGTGCGGGATGCACATGATGGATTGCGCCCGTTCCGAGAAGGGATTTCGCCATTTCGGCCATGACATCACTTGCGAGGATCATGTGCTGGAGGCGGGGCTGGGTTTTGCGCTGGGCAAGGACAAGCCCGACTATATTGGCCGCGATGCCGTGCTGGCCAAGCGCGAGGCCGGATTGGACCGCCGCCTCGTGCAATTCATGCTCACCGATCCGGAGCCGCTCCTCTATCACAACGAGCCGATCTTGCGCGATGGCCGGATCGTGGGTCACCTGACCTCGGGTGCTTATGGTCACCATCTGGGCGGCGCTGTCGGTCTTGGTTATGTGCCGTGCAAAGGGGAAAGCGTGGCGGAGGTTTTGGCGTCGGAGTATCAGATCGACGTGGCCGGGGTGCGGGTGCCCGCAAAGGCATCCATGAAGCCGTTGTACGATCCTGCGTCGGAGCGTGTTCGCATGTGATCGACCCGCGGTCCGCCCGCCCGGCCTGCGCCGGGGTGGGTTGAAACCCGACCTGCCCTGTGGTCAGTGCGGGGGATCAGGGCGCTCTTGCCCCGCTGTCCCGGATAGGATCCCGGTTTGGACGATACCTACGCCCCGCCCCAAGACCCCTTGGTCGTGCTTCACCATGACCACGAGGTCCTGCTTGTCGACAAGCCGTCGGGCTTGCTCAGCGTGCCCGGCAAGGGGCCGCATCTGGCCGATTGCCTGATCGCGCGGGTGCAGGCGGTGTTTCCCGAGGCGCTGCTCGTCCATCGCCTCGACCGCGACACCTCGGGCGTGATGATCTTTGCCCTGACCCCCCATGCCCAGCGCCATCTGGGCCTGCAGTTCGAGAAGCGTCAGACAAAGAAGACCTACGTCGCCCGCGTTTGGGGCCGGATCGAAGAGCGCACCGGCACTGTCGATCTGCCGCTGATCGTGGATTGGCCGAACCGTCCGTTGCAGATGGTCGACCACGAGAACGGCAAGCAGGCGATCACCGATTGGCGCGTTGTCCGCTCTACGGAGGAGGAGACCCGCGTTCGCCTAATGCCCCGCACCGGCCGGTCGCACCAGTTGCGCGTCCATATGCGCGAAATCGGTCATCCGATCCTTGGCGATCCGTTCTATGCCTCTGGTCCTGCCCGCGATTTTCCGCGATTGATGCTGCATTCAGAGACCCTTCAATTCCGCCACCCGGACGGCGGCCAAGGCACCCGGATTACCGCCAAGGCTCCGTTCTAGTCCCGCCCCACCCCCCGTAGCCGCAGGCATTGCCATGTATGAGATACTCGCCTTTGACGATCTGACCTCCTTGATCCTGGCAATGCTCTCGGTCGCTTTGGTCGGCCTTGCCAAGGGCGGCCTTGGTGGAGCGATGGCGATCATGGGCATGGCCACCCTGTCCCTCATCGTGCCGCCGGTGCAGGCCGCCGGTATCCTGCTGCCGATCCTGCTGGCCATGGACGCGGTCAGCCTGTGGTCCTGGTGGAAGTCGTGGGATGTCCGCCTGATCCGCACGATGCTGCCCGGCGCCTTGGTCGGCGTCGCGATCGGGTGGGCGACCGCCGCCTATGTCACCGATGGCGTGATCCGCCTGATCGTCGGCCTGATCGCCCTGTTGTTCATTATCCGCTGGGTGACCGCCGGCAAAGCGGCCCGTGCCACGGCGCAGCCCCACAATCCCGTCGCTGCGGCGATCTGGAGCACGATTTCGGGCTATACCAGTTTTGTCGCTCATGCCGGTGGCCCGCCGTATCAGATTTATACGGTGCCGTTGCGCCTGCCTCCGAAGATCTTTACCGGCACCAGCGTTGCCGTTTTCTCGATCATCAACTTCGTGAAGGTGATCCCATATTTCGCGCTGGGCCAGTTCGACACGCAGAATTTGGCGACTTCTGCCGCCCTGTTGCCCGTTGCCTTGCTGGCCACTCTTGCCGGGGTGGCGATCGTCAAACGGCTTCGTGCGGAGGTGTTCTATCCGATCATGTACACCATGCTGTTCCTGCTGTCGGTCAAGCTGATCTGGGATGGCAGCCGCTCTGTCTGGGGCATCTGACCGCCGCCACACATCTCACATTGCGCCGGGTCATTGCGTCGGTATGCTGACCCCGCAGAACCAAAGGAAACCGTCGCCATGCCTATCAAAGCCGTCGTCTGGGGCGAGAATGTCCACGAGCGCGAGAACGCCGTCGTCGCGGAGATCTATCCCGACGGGATGCACGCGGCCATTGCCGCCGCCCTCAACGAGGACGATGCCATCAGTGCCACCACCGCCACCCTCCAAGAGCCCGAGCACGGCCTGACCGCGGAGCGCCTTGCCGACACCGACGTGTTGCTTTGGTGGGGTCATGCCGCCCACGGGGATGTCTCTGACGAGGTGGTCGAGCGTGTGGCCGAGGCGGTCTGGTCCGGCATGGGCCTGATCTGTCTGCATTCGGCGCATTTCGCCAAGATCTTCAAGCGCCTGATGGGAACCCCCTGCAACCTCACATGGCGCGAAGCCGGTGAGCGCGAGCGCCTTTGGCTGACCTCGCGCAACCATCCCATCGCCCGTGGCCTGCCCGATCATTTCGAGTTGGAGAACGAGGAAATGTATGGCGAGCCATTTGGCATCCCCGAGCCGATGGAGACCGTCTTTGTCAGTTGGTTCGAGGGCGGCGAGGTGTTCCGTTCTGGTGCGACATGGCGCAGGGGCGCGGGCAACGTGTTCTATTTCCGCCCCGGCCACGAGACCTATCCCACCTATTTCGACCCCAACGTCCGCACCGTCCTGCGCAACGCCGTTCATTGGGCCAACAACCCGGCCGCAAGGGTGCAGGGCGTGACCGACGCCCCGAACGTTCCCGTCGAGACGGCGTTGGAGCCGATCACCGAGCGCGGCCCCAAGTTGCACGCCGATGGCGAGGAAGGCTTCCGGTGAAGCCGGTCCGCGTTCTGATCCTTGGCACCGGCGGCATGGCCAATGCCCATGCCGAGGCCTATGCCGAGATCCCCGGCGTGACCCTTGCCGCCGGGGTCGATACCAACCCCGGTCGCCGCGCCGAATTCATGGCCCGTCACCGCATGGAGCATGGCTTTGCCAGTGTCGAAGAGGCCATTGCGTGGGGCGAGTTTGATGCGGTGTCCAACGTCACCCCGGACGCCGTTCACTATCCCACGACGATGCCCCTGCTGGCCGCCGGCAAGCACGTCTTGTGCGAAAAGCCCTTGGCCGTGAACGCCACCGACGCCAAGGCCATGGCCGACGCCGCCCGCGCGGCCGGCGTCGTCAACATGGTGAACCTGACCTATCGCAACGTGCCGGCCCTCGTGCAGGCCGCCGCGATCATATCCGCTGGAGAGATCGGCGATGTCCGTCACTTCGAGGCCTCGTATCTGCAGAGCTGGCTTACCCAGCCTGCGTGGGGCGAATGGAGCACCGAGAGCCAATGGCTGTGGCGTCTGTCATCGGCGCATGGCTCAATGGGGGTTCTGGGCGATATCGGCGTGCATATTCTGGACTATGCCACTTATGCCGCCAGCCTTTCCGCCACCGATATTTCCTGCCGCCTGACCACGTTTCACAAGGCGCCGGGCGACCGTATCGGCGAGTATGTGCTGGATGCCAACGACAGCTTTGCCATGCATCTTCGCCTTGAGAACGGCGCTACAGGCGTGGTTCATGCCTCGCGCATGGCGTCTGGCCATCTCAACGATTTGCAGCTTCGCATCTTTGGCACCAAGGGCGGCCTCGAAGTGCGATATGTGAACAACGAAAGCCAGTTGCGCGCCTGTCTGGAGCCGGATTTGCAGACCGCGACGTGGCACGAGATCCCGACCCCGCCGGTGCCGACCAACTACGAACGCTTTATCGCCGCCGTCCGCGCCGAGGCGCAGGTGCTGCCCGATTTCGACCGTGGTCTGGAAATGCAGCGACTTTTGGATTTGGCCGCCGAGTCCGATGCGCAGGGCTCCTTGAGCTTGCCTGTCTGACACGCCAGCCTTGCGCCAAGCCTGTCAGTCGGTCAGATTATCCGAAAAGCCAAGAGGCGTGCAGGTATGAGCCAACCGGAAAAGGTTGCGATCTTTTTCCATCCCGATGCGGTCGAGGGTGAGGGCCGCGAGATCGTGGGCCGCAGATCGGCCGGGCAGAGTTTTCTCAAGGGGTTTCTGGCCCATGCCGGTGGCGACGAGGTCCGCGCCTATGTCGATGCGCCAAAGGCCGCCAAGGCGTTTGACGAGGCCGCCCGCGCCTTGGGCGAGACCCGCCCCCTCAGAGTGCCGAGCCTGCGCGGCGGCTTTGATCCGGCCTTTGCCGGCACCGTTTTTTTCCCGACCCCCGGTTTTCAGGGCACCCCTTGGCAGCGGATGCGCCATGGTCCTGCGTCTTGCTCGCTCGTCGGGATCACGCATACCGTGTCCACCCGCCGCATCATCGAGGGGATCCATCAGATGCTCGCTGAGCCGGTGGAGCCTTGGGATGCGGTGATCTGCACGTCTCATGCCGTCAAATCCGTGGTTGCCCGTCAATTCGAGGCCGAGGCCGAGTTTTTTCGCGCCCGGTATGGTGCGACGCGGGTGCCGCAGCCGCAGCTTCCGGTGATCCCGCTGGGCATTGCCGCGGACGATTTCACCCCTCGCGACGGAGCCCGTGCCCGGATGCGCGCGGCGCAGGGTGCGCGGGAGGAGGCTGTCGTCGTCTTGACGATGGGCCGCATGAGCGTGATCGAAAAGGCCAACCCGATCCCGCTCTTGCTGGCGCTGGAGCAGGTCGCCCATCGTACGGGCCGCGAGGTGCATCTGTGGATGACTGGATGGGCCAGCCGAGAGGAAGAGGAGGCCTTGCACCGCACCGCCGCCGAGGCGCTGTGTGATCGCGTGCAGGTCCGCTTTCTGGATGGTCGTGACCCGGATATCCGCCGCGATGTTTGGGCCGGGGCCGATATCTTCACCCTGCCCGCTGACAGTATTCAGGAAACCTTTGGCCTTGTTCCGGTCGAGGCGATGGCCGCCGGACTGCCCGTGGTCATGCCCGACTGGGACGGGTTTCGCGATACGGTGATCCACGGTGAGACCGGCCTCTTGGTGCCGACCCGAATGGCGCCGGTGGGGAGCGGGGCGCAACTGGCCCGCCGCTTTGCAGAGGGGGTCGACGGATATCTGCAGTATCTGGCGCTGGTGCAGGCGCAGGTGCAGATCGAAGTGCCGGCCTATGCCGCGGCGTTCGAGGCCCTGATCAGGGACCCCGCGTTGCGCGCCAAGATGGGCCGTCAAGCCGCCGCCCATGTTCGGGCAACGCTTGATTGGAGCGCCGTCATTCCACAGTATCTGGCGCTGGCCGAAGATCTGGCCGCGCTTCGCGGGGCCGAGCCGCCCAAGCGTTCGGTCAACCCGCTTCAAATCGATCCCTTCACGCTCTATCAGGACTATCCCTCAACCAAGATCCGCCCCGACGACGTGGTGACCCTTGTGCGGCCGGTGACGCCAGAAGAGATCGCCCTGCACAGTCAGATCAGCGGGCGTGAGCTATACAGGCGCCATGCGGTGCCGCCGCTGTCATTGCATCAGGCGTGCCAATGGCTCGAGGCCAACGGCCCCACAGATGTGACCCGCTTGGCACAAGGTTTGCAGACCTCTGTTAACCAAGCCCTGATAATCGTGTTGATATTGGCCAAGTCCGATATGGTGCGCTTGCCCGAGATCCCGTTTGACCCGCCGTCTGATGCCGGGCGCCGCACCTGAAGGAGCCCATGAAATGAAACTGTCCGTGAGTTTCGAGAACACCCGTGACGACGGTGCCAAGCGCAGCGGCCCGGTGACGGTTGGCTGGTTTCTTAACGAGCGCAAGGCGGGTGTAATTTACGGCCCGCCGGAGCGGGTGCGGTCGGTCGATCTGAACAAGAAGCACGCCAAGTCGGCGTCGCGTTGCCCCGCTGTCATCAACCTCGAGAGCCGGTATTTCGTGATCCGCTGCCCGTTCGATCTGAACATCGGGTTCACCCGCGACGACAAGGGCAAGCCCGCCCTGCGCAACCTGAGCGGCGAGGCCAGCACCATCCGCGCCAGCAAGCTGGGCGAGAAGCTGCATCTGACCAACGAAGTCGAATGGCGCCATCCCAACGTGCCGACGATCCAGCTGGCACTTCCCTATGTCTTTGTCTCGGATGAGCCGGTCTATGCCAGTCAGGTCGCGCCGTTCATGCACTATCCAAAGGAGCCGCTACCCGGCACGATCTTTGGCGGCCGCTATCCGATCAACGTCTGGCCCCGCCCCCTGATGTGGGCGTTCGAGTGGCACGACACCACCAAGCCGATCAAGGTGAACCGCGGCGATCCGCTGTTCTACGTGGGCTTTGAGACCATGCCGCAGGATCGCAGCGTCACGGTCGTCGAGGCCGAGGTGACGCCGCAATTGACCGAATACATGGAGATGATTTCGGGCGCGGTGAACTACGTCAATCAGACGTTCTCGCTGTTCGAGGCCGCGGAAGCCCGCCGCCCGGAGACCCTGATCACCCCCGTCAAGCGCCGTGGCGGGCAGCCGGAATGAACCAGATGCCGAAGCCGGAAACCCCGAGCCCGCAAACGCTGGAGGCGTTGCGCGAACAGACGATGACCCTGCACAAGGCCGGCAAGATCGCCGAGGCCCGCCCGCTCTATGCCCGCTATCTGGAGCAGGCCCCCGACGACGCGCTGATGTGGTCGAACCTTGGCGCTCTGCTCCGCTCGTCCGGGCAGCACGAACTGGCCCGCGTGGCGCAGCGCCGCGCCTATGCTCTGGAGCCGGACCGGATTTCGATTGCCAACAATCTGGCCAATATCCTCGCCGATCTGGGTGAATGCGAAGAGGCGCTGGAGTTGCGCCGCGAGGTTCTCAAGACCCGCCCTGACGATCCCATGCTCAAGGCGATGATCGGCAAGGTTCTCCGTTCGTTGGGCCGCACGGACGATGCGGTGTCCTTCCTCGAGGCCGCCCGCGACGCGCATCCCGACGAGCCCGAGATCGCCATTCAGCTTGCCATGTCGCAGCTGGCGGGTGCCGATTACGTCGAGGGATTTCGCAACTTTGACGCCCGCTGGCGGACCAACGAGCTGACCCCCCGCCAGATCACCAAGCCCAAGTGGGACGGAGCGCCGCTGAACGGCAAACGCATTCTCGTTTTGCCCGAACAGGGCTTTGGCGACGGTATCGCATTCGCCCGCTTTCTGCCGATGTTGCAGGCGTTTGAGCCTGCCGAGGTCATCATGCAGACGGAACGTCCCGTCGCCCGCCTCTATGAAGGGCTCGAAGGGGTGGACCGTCTGGTCGTCGGCCCGCCGCCCGAGGATGCATTCGACGTCTGGACCAACCTGATGGACCTGCCGCCCCTGCATTTTGAGCAGATCGACACCCCGCCGGCCCCGACCGGCCTGCATATCCCGCAGGACAGCCGCGACCGTGCCCGTGCCTTGGTGGCGCCCAATGCCGACCGTTTCAAAGTGGGCGTGGTGTGGAGCGGCAGCCTGACCTACCGCGCGAATGCGTTCCGGTCCTTTTCCCACACCGAGTTTCATCGCCTGCTCGATATTCCCGAGGTGCAGATGTTCTCGCTTTACAAGGGCCCAAAGCTCGATGCGTTTCGTGCCGACGGCAGCAATATGCTGATCATCGACGCGGGCAGCCGCGATCGCGATTTTGCCGATTGTGCCGCCTTGATGGAGGAGATGGACCTGATCATCACTTCCGACACCGCGACCGCCCATCTGGCCGGGTCGCTGGGGTGTCCTGTCTGGACGTTGCTTCATTGGGACGCCTTCTGGCTGTGGCGCCACGAGGGCCCCCACACGCCGTGGTATCCGTCGATGCGTCTGTTCCGCCAGACCACGCCACGCGATTGGAGCGGGGTGTTCACCCGCGTCCGCACCCGCCTGTTCGCCGAGGTCGACAAGTGGAAAGAGGCCCGCGCATGAGTGTCATCATGGTGCCCATCGCGCCGGGTGAGTTGATCGACAAGCTGACGATCCTCCGCCTGAAGGCCGAGCGGATCACCGACCTTGCCAAACGCAAGAATGTCCTCATCGAGCAAGCCGCTTTGCAGGCCGTCGCCGACGCTGCCTTGCCGCGGAGTGCGGAGTTGGCTGCCCTGTGGGAGGATCTGTATCAGATCAACGCCGGCCTTTGGCAGATCGAGGACGATATCCGCGCCTGCGAGGCTGGGTCCGATTTCGGGCCGGAGTTCATTCGCCTCGCCCGCGCGGTCTATCGCACCAACGACCGCCGCGCCGAGGTGAAGAAGGCGATCAACCTGCTGCTCGGCTCGGCCATTGTCGAGGAGAAATCCTATGTCTCGCCAGATGGCCCTGCCGCATGAGCGAGACTGACGCTCTGGCCAAGGCCCGCGCCGATCTGCGGGCCGCAGAGGCGCGGCTGGTCAAGGCGATGTCGGGCGAGCGCAGTCGCAAGCGCGGCGAGATGAACCGCCAACTGCACGAGATCCGCCTGATGCGCGATCCGAACTACCGCTATTTCTCGCAGGCCGGGCAGGACCGGGTGGTGGACACCGTGCTCAAGGGCCTCCGCGGCGGCACCTTTGCCGATATCGGCGGCTATGACGGGGTGACCGGATCGAACACCCTGTTCTTTGAGATGTTTCGCGGCTGGACCGGGGTGATCGTCGAGCCTGTGCCGGCCCAGCGCGAGGCCGCCGAGGCGGTCCGCCGAACCCCCTGCCTGCCCTATGCGGTGGCGTCCGGCGACGGCGAGGCGGAGTTTCTGGAGGTGACCGAAGGCTACACCCAGATGAGCGGATTGGCCGGCAATTACGATCCCGCGATGCTGACTCGCGTCCGCCAGGATCCCCGCCACAAGGAGCGCAAGCTCAAGGTCGAGACCCGAACCCTGAGTCGAATTCTCACGGACGCCGGATTGCAGCATCCAGATTTTGTCTCACTCGACATCGAGGGCGGCGAGGTCGCGGCGCTGGAATCGTTTCCCTTCGATCGCCACCGCGTGGGGATTTGGTCCATAGAAAACAACACCGCGACGCCTGAGATCCGCAAGATCATGCACGCCGCCGGCTATGATCTGATCGAGTTTTGTGGCCCCGACGAAATGTGGCGCAGACGCGACCTTTGACCTGCATTTGAAACGTTAAAGTCACCTTCACAGCCCGCCCTCTAGTCAGATTGCGGGTGAGACAAAAGGTGGTGACTATGAGCGCTCAGGCGAATGCTCCGATTATTATCAAACGCAAGAAGGTGATCGCAGGTGGCGGCCATCATGGCGGTGCATGGAAAGTGGCCTACGCCGACTTCGTGACCGCGATGATGGCGTTCTTCATGCTGATGTGGCTGTTGAACGCGACGACCGAACAGCAGCGCAAGGGGATCGCGGATTACTTCACACCCACGATCGCGGTAAACCGCGTGTCCGGCGGCGGCGAGGACATGTTCGGCGGCGAGGATTTCCAGTCGACCAACTCGGGCCTGCGCAGAGGCAATGGCGGCATCGACGTGCCGGAGATGAGCGAGGCCGAAGCGGCCGCCGCTCAGGCCCGTGCCGCCGAGGTCGACCTCTTGCGCGATATCGAAGAGATCCTGCTCGGCAGTGGCGGCGAGGCCGTCCTGTCGGAGAACGCGCTGCGCCATGTCGTGACCCGCTTGACCGACGAGGGCTTGGTGATCGAGATCTTTGCTCTTCCCGGCATTCCGATCTTTGACGGCATGACCGACCAGCCGCTCCCGCTGACCGTCGAGCTGCTGAACATGATCGCCCGGGTGTCCGCGATCATTCCCAATCCGGTGGCTTTTGCATCGCATATCCCGTCGCAACCGATCGTACTGGCGGAAAACCCGGTGTGGGATGTGACGACCGCCCGCGCCATGGAGGCCCGCCGTGTCATGCAGGAGGCCGGTTTCGATCCCGACCGCACCGCCCGCCTGACCGGTCACGGCGACCAGTCGCCCTTTACCGAGCAACCGCTCGACGTGCGCAACGACCGGTTGGAGATCATCCTGCTGCGGGAAGTGCCCTGATCGCCGCCCCCGGAAGTAGATCCGATTTTAGCGGTTAGGCACATGTTAAGCGCAAGCCGCTACGTCAGGGGGAGGGATTAGACAGATCCGATGCAGAAAGGCTCACCGAATGACAATTTCTTCTTCTCTCAACGCCAGTGTCGCGGGCTTGCAGGCCAACGCAAGCCAGTTGGCCACGATATCCGACAATATCGCCAACTCTTCGACCTATGGTTACAAGCGCGCGACGACCGATTTCGATTCGATGGTCACGGGGAGCACGCCGGGAACCTATACGGCCGGGGGCGTGGGAGTATCTGTTCAACGTCTGATCGATGAGCGTGGGTCGCTGATTTCGACCACCAATGCGACCGACCTGGCGGTCCGCGGCGGTGGATTCCTGCCGGTGACGAGCGCCAGTGCGGTGGCTGGTGGCGGAGAGACTCCGCTCGAGCTGACCACCACAGGATCGTTCCGGATGAATGCGGAAGGCTATCTCGAATCGCCCAGTGGCCTGATCCTGATGGGCTGGCCCGCAGATGCCGATGGCAATATCCCTGACTATCCCCGCGATTCCGACGCGGGCCTCGAGCCGATCCAGATCAATGCCGGTCAGGTCACCGGATCCGCCACCACCCAGATCGAATTGGCGGTGAACCTGCCGGCCACGTCGACCGAATTCGGTGCTGATGGCACGCCCGAGACGCTGTCGATCGAGTATTTCGACAATCTCGGCAAATCCCAGACGATCACGGTGACCTATACCCCGACCGTGCCGGGCGCCGCCGGCGCCTCGAACGAGTGGACGATGACGCTGACCGATTCCGCCTCGGGCGGCGCGGTCATCGGTGAGTATACCCTTCAATTCGACGATGCCCGCGATACGGGGGGCACCTTGCTGAACGTCGCGACGGTCTCGGGGGGCGCCTATGACCCGCTGACCGGCACATTCGACGTGGCGGTGGCGGGTGGCCCGATGACCTTCGATATCGGCCTTCCCGGTGAGCCGAGCGGCATGACACAGCTGACCGATCTGTTTTCCCCCGGCCAGATCTCGAAGGACGGGTTTCCCGCCGGCAACCTGACCTCTGTTGAGGTCGATGCAAACGGCTATGTCTATGCGTTCTTCGACACCGGCATGTCGACCCGGATCTATCAGGTGCCCTTGATCAACGTGGCCAATCCCAACGGCCTCAAGGTGATGGACAATCAGACCTATTCCATCTCGAACCTGAGCGGGAGCATGTTCCTTTGGGACGCGGCGGATGGCCCGGTGGGGGATATCGTGGCCTATGCCCGTGAGGAATCCGCGACCGACGTGGCCCGCGAGCTGACAAACCTCATCGAGACCCAGCGCGCCTATTCGTCGAACGCCAAGGTGATCCAGACGGTCGACGAGATGCTGCAGGAAACCACCAATATCAAACGCTGATCTTCAGCCCGCGGAGGGGCACTGATTAATGAGCATTTCGCATTCCCTATCCAATGCCCTATCCGGATTGACCGCGACGTCGCGCATGGCCGAGGTCGTATCGTCGAACCTGTCCAACGTCCTGACCGAAGGCTACGGCCGCCGCGTCGTCAATCTCTCGGCCCAGGACGTCGGCGGCAGGGGCGCCGGCGTCACGATCGACGGCATCAGCCGCGTGGTCGACCGCACGGTTCTGGCCGAGCGCCGATTGGCAGACGCGGATCTCGGTCGGTCCATCACGTTTGCCGAGGCGCTGACCAGCCTCGAAAGCCTGATCGGAAAGCCCGACGATCCGTCCTCCCTCGCCGGGAGGGTTGCGGCGCTCGAAGCCTCGCTGGCCAGCGCGGCGGGCGACCCGACGTCCGATCTGTTCCTGTCCGATGCGTTGGACAAGTTCAAATCGGTGGCCAAGGGCCTGAACGAGGATCAGGCCGGGATCAGCAATCTGCGCCAGCAAGCGGATGCGGACATCGCCGACCAGGTGTCGCAACTGAACACCTCGCTGAAGCAGATCGAAACCCTGAACGCCGATATCACCAAGGCCAAGGCCATGGGCACCGATCCGTCTGCGCTGATGGATCAGCGGCAGGTCGCGATCGACAAGATCAGCGCCATCGTGCCCGTCAAGGAACTCGACCGCGCAGACGGGCGCATCGCCCTGATGACGGTCAGCGGTGAAATGCTGATAGATGGCCCGGCACCGACCTACGAATTCGCCGCGTCCGGAATCATCATGCCGCACATGACGCTGTCCGCAGGCATGTTGTCCGGCATCACCAAGGACGGTGTTTCGATGGGCGCCGACGGCTTCGGCCGCCTGTCGGGTGGCTCTCTCGAGGCGACATTCACCTTGCGCGACGAAACCTTGGTGGAGGCTCAGACGACCCTCGACGCGCTGGCACGCGATCTCTTGGAGCGATTTGCAGATCCGGCGACTGATCCGACCGTCGGGGCGGGCCAGCCCGGCCTGTTCACCGACGCCGGATTGGCATTCGACCCCCTCGATGAGGTGGGGCTGGCCGGGCGGATTGCGGTCAACCCGGCCGTCGATCCGACGCAGGGTGGCGCTCTCAGCCGGTTGCGCGACGGGGTCGGAGCGACGACGGCGGGGCCGATTGGCAATGCCACCCAGATCGACGCCTGGATTGGTGCACTGTCGCAGTCGCGCACCCTGTCGACAGGTGGCACCGCATCGTCCTTTGCCGGCAACGTCTCGAAATTCGCCTCGGCCATCAGCATGAGCCGGGTGAATGCCGATGAAGAGGTCGCCTTTTCGTCGGCGAGATGGAGCACGCTTCGGGAAGCCGAGTTGGCCGACGGGGTGGATACCGATCAGGAGATGCAGATGCTCCTGAAGATCGAGCAGGCCTATGCAGCAAATGCCAAGGTGGTTCAGACCATCGACGACATGATCCGCAGATTGATGGAGATCTAAGAAATGGCGATGAACACACTTGGCGATATGGCACAGCTATTCACATCCAGCCGTACCAATTATCAGATCAAATCCCGGCTGATGACGCTGTCGAACGAGCTTTCGACAGGGCGGGTCGAAGACCTGTCGGCACATTTGAAGGGTGACGCGGTGCAACTTGCCGATATCGACCGGCGGATTGCCGTCGGTGGGGCTCAGCTTGCCACCGCCGACTCGGTCGCCCGCCGATTGAGCGTGATGCAGGCGACGTTGGAGCGCGTGGACAGCCTTCGCAGCGGGTTGGTGGAAAGCACGGGATCGATGTCTCTGGAGCCAACCCAAGCGCAGTTGCAGTTTGGCGCCGATGCCGGCACATCCGCATTTGAATCGATCGTAAGCGCAATGAACACGCAGTTTGTGGGGCAGTCGCTCTTTGCCGGAGCGACCCCGGACAGCCCAGCGCTCGCGGGCGCCGACGTGATGCTGGCCGAGCTGCGCACAGCGATCGCCGGCGCAACCACGGCAGCCGACGCGAGTGCCGCCATCACCGCCTGGTTCGACACGCCAGGCGGCGGGTTCGAGACATTGGGCTATCTGGGCGACACCGGGGCCAGCCCAACCCGACGGATCGACGATGAGACGACGGCGCAGTTCGTGGCTCGCGCAGATGATCAGGCCGTGCGCGACGTGTTGAAAGCCTCGGCTCTCGCAGCATTGGCGACCGATACTGGCCTCGCCATGGGCAGCTCAGAGCGGGCGGCGATGTTTGCCGAGGCTACGACGGCGCTGGTCTCGGCCAGCAGCGGACTTGTGAACTTACAGGCCAGCACGGGTGCGGAGGAGGCCCGGGTGGAGAGCGCGAAATCGCGGCTGACGGCACAGGTCTCGGCTCTTTCGCTGATGCGCAACGACATGGTGTCGGCAGATCCCTTCGAGACGGCGTCCGAGCTGGAGCAGGTGCAGACGCAACTCGAGACCCACTATACGGTGACCGCCCGTCTGTCGGGCCTGAGCCTGGTGGGGTACCTGTGATGAGGTTTCTCCGAAAGCTGATCGCTACTTTATTGATCGCCGCGGTCCCGCTGAGCGCCATCGCGTCCCCTATCCGGCTGAAAGATATCGTCGAATTCGACGGTGTCCGTTCGAATGATCTGGTCGGATACGGGCTGATTGTGGGGCTGAACGGCACTGGTGACGGCTTGCGCAATTCGCCATTCACCGAAGAGATCATGAGCAACATTCTGGAACGTCTGGGTGTGAATGTGACGGGCGAGCAGTTTCGTCCGCGCAACGTGGCGGCCGTTCTTGTGACGGCTAGCCTGCCGCCTTTCGCACGGGCCGGGAGCCCAATCGATGTGACCGTGTCGGCGATTGGCGATGCATCCAGTTTGCTGGGCGGGACCCTGATCATGACGCCGCTGAATGCTGCGGATGGCGAGATATATGCGGTGGCGCAGGGGACGATCATCGCGGGCGGCATCACGGCCGAAGGCCAAGGCGCTCGGGTCACCCAAGGCGTTCCCACGGCCGGCGTGATACCGGCGGGTGCGACAGTCGAGCGGGAAGTAGATTTCGATTTCTCGGGTCTGCGGTCCTTGCGGTTGGCATTGCGCACCCCGGATTTCACGACGGCAGGTCGCATCGAACAGGCCATCAACGGACATTTCCATCGACCCGTCGCCGTAATGCTGGACGCTGGCACAGTCGAGATCGACATCGCTGCGACCCATATGCCGTCGGCCGCACATGCCTTGGGCCGGATCGAGAACATCATGATCGAGCCCGAGATCCGGGCGCGGGTCGTCGTCGATCAACGCTCCGGCACCATCGTGATGGGCGAGGATGTGCGCATCAGCCGCGTCGCTGTCAGCCAAGGCAATCTGACCCTGCGGATCGAAGAGGCACCCTTGGTCGTGCAGCCTAACCCGTTCGCACCTGGGCAGACGGTTGTGGTCCCCCGCACACAGGCGGACATCGAGCAGGAGCCGGGGATCGGATTGGCCGAGGTGCCTGAAGGGACGTCCCTGTCAGAGGTCGTCGCCGGGCTGAATGCACTTGGAGTGGCGCCGAACGACATGATCGACATTCTCAAGAGCATCAGGGCTGCGGGCGCGCTTCACGCCGAGTTCATCGTGCGCTGAAGATCAGGCCGCAACACAAATGTGTCGCGGCCTGTTTCAACCGCTTTGACCGTGCTCATCGCGCGGTTTGCGGCGGGCGATTGGCAGATGGTCGGAAGGCCCGAGCAGCAACGCCAGAGAGTGCGGTGATACGATTACTGATTCCAGTGCAAGTGACGGCTCAACCGCAATGATCGAGTGGTTTCAAAGAGTGGTTGGCGGGGGTGGGTTTTGGGCAAAGCCTCAACGGAAATGGGAGCGGAAATCCATGCCGCTCCCATTCTGGGCCTTTGGCAATGTCGGAGGGACGACACCGAGATTTCAGAAATAGCTCCGGACGAGGCTGCTGGCGATCAGGCTCCAGCCATCGGCCACGACGAAGAACGCCAGCTTGAACGGCAAAGAGACGATTGCGGGCGGCACCATCATCATGCCCATCGACATCAGGATCGCCGCGACGACGAGATCGATGATGAGAAAGGGCAGAAATATGATGAACCCGATCTGAAAGGCCCGTGAAATCTCGGACAGAAGAAAGGATGGCACCAGGACCGAAAGCGGGGACTCAGGGACCGGGGTCGACTGAGAAAGGTCGGGTCTCAGTGCGGCCAGCGACTCGAAGGTATCGATATCGATCCGTCCGGCCATGAAATCACGGAACGGACCAAGGGTCAGCGTAAAGGCCCGTTCGATAGAGATATTTTCGTTGATCAGCGGTGCGATCCCCTCGGCCCAGGCGGCCAGAAATACCGGCTCCATGACGAAGTAGGTAAGGAACATCGCCAAGGTCACGATGAGCATGTTCGGCGGTGATTGTTGCAGCCCGATCGCCTGCCTGAGTATCGCAAGCACCGTCACGATGAACGGAAAACACGTGATCATGATTGCGAGCCCCGGCACGAGGCTGAGCAGAGTGATCAGCACGATCAACTGGATCGACCGCGCCGCCATGGACCCGTCATCGCCGAGTGACAAGGTGACCTCTTGAGCCGTGGCCGGAGACGCGATGGCGAGCGTCATCGCGAGCAGGGCACAGCCGCAGATGACTGCGGCCGATCTGGGGAGGGGCCGGTTCAAACCTGACCTACCCCAGATCGCCATGCAGGCTCACCACTTCCGTCAGACGCACAGCAAGCTGCCCCGGTTCACCGCCGTCCAGTTCCTGAAGTTCGCCCCGCGCGATGAGCCGACCGCCGACGAAGAGCTCGACCGGGTCTTCGACCCGACGATCGAGTGGCAGGACTGCGTTTTCACCCAGCGCCAGCAAATCTCGGACGGAGGGGCGGGCATGGCCGACGGAGATCGTGATTTCGATCGGAACCGAATGGAGCGGGTGATCGGTGTGCGGGTCTGTAGGGGGAGTCGTGCCGGGATTATCCATGTTCGGACCTTTGTTGTTCGGTGATGTCGAGAAGTGCCGACAAGATGTCTTTCGTCTGTGCAATCAGGCTGTCGAGGTCGATGGCCACCTCGCCCTGTGTGGAATGCAAGATCGCCTGAGCCGGCGACAGTGCGGCATCGCCATGCAGCTCGAATGGCAGGTCGGTGAAGCGGCTGAGCGCATCTGCGACATCGGCCCGCTGGCCTGGTGCGACCGAGATCGTCACCGGCGCATCGGCGTTTTCCATCGCCTTGGCCGCGAGTTCGGCCACGATGTGCGGCACCAGCATCTCATGCGCAAAGGCCGGCACGAACGCCTTGATCAGGCTGTCGAACATCGGGCGAAGTGCGACCATCATGTGTTCGCGTGCCTCGTGGTATCCAAAGCGCATGTCCGAAAAAGTCTGGACAAGGGCGGCAGAGAGAACGTTCTGCTCCGCTTCGCTCGCGGCAAGACCTTCGGCGTAGCCTGCGTCATGTCCGTTTTGCCAGTCTTCCGACGGCTGCGAATCGCCGCCGCCATCGATCACCTCGAAAGGCTCCAGAAACGCAGGTTTCGCCATTATGCATGCTCCTTGCCATCGGGATCTTCGACCCAGCTCTGCAGGATCTGGATCGTTTCGTCCTGTCGTTCGTCGATCATCTTGCGCAGCCGTGTGACGGGGTCGCCTTCGGGCACTGCCTCGCCGTCGATCACTCTTGGATCGCGGTCGTCCGGGGAGGGCAGGGCGTTCTGATCCAGCGCACCCATTTGGTTGCCCATATCCGGCGCGGGGAGGGCCGCCGCCTTGCGCGGCGACAGAATTGGCCGCACCACAAAGAGACCGAGGATCAGGGCAACAAGCGCCAGCACGCCGATCTGGATCAAAGACATCATATCCAGCGGCAATCCGCCCGGCTCGACCGCCTCTGTTCCCAGCACTTCGGGCGCTTCGAAGGCCATCGACCGGACCGTGATCTCGTCACCCCGCGTCTCGTCCAACCCGACGGCGGAAGCGACGAGCTCCTGCAAGGCGAGTAGCTCCTCCTCGTCGCGAGGTTCGCTGACGAGGTTGCCGTCGTCGTCCGTCACGGTCGCATTGTTGACCAGCACGGCCACGGTCATCCGCCGCACAGCACCGGGATTGCGCAGGACCTCACGGCTGGTCTCGGAAACCTCGTAGTTGGTGAGTGACCGCGTCTCGCTGTCTTCGCTGGTCGAAGTGCCGCCACCGCCCGCGGCATCGCCGGTGGGCAGGTTTGACGCGACGGTCACGTCGCCGCCGCGCGAATCGTTGGAGGTGTTGGAACGCTCCTCCACCTCGGTCGAAATCGCGACGCGACTGTCCGGATCGATCAGCCGTTCGACGATGGATTCCTGCTCGGTGACGGTCTCGACCGACACTTCGACAACCGCATTTCCATATCCGACCCGCGCGGCAAGGAGCCGTTCGGCACGCGCCTGAAGCTCTTCGGACAATGCCTGGCCTCCGGGTTGATTCCCTTCGTCAGAACCGCCGATAAGGCCGCCTTCGCCGTCGATGACCGCGACATTCTCAGGCGCCAGGCCAGAAACCGAGGAGGCCACCAGATACCGCAGCGCATTAGCCTGCGCCGGCGACAATGTGCCGGAGCCGGTGCTGACGGTGACCGAGGCGGTGGGCCGGTCCTCTCTTTGAAAGGGCCGGTTTGTCGGCGTCGAGATGTGTACCCGCGCCGACCGCACATAAGGACTCGTCAGAATGGTGCGCGCCAGCTCCCCTTCCTTTGCCCGCCAATAGGCGGCGTCGAACATCTGCGATGTCGTGCCGAAACCGGTGAGCGAATCGAGCAGCTCGTAGCCCTGTGACGAATTGGCAGGCAGGCCTTGTCCGGCAAGTGTCATTCGGAGCTGATCCCGCTGGACCGTCGGCACGTAAATGCCCGATCCGCGCACGTCATAGGCGACGCCTTGCTGCTCGAGCGCGGTGATCACGTCGCCCGCCGCCCGCTCTTCCAACCCGGCGTAGAGCAGCGACATGTCCTGCTTCGTCGCGCCGCGCGACAGGGCGAATACCGTCACGAACATGGCGATAGTGGCGAGAACAACGATGGCTCGACGCCCTGCGTTGAGGCCTGACCAAACTGTCATCAAGCTGTCCAAGAGAATTCCTCCGGTAACGACGGGCGTTCTGCCCTGATGCATTCAGTTAACCTTGGTGGGCTTAACAATCGGTTAGTTTGTGCGGCGCTATGAAAGGGCATCGTCACAAATTGGAGAAACCGATGACTGCCGCTGCCGATCCGGCCGAAGCCGAGGAACCAAAAAAGAAATCCAAGCTGCCGCTGATACTGGGCGTGGTGCTTGCTCTTGTCGGCGGGGGCGGTGGGTTCATGGCTGTAAAAATGGGCCTTCTGGGCGGCGGGGGAACCGAGACGCATGCAGAGGACGAGGCTCATCTCGCAGAGCTGCCGCCGCTCGCTCCGGCGTCGTTTGTCGCACTCGATCCATTGATCGTGAACATGCCGAATCAGTCGGGTCGCCAGTTCCTTCGGTTTGCCGCGCAGTTGGAGGTGGCCCCCGAACATGCCGCCGAGGTCGAAGCCGTCAAACCTCGCATTGTCGATGTTCTCAACGGCTATCTACGGGCCGTCGAAGTATCCGACCTCGAGGATCCGACGGCGTTGATGCGTCTGCGCGCGCAGATGTTGCGTCGCGTCCAGGTCGTGACGGGGGAGGGTCGCGTCCGCGACCTTCTGATTATGGAATTCGTGCTGAACTAGAAAGGGGCAGCTCATGTCGTTGATATCGGATATTCTCTTGATGGCCGGAGCGTTGGGCGCCGGTTTCTACTGCTATGTATTGTCGAGGCGGTTGCGCCGATTCACCGACCTTGAAAAGGGCGTCGGCGGCGCGGTCGCTGTGTTGTCTGCCCAGGTCGATGATCTGACACGGACATTGAACAAGGCGCAGGGGTCAGCCAAGACCTCTGTTTCGAGCCTGAACGAGGTGAATGCTCGTGCCGAAGCGGCGGCTGGGCGCCTCGAATTGCTTGTGGCATCGTTGCACGACCTGCCGGAGCCGACGCCTCAAAAAGCGCCTGTGAATCCCTTCTTCGTGCGTCATCCCGAAGGTCAGGGAACCCACCCATGAGCCGCAGGGGAACGGCAAGGCGAGGCGCGTTGACAGTGATCGCCGGTCTTCTGATGGCCTCTGCCGTTGTCAGGGTTGCTGGCACGGCCGGTCCCGCTTTTGCCGTTGGGGCAGCCGAAGAACCGGCAATGTCAGAGACGGTGGAGCCTGCTGTCTGCGGACCAGAGGACACACCAGCTGCGCTCATCGAAGCGCTTCAGGAGCGAGAGGCGCGGGTCGTGGCCCGGGAAGCGCGGATCGCAGATCGGATGCAAGCGATGGCCGTCGCCGAGGCCGAGATCGAGGAAAAGATCGCCGAACTGACCGAGGCGGAGGACTCCCTTGCTGCATTGCTCGCACTGGCGAATTCCGCCGCAGAGGATGATCTCAATCGTCTTACCGCTGTCTACGAGAACATGAAGCCACAGGACGCGGCCGCATTGTTCGAGGCGATGGAGCCGGCGTTTTCAGCCGGTTTCATGGGACGGATGCGCCCGGAATCTGCTGCAGCGATCATGACCAATCTCGAATCTCAGACCGCCTATCTGATCAGCGTCGTCCTGGCCGGGCGCAATGCCAACGCACCGACGGAATAGAGTCAGAATCGTTCTGCCGATGACCAACCGTTAACGCCTTTCTGCAAAAATGTTCGCAGGGCCAAGACCTCTGGCCCTGCTGTCTTCATAGGAGTTTGACGCGATGGTCGGTGTGGTGGGGATTGTCATCATCTTTGTGATGGTGTTCGGCGGATATGTCCTTGCCGGTGGTAAGATGGGGATCATTCTCAAGGCCCTGCCGTTCGAGATGATCATGATCGGCGGCGCGGCCATCGGCGCGTTCGTGTTGTCGAACGACGGGGCGGGGATCAAGCACACGGTGAAAGACGTGAGCAAGGTCTTCAAAGGCCCGAAGTGGAAATCAGACGATTATCGGGATCTGTTGTGTCTGTTGTTCGAGTTGATCCGGGTCGCACGGGCGAACCCCGTCGCCCTTGAGGAACATATCGAGAACCCGACCGAATCTTCGATATTCACGAAGTATCCAAAAATCATGACCGACAATGAGGCCATCGCCCTGATCTGTGACACGATGCGGTCGGCATCCATGAACTACGACGATCCGCACCAGGTCGAAGAGGTCTTGGAAAAGAGAATCGAAGCGAATTTCCATCATTCGATGCACTCGACTCATGCGCTGCACTCCATCGCGGACGGGCTTCCGGCGCTCGGGATCGTCGCGGCGGTTCTAGGGGTTATCAAGACGATGGCGTCAATTGACCAGCCGCCGGAAATCCTTGGGAAAATGATCGGTGGCGCTCTTGTGGGAACCTTCCTGGGCGTGTTTCTCGCCTACGGTCTGGTCGGCCCGCTCGCCGGCCGGTTGAAATCTGTGATCGAAGAGGACGGGCACTTCTATCAACTCATCCGCGAGGTGCTCGTCGCCAACCTGCATCGCCATGCCCCCAACATCTGCATCGAAGTCGGCCGTCAGAACACTCCCGGTCACAATCGGCCGGCATTCTCGGATTTGGAAGAGGCCCTCAAGGCTACGAAGGACGCCGCATGAGGATTTTTCTCGCGCTTGTATTCTGGATCTGCTGTGCGCCGGTCGGGGCCGAGGTCGTTTCGATACGTTCCGGCGAGCACGATCGTTTCTCGCGCTTGGTTCTGACCATTCCCGAAGGCCGCGAGTGGACCTTGGGCCGCGTGTCGGATGGATACGCGTTGGAGCTCGGCGACGGGTCGGATACCTATGATACCACCACTGTTTTCGACAGGATTCCCCCCGACCGGATCGCTTCGATCGAGAGCGAAGATGGCCGTTTGCGCATCTCAGTCTCTTGTGAATGCCACGCAGATGCCTTCCTCTGGCGGGCTGACAAGCTCGTGGTCGACGTTGTGGATGGACCACCGCCTGACGGGTCGGAGTTCGAGATTGCCTTGGTCGGCGGATCGACCGAGGAGCCACAATCCAACTCCGCCGACCAGGTCAACCTGCCTTTGCTGATTGAAGCACCCGATGCCGGGGCGCGGCCACCGTTGGTCCCCGGCACATTTGCCGTCACGCCACCCACTGACAATCGCGTGGCTGAAGCCGAACGTGCCGTCATCGAGAGCCTCGCGCGTGCCGCTAGCCAAGGTGTCTTCGATATTCCATCGCGGCCCGTGCCGATCATACCTGACAATCTGAGCGAGGACGGCTCTGCGAATTCCGCCGAGCTTCCTGTTCTGACTCCGATCACCGACCCGATGGATGGGATCCCGACCCCTGTTTCCAACTCCTCGGGCACCGGCGGCCCCGGGCTGGTGCTGCGCACCGGGATCGAGCGCGACGAAAATGGGAAGCAGGGCATAATCGAAGAGTCCGGCCACTGTATCTCGGACGAGATGCTCGGCCTGGATACGTGGGGCGACGATAGGGACTTCTCGACGCAGATTGCGGATCATCGCCGTATCCTGACCGGCGAATTTGACGCCTATCCAGAGGGCTCGATTGAGGATCTCGCCAAGACCTACATCTTTTTTGGCTTCGGTCAGGAAGCGCGGCAGGTCTTGGCGCTGGATGGCCAAGGGTCTCAGGAAAGACTCGTCCTCGACGCCCTGTCGCGTGTTGTGGACGATGTGCCTCAGCGCAACGGCGTTCTTGATGATCAGATGGACTGCTCAGGGTTCGTCGTCATGTGGGCGGCTCTGGCCAACGGCAGCCTGGGCGAGTCTTCGACCGATGGGCGCAACGCTGCCGTAATGGCCTTTCGGCTGCTGCCTGACCAATTGCGAGGACATTTGGGCGCACGCCTTGCCCGGCTGTTCCTCGAAGCCGGAGATTCGACGACGGCAGATATGATCCTGACTGCGTCCCAGCGGCTGGAAACGGGGCATACGGTCGAGGCCGATCTGACCGGCGCCGCGGTGATCGAGTCGACGGAAGGCGCGGGGCCGGCAATCGAAGTTCTGGGCGCCATGGCCGACGAAGACACCCGGATGACCGCGGACGGATTGGTACAGTTGATCAATTTGCTGCTGGCAGAGGGCCGTACGGTTGATGATCCGCTTCTCGATCTGGCTTCGGCCATGCGCTTTGAGGCGGGCGGATCGGATGATGCTCGAAAACTGGGCCTGGCCGAACTACGGGCGCGCACGGCGCGAGATGAGTTCGATGCCGCGCTGGTACTTGTGTCTGATGTCTCCTTGCCGATCGCTCAGGTCGATCGCGACGCACAGACATCGCAAGTTGTGGCGGAGATGGCTGAACGCGGAGACACCGCATCCTTTCTGGAATTTGCCTTCGCCGACCTCCCGAACGGATTGAGTGCTGAGGCAGAGAATGCCGTCGCAAAGAGACTGCTGGAAGTGGGCTTTCCGGATCGCGCCATGTCGATCCTTGCTGGGCCAGCCGTGCAGGAGGCCATGGCCGAGCGTCGGTATCTGAGAGGCGAGGCCGCGGCTGAAATCGGCGATATCGACGCGCTGAATGCCGCACTGATCGGTTTGTCCGATCCGAGGGCAGCGCAGATTCGGGCGAGGGCGCTTGCTGCGAGTGGTGATTTCCAAAGCGCACTGGCGGAGGAATTGCAGCAACCCGATGCCGTTGCGAGCCCCGAGGGTGCTTGGCGGGCCGGAGCGTGGACCTTGCTGGAATCCGGCGACGACCCACTGCTCCAAACCGCGTCTCGCGCAATTCTGTCAGATCCTGTCGTGCTGCCAAGTCCGCCGACACTGGAGTCACGTCGGGATCTGATCGAAGAGGCGCAGGCCACTCGGACCATGACCGAAGAGCTGCTCGATCGGTTTAACATCGACGCCGATCAGGTGAGCGTCGAGTAAATCGGGTCACTGCTTACGATTTGTAAACGCAACGATCGTAGCGTCAAATCGGATATGTAGCAGAAGGCGCATGGAATGAACGCGAGAATCGCGTGGTTGGCATGGCCGACCCCAATCGCAGGTGGAAAACCGGCCGTCTCGGAACGAGACGTTTTAATGAGTCATCCCTATTTGAGCGATGAAATGGGGTGCTCGCCGGGCAGGCTTGCGCGATTCAAAGACGCGTGCTCTGCCATCGATTGCAGACCGAGCCGGCCTTTTGATCCTGCGAAAAGGACCGTTCTTCTCGTTTGCGACGGAACTGCGATCCGAGGCATTCGACTGGAGCCAGTCACATGCAGGGTCTGACGCTTCAGAACATTTTTCAGCCAACCGTGCTGCTCGCTTTGGCTCTCATGGCGGTCATCGTCATGATGATCCTGCCGATGCCGGCTTGGGTTCTCGACATGGGGCTGGCCTTGTCGTTTGGCCTCGCCATTCTGATGTTTACCGTCACCTTGTTCATCCAGCGGCCACTGGATTTTTCTGCTTTTCCCACTGTTCTGTTGGCGTCCCTGATGCTTCGCTTGTCGCTGAACGTGTCATCGACGAAGCTGATCATCGCTGACGGTCATACCGGAACCGATGCGGCGGGCGGCGTCATCCAGGGTTTTGCCAATTTCGTTATGGGCGGGTCCGTCCTTCTCGGGATCGTCGTGTTCTGCGTCTTGTTGATCGTGAATTTCATCGTGATCAACAAGGGCGCGACCCGAATGGCCGAAGTGGGCGCACGCTTTGCGCTGGATGCAATGCCCGGCAAGCAGTTGGCCATTGACGCCGACATGTCGGCTGGCGCCATCGACCATGCAGAAGCCAAGCGGCGCCGAGAGCTCGAGCAAGCGGAAACCACGTTCTTCGGTTCTCTCGATGGTGCATCGAAATTCGTCAAGGGCGATGCCGTCGCTGGGCTCTTGATCACGGCGCTCAACCTGGTCGTGGGTTTGATTATCGGCATCACGATGCACGGCATGCCGCTTGGTCAAGCGTTTGAGACCTATTCGATCTTGACGGTCGGCGATGGTCTCGTGAGTCAAATTCCCGCGGTTATCATTTCGATCGCGTCGGCACTGTTGCTAGCCCGAGGCGGCGCCACCGGGGCCACCGACCTCGCCATCGTGGCGCAACTTGGGCGGCACCCGGCTGCACTGGCGACTGTGGGTGGTTTGATGGCTCTGTTCGCGCTGGTGCCGGGACTTCCGTTTCTGCCCTTTGTCATCGGCGCGATCGTCCTCGGAGGGAGCGCCTGGATTCTTGCCAGAAAGCAAGAGCGTGAACGGCTTGAGGCAGAGGCGGCAGGTGTCGCAAGACCGGAAGCGGCGAAGAAGGCGTCAATGGGCGATCTGCTCGATCTCGACGATATTCATGTCGAATTCTCGCCGGATCTGGTGGAAATGGTTCTTGATCCCGCGACCGGCTTGGACGCGCGGATCGCCAATATGCGCAACCACGTGGCGACGAATTTCGGCGTGCTCCTGCCCGAGATCCGGTTGACGGACAACGCGGCACTGCCGGCCAATACTTATGTTGTCAAAGTGCAAGGCGTGGAGCAGGTGCGAGACCAACTGCGCCCCGGTCAATTGCTCGCGTTGCTACCAGATGGAGATGCATCTGCGCTGAAGGGTGAAGCGGTTCGTGAACCGGTCTATGGTGCGCCCGCCCGTTGGATCGCGCCCGATCAACAGGAAGAAGCGGCCCTGACCGGTTTGACCACGGTTTGGCCCGCCGAAGTTCTGGCCACGCACTTGCTCGAGATCATCAAGCGCAATTTGCCCAGGCTGCTGTCGCACAAGTCGATGCGGCGCCTCATTGAAGAGATGACCAACCTCACCGATACGGACAGAGCGACCGCCAACCGTAAACTGCTCGACGAAATGATGCCCGACAAGGTTCCTCCGGATATGTTGCTGTCGACCTTGCGGCTTCTGCTGGAAGAGCGTGTGTCGATCCGGAACCTGCCGTTGATCATCGAAGCCGTCGCCGAAGGTCGTCAAGTTCACACCACGCCGGAGGGCATCGCGGAGCACGTCCGGCAGCGTCTTGGCTTTCAACTGGTCGCCGAGATGCGGCGCGAGGATGGCACCATCCCCCTGATCCAGCTCGCCCCCGAGTGGGAAGAGACCTTCAACACCTATCAGATTACGTCCGAGCGCGGATCGTCGGATGTGGCTTTGCCGCCGGAGGACTTCAATCGTCTGGCGACCGCCATCGCCGACAAGATCAATCGGGCGGCCGAGAAGGGAGCCTATCCGGCGGTGGTCACATCGATGCGGCGCAGGCGGTTCCTGCGGACGGTCATGACGGCCAAGGGCATTCCAAACCCCTGCCTGTCTTTCGAGGAGATCGGGGTAGACGCCCGCCCGTCATTGGTCGGACTGGTCCCCGCATGACCTTGGCGCTCGCTGATTTTGCGGATCTCGCAACGGGAACGCTTTGGGGAGCATTGCTGGTGTTTCTGCGGATCGGCGCCATGATGGCCCTGATACCGGCCTTTGGAGAGCAATCGGTTCCGGCGCGGGTGAAACTGGGTCTGACGGTCGCATTTACCCTGATCGTTCTGCCGGCGACAGCGCCGCATATTGCTGAACCGCCAAATGAAACCACTGCGATACTCGGACTGGCAGGCGCGGAGATCGTCTCCGGCCTTTTCTTTGGCATGATGCTTCGCTTGTTCATCATGGCGCTTCAGATCGCGGGCACGATCGCGGCGCAGTCGACCTCTCTGTCACAGTTGTTTGGGGGAAGCGCCGGCGCGGACCCGTTGCCGGCCATGGGGCATGTGCTCGTGATTTCGGGTCTCGCGCTTGCAGCTCTCTTGGGGCTGCACGTCAGGGTCGCCGCCTATATGCTGCAGAGCTATGATCTTGTTCCGATTGGCGTTTTGCCGATGCCCGGAATTGTTGCCGAAGCAGGCGTGGCCGAGGTCACACGCTGTTTTTCGCTGGGCTTCACCTTGGCGGCGCCATTCGTGGTGGCGTCGCTCCTCTACAATGTCACCTTGGGCGTGATCAACCGCGCCATGCCGCAACTGATGGTGGCCTTTGTCGGAGCGCCCGCGATCACCGCGGGAGGCTTGGCGCTGCTGATGATTTCCGCGCCGTTCCTGCTGTCGATCTGGAGCGATCAGTTCTTTGGCTTCATGGCGCGACCGTTCGGGCCAATCCAATGAGCGGTGACGACAGCGAAGAAGACAAGCAATACGACCCTTCCCAGAAAAAGCTCGACGATGCGCGGCAGAAAGGTGAAGTCCCGAAATCCGTGGATCTGACGACCTCCGCGGCGTATTTCGGGTTTCTCGTCGTCGGCTCTTTGGCGGGCCCGGCGTCGATCCTGGCGATTGGGGCAACGCTGGCCGCGCTGCTGGCGCGGGCGGACAGTTTCTCGACCCAGGTGTTTACGGGGTCCGGCGGGCTCTTTGCCAAGAACATGCTTGCGGAAATGGGCTGGGCCCTCGCGCCTTGGATGGTGCTCCCGGGGGTCATTGCGTTGTTGTCGGTGATCATTCAGCGGGGGCTGGTCTTTGCGCCGAGCAAACTGGAACCGAAACTGTCCCGGATATCTCCGATCAAGGGTTTCACCAACAAATTCGGGCGTGAGGGCCTGTTCGAGTTTTTCAAGAGCGCGGGCAAGTTGGTGATCTACAGTATCGTGCTTGGCTTCTTCCTGACGTTCCAGTTCCCGGAGATCATCGGCACGATGATCATGGCGCCAGCACTCATCGCCTCCGAGTTCCTCGGGATGGCATTGCAGCTGTTGTTCATCGTGTTCCTGGTCGCGGTATCGATCGGGGCGGTCGACTGGTTCTTTCAGAATGCCCAACACACCCGCAAGAACCGGATGTCTCGCAAGGAGTTGATGGACGAGCACAAGAATTCCGAGGGCGATCCGATGATGAAGCAGCAGCGGCGTCAGAAGGCGGTCGGCTTTGCGATGAACCAGATGCTTGCAGACGTACCCGACGCGGACGTCATTATCGTCAACCCGACACATTACGCGGTTGCGCTGAAATGGGAGCGCGGCTCGGGGCGCGCGCCGATCTGTGTGGCCAAAGGCGTGGACGAAATCGCGGCGCGCATTCGCGAATTGGCGCAAACGCACGAGGTGCCGGTCCATTCAGACCCCCCAACAGCCCGATTGCTGTTCGCCAGCGTCGAGATCGGCGACGAGATCAAGCCTGATCATTACCGCGCCGTCGCCGCGGCAATCCGATTTGCGGAGAAGGTCCGCACCAAGGTGAGAATGACATGAGCAACAAGGCCCGCGATCTCGCTTCCCTTGCTGGGTTGACCGCTGCTGCATACACCGCAGCGCAGGCAAGGATGGGCGCACTCAAACGCAAGGAAACGGAGTTGCGCGAGAAGCTCGATGCGTTGGCCGCCTCGCGCCAGCATGATGCCGGTGAGGCGGTGTTCTCTGATCCTGCGCGGCGGGCAGGCGCCGATCTTTTGTGGCAACGTTGGGTCGATACCCGCCGCAGTGCTTTGAACAAGGAACTGGTGAATAATCTGGTGGCTCAAACACGAGCCAAGACCCTGCTCACCAAGGAATTCGGGCGTCACGAAGCGATCAAGGGACTGCGCGAACAGGCAAGCGAAAAGGCCCGCGCGGAGCAACTCCGGCGGGCCGAACGGAATGGTTTCTGAACCGGCTCAGACGTCCTGACGCACCAGCTCCAGGATCAAGACATCGCTGACCTGGTTGCCGATCGCCTCACGGGCGGCGTTGCGAAGCGCTGTTCGCAGGTTGCGCATATTGGTCGTCGCCGTGAATTGCCCGTCGAAGCCGCCCAGATTGGCATGATCGAACAGCACCTGAAGGAAAGCATCCCGCAGTTTTGGTTCTTGTTCGAACACGAAGTCCTTCTCGCCGGTGGGAACCTCGACGCTAAGGGAGACGACAACAAGCGCCTGAACCTGTTCGTTGGAGACGACGGGGACGACGAATTGGTTGTTCAGTCTCGCATATTCCTTGTCCGATGCCGCTTCGGGCTCGGAATGATCCTCGGCGGCGGTCATGGCGTGGTCGTCTTCGGGAAGAGGACCACAGGGGTTGGCCATGGCTTCCTCGGTTGGTTCTTCGGCTGCGGGTGTCAGGAACAGACCGGCGGCGATGCCACCGCCTGTTCCGACAAGCAGCAAGATCAGGGGCAGGATGAGTTTCATGGCGTCTCCAGTTCAGGGCATTTGCTAGAACGGCAGAAGGATTTCAGCGGCTTGCTGCCCGTAGCGCGGCTGCTGCACATCCGAGATCTGGCCGCGTCCGCCATAGGCGATCCTCGCCGAGGCGATCTTGTCGTAGGTGACTTCGTTCTGACGGGTGATGTCCGCCGGCCGCACAAAACCGGAGACGAGCAGCTCGCGCATTTCGAAATTGACCCGGACCTGCTGGCTTCCCTCGATCGAGAGCACGCCGTTTGGCAGAACGTCGACGACGGTTGCGGCCACGCGGAGGGTCAACCGCTCGTTCCTCTGCACTGATCCCGTTCCCGAGAATGTGCTCGACGAGCCGAGGCCAACTGCGGAATCGAGGCTCGCGCCGCCGGGCAGATCTTCGTTGATCCGCTGCGGAAGCCCGAAGAGATCGTTGATTTGCATCTCCTGATTGCCGCTGCGCGACCGGTCGCTGGAGTTGTTGATCTGGGCGCTATCGTCGATCTCGATGACGACGGTCAGAATGTCGCCGCGCTGCATGGCCCGTCGATCCCCGAGGAGCGACCCGCGGTCGCCGGTCCAAAGCGATGCGGGGGCGGTTGGCGGCAGGGCCATCGTGTCCACGCTTTGCGGCAGGCTCGCGGTCATCATGGCCGTGTGTTCCGTTGTCGACAGAACCGGCGTGAACGGAGGTTCTTGGCCGATTTGCTCGACTTGGGCGCAGGCCGCTGACATGCCCAGCACACCGATGATCATCAGGCGGGAGATCGACATTATGGATGTTCCTTAGCGAGAAACGTAGGCGGTGCCGTCCGGTCCGATGAGGGCCGATACGGTGTTGCGCGAACTGAGGTTCATGACACGGATGGTCTCGCCCGGACCGGCGCGGTCCATGGCGCGGCCCTCGGTCGAGATTGTGAGGATTTCATTGGCGTAGATCAGGGGGATGATCTGGTTGCGTTCGACCACTGCGGGTGGCCCGAGGTCTGCGGCGCGAACGGGCCGCCCGGCATAGAGCGCCACTTTCGCTTCCAGCCCAATGGCGGCGTCCGGCGAAGTGATCGCACCCGGAACCGTGGCGTCCGTCACCACGATATCGCCGGGGCCGATAATGGTGCGCGCCGGAATCGTGCGACTGGCGACCAGGGTCTCTGCCGAGGCGGCAGAGCCTGCCAAAATCAGGCAGAGCGCGAGCCGGGTCATCTGATCTGCACCATCGCGCTGAGCATCTGGTCGGCCGCCGTGATGACCTTGGAATTCAATTCGTAGCCGCGCTGGGCCTCGATCAGATCGGTCACCTCCTTGACTGGATCGATGGAGCTGTCTTCGAGGTACCCTTGCCGCAACGTGCCAAGCCCGTCCTGTCCGGGAGTGGTCACGAGCGACGGGCCGGAGGCCGGTGTTTCGACAAACAAGTTGGAGCCGATCGCCTCGAGCCCGCGTGGATTGGTAAAACCGGCGAGGGTGAATTGACCCAGAAGCTGTGGGTTCACCTGGTCGTTGAAATAGGCGTATACCTCACCTTCGGCATTGATCGAGATCGATGCGGCATCGTCCGGGATCGTGACGTTGGGCACCACGGGATACCCGTCGGAGGTGACGATCAGGCCATCGCCGGTCCGCTTGAGCCCGCCATCGCGGGTATAGGCGGCCCGTCCGTCCGGGAGCGTGACCTCAAGATAGCCCGCGCCCTCGATCGCCAGATCCAGATCGCCGTTGGTCGCGCTGAGCGCACCTTGCGCAAGGATCATCGACACGGCGGTTGGCCGGACGCCGAGGCCAAGCTGCACCCCTGTTGGCAACACGGTGCCGTCGGCGGCGTTTATCGTGCCGGGTCGGGCGAATTGCTGATAATGCAGATCCGCAAACTCCGCGCGACGGGCGTTGTAGCCGGTGGTGTTCATGTTTGCGAGGTTGTTCGAGATCACCTCGACCCGCATTTGTTGCGCCGACATGCCGGCGGCTGCGATTTGTAATGCACGCATTTCTTGCGAACTCCTTTTTTGGCCCGGTCAATCGGGCCTATTTGCTGAGGTCACGGATCACGGTGCGGATGCGCTGATCCTCGTTGTCGAGGAAGTTCTGCCCAAGCTCGTAGGCCCGCTGCACCTCGATCATCCGCGTGATTTCCAGAACCGGGTTGACGTTGGATTGCTCCAGAAAGCCTTGCACCATTCGGGCGTCCAAAGCGGGTTCGACGCCGCCCTCGGCCACAAACCGCACGCCGTCTTCGCGCCGCACATTCAACGGATCGACCGGCACGAACATCCCGACCTGCCCGACAGGCTGCCCGTCTGCGGAGATGGTGCCGTCGGCCGCAATCCCGATGCTTCGGGTGCCTTGCGGGACGAAGACCGGTGCTCCACCGCCGTCGAGGACAGGAAAACCGTCCATCGTAACCAGATCGCCGTTTTCGTTTGGTGTGAACTGCCCGGCCCGGGTCAGACGATCGCCCTGCGGGGTCTGCACCATGAAGAACCCGTCACCTTCGATCGCCAGATCGAACGTTCCGCCGGTTTGAGCGAGCCCGCCCTGGGACTGCACGGTTTGGCGAACCTCGGCCGACGCCATCGAAAGCGATGGCGCGTCTGCGCCCAAATTGGCCACGTATTCCGCGAACACCACGCCCTCCGCCCGATACCCCGTCGTCGAGGCGTTGGCGATGTTGTTGGCGAGCGATTGCATCTCGGACAGCAGGCCGGATTGCCGGGTAAGCGCGGTGTAGGTTGCATTGTCCATGGACGTCAGGTCCCTATTATGATCGGCACGAGGGTGGTCTGGAAAAAGCTGACCAGGGTTTCGGTCATGAATCCCATGGTCATCCAGAAGACGATAAGAATGGCCCCGAGTTTCGGCACGAATGTGAGCGTCATCTCTTGGATCGAGGTCAGAGCCTGAAACAGGCCGACCGTCAGACCGGCGACCAGCGCCACCGCCAAGATCGGCATCGAGATCAGCGTTGCGGTCCAGAGACCCTGTCGCAACACGTCGTAGAACAGAGCCTCGTTCATCCGGTTACACCGGCATCCGCAAGATTTCCTGATAGGCCTCGACCACCTTGTTGCGGATCGTGACGGCCGTCTCGACGGCAAGCTCGGTCTGAGCCAGCGCCTGAACCAGAGCGTGAGGATCGGACCCGGTGGTCATCGTCTCCATCGCGGTGGCTTCGCTTTCTTGCAGTGTGCTCGCGAAATTCTGGACAAGGCCGGAAAGCGCACCGCCGGTTTCTTCACCCGGCTGCGGCGTGGTTGCGGTTCGGTTTGCGGCATACTGCCGCGCAACAAGGGACGTATTCAGTTCCATTGTTCATTGCTCCTATTTTCGTAGTAGATCCATCAGGGCCGCGGACATCTTGCGCACCTGATCGAACATCTTGAGATTGGCTTCGTAGCTCCGGTTGGCCTCTCGGGAATCCGCGATTTCGACCAGCAGGTTGACGTTTGAGCCGATGTAGTAGCCGGTCTCGTCCGCCAATGGATTGTCCGGATCGTAGACCTGCGGCAGCTCGGTCCGGTCGAGTTGCACCCGACCTGTCGTCACCGCCCCCGTTCTGTCGCCTCGCTCGACGACCTGCTCGAAGGAGACGGTCTTTCGCCGGTAACCGGGCGTGTCGTTATTCGCAATATTTTCAGATACATAGCGAATGCGCTCTGCTTGGGATCGCATGCCGCTGGCGGCCACATTCAAGGCGTCACTGAAATCCGTCATGATCAGCGCCCCAGCGAGGTGCGCATGACGGTCAGCGCGTGTTTGTAGATGGCAAGCGCCCGACTATGTTCACGCTCGATATTGACGGCGTTGAGCATTTCCTGCTCGATCGAGACCGTGTTGCCGTTGGGCGACGGCTCGGCGCCGCTTGTCTCGGCCCGCGCGATTGCAGGCGAGTTGTTGGCCGCACCGATGTGGCCGGGGCGAGTGGCCCGCATCCGCCCCGTTTCCGCGGCGCTGTAACTGTCGGTGAACGACGCGATTGCCCGCGCCTGATAGCCGGGTGTATCCGCGTTTGCGATATTCGTCGCCACAATGGCCTGACGCGACCCGGCATGCCGGGCCATTTGCGATGATACCTGAAAAAGATCCAAGTTTTTGTACATCGGGGCTTCTCCCTCGATTGGCTTCAACCAAGCATTAAGCCTGATTCCTTAAGAAGGAGTTGTTGCCAGAACGGCAAAGGAGCTCTTGCAGATGCAACCGACTGTTTTTGAGAAGATGAGCATCGCCCTCGACGCCATGCGCGCGACGCATCGCGTCGGTCGGGTCACGGAAGCTACGGGCGGAATGGTCCATGTCTCCGGACTGTCCGAATTCGCCCGCCTCGGCGATCGCGTGCGTATTGGGGCGCAATCCGCGCCGGTGAAAGCGGAAGTAATCCGAATCGACCGCGGCTCTGTTCAACTGATGTTACAGGGTGCCGAGGACGGTTTGTTGGTCGGCGACCCGGTGATTTTGGAGCCTCGTCCTCGGTTCGCGCCGGACGAATCGTGGATTGGCCGCGTCGTCGATCCGGATGGACTTCCCCTGGATGGCCGCCCGCTGCTTGCCGGTGCCAAAGCGCGCAACCTTCGTGCCGACCCGCCGCCGCCGCAGGCGCGCCGACAACTCGGCACAAGGTTGGAGACTGGGCTTGCCATCTTTGACACCATGCTGCCGATTGTTCGTGGCCAGAGGATTGGCCTCTTTTCCGGGTCTGGCGTCGGCAAATCGACATTGCTGGGCGACCTTGCCCGTGGCGTGAACGCGGATGTCATCGTGATCGGGTTGGTCGGTGAACGCGGGCGGGAACTGCGCCATTTCGTGGAAGACGTGCTCGGTGCCGAGGGAATGGCGCGTGCGGTGGTCGTCGCGGCGACCTCGGACCGCGCACCGCAATTGAGGCGCCGCTGCGCATGGGCTGCCACGGCTGTGGCAGAGCACTTCCGCGATGAGGGCAAACAGGTGCTGTTGCTCTTGGATAGTGTCACAAGATTTGCCGAAGCCCACCGCGAGCTCGCCTCGACGGCGGGCGAGGCGTCCGGGCTCCGCGGGTATCCGGCGACCACCGGTCCGGCAATCGCAGCTTTGAGTGAACGAGCGGGACCGGGCGTGCCGGGAACCGGCGACATTACCGCGATCTATACTGTCTTGGTCGCGGGATCGGACATGGAAGAGCCGGTGGCAGACATGTTGCGAGGCGTTCTGGACGGGCATGTGGTCCTTGATCGGGAGATCGCCGAACGCGGGCGCTTTCCGGCCGTCAATATGCTTCGATCTGTTTCGCGTTCCTTACCGAAGGCTGCGACGGATCAGGAGAATGTTCTGATTGCAGAGGCGCGGGCCATGATGGGGGCCTATGATCGGGCAGAAATGATGATCCAGGCTGGGCTGTATACACCCGGGTCTGATGCGGCGATCGATGCCGCAATAGCCTGTCACATTCCTTTAGAAACTTTCATGGCACAAAGGGTGCAGGGGGGAATTGCGTCCAGCTTTGCGGCGTTGCGCAAGGCCTTGTCCTATGCCCGCCCGCAACCGCGAAGCACGGCGAAACGCTGATCAGGCGTTGAGATTGGGCATGGCTTGCAACAGGTTCAACGCGATTGAGCTGCCGCTGGCATTCGAATAGGCCGTGATTTCGGATCGGACGAGATAGAGGCGGATCAACTTCTCCTGCATCTCGGGATCTGCGAAGTCCTCAACCTTATCCGTGCCGAACACGGATTGCGAACGCTCCTGGAATGCGGTGCGCTGTTGATCGATGTCGATGGCGCCGAAGCTCGACGGGAACCCCAGAGCCGTCTCGAAAATCGTCCGCACCGGAGTGCTGCCCATCACGGCGAACCACTGCGCGTCACTTGGAAGATCCTGATCAAAAATGTCACTAAGCCCGCTGGAAAGATTCAACGCGAGGCGCATGTCTCCGTTTACATCACCAACGGCGCGCTCGAATTGACGATCCTCGAATCTCGCAAGGATCTGATCCGCGAAATTGGACAGTCGAGTGCGACTACCGAGGTCTCCAAACCCGAACTCCCGAGACATCGTGTTGTAGCGCTTGTCGGACAAACGGTTGGCGAGGGCGTCTTCGGCCAAAGTCCCGTCTTCGAGAATCTTTTGTATGAAGGCCTTGTTGCCGATATCTTCGTCGAGGCCGAAGGCACCGAGAGCGACTTCTAGCAGCCGTCGGTCTGCCACCAGTTCTTCGGCGGTGTTGATCTTGCTGATATTCTCTCGAAAGTAGTCGGTTTGGCGCTGGAAGGTCGTCGTCTGAACGAAGGCGTCCTTCTGAGTGTCGAGCGTGCGCTGGAGGAATCGCCAGCCGGCATAGCCCGTGATGGGAATGACCGGCTGGAATGTCATGACAGCCTCGGTGCGGTGGCTAAGAGCCGCTCTTCACGGGGAAGCAATGTCCGTAGACGTTTGAGCGCGCGATAGAAGTCGCCCGAGGTGACCGCCTCCGTCGCTTCCGTCAGGATGGCGCGACTGTCGGGGTCGCAGAGTGCCTGGCTGAGTTGCTCGATGCCGCGCAGCAGTTGGATGGCACCTTCGTCCTCGCTGGCATCGCCCGAGAGTATCAGTTGCGCGACATAGCAGACGCGCCGAACGGGGGTGTTGACCTCGTCGGGGCGGATGGCATCGCGTAACCGGAGAATGTTTGCATTTGGCGTGAGGATCGAGAGGCGTGAACGGCGATCTCCGTTTTCGATGACAGCGCCATTCACCAGCACCCGTTCCTTGGGTCCGAGTTTGAGGACAAGACCAGTCATCAGTTTATCTCCTGAGCTTTTGCCCGGCCCTGAATCGAGGTGCCCAAGCCACGCAGAATTGCTGTGTTGATATCGATCAAAGCCTCGACGCCGGCGTCGCCCCGCAGGACCTTGCTCGAGTGCAAGTTGGTGAATTCGTAGAGGTAGAAGATCTGGGCCCGCAGTTGCTGTGGTAGGCCATTGTCTGGATCAGCCACATCGGCGGCCAAGATTGTCCAGAGTGTGCGATTGTCGTGAAGTGCGTCGACGAGATCGCGAAACGAATCTTTTTCTGTGGCATCTTTGAGGCGACCGATGATGTCGCTGAACGCCTGATATTCGATAGACTTGGAGGTGCGTAGATGCGTTTGGGTGGGCGCGTAGGCCTTTCGAGCCTGATCTATTGCGTTCACGTGCTGTCCTTCCGGAGCCAATGTGGAACGGGCCGCGAGTTTTTCGCGTCATTAAGGGGCGGTCAGGGGGGTGAAGGCGACCTGCGCCGCCTTCACCTGATGACTTACCGGAACAGGGACAGGATCGTCTGCGGTGCCTGGTTGGCAATCGACAGAGCCTGAACGCCCAGCTGCTGCTGAACCTGCAGCGCCTGAAGTCGCGCAGATGCCTCTTCCATGTCGGCATCCACGAGGCTGCCGATACCGGATTTCAGTGCGTCGGTGAGGCCCGATACAAAGTCCATCTGCGTGTCGATCCGGCCTTGGGCCGAGCCGAAGGATGCCGCAGCATTGATCGACGTCTGGATCATCCCTTCGATAGCGCCGAGGGCAGCATCAGCGCCGTTTGACGTGGTCACGTCGAACTGATCAAGAAGCGCAAGACCGCCACCAACGTTGCCGTTTGCCGTTGCCGGTGTCGTGATCGCGTAGGATGTCACGTCGGCAGCCGTCAGCGAGATAGTGGCGCCACCTGTCTCGTTGTCATTGGTGAAATCGATCTGACCAGCAGTTGTGGCGTTCAGCGAGTATGTGCCGTTGATGCCCAACTTGTCCGCGGCGAAATTCAACGCGGTGACCATGTTGTTGGCCACGTCGGTTTGAGTATCGCCTTCGCGGACACCCACGATGATCTGGTTGCCAGCGCCGAGAGCGGTACCGGCAATCTGGCTGATCTGGATGGTGGAGCCTTGAGTCGCCAGCGCAGTGGTGACGGTAAATGCGTTGGCCTGGGTGGCGCCGGCAACAATCCCTGCAGCAGCGGCCGAGGTGGGACCTGCTGCGCCGCCAGCAGTAGCCATCGTGCCGCTGGATGTGCCGAGGTCCTGCTTCGTCACATTGATTTCAGAGGCCGCAACGCCAGAACCCGAACGGTCGAGCGACGAGAGAACGTTGATCGAACCGGTTCCTGCCGTATTGCTGCTGTTCTCGAGGAGGTTCAGCCCGTTGAACTGCGCCGCGCCGACAACCGCACCGATCTGGTCGCGGAGTGCCGCGATATCGGTCTGGATCTTTTCGCGATCGACGTTCTCTTCCTGGCTCGCGACGATCTTCTCTTTCATCTGAGTCAGAAGGTCGGTCACTGTTTCGGAGGCCTGCCGTGCCACGGAGGCCGTCGACTGGCCGAGGGACAGGCTGGAACTGATTGCCTTGAAGCCGGAGACATCGGACTCCATCACCTTCGAGATCGCCCAGATTGCCGAGTTGTCCTTGGCGGAGCTGACCGCTTTACCTGTCGAGATCAGGTTTTGTGTGCTGGCCATATCCTTGTTGATGGATTTTAGAGTCTGCAGCGCAACCATTGCGCCGTTGTTTGTCAGAATGCTGGACATGTTGTAGTGGTCCTTTGTTAGGTCGGCGCTTTTTACGCCATAGTTTCGAGATCCCGCTGTCTAGCGGTATGGACTGTCATTCTGACATTTGCCTGCGTTTCGCTTTCGTCGAACCGCCTGCGCCATCTCGGTGGATGCCGGTGCAACCTGCACCTTTCCGCCTAACGAAACCCTAACTCCGGACCCCCATATCCCCTCAATTTGAGCGAAAATATCGGACGTTTCAGACCTTGCGCTCGATCACGGTGCGTCCGGCGTCGACCTGCTGTCGTTGCCCGGATTTGTCATAGGTCGAAAAGCTGGACCGTTGCTGGCGCAATCCGTCCATCCGCCCCCTCGCGGCCCGCATTCCGTCGATGGCCGCAGCCAACAAGGCTTGATTGCGCCGCACGGCATGGGCGACGCGCTGCATGTTCCGCTCGGACAAGGCCTGCTCGCCCAGCCGCGCGAGCAGTTTCTGCTTGGATGGCGCCAACTCATCCAGATCGGCATAGTCGCCACGGAGGAGAGCCGCCCTTTCGTCGTCCAGAAGTTTCAGAAGTGCGGTAGGTTTTTGCTCAGCCATCTGCCCGTGCCTTCATCGCTTCGAACAACGCCTCGGCCAGGCCGATACCGCCGGCTTGGACCATTTCCTTGGCCTGTGCTTCCCTCAGGAAAGAAGCGAAGTGCTCCTCACCTGCGCCGCCACCGAAGGTTTCACGTGGGGCCCCGACCCCTGCGGATTTGAGCATTTCCGCGAGGAAACTCGCTTCGAGGTTCTGGGCGGCTGCGAGCAATTGCTCATCCCGCGTCGGCGCGGTTGCAGCCGTGGCCGCCGATTGGGGCGACGGCGACGAAATCGGTATGGACATGGACTACTCCAATTCGAGTGACTTTGTCTGAAATACGTCAAGGACGGTAAAGATACGGTAAGCATTGCCCGTCAAAGATAGGCGAAACGTTATCGCGCATCGGAGAACTGATGTTTCTGCTCATCGCTCAGGACGGCCTTACCGCGACAGAAAAGCGACCCGGAAACGGGCCCGCGCCGATCGCCCCACCGGGGAAATCTCCGCGGGATGGCCAGCGTTTTGCCGAGATCTATTCGTCGAACACTTCGGGCACCGATGGCCACCGACAAAGCTCGTCGCCGGCAAAGGATCGGTCCGATCCAGAAGCGGATTCGGCTGACACGGAGCCGACATACGAAGACATAGATGGCGATGCCACCGCCGCGATGGATTCGGATCAAGACCTGCCTGATGTAGAGGGAAAGGCTGATGCAGAGCGCATCGGACCGAGAATCGACGGCACCGCCGACGAACCTGTCCTGACCCGGGCCGATACGACGGAGGTGGACGCGACCTCTCCAATACCGCTGCTATTTGACCATTCGACGCACGAGATGACCAAGATGCTTCGCCGCGGCGAGCCGGAGGGTGCGGAAGTCGTCGTGCGCGGTGCTGATCAGGATCCGATAGCGAGGGAGCCAGGCACTTTGGTGCGCGCCAGTGATTCGATGCCGCCACATGCGACTTCCTTGTCCCGGTCCGATCCGAAAATGGGTGACCCGCCACGTGAAGGTTTCGACAGGTATCAGGCGTTTGATGAGCTGCGGGGCGCGAATCGGGAATCTCGGAGCGGCCGAGACTTCGACACCCTACCTTCCGTGCAAATGAGCGCCGGATCACAGCCAAAAGACGTGTCCATAGCCGGGATTGATCATCTGATTTCGGGCGATCCTTCCGCACGACCGTCGAGCGGCGTTGGTGACCTCGCCATTCCGCTCGACGACAGGTGGGACGCGACCCGCATCCCCGATGGTCGAGCAATGGCTGAGACGACACAGGCAACGGGCGTTGCGGCACTGTCGACGGGGCCGGGCGGGCCGAGCGGAGCGAGTGTCAAATCGCTCTCACCGTCGGAATTTGACGAGGAAGGTCGTGGTCTTCGTCCTGATCGGTCGGGACTGACACGGCCCCCGGAGTCTGATCTGTCATCTCGTGAGACGGTATTGGAGAGATCAGCAATCGATCCGAGAACCCAGGCCCACGGCGCAACCGCTGCTTTCGCAGGACTGGTCAGCGCGAAGCCTCAGACACGGACGCTGAGTGCCTTTGACCCCGTCGCCGGACTCGAGGCCGAGCAAGACGGTCTCATGGTCGAACTGGATTTCTCGGTTCATGCGCCGGGGGACACGCGAAGCGGTCCCAGCAGTATCGCGGCCGCAACCCCGGCCTCCGTGGCGCAAAGTGCCTCGGCACAAATTGCGCGGGCGGCCATTCAGGCAAACGGAGCCCGGACGGAACTGATTCTCGACCCGGAAGAACTGGGCAAGGTGCGCCTCAATATGGTGAGCGATGACCGGTCGATTACGCTTCATGTGATGGCCGATCGACCCGACACGCTCGACTTGCTGCGCCGAAATATCGAGACGCTGGAACAGGAGTTTCGCGATCTCGGTTTCGAGGACGTGACCTTTGCTTTCGGGGAGCAGGCGCCGCCACAAAGACAAGTAGACCGTCCCCTCGCCAGATCGGAACAGAGCGGTACCGACAGCGGCGAAATTGATACCGCTACGGTCGAACGGGCCCATCAAGGTGGGCCTGACGGCCACCTTGATATCCGACTATAGGAAAGAAATTGATATGGAAACCCAAGCAGTTACCAGTGCGACCACGACAGCGCCCACGTCTTCGACAAGCTCCGCATCCGCGATCAGCTCTGACTTCGACACGTTCTTGCAGATGCTGTCTGTCCAGATGCAGAATCAGGATCCTCTCAACCCGATCGAATCTACGGATTTTGCGGTTCAGTTGGCGACCTTCTCTTCGGTGGAGCAGCAAGTGCTGACCAATGATCTGTTGGTCGCGCTGAGTTCGCAAATTGCCCTGAGCAACGTGGCCGAGATGTCGGCGTGGGTCGGGCAGGAAGTGCGGGCAGCGATGCCGACCTATTTCGACGGCTCGCCAGTGGACATCGCGCCCAACCCTGCCGCGATTGCCGAAAACGTCGAACTTGTCGTCAGGGACGAGACCGGAACAGAGGTGCAGCGCTATTCGATTCCGGTTTCAGCCGAGCCGATCCAATGGGAGGGCGTCAATGATCTGGGAGAGCCTTTCCCGCCGGGCGTCTACAGCTTTGAGGTCGTCAGCTATGCCGGTGGTGAAGTCATCCTGCAGGAGACCGCTGATGTGTATGGCGTCGTCAACGAGGTGATGTCAGAAGGCGGCGAGATCATCCTCGTGATGGATGGGGATGTCGCTGTCTTGGCAAGCCAGGTTGGTGCATTGCGGGCACCAACCGACTCGCCTAGCTGACGATGAATGCAACCACGCCGGTAATCGCCAGCGCCACAGCAGCACCAAGGGTCATCCATGCGATGGCCTCTCCTGCCCCCCGAGACTTTGGCGAGGGTGCGGGATTGGTGGAGCGGATCAGCAGATCTTCGGCCATCTTGGGCAGCCTCGGCCCAAACCGGGCGATGACTTGCGCGGTCTTGGCCAGATCGCGCATCAACGCCTTCGGTCCGACGTTTTCCTTGATGTAATTTTCGACGACAGGCTGTCCGGACTGCCAGATGTTCATGTGCGGATCCAGGGTGCGGGCGACGCCTTCGACAACGACCATCGTCCGCTGAAGCAGGATCAACTCAGTCCGGGTCTCCATGCCAAAGCGCTCTGTGACCTCGAAGAGATATGCCAGAAGCCGCGCCATCGAGATTTGGCTGGCATCCATGCCGAAGATCGGCTCTCCCACGGCCCGCAATGCCCGCGCGAACTCATCGACATCCCGGTCTGCCGGCACATATCCGGCCTCGAAATGGACCTCTGCGACCCGGTTGTAATCCTTGCGGATGAAGCCGAACAGGATCTCGGCGTAAACCCGGCGGGTATACTCGTCGATCCGGCCCATGATCCCGAAGTCATAGGCGATCACGTCGCCATTGGCGCCGATCTTGAGGTTTCCCTGGTGCATGTCGCCATGGAAGAAGCCGTCGCGCAGCGCGTGATTTAGGAAAAGCTGCAGGATTCGCTGAGCCAGTTCCTGACGATTGTGCCCGGCCGTATCGATGGCGGCCACGTCCGCGGCGCCGATGCCTTCCGCCCAGCCCAGCGTCATCACGCGTTTGCCCGATAGGGGCCATATGACGCGAGGCACGGCGAAACCGGGGTCTTCGGCCGTATTGGCAGCGAATTCAGCGGCGGCGGAGCTTTCGAGGCGCAGGTCGAGTTCGCCCATCACGACGCCTTCGAAATGCTCGATCACATCCATCGGTCGCAGTCGTCGTGATGCCGGCGACAGAAATTCGATCATCCGGGCGGCGAAATAGAATGCGTCGATATCCTTGCGGAAGGCCTTCTCGATGCCGGGCCGCAGCACCTTTACGGCGACTTCTTCGCCGGTGTCGGCAATCGTCGCCTTGTGGACCTGTGCCAGCGACGCTGCTGCGACAGGCTCTGAGAACGACGAAAAGACGGAATCGACCGGCCGCCCGATTTCGCGGGCCACTTCGGCCTTGGCGATCGCTGTGGGGAACGGCGGTAGCTTGTCTTGCAGAACCTTGAGTTCGGAGGCCATCTGGTCACCGACGACATCGGGCCGAGTGGACAGAATCTGCCCGAATTTGATGTAGGCCGGGCCCAGCGCGTTCAGCGCACGTGTGGCGGGCGGCATCGACGGATCGCCGCGATAGCCCAGCCAAGTGAACGGCCATGCCAACGTGCGGGCCGCGATCCGAAGCGTTGGCCCGGCCTCGAATGCATCGAGCACGACGTTCATCGCGCCCGCCCGTTCGAGCGTCGCGCCGGTTCGGACCAGCCGCCAGATGTTGTGGGGGCCTCTCACGTCAGAGTTTCCAGCCGGAATGCAGGGCTGCGACGCCCATCGTCAGGTTGCGATACTTGGCGTTGTCGAAACCTGCCTCGCGGATCATCCCGAGGAAGGTCTCCTGATCGGGGAAGTTGCGGATCGATTCGACGAGGTATTGATAGCTGTCCTTGTCGCCCGCAATGATCTGGCCCATTCGGGGGATCACGTTGAACGAATAGAGGTCATAGGCCTTTTGCATCATCGGGTTGGGCAGTTGGCTGAACTCCAGCACCATCAACCGGCCGCCCGGCTTCAGCACACGGTAAGCTTCGGCCAGCGCGTCTTGGGGCCTTGTGACGTTTCGGATGCCGAAGCTGATCGTATAGACGTCGAAGGTGGCGTCCTCGAAGGGCAGGGCCATCGCGTCCCCAACGACCCAGTCGAGGCTGTCGCTCATCTTTTCGGCCTCGGCCCGCTTGCGGCCCTCGATCAGCATCGGTTCGGTCAGGTCGAGCACGGTGGCATGCCCGTGCCCGGCTCGTTTCAGAAAACGGAACGATATGTCGCCGGTGCCGCCTGCCACATCCAGCAGTCGCTGGCCGGCCCGTGGCGCGAGCCAGTCCATCATCGCATCCTTCCAGATCCGGTGAACTCCACCGGACATGACGTCGTTCATGATGTCGTATTTGCTGGCGACGGAGGAGAAGACACCTTGCACCCGCCCTGCCTTGGCATCCTCGCTGATCGTCTCGAAACCGAAATGTGTCGTTTTTTCAGAGTTCTCAGTCATGCCGCCGTCCTCGTTTCTCTCATGCAGATATAGGACTACGGTCGAAGAAACAAACCAGATCGCGGTGACGCAACAGCGCACCCGATTGTGGGGCGGCCGATCTTGGAAAGACCCCCGGAGTTGCCCCCGACAAGCGGGCCGGGAGCGACCCGTTGCTCGGCTTCGGCTTGCGCTTGCCCCTTGCATTCGGGTGAAAGAACCGCACTTGTCTTTGGCCAGGAGGCGGCGGCGAGGCCGCCCCCGACGCAGGTGATACGAGGTGAGGTGCCCGATGCCCGAACTGCCAGAGGTCGAGACCGTCCGACGCGGGCTGGAGCCGGTTTTGACGGGCCAGCGCATTTCTGTGGCTCAGGTCAACCGCCCCGATCTGCGGTGGCCGTTCCCGGACCGAATGGCCGATCGCTTGACCGGACAAACTGTTACCGCGCTGCGCCGCCGCTCGAAATACATCCTTGCCGATCTGAGCAGCGGGGAAACCCTGATCATTCATTTGGGCATGTCTGGCCGGATGCTCATTTCCGGCAGCCAGCTGGGAACGTTTCATCATGAACACCCGGCCCCGGCCAAGCACGACCACGTTGTCTTTGACATGGCCAACGGGGCAAGGGTCACGTTCAACGACGCCCGCAGGTTTGGGGCGATGGATATGATCGCGACAGAGGCGGTGGAGGATCATTGGCTGATCCGCGATATCGGGCCGGAGCCCTTGGGCAATGCTTTTGACGGGGACTATCTGGTCGAGGCATTTCGGGGTCGCAACACGCCGGTCAAGTCGGCCCTGCTGGATCAGCGATTGGTGGCGGGGCTGGGCAATATCTACGTTTGCGAAGTGCTCTACCGTGCCGGAATTCACCCCAAGCGCAAGGCGGGGCGTATCGCTGCCCCCCGGGTGGCCGGTCTCGTTCCGATTATCCGCGACGTGCTGCAAGAGGCCATCGAGGCGGGTGGATCGTCTTTGCGCGACTACCGCCAAGCGGACGGCGAACTGGGCTATTTCCAGCATGGTTTCAAGGTCTATGACCGCGAATCCCAACCCTGCCAGACCGAAGGATGTGAGGCAGTGATCGGCCGGATCGTGCAGTCCGGCCGCTCGTCCTTCTTCTGCCCAAAGTGTCAAAGATGACTTGATCGTGCCTCGGGGTTTGTTAGACCAACAGCAACGGGACACAGCAAAGGGCCTGCCTGATGGCATATGAGACGATTATCGTCGAGATCAGCGACTACGTCGCGACCATTACCCTTGATCGACCCGACGCGATGAACGCGCTGAATGATCAGATGTTGCGGGAGCTGACGACCGCTGTCGCGGACGCCGATGCCAGCGACAAGGTGAGATGCATCATCATCACCGGCTCTGAGAAGGCTTTCGCCGCAGGCGCCGACGTGACCGAGATGGCCGACAAGAGCTTTGTCGAGATGTTCTTTGCCGACCCGTTCGGCGGCCCTTCGGCCAAGTTGCAGGCATGCCGCAAGCCGATCATCGCCGCGGTGGCCGGGTATGCCCTGGGCGGTGGCTGCGAACTGGCGATGATCTGCGATTTCATTATCGCCGCCGATACCGCGAAATTCGGCCAGCCCGAGATCAACCTTGGTGTGATCGCCGGGATGGGGGGCACGCAGCGCCTGACCCGGTATGTCGGCAAGTCCAAGGCGATGGACATGCACCTGACCGGGCGTTTCATGGACGCCACCGAGGCCGAGCGCAGTGGACTGGTGAGTCGCGTCGTGCCCGCCAAGAAGCTGATGGAAGAGGCCCGCTCCGCCGCGATCAAGATTACGGAGAAATCCTTGCTGGCGTCGATGGCGGCAAAATCGGCGGTCAATCGCAGCTACGAGACCACCCTGTCCGAGGGATTGGCCTATGAAAGCAAGGTGTTTCATTCGCTTTTTGCGACCGAAGACCAGAAAGAAGGCATGTCGGCGTTTCGTGAAAAGCGCGAGGCGCAGTTCCGCGACCGCTAACCAGGCATTTTTTGGTTTCCATTTTGAGCCGGCTGGCCTATAGGCAGCCGATACATGCGCGTGATGCCCGCTTAGGCAGGATTTGTCCGGTAACAAACCCGGGCCTTGGGCTTTGTCGCGCTCGACAGACACATATTAAGAAAGCTGAAAGCAGACATGGCCAATTCACCTCAGTCCGAAAAGCGCGCACGCCAGAACGCCAAGCGCTTTGCCGTCAACAAAGCACGTCGTTCGCGTATCCGCACCGAGCTTCGCAAAGTCGAGGAAGCCATCGCTTCCGGTGACAAGGATGCAGCGACCGCAGCACTCCGCGCCGCACAGCCTGAGCTGATGCGCGGTGTGTCCAAAGGCGTCTATCACAAGAACACAGCGGCACGGAAAATGTCGCGCCTGAGCAACCGGGTCAAAGCACTCGGCTGAGCCGAGGCGCAGTCCGATCGAACAAAGGGCGCACCAAACGGTGCGCCCTTTTTGCGTTTACTGAGTCGTAACCGGTTGCCCATACAACTGGTATACCTGTCAAGAGACCGAAGGGTCTCCGGCTCTCAAAAAACCGCTATTTTGACCTCGGTGCCACAATTGTGCTGCTAAGTCAGCCAAATCTAAAGGTCGCCAGATTCGATTTTGAACTAAGCCAGAGTCAAGTGACTTGTTCTGTTGTGAAGCCCTCAAACCCCTTGCTACCTTGACCAAGCGATTCACGTCGTTCCTGGGGGAACGGAGAGAAGGTCAGTAATAGCGGTGCGCTACCATGGGCAGATTCTGTCGATGACTAGTGCTGTGCCGGTGTTACAGACTTGATGGGCGGGAACGACCTGTGCATGCCTGCACTGGCCGAAATCTTGTCTCGATCCGGCTGCATAAACTTCGGTTTTTGCAGGTGCTTGTCCTTACCCCAATTGTGCAAAAGATCCGGTCTTTGACCGAGATGATGCCATTGTGTGGCCTCAGTCTTGAAGGATCTTGATGTGCCATTCGGCACTGCCAGAACACGTGCACCGAAGAGTTTGGTGGGGTGCCTGTGCACCTTGCTCGGAAGAGTGGTCTAAGGGGACGAAATTTTGGACGGGTCAAAACAGCAAATGACGGACGCAACGTGGGAAGGCGTCCAAACTTCGCTCAAAGCAGCCGTTGGGGCAAACAACTATACCAATTGGATCGAGCCTTTGGTTTTTGGCGGATTCGATAACGGCGTTGTGACCTTCAATGTGCCGACCGGGTTCATCGGCAACTATGTCTTGCAGAACTTCGGCGATCTTATACTGCATCACCTCAAGCGCACCGGACAGCCGGTCCAGCGGCTTGATTTTGCGATCGTAGGTCAGCCCGCCCGCGAGCCCGTCGCCCCCGCGGCGGTAACGGTCAATCCGGCCGAGCAGGGCGCCGGCCTTGATGCGCGCTTCACCTTTGACCGCTTTGTCGTCGGCAAGCCGAACGAATTGGCCCATGCCGCCGCACGTCGTGTCGCCGAGGGCGGTCCGGTCAGCTTCAATCCGCTGTTCCTCTATGGTGGAGTCGGCTTGGGCAAGACCCACCTCATGCATGCTATTGCCCACGAATTGCGTGCAAAACAGCCCGAATTGACCGTTCTCTACCTGTCGGCCGAGCAATTCATGTATCGCTTCATCACCGCGCTTCGCGAAAAGCGGATGATGGATTTCAAGCAGATGTTCCGCTCTGTCGATGTGCTGATGGTGGACGATGTGCAGTTCATGGCCGGCAAGGATTCCACGCAAGAGGAGTTCTTTCACACGTTCAACGCGCTGGTGGACGGCCAGAAGCAGATCATCATTTCCGCCGACCGTGCCCCGGGCGAGATCAAGGACCTGGAGGATCGTATCAAGTCGCGCCTGCAATGCGGCCTCGTCGTCGACCTGCACCCGACCGACTACGAGCTGCGGCTGAGCATTCTGCAATCCAAGGAGCAGTACTACCGCGGCCAGTATCCCGGGCTCGTCATCCGCGACGGCGTTCTGGAATTTCTCGCCCACCGCATCTCGACCAATGTGCGGGTGCTCGAGGGCGCTCTGACCCGCCTGTTTGCCTTTGCCAGCCTCGTCGGCCGTGAGATCGATCTGGAACTCGCGCAGGACTGCCTGTCCGACGTGATCAAGTCGAGCGACCGCAAGATCACCATCGAGGAGATCCAGCGCAAGGTCAGCGACCACTACAACATCCGCCTGTCCGATCTGGTCGGGCCAAAGCGGCTGCGGGTCTATGCCCGGCCGCGGCAGATCGCGATGTTCCTGTCGAAGCAGCATACCAATCGGTCATTGCCCGAAATCGGACGTCGCTTTGGAGGCCGTGATCATACCACGATCATGCATGGTGTCCGTCGGATCGAAGAGCTGATCGCCACGGACAGCCAGATCGCGGACGACGTTGAAATGCTGCGTCGCGCTCTAGAGGCTTGACCACAAGAGCGCAGTCGCAAAGAATCGCACTAAACCTCTTGAGAAGGAGGGGAAAACCGGTAGTTTTCCCCTCCCGGACTCTTGGTTCGGCAAAACGGAGCGACGAACATGAAATTCAGCATTGAGCGCGGTGCGCTTCTCAAGGCGGTGGCGCAGGCCCAATCGGTTGTCGAGCGGCGCAACACAATCCCGATTCTCGCCAACGTGCTGATCGAAGCCGAAGGCGATTCGGTGCAGTTCCGGGCAACGGACCTCGATATCGAAGTGGTCGATCGCGCCCCGGCGATGGTCGAGAAGGCAGGCGCCACCACGGTATCTGCCATGACCTTGAACGAGATCGTGCGCAAATTGCCCGACGGTGCGCTGGTCACGCTCAGCGACAATGCGCAGGTCGGCCGACTGAGTATCGAAGCGGGTCGCTCCAATTTCGAGTTGGCGACATTGCCGCGCGAAGATTTTCCGGTGATGGCATCGTCTGAATACGCGACGAATTTCTCCGCTCCGGCCGCTGTGCTTCGCCGCCTGTTCGACAAGGCGAAGTTCGCGATTTCGACAGAGGAAACCCGCTATTACCTGAATGGCGTCTATCTGCACGTGGCCGACGGCGAAAGCGGCAAGGTCTTGCGCTGCGTGGCCACAGACGGCCACCGGCTTGCCCGGATCGACGCTCTGCTTCCCGAAGGCGCAGAGGGCATGGCGGGCGTGATCGTGCCCCGCAAGACCGTTGGCGAGATGCGCAAGCTGTTGGAGGACGACGAGATGCAGATCGCCGTATCCGTGTCTGAAACCAAGGTGCGCTTTGCGACCCCCGACATCACGATGACCTCAAAGGTGATCGATGGCACCTTCCCCGACTACACCCGCGTGATCCCGCAGGGCAACACACGCCGACTGGAGGTGGACGCCAGCGAATTCGCGCGCGCCGTAGACCGGGTGGCGACGGTTTCCTCCGAACGGTCCCGTGCGGTGAAGCTGAGCCTCGACGAAGATCGGTTGATCCTTTCGGTCAATGCGCCGGACAGTGGGGCCGCCGAGGAAGAGCTTGCCGTCGCATATGCCGACGAAAAGCTCGAGATCGGGTTCAACGCGAAATATCTTCTAGAGATCGCCAGTCAGGTCGACCGCGAGAATGCCGTATTCCTGTTCAATTCCTCGGGTGATCCGACGCTGATGCGTGAGGGCGACGACATGAGCGCCGTCTATGTCGTGATGCCGATGCGCGTTTGACCGGACGTGGGGATGTCTGCCGCAGTTGCCTGACTGACTTTCTGGATGTCGGGCCGGGTATCCGTATTTCTGGCCAGAAGAAATGAGGCGCTGAGCCATGCCGGGGCCGTTTGTCGCCAAGATCAGCCTGTCTCATTTCCGCTCCCACCATCGGACGGAGCTGTCGTTCGACGGTGGGCCGGTGGCGATCTATGGGCCCAACGGAGCCGGTAAGACAAATCTGATCGAGGCGGTATCGCTCTTGTCGCCGGGCCGGGGGATGCGCCGGGCCGGGGCGGACGATTTGATCCGCCGACCCGAAGCGATCGGATGGAAAATCCGTGCCGAAGTGGCGGGCCATGAGGTTGAGACATGGGCCGAGCCCGGATCGTCCCGCCAAGTGCGGATCGATGGGAAGACCACATCACAGGTGGCTCTGGGCCGCTTGATGCGTGTGCTGTGGCTTGTCCCGTCGATGGATCGTCTGTGGATCGAGGGGGCGGAGGGCCGGCGCCGTTTTCTGGACCGTGCCGTGCTGAGCTTTGATCCAAGACATGCCGAGGCTGTCCTCGATTATGAGAAGGCAATGCGTGAACGAAACCGCCTTCTCAAGGATATGGTTCGCGATGCGCATTGGTATGCGGCGGTCGAAGGCCAGATGGCCCGCGCGGGAGCTGCGATCCATGCGGGCCGGCAGTCGACCATCGAGGCGTTGATGCGGGCGCAGGCCGATGCCGAGACTGCATTTCCGGCCGCGGATCTGGCGCTCAGCCATCCTGAGACCGATCCGCAGACTACCGAGGACGGCCTGCGGGCTGCCTTTGCAGAGGGCCGTTCGCGGGACCTTGGGGCGGGCCGCACCTTGACCGGCCCGCATCGTGCCGATCTGGAGGCTGTGTGGAAGGCAAAGGATGTGCCTGCGCGCGACTGCTCGACCGGAGAGCAGAAGGCCCTGCTCGTTTCGCTCATTCTGGCGAATGCGCGCGCCTTGGCGCAGGCTCATCCCCCCGTCTTGTTGCTCGACGAGGTTGCCGCCCATTTGGATGATGGCCGCCGCGCCGCGCTTTATGATGAGATATGCGCCTTGGGGGGGCAGGCCTTCATGACCGGCACCGGCCCTGAGTTGTTCACCGCCTTTGGTGAGCGGGCGAACTACCTAGAGGCCACGGACACGGCAGGCGTGTCGCAGATGACAATTCGGGAGAGCCAGTCATGATGGAGCGGATCGAGGAAATGCGACTGAGTGCCGAGTACGAGCGCCAGATTGCCGAAATGCTGGTCCGCGCCTTCCAGGAGGACTTTGGTGGCCGATCGTATCACAAGCAGCGCCATCACCTGCGGCTGGTCTGGCGCGAGGACGGTCAGATCGTGGGCCATATGGCCCTGTGTTTTCGCGATATTCGCTTGGGCGAGGCGTTGGTGCCTATCGTGGGTCTGGCCGAGGTATCGACAGACCCGGCCTATCGCGGCCGGGGCATAGCATCGGGCCTGATGCGTGCCGCAGTAGACGAGGCGCGGGCGACGCTGGCGAACTTCTTTGTGCTGTTTGGCGACCGACCGCTCTACGCGGCGTCCGGGTTTGTGCCCCATCGCAATCGCCTGACCTATGTGGGCATGGATCACGCCCATACCGGTGCCGTTGATACCAAGGTAGACGATGGGCTGATGGTGTTGCCGCTGACCGATATGGCATGGGAACCGCGGGCCGAGGTCGACCTCTTGGGGCACCTCTTCTGAGCGGGGTTCCGGCCCGGTTCGAGCCGTTGAGAACCGTCGATTTCCAAGCGCGATTCGGCTCGAATCGCCGGCGCTGAGTCTTTGGCCCTTTGGGACACCAAATATTGGGGTTTCGACGTGACAAACATGGGCCAAATAGCTATATTTCGGGGGTGAACACCAAGGAAATTCTCTATGTCAGACGTCACCGAAAATCAGCCGGAATATGGTGCTGATTCTATCAAGGTTCTCAAGGGCTTGGATGCTGTTCGAAAGCGTCCGGGCATGTATATTGGCGATACCGATGATGGATCGGGGCTTCACCATATGGTCTATGAGGCCGTCGACAACGGAATTGACGAGGCGCTGGCGGGTCACGCCGACCATGTGCTGGTGAAAATCCACGCGGATTCGAGCGTTTCTGTGCGGGACAACGGTCGCGGCATCCCAGTGGATATGCACAAGGAAGAGGGCGTCAGTGCCGCCGAGGTCATCATGACCCAGCTTCATGCCGGCGGTAAGTTCGATCAGAACTCCTACAAGGTTTCCGGTGGTCTGCACGGTGTGGGGATTTCGGTGGTTAACGCTCTGTCCGATTGGCTGGAATTGCGGATCTGGCGCAACGGGAAAGAGCACTTCGTTCGCTTTGAAGACAGTGTCACCGTCAAATCGCTCGAGGTCGTTGGCGATGCGAATGGGGAGAAGGGCACGGAGGTCCGCTTTCTGGCGTCGACCAGCACGTTCTCGAACCTCAATTACGTCTACGAGACGCTTGAAAAGCGGCTCAGGGAATTGGCCTTCCTGAACTCCGGTGTGCGTATCATTCTGGAGGATGATCGCCCTGCCGTCCCGCTGCGGACCGAGCTGTTTTACGAGGGCGGCGTCAAGGAATTCGTCAAATACCTCGACCGGCACAAGTCGTCGATCCTGCCGGAGCCGATTTATGTCCGTGGCGAGCGCGATGATATCGGTGTCGAGGTCGCGATGTGGTGGAACGACAGCTACAACGAGATGGTTCTGCCGTTCACCAATAATATTCCGCAGCGCGATGGCGGCACGCATATGGCGGGCTTTCGCGCGGCTTTGACACGCACGATCAACAACTACGCTCAGTCGAGCGGTATCGCCAAGAAGGAGAAGGTCTCTTTCACTGGCGACGATGCGCGTGAGGGACTCACCTGCGTATTGTCGGTGAAAGTACCGGACCCGAAGTTCTCCAGCCAGACCAAGGACAAGCTCGTCAGTTCCGAGGTCCGCCCAGCGGTCGAGAACCTGATGAACGAGAAGCTGGCCGAGTGGTTTGAGGAAAATCCGCAAATCGCCAAGGTCATCGTGGGCAAGATCGTCGAGGCCGCCTTGGCCCGCGAAGCTGCCCGCAAGGCGCGTGAGCTTACCCGTCGCAAGACCGCGATGGACGTCAACTTCCTCGCCGGCAAGCTCAAGGATTGCTCCGAGAAGGATCCGTCGAAAACCGAAGTCTTCCTCGTCGAGGGGGACAGCGCCGGTGGATCGGCGCAGACCGGGCGGGATCGGCGCACTCAGGCCGTCTTGCCGTTGCGCGGCAAGATCCTGAACGTCGAGCGTGCCCGTTTCGACCGCATGCTCGCCAGTCAGGAGATCGGCAATCTCGTGATGGCTCTCGGTACCGGCATCGGGCGCGACGAGTTCAATATCGACAAGCTTCGCTACCACAAGATCGTCATCATGACGGACGCCGACGTGGACGGGGCGCATATCAGAACACTGCTTCTCACCTTCTTCTTCCGTCAGATGCCGGAATTGATCGAGGGCGGCTTTGTCTATATCGCGCAGCCGCCGCTGTATAAGGTTTCTCGTGGCCGGTCCGAGGTGTATCTCAAGGATCAGGCCGCGCTCGACGACTACCTGACGCATCAGGGCATTGAGGGGGCGCTCTTGCGTTTGGGCGACGGCTCCGAGATCGCCGGCGCGGATTTGCTGCGCGTGGTGGAAGACGCCGCGAAGTTGCGCCGTGTGATCGACGCTTTCCCGACGCACTACCCCCGCCACATCCTGGAGCAGGCTGCCATTGCCGGCGCCTTCGTGCCGGGTGCCGTGGACAGCGATTTGCAGGGCGTGGCCGACAAGGTCGCCCGTCGTCTTGACTTGATCGCGCTGGAATACGAGCGCGGTTGGCAAGGCCGGATCACGCAAGACAAGGGCATCCGTTTGGCCCGCATCCTTCGCGGCGTCGAAGAGGTGCGCACATTGGATGGCCCGATGCTCCGCTCCGGCGAAAGCCGCCGCGCCGGGACGTTCACGCAAAGCCTTCAGGAAATCTACGACCTGCCGGCAACCTTGGTCCGCAAGGATCGGAGCCAGTTGATTCATGGCCCCCTCGACCTGCTCAAGGCGATCCTGCAGGAGGGCGAGAAGGGTCTCACTCTGCAGCGCTACAAGGGGTTGGGCGAAATGAACCCGGACCAGTTGTGGGAAACCACGCTGGACCCGGACGCGCGGACGCTGCTTCAGGTCAAGATCGACGACGTGGCCGAGGCCGATGACCTGTTCACCAAGCTGATGGGCGACGTGGTCGAACCCCGTCGCGAGTTCATCCAGCAAAACGCATTGAACGTCGAAAACCTCGACTTCTAGGAGAGCCAAAATGGCGGATTCGTACTTTCAGCCGATCTCGGGGTTTGACCTGCCACGCTTTGCCGGTGTGCCAACTTTCATGCGGCTGCCCCATGTGCCGTTGGACAGCCCGCGTATCTCGGAGGTCGATATCGGCCTGATCGGCACGCCGTGGGACGGCGGAACGACCAATCGCCCCGGCCCCCGCCACGGTCCGCGTCAGCTGCGCGACATGTCGACGATGATCCGGGCGCAGAATGGCGCGACGGGCGTGCGCCCGTTCGAGGCGATGAACTGCGCGGATCTGGGTGACGTGGGTCCGAACCCGGCCGACCTGATGGATTCGATGACCCGGATCACGGCATTCTACGATCAGGTCGTCGCTGCCAAGATAAAGCCGCTGACTGCGGGCGGCGATCACCTCTGCTCTCTGCCGATCCTTCGGGCCTTGGGCAAGGCTGTTCCTTTGGGCATGATCCATTTCGACAGCCACACGGACCTGTTCCACAGCTATTTCAACGGCACGATGTTCACCCATGGCACGCCGTTCCGACGTGCCATTGAGGAAGGCTTGCTCGATCCGCGCAAGGTGATCCAGATCGGGATCCGCGGCACGGCCTATGACTTCGAAGACAGGGATTTCGCCGAGGCGGTCGGCGTGACCATCATTCCGATCGAGGAATTCCACGCCCGTGGCGTGCTCGACGTGATGGCGCAGGCGCGTGAGCTTGTGGGCGATATGCCCACCTATGTCACTTACGACATCGACTTCGTCGATCCGGCTTTTGCGCCCGGCACCGGAACACCGGAAGTCGGCGGTCCGAATTCCTATCAGGCGCTGCAATGCGCCCGGGAATTGGCCGGGGTGAACATCGTCGGCGCTGATCTCGTCGAGGTGTCCCCGCCGTTTGATCAGTCCGGGGCGACCGCCTTCCTCGGCGTGTCGCTCATGTTTGAAATGCTGTGCAACATGGTGCCGGCCGCCTGAGCGTCAGGCGCGCACCAGTTTCTCATAGCTGTCCGACATCTCGCGGGTGATGGCGCCGACTTCGAAGTTGTAGTCGCCGATCTGTCCCACCGGGGTCACTTCGGCGGCGGTGCCGGTCAGCCAGCACTGCTCGAACCCCTCGAGCTCTTCGGGCATGATGTGCCGTTCGATCACCTTGATCTGCCGATCGTTCAGCATTCCGATCACGGTTTGCCGGGTCAGCCCGTTGAGGAAGCAATCGGGAAGCGGCGTGTGGACTTCGCCGTTCTTGACGAAAAAGATGTTGGCGCCCGTCGCCTCGGCCACGTAGCCGCGGTAATCGAACATCATGGCGTCGGAGCATCCTTTTGCCTCGGCCGCGTGCTTTGACATGGTGCAGATCATATAGAGCCCGGCGGCCTTGGCGAGGCTGGGCGCGGTTTCCGGGCTCGGCCGTTTCCATTTGGCGATGTCGAGCTTGGCCCCCTTGAATTTCGCGTCACCGTAGTAGTTGCCCCACTCCCAGGCCGCGATGGCGACCCGCACCGGGTTCTTCTTGGAGGCCACACCCATATCCTCGCCCGCACCGCGCCATGCAATGGCACGCACATATGCGTCGGTCAGGCCGTTGGCTGCGAGCACGGATTGCTTGGCTGCTTCAAGCTCATCGACGGTGTAGGGCACTTCGAAGTCGAGGCATTTGGCCGAGTAATGCAAGCGCTCGGAGTGCTCGCGGCTCTTGAAGATCTTGCCGTTGTAGCAGCGCTCGCCTTCGAATACCGATGAGGCGTAATGCATCGCATGGGTAAGGACATGGACATTGGCATCCCGCCAGTCGGTGAGTGTCCCATCCATCCAGATTTTGCCATCGCGGTCATCGTATGATCCGGCCATCTTCGGTACCTCATTTTGTCAATTGTTGCGACGAAGGGTCCAGCCCGGACACATTCTTGCGCAAATTTCACGTTTCGCTAGCAGTTGCGCCTTGGAGTGTCAACAAGGCTGACGTATCCTGCGCCCAAACAAGGGAGGCTTGCCATGGATCAGTCGACATCCCCCCAAGGCGGGCAGGCGTTGCTGTTTCTGACCGACGAACAGCTGCGCAAAGGTATCGAGGCGATGTTCTTCGCCTATCGCGGTTTCACCGCCGATCCGGACCGCATCCTGTCCGAGTGGGGCTATGGCCGGGCCCATCATCGCGCCGTGCATTTCATCCATCGCAGCCCCGGAACCACGGTGAACAATCTTTTGTCCATTTTGGGTGTTACAAAACAATCCCTGAATCGTGTGTTGCGAACATTGGTTGCGGATGGCTTGGTCGAAAGCAGGGTTGGCCAGATCGACAAGCGCGAGCGGCATTTATACCTGACCGACACGGGTGCAGAGCTTGAGCGTGCCTTGTCGGACGCACAACGGGATCGGATGCGCGCGGCCTATCGCGCCGCCGGGCCGGAGGCGGTCGCGGGTTTTCGGCAGGTGCTGGAAGCGATGATGGATGAAGATATGCGGCGCCACTACGAGGCGCTGCGAGAGAAGGGCAAGACGTGATGGACGCCGCTCACCTTTTGATCGTGGATGACGACGAACGCATCCGCGTGCTGCTGCAGAAATTCCTGATACGCAATGGTTTCCTCGTATCGGCCGCCCGCGATGCCGCCCATGCCCGGCGGATCCTCTCAGGACTCGAATTCGACATGATCGTTCTGGACGTGATGATGCCCGGCGAAGATGGCGTCACGTTTTGCCGTGATCTGCGCCAACGCATCAGCACACCGATCCTTCTGCTGACGGCCAAGAGCGATACGAACGACAGGATCAACGGGTTCGAGGCCGGTGCGGACGACTACCTTTCCAAGCCCTTCGAGCCGAAAGAGCTTCTGTTGCGGATCAACGCGATTTTGCGCCGCGTTCCAGCGGCAGAGCCGACCACCGTATCGCCCAAGGTTCTGACCCTTGGCCCTATTCGCTATGACATCGAGCGTGGTGAACTCTGGGAGGGAGAGCAGCCCGTTCGCTTGACCTCGACCGAGAGCCAGTTGATGCGGATTTTCTCCGGCTGTCCGGGAGAGGCCGTCAGCCGCGCCCGTCTGGTCGAAGAACTCGGCCGTGGTGGTGGCCAGGCGCAGGAGCGTGCCGTCGACGTCCAGATCACCCGCCTGCGCCGCAAGCTGGAGTCCGATCCAAAGCAGCCGCGCTATCTGCAAACAGTGCGCGGCGAGGGCTATATGCTTGCGCCCGACTAGCTGTCGGTGGCGATGGGATCACACGCCTCTACGGCGCTGTCCATCGTCCAGTCCCCAAGGGGCACCGCCACTAGGTTCGGATCGGAGATCGACTTTGGTTTGTGGCCCAACTGATCGAGAACCCCGTTCCCCGTCAGCAGATTGACGTCGCAGGTCCCCGCAAACTCAAGGTCGAGAGTGTCATACCAGCTGTAGGTGTAGCCCGCGACCCTGTAGGCTCCGGCCCGGTAGGCGATGGTCAGCGTCTGGGTCCAGCGGTTTCGGCCGATCGCCGCGTTCTCAGAGATGATCTGCACCGACCCATTCGGCGCCAGCGCCAGGCTGGGTTGGTTTCCTGCTCCCATGCCGGACCAGGCGACAGCCCGAAACTCGACCGGCGCGCCGCTCTCTGTGACGAGGATCAGCGAGGCATAACCTTCGTCGAACTCCCGCAGAATAAAGGTCTCGGCGGTCCCGTCACCGTTCAGATCCGACGTCACCTCCCCCAGAATTCTGTCGGCCATGGCGACGCCGGGGATCAGAAAAATGGCGAGAAGCAGATAACGCATCGGAGAGATCCTTGTCAGACGGGTGGCAATGGTTTTGACTTACCCTATGACCACAGCACTGATTTCACACCCCGATTGTTACGACCATATCACGCCTCCGGGCCACCCCGAACAGGTGGCCCGTCTGGACGCCGTTCTGAACGCCCTCGACAAGATGGACCTGATGCGGGTCAGCGCCCCGCTGGCCGCCGAGGACGACTTGCTTCGCGCCCACCCCAAGGCGCATCTGGAGGCCCTGAAGGCCGCCGCGCCCGAGCATGGCTGGCGATCTCTCGACGCCGACACCCACATGTCCGCGGGCACGCTCACCGCGGCGCACCGTGCAGCGGGGGCCGTCGTTCGGGCTGTCGATATGGTGATCGCCGGAGAGGCGGACAACGCCTTTGCCGCCGTGCGCCCGCCGGGACACCATGCCGAACGCGAGACGGCGATGGGCTTTTGCTTTTTTGGAAGCGTCGCAGTCGCCGCCAAACATGCGCTGGAATTTCATGGACTTGAGCGTGTTGCGATCGTGGATTTCGATGTCCATCACGGCAACGGCACCCAGGACCTTGTCGAAGACGATCCCCGCATCCTGTTCTGTTCCACGCACCAGATGCCGCTCTATCCAGGCACGGGCCATGCCCATGAAACCGGCGTGGGGAATGTGTTGAACGTTCCCTTGCCGGATGGGGCCGGCTCGGAGGTGTTTCGCGATGTGATGGAACGGCAGGTGCTACCCCGTGTCGATGCGTTTGCTCCGCAACTCCTGCTCATTTCCGCAGGATTCGATGCACATAAGGATGATCCACTGGCCGGGCTGATGCTGACCGAGGCTGACTTCATCTGGGTGACTGAGCGGCTTTGTGATCTTGCGGATGCCCATTGCGGTGGACGCGTGGTATCTGCGCTCGAAGGCGGCTATGACTTGGGCGCTCTGGGCGCCAGTGCGGCGGCCCATGTGACGGTATTGAAGGAGAGAGGCGCATGACGGACGTGCCGGTGGACGAGATGAGCTTCGAGGATGCGATCCGCGAGCTCGAGCAGGTGGTGGGCAAGCTGGAGCGCGGCGACGTGGCGCTCGAGGATTCCATTGCGCTCTATGAGCGTGGTGCCGCGCTCAAGAAACGTTGCGAGACGAAGCTGACCGAAGCCGAAGAGAAGGTTGCCAAGATCACGCTGGGTGAGGGCGGTCAGCCGACCGGGACGACGGCTCTTGGCGACTGACTTTGCCTCTGGACTGGCCCGAGCGGCGACGCTGACCCAAGATCGACTGACCCGAGAATTTGCCGCGATGTCGGACCTGCCTGTGGTTCAGGCGATGGCCTATGCCGTCAAGGGCGGCAAAGGGTTGCGCGGATTTTTGGTATTGGAATCAGCGGCTTTGCACGGGGTCGTGGCGGCGCGGGCGACGGCTCCGGCGGCGGCGATCGAGGCTTTGCATGCCTATTCGCTGGTACATGACGACCTGCCCTGCATGGATGACGACGACCTCCGCCGAGGCCAGCCGACGGTACACCGCAAGTGGGACGAGGCGACGGCGGTCCTTGCCGGCGATGCGTTGCAAACCCTTGCGTTTCAGCTGTGTGCTGCGCCCGAGGTCGGCAATGCGGAGGTGCGAATTGCACTGGTGGCGGCGCTGGCCAAGGCGGCTGGAGCCGACGGCATGGTCTTGGGGCAGGCGCTTGATATTGCGGCGGAAACTGCGGCGGAACCATTGACCTTGGAGCAAATCACCGCGCTTCAGGCGGGCAAGACCGGCGCCTTGATTGCATGGTCCGCCGAAGCCGGCGCGATTTTGGCCGGGGCGGATCCTGCGCCAATGCGCCGCTATGCCGCGGCGTTAGGGCTGGCATTCCAGATCGCCGATGACATCTTGGATGTAGAGGGCGATGCGGAAGCGGTCGGCAAAGCCTTGCGCAAGGATGCCGAGGCTGGCAAGGCGACGTTCGTTTCGCTATTGGGCCTGGATGCGGCAAAAGCCCGCGCAAGCGCCTTGATCGACGAGGCATGTGTGGCGCTGGAGCCCTTTGGTGCAAAGGCCGACAGCCTGCGGGACGCCGCCCGCTTTGTGATTTCCCGGCGGAACTGAGAAGGCTCGCAAGATGACAAACCGTCCCGAAACGCCCCTGCTGGATCAGGTCAAGGTGCCCGCCGACATGAAGCGTTTGTCGGACGCGGAATTGGTTCGATTGGCCGACGAGCTGCGTGCCGAGACGATCAGCGCAGTCAGCGAGACCGGGGGCCATCTGGGCGCTGGCCTTGGTGTCGTCGAACTCACTGTCGCGCTACATGCTGTGTTTGATGCCCCAAAGGACCGCATCATTTGGGATGTGTCCCATCAGTGCTATCCCCACAAGATCCTGACCGGCCGTCGCGACCGTATCCGCACCTTGCGTACGAAGGGTGGCCTCAGCGGATTTACCAAACGCTCCGAAAGCCCATACGACCCATTCGGGGCCGCCCATTCGAGCACGTCGATCAGCGCGGCGCTCGGCTTTGCCGTGGCTCGTGATCTGGGCGGTGCGCCTGAACATGGCCTGGGCGACGCGATTGCCGTGATCGGTGACGGCGCGATGAGCGCGGGCATGGCCTATGAGGCCATGAATAACGCGGGTCATCTGAAAAAGCGGCTGATTGTCATCCTCAATGACAACGAGATGTCGATTGCGCCGCCTGTGGGGGCGATGTCGGCTTACTTGTCCAAACTCTATGCCGGGGCTCCTTTCCAAGAGCTTAAGGCTGCGGCCAAGGGGGCGGTGTCGTTCCTGCCGCCGCCGCTTCGCGAGGGTGCGCATCGGGCGAAGGAAATGCTCAAGCATATGACTGTGGGCGGGACCCTGTTCGAGGAGCTGGGCTTCTCCTATCTCGGGCCGATCGACGGCCATGATATGGAGCAACTTCTGGCCGTGCTCCGCACTGTGAAATCCCGCGCCACGGGGCCGATTTTGATCCATGCGATCACCAAGAAGGGCAAGGGGTATGCCCCCGCCGAAGAGGCGTCTGACAAGGGGCATGCGACCGCCAAGTTTGACATGGTGACCGGAAAACAGGCCAAGGCGAAATCCAATGCGCCCAGCTATACCTCTGTTTTTGCGAATGCTTTGCTGGATCACGCGGCGAAGGATAGCCGCATCTGTGCCGTCACGGCAGCGATGCCGGATGGCACGGGCCTGAGCAAATTCATGGAGCGCTATGCCTCGCGCTGCTTTGACGTCGGTATTGCCGAGCAGCATGCGGTGACCTTTGCCGCGGGGCTTGCGGCGGGCGGGTTGCGGCCGTTTTGCGCGCTCTATTCGACCTTTCTGCAGAGGGGCTACGATCAGGTCGTTCACGACGTTGCGATTCAGCGGCTTCCGGTCAGATTTGCCATTGATCGTGCGGGGTTGGTCGGTGCGGACGGGTCGACCCATGCTGGCTCTTTCGACGTGGCGTTCCTTGCCAACCTGCCGGGATTTGTCGTGATGGCCGCGAGCGACGAGGCGGAGCTGATCCGCATGGTCGCCACGGCGGCGGCCCATGACAGCGGGCCGATTGCCTTCCGCTTTCCGCGTGGCGAGGGTGTGGGCGTGGAAATGCCCAATGATGTCAAGCCCTTGGAGATCGGCAAAGGCCGCATGATCCAAGAGGGAAAAGGCGTTGCCATCCTGTCATTTGGCACCCGATTGCAGGAAGTGATGCTGGCCTGCGAGGCGCTGCAAGCCCGCGGGATTACGCCCACGGTGGCCGATGCCCGCTTTGCCAAACCGCTCGACCGCGACCTGATTTTGCGCCTTGCCGAGACCCATGATGCGCTGATCACGGTGGAGGAGGGCGCTGTCGGCGGATTCGGCTCTCATGTCGCGCAACTGCTTGGCGATGAAGGGGTTTTTGACCACGGCCTCAAGTATCGTTCGATGGTTTTGCCCGACATTTTCATCGATCAGGCCAGCCCCAAGGACATGTACGACGTGGCCGGGATGAACGCCGAGCACATCGAGGCCAAGGTGCTGAATGTGATGGGTGTCGATGTGCTGCCGGCCCGCGCTGAGTCGCGCAACTAGTTAACGGCCTGAAATGGCCCGCGGTATCACGTCGGTATGGCGTCGGTATGCCGTAGGTGCGGTTGCTTGGATTGGCCCGGTTAATGGGGCGCACGGATGAACGAAGGGTAAAGCCATGATGGACACGAAATCGGTGCTGGAGACGGTCACGACGGCGACCGTCACCACCGTTCTGCTCAAGAAGGGATTGCGCAACGTCTGGCTGCGCGGACCCAAGCCGATGGCCCCCGGACAGCCGCGATTGGCGGGCCCGGTCTTTACCCTGCGGTTCGTGCCGGCCCGCGAGGATCTGGCGACGCCGGAAAGCTGGTCCTCGCCGATTTCGACCCGCGCTGCCATCGAGGCGATGCCCGAGGGCTGTATCGCCGTCGTGGATGCGATGGGCGTGTCGGATGCCGGCATCTTTGGCGATATCCTTGCCGCCCGGATGGTGAAACGCGGTGTGGCCGCCCTGATCAGTGACGGCGTGGTCCGCGATGCGGCCGGCGTTCACGGCACCGGCCTGCCGGTCTGGTGCGCCGGTGTGGCCGCGCCGCCGAGCGTGGCGGGCCTGACCTTTGTCGGCTGGGACGAGCCGGTTGCTTGTGGCGGCGTCGCCGTGATGCCCGGTGATTGGATTCTGGCTGATGACGATGGTGCGGTGCTGATCCCGGCGGCCTATCTGGAGACGGTGCTCGCCGAAGCCCCGGAGCAGGAGCGCATGGAGGCGTGGATCATGGAGGAGGTCGACCGTGGCGTGCCGCTGCCCGGCCTGTATCCGATGAATGCGGAGACCCGGGCGCGCTATGAGGCATTCAAGGCGGGCGGCTAGGCCGGGAGCCTCCGGCGGGGATATTTTTGACCCAAAGAAGCCCCTAGTCGCGCCTTGATTTCAGCTCGGCTTCGATGGCTTCCAGCCGGGCGAGCACCCGGTCGCGGTATTCGTCGGTGGCGGCGTTCGATTCCTCGGCGTGGGCGTCCTGCATCGAGTTGACGATGAGGCCGACGAGCAGGTTTACCACGGCGAAGGTGGTGACCATGATGAACGGCACGAAGAACAGCCATGCGTAGGGGTAGACCTCCATCACTGGCCTGACGATCCCCATCGACCAGCTTTCCAGCGTCATGATCTGGAACAGCGAATAGCCGGACCGCGCCAATGTGCCGAACCATTCGGGGAAGTCGGCCCCGAAGAGTTTCGTCGCCATCACCGCCCCGATGTAGAAGATCAGTGCCATCAGCACGAAGACCGATCCCATGCCGGGCAGGGCCGTGATGAACCCCTCGACCACCCGCCGCAGTCGGGGGGCGGCCGATATCACCCGCAGCACCCGCAGAATACGGAGCGCCCGCAGCACCGACAGCCCTTGGCTCGCTGGCACGAGCGAGATCCCGACGACGAAGAAATCGAACAGGTTCCAGGGGTTGTGGAAGAATTGCCCCCGATAGGCGTAGAGTTTCGCCAAGAGCTCGACCACGAAGATCGTCAGACAGATGCTGTCGAGCAGACCGATCAGCCCGCCGGCCGTCGCCATCACGCTTTGCGATGTTTCCAGCCCCAGAATGACGGCGTTGAACAGGATCACGCCGATGATGGCGTTCTTGGTGCTGTCGCGTTCGAGAAAGCGGGTCAGTTGGCTGCGCAAGGGACCAGTCCTTTTGGGGCTTTGATGTCATGTCCATATGGTTTGCCGGCGCCGCCGGTGCAAGCATTGTCGGCCCCTCTGCGATCGGTCATGTTGCCGAAGACGGGAGGGCCGGATGCGCGCTGTTTTGATCTATCGCTGGGCGGTGTTTTTGCTGGCTGCGGGCTATTGTCTGCGGATGGTGATTTTCGGCGGCTGGGAGCAGTTTGCCGGGCCGTTCCGGTTCCTGACCGTCTGGGCGCTGTTTGCGTCGTTCTTCTGTGCCAGCCGGATGATTGCCCGCGAGGAGGGCCGAACGGAGCGCCGTTGGGACGCCGTCGTCGCCATGACCGCCGTGGCCAATCTGATGGTCGTGTTCCTGTATTGGCGTCTGTATCTGGCCGATCCCACCTCTGTCACCCGTGACGGCGAATTGAACTCGTGGTGGCTGGAGGGGTATTTGCATGCCCTTGGTCCGGCGTTGCAGTGGATTGATGCCCTGTTCATCCATCGTTCGTTTCGCAGGCCCTTTGCGGCGGCGGGCTGTTTGCTGCTGTTTTGTGCGACGTATTTTGCGTGGATCGAGGGCGTCGTCCGCCCCCTGGCCGACAGCCCTGTGGGGTCGGTGACGACGGGGTTGCCCTATAAGTTTCTCAACAACTTGGAGCCTGCCGGCCGCATCGAGTTCTATGTGACCAATGTGCTGGTCGCCATGGCGGTTCTGGCGCTGTTCTCCGGGCTGGCTTGGGCTATTCGTCGCGCTCTTCCAAGGCCAGAAGCGCGCTGAGCCCGGCCCTGTAGTCGGGGTATTTCAGCACGACCCCAAGTTCGGATTTGATCCGCTCGTTGGAGACCTTCTTGCTCTCGGCGTAGAAGCTGCGCGCCATCGGCGTCATCTCGGCAGTGTCGAAGTCTTCGGCGGGCGGGATCGGCAGGCCGAGAAGCTGTGCCGCGTGGCCGATGACGTCTTCGGGCGGGGCCGGGTCGTCGTCGCAGACGTTGTAGGCGCGGCCGGGGTTGGGCTGATTGATCGAGGCGAGCAGGACTTGCGCGATGTCGTCGACGTGGGTGCGGCTGAAGACCTGCCCCGGTTTGATGATCCTGCGAGCGGTGCCGTTGCGCACCTTGGCGAAGGGGCCGCGGCCGGGGCCGTAGATCCCTGCCAGCCGAAAGATATGCAGAGGGAGCCCGAGCGTCGCCCAGTCCGCTTCGGCCCTCACCCGCGCTTGCCCGCGTGCAGTGGCGGGGGTGAGCGGGGCGGTTTCGTCGACCCAAGCGCCGTTGTGATCGCCATAGACCCCGGTGGTGGAGAGGTAGCCCACCCATTCGAACTGCCCTGCCCGTGCGGCGATCTCGGAGCGCAATTCCCGCAGGACCGGGTCGCCGTCCGCGTCCGGGGCCGCCGAGATCAACAGGTGCGTCGCCGCGTCGAGCGCCGGTGTCAGGTCGGCGCCGGGCCAGATCCGCGGCTCGGTGCCTGCGGCGAGCAGGGCGGCGGCCTTGTCTTCGCTGCGCGTCGTGCCGATGACCCGCCAGTCGCGGGGCAGGATCCGGGCAAGTGCCTGGGCGGAGTAGCCGTGGCCGAAGGAGAGCAAGGTTTTCATAGCCCGAGTGATGCCGTGATGCGCGGCCTTGCGCAAGGTGGTTGCAATTTGTCGCCCAGTGCGGATCTTGGCTCTATGACAGATCAGGACAACAGCAAGCTCTCCTCCGCCTATTCGCTGAACGGGCCAGAGGACACACGTCGCCTCTATGCCGAATGGGCCGAGACCTATGACGCCGATTTCGTGCAGGGGCAGGGCTATCTGATGCCAAGCCATGTGGCGGATGCGTTTCTGGCCGCCGGTGGCGCCGGCCCGGTGCTCGACGTCGGTGCGGGCACGGGCGTGATGGGCGAGGGGCTGGGCGCGGCGGGGATTGCCCCCATCGACGCGCTGGATCTGTCGCCGGAGATGCTCGCAGTGGCGGGCCGCAAGGGCATATACCGCCATCTGATCGAGGCGGATGTGACCCAGCCGATTGTCTTGCCCGAGGGCCCCTATGCCGGCGTGGTCAGTTCCGGCACGTTCACGCTGGGCCATGTCGGCCCGGAGGCGTTCGACCCGCTTTTGGCGGCCGCCGCACCCGGTGCGATTTTCTCGCTGGGGATGAATGCCAAGCACTATGTGGCCGCCGGATTCGAGGCCAAGATCGAGGCGCTGGCCGATCAGATCACGGGGTTCTCGTTGTCCACTGTGCCGCTTTATCGCGAGGGTGCGACCGGACCGCATGCCAAGGACAACGGCTATGTCGTTGTGTTCTCCAAGCGCTAGGGGCCGCTGATGCGCATTCTGGGGATTGATGTCGGCACGACCTCGGTGAAGGCCGGAATCATCGACGAGACCGGCCAGATCGTGGCCCGCTTTGCCCAGAGCTATCCGACCCGCCGCTCTGGCCGCAACGTGGTGGAGCAGGATCCGGCGGATTGGATCCGTCTGATCGATGCCGCACTGGAGGCTTTTGCGGGCCATGAGGTTTCGGCCATTGGCCTGACCAGTCAGGTCAACACCCATGTTTTCGTGGGCGCGGATGGTTCCTCGCTGATGCCCGCGATACTGTGGCAGGATGGCCGGGCCGGGGCGGAAGCCGCGGCGTTGGATGCCCGCGTGACCGTTGAGCAGAAGCAGGCGTGGTGGGGCGCCCCGATGCCGATTGACGCGAGCCATGCGGCCTCGAGGATGGCGTGGGTTGCCGCCCATCGCCCGGAGATATGGGAGCAGACCCGATGGGTGATGCTGCCCAAGGATTACTGCCTGCTCGCCCTGACCGGCGAGGCCGCGACGGACCCGTTGTCGAACGTGGGCCTTGTGGACAGCGATCTGCGCTATGTGCCGGAGGTCTTGGCCCTCGTGCCCGGCGCGGCGGAGCGCATGGCTCCGCTGGTGCCGATCTGCGACGTGGTCGGCCGGGTGCGCGGCGGCCCCTTCGAGGGCGTGCCGGTGGTGTCGGGCACGATGGACGCTTGGGCGGGCCTTGTCGGCACAGGCGGGGCGCAGGACCGTTCGACGATGTATCTGAGCGGCACCAGCGAGATCATGGGCATCTCGTCCCGCGAGGTGATCCCGACGCCGGGCGCGATCGTCTTTGCCGAATGCGAGGGCATAAGGCTGCATGCCGCGCCGACCCAATCGGGCGGCGATGCGGTGGCTTGGTTCACCGGCGTGCACGAAATGTCGCCCGAGGCCATGGCCGCGATGGTCGGCCCCCGCAGCGATGCGGTGCCGCTGTTCCTGCCGCAGTTGCAGGGCGAGCGCGCCCCTTTGTGGGACGCCGATCTGCGCGCCGCCTTTCTGGGGGTGAGCCGCCAGACCGGGCAGGCCGATTTCGCCCGCGCGGTCTATGAGGGCGTGGCGATGGCCGCCCGCATGGCGCTCGAGACGTTGCAGGCCTCGTCGGGGGTGAAAAGCGACACGATCACCTGCGGCGGCGGTGGGTTTCAGTCCGAGCCGTGGAACCAGATCCGTGCCGATGTGATGGGCGTGGAGCTTCGCCGTCTTGCCGCCAAGGATCCGGGGATTCTGGGTGCCGCGACGATGGCCGCCATCGGCGTGGGTGCCTTTGCCGGGTTTGAAGAGGCCTATGCCGCGCTTGCCGCGGTGGACCAAAGCTATGCGCCCGATCCGGGGCGGCGTGCTTTCTATGACGATCTCTTTGCTCTCTACGCAGAGGCGATCACAACGACCGCCGATCTGGGCAAACGGGTGTCTGCCCTGTCGGCCGCGGCCCCCTGACCGCCGAGAAACCCGGTCCCGGGGCGGCGACCATCCCTTTACAATCCACGCCGAAGGCTCTCAGATACCGCCAAACCTAGGGGAGACGAAAATGACAAGACATCTGACGCTGGCTGTCTCGGCTTTGGCTCTGTGCGCCTCTGCCGCGTGGGCCGAAACCGTGGCGGTGATCACGCCGTATCTCGCGCAGCCGGGCACGCAGGCCTATGTCGAGGGCTTTGAAGCCGCCGCCGCCGAGCGTGGCTGGGACGTGAACGTCATCGACACCGCTGGCGACGTGGCCGCCGTGATCAGCCGCATCGAGGATGCCGTTGTTCAGAATGTCGACGCCATCGTGATCAACGTCGATCCCGCTCAGGTGGGTGTCGGCCTGATGGCTGCCGCCGACGCGGGCATTCCGGTGGTGGGCATGGATGCCGGATCCGATCCGCTGGTCGCCGCGAACGTCACCTCCAACGGCTATGGCATGGCCGCCGAGACCGCCGTCTACGTGGCCAACCGCATCAACGGCGAAGGTGCCGTGGTGATGTTTGTCTTTGACGCCTTTCCGCCGGTGCAGATCCGGGGCGTTGTGGCCGACGCGATCTTTGGCAACTTTCCCGATATCGAGGTGCTCGACCGTGTGACCCCGGATGTGTCCGATGGTGGCATCGCCGACAGCCGCGCCAAGATGGAGGCGATCCTCGCCGCCAATCCCGAGCCGGGCAGCATTGCCGCCGTCTGGGCCGCGTGGGACCAGCCCGCGCTGGGCGCCTTGCAGGCCATCGAGGATGCCGGCCGCGCCGGTGAGGGCATCGTGATCACCGGCATCGACGCGAACCCGCAGGCCCGCGACGCCATCGCCGCCGGTGGCAATTTCGAAGCCTCCATTGCGCAGGATTTCAACGGAATCGGGTCGACCGCTGCCGATGTCGTTGCCCGCTTGCTGGCCGGCGAAGAGCTCCGCGAGAGCGTGATCTATGTGCCGACCATGCTGGTGACATCGGCCAACGCCGCCGAGTGATCCCCGCGGCGGCGCCGACACCGGCGTCGCCCCTTTCCGCCCTCTGAAAAGCGATGCCATGCACAGCCTGACATTCAGACAGATGTCCAAGGCCTACGGCGGTGTGCCTGCCCTGTCGGACGTGTCCCTGACCCTGACCGGAGGCCGCGTCCACGCCCTGATGGGAGAGAACGGGGCGGGCAAGAGCACCCTGATCAAGCTGATCGCGGGCGTCGTCGGGGCGGATAGCCTGAGCGTCGAGAAGGACGGCGTTCCGCTGCCCCTCGCCTCGGCGCAGGACGCCCATGACGCGGGCTTTCGCTTTATCCATCAGGAGCTGAACATCGTCCCGCAGATCTCGGTGGCCGAGAATGTGCTGCTGGGGCGGCCCTATCCGCGCCGCTTTGGGCTGGCGGTGGATTGGCCGCGGGTCCGGGCGATGGCCCGCGAGGCGCTGGCCTTTCTGGGCGCTGCGCATATCGACGTGGCGGGGCTGGCCGGTGATCTGCCCGCGGGCGACAAGATGCTGATCAAGATCGCGGCGGCGCTGGTCGCCGACGAGGGCAGGCAGGCCGATCTCTATGTCCTCGACGAGCCGACGGCCGCGCTGACCGGCGAGGAATCCGAGATGCTGTTTGCGGTGATCGCCCGGCTGACGGCCAAGGGGGCGGCGGTGCTTTATGTCTCGCACCGGATCGACGAGGTGATGGCGATCTGCGATGACGTGACCGTGCTGCGCGACGGACGTCATGTCTCGACCGGCCCAGTGGCCGGGCTGAGCAAGGACCAGATCATCCATGCGATGACCGGACGGGACGTGCAGGACGCCTATCCGCCGCGGCGCCATCCGATCGGTGCCGAGGTCGTGGCCGAGGTGTCGGGGGCGGCGGACTTCACCCTGCGGGCCGGCGAGATCCTGGGCGTCGCCGGTCTGGCGGAAGCGGGACAGAGCCAGCTGCTCGGGCTTTTCATGGGCCTTGGCCGAACCCACGATACACAGGTGCGTGTTATGGGTGGCCCGACGCCGGCCACACCGGCCGAGGCATGGGCGCGCGGTATTGCCTATTTGCCCCGCGAACGCCGCGCCGAGGGGCTGATGCTCGATATGTCGATCCGCGCCAACGTGGTGCTGCCGCATCTGGGCCGCTACGGCCTGCGCGCCAAGGCGGGCGCCGAGCGCCGCGATGCTGCCGCCATGAGCGCCAAGATGCGGGTGAAATACGATCACATCGACCAGCCCGTCGGCCAGCTTTCGGGCGGCAATCAGCAAAAGGTGGTCTTTGCCCGCGCGCTTTATGGCCAGCCCAAGCTCCTCCTCCTCGACGAGCCGACACGCGGCGTCGACGTGGGCGCCAAGTTCGACATCTATACCACCGTCCGCGATCTCAGCGCGCAGGGTTGCGCCATCATCCTGACCTCGTCCGACCTGCCGGAGATGCTGGGCATGTGCGACCGCATTCTCGTGCTGCAAGACGGTCGCCAGACCGAGATCCTCGATACGGAGGGCCTGACCAGCGCCGCTCTGTTGACCCATTTCTACCCGCCCGAGGCGGCGCATCTGACCCAAAGGCCCAGCATGACGAGTTCAGCCCAATGACCAAGACCCTGCGCCAATCCGGCACGCTTCTGGGCTTTGCCGCGATCATCGTGTTCTTTGCCGTCCAACTGCCCGAGACGTTCCTGACCGCCCGCAACCTCATCAACATCAGCCAGCAGCTGTCCATGCTCGCCGTGGTCGCGGCGACGATGACCATCGTCATGGTGATGAACGATTTCGACCTCTCGGTCGGCTCGATGGCCAGTCTTGCAGGCATCGTCGCGGCGACGGTCTTTACCATGGACTATCCGATCTGGACCGCGCTCCTCGCGGCGCTATTGGTGGGCGCGGCGGGCGGCCTGTTCAACGGGTTTCTGGTGTCGGTCATCGGCATTCTGCCCTTTGTCGCCACCCTTGGCACGCTTACGGTGTTCAGCGGACTGGCGTTCCTAATCAGCGACGGCAAGACGATCTTTGGCCGCGATATTCCGGCCGGATTTTCGGGCTTTGCCCGTGGCGGCATCGAGTTGGGCGACGTCAGGATACCGTTCCTGACGGTGACGGCCGCGCTTGTCATCCTCGTCTGCTGGTTCGTGCTGGAGCAGACCACCTTCGGCCGCCGTCTCTATGCCATCGGCGGCAACAAGGAGGCGGCACACCTTGCCGGGATCAAGGTCAAACGTCTGCGCCTTCTGGCCTTTGGCCTGACCGGCCTCGGCGCGGCCGGTGCCGGCCTGATGTATGCCGCCCGCGTCGCCTCGGCCAACCCGACCCAAGGCAGCGGCCTGATGCTCGACGCCATTGCCGCCGTGTTTCTGGGTATGACGATGAGCAGGCAGGGCGAGCCGCGCGTGCTGTTCACGCTGGTCGGGGTGCTGATCCTCGGCATCCTCGACAATGGCCTGACGCAGATGCAGGTGGACAGCTATATCCGCGAGATCCTCGTGGGCCTGATCGTCATTGCAGCCGTGGCGGTGGCGTCGTTTTCCAAGCGGCGTTAGGGGGACAGTCCTTCGGGGCGCTTGTTCGGTCCGGAATCAAGGCCGTCAGGCCGCCGGACCATCGACTGCCCGTCCCGGCGGGCTGGCGATTTGTCATCCGTAGCCTGGGGCTCATTCCACGTCCTGACAGTGGCAGCCATAAAGCGCCTATGTCGCCCGCTACATCGCCATCCCACGGGCAGTCGAAGGTCCGGCTTTTGTCGCGCTACTTGCCTTTCCAGACCGGATCGCGCTTTTCGGCGAAGGCCCGCGCCCCTTCGAGGTTGTCCTCGCTGCCATAGAGCCGGTCCACCGTGGCGAATTGCCGTTTGGTAATCCGGTTCAGCGCGTCCTGAAACTTCATGTCCTCGGCCTCGCGCACCACCTCCTTGATCGCGGCAAAGACCAGCGGCGGCCCGGAAGCGAGCAGTTCGGCCAGCGCCCAAGCCTTGGGCAGCAGGTCCTCGGGGGTGGTGATTTCTTTCAACAGCCCCCAGCGGAGCGCCTCTTCGGCGTCGAACCAGCGCCCCGTCAGCAACAGGTCCATCGCCACGTGATAGGGAATCCGCTTGGGCAGCTTGATCGAGGCGGCGTCGGCCACCGTCCCCGACCGGATTTCAGGCAGCGCGAAGGTGGCGTTGTCGGAGGCGAGGATCAGATCGCAGGACAGCGCCAGTTCCAGCCCGCCGCCGCAGCAGATCCCGTTGACCGCGCAGATCACCGGTTTGTTCAGGTGCGGCAGTTCCTGCAAGCCGCCAAAGCCGCCGACCCCGTAATCGCCATCGACCGCATCGCCATCGCTTGCCGCCTTCAGGTCCCAGCCGGGGCAGAAGAATTTCTCCCCCTCGGCGCGCAGGATGCAGACCCTGAGCGAGTCGTCATCGCGGAAGGCCCGGAAGGTCTCGCCCATGATGACCGAGGTCTTGAGGTCGATCGCGTTGGCCTTGGGCCGGTCGAGCGTGACCTCGAGGATCGCGCCTTTGGTGCGGGTCTTGACGGGGGCGTCAGTCATTGGGGGCAATCCTTATCAGCGCATCGACGGCGACGGCGCGGGTGGGGGTGCAAAGCAGCGGGTTCACCTCAACTTCGGCCAGCCGGTCCGCATTGGCAAGCACGTAGCCCTGCACCGCCTCGACGGCACGCACAATGCTGGTGAGGTCGGCCGCAGGCCTGCCCCGGAACCCGGTCAGAAGCGGCGCGATCCGCAAGCGGCCAAGCGCGGTTTCGATGCTCGCGCGGCTCGCCGGGATCAGCAGTTGCGTGCTGTCCTGCCAAAGCTCTGTCAGTATGCCCCCCGCCCCGAGCGTCAGCACGAAGCCATGCGCCGGATCGCGCACCACCCCGACAAGCAGCTCGGCCACGGCGTCGCTGATCATCTCTTCGATCAGATAGCCGGTGGCGTCCATTCCTTCCGCCGCCTGCTGTGCGGCCTGCGGGGTGGCAAGCCCGAGCACAACTGCCCCGGCGTCGGACTTGTGGGCATGCCCCTCGCCCTTGAGTGCGAAGGGTGGGCGGAGCCCGGTGCAAGCGCTCGCGACATCTGCGGCGTTCATGCTGTGACGCGCCGCAGGGATGGCCAGTCCGTGGGCGGAGAGGGTGGCCTTGGCCTCTGCCTCGGTCAGCGGCAGCGGCTCCCGATCCGGGCCGGGCAGGAGCAGGTCTCGCCCCCGATCCGGGGCAGTCCGCGCCACGGCAGCGGCAATGGCGGCAAAGCCATCGGCCAGCCCGCTCAGCGGCACCACCCCGGCAGCCAACAGGTCCTGGGCCACGTCCTCGGGCATCAGTTCGGGCAAGGTGGCGAGCATGGCGGTCGGCTTGCCGGTGGCCCAGGCGGTGTCCTTGGCGGCGCTGGTGGCGCAGGCCCAATCGGATGCATCGCAGCGGTCGGCCCGGGGGTAGTCCACGATCAGGCAGGTAAGGGCGATGTCTGGGGCGTCGATCGCGATGAAGGCGCGGGCCATGGCGATCGCATCGCGCCAGATGTAGGTGTGGTAGTCCAACGGGTTGGACAACGTCACCTTGGGGCCAAGGGCGTCATGCAGGGCGGCGGTTTGATCGGGGCTGAGCAGCGGAAAGCGCAGACCCGCGCGGGCGCCGGTATCAGCCGCAAGACTGGCCTCGCCGCCGGAGCAACTGATCGACGCGATACCGGGGTGCGGCAGGGGGCCGGTGCCGTGCATGAGCTTGAGCGTTTCCAGAAACACCCCAAGGTCAGAGACCCGGGCGATCCCCAGACGGTCCAACAGGGCCTGCGCCCCGGCATCGCTGCCCGCGAGTGAGGCGGTGTGGGATACGGTCGCCACCTGCGCCTCGTCGGACGCTCCGATCTTGAGGGCCACAAGGGGGATGCCGCGGGCGGCGGCGTCGCGGGCAAGGGCCTGCCAGTCTGCCAGATCGCCGAAGCCCTCAATATGCAGGCCGATGGCCGTCACACGCGGATCGTCGAGCAGGGCGCGGGCGATCTGGGCTTGCGTGGTCTGAGCCTGATTGCCGCAGGTGACGACATAGCCGATGGGCAGGGCCCGGGCCTGCATGGTCAGGTTGATCGCGATGTTGGACGACTGTGTCAGGATCGCGACCCCGCGCGTCACCGGCGAACAACCGTGTTGGTCGGGCCAGAGCAGAGCCCCGTCGAAGGCGTTGATGAAGCCATAGCAATTGGGCCCGAGGATCGGCATGTCGGCCGCCGCATCCAGCAGGCGGGCGTGGAGCGTGGCTCCGTCGCCGACTTCGGCGAATCCGCTGGCAAAACAGACCGCGCCACCTGCGCCCATCCGGGAAAGCTCGGAAATCGCCGGAATGGTGGCATCGCGGTTGATCCCGACAAAGGCGGCATCGGGCGGTGCGGGCAATGCGGCGACGCCCGGGAATGCGGGCAACCCTTCGACCTGAGTCGCGCTCGTATGGACCGGCCAGATTTTCCCCGCAAAACCGGCCTTTCGCAACTGCTGCACGACCGCCCGACACCATGCCCCACCGCCGATCACCGCCACGGAACGGGGGCGCAACAATCGGGACAGGTCTCGCATCAATGCAAGGCTCCATACTCGGTGGCGCGGGCAGGAGCCTCCGGCGGGGATATTTTTGACCCAAAGAAGGCAGAGGCAGAAATACCCCCCGGCCGTTCCAGATACCGGGGGGCTTCTCTGGGTACGGCCATCGGCGTCCCCGCCTGTTCCGCATGAGAAGCGTCCCCGATTCTAGTTAACGAAGCGTTGCTTCTTTGGGTCAAAAATATCCCGGAGAGCGCGAGAGGCTGGCCTCTCGCTCCTGTCGGCGGCGTCAAGCCGTCGAAACCGGAACTGGGCGCGGCGGGGGCCAAGAGCGTCAGGCCCCCAGTGCCCGCAAGAGATCACGGCTGATGATGTGTCTCTGGATTTCGCTGGTGCCGTCCCAGATCCGCTCGACCCGCGCGTCCCGCCAGAACCGTTCCAGCGGGTAGTCGTCCATCAGCCCCATGCCGCCGTGGATCTGGATCGCCGCATCGGTGACCCGCGCCAGCATCTCGGAAGCGTAGAGTTTGGCGGAGGCGATTTCCCGGTTGGCCGGCAGCCCTTTGTCGAGCCGGTCGGCCGCCGCGAGGGTCAGCAGGTCGGCGGCGTCGATCTCGGTGATCATGTCGGCGAGTTGAAAGCTGACCCCCTGGAATTTGCCGATCGGCTGTCCGAACTGCTCCCGCGTCGCCGCGTAGTCCAGTGCGTAGTCGAACACCCGCCGCGCCCGGCCGACGCACATCGTGGCCACCGTGATCCGCGTGGCGTAGAGCCATTCGTTCATGACCTCGAAGCCGCCGTCGACCTCGCCCAACACCTGGGCGTCGCTCAGCCGGCAGTCGTCGAAATCGAGGATCATATTCTTGTAGCCGCGGTGGCTGACCGATTTATACCCTTCGCGAATCGTGAACCCCGGCGTTCCCCGGTCGACCAGAAAGGTGGTGATCCGCTTCTTCGGCCCCTTTGGGGTCTGATCCTCGCCCGTCGCCATGAAGACGATGACGAAATCGGCGTGCTCAGCGCCGGAGATGAAATGCTTGGTGCCGTTCGCCACCCAATCGCCGCCGTCCCGCTGGGCGCTGCATTTCATGCCGCGCACGTCCGAGCCCGCCCCCGGTTCGGTCATCGCGAGCGCGTCCATCCGCTCGCCCCGCACCGCGGGCAGCAGGTATCGCTCTATCTGGTCGCCTTTGCAGGCCATCAGGATGTTCTGTGGCCGCCCGAAGAAGTGGTTGAGCGCCATCGATCCGCGTCCGAGCTCTCTCTCGACGATCGCGAATTCGAGGTGGTTGAGCCCGGCCCCGCCGACGCTTTCGGGAAAGTTGCAGGCGTAAAAGCCCATTTCGATGGTCTTGCGCTTGATCTCGGCGGCGAGCTCCGGCGGCACCACCCCGGTCCGTTCGACCTCGGCCTCGTGCGGATAGATCTCGTGTTCGACGAACCGCCGCACGGTTTGCGCGATCATCTGGTGTTCGTCGGTCAGCCCGAAGCTGGTCATCGGATGCCCCTAGCGCGCATAGTCCGACCCCTCGTCGTCGAGGATCGCTTTGAGCTCGCCCAGGTGCCGCGCGTCCTGTTCGGGATAGTCCTCGAGCTCTCGTGCCGTCTTTTCGGCCACGTCGTCCGGTAGCACACGCAGCGGCTGTCCGGTTTGCAGCGCCCGGATATAGGTCTCGGCCGCTCGCTCGAAGTAGTAGAGCCGGTTGAACGTCTCGGCCACGGTCGCGCCGATCACCAGCACCCCGTGGTTGCCCATCACCATCACCCTCTTTTTCGGATCGGTGAACAGCGCCGCGCAGCGTTCCCCTTCGTCCTCGAAGGCCAGCCCGCCGTAGCCGTCGTCGATGACGATCCGGTCATAGAACGTCGCGCAGTTCTGATCGATCGGCGGCAGTCGGCTGTCCGCGAGGCTGGCCAACACCGTGGCAAAGATCGAATGACAGTGCATCGCGCACCGCGCATGCGGCACGTGCCTGTGGATCCCGCCGTGCAGCCCCCATGCGGTGGGGTCGGGCGCGTTCGGCCCGGACAGCGTTTCCGGATCCTCGGCATCCACCACGATCATGTCCGACGCCTTGATCCGCGCGAAATGCATCTGGTTCGGGTTCATCAGGAACCGCGTTCCGCTGTCGTTGATCGCCAGTGAGAAGTGGTTGGCCACGGCTTCGTGCATGTTCAGCCGGGCGGTCCAGCGAAAGGCGGCCGCAAGGTCGACCCGCTCTTGCCAGTGCTCGATATTTGCCCCGGTCTGCTGTTGTCCGTCCATGGTGTGGTCTCCTTGCGATGGCGGTAGCCTAGGCCCCCGATGGCCCCGGCGTCCTGCCGTTTTCCGACATTTCTGGCGTGATTTGCCCAGCTAGGCGGCGGGCCGCGCCAATGTCAAATAGCTTGACCGATGCGCTCCGCAGCGCGCCTACTGGACCCCTGAACAACAATCAGGAGAGTATCATGCCTAAATTCTTGTTCGTTTATCACGGCGGCGGCATGCCGGAGACCCCCGAAGAGGGTGAGAAGATGATGGCCGATTGGGGCGCCTGGTATGAGGGCATGGGCGCTGCCCTTGCCGATCCCGGCGGCGCTGTCGGCATGTCGCACACCGTCTCCGGCAGCGGCATTGCCGAGGACGGCGGGTCGAACCCAAGCTCCGGCTTTACCGTCGTCGAGGCCGCCGACCACGCCGCCGCCTGCGAGATCGCCAAGGGCTGCCCGATGGTCAAGGACGGCTCCGGCTCGGTCGAAGTCGCCCCGATCATGGATATGTAGCCTTCCGGCGCCCGCCCCATCCGAGGTGCGATTGCAGATGGAAAGCCCGTTGTTTGCACATGATTGAAATGTGACCTGACGGATTTCGGCACAAAGTGCCGATAGAGTGCGGTGGCGTCTTGCTCCTGTCGCACAACTGGTGTGATATTCGGAAATGGAAAACGCCGTCAAAACATGGGCCGAAGCGGCCCCGAAACTGGTCGAGGTCGCCGCCGGTCGCGCCCCGGCCGATCTGGTCATCCGCGGTGGCCTGTTGGTCAACGTGCAATCCCGCGAAATTCTGGAGGGCTGGCAGGTGGCCGTGGCCTCTGGCCGGTTTGCCTATGTCGGCCCCGATGCCTCTCATTGCATCGGGCCGCAGACCGAGGTGGTCGAGGCCGAGGGCCGCTATCTGATCCCCGGTCTGTGCGACGGCCATATGCATATCGAAAGCGGGATGCTCACCCCCGCCGAATTCGCCGCCGCCGTGATCCCGCATGGCACGACCACCATGTTCACCGACCCTCACGAGATCGCCAACGTCCTTGGCCTTGCCGGTGTGCGGATGATGCATGACGAGGCGCTGATGCAGCCGGTCAACATCTTCACCCAGATGCCGAGCTGCGCCCCCTCCGCGCCGGGTCTTGAGACCACCGGGTTCGAGATCACCGCCGAGGACGTCGCCGAGGCAATGACCTGGCCGGGCATCATCGGGCTGGGCGAGATGATGAATTTCCCCGGCGTGATCAACGGCGATCCGCAGATGCTGGCCGAGATGGCCGCGACGATGGCCGCCGGCAAGACCGTGGGCGGCCACTATGCCTCGCCCGACCGGGGGATCGGCTTTCACGCCTATGCCGCCGGAGGGGCTGCCGACGATCACGAAGGCACCGCCGAGGCCGATGCCATCGCCCGTGTCCGGCAGGGCATGCGCTCGATGATGCGCCTCGGGTCGGCATGGTATGACGTGGAAACCCAGATCACCGCGATCACCGAAAAGGGCCTCGATCCGCGCAACTTCATCCTGTGCACCGACGATTGCCATTCCGGCACGCTGGTTAACGACGGCCATATGAACCGGGTGGTCCGGCACGCGATCGAGTGCGGCTGCGACCCGCTGATCGCGCTGCAGATGGCGACGGTCAACACCGCCACCCATTTCGGGCTGGAGCGCGAATTGGGCAGCATCGCCCCGGGCCGCCGCGCCGATGTGATCCTGACGTCTGATCTGCGGACCCTGCCCATCGAGGTGGTGTTTGCCCGCGGCGTCCGCGTGGCCGAGGCCGGAACCCGGATCGCCCAATGCCCGCACTACGATTGGCCCGAAAGCGCCCGGCAGACTGTTCATCTTGGCAAAAAACTCACGGCGCAGGATTTTGCCATTGCAGCCCCCGAAGGGGCAATTGCGGTGACCGCCAAGGTCATCGGGGTGGTCGAGAACCAGGCCCCGACCAAGGCGCTGACCTATGAGCTGCCCGTCACCGAAGGCCGGGTGCAGGCCACCGGCGAGGTCTGCCAGATCGCGCTGGTCGAGCGCCACCGCGCGACCGGTGATGTGGTCAACGGGTTTGTCAGCGGCTTTGGCTATGAGGGCGAGATGGCGATTGCCTCGACCGTCGCCCATGACAGCCACCACATGATCGTGGTCGGCACCAGCCAGGAGATGATGGCCGAGGCCGCCAATCGTCTGGGTGAGGTGGGCGGTGGCATCACCGTGTGGAAGGACGGGGCGGAACTGGCCCTCGTGCCCCTGCCCATCGCGGGCCTGATGTCCGACAGCCCGGCGGTCGATGTGGCCGCCATGGCCGACCAGATGATCGCCGCCATGGCCGAGTGTGGCTGCACCCTGAACAACGCCTATATGCAGCATTCGCTGCTCGCTCTCGTCGTCATCCCCGAGCTTCGCATCAGCGATCTGGGCCTTGTGGATGTGACCAAGTTCGAGCTGACCGATCTGTTTGAGGCTCCGAAATGAACCGACCCGGCCAGCGCCCTGTGCGCCCGCCGGGCGGAGACACGGCCCCTGCGATCCGCGCCTTCGGCGCCGCAGGGGTTTCTCAACACACCTGATTTTATGACGATGGAATGATGAAGATAGAAAACACAACACGCATACTGACCCCCACCACCCCCGCACCGGAGGCCTTTACCGATGCCGCCGCCGCCGTGGAGCGCCTCCGCGAGCTCTACGATCTGTCGGTCCGGTTCCTGTCCGAGCAATTCTCGGCGGCCATCGCCACCGGCCGCCCCGAAGGCCGTATCCGCGCCTACTACCCCGAGATTCGCCTGACCACCTCGACCTTTGACATCACTGACAGCCGGTTGAGTTTCGGCCATGTCGCCCAGCCGGGCGTCTATTCCACGACCATCACCCGCCCGGATCTGTTTGCTCATTACCTGACCCAGCAGATCCAGCTCTTGATCCAGAACCACCACGAGCCCGTGGTGATCGGCATGTCCGACACGCCGATGCCGGTCCATTTCGCCGTGGCCGGCGATGCCGAAGTGTCGGTGCCCCAAGAGGGCGCGATGGAGTTCAGCTTGCGCGATGTCTTCGACGTGCCCGATCTGGCGACGACGAACGACGACATCGTCAATGGCGACGGCTTTCAATATGGCGACGGATCGGTGCCGCTCGCCCCGTTCACCGCGCAGCGCATCGACTATTCGCTGGCCCGGCTGGCCCATTACACCGCTACCACGCCGGATCATTTCCAGAACCACGTGCTGTTCACCAACTATCAGTTCTATGTCGAGGAATTCGAGGCCTACGGTCGCAAGATGCTGGCCGATCCCGACAGCGGCTACATCAGCTTTGTCGGTCCCGGTAACGTCGTGATCACCGATCCGGATGCCCCGATGCCTGCGCCGCCCAAGATGCCGCAGATGCCGACCTATCACCTGACCCGCAAGGGCGGCGCGGGGATCACGTTGGTCAACATCGGTGTCGGCCCGTCCAATGCCAAGACCGCGACCGACCACATCGCCGTGCTCCGCCCGCATGCTTGGCTGATGGTGGGCCACTGCGCCGGCCTGCGCAACAGCCAGCGCCTTGGCGATTTCGTCCTCGCCCATGCCTATCTGCGCGAAGACAAGGTGCTCGACGACGATCTGCCGGTCTGGGTGCCGATCCCGCCGCTGGCCGAGATCCAGATCGCCCTTGAGAACGCCGTGGCCGAGGTGACCGAGCTGGAGGGCTATGAGCTCAAGCGCATCATGCGCACCGGCACCGTCGCCAGCCTCGACAACCGCAACTGGGAGCTTCGCGATCAACGTGGCCCGGTCCAGCGCCTGAGCCAGTCCCGCGCCGTTGCCCTCGACATGGAAAGCGCCACGATTGCCGCCAACGGTTTCCGCTTTCGCGTTCCCTACGGCACTCTGTTGTGCGTCAGCGACAAGCCGCTTCATGGCGAGTTGAAACTCCCCGGAATGGCCTCTAGTTTCTACAAGACGCAGGTCTCGCGCCACTTGATGATCGGGATCCGGGCGATGGAGCGTTTGCGCGAAATGCCGCTGGAACGCATCCACAGCCGCAAGTTGCGTAGCTTTGAAGAGACTGCTTTCCTGTGAAATCAGTGAAAACAACACAAATCGTGCTGTTTTCCCTTGCAATGCGCCCCAATTCGTTGTGTGCCTATACAACATAGCGTGGAACAGCACGAGCAGAGCCCCAATGGCGGGGTACGACAAGGGAGACCAAAAGAATGGCTAAATCACCAATGACCAAGGCGCAGCTTGTCACTGCCCTGTCCGAGAAAATGGATACCGACAAAAAATCCGCTGGCGCCGCATTGGAAGCCGTCGTTGCGATCATCACCGACGAAGTATCGAGCGGTGGCGCAGTGACCCTGCCCGGCGTGGGCAAGATTTACTGCCGCGAGCGCCCCGAGCGCATGGTGCGCAACCCCGCCACCGGCGAGCAGATCAAGAAAGAGGCCGACAAGGTGGTCAAGATGACCATCGCCAAGGCTCTCAAGGACAGCGTGAACGGCTAATCCCGCACACGTCGTCAGACTTAAGGGTCGCCTTCGGGCGGCCCTTTTTCGTTGCGGTCGTGCCTTGAGGCCGGGCCGGGTCGGTTTACAGCAATATGCATCATGTGCTATATAGCTAAAAGCAAATATAGGTTTGGTGATGGCTCAGGCTCTGGACAGGACATTCGCGGCGCTTTCCGACCCGACCCGCCGCGCGATTCTGGCCCGGCTCGCGGAGGGCGAAGCGACGGTGTCGGAGATCGCCGCCCCGTTCTTGATGTCGCAGCCCTCGATCTCGCGTCACCTCAAGGTGCTGGAGGACGCGGGTCTGATCCTGCGCCGCGTCGACGGAAATCGGCGTCCCTGTCGGCTGGCCCCGGACACGCTGGGCGCGCTGGAGGACTGGCTCGACCACGTCCGCCGCATCTACGCCGCCAATTACGACCGGCTGGACGCTGTTCTGAACGATCTGCAATCACAGGAGCCAAAGACATGACCAAACTCTCGATAGAGACCGATGGCGAGAAGAGCGTCATCGTCCGTCGCCGGTTTCGCGCCGCGCCCGAAGCGGTCTTCCGGGCTCATATCGACGCCGAGTTGCTTCGCAAGTGGATGTTCGGCCCGCCCGGTTGGACGATGTCGGTCTGCGAGTCCGATCCGAAGCCCGGCGGCGCGATCCGGTTCGAATGGGCCGGTCCGGCGGGGGCGACGATGCGCGTCACCGGCACCTACAAGGAGGTGATCCCGCATTCCCGTTTGCGCCATACCGAGATCATGCACATGCCCGATCCGTCGCCCGAGAACGAGGTCCTGACCGAATTCACCGCCACCGAGGACTCGGGGACGCTGGTCGTCGTGACCATGACCCTGCCGACCCCCGAAGACCGCGCCGCGATGCTGGCCAGCGGCATGGAGGACGGCATGGAAGCGAGCTATGCGAAATTGGATGCGCTCGACCTGTAAATGCCGCCGACCGACGTGCCGGCCCTTGCGAACCGCATGACCTTGGTATCTTCAGGGTCGGGGAAGATTTGACCCCGGCGCGGCAAGGATTGGCACAAATGGATTTCAAAGCGATCGCGATGGGCCTGGCCTTTGCGCTGATGTGGTCGTCGGCCTTTACCTCGGCCCGCGTCATCGTCGAATACGCTCCGCCGCTGACGACGCTGGCGCTGCGCTTTCTGATCTCGGGTCTGATTGGCGTGGGCGTCGCCTTTGCCATGGGCCAGACCGCCCGGCTGACCCGCGCACAATGGCGCGGTGTGATCGTCTTTGGCATCTGTCAGAACGCGCTCTATCTGGGCATGAACTTCGTCGCCATGCAGACCATCGAAGCGGGTCTGGCGTCGATCATTGCCTCGACCATGCCGCTGATGGTCGCCGTGGCGGGCTGGCTGTTTCTGGCCGACCGCCCCCGTCCATTGGCTTTGGCCGGTTTGATCGTGGGCTTCGTCGGCGTGACACTGATCATGGGCGCCCGTTTGCAGGGCGGCGTCGACATGACCGGCGTGGCGCTGTGCGTCTTGGGTGTTGTGGCCCTGACCGCGGCGACGATGGCCGTCAGGGGCGCCTCGTCGGGTGGCAATCTGTTGATGATCGTCGGGTTGCAGATGTTCGTGGGATCGGCCGTTCTGGCGGTGCCTGCGCTGGTCTGGGAGCCGTTCGACGTGACATGGTCCTGGCAGCTGATCGTGGCGTTTGCCTATACCGCCCTCGTTCCGGGATTGCTGGCGACCTTGGTCTGGTTCTGGCTGGTCGGCCGGATCGGCGCCGTGAAGGCCGCGACGTTCCACTTTCTCAACCCGTTCTTTGGCGTCGCCATTGCGGCGATCCTTTTGGGCGAAACGCTCGGCCTGCTCGACGTCGTGGGCGTGGCGATCATCGCGGCGGGGATTCTGGCGGTGCAGTGGAGCCGTGCCGAGCGTGCCCGCCCATTGCCCGTGTCAGAGCCTGTGCGGCCTGAATGACCTGCGCCCCCAGTCGCGGCGTGGCCGAAGGTTCGACCCGGCTGGTTGGCCCGGAGACCGACAGCCCGGCCACGGCCTCGCCATGCACGTCGAAGATCGGGGCGGCGATGCACCGCATACCGAGCGTCTTTTCCTCGGCGTCGATGGAATAGCCGCGCGTTCGGGTGGCGGCCAGATCGGCGATCAGCGCCTCCCTCTGGGTCAGCGTGTGCGGCGTGAATGCGGTGAGCGGATGTGCCTTGAGGTGCCGCGTCAGCCGCTCATCGGGCATCTGTGCGAGTAGCGCCTTGCCGATGCCTGAGGCATGTAGCGGCGACATGGTGCCCGGCGGAAAGAACGCCCGGATCGTGGCGTGGGTTTCGACTTGGGAGACGAAGAGCACGGCGCCTTCCTGTACGATCCCGAGATTGGCGGTTTCGCCCGTCGCCTCCATGAGATCCCGCAGGATGGGACGCGCCCGCTCGACCAGCGAGGTGCGCCGCAGAAAGCTGGATCCTATCAGGAACGCCCCCGCTCCGACGTTCCAGAGCTGCGACGTGCTGTTGAACTCCACGATCCCGCGCCCTTCGAGCGTGACCAGCACCCGGTAGACCGTGGCCGGCGATTGCCCCAGATCATCGGCCAGAGCCGAGAGCCCTGTGCCGCCGAGCTCGCCGAGCCGTTCGAGCACCTGCATCGCCCGGTCGAGCGATTTGATGGTGTTTTGCTCGGTCTTGTCGTGCCAATCGCGGGGCCTGCCACGGGTCCGCCTTGGGGTGGAATCGCCGTCGTCCATGCTGAAATTCCCCAATTTGAAAAACGCTTCCATAATGTGAAAAATGTAACCCATTGGCAAGGCTTTGATTTTTGCGCTGCGCGACTTTCGAAAAATCATTTCAAAAAAATTGTGAGTCGCGATGCACCCCCTTAGTCAGAAGACATCCAGAGGAGGAGCCCACATGAGCTTTCAGAATCCTGTCTTTATTCCCGGCCCGACGAACATCCCCGAGGTGATCCGCAAGGCTTGCGATATGCCGACGATCGACCATCGCTCGCCGCTGTTTGGCCAGATCCTGCATCCGGCAATTGCCGGTGTCCGCAAGGTTCTGAAATCCGCCGACGCCGAGGTGTTCATATTTCCGTCCACCGGCACCGGTGGATGGGAGACGGCGATCACAAACACTCTGTCCCCCGGTGATGCGGTGCTGATGGCTCGCAATGGCATGTTCTCTCACCGCTGGATCGATATGTGCCAGCGCCACGGCCTCGACGTGCGTGTCATCGAGGTGCCTTGGGGCGAGGGGATTCCGGCAGATCGGATCGAGGCGGCGTTGAGTGCCGACAAGGGCCACGCGATCAAGGCGGTGCTTGCCACCCATAACGAGACCGCGACGGGCGTCTTGTCGGATATCGCGGCCGTGCGCCGGGCGATGGATGCGGCCAGCCATCCGGCTCTGCTGATGGTCGACGGGGTGTCCTCTGTCGGGTCGATGAATTTCGAGTTTGACGGCTGGTCGGTCGATGTAGCCGTGACCGGATCGCAGAAGGGATTCATGTTGCCCCCCGGTCTGGCGATCGTGGGATTCAGCGCCAAGGCGATGGCGATGACTGAGTGGGCCAAGCTGTCCCGCACCTTCTTTGACATCCGCGATATGGAGAAGGCCTATGCCAATAACGCCTATCCCTATACGCCCGCCGTTGGCCTGATCAACGGGTTGAATCTGGCCTGCGATATGCTGCTCGAGGAGGGTTTGGAGAATGTCTTTGCCCGCCATCGACGGATCGCCGATGGCGTGCGCGCAGCGGTCGAGGCTTGGGGGCTGGAGATGTGCGCCACCCGGCCAGAGTTCTACTCTGACAGTGTGAGCGCCATTCGCACGCCGGAAGGATTTGACGCAACCAGCATCGTGACCCGTGCGGCCCAGACATACGGGATGGCCTTTGGCGTCGGCCTTGGCGAGGTGGCGGGCAAGGTGTTCCGCATCGGCCATCTGGGGAGCCTGACCGATGCGATGATGCTGTCGGGGATTGCGACGGCCGAGATGAGCATGGTGGATCTGGGCTTGCCGATGAAGCTCGGTTCGGGGGTCGCCGCCGCGCAAGCTGTGTATATGGCACCGCGTGCGGCCGTGGCCAAGGATGCGGCGTGATGGAAATTCCGACCTATGAGGATATGCTCGCCGCCCATGACCGGATCCGGCCGCATATTCACCGCACGCCGATCCTGACGTCTTCATATTTGAACGAGCTGACGGGCGCGCGGTTGTTCTTCAAATGCGAGAATTTCCAGAATGCGGGGGCGTTCAAGGTCCGTGGCGCGTCGAATGCGGTGTTTGGCCTGAGTGAGGCGGAGGCCGCACGCGGGGTCTGCACCCATTCCTCGGGCAATCATGCGCTTTCGTTGTCCTATGCGGCAGGCCGACGCGGCATTCCTTGCCATGTGGTCATGCCGCGCACCGCACCGCAGGCCAAGAAGGACGCGGTCAGGGGCTATGGCGGGATCATCACCGAATGCGAGCCTTCGACCTCGTCCCGCGAGGCTGTTTTTGCGGACGTGCAGGCTGCGACGGGCGGCAACTTTGTGCATCCCTACAACGACCCGAGGGTGATTGCGGGGCAGGGGACTTGCAGCCGCGAGTTGCTGGAGCAGACCGACGGGCTCGACATGGTCGTGGCCCCGATCGGCGGCGGCGGGATGATCTCGGGCACTTGTCTGACGCTGAGCTCGCTGGCCCCGGAGGTGAAGATCATCGCCGCCGAGCCGGAAATGGCAGACGACGCCTATCGCAGCTTCAAGGCGGGCCATATCATCGCAGACGATGCCCCTGTGACGGTGGCGGACGGCCTCAAGGTGCCGCTCAAGGAGCTGACATGGCATTTCGTGTCGAACCACGTGACCGACATCATGACCGCCAGCGAGGCCGAGATCATCGCCGCGATGAAGTTGACGTGGCAACGGATGAAGATCGTCATCGAGGCCAGTTGCTCGGTGCCGCTGGCGATCATTCTCAAGAACAAGGACGCCTTCGCGGGCAAGCGCGTGGGTGTCATCATCACGGGCGGCAATGTCGATCTTGACGCTTTGCCTTGGTGAGCGCCGACCCTTCCGAACCCAGTTATGAGGACCATGCCATGAGAGATATCGACTTTGCCGCCCTTGAGGTCGGATATGACGTTCCTGCCATTCCTGGCATGGACGAGGCCGACATTCAGACCCCTTGCCTCGTGCTGGATCTGGATGCGCTGGAGCGCAACATCACCAAGATGGGCGACTTTGCCAAGAAGATGGGGGTGCGCCACCGTGTCCATGGCAAGATGCACAAATCGGTCGATGTGGCGCTGCTGCAGGAACGGCTTGGTGGGTCATGCGGTGTCTGCTGCCAGAAGGTCAGCGAAGCCGAGGTCTTTGCCCGTGGTGGCATCAAGGACGTGCTGGTGTCGAACCAGGTGCGCGATCCTGTGAAGATCGACCGCCTTGCCCGTTTGCCCAAGCTGGGTGCCCGCACGATCTGCTGTGTCGATGATCTGGCGAATGTGGCCGATCTGAGCGAGGCCGCAGTTCGCCATGGCACGCAGATCGAGTGCCTTGTGGAAATCGACTGTGGCGCGGGCCGTTGTGGCGTGACCACGACCGAGGCCGTCATCGAGATAGCCCGTCCGATCGATGCCGCCGATGGCCTCAAGTTCGCGGGCCTGCAGGCCTATCAGGGCGCGATGCAGCACCTCGACAACTATGACGACCGCAAGTCCAAGATCGAGATCGCTGTCGCCCAGGTGAGAGACGCCGTGGATGGCCTGAAGGCCGTGGGCCTCGAGTGCGATATCGTTGGTGGCGGCGGCACCGGCTCATACTACTTCGAGGGCGCGTCGGGCGTGTATAACGAGCTTCAGTGCGGCTCCTACGCTTTCATGGATGCCGATTACGGCCGCATCCTCGACAAGGACGGCAAGCGGATCGACCAAGGCGAGTGGGAGAATGCGCTGTTCATCCTGACCTCTGTGATGAGCCACGCCAAAGCGGACAAGGCCATCGTGGACGCCGGCCTCAAGGCGCAATCGGTGGACTCGGGCCTGCCGGTGATCTTTGGCCGCACCGACGTGGCCTATGTCAAATGCTCGGACGAGCATGGTGTGGTTGCCGACCCGGATGGGGTGCTCAAGGTGAACGACAAGCTGCGCCTTGTGCCCGGCCACTGTGACCCGACCTGCAATGTCCATGATTGGTATATCGGGGTCCGCGGCGGCAAGGTCGAGACGCTTTGGCCGGTGAGTGCGCGCGGCAAGGCCTATTGATGCGCGAGGCCCGGCCGGGGGACGCCTCCGGCGGGGCCGTATTTGGGGCCAAAAGAAGCGAATGACGGGAGAGACGTGATGTGGATCGTGCCTGAGACGGCGATTGCCGATTTGATGACTCCGGAGGCCGCGTTTGATGCCGTGGAGCAGGTGTTTGCCGCCATGTCGCGGGGCGATGCCCGTAATTTCCCGGTGATCCGGGAGGCGATCGGCCATGCGGATGCAATATACGGGTTTAAGTCCGGATTTGACCGGGCTGGTCTGAACCTGGGCCTGAAATCGGGCGGCTATTGGCCGGGCAATGTGGCGAAGGGGCTGACCAATCATCAATCGACCGTGGTCTTGTTTGATCCGGATACGGGCCGCCCGAGGGCGCTGGTGGGGGGCAATTTGCTGACCGCGCTGCGCACTGCGGCGGCGGCGGCAGTGTCGGTCAAGCATCTGGCCCGGACCGATGCCAAGGTGTTGGGCATTGTGGGGGCCGGTCATCAGAGCGCGTTCCAGATGCGTGCCGTGGCGGCCGAGCGCGGCTTCGAGCGGGTGATTGGATGGAACCGTGATCCGGCGAAGCTCGCCCGTTTGTCGCGGACGGCTGCCGATCTGGGCCTGCCCTTCGAGGCGGTGGATTTGGACCGGCTGGGGGCCGAGGCGGATGTGATCGTCACGGTCACCTCGTCGTTTGCGCAGATCCTGACGTCGGCACAGGTGCGCCCCGGCACCCATCTGGCCTGTATGGGGACCGATACCAAGGGCAAGCAGGAGGTCGGGGTGTCACTGGTGTCCCGAGCGGCGGTGTTTACCGATGAGGTTGCCCAGGCCGTGACCATCGGCGAGTGCCAGCACGCCGTTGCGGCGGGGCATCTGGATGCCGGGGCGATCACCGAGTTGGGCGCGGTCATCAACGGCACCGCCCCGGGCCGCACGTCCGCCGAACAGGTGACCCTGTTTGACGGCACCGGCGTGGGGTTGCAGGATCTGGCCGTGGCCGCCGCGGTCGTCGATCTGGCGATGGCGCGGGGCGTCGCCATAGAGGTGCCGTTCTAGCCGCGCTTGAGCGTATCGCCGAAGTCGATCTTGGGCTGCAGCTCCGTCAGCAGCGGCATGGCGTCGGCCCCGTCCCCCATGCGCGACATGATCACCTTGGCCGCGGCCTGCCCGATTTCGCGTCGGCAGGCATCCATCGTGGCCAGCCGTCGCGGCAGCCCGTCGAGCAACTCGACCCCGTTGAACCCGGCAAGCCCGATTTGACCCGGCACGTCGATGCCTTTCTCCAGCAGATACAGCAGCCCGCCGGCGCCGATCATGTCGTTGGAGTAATACAGGAAATCGAGGTCCGGCGTGCGCGACAGCAGGGTTTGAGTCATCTCCCGCCCTTTGGCGAGCGCCGAGCCGCCGGAGTAGAACTCCCGGTCCGCAATCTCGATCCCGGCCTTGGCCAGCGTCCGTGTCAGCCCCTCGAACCGTTTCCGCGCCCGGTGGTCGAGCGGCATCTTGGTGCCCAGAAACCCGATCCGCGAGTAGCCTGCGGCGATGATCGCCTCGGCCATCACCCGCCCGGCCCGCTGATGCGAGATGCCCACGCAGGCGTCGATGGGTTGTCCGTCGACGTCCATGATCTCGACCACGGGGACATTGGCCTGCGCCAGCATCGCCCGCGACGCCTCGGAATGCTCGAGCCCGGCGATGATCACACCGGCGGGCCGCCACGACAGCATGTCGAAGAGCACTTTCTCTTCTTTTTCAGGCAGGTAGTCGGTGACCCCGACCACCGGTTGCAGGTCCGTGTCCTCGAGGATCTCGGATACGCCGGCGAGCACTTCGGGAAAGACCATGTTCTTGAGCGACGGGATGATGACCGCGACGAGGTTCACATGACTCGAGGCCAGCGATCCGGCGATCTTGTTGGGCACGTAGCCCAACCGCTTGGCCGCCGCCTGCACTTTCGCCCGCGTGGCCTCGCTCACATCGCCCTTGCCGCGCAGCACGCGGCTGACCGTCATTTCGCTGACGCCCGATTCTTCGGAGACGTCGCGCAGAGTGAGGGGGCGGCGGGGTGGAATGGTCACGTCAGGGTGCATCCATGATAGCTATGCGTCAGTGATACTCTTCCTCGGCGTGAGCGCCAAGAGCATGCGTGAGCTTGGTTGTCAGATGTCCCGCGCCTTGCTAGGGAAGTCTGGCGTGGCCCCGTGGCTCAACTGGATAGAGCAGCCCCCTCCTAAGGGGCAGGTTGCAGGTTCGAATCCTGCCGGGGTCACCAGATCTTGAAGGAGCTTTGCAGCCTGTGCCCGTGTGACCCTTGCCGGGAACATGTGTCAGTCGTCAAGCAGGATCCGGGCGGCGTTGCCTTTGTCGTCGTCGTATTGATCGGACCGCACGGTCCAGAGGAACCCGGCGAGCCCCAGACCTCCGAGGATCAGCGAGACCGGGATGAGCACAACAAGCACGTTCATTTGACCCACCTCATGCGTTGGGAATTCAGGATCACTGTGATCGACGAGATCGACATTGCCAAGGCCGCCATGAGCGGTGTGGCGTAACCGGCCAGCGCGATCGGGATAGCGATGCCGTTATAGACCGTGGCGATCGTGAAGTTTTGCTGGCTGAGCGTCCGCGTCGCCCGGGCCACCCGCAGGATCGTGGGCAACATGGCGAAGCCCTCTTTCAGGATCACCACATCGGCCGCATTCCGCGATGCGTCCAGCGCCGAGGAGGGCGCGATCGAGGCATGTGCCGAGGCCAGCGCGACGGTGTCGTTCAGCCCGTCACCGATCATCAGCACGTGGTGTCCCTGATCGGCCAGCGCGGTCAGGTGCCGCAGTTTGTCATCGGGCCTGGCGTTGGCGATGACCGGCAGGCCGACTTGCACGGCCAGCCTCTGCGCCGGGCCGTCGGCGTCGCCGGTGACGATGTCGCCCGGCAGGTCGATCTGGCCGAGCGCCTCTTGCACGCCCTCCCGCAGTGTCTCGATGGTATCGAAGGCGATGGCGTCGTCGTTGCCGACCCTCAGTCCGAGCCCGTCGAAGGACGCCCCGAGCCATGCCCCCCGCCCGAGACGCACGGTTTGCCCGTCGATCTGCCCGGTGACGCCTTGTCCGGCGGCTTCTATGATCTGGTCGACCTTTGCCGGGACGACCCCGTCGAGCGCGGTCACCAACGCCCGCGACATCGGGTGATGCGAGGCTTGGGCGAGGGCCAGCGCGATGCCTTGATCCTTGGCGCTGATCCCGGCGGGAAGGGCCACGGCGGGCCGTGTCAGGGTGCCTGTCTTGTCAAAGGTGATGTGGTCGACCTCGGCCAGCCGTTCGAGGGCGGTGCCGTGCTTGACCAGCACCCCTTCGGAGAAAAGCCGGCTGACGGCGGCGGTCGAGACTGCGGGCACGGCCAGCCCCAGCGCGCAGGGGCAGGTGATGATCAAAACCGCAATCGCGATATTGAGCGAGAGCCGGATGTCGCCCGAGAAGGCCACCCAGCCGATAAAGGCCGCCAAGGCCAGCAGATGCACGGCGGGCGCATAGATCTGTGCGGCCCGGTCGGCCAGCGCGGTGTAGCTGTTGCGGCTGTTTTCGGCGGTCTCGACCATCGCAGCCATACGCCGGAGTGTGGTGTCTTCGCCCACGGCGGTCGCCCGCAGCCGCAGCGGTGCGGCGAGATTGATCTCGCCGGCTTGCAGCGGAGCGTCGGCCTTGACGCTGACGGCGGCGCTTTCCCCGGTGAGGAAGCTGCGGTCCATCAGCGCGCCGTCGGACAGCAGCACGCCGTCCACCGGCACCCGCGCCCCGGAGGGCACCGAAACCACGTCACCGATTTGCAGCGCCGAGACGGCGACCGTCTGGGTTCCGTTGCCGCTGACCCGCTCTGCCGTTTGCACTTCGAGTGCGGTCAGTTCCTTGGCCGCTGACCGGGCCGTGCTGCGCGTTTGGTGATCGAGGTAGCGCCCGATCAGCAGGAAGAACGTCAGTGACAGCGCCGCGTCGAAATAGGCGTGCGCCCCGCTGTTGAGCGTCTCGAACAGCGACATGCCGGCCGCCAGCAGGATTGCGAGTGAGATCGGCACATCCATGTTGAGCCGCCGAACCCGCAGCGCCGACCATGCGTTCTGAAAGAACGGTTGCCCGGAATAGGCGACGACCGGCAGCGCGATGGCGGCCGAGATCAGGTGGAACAGATCGCGCGTCGCGTCGGTGGCCCCGGACCAGACCGCGACCGACAGCAGCATCACGTTCATCATCGCAAAGCCCGCAACGGCCAGCCGCGTGAGCAACACGCGCCCCTGATCGTCGCGGGCTGAATTCAGCGCGGCGAGGTCCAGCGGATAAGCCTCGTAGCCCAGCCCGGTGAGCTGTGTCAGCACCGCGTTCGGATCGACCGGCCCGCTGACCGACAGCCGCTTCAGCGACAGGTTGACCCGCACCGATTGCACGCCGTTCAACGTGCTGAGCCCGCGTTCGATCTTGCCGATGCAGGCGGCACAGTGGATCGTCGGCAGCGAGAATTGCAGCGCCGGGCCGGAGGCCATCTCTTGCGCCAATGGCGCGGCGGTGCAGGCGGGGCAAGCGTAGGTCATTCGGCGATCATCACGATTATGCGTTGTTGAAACAAGGTCCCGTCGTCGGCGCGTGCCTTGATCCGCAGGTTCCAGTTGCCGTGGCTGCCCGTCGAGGCGACGTCGCCCGCACGCAGCACGGTGGCCTGAAGCGCCTCGCCGTTGAAGGTGAACTCGGGCGTCTCGTCCTGTGCGACGCTGGTGGCCCGGCCAAAGACAGCCTCTTCGATCACCGGCGCGATGGGCTGGCCGTCTTGCAGGATGACCAGCGAGAGGGTGCCGCCGTCGAGGCTGGCCGACACGTCCCAGCCGAGCGCGACCTGCGCCGCGCGGTCCTCGTCAAAGGACTGGCTGGCGACGTAGGAGTTGTCGACCTCCAGCCCCGGAAACGTCCGCACGGCGTTGACCGCCAGCGTCAGGTTTACCGTGATGATCACGCCGAAGGCCAAGGCGAATACGGCAAAGACGTGCCACCCTTTGATTTCGCGTGTCATTGAACTCTCCCGTTGAAATTGGTGGCAAGGCTGGCGCGGTCGCCGGTGGTGATATCTTCGACCCAGAACCGCAGATCGGTGCTGTCGATCGTGGCGGCGGGATCTTCGCTGCGGGCGGTGACGTAGACACGCTGCAGGACGGTGCTGTTGGCGGGCACGTCGACCGTCAGGTCTCTGCCGCCGCCTTCGAGATCGATCCGCAGGGTTTCGTCACTTGTCAGGCTGAGGTGGAATTCCCGGTCTTCGCCCGACTTGTTGCGCAGCCGCACGTCATAGATGTTGCGGATGGCCCCGTCCGATTGCACCACATAGGTCGGGTTGCGCACCGGGCTGACCGTCAGCTCGATATCGGACCGAATGAACAGCGCGTAGACCAACCCGAGCCCGATGGCCCCCCAAAGCGCCGTGTAGAGGATCGTGCGCGGACGCAGCACGTGCCGCCAGATCTTCTTGGGCGGGTTGCCCGCCCGCTCGGCCGGTTCGTCGGACAGCGCGAGATAGTCGATCAGACCGCGCGGCTTGCCGATCTTGTCCATCACCTCGTCGCAGGCGTCGATGCAGAGCGCACAGGTGATGCATTCCATCTGCTGACCGTCGCGGATGTCGATCCCCATCGGGCAGACGTTCACGCAGGCCATGCAGTCGATGCAGTCGCCGTGCTCCTGCTCGGCTGCGGTGATTTTTGGCGTGCCGCCAACCTGAAGGGCCGCGTTCGGATAGGGCGTCGCAGGATAGCGGGCCCCACCGGGGCCGGCGGCCCGCACCTCGCGTTCCGCCTTCTCGGCGGCCAGCCGGTCGCGCTTGCGCACGTTGCCTTTGCCACGCGGCTCGCCCCGCCATTCCCGGTAGGCGACGGTGATGGTGTCGGGGTCCATCATCGCGGCCTGAATCCGTGGCCACGGACACATGTAGATGCAGACCTGCTCACGCATGAAACCGCCGAAGACAAAGGTCGTCGCGGTCAGGATGGCGATGGTGATGTAGGCAGCGGGATGCGCCTGGAATTGCACCAAATCAACCAGCAGCGTCGGCGCGTCGGTGAAGTAGAACACCCAAGCCCCTCCGGTGGCGACCGCAATCATCAGCCAGACAAACCACTTCGTGAGCCGAAGCCGGACTTTTCGAACATCCCAGTTTGCCCTGTGCAGCCGGACTCGCGCGTTCCGGTCGCCTTCGATCCAGCGTTCCACGAGGATGAAGAGGTCCGTCCAGACGGTTTGCGGGCAGGTGTATCCGCACCAGACCCGCCCCAGCGCCGAGGTGAACAGAAACAGCCCCAAGCCGGCCATGATCAGCAGCCCGGCGACGAAATAGAATTCGTGCGGCCAGATCTCGATCCAGAAGAAGTAGAACCGCCGCCCCGCCATATCCACCAGCACCGCCTGATCGGGCAGGCTTGGCCCGCGATCCCAGCGAATCCAAGGGGTCAGGTAGTAAATCCCCAAAGTGACGACGAGAATCGCCCATTTGAAGCGCCGAAACCGGCCGGAGACCCGCCGCGGAAAGATCGGTTCGCGGGCGGCGTAGAGTTTGGGTGTCGAAGACATGTCTGGTTCCCTAGAGTTGCCCCTCACTAGGCCGACCGCAGGATTGCTGCCTTGATCTGAATCAATTGGTTGCGCCGTCAGTCGGTTTTGAACCGCACCCGTTCAGGATCGACATGTGGCCCGGTGACCTCCCAGGGGGGCGGAGTGTCCTTGGGCAGCCGCTCGCGCGGCTTTTTCGGCAGGGCGTTGGCGATCTGTCCGGGCTGGACGAATTGCACCCCCTCGGGTGGGCAACAGGCCCCGTCGCAGGGCGTCTTGAGGTAGACGGTCCCCAACTTGTTGGTGATCCGGCGCGTGATGCTTTGTCCGAAGCCGAGGATCCCCAGGGTCAGATCGTCGCTCTGCGTGAAGGCGTAGTTGCGAAAGATGTCGACTTTCACGACCTTTTGGCAACCGGTGCCTTGCGCACATTTGACGAATAGCTCTTCGGGATCGACCTCGGTCGTCCAGCCGGAATGGACCTCGACGGTATCGCTCCGCCCGAAGCTGAAGCCCAGTGGGCCGACGCCGACCCCGATCGAGGCGCCGAAGCGGAGCCCGATCATCGAGACCCGCCCGCTCCGGTGCTGCACTCCGTGAACCTTGATGTCGCATTTGCCGTTGGCGACGGTATAGCTCCATCGCAGTTCACCGTAGAAGCGCTGAACCACGGCAAGGAATTTGCCGCCCTTGCCCCATTGGGCGAGCATGAAATCGGTGAATCTTACGGGTGTTCCACGTGGCATCTCGATCTCCTCTGACGAGTGAAAGATCGACGCATCTTACCACGAATCCGCGACGCGCCCAAACCAGTGCCATGCCGGGCCGTCGGCGCGGGAAGGGCCCCGGAGCGGTGGAGAGATCAGCGATCACCGCTCCGAGGGCGCCGGCCACCGGATCAACGGCGGCCGGGCGAACGTCCTATTCCCCTCCTCCGAGGGAATGGACGTAGACGGCAACGGCACGGACGTCTTCGTCGGAGAGCCGTTGTCCCCATGCAGGCATCACGCCGAAGCGCGCATTCCGCACGGTGTATTCGAGGGTGTCGCGGTCCCGGCCATAGAGCCAGATCGCGTCGCCGAGGTTCGGCGCACCCATGTCGGTGTTGCCTTCGGCGTTCTCGCCGTGGCAGGCCGCGCAGTTGTCGGCGAAGAGTATGCTCCCTTCGGCGGCCAGAGCGGCATCATGTTCCGGATCGGACAGGCTGACGACGTATTCGACCACGGCGTCGATCTCGGCGGTCTCAAAAATGCCGTCGTAGGCGGGCATCTGCGACCAACGGGCGTCGGGGTCGGTTTCGTTGCGGATACCGTGCCGGATCGTTGCCTCGATGGCGGTGATGTCGCCGCCCCAGAGCCAGTCGTCATCGAGCAGGTTGGGATAGCCGACAGCCCCCGCAGCGCCCGAGCCGTGGCACTGACTGCACTGCGCCCGGAACACCGAGGCCCCGCGGGCGCTGGCATAGCGGTGCAGATCGTCGCCCGGTGCCAGCACGGCAAGGTCGGCCTCGTTGAGCGCAACGACGAGGTCTGCGTTTTCGGCCTCGTGCGCCGCAATGTCGCTGGCCACCTCAGCGCGGGTGGAGAACCCGAGCAGGCCGGAGGTTGCCCCCGAGATCATCGGCCAGGCCGGGTAGGCGATCGTGTAGCCGACCCCCCAGATGATGGTGGCGTAGAAGGTCCAGAGCCACCAGCGCGGCAGCGGGTTGTTCAATTCCTCGATGCCATCCCAAGTGTGCCCGGTTGTTTCGACCCCGGTCGTGTCGTCAATTTTCTTGTCAGTCATCGCTTTGCCCTTTCGGTTGGGCCGGTTTTGCTTGAGCGGGTGCCTTGTCATTGCGGAACGGGATCTGGCTGGCGTCTTCGCGGGCGTGGCTTTGGCTGGGCAGGAATGCCCAGAGTGCCGCCCCGACAAAGAACCCGAACATGGCCAGCAGAACCCAGCTGTCGGCGATCTGGCGCAGGAGAGAATAGGTATCCATCTGCCCCTCCTATCGGCTGGCGTCGGGCGTGAAGGTCGAGAAGTCGACCATCGTCCCGAGGATTTGCAGGTAGGCGATCAGCGCGTCCATCTCGGTCAGCTGCGGTTGCCCGTCGAAGTTCGAGATCACGACGCCGGGATAGCGCTCTTCGAGCCCGTCCCAATCGCCGTCCGGATCCGCCTGAACCCGGAAATCCGCCTCGGCCATTTCGATCTGTTCGTCCGAATAGGGCACGCCCACCAGCCGGTGCGTCGACAGCAGCGCCTCGATATGCTCGCCCTCGATCGGAGTATCGGCAAGGAAGGCATATTTCGGCATCACGCTTTCCGGCACGACCGACTGCGGGTCCATCAGGTGATCCACATGCCATGCGTCGGAATACCGCCCGCCGACCCGAGCCAGATCCGGCCCGGTCCGTTTCGAGCCCCATTGGAACGGGTGGTCGTACATGCTTTCGGCGGCGAGGCTATAGTGCCCGTAGCGCTCGACCTCGTCCCGCATCGGCCGGATCATCTGGCTGTGGCAGACGTAGCAGCCTTCGCGGATGTAGATGTCGCGCCCGGCCAGTTCGAGCGGGCTGTAGGGCCGCACTCCTTCCACCTCTTCGATGGTGTTTTCGAGCCAGAAAAGCGGTGCGATTTCCACGATCCCGCCGACCGTGACGACCAGAAGCGAGGCCGTCAAAAGCAGTGTCGGGCTTTTTTCCAGGATGGCGTGTTTGTCTAGAAAGGCCATTGGCTGCTCCTATTCTGCGGGTGTTGCGTTGGGGAGGGCAGCCGTTGCCGGCGTTGCCCCACGGATCGTCATGAACATGTTCCAGACCATGACCAGCGCACCGGAGAGGAACATGACCCCACCCAGACCACGCACGACATACATCGGGAACTTGGCGGAGACGGTGTCGGCGAAGGAGTTCACGAGGAAGCCCTGGTCGTCGACTTCACGCCACATCAGACCTTCCATGATCCCGGTGACCCACATCGAGGAGGCGTAGAGAACGATCCCGAGCGTGGCGAGCCAGAAGTGCCAGTTGATCGCGGACATCGAATACATCTCTTTGCGTCCCCACAGTTTTGGCGTCAGGAAGTAGATACAGGCGAAGGTGATCATCCCGTTCCAGCCAAGCGCGCCGGAGTGGACGTGTCCGATGGTCCAGTCGGTGTAGTGCGACAGCGAGTTGACCGCACGGATCGACATCATCGGTCCTTCGAAGGTGGACATGCCGTAGAAGCCCAGGCTGAGCACGAACATCCGCAGGATCGGATCGGTCCGCAGCTTGTCCCATGCCCCTTGCAGGGTCATCAGGCCGTTGATCATACCGCCCCACGAGGGCATCCAGAGGATGATCGAGAACACCATGCCCAGCGTCGAGGCCCAGTCGGGCAGCGCCGTGTAGTGCAGGTGGTGCGGACCGGCCCAGATGTAGAGGAAGATCAGCGCCCAGAAGTGGATGATCGACAGTTTATAGCTGTAGACCGGCCGTCCGGCCTGTTTCGGCACGAAGTAATACATCATCCCGAGGAAGCCCGCGGTGAGGAAGAAGCCCACGGCGTTATGCCCATACCACCACTGGGTCATCGCGTCCTGCACGCCCGAAAAGACCTGCACGGATTTGCTGCCCCAGATGCTTACCGGGATCGAGAGGTTGTTCACCACGTGCAGCATGGCCACGGTGATGATGAACGCGAGGTAGAACCAGTTGGCGACGTAGATGTGCCGCTCGCGCCGGTTGATGATCGTTCCCATGAACACGGCCAGATAGGCCAGCCAGACGACCGTCAGCCAGAGATCGACATACCACTCCGGCTCAGCGTATTCCTTGGACTGTGTCGAACCGAGCAGATAGCCCGTCGCCGCCAGCACGATAAAGAGCTGATAGCCCCAGAACACATACCAGCCGAGCTTGCCGCCCCAGAGCCGCACACCCGATGTCCGTTGCACGACGTAGAACGAGGTGGCGATCAGGGCGTTGCCCCCAAAGGCAAAGATCACCGCACTGGTGTGCAGCGGCCGCAGTCTGCCAAAGTTGGTAAAGGGCTGCCCCCAATCGAAGTTCAGCGCCGGAAAGGCCAGCTGGAAGGCGATGAACGTGCCCACCAGAAAGCCGGCGATCCCCCAGAATGCCGTGGCGATCACGCCCGCACGAATCACGCCGTCGAGATATTCACCCTCCGGCGCGACCGGCTTTGGCTCGTCGACATTGCGCAGCACGACGACGAACATCACCGCCGCGATAACCATGATCAGGAAAGCATGGACTTGATACGCCAAGTCATGCCCCCAGCTGCTTGCCACAGCGGCAAACAGCGTTATCAGCCCCAAAAGGAGGAGTTTGAAATAGTCCATTAATACAGCCCTCACGTTCGCCGAGAGTCGCACAGGGCGCTCTCGTTCTTGAGGACTTCTAGAAACCACGCTGGCCCATCACATTGATCTGAATCAATGTGATGCCAGAATCAGAGAGATTACCGAAGCCGTTGCTCGGAAATATCTATTTTGGCGTCGAGACCCGGAACCGCCAGGGCGGCCGGATCCCTGACGCGGCGTGGATCGCCATGGTCTTGCGCAGTTGATATGGTCAGGGGCCGCCGCCCGGACAAGGGGCCGGTCAGAAAAGGGAGATCGCCATGGGTGACGATTGGAATGACCACGCCGAAGGCTGGGACGACGACCCGAACGTCAAACGCTATGCCGAACTCGCCTTTGGCTCGCTGATCGCGCATCTGGATATCCGCGCCCCGGACTGGGCCGGCCGGCGGGTGCTCGATTTCGGCTGTGGCACCGGCCTGATGGCCGAGAAGGTCGCGCCCCATGTGCAGGAGGTCGTCGCTGTCGACACGTCGGACCGGATGATCGCGGTCTTGACGGCCAAGGCCATCTCAAACGTCCGCCCGCTTCACGCCGATATCCTTGCCGAAGGATTCCCGGGCGCGGGTGATCCGGGCGCGGGGTACGATCTGATCTATGCCTCCTCGGTCTGTGGCTTTTTGCCGGACTATGCGGCGGCGGTGGCAAAGCTGGCCGGGTTGCTCCGGCCCGGCGGACAGTTCGTGCAATGGGACTGGCAGGCCGCGGAGGGCGATGAGGATGGGTTGTCGCTGACCGGCGTCACGTCGGCGCTTCGCAACGCGGGGTTGCGCGATGTGGAAGTGCGCACCGACTTTGATTTCGCGGCGGAGGGCATGTCGATGCCCGTCCTGTTCGGTGCCGGGCGCGCCTAGGCCAGCACGCCGCCGTCGGAATCGTCGCCTGTTTCTTGATGCAGCGCGAACAGGTTCTTGACGACGAGGTTCTTGCGGTCGGAGAAATCGATGATCCCGTCCTTCTTGAGGGCGCTGAACTGCCGGCTGACGGTTTCGAGCGTCAGCCCGAGGTAGTTGGCGATCTGGTCGCGGGTCATCGGCAGGACGGTGGTATGGTTGTTCGGCGCATTGCGTAGATCGGAGCGCCGGACCAGCATTTCGATGAAGGTGGCGATCTTTTCCCGCGCGGTCTTGCGCCCGAGCAGCAGCATCCAGTCGCGGGCGGAATCCAGTTCGTCGAGCGCCAGTTCCATCAACCGGTGCGCGACATGCGGCGTCTCGTCCACCAGTTTCTCGAAGGGTTTGCGGTCAAAACAGCACAGCGTCACATCGCTGGTCGCCGTGACGTCAAATTCGATTTCGGACCGGCCGGGTCTGCCGATGAAATCGGAGGGCAGCAGGAGGCCGACCATCTGCGTGCGCCCGTCTTCGAGCGTTTTGGACAGCGACGCCACGCCAGAGACGATGGAGGCCACGAATTCCAACGGCTCGCCGCGCCACAGGATCGCCTCGCCCGCCGCAAAGCTGCGGTAGGTCTTCATGCTTTCGAGCCGGTCGAGCTCGTCGGTGTCACAGCGTGCGCAGACGGCGCGGTGCCGGATCGGGCATTCGCTGCATTTGACGGCGGTGAGGTGCGGAACTGTCATGTGTTGATCTGAATCAAAGTCGTTGAATCCTCGGCCACGTTATACAACCTTATGGATAAGATCGACCACCTTCGCCAGCACGGACTTTTTGACGCAAAGGTTCCGCGCTACACCAGTTATCCGCCGGCCAACCATTTCGAGAGTGGTGTCGGCCAGCGCCACCAGCTTGAGTGGTTGCAGGCCGTGCCCGACGGGTCGGACATCTCGGTCTATATCCACATCCCGTTTTGCAAGCGCCTGTGCTGGTTTTGTGCCTGCCGCACCCAGGGAACCAAGACGATGCGCCCGGTCGATGCCTATGTCGATGTCTTGCGCAAGGAAATCGAGGTGGTGCGCCATGCCTTGCCGAAAGGCGTTCGGATGGGCCGTTTGCATCTGGGCGGCGGCACTCCCACGATCCTGCCCTCGGAGACGATGAGCCGCCTGTTGACGGATGTCTTTGCCGCCTTCGAGCCGGCGCCGGATTTCGAATTCTCGGTGGAGATCGACCCGACGGAGGCGTCTGATTCGCTGCTTGATACCCTGATTGCCTTTGGCATGAACCGCGCCAGCCTCGGCGTGCAGGACTTCGCCCCGGAGGTGCAGAAAGCCATTGGCCGCGAGCAGAGCCTCGTCCAGACCAAGCGGGTCGTCGAAATCCTGCGCCGGTCGGGCGGGATCGGGCTGAATCTCGACCTTCTCTATGGTCTGCCGCACCAGACCGAGCGGAGCTTTCTCGACACGCTGGCCAGCGTCACCGCGCTGTGCCCGGATCGGCTTGCCATATATGGTTATGCCCATGTGCCGTGGATGTCGAAGCGGCAGGTGATGATCCGCTCGGAGGATCTTCCCGGTGCCGAGGCACGATTCGACCTCGCTGAAATCGCGCATGACGTGATGGTCGGGCAAGGCTATGTCCCCATTGGGATCGATCATTTCGCGCTGCCTCAAGACGGGCTGGCCATCGCCGCCGCGGAGGGCCGGCTGCGGCGCAATTTCCAAGGCTATACCGACGACCGTTGCCCGACCCTGATCGGCCTGGGCGCATCGTCGATTTCGCGGTTTCCGCTGGGCTACATCCAGAATGCGGCCGCCACGTCGGCCTATCAGGAGCGAATCCTCGGTGGCGGTCTGGCCGGCCACAAGGGCTATGAGATGACCCAGTCGGATGGCTTGGTCGCGCGGATCGTCGAAGATCTGATGTGCCGGTTTTCGGTGTGCGAACAGAGCCTTCGCCAGAGTTTCCCCGGCCAGTCCAGCGTGATCCGCCAAACGGTCGTCTCGCTGATGAACCGGTTCCCCGATTGCTTCTTCATCAGCGAAGCGGGGCTGGAGATGAAGGAGGAGGCCAAGCCTCTCGTCCGCGTCATCGCGAGCTTCGTCGACAAATTCGCCCATGCGGAAACCGCCCACTCGGCCGCGATCTAGCGCCTTGCTCTTGCCGGGTTATTCCGAAAAGGGCGAGTTCTCATAGGTCAATCCCCCGTCACCTGTACTTAGGTTGCATTGCGGGCCGCTGTTCCTGTCGTCAGACTGGAGGCAGGACAACGGGGGCTGCATGACGAAACTCAAACTGACATCGGCGCAGATGGTGGCCAATGCGCGGGCGCGCATCCGCGAGGTCGAGACAGCCGAGGCGCTCGATCTGTTTTCCAGCCCCGATGTGGTGGTTGTCGATATCCGCGATATTCGCGAGCGCCAGCGCACCGGCGCGATCCCCGGCAGCGTGCACGCGCCGCGTGGCATGATCGAGTTCTGGGTCGACCCCGACAGCCCCTATTTCAAGCCGGAGTTCGGTCAGGACAAGACCTATGTGTTTCAATGTGCCTCGGGCTGGCGCTCTGCGCTGACGGTCGCCACCTTGCAGGACATGGGTTTCGAGGCCGCGCATCTGAAGGACGGCTTTACCGGCTGGGCCGACGCTGGCGGTCCGATCGAACCTGTCGAGAAAAGGCAGGGCTGAGTGGCTTTGGCGGCGGTGCAAAGCGGGGTGAAGCGGCGGATTGCCGAGGGGCTGCCCGGCGCAACGTTCCCGAGTGACTTCGCCCACCCGTTTGTCCAAACTACCACTCATGTTAATCAATTTGTAATAGTAACCAAGACTCTTGAAGGCAACTGGCAGTATTGCCGTTTCGAAACGAGCAGCATGGCCAAGGAGACCAGCGGTGGCAGTAGACAGAGACGCGTCGATTGATCAGATGATCGAATTTGCAATGGAAGAGCTGCTGTCGGGAAGCAACCAGCGAAAACGGGCCATGGTGCGCCGCATGGCCGAACGCTGGCCGGGCGAACCGGCGCTGGCGCTGGTCTATGCCGTCACCTCTGCGACCGAGGCGATCGAAGACAGCTTTGGCCCCGGTGCCGCAGACGATCCGGTGATCCCGCTGGGCTATCGGTTGTCTGCGCTGATCTCGGCGGATGTGCATGCTTTGCAGTCCATGGGGCAGATCCCCTCGGTGGCCGAAGACCTGCTGCATTTCTGGCGCAGGGTCGATCCGCTGTTTCTGCGCTTGCAGTAGGCCTTGGCGGGAAGGGCTGTTTCGCATCGCTGCTGCCCTCGCGCCCGCCGGGTCATCAGACCATCCTGATGACCGATTTGTCGATCGCCAGGACATAGCCGCGCCGGGCGATGTTCTTGACGAGCAGTTCGCTGACCATCTGGTTGCCCAGGGTATCGCGGAGCCGCTTGATCCGGGTGGCGCCCGCGGCCTCGTCACAATCGACGGAAGGTCTGCCAGAGATGACGCCTTCGATCTCGGCGCCTGACAACACCTCATCGTCCATCCGTGCTTCGGCCAGCACAGACAGCGTTTCGATGGCCGCGTCGGTCAGTTTGAATTCGAAGTTGTTCAGAAGCACGGTGTTCTGCTCGCGGGCGATCATCAGCGAGTTGACCTCGATCCCCTTGCGTTCGATCTGGCCCATCCGCCGGTTCATGCCGATCAGCATGACCAGAAACGCCACCGCCGCGATCAGAAGCGCCGTCGAGAAAACCAGAAGTACGAAGATCACGAACCGGTAGCTGTCGAGCGTCGCCGAGAAGGCGGTGCCCGACTGCGCCAGGATTTCGAGTAGCTTGATTTCGGCCTGCGTGGTCAGATCGTTGTTCTCGACAAAGAGCTGTTCGACCCGTGCGTTGAACGCATTGGCATCGGGCAGGTTCAAGAACAAGAGCACCGCCGCCACCAAAAGGATCAGCACGATGGCACTGATCCCTCCGATCACGATCCGGTTGCCGGCTTGGCGCGCCTCAATAGCGGAGGTAGTAATCTCCTGCACTCTCTCTCCTTTCGGCAAGCCCGGCGTCGTCAAACACTCCAAGCACGTTAAGAAGCTGCCAGCCGTCGCGGGCAAGCTTTGATCTCAGTTCGGCTTCGGCGTTGGCGACCGAGCAGTCACCGGCAATTTGCACGACACCGTAGTGCAGGCGCAAGGGATCGTCTTGCTTGGCCTTGTAATCGGCATAGCAGGCAGCCTGTGCCGCCGAGGCGGCAAAGGTAAGGGCGATGAGACTGGCGAGGATATGTTTCATGATGTTTCGATCATGCCGCGAGGTGCCTACGCTATTCAATAGCCCTTTCGGCGGTGCCCCCCTGATAGCTGATAACAGAGCGCTGTTATTGTCTGTCTGAGCAGGGTGCCCCCAGATGCCTTCAAGCAAACGGACCCCGTGACGGCGCATTATCTGCGTTTGAGCGGTTTCCTCCACAGAAAGGCATGAACGATGACCAGCCACCCGAAGAAGACGGCCCGCAAGGGCAACGCACATGGCCTGTTGGCGCCGCTGACCGCGCTGATCCTGGCGGCAGCGACGGTCTCGGGCCCGGTTGCCGCCGACTCGCGCCATGACAGCGCCTCGTCCTACGTGCCTATAGGGGTGCCGCACTCCGCCCAGGCCAATGAGTCGGCTCGGTCAAACAACCCGGGCCGCCCGATCATCATCAACAACGGCCCAGTCATCATCATGCCGTCGCATGGACAGGCCCCGCAGCATCCGCACAACCCTCAGACCCCCACCCGTCCGACGGTATCGAACCTGCCGTTGGCGTGCCTGCAGACGGTGACGGTCAATCGTGGCGACGTGCGCCTGATGGAGGCCCGCTGTCTCGACGCCGAAGGTGTGGATGTCCGCGCCTTGCCGAACCGGTGCGGCGTCGCCCTGCATACCCGAAATGGAATCGTCCGCGGCTTTGATCCGACATGCCTCGGAGACGCGGGCTACAGGTTGGCCGGGCGGTAGTCCGGTCGAGCAGTGGCGCCGCACAGTTTGCCCCAGTTGTGTGGCGTCCTCTTGGGGGCGGGAGGGCTGGACAAGGCCTCTCGCCCCTATTTTCTTTTCTAGGCCCCCGGCGAGGTCGACTGGGGCTCTGCCCCAGACCCCGGGATATTTCGGACCCAAAGAAGCTGAAGCCGTTGCACCTTTGGCTGCGGTCTGCTTGGTGGTGGCATGCAGGGACCAGATGACGAATTCGAAGTTGCCGCTCGTGCGCGCGGTTTTGGCCGGGTGGCCGGCGTGGACGAGGTGGGTCGCGGCCCGCTGGCCGGACCGGTGGTCGCCGCCGCTGTGATCCTCGATCCGGCGCGTGTGCCGCAGGGATTGAACGATAGCAAGGTTTTGAGCGCGAAGCGGCGGGACGCTCTTTGTGCCGAGATTTTGCAGCTGGCCGATGTCGGCGTCGGCATCGCCACTGTCGAAGAGATCGACGCCATCAACATCCTGCGCGCCTCTCATTTGGCCATGTGTCGCGCCATCGAGTCCCTGGCGGCCGTGCCGGACCATTGCCTGATCGACGGCAACCTCATTCCCCGCGATCTCACGATTTCGGCCGAGGCGATCGTGAAGGGAGATGCCCGTTCGGTCAGTATCGCGGCGGCCTCGATTGTGGCGAAAACAAGGCGCGACGCGCTGATGGTGGATTTGGCGCAACAGCATCCGGGCTATGGATGGGAAACCAATGCGGGCTATCCGTCAAAGGCTCATAAGCTGGCGCTTCAAAATCTAGGCGTAACCCCACACCATAGACGGTCGTTCAAGCCGGTCCACAATATCTTGTATCAAGGAAAAATGACAAGTCGTTGATTCAATAAAGTTTTTGACAGCGATTCGCCCTGTGCCCATCCTATGGACAACCAATGAGCGCGCAATGCGCCGGGACAGAGGCAGACAATGACAAAGACGAAAGACAGGGGCGCTGTGGCGCTTCCTTTGAACACGATCATTGATGGCGATTGCATCGAGGTGATGCGCAGTTTGCCCGAGGCGTCGGTCGACCTGATTTTCGCCGACCCGCCGTATAACCTGCAACTCCGCGGCGACCTGCATCGCCCGGACAACAGCCTTGTCGATGCGGTCGACGATGCGTGGGACCAGTTCTCCAGCTTCGAGGCCTATGACCGCTTTACCCGCGACTGGCTGTCCGCCGCGAAACGCCTGCTCAAGCCCAATGGCGCGATCTGGGTCATCGGCAGCTATCACAACGTCTTTCGCATGGGCGCAGAACTGCAGAACCAGGGCTTCTGGATCCTCAACGACGTGGTCTGGCGCAAATCCAATCCGATGCCGAATTTCCGCGGCAAACGCCTGACCAATGCCCATGAAACCCTGATCTGGGCGAGCCGTGACGAAGGTGCGAAATACACCTTTAACTACGAAGCCTTGAAGGCGCTGAACGAAGGCATCCAGATGCGGTCGGACTGGGTTCTGCCGATCTGCACCGGCCATGAGCGGCTCAAGGACGATGCGGGTGACAAGGCCCATCCGACACAGAAGCCCGAGAGCCTGCTGCACCGGGTCATTCTGGGCACGACCAATGCCGGGGACGTGGTGCTCGACCCGTTCTTTGGCACCGGCACGACGGGTGCCGTGGCCAAGATGCTGGGCCGTGAATACATCGGCATCGAGCGCGAGGAAGCCTATCGCAAGGTGGCCAAGAAGCGCATTGAAAACGTTCGCAAATTCGACAGCGACAGCATCGCCGTCAGCACCTCGAAGCGGGCCGAGCCGCGGGTCGCGTTCGGTGTGCTGGTCGAGCGTGGCATGCTGCGCCCCGGCGAGATGCTTGTCAGCCCCCGCGGCAAGACCGCCAAGGTCCGCGCCGATGGCACGCTGATCGGCGACGACGTGAAGGGCAGCATCCATCAGGTCGGCGCCCATCTGGAGGGCGCACCCTCTTGCAATGGTTGGACATATTGGCACTTCAAGCGCGACGGCAAACAGGTCCCTATCGACCTGCTGCGCCAGCAGGTTCGCGCGGAGATGCGCGAGAATTAAACGAGGTTACCGCCGGTGCCTGTGGCCAACTCCACGGCATCTGACTTCCCCGCCGTCCGAAAGGACCGGCGGGGTTTTTTGCTTTGCCCACCGCCCGAATCGAAAGGTTAACGCGCCGAAACGGGGCTGCGGTATCGCGTCGGTCTGACGTCGGTATGCCGTCGGTATCGTTTTCGGTATTCGGCGGATGAAGCCGGCGTGCGTTGCCTGTCGTGCGGTTGGAGGGAACTCTTGTGGTTGCATTGGCTGCGGACACAAGGCGCGGTGCGTTTGCGGAACGCTCACCGAACGGTGCCTTGGCGCGATCCGTTGCCGCCCCCGAGGCCCCGATGCGTCGGGATTTCCGCCGCGACGCGGGGCGTATCCCTAGCGCGGTCTTGGGTTGCTGCCTGCGGTATAGGCCGACCAATCCTCGATCTGCGGATAATAGGTGGACCGCCACGCCTGCACGCGCGGGTTCATCACCCGTCGCCAGAGCCGGGGCACCAGTGCCGCCGCCGTCATGACCGCGTAGCCGAACGGCAGTTGCGGCGCCTCGTCGACCGCGCGGTTTTGCAGCAGCGGGAACCGCCGGTCGGGCTTGTAATGGTGATCGGAGTGACGCTGAAGATTGATCAGCAGCCAGTTCGTCGCCTTGTGCGCCGAATTCCACGAATGGTGCGGCTTGACGTGTTCGTATTTGCCATCGCCCAGATGTTCGCGCGTCAGTCCGTAGTGTTCGACGTAGTTCACAAGCTCGAGCTGCCAGATCGCCCAGAACGCCTGCGTCCCGAACAGGAACACCCCCCAGAGCCCGCCGATCCAGAAGGCCAGCCCGAGAAACCCAAGTTGCAGCGCGCCGTAGCGCCAGAACGGGTTTGACAGCGCCGAGGCGGGCTTGCCCTTGCGCGCCAGCATCGCCGCCTCTGCCTCGAAGGCCGAGACCGGGCTTTCCCGCAGCACCCGCCCGAAGAACCGCCAGAACCCTTCGCCGTAGCGCGCCGTGACCGCATCCCGGGGGGTGCCGACATAGCGGTGATGCACCAGTATGTGTTCCGACCGGAAATGCGAATAGAGCACCATCGCGAGCAGGATATCCCCGAGCGTTCGTTCCCATTTCGGCTTTTGGTGCATCAACTCGTGGGCGTAGTTGATCCCGATGGTGCCCGACATCACCCCGAGCGCCACGAACAGCGCCCATTCCCAAAGCAGGCTTTGGTGATCGGTCTGCGTGACATAGGCCAGAATCCCGAACAGCGTGAGGAATTGCAGCGGTGCCCAGATCACGGTGATCGCCCGATACCACGTCAGTTCCCGATCCTCGGTCTCGGTGTCGAGGTTTTCGGTGTTGAGCCCGAGCAGGACGTCGAGCGCCGCGAACAGATACCATGTCGACACCGGCAGCAGCACGATTGCCCAGCCCCCCTGGATCGCGGCAAACCACGCCAGCGGAATCAGCATCAGAGACAGCCAGAACGGCAGCGCCCGGAGCGGGCTGCCGATGCCGGCGGCTTTGGGCTTGGGTATCGTCGTCATGTTTTGCCTCTATCTCGGGCCGGTGAGTATAGGGTTAATCCCGCTGTCGCCCAAAGGGAACAGTCGCGCTCGGGCTCCGGCGCGGATCGCGGGTTTGTCGCCGTGCAGCATAGCCCGGATTTGTGGCCGAAATTTGGACGCGGACCGCCCCGATTACCCCCATAAATCCGGCTCTTGCCGCGTCAGGTCGAATACCTTGCGCATCACGGTGGGCAGGTCTGCGGGCTGGAATTGATCCTGTGCGACGAATTGCCCCCGGTTGGCCGTGGCCTCTGGCCCGACCGTGGCGGTCTGCACTGTCAGCTTGAGGTGAAAGTGCGTGAAGGTGTGCAGCGCCTGTGCGGGCAGCGTCGTCCAGTCCGCCTCGAGCGGCGGAGCGGGGGCCGGGTCGTCGCCCCAGTCGCTGCCTGGCCAGCCGAGCATCCCGCCGAGCAGCCCCTTGGGCGGCCGCGTTTCGAGGAGCCACGCCCCGTCGTCCCGCCGCACGACATAGGCGATGCCATGCCGCGTGGGCTTGAGCTTTTTCGGCGTCTTCCTGGGTAGGTCGGGCGCAGTTCCGGCGATCCGCGCCGCGCAGGGGTCGCGCAGCGGGCAGATGCCGCAGGCCGGATTGCGCGGGGTGCAGATCGTGGCGCCGAGGTCCATCACCGATTGGGCGTAGTCGCCGGCCCTCTCGACCGGAGTGTGCTCTGTCGCCAAAGCGGTAAGCTCCGGTTTGGCGGCGGGCAGGGGGGTGTGCACGTCGTGCAGCCGCGCCATCACCCGCTCGACGTTGCCGTCGACGACGGTGGCCGCTTCGTCATAGGCGATGGCGGCGATGGCGCTGGCCGTATAGGGGCCGATGCCGGGCAGGGTGAGCAGCCCGTCCCGGCTGGTCGGGAACGCGCCGCCGTGATCGGCCACGACCGCCCGCGCGCATTTCAGCAGGTTCCGCGCCCGTGCGTAGTAGCCGAGCCCGGCCCAAGCGCCCATGACCTCGGCATCCTCGGCGGCGGCCAGATCCCGCACCGTGGGCCAGAGCGTGGTGAATTTCACGAAGTAGTCGCGCACGGCGGCGACGGTGGTTTGCTGCAGCATCACCTCGGACAGCCAGATCCGGTAGGGATCGGGTCTTTGCCCCGCCGCCCGCTCGGCCGGGCCGACCCGCCACGGCATCACGCGGGCGTTGTCGTCATACCACGACAGGAGCAATTCGGAGATTACACCGCTGTATAAACCGTCACGCAATGTTTATGCCTCTTGTCACCGGTTTCGCTGGCCTCGTCCGGCCTATCCTTTAGAATGCCACCTAGCATGAAAACGCCTCGGAAACAGACCAGCACATACGGATTTGCCGCAGCTTCGAAGCTGGTGCAGAGCCGTATCCGCACGGCCAGCGAGACCCGCGGCTTTGCCGAGACCCGGCTTCTGACCCATTGGGAAGAGATCGTAGGGCCATCGGTGGCGCAAATCGCCCGTCCTGTGAAGATCGGCTATGGCCGCGAAGGCTTTGGCGCGACGCTGACGGTGCTGACCACCGGCGCGCAGGCCCCGATGCTGGAGATGCAGAAGGACCAGATCCGCGACAAGGTGAATGCCTGTTACGGATACCGCGCGATCAGCCGGGTGCGCGTCACCCAGACCGCGCCGACCGGATTTTCCGACGGGCAGGTGGCCTTTGGTCATAAGGCCAAGGCCACTCCGGCCCCGCCGAGCCCTGAATTGACTGCCGCCGCGACTGCCGTGGTTGGCCCCGTAAAAAACGACGAATTGCGCCTTGCCCTCGAGGCTCTGGCCACCAATGTGCTGCGCAAGCAGTCTAGCTAAAGGACCAAACCTGATGAATAAATTCCTCCCCGTCGCAGCATTGGCCGTGGCCGCCACCTTGGGCGGCACGTGGTTTCTGACCCAGCCGACCCCCGCCGGAGAGCCGCTTTTGGGCGCCGCATTCGCCCAGGATGCCGGAGAGATCGACACGAGCTCGATCGTCGACATGGTGCAGGGCGAGGCCGATGCCCCGGTCGAGATCATCGAATACGCCTCATACACCTGTCCCCATTGCGCGGCGTTTCACGGCAACCAGTATCCGCAGCTGAAGGCCGACTACATCGACACCGGCAAGGTTCGCTTCGTCTACCGCGAAGTCTACTTTGACCGCTTTGGCCTGTGGGCGTCGATGATGGCCCGTTGTGGCGGCGAGATGCGCTTCTTCGGCATCTCCGAGATCCTCTATGCGCAGCAGCAAGAGTGGATCGCCGGTGGCCAAGACCCCGCCGCGATTGCCGAAAACCTCCGCCGCATCGGCCTGACCGCCGGTATCGACGCCGAGCAGCTGGACGCCTGCATGTCGGATGCGACCACCGCGCAGACCCTCGTGGCGTGGTTCGAGGAGAACGCCGAGCGTGACAACGTCACCTCGACGCCGACCCTCTATATCGACGGCACCAAGTATTCCAACATGAGCTATGCCGATCTGTCCGAACTGATCGAAGAGCGTCTCGCCGCTCAGTAAGGGCTCCTTTGGCTCGGCCGTTTGGCCGGGCCTGCCTTCTGGCGTTTGATCACAAGCCCCTGACCTGCCCTTTGGCTGGTCGGGGCTTTTTCATTTGGTGCCCGCCGTCGGGGCACGCGGCCGGAGGTTCAGCCCGTCCAGCGCCGCGTCGATGGCCGTCCAATCCGCCAGTTCGAGCCGCACCGGCATCGTCAGCACCTTGGCCCGGAAGTCGTCGGGCAGCCGCACGGCGTCTTTCTCGGTGGTCACAAGCTGGGCGTTGAGGCTTCGCGCCTCGGTTTCGAGTCGTTGCATCAGTGCGGGCGTCAGCGGCTGGTGGTCTTCGAGCGCCTCGCCGCGCACCACGTTGGCCCCTTCGGCCCGCAGCGTGGCGAAGAATTTTTCGGGATGCCCGATCCCGGCGAAGGCGAGCACCGGCAGGTTTTGCCAAGGCAGCCCCATCGCCAGCGGCTTGAGCGCCCCTGTCACATGCGGCAGCGGCTGGATCGCTGTGCTCCAGAGATCGGCAAAGCTGCGCTGGGCGGCCCCCGGCCCGATCGAGAGCACGATATCGGCCCGCTTGAGGCCCGCGCCGACAGGCTCGCGCAGCGGCCCGGCGGGCAGCACCCTGCCGTTTCCGAACCCACGCGCGGCGTCGACGACCACGATGCTTAGGTCTTTCGCAACGCTGGGGTTTTGATGCCCGTCGTCGAGCAGGATGACCTCCGCCCCGGCGGCTTCGGCGGCCCTGACCCCGGCGGCCCGGTCCTTGGCGACCCATGTGCTGGTGAAGGCGGCGAGCAGCAGCGGTTCGTCGCCCACGTCGTCGGCCCGGTGCGTTCGTTCGATCACCTGCACCGGCCCGCTAAGCCGTCCGCCATAGCCGCGAGTGACGATGTGCACCCTCAGCCCCCAGCCGATGAGCCGGTTGGCCAGAGCGATGGCGGTCGGCGTCTTGCCGGTGCCGCCGACGTTGACGTTGCCGATGCAGATCACCGGGACGCTCGCCTTGTAGCCGCCCGCCTGCGCCACCCGCCGCGCGGTGGCGGCCCCGTAGAGCGCCCCGAGGGGCGCAAGCATCCGCGCCCGCACCCCCGGCGCATCGGGCGGCCGGAACCAGAAGCCGGGGGCCTGCACCTACCGCTCCTCCGCCCGGTCGAGCGCCGACCGGATCAGCGCGACCACCTGATTGCTGGTCTCTGCCCCGGCGGAGGTGACCTCCCACGCGGCGTGGGCCATGGCCGCGGTCTTGTCCGGGGCGAGCAGCGTTTCGACCGCGTTGCCCAGATCATCGGGATGGCTGATATTCCGGCTGCCGCCCGCCGCGGTGAGCCTGTCGAAATGCGCTTCGTGGTTGGCGGTCCGGATGCCGTGCAGCAGCCCGGAGCCAAGCGCTGCCGCCTCGAACGGATCGCTACAGGGCGCACCGGTGAAGGTGCCGCCGAGGTAGCTGAGTGCGGCGAGCCGATACCACAGCCCCGGCTCTGCCGTGTCGGTCAGCAGCACCTCTGTCCCGGCGTCGGGATCGGCCCCGGCGATCCGGTTGGCGCAGCTCAGCCCCTCGGCCGCGATCAGCGGTTCGGCGGCGTCGGGGTCGGGCGTGGACAGGATCAGCAGCAGCCGGTGCGACCGTCGGCTGGCGATCTGGTGGGCGCGGATCACGGCCGGAAGCTCGGCCGTGGGCACGTTTGCGGCATGCCATGCCGGCCGTGGCCCGAGCAGCGCCACAAGCTCGCGGTGGTCGCGTTCGATATAGGGCAGGACGGCGCTGCCCGGCTCGAACGGGCCGGCGACGGTGATCCGCCCTTCGCTCATCCCCGCCCGCCGCAGCCGCGCCCCGGAGGCCGCGTCGGTGACCAGCGCCGCATCGAAGCTGTCGAGCGCCGATCGCGCCAGCCCCGGCAGCCAGAGCCGCCCTTCGAGCAGCGGCGCGTCTTCGTCCAGCGCCGCCAAAATCCGCACCATCGCCATCTTGCGCGCCTCGCCCAGCAGCACCGACCGCAGCGGCCCGCCGAGCCAGAGCAGCACGTCGGGCTTCCAATGATCGAGGAACCCCCGCACCGCCCGCGCGTGATCGACCGGGGCGTGCAGCACGCTCAGCCCGTCGATCACCGGCAGTTCCCCCGCAAGATCGGGCGGCAGGGTGAGCACCATGTTCAGCCGGTCGCCCTCGGCCCGGAGCCTGTCGACCAGGTCCGACAGCGCCCCCAGCCGGTCAGGCTCGGCGCAATGCGCCCAGAGCAGCGGCCCCTTGGGTCGGCTGGTGTCGCGGCCGTCGCTCTGCGCGGCTCTGTCCGCATCCGTCGCCCCACGCCGCAGCGCGAGGAAGGACGACAGGGTGCGGGGCTGTGCCATGGTATTCCAGTCCGGCGCTGCCGCGCTCAGTTCCCGAGTTCTTCGGTGGGCGAGGCCTCGCGCTCTTCGTCGCGCAGCCGGTGGATATGCGCGATGAAGTAGCGCATGTGCGCGTTGTCGACGGTCCTCTGCGCGGCCCCTTTCCACGCGGCCAGAGCGGATTCGTAGTTGGGAAACATCCCGACGATGTCGATCTCGTCCGGATCGCGGAACACGCTGGATTGTGGGTCGACGAGTTCGCCGCCGAAAACGAGGTGCAGACGTTGGGCCATGGGGATTTCTCCGGTTGTTCGGGCGCTGTGCGCCCCTGGATGCGGAATTGCAGGCAACCTACGGAATTGCCCGGTCCGGTCAAGGCTTGGCCGGGATGCGAGGGTCGCTGGCGGACAGTCTCGCCCGCCTAGATTAACGCATGTGCAATTTGCCGGTGCAAATCGGTCGGCGCGGCCACGACACCGTTGGTTTGCGGCATCACGTTGTTGAACTGCAGCGGCTGGCCGGTCCTGTCGGTCACGGTGCCTCCGGCTTCGGAGAGGATCAGCGCCCCGCCGGCGATGTCCCATTCCCATGTCGGCCGCAGCGTGACCATGCCGTCGAAGGCGCCTTCGGCGACGAGGCACATCCGCCAAGCCAGCGAGGACCGGAACTTTCGCTGGAAGGGCGGCACCTGCCCGGTGGCCCAATGCTGCGATTCCATCGTGGGCTTGGCCGTGAGCACCTTGGCGCTGCCCATGTCGGACACGCTGCTGACCTGAATTCGCCGGCCATTGAGCGTGGCGCCGCCGCCGATCTCGGCCGCATAGAGCGCCTTGTGGCAGGGCAGGAACACCACCGCGGCCACCACGACGCCATCGCGGGCGATGGCTAGCGAATGCGCCCAGTCCTTTGTCCCCGCGATGAACGACCGCGTGCCGTCGATCGGATCGACGATGAAGGTGTGCCGGTGCGTCAGCCTTGCGTCGCTGTCGGGCGTTTCCTCGGACAGCCAGCCGTAGTCCGGCCGCGCCGTGGTCAGCCGCGCCTTGAGCAGCGCGTCGACGGCCAGATCGGCATCGGTGACAGGCCCGGCCCCGCCCGGCTTGTCGGTGACATGCGGCGTCTTCATCGCGTGCCGGAGCGCCAGTTTCCCTGCTTCTCTGGCGGCGTCCTGCAGGAGCGCCAGATCATTCCCCTGCAAGGGTCAATCCATCGATCAAGAGTGACGGCACGACCCGGCTGAGGTGCGCGCGGGCATCGTTGGCGGGCACGATCCGCAGCAGCATGTCGCGCAGGTTTCCGGCGACGGTGCATTCCGCGACAGGGTAGGCCAGTTCGCCGTTCTCGACCCAGAACCCGGATGCCCCGCGCGAGTAATCCCCGGTGTTGGGGTTGATCGTGGAGCCGATCATCGAGGTGACGAGCAGCCCGGTCCCCATCTGGGCGACGAGATCGGCCCGGCTGGCGCTGCCTTGGGTCAGCGCCACGTTGCTGATCTGCGGAGAGGGCGGCCCCCCTGTTCCGCGGGCGGCGTTCGCGGTGGATTGGAGCCCCAGTTTCCGGGCGGTGGCCAGATCCAGCGTCCAGCCGGTCAGCCGCCCGTCCTCGACGATGGCCCGCCGCTGCGTCGGCAGCCCTTCGCCGTCGAACAGCTTGGAGCCGCCGGTCCGCACCCGGTGCGGGTCTTCGATCAGGTCGATCCCGTCGGGCAGCACCTGTTCGCCGAGCGCATCCCGCAACCACGAGGACCCCCGTGCGATCATCATCCCGTTGGACGCCTGCAGCAGGCTGCCGATCAGCGCCGAGGAGATCCGTTCGTCGAACAGTACCGGATAGGTTCCGGTCTTGGGCTTGCGCGGCCCGTGTCGCGCGACCGCCCGTTCCCCGGCAATCCGCCCGATCTCTTCGGCACTGCGCAGGTCGGCCTGAAAGATCCGGCTGTCGTGATCGTAGTCCCGCTCCATCCCGGTGCCGGCGCCCGCGATGGCGACGCAGGAGATCCCCCGGTCGCTCCGCGCGTAGCCGCCGGAGAAACCGTTGCTGGTGGCCAGATGGATCTGTCGCCGTCCGTAGCCTGCCGAGGCGCTGTCGATTTGCGTCACCCCGTCGACCGCCCGCGCAGCGGCTTCGGCGGTGCGCGCGTCCTGTTCCAGATCGCTGGGCCAGGGTTCGTCGGTGTCGTCGTAGAGCTCGAGCCGGGTGCTGTCGGTGTCGGTGGCCAGTTGCGCCGGATCGGCCAGACCGGCGTGCGGATCGGCGGGTGCCATCCGCGCCATCGCCACAGCCCGTTCGGCCATCCGGCTGATCGTGGCGTCGGAGGCGTCGGAGACCGAGACATTGGCCTGTTGCTGCCCGACGAACACCCGCAGCCCGATGTCGATCCCTTCGGACCGCTCGGCCTGTTCCAACGCGCCCGCCCGCACGTCGATGGAGATCGAGGTGCCTTGGACGACCACGCAATCGGCGGTTTCGGCGCCTGCCTTTTGGGCGGCGCTCAGGATACGGTCGGCAAGATCAGGGAGGCTGTGCGGCATGGTCTGTCCTTTGACACGTCGTTAGAGCCGAGGTAGCCCCTCGGCCCCGATTGGGCAAGGTCTGTGCCGTCGATCAGCGCAGCTGCTGGCCGTTGGCGATGATCTTGCCGTCCTGCGTCAGCTCGATCCGCGAGACCTGCGTATCGGGCCCGTCGCCGGGCACCGTGACCATGCCCAGCCCCATTCGCAGCCCGAAGAGCGCGTCGGTGGGGATCAGCCCGAGATCGGCCAGCGCCTCGATCATCCCGTTCAGCCCGGAGGCCTCCAGCGCCGCCTCGCCCGTGGGCCGCGGCATCCCCGGATAGGTGACCGTATCGCCCGCGTCGAAGGTGAACGCCCCTTGGCCGCTGATCCGCGCTCCCAGCCCCGCGACGGTGAGGTCCGACAGGCTGACCGAAGTGACATCGATAGGCAGTTCGTTGTCGAAATTCAGCCCTTCGAGCGACAGGATGTCCAGCCAGTCGACCTTGTTGATCGCGCTTCCCTCGATCACGATGGAAAAGTCGCCGGGACTTCGGTCGAGCGCCTTGTCCGGATCGAACAGGTTCCAGATCGACGGCCCGAGCCGCAGATCATTGAGCGACAGCTGGAAGCTGAAATCCTGCGCACCGGTATCGGCCAGAAGCGGCAGCTCGAAGCCGCCGGAGAACTCCGCCACGTCAAAGCCGATCTCGGGGCTCATCACCAGTGGCTGTTCGATATTGGCCAGCAGGTTGCTGCTCGCCCCAAAGACGCTGATCCCGTTCTGGTCGAAGCTGAACCGGGCCTCGCCCGGACCGGTCGAGATGGTTTGCCGGTCGACCAGATTGCCGGATGCAAAGGATTCCGTGAAGGTCTCGTTGCCCGTCGAGGTCGAACCGCCGGTGATATACATCCCGTCCCGCAGCGCCGTGCCCAGATTGAGGAGACTGGCCCCGCCGGGGATCAACCCCATGTTGATCGTGGAGGTGCTCGGCCCGTAGCGCCCTTCGGACCGGGTCGAGAAGTCGTCGCCGCTCTGCATCGAGAAGTCCGTCGTCATGGCCCCGATGCTGCTTTCGCTGAACACCACCGTCAGGCTGTCTTCGAGCACCCGGGTCAGGGTTTCGCTGCTGTCGATGGCGAGCGTCATGTTCACCTCGATGTCCGGAGCGCCGGAGACCTGCGCCTCGCCCATGGTCATCACGACCGCTTCGGTCCGCGTGCTGTAGCTGATCGCCCCGGGATCGCCCGAGGCAAGCGTGGTGATCGCGTCCGGCCCGATCTCCATCACGATACTGCCGTCGCCCTCGCCGGGGATCCGCCCCGACAGGCGCGCGGAAAACCCGGCCGGGTAGACGATGCTGACGCTGCCGTCGCTGTTTTCCTCCAGCGTATAGTCGGACAGGGTGACGCTGAGCTCACCGATCCCCATGGGCAGCGCCCAGTCGATCGATTCCGCCGTGACCGTCACCACCGCCCCGTCGCGCGACGTGCTGGCCGACCGGGTCGCGCCGTAAGCCGCGTAGAGCGCATCGGAGTTCGCCATGACGTCTTCGGCCGTGATTTGCGCGGCGGCCGGGATCGCCCAGCAGAGCGCGGTGCTGGCGCTGAGAAGTGACAACAGACGGGTCATGGGAGGCTCCTTTGCAATCAAAAACGCCGCGCGGGGATGTCCTCGCGCGGCGCTGTTCGTCCTGTAGCCGCGGCTTATTGCAGCCGCTGTCCGTTGGCGATGACGTGACCCTGATCGTTCACCTCGATCTTGGAGGTCAGCATGTCGTCACCGACCGGCGTGGCGAACACGCCCATCATCATCCGCGCACCCATGACCTGCTCTTCGGGGAGCAGACCCATCTGGGTCAGCTTGTCGATCAGACCGTTGGCCCCGTTGACCGCGACATTCAGCTCACCCTCGGGCCGGGGGACGCCGGGGAAGGTGGTCAGGTCGTTGTTGTCAAAGGTAAAGCTGCCGTCGCCGAGCACTTCGGCACCGGCGATCTGCACGGTCAGCTCATCGAGCGTCAGGCTGTTCAGCGCACCGGGCATGTCGGCCCGCGCGATCTCCATCGCCTGCGCCGGATCGAGCAGGTCGTAGAACAGGCTGCCGGAGCCGGAGAGCGCGATGATCAGCGAGGCCGGATCACGCGGCAGCACTCCGCCGGGATCGGCCATGCTCCAGATCATGTCGTTGACCGCCAGATCGACCAGCTTGAACGAGGCGGAGAAGTCCTTGGGCGCGTTCGACTGGCTGAGCGGCAGGGCAATGTTCACCCCGTATTCGCCGAGCGACAGGTCCACCGGGAACGGCACTTCGCTGCCCGAGAAGGACACGGCCAGTTCGGTCAGCGCGTTGGAATAGCTGATCCCGTCGTAGTTCATGCTCAGCTCCAGCGCACCCGACGCCAGGCTCGCGGTGCCGTTCGCCATGTCGGAGCCCTCTTCGAAGGCGAAGAGATAGGCCGATTGGCCGAAGCTGTAGCCTGCATCGAGGTAGAACCCGTCGATGAACATCGACTCGGGCGCGTCGAAATCCATATCCGCCGGCATCCCCATTTCGCCTTCGACGGCCAGATCCGCGATCTGTCCGGAGAAGTTGACGAGCAGGTCTTCGGCTTCGTCGTTCACATCGACAAGGATGTCGACGCCGCCGACGTCCATGTCGTAGCTGATGACGTTCAGGTCGCCGTAGCTCGTGGTGTAGCTGCCGGTCACGTTGTTCATGTTGAGCAGGATCTCGGCGGGCACGACTTCGTCCCGGTCGCGGATCTCGTCGACCGAGACGCCGATCCGGTTGGCGGTGAAATCATAGGTCATGGCGCTGCTGTCGCCCGACACGACCATCTCGATCCCGGTCTGCGTGACGTTGATCGTCGCGCTTTCGCCCGGTGCCCCGGTGATCGTGACGGGATAGCTTTCCGACATCACCACGGACACCGTGCCGTCGCCCCGTTCGGTGAATACGATCGACGGGATGGTCGACGTGATCGAGGTGCCGTCTTCGGACATTTCCATGGTCAGATCGGTGATCGTCAGGCTGGAGCCGACCATCGTTTCCGATCCGATGGTGATCCCCTCTTGCCCGTAGACGGACATGCCTTCTTTCCAGTTGTCCCAGACCTCTTGTGCCGTCACGTCGGCGCTTGCCGCACCGGCTGTCAGCAAGGCCGCGATGCAGGTCGCGGTTCCGTTCGTTGCGAATGCTTTCATCTCTAATTCCTTCCCGTTTGAATGCGTCGCCAGCTTCCATTGCCCCGCCGGTTCGGTCAAGGTCAGGAAATCTTGACCCGAACCTAAGCGCGGTTCCGGGCTGATAAAAGACGAGAAAGGCAAAAACATGGATATGACGGGCAAAGTTGTGGTGATCACGGGCGCAAGCCGTGGCATCGGAGAAGCGGCTGCGCGCGCCTTTGCGGATGCCGGGGCCAAGGTGGCCCTCGTCGCCCGCAGCGGCGACCGGATCGCCCAGATCGCCGGCGAGATCGGGCCGGGCGCCATTGCCATCCCTTGCGACGTGAGCCGCTATTGGGAGATGGAAGCCGCGATCAACGCCACGGTGGCCGAATTCGGCCGCCTCGACGTTCTGATCGCCAATGCCGGCGCGATCGAGCCGATTTCCCATATGGCCGAGGCCGATCCCGAGGCTTGGGGCAAGATCATCGACATCAACCTCAAGGGCGTGTTCCACGGGATGCGTGCCGCCTTGCCGGTGATGCTGGAGCAGGGCGAAGGGGCCATCCTGTCGATCTCCTCCGGTGCGGCCCACGGCCCGGTGGAGGGGTGGTCGCATTATTGCTCCTCCAAGGCCGGCGCCCATATGCTCAACCAGATGCTCCACAAGGAATATGCCGAGGCCGGTATCCGCGCCATCGGCCTGTCCCCCGGCACCGTCGCCACCGAAATGCAGCGCGAGATCAAGGCCAGCGGCATCAACCCGGTCAGCCAGCTGCAATGGGAGGATCACATTCCCCCCGAATGGGTCGCCAAGTGCCTGATGTGGATGGCCACGCCCGATGCAGACGAGTGGCTGGGCAAGGAGATATCCCTGCGCCAGCCCGAGATCCGCGACCGCTTGGGCCTGACCTGAGCCTCGGGGCCGGCCCCCTAGACCGGTCCGTCGTGCTGATGCGCCTCCGGATCGGCCGCCCAGCGCCGGGCGGCGTCGATCTGTGCGAGCGTGAAGCTGCGCATCTGGATCGGGCTGACCGCGCTCGCCGCCTGAATGAACGGGCTGAACCACGCGATGTCGGACACCACGGCCACGTGGCTGATGTGCATGATGTTGCGCATGTCGAAGAACATCCCCGGCAGGATCACCGTCGGATCGAACCCGGTGAACCCCTTGACCACCTCGACCAGTTTGATCTTGCCGTGGGTGTCGATGAACTTCTGCATCGGTTCGACGATCTTGTCGTAATCCTCGCGGCTGATGTGTCCGTCGACGGTGAATTCGACGGTCTTGGTTTCCGGGTCTTCGACATAGGTGACGGGCATGGCGGCTCCTCCTCTGGATGAGAGGAACCTAACAGGTGGGGCGGTCCAAGGGTTTGATCTGGGTCAACCCTTGCGCCGTTTTCCCGGCACCCGGCTGAGGAAGTCCGGCGGCCGTTTCGCTACCCAAGCCGCGAATTTCGCCAGCCGGGGGTGGCTCCGCAGGGCTTCGGGGGTGTTGTAGAGCCGCGCCAGCTCGGCCTCGCTGAGCGTGGCGTGGATTTCCTTGTGGCAGATGTGGTGCAGCAGAACCGTCGGCCCGCCCTTGCCGCCCTTGAGCTTGGGGATCAGGTGGTGAAGGCTTTGCGGCACGTTCGCCGGGATCGGGCGCAGGCACAGCGGGCAGGTGGGATCGGGCATTGGCGGGCCGGTTTTGCGGGCGGGGGCTTGTCTGGACAGGCGGTTATGCGTCACAAGGTGGCGTCTCGGCGCTGAAAGGCAACTCCATGCTCACTGACAATCCACTGGTGGCCCAGGCTTGGGGCTATGTCGAACCGGGTTGGGACCTGGCCAAGAGCTGGCTCTTGTCTCCGGCCGCATGGTCGCAGTTTGGCATCCTGCTCGCCTCTTGGTTTCTGGCCGTGGTGGTTGCCCGCATCGTGGGCGCTCGTCTGACCGGGGTTTTGACCCCGACCGCCGGGTCGGAGACCATGCTCTCGAAGGCCCGTCGCTTTCTGCTGATCTTCGTGCCGCTGCTGCTGCCGCTCTTTGCCTATGCCTTTACCGCGCTGGGCGAGCAGATTACCCGGAGCCTGTTCGGATCGGGCGCGGTCATCGCCTTTGGCAAGCGCATCTTTCTGTTCATCGCCGCCCGCATTCTGGTGCGCGACATCATCACCATCCCGTTCCTGAACGCGCTGGGCCGCTTTGTCCTTGTCCCGGTGGCCGCGCTTTATGCCCTTGGCCTGCTGGACCCGGTGTCCCTGTGGCTGACCGAGACCGTCGTGGGCGTGGGCAACATCCGCTTTTCGCTGATGTCGATCGTGCGCGGCGTGATTGCGGGCAGCATTCTGTTCTGGCTCGGCAGTTGGTCGAACCAGCAGACCGCGACCTATATCGAAAAGCAGCAGATGCGTCCGGCGATCCGGCAGCTGATCATCAAGGCGATCGAGTTCACGATCTTTGCCGTCGCGTTCATTCTGTTGATGAGCATCATCGGCATCCCCCTCGGATCGCTGGCGGTCTTGGGCGGTGCCATCGGTGTCGGCCTTGGTTTCGGCCTGCAGAAGATCGCGTCGAACTTCATCTCTGGCGTGATCCTTCTCGTCGAGGGGCAGGCCACGGTCGGCGACTATGTCGAACTGGATGGCGGTGAGGCGGGTATCATCATCAAGATGATGGCCCGCGCCACCATCCTCGAGACCTATGACGGCAAGTGGATCGTCGTTCCGAACGAGGATTTCATCACCACCCGCGTGGTCAACTACAGCGATTCCGGCAGCGCCAAACGCTATGAGGCCGCGTTCTCGGTGAGCTATGACACCGACATCAACCGCATTCCCGACATCATCAACCCGGCCGTCGCCGCGCTTGATTTCGTGCTGACCGAGCCGGAGGGCCCGGATTGCGAGCTTGTCGGCTTTGGCGACAGCGGCATCGATTTCGCCGTCGAATATTGGGTGAACGGCATCGACGACGGCAAGAACAAATACAAGAGCCATGTGCTCTTTGCCGTGTGGAACGCCCTGAAGGATCACGGGATCGAGATCCCCTATCCGCACCGTGTCGTCGAGATCAAAGGGCAGATGCCCGCGCCCAAGCCGGCGTGACCACGGCTCGCATCATCGGTGCCGGCCCGGCGGGCCTGATGGCGGCCGAGGTCTTGGCCGGGGCGGGCGTCTCTGTGCGGATCGCCGACGCGATGCCCTCGCCGGCCCGCAAGTTCCTGATGGCCGGGAAATCCGGCCTCAACCTGACCAAAGCCGAGCCGCTGCCCGCGTTTCTGGCGGCCTTTGGCCCTATCCCTGCGGAGATGACCCGAGTCCTGACTGATTTCGGCCCGGAGGCGGTGATCGACTGGGCCGAGGGCCTTGGCCAGACCGTCTTTACCGGCTCGACCGGCCGGGTTTTTCCGACCGTGATGAAGGCCTCGCCGCTGCTTCGGGCTTGGCTGGCCCGCTTGCAGGCGCTGGGCGTCGATCTCGACCGTCGCTGGCGCTGGACCGGGTGGGACGCGGAGGCCTTGGCCTTTGACACGCCGGATGGCCCGGTTCGTGAGCGCCCCGACCTGACCGTGCTGGCCATGGGCGGCGCCAGTTGGGCGTGCCTCGGCTCTGACGGGGCGTGGGCCGAGGCCATGCCGGGGCAGGTGGCGCCGTTCCAGCCAGCGAACATGGGATTTCGCGTCGACTGGTCGCCGCATATGGACGCGGTGCTCGGCCAGCCGGTGAAGGGATGCGCGCTGATCGCGGGCGATTGCACCAGCCGGGGCGAGTTTGTCCTGTCGGCCCGCGGCATCGAGGGCGGCGGCGTCTATGCCGTCAGCCGCGCCGTCCGCGAGGGCGCGCCGCTGGTCGTGGACCTCTGCCCGGACCTGTCGACCGAGGCGGTGGCCGAGCGCCTGTCCCGGTCGCGCGGCAAGACCAGCGTGGCCAATCATCTGCGCAAGGTGCTGGGCCTGTCGGGGGCGCGGATGGCGCTGCTCAACGAGTTTGGCCGTCCGTTCGGCACCGATTTGCCGCACGTCATCAAAGCCCTTCCGATCCGCCATCTGGGCCCGCGCCCGATCGACGAGGCGATCTCGACGGCGGGCGGGCTGCGCTTTGACGCTCTGACGAATTGGCAATTGCGCGCGCGGCCGGGCATCTTTGCCTGCGGCGAGATGCTCGATTGGGAAGCGCCGACCGGCGGCTACCTGATCTCGGCCTGTCTTGCCACCGGCCGGGCGGCGGCGCTGGCCGCGCTGGCGACCCGCGCCTAGCTCTCTTTGGACCGGGCCGCCTGATAGGCCGGCCGCGCCCGCAGCCTCGAGAGGTAGTCTTGCAGCACCGGCTGATCGTGCGAGAATTTCGCCACGCTCGCCCAGCCGAGGCAATGTCCGAAGACGATATCGGCCACGGTGAAGGTCTCGCCCATCAGGAACGGCCCCTCGAAGCCCGCCGCGATCCGGGCGCAGCTTTGCGCGAATTCCCATTTCAGCGAGGGTTTCACCTCTGGCACCCGCATCTCCTCGGGCAGCACGAAGCTGTGCCGCGAGGCCGTCCAGAGCGTGCCGTCGAGCTCGTCGAGCGCCATCTGGGTGAACCCGTCCTGTTTCGCCCGTTCGAGGCTTCCGGCGGGAAAGGTGATCTGCCCGTGCTTGTCGGCCAGATAGGTGACGATCGCGGTGGAATCGGTGAGCGCCGTGCCGTCGGCCACCAGAACCGGCACCTTTCCGCTCGGGTTCAGGGCGACGACTTCGGGCGCGCGCGGCGCCGAGGCCGTCTGCTCGTAGCTCTGCCCCAGCTCTTCGAGCGCCCAGAGAACCCGGAATGCGCGGCTTCGGACGCCGCCGTATACGTGGTAGGTCATGTCTGCTCCTTCTGTCGCCCCGACCTTGCCCTGCGCGGCGGGAGCAACACAACTGGCATCGTTGCGTGCGACCTGCTTTGCACCGCCCTGTGGATGCGGTTAAGGTGGCCCGCAAAAGACAATACCGGTGGGGCATATGGGGGGCCATATCATGTCAGGCAAGGCGATCAGCGCCAAGGCGGCGGTCAGCGTCGCGGCACTATTGGCGGCGGCCCCTGCGTTGGCGCAGGACCGTGGCATCACCTCGACGATTTACGGCACGCCGGGTCTCTTGGAGATGCCTGTGGCGCTGAGCGCCCCGGAGGGCAATCTGTCCGCCACGGTGACCTTCCTGCCCGGCCAGACCATCGGCACCCTGACCTTTCAGGTGACCGACCGCCTGTCCACAAGCTACCGCATTGCCGCGACGCAGGATTTCAGCCTGCCCGGCAATCCCGTCGAGAGCACCTATGTCGATCGCAGCTTCGATCTGCGCTATCGCCTGCTCGACGAGGGCCAGTATCGCCCCTCTGTCTCTGTCGGGTTTCAGGACGTTTTCGGCACCGGCCAGTTCGGTGCGGAATATATCGTGGCCAGCAAGACCTTTGGCGACAGCCTGCGCGTGACCGCTGGTCTGGGCTGGGGCCGCTTTGGCACGCTGGACGGCATCTCCAACCCGCTCGGTGCGGATTACGAGACCCGACCGCAGGGCGACGATGTCGATCCGTGGGAACAGTATTTCCGTGGCGATATGGCTCTGTTCGGCGGTGTCGAGTATTCGCTGGCCGACAACTGGACGATCAAGGCCGAGTATTCCTCAGACACCTCGGAGCGCGAGACGGCGTTGGGCCTTGTCGAGCGCGATTCGCCGCTGAATTTCGGCCTTGCATGGACTCCGCTGCCGGGCGTGCAGGTGGGCGCCTCCTACCTTTACGGCAACACCTTTGGTCTGATGGCCACGGTGACGATGAACCCCAACGAGCGTCCGATGGGCGCGGGCATCGAATCCGCGCCCGTTCCAGTGGCGGTGCGCCCAGTCGCCGCCCGCACCGGCGCGTGGGATCGCACGGCGATGCCGGAGGCGACCGTCGCCCGCGCCTTGTCTCGCGCCCTGACCGCCGAGGGCATCGTGCTCACCGATCTGGAGCTGACCGACACCACCGCGCGGGTCCGCTATATCAACACCCGCTACCGCGCCGAGGCGCAGGCGATGGGCCGGGTGGCCCGCATCCTGACCCAAGGCCTGCCGCCTTCGATCGAACTGATCACGCTGGAGCCGACGTCGCAGGGCATACCGATGTCTGCGGTGACGCTGCGCCGCACCGACCTCGAGGCGTTGGAGACCGTGTCCGGCGGCACCGAGGCGTTGCTCGCCCGCGCCGTCTTTGCCGATGCTGGCCCGCGGTCTGGCCTGACCCCGGCCACCCCCGGTGCGGACCGGTTCGAGTGGGGGCTGGCCCCCTATGTCGGGCTGGTCGACGGCAATGGCGATCCCGATAGCGACGCCGGGCTGAGCCTGAACGGCGGGGCCGAACTGTCCGCCAGCTATGCGATCATGCCCAATCTGGTGCTCTCAGGCGCTGTGCGTCAGCAGTTGGTCAACACCGCGTCGGATGCCGTATTCGTGGCCGACGACGATGCAGAGCTGTATCCGGTGCGCCGCAATGCGCCCCTTTATGCCCAAGAGGGCACGACAACGATCCCGACCCTGACGCTGGCGCATTTCGGACGCCCCGCGCCGAACCTCTATAGCCGGTTGACCGCCGGTCTGCTTGAGCCGATGTACGGCGGTATCTCGACCGAGTTGCTCTACAAGCCGGTGAGCAGCAATTTCGGCGTCGGTGCCGAGCTGAACTACGTGGTGCAGCGCGACTTTGACGGCCAGTTCGCGTTTCGCGACTACGAAGTGCTGACCGGCCACGGATCGGTCTATTATCAGTTCGACACCGGGTTCTACGGTCAGATCGACGTGGGCCGCTATCTGGCCGGAGACTGGGGCGCGACCCTGACGCTGGACCGGACCTTCGAGAACGGCTGGCGGGTCGGGGCCTCTGCCACGCTGACCGAAACCACCTTTGACGATATGTCCGAAGGCATCGACTATGGTGTCCGCATCACTGTGCCCGTCGATTTCGTGCTGGGCCGACCGACCCAACGCGATCTGTCGACCAGCCTCGGCGCATCTACCCGCGACGACGGGCAGCGCCTTGTCGTTGACGGGCGGCTCTATGACGTGGTCCGCGATGGCCACCGTGACGCCCTCGAAGACGGCTGGGGACGGTTTTGGAGATGACCGGCATGATCAAGCAGACGGTCGCCGCGATGGCGCTGATGGCGATGACGGGCTGTTCCGCGATCAGCGGCGCGGCGGGCATGGTGGGCAACGTGGTCGGTGGCCCTGCGGCCCCGAGCATGGCCGACAGTCTGGGATTTGGCCCCGATGACGTGGTCGCCGACCCGGACGCCTTCATTCTGGTGCAGGTGTCGGGCCGCGACATCGCGGGGCTGGCCCGCGAGGTCAACGCCAACGGCGATGTCCGGACCTGGATCGGCGAGTCGGGCTATTCGATCACGCTCGATGACGGGCTGCTGGTCGCGACCCGCGGGCTGGGCGACGATCTGATCGCGGCGAACACCGCCGGCGTTCGCGCCGCCCTGCGCAACGGCGGCGGCACCACCGAGCGACAGCACGACTATATCGATGCCCTCGACCAGATTCGCACCGAAACCTACGACTGTGCCGTCGTCCGAGTCGGCCCCGAGGAGGTGGATCTGGGCGTTCGCAAGGAAACTTTGTTGCTTATGACAGAGACCTGCCAAAATCAGTGGATTCGCTTCGAGAACCGCTATTTTGTTGATAATACAGGGACAATCATCGCTGCTCGGCAATTTGTGTCGCAGACTGTTGCCTATTTGCGCAACAATAGCCTGTAAAACGCGCGTCGGACGCGACGTCGAATTGATCCTCGTTGAGTGGTGCCTGTGGATAGTTTAACACCGTGCTATATGTAGCCGCCAACAAAGGAGTTTTCCAAATGCGTGCCGCAAAGACCCTCGCTATCGCCGCTCTGACCGCAGCAACCCTGTCCGGTCAGGCCATCGCCGGTGGCTTCTCGACCGAGATGGTCGAGCCGCCGATCGTTCCCGTCTACGTCGAGCCCGAGCCCGCTGGCTCCTCTTGGGGCTGGGTTGTGCCTGTCGTGGCACTCGCCGCTCTGGCAGCTTTGGCACTGTCCGAAGAAGACTAAGACGATCTGAATACTCCTTGCGGGCCGCATTCTCCCTATGAGGGAATCACATGCGGCCCCAAGGCTCCAAATACTACCCTAAAGGGAAGAGCGCGGCCTGTTTGGCCCTCTGTCCCACCGCTGAATGCATGGTGTCGCCCTGGTTTGGCCCAGACTGAGCCGGTCTGACGGCCTCAGAAACACCTGAATCGCGCCATACTGTTGCATTTTTGCGAGAGCTTGCACCTCGTTTCGCAATCGAGGCGTCTCACTCTTGGACAACTGCCTTGAGTCGTTCATTCAATGCCGATATAGACGACATAACGCTTTGTTTATCAACTGGAGTAGAGACATGCGCCTCACCAAGACCCTGATTGCTGCTGCAATCGCCACCACTGTTGCTGGTTCCGCTATGGCTGGCGGTTTCGCGATGGAAATCGTTGAGCCCCCCGTCGTCATGATCGAAGAAGCTTCCGGCTCTTCCTGGGGCTGGGTTGTGCCCGTTGTTGCTCTCGCAGCACTGGCCGCTCTGGCACTGTCCGAAGAAGACTAAGTCTTTCGGAGATCGTCCGGTCTCAGCGACCGAGGCTATCAGATCAAGGCAGTCCTTCGGGGCTGTCTTTTTCGTTTGGCGCTAGGGGTTTGCCGCGGGCGTGCCGTCAGCGCGCCGCGTTCCGCCCCATCATCGCAAGCCGAATCAGGGCCCGCTCGACCAGCGCCTGAGCCGGGGCGTTGCTGGTGGACCGCAGTTGCAGGTCGGTGTCGATCAGCAGGCTGACTGCCGTTTCCAGCCTGTCCCGCCCCCAGAGCCGCGCCTGTCCGATCATCGCATCCCGCCGTGGCCCGAAGACCGGAGGCCGCAACCGGCCGATACCCGATCCCGGCCCACCCGGGTCGCTGGCCGCGGTATGCAGGGCCCGGAAATGCCGCAGAGTGCCGATGCAGAGCGCCACCGGCTGAGTCCCTTGTGCATAGAGCCTGCGCAGCACGTCCGCGATCTCGTCGGCCTTTCCGTTCGCCACAATGCCCAGAAGCGTATCGAGCTCTGCCTCGGCCGATTGCGGCGCGCAGGCGACGATGTCCTGTGCGCTTACCGATTCGGCGCTGCCGTGCATGTAGAGCCCGAGCTTTTCGATGGTTTGCCTGAAATCCCCCGGATCGAGGCTCCTCGACAGCGAGACGAGCGCCGAATCGGCCTCTTCGCTGACCGAGGTGAGCCCGGCCTGCGCCAGGAGTTGCTTGATCTCCTCGCTGCTCGGCGGTTCGTCATAGAGCCCGACGCAGAAGGCCGTCCGGTGCCCTTCGAACACCTTGCGCAGCGCCGATTTGGCGGTGAGCTGGCCGGCGGTGACGATGATCTGGGCATCGCCCTTTTGCCATTCGCTGAGCGCGGCCCCGATCACGGGGGCAAGCCCGTCGGTCGCTTCCTCGACGAAGGCGACCCGTGGTCCGGGAAAGAAGCTCTGCGCCCGCATCGCGTCGGACAACAGGGCCGAATCCTTGCGCAGCTCTGCCCCGTTCATCCGGGTGAGCCGCATTTCGGATTCGCCCTCCGGCCCGATCAGCGCCGCGATGACCTCTTGCCGCCGCAGCGCCACCCGCATCGTATCCGCACCGAAGATCAGAAGCCCGGTGGCGTCTGGATCGGGCTTGCGGAAATAGGCGGAGGCGTCGCGCGGCGAGAGCTTCATGGGGCCGGAGCCGAGGCGATGAGCCGGGTGACGATCAGGTCCGCGAGGATCACCGCCAACCGGTCGATCGCGTCTTCGCGCGCGGCCTCGGCGGCGATGGTGCTGCCGGTGGTCGAATAGGCGGTAAAGCTGTCGACGGTGCCGGAGCTGATCATCTCTCCGGTGGTCTGATCGCGCAGTTGATAACCTGCAGTCCCCGCAAGGCTGAACCGCGTCGTCGCCCCGTCAGAAGAGATCGCGGCGCCTTCCTGATCGATCTGGAGCGTGGTGCTCAGCCCGAACCGCGCGGTGCCGCCGGGCAGCCCCAGCCGGTCCTGCAGCCGCGTCCGCATCCGATAGCCGGCGACGGTATCCGGCCCGCTGACCGACACCTGATCGCGCAGGGTGCTGGCCGTGCCGTCGGTGCCGTAGGCGGGCACGAAGCCGCAGCCCGCCAGCGCCAGCAGGCCGCACAGAACGGCAGCCCGCCGGGTGAGGAGGGGCCTAGACGACCACATTCACGATCCGTCCCGGCACCACGATCAGCTTTTTCGGCGTGCCACCGTCGAGTGCCGCCACGACGGCCTTGTCGGCCAGCGCCAGCGCCTCGACCTCGGCCTTAGGCAGATCGGCGGCGACGGTGATCTCGGACCGCCGCTTGCCGTTGATCTGGATCGGCAGGGTCACCGTATCCTCGACCAGCATCGCGGGATCGGCCTTGGGCCAGGCGGCTGTGGCAATCAGCCCCTCGCCGCCGTGCTGCGCCCAGATCTCCTCGGCCAGATGCGGCGTCATCGGCGACATGAGCTGCGCCAGCGTCATCACCGCCTCGCGTTGCGCCGCATAGCCCGCCTTGGACTTTTGCAGCGCCCCGGTGAAGGCGTAGAGCTTGGCGATGGCGGCGTTGAAGCCGAAGGATTCGATCCCCATCGTCACGTCGTGGATCGTCTTGTGCATGGTCTTGAGCAGATCCTGGTCGCCGGTGCCCGCGGCGGACTGGTCCATCGTGGCGATCCGGTTGGACAGCGTCCAGACCCGCGAGATGTGCTTGAACGCGGCCTCGGCCCCCGATGCCGTCCATTCCACGTCCCGCTCCGGCGGGCTGTCCGACAGGACGAACCAGCGGGCGGTATCGGCCCCGAAGCTGGCGATGATGTTCACCGGGTCGACCACGTTCTTCTTGGATTTCGACATCTTGGCCGAGGGGATGATCTCGACCTCGGTGCCGTCGGCCAGCTTGCCGTCGGTGACATCCTCGGGCAGGTGGTAGACCGCGCGGCCCTTGTCGTCGGTCGTCTTGTAGATTTCGTGCGTCACCATCCCTTGGGTAAAGAGGGCGTCGAACGGCTCGATGGCGCTGGCGGGCAGGTGGCCCGTTTTGTGCATCGCCCGGGCAAAGAACCGCGAGTAGAGCAGGTGCAGGATCGCGTGTTCGATGCCGCCGATATATTGATCGACGTTCATCCAGTAGGCCGCGTCCTCGGCCACGGTGGGCGTGTCGGCATGGGGCGCGGTGAAGCGGGCGTAATACCACGACGAATCCACGAAAGTATCCATCGTGTCGGTTTCACGCTGTGCCGCCGCCCCGCACTTCGGGCAGGAGCAGTCGCGCCATGTGGGGTGCCGGTCGAGCGGGTTGCCGGGGATGTCGAAACTGACGTCGTAGGGCAATTCGACGGGCAGGTTTTCCTTTTTTTCGGGCACCACGCCGCAATCCGGGCAATGCACGACCGGGATCGGGCAGCCCCAGTACCGCTGGCGGCTGAGCCCCCAATCGCGCAGCCGGAACTGCGTGCGCCCTTTGCCCCAGCCCGCCTTTTCGGCGAAGTCGATGGTGGCGTCGATCGCCTCTTGCCCGGTGGCCACGTCGAGCCCGGCGAAGTGGTTGATCCATTTGACCGGCTCTGTCTTGGGCGGGACGAAGGCGGTGTCGGTGACGCCCTCCGGCACGGTCCGCAGATCGCCGGGCTGGATCGAGAATTTGGACGCATTCGGGTCTGCATCGGCCGGGTCACCGACCCGCTCGGACAGCGCCACGAAGGTGTCGATGACGGGCAGGCCGTATTTCCGGCAGAAATCCAGATCGCGCTGGTCATGCGCCGGGCAGCCGAAGATCGCCCCGGTGCCGTAGTCCATCAAGATGAAGTTGGCGATCCAGACCGGCAGTTTCCAATTCGGATCGAGCGGGTGATCGACGGTGAGCCCCGTATCGAAGCCCAGCTTTTCGCCCGCCTCGATCGCCTCGGCCGTGGTCCCGCCCTTGCGCATCTCGGCACAGGCGGCCGCGACTTTCGGATCGCTGCTTTCCAATTGCTTGGCCAGCGGGTGATCGGGCGAGATCCCGACGAAGGACGCCCCCATCAGCGTATCCGGCCGCGTGGTGTAGACCTCGATCTCGCCGGCCCCGTCGGACCGCTTGAACGCCATCTGAAGCCCGCGCGACTTGCCGATCCAGTTGGATTGCATCAGCCGCACCTTGGCCGGCCAATCGTCCAGCCCGTCCAGCCCGGCGAGCAGATCGTCGGCCATGTCGGAGATCTTGAAGAACCATTGCGTCAGCTCGCGCCGCTCCACCTCGGCCCCGGAGCGCCAGCCTTTGCCGTCGATCACCTGTTCGTTGGCCAGCACGGTCATATCGACCGGGTCCCAGTTCACGGTGGCGTTCTTGCGGGTGATCAGCCCGGCGTCGAGCATGTCCAGAAACAGCGCCTGCTGCTGGCCGTAATACTCCGGGTCGCAGGTGGCGAATTCGCGGGTCCAGTCGAGCGACCAGCCGAGCGGCTTCATCTGCGCCTTCATCTCGGCGATATTGCCGTAGGTCCAGTCCTTGGGGTGCCCGCCCGAGGCCATCGCCGCGTTTTCCGCCGGCATCCCGAAGGCGTCCCAGCCCATCGGATGCAGCACGTTGTGCCCGGTGGCCAGCTTGTACCGCGCGATGACGTCGCCCATCGAGTAGTTCCGCACGTGTCCCATGTGCAGCTTTCCCGACGGGTAGGGGAACATCTCGAGCACGTAATACTTGGGCTTGCCCTCTGTCCGGGTGGCGGTGAAGGTGCCTTCCTGTTTCCAGGTGTTTTGCCATTTGGCTTCGATTTGGGCGGGGTCGTAAGTGGACATTTGGGTTCTTTCGAAAAGGCGAGGGTCTGGCCCATCCGTGCGCGGTGCGGGCCGATGTGTCGGTAGGATCGGGCGGGCAGCGGCCTTAAGGCGCGCTGGCCGCCTTAGATAGGCGCATGTGCCCGCCACGCGCCCGCTGCCTCGGGCCGGGCTTTGCCAGTATCGTCCGGGTGGCAATGGCTGCGGATGTGGCCGTCAACGTCTGTTCCCCACGGGGTTGCTGTGTTGGCCAGATGTGTAGCGAAGGGGGCGGAGGGTCACAAGTCTTATGGCCCTTTTGGGCATGGGTTTGGCCCGCGCCGGGAGCCGTGCCGAATACCGCGCCGGATGCTGTGCCGAATACCGTGCCGAGTACCGAGCCCCCAAACGAAAAGAGCCGCCCCGAAGGGCGGCTCGATCCTAACTGACTTCAGGTTCGATTAGAACGAGAAGGACAGAGCTGCGGTCAGACCCTGGTTGTACTCAGGTCCACCGATTTCGTCGTTTGCAACTGCGCCTTCGTCATCTGCGAAGGAGAGCAGGAAGGAAGCGCCGCCGCCGAGATCGACTTCACCAGCCACGTAGTAGGCAGTGGTTTCGCCGGTCAGGTCAGCTGCAACACCGGCCAGAGCGGTGATGCCGTTGCCGACGTCGTAGGAAGCGTCGAGCGAGACATCTTCCTGACCTGCGTCGTTGTCGTAAGCGACAGCAACTGCGATCGGGCCGGAAGCGTAGTCAGCGGACACGCCGTAGGAGTCGTCAGCAATGTCGTTGGCTGTGAAGTAGCCACCGAGGGTGACGGGACCAACGGGGTAGGAAGCGCCGATGCCGTAGGAGCTCTCGGTGCCGTCGTCTTCGTAGGCCACTTTGATGTCAGCGCCGATAACGGAAGCAGTAGCTGCCACAGCGATGATCTCGGGGGTGCCAGCGAACTCTTCCTGGTATGCGGCGATGAAGCCGAACATGCCGAAGGAACCGGTTGCTGCCAGTTGCATGGCCGAGAACTCTTCCGGTGCGTCGCCGTCGGTGTCAACACCGAACGAAACGTAGGCGTTGATGCCGGAGTACATGACGTCGCCGCGCAGGATGGCGTCGAAGTTAGCGGTGTCGAAGTGCACGTCGCCGTCGTTGAAGCCAGCAACAGCCGAACCGGAAACACCGGACCAGATTGCGTCGCCGACCGGGTCAACGTCACCGAAGGACAGTGTTGCCATGTCGGAAGACAGGGTCAGCACGTAGGAAGTGTTCAGCTGGTCGGAACCGCGAGTGGTGTCGCCGTCGTCGTCAGCAAAGTTGATGTCGCCGGTTGCGGACACGGACAGGCCGTTGTCCAGTTCCTGCGTCATGGTGACGACAAGGTCGGCACCGTAGTAGAAGCCACCTTCGACTTCGTCGTTATAACCCAGAGTGGCGTCGCCACCGAATGTAACTTCGGCAGATGCTGCGCCGGCGAGGGCGAAGATCGAAGCCGAGGCGAGAAGGATGCGGTTCATGGAGATATCCTCGTGTTTTTTGCATTCCCAAGAATGCCAGTCCAACTAGCATTGATGATGTATTTGCGCCTAACCGCCTGCACACTCAAGTAGAACCGCCTTGGGCCGGACCCACGCCCAAGAAATGATGCAACAGGGACACACAACGGCCTTGAGCCTGCCAACTATGGTCGTTCCGCGCGGCCATGCTATAATTCAATCAACATGATATAGTGCTGCTAAAACAGGAGGCTGCCGTGTCGCTCGAGTCAATTCAGGCCAGTATGGCCGGTGCTGCGCGGGATGCGGGCCGGGACCCGTCCGATGTGACCCTGATCGCGGTTTCGAAGGTTCAACCGCTCGAAAGGGTGGTGGCGATTCTAGAATCGGGCCATCGGATTTTCGGGGAGAACAAGGTTCAGGAGGCCGCCGGGAAGTGGCCGGACCTGCGCGCGCGCTACGAGGGAATCGATCTGCATCTGATCGGGCCGTTGCAAACCAACAAGGCCCGCCAGGCCATGGACCTCGCCCAGTCGATCCATTCCCTCGATCGCCCCAAGCTCGCCCGGACGCTGGCCCGCCTCGCACAGGAGCGAGGCGATTGTCCGAGCCTGTTCGTTCAGGTCAACACCGGGCAGGAGCCGCAGAAGGCCGGCGTCTTGCCCGCCGAGGCCGATGAATTCATCGCGGAGTGTCGGGGCATGGACCTGCCCGTGGTGGGGCTGATGTGCATCCCGCCCGCCGAGGACAATCCGGCGCCGCACTTTCAGATGCTCGCCGAGATGGCCGCGCGAAACGGGTTGAGCGGGCTGTCGATGGGGATGAGCAGCGATTTCGAGACCGCGATTCGTCATGGTGCGACGCATGTGCGGGTGGGCTCTGCGATATTCGGGGAGCGGGTCGCGGGGTGATCTGCCGCGGTTTCCGCCTCCGGCGGCCGTATTTGGGGCCAAAAGAAGCCGGACGGGCGGCTAGTCTTTGCCCGTCGGTGACTGGGCCGGCCGTTCGCCCGGCTCCGCGGCGAGATCATAGGCGCGGGCCAGAGCCCAGACGTGATCCGGCACCATGTTCTTCATCTTGGCGCGGCCTGACCTGCGCAGGTGCAGAACGGTTTCCACCGCCTTCATCTCTACGCGCGCGCGTGCGAATTCCAGCCCGCGCGGCCCGGTGCGCGGTTGCAGCCACGCCACGATGGGCCGCAACCAGTCGGGCATTCGCCGCAGGGGCAGCCCGCCCGCCGCACGTCTGGTGTTGGCGACGAAGCCTTTTACCGCGGGTGCCCGGTTGCCCTTGCTCCCGGGCGCGGCGAGCCGTACTTCGCCTTTCAGCCCGTCGAGCATCTCCTGCCCGCGGGCATTTCGCACGATCAGCCACTGCTCTCCCTCGCCCGCCATGTAGCCGACTGTGATGTCCGCCAGCCGGTTGGTGTAGTCCACGCAGGTCTTGCAGGTGAGCGGGAAGAAGTCCGGCCGCAGCGTGGACAGCGGCAGCTTGAGGAAGGGGATCGCCTCGCGCCGCCCGTCGTCGAATCGCAGCTCGACATGATAGTCGGCCCGAAATTCGAGGTAGGTCACTGTTTCGGGCGCGTCGCTGAGCAGCCCGAGGAATTCGTGAAAGTTCTCGGTGGTCGTGTTGTCCGAGCAGGGGGTGCCGATTACGTAGATCCGCTCGAACCCCAATTGCGCCTCAATCTGACGCAGGGCGTAGATTTGGCAGGGAATGCCGATCACGGCGAGTCTTTTGTGCCCGGCCGCGCGGGCCGGCTCCAGCAGCGCCAAGAGCGGGGCGTAACCCATCCGCATCCCTCGTGCCCGCGCCATGGCGGCCGGGTCGGTGATGATGGCGGGCTGCGGTTTCCAGCGGTCCTTTGCATCCGGCACCATGCAGAGCACGGCGTCGACCTTGCCGGTCTGCAAGAGCCGTTCTGCCAGCCGTGTTGTGAGCCCGGTCCACTGCGCCCCCTCGCGCGCGGGAACGAGAGCGGCCTTGTGCATCACCGTGGAGACCCCGAAGAATCGCTCGTCTCCGTCGGTTTGCGCCGCGCGCCCGTGCACCCGCGTCTCGGACTCGGGGTAGTCCGGCTTGATGAACTGGCACGCCTTGCCGCAGTCCTTGGCGTTGCGCATCCGCGACAACCCGCAATCGGTGCAGAGCCCGCGCGGGGCTGGCGCCGCGAAGACGGGCGTGGCGGGCAGGGTGTGGCCGGGGTGATGCGTCATCCGTGGCAGTGTAGGCGCTCTGACCGATCTGTCCAGTTTGGTTTACACATTGCTCTGCTCCGCCGCCGTTTCACCGGCCCTGGACGCAGTGCCCCCTTTCACCTGTCCCCGGCATGATCTATAGCGCCAGCGATTGCAGAAGGATGCGAGACCCATGGGCTATAAAGTAGTTGTTGTCGGTGCCACCGGGAATGTCGGCCGCGAAATGCTGAACATTCTGGCCGAGCGCGAATTCCCGATTGACGAGATTGCCGTGCTGGCCAGCCGCCGGTCGCTCGGCTCTGAGGTCAGCTTTGGGGACCGCACGCTCAAGACGAAGGATCTGGACACCTTCGATTTCACCGGCTGGGATATCGCCCTGTTTGCCGTGGGATCGGAAGCGACCAAGAAATACGCCCCCCTTGCCGCCGGTCAGGGCTGCGTCGTGATCGACAACTCCTCGCTCTACCGGATGGACCCGGACGTCCCGCTGGTCGTGCCGGAAGTGAATGCCGATGCGGTCATGGGCTATTCCAAGAAGAACATCATCGCCAATCCCAACTGCTCGACCGCGCAATTGGTGGTGGCGCTCAAGCCGCTGCATGACCGTGCCACGATCAAGCGCGTCGTCGTCAGCACCTATCAGTCCGTCTCCGGCGCGGGCAAAGAGGGCATGGACGAGCTCTGGGATCAGACCAAGAGCATCTACAACCCCACCGACGACAAGCCGCCGACCAAGTTCACCAAGCAGATCGCCTTTAACGTGATCCCCCATATCGACGTGTTCATGGAGGATGGCCAGACCAAGGAAGAGTGGAAGATGGTCGTCGAGACCAAGAAGATCCTCGACAAGAACATCAAGCTGACCGCCACCTGCGTCCGCGTTCCGGTCTTTGTCGGCCACTCCGAGGCGGTGAACATCGAGTTCGAGGAGCATCTCGACGAGGACGAGGCCCGCGATATCCTGCGCGAAGCGCCCGGCATCATGGTCGTCGACAAGCGCGAAGACGGCGGCTACGTGAGCCCGATCGAATGCGTCGGCGATTTCGCCACCTACATCAGCCGCATCCGGCAGGACCCGACCATTGATAACGGGCTGAACCTGTGGTGCGTGTCCGACAACCTGCGCAAGGGGGCCGCGCTGAACGCGGTGCAGATCGCCGAGGTTCTCGGGCAGAAGTGTCTTAAGAAAGGGTGAGGTGCGCCCGGAAAAGGCTCTAGTGGAGCCTTTTCAGCGCCGAACGCACCGTCCGTTGCGGGGCCGGGAATGTTCCGGCCCGTCATTACGCGCATTGGCATGATGCATTGCCCTACGCCACCGGGTGATCCAATCCGGCGTTCGGTACCTTTGAAACGTTTGGGCCGGCCTTTTCCGGACAGTTCATAGGCCAGCGCCTATGCGTGGGCACGTGCGAAGTGTCCGCTTCGTGCTGCCATTCCCTGAACCGGGGCAGTTGCGTGACGCAGGCATCGACGTGCGAAACAGCCGGTTGGGGCGGGGCAGTCTTCGGGGTCTTTCCCGCCTCTCTTGCCTTGTCTTGGTCTCGCATGCTGCGCGTTTGATCCGGTGCGCGTTGGTGCTCGGGCGGAGCGCAAGCCCGCTCCTATCCGAAAGGATAGTCGCTTCTGTCCATTTGCGCGGCGGGCTGTGCCTTCGCGGTCCTTATCTCGGTTCGGTGCTGGTGTAGCATTGGGTTACGCAGTGTAGCTCGGACGGGAACCGATTGCTCCTGCGGGTGGCCCTGCCTCACAGAGGGCGGCACTGGCCTGGGCCTCTGGTTGCTGCCGCCCTCTAGATGGGGAAGGCGCGGTTGCGACGAGTGGCTCGACACAAGCCGGCTTGACGCTTTGGGAGGGGCGTCAAGCCGGGGCTACCCCTGCATCAGGCCAGTTAAGGCCCCACCTGCCGACACATGGCGGGACGTCCTACATGCTAGGCGGAGGGATGTCTGCCTGCGTGGCCGTCGGACCAGTCGATCACGTCGAAGTCGTCGTCCGCCTCGTCATCGCCGGTGTGCAGCCGATCCGACAGCCAAGCATGCCGAGCGCCGGGAAAGCCGGTTCCGAACTTGCGGATCAGGGTCGCGATATCGAACCCGAGTTCGGAGGCCCTGCAGAGCGCGGTTTCGTCGCCCGCCGTCGCGAGGGTGAGCCCGCCGCCGGCCTCGATCAGCAAGTAGCCCTTCGCCCGCAGTCGCGATTGCAGATCGGACCAGGACCGCGCGGCGGTAAATTCCCCGGTCAGCCGCCCCTTGAGCGACAACACCCGGTGCAGATGCGCCTGATCGGCCTGCGCGTCGTGCCCGACCTTGCCCGCCAGCGCCTGCCGCACGAGCTGCGCCACGGAGATCGCCTCGCCATGCGCCATCGCCTCTGCGGCGCAGAGCAGCGATTCGGGCAGATGGACTGTGACGGTGCGATATCCCATGCCTCAGATTGGACCGAGGCTGGTTAATGTTCCCCTAAATCGCGACGAACCGGTCTGTCTCGGGGTCGTAGCTTTCGAGGCTGCCGTCGGCGATGTCGTTCCAGACCCCGTGCAGGGTGAGCGTTCCGTCTTCGACCGCCTCGCGCACGAAGGGAAAGCCCATCAGGTTCTCGATCGAGATCAGCACCGAGGTTTTCTCGAGCGCGGTGAGCCGATCCTGCCTGTCGCCGGCCTCGAGCTTTTCGAAGCCGGGCCGCAAAATGTCCATCCATCGTCCGACGAAGCTGCTGGTTTCCTCGAGCTCGGGGGCGTCGCCCGAGCACATGTCGTAGCAGCCCTGCACCCCGCCGCAGCCCGAATGCCCCATGACGATCAGGTGATTCACCCGCAGCGTCCGCACCGCGTATTCGACGGCCGCCGAGGTGCCGTGGTGATCGCTGTCGGGCGCATAGGGCGGCACCAGATTGGCGATGTTGCGGTGAATGAAGAATTCGCCCTGATCGGCCCCGAAGATCGAGGTGACGTGCACCCGGCTGTCGCAGCACGAAATCACCATGGCGCGCGGCCTTTGCCCGTCTTCGGCCAGCCTTTTGTACCAGCCCTTGTTCTCGGCAAAGGTGGTGGCTTTCCAGCCGTGATACCGGCGAACAAGGTATTCGGGCAGAGGTTTGGCGAGGGTCATTTTGTCACTTTCCAGAGTGGCTTGGTTCCGAACGATGGTCACGGCCTTTCGGATAGGCCGCATTTTCGGGAATTTCGAGCAATAATTGCATGACTCTTCCCGCGCTTGGCAACCATTGAGGAACTTTCTCGCGCTAACTTTGCCAATATGAAACACAGCCCCACACCCGATATGAACTGGCAGACCGGCGCCCCGGCGGTTTGTCGATTGATGCCAACGACCGATCTTCGCGTCGACTACGAGGCGCTCGCTCGGCTGCATGCCGCCTTGGGGCCGAAGCTAGCCGGTGCCACGATCGCCCGTGCCCACGAGGATCTGACCCATCAGATCCATGCCGTGGCGATCGCCCATGCCGCGTGTGGGTTCGAGGCGATGGCCGTCGCGGCCCGCCGCATTCGCCGCCTGTCGATGGAGGTGGGCCTGCCCGAGATGCGCCGCGCCGCCGATCACGTGCTGGATTGCCTGCAACAATCCAATGCCACCGCGCTGGCCGCCACCGTCGCCCGGTTGAGCCGGATTGGCGAAATCGTCATGTCGGAGGTCGGTGCGATGAGCCTGCCCGGGCACTGACCCGTCGGCCGGGGTCGGGCGCAAAAAGGGGGCCGACAGGAGCACGGGCAGACCCGCGGAGGACGTAGGCCGGGGCAGGGGCCAGACGGGGTCTTGCAGCCGCGGATCAGGACGTTACGCTCTGTGGCGGCCCCGACGGAGAGGGCCTGAGCTTCAAGGAATCCCATGACCCTCGCCTTTGCCGCCGCCAGCCCCGACAGCATCCCCCTGTATATCACCGATCCCGAGGGTCTGCCCTCGATCAGCGATGGCTTCGATCCCGCCGCGCAGGCATGGCTGAAGGCGCAGGGCTTTGCCGCCGGCCCGAGCGAGTGCATCGCTCTGCCCAGCCCGGATGGCCGGGTTGTCGCCGCGATCGTGGGTCTTGGCGATGCAAAAGCCCAGCGCCGAGGCCGGTTTCTGGCCGCCAAGGCGGCGAGCCTTTTGCCCAAGGGGATCTACCATCTGGCAGACGCGCCCGCTTCGGCCGATCGGGCCGAGTTCGCGCTTGGCTGGCTGCTCGAAGGCTATCGGTTTACCCGCTACAAATCGGCCAGTGCGCCGGCGGCGGAGCTTGTCGCGCCCGAGGGCGTCGACGCCGCCCGGATTGAGGCGATCGCAGCGGGCGAGGCGCTGACCCGCGATCTGATCAACACCCCGTCCAACGATATGGGTCCTGCCGAGTTGGAGGCCGCCGCCGCGACCCTGGCCAAGAGCCATGGCGCGAGCATGACGGTGACCACGGGCGAGGATCTGCTCGCCGCCAATTTCCCGCTGATCCACACGGTCGGCCGCGCCGCCGCGCCGCACCGCGCGCCGAGGCTCATCGACATGCGCTGGGGTGAGGCCGGTCCGGCGCTGGTGCTGGTCGGCAAGGGCGTGTGCTTCGACACCGGCGGGCTCAACATCAAACCCGGCGCGTCGATGGGTCTCATGAAGAAGGACATGGGCGGCGCGGCCACGGTGCTGGGCCTTGCCCATATGATCATGGCGCTGGGGCTGAAGCTGCGTCTTCGGGTGCTAATTCCGGCGGTCGAGAATGCGATCGGCTCAGATGCCTTCCGCCCCGGAGACGTGCTGACCGGCCGCGATGGCAAGACGGTCGAGATCAACAACACCGACGCCGAGGGCCGCTTGGTTCTGGCCGATGCGCTGGCCCTCGCCGCCGAGGGGGGAGACGCGTTGACCGTGTCGATGGCAACGTTGACCGGCGCGGCCCGGGTCGCCGTCGGCCCCGATCTGGCGCCGTTCTTTGCCCAGCACGACGCGGATGCGCAGGCCATCGTCGCCGGGGCCGAGGCCAGCCGCGACCCGGTCTGGCGGATGCCCTTCCACGACCCCTACGAAGCGATGATCGAGCCCGGCATCGCGGATCTCGACAACGCCCCGAGCGGCGGCATGGCAGGGTCGATCACGGCGGCGCTGTTCCTGCGCCGCTTTGCCCCCGACCGCTATGTGCATTTCGACATCTACGGCTGGCAGCCGGCCGCGGCGCCCGCCCGCCCCAAGGGCGGCGTCGGCATGGGCGCGCGGGCGTTGCTCGAGGCGCTGCCCGACCTGCTGGGCCTCTGACCGTGGACAGGCGGCTGACCCCGGCCAATGGGCGGGTCGCGGCGATGTCTCTGGCGGGCAAGGTCGAGGCGGAGCGGTTCACCCAAGGCACCCCTGCCCGCATCGCCGTGCCGGTGGCCGATCTGTGCGCAACGCCCGGCAAGGGGCGCGACCGGCAGCTGATCTGGGGCGAGACGATCACCGTGTTCGAAGAGCGCGACGGCTTTGCCTTCGTGCAGGCCGACAAGGACGGCTACGTCGGCTACTTGCGCGCCAGTGACATCGCCGACCCGCGCCCGGCCACCCACCGGGTCAGCACCCCCGCGACGCATCTCTACGAGACCGAGAGCTTCAAATCCGCCGATCTGGCGCATCTGAGTTTCGGCGCGCGCGTCACCGTCACGGCCGAGCGGCAGAAGATGTGGGAAACGCCGGACGGCTATATCCCCAAGAAGCACCTGCGCCCGCTCGACAGGTCGTTCACCGACCCTGCCACCGTGGCGCAACTGTTCTTTGGTGTGCCCTACCTCTGGGGCGGCAATTCGATCCTCGGGATCGATTGTTCCGGCCTCGTGCAGGCGGCGCTGACCGCCTGCGATATCCCCTGTCCGGGTGACAGTGATCTGCAACGGACGGCATTGGGCCAAGAGCTGTCCCCCGACGCCCCGCGCCAACGCGGCGATCTTTACTGGTGGAAGGGGCATATCGGGATGCTCGTCGATGCCGACACCCTGCTCCATGCCAACGCCCACCACATGGCCGTCGCCTACGAGCCGATCGACGCCGCGATCCTGCGGATCAAGGCACAGGGCGATGGAGAGGTCATCTCGCGCAAACGGCTCTGATCCGAACTGTCCTTGGGCTTCTTTTGGCCAAAAATACGGGCGCCTTGGCGCAAATCCGAAGGATTTCCCGCGCGACCGCCCAGAGGTCACGCCGCTCGGGGGGCGCTCCCCGCTGCCCTCACTCGACGGATCGGATCAGCTTGCGCTCCAGCACCCGCAGCACCTGCCGCAGTTCGTTGCCCCGCTTGAGCACCTGACCGTCCATGCCGATCACCGCATATTGCCCCTGCTTGAGCCGCAGCTTGGGCCGTTTCTCGATCCGGTAGAGCGGGTTCTCGGCGGTTCGGCGAAACACCGAGAACACCGCCACGTCGCGCAGACAGGAAATGCCGTAGTCCCTCCATTCCCCGGCGGCCACCATCCGGCCATAGAGCGACAGGATCGGCCCGAGTTCGGTGCGGTGAAACGCCACCTGATCGGGCGTCGACTGCGGGCCAAGCGGCTGTGGCGGGAGCATGTTCATGCTCTCAGACTTGCGGCAATCGCGGTCCAGATCAAGCGTTTCGGCGTCACAAACCTGCCTCTGCCCGGAGATTGACCGGAAATGATCACGGGTTTGCCACTTTGCGTGCCAACTCCGACCACATTTGTCGGGCAATCATGATCCATGCGACAAGCACCCCCGGTGTGGCGGTTTATTGCCCCCACCCAGGCCATCATGCCGGGGGAACTTGTCGTTATTGGTCTTTGACCGCCCCCCGAAATCGTCAGCCTAGCCGCAATAGATACGGGCGATCCGGTTGTTGTCGTCGATCTCGAAATTGATCCGCTGGGCGCTGAAATCCATCGTCACCACCATGCCCGGCCGGATCACCCTGACCTGCCGCATGATCAACTCGCGCTCTAGCGCGGTCGCGTCCTGCCCGATCAGCCGGGCATAGGGCGCCGCCCCGCAGGTGTCGTCTTCGACCGCGGGGATCGCGGGGCCGGGCGGCGTCGGCGCCGTTCCGGGCGCACAAGCCGCAAGCAGGGCCAGAAGCCCGAAGACAGCGAATGATCCCGCCCGCCGTTCCATCAGCCGCAATAGACCCGCGTGACGATGTCGTTGCCGTCGAGTTCGATATTCGTCCGCTCCGGCCGGAAATCCTCGGTCACCGCATCTCCAGGCCGGATGTAGCGGATGTCGATCTCGTTCGTGCTGAAGAGCACGACGTCGACCAAGGTATCGAGCGCGTCTCGCTCGCTGCCTCCGACAAGGTCCTGATAGGACTCCGCGATACAGATCGCGGGCCCCGATCCGGGCGTTTCGGTGCAGCCGGCGGTCAGGCCGGCCAGGACGACGGCGAGTATGGGGAAAGTCAATCTGGTCATCCCGTCATCATGCGTGATCCGGCCAAGTTTTGGCAAGTGGCCGTGCGCGGAAGGTTGAACTTCTCGGCCATTTCGCGGAACGTGTCGCCAACAACAAGGAGATCATCAAAATGCGTACCCGAGCCGCCGTCGCCATTGCCGCAGGCAAGCCGCTGGAAGTGATGGACGTGAACCTCGAAGGCCCCCGGGCTGGCGAAGTTCTCGTTGAAATCAAGGCCACCGGCATTTGCCACACCGACGAATTCACCCTCTCCGGCGCCGATCCGGAAGGGCTGTTCCCGGCGATTCTGGGCCACGAAGGCGCGGGCGTCGTGCTGGAGGTGGGCGCGGGCGTCACCAGCCTCAAGCCCGGCGATCACGTCATCCCGCTCTACACCCCGGAATGCCGCGAATGCCCGAGCTGTCTGCATCCCAAGACCAATCTCTGCACCTCGATCCGCGCCACGCAGGGTCAGGGCGTCATGCCTGACGGCTCCACCCGCTTCAGCACCTTGGACGGTGATCCGATCCTGCACTACATGGGCTGCTCGACCTTTGCCAACCACACCGTCATGCCCGAAATCGCGCTGGCCAAGGTTCGCGAAGACGCCCCCTTCGACAAGATTTGCTACATCGGCTGCGGTGTGACCACCGGCGTCGGCGCCGTCATCAATACCGCGCAGGTCGAGGTCGGCTCGACCGCCGTGGTCTTTGGCCTCGGCGGGATCGGCCTCAACGTGTTGCAGGGCCTGCGCCTTGCCGGTGCCGACATGATCATCGGCGTCGACATCAACAACGATCGCAAGGAATGGGGCGAGAAATTCGGGATGACCCATTTCATCAACCCGACCGAGATCGGCGAGGATATCGTCCCCTATATCGTCAACATGACCAAGCGTCGGGGCGATCTGATCGGCGGGGCCGACTACACCTTCGACTGCACCGGCAACGTCAACGTCATGCGGCAGGCATTGGAATGCAGCCACCGCGGCTGGGGCGAATCGATCATCATCGGTGTGGCCCCTGCGGGTGCCGAGATTTCGACCCGTCCGTTCCAGCTCGTCACTGGCCGCACGTGGAAAGGCACCGCCTTTGGCGGCGCTCGTGGCCGGACAGATGTGCCCAAGATCGTCGACTGGTACATGGAGGGCAAGATCGAGATCGATCCGATGATCACCCACAAACTGGCCCTCGACGACATTAACAAGGGTTTTGATCTGATGCATGCGGGCGAGAGCATCCGCTCGGTCGTGGTCTACTGATCCGCCAATGGCCGCGCTCGACGCCTTGACGGGCCGTCTTGCGCCGCCCTTTGCCTTTGCGGCGGTGGGGATCCGGGTCGGAGCCTCGCCATCGCGCTTTCATATCGCCACGGCCCCAGGTCTCGCCGCGACAGAGCGCACGATGTATCGGGTCGCCTCGATCTCCAAGATCGTGACGGGCCAGACGCTCATGGCCGTGGCGGGCGGCGATCTGGATCGGGATATCGGAGAGGTTCTGGGCTTTGCCCTGCGCAACCCGGCCTTCCCGGATCAGCCGATCACCTTGGCCCATGTGCTCAGCCACAGCGCGGGATTGACCGATGCGGCGGGCTATCTCATCCCGCCCGGCGTGCGGCTGCAGGATTGGCTCGCCGAGACGAGCTGCTTCACCCAGACCCCGCCGGGGCAGCGTGCCGAGTATTGCAACCTCGGCTACATCCTCGTGGCCGCCGCAGCCGAGGCGCTGGGCGGCGCACGGTTCGACGAACTGGCGGCGAGGCATGTGCTCGGCCCCTTGGGCATGGGTGCGGGGTTCAACTGGTCCGGCGTGCCGGCGCCGGCGCGGCGCGACCGGCTCGCCACCTATCGGCGCGACGGCGACAGTCTGATCGCCCAGATCGACGACGCGGTGGCGGACAGCGGCGTTTGTCGGTTAGACGGCTCGGGGCATGGGCTCAGCCCCTACCGCTGGGCGCAGGACGTCACCCAATTCTCGGCGCAAGGCGGGCTGCGGGCGTCACTGGCCGATTGCCTGACCTTGGCGCAGGCGCTGCCAAAGATGGACGCCACCGCGCTCTGGTCGGGCGAGGACGGCCGGACGCCGGTCTTCGAGAGCTATGGAGCGGGGTTGCAAATCTTCGATGCACCGGAATTCTATCCGCGCCCTCTGATCGGGCATTTTGCCAATGCCTATGGTTTCATAGGCGGGGTCTGGTATGATGCGGAGCGTGATCTGGCCTTCACCTACGGGTTGAACGGCCTGCCGCTCGAGGACGACAGCGACCAACTCCGTGCGGAAGAGCTTGCCATCCTGGACGCCATCGCCCACTCAGTGGTCTAAGCGGCCCCTGCTTCTTTGGGTCAAAAATATCCATCCGACGTGCCCGGCCCGCGATACCGGCACGACATGGGTGGGACCATCGCACGACGCCCCTGAAAGGTCAGACCATGCCCAACACCGCCCGCCCGCTTCTTGCCGTGCTGATCGACGCGGACAATACCTCGCCCAAGCATGCCGGCGCGATCTTTGAAGAGATCGCGAGCCTCGGCGAAGCCTCGGTGCGTCGGTGCTACGGGGATTTCTCCAGCCAGCAGATGGCCGGGTGGAACAAGGTGCAGGCCGAGCACGGCCTCGTCCCGCATCATTCGCCCGCCAATACCGTGGGCAAGAACTCCAGCGACATCAGCCTCGTCATCGACGCGATGGACATTCTGCACACCGGACGGTTCGACGGTTTCGTGCTGGTGTCCTCCGACAGCGATTTCACGCGGCTCGCCAGCCGCGTCCGCGAGCAGGGCCTCGACGTCTATGGCATCGGCCAGCAAAAGACCCCCGAGGCGTTCCGCAAGGCCTGCAAGCGGTTCATCTTTCTCGAAAACCTCGGCGGCAGTTCGGCTCCGCCGCATCAGGCCCGGTCGGAGGACAAGCCTCAGACAAAGCCCACCCCAGCGCCGCTTCTCGAAGCCCGCGACCTGATCATTCGTGCGATGGATGCGATTGACCAAGAGGAGGAGTGGTATGCCCTCGGCACCTTGGGTCAATACATCACGGCTGCCAATCCGGATTTCGACACCCGGACATATGGCCACAAGAAGCTGAGCGATCTGGTCCAAGACCTCAAGGTGTTCGAGACCAAGCGCGGCGACGGCAACCAGTTGCTGGTCCGTCGCGTCGACTAGGATTTCCGGAGATGCCCCCCGCGCCCGCCGTCAGGCCCCGTAGCGCGCCAGAAACAGGTCGACCGCGGCGTCGGTGATCCGCTTTCGGTCGGCCTCGGACACGGAGGTGACGACCTGCATGATCAACCGTTCCCGTAGGTCGGACTTGCACAATGCCTGAAACTGGTCTGCGGCAAGGTCGAAGTCGTCGATCTTCAGTTCGCCCCGCTCTGCGGCCGTCTTGAAGAACCCGATCAGCCGGTTGCGCACGAGCGCCGGGCCGCTTTCGTAGAATTCCGCCCCTAAGGTCGGAAACCGTTCGCTTTCGGCCACGCAGATCCGGAAGATCCGCAACCCGAAGTCGGAGGTGATGAAGCGCTGCATCTGCTGAGCCGCTTCGATCAGCACGTGCCGCACCGGGGCGGACATGTCGATTTTCTCGACGGCCTGATCCGCCTGCCGCACGCATTCGGCCTTGGCGACCTCCATGAAGAGCAGCCGCTTGTCGGGGAAATAGCTGTAGAGCGTGGCTTTCGAGACCCCCGCCCGGCGGGCGATCTCGTCGACGCTGGCGCCTTCGAAGCCGTCGGACAGAAACACGTCCCGCGCGCCCGCAAGCACCTGGTCGAACTTGCGCCCGCGTCTGACCTTGTTGCATGCTCCGTCCGGCATTTGTCTCCTCCTGTGACCTCAACGATAAACGAGACGGTTCAGTTCCGGCAAGCGATATGCGCCCCAGATCGCATGCAGCGGCCCTTGTCCGCCGTCAGCACCGCTTGCCTTCGCCGCTGTTCCGGGCGCAGGCGCCGCCGGCGTTTGCGCCCTTGCCTTTGCCGTGTCCTTGACTACTTTAGAATCATTCCAAAGTGAGGCTCCCATGATCCCCGGTTTCTCGTCCCGCCGTCGTTTCTCCGACCTGTCCGAACAGGAGGTTCTGGCGCTCGCGATCTCGTCCGAGGAGGACGATGGCCGCATTTACCGCAGCTATGCCCAGCGCGTCCGCGCCGAATTTCCCGCCTCTGCCGCCGTCTTCGACGGCATGGCCGAGGAGGAGGACGAGCATCGCCAGCGCCTGATCGCCCTGCACCAAAAGCGGTTTGGCGATGTGATCCCCCTGATCCGCCGCGAACACGTTGCCGGATACTATGCCCGCCGCCCGGTCTGGCTTGTCGAGAACCTGAGCATCGAGGCCATCCGCTCCGAAGTCGAGGCGATGGAAGCGCAGGCCGAGAAATTCTATCTGGCCGCCGCCAAGGCCGCCTCCGACGCCGATACGCGCAAGCTCCTTGGCGATCTGGCCGCCGCCGAGGCCGGCCACCAGAAAACCGCCGAGCACCTCGTCGAGACCCATCTCGATCCCGACACCAAGTCCAAGGAGGACGAAGGCGCTCGTCGTCAATTCATCCTGACATGGGTGCAGCCCGGTCTGGCCGGGTTGATGGACGGCTCTGTCTCGACCCTCGCCCCGATCTTTGCCGTGGCCTTTGCCACCCAAGACACTTGGACGACCTTTCTCGTCGGCGCGGCGGCCAGTGTGGGTGCGGGCATTTCCATGGGCTTTACCGAGGCCGCTCACGACGACGGCGTCCTGTCCGGACGCGGCAGCCCGTGGAAGCGCGGTCTGGCCTCCGGCGTCATGACGACGATCGGCGGCATGGGTCACGCGCTGCCCTATCTGATCCCGCATTTCTGGACCGCAACAGCCATCGCGATGATCGTCGTCTTTGTCGAATTGTGGGCCATCGCATGGATCCAAAACAAGTTTATGGACACCCCATTTATCCGCGCGGCCTTGCAAGTGGTTCTTGGCGGTGCTTTGGTCTTTGCCGCCGGTGCGTTGATCGGCAGCGGATAACGGGACCGACGGAATGTATCGCAAGGGTGACGTGACCTATCAGCCATTGCCCTTGCCCGACAGGGTGCAACTGCCCGCGGAGGACGCCGTTGCCGCGGCCGAAGCGTTTCTCGCCTATATGCGCCGCCGCCATTCCGTCCGCGATTATGCTGATACGCCGGTTCCCGAAGCGGTCATTGCCGCCGCCATCGCTGCGGCTGGCACGGCCCCGTCGGGGGCCAATCACCAGCCCTGGCACTTTGCGGCGATCTCCGACCCGGCGATGAAGGCCCGCATCCGCGCCGCCGCCGAGGACGAGGAGAAGGACTTCTACGCGGGCGGCGGCGGCGAGGAATGGCTGGCCGCTCTGGAGCCCATCGGCACCGGCGCCAGCAAGCCCCACCTGACCGACGCCCCCTGGCTGATCGTGGTCTTTGCCCAGCGCTACGGCGTGACGGAGGACGGCGAGCGCTACAAGAATTACTATGTGCCCGAGAGCGTCGGGATCGCGACCGGCATGCTGATCACCGCCCTGCATCACGCCGGCTTGGTCTGTCTGGAGCACACCCCGAACCCGATGAAATTCCTGCCCGAGATGTGTGGCCGGCCCGCCAGCGAGAAGGCCGTGATGATCCTGCCGGTGGGCTATCCCTCCGAGACCGCGACCGTTCCCGAGGTCGCCAAGCGCAAGAAGCCGCTCGATCAGATCATGACGGTGTTTCGGGGTGCGTGAGGGGGGCGCTTCACCGGAGACGTATCTCGGGGCCGTAATCCGCAGCGAGGCCGTATTTGGGGCCAAAAGAAGCGGGCCGTGCGTCCTGTCGTCCTGCCGGGGTGCGCGATGATCGAGGTCTTTTTGCAGACCTTGCCGTTCTTCGGCATCATCGGCCTTGGCTATGGCGCGGGCCGGACGGGGTTCTTCTCGCCCGAAGCCACCGCCTATCTGACGAAATTCGTGTTCTATTTTGCCCTGTCGGCCATGCTGTTTCGCTTTTCGGCAAACCTGTCTCTGGGCGAGCTGTTCGACTGGTCGTTCTTTTGGGCCTATCTGATCGGAACGGGCGCCGTCTATGCGCTGGGCACGATTGTGGCCCTTGCCCGTGGCCGGGGCGTGCAGGAAGCCGCTGTCGAGGCGCAATGCGTGGCGATCGGCAATATCGGGTTTCTGGGGATACCGATGCTGGCCCTGCTGATGGGCGAGGCGGCGATCGGTCATATCATGATGATGCTGGCGGTCGATCTGATCATATTCGGATCGCTCATCGTGATCCTGATCACCGGGGCCCGCGACGGCCGGATGTCATTCGGCATTCTGCGCACCATTGGCGTGGGTTTGCTGAAGAACCCGATGATCGTGTCGATCTGTGTCGGTTTGGCGGTGTCGTCCCTGACCCTGCCGGTGCCGGAGCCGATCTGGCAATTCGTCTCGATCCTCGGCGCGGCCGCGACGCCCGGAGCCCTGTTTGCCATCGGCGCGTCGCTGGCGACGAAATCGGCGGAGCGTATTGCCGTGGCGGCGTGGCTATCCTTTGGCAAGCTGGTTTTGCATCCTGCGGCCGTCGCGGTGATGGCGCTGCTTGTCTTTCCGGTCGAGCCCTATGCGGCGGCTGTGATGATCGCGTCGGCCTCGCTGCCGGTGGCGGGCAACGTCTATATGCTCGCCCAGCACTACGGCGTGGCCCCGCATCGCGTTTCGGCGTCGATCTTTATTTCCACCACGCTCAGCATCCTGACCGTTTCGGCCGTCATCGCATGGGTGACAACCTTCATGCCCTGAGGTAGGCCCGGTCCCGAGCCCTGAACGGGGCAAGCAAACGGAGTTCATGCGATGAAAACAGTTTCGGAACACAGAAGTTTTGGCGGCGTGCAGGGCGTCTATTCCCACACGTCCGAAGCCACAGGCACCGAGATGACCTTTGGCCTGTTCCTGCCGGAGCTGGCCGAGGACGGCCCGGTGCCGTTGCTGTGGTATCTGTCGGGCCTGACCTGCACCCATGAGAACGCGATGGTCAAGGCCGGGGCGCAGGCCTGGGCCGCGTCCGAGGGCATCGCCCTGATCTTTCCCGATACTTCTCCGCGCGGCGAGGGCGTGGCCGACGACGAGGCCTATGATCTGGGCCAGGGCGCTGGTTTCTATGTCGATGCCACCGAGGATCCCTGGGCCGAGCATTACCAGATGTGGGACTATGTGGCCGAGGAATTGCCGGCGCTGATCGAGGGCACCTTTCCGGTGGACCCGCTGCGTCAGGGCATCACCGGCCATTCGATGGGCGGCCACGGCGCGCTGACCCTGGCGATGGGCCTGCCGGGCCGGTTCCGGTCGGTCTCGGCCTTTGCGCCGATCTGCAACCCGAGCCAGTCCGAATGGGGCCGCAAGCAGCTGACCGCCTATCTGGGCGCGGATGAGGCGGCGTGGGCCAAGCATGACGCGACGCTGATGATGAAATCCCGCGGCTTCGACGGGCCGATGCTGATCGACACCGGCACCTCGGACCAGTTTGGCGATCTGCTCAAGACCGAAGCCTTGGCCGAAGCCATCGCCGTCCGCCGCCAGTCGGCCACGTTGCGTCTGCAAAAGGGCTATGACCACAGCTATTTCTTTGTCTCGACCTTCATGGAAGACCATATCGGGTTCCACGCAGAGGCGCTTTACGGGTGATCTATGTGGATGCCGATGCCTGCCCGGTGAAGGCCGAGGCGGAACGGGTGGCGACCCGCCACGGGTTGCGGATGTTCGTCGTCTCGAACGGCGGTATCCGCCCGCAGCCCAACCCGCTGGTCGAGACCGTCATCGTGCCGGATGGCCCCGATGTGGCCGATATGTGGATCGCGGACCGCGCGACAAAGGGCGATGTGGTGATTACCGGCGATATTCCTCTGGCGGCCCGCTGCATCGAGGCGGGTGCCCGGGTGGTCAAGCATAACGGTGAAGTTCTGAACGCCCGCAACATCGGCGGCATCCTGGCGAGCCGCGATCTGATGGCCGATCTGCGCGCCGCCGATCCGTTCCGGCAGGGTGGGGGGCGTCCGTTCTCGAAGGCGGATCGGGCCCGGTTTCTGGATACGCTGGAGCGCGAAGTGCGCGCGGCCGCCACTGATGTCTGATCGGGCGTCTGACCCGGCGTCTGACCGGGCGACTGTTCGGGCGCCGAAAGGCTTTCCTTCGGAATGGCCCTGCCGCTAGACTGCGCGGGTGCAGTAAAGAGGCAGACCCCATGACCAAGCCGCAAGCGGTGATCTTTGACATTGGCAACGTGTTGATCGAGTGGCAGCCCGAGCGGTTCTATGACCGCGCCATCGGCCGCGAGCGCCGTGAGGCGATGTTTGCGGCCATCGATCTGCACGCGATGAACGACAAGGTGGATCGCGGCGCGCATTTCCGCGAGACCGTCTATGCCGAGGCAGAGCTGTGGCCGGACTGGACGCCCGAGATCCGCATGTGGCACGACCGCTGGATCGAGATGGCCGCCCCTGTGATCGACCATTCGGTCCGCCTGCTCCGCGCATTGCGCCGCAAGGGCGTGCCGGTGTTTGCCCTGTCGAATTTCGGCATCCAGACCTTCGAGATCGGTGAGGCGAACTATCCGTTTCTCGAAGAATTCGACCGCCGCTATATCTCGGGCCATATGGGCGTGATCAAGCCGGAGGCCGAGATTTACCGCATGGTCGAGGAGGATTGCGGCCTGCGCCCGGAGACCTTGCTCTTCACTGATGATCGCGCCGACAACATCGCTGCCGCCGAAGTCCGTGGCTGGCAAACCCACCTGTTCGACGGCCCCAAGGGCTGGGCGGCGCGCCTCGTGGCCGACGGCCTGCTGGATGCGGAGGATGCGACATGACCCTGACCGTTATCCCATTTGCCGAGGGCGAGGCCTGCCTCGACTGGATCGATCTGACCCGCGCCATCGCGGCGGGCCATGACCTGCCGGAGCCGAAGATCGCGGACGTCCTGCTCTATCGTGGCACCGACACCTTGCTCAATCGTTCGGCATGGATCGACGGGATGGGCGTTGCGGTCAAGGCCTGCACGATCATGCCCGGCAACCCGGCGCAGGGCCGGCCGATGGTGAATGGCGCGGTCAACCTGTTCTCGGACGAGACAGGCGCCCTAGAGGCCTTGGTCGATTTCCACCTCGTCACCAAGTGGAAGACCGCCGGCGACAGTCTGTTGGCCGCGACCCGGCTGGCCCGCCCCGACAGCAGGAAAATCCTGATCGTCGGCGCCGGGACCGTGGGCCGATCCTTGGTGGAGGCCTACGGCGCAGGCTTTCCGGGGGCGGAGTTCACCATCTGGAACCGCTCTGCCGAGGGCGCGTCCCGCTTTGCCGCCGAAGTGCCGGGCGTGCGTGTCGCCGATGATTTGCAGGCGGCCGTGGCCGAAGCCGACATCATCGCCTGCGCGACCATGTCCTCGGAGCCGGTGCTGCACGGGGCGTGGCTGCGCCCCGGCCAGCATGTCGATCTGATCGGGGCCTATCGCCCCGACATGCGCGAGGCCGACGACGAGGTGATGACCCGTGGCCGGATTTTCGTGGATGCGCTGGGCACCACCGTCGAGCATATCGGCGAGTTGATCGCCCCGATCGCCTCCGGCGCGATCGCCGCCACGGACATTACGGCCGATTTTCGCAATCTTGCCGCATTCACCCGTCAGAATGACGACATCACTGTATTCAAGAATGGTGGCGGCGCGCATCTGGATTTGATGGTCAGCCGCTATATCCTCGATGCTTGGAGGGCGCGATGATCTGGCTGGTTCTGATTGCGATTCTGGCGGCAATCATCGCGTTGCCCTATGTGCTGGAGGCACGGCGCAGTGACCCCGATCCGCGTGAGGCGACCGGACAGTTTGCCGAACTGAGCCAGGGCCGCACCCACTATCAATGGATCGGCCCAGTGCGCGGCCCGGTGGTGGTGGCGATTCACGGCCTGACCACCCCGTTGGACGTCTGGGAAGGCGTGGGCCGGGGCCTTGCCGGGTTTGGCTATCGCGTGCTGGTCTATGACCTCTTCGGGCGCGGCTGGTCGGAATCGGTGCCGGGCCGTCAGGATGCCGAATTCTTTGTTCAGCAGTTGGAAGACCTGCTCGAGGATCAGGGCCTGACCGACGACGTGACCCTCGTCGGCTATTCGCTGGGCGGCGCGATCGCGACCGCCTTTGGCGCTCGTCACCCCGAACGGGTGACGCGGGTGATCCTCCTGGCCCCCGCAGGGCTGGATATGGAGGAAGACCCGGTTCACCGTTTCATGCGGCTTTGGCCCGTGGTGGGCGATTGGCTGCACGGCGTGTACGAGCCTGTGCGGATGCGCGCCGCGATCCTGCTGGGCAAGGATCCGAATGCCGACGTGCCCGATATGGACGTGGTCCAGTTGCGCGAGACCGGCCGCAAGGGGTTTTTCCCCGCGGTTCTGGCCGGCCGGCGCGGGCTCTTGGCGACGCGTCTGGTGGAAGAGCACAAGCGCCTGGGCCGCGAGGACGTGCCGGTGGTGGCGATCTGGGCCGCGGATGACAAGGTGATTCCGATCAGCGGTCTGGGCAGTTTGGCGCAACTGAACCGCAATGCCCGCCAAGAGGTCGTCGAAGGAGCGGGCCACGGCATGATCTACACCCACGCCAAGGCCGTTCTCGAAGTGCTGCGCGACGTTCTGCGCGAAAGCTGGGGGTCGCGCTAGGCCGCCTCCATGTAGACGCGGACGACGTTGCGCCCGTCTTGCTTGGCCTTGTAGAGCGCCTCGTCAGCCCGGGCGAACAGAGCGTCGAATTCATGGTAATCGGGCACCCAATAGACGCCGATGCTGATCGTGACGTCGATCTTCATCTCTCCAATTGCGACCGGAGTTGACGCAACGGCGCTGCGGCACCGTTCCGCCACGGCGAAAGCCTGTTCCTTTGTCAGCCCGGTCTGAAGCACGACGAATTCGTCTCCGCCGTGCCGGGCCAGATGATCCCTTGCCCGCAGGCAGCCGTTGACCCGCTTGGTCACCTCGCGGAGCACGGCATCCCCGGCGATATGCCCGTAGGTGTCGTTGATCTGCTTGAAACGGTCGATGTCAAAGCAGAGCATCGCCATCGCGTCCTTGCTGTTCTTGTTGGCGCAGACACCGGAGAGGATGTTCTGCATCCCGCGCCGGTTTGGCAAATTGGTGAGCGGATCCGTCTGGGCATCGAGTTGCAGCGCGGCGTGCTGTTTCATCATCAGGATTTCCCGCCGCAGCATCCCAGCCAGGATCACGCTGCCGCCAACATAGCAGAACGCCAACGTGGGCCCGAGTTCGATCAGCAGAAACGATCGCGACGGCTCTGGCAGCAGGAAACCGCCACCGAGGGACAAGGTGATCAGGCTTCCCAAGGCGAGATGGGATTTGAGCGGGCAGGACAGGTCAGGCTCCAGCCACTGCCGCCAGGCCATCCCCCCGGCCCCGGCCATCGTCATTGCCACGATCCCGGACAAAGCACCGTCGCCGCCAATCGCCATCCGGACGAGGATGGAAATGCCAAGGGTGGTTGCGCCACCGATCCAGCCAAAGTAGCCGAAGGACACGCCGATAAAGAGATTTCGCAGATCGACGATCACGCCTTCGCCGATGATGATCGGCGTCACCATGGAAATCATTGCCACCATCCCGAACAATGCGCCCATTGTCAGCGACAAAAGGTATTGGTTCACAATCCTTCGACTGAGCACCCCGTAACTCGATGCCAGCAACCCCGCAATAAGGGCTTGAACAAGTTGGAGTACTGCTGAGAGATCCGGCATAATTACCCTCCAAGAAACTGGAGAATAAATACAAAGACTATCCTTAATTGTGAGTTACCCGAACGGGGCGCAAATTCGACAAAATTTTTCTCAAAGACAAGAACAGTTTAAGTCTAGATTGGAACGGCCTGTTTTGTCTCTTTTATCGGCAGGTGGATGACGGCGGAGAAGGCACCCACGGCGATCCCGATCCACCAGACGAGCACGTAATCTCCGGTCACGTCATAGAGCCTGCCGCCCAGCCAGACCCCGAGAAAGCTGCCCAATTGGTGCGAAAAGAAAACGATTCCATAGAGCGTGCCCATATACCGCAGACCGAATAGATGCGCGACGAGCCCGGACGTGAGCGGCACGGTCGCCAGCCAGAGGCTGCCCATGACCGAGGAAAAGATCACCACGCTGAGCGGTGTAATCGGGGTCAGGATGAACCACACCCCGATCACGGTCCGCGCGGTATAGATGAAGGCCAGCAGATTCTTCTTGGCGTAGCGTTTTCCGGCCCAACCGGCCAAGAGAGTGCCCGCGATATTAAATACACCAATTAGAGAAATTGCGACCGCCCCTAGTGCAGAGGTGGTTGTAATCCCCATTCCGGCCAGAAATCCACCCGGTGTAATTGGTCCGCACATCTCGGTGATGAACGCGGGGAAATGCGCGGTGATGAAGCCGAGTTGATAGCCGCAGGAAAAGAATCCCAGAAAAATCAACGTATAGGACGGATCCTTAAAGGCGCGCGTCAGCAGTTGCCCGATGCTTTCCTGCAATTCGAGTTTGCTGGCGGCTTCCGGCGAGCGCATGAATGGCAACGCCAGCAGCGAGCCAAGGATCATCACCGCAAAGATTGCGAAGACCGATTGCCACCCCATTATCGACAACATCCACTCGGCCAGCGGCGGTCCGAAGATCTGCCCGCCCGATCCGGCGGCGGTGGCGACGGCCAGCGCCATCGACCTGTTTTCGGCGCTTGCGGCCCGTCCGACCACGGCGAGGATCACGCCGAACCCGGTCCCCGCGATGCCGAAGCCCACGAAGATCTCGTAGAACTGATGTGCGCCGGGGGTGGTCGCAGTCGTCGAGAGCAAGAGTCCCGCCGCGTAGGTGAGGGCGCCGATCACGATGGCCTTGCGGTCTCCGATCCGCTCGGCCAGTGCGCCGAAGATCGGCTGCCCGATCCCCCAAGCGAGGTTCTGAATGGCGATAGCCATCGAGAATTCCGCGCGCAGCCAGCCGAACTCCTCGGCGATCGGGATTTGAAACACCCCAAAGGCCGAGCGCACCCCGAAGCAGACGATCAGAATAATGCAACTGGCCAGCAAGACCGGCGAGAAGAGGGGGGCAGGGCGTGACATGCTCTGACAGGAGCGCGGTTCGAACCGCTTGTCAATTGGCCGCGGAGGGCCTCAGTTGCAGATCCGGCGCGGAAGGCGTGGTCTGTGACCGCCGCCGTCCCGATATGGTCGGCGCGGCAGACGACGGGCGGGCGTGGGGACGTCGTCGGGTATGACCGCCCTAGGTGCGGCCATAGAACCCGAGCCTTTCCTTGGCCGAAAACTGCACACCGGGCGTCTCGAAATAGGAGAACACCGCGATGATCCGATCCTTGTCGCCTTTGACCGGGGTCACCCGGTGGGCCGTGTTCTTGCCCCGAAAGACGTTGAGCGTACCGGGGGCCAGACTGAGGCTGCGCTTGGCCGGGTCGTGGCCTCGCAACAACTTGGCGACGCCGTCGAAATTAGGGTCCGTTTCGGTCCGCAGATCGCTGCGGTATTCGAAGCTGCCGCCGGCGTCGGGGGCCTGCAACAGCAGGGTCGTGGTGAATTCAGAGCGGTCGAAGTGCCAGTTCAGCCCCTCGCCCGCCCGGTAGGCCATGACGTTGTGCCGCGCCAAGGCGTCGTCCATCTCGTAGAGCGCCGGTTTGTCCATGACGGCGGCCAGAAACGCCCGGAACGGCGCCCAGCGGTAAAGTTGGTCGAGCCCGCCGCCGATCTGATCAGCGCAGAGCGTGTGATTGACGGTCGTCACCTTGTGCAATGCCGGGTGATCCGGGGCGAGACCGTCGACCGTATCGCGGAAATAGATGTTGTGACTGCGGCTGTGGGTGAAGGCTTCGGTGGCGAACCTGGGCCGCAGATCGTGGAGAATATCCTTGCAAGTTTGGGGTTTGAGGAACCCTTCGAGATTGAACATCCCCTCGGCGGCAAGTGCAGCCTTGCAGCGTTCGACGAGCGCGGTCCAACCGGAAGAGCCTTGGGCATCGAGGGGGAAATCGTCGAGGTTGATCAGGGATTCCACGGGCGGCTCCTTTCAAGGTGCTGCGGCCAGCTTAGAGCCGCAGATCCCTCTCTGACCATCGGAAAACCGACCTGCCGCCTCTGGGCCTTTTCCCTGCCCGATTGCCGCGCTAGGGAGGGGCCATGAAAACGCTACACGAAGCCTATCAAGCCCGCGTCGACGCTGGCAAATTGACCGCCGATCCTGTCCAGCTTGCAGTGCTGCCGCCGCTGGAGCGGGTGCGAGCGGAACTGGCGGTGCCGGTCAAGAAGGGCCTGTTCAAGAAGGCCCCGGAGCCGGTGCGCGGCGTCTATCTCTGGGGCGGGGTCGGCCGGGGCAAATCCATGCTGATGGATCTGCTCTACAACGAGGTGTCCGTGCCAAAGCAGCGGCGGCACTTTCATGCCTTCATGCAATGGGTCCATGCCGAGATGGGGGCCGCCCGCAAGCGCGGCGTCAATGACGCGATCGCCCCCGTGGCGGACAAGCTGGCCGGCGAGGTGCGTTTCCTCGCCTTTGACGAGATGCAGATCACCGATATCACCGATGCGATGCTGGTGGGCCGTCTGTTCGAGCGCCTCTTTGCCGCCGGTGTCACAGTGGTGACCACGTCGAACAGACCGCCGGATGATCTCTATAAGAACGGCCTCAACCGACAGCTTTTTATCCCGTTTATCAATATGATAAAGGAGAAGTGTCAAGTCGTCGAGCTGACCAGTGAAACCGATCACAGGCAAGGCAGATTGCAGGGAAGCCAACGCTATTTCACGCCTGTGGATGCCGAGGCGCGGGCGGCGATGGCCGAGATCTGGGAGGAGCTGACGCAAGGCCAATCCCACCCCCAAATCCTGCGGGTTCATGGCCGCGACGTCGAGATCCCGGCGTTTCACAACGGTGTCGCGCGGGCCAGTTTCTATGACCTCTGCGGCCGGCCCCTGGGCCCTGCGGACTACCTTGCGCTGGCGGATGCCGCGCGGGTGGTTCTGATCGACGACATTCCTCAGTTGAGCAGCGAAAACTTCAATCAGGCCAAGAGGTTCGTCACCCTGATCGACGCGCTCTACGAGGCCAAGGTGCGGCTGTTTTGCTCGGCTGCGGCGGCGCCGGATATGCTCTATGTGGAGGGCGAGGGATCGTTTGAGTTCGGCCGCACGGCGAGCCGTCTGAACGAGATGCAGGCCGCCGATTGGGGCAGCGCGCCGGAGGCGTAACGCCCGCTCGGACGTGCCGCGACTCAACGGTTAATCGCCCAGAATCGGCTGCGGTATGCCGTCGGTGTGACGTCGGTATCGCGTCGGTGTAGTTTGTCGGTATGCTGGTGTGACCGGACCGCGCGGTGCCGTCATTGAAGATTGACGGCCCGTTGCCCGGTTACCCGCGTCGACACCTGTGGGATTCGACAGACCACAACGCCAGATCGAGTTGCCGCCATGTCCCATCCTCGTCCCGTTTTGCACATGATGTGCGGCAAGATCGCTTCGGGCAAATCGACCCTCACCGCCAAGCTGGGTGCGGCGGAGGCCACGGTGGTCATTGCCGAGGACGCGTGGCTGAGTGCGCTCTATCCGGGGGAGGTGACCTCTGTTGCGGACTTCGTGCGCTGCACTGGGAGAATCCGGCAGGTCGTTGGCCCGCATGTCGCGTCGCTGTTGAACGCCGGGGTGAGCGTCGTTCTGGATTTTCAGGCCAACACGGTGGAGGCGCGTCAGTGGATGCGGGGCATCCTCGATCAGACCGGTGCGGATCATCAGCTTCACCATCTGGATGTGCCGGAGGCGGTGTGCCTCGAACGGCTCCGCGCCCGCAATGCCGCCAGCGATCATCCGTTTGCGGCGACGGAGGCGCAGTTCCACCAAATCTCGAAGCATTTCGTGCCGCCTCAGCTAGACGAGGGCTTCAATATCGTGTTGCATCGCATAACAGCGGACAAGTGAGGGGCCATCGTGAGGGTTGTCAGTCCAAAGGGCACGCGCGGCAGTCTGAAGTGGATACAGGAGGCGGTTGAACACGCGCCGCATCTGCTACGACCCGAGGCGCTGCCCGCGATCGAGTGGGTCTCTCCCTTGGCGGAGGACGACTATGCCGAGTATCGCGATGCCGCCTTTCTCGACCGCCTTGGTCTGGGGTCGCTCGCCGCGCCGCTCAAGGCGTTCTGGCCGCAGCGCGGGCCGCAGTGGGATGCCTTGGGGGTGACGCCCGGCGGAGTGGTGCTTGTCGAGGCCAAAGCCCATGTCCGCGAGTTCTTTTCGCCGCCTTCGCAGGCGGGGGACAAGTCGCTTGCGCAGGTGCAACGCGCCTTCGATGCGGTCCGGGCCGATCTGGGTCTTGCTGCCTCTGGCGATTGGACCGCGCAGTATTACCAATACGCCAACCGCATCGCGTTTCTATGGTGGCTTCGAGAGCAAGGCATTGACGCACATCTGCTTTTCGTCAGTTTTTTGAATGACGTGGATATGGGCGGCCCGATCCATGCCGAAACGTGGGAGGCGGTGTTTGCGGCGGCTGATTACACCTTGGGCCTGCCCAAGAGCCATCGCCTGCGCCGGTTTATCCACCATGTCACCCCCGACGTTGCCGATCTGGCCTGAGCCGGGTGCCATTTGCCGTGAAGGCGCTTGACCCCCTTGGGCGATCAGGCAAGAAATTCGACCATGACATCGCCGCATCTTCGCTACTCTGGCCTGCCTGCACCCGACCAAGAGGCCGCGTTGATCGCGATTGTGCAGGCCAGCCCCGTATTGATGCGCACCTTCGAGGCCGCCCGCGCCCTTGATCTGCCCGATTGGTGGATCGTGTCGGGGGCGATCTACAATCAGGTCTGGAACCATCTGACCGGCCGCCCGGAGATGACCGGGGTGAAGGATATCGACCTGTTCTATTTCGACCCGGACACCTCTTATGAGGCCGAGGATGCCGCGATCCGCCGTGCCTCGGCCTGCTTTGCCGAGGTGCCGCCTGTCGAGGTGCGCAATCAGGCCCGCGTGCATCTGTGGTATGAGCAGCATTTCGGCCAGACCTATGACCCGCTGACCAAGACCACCGACGGCATCGACAATTTCGTCTGCCAGACCCACGCGGTGGGGATGCGCCTCGGCCCCGACGGCTTTGAGGTCTATGCTCCGTTTGGGCTGGAGGACATCTTTGCCTTTCGCCTGACCCCCAACCCGGTCCGCGATGGGCGCAAGACCCATATGGCCAAAGCCGCCCGCCAGAGCGCCGTCTGGCCGGAGCTGGAGATTGTTGCTTGGCCCGATTGACCCGTGTGAGTGCTTGTTATGCCGTCTTTTGAGATCCTGATACTCGTCCTTGGTCTGATCCTTGTAGGGTCGCTGATTGGCTCGCTTCTTGCGTTCGTTCTACGCCTGAGAGACCTTTTTCGGCATGATGCGCCGTTGCCCTCAAAGCGGGGCGCAAAGCGCGGGCCGCCGATTTTCGTGGACGGATCGAATGTGATGCATTGGGGCGGCGACGGCCCGTCGGAGGTGCCGCTGCGACTGGTTCTGTCGAAGTTGCAGGAGAACGGGTTTTCCCCTGTCGTCTGGTTTGACGCCAATGTCGGATACAAGCTGCAGAACCGCCACATGGGCCCGCGCGAACTGGCGCGTATGCTGCCGGTGCGGGCCGAGATGATCCATCTGGCGCCGAGCGGTCAGCCTGCCGATCCGCTGGTCATCGAGGCCGCTTTGGCCGAGAAGGCCCGCCTTGTTTCCAACGACCGCTTCATGGATTGGCGCGCCCAGTATCCCGGCCTGCGTGCCAAGGGGGTGCTGGTCAAGGGATCGGTCAAGGGCACCAAGGTGGAGTTGACCCTGTGACCGCGCTTCGTCGCCTGTGCCCCGATGATCCGGCGTTGGCCGAGGTTCTTGCCCTGATCCGCGCCGAATATGCCTTTATGGACGGGGTGGTTGACCCGCCCTCCACGATGCATGACCTGACCTTGGAGGGTCTGGCCGAGACGGCGGGCAAGGCCGAGATTTGGGTGGCGGGCGTGCCGGTGATGGCTTGCGCGATACTGACCCCAAAGCCGCCGGTTTTGTATCTGGGCAAACTGGCTGTCGCCGCGTCCGAGCGCAGACGCGGATGGGCGCGCCGGTTGGTCGATCTGGCCTGCGACCGGGCCGGGGCGCTTGGGTTTGAGGCGGTGGAGTTGGGCACACGAGTCGAGCTGACCGCCAATCAGGCCGCCTTTGAGGCGATGGGATTCACCGAGGTGGCCCGCGAGGCGCATCCCGGCTTTGATCGTCCGACCGCGATCGTTTATCAGAGGCGTATCGCCTAACCCAAAGGATGCCCGAGATGACCGACGACACAGAGCGCCACGCCGTCAAGATGGCCAAGAAGAAGGCCGCCCGCGACAAGATCATGGCGACCAAGACCGACAAGCGCGGTCTGATCATCGTCCATACCGGCAAGGGCAAGGGCAAATCCTCGGCCGCCTTCGGCATGATTTTCCGCTGCATCGCCCACGACATGAAATGCGCCGTGGTCCAGTTCATCAAGGGCGGCATGAGCACCGGCGAGCGCGATCTGATCTTGAGCAAATTCAGCGACATCTGCGAGTTTCACACCATGGGCGAGGGCTTTACTTGGGAGACGCAGGACAAGACCCGCGACACCGAGATGGCCCAAGCCGCATGGGCCAAGGCCAAGGAATTGATCCGCGACCCGTCCAACACGATGGTGCTTCTCGACGAGATCAACATCGCGATCCGCTATGATTACGTGAGCATCGACGAGGTCGTCTCTTTCCTCGCGGAGGAAAAGCCGGAGATGACCCATGTCGTCCTGACCGGCCGCAACGCCCATGACGATCTGATCGAACTGGCGGATCTCGTGACCGAGATGGAATTGGTGAAACACCCGTTCCGCTCTGGTATCAAGGCGCAGATCGGAGTCGAGTTCTGACGCGCCGATGCCGGGGCCGCGACAAGGATAAAGTGACGGACCGGCGTCTTTGACACTGGACGGATGTAACGAGCGACCTAGGTAGCAGACCAGCCAAAATTTGCCAGTCGACCAATGGGAGGGGAGCCTGTTGTGACGGATCGTGCGAAGCCCAGTGGAGGCACGCTTGACGGTGCCTCTGACGGAGATCCAAAGGAAATTCTGCCGTATCAGGCAGTCAGGTCGCTTGCCGACGAAGTGGTCGTCCGCCTCGCGGCCCGGTTTCGCCCCGAACAAAGCACCGTCAAGTCCCGCAGCGAGCTGGATGTGCAGAGGTTCACCAGCACCCTTCTGGACGGCACCTTGGAAGAGTGCATCGACATTCTGACACTGGAGCTGAAGAGCGGCGTGCCGATCGAAGCGATCTATCTGCACACTCTGGCCGGCTCGGCCCGGCTGATGGGCCAGATGTGGGAGGACGACACCCTGTCCTTTCTGGACATGACCGTCGCCACCGGGCGGATTTATTCCGCGATGCGCGCCCTGCGCCTGCAATCGCCCGCCCTTCGCCGCGAACCGCTTCCCGATCAGCATGCGCTCTTGATCGCCGTCCCCGGAGAGACCCACACGTTGGGCGTCACGATGGCCGCCGATATCCTGCGCAGCAAGAGCTGGCAGATCACCCTGCGCACAGGGCTGGAGCATGACGACCTGATCGACAGCCTCGCCGACGAGCAACATGCGATCATCGGCGTTTCGGCCGCTCAGGCCAGATCGCTGGGTGCCTTGACCCGATTGATCGTGGCGCTGCGCATCACACAGCCCTTTGCCAAGATTTTCGTGGCCGGCAAGGTCGTGGCGGAGGTGGATTTCCTGCAAGACCTGCTTGCCGTCGACGGGGTGCTTCCCCCCGAGCAGGAGCCGCTGGAGCTTCTCGACGAATTGCGTGCGATCATCCGGCTGGAGACGATGCAGGCCGAGGATGCCGCCCGCCGAGGCGAGGGCGAGGGTGAGGGCGTCTAGCCCTGCGCCGCCTCGCCTGCCGCCCGCGCCGCCGAAAGGGTCATTCCGGTCGCGAGCGCCTCGCCGTCGACCTTGAGTTCGATCACCGCCAGCGTGCCGGACGCCTGCGCCCGCCCGAAGGCCGCCGCGAAATCCGCCGTCGCCTCGACCACCTCGCCATGCCCGCCGTAGGCGCGCGCAAGCGCGGCAAAGTCGGGGTTGGCCAGCGCCGTCCCCGACACCCGTCCGGGGTAGTGTTTCTCCTGATGCATCCGGATGGTGCCGTAGCGCCCGTTGTTCACCACCACCACGATCGGTGTGGCCCCGTGCTGCACCGCCGTCGACATCTCGTTCAGCGTCATCTGAAAGCAGCCGTCGCCGGCGAGGCAGACCACTGTTTTGCCCGGATATTCCAGCGAGGCCGAGACCGCCGCCGGGAATCCGTATCCCATCGACCCGGAGGTCGGCGCCAGTTGCGTGCCGTGCTGCTTGTAGCAGAAATACCGGTGCAGCCATGCGGCGTAGTTTCCCGCTCCGTTGGTCAGGATCGCGTCGTCGGGCAGGTTTTCCGAGAGCCAGTGGATGATCTGTTCCTGCTTGACCGCGCCGGGACTTTCCTGCGGGGTCGCCCAGGCCTCGTAATCGGCCCGCGCCTCGGCGGCCTGCCCGGTGAACTCCTGCCACGGGTCGTCGTTTCGGATGCTCTCCCACAGGCCCCGGATCGCCTGCGGCCCGGTGGCCACGATCCCGGTATCGGCCCCAAAGACCCGTCCGATCTCGCCCACATCGGCATGGCAATGCAGGATCGTCTTGGTGTGCCGCACCGGATCGACGAGGGTGTAGCCCTGCGTTTCGATATCTCCGAACCTCGTGCCGATCAGCAACAGACAATCCGCCGCGCGGACCCGTGCCGCCAGACGCGGGTTGATCCCGACGTTCAGATCGCCTGCATAGTGCGAATGCCGGTTGTCGATGTAGTCCTGCCGCCGGAAGGCCGTGGCCACCGGAATCCCCGTTGTCTCGGAAAACCGGGCGAGTGTGCTGGCGCTGTCGGCGTCCCAGTGCGGCCCGCCCACGACGATCAGGGGATCGCTGGCGCTGTGCAGCCGGTCGATGATCGCCGCAAAGCCCAGCCTGTCGGGCTGCTGGATTGGCAGGATGCCGCCCGCGAAATCCGGCACGTCGGCCTGATCGCTGAGCATGTTCTCGGGCAGGGCGAGCACCACCGGCCCCGGCCTGCCGCCGAGCGCGACCCGCCACGCCCGGGCGATGTATTCGGGCAGCCTGTCGGTGTGATCGACCTGCGCCACCCACTTGGCCAGCCCGCCGAACATTGCCCGGTAGTCGACTTCCTGAAAGGTTTCGCGGTCGGTCTGCCGGTTGTCGATCTGCCCCACGAAGAGCACCATCGGCGTGCTGTCCTGCATTGCCACATGGATCCCCGCGGCGGCGTTGCAGGCCCCGGGCCCGCGGGTGACGAAGCAGACGCCGGGCTGTCCGGTCATCTTGCCATAGGCTTCGGCCATCATCGCAGCCCCGCCTTCCTGACGGCAGACCACATTGGCGATCCCGCTGTCGTAGAGCCCGTCGAGCGCCGCCAGAAAGCTCTCCCCCGGCACCGAGAACACTCGTCGCACCCCCAAGAGAGCCAGTTGATCCGCGAGGATTTTGCCGCCGTGCCGTGCCATGTGATGCCTCATTTGTAGGTCGCTGCACCTTGATCCAGAGCCGGATCGAGGGCAAGCGGCTGACTGATCTCGATCAGGTTGCCGTCGAGGTCGCGCAGATAAAGCGACAGGATCGGCCCCGTCGCCCCGGTGCGTCGGATCGGACCGTCCTCCACTGCCACGCCCTGCGCGGCCAGATGCGCCTGCCAGTCGGTCAGCGCGGTGTCGGTCAGAAAGCACAGATCGGCTGAGCCGGCCGTGGGCCGGGTGGCGTGGGGCCGGAATTCGGCCCCGGCCTGATGCAGGTTGATCTTCTGCGCGCCAAAGCTCAGCGCCTCCCGCGTGGTGCCGTCGGTGCCGGTAAAGCTCTGTCGGCTCATCCCCAGCACCCGGGTATAAAATTCCGCGGTGCCGGCAAGGTCGGCCACGGTCAGCACGAGATGGTCGAGCGATCTGATCTGGGGCATTGGCGGAGGCTCCGGCTTGCGGCTAGGATGGACCAGATATGACAGAGCACAGACCGACCAGCCAGACCCTCTCCGACACGCTCGATCCGGCGCGGGCGACGGCCCTCATGGCGACGCTGGGGCAGGGCGGCACATTGGGCCACGGGGATCCGCTGCCGCCCTTCTTCCACCAGATCTATTTCTGGGAGCCGCATCCGCCCACCGACCTGGGCCGGGACGGACACCCAAAGACGGGCGGTTTCCTGCCCGATCTGGGGCTTCCCAGACGAATGTGGGCGGCCGGTCGGCTGCAATGGCACAGACCGCTCCTCGCAGGCATCCGCGCCCAAAAGGAGAGCCGGATCGAAGCCGTCACCCGCAAGGACGGCCGCGCCGGGCCGCTGGCCTTCGTCCGGGTCCGGCACGACATCCGGCAACGGTCGGCGCTGGCGCTGACCGAATGGCAGGAGCTAGTCTACCTCGGCGATGACGCCGCCCGGCCCAGCCCACCACAGGCACGCACCGACGAGGACAGCCGCCAGTCCGTGCGCTTCGACAGCACCGCCCTGTTTCGCTACTCCGCGCTCACCTTCAACGGACACCGGATCCACTACGACGAAGCCTATGCCCGCGACGTCGAAGGCTATGACGGCCTCGTCGTCCACGGCCCGCTGCTCGCCCAAAACCTGATGCTGCTGGCTGCAGCGAAACTGGGCGGGCTCACCGAATTCAGCTACCGGGCCACGGCACCGCTGATGCACCACCAAGAGGCGGAGCTGTGCTGGAAATCCCCCGGCAGCCTCTGGGTGCGGGGCCCCGACGGCCGGCAATGTATGCAAGCCGAGGCCGGCTAAGGCACTGGCCCCTGACTTCTTTGGGTCTCAAATATCCAAATCCGACGCCGCACACAGGCTCAGGCTTCAGGCGCGGAAATCCTCCGGTATCCGGTCGCGGCCCTCCAGCACCAGATCGGCCATCACTTCGGCGATCAGCGGCGCCATGCCAAAGCCGATCTTGAACCCGCCATTGGCGATGAACGCCCCCGGGCGGCCGGGATGCAGCCCCATGATCGGGGCGCGGGTGGCGCTTCGCGGGCGCAGACCGGCCCAGCGTTCGATCACCGCCGCCTCGGCCAAGGCGGGCAGCACCGCGCAGGCCTTCCCGATCAGCGCCTCCAGCAGCGCATCGGTGGCGCTTGCGTCTGTCCAGTCGCGCTCCGAGGTCGAGCCGACGGCCACGGTCCCGTCGGCATGGGGGATGATGTGCATACCGTCCACGAACAGTTGCGGCCGATCCGGCGCCGAGAGCGCGAACAGGGCCGCCTGACCCTTTTGCGCCGCGCCGTCGACGCCCAGATAGGTCAGGTCGTGATGCCCGGTGGCCCAGACGACCTTGCCCTCCTCGGCCCCTTCGGCGGCGATCTCACCACCGCGGGCGGCAATCGCGCGGGCCAGCGCTGCAAGCGCTTGCCGCGGATGGATCCGGGCCGAGAGCGTATCATGGATCAGCCAGCCCGAGGCGCTGGGCGGGGCCCAGGCCGACAGTCCGTCGGCGGCGACCACCTGCCAGACAGCCTTGCCCTGCCACAGGTCCGCCGCCTGCCGACCCCGGTCGTGTGCCAGCGCGAGGGCCTTGTCGTGGGCGATGGGCTGCAACCGGCCGGTCCGGCCATAGCCGGGATCGGCACCGCCGACAGAGGCGACGTCGGCCCACCAGTCCGGGGCCATCAACAGGCTCTCCAGTTGAAAGGCCTTCTTCGGGTTCCAGTTCTCGGGGGTATGCGGGCTAAGCGCCCCGACGATGCCGCCGCTGGCCCCGGCACCGATCCCGTGCGGATCGACGACCCGGACCCGCGCCCCGCGCCGGGCGCAGGCCCAGGCGATGGACAGGCCGAAAATCCCCGCCCCCCGGATCGTCACGTCGATGCTCTGTCTGCCCGTTGTCATTCCCGGCCCTTCCGCTCATTGTTGCGGCGCAACTTAGAGGCAGGACCGATGCAGGACCAGCACGCAGACCTCGAATGGCGGGCCGACGTCCCGATCTCGCGCCAATTCGACGACCCGTATTTCTCGCTCGACGACGGGCTGGCAGAAACCGCCCATGTGTTTCTGTCGGGCAATGACCTGCCCGCCCGGTTCGACGGGCCGATCGAGATCGGCGAACTGGGCTTCGGGACCGGCCTGAATTTCCTCGTCACATGGGCCGCGTGGGAGGCCGCAGGAGCTAGACATCCGCTGACCTTCCACAGCTTTGAGGCGTTTCCCATGAGCCTGCCCGATATGGCCAAAGCCCTCGATGCCTTTCCGGGGCTGGCAGAGAAGGCCGCGACCTTGATAGGCGGCTTGGCCGAAAACCCCGCGCAGGTCGCCCTTACAGGTGGCCCGACGCTCAGACTGGACCTTGGCGATGCCCGCCGGACCCTGCCCGCCAGCACACTCAGGGCCGACGCGTGGTATCTGGACGGCTTTTCCCCCGCCAAGAACCCCGAGCTGTGGGAGCCTGCCCTGATGGCCGAGGTCGCGCGCCATACGGTTCCCGGCGGCACCGCGGCGACCTATTCGGCGGCGGGCCATGTCCGCCGCGCCTTGCAAGACGCGGGCTTTACCGTCACCCGCGTTCCGGGCTATGGCCGCAAGCGTCATATGACCCAAGCGAGGATGCCTGCCTGATGCGCAACGATACGAGGCTCGGCATCCTGCTGATGACCGTCACGGCATTGATCTTTGCCGCGCAGGACGGCCTCTCCCGTCACCTCGCGGGCGAATACAACGTGCTGATGGTCGTCATGATCCGCTATTGGTTCTTTGCCGCCTTCGTCATCGCGATCGCGGCCCGGATGTCGGGCTCTCTCAAGGCTGCCGCCAGCACTGCTCAGCCGGTCCTTCAGGCGTTTCGCGGGCTGCTTCTGGCCGCCGAGATCTGTGTGATGGTTCTGGCCTTCACCCTGCTCGGTCTGGTCGAGAGCCACGCGATCTTCGCGGCCTATCCGCTGCTCGTGGCGGTCCTTTCCGGCCCGGTTCTGGGCGAAAAGGTCGGCTGGCGCCGCTGGACCGCCATCGCGGTCGGCTTTGTCGGGGTGCTGGTCATCCTGCAGCCGGGCGTCGCGGTCTTTGCCCCCGCCGCCGCGGTGCCGCTGTTGTCCGCCCTGATGTTTGCCCTTTACGGCCTGCTCAACCGCTATGTCGCCCGCAAGGATTCCGCCGCCACGTCGTTCTTCTGGACCGGCACCGTCGGCTGCGTGTTTATGACCATCGTCGGCATCTGGTTCTGGGAGCCGATGACCGCTCCCGACTGGGCCCTGATGGCCACCCTCTGCGTCACCGGCGTGGCGGGCCATTTCACCCTGATCAAGACCTATGAGGTCGCCGAAGCCAGCACCGTCCAGCCCTTTGCCTACCTCCAGCTGGTATTCGCCACCGCGATCGGCATTCTGGTCTTTGGCGAAGCTCTGGAGACCCACGTTCTGGTCGGTGCCCTGATCGTCGTGGCGGCGGGCATCTTCACGCTGCTGCGCTCGCGAAAGGCCGCTGTGATTGCGTCTGATCCTTGATTGCGGGTCGGCGGTCAGAACGGGATTCTGACGCCGACCCTTGATGCCTGCGTTGGGCAACTGAAACGCGCCAGCCACCACCACCTCTACGCGCCGGATGGTCGCGACTTGCGCCGACGCCGCAGGCAAGTGTCGCCCTATGGCTCCACCGTTCCGTAGCCTCCACCGCCGGGAGATTTCAGGACGAACACGTCCCCTGCCTCCATCTGCGCGACGTCGTTGCCTTTCAACAGTTCGACGGTGCCGTCAGCACGGATGACCGCGTTCTCACCCACAGCGCCAGCCTGTCCGCCCGATGCGCCGTGGGGCGCCGTTTCACGGTGAGAGGACAGAACGGTCGCCGTCATCGGCTCCAGAAACCGCAGCCTTCGCTCGATCCCGTTGCCGCCGGTATATGCACCCGCCCCGCCGGAGCCGCGCCGGATCGAGAACGCGTCCACACGCACAGGAAACCGTGTCTCCAGCACTTCCGGGTCGGTCATCCGGGTGTTGGTCATGTGGCTGTGGACGGCACTTGCACCGTCGAACCCGTCGCCGGCGCCGGTGCCGCCGCAGATCGTTTCGTAGTTCTGGAAGGTATCGTTGCCGTAGACGAAGTTGTTCATCGTCCCTTGGCTGCCTGCAATCACGCCCAGAGCCCCGTAGAGCGCGTCAGCGATGGCCTGACTGACCTCGGTATTGCCCGAGATCACGGCGGCGGGGGCGTTCGGGTTGATCATCGACCCCTCGGGGATAATGAGCCGAAGCGGCTTCAAGCACCCTTCGTTCATCGGGATGTTCGACCCGACCAGCGTCCGAAACACATACAGCACGACCGCATGGCAAATGGCTTTGGGCGCATTGTAGTTGAACGGGTCCTGAGCAGAGGTGCCGGTGAAATCCACCGTTGCCTCGCGCGCTGCCTTATCCACCGAGATCGCTACCTTGATCTGCGCCCCGCTATCGAGCGGATAGGTAAAGGCGCTGTCGTGCAGCACATCCAGCACCCGGCGCACGCTTTCTTCGGCGTTGTCCTGAACATGGCCCATGTAAGCGTGCACCACGTCGAGGCCGAATTGGCCGGTGATCTTGGTCAGTTCCTGAACGCCCGTGGCATTCGCGGCGATCTGAGCGGCAAGGTCGGCCATGTTCTGCTCTATGTTGCGACACGGATACTTGCCCGATGCCAGCAATTCGCGCGCGGCGGCGTCTTGCAACACGCCTTGTTTGACCAGCAGGAAATTGTCGATCAGAACGCCTTCTTCGTCGATATGACGGCTGTCGGGAGGCGCCGACCCCGGCGTCGTGCCGCCGATATCGGCGTGGTGCCCACGCGAGGCGACGGTGTAGATGATGGTCTGTCCGGCGTCATCGAACACAGGTGTGATGACGGTCACGTCCGGCAGGTGGGTGCCGCCGTTGTAGGGGTTGTTCATCATGTAGACGTCGCCGGGGCTGATGTTTCCCGCATTCTGGCGCAAGACCGTGCGGACGCTGTCCGACATGGAGCCCAGATGCACCGGCACATGGGGCGCATTGGCCACCAGATCACCGTTGGCATCAAAGATCGCGCAGGAAAAATCGTAACGTTCCTTGATGTTTACCGAATAGGCCGTGTTGGCCAAGGTCGCGCCCATCTGTTCTGCGATGGACATGAAGAGGTTGTTGAACACCTCAAGCATGACCGGATCGACGGTCGTTCCGATCGCCTCGGACCGCTCCAGCGGCACGACACGACGCAAGATCAGGTTGCCGCTTTTCGTGCATTCCGCCTGCCAGCCATGTTCCACCACGTTGGTGCCTGTCGGCTCCGTCAGGATCGCCGGCCCGTCGATGGTATCGCCTTCGGCAAGGGTCGTGCGGTCGACCAGCGGTGCGTCGATCCATGATCCTTGGCTGAACATGGTTGCCGTCAGGTCCGACCGGCTCTGATTCTGCGCATTGGGCAAAGTCACGCTCTCTCCGGTGGAGCCGATGGCCTCGGCTGTCAGAAGATCGATGATCAGATGCCCGTATTCAGGCACAAAGCCAAACCGCTGTTGATGGGCCGCCTCAAACGCGCTGCACATCTCCTTGACGGAGCCGAACGGCACCTCAAGCGTCTGATGGGCACCATCGGTCCTGATATGCGCCGTCCTGACGACGCGCACCTGAGCGGTGTCGATGCCTTGCTCTGTCACCTCGTCCTGCGCCAGACGTGTCAGAGCGGACATCTCGCGATCTGCCTCGTCGATATTGTCGATTGGCTGTGCGAACTGATGTTCCTTGATCGCGCGGACATCGGCCAGCCCCATGCCGAACGCGGACAGGACGCCGGCGAACGGGTGGATGAAGATGCTTTCCATCCCTAGCGCATCCGCGACCAGACAGGCATGTTGCCCGCCCGCACCGCCAAAGCAGTTCATGGTATATTTGGTCACATCATACCCGCGCTGCACGCTGATCTTCTTGATGGCATTGGCCATGTTTTCGACGGCGATGCGCAGGAAACCTTCGGCGATCTCTTCGACCGATTTGCCGCCGCCGATCTGTGCCGCCAACGCTTCGAATTTGGCGCGCACGGCGATCGCGTCCAGCGGCTGATCGGCATTGGGGCCGAACACGGACGGGAACTGGCTGGGCTGCAATTTGCCCAACAATACGTTGCAATCGGTCACTGTCAGCGGACCGCCACGGCGATAGGCGGCGGGGCCGGGGTTGGCGCCCGCGCTCTCGGGCCCCACCTGCATCCGTCCGTCTCGATACGACAGGATCGATCCGCCACCCGCAGCAACCGTATGAATCGACATCATCGGCGCGCGCATCCGCACCCCTGCGACTTCGGTCTCGAAGCTGCGTTCAAGCTCGCCGGCGTAGTGGCACACATCCGTCGACGTTCCGCCCATATCGAAGCCGATCAGCCGATCGAACCCTTCCTCGGCCGCCGTGCGCACCATGCCCACGACCCCGCCGGCAGGACCGGACAGGATGGCGTCTTTGCCCTGAAACAGCCGCGCATCCGTCAGCCCGCCGTTGGATTGCATGAACATGAGGCTGTCGCAGCCCCCGGAGGCCGAATTCAGCGCCGTGGCAACCTGATCGACATAGCGCCGCAGGATCGGCGACAGATAGGCATCGACAACGGCCGTATCGCCGCGCGACACCAGTTTGATCAAAGGGCTGACCCGATTGCTGAGCGAGACCTGATCGAACCCGATCTGTTCGGCCATCTCTCCCAGGGCCACCTCGTGATCGGTGAAGCGATATCCGTGCATCAGCGCAATCGCGACGGAGCGATAGCCTTGCCCGTAGGCCCGCGACAGGGTTTCGCGTGTCGTCCGAAGGTCCATCGGTGTAACGATTTCGCCCTGCGCGTCGATGCGTTCGTCGATTTCGATGACGTCTTCATACAGAAGCTCTGGCAGCTTTATGTCCAGTGCGAACAGGTCGGGCCGGTTCTGATAGCCGATCCGCAAGAGATCCCCGAAGCCCTTGGTGATCAGCAGCAATGTCCGTTCCCCCTTGCGCTCCAGCAGCGCATTGGTGGCAACGGTCGTGCCCATCTTTACCGCCGCAATCTGTCCGGCCGGGATTTCGGAATGCCCGTCGAGCCCCAACAGGGACTTGATGCCATAGACCGCAGCGTCAGGGTAAACCTCGGGATTTTCGGACAACAGTTTGAGCGTATTCAGTGTCGCGTCCGGCTTGCGCGCGACGATATCTGTAAAGGTGCCCCCGCGGTCCACCCAGAACTGCCATTTATTTGTGCTTACTGTATCCATGACCTACCCTCGAATCAAATTATTGTTGCTTTATGTGTATAACGCTGACAATTTGTCAATGTAATGAAAGTGAACAGATTCGGGCAAACCGGACAAACGTAACCCAACACTGGAGAAAACTATGAAACACACACTGATCTGCGCAGCCGCCATGGCAATGGCAACGACGGCCACTGCCGAAAGCTGGGACATGCCGACGCCCTATGGCGACTCGACCTTCCACACTCAAAACATCATTCAGTTTGCCGATGACGTTCGTGCGGCGACCGACGGCGGTCTCGACATCACGATCCACTCTGCCGGATCGTTGTTCCCGCACTCCGAGATCAAGAGCGCGGTGCGCAACCGTTCCGTCCCCATTGGCGAGTTCTTTCTATCGACCCTGTCCAACGAGGATCTGGCCTTTGGTATCGACAGCCAGCCCTTCGTTGCCACCAGCTATGAGGACGCCGCAAAGCTTTGGGAGGCGCAGCGCCCTGTTATCACCGAGCTTTTGGCCGAGCAGGGCCTGATGCCGCTGTTCTCGGTGCCGTGGCCTGCGCAGGGTCTCTACACCAATGGCGAGATCGCCACCGTCGAAGACCTCAATGGCCTGCGCTTCCGCGCCTATAACGCCGCCCTTGAAGAGTTTGCGGCGCTCGCCGGCGCGGCCCCTGTCCAGATCGAGGCTTCGGACATTCCGCAGGCCTTCGCCACGGGTCAGGTCGCCGCCATGATCACCTCGCCATCCACTGGCGTGAACTCCACCGCATGGGATTTCGTGACGCATTACACGCCGATCAACGCATGGGTTCCCAAGAACATCGTCGTGGTAAACCAGCGCGTGTTCGACGGGCTGGATGCCGACACCCAGGCCGCCGTTCTGGACGCCGCCATGACGGCTCAGGCGCGCGGATGGGAGATGTCGGCCGCCGAAGCCACGGACATGACCGCAGCGCTGGCCGAAAACGGGATCACCGTCTACGAACCCAGCGAAGAGCTGGTGACAGGCCTGCGAGCGATCGGGGCGACGATGCTGGAAACATGGAATGCCAACGCATCCGACAGCGCCAAGGCGGTTCTTGAAGCCTACGAGAACTGACAAACCTCCCTGACAGACCGACGGCACGCGATGTCGTCGGTCTATTTTCTTGAAAGGGCGAATGTTCGATGAACCGTTTCCTACAAAGACTTTACGACATCTGCGGCGCGCTTGCAGGCGGGTTGATCCTGTGCATCTGCGTGTTGATCAGCGCGCAGATTATCCTCAACGGCTTTGGTCGCATTCTCCCCGGAGCCCTGCCATCGACGATCCCGTCCTATGCCGATTTCTCGGGATATATGCTCGCCGGTGCGACGTTTCTGGCCTTGGCCCACACCCTGCGTTCGGGCGGCCACATCCGCGTCAACCTCGTCATTAGCCGATTTCGACCAGCCGTTCAGGTCTGGTTCGAGGCTTTCGCGCTGCTGATCTCGATTGGCCTCATCGGTTACGCGGCGTGGTTCATGGCGTCTCTCGTGCTGGAGAGCCTGCACTACGGCGACGTCTCGACCGGCATCATTCCAGTCTCTTTGTGGATACCGCAAAGCGTCGCCGCCTTTGGGATTGCGCTGCTCTGGGTGGCAGTCGTTCACACCTTGGCCGATTTGATCCGCACGCGTGCGCCCGTTCTTTCCACACCGGATGAGGTCTGAGCCATGAGTGATCCTCTGATTGGTCTGACCCTTCTTGGCCTGTTGATTGCCCTGCTGGCGTGCGGCGTTTGGGTTGCTGTCTCGCTGTCGCTTGTCGGCCTTGCCGGGCTGGTCTTCTTTTCCAATGCGCCATCGGGTCTGATCATCGCATCCACCTTTTGGGGCCATTCGCACAGTTGGGCGCTGACCGCGCTGCCACTGTTCATCCTCATGGGAGAGATCCTTCTGCGATCCCGCATGAGTGATGACATGTTCACCGGCCTCGTCCCGTGGCTGGCCCGTGCGCCGGGTCGATTGCTGCACGTCAATGTCTTTGGCTGCGCAATCTTTGCCGCTGTCTCTGGCTCATCGGCTGCAACCGCAGCGACCATCGGGCGGATGTCCGTGCCAGAACTGACCAAGCGCGGCTATCCCGAAAGCCTGATTCTTGGCACGCTGGCCGGCTCTGCCACGCTGGGCCTTTTGATACCGCCGTCGATCATCCTCATCGTCTATGGCGTGGCGACCGAGCAATCCATCGCCCGCCTGTTCATCGCGGGCATATTGCCCGGCCTTATGCTGATCTGCCTCTTCGCAGGCTATGTGGCGGTTCGTGCCTGGATGAACCCGACCCTTATCCCGCCCATCGACGAGTCGTTTTCCTTCAAGCAGAAGATCATGGCCTCACGCCGGCTGCTTCCCGTGGCCCTGTTGATCGGGGGTGTCATCGGAGCGATCTATGGCGGGCTCGCCTCGCCCACGGATGCCGCGGCTCTGGGCGTTGTCCTGGCGAGCATCCTTGCGTGGGCGTCCGGGTCTTTCAGCTGGGCGCTGTTCGGAGCAGCGGTCATGTCGGCCACCCGCACGTCCTGCATGATCGCGTTGATCCTGCTTGGTGCTGCGTTCCTGTCGGTGTCGATGGGTTTCACCGGTTTGCCGCGCAATCTGGCCGCGTGGATATCGGATATGGGCCTGTCCGTTACAGCTCTGCTGGTGGTGCTGACGTTGTTCTTTGTCGTGCTGGGCTGTTTCCTCGATGGCATCTCGGTCATTGTGCTGACGACCTCTATCATCATGCCAATGATCACGGCCGTCGGCATCGACCCGCTGTGGTTCGGCATCTATCTGGTGATCGTCGTCGAGATGAGCCAGATCACGCCCCCCGTCGGCTTTAACCTGTTCGTCATTCAGGGCCTCACGGGCATCGACATCCTGCGCATCGCCAAGGCGGCGTTTCCGTTCTTCCTGCTGCTGTTGCTGGGCGTCGTTCTGATCACGATCTTTCCGCAGATCGTGACCGTCCTGCCCAACATGATGAGCAACTAGAGCGAAGCGGCTGCGCGGCTGGCCTGATCGTATTGTCCCGACAATGCCCGCAGGCTGGCCGCCATGGCCCGCATCTGTTCGCCCGTCAGATCGAGGTGAGCCAACCCGTCCAGAAAGCACCGATCACGCACCTGCCGATATGCTTCGCACAGCTCCGCCCCTTTCTTGGAAGTGCGGTAAAACACCTCCTTGCCGCGCTTGTCGGACGAGAGAAGCTCCATCTTCATCAACTTGCGAAGCGCGTAATTGACGGTGTGCGTATCTTCGATGTTCAAAAGAAAACAGATGTCGGACAACCGCTTGTCCCGCCCCCGATGATTGGTGTTGTGCAACACCAGTATCTCCAATGGCGTGAGGTCGGTATTGCCCGCCGCCGACATGCACCGCGTCATCCAGCGCGAGAAGGCGTTGTAGGCGATGATCATCCCATACTCGATTTCTGACGCTTCCCAGCCCTCGCCCTCGGCAAGGTGGCGCGACGAGACGATACGGCGTTTTGGGTCCGGCTTCAGTGTCATTTTGTCATCCATTTGCATGTGTTTTGCCAACATAGAGCAGGCAAAAGCGCTTTGAAAGGGCCGCAGGCAAACTCAATCTTTCTGTCTTGCGGCGAAAGGTTACCAGTCAAGTCCGTTCATTCAGTCAATCACTGCGATGAGGCGACGGCCGCTTCCGGGCCGATGCCCGCTGCCAAAAAGCCGAGGCGATGAATGCGGCTCGTTGTGTTTCCTTGGCCGGCCTGCCGCCGTGCTTGTGGGAACCCGCTCAGGGAAAGAAGACGTGCCGGATCAGGCCGGCATCCTTCTGCGGCAGAAGCATGAAGGCGATCATGTAGGCTTCCCCAAGGTGCCGTGACCGCGAACGCCGAATCTCGCTCAGCGGATTGTTGATCAGCCACAGCGCGTCCGGCTCTTTGGTCTCTTTCAGCGGCGGCCGGTGCCATGCGTAGCCAAATCGAATGAACCGGCGAAGGTATTTCTCATACTCGTCGATCTTGACGTCGCGCACCGGTATCTCGACGGTCTTGGTGCCTATCAGCCCCTTCTTTTCGTAGGAGGACGAGGCAAAGAACGCCCCCTTGTGGATCGGCAGCCGAAACAAGCCGGCCTCGCGGTGCCTGAGCCTGTCTTCCGCCTCGGGTATCAGATCGGCGAGGGCCGGTTCGCGCCGTGCCTGTTCCAGAACATCGGTCCAGAGATTTCCATAGGCTCTGTCGACGCGCTCGTAATGTTCCGCCCGCGCGATCTTTTCGAGTTTCGGGACCTTCCACCCCGGCGTGGTGTTGACGAATTCTCCGTTCGCCAGAAGGTAGCTTCGGACGCTTCCCGACAGCCGCGAGATTACGGAGCCTTCCTGAAGCCGCTTTTGATACCTGACCAGTTCCTTGCCTTCCCGAGGACTGGCGATCGCGGAGACGTCGGTGCTGTCCGCGCGGTTGTGCGCGGCGCTTTTCGTCGGTTTTCCCCACGACCCGCTGGGGCCGGGAGGAATATCGAGGACCATTTCGCTGCGTCGGCCCACCCCGCCGCACAACATGCAATTGCCTCTGCCGGTGACCGGATCGCGCCCCGATCCGTGGCAGGCATTGCAGGTTTTGGTGACCATCTTGGTCGACATGGCTGTTCCTCCCGATACGACAACAGGCGACGGTTCCGGCCGTTTCGGGAAGGGGAGGCCGGGCAACAGTTCGGCGATACTCCGAAATTGGTTTCGAATTGCCGCGGAATCAAACCAAAAATGGCGTCGCACCATCGCAGGTGGGAGCCGCTGCGGCGGGGCAGGCGGATCGAGCCACCCTGACCGTCATCGCCCGCACTTGCCCTTCCGCTCTTAGCCGCCCGGTCGCGCGATGGGCCGGATCGTCGCCGGGCCTTGTGGGGCGGCGGGGGCCGCGGGCGCGGCGATGGATGCGGCAGGCGCGGCATCGGCGGCCGTGGCCGGCGCGGGAGCCGGGGCGGTTTCGCCTGAGCTGGTGTCGCTGTCGCTTTGGCTGTCACTTTGGCTGTCCGTGCCGGTGGGCCGGGCCACGGGCCGGATGAACGGCACAGCGCCGTTCAGCAGTTGCGTGAACAGCAGCGGCCCGGTTTCTCCCGACAGTCGCGCCCGGTAGACCGGGATCGATTCCGTTACCCGCATCACGTAGTTCCGCGTCTCGGTGAAGGGGATGTGCTCGATCCAGTCGATCACGTCGACCTCGCCTTTGCGCGGGTCGCCCCGCTGCGTCATCCATGTGGAGGGCCGTGACGGCCCGGCGTTGTAGCCTGCCGCGATCATCACCGGGCTCTTGCCGAACTGCTCTTCGAGATTGGCCAGATAGCGCGCGCCCAGCGTGGCGTTATAGACCCAATCGGAGGTCAGCCGCGCCCGCGAATAGGGCAGGTCGAGCTCGCCCGCCACCTCTTCTGCGGTGCCCGGCATGAGCTGCATCAGCCCCAGCGCCCCGACCGGGCTGCCGACGACGAAGTTGAATTCGCTCTCCCGCCGCGCGATGGACAGCGCCAAGGCAGGCTCGACCGGCAGGTCCATCTCGGCCAGCGGGTGCACCGGGAAGTAGATTGCAGGCAGCACGATCCCCCGCGCCGCGGCGTTCTTGCCCACGACGAGGGTGAAGAACGGCTCGTCCATCTCTGTCAGCATCGCCCCCAGCTGCGCCAGCCCGACCCTGTCGAAGCTGCGCCCCTGAGCGGTGACGAAGAGGATCGCCTCGCCCCGCCGGTCGGCCTGCATGAGCAGCAGCATCGCCCGCGTCAGATCGCTGGACAGCGCCTCGGCCCCGCGCCAGGTGGGAAACTCTTCCGCTCCGGTCAGAGCCGGATCGAGCGGCCTTCCCAGCCGTTCGGCGGCGAGCAGTCCGTAGAACGAGGTCTGATGTTCGGCCGCCCGCCCGTAGGCCTCGGCCGCGGCGGCGGCATCGCCCAGAGCCACATGCGCCCGCCCCAGCCAGTAGCCCGCCCGTCCGATCGAGATCGGCGTATCGACGACCGCCTCGACGGCCTGAAAATGCCGCAACGCCTGCGCCGGATCGTCCAGATAGGTCAGGCTGATGTAGCCGGCCAGCCATTCCAGATCGGAATAGGTGGCGCTGCGGATGTCGTCGCCTGTCATCCGGTGCTGGCTGGCCATCGCATAGGCCATGTCGGGCCGTCCTTCGCGCATTTGCCACCGGGCCAGCGTGGCCCGCCAACTGGCCCAGCGGAACGGCTGCCCGAGGCTAGCGGCGCTGTCCGACCGCTCCATCAGCAGCGCCGAGGCGTCGGTGTAATCGCCGCTGTCGGCCAGCCGGTTGAACCGGTCGTAAGCCAGCCCCGCCGTGTCGCGCAGCAGTTCCGGCACCGCGCCGACCAGCGCGTTCCGGTTCGCACTGTTGCGGATCAGCGCGATCCGGGCCTCGGCCAGCGCCCGTTGATCATCGCTGATCAGGTCGAGCATTCGTGCCGCGTCGGTGGTCCGCCAGCGCCAGAGCATCGCGTCGGTCCTGTCGGCGTGGTGCGGGGCGAGGAATTCCCGGTGCGCCGAGAGCATCGCCTCTTGTCCGGCATCGGTCAGCCCCTGCGTCAGCCAGGTGTCGATCAGCATGTCGCGCGCCTGATCCGTCAGCCCCAGCGCGTCGAGGGCGGCGGCCATCCGCACCGCCCCTTGCCCGGTCTGCGGAAGTTCCTCGCCAAAGAAGGCCACGACGGACACCGGGTCCGCCCCGTCGGGAATGGCCAGCTCGGCCCGGCTGCGCAGCGTGTCCAGCCCCGGCCAGTCCGGCCGCGCCCCGAGAAACCGCAGATAGTCGTCGAAGGTGCCCGCCCCGGCCCGGAGCCGCGCCCAAGTGACCAGATCCCGGGCGACGACCCCGTCGCTTTCGGCCAGAAGATAGGCCAGGTCCCAATCCTCGGCCTCGATCGCCTCGGCGGCCGCGACGAAGCCGCTGACAGGGGCGGTCTGCCCGGTGGCGGGCTGCCCCAGCGGCATGGCGAGGGCAAGGCAAAGGAGTAGCGTGCGCATTGGCGGGCCTTCTGGCGGGATGCTCGAACCAAGAGGGTAGCGTGTGCGTTGCAGGGCGCAACTCACAAACTTGGCAATCCCGGAAAACCGGTCTAGTGTCCGCGCGATTTCATTCGGGCGCAGGGTGCGCCCAACTATCAAAGGAAGCGCGTCATGTTCAAAGGGTCTTTCCCTGCACTTGTCACGCCGTTTGCGGACGGCAAAGTGGACGTTGATTCCCTGAAAAAGCTGGTCGAATGGCATATCGAGCAGGGCAGCCACGGGCTTGTCCCTGTCGGCACCACCGGCGAGAGCCCGACCCTGACCCACGAAGAGCACGACATGGTCGTCGAAGTGGTCGTCACCGCCGCCGCGGGCCGAATCCCGGTGATCGCGGGCGCGGGCTCGAACAGCACCGCCGAGACGGTCCGTCTGGTCAAGGCCGCTAAGTCTGCCGGGGCCGATGCCGCTCTGGTCGTGACCCCGTATTACAACAAGCCGACCCAGGCCGGTATGATCGCCCATTTCACCGCCGCAGCCGATTGCGGCCTGCCGATCATCATTTACAACATCCCGCCCCGCTCCGTCGTCGACATGAGCCCGGCGACGATGGGCGAACTGGCCAAGCATCCGATGATCGTCGGCGTCAAGGATGCCACTGCTGATCTGTCCCGCGTGCCCCGCCAGCGTATCACCTGCGGCACCGATTTCGTGCAGATGTCGGGCGAAGATCCGACCGCCATCGGGTTCAACGCGCAGGGCGGTGTCGGCTGCATCAGCGTGACCGCCAACGTCGCCCCCAAGGCGCTGTCCGAATTGCAGGAGGCCACTCTGGCGGGCAATTATGCCGAGGCGCTGGCCATTCAGGACCGTTTGCAGCCGCTCCACGAGGCGATCTTTGCCGAGCCGGGGCTGGTGGGTGCGAAATACGGGATGTCGCTGCTGGGCCTGTGCTCGGACGAGGTCCGTCTGCCCCATGCCCCCCTGACCGACGGCGCCAAGGAAGGCGTCCGGGCGGCGATGGTGCACGCCGGACTGCTCAACTGAGCACTTGAGCGGACGGCGCCGGGCGTCAGCCGATCAGGATCGTGTCGAAGTCTGTTGCGAAGCCATCGCTTTGCAGCAGTTCCCGCGCGGTCAGATCGTTATCGTCGCAGAAGTAGCATCCGAATGTTGCGCCCGTTGACTGATCGACAAAGACCACGGCCCCGTCGGCGTCCGTATAGACCTCGACCGTGTCTCCGAAATCGGGCAGCACGAGGGTGAGCAGCGCCCCGTCGGTGCCGTCGGCGTCCAAATAGCACTTCTCCCGGCCACCTGCGGATTGCGTCGTTGTGCCGGTGTAGACGATCAGCGTGTCCTGTCCCTCGTCTGCGACGGTCGTCATATCGAGCTGATCGCTGGTCGGGCCTCCGGGTTCGGCCGCGCTGTAGAATATGAAGGTGTCGTCACCTTGCCCGCCCGTGACGGTGATCGAGGCGTTGGTGCTTCCCCGCAGATCGACGGTGATTGCGTCGTTGCCTGCACCGCCATCAACCGCCATTTCTCCGAGGTTGTCGACATCGAGGTCTATCGACAGAGTGTCGTTGCCCGCGCCACCATCAATGACGAAGTTTTCGTCGCCGGTAAGGGCGAAATCGAGAATTGGCTCTTCTTGCAGCTCGACCACGTCGTCGCCGTCTCCGGCAGAGAAGACGAAGGGCGTGCCGGTGTCGGGTGCTGCGCCGAGGCGGATCAGGATCACGTCGTTGCCGCCGCCCGCGTCGACGCCTTGCACCGTCTCGTCGACGACAAAGGTGCTTGCGCCGTCGCCGTCCGTGAGCCGGATTCCTCCGACGTCATCGGCAATGACGATCCGGGGCAGATCGCCGGTTCCGTCCAGATCGGTCAGGCTGCCTTGGGCAAACACGAGACTGTCGGCGAAGGCATCTGCATCGACCTGCGATCGTCCGGGGGTGATCGTATTGACGATCAGGGTGTCTCCGTCGGTGTCGCTGATCTGAAAGCTGCCGCCGCCGAGATCGGTGACCGTGCTGTCGGCGCTGAAGTCCGTCAGGATGATCTGATCGCCGCCGCCGTTGGCCAAGGTCATGGGATCAAAGCCGATAAAGACTTCGCCCGGCGTCCCGTCTCCGCCGATCACATAGCTGTCGCGCCCTTGGCCGCCCAGAAAGAAAGAGCGGTCGTCCGGCGTATTGGCGATCACGACGTCGTTGCCGCGCCCGGCAAGCACCGCCTTGACCGATGGTCCGGCGATGATCTGATCGGCGTCGGCAGTGCCGAAGAGCACGTTCCAATCTGCCAATGTGCGTGAACTGTTCATCGCCGCTGAACTGTCGGCGTTTGCGGCGAAATTGAAGGCGGTCTGTCGCATGGTGAAACGATCCTAACTACAAAAGCGAGCAGCAAAATTCTCGCGATCCAATATATGAGACAAGCCGCCGGGGATGAATTGCGGAGGCTTTGACGCTCGATCCCGGCTCAATATCGTGCCGAACCTATGGGCGCCCTTATATCCGAAATCAGACGAATCATGAATGGAAATTGGGAGGGGGCCGTCTTGGCGCGTGCCCTTGTCTCGTCTAGCCGGCGCAGTCGGGGGCGGGCAGGGGGAGGTCACGCGTCGCGTCGATCCTTGCCAGCGTGGCGTCGGCAAGGCTCGCCCGGCCGGAGGTAAAGCCGTTGGGCGGGTCGGGATTGACCGTGCCGCAGACCCGCCGCAGGACGCTGTAGTCGGCCCTGCGATGCGCCCGCTCCAGACCGGGCGACAGCAGAAACGCCCGCATGTCATCGCCGTCGCGCAGGTCGACGTCCTTGCCCGGTCGCGTCGCGGCCAGTTCCGGCCCGTCGCCATAGAGGATCACCGAGCCACCGGGTCGGAACGACAGGGTCACGAAGATCGTGCCGCCGGTCCAGCCCGCGATGTCATTGGCCGAAAAGCCAAGCCGTGCCTCGTAGGTGATGTCGGAGTGCACCTCGATCCAGATCACGTCCAGCACCACCTCCGGCACGTCGCCCGTCTGCACCACCGTGGTGATCGTGCCGCTGCCTCCGCCCATCACGTCGCCTATTCCGGCGCCCTCTCCGATGCAGCAGAGGGCGGTCGCGGGCACCGGATCGGCGGCGCCGTTGATCCGCAAGCCATAGACCACGGGCCAGGCCGGGTAGGCCTCGGCGTCGTAACCGAGAGCGAAGGTTTCGGACGGGCCGTCCCGGAGGGCGAAGAGCAGCGCCGCAGCCGTCGCGAGGAGGGCGCAGGTCAGGATCAGGATCTTGCCGATGGGACCGGTCCTTTGCCCGTGAAGGTGCCTATGCCGCCCGGTGCGGTTGGCGGGTGTGCCGCGCCGCCCATGCCCGGATTACTGCCGCAGCCAGCCATCGGTCATCTCCACCCGGTCGCAGCCGCCAAGCCGCTTGGCCCGGTCAAGTTCGGCCTCAAGCCGGGATTGCCGCCCCTTGCCCCATTTGACGCCCGGTTCGGGCCAGAAGCCGGTGACGTTTAGCGCCCCTGTGCTTCGGTCGGCCTTCATGTCGATCCGGCCGATCATCTGCGTCCCTTCCATCACCGGAAACACGTAGTAGCCGTATTTCCGCTGCGCTTCGGGGACGAAAATCTCGATTCGGTAGTGGAAGCCGAAGAGCCGCTCGGCCCGCTTCCGATCCCGCAGCGCGGGGTCGAAGGGCGACAGGATGCGCACCCGGCTGGAGGCGTCGGGCAGGGCGCGTGCCTGTTCAAGCACGCCCGGTCGGGTAAAGCTGCGCCGGGGCGCGCCGTCGTGGCCCAGCACCTCGATCTCGATGATCTCGCCCCGCGCGAGGGCGGCGGCGCACCATGATTTCGCCTCGGCCGGGGTGGCGAGCGCCCAGAAGGCCGCAAGCTCGCCCGAGGTGCCGAAGCCCAGCTTGTCGAGGGCGCTGTTGCAGGCCCAGTCGATCGTCTCTTGTTCGTCGGTCCGCGCCTTGAGCACATCCGGCGGGATCACCCGTTCGGTGAGGTCGTAGACTTTGCGAAACCCGTCCCGCCGCACGACGCTGCATTCGCCGGTGCGCCAGAGGTATTCCAGCGCGGTTTTCGACGGGTGCCAGTCCCACCAGCCGCCCGATCCCTTGGCCTCGTCCTTGCCGACATCGCGGCTGGTGCAATGCCCGTGGTCTTGGACGTGCCGTCGCACCTCGTCGATCTGCTGGAGGAAACCTTCGCGCCGCCATTCGCTCCACCGGCTGTGCAGCCACGCGGCGTCGCGGTCGAACCGGTGCCGCCAGTGCGGGAACTGATCCATCGGGATGACGGCGGCGTCGTGCGTCCAGTGTTCGAATACGGCGCGGTCCTTGGCCAAGAGGCTGTCCAGTGCCGGCGACCGGTATTGCCCGCGCCGCGCCCAGAGGATCAGATCGTGCGCCCGGGCAAAGGTGTTGACGCTGTCGACCTGCACGAAGCCCAGATCGCCGATCACCCCGGCCAGATCCGCCCCTTTGCCCGGCCCGCCGCCGGTTTGCAGCAGCCCGTGCCTGTCGAGGAACAGCCGCCGGGCGGCGTCGTTGCCGAGCTGTGGCAGGGTCATGACTGTTCTCGCAAGGCTTCGAGCTGGATCGTGCGCACATAGCGCCCGGCCTCGAGCATCAGCGCGGTCAGCAGCCCGATGTTCATCAGCCCGTTGACCGCCGCCATGCCGCCCAGAAGCTGCCATTGCTGAGGCAGCAGCAGATCGCCGTAACCAAGCGTGGTGAAGACGACGAGCGCGAAGTAGACGCAGGTTTCCAGCGTGTCGAAGACCCCGAGGCTCCAGAAGGTGAGCGCCCAGATCCAGACCGCGATGGTGACGATCCCGAGCGCGCCGAGCGCGGCCATGCAGATCAGCCCGATCAGCTTGGGCCGATGCGGTTTACGGATCAGCCAGGGCCGGACCCGCAGGAGCGACGATTCCATCAGCCAGAACACCGTTCCGGCGATCACGATCGAGGCGATGAGGATCAGGGAGCCGAGGGCGATTTGCAGAACCATGCCCGGAGGTTAGAACGCGCCGCGCGGTTTGCCCAGAGCCTGTCGCATTGCGCCCTGCCGTGACGCTCGCTCTGGCCTGATCCGCCGTGCCCCCGAAGCCCCCGCGCCCGCCCGGACCGTGCTCTGCCGCCCGGCATTCGATTGCGCTGCGGGGATGGACAGCGCGCCTGTCAGCCCCTATCTGACCTCTATCATGGCCAAGAAAGACGAAAACAAGAACTACAAGGTGATCGCCGAGAACCGGCGTGCGCGGTATGATTATGCCATCGAGGACGATATCGAATGCGGCATCATCCTGACGGGCAGCGAGGTCAAATCCCTGCGCACCGGCCAATCCAACATCGCAGAAAGCTATGCGAGCGTGGAGGATGGCGAGCTGTGGCTGACCAATGCCTATATCGCCCGCTATGACCCCGCAAAGACTTGGGGCCACGAGGAGCGCCGTCGCCGCAAGCTCTTGGTTCGGAAGAAAGAGCTGTCGCGCCTATGGAACGCCACCAAGCGCGAGGGCATGACCATCGTTCCGCTGGTCATGTATTTCAACGACCGTGGCTTGGTGAAGCTCAAGATCGCCACCGCCAAGGGCAAGAAGAACCACGACAAGCGCGCCACCGAGGCCAAGCGCGACTGGGATCGCCAGAAGGGCCGATTGCTGCGCGAGAACAGCTAGCCTGCCCCGTCAGCGCCCGCCGCAAAACGGGTCTGAGACCATCGTGATATCAAGATCGCTGTGAAATGCCTCTGGCGACCGGCTCATCATTTCCGCCAGCAGGGCGCGTTGTGCCATCGCGGCTTCATGCTCGGGCGGTTCGTCGGGGGCCTGCCGTTCGACGCGGCGGCTGAAGAACTGGCCAAAGAGCGGGGTGTTCAGGTTGAGGGGCATCATGGGCTCGGCTCCGGTGTTTGCTGTCTGATGTCAGACTACGTCCCGTCGAAACACGCTGGTATTGGCGCTGTCGTTGTGCTGCTCTACAAAAATGAAGAGCGACTTTCACGAGTGGTCGGATGTGCGCGTGTTCCTTGCGGTGATGCGCGAGGGATCGACATTGGCGGCGTCGAAGGTTCTGGGCATGGCGCAACCGACCGTTGCGCGCCGCATCGACGTGCTGGAGCATGTGACTGGCCTTGTGCTCTTTGACCGGTCGACCAAGGGTTTTCGCCCGACGGTTGCCGCCCATGCCCTGCTGCCGCTGGCTGAGGCGATCGAGGCGGCGGCGGCTGATTTCGGCGAGGTGGCCGCCCGCCAGCGCACCGCCCCGCTTCGCCCGATCCGCCTGAGCATGACGCCGAATTCGCTGACCACGAACCTGACCTCGATCCTTGCCCGGTTTCGCGACGCCTATCCGGGCACGACATTTGAGTTTGTCGCGACGCTGGATGCCGTGGATCTGATAAAGGGCGATGCCGATGTGGCGTTGCGCTATGCCCGGTCCATTGCTGACGAGCGCCTGTTTCGCACCAAGATGGGCGACGTCTATTGCAGCTATTTCGCCTCGCCGGCCTATATCGACCGCCACGGCCTCCCCCGCAGCGTCGACGAGGCCGCTGGCCATAAGTTTATCATCAACGAGCGGCTTCAGGGCTCGAGCGAGCCTGACCAATGGCTGCTTTCTCATATTTCGCCTGACCAGATCGTTGCCCGCTGTCAGGATTTCGAATCCGTGACGGCGGCGGTTCAAACCGGCATGGGGATCGGCGTTCTGGGTCGTATCGGCGCTACGAGGTCTGGCCTCGTCCGCTGCTTTGATCCGCCCGACCCGGTCTTTGCTTCGGTCTGGCTTGTAACCGGCCCGGACGCCCATCGCAGGCCGGAAGTTCGCGCCTTTGTCGCCGATTTCGCCCCGCGCTATGCCGCCTTTTTGAAGGCCGAGCGTGAGGAGGTGCTTGGCACCGATCCCTGAGCGCCGCTTGATGGGGCAACAATTGGGGGTCATCCCAATCCGCCTATCTATATATTGCGTTTTCTGCTAGGGTTCGCCCCGCATGGGTTGGGGCTGCTCGTGCCGTCGTTCGGTTCATGTTTAATAATCAGCCCCGCTGGAAGGAAGAAAGATGGAACTACTCCCTCTGATCATTCAATTGGTTTCGGGCGCTGTTGGTGGCACCGCGGCGGGCGGCGTGGCCAAGAACCTGTCACTGGGGCCGGCGGTGAACGCCATCGTCGGTGCGATCGGCGGTCTTGGCGGTGGCGCTTTGCTGGGCGGCATGATGTCGGGCGGCGGTGATATGGTGGCGGCTGCCGGCGAAGCTGCGGGTGGTGCCGATATCGGTGCCTTGGTCGCGCAGATCGGCTCGGGGGCCGTGGGCGGCGGCGTGTTGATGGCGGTCGTCGGCGTCGTCAAGAACATGATTTCCAAATCCTGAGCCCTGCTCGACCGCGATACGACCTTCCAAAGGGCGGCCCGAGTGGTCGCCCTTTGCGCAAAGCCGCCTTGCCTCTGCGCCCCACTGGCGTTACGTCACCCGCGTGACGCCAGCGCCAGAGCAGGATCCGCCGATGACACTCCACGATCAGGACGACCCCAAGACCTTGGTTTCGACCGAATGGTTGGCCGAGCATCTGAAATCCCCCGACTTGCGCCTTTTGGACGCCTCCTTCTACCTGCCCGACATGGGCCGCGACGCGAAGGCCGAGTATGCCGAGGCCCATATCCCCGGCGCCAGGTTCTTTGACATCGACGAGATCTCGGATCAGCGGTCGGAGTTGCCCCATATGGTGCCCCCGGTCGAGAAGTTCATGTCCCGGATGCGGGCGATGGGCATTGGCGACGGCCATCAGGTGGTGGTCTACGACGGCATGGGCCTGTTCTCCGCCGCCCGCGTCTGGTGGCTGTTTCGCCTGATGGGCAAGACCGATGTCGCCGTTCTCGACGGCGGTCTGCCCAAGTGGCAGGCCGAGGGCCATCCGGTGACCGATGCCGACCCTGTCATCCGTGATCGCCACATGACCGTGACCCGCCAGAACCAGATGGTGCGCGATGTGACCGAAGTGGCCCGCGCCGCCAAGCTGGGTGATCACGTCATTATCGACGCCCGCGCCCCCGAACGCTTTCGCGGCGAGGCCCCCGAGCCCCGCCCCGGCCTGCGCGCCGGTCACATCCCCGGCGCCCGCAACGTGTTCTACCGCGATCTGCTGCAGGCCGACGGCACGATGAAGCCGGTGGCCGAGTTGCGCCCGATCTTCGAGGCCGCCGGCGTCGACCTGACAAAGCCCGCCATCACCTCGTGCGGCTCTGGCGTGACGGCGGCCGTGCTGTCGCTCGCCCTCGAGCGCCTCGGCGTGGCGGAGCATTCGCTATACGATGGATCGTGGTCCGAATGGGGCATGTATCCCGACCTTCCCATTGCCACCGGAGACGCCTGATGTTCGACAGCCTCAAACCGCAGCCTGCTGACAAGATCCTCGCCCTGATGTCGGCCTACAAGGCCGATCCCCGCACCGACAAGATCGATCTGGGTGTTGGAGTCTACAAGGACGCGTCGGGCAACACCCCCGTCATGCGTGCCGTCAAGGAGGCCGAGCGCCGGATTTTGGCCGATCAGACGACCAAGGCCTATACCGGTCTGGCCGGTGATCCCGCCTATGCCGATGCGATGATCGATCTGATCCTTGCCGGGTCTGTCCCGCGTGCCCGCGTTGCGGCCGTGGCCACCCCTGGCGGCACAGGCGCGATCCGTCAGGCCCTCGAACTGATCAAGCTCGCCTCGCCGGACGCTACCGCCTGGCTGTCGAACCCGACATGGCCGAACCATCCGTCGATCATCAACTATCTGGGCATGAAGTCCGCCACCTACCGCTATTTCGACGAGGCCACGCGTGGTGTCGATTTCGCGGGGCTGATGGAGGATCTGGCCGAAGTGGCCGAGGGCGACGTGGTGTTGCTTCACGGGTGCTGTCACAACCCGACCGGCGCCAACCCGACCCCGGAGCAGTGGGACGACATCGTTGAACTGCTCAAGGCCAAGGGCGCGATGCCTTTCGTCGACATCGCCTATCAGGGCTTTGGCGACGGTCTGGCCGCGGATGCCGCCGCCACCCGTCTGATCGCCGGTGCCTTTGACGAGGTGCTGATTGCCGCCTCCTGCTCCAAGAACTTCGGCATCTACCGCGAGCGGACCGGATTGCTCATGGCCATCGGCCGCGACGACGAGCAGGTGGCTCAGGCGCAGGCGACCCTCGCCTTCCTGAACCGCCAGAACTATTCCTTTCCGCCCGACCACGGTGCCCGCATCGTCACCACGATCCTGACCGACCCGGCCCTGCGTGCCGATTGGGAGGCCGAGTTGGAGGAGACCCGTCTGGGGATGCTGTCCCTGCGTCAGCAACTGGCCGACGAGTTGCGCCAGCAGAGCAACTCCGACCGGTTCGATTTCCTGGCCAACCATCGCGGCATGTTTTCCCGCCTCGGCACCAGCCCCGAGAAGGTCGAGGTGCTCCGCTCCGAGCACGGCATCTATATGGTCGGTGACAGCCGGATGAACATTGCCGGGCTGAATGCCCAGACCGTTCCGCTGCTGGCCAAGGCCATCATCGCGGCGGGTATCTAGACCCCGCCGACCTCTACAATCGCGTCACGTCAGAAGGCTCCGAAGCAACCGCTTCGGAGCCTTTTTTCCATGCGCCCCATGCCTGCCATCCCGGCGGACCGGCAGACACAAAAAAACCCGGGCGCGAACGCCCGGGCGAGGTTGCGATCCGCTGGCAGGAAGGAGGTGCCAGCGGGTCGTAAATCAGCGATTGGTAAATTCGGGGTAGGCTTCCATGCCCATCTCGGCGGTGTCGAGACCGGCGATTTCGGCTTCTTCGGAGACCCGGATACCCATGACCCCTTTGAGGATCAGCCAGACGATGGCCGAGGTCACCACAACGAACAGACCCACGATCACGATCGAGATCACCTGACCGCCGATGGTCGCATCGGAGTTGGTCAGAACGACGGCCAGCGTGCCCCAGATACCTGCGAAGAGGTGGACCGGGATCGCACCGACGACGTCGTCGATCTTGAGCTTGTCGAGGAACGGCACGGCGAAGACCACGATCACACCACCGACAGCACCGATCAGCGTGGCTGCACCGAGGCTTGGTGTCAGCGGCTCTGCGGTGATCGACACGAGGCCGGCGAGGGCACCGTTGAGGACCATCGTCAGGTCGGGCTTCTTGTAGAGGAGCTGCGTCAGGATCAGTGCGGTGATCGCACCACCGGCTGCGGCTGCGTTGGTGTTGGAGAAGATCCGGCTGACGTCAGCCACATCGCCCACGGTGCCCATGGCCAGCTGCGAGCCGCCATTGAAACCGAACCAGCCGAGCCACAGGATGAACGTCCCCAAGGTCGCCATCTGCAGGTTGGAACCCATGATCGGGTTGACCTTGCCGTCCTTGCCATACTTGCCGATACGCGGTCCGAGGATGATCGCGCCGACCAGAGCAGCCCAGCCACCGACGGAGTGCACGACGGTCGAACCGGCGAAGTCGAGGAAGCCATACTGGCTGTCGAGGAAGCCGCCGCCCCATTTCCAGGAGGCCTGGATCGGGTAGATGATCGACGTCAGGATGATCGTGAAGATCAGGAACGGCCAGAGCTTGATCCGCTCTGCCAGTGCACCGGACACGATGGACGCGGTTGCCGCACAGAACATCAGTTGGAAGAAGAAGTCCGAACCGGTGGCTGCGTAGCCATAGTCGTCTGCTTCTGCGGCGGTGATGCCGACGGCTTCGAGAACGCCGGGGGCGAACAGGATGCCGAGGTAGCCGCCGGTTTCATCCGACCCGATCGACCAGCTTCCCAGCGGATACATCAGGTTGTAGCCGATCAGGTAGTAGAAGATCGACGCCAGCGAGAACAGTGCGACGTTCTTGGTCATCTGCATGGTCACGTTCTTGGACCGCACCAGACCACCTTCGAGCATGGCAAAGCCGGCTGCCATGAAGAACACGAGGAAACCGCCCATCAGGAACAGCAGCGAGTTCATGATGAAGACCATGTCGGTCTGCGTCGAGCTCACCGCCGCTTCTTCGGCGGCCTCTTGGGCGTAGGCTTCCGTTCCCGGAAGGATAATGCTCGCTGCGAGAGCCAGCGTCAGCCCTCCGAGCAGGTATTTCTGTTTTGTCATTCGTTCCACTCCTACTGTCTTGCCCGCTCAGAGCGCGTCGTCGTTGATTTCGCCGGTCCGCACGCGCAGCGCACTTTCGACATCGAGCACGAAGATCTTGCCGTCGCCGATCTTGTCGGTCTTGGCCGTGGTCGCGATTGTCGAGACGACCTGATCTGCCATGCTTTCCGGCACGACGATCTCGAGTTTGACCTTTGGCACGAAGTTCACGGCGTATTCTGCACCGCGGTAGATTTCGGTGTGCCCGGACTGCGAGCCGAAGCCCTTGATCTCGGTCACCATCATCCCCCGTACGCCCACCGAGGTGAGCGCTTCGCGCACCTCTTCAAGCTTGAACGGCTTGATAGTTGCGATGATGAGTTTCACGTTGTTCCCCTTACTTGTGTTCACTTGCGCCCCGCGGGGCGGGAAGCCTGAAGGCACAAAGAGCCAATCCCCCGGTCGCCTCAAGCGATGGCGCCGCCGTTCCAAGGGTCAAAACCGGCGTAGTTGCACAATTTTTGCACAAATTGGTCGCGCTGCCTAAAAATTGAGCGCGTTTAGAAGTCATTCATGTTTCAACGCTTTCGCTGCAACTGCAAAATCGTCGCGTCACCGACTCATCTCGCTTCGACATTTGCCCGCTTTGCCTGTAGGACAGGGACAAACACATAACCGGCAGAGCAGATCATGAGCGGGAATGGACGAAAGCAGCCCCCTTTGGTGGCGGAGCGGCGCTATCGCGCCAAGGCGCAGCCTGCGACTCAGGCCGACCAGAAAAAGGCAGGTGCCCGCAAGGCCCCGGCCAGGAAGCCGCGCCGCAGCGCCAAGAAACAGGGCATCTTTGCCCGCATTCTCGGTTTCTTTGCCGGTATCCTGCGCTGGATCCTGCGCATCGTCTGGGGCATCGGCTGGCGCATCGGCCTTGTGACGTCGATCATCATCGGCCTTGGCGTGACCTACTACGCCATGCAGCTTCCCGCGGTGACCGATCTGGTCGACGGTCGCGCCCGCGGTTCTGTCACCCTGCTCGACCGCGAGGGCCGTCCGTTTGCGTGGCGTGGCGACCAGTTTGGCGGCATGATCACCGCCGACACGGTGTCGGTGCATCTGCGCAATGCGGTGGTGGCCACCGAGGACCGCCGCTTTTACTGGCATCCCGGCGTCGACCCCAAGGGCATCGCCAGCGCCGTCCGCATCAACCTGCGCGAAGGCCGGGGCCCCTTGTCCGGCAACGGCGGCTCAACCATCACCCAGCAGACCGCCAAGCTGCTCTGCCTCGGCCGCCCCTACGACCAGTCCGTCTGGCCGACCGAGCGCGACTATGAGGCCGATTGCCGCCGCACCACCCTGTGGCGCAAGGTGCAGGAGGCCGTCTTCGCGATGGCGATGGAGGTCGCCTATACCAAGGACGAGATCCTCACCATCTATCTCAACCGCGCCTATCTGGGCGCCGGGTCCCGAGGCTTCGAGGCTGCGGCGCAACGCTACTTCTCGCATTCCGCCGCAGAAGTGACCCCCGCCGAGGCCGCCATGCTGGCCGGACTGCTGAAGGCTCCGTCCTCGCTGGCCCCGACCAACAACCTTCAGCGCTCGCAGGATCGCGCCACTCTCGTCGTCGGCCTGATGGAAGAGCAGGGCTATCTCAGCGCCTCTGCCGCCGAGGAGGCCCGCACCAACCCCGCCGAACTGTCGAGCGAGGCGCGCGAGCAGGCGGGCGGCTATTTCGCCGACTACGTGATGGACACCGGCCCGTCGTATTTCACCCAGAACACCACCGAGGACGTGATCATCCGCACCACCCTCGACCGGCGCATTCAGGCCGCCGCCGAGGAGGCGTTGCTCTATGTCTTTGCCAACGAGGTTCGCGAAGGCTCGGAAGCGCAGGCCGCCATCGTGGTGATGAGCGCCGATGGCGCGGTTCGTGCGATGGTCGGCGGCCGCGACACCCGCGCCTCGGGCGCCTTCAACCGTGCCACGCAGGCGTTGCGCCAGACCGGATCGGCCTTCAAGCCGTTCGTCTTTGCCGCGGGCCTCGATCTGGGCATGAGCCCGAACGATCTGGTCGATGACAGCCCGTTGACCATCGACGTTCCCGGATCCGGCCCGTGGTCACCGCAGAATTACGACCGGCAGTTCAAGGGCCAAGTGACCTTGACCCAAGCGCTGGCCGAAAGCCGCAACATCCCGGCGGTGCTGATTTCCGAGCAGGTCGGTCGCGAGAACGTCCGCACGGTGGCCTCGATGTTCGGCATCGAGAGCGATCTGGCCGCCGGGCCGGCGCTGGCTCTTGGCGCGTCGGAGAGCACCCTGATCGAGATGACCGGCGCCTATGCCGGTATCCTCAACGGTGGCTCGTCGGTCACCCCTTACGGTCTTGTCGAGCTGCGTTTGCAGGGCGACAGCGAGCCGATGATGGGGTCCGGCGGCGGCATCGGCGAGCGCGTCATCCGTGAGGAGGCCGCCCGATCGCTGACATGGATGATGTACAACGTCGTCGAGCAAGGCACCGGCAACCGCGCGGCGATTGACGGCTGGGAGCTGGCCGGCAAGACCGGCACCACGAGTGCGGCCCGCGATGCGTGGTTCGTGGGCTTTTCCGCCGACTACGTGATCGGCGTCTGGATGGGATATGACGACAACACCCCGTTGACCGGTGTGACCGGTGGCGGTCTGCCCGCCGACATCTGGCGCGAAACGATGCTGCGTGTGGTGCAGGGCCGGACGCCGATGCCGTTGCCGATGACCGCACCGGCGGGCGGTGCGGGTCAGTCGATCGACCCGTCGGCGTCTGAGCGACCGCTGACCGACGAGGCGCTCGACCGCGCGCTGGAGAGCGCCTTTGGCCCGGCGCAGACCCCGCAGACCGACCAATCCAGCACCGAAGATGCCGTAATGAACGTTCTGAACAATATCCTGAACGGGAACTAGGTACCCGTAGGGTGAGCGATCGCGCCGAATGGCGCGGCCCTCACCTTACGATTCGGGGCACCTGTCATAGCGGAAGGCATAGCCGTTCCAGAGCATGATGATCCCGTCACCGTCCGCCGCATCCATGACCATCGCCCGTTCGGTCCAGGTTTCGGCCTCGCCGGTGCATTGCATGGTGTAGAGCGTGGCGTCCATGTTCACCACGTCGACGGGCCGGGTCATCCGGCATTCCATCTCGACCCCGTAGAACAGCCCTTCGCGGATCTCGATGGAGCCTCCGTCGACCCCGACAAGCGCGCATTCGGCGTTGGCCACCTGCCGGTAGACACCGTCATACGGCCCTGCAAGGGCGAGGGCGGGCATCGCGGCGGCCCCGAGCGCCAATCCCCACCGCGTCATGTCTGCGGCAGTTCTGCGATCAACCGGTTCAGATCACCGCCGCGTGCGTCGAGCATGGCCAAGACTTCGGCCCGCTCGGACAACAGCATGTTGATCCCTTCGATCACGATGTTGAAAAACAGTGGCCGCCCGCGGCTGTCCTCGACGTGGAAATCCACCTCGAAGGGCGATTGCCCGACCAGCACGGCCATGGTCTGCACCTCGACGCCGCGCGGCAGGTCGCGCACGCCCCGCACCTCGATCTGTCCGCCGATGAATTCCCGGAACCGGCGCCCGTATTTCCGGGCGACATAGGTCTTGTAGGCATTCGTGAAGGCCGTCAGCTGCGCCGGCGTCGCATTGCGCCGTTCGACCCCCAGCACGTAGGCGGCGATCGTGGGCACATCGGCATAGCGATCGAAGATCTGCTCGAACCGCCGCAACATCTGGGCCTCGGAGGCGCCGGAGCTGATCACGGCGTTCACCTCGGCCACCAGCCCGTCCACATGGGAGCGCGCGGCCGATTGGGTGATTGCAAGAGCGGGAGTGCCAAGCGTCGTGCCCAAGCTGGCGCCGAGCGCGAGCCCGGTTCCCATGAAGTGGCGTCGTGTGAAGCTGTGGGTCATCAGAAATCCTCGAACGGGTCTACAAAATCGGCGTCACCTGTGGCTTCGCCTGTCTCTCCTAACTCAAAACGGCGGTTCTGGAGGTAAATTAGTCGTGCTTGGGCGTAGCTGTCGGCACTGTCGTAGAGCACGCTGTCGATGGTGCCGCCGATCTCGCCGCGCTCGATCACTTGCCCTGCCACCCGCACGTAGGTGCCGTAGTCGATCTGAACGTCCAGACCGACCCGGTCCAGCGGATCGATCAGGAAATCCACCACCCGCCCGAGCGCGTCCCGCTCTGTGGACGGCCCGTAGAACGGCAATTCGACATAGGCCCCTTCGCCCACGCCCCAGACCGACAGAGTGGCTCCGAAATCGGTGTCCATCTCGGTGATCCCGATCGCCCCGGCCGGATCGAGCAGGCCGCCGATCCCGACGGTCGAGTTGATGATGAACCGCATGGTGTTCGTGGCGAGGATCGGCACGTTTCCTTGCAGCAGCCCGTTCAGCGCCTTGCCCGGCAGCCCGACGTTGTCGGCGAAGTTCACGAAGGGCCGCGTCAGCTCTGTCGGCATCGCCGCCGTCTGTTCGCTGAGCGGCCGCACGATACCGCTGTCGAGCGCCTTGTTGATCTCGTGCACCTGCCGGTTCACCGGCTCATACGGATCGAGAATGCCGTTTTCGTCGGGATAGCCGACACATGCGGTCAGACCGACCAGCGCGATCACGGCAAGGATGCCGCGCCCCGTGGGCAAAGCGAATTTCACTGATTGAATTCCTGCGACAGTTGCGGTGAGTTTGGGATACATAAGCATTCGTTAGCGAAAAATTAGACGTTGAGGCTGCAATTTGATCCGAACGAGAGTCCCAGACCCGGCTTGCCGCCATCAATGCCACAGCATCGCCCGGCGCAACAGCGCCCGGGGTCAAAAAGTGTCTCGACCGGCGGACCGTTGCCCGAACCGGCCCACTGACGGAGCCTACAATGGTCGCTAATGCCGCCCCGAGGTCGACCGAAGCCGGCGCTGCCGAGCTTCGGGCCGCTCGCGCCAAGAGCCGCCATCTCTATTGGTCGGTTGGCATTTTCTCGTTCTTTGTCAACGCATTGATGCTGACCGGCCCGCTCTATATGCTCAATGTCTATGACCGGGTTTTGGGGTCGAGATCGGTGGAAACCCTGATCGCCCTGACGGTTCTGGTTGTGTTTCTGTTTGCAATGATGGGCCTGCTCGACATCGTGCGCGGCCGCGTCATGGGCCGGGTGGGCGCCCGGTTTCAGGCCGAAATGGACGAGCGCGTCTTTGCCGCCTCGATCCGCGGTGCCACGATGCCCGGTATCCAGCGCGAGGCTCAGGGCGGCCTGCGCGATCTGGAGTCGGTGCAGCGTCTGATCGTGTCTCCGGCGTTGATGTCGGTCTTCGACCTGCCCTTCGCGCCGCTCTTCTTTCTGGGCATTTTCATTTTCCATCCACTGATGGGCTATCTCGCGCTTGTCGGGGCCGTGATCCTGATTGCGCTGGCGGTGGCCAATCAGTTGATTTCGCGCCGCCCCCTATTGTCCGCCAATTCCGCCACCATGCAGGCCGAGCAGTTGGGCAATCAGATCCGTCAGGAGGCCGAACTGATCCTGTCGCTCGGGATGCGCAAGGCGGCCTTCGACCGCTGGCAATTCGCCCGTGGCCATTCGCTGGATGCCAGTATCGGCGCCTCCGACACCACCGGTGCCTTTACCGCGACGATCAAGGCGGTCCGCCTGCTGCTGCAATCGGCGATGCTTGGCCTTGGTGCCTTTCTGGTGCTGCAAAATCAGCTCTCGCCGGGTGCGATGATCGCGGGGTCGATCCTGCTGGGCCGTGCCCTCGCCCCGATCGAGATGATCGTGGGGCAGGCGGCCCTGTTCCAGCGCGCCCGCGAAGGCTGGCGCAACCTCACCGTTCTGCTGAGCGCCGTGCAGGAGGGCGACCGCCGCACCGCGCTGCCCAGTCCGAAGGCCCAGCTGGACGTGGAGCAGGTCTCTGTCATCCTGCCCGGAGAGCAGGTCGCCACCTTGCGGATGATCAGCTTTGCGGTGAAGCCCGGTCAGGCGGTGGGCGTGATCGGCACGTCCGGCTCCGGCAAATCGACGCTGGCCAAGGCTCTGACCGGGTTTCTGACCCCGGCCGCCGGACGCATTCGCCTCGACGGTGCGGCGCTCGATCAATACGAGCCGGATGTCTTGGGCAAACACATCGGCTATCTGCCTCAGCGCGTCGGTCTGTTCGACGGCACGATCAAGGACAACATCGCCCGACTGTCGCCCGATCCGGACGACGCCGCCGTCGTCAAAGCCGCCAAGAAGGCCGGCGCCCACGAGATGATCCTGAAGCTGCCGGAGGGCTATGACACCAAGGTCAGTGCCAATGGCGGCCGTCTGTCGGGCGGCCAGATCCAGCGTATCGGCCTTGCCCGCGCCATGTATGGCGATCCGGTGATGCTCGTCCTCGACGAGCCCAATTCCAACCTGGACAACGATGGCAGCGTGGCGTTGAACAACGCCATCAAGTCGATGAAGGCGGAGGGCAAGATCGTGCTCATCATGGCCCATCGACCCGCCGCCATTCAGGAATGCGACCTGTTGTTGATGATCGAGGGCGGGGTGCGCCGCGCCTTCGGCCCCAAGGACGACGTGCTGCAAGAGATGGTCAAGAACCGCAAGGCGATCCAGAAGGCCCCCGGCCCGGCAGGTGTGACATGAGCGCCCCCAAGAGGTGGTCCGTTTCGCGCCCGATGATGATGGGCGCGCTGGTGCTTTTGCTCCTCGTCGGCGGCTTTGGATCCTGGGCGGTGCTGGCCCAGATCACCGGGGCGGTGATCGCCTCTGGGCAGATCGAGGTGGAACAGAACCGCCAGGTGATCCAGCACCCCGACGGCGGCGTCGTTGCCGAGATTCTGGTGCAGGAGGGCGATGTCATCGAGGCCGGTGACGTGGTGATCCGGCTCGACGCCGAGGCGCTGGCGTCGGAACTGGCCGTCGTCGAGGGCCAGTTGTTCGAGGTGCTCGCCCGCCGCGCCCGGTTCGAGGCCGAGCGCGATTCCATGCCGGAGATCGACTTTCCCGAATTGCTCCGCCTGACCGACAATCCGGTGGCCCCGGAACTGATGGAAGGCCAGACCCGCCTGTACGAGGCCCGCATCGAGGCCGAGGAGCAGGAGCGCGAACAGTTGCGCCGTCGCCGCGAGCAGATCGGCAATCAGATCGACGGGATTCGCGCCCAGGAGGCGGCGCTGGACGAGCAGCTCGCCCTGCTTGCCGAGGAACTCGAGAGCCAGCAGAGCCTGCTGGATCGCGGTCTGGCTCAGGTTGCCCGTGTTCTTGCCCTGCGCCGCGAAGCCGCGAGCATCGCGGGTCAGGCCGGTGAACTGGCTGCCGCCGCCGCCGAGGCGGAGGGCCGTATCACCGAGCTGGATATCGAGTTGCTTCGCCTCGTCACGGTCCGCCGCGAAGAGGCCATCACCCGCCTTCGTGATCTGCAATTCAACGAGATCGAGCTGTCCGAGCGCCGCCGGTCCCTGACCACCCAGCTGGATCGTCTGGAAATCCGGTCCCCGGTGAGCGGCGTCGTCTACGGGATGCAGGTCTTTGCCCCTCGTTCGGTGATTCAGGCCGCGGAGCCGGTGATGTATGTGATCCCGCAGGATCGCCCGCTGATCATCAGCTCTCAGGTCGAGCCGAAGGACATCGATCAGGTGTTTGTCGGACAGGAGGTCGCGTTGCGTTTTTCCGCCTTTGATCAGCGCCGCACCCCCGAATTGTTCGGCCACGTCACCCAGGTGTCGGCGGATGCCTTCACCGATGAGAACACCAGTCAGTCCTACTACCGCGCCCGCATCGTTCTGGACGAGGGCGAAGCCGCGCGCCTGCCGGACGAGATGGTGCTGATCCCCGGCATGCCGGTGGAGGCGTTTCTGACCACGCAGGAGCGCAGCCCGATGGATTACCTGCTCAAGCCGCTGGCCGACTATTTTGCCAAGGCATTCCGCGAGGGCTGATTGCACCTCGCTCCGCTCGGGAGTAGCGTCGCCGCAAATCACAAGGAGACGCGACATGGACGGAACGATTGCTGGCAAACTGGCGGAAATGGGTGTGACCTTGCCGGACGCCCCGCCACCACAGGCGACCTATGTGCCTTTTGTGATCACCGGCAACACCGTCTATGTGTCCGGTCAGGTCAGTCAGGGGCCGGATGGCCTGATCCTCGGCCGTTTGGGCGAGGACATGGATGTCGAGGCTGGCGCCGCGGCCGCCCGCAGCTGCGCGATCTCGCTTCTGGCGCAGGTCTCCAAGGCCTGTGGCGGCGATCTGGAGCGGCTGGTCCGCGTCGTCAAGCTGACCGGCTTTGTCAACTCGACGGCGGATTTCACCGATCACCCCAAGGTGATCAACGGCGCGTCCGACTTCTTTGTCGAGGCGATGGGCGAGAAGGGCCGTCATGCCCGCTCTGCCGTTGGCATGGTGGCGCTGCCTCTGGGCGTGGCCGTCGAGGTCGAAGGCATCTTTGAAATAGCATGACCCTGCCCCCTGCCTTTCTGGCGCGACCGATTGCCCATCGCGCCTATCACGATATCGCCGCGCGCCGTCCCGAGAACAGCCGCGCGGCAGTGCGTGCGGCTGTCGCGGCCGGGTATGGCATCGAGATCGACGTTCAGCCGAGCGCGGACGGCGTGCCGATGGTGTTCCACGACTATGACCTTGGCCGCCTGACGGGGGTGTCCGGCCCGATTGCCCGCCGCAGGGCGGCCGAACTGGCGGAGCTGAGCCTCTTGCAAGGCGACGAGCCGGTCCCGACCTTGGCCGAGGTGCTGTCCGACGTGGCCGGCCGGGTGCCGCTGTTGATCGAGGTGAAGGATCAGGACGGGGCGATGGGTCCGGATGTCGGCCCGTTGGAGCGCGCGGTTGCCAAGGCTCTGGCCGATTATGCCGGCCCGGTTGCGGTGATGTCGTTCAATCCGCATTCGGTGGCGGTGATGGCCGAGGCCGCACCGGGCGTGCCGCGTGGCCTGACCACCGAGAGCTATGACCCCAAGGCCAACCCGACCTTGCCCCGCGCGGTCTGCAATCATCTGCGGGCGATCCCGGATTTCGGCCGTGTCGGCGCCAGCTTCATCAGCCACGAAGCCGCCGATCTGGCCAGCCCCCATGTGGCCGCCCTCAAGGCCAAGGGCGTGCCGATCCTGTGCTGGACCATTCGCTCGCCGGAGGCCGAGGCCGAGGCCCGCAAGATCGCCGACAACGTCACATTTGAGGGCTATCCGGCTTGACCCGATCCGTCCGTGGCCCACGTACCGAACCATGACCGAGACCCCTGTCATCGAAGTGACCGCCCATAGCCACCTGCACGAAATCGGGCAGGCGGCGTGGGATGCCTGCGCCTGCCCCGAAGAGGCCGACGGCGGCAGGCCGGACGATCCGTTTACCACCTACCGGTTCCTCAAGGCGTTGGAGGACAGCGGATCGGTCGGCCCCGGTTCGGGCTGGCAACCGCGCTATATCAGCGCCTCGAAGGGGGACGAGATCATCGCCGTCGCCCCGCTCTATGCCAAGGGCCACAGTCAGGGCGAATACATCTTCGATCACAACTGGGCCCATGCCTACGAGCAGGCCGGGGGTCGCTATTATCCGAAATTGCAGATCGCGGTGCCCTTTACCCCCGCCACCGGCCGCCGCTTTCTGACCAAGCCCGGCCACGAGACGGAGGGTATTTCGGCGCTGGTGCAGGGCGCTGTCCAACTGGCGAGCCAGAACCAGCTGTCGTCGATCCACGCCACCTTTTGCACCGAAGCAGAGGCGATTGCGGGTGCCGAGATGGGCCTGATGCGCCGGATCGGTCAGCAGTTTCACTGGCTGAACCATGACTACGCCGATTTCGACGGTTTTCTGGCCGATCTGTCGTCGCGCAAGCGCAAGAACATCCGCAAGGAACGCGCTGCCGCCCAAGGCTTTGGCGGCGAGATCATCGCCCTGACCGGCGATCAGATCGAGCCTGAGCATTGGGATGCGTTCTGGCAATTCTATCAGGACACCGGTGCCCGCAAATGGGGCCAGCCCTATCTGACCCGCAAATTCTTTGACTGTGCGCAGGAAAGCCTGCGCGACGACATGCTGCTGGTGCTGGCGGTCCGCGAGGGCAGGGCGGTGGCGGGGGCGTTGAATTTCATCGGCCGCGACGTGCTTTATGGCCGCTATTGGGGCTGTCTGGAGCATCACCCCTTTCTGCATTTCGAACTGTGCTATTATCAGGCCATCGATTTCGCCATTCGGCACGGTCTTGCCCGTGTTGAGGCGGGCGCACAGGGCGAACACAAGCTCGCTCGCGGCTATATGCCGGTGCCGACCCATTCGCTGCATTGGATCGGTGACCCCGGTTTCCGTGATGCCGTCGACCGCTATCTGCGGGCCGAGCGCAATGCGGTGAACGAGGATATCGAGGTGCTCACCAGCTATGGCCCGTTCAAGCGCCATATTCAGGAGGAACAGGAATGACCGAGAAACTCTCAGGCGCTGCACTGGATGCTGCGTTGGCCCCGTTGCGCGACAACGGCTGGGCCGTGGTCGAGGGCCGCGAGGCGATCCACAAGACCTTTACCTTCGCCAATTTCGTCGAAGCCTTCGGCTTTATGTCCCGCGCGGCGATCTGGGCCGAGAAGCTGAACCACCATCCTGAATGGTCCAACGTCTACAAGACCGTCGAGGTGACGCTGGCGACCCATGACGTGGACGGATTGTCCGATCTGGACGTCAAACTGGCCAAGAAGATGGACGATTTGGCGGGCTGACGCGGAACGGCGGACCCCTGACATCAAAAGACGACCGCAGTTGCCTGCGGTCGTCTTTTTCGTTTGCGTTGTGCCGACTTAGATCTGGCCGAGCAGCGTCTCGCCTGCCGAGATCTCGCACTCGCCCGGGCTGCCTTCTTCGTTCAGGATCGTCACCTTGCCGTCTTCAACCATCATCGAATAGCGCTTGGACCGGTCGAACAGCCCGACGGGCGGGGCGGTGAAGTTCATCCCCAGGGCCTTGGTAAAGGATGCGTCTGCATCGCCCAGCATCGTGATCCCGGCGGCGGTGGCCCCTGTCGATTCACCCCATGCGCCCATCACGAAGGGATCGTTGACCGAGACGCAGATGATCTCGTCGACGCCCTTGGCGGCGAAGGCGTCCTTTGTGCGGATGAAGCTGGGCACATGCGCGGTGGAGCAGGTGCCGGTGAACGCACCGGGCAGTCCAAAGATCACCACTTTGCGTCCCTTGACCTTGTCGGAGAGCGAAACGGTCTCTGGCCCGTCACTTCCCATGGCGGTCAGCGTGGCGTCTGGGAGAGCGGCACCTTGGGTAATGGTCATATTGCGGCCTTTCTGGTTTTGCGTCACATGTATTTGACGCAGATATAGTGCGGCCAGATGCCATTGACCACGTGGAAGGATGCAAATTTATGACCCATTTCGTCGTGATCGGCGCGGGGCAGGCGGGCGCCAGTCTGGTGGCCAAACTGCGCACCGAAGGCTTTGACGGGCAGATCACGCTGGTCGGGTCGGAGCCTGTTCCGCCGTATCAGCGCCCGCCGCTGTCCAAGGCCTATCTGCTGGGCGAAATGGAGGAGGAGCGCCTCTATCTGCGCCCGGCCGCGTTCTACGAGGACCACGACATCACCTTGCGCCTGTCGGCTACCGCCGAGTCGATCGACCCCGCCGCCCGCACCGTCACATTGGCCGATGGCGAGGTGCTGAGCTATGACGCGCTGGCCCTGACGACCGGGTCGCACCCCCGCACCCTGCCTGCCGCCATCGGTGGCACTCTTGCCGGCGTTTACACCATGCGCGATCTGGCCGATGCCGACGCGATGGCCCCGGAGTTGATCGAGGGCCGTCGGGTGCTGATCATCGGTGGCGGCTATATCGGCCTTGAGGCGGCCGCGGTCTGCGCAAAGCGTGGTCTGGAGGTGACCGTCGTCGAGATGGCCGACCGGATCCTCCAGCGTGTCGCCTGCCCCGAAACCTCGGACTATTTCCGCGACCTGCATACCGCGCAGGGCGTGACCGTGCGCGAAGGCATCGGCCTGACCGCCTTGACCGGCGAGGGCCGCGTGACGGGGGCAACCCTGTCGGACGGCAGCCAGATCGACGTGGATTTCGCGGTGGTCGGCGTGGGCATCCTGCCCGGCACCGCCCTTGCCGAAGCGGCGGGCCTGACCCTCGACAACGGCATCTCGACCGACCCGCACTGCCGCACCTCCGATCCGCATATCTGGGCCGCTGGTGATTGCGCCTCCTGCCTGTTCGAGGGCAACCGCATCCGGCTTGAGAGCGTGGGCAATGCCATCGACATGGCCGAGGTCGCTGCACAGAGCATGATGGGCAAGGACGTGTCCTATACGCCCGCGCCTTGGTTCTGGTCGGATCAATACGATTGCAAGCTGCAGATCGCCGGGCTGAATGCCGGATACGATGCGGTCTATGTCAAAGAGACCGGCGAGGCCCGCTCGCATTGGTATTATCGCGGTGGCCGGTTGATCGCGGTGGACGCGATGAACGATGCCCGCAACTACATGATCGGCAAGCGCTTGATCGAGGCCGGGAAGTCCCCGTCGCCAGAGGTGATCTGCGACCCCGAGACCAACATGAAGGCGCTGCTCAAGGCATGAGGATCATCGGTGGTCAGCATCGCGGGCTTGCCCTTGCGGCTGTCGGCGTCGGTGACAAGGGCGCCAGCCTGCGCCCCACGCCCGACCGGGTGCGCGAAGCGGTGTTCAACGTGCTTTTGGGCGGCCGATATGGCGATCCGGTCAGCGGCGCCCGCGTGCTGGATCTGTTCGCCGGCACCGGCGCGCTGGGCCTGGAGGCGCTGTCACGTGGGGCCGCCTTTGCCAGCTTTGTCGACGACGGCAAGGTGGCGGGCGGGCTGATCCGTGACAACCTGCGCCGGGCCGGTCGCGCCGGGGATGCGGCACTGATCGCCCGCGACGCCAAGTCCCTCGGAGCCGGAGAGCCGCACGATCTGGTCTTTCTCGATCCGCCTTACGGCAAGGGCATGGGCGCTCCGGCTCTTGTCGCGGCCTTGGCGGGCGGTTGGATCGCCCCCGGTGCTGTCGTCGTCTGGGAAGAGCGCACCCCGCAGCCCGCCCCGCCGGGCTTCACCCTGTCAGAGCATCGCAAATACGGCGAGAGCCATATCACGCTGCTGCGCGCCAATCCGGGCGGCTAGTCCGACCTGCTTGGAGAAACGGGTCCGGCCCGCTAGGATCGCCCCATGACCGATACCAGCTTTGCCCAATGGGACGCCCGTCCCGCGCGCACGGAGGACGTGCCTTTGCCCGCCCCGGTGCCGTTTTCGACGCCCGTCCTGATCGGTGATTGCGTGACGCCCTTGGGTGGTGAGACGGTGCTCTCACTGCTGTGGAAACGGCTCGCCCGGGATGACTGAGATCGCCTATCATCATTGCCCCGGCTGCGGGAAGCCGCAGAAACCGTTTCTGCGCTACCCTTGGCATTTCTGCAATGATTGCAGAGAGCTGGCCGTCGATCACGCCGGGCGCAAGCTGCATTTCGGCAATGAGAGCATGGGCGGCGGTTTCGTCTGGCAGATCGAAGGGCAGGACGAGACCTATTCCAGCTACGGGCTCTTGTGCCTGATCCACAATCGGCCCGTCCATGTCGGCGAAGCCCGCTTTGGCGGGATCGTCGCTCAGCCATGGACGCAAGAGCCGAACAGCGACGACAAGGTCGCCGATCTGCGCAGGCGTGACCCGAATTTCGAGGCGTTCCGCAGGATCCGCCCCGGCCCGGGCCGCTAGGCTCAATAGGTCGGGTGGAACTTGCCGGCCGGTGACAGCGTGAAGATCTCGCAGCCCTGTGCGGTGATCCCGACCGAATGTTCGAACTGTGCCGAGAGCGATTTGTCGCGCGTCACGGCTGTCCAGTCGTCCTTGAGCACCTTGGTCTCGGGCCGTCCGAGATTGACCATCGGTTCGATGGTAAAGAACATGCCTTCCTCAAGCCGCGGTCCAGAGCCGGCGCGCCCGTAGTGGAGCACATTCGGCGGCGCGTGGAACACCCGGCCCAAACCGTGCCCGCAGAAGTCGCGCACCACGGACATGCGTTGCGATTCGACATAGCTCTGAATGGCGTGGCCGATGTCGCCAAAGGTGTTGCCCGGCCGCGCGGCCTCGATCCCCAGCATCAGCGCGTCATGGGTCACCTGGATCAGCCGTTCGGACTTGCGGCTGAGATCGCCGGCCACATACATCCGGCTGGTGTCGCCATACCAGCCATCGACGATGACGGTCACGTCGATGTTCAGGATGTCGCCGTTCTTGAGCTTCTTGTCACCGGGAATGCCGTGGCACACCACATGATTGACCGAGATGCAGGAGGCGTGCTGATAGCCCTTGTAGCCGATGGTGGCCGAAGTCGCACCGGCCTCGTCGACCATGCGCGTGATTTCGGCATCGATGGCTGCGGTGGTCTGGCCCACAAACACATGCGCCGCGATGTCGTCTAGGATCTGCGCGGCCAGCCGTCCGGCCCGCGTCATCCCTGCGAAATCGCTCATCTCGTAAATTCTGATGCCGTCCTTCGTCAGGCGGCCTTTGCGCTCGTCCAATGATCTGCTCCAGTAATGTGCAGCCTTATATAGGACCCAGCCCGCGAAAGTGCCAGAGGCCGGGCGCTGTCTTGCCCCTTCATCTTGGCCAAAAAACTCACGACGCAGCCTCAGTCAGGCGGCGCGACGAAGGGCAGAGGCCCAGCGACCTCCACCGCGTCGGGGCTGATCCGGGTGCCGAGGCAGATCACCTCGACCCCGGCCCGCGTCGCCGCGGCAAAGCCCCGCGCATAGGTCGGGTCGATGTCGCCGGCCAGGCTCACCCGCTCCGCATCGGTTCGTTGCACCAGAAACAGCATCACCGCCCGGTGTCCCAGCCCGGCCATTTGCGCCAGTTCCACCAGATGCTTTGCCCCTCTGGCGGTGACGCTGTCGGGAAATTCCGCCAACCCCGGTTGCCGCGAGAGCGTCACGCTCTTCACCTCGACATAGGCATCCCGCCGCCCGGCGCCTGTCAGAAGAAAGTCGATCCGGCTGTTGTCGCCGTATTTCACCTCCGGTCGCACAAGATCATAGCCGCTTAGCCCCTCGACCTCGTTCGCCATGAGCGCCGCTTTCAGCGCCCGGTTCGGCACCGAGGTGTCGACCCCGGTGAAATGCCCGCCGTCATGCTCGACCAGCCGCCAGCCGTACTTCAGCTTTTTCCTGGGATCGTGGTTCGGCTCGACCCATATCCGCGATCCGGGCATCGCCAGCCCCATCATCGAGCCGGGGTTGGCGCAATGCGCGGTCGCCTCGCTCCCGTCCTCAAGCTCGATATCAGCGAGGAACCGTTTGTAGCGGCGGATCAGCCGGGCGGGCAGCAGGGGAGTGGCAAAGCGCATGGCCGCGTCCTATACCATATCGAAACCTGAGGGGAGACGTTTGATGACCACCCAAAACCCGACCGCCGCCATGCTGGTGATCGGCGACGAAATCCTGTCCGGCCGCACCCGCGACGCCAACATGCACCACCTCGCCGGCGAATTGACCAAGCAGGGCATCGACCTGCGCGAGGTTCGCATCGTGTCCGACGACCGCGACGCGATCGTCGCCGCCGTCAAGGCTCTGTCGTCGGCTTATGGCGTGGTCTTTACCAGCGGTGGTATTGGCCCGACCCATGACGACATCACGGCCGATTGCATCGCCGCTGCCTTTGACGTGCCGATCGACGTTCGCGACGACGCTCGCGCCCTGCTGGCCGCCCACTACGCCAAGACCGGCTCCGAGTTGAACGAGGCCCGTCTGCGCATGGCCCGCATCCCGGATGGTGCCGCCTTGATCGACAATCCGGTCAGCGTCGCCCCAGGCTTTATCCTTGGCAACGTTCACGTGATGGCCGGTGTCCCGTCCGTCTTTCAAGCGATGGTCGCCAGCGTGCTGCCGACCCTGACCGGAGGCGCCCCTCTGATTTCGCAGACCCTGCGCATTCAGCGCGGTGAGGGCGATATTGCCGGTCCCTTGGGCAAACTGGCCGCCGAGTATCCCGCCTTGTCGATCGGCTCTTATCCGTTTCAGAAGGATGGCGTTTACGGCGCGAATATCGTGATCCGGGGTCAGGATGCCGCCGAGGTCGACGCCGCCATGACCCGCTTGAAGGAGCTGTTTCCCGAATGACGCCGGAGACGCTCTATGCCGTCATCGAGGCGACGTGGCCTTCGGCCTCTGTCCGGCAGGTGGGTCCGTTTCTCATCCGCACCGGCCTTGGTGGCGGCAGCCGGGTGAGTGCTGCGACGATCACCGCCCCGGTGACCGCCGCCGATCTGCCACAGGCCGAAGCCGAGATGGAAGCTCTGGGCCAGCCCAAGATCTTCATGATCCGCGCCGGTGACGACGCCCTCGACGCCCTGTTGGAGGCCGAGGGCTATGTGATCAAAGACCCGGTCGTCGGATTTGTCGCCCCGGTCTCGGCCCTGACCGCTCAGCGGCCGCCGCCGGTGAGCACCTTTGAGGTTTGGCCCCCGCTCGCCGTGCAGCGCGAGATCTGGGCCGCCGGCGGGATCGGCCCCGCCCGATTGGCCGTGATGGACCGCGTGACCGGCCCCAAGACCACCATTCTCGGCCGTGTCGACGACACCCCCGCGGGCTGTGCCTTTGTCGCCTGCCACGGCCCCCACGCGATGCTGCATGCCTTGGAAACCAGCGGCCTGCATCGCCGCAAGGGCGTGGCCGCCCGGATGCTGACCGCCTGTGCATTTTGGGCCAAGGGGCAGGGCGCCGAAACCTTCAGCCTTGTCGTCACGCAGGCCAATACGGGCGCACATGCCCTCTATGCTTCCCTTGGGATGGAGCCTGTGGGACAGTATCACTACCGGATCAAGACGGATGCCAAAGATGACCCAGCCACCCTTCGCTGCTGACGCGCCGACGGCGCTCGATTTGCCGCAAGTGGACCCGCTTCCCCCTGAAACGCAGGCCTATTTCGACAAATGCGTCGAAAAGCTGGGGATGATCCCCAACGTCCTGCGTTCCTACGCCTTTGATATCGACAAGCTCAACGCCTTTACCGCGATGTACAACGATCTGATGCTGGGCGCTTCGGGCCTGTCCAAGCTGGAACGCGAGATGATCGCCGTCGTCGTTTCGGCGGTGAATCGGTGCTTTTATTGCCTGACCGCCCATGGCGCGGCAGTTCGCCAGCTTTCGGGCGACCCCAAGCTCGGTGAGATGCTGGTGATGAACTGGCGTGTGGCCCCGCTCGATGCCCGCCAGTCCGCGATGCTTCTCTTTGCCGAGAAGATGACCCTTGCCAGCCACACCATCGTCGAGACCGACCGCGATGCCTTGCGCCAGGTCGGCTTTAACGAGCGCGATATCTGGGACATCGCGTCGGTGGCGTCGTTCTACAACATGTCCAACCGCATGGCGTCGGCTGTCGATATGCGCCCCAACGACGATTACCACACGCAGGCCCGATGAAATCAGCGCTGCCCGCATTGGTTCTGACCCTTGGTCTGCCCGCGATCGGCTGGGCGCAGGCGTTGGAGTTTCCCTCCAACGCCGAGCTGACCATGGAGCAAACCACGCCGCTGGGCAGTTATGCGGTCCCTTTGGAGCCGTTCGGCGAGGGCATCTTGCCTGCCGTCGCGCTGGAAGGGGCGATCATCCGTCAGGCGTGGCGGATCGAGGCGGAGGGGCTGAGCACCTTGCAGATCCTCGCCCCCCTTCGGGATCAATTGTTCGCTCAGGGCTTTGAGCCGCTGCTGGAGTGCGAGACCGAGGGGTGCGGCGGCTTTGATTTCCGCTTTGCCACATCGGTGCTGCCCGCCCCGGCGATGTTCGTCGATCTGGGCGATTTCAGGTTCGTTTCGGCCATGCGCGAGGTCGACGGCGGCGAGGAGGCCGTGAGCCTGTTGGTCAGCCAGTCGGCCGGGGCCGGGTTTGTTCAACTGATCCGGATCTCTCCCGAGGGCAGCGCCCCGCAGGCCACGACCGCCGTGGCCCCGCCCGTGCGCAACGTGACCCCCGCCCAGCAGGGCAGCTTTGCCGAAGGGCTCGAGACCGACGGTCATGTGGTGCTGGCGGATCTGACGTTCGAGACCGGCTCGTCGCAGCTTGGCCCCGGCCCCTATCAAAGCCTGATGGCGCTGGCGGCCTATCTGCGCGCCAATCCCGACCGCACGGTCGCCTTGGTGGGTCATACCGATGCCGAGGGATCGTTGGAGGGCAATATCGCCCTGTCGCGCCGCCGGGCCGGATCGGTGCTGGAGCGGTTGGTCAATGTCTATTCCATCCCGCGTCGCCAGATGGAGGCACAGGGCATGGGCTATCTCGCCCCGGTATCGAGCAACCTGACCCCGGAGGGCCGCGAGGCTAATCGCCGGGTCGAGGTGATCGTGACCTCGACTGCGGACTAGCCCGCCACCTGCGGGAACAATTGCGGAGCGTATGTATCGCCCGAGCCGTGCGGGCCGGGGAAATACCTCTCGCCTTGCAGTCCCTCTTCGGCGCGGGCCGCGTCTACTTCCAGCGCGGCATTGGTCAATCCGATGATCAAGAAACCCGCTCTCGACATCCAGTCGAACATCTCTTGCAACTGCTGCCATGTCAGATCAAGCGCGTCGTCGCCGAGTTTGACTTTCAGATGCGCTTCGGGTTCGCAGGCGTGAAACTGTGCGCTGATCCCGATCAGGCCGTGGCAAACGAGGTTTCGGATCACGAGCGATTCTCTTAGCAGCGCCACAAGGCGGTCACTCAGCTCTGCCTGGAGCGGCCTGAGGTTGTCCTTGGGCTTGACCGTTTGGGACCACGCCTCAAGCGACCTTGAAATGCCGTGAACCGGTTTCTGGGTTTCCTCGCCGCTTAGCCGCTCGAGTGAAATTTCGATTTCGCGTTCAATCTCCGACCAGAGATAGACGAGCGAGCCGATGGTCCCTTTCATCTGGTCAATGGTAATCGGTAGGGACATGTTGATCGAACTCTTGCGCTGGGCGGGGTTTCACCGCCTTATGCCGCGCCATTTGGGCAATCGTATGACCGACCGCTCGACGGCCTAGTGGTCGCGCCATTTGAGATCGTAGTGCGTGCCATCGCAGAACGGCTTGTTCTTGGAATGGCCGCACCGGCAGAGGATGTATTCCTTCTGGCTCGCGCCTTCGCCGTTGAAGTCGGCCTCAAGTTCGACGTTCTTGACGATGTAGGGGCCGTTTCGCACCACGCGGATCGAGACTTCGTCGCTGTCGATATGCTTGGGCTCGCCCTCACCGACGGACATCCGCAAAGCCCCCGATGGGCAGGCGGCGATCACGGCGGTGATCCCCTCTAGCGTGCCATTTTCGGGCTGAATCCACGGCTTTTGGGTGGGGTCGAACACAGCTCGGTGAAGCCGCTGGCAGTCCGCGATATGTCCGCAGAGCACGGGCGTGTAGGATATCGTGACCTCCTTGCCCTCGACCTGCCCCTTGTAGCTGACGGCCTTGTTGCGGATTTTCGCGTCGCCGTTGTCGGAGGTGAACCCCGCATCGGTGTGCGAGCCATCGCAGAACGGCTTGTTCTGGGACTGCCCGCAGCGGCAGAGCGCGTAGGCCGGTTTGCCCGGATCAATCGCCTTTCCGTTTGTGCCGCTGAGGTTCGGCACCTCTTGGGCGAGAAGTGGTCCATTCGGTCGCGGAGTGATCTTGGCCATCGGATGATCCTGTGTCGCTGGAGGGCTGCCGGTGGAGCGAATGGCCAGTGACGCGCTCAGTCTCTCTGGTCGACGCCCAGCTCGGCCCTGACGTGGGGGGCCACTTCGGAGCCTAGCAGCTCGATCGAGCGTTGCATACGCTCGGTTTCCAGCATCGCCGTGCTCATCTGAAAGGTGATCCGTGAGATGCCGCCCATCGTCCTGTTCGCGGCGAGCATCTTGTCGCGCACCGTTTGCGGGCTGCCGATCAGAAAGGCCCCTTCGGGTCCGCACATCGCATCGAACTGGGCACGGCTGGCGGGCGGGAACCCGCGCTCGGCGCCGATTTCGTTCATCACACGCGCCCAGCCGGGATAGAAGGCATCCCGTGCGATCTCGTCGGTATCACCGACAAAGCCCATCGCGTGAATCGCGATTTTCAGCGCGTCCCGCCCGTGGCCGGCGCGCCGCCCGGCCTCGTAGTAGAGATCGACGAGCGGCCGGAAGCGGGCGAAGCTGCCGCCGATAATGGCGATCATCAGCGGAAGCCCGAGGGTGCCGGCCCGGACGAAGGATTCGGGTGTGCCGCCGACCCCAAGCCAGATCGGCAGCTTTGCCTGCACGGGCCGGGGGTAGACGCCTTGTCCGGTCAGTGCCGGACGGAACCGGCCTTTCCAAGTCACGTGCGTGTTGTCGCGCAGCTTGATCAGCAGGTCGAGCTTTTCGGCAAACAGCGCGTCGTAGTCTTGTAGCGCAAAGCCGAACAGGGGGTAGGCCTCGGTGAACGAGCCCCGCCCGGCGACGATCTCGGCCCGTCCGTTCGAGATCAGGTCGATCGTCGCGAAATCCTGAAACACCCGGACCGGGTCGGCGGCGCTGAGCACCGTCACCGCGCTGTTGAGCCGGATGTTCTTGGTGCGTGCCGCCGCGGCGGCCAGAATGACGGCGGGCGCCGAGTCGAGGAAGCCTTCCCGGTGATGCTCGCCAATTCCGAAGGCATCGAGACCGACGCGATCTGCGGTTTCTACCTCTGCCAAAAGGGCCTCCATCCGTTTGGACGCTGGCACGACGGTGCCATCCTCGGACTTGGGCAGAAAGGCCGCAAAACTGTCGATCCCGATTTCCATCGTCGCTCCTATCGCTGGCTGGTATTGCGGTCCGCTTAGGCGGTCCGCCCCAGTGTTTCGTCGATCTGGTCACGGTGCAGGTAGATCACAGCGGCGCTGATCAGGCCAAGGATGACGGCAGGCACAGCCGATGGGCCGAGGATGAAGAGGTGCGCCAGAACCGCGCCGACCATCGTGGCACCGAGCAGCCCGGCTGCCAGCACCTGACGCCGTGGCAACCACAGTAGCACGGCGCCGCCGATTTCGATGATGCCGGTCAGATAGCGGAACCACTGGCCGACGCCGATGGCGTCGTAGGTGGCGACCATCATCTCGACACCGGAGAGTTTGGCGAAACCGGCCGCAACGAAGGCCAGGGTGAGCAGGACCCGAAGGCCGATGGAAAGATATGTCATACGAGTAGTCCTAAGATTGATGTTTTCGTTGACGCCTAGATAGAATGCTGCATTCTCGCTCGCAATGCGCGAAAACACACGCTGAGTGCGCGAAAAGGTGACATAACCCACATGGATAAATGGACAGAACTGCGCACCGCCTATCAGGTCGCCAAGCTCGGCACGGTCAGTGCCGCGGCCGACGTGCTTGGGCTGCACCGCGCGACGGTCAATCGCCATATCGATGCTCTGGAGGCGGCGATCGGGGCGAAGATCTTTATCCGCCACGCCCGCGGTTATGCCCTGACGGAGATCGGCGAGGATGTCTTGCGGGTGGCGCAAAAGACCGAGGAGTTGATCGAGGATCTCGCCGGGCGCGTTCAGGGCGGAAAGACCCAGATCGAGGGCGAGATCAAGCTGACGGTCCTCGCCCCCTTTGCCGTCTTGCTGATGGACGCGATCATGCAGTTTCGCGCCGAGAACCCGCAGTGCCGGGTGGATATCGACGTCGGAGAGGATCTGGCGCGGCTGGAATACGGCGAGGCGCATATCGCCCTGCGCGCGGGCCGCAAGCCGGAGCACCCGGATTACGTGGTCAGCGGTTTCGGCGAGGTCAGCTTCAACCTCTATGCCCATGAACGATATATCGCCCGCCACGGCATGCCAGCGGGTCAGAGTGATCTGGCCGGCCACACATTTGTCATTCCCGAAGTGCCGGAGGGCCGATTGCCGTTCGAGCCGTGGATCAAGGACAACGTCCAGCCGGACAGGATCGCGCTGCAGTCGCGCGACATTGGCGTGGCGATCGAGGCCATATCGGCTGGCGTCGGCATGGGCTTTGTCAGCGATCACGAAGCCCGTGTTCGCGGCAAATTCCACGCTGTTTTGCCCCCCAACCCGATCTGGGTCGTGCCGGGATGGGTCGTCACCCATGTGGACCTGCACCGGACCGAGAAGGTTCAGGCGATGCTGGCCTGCATCAAGGCCCACAGCCCGTTTGCCAGAAAGCCCAAGCCCGGTTGACCCACACGCGCGACGCAAAAAGGCGCGGCCCGAAGGCCGCGCTTAGGTAGGGGCGGAAGCACCCTTGGGAAAGCTGTGTCTGGCGCTGCGCTGCTCGTGCAAGCGCTTACCAGGCGTCGGGGCCCTTGTCGGCAAAGGCGTGGACGAGGAAATCAATGAAGGCGCGGACCTTGGGCTGGGTAAACCGCCCCGGCGGGTAGACCGCGTAGATGCCTTGGGTTTCGATCGGCAGATCGGGGATCGCTTCTTCGACCAGACCTTGCTCTTTGGCATCGGCATAGAGGAACGACGGCAGGTAGGCGATCCCGAGTCCGGAGATACAGGCATTGAGCAGCGATTGCCCGTCGTTGACGGTGAGCCAGCCCGCTGTCCGCACCTGACGCTTTTCGCCGGAAGGCGCCGTCAGTTTCCAGACCGCCCCGTTGGACTGGTTGGAATAGTGCAGCAGCTTGTGCTCGTTCAGGTCGTCGATCTTTTCGGGCCGTCCGTATTGCTCGAAATAGGCGGGAGATGCGATCATCCGCTTGGTGGTATCGGTCAGCTTGCGGGCACGCAGGGTGCTGTCTTCGAGCTCACCGATCCGGACGGCCATGTCGAAGCCTTCGGAGATTAGTTCGACGTAGCGGTTGTTCAGGACCATGTTGACGGTGATGTCGGGAAACTCGGACAGGAATTCGCCGAGAACCGGGGACAGGTGGTTCACGCCGAAATCCGTCGCTACGCTGATCCGCAATAGGCCGGAGGGGGCCGATTGCATGGACGTGACAAGCGCATCCGCCTCGCCCGCATCGTTCAGCACCCGGCGGGCGCGGTCGTAATAGGCCAGCCCGATTTCGGTGGGAGAGACGCGCCGCGTCGTCCGGTTCAGGAGCCGCGCACCGAGCCGCGCCTCGAGGGAGGACACATGTTTCGAGACAGCGGATTTCGAAATCCCCATCTTCTTGGCGGCGTCCGTAAAGCCACCCTGATCCACGACAGTGGCGAAGGCTTCCATTTCCGTCAGGCGATCCATCTGCGTCCCTTTGCATCAACTTGCTTGAGACATGTTTTGGCCTTGGAACAAGGCATGTTTGGGGCAGCACCCTGACAATACCGGGGTTTTCATGCGCTTTGGTGAAGGCAGCGAAACAACCCGGTGATGTGTTATACCGGTCTTAACAGCAGCATGGAGGCCCTTATGGCATTGGTAACTGGAATTGGTGGTCTGTTCTTTCGGGCCCGTGATCCTGCGGCGTTGCAGGCGTGGTATCGCACCCATCTGGGCGTTGGTGCCGACGATATGAACTGGCGGCAGGAGGCCGGTTCGACCGTCTTTGCCCCCTTTGCGGCGGACACCGATTATTTCCCGTCAGACCGCCAATGGATGATCAATTTCCGCGTCTCGGACCTGCCGGAATTGATCGCCCAACTGCAAAGCGCAGGGATCGAGGTGATCACCAAGCCCGAGTGGGACATGCCCGAGATCGGGCAATTCGCCCGCATTCACGATCCGGAAGGCAATCCGATCGAGTTGTGGCAACCGGCCTAGAGGCTGGCGGCCAAGCGGGTGCCCTGATCGATCGCCCGCTTGGCGTCCAACTCGGCGGCCACGTCGGCCCCGCCGATCACATGCACGTCGCGACCGGCGGCGATCAGCGCGTCGGCGAGGCTCCGTTCGGGCAGTTGCCCGGCGCAGAGCACGATGGTGTCCGCGTCGATCATCGTCGGGTTTTCCCGCGCTTCGCCGTAGCTGATGTGCAGACCGTCTGTGTCGATCCGTTCGTAGTTGACCCCGCCGATCATGCGCACCTGCTTCATCTGGAGGCTGGCCCGGTGAATCCAGCCGGTCGTCTTGCCCAGCCCTTTACCCAGCTTTTGCGCCTTGCGTTGCAGAAGCGTGACCTGACGGATCGGCGGCTCAGGCTGAGGCCCGGCAGGGGCGAGTCCGCCGCGCGTCTCCGACGGGCTGCCGACGCCCCATTCGGTGCGCCATGCGTCGAGGTCTTCGGTGGGGCTGTCGCCCGTCACCAGCGTTTCCGCCACGTCAAAGCCAATCCCCCCGGCACCGATGATCGCGACCCTGTCACCCACCGGTGCCTTGTGCCGCAGCACGTCGATATAGCTGACGACGTTCGGGCCGTCCTGCCCCGGAATGCCCGGATCGCGGGGCTGGACGCCTGTGGCGATGATCACGTGATCGAAGGGCGCGAGCAGCTCGACAGTCGCTTCTTGGCCCAGCACGGTTTTGATCCCTGCCGCAGCGATGGCGGCGCGGTAGTAGTCGACCAGCCCCCAGAATTCCTCTTTGCCGGGCACCTGTTTGGCCATGTTGAGCTGTCCGCCGATTTCGTCGGCCTTGTCGAACAGCGTTACCCGGTGCCCGCGTTCGGCGGCCGTCAGCGCCGCGGAGAGGCCCGCGGGGCCGGCGCCGACGACCGCAATGCTTTGCGCGGTGTCTGCGGGTGTGATCCGTAGCTCGGTTTCGTGGCAGGCGCGCGGATTGACGAGGCAGGAGGTCATCTTGCCGCTGAACGTGTGATCGAGGCAGGCCTGATTGCAGGCGATGCAGGGCGTGATCAGCGCAGCTTTGCCAGCCGCCGCCTTGGCGACGAAATCGGGATCGGCGAGGAAGGGGCGGGCCATCGAGACCATGTCGGCGCAGCCCTCCGCGAGGACCGATTCCGCCACCTCGGGCGTGTTGATCCGGTTTGACGTGATGATCGGGATCGAGACCTCGCCCATCAGTTTCTGTGTGACCCACGAAAAGGCCCGCCGCGGCACCGAAGTGGCGATTGTCGGGATGCGGGCCTCGTGCCAGCCGATGCCGGTGTTGAGGATACTCGCCCCGGCGGCTTCGATCGCCTTGGCCAGCGTGACGACCTCTTCCCAAGTGGACCCGTTCGGCACGAGGTCGATCATCGAGAGGCGGTAGATCACGATGAAGTCGGGGCCGACCGCCTCGCGCACCCGCCGAACGACCTCGACCGGCAGGCGCATTCGATTCTCGTAGGAACCGCCCCAACCGTCGTCGCGCTTGTTGGTGTGGGTGACGAGAAACTGATTGAGGAAGTAGCCCTCGGACCCCATCACCTCGACCCCGTCATAGCCCGCCTCGCGGGCGCGGGTCGCGGCGGTGACGATGTCGCTGATCTGCTTTTCGATCCCGGCCTCGTCGAGTGCGGTCGGCACGAAGGGCGAAATCGGGGATTTGATGGCCGAGGGCGCCACGCAATTCTTGCCGTAGGCGTAGCGCCCCGCATGCAGGATTTGCATCGCGATCCGCCCGCCGGCGTCGTGGACCCGGTCGGTGACGATCCGGTGGTTGGCCACGTCCTTGGCGGTGTAGAGCCCCGCCGCCCCCGGAAACACGCCGCCCTCGGAATTGGGGGCCATGCCGCCGGTGACCATCATCGCCACCCCGCCCGCCGCCCGAGCGGCATAGAAGGTGGCGACCCGGTTCCAATCGCCCGTCTCTTCGAGCCCGGTGTGCATCGACCCCATGAGCACCCTGTTGGGCAGGGTCACATGCCCCAGATCGAGAGGGGCGAGCAGGTGCGGATAGCTGGTCATGGCGGGTCTCCCTTTGTCGCACAGTGTGACCTTGGCCGAGGCGAAGGTCACGCGCAACGCGGCGTCAAAATCGCCTCGATCGTTGTGGGAAAACCGATGCCTCGCGGAGTCGTCAAATGGGCGGCACCAGCGCCGTTATCCCATCGTTTCGAGGCAGTGCCGCCGGAAGGCTCGTTTCAGCATGTCGAGCTCGGCCCGCAGCAGGCTGATCTCGGCGCGGATGTCGTGGGACAATGCCTCGCCCGCCAGCAAGGCAAAGGTTTCGAGCTTTTCACCGGTGGCGGCATCGGTGACAACGAAGGTCTGAAGCCCGTCCGAAATGGTTTCGGGCGGGATCGACACGCGGATTTGCCAGCGTCCGGGTTCGAGTTCTGTCACGTCCACCGTGCTGAGCGGCTTGCCCTCATGCAGCACCGCGATCCCGGGTTGCCAGTCGCCACCGCCCGACCGGGCGAGCACGCCTTCCCAGACGCCTTCGAGGATGTGGGTCTTTGTCAGTGTCACGTCAGACATCGGGGCGTCCTCATAGCTCTGCCCGCGGATAACGGGCCAAGGTCACGTCGCGCAGCGTGATCTGGTTCATTTCCGGACCTTCGAAGATCAGGTCGATCCACATCCGTTCGATCCGCTTTTCGTTCAACTTGGTATAGGCAAGGTCGAATTCCACAAAGACCTCGGCCTCGTGCAGCGGCAGTTCGCGCACGATCTGTTCGGTGTTCGGCCCATGCCGGATATTGAGCCGGGCAAAGATTTCGAGCGGTTTCTCGAGCTCTACGATGGTGTCGAGCCGGATCAGGTGCCGTCGCTTCAGCCCGCGACAGGCGTCGGGCGGAAGCTCGACCACCACGGAGAGGAACGATCCGTCGAACCGGAACACGTCCATCCGCAGGCCGAAGGGCGCGAGGTCTTCCTCGCGCTGGTTGCGCACCTGCCGCAGGGTCAGTTCGCTGATCTTGCAATCGTGGAACAGGGTCACCTCGTCGCCGAAGCTCGACTTGCTCTCGACCGCCGAAGCGCCCTGATTTTCGAGCGGACCGCGCCAGAGGTTAGGCCGCCAGGACCAATCGGTGCCGCTGGGCCGGGGGAAGGCGGAGGATCCGATCCGGGGCAGCGCCAGCCGGCTGTCGGAGATTTGCAGCACCTCGTCCAGCCGGTGCCTCAACGCACGCGCCTTTTGCCGCTCGCGCCGCAGGGTTTGCAGATCGGCCCCGGCCGCCAGCCGCGCCGATTCCGTCCAGCGCATCAGGCTGCCCTGATGAAAGAGCCTGTCCAACAGTCCCAATTTTCGCCGACCCATACGAACTCTTTTCCGGCAATGGCCGATGACCCCGGTCTGGGGGCCTTCCGGCGATGTCTTAACCTTGTCGGACTATTCCTGCCAAATTGTTTCCAAAAAGGAAACAGCAGAGGCGGTCTAGCTGTCGCCTTCTGCGCTGCCGTCGCTTGCCTGTGCCGCGGCTCGGGCGGCATTTGCCGACTGGATCGACCGCACGGCCTGTTCCAGCAGCCCAAGTCCGGCGTTTTCGTTGAGCGGGGACCGTTCGAACCCGCGCACGGTCACGGTGCTGAGCCGGTCGTCCAGATCGAAGAAGGCCCGCCATTCAAGCTGCTCCAGCCCCTCGAAGGGCGGCGGGGCGCTATCGCTGAAATGGACCGTGACGAGATTGTCCCGGCTGTTCAGCGCATCGACGGAGATCGTCGACGGATCACCTGTGCTGCTGAGCAGCCCGACACCCGATGCGCTGCTGAGCAGATCGCGCAGGGCGTCTTCGGAACCGTCGACTGCCGCTGTGCCGGGTTGACCCACCTGAATGGTGATCAGCCCGTCCCGATAAGGCATCTCGGCCTGATCGGATACCAGCGCACAGCCCGCCATGACGACAAAGCCAGACCGCGCCCGGCTGGACCGTTCGTCGATGCAGTATCCGTCTGGCGCCTGCACGACCACGTCGCCACCCAAGAGCGACATCGCCCGGACCGGTTCGCTGCTGCCGCCGGAAAGATCGGCGGCGATGTCGCAGCCCATCAATCCGGTGGCGATCAGCCCAAGGAGCGCCAGACGCATGGATCAGAGGTCCATGTAGACGTGGCTTTCGGTTTCGGCGCCGGGATGCGTCACCGCCCCCTTGCGCGCGCCGCCGACGAGCTGGGCGTATTTCCACAATGCGCCGGTGTCGTAGATCGTCTTGCGCGGGCCCTTCCAGTTGGCTTTGCGCGTCGCCAGTTCATCGTCCGTCAGCGCCACGGACAACTCGCCGGTGGTGGCATTCAGCGTAATGACGTCGCCGTTTTCCAGCAGCGCAATCGGACCGCCGTGCGCCGCTTCCGGCCCGACGTGCCCGACGCAGAAGCCGCGTGTGGCCCCGGAGAACCGACCGTCGGTGATGAGTGCCACCTTCTTGCCCATGCCCTGACCGGACAGAGCCGCCGTCGTCGCCAGCATCTCGCGCATGCCGGGGCCGCCTGCGGGGCCCTCGTTGCGGATGACGATGACTTCGCCTTCTTCGTACTGCCGTGCCTTGACCGCCTCGAACGCGTCTTCCTCGCATTCGAAGACCCGTGCCGGGCCGGAGAAGACCTGCTCTTCGGGCGACATGCCTGCCACTTTCACGATGGCGCCTTCGGGCGCGAGGTTGCCCTTGAGTCCCACGACGCCGCCGGTCTTCGTGATCGGCGAGGAGATGTGGTAGATCACCTTGTCGTCCGCTTCGCCTTGGATCATGTCGAGCTCTTCGCCCATGGTCCGCCCCGACGCCGTCATGCAGTCTTCGTGGATCAGGCCAGCTTTGCGCAGCTCTTTCATCACGACGGGCACGCCGCCGGATTCGTAGAGATCCTTGGCCACGTATTGTCCGCCGGGCTTGAGGTCGACGAAGTAGGGCGTGTCCTTGAAGATGTCGCAGACGTCGAACAGGTCGAAGTCGATCCCGGCCTCGTGGGCGATGGCAGGCAGGTGCAGACCTGCGTTGGTGGATCCGCCGGTGCAGGCCACGATCCGGGCCGCGTTTTCGAGGCTCTTGCGCGTCACGATATCGCGGGCGCGGATGTTCTTATCGATCAGTTTCATGACCGCGACGCCGGAGGCTTCGCCGTATTGATCGCGGCTCTCATAGGGGGCGGGCGCACCGGACGAGTTCATCAGCGCAAGGCCGATCGCCTCGGAGACACAGGCCATGGTGTTGGCGGTGAACTGGCCGCCGCAAGCCCCGGCCGACGGGCAGGCGATCCGTTCGAGCACTTCGAGCTCGGCGTCGGACATGTTGCCCGCCTGATGCTTGCCCACGGCTTCGAACACGTCCTGCACGGTGACGTCCTTGCCATCGAGCCGGCCCGGCAGGATCGACCCGCCGTAGATGAACACCGACGGCGTATTCAGCCGCACCATGGCCATCATCATGCCGGGGAGCGATTTGTCACAGCCCGCAAGCCCGACGATGGCGTCGTAGCAGTGGCCGCGCATGGTCAGCTCTACTGTGTCGGCGATGGCTTCGCGCGAGGCCAGCGAGGAGCGCATCCCTTCGTGCCCCATGGCGATGCCGTCGGTGACGGTGATGGTGGTAAACTCGCGCGGGGTGCCGCCGCCCTTTTTGACGCCGCCTTTGACAGACTGTGCCTGACGGTTCAGGGCGATGTTACAGGGCGCGGCTTCGTTCCAGCAGGTGGCAACGCCGACCCACGGCTGGTGAATTTCTTCTTCCGAGATCCCCATGGCGTAGAAATAGCTGCGGTGCGGCGCACGGGCCGGCCCTTCGGTGACGTGGCGGCTGGGCAGTTTCGACTTGTCGAAGCGGGTATTTTGCATGGGGTGGTCCTAGCGTGAAAAGCGTCTGGCTTTGGCATAATTGCCGAAACGGAGAGGGGCAAGGATCGATTGTTGCGTGAGCGGTGACCCGGCAGGATTGATACGCCGCGCCGCCCGGTGCTGAACCCTGCCGTGCGGGCCGGAAACCACATGTGCCGCCGGGTATTGTTCGCCCGATTGTTTGGCCGGGCAGGGCGCGTTTTCTCGTGTCGAGGTCGGCTTGTCGGCGGGCGATTGGCGAAACCTGCGCACTTGGCCGGCGCGGTTGAGGTCTAGGCCACCCAGATCAGATGCGCCACGTGATAGAAGATCGGGGCTGCGAAGAGCACCGAATCGAGTTGGTCCAGAAACCCTCCCTGACCGGGGATCAGGTGCGACCAGTCGTGCACGCCCTTGTCGCGCTTGATCGCGGTGAGAACCAGCGAGCCGAACATTCCGGTGGCCGATGCAAGGGCCGCCATCGCTGCTGCGCCCACGATCCCGAAGGGGGTGAGCCATGCGAAGGCGCCGCCGATCACGGCCGCCGAAGCGACGCCCAGCACCATGCCTTCCCACGTTTTGGGAGAGAGCCGTGGCGCGATCTTGTGCCGCCCGAACTTTCGCCCGAAATAGAAATCCAGCAGATCGCCCAACTGCACCACGAGGATCAGGAAGGCGATCAGAAGCACTGAGCGGTCGGTGTAGCCGTCGATTTCGAGCGTCATCAGTGCGGGGACGTGGCTGGCGCAATAGACGCAGATCATCAGCCCCCATTGGGTTTCCGCGACCCGGATCAGGAACCTGTTCTTATCCCCCCGCAGCACCGTGACCATCGGCAGGAGCAGGAAGGCATAGACCGGGATGAACACCGCAAAGAGCCCGGTCCAGCCGAGCCCGATGAACAGGAATTGCAGCGGCAGCACCGCGAAGAACGCGAGCGCCAGTGCGAGGTGGTCGGCCTTGACCTTTGTCGAGAGGGTCAGGAATTCTCGCAGGGCGGCGAAGCTCGCAAAGGCAAAGAGCAGCAGGATCCCCGTCCGCCCAAGCAGCAGGGCGAGCGCAAAGAGGATGACCATGGCCCACCACGAATGAACGCGGGTCCGGTAGGTCTCGACCACCGGGCCGGGGCTGCGCGTGGCGACGATCTCTCCCAGAATCGTGAGCGGGACGAGGATGCCGACCGCGCCGAGCAGGAGCAGCACGATATCGGAGGCGATCGGCGTCATGTGCGTCCTTCCTCCGTGGTTTTTGCTGGCGCCAGCCCGGCGAGTGCCGCAGAGGCGCGGGCGAGAAAGCTGTCTTTGTCTTCGCCGGGGTCCACGTGGATCGGTGCGCCGAAGGTGATCGTGCACATGAGGGGCAACGGGATGACTTCGCCTTTAGGCATGATCTCGTTGAGGTTGGCGACCCATGTGGGCACCAGATCGACCTGTGGGTGCGCCTTGCCGATGTTGTAGAGCCCGGCCTTGAAGGGCAGCAGCAGATCATCGGTCATGTTCCGGTTGCCTTCGGGAAAGATGATCAGCGAAGAGCCTTCGTCGAGCGCGGCGATGATCTTGGCCATCGGGTCTTCGGTCCGGTTTTCGGGCCTGCGGTCGATCAGAACGGCCCGGAATACGTCGCGTCCGGCGAAGGCCCGCAGCGGGTTCTTGAGCCAGTAATCCGCCGCCGCGACGGGCCGGGTGTTGCGCCGCATCGCCGCGGGCAACACCGACCAGATCATCGGCATGTCGCCGTTCGAGGTGTGATTGGCAAAGTAGACCCGCTGCCGGTCGACCGGCTCTGTCCCCTGCCAGATCGCGCGGGGTGCCGCGATGCCACGGGCAAAGAGGGTGATGGCGTGGCCTGCGACATGCGCGGCGAGGCGGCGGAATGGGTTCGTGTTCGTCATTGTCCCGCGACTGTGACGAGAACGTGCCGATTTGGGAAGGGCCGGTTGTGGCCCGCGTGCCTCAAGACCCTTGCGGTGTGTTTGGCCTGCGTCCGGATTTGAGTTTTTTGGCCAAGATGAAGTCAGACCGGTTTCGACGGGGCGCCGCCTTCGAAGATATTGGCTTCGTGATAGCTGACCGGGGTGGTCTGCATTTGCAGGTGGAGCCCGGTGCCGGTGTAGGGATGCGCGCGGGCGAGTGCTTCGTCGACCTCGATCCCCAGCCCTGCTCCGGTGGGGACGGGGATGTAGCCGCCTTCGACGCGCATCGTGTGTTTGATCAGGGCAAAGTGGAAATCGGTCTCGATGGTTTCGGCCATCAGCAGGTTGGGCAGCGAGGCCCCGAGTTGCACGTTGGCCGCCCATTCGACCGGCCCTGCGTAGAGGTGCGGGGCCATTTGCGCGTTGTGTGCCTCGGCGAGGGTGGCGATCTTCTTGCCCTCCCAAATGCCGCCGGCCCGCCCGAGCGCGGGTTGCAGGATGGAGGCGCCGTGCCGCAGCGCCGTGGCAAATTCCTGTTTCGTCGTCAGCCGTTCCCCGGTGGCGACGGGGATCGGGATTTGCGCGGCGATGGGTGCCAATTCGTGCAGGGTGTCGGGCGGGATCGGTTCTTCGAACCAGAGCGGCGAATAGGGCGCGATGGCCGCCCCCATCCGGATCGCGCCGCCGGTCGAGAATTGTCCGTGCGTGCCGAAGAGCAGGTCGGCCTTGTCGCCCACAGCCTCACGGATCGCCGCACAGAAGGCCACGGAGCGCGAGATGTCGGACATCGCAGGCATGTGCCCGGAGCGGATCGTGTAGGGGCCTGCGGGGTCGAACTTGACCGCCGTGTAGCCCTTTTCGACCATATCCACCGCGGATTCGGCCGCCATGTCGGGGTCGATCCAGAATTCCGGCAGGCTGTGGCTGGCCGCCGTGGGATAGAGGTAGGTGTAGGCGCGGATCCGATCCTGAACCATCCCGCCGAGCAGAGCGTGGACCGGCCGGTCCCTGTCTTTGCCCAGAATGTCCCAGCAGGCGATCTCCAGCCCGGACCATGCCCCCATGACCGTCAGATCGGGCCGCTGGGTGAATCCCGACGAATAGACCCGCCGGAACATCAGCTCGATGTTTTCGGGGTTCTCTCCGGCCATGTGCCGTTCGAACACGTCGGTGATGACGTGCCGCATCGCGTCTGGCCCGACGGAGGCGGCATAGCATTCGCCCCAACCCGTGATCCCGGTGTCCGTCGTCACCTTGACGAGAATCCAGTAGCGCCCGCCCCAGCCCGGCGCGGGTGGAGAGGTGACGATGATGTCGAGATCGGCTATTTTCATGGGGCAGGTTCCACAGCGGAGGGTTCGGGATGGAGGGGATCACGATACGCAGGCTGGGTCCAGAGGACTTGGACCTGCTTTGTGCGGTGCCCGAGGGTCTGTTTGACGAGCCGGTGGACCGAGAGCAGGCCGAAGCCTTTCTGGCCGATCCGATGAACGAGATCGTGCTGGCCTTTGACGGCCCGTTGGCGGTATCGATGGCCACGGGCACGGTTCTGCGCCACCCCGACAAGCCGCCGAGTATGTTCGTCAACGAGGTCGGCACCCGCGACAGCCACCTGCGCCGGGGCATTGCCAGGGCGGTCACCGAGCGCCTGATCGAGATTGCGCGGGCCCGTGGATGCAAGGGCATCTGGCTGGGCACCGAGACCGACAATCTCGCCGCTTTGGCCCTGTATCGCAGCATGAAGGCGGAGGAGGTTCACGGCGTCTATTTCGGCTGGGACGATGCGTTCTGAGGCGAGGCCGCCCGCAGCGCGTCGAGGTCGGTGAGACCGAAATCCTCGCTATGCGCGACGACCCCGTCGTCCGAGATCATCAGCAGCCCGTAGGCGGGCGGCTCGTCGGTTTCCATGTGGAAATCCATCAGGTCGAAGAGCATCGGCATTTGCCCGACAAGCGATTTGAAGATCGAAAACGGCACGCCTCGGTGACTGCCCGAGATCGTCCGGTGGACATGTCCGCAGACGATATGCGCGACGTTGCCATGGGCAAGGATCCGGTCGTAGAACGCGGGCCCATGCATCAGCATGATCGCATCCATCGCCGCAAAGCCCGTCTTGTGCGCCGGATGGTGCATGAACAGGATGCAGGGCCTGTCCGTCCCGGAGAGCGCCGCATCGAGCCACGCCAACCGCTCTGCGCAGAGCACGCCCAGATGGCTGAACGGATAGCTGTAGGGCGGCCCGTTCAGCGTATCGAGGCAGATTAGCCGTGCCTCGGGCAGGTCGACCACCTGCTGCACATGGCCGTTTTCGTCCGGGCTGATTTGCGGGAAGGCGTCGAGAAACGCGGCGCGGTTGTCGTGATTGCCGAGCATCAGCACGTGCGGGAGCGCCAGCCGCGTCAGGTGGCTTGCCAGCTTGTCATAGGCGGCCCGCTCGCCGCTATGCGCAAGGTCGCCCGTGACGATCACCAGATCGGCGTCGCTTTGATAGCGGTTGATATGGTCGATCGCAGAGAGCAGCCGGGCATCCGCGTCGGGCTTGCCCGGTTCGGGTTCGGCTCTGATGTGCAGATCGGTAAGGACGACGACGCGCGACATTCAGAAGACGATGACGTTTCGTTTGGCCGAGCCGGTCTTGGTGTCGGCGATGGCCTCGTTGATCTGGTCGAGCCGCCAGCGCCCGGAGATCAGCTCGTCGAGCTTGAGCCGCTGTTGCATGTAGAGATCGACCATCCACGGGATGTCGCGCTTGATCACCGTGTCGCCCATTTTCGAGCCCACCATCGACTGCCCGGCGGCGGCGAAGTTCCCCGGCTCGTAGGTCGAGACGGATCCGGAATGCGGCATCCCGACCATGATGACCTTGCCGCCCTTGTTGAGGTAGTTGGGGGCCTGATCGAAGGCGGGAATCGCGCCGACGGTGACGAAGACCGCGTCGGCCCCGCGTCCCATGGCCACGATGGCGTGCGCCCAAGGCTCTGCCTCGCTGGCCAGAACGCCGTCGGTGGCGCCGAATTCCTTGGCGATCTCCAGCTTTTCGGGCGACATGTCGACCGCCACGATCCGCCGCGCCCCGGCGATCCGCGCCCCTTGGATGGCGTTGAGCCCGACCCCGCCCGCGCCGACGACGACGACGTCCTGCCCGGCCCGGAGCCCTGCCGCGTTCACGACGGCGCCGACCCCTGTGATCACGCCGCAGGCCAAGAGCGACGCCGCTTCGAGCGAGACGCCTTCGGGCACCCGCACGACTTGGCTTTGATCGACGACCACCTTTTCGGCAAAGGCGCCGCAGGCCATTGCCTGATGCAGTTTGCCGCCGTCACGCGTGGATAGAGGGCCATGATCGCCGTCATATCCGGTTTCGCACATGAAAGGTTTGCCCGCAGCGCAGGACGGGCAGGCCCCGCAGGATCGGATCAAGGTGACCACCACGGTGTCGCCCTTGGACAGACCGCGGACGCCCGAACCGATCTCGGTGATCTGCCCTGCCGCCTCGTGCCCGTAGACCGCCGGAAGCGAGCCGCCCCAGCCGCCGTCGATATAGGTGATGTCGGAATGGCAGATCGCCACCGCGCCGAGCGTCACCTCGACCTCGCCCGCTTCGGGGCCGCGAAGCTCTACTTTCTCGATCGACAGCGGCTGCCCGAAGGCGTGGCAGACGGCGGCAGTGATTTGGGCCATATCGGGTCCTTGCGTTGCGTTTCCGGGCCAGCCTGAGCCGAGCGCGACCCGCCTGCAATGCATTTTCCGACCTTTGGCGTCGGGTTCAGTCGCTTGCCGCCTCGTCGCTTTCGGGCCGGGCCATGAGAAACAACCCGATGCAGAGCACTGTCAGGATCGCGGACAGAAGAAACGGCGCGCCCGGCAGGTAAAACGGCGCACTGTCATGCGTGAAGTAGTAGAACGTCTGCGTCATGATCAGCGGTGCAAAGATCACGGCGACCGAGTTGATTGCGGCCAGAGTGCCTTGCAACTCGCCCTGCTGGTTGTCGTCGGCGGTTTGCGACATGATCCCTTGCAGCGCGGGACCGGCGACCGCCCCGAGTGCGGCGAAGATGGTGAACGCCAGTGCCAGCCAGCCGACGGTGACGAAGCCCAGCAGGACGAAGGCCAAGACCTCGAAGCCCAGCCCGTAGATCACCGCCCGCCGTTCTCCGATCAGCCGCAGGATGGGCCGCATCAGCACCCCCTGCACCACGGCGATCGCGACCCCGTAGATCCCGAGCGAGACCCCCACCATCCCCGGCCCCCAGCCGAAGCGTTCCTGTCCGTAGTAGGCCCAGATTGCCGGATAGACGAAGAAGGCGATGCCGTAGACGAAGATCAGCAGCAGGAGCGGCCGCAGCCCCGGCAAGGCCCCCACATGCTTGAACGCCCCGAGTGGATTCGCCCGTTTCCATGAAAACGGCCTGCGTATCCGGTCGGTTACCGTCTCTGGCAGGATGAAGTATCCAAAGCCGAAATTCGCCATCGCCAGCACGGCCGCCGCATAGAACGGAGCCCGTGTTCCGAACTCCGCCAGTGCCCCGCCGATCAGCGGCCCGAGCACGAAACCGATGCCGAAGGACGCCCCGATCAGCCCGAAGTTGGCGGATTTCTCTTCGGGTTTCGAGATGTCGGCCATATAGGCCATCGCGGTGGACTGGGTCGCCGCGGTGATCCCCCCGACAAGCCGCCCGAACAGCAGCAGCCAGATCGTGCCGGCCACCGCCATGACGACATAGTCGAGCGCCATGACCACCAGTGAGGTCAGCAGCACCGGCCTGCGCCCGAACCTGTCCGACAGGTTGCCCAGAAGTGGCCCGAAGATGAACTGCATCACCGCAAAGATCGTCGCCAGAACGCCGCCCCAGACCGCGGCCTGCCCGAGATCGCCGCCCTGCACCTCGCGGATGAGGTCCGGCATCACCGGCAGGATCAGCCCGATGCCCATCGCGTCGATGACGATGGTGATGCAGATGAAAATGACGGGCAGACGGCTGGTCATTGGCGCTCCGATGTCGTGCCCGTTTGGGTTTACCGTGATCCGGCTAGTTTGCAAGCTCCGCCGCGGTTGCCGCGAAAGCCCGTGCCTCGGAGGGCGCGAGCCCGAGTTGCGCGCCCATGTCGAAGACGTCGTCGAGCGACAGGTCGGGATAGGCCGCGCGCGCCAGATCGGGCAGGGGCGTGCCGTCGCTCAGGCAGGTGGCACAGAGCGATTTGACCGCCGCCTGTGCGTCGGGCCGGGGCAGCGTTTCAGAGAGCCGGAAGCTGAGCGCCTCGGCAAAGATCAGCCCGCGCCCGTCGTCGAGATTGGCCCGCATCTGTGCCGGGTCGGCGACGGTGCTGTTGATCAGCTCTTCGGCCAGGGCCAGAGACCGTCCGAGACCGAGGCAAATCTGCGGAAAGCTCAGCCATTCGCTGATCCATGCTGCCCCATCCCGCTGTTGGCGGTGGACCTGTGCGCTTTGCATGACGCTGTTCAACCCGACGATTTGCGCCGCGATGGCCATAAGCACCGTTGGCCCGACGGGGTTCTGCTTTTGCGGCATGGTCGACGACCCGCCCGCCGCACCGGACCGCGCCTCGGAGATGCCGCTTTGCGCCATGAGCGCCAGATCGGCCCCGATCTTGCCCAGGGCCCCGGTCACTTGCGTGATCCACGCCGAGAGCCCGGCGATGCCGCTGCGGTCGCTGTGCCAGCTGTGCCCCGGATCGTTCAGCCCCAAGCCGGCGGCGAGGTCTGCCCGCACCTGTGGGCCGGCATCGCCCATGACGGACAACGTCCCCGCCGCGCCGCTGAGGCTGACCCGGAGCACCGCGTCGCGCTGGGCGGGCAATTGTTTGAGCAGGGTCAGCAACGGCCAGCCCCATGAGGCGACCATCGCCCCGAAGGTGGTGGGCGTGGCGACCTGTCCGTAGGTCCGGCCCGCCATGATCGTTTCGGCCTCTGCCTCGGCCAGTTTGCCCAAGGCGGTCACGATCCCGACGAGCCGTTTCTCGGCAAGGCTGAGCACCTGACGCAGCCGCAAGGCCAGCCCGGTGTCCATGATGTCCTGCGACGTTGCCCCGTAGTGCACCCAGGCCGCATGTTCGGGCGCTGTCATCTCGCCCCGGAAGGACGCGAGCAGCGCCGGAACGGGCACGGCGTTCTTACCGGTGGCCGAAGCCAGTGCCGCCGGGTCGATCTGGATTTCCATGGCCGCCCGCTGGATCGCCTTGGCGCTGACGTCTGGCACGATTCCGGCCTTGGCCTGCGCCTGTGCCAATGCGCCCCAGACCAGCAGCATGGCCCGAAGCTCTGCCGTGTCGGTGAACAGCATCGCCGTTTCCCGGTCTTGCATCAGATCGCGGAAGATTGCGCTGTCGTAGAGAGAGGCGGACATGGGCGGCACCTGTGGCTGTTTGCGCCGGACTTATCAGGCGGTCAGGGATTGGGCAAACCGGATTGGATCCGGCTACTCCTTTGCCGCGTCGGCGGCCGCGTCCATCTGCGCCCACATGGCTCGGGCGACCTTGATCGCCTGATTGGAGCGCGGGATGCCGGCGTAGGTTGCCACGTGCAGGATCACCTCCATGATGTCCTCGCGGCTTGCCCCGTTCTTGGCCGCGACGTGCAGGTGCAGACCCAGCTCTTCGTTCAGACCGCCCGCGGCGAGGATCGCGACTGTGACCATGGATTTCTCCCGAAGGGTGATCCCGTCCGAGGCCCAGACGGTGCCCCAAAGCCCCTCGGAGGTCAGCTTGCGGTATTTCTCGTCGAGCGGGGTCATCGCCGCTTCGGTCTTGTCGACGAACTTGTCGCCGAGGATCTCGCGGCGGACCCGGTTGCCTGTCTCGAAGCTGTCAGACATGGCCAATCTCCTTGAAGAAACCGGTCAGCAGACCGGCGTAGGTTTCGGGGGCTTCGACGCAGGGCAGGTGGCCCGCCCGACGGATCAGCTCGAACCGGCTGCCGGGGATCAGATCGACGGTTTCGCGCACCAGATCGGGCGGAGTGGAGCCGTCTTCGGTGCCCGCGATGCCCAGCGTAGGCAGGCGCAGACTGGCGGTCGTGGTGAAGAAGTCGCTGCCCGCGATGGCCGCGCACACGCCGACATAGCCCTCGGGCGGGGTCGAGATCAGCAGATCGCGCCACATGCCGAAGCTGGGCCCTGCGCGGAAATCCTTGCCGAACCACCGCTCCAGAATGCCGTCTGCGACGGGCTCCATTCCCGCCTTCTGGACCATACCGATCCGGTCGTCCCAGAACTGCTTGTGCCCGATCTTGGCCGCCGTATTCGACAGCACCATCGCCCGCACGATGTCCATCCGCTTGACCGCCAGCCCCTGCGCGATCAGCCCGCCGACGGAGAGGCCGACGAACACCGCGTCACGGGCCTCGACCGCGTCGCAGACCGCCTCGGCATCCGAGACCAGCGCCCCCATGCTGTAGGGCGGTGTCGGCACCGAGGACCGCCCGTGTCCGCGCTTGTCGAACCGCACCAGCCGCAACCCTTCGGGCATCAGCGGCAGGATCGGATCCCACAGCGTGTGGTCGGTGCCGAGCGAGTTGGCAAAGACGACCGTCGGTGCCTTTGGGTCTGTATTCCCGTCGATGCGGGCGTAAATCTCGGCATCGCTGCTTTGAACGGTGAGCTCTTTCATGGGTTAGTCCTTTTCGGCCAGCACATCAGCGAAGAGGCCGGGATCGACGTTGCCGCCAGAGGCGACCGCAATCACGGCGGGTCCGCCGACTGTTTCGGGGTGGAACAGGGCCGCGGCAAGGGCCACGGCGCCTCCGGGTTCGAGAACCACGCGCAGGTGCCGGAAGGCCGCCCGCATCGCCGCCCGCGCCTCGGCATCGGTGACCACCAGACCGGGCCCGCAGAGCCGCTGCATGATCGGAAATGTCAGCTGACCGGGGCTGATCGTGATCACCGCGTCGCAGATGGAGCCGGAGGCCGAGGCGTTCCGCTCGATCTGCCCGGAGATCAGCGACCGCGCGACATCGTCAAAGCCTGCCGGTTCGACGGGCCGCGCCCTCAGTCCCGGTGCCTCTGCCTCGAGCGCCAGAGCGATCCCGGAGGTCAGCCCGCCGCCGCCGCAGCAGACCAGAACGTCCGCCTCGGTCACGCCGTATTCGGCAGCCTGAGCGGCGATCTCCAGCCCGACGGTGCCTTGCCCGGCGATGACTTCGGGTTCGTCGAAGGGCTTGATCAGGGTCAGGCCCCGCTCGGCCGCAAGCTGTGCGCCGATGGTGTCCCGGTCTTCGTTGACCCGGTCATAGAGCACGACCTCGGCGCCGAGCCCCTTGGTGCCTTCGATCTTGGCGATCGGCGCGTCGGAGGGCATCACGATGACCGCGGAAATGCCGTGCTCTTTGGCTGCTCGCGCCACGCCTTGCGCGTGGTTGCCCGACGAGAACGCGATCACGCCGCGCTGCCGGATTTCCGCAGGCAGGGCGGAGACCGCCGCCCAGCCGCCCCGCGCCTTGAACGAGCCGGTGATTTGCAGAGCTTCGGCCTTGACCAGCACCTTGCGCCCGGCGATCGCGTCCAGACCGTAGGACGACAGGAGCGGCGTGTGGTGCACGTGCCCCTCTATGCGCCGGGCGGCGGCGCGGATCATGTCGATGTTCATTGCATGGCCTCCAGCCATTGGGTCAAGGCGGCCACGGCCGCCGGTTCGTCGAGAAACGGCACATGCCCCCGATCGGGGATGTCGGCCCGGATCATGTCGGGCCTGCGTCGCGACATTTCGTCGGCGGTGTCCTTGCTCAGCAGGTCGGAGTTCGCCCCGCGGATCAATGCCAGCGGCAGCCCCTCGAAACCGTCGAACAGCGGCCAGAGATCGGGCACCGGCTGCGCGCCGCCGTTCTTGAAGATCTCGGCCAGCCGCGGGTCGTATCGCAGATCGAGCCCGTCGTCCGTTTCCACGTAGTGCGCCTGCACTTCGGCCAGCCAACGCTGGTGCGGCACGTCGGCGAAGTGGGTCCAGAGGTTCGCCCTGTTGCGGGCTGCCTCCTCGTAGGTTTTCTCCTTTGGCCGCTGCCCCACATAGCCGGATATGATCGAAAGCCCCTTGCTTTCGATCACTGGCCCGATGTCGTTGAGGGCGACGCCGAGCAGCCGCTCCTGGGCGATGGCGGCGAGCGTCATCGCGATCAGCCCGCCGCGCGATGTGCCGAGAATGGCCACCCTTTTCAGCCCGAGATGGTCGAGCAGACCCAGAACGTCCTGCGCCTCTTGTGGGATGGTGTAGGTGGCGGGGTCGGCCCAATCGGATTTTCCCCGCCCCCGGTAATCCAGCCGGATCAGCCGCGTGCCCTTGAGGTGCGGGGCGACGTGGTCGAAATCGGCGCCATTGCGGGTGAGACCGGCGAGGCAGAGGACGGGCAGTCCGGTGCCGTCGTCGCTGTAGTGCAGGCGAGTGCCGTCGGCGGCAGAGTAGTCTGGCATCAGATCAATTCCGGAATGGTGCTCAGGTCGCCCAGGATGTGTTGCGGCGTGGCGTAGAGCCTGTCGACCGGCTCGCCCGCACGGTTCACCCATACGGTTGTAAAGCCGTAGCCGGATGCGCCTGCGGCGTCCCATCCGTTGGAGGAGACGAACAACACGCTCTCAGGCGCGCAGCCAAACCTTGCGCCGACCATGTTGTAGACCAATTCGTGCGGCTTGAAGACACCGACGTCTTCGACCGACAGCACCGCGTCGAGGTGATCGCCGATCCCCGCGTTCGTCACCGCCGTCTTCAACATCTGCGGTGTGCCGTTCGACAGAATCGCCGTTTTCAAACCGCGCTCCTTGAGGGTGGCGAGCATTGTGGGCACTTCGGGGTAGGCCTCCAGCGTCTCGTAGAGCTTGAGCAGCCGGGCGCGCAGCGGCGGATCGTCCAGCCCGGCGGCTTCCATCGCCCAATCCAGCCCGTCTTGGGTGACCTGCCAGAAATCGCAGTGCTGTTCGGCCACGGCCCGCAGCCACGTGTATTGCAGCTGTTTCAGCCGCCAATCCCGTGCCAGTTGCGGCCAGAGTGCGGCAAGCGCCTCCTGTCCCGGCTCTGCTGCGGCGGCCCGCGCCGCGGCGTTCACGTCGAACAACGTGCCGTAGGCATCAAAGACGCAGGTGGTGATGGTCATGCAATGCTCCGAAATCTGGGCCAACAATGCCCCGCCATGCCCCCTAATGGAAGGCCGGTTTGCGCCTTTGGCCAAGGTTTGTTAGGAACACCGCCGAGCCTAGGGATTCACCGTGCTTGGACGCGCGACCCCTTCATTCATCCTAGACATCGAGGAGAAGTTCATGACCGAGGTCAAGAGCGGCGACACTGTGCGCATTCACTACACCGGCACGCTGGAAAACGGCGAGACATTCGACAGCTCCGAGGGCCGCGATCCGCTGGAATTCGTGGTCGGTTCGGGCCAGATCATTCCGGGTCTGGACAAGGCCCTTCCCGGCATGACCGTTGGCGAGAGCAAATCCGTGCCTGTCCCCTGTGCCGAAGCCTACGGCGAAGCCAACCCCGAAGCCCGTCAGGACGTCCCGCGTGAGACGATCCCGGCCGAGCTCCCCGTCGAGCCGGGTCTGCAATTGCAGATGCAAACCCAGACCGGCCAGGTGATCCCCGTCACTGTTGTCGAGGTCAGCGAAGAGACCGTCGTTCTGGATGCCAACCATCCGCTGGCCGGCAAGGACTTGACCTTTCAGATCGAATTGGTCGGCGTCGACGCCGCCTAATCCTCCATATCGGGTGGCCCCTCCGCTGCGGCGGCGGGGTCCATCCAGAACGGCTCCCAGATGTGCCCGTCTGGATCCGCCAGAGCGCGTGAATACATGAAGCCGAGATCGCGCGCCGGGGTCGGCTCTGACCCGCCGTTGGCAAGACCGGCCTCCATCATGGCATCGACGTCGCCCTTGCTGTCACAGGAGAGCGCCAGCATATGCTGGCATTCCTTGCTGGCATCGCCAACCGGCATCGACGCGAAGCCCGCGAATTTCTCTTGCGTCAGGATCATTGCATAGATCGAGTCCGATATGACGACGCAAGCGCCGTGCTCATCGCTGAATTGCTCGTTGATGCTGAATCCGACGGCGGTGTAGAACGCACGGGATCGTTTCAGATCCGTGATCGGCAGGTTGACGAAAATCATTCTGGGCATGGCTTGCTCCGAATCCTTGCGACATTTCAGAGATGCTGCGCCTCGTCCCCGAGCCGGTCAAGAAATATCCGTATTGACCGATTGATAGCTGCGGGGTTATGAATAATCCATAACCGTGGGGCTATGAATGATCGACACTTCGTCCAGAGACGACCTGTTTCGCGCCCTTGGCGATCCGACCCGGCGGGGCATTTTCGAGCAGTTGTGCCGCGACGGGGCGCAGACCGTTGCTGCCCTGACGGCCCAAGCGGGGGTGTCGCAACCGGCGGTGTCGAAACACCTCGCGGCCCTCAAGAACGCGGGCCTTGTCACCGCCCGCCCCGCCGGGCGCCAAACCCACTACACCGCACGCGCCGAGGGGCTTGCTCCGCTGGCGGACTGGACCCGCGAGATGTCGGCGTTCTGGCAATCCCGTTTCGACGATCTTGAAAACCTGCTGGCGAGGATGGACCAATGACAACCCCTGTTCCCGAGACACGCTCGGTCGTGATCGAACGCACGTTTCCCTATCCGCCGGCCAGATTGTGGCGGGCCTTGACCCAACCGCATTTGATGGCGGAATGGCTAATGAAGTCCGACTTCGCCCCCGAAGTCGGGCGCGATTTCACCCTGACTGGCGATTGGGGCGCTGTCGACTGCACCGTGATCGAGATCGAGCCGGAACGGACGCTGTCCTACACCTGGCGGGCCATGGGCCTTGATAGCGTCGTCACGTTCTCGCTGCGCCCGGACGGGTCGGGCACACATTTGCGAATGGAGCAAGCGGGATTCCTGCCCGATCAGGAGCAGAGCTATCGCGGTGCGATCTACGGCTGGGCCAAGATGTTCGACGCCTTGGAAGCCGTCGTGGCCAAGACCGACTGACAACAGCAACCGATCGGAGGGAGAAAGACATGATCCGACAGATACACCGATGGACGTCGATTGCGTTCACTCTGACAGTGATTGCCAACTTCGTGGCGATGGCATTGGGCCCGGTACCGGCGGCCATCACCTATTCGCCATTGCCGCTGTTGTTCGTGATGCTGGTCACGGGGCTTTACATGTTCTTTCAGCCCTTGATCCGGCGGAGCCGGTCAGCGGGGTGAGGCCGGGCGCCGCCTAGATGTTCTCGCTCTGCGGCATGCCCAGAACGTGATAGCCGCCATCGACGCGGATGATCTCGCCGGTGGTGCAGGCGCCTGCGTCGGAGGCGAGATAGACCGCCGTGCCGCCGACGGCCTCCAGCGTCGCGTTCGACCGCATCGGGGCGTTCATGTCGGTATGCCGGAAGGTCTTGCGCGCGCCGCCGATGGCCGCCCCTGCAAGCGTTTTCATCGGCCCCGGCGAGATGGCGTTGACCCGGATGCCGTCAGGGCCAAGGTCGTTGGCCAGATAACGCACGGCCGATTCCAGCGCCGCCTTGGCCACACCCATGACGTTGTAGAACGGCGTGACCCGATTGGACCCCTGATAGGTCAGCGTCAGGATCGTGCCGCCGTTCGGCATCAGCTCGGATGCCCGCCGCGACACGTCGATCAAAGAGTAGCACGAGATCGACAGCGATCGGCTGAAGTTGTCGCGGCTGGTGTTCACGATCCGGCCGCTGAGCTCGTTCTTGTCGGAATAGGCGATGGCGTGGACGATGAAATCAATCGTCCCCCATTTGTCCTTGAGCGTCTGGAACGCCAGATCGAGAGAGGCGTCGTCCGTGACATCGACGTCGATCAGGGTGTCGGAGCCGAGCGAGGCCGCCAGCGGCTCGACCCGCTTGCCGAAGGCATCGCCCTGATAGGAAAACGCCAGTTCCGCGCCCGCCTCGTGCATCGCCTTGGCGATCCCCCACGCGATGGAGCGTTCGTTTGCCACCCCCATGATCAGCCCGCGCTTGCCGCTCAGTGAAATGGTCATGGCCTGTTCCTCGCTCTTAATCCGTGAACCGTGACAGCAGCATCGACCCGTTGGTGCCGCCAAAGCCGAAGCTGTTGGTCATCACCGTGTCTAGCCCGGCGTTCTCCACGAGGCTGGTGGCGATTTCGGCGGGATCGAGGGCCGGGTCGAGGTTTTCGACGTTGATCGACGGCGCGATGAAGTCGTCGCGCAGCATCAGCAGGCAATAGATCGCCTCAGAGGCCCCTGTGGCCCCTTGGCTGTGGCCGGTCATCGACTTGGTCGAGCTGATCGGCGGGGTCTGGCCTTCGCCAAAGACCCGGCGGACGGCTTCAACCTCGCCGACGTCACCGACCGGGGTCGAGGTGCCGTGGGCGTTGATGTAGCTGACCTTGCGGCCTTCGGGCAGGGTGTCGAGCGCGAGACGCATCGCCCGCTCGCCGCCTTCGCCTGACGGGGCGACCATGTCATGCCCGTCCGAGGTGGCCGCAAAGCCGGTGACCTCGGCGTAGATCGTGGCCCCGCGGGCCTGCGCCCGTTCGAGATCTTCGAGCACCACCATGCCGCCGCCGCCTGCGATGACAAAGCCGTCGCGCCCTGCGTCGAATGCCCGGGAGGCTTTGGTCGGTTGGTCGTTATACTTGGAAGACATCGCGCCCATCGCGTCGAAGAGGCACGACAGCGTCCAGTCGAGTTCTTCACCGCCGCCCGCGAACATGACGTCCTGCTTGCCCATCATGATCTGTTCGGCGGCCGCGCCGATGCAATGCAGCGAGGTCGAGCAGGCCGAGGTGATCGAATAGTTGATCCCCTTGATCTGGAACGAAGTTGCCAGATTCGCGCTGACCGTCGAGGACATGCCGCGCGGCACCATGAGCGGCCCGATCCGCTTGGGGCTCATGTTCTTGAGTACGATCTGGTGGGCGGCGAAAAGGTTGGATGTCGACGGGCCGCCAGAGCCTGCGATCAGGCCGGTGCGGGGATGGCTGATCTCGGCTTCGCTGAGCCCTGCATCGGCAATCGCCTGTTCCATCGCCAGATAGGCATAGGCCGCCCCCGGCCCCATGAACCGCATCCGTCGTTTGTCGATCAGCTCCGCCGGATTGATCTTGAGCGTGCCCGCGATCTGGCTCCGAAAGCCGTATTCGATCATTTCCTCGGAGCTTTCGACCCCGGAGCGCCCAGCTTTCAGCGCTTCGGCCACTTCGGATGTGTTGTTTCCGATGGGGGAGACGATCCCCATTCCGGTGACGACAACGCGACGCATAGACGGCATTCCTTCCAATTGGTCCGGACTTTGTAGTGTGTGGAGTTGCTTCGACGCAAGACGAAAGGCCGCAGGAGGGATGCTGCCGGCTCTGCCGTGCCGCATCGACGATGACTATGTCACCCGAAGCCTGCCGGAGCGGCGCCGCGTGGTGCGCCACCCTGCCGGCCGCCTGACAATGGACCGATCGGCCCTGCGCCGCGCTCGGTTCTCAGCCTTCGGCGTCGGCAGCCGCGAGGCCGACCTTCATGTCCTTGACCTGATAGATCACTTCGCCGTCCGCCTCGACCCGGCCATCGGCCACGCCCATCTTCAGCCGCCGGTCGATGACCCGCGTGAAATCGACATAGTAGGTGATCATGGTCCGGGAGGGGGTGACCATGCCGGTCAGCTTGACCTCGCCGACGCCGAGCGCAAAGCCCTGACCCTGCCAGCCGCGCCAGCCAAGGTTGAACCCGGTCAATTGCCAGAGCCCGTCCAGCCCCAGGCAACCGGGCATCACCGGGTTGCCGGGGAAATGGCATTTGAAGAACCAAAGGTCCGGATTGATGTCGAATTCTGCGACGACGTGCCCCTTGCCATTGGCGCCGCCATCACTGCTGATTTCCGTGATCCGGTCCATCATGAGCATCGGCGGTTCGGGCAATTGCGCATTGCCCGGCCCAAACAATTCGCCACGGGCGCATTTCAGAAGTCCGTCCTTGTCGAAATGGTCTGGGTATTGAGCCATAGAGCTTCTTCCGCTTGTCTGATTTCGGTTGGGGATCGTCTAGCATCCGGAAATGACGCGGCGCAAGTGTGACGGCCGGGGTGCTCTGCGCCCGAAGATGGAGCCGGATTGGCGTTTTCCATTGAATTCCGGTGCATTTCTTCCATATCCTTGGCACATGGGACGAGTGAGCCGCAAATGACTGCACTTCAGACAGACCGTGCAAGCACCTGGTTGGCAGGGGCGGGGCTGCGCCCGACCCGTCAGCGGCTTGCCCTTGCGGCGCTGCTGGTAGGCGACGGTGGCGACCGTCACGTGACCGCGGAAAGCCTGTTCGAGGCGGCGGCGGACGGGGCGGAGAAGGTTTCTCTCGCGACCGTCTACAATACGCTCCGCGCCTTTTGCGAGGCGGGATTGATGCGCGAGATCACGGTCGATGGTTCGAAAAGCTATTTCGACACCAACATCACCGACCATCCGCATTTCTATTGGGAAGACAGCGCCACCCTGACCGATGCCCCGGCCTCCGAGCTCGAGATCCGGCGACTGCCCGGCGTGCCCGATGGCGCCGTGATGACATCCGTCGACGTCGTGATCCGGTTGCGCCGCACCTGAAGCCACCCGGCCGTATGGCAAGGTTCGCTTGGCGCTTAACGCGCCATTAACCAAACCTGAGTCACGCTTGGTGCATGACAAGATACACACGCCTTCACATCCCCGGCGGGACCTATTTCTTTACGGTCAGGCTTCAGGATCGCGGATCGAGCCTGCTTCTCGACAAGCTCGATCTGCTGCGCAGTTCCGTGCGCTCCTGCATGGCCCATCGCCCGTTCGAGATCGATACGGCGGTCATACTGCCGGACCATCTTCATATGATCTGGCGGTTGCCGCCCGGTGACACCGACTATTCCGCGCGCTGGCGGCAGATCAAATCGACGTTCTCGCGGCATGTGGATCGGCCCGACTACGTCAGCCCCGGTCAGCTGGCCCGTGGCGAAAAGGGGATTTGGCAGCGCCGGTTCTGGGAGCATTGCATTCAGGACGATGCGGATTTGGCCCTGCATCGCGCCTATGCCTTGATGGCCCCGGTTCGGGCCGGTCTGGTGACGGACCCCCGGCACTGGCCGGCAAGCTCCATTCATCGCGATGGCGACGCCTGCTTGAGCCGATCGTCGGAGCCGATGGCGTTGTCCTGATCCCGGATCGCAGCAGACCTGCCCGTTCCCGCGGTCTCGGTCAAAACCACTGCCCCGGTTCCATCAGGCCCAAATCGAGCAATTGCTGCGAGTGCCAGTCAAAGGGCGCGGAGTTGTGCCAGCGGAAGGTTTCGATGTCGAAAGTCGATCCCGGATTGCGTTTGAGCGCCTTGGCCGTTCGGAACGAGCAAATCGACGCGGTCAGATTATTGTGCCAGGGGCAGGAATAGGTGTTGTATTCCGGCTCGTTGAAGGTGTGATCGGGGCGCAGTTCCAAGCCCGGCTTGGCCTTGAACAGCCCGATCCTGTCGATCCTGCGCCGGGCCTGTGGCACGTGTTCCTCGAACCGCCAGCGCAGCCCGCCAAAGAAATTCAACTGGCGCTCTTCGGGGTGGTTGGTTTCCGGGTTTGCGCGGGCCAAGGCGTAATAGCCGGATTTGTCCAGATGGGCATCGTCGATGGAGACGGCGTTCGGATGCTCCCAGAGGTCGCCTGCGTAGAGGTCGATGACATAGGTCAAAATGCTTTCGCGCCGTTCTTCGGTGCTGAAGACCGTCATCTCTCCCACGCTGCGGTGTTCGCAGAAGGGGTAAAACAGGTATTCGGCGTTGTAGCAGTAGTAGAACCACGTTCCGGGGCTGACCCGGATGACGCTGTTGACTGCGTCGCAAACGGCTCTGTCGGCCTTGACGTCGTAGTCGACGCGCACGACCCGGTCGCCAAGCCCCTGAGAGATGGTGACATCCGGCATCGCAAGCACGACGAGCTTGCGAAACCCCAGATCGAGGTGGTGCCGGATCGTCGTTTCGACCTCGATCTGGTCCTCGACGAAGATCAGTCCGATCGGTCCCTTGAGCAGGGTGTCGCGCCCGGCGTTCAGGAATGTCTCAAGCGACTCGAAATACAGCATCATCGGGGCCTTGCGGTTGGAAGAGGTGATTTGGACAGCTTGCGTGCCAAGATTCGGTTAAATCCGTTTTCATTGCAAGTCTGCCCCGGCCCGGATAGACGCGTGCACTGACGAAACCCGCCCCATTCCCTCCGGCAAGGACGCTGACATGACCTCCGCCCCGAAGAAACTGTTCATCAAGACCTATGGCTGCCAGATGAATGTCTATGACAGCGAGCGCATGGCCGAGGCGATGGGCGGCGAGGGCTATGTGCAGACGGATCGGGCCGAAGATGCGGATATGGTGCTGCTCAATACCTGTCACATCCGCGAAAAGGCAGCCGAGAAGCTCTATTCGGATTTGGGCCGTCTCAAGGCGCTGAAACTGGACAATCCCAATCTCAAGATCGGGGTCACCGGCTGTGTTGCGCAGGCCGAGGGCGACGAGATCATCCGCCGGATGCCCGTCGTCGACCTAGTCGTGGGGCCGCAGAGCTATCACCGACTGCCTGCGATGGAGCGGGCGGTGCAGGCCGGTGGCCGCGTCGTCGACACCGATTTTCCCGAAGAGGACAAATTCGACATTCTGGCCGCCCGGTCCAAGGCAAAGCGCGGCCCCACCGCATTTCTGACCGTGCAGGAGGGTTGCGACAAGTTCTGCGCCTTTTGCGTGGTGCCCTATACCCGCGGCTCCGAGGTCAGCCGCCCTGCAGACCGGATCGTGACGGAAGCCCGTGGCCTTGTTGAGGCCGGGGTCCGCGACATCACCTTGCTGGGGCAGAACGTGAATGCCTATCACGGTGCCGAGGGCGGGCTTGCCGGCCTTGTCGGCCAACTGGCGGCCATCGATGGGCTCGACCGCATCCGCTATACCACCAGCCATCCCAACGACATGGACGACGCCCTGATCGCGGCCCATGGCAACGAGCCCAAGTTGATGCCCTATCTGCATCTGCCGGTGCAATCGGGCTCCGACAAGATCCTCAAGGCGATGAACCGCAAACACACGGCCGAGCAGTATCTGCGCCTGATCGAGCGTATCCGCGCGGCCCGCCCCGATATCCTGCTGACCTCCGATTTCATCGTCGGTTTCCCCGGCGAGACCGATGCCGATTTTGACGCCACGATGGCGCTGGTCGAGGCTGTCGGCTACGGCGCGGCCTATTCGTTCAAATATTCCGCCCGCCCGGGCACCCCGGCCGCCGAGCGCGCCGAGGTCGATGCCGAGGTCATGGATGCCCGCCTGCAAACCCTGCAAGCCCTGATCACCCGCCAGCAGCGCGAACGTCAGGACGCCATGGTGGGCCAGACCACGACCGTATTGTTCGAAAAGCCGGGTCGGAATCCCGGCCAGTGGGGCGGGAAATCCGAGCATCTCCACGCCGTTCACGCCATGTCGGACGAAGACCTCCGCGGCCAGATTCGCAAGGTTCGAGTGACCGCGACGGCGCCGAACTCCTTGACGGCGGAGTTGATCGGCTGATCGCCCGGTTTTTCTGCAACGTCTCGAAATGTGGCAATTTAGTGGCCTAATTGTGGCCCTCAATATGTGACTGTTGCGGCATCAGCTACAATATGTGGCGATTTCTGCTTTCATTAAGGCTGAATTTAGCTAACAATGTGATGCAGATAGAAGAACAACGTGGGCGGTGTAGTGTGCCCGGGGGGATGTAGTGACTGGCAAAGGACGATCGGCCGTGGCTGAAAAAATCACGAACGTAATTCGTGCTGCCCTGAGTGGGTTGGCAATTGTTGCAATGGGTACGGTTGCGCTCACGGCGCCTGCGGTCGCGCAGGATTCGGGGAACCAGCAGTATATTCCCGGTATCTGGATCGATCCCGATGGATGCGAGCACTGGGTGATGGACGACGGCGCCGAGGGCTTCATGTCGCCGCATCGCACCCGCGATGGTCGTCCGGTCTGCCGCCGGAGCGAGATTTGCGGGATCATGCCCACCGATCAGCTGTTCGCGACGGATCGCTACAACATCAGCGCCCACAACCGCCAGGTGCTGGAGAACTTCTTCCGTCAGGCCAACGCCTACGGTTTCCTGATCTATGGCCACACCGACAGCCGCGCCTCCGACGAATACAACATGCGCCTGTCGCAGAACCGTGCAAACGCGGTGGCTGCCGTCGCTCAGGGCATCGGCGCGCGGGTGGTGGATGTGCGTGGCTTTGGCGAGCGTCAGCCGCGGGCCGCCAACGACACCCCGCACGGCGGGATGGCACAAAACCGTCGCGTCGAAATTTACTGCCTGCGCTAAGGGGATGATGGATATGACCGCATTGAAAACACTGATCATCCTTGGTGCGACCGCCAGCCTTGGCGCCTGCACGAGCATCGGGCCCGACAAGACTGTCGACCGGGGCGTCAACGCCCACCACCTGAGCACGCTTGTCGCCGGTATCTGGGTCGACCCGAATGGCTGTGACCACTGGATCATCGACGATGGCGTCGAGGGCTATCTGTCCGAGCGTCTGACGCCGGATGGCCGTCCGGTCTGCTCGGGTGTCGCGCTGCCGACAGAAGTTGTCGGGCCGTTCCAGCAGGGCACGTTCATTCCCGATCCGCTCTGAGCGGTTTGCCGAATGCACAAAATATCCAAGGCCGCGGCGATGTCCGCGGCCTTTTACGTTGTTGTGATACAGTTCGGATAACCAAGGCTTGCGCCGGTCGACGCAAGTTGTCACCATTCAATAAAACAGAACCTCACAGGAGCAGTTATTGGCCATAACAACATTGCCCCCCGCCAATGTGACCGAGTCCACCGAAACAGCTTTGGAATTTCCGAACAATTTTCTGCTGATCGACTTGTGCGGAGAGTATGATCGCAACCTGAGCGCCCTTGAGGAGAAGCTTGGTGTGCAGATCCTGCGCCGGGGCAATCGCCTTGTGGTCATCGGAGCCGCCGAACCCCGTGAGCAGGCCGCCGAGGTGTTGCGCGCCTTGTACGAGCGGCTGGAGGCGGGCAAGCCGCTGGAGACCGCCGATATCGACCGCGAGCTTCGCCTTGGGCCGATCGAGCGTGGTGGCCCCGAGGGCGGCGACCAGATCGAACTGTTCAAGGGCGAGCCGACCCGCATCGAGATCAAGACCCGCAAGAAGCTCGTCGAGCCGCGCACCGAGGCTCAGAAGGCCTATGTGCAAGCCCTTTTCAACAAGGAACTGGCCTTTGGCATCGGCCCTGCCGGGACCGGCAAGACCTATCTCGCCGTCGCCGTCGGCGTGTCGATGTTTCTGGGTGGCCATGTCGACAAGATCATCCTGAGCCGTCCTGCCGTCGAGGCCGGCGAAAAGCTCGGCTATCTGCCCGGTGACATGAAGGACAAGGTCGATCCTTACATGCAGCCGCTCTATGACGCGCTGAACGATTTCCTGCCGGGCAAGCAGATGGCCAAGATGATCGAAGAGAAGGTCATCGAGATCGCGCCCTTGGCCTTCATGCGCGGCCGCACGCTTTCGCGGGCCTTCGTGGTGCTCGACGAGGCGCAGAACGCGACCTCGATGCAGATGAAGATGTTTCTGACCCGTCTGGGCGAGGGCAGTCGCATGGTCATTACCGGCGACCGCACGCAGGTGGATTTGCCGCGCGGTGTGACATCCGGCCTTGCCGATGCCGAACGCCTTCTGCGCACGATCCCGCAGATCAGCTTCAGCTACTTCAGCTCCAAGGACGTGGTGCGTCACCCGTTGGTTGCCGCCATCATCGAAGCCTACGAAGCCGAAGTCTGACCCATGGCTACCCTTGGCCAATGGATGCGGTCGAAGCTCACGCCTCCATCCTTGGAGGAGGTCGAGGCAGAGACCCGCAAGTGGTCAATTCAATGCAAGACCTGCGGTCGCACGCAAAACCTCTGGGATGCGGGCGGAACGCGGTATAAGGCGCATCGTGACCGCACCGTTTTGGGGCGGTGTTCGGGATGTGGGGACAAAATGCGCAGCATGAAGATATTTCGGGCCGGGGTATGACTGTCGAGGCCGATATACTGATCGAAGACCGCCGCTGGGCCGATCTTGGCCTGGAAAAGATTGCCGTGACCGCGATCAAGGCGGTCCTGGCCAACGTAGGCCTCAAGGGCAAGGTCGAGGTCAGCGTTCTGGGCTGCAACGACGCCCGCATAGCTGCGCTGAACGCCGATTTCCGCGGCAAGCCTCAGCCTACGAATGTGCTCAGCTGGCCCGACGAGGAGCGCGGTGCCGAGAGGGACGGGGCCCGGCCGGATTTGCCTCGTGCCGCACCGGGCGAGCCGGTGGTGCTCGGCGACATCGCGATTGCCTATGAGATCTGCGCCGCCGAGGCCGCCGCCGCAGGCAGAACCCTGCATCATCACGCGGCCCATCTGATCGTTCACGGAGTGTTACATTTGCTCGGCTATGACCACGAGCGTGACGCAGATGCCACCCTGATGGAAGGTATTGAGACGGAGATACTTGGAAAAATGGGAATAGCGGACCCATATAGAGTATCAGAGTGACCTGCGGGGATCGTCCCGCGATGGAAGGAGACAATGACCGAGACCAGTGAAGGGTCGATAAGTGCCGCGCGTCGCGCGCTACAAGACCTCCCCGCAGATGCCCAATCGGGCCAAAGCCGCGGATTTTTTAGCAAGGTATTTCAGTCGTTTGGCGGAAGCGGTCAGACATTGAAAGAAGATCAGAGCAACCCTCGCGACTCGGTGTCCGTGCAGACCCGGCCCGGTATGTTGAATTTGCGCCGGATGCGCGTCGAAGACGTCCTGATCCCGAAAGCCGATATCGTCGCTGTTCCCGTGGTGCAGGATCGCGAGGAACTGGTGAAAGTTTTTCGCGAGAGCGGCCTGACCCGTTTGCCGGTTTTCGACGGCACGCTGGATACGCCGGTCGGCCTCGTCAATCTCAAGGATTTCGCGCTCCGCTATGGCTTTAACGGCAATAGCGAGGAATTCGATCTGCGCAATATGCTCCGCCCGCTGCTCTATGTGCCGCCGTCGATGCCGCTGGGTGTCTTGCTGCAAAAGATGCAGGCAGAGCGTATTCACATGGCCTTGGTGATCGATGAGTACGGCGGAACCGATGGTCTCGTGACCATCGAGGATCTGATCGAACAGGTCGTCGGCGAGATCGAAGACGAGCACGACGTCGACGAGGCCGTCTCGTATCTGGCGGAAAAGCCCGGCGTCTGGCTGGCGCTGGCAAAGACCCCGCTCGACGAGTTCGAGGCCGAAATCGGCATGGATCTGACCAGCCACGACGAGATAGACGAGGAAGAGGTAGACACCCTTGGCGGTCTCGTCTTCATGCTCGCCGGACATGTGCCGGCGCGTGGCGAGGTTATTCGGCACCCGGATGGTCCCGAGTTCGAGGTGATCGACGCCGATCCCCGCAGGATCAAGCGGATGCGCGTCAGGCTGACACCCACCGACCAGACCGGCGATGCCTGAACCCAGCCCTGCCTTGGCAGGTTTGGGCTGGCCGTTGCGGTTTCTGGCCTATGCCGCGGTCGGGGCCGTGGCGGGCTTGGGCCAATCGCCGTGGGGCCTCTGGCCCCTGACCCTTGTGGCGCTTGTTGCCGTGATGTTGTTCATGGCTGCGGAGGCGGGCTGGAAGCGTGCCGCCTTTGCGGGCTGGGCGTTTGGCGCCGGCTATTTCGCGCTGACCCTGCACTGGATCGTGCAGCCGTTTCTGATCGATATCGCCCGGCATGGCTGGATGGCGCCCTTTGCGCTTGTCTTCATGGCGCTTGGCATGGCTCTGTTTTGGGCCGCCGCCGGCGGGATAGCCGCCGCTTTGGGCCGGGGCAGGGCGCACCCTTGGGCGATCGTCGCGGGGCTCGGCCTTGCCGAGCTCACCCGCTCGCTGGTGATGACGGGCTTTCCCTGGGCCCTGCTTGGGCACATCTGGCTGGATACGCCGATGGTACAGATTGCCTCCTATGTCGGGCCGCATGGCCTGAGCCTGCTGACCCTCGCAGTGCCGGCCTGCGCAGTAAGCCTTTGGCCCCGCAAACTGTGGCTCGCTGCCCCGCTGGTGCTGTTGGGCCTCGGGTGGCTGGTTCTGGAGCCGGGACCGGGGGCCGATGTTCAGGCGCAGATCGAGGCCGGTGCGCCGGTTGTCCGGCTGGTGCAGCCCAATGCCCGGCAGGATTCCAAATGGGATCCGGGCATGGCCGAGACCCTGTTCCAACGCCAGCTTCAGTTAACGACCGCGGGTGGCGACAATGCCGACCCGGACCGGGTGCCCGATCTGGTGGTCTGGCCGGAAACGTCGGTGCAATGGCTGCTGGAATATTCCGAAGACGTGCTGCGTGACGTGGCCGTGGCGGCACGGGGCGCCCCCGTCGCCCTGGGCATCCTGCGCAGGGATGCGTCGCGCTATTTCAACAGCATGGTCGTGGTGGACCGGACCGGGGCAGTCACCGATATTTACGACAAATGGCATCTCGTCCCCTTCGGCGAATACGTGCCGCTTGGCGAGTTGGCGGCGCGGTTTGGCATACGCGGATTGGCGGCAAGTCAGGGCGGCGGCTATTCCGCGGGCGAGGGGCCGGGGCTGGTCACGATCCCCGGTCTCGGCCCGGCGATGCCCTTGATATGCTATGAGGGGATATTCCCCGAAGAGGTCAACGACGCCCCGGAACGCCCCCGCCTGTTGATCCTGATCACCAACGATGCGTGGTTTGGCAACTGGGCCGGCCCGGAGCAGCATTTTGCCCAGGCCCGATTGCGCGCCATCGAGCAGGGGCTGCCACTTGTCCGGGTGGCGAACACCGGGATTTCGGGCCTGATCGATCCGCATGGCCGCGTGCTTGGCCAGCTGCCGCTGAACCTGTCGGGCGCGCTCGACGTGCCGTTGCCGGAAGCGAAACCGCCAACAATCTACACAAAACTTGGCGATTGGCCCGCTATAGTGTTGCTATTCATCTTGTTTCTGGGGCTATGGCTGCACCGCCACCGATTAGGAGTTGACCCGATCAGGAGGGCCGCATAGGCGAGACGGTATCGCTGTCACAACGGCTTCCTGACGTGACGGTCATTTTTTAATTGGAGCGTTCCCCATGACTAACCCGATGTCTCGGAAAGACTATATTTTCACGTCTGAATCTGTGTCCGAGGGCCATCCCGACAAGGTCTGCGACCAGATCTCGGATGCCATTCTCGATGCCTTTCTCGCCGAAGAGCCGGAGGCACGCGTTGCCTGCGAAACCTTTGCGACGACCAATCGGGTCGTGATCGGCGGCGAGGTCGGATTGTCCGACCAGAACCGGCTTCAGGAGTTCATGGGCAAGGTCGAGGACATTACCCGCGACTGCATCAAGGGCATCGGATACGAGCAGGACAAGTTCCATCACGCAACCTGCGAGATCACGAACCTCCTGCACGAGCAGTCCGCCCATATTGCGCAGGGTGTCGATGCGGCTGCCGAAAAGGACGAAGGCGCTGGCGATCAGGGCATCATGTTCGGCTATGCCACAACCGAGACCGATGCGCTCATGCCCGCGCCGATCCAGTTCAGCCACGCGATCCTGCGCCGTCTGGCCGAAGTCCGCAAGGATGGCACAGAGCCCAATCTCGGCCCCGATGCCAAGAGCCAGCTTTCGGTGATCTATCGCGGTGGCAAGCCGGTTGGCGTCTCGTCCGTCGTGCTGAGCACCCAGCATCTGGATCCCGACCTGACCTCTGCCGACATCCGGGCGATGGTCGAGCCCTACATCACCGAAGTCCTGCCAGAGGGCTGGCTGACGTCCGATACCGTTTGGCACGTCAACCCGACGGGCAAATTCGTCATTGGCGGCCCCGATGGCGACGCGGGTCTCACCGGCCGCAAGATCATCGTGGACACCTATGGCGGCGCCGCGCCGCATGGTGGCGGTGCGTTCTCGGGCAAGGATCCGACCAAGGTCGACCGGTCGGCCGCCTATGCCGCCCGCTATCTGGCCAAGAACGTGGTTGCGGCCGGGCTGGCCGAGCGCTGCACGATCCAGCTGAGCTATGCGATCGGCGTGTCGCACCCGCTGTCGATCTATGCCGATACGCATGGCACCGGTGAAGTCGATCCGGCCGCGATCGAGCGGGCCATCGATCAGGCGATGGACCTGACGCCGCGCGGCATTCGCCAGCATCTGGGCCTGAACAAGCCGATCTATCAGCGCACCGCGGCCTATGGTCATTTCGGCCGTGAGCCGGAAGCCGACGGCGGCTTCTCGTGGGAGCGCACCGATCTGGCCGACGCTCTGAAGCGCGGCATCTAGGGCGACCGGCGGGCCGAACCGGCCTGTTTCGCGGCCATGAGCTGTGGAGCAGGCTTCGGATCGGCCCGCCATTCCTTGCCCATTGTCTCGCCGGCGCGACCTTGCTAGGTGCCTCGCCATGACAGACAGACGCATTCATCCCGACGGCACTCCCTGGCGCAACTTCTATGGCCGTATCAAGGGCAAGACCCTCAACGCCGCGCAGGTCGTCCGCCTTGAGCGCGACCTCGAGGAATTGTCGCCCGGTCCGATCGGCCGTGAGGCCAATCCGGATCTGATCCCGCTCGATCTCAAGGCCCGGTTTGGCGATCGCCCCGTCTGGCTCGAGATTGGATTCGGCGGCGGTGAGCATCTGGTGCATATGGCTGCCACCTATCCCGACGTGGCCATTCTGGGGGCGGAGCCGTTCGTGAACGGCGTCGCGATGCTGCTCGGCAAGATCGAAGCGGCCGGCGTCACAAATCTGGCGGTGCATCCCGGAGATGTCCGCGATGTCTTTGACGTGCTGCCCGATGCCAGCATCGAAAAAGCCTTCCTGAACTATCCCGACCCTTGGCCAAAAGCCCGCCATCACCGCCGCAGGTTCGTCACGCCCGAGTATCTGGCCGCGTTGTTTCGCGTCCTTGCTCCGGGCGCCGAATTCCGGGTGGCGACCGATATCCCCGACTACGTTCGCCAGACGCTGGAGGAGGTCCCTCCCGCCGGTTTCGTGCTTGAGAAGGGGCCGACGGACGAGGCCTGGCCCGACTGGCTGTCGACCCGCTATGAGCAGAAGGCGCTTCGTGAGGGCCGCAGCCCCCATTATCTGACCTTTCGCAAGCCGTAGCCGTTGGCATTTTCCGTATTTGAGGCCAAAAGAAGCATTGGGCCGCTAGGAGCCCGAGCGGAAGGAAGAGCGAATGTCTGGTCATGGTGCCCCGATCCCGATGACGTCCCGCAAGGGACCAACGCTGAAAGGCGTGGCCAATGTGCCGGGGGACAAGTCGATTTCCCACAGGTCGCTGATTCTCGGGGCGCTTAGCGTCGGTGAGACTCGGATCGTGGGATTGCTGGAGGGGCAGGACGTGCTCGATACCGGCAAGGCGATGCAGGCGTTCGGGGCCGAAGTCAATGATCATGGCGGCGGCGAATGGTCTGTTCATGGCGTGGGCGTTGGCGGATTTTCCGAACCCGAGAGCGTGATCGATTGCGGCAATTCCGGCACCGGCGTTCGCCTTATTATGGGTGCGATGGCGACCTCGCCGATCACCGCGACCTTCACCGGCGACGCCTCGTTGAATGGCCGCCCGATGGGCCGTGTGACCGACCCTTTGGCGCTGTTTGGCACGCAGGCCTATGGCCGTCAGGGTGGCCGTTTGCCGATGACGCTGGTGGGTGCAAAGGAACCCGTGCCGGCCCGTTACACCACCCCCGTGCCCTCGGCGCAGGTGAAGTCTGCGGTGCTTCTTGCCGGGTTAAATGCCCCCGGTCAGACCGTTGTCATCGAGAAGGAAGCCACCCGCGACCATTCCGAGCGCATGCTGGCCGGATTTGGTGCCGAGATTTCCGTCGAGACCACGCCGGAGGGCCGCGTCATCACGCTGACCGGCCAGCCCGAATTACGTCCGCAGCACATCGTCGTGCCGCGTGATCCGTCCTCGGCGGCGTTTCCCGTCTGCGCGGCTTTGCTCGTGGAGGGGTCGGACGTTCTGGTCCCGAATATCGGGTTGAACCCGACCCGCGCGGGCCTGTTCTACACGCTGCAAGAGATGGGTGCCGACCTGACGTTTGAGAACCCGCGCGAGGAGGGTGGCGAGCCCGTTGCGGACCTGCGTGCGAAGTTTTCTCCCGACATGCAGGGCATCGAGGTGCCGCCCGAACGTGCCGCCAGCATGATCGACGAATACCCTGTCTTGAGCGTCGTTGCCGCCTTTGCCAAGGGCCAGACAATCATGCGTGGTGTCAAGGAGTTACGCGTCAAGGAAAGCGACCGGATCGACGCGATGGCCGTCGGTTTGCGGGCGGCGGGAGTGACCGTGGACGAGGGCGAGGACTGGTGGATCGTGGAGGGGCGCGGCTTTGGCGACGTGCCTGGCGGTGTCACTGTCGAGAGCCGTTTGGATCACCGGATCGCGATGTCGTTCCTGGTGTTCGGCCTTGCCACCAACAAGCCGATCACGGTGGACGATGCGGGCCCGATTGCCACGTCGTTCCCGATTTTCGAGACACTGATGGCCGAACTTGGGGCCAGCATCACGAGGTCGAACGTATGAGCTTTGCCGTTGCGATAGATGGCCCTGCCGCTGCTGGAAAAGGCACCATTTCCAAGGCGGTCGCGGCCCATTTCGGCTTTGCCCATCTGGACACCGGGCTGCTCTATCGCGCCGTGGGGGCCAAGGTGCGCGACGGGGCTGAGCCGGTTGCAGCGGCGCAGACGCTCCAGCCGCAAGACCTTGAGGCTGGCGACCTTCGCACCCCGCAAGTGGCTGATTATGCAAGCAAAGTGGCCGTGATCCCAGAGGTTCGTGCGGCCTTGGTCGATTTCCAGCGTGCCTTTGCCGCCCGCGCCGGTGGGGCGGTTCTGGATGGCCGTGACATTGGCACGGTGATCTGCCCGGACGCCCAAGCCAAGCTCTTTGTCACCGCCAGCGCCGAGTGCCGCGCCGAGCGCCGTTTCAAGGAGCTGACCGGCAACGGGATCGAGGTGACGCTGGAGGGTGTTCTGGCCGATGTCATTGCCCGCGACACCCGCGACCGCGAGCGGGCCGAGGCACCTATGGTGGCGGCCGAGGATGCTGTGCTGATCGATACCAGCGACCTGACCATCGAGGCCGCCGTTAACCAAGCTATCGCGGTGATTAACGCGGCGCGCAGCGCGCGAACCTGACCCGATTTGCCTTGCGGCATCCCGTCGGTCTGACGTCGGTATGGGCTTCGGTATTCCGAATTAACGAATTTCGACCCGGTTACGCAACATCAAGCGCCGACCCGTCAGGTATCGGGGTGCGCGCGGGTGTGGAATTCCGGACTTCCTTCCAAACGGCTCTAACTACATCCTGTGGTTGAATTTTCTAGGAGTGTTTGAGATGTTTGACGCCGCTGTCCTTGCCCCGAATGGCAAGCATTACTTTTTCGCAGGCTCTGTTTATTGGCGATTTGATGCGGCGAAAGGTGCTGTTGATGACGGGTATCCCCTTGCCATTTCGAACTGGACCGGCGTGCCCAATAATCTGGATGCCGCGTACCGGATGCGCGGCGGCTACAACTTTGACAAGATCTATTTCCTGAAGGGGCGGCGTGTCTGGCGCTATGATTTTCCCGATGGCAAGGTTGATGCCGGATATCCCAAGCCGATCCACCACGAGCTGAAGGGGTTTTGGGACGATGGCATCGATGCCGCGGTCGATTTTGGCGATTATCTTCGCTATGTGTTTCGCCACAATACGGTGCGCCAACTGGACAACGATGGCGGGCTGAAGCGCGAAACTAACCCGATCCATGAGCAATTTCCCGGTGTACCCGGAGATCTGAATGCCGTTGTGACCGCGATGAACGGCCGCAAGTCGAGCTTTCAATTCTTTCAGCGCGATCTGACGTCGACCCCGCCCAAACCGGTGGTTCCGGCGGATGAGACGGCGATGATGATGACGGATATTCAGAGCGCGGGCACCAATGCCGTGGTTTTGGGCAAGACCTATCCCGGATTTCGCAACCGGTTGACCGCGACGCAGGAGCAGGCTGTCTCGCGTTTTGCAGCCGACCGCCGCCCGAGCAAATTTCCGATGCTGGATCGCGCCAAGGTGGCCGGGCAATTGCGCGACCGGTTGTCGGACCCTAGAGCGGTGCATCAGATCAACTCCGCGTTTTGCGGCCCTGCGTCGATTGTCTATTGGCTGGCGAAAACCCGCCCCGATGTCTATATCAAGATCGTGGATGAGCTGTATCATCTGGGCAAGTTTCGCACGTTTGGCGAGACGATCACCCCGCAGTCTGATTTCCTGTCGACCTCGCCCAACCTCGCCCGCGTTGGCGGAGGCCAGATCGACGAGATCGACTGGATGGTGATGGGCGCGTTGCGGTCTGCGCGTGGCCTGTTGACCGATGTGGAAGGCGACGGCGAGGAGAAAGGCGCCAATGCCGCGGCCATGAAATACTGGTGCACCGAGGTCCTTGGATATGGTCATGTGGATTTCAATCGCTGCTATGCGGTGGGCGAGCACAAGGCGCTGGAGGATGCCGATGTGGCCTATAATCGCCACAGCATGGACGGCGAGGCCTATGGCACGCAGGGCGCTGCCTTCCTGGCCGTGCATTCAAGCATGCTGAAGGGGGCCGTCAAAAAGAAGGACGAAGACGACGGGTTCTTTCGCGGGATCGGTGAGAAGATTTTTGGCAATCATTGGGTCGTTTACGAGGGCGATTATCTCTGTGACCCCGGTACGCCCCGCAATGCCAAGGACGGTCATTTTTCCTTTAAGGTGTATTCCTGGGGCCAGATTTATCATTTGAGCCTGCCAGAAGAAGATTTCCGCAATGCGATGTATGGCTCTGTGAACGCCTATTGAGCGGGATCGCCTAATTGGGTCGGTGTCGTTTTCGGTATCGCGGATTCACCAAATGCCGCCGACCCGCGCAACGCCCGGCCCGGTGACGCGGCGTCAACACCCGATGCGGTCGGGAATCCCGGACTACAGCCCGTGACCCGTGGTTGGTTTACTCGCCCTGCCAGTCAATTTCCGGCTGGTTTCGAGACCAACCATTAGGAGAAAGCTTATGGATACCTTTGAATTCAAGACCTCTACATCCGAGTATCTGAAGATCGGAGACATCGCGGGCGAGAGCCAGAGAGCGCCGGAGACCTCGGACTATCTCTTGATCGACGATATTCCGGGCGAGAGCCAATACGACGTTGACGCCGTGTGGGGCACCAACGGCGTGGCGCTGGACGTCGATGCGATGCATGTCGATCCGGTGATCCCCGGATATGAGACCGATGCGCTGACCATGCCGCGTGTGCTTGGGTTTGAAGACCCGCTCCTCGGCTAAGTCACAGAGCCTGTCCGGACCTGTTAGTCGGTTGCCTCGGTCTTGGGAACGGTCTGGACAGGCCCGCTGCCGGGCGGGCCGATGTCGGTCGGCCCGGTATTGTGCGGCCCGAATCGCGCCCAGCCGATCAGCGCCCCGAGCGCCAGCACCTGCAGCGCCACCACGATCGCCGGAAGCCGCGCCAGCCAGACCCGCAGCCGCGTCGTCTGTGACCGCGCCAGCAATAGCAGCAGGATCGCCAGCGCCGTTGCGGCGAGTTGATATTGAAAGAACAGGCTGATCCTGTTCATTCCTTTGGTAAAACCGAAATCCGTGGGTGCGGTCGACATCGGAACGATGACCGACAGCCCCATCAGGCCGGCCCAACCGGCGAAGATCGCCCAAAATATCCATCCGCGGCTCATGCCATTTGATAGCATCTCGCCTACCCTGTCGCCAATTGCTGTCTCGACCCTTGCTTATAAGCCGAAAACACCCTATACGCCGCCCTGTCGAAGCGTCGAGACAGGCGCGCGTCGTGAGACTTGAGCAGGGTCGGTGTCTACCGGCCCTCTTTCGTTTGACAGCTCGCAAGAGCGCCTCGACCAACTGAAACCCAAAGACCTGTGGAGACAACCACATGGCCCGAATAAAGCTAGTATAGGAACCGATACACTTGGCTCAGAACGCATCTATGGAGGATTTCGAAGCCCTCCTGAACGAAAGCTTCGAAATGGACACACCGGCCGAAGGGTCTGTTGTCAAAGGTAAGGTCATCGCCATCGAGGCAGGCCAAGCCATCATCGACGTCGGCTACAAGATGGAAGGCCGCATCGATCTCAAAGAATTCGCAAATCCCGGTGAAAACCCCGATCTGTCCGTTGGCGACACTGTCGAAGTGTTCCTCCGTCAGGTCGAGAACGCCCGTGGCGAAGCCGTCATCTCGCGCGAGATGGCCCGCCGTGAGGAAGCCTGGGATCGTCTGGAAAAGGCCTATGCCGACGAAGAGCGTGTCGATGGCGCGATCTTTGGCCGCGTGAAGGGTGGTTTCACCGTGGACCTCGGCGGCGCTGTTGCGTTCCTGCCCGGCTCTCAGGTCGATGTCCGTCCGGTCCGCGATGCCGGCCCGCTGATGGGCCTCAAGCAGCCGTTCCAGATCCTCAAGATGGACCGTCGTCGTGGCAATATCGTTGTCTCGCGTCGTGCGATCCTCGAAGAGTCCCGTGCCGAGCAGCGCGCCGAAGTCATCGGCAACCTGTCCGAAGGCCAAGAGGTCGACGGTGTGGTCAAGAACATCACCGAATACGGTGCCTTCGTCGATCTGGGCGGTGTGGACGGCTTGCTCCACGTCACCGACATGGCTTGGCGTCGCGTCAACCATCCGTCGGAAATCCTTGCCATTGGTGAGACTGTCAAAGTGCAGGTCATCAAGATCAACAAGGAAACCCATCGTATCTCCCTCGGCATGAAGCAGCTGCAGGACGATCCTTGGGATGCCGTCGAAGCGAAGTTCCCGCTCGAGTCCGTGCACACTGGCCGCGTCACCAACATCACCGATTACGGTGCGTTTGTGGAGCTGGAGCCCGGCGTCGAGGGCCTCGTTCACGTGTCCGAAATGTCTTGGACCAAGAAGAACGTGCACCCCGGCAAGATCGTGTCGACCTCTCAGGAAGTCGAAGTCATGGTTCTGGAAATCGACAGCGCCAAGCGTCGTGTTTCCCTTGGTCTCAAGCAGACCATGCGCAACCCGTGGGAAGTGTTTGCAGAAACCCATCCCGAGGGCACCGAGGTCGAAGGCGAAGTCAAGAACATCACCGAGTTCGGTCTGTTCGTTGGCCTCGAAGGCGACATCGACGGCATGGTTCACCTGTCCGACCTGACATGGGAAGGCCGTGGCGAGGACGTCATCGGCGATTTCCGCAAGGGCGACATGGTCAAGGCCAAGGTTTCCGAAGTGGACGTCGAGAAGGAGCGTATCTCGCTCTCGATCAAAGCCATGGACGGCGACCCCTTTGCCGACGCCATTGGCGGCGTGAAGCGCGGTTCGATCATCACCGTCACGGTGACCAAGATCGAAGACGGTGGCATCGAAGTGGAATACGAGGGCATGAAGTCCTTCATCCGCCGCTCCGACCTGTCCCGTGACCGTGCCGAGCAGCGCCCCGAGCGTTTCGGCGTGGGCGACAAGGTCGACGTTCGCGTGACCAACGTCGACAGCAAGACCCGCAAGCTGGGTCTGTCGATCAAGGCCCGCGAGATCGCCGAAGAGAAAGAAGCCGTCGAGCAGTTCGGTTCGTCCGACTCCGGTGCGTCGCTTGGCGACATTCTGGGCGCGGCGCTGAAAGGCTCTGACGACTGATAAGCCAGACCTTCGGGTTTGATAGGCCCCCGCAACCCGATATGGTTGCGGGGGCCTTTGCGTTTTGGAGGACCTATGACCGTGCCGCAGACCCTTGCCCTGATCTATGCCGCGTTTTGCGCGGCCGTGATCGGATTTCAGATTTGCCTGATCGCCGGCGCGCCTTGGGGCCGGCTGACCCAAGGCGGCACCCATCCCGGAGCCTTGCCACGGGCGGGCCGCCTGGCCGCGGCGGCGTCGATCTTTCTGCTGGCGGCGATGGCCTTGGCCGTCATGTCGGGCGCGGGGCTGTGGCCCTATTGGCCGGTCTGGACCGGCTGGACCGCGCTCGCGGTGCAGGTGCTGTCGGTGGTGCTCAACTGGATCACCCCATCGGCACCGGAACGCCGCCTTTGGGGCCCGGTGACGAGCGTCATGCTGGCGCTCGCCTGTGCGGCCATGCTGATCGGCTGATCGTCAGGCCCGCTGCTTGTCCGCCAGCGCCGCTAGCGCCGCGGCAAAGTCTGACTGGCTCATCCCTTCGCGCAGCGCCCGTTTGAACAGCGCGGCCTGAGTCTCTGGCGCCAGTCCGCCGACGGGGGGATCCCGGTCGAGGTTGGTGGGGAAGGAATAGCCTTCCGCGCAGGCCCCGATGGCGGCGTCGAGTTCGCTGTCCGTCAGGCTGCCCGCGGCCTGCGCCGCCTGCGCCACGGGGTAGAGCGCGAGGCTCATCCCCCTGCGGTCGATCGTCTCCATCGCGCGCCCGAAAGCGGACGAGACTTGCAGCAGATTGGCCATCCGGTGGATGCCGCTGCTGGTGTTGGCCCCTGCCGCATGGAACACCGCCGGGTTGAAGAACAGTGCGTCGCCCTTGGCGAGCGGCAGTTGCACGCAACGCTCTTCGAACAGCGCCCGGAAATCCGCCCGCCGCCACGCCGCATAGCCGGCCCGGTATGTCTGCGAGAAGGGCAGCAGCTTGGTCGGCCCGCTCTCGATCGGCATGTCGCAATGCGCCACCGCCCCTTGCAGCGTGAGCGCGGGCGAGAGGTCGTGGACATGAGCGGGGTAGGCGGCCGAGAGCTCTGCCGTCTGGAACCCGAGGTGGTAATCCCGGTGCGCCTGCTGTGCCGCGCCGCCCGGATGCACGAGGTTCACTTGTGCGCTCATTTGATAATTCGGCCCAAGCCAGGCCTCGCAAGCCGCTGCGATTGATGTGTTGGCAAAGTAGCGCAGGAACACATCGGGCGAGGCGTCGCACAGTTTTTGCAGCGAATTCCAGATCCGGTCGTTGGCCCCTGACGCGGCAAAGTGGTCGGCCTTGCCCCCTGTCGCCGCCTTCTCGGTAGAGATGATCTGATCGTAGATCGCGGTCGCCTCGTCGAGCACGCCGGTGTCGGCATAAGCGCCGCGCAGCACCACGATCCCGGCCCCCTTGAGAAACACATGCGCCCATTCGGCCATGATCGCCCGGCGGCTGCCTGCATCTTCGAGCGCGGGCCGCAGCGCGTCCATGTCATAGAGCGGGATGTTCATCTGAACATCCGCCGCGTGCGGCACCTCGGCGGCCTCGGTGCTTTGCCCGATGATCGCGCTGAATTCCGACAAGTCGCATCCGTCCGGGTCGAAGTAGCCGCCCTGTGCGATGGTTTGGTCTTTCATGTTGGGCCTCCCTCTGCTTGCCCCCATGTTGGGCTGAATTGCGCTTGTCGTGTGCGTCAAGACACATCAAGAATACATCAAATGACCCATCGCTTTCCGATCAAGGAGATTGCCCGTCAGGCGGGGCTTGGCACCGCGACGGTGGACCGGGCCCTGAACGGGCGCGCCCATGTCAGCCCGCAGACCCGCGCCCGCGTGGCCGCCGCGATGGCGGAGCTGGAGGGGCAGGAGGCGCAACTGGCCGCCCGAGGTCGCCGCATGTTCTTTGACTTTGTCATCGAGGCCCCGGACCGGTTTGGCCGCGAGGTTCGTCGTGCCGCCGAACGGGTGCTGCCCCAGATCGGTGCGGCGGTCTGCCGTCCTCGTTTCGTGATGCAGGAGATCATGTCCGAGCCCGAGGTGGTCGCCGCCTTGGCTCGAATTGCCAAGCGCGGCAGTCATGGTGTCTGTCTGAAGGCCCGCGATTTGCCGGGCATCCGCCGGGCGGTCGACGCGCTGGTGGCGGCGGGGATTCCGGTGGTGACCCTTGTGACCGATGTCACGACCGAGGGTCGATTTGCCCATGTCGGGCTCGACAATGACAGTGCCGGTCGCACGGCGGCCTATCTGATGGTGCAAAGCCTGCGCGGGGCGGCGGGAGCGGTGCTGGCCACCCGCAGCAACGAGAGCTTTTTGGGCGAAAAAGCAAGGGAGCAAGCGTTTACACTGGCTTTGGCTCGACGCTGTCCAAGGCTGCGCATCGTGCCAGTCAGTGGCGGCAGCGGCGTGCCGTACGAGACCGCCCGGCTGATCGCGGAAGTGGCCGGACAGGTGCCGGATTTGCGGGCGGTCTATTCGATGGGCGGCGGCAATCGTGCGATCCTGCAGGTGCTGGCCGAGCACGGCATCGCTCCGGAGGTTTATGTGGCCCACGATCTGGACGTCGAGAACCGGGCGTTGATCGCGGAGGGCGCCGTCAGCTTTGTGCTGCATCACGACCTGACGGCGGATATGGCCAATGTGTTTCAGGCGTTTCTGCATTGGCATCGTCTGGTGCCCGAGATGCCGGGGCCGTTGCTGTCCCCGGTGCAGGTGATCACCCCGGAGAATCTGTCCTGAGCCGTTGCGTCCGCGGTGGGCTATCTGCGCGGTGGCAGGTGCGCTAGGCTGACGAATGTAGCAGCCACAGAGAGGACAAGGGATGACCGAGCCACGCTTTTCCGCCGACGAGGTTCTCGACCTTTGGTTTCCCGACAATGGCCACTGGAAGGACGCCGAAACCCACGGTGCCTTCTGGTTCGAGCGCATGCAGGGCGGCATGGACCAGATCATCATCGACCAGTTCGCCGATCTGACCCGTGCCGCGGCGCGAGGGGAGTTGGATCACTGGGCCGAGACGCCGCGCGGCCGCTTGTCGTTGCTGATCGCGCTGGACCAGTTTCCCCGCTCGCTCTGGCGTGGCACGCCGGGGGCCTATGCCCAAGACATCAAGGCCTGCCGTCTTGCGCTGGAGGGCGTTCGCAACGGCGATTTCGAGGTGCTTGCCCCGTGGGAGAAGACGTTCTTCGTAATCGCGATTTCCCATTGCGAAGGCCCGGATCATCTGGACCGGATGCGCATGATCACCGGGCTGGCCGAGGAGCTGATCGCTCAGATGCCGGAGCCCATCGATGTGATGGGTGCCGGGTTTCGTGCGCAGAACCTGCGGGTCACCGGGATCATCCAACGTTTTGGCCGTCATCCCCATCGCAACGAGATTCTGGGCCGGCTCTCCACCCCCGAGGAGGAGGCCTATATCGCCGAGGGCAATTTCCCGCATGAGCAGGACAAGCCGCCGGCCTGAGTGCGCGGCGGGTCGCGCCTCGATTTCGCGGCCCGTCGCCCGGCTGCGACACCCTAGCCGCGCCTGATCCCTTTACCGCGCCCGCGCAACCGCCTACACCATGCCAGTCCCGAGATGGAGAGCCCGATGCCCGACGATCTGATCAATTCCTTCATGACCGGCCCCGACGAGAACGGCCGGTTCGGCGATTTTGGCGGCCGCTTTGTCAGCGAAACCCTGATGCCGCTGATTCTGAGCCTTGAGGCCGAATACGAGAAGGCCAAGACCGACGAGAGCTTTTGGGCCGAGATGGATTTCCTGTGGAAGCATTACGTGGGCCGCCCCAGCCCGCTGTATCACGCAGAGCGTCTGACCGAGCATCTGGGCGGCGCCAAGGTCTATATGAAGCGTGACGAGCTCAACCACACGGGCGCGCATAAGATCAACAACGTCTTGGGCCAGATCATTCTGGCCCGCCGCATGGGAAAGACCCGCATCATTGCCGAGACGGGCGCCGGTCAGCACGGCGTCGCCACCGCCACCGTCTGCGCCAAGTTCGGTCTGAAGTGCGTCGTCTATATGGGTGCCCATGACGTGGAGCGTCAGGCCCCCAACGTGTTCCGCATGCGTCTGCTGGGCGCCGAGGTTGTCCCGGTGACCAGCGGTCGCGGCACACTGAAGGACGCGATGAACGATGCCCTTCGCGATTGGGTGACCAATGTCCGCGATACGTTCTATTGCATAGGCACCGTCGCCGGCCCGCATCCTTACCCCGCGATGGTGCGCGATTTCCAGTCGATCATCGGCAAGGAGACCCGCGAGCAGATGCAGGAGGCCGAGGGTCGTTTGCCCGACACTCTGATCGCCGCCATCGGCGGTGGCTCGAACGCCATGGGCCTGTTCTTTCCGTTCCTCGACGACAAGGAGGTCAAGATCATCGGCGTCGAGGCTGGCGGCAAGGGTGTGAACGCCAAGATGGAGCATTGCGCCTCGCTCACCGGTGGCCGCCCCGGCGTGCTGCATGGCAACCGCACCTACCTGCTGCAAGACGACGACGGCCAGATCCTTGAGGGCTATTCGATCAGCGCCGGTCTGGATTATCCCGGCATCGGACCCGAGCATTCGTGGCTGCACGATATCGGCCGCGCCGAATATGTCTCGATCACCGACAAGGAGGCGCTGGAGGCGTTCCAGCTGTGTTGTGCACTGGAGGGTATCATCCCGGCGCTGGAGCCGTCCCATGCCCTTGCCCATGTGATGAAGATCGCCCCCGAGCTGCCCAAGGACCATCTCATCGTGATGAACATGTGCGGTCGCGGCGACAAGGATATCTTTGCGGTGGCCAAGCATCTTGGCTTTGACATGAATACCTGATCGGTCCAGCACGGCCGTGGAGAAGGGCGTTCCGTAGCGGAGCGCCCCTTTTTTCATGGCGGATCGCCGCCGCATAAACCCTGCCTAAACGCCAGTTTATGCGTATCGGCCAGAGGTTTATCGACCCGCTCTTAAACGTGTGGTCCATAGAGCCGACCCTGCGTCCCGGTTCAGCCTGTGCTCACCGGCGGTTTGCATGGGGCAGCTGCCAAATTCCGAGAGGACAGTTCATATGAAGACCAATCAGATTCTGACCGCCGCTCTTTTCACCATGACCGCCAGCATTGCCGTGGCTCAATCGGTCGCCGATCAGGTCGTCAGCCAGCTTCAGGCGCAGGGGTTCACCCATATCGAGGTCAAGCAGGGCATCAGCCAGGTGAAGGTCGAGGCGGTGCGCGGCACCACCGAGGTCGAGTTCGTCTATGACACCAACACCGGCCAGTTGCTAAGCCAGGAGGTTGGCACTGTCCGCCCCGGCGATGACACCAGCCCGGGCGTCGAGTATGACCGCGAGGACCGCGATTTCGTCAGCACGAACGGATCGGGCAACGACGGCATTGGCAACGACAGTTCCAGCAATGACGACAGCAACAATGATCGTTATGATGACGACGACGACAATGATCGCCACGACGATAACGATCGCCACGATGACAATGATCGGCATGACGACGATGATGACGACGACGATGATCGCGACGACCGGGATGATCGCGACGACGATGATGACGACGACGATCGGGATGACCGCGACGACCGGGATGATCGCGATGACCGTGACGACCGGGATGATCGTGACGACGACCGCGATGATGATTGATCGCAATTGCACCGGACCGGCGGCCCTTGGGTCGCCGTCCACCGGCATCGGGGGTGTGGCATGAGCCTACGCTCCCTATTGCTTTGTCTGGGGTTGGCCTTGGCTCCGATGGCTGTCGCGGCGCAGACCCCGCAAGATGCCATCGTCAGCCAGCTAGCCCAGCAAGGCTTTCGCAACATCACGATCAACCGGACCTTGCTAGGCCGGGTGCGCATCGTGGCGACCAGCGACGATCTGCGCCGCGAGATCGTGTTCAACCCAGCCACCGGCGAGATCCTGCGCGACTATTGGGTGGACCTCGACGACGACCGTCCCCGCACGACTCTGGTCAATCCGTCGCCCTCCGGTTCCGCAGACCGGGAGTCTCGTGACGATGATCGTTCTGGCTCTGGCTCGAACGGGGACGATGACGATGACGACGACGATGATCGTGACAATTCCGGCTCTGGTTCGTCAGGTGACGATGACAGGGATGACGATGATCGCGACGACGACGGAGACGACGATCGCGACGACGACCGGGACGACGAGCGCGACGACCGTGAAGACGACCGCGACGACGAGCGTGATGATCGCGAAGATGACCGCGATGATCGGGATGACGATCGGGACGACCGCGACGATGACGACTAGGCCCGCCCCAATACGGAGCGTCACCGTGTGACCCATCGCTTCTGGACATATGCGATCGTTCTGGTTCTCGTCGTGCAGGCCCTCTGCGCTGTGTTCTTTGTCTATAACATTGCCGTGGCCCTGTTTGGCCTGACCCCGCTGCCGTGGACGGCCTATGAGGCGCTCGAACTCGGCGCGGCGGTGGGGTTGCTGTCCGGCTCGATCATCGGGGCCTTTGCCTTGCGCCGCAGCTTTGCCCGGACGGCGCTGGTCGAGGCGCAGTTGCGCGCGGCGTCGGGGGCGTTCATGGAGCTTCTCGAGGAACGCTTTGTCGAGTGGGGCCTGACCCCGGCCGAGGCCGACGTGGCGCTGTTTGCCATCAAGGGCATGAGCCTGTCCGACATCGCCGCCCTGCGCAACACGTCCGAAGGCACAGTCAAGGCGCAGACCAACGCCATTTACCGCAAGGCAGGCGTGTCCGGCCGCCCGCAATTGCTGAGCCTGTTCATCGACGAATTGATGTCCGGTCCAGTGACCGGAGGCCCGGCCAATGCGCCCGAACCGCCCGCTGTCAGGTCAGCCGAGGATCGCGTTGGCCTCTAGCACTTCCATCGGCACGATTTCGAGCGCCGCCTTGTGCGTCGCGGCGAGATTGACCTTGGGCGGGCAGCCTTCGTCATGCGCCTGCAGGAACCGCCCGGCGCAGAGGCACCAGTGATCCCCCGGCTTGAGCCCGGCAAAGCCGAAGTCGGGCTGCGGCGTCGACAGATCGTTGCCCACATATTTCGAGAACGCCAGAAACTCTGCCGTCATCACCGCGCAGACGGTGTGACTGCCCCGGTCTTCGGCGCAGGTGTCGCAGGCCCCGTTTCGAAAGAACCCCGTCACCGGGTCCAGCGAGCAGGGGGCCAGTTCTTCGCCCAGCACGTTGAGGGAGTCGTCTTTGATCATGGGGGTCTCCGTTCGTCGTCGCTGTATCATAGCCCGATTGTCGGCCGCGGTCATGGGGCTGCGCCCATATTATTCGCCTGCATCCCAGCGGAACCAGCGCCCGTGGAAATCCGCCCGCCCGAGCGAGACATGGAGATCGCCGGGCCAGAGCCGCAGGGTGAGCACCGCGCCGGGCTGGGTGCCGTCGTTTTCCATTGCCAGCCATGCCAGCGGCGTATCCGGCCTGGCCATCGCGCCGACCAGTTCGATCAGCTGGGTGCCCTCGGTCTGTTTCCCGGCCGGGAAATATTGCCAGGCGATGGTGCTGTAGATCAGGTGCAGCTGGCCGGGCTGCGCGACCATCCGCCCTGACAGCCAGTCGATGGCGTCCGCCTTGGCCACGGGGGCTTGGGCCACGGAGATCGCGGCGTCGGTCAGGGCCAACCGGTGCGGTTGATCCGGCCAGAGGTAGGCCCGCAGCCGCAGCGCATCGCGTTGCGGGTCGAGCGGGTTGAGGTCCACGCCCGCCCGTTCGGCGATCTCGATGCTCGCGGCCTTGGGCAGATCGCCCTCCCAGTCTGGTGTGAGCGTCAACGCGGCATCGGCGGGGCCGAGCCGCTGCCCCTTGGCCTCCAGCGCGAAGTGGTCCCACATCAGGTTGAGCCCGGCGCTGGCCCCCAGCTCGCTGAGCTTGAACGGCATCGGGTGCCGTGCGTGCAGCCAGTGACCGGCGGCGATCAGCGCCCCGGCGCGGCGCACTTCGTTGGTTTGCGGGGCGCTGTTCAGGAACCGGTCGATGAACGCGGCCTCGGTGTGGAGCGCCGCCTCTACCGCGGTCCAGAGTGCGTCGTCGCTGGCGTTGTGGGGCGGATAGACTGCTGCGAGATCCGCCCGCTCTTCGAGCCGCAGCGCGTGCAGAGCGCCGCAGAGCCGCAGCGGCACCGATGCTTCGCGCGGGCCGAGATCGCCGGGCCAGTCGAACAGCCGGTCGGTGAGCGGCGTGCCCGGTTGCAGCCTGTCGGCGAGCAGGGTGCAGAGCCTGTGCATGAACGGCGAGCCGAGATCGTCGCAGGCCAGCGCCTGATAGCGCAGCGCGTCGCGGAGCCGGTCGGTCCGGCTCATCGGAACCTGTCCGCCAGCTTTTGCAGCGCGGTTCTGGTGTCTTTTTCGGGCGCGGCCTGCGGTGCGGCCGATATGGATTTCTCGACCGGTTTGACGCGGGGTTTGTCGCTGCCGGATTTTTCCTCGGTGGGTTTCGGCCCCTTTTGCCCGCCGCCGCTGCGAGGCGGGTTCAGCCGCAGGGACACGGCGTTGAGGAACTTTGGCCCGTCGCCATCCGCCAGATGCGCGGCCCCGTCCGAGACACCTCGCAGCATGTCGTCGAGCCAGTCGGCGTCGGCCTTGGCGAAATCGCGCAGCACATAGCCCGGCACCGCGTCCTTGTGCCCCGGATGCCCGACCCCCATTCGTACGCGGGTGTAGTCCGGCCCGATGTGCCCGTGGATCGACCGCAGCCCGTTGTGACCGGCGTGTCCGCCGCCCTGCTTGAGCTTGAGCTTGCCGGGTGCGAGGTCGATCTCGTCGTGGAACACCACCAGATCGGCGGGGGTGAGTTTGTGAAACCGCATCGCCTCGCCCACCGATTGCCCGGAGAGGTTCATGAAGGTTTCGGGCTTGAGCAGGATCACCTTGTCGGCCCCGAGCCTGCCTTCGCTGACCAGCCCCTGAAACTTTGACCGCCACGGGCTGAACCCATGATCCGAGCTGATCCGGTCCATCGCCATGAACCCGATATTGTGCCGGTTGCCCGCGTATTTCCCGCCCGGATTGCCGAGCCCAACAAACATCATCATGCCGCCGTTTTAGCGCGGCTGCGGCGGGAGAGCCAGCGCCCTGCGGCGGAAACCACGGCATTCCGTGCGGAGCAGATCGAGCCGGTTCGCGCCGCTGTTTAATCCAGATCAAGGCGGCTGCCGTCCGGCTGTGGAAGACTCTGCCCAGAGGCTCACATTTGAGGAGAATGTCATGCAATTCGATTTCAACGGCAAGACCGCGATCGTCACCGGGGCGGGCTCTGGCATCGGTGCGGCGATTTCCCGCGATCTGGCCCGCTTTGGCGCTACGGTGGTGCTGGCCGATCTGGACGAGTCCGGGATGGCCACCGTCGCGGGCGAGATCACCTCCGCCGGCGGCAAGGCGCTGACCCAGCGCGCCGATACCAGTGCTGCGGCGGATGTCGAGCGTCTCGTGACTTTTGCCGTCGAGCAGACCGGCGCGCTGCACCTTCTGGTCAACAACGCGGGCATCGGCGGACCGGCCGCGCCGGTGGGCGAATATCCTCTCGACGGCTGGCACAAGGTCATCGACGTGAACCTCAATGGCGTCTTTTACGGGATGCGCTATGCGCTGCCCGAGATCGTCAAGGCCGGCGGTGGTTCCGTCGTCAACATGGCGTCTATCCTCGGCACGGTCGGCTTTGCCACGGCCAGCGCCTATGTGGCGGCCAAACATGCCGTCGTCGGCCTGACCAAGGCGGCGGCGATCGAATACGCCAAGTCGAACGTGCGGGTGAACGCCATCGGGCCGGGCTTTATCGCGACGCCGCTGCTCGACAAGAACCTGGACGAGGCGACGCTGGGCGTCATCGCGGGGATGCATCCGGTTGGCCGCTTGGGCAAGGCCGAGGAGGTGTCTGCGCTTGCCTGTTTCCTGTTGTCGGAACAGGCGAGCTTCGTCACCGGCAGCTATCACCTCGTCGACGGCGGCTATACGGCGCAGTAGCGCCCGTGGGCCCGACATGGCCGGTGCCCGTCTCCGCCGCCGCTCTGGCGGGGGCGGAATGATCTGACGCCTCCCATTGCATTCCCTATGGCGCGCTCTAACATTAGGGGCGCCGGAAGGACTTTGCGCCATGGTCTGTTCCAAGTTTCGTTGTTTGCTTTCAAGATGACAAAGACCACAGAAATCCAAGGGGAGAACCGAATGGCTGAACCGGTCGCAGACGCTCAACTGTCTCTTGATCGCGACGTGTTTTTCCGCCGGTTGTTGCGCGATCTGAGCGGGACACTCGAGGGCGTCGTAGGGATCGAGGCCGCAGAGGGCTATATCAGCACTGTCGGTGGTCAGGTCGGCCTTTGGATCAATCAGTCCTACCGAGAGGCGCTGGGCAAGCCCAAGCTGGATGCCGAGGCCGTCGCCGCCGTGTGCGTCGATCTCAAGAAGCGTATCGGGGGCGACTTTCACCTCATTTCCGCCGACGAGGACAAGATGGTCTTTGGCAATAACCGCTGCCCCTTCGGCGAGATGGTTCTGGGCCGCACCTCTTTGTGCATGATGACGTCGAACGTTTTTGGCCGGATCTCGGCCGACAACCTCGGCTATGCCCGTGTCGAGCTTGATCAGACCATCGCCAAGGGCGATCCGGGGTGCCGCGTTGTGGTGCATCTCAGGCCGAACGACGAGGCTCCGCCGGATGCCCGCGAGTATTACCAGTATCCGCACACTCCGTCGGATGAGGATGTATGACAACTCTGAATGAGGCGCAGATCGCTGATCTGGCGTTGTCGGCGCATCCGATGGCGACGTTGGTCGTCGATCTCGACGGGGCGGTGCTCTATTCGAACGCCGCGGCCAGGAATGCCTTCGGGCTGACGCAAGACGGGGCGGGCGCCGCCGGCTCCATCGAGGGCTGGGGCTTGCGGCGGATGCCGCTGCCGGAGCTGCTGCGCGCGGCGGCGATTTCGTCGAACTGGATTCCGGCGATCTTCTATCGCGGCGACGAGGCCGTTCATGCCCGTGCCCGCGGCATGCGGGCCAAGGGGGGTGGCGCGCCTCTTGTGCTGATCACATCGGTTGCCGATGCCACGACCCAATTCCAGCTTCACGCCAAGCAGATCAGGGAACTGAACATGCAGGTGGCGCTGTATCAGAAGAAGTCGATGGAGCTCGAAGAATCCGTCGCCGTTTCGAAGGTGCTCGAGCGCGAACTGGTCCACCGGGTCAAAAACAATCTCGCGGTGGTGTCGGCGCTGCTCAACCAGCAGGCCCGCTCGTCCGGGGACGAGATCGTCACCGATGCCCTCAAGAGCGCCGCGAGCCGGATCAAATCCATCGCGGTGGTGCACGACGTGCTCGACCGAAACCAGCAGACCGAAGTCGTCAACGTGGCGGATCTGGTGGTGCAGCTGGCCGCCGGTATCCGGACCACGCTCTGCCCGCCACGGATCGCGCTGGTGACGGAAACCCAGATGGCCGTGGTTCATGTCGATGTGGCGCTGCCGCTTGCGCTCTTGGTCAACGAATTGGTCACCAGCGCCATCACCCACGCGTTCGTCGGCCGCCCGAGGGGCCGCATCCTCGTGACCAGCGCCGTCGAGGGCACGGAGGTGGAGATTCGCGTCGCGGACGATGGCGTGGGCCATCCCTCCGGCGCCAAGGGCGCCCCCCGCGAGCCTCGCCTCGTGGCGGCGCTCGTCGACCAGATCGGCGGGTCCATCGACCGCGTGACCGGGGACGGGACCGAATGGGTTCTGCGTTTCCCCTCCGATCCGCAGCGCGCCTATTCCAGCCCGATGTGATCCGGGCACAAGCGCCCGACTCTGACCCTGCCCGATACTGGCCGCGCACAAAAAAACGGGGGCCCGAAAGCCCCCGTTTTCGATGTCGAGCCGAGGAAGATTACTCTTCGGTGGCTTCGGCTTCCTCGTCGCCTTCTGCTTCGTCCTCGTTGTCGGAGGCGCGCAGCCCGGACGGAGCCGAGATGTTGGCGATGACGAAGTCGCGGTCGATCGTCGGCTTGGCGCCTTCGGGCAGGACCACGTCGCTGATGTGCAGCGTGTCACCGACTTCCCGACCGGTCAGGTCGATGGTCAGGTGATCCGGGATGTCACCGGCGAGCACGTTCAGTTCGACTTCGTTCCGAACCACGGTCAGAACGCCGCCGCGCTTGATGCCCGGTGCCGCGCTCTCGTTGATGAACTCGACGGGGATGAACAGCTTCACCCGGCTGGTCCGCTTGAGGCGCATGAAGTCGACGTGCTTGGGCAGGTCTTTGACCACGTCACGCTGGACGCCGCGGCAGATGACCCGCACGTCGTCCTGGCCTTCAACCTTGAGGTTGAACAGGGTCGACAGGAACCGGCCTGCCTTCAGACGCTTCAGCAGCGCGTTGTAGGGGATGTTGATGGGCTGCGGGTCAATGCCGCCGCCATAAACGATGCCAGGTACGTCGCCATCACGGCGAGCTTGGCGGGCGGCCCCCTTGCCTGTCCCCGCGCGTACCGTGGCGTGAAGATCAGGGATCTCACCAGCCATAGTATATTCCTTTGATGTAGGGGCCAGCCTCCAAGGGTGTCCGGCCCGATGAAGTCGCGCGTATAGGAGGAATCGCGCCCTTTGAAAAGAGCCAAGTTTGGCGCCTGTCACCAGGAAGCCGCTCGGATTGTGGCAGTCTTGTCACCTTGTGTGACCGTGCCCGCGATTTCCGCCCATTGCCAAAGCCTCGATCCGCTGCCACAGATCCCGAATGTCGATTATGTCCGCCCTCAAGATTTCCCGTCGTCCGGCCACCGGATTTGTCGTCGTTGGCATGTTCTGGGGCTGTTTTGCCGCCTATGTCCCCGAGATCAAGGCCCAGCTCGGCGCCAGCGATGCCCTGTTCGGGATGCTGTTGTTGGGATCGGCAACCGGGCTTGTCTCGGCGATGTGGCTTGCCCCCAAGATGGACCGGTCGCTCGGCAACAGGTCGATGCAGGTGGCGGCCTGCCTTCTCGCCTTTGCGTGGCTGTGGCCCGGACTGGTGACCCTGCCTGTCCTCTTCTTTGCCGTGATGTGCGGCGTCGGCATGGCGTCGGGATTGCTGGATGTGATCATGAACGCTCGGGTGAGCGAGCTCGAGGCCAGCCATTCCCGATCCCTGATGAATGCCAATCACGCGATGTTTTCGCTGTCTTATGCCGTTGCCGCGCTGATCACCGGAGCGGCCCGCGAGGCGGGTTTGCCCCCTGTCATGGTGCTGGCCGGTTTCGGTGTGCTGACCCTTTTGGCTCTGCCGATCCTGCGGATGGAGGTGGCCGTCGTGGAGGAGCCGGAGACCGGCCGCGGCCGCTATCCCCTGTGGCCGATCCTGATTTGCGGTGCGATCGTGCTCGTCGCCTTCATGTCGGAGGCCACAGTGGAGGCCTGGTCGGCCCTGCATGTGGAGCGCACCTTGGGCGGCGGCGCGGCCGAGGGCGCGCTGGGCCCGGCGATGCTGGGCCTGACCATGATGATCGGCCGCTTTTCCGGGCAGGTCGTGGCCGAGCGTTTGCGCGAAGTGACCGTGATCTATTGGGCCGCGCTGATGGCCTCGGCCGGCGCCCTGATCGCCTCTGTCGCGCCGACCCCGCTGATTGCCTATGTCGGCTTTGGCGTGCTTGGCCTTGGGGTGTCGGTCATCGGCCCGATGGGCCTCGCCCTCGTCGGCCGCATGGTGCCGCCGCATCTGCGCACCGAAGCGATCAGCCGCGCCGCCGTCATCGGCTTTTCCGGGTTCTTCTGGGCGCCCAGCCTGATGGGCTTTGTAAGCGAAGGCTTTGGCCTGCGCGTCGCCTTTGCCTGCGTGGCGGTGATGCTGTTGATCGCGATCCCCTTGGCCATCGTGATGAACCGCATGGAGAAGGACAAGATCGCCGCCAGCGTCGCCTAGCAGGTGGCGGCGTCGATGAACGCCTTGATCTTGGCCGCGTCCTTGACCCCCGGCGCGCTTTCCACGCCCGACGATACGTCGACCTGACGGGTGCCGCTGGTGGCGATGGCCTCGCCGACGTTGCCCGCATTGAGCCCGCCGGCCAGCATCCACGGGCAGGGCCAGCGCCGCCGGGCGACCAGCCCCCAGTCGAAGACCAGCCCGTTGCCGCCGGGAAGATCGGCCCCTTTGGGCGGCTTGGTGTCCACGAGAATTTGGTCCGCCACCCGCGCCTGCACGTCAAGCTCGGCCAGATCGGAGGCGTCGCCGACGCCGACGACCTTCATCACCGGAAGCCCGTAGCGTGATTTGACCTGCGCGACCCGCTCGGGCGATTCGTGCCCGTGCAGCTGGATCATGTCGAGCGGCACCTGTGCGGTGATCTGATCGAGCAGGGCGTCGTCGGGATCGACCACCAGCGCGACCTTGGCCACGCCGAACGGCACATGCGAGCCCAGTTCGGCCGCCTCGGACAGGCTGACGAAGCGCGGCGACTTGGGAAAGAACACGAAGCCCACATAGCCCGCACCTGCGCGCGCGGCGACGTCGATCATCGCCGTATCCCGCAGCCCGCAAATCTTGACGCGGATGTTAGCTGGCATCCTCAAGCAGGGCCAAAACCTCGTCCTTGCCCTCGTGCTTTTGGGTTTTCAACCGGCCGACTTCGCGGCGCAGTTGCGTGACCTCGCGGCCCTTTTCACGGGCTTCGGCGCGGTGCTTGTATTCGCGCAGCCATTCCCAGAAGAAGCCGATCAGCAGGCCCGCGGCGACGCCGAGGAAGATCACCACGTAGAGCGGCAAGGTGATGTCGGGCGAAACGCCGACGAGATTGCCGAGCACCTCTGGCATGGCGCGCAGGGTGACGGCACCCCGGTTGGCCAGCCCAACGGTGATCAGGCAGATGGCGATGATGGCCCAGAAGGCGTAACGAATGATTTTCATGTCACCGTTCTACTTGCCGTTGAGGCGGTCGCGCAAGAGCTTCCCTGTCTTGAAGAACGGCACGTGTTTCTCTTCGACTGTCACCGCTTCTCCGGTCCGTGGGTTGCGGCCAACCCGAGGATCACGCTTTTTTACGGAAAACGCTCCGAAACCGCGCAGTTCGACCCGGTTTCCGTTCGCCATCGCGTCGGTAATCTCGTCGAGAATGGTGCTCACGATGCGGTCGACGTCGCGTTGATAGAGATGAGGATTCTCATCTGCGATCTTTTGGATCAGCTCAGAACGGATCATGGCAGGCTCCCCGGTTGTCGTCTTGTGTCTTGGTCGGAGATCCCGCCAAGTATTTTCATTATTATATGCATAATGCTGCGTTTAGAGGAACAGTTGTGTTGCCCGTTTCGCCGGTTGCGCCGCGGCATTCGGGCAGTTTGCGCAACCAGACGCCGAGTTTGGCCGTCAGAATAATCGCCAACGGTATGATTCGCCCCGGCATTCCGCCACTGGTATGCTGAGTCCAACACCTGATTCGCACCGCTTGTGCCTTTCCGCCGGCCCCTGCGGCCGCTAGCATCCCGACATGACCGTTTCCCCCCCTCCCGCAGATCGACCCGCCGAGGATCTCGCGGCGGGTATTCATGTGACGCCGGAGTTCGAACGCTTTTCCCAAGCGGACGATGTGTTCACCCGTGCCTTTTGGGACCCCGCCGTCAGAAGCCCCCGCACCGATGCCTTCTTTGCCTCTTACCGGATGGAGGCCACCCCGCGCCGCGCCGACGGGTTCGGTCAGCGCGATTTCGCCCTCCGCAACGCCTCTTGGCTGATCGCCGATCTGATCGCGGACCGTGGCGCGGCCGATGGCCGTCGCGAGGGATTTCAGGCCTTCATCGCAGCGGATACGCCCGTCGCCCCGCAGCGCCTCGAGGCGGACGATCCGAAGGATATGGCTGCCGAGGTCAAGAAGGTTGCCCGGTTCTTTGGCGCCGATCTGTGCGGTATCACCGACGCCGATCCTCGCTGGCTCTATTCCCACAGGGTCGATGCCCGCGATGCCAGCCCGGTGCCCAATGACCTGCCCGAAGGTTTGGGCCATGTCATCGTTCTCGGCCATCAGATGGATCAGAGCGCCGTGGCCACCTATCCCTCGGCTCTGGCCGGGGCCGCGACGGGCCGCGAATACAGCCACGAGGCCGCCGTCGTCATGCAGCTGGCCGCTTATATCCGCAATCTGGGCTATCGCGCCGTGCCGTCGATGAACGACACGGGATTGGTGATTCCCTATGCGCTGAAGGCCGGGCTGGGTGAATACGCCCGCAATCAGATGGTCATTACCCCGGAATTCGGCCCCCGGCTGCGCTTTTCCAAGATCTTCACCGATCTGCCGTTGTCCCATGACGTGCCCAGGCCGCTGGGCGTGGCGAAATTCTGCGATATCTGCACCAAATGCGCCGACGCCTGCCCGGTCAAGGCGCTGCCCTTTGGCCCTCCTGCCGTTGGCGGTGCCAACCGCTCGGCCATCAAGGGAGTGCGCAAGTGGACGTCGAACGCCGAGGCCTGCTTTGGGTTCTGGGCCAAGCTGTCGTCGGATTGCGCGATCTGCATGCGGGTCTGCCCGTTCAATCGGGATTTCAGCAAGTGGCGGCACCGGCTTTGGCAGCGCCTTGCCTTGTCGCGTTGGCGCAAGCTGGCTCTGTGGCTTGATCGTGGCCGCGGGGGGCGGGTGAAGCCCGCCAAGTGGTGGCGGGCTTGAGGGGCGATTAGGCCCAGTCGCCCTCGAAGTTCCGCGGCACCAGAAGGATATCGCGATCCACCTCGCGCAGATCACGCTTGCCGCAGAGCGCCATGGAGGTGTCGAGCTCCTTGTGGATGATCTCGAGCGCCTTCTTGACCCCCGGCTGCCCCATCGCCCCGAGCCCATAGATATAGGCGCGCCCGATCATCGTGCCCTTGGCCCCCATCGCGATCGCCTTGAGCACGTCTTGCCCGGAGCGGATCCCGCTGTCGAGCCAGACCTCGGTCTGATCGCCCACCGCCTCGACGATCGACGGCAGCATTCGGATCGAGGACAGCGCCCCGTCAAGCTGTCGCCCGCCGTGGTTGGACACGATGATCGCGTCGCAGCCCAGATTGGCCGCCATCCTGGCGTCTTCGGCGTCGAGCACCCCTTTGAGGATCAGCTTGCCGCCCCATTTCTCCTTGATCTTGGCGACCTTTTCCCAATCCAGCTTGGGGTCGAATTGCTCGGCGGTCCAGCTCATCAGGCTGCCCATGTTGGACACTCCCTTGGCGTGCCCGACGATGTTGCGGAAGGTCCGGCGATGCGTTCCCAGCATTCCCAGCGCCCATTCCCAACGCGTCGGCAGGCCAATGTCGACGATGTTCTTGAGCGTCAGCCGCGGCGGGGCGGTCAGGTCGTTCTTGTGGTCCTTGTGCCGTTGCCCGAGGATTTGCAGATCCAGCGTCAGCACGAGCGCGTCGCAGCCTGCGTTCTTGGCCCGCCCGATCAGATTGTCGACGAAGTCCTCGTCCTGCATCACGTAGAGCTGGAACCAGAACGGCGCCTTGGTCGCGGTGGCCACGTCTTCGATCGAGCAGATCGACATGGTCGACAAGGTGTAGGGCACACCGAAGTCGAGCGCCGCGCGGGCGGCCTTGATCTCTCCGTCCGCCGTTTGCATCCCGGTCATCCCGACCGGCGCGAGCGCCACCGGCATCGTCACGTCGCGCCCAATCATGGTGCCTGCGGTCGTCCGGTTGGACATATCCACCGCGACCCGTTGCCGAAGCCGAATCTGGTCGAAATCGGACGTGTTCTCGCGGAAGGTCTGCTCGGTCCAGCTTCCGCTTTCGCAATAATCGAAGAACATTCTCGGCGTTTTGCGTTTGTGAATGCGGCGAAGGTCGTCGATGGAGGTGATCACGGGCATGGGCAGGCCTTAAAACATGTTTGCATGTGGAGTTTTGGCAGGGTTCGGGAGGACTGGCAAAGCCTATATCGTCGCGCCGGACAAACGCGCCTTCGGCGGGTGATGACTGATTGCTTCACGTTTATTTAAGCCTCCACCGTTAGGCCTAACGTAATCCTAAGCCGAGGTCCAAGGTGGATAGAGTTCGACGGTCAAACAGAAGACAGATGGGAATTGTCGCGGCCTTTGCCATCATCGGCGGTGCCGTCTTCCATGTCTTCGATCTTTTTGCCGTGTTCCAAGATTTCCGTCGCGCGCACGAATCATGGCCTCTTGAGGAGATCGCGGGCGGCTTGGTCGCCGTCGCCCTTTCGGTGCCCTTCCTGATCTGGGGCCGGAGCAGTAGTTTGCGGTCCGTCGTTCATGCCCGTATCGAGGCGGAGCGGGCAGGGCAGGCGATCTCGCATCTCGACATGCTGACCGGCTTGCCCAATCGCGCGGCGCTCAATGCCATCCTGCAATTGCGCGGCATGGCCCCCGAAGCCGCCGAGACCTATGTGCTGATGATCGACCTCGATCGGTTCAAACCGCTCAACGACCTGCGCGGCCATGCGGCGGGTGACATCATCCTGCGCAAAGTGGGCGAACGTCTGTGCAAGCTGTCCGGCCCCCGGACCAAGGCGTTTCGGATGGGCGGCGACGAATTCGCGATGCTGCTCACCCGCGCGAGCGGCGAAGCCGAGGCGACGGCGCTGGCCGATCGGGTCGTCGCCGCGGTGTCCGAACCGTTCCTCGTGGAGGATTGGCGCGAAACCCTGACCTGCAGCGTCGGAATCGCCAAGGCCGAGCCTTCCATCACCGCGACCGAGGTGATCAACCACGCCGATCAGGCGATGTATCACGCCAAGTCCGGCCCCGCCCGTGGCTGGGCCCTGTTTGACGACGAACTGGGCGATGCCTTGCGTGAACGGGCGCTATTGGCTGCCGAATTGCGCGATGCGGTTCACTGCAACACGCTGTTGCCGTTCTTTCAGCCGATCCTCAAGATCGAGACCGGCGAACTCATCGGCTTTGAGGTGCTGGCCCGTTGGCAACGTGGCGACAAGGGTTTTGTCGCGCCGGATGTGTTCATCCCGCTGGCCGAGGAACTGGGTCTGATCGACCGGCTGAGCGACCAGTTACTGAGGCGCTGCTGTGCCGCGATGGCAAGTTGGGATCCGAAGCTCAGCATTTCGTTCAACCTCTCGCCGCGCCAATTGAACCACGCGGGGCTGGCGAAGCGGATTGGCCGTATTCTGGACGAAGCGGGGATTCCGGGGAGCCGGCTTGCCATCGAGATCACCGAAACGGCTGTCTTCATCGATATGGATCGCGCCCGCCAGGTGATCTCGGAGTTGCGTGCCCTTGGCGTTCGGGTGTCTCTGGACGACTTCGGGATCGGCACATCGAGCCTGGCGGTTCTGTCGCAACTGCCGTTCGACACGATCAAGATCGACCGGTCCTTTATCTCGGATATCGAGCACAATCCGCAGAACGCCAAGATCGTCCGTGGCGTGCTTGCCCTGGCCCGGTCGCTGGAGCTGACCGTGACCGCCGAGGGCATCGAAAGCGACGAGGATCTTGCATTCCTGAAGACCAACAACTGCGTGCAGGGGCAGGGTTACTTCTTTAGCCGCCCGGTGCCGGAAGACGCCCTGCCGCAGCTTGTCGATGATGTCGCCCGCGCCGCCGCGATCATGCGCGGTGAAATCGCTGAGCTTCCCGTTCCGTTGACATCCCTGTCATCCGCTTTGGCCGGCAGGGAGGCCAAGGGACGCACGGCCCAATAGGCCGCCGGTCGCGGGCCGCCGGTCGCGCCGGAAACGAGCATTGCCGCGCGGCGGTTTGATCGATCAGGCGCGATGCGCACCGTCGGCAAGGTCTTTGACGAAGGCCAGCACGTCGGCCACGGGACGGCCCTTGCCGATCTCGGCCACGATGGCCGATCCGACGACGACGCCGTCGGCGATGCCGGCGATCTGCTCGGCCCCTTCGGGCGTCTTGATCCCGAAGCCCACGATCACCGGCAGATCGGTCTTGGCCTTTATCCGCGCCACTTCCGGCTGCACATCCGCGGCCTGCGCGGTGGCGGCGCCGGTGATCCCGGTGATCGACACATAGTAGACAAAGCCCGACGTGTTGGTCAGCACCTTGGGCAGCCGAGCGTCATCGGTTGTGGGCGTGGCCAAGCGGATGAAGTTGAGGCCGGCGGCCTGTGCCGGCAAGCACAACTCGCTGTCTTCCTCTGGCGGCAGGTCGACGACGATCAGGCCGTCGATCCCGGCCTCGCGGGCCTCAACCAAGAACCGCTCTACTCCGCGCGAATAGATCGGATTGTAATATCCCATCATCACGATCGGTGTCGTGTCGTCGACAGCCCGCAGCTCGCGGGCGATTTGCAGCGTCTTCTCCAGCGTTTGCCCCGATGCGAGCGCCCGTTGCCCGGCCAATTGGATCGTCTCGCCGTCGGCCATCGGATCGGTGAACGGCAGCCCGAGTTCGATGATGTCGACGCCCGCTCCGGGCAGCCCCAGGACCACGTCGCGCGAGGTGTCATAGTCCGGATCGCCGGCCATGACATAGGCCACGAAGGCCTTGCGCCCCTCGGCTGCAAGCTGTGCGAATTTGGCGTCGATCCGTGTCATGGCATGTCCCGTCTGAAAGCTCGCTTGGGTTTGCGCGATCCGGCGGGGGAAATCAATCCATTCACGACCAAATGCTGCTGGTGGGATCAGCCGCCCGGCGCTTCGTCCGTTCCGATCATCCACCTTACGCCATAGGCGTCGGTCAACGTGCCGAAGCCCGCCGACCAGAACGTCGGCTCCCACGGCATCCGGACGTCGCCACCTTCGGCCAGTTGGTCGAAGACGGATTTGGCCTCGACCGCCGTCGGCAGCGAAACCATGACCGAGCATCCGTCCATCGCTGGCGAATTGCCCGCGAAATCGTCGGAGAGATAGAGAATGCCGTCTCCGATCTTCATCTCGCAATGCATCACCCAATCCTTGCGATCTTCGGGAATGCCCATTTCGGGCGGCGCGTCCGCCATCGTCATGATGTCGGGCGGGGGTGCGTCGAATATCTTCGTATAGGCGGAGATCGCCGCCCGGGCGGAGCCGTTGAAGAAGAGATATGGAGCGGTTTGCATGGCGGTCCTCCTGATTCCAACTGCGTCATGATACCACGGATCGGCTTGCGGGGCAGGCCGCTGGCGATTAGAGCGGTGGCGACATTCAGAGCATCGGGGACGCAAATGGGATTTCGTATGGGCATCGTGGGCTTGCCGAACGTGGGCAAATCCACCCTTTTCAACGCGCTGACCCGCACCGCGGCGGCGCAGGCGGCGAATTTTCCGTTTTGCACCATCGAGCCCAACGTGGGCGATGTGGCGGTTCCCGATGAGCGTTTGGAGAAGCTGGCCGCGATTGCCAAATCCAAGCAGATCATCCCGACCCGGATGACCTTTGTCGATATCGCCGGCCTCGTGAAGGGCGCCAGCAAGGGCGAGGGTCTTGGCAACCAGTTTCTGGCCAACATCCGCGAGGTCGACGCCATCGCCCATGTGCTGCGCTGTTTCGAGGACGGTGACGTCGTTCATGTCGATGGCCGTGTGGATCCTGTCGCCGATGCCGCCACGATCGAGACCGAACTGATGCTCGCCGATCTGGAGTCGATCGAGCGCCGCCTGCAGGGCCTGGTTCGCAAGGTGCGCGGCGGCGACAAGGAGGCCGTTGCTCAGGAGCGCCTGCTCAAGGCTGCACAGGCCGTGCTCGAGGATGGTCGCCCCGCCCGCGTGGTCGACGTGGCCGAAGAGGACGCCAAGGCCTGGCGCATGCTGCAACTGCTGACGTCGAAGCCGGTCTTGTATGTCTGCAACGTCGAGGAATCCGCCTCTGCGACCGGCAACGAGCATTCTGCCAAGGTGGCCGAGATGGCCGCGGCCGAGGGCAACTCCCATGTCGTGATCTCGGCCCAGATCGAGGAGGAGATCAGCCAGTTGGAGGCCGAAGAGGCCCAGATGTTCCTCGAAGAGATGGGTCTTGCCGAAGCTGGCTTGGACCGCTTGATCCGTGCCGGCTATGAGCTGCTCCATCTGCAGACCTATTTCACCGTCGGCCCGAAAGAGGCCCGGGCATGGACGATCCCTGCGGGGACGCTGGCACCCCAGGCCGCGGGCGTGATCCACGGCGATTTCGAGCGCGGCTTTATCCGTGCCGAGACCATCGCCTATGCCGATTTCGTGGCCTTGGGCGGCGAGGGCCCGGCGAAAGAGGCCGGCAAGATGCGCGCGGAAGGCAAGGGCTATCTCGTCAAGGACGGCGACGTCATGCATTTCCTGTTCAACACATAGGCCCGCCCGGCTGCTCTTGGCGACTTCACACGGAGCCCGGGCCCCGGTCGTCGGATGCCTGCTCCAATTCGCGATAGGGGGCTCGCCAAGGTCTTGCCGTTGTTCGAACGGACGAGGTGGCCGGCTCGTGGTCCTTGCGTCCACTTGGTCGGGCAATGCACGTGCGTTGTCCTGACCGCCCTGCTCGGTCCGTCGCTTCGGTTCTCTCGGTCATGAGTCCCAGTATGTCGCGCCGATAATTCGACGTCCGAGGGGCGCAAGGTCAAGTTTCCTGGCCTTGCCTCAATCAGTCATTACCAAGCCTTGAGGGCCGGCGTCCAACCGTTGGTTTGGCCTGCTTTTCCGAGCCGTGTCGACCGGATCCGAGGTGTGGCGGGATTGCGCCCATCGCTCTCAGTGCATCCGGGCTGGTTCGAGTAAGGCTTGCGCCGGCGTTCGCAGTTTGCACGACCTCTCGGTGTGGTGCGGGTATTGCGCCATTGGCAAGCCGGCGGGTGTTTTCGCACTTGCCCCCCGCTGGCCCCACCGATAAACGGGTCAGCGGAGACGTGGCCGAGTGGTCGAAGGCGCTCCCCTGCTAAGGGAGTAGGCCCGGAAGGGTCTCGTGGGTTCGAATCCCATCGTCTCCGCCATCTTGCCTTTTTTGTTTGATTCGGCTCGGTTCTTTGGGCGGTCTTTTTCTTTTTGTAACAGTGGTTTGCGCGCAAAGCGAATGTGTCTTGATTTATCTTCGATGGCGCCTGTTTTCTTTCGTTAAGTGGTATGGATAGTGGTACTTTCGATGGCGCTATCCGGGAAGTTGACGAAGAAGCTGGTCGAGAATTTTGGGCCGGGCCGGCATGGCGATGGCAACGGGCTTTACTTGGTTGTCGACCCCTCCGGTGCCCGGCGCTGGATTGTTCGCGTCGTGGTGAAGGGTCAGAAGAACAAGAAGGGCGCGCCGGTACGTACGGACTTCGGCTTGGGCGGGGCAGACATCGTCCCGTTAAACCAGGCGCGCGTGCGGGCCCTGGAATACAGGCGCATGGCGAAGCAGGGGCTCAATCCCCGATTCAACGCGCGCCGTGAGATCCCAACTTTCCAAGAGATTGCTCAGCAGGTACACATTGACCGGATGCCGACGTGGAAAAACGCCAAGCACGGTCAACAGTGGATCAACACGCTGCGCGATTATGCCTTTCCCAAGATCGGGCGGATGCCCGTGGATAGCATCGGCCAACCCGAAGTGCTGATGTGCCTGGGGCCGATCTGGACCGAGAAGCACGAGACCGCCAAGCGTCTTGTTCAGAGAATCAAGGCTGTCCTCGATGTCGCCAAGTCGAAGGGTTTCCGCGACGGCGAGAACCCGGTGACAGCGATCTAGGATGCGGGCGTTCTTCCAAAAGTGAAGGCCAAGCCCAAACACCACACTGCGATGCACTGGAAAGACGTGCCAGCTTTCTACGCCGATCTCGTGTCCCGAGGGGCGATGTCGTCGAAAGCTCTGGTATTCACCTGCCTGACCGGGACAAGAACGAGCGAGGTCTTGCGGCTGCAGTGGGCGGAGATCGACTCTGGTGCTCGGCTCTGGTCGTGCCCTGCCGATCGGATGAAGGGCGGTGAGTTGCACCGGGTCCCTCTGACTGAGGCGATGCTTTCCATCATTGAGCCGCTGCGCGCTTTGAAATCCGACTATGTCTTCGAAGGTCAAAAGCGCCATGCCCCGATGTCGAACATGACGATGCTTATGCTGCTGCGCCGCATGAAAGTTGAGGGCGTAACGGTTCACGGCTTTCGTTCAACGTTTCGCGATTGGGCTTCTGAGGTGGCCAATGTGCCTCGCGAGGTGGCTGAAATGAGCCTGGCCCATAAAGTCGGCTCAAACGTCGAAAGAGCCTATGCCCGGTCAGATTTCCCGGAAAGGCGGCGTGATCTGATAGAACAATGGTCTCAGTTTGTCGTCATCGGCTAGGAACAAGAAAAGCTATGCTCCCGATTGACCTGAACCAATCCGATTTCGATCAGATTGACCTCAACAAGTCTGGCCCAAAAACAATTGAGTTGAACTAATCTGGTCTAGAGGCAATTTAGCTTTTTGGAGTTGCTTTGAGCGAAGAGACTACGAAGCAGTGTAAACGTGCGATAAACAACCTGAAACTCGATGTCGTCGCTCAGCGGATTGAACGGCTGAACGCAGGATTAGGGCCATACTGGTGTTCCGATCCAGCAAACGCCGAGTTCACTCAGTGGGTCGCAAAGACGTCAAGCCTTCGGAGTGAGGCGGCCTATGAGTTTTCAGAAACCGGTCGTAGCTACGAGGACAAAAGAGAAAGGCAGCTGAACATCGCCGAAGAGATTGGTCTTAAGATCATTCATTCTATTCAGGCGCAAAAGTTTAAGGGCGTTCAAGTTGACCTGCTCCCCTGAGAAGTTCTTGATTTGATGTTAGCCTGTTCTCCAACTGAGGAGACAGACGATGAAGAGAAGCCGGTTCAGCGAAGCGCAGATCATCGGCATTTTGGAGGAACACCAGGCGGGCATGAGTGCGCCGGATCTGTGCCGCAAGCACGGGATCAGCGACGCGACCTTCTACAACTGGCGACGCAAGTACGGCGGCATGGAGGTCGCCGATGCGAAGCGGCTGAAGGCGCTCGAGGCCGAGAATGCGAAACTCAAGAAGATGTTGGCCGAGCAGATGATGGATGTAGCCACGCTGAAGGAGATGCTCGGAAAGAACTTCAGAGGAAGAGCCATGTCGCGCCATTGGTCCGAGCGACAATGGCGAATGTTCGAGGAGGAAGGCTGTGGACTGGGCCATGAAGGAAAAGAGCTACTCGCAGCGGCGGGCCTGTGCCCTGGCCGGGATCGATCCGC
>NZ_FXZK01000031.1 GCF_900184895.1 Flavimaricola marinus
TGCCCTGGCTGATCCCATAGCGCCTGCACACGTCAGCCGTCTTCTCGCCAGCTTCCTGTTCCTTGATCATCTGAATGATCTGTTCGTCGGTGAATCTCGTCTTCAGTTGTCCGTCCTTCAGTTGGGCAGACTCTACACAAAGCTGGAGGAAATTCAGGGGCTCAGGTCACAAGCAGGATACCAAGTTTAGATGGACTTTCTGGTTAATCTGGCATTCTGAGCGTAAGCCCGTCACCAACATTTGGATGATGAGCTTGGATTAAGCGAGGGCTGGCCTGTTTGGCAATACGATGGCTTCAGCCTTTACCGCCTGTCCCCGATACCCAAGGTCGTCTTCGATCTCATTTAGAACGTGATTGAGCGGTACACATGCATCGAGGTTGAATTTAAAAGGCAGGCTCGCTTCTCCTTCGGCATGCCCATGATTTCCGAATCGTCCCAATCTCCATGTGGCGAGTGAACCAATCGGCTTCCCACACTGCAATACCGCTTTCCTAAACGTCATCAACTATGAGCGTGCAATTGCCGCAAGATCGACTAGTCCCTCTTTTGAATTGAGAAGCCGACTTTTTGCTAAGCCAGTTCCCTAATTCTCGGTGATGTAATCCTTTAGCCGTAGAGATAACCAAAGGTTTAACCCATAACCTGACTGCACACCGGCGCGTGGAGCCGTCAAATTAGAATGACCACGCTGCGGTCGTCGTAGAATTCGGTGCTGGTCGACCCCTTCACAGTGGCGAACTGCTTGGTCTTGTGGAAGTCCGTTGCTTCCGCCGCGTGGAATGTGGCCTCCCATGCTTCGACTGAGATGTCAGTCGGGCAGCAAGGATATCCGTCGGTGTAGAGCTCGATGCTTGTGATGTCCGTCTTCTCGCGTTCGAAATACTGAAGTTCGCCGCCGCGCGGTATCGTGCCATTCATCGTGTCAAAGCAAAGCGGGTTGCCGACCGCGCTCCCGAAGCCGAACTGTGTCTGGATGCCGCCCATGAGAAAGGTCTTCACCAAGTCTGCGAATGCGTGGAGTTGGGTGGCTTCAATGGCTTCCTCGACGATTTCGGCGGCGTGCGCAGGAGTTATCACGCCATCGGCAATCGCCATGTCCAGACCGAGGAAAATCGTCCGACGGGACATCGCTTCGGCTTTGTCGAGGTCGTTGATCTGGCCGATGAAGGTGTTGAACAGAGCGACCCGAGCGACCGTCGACACGTGGTCGATGATCTTTTCCTTGTGATGGACCTCGGTGCCGTTCAGGCGGACGGCGCTGTCGCCAAGCAGCAGGAAGCGCCAAGTTCGACCACAGTCCAATGCCACGGCGATTGTCGTTGATGGTGGAATTGGAAGATCTAGCGGGCCTGTTCGCGCTTTGAGAGCCGACGAAAGGCGGGCGATGATTTGGTCTCCTGTTGCCGTGCGGGCCACGGGATCGAGTGCGATTGCTGTCATCTCGGCCGCGACGGTCATGGCGGCCAATCGTCCGGTCGCTATGCCGTCGACGACCGTGCCGAGCGGGTCGGTGGCACCGTCGAAGACGCCGTATATAACGCCGGGAACCGCAAGGGGCACGTCATCACCCGGAGCGGATCCGTCCCGATATTTCGATCTGTTGAAAAGCTCCAACTGCATCGTCGTCCTCAAATAAACGCGCTGTCACGGTTTTCGGTGAACCTGAAGACGAGGTAGACGCAAACGCCGGTACAAAGCAGTAGCACCGTCGAGAGAGCTGCCGCGAGCCCGAATTCCCCGTCCAAGACCGCGAGGTAAATGGAGACGGGCATCGTAATGGTGCCTGAATCGTAGAGGATCAGGGTTCCGGAGAGCTCGTTGATCGCCGTGATGAAGCCCATGAGCGAACCGACGATAAGCCCCGGAAGGATCAGCGGGATCGTGATCTTGAGAAAGGCGTTGAGCGGCGGTGCACCCAGGTTGATGGCGGCCTCTTCCATAGACGGCTTGATTTGCCGCAAGCTGGATGTGGTCGAGCGAACGCCGTAGGGCAGGCGCCGAATGAAGTAGAGCAGGATCAGTAGCCAGGCCGCGCTCATCCCGCTCATGAAGCCCGTCCGGAAAGTGGCGACGAAGCCGATGGCCATGACCACGCCAGGTATCAGGTATGGGACCATCATCAAGAAGTCGATCGTGCCGGCGGCTGCGGTCTCGCGCCGGACGATGACATAGCTGATGAGGGCGGAGAACATCGTGATCAGGATGACGGCTGCGATGGCGAAGACAAAGCTGTTGGTGATCGCTTCGGGCGCGGTTCGCAGGATACGCCCGTAGCTTTCGAGGCCGTAGCCGCCGACGAAGACCGGTCCATTCGTTTTCAGGAACGACGTGTAGACCACTACGAGCGTAGGCAACATCGCGATCAGGACGACCCCGTGGCAGAAGCTGTGCACAGCGATGTTGCGCCATCCGGTGAGGCGAACCTTCACAGGCAGGTTGGTAAGGCTGCTGGCGTAGCGGCGCTTTGCCAGAATCCGCCTTTGCGCCAAGAGCGCCAACATCGAGATGACGATCATGATCATCGACACGGTCACGGCCATGGTCGGCAATCCGCCAAGTTCGGACCGGTATGCCGCGAAGGCAATGGTGGAGAGCGTCCGAAATCCGCGCCCGAGAATGGCCGGCGTGCCGAAGTCTGCAATCGACAGCACGAAGCAGATGATCGCGCCGGTACTGATGGCCGGAAAGACCAAGGGCAGGGTGATTTTGGTAAAGCACTGCCATGGCGTGCAGCCGAGGTTTCCGGCCGCGTCCTCAAAGGATTTGTTGACCGCCATCAGCGCAGTTTGCGTCATGAGGAAAACAAAGGGGAAGAATTTGAGCGTGAAGACGAGGATGATCCCGTGTGCGCCGTAGATCGTCGGTGTCTCGATGCCGATCGCTTCGAAGAAGTTGGTGATAAAGCCATTGGACCCCAGCATCATGATCCAGGCGTAGGCACCGATGAATGGCGGTGCCACCAAGACCAGTATCGCCAGCGTCGATATCCATGCCCGCCCCCAAAGGTGACAGCGTGCGGTGAAAAAGGCGAGTGGGATACCCAGCAGGCAGGCGCCCAGGGTGCCAAGCACACCGACAAAGAGCGTGTTCTTCAGGCCCTTGAGGTAGTAATTGCGGGTAAACACCTCAACGTAGTTGCCCAACGTCCACTCAAGCGTATCCGCATCGACGAACGACAGCATCAGCACGCGCACGATCGGGAACAGCAACAGCAGGGCAAGGACGGCAAGGATCACGCCTGTGACGACCGTCCAGAAATCGAACCTGCGCAATATGTTGGTCATGCGAAACGTCCGCCTGCGTCGCCGTCGTCGAAAAAGGCGAGATCGCTCCGTTTTACCACGAGCGTCACCGCGCTGCCGGGAGCGAGCGTGATGATTGCAGGGTCGGGCCGGGCCAGCGATTTGACGGTCTCGCCGTGGTCGGTTACCGCGACGACCTCCATCTCGCGCCCGACGAAGCTGACGTCCGAAAGCCTTGCGGGGATTGCGATTTCATCTGCCGTCGGCGCGACCTCGCCCGCTTTGACGGATACGCATTCGGGGCGGACACCGCAGACGAGGTCTTGCGTTGCACCGTCCGCATCCAGGACAGTCGCCCCGCCGGAGCGAAGTGCGAATTGACCGCCAGACCGGTCGAGCGACAGGAAATTGTTCGCGCCCACAAAGGTTGCGACAAACTTGTTGGTAGGGTGCAGGTAGATGTCGAGCGGGCTTGCTGCCTGCTGGATCACGCCTTGATACATCACGCAGACGGTATCCGACATCGCGAGCGCTTCTTCCTGGTCGTGAGTGACGTATACAGTCGTGATCCCGAGGTCGCGCTGGATGCGGCGCAGTTCTGCACGCAGGTCGACCCGCAGCCGCGCATCGAGGTTGGACAGGGGTTCGTCCATCAGAAGAACCTTGGGGCGGATCACGATAGCCCGCGCGAGGCCCACCCGCTGCTGTTGCCCGCCGGAGAGTTCGTGCGGCATCCGCTCGGCGAAAGCGCCAAGTTGCACGACGTCGAGCACATCCTTGACGCGCTTGGTAATCTCCGACGCCGGGACTTTGCGTTGCTTTAGGCCGAAAGCCACGTTTTCGCGCACACTGATATGCGGGAAAATCGCGTAGTCCTGAAAAACCATGCCGACGTCGCGCCGGTGAGCGGGCAATCCTTCGATCGATTGTCCATCGACCGCAATCCGACCGGCGTTTTGGTCATGGAACCCGGCAATCGTGCGCAAGAGCGTGGTCTTTCCGCAACCGGAGGGGCCAAGAAGCGTGAAGAAGGAACCGGACGGGATGGAGATATTGATGTCGGAGAGGGCCACCACATCGCCGTAAAGCTTGCGAAGGCCGGTAATCTCAACAGAAGCCATTCAGTGCACCTGCAAGTATGAGGACGCCGGGCGCAACAGGTCACGCCCGGCAGATTGCATCACTGAACGTCAAGCACCATGTCTTGCCACGCTTCGACGAGACGGGCGCGGTTCTCCGCGGCCCAGGCGCTATCGTAGCCAACCGAGTTCACCTCTGCCAAAGGCAGAAGGGCCGGGTTGGAGTCGACATCGGAGCGCACTGGGCGGCGGCCTTGCTCTGCGACGACGACCTGCGCCTCTTGCGACATCATGAAGTCGAGGAACGCTTTCGCGTTGTCGGCATTCGGGGCACCCGCCACCAGTGCCATCGCATCGGGGGCAATGGCGGTCCCTTCGGACGGATAGACGATTTCAACGGGTCCACCGCCTTCGACGTAGCGCAGGGCAGCGTCCTCGAGCGTCACGCCAACAGCCAATTCGCCGTCGTTGACAAAGCGCGGCACGGCGCCGGAGCTGTCAGAGAGGACAAAGTTCGACAGCATGCCTTCGTAGATGGCCCAGCCTGCCGCTTCGTCTTCAAACGCTTGAAGCACGGTGGCCAACTGAATGTAGGCCGATCCCGAGGCCTCTGCACGAGCGGATGAGACCATTTCGTCGTACATCGGATCGGCAAGAGCCGCCCAACTATCGGGGACCGGTTTGCCGTCGAGCTCGCCTTCGTTGACGATCAAGACCATGACGACGGCGGTGAACGGCGACCACATTTCGCTCTGCTTCATGCCGTCGGCAAGCATGTCGGTCCCTGCTGCGTCATAGGCCTCAAACAGGCTCGGATTGAAGTCGATGACAGTGCCGTCGACGCTCCACAGCACGTCCGCCATGGGGGCGTCGGATTCCGCTGTGAGGCGGTTCAGCAGTTCGCCGGAACCTGCCTTGATGATCTCGACGGACGTACCGGTCTGTTCTTCGAACATCGGCACGAGCGCATCGATGAAGTTTTGTGGCACTGCCGTATAGACTGTTACGCTTCCGTCGGCGGCTGCAATGCTTGCGCTCATGGAGAGCGCGGAGACGATTGATAGTGCTTTGAATGTATTCTTCATATGACCTCCCACAAGTCTTTGGTGCTGGCCAAGTGTCACGGCTTATTCTGTCAAGGATGGCCCGCAGACCGGATGGCACATCAAAAATCCATTTAAGTCAATGCATTGATTCATGCTGCGCCTGCGAGGATGCTGGGCGATCAGGTGGTGTCTCCGTCCCGCCCGCGAGCGACAAACCGACCTAAATGCCGTGGTTGCCCGACTATTTGGCCTGCACTGCGTGCCAATCTGCATTCCCTACAGAACGTGTTGGACAACAGTTGGCTAGAGGCGAGGAGGAACGGTAATGGGTGGAGAATGCTGCGTTACTGCGCCTTCCGCAGATATGGGTCCCTATGCAGGCCGGCCTTGTGCGGGCAACCGACGAAGGGTGGCCTTTATGGCGGTTCGATTTCGTGTCAGGTCTTCTCGCGACATTAATATGTGAGTTTCGAACTTGGCTTCAGCGGTCTTCTTGGCGGTGCTCTTCTCGGCACTTTTGCATGCTGGTTGGAACGCCATCATCAAGGGCGGGCCATCCAAACAGGCTTCGATGTTCCTGCTGTCCCTTGGACATGCCCTGATTGGGATCGCGGTAGCGCTGACGAAGCCCTTCCCGGCCGCCGAAGTCTGGCCGTGGCTGTTGGCCTCCGCCTTGATCCACACGGCCTATCAACTATTCCTCGCGTTCGCCTACGAGCAGGGCGACCTCAGCCGCGTCTATCCCATCTCGCGCGGGGCGGCGCCGATGATCGTTCTGGTCATCAGCATATTCTTCCTGACCGATACGATGGAGTTGATGGATTACTTCGGCGTTTTGGTGCTTGGCCTCGGTATCGCCTTCATGGCGCGGGGTGTCTTTACGAGCGGTGAATCGCGAAGGCTGCTGCCCTACGCGCTGGGCGCGGCTTGTGCCACGGCTGGATACACGATAGCGGACGGTCTCGGCGCACGGGTGGCAGGAGACCCGCTTCAATACGTTGGCTGGTTGATGATGCTTTCAGCTTGCGTCTATGCGCCAGCGGCCATCGCCCTGAGAGGGGCCGCCGTGATCCGCGCCAGCCGAAAGGACTGGGTCTTCGGTCTTTCGGCCGCAGCTGCCAGCTTCGCGGCTTACGTCATCGCGGTCTGGGCGATGACGAATGCGCCTCTGGCGCTTGTCGCCGCGCTGCGTGAGACCTCAATACTATTCGCGGTTCTCTTGGGCTGGTTGCTGTTCGGGGACCGGATGGATCGGGGAAAGCTGATATCCATCGCGCTGATCGTATCGGGCGTAGCCCTGACGCGGCTCTGACCTGCTCCGATGATGACTTCTCGCAAGAATATGAGATGGTTAGAATGCGAGTGTGTTCGACCTGCCATTCACTGCTGATCATTGCGGCGCTGCCGAAAGCCTCCTATGCGCCAATGCATGTACCAACCACTATTCGCAAAAGATCTGATTTAAATCCTCAGAAGGTTGCTGTTATGTCCCAAGTGTCAGGACCCAACAATCGGTTTGGGGCCGCCCGGCCTGCGTGAGTCAAGCTCCCGAACTGACGGGGGTGATGATGAGCAACCTTTTCTGACTGACCGACGAGCAGATTGAGCGGTTGAAGCCGTTCTTTCCGAAGAGCCATGGCAAGCCGC
>NZ_FXZK01000012.1 GCF_900184895.1 Flavimaricola marinus
TACAACACCGTCAGGCCGCACAGCGCACTAGGCTATCGCCCACCCGCGCCAGAAAGCATCGTCACAATGGACCAGAGGCCCACGATGCACTAACAATCAAACCGGACCACCCGATGGGGGCACGCCACCATCTGCGCATTGGCGGAACCCGTCAGGAACCAGAAAAGGAGAAGGCTACTTGCGGCCGCCCTTGTCGGTCGCAGCCAGCTTGTGGGTCGTCCGCTGGCCTTCTTCGAGCGGGACATCGGCGTGGGAGAAACCGATCCCGATGAGGAAGGAGACCACGCCGGTGATGGTTTTGAATTCGCGGATCTTGATGTCGTTATAGGTTGTCCGGGTGCGGGCCGTGACCAGCAGCTTTTCCACGCCCTCGTCAGAGACGACGCGCATGATCCAGACCCCATAATAGCTGGGGCCCTTCTTGTGTGCCGACTCCTGGCACAGGATTTCAGCGCTATAGCCACTTTCCACGAGTTCGCGGAAACGTGCTTCCGTAACCACATTTGGTGCTTCGATGTCCCAGTTCATGGCCCGGCTCACGCTTTCTTCAACGCGCAACGACTAGGCATTCCCACTTGAAGCCTAGAGTTACGATAGTATATTATTAACCGCAAGATATAATGCGGAAGATACGGCTGTATCTCGGTTACTCAAACTCTAGGCACGGCCATTGGCGTCTATCAAGGAAAATAGGGGTTTTAGAAACCTGTGGTTGAGCCGATGGGTGAAGATGCAGGCTATGGCCTTGCTGATGCTCGTTCCGGTCGCAAGCCAAGCCGGATCCTGTCTCGCCCCGATCCGGCCTTTCGTACTAAGCGATTCGCAGGCCGCCCGGGATTTTGCCGACTTCATCCGGCGGGACTTTGAGGTCTACATCACGGACGTCCAGGACTACTTTCGCTGCCTTGAACAGGAGCGCGCGCGTGCTTTCGAGGAAGCCCGTGAAGTCAGTCTGGACTACGGTCGGTTTCTGGAACTGGTGGGGGATTGATGGGCCACTGGGCATGCACCAGACGTGCACCCCTTGGAAACCAGACGCCGATAACACCCTCAAATATCTACTTTTTAGATAACAGATTTCATCCGCTAGCGACGTCACAAAAGGTATGTGACGCGTGGCGAAAACAATCAGAACAAATGGCCAGTTGGCGCTCGTCCGTGCGTTGGTCGATGCACGCCAGAATGCGGGTCTCAGCCAGCAGCAGTTGGCGGCGAAGCTCAAACGCCACCAGTCATTTGTGGCACGTCTCGAAAGCGGCGAGCGTCGTATCGACGTCGTGGAGTTTACAGTTCTGGCGAGGGTCATTGGCTTTGACAAAAATGAAGTCCTGTCGATTGTCGAAGCCGCCACGGAGCCCGACCACAAGATTTGAAAACAAAGAAATTTTGGGGCGTGCCGCATTGGACGTCCCCATGTGAAGTGAGCTCCTTCAAGGAAGAGTAGTCAGCAAACATCCACCAATTGCGTCATGCTGTGCAGGCTAGGCCTGGAAACACGATGCCGCGGTTGCAGCGCCAGAGTGCAGGAAGTCAGTAAACAGTGGACGATGATAAAGGTGAAGGCGTCGCGATCGCCAATCTGATTGGGACCAATGGGTGCAGCATCGTTGGTTGGGTTTATCGCTGGAGTACGAGTGAGCTTGCGGTGATGTGGGACGACTGCGGGCCTAAGCCGGTGTCGGAAATCCGGCCGGATCTCACTGCGGAACAGAAACAGGAAATCGACTTCGATGCGCTCACGCGGATCGAAAGAGACGAGGACGGGTGAGGTGAGGACCCGCAATGTTTGCCGAAATGCCAATTTGCTTGTGGACCGCGACGGGTACGCGGTGCCGTCGTACAAGTCAAAGAAGCCGAGTTCCGTGGCAAGTCAATGCGGTGGCAGGTCAGTAGTTCACCTGCTCAAAGCCGTAGTTGCCCTCGTAGTCGCGCCAATCGACGAAGACGGATCGATGATAGATACCGGGGCAATTCTGGCCCCATCGTTCGAGACCGACATGGTCGGCTGGTAGGGCGGCTATGGAAGACCTCTGCCAGGCGAAGTCACCTTGCGTCCCATATGTGCCGAGGACCACGGTGGCGCTACGGTTGCAGTCGCCGTCACGTCCGGATTCGTGCTGTCGCGCATACCGGACATCGAAGACTCGGATTGATCGTACGACGTTGAACTCAGGTCCGCTGATATCGATGTCCGCGCGATCTTGAACGAGCAGGAGGGCCCAGTCGGCTGGAACGAGATCGTAGAATGGCGAGGATTGGAGCGGTCGACGGTTGTCGGGCCGGTACAAAACTTCAAAGATGCGCCCAGCGTTGTTTGATGGCCGATCGCGCTCGTAGGAGGCACCCATGGGACAGCGCCAGATTTGCAGCGGCGGTTCCACCGGCCAGGGCGTAATCCGCCGGATGAATTCGGCGCGGGCCCGGGCGCAAGGGACGGAAGCGGGCCAGCCACCAGACAGACACAAGAGGATCGCGCAATCGATCGGGTATGTCTGCGCACGCGCAGGTATCGGCAGCGAAATACCTGTCACGGTCAAAGCGACTGCGACCGAGGGCAGGAGCTTCTTGAGTAGATGGCGCATGCTGCGGAACCTCCGTGAGAGGAGTTCAGCATACTTACGATAATATACTAACGCAACACTAAGTATAAATACGCATAATGAAGTTTATGTTAATTACGTAATTTGGACAGCTATGTTCAGCGCCGCTCATGCGGCGCTGACATTCGTTTTAGCCCATTGTCGGCATTACAAATTCCGGATCGCTGCGCACACCGGACGGCCAACGTGTCGTTATAGTTTTGAGGCGTGTATAAAATCGAATACCTTCCATTCCATGCATGTGATGATCACCAAACAAGGACTGCTTCCAACCTCCAAAGGAGTGAAACGCCATCGGCACTGGAATAGGTACATTGACTCCCACCATCCCGACCTCAATGTCATGAGCAAAGGTGCGAGCAGCATCCCCATCCCGCGTAAAAATTGCGACACCGTTGGCGTAGTCATGTTTATGGACCAGATCCACCGCATCGGCATAGTTCTTGCGACGTGCAATCGATAGCACCGGACCAAATATCTCTTCCTGCCAGACTGTCATGTCAGACGTCACTCCATCGATCAACGTCGGGCCGACGTAGTAGCCTTTCTCATAACCTTGGGGCCCTTGGAAGTCGCGCCCGTCAACCACGATTTTCGCACCTTCCGCTTCGCCGCGGTCAATCAACCCCTTGATTTTTTCACGCGCGGCAGCGGTAATTACCGGGCCCATGTCTGATTTTCGATCAGCGGCCGGGCCAACTTTGAGAGCCTCGATCTTTGGCACCAGTTTTTCAATCAACGCGTCAGCCACCTTGTCTGTGACCGCCACAGCCACGGAAATTGCCATGCAACGTTCTCCAGCTGAACCGTAGGCCGCTCCCATCAGCGCATTTGCAGCCATTTCAATGTCAGCATCGGGCAGAATGACCATGTGATTTTTGGCCCCCCCCAACGCTTGCACGCGCTTGCCATTCGCAGTGCCCGTTTGGTAAATGTACTTGGCAATAGGAGTTGAGCCGACAAAGCTGACCGCTTTAACGTTTGGATGAGTCAACAGGGCGTCGACGGCTTCTTTGTCGCCCTGGATGACATTGAACACGCCGGCAGGGAGACCAGCCTCGGTCAGCCATTCCGCAATCAAGAGCGACGCAGAAGGATCACGTTCTGATGGTTTCAAGATGAACGTGTTCCCGCAGGCAAGTGCGACAGGAAACATCCACATCGGCACCATCACGGGAAAGTTAAAAGGTGCAATACCGACAACAACGCCAAGTGGCTGGCGCAGCGAGTGGCTGTCGACAGCAGTGCCTACATTTTCTGTCGTCTCACCTTTCAACAAATGCGGCGCCCCAACAGCGAATTCCACCACTTCAAGCCCGCGAGTAACCTCCCCAACCGCATCATCATGGGTCTTTCCATGTTCAGCGGAAATAACTTCTGCAAGTTGATCGGCTCGATCCCATAAGATCATCTTGAAACGATCCAGAATGCGGGCGCGACGTAGCGGAGGCGTTTTTGACCAAGTCAGCCAAGCATTGTGAGCGGAGGCAACTGCGCGTTCAACTTCAACAGATGAGGCAAGGGCGACGGTGTGCTTCGTCTCACCTGTTGCTGGGTCGAAGACGGGCAGACTCCGACCTGAACTTCCTGCGACGGGTACATTGTCGATATAGTGAGCAATCTCGGTCATAGTTTGATCTCCTTGGGTTTTGTGCTTTGTGGCTTAAATAAATTTGCATATAAATAGTCAGAAATGGCAAATCGTTATGCAGAAACGTTGATAATGAACTGGGATGATCTTCGCTATTTTCTTGCGGTGGCACGCGAAGGGCAGATGCTGGGCGCAGCTCGCAGATTGGGTGTCAGTCAGGCCCGCCTTAGCCGGCATATTGCATCGCTGGAACAGGCTGTCGGCACACGACTCTTTAATCGCACAACACGTGGCTGCACCCTGACGAGCGACGGTGAGATACTTATCAGCACAGCCGAACGCATGGAGGCTGAAACTCAAAGCGCAGCCCAAGACTTGCAAAAGCGAGAAGAGGTTTCAGGAACCATCCGCATCGGCGCGCCCGATGGATTCGGTAGCGCCTTTTTGGCCCCGCGTCTTGGACGGTTTCGCACCGCTTATCCTGATTTGCGCATTCAGCTTGTTCCTGCGCCGCGCAGTTTTTCACTGTCGGAACGAGAAGCAGATCTGGCCATCATGGTCGGCCGGCCTACGAAAGGGCGACTGCGTGTTCGAAAGTTGGTCGATTATTCATTGTCGCTTTATGCTGCGAAATCATATTTGGAGCGCGCAGGAAAACCGAACGATATCAGTAATCTAATGGGGCACACCCTCATCGGATACGTAGATGATCTTATCTACACCCCCGAACTGAACTATGTTGGGGACGTCATAAAGGACTGGCGGCGAGACATTGAAGTTTCGACGGCAATTGGTCAGTTTGAAGCTGTTCGCGCAGGAGCAGGTATTGGTATTTTACATGACTTTATGGCCGACGGCCTGCCAGACCTTGAACGGCTATTTTGCGGGGCCACCGTAAAGCGGAGCTACTGGATGGTTTGGCACGAAAACCAAGGCGTCACGCGGCGTGTGCAAGCAGTTGCTGATCTGATCGACGCTTTTGTCCGAGAAGACCGCCAGAAATTCAACCATTGAAGTTGGGCGAAATGCATCGCATCACGGATGCGTTCCGTCGAAGCCGCCGCTGCGTGTGCCCCAATGGCATGCGCGGTGACACAGTTCGGTCAGCCTAGCCTTTCTGAGGCGTACCCGCCTGGGCTGGCCGGAAAGACCACGGTTTTGTCGCCATTTTGAAATACGCGGTGGTGAATATGGGCATGGATCGCCCTGGCGAATACCTGCGCTTCGACGTCACGACCAAGTGTGACGTAATCGCTTGCGCTTTGCGCATGCGTTACGCGGATTGTGTCTTGTTCAATGATCGGCCCCTCATCAAGGTCGGCCGTTACATAGTGCGCTGTTGCACCAATCAGTTTCACACCGCGTTCAAAGGCCTGCTTATAAGGGTTTGCACCTTTGAAACTCGGCAAGAAGGAGTGGTGGATATTGATAATGCGGCCTGACATTTTTCGGCACATCTGGTCGCTCAGGATCTGCATATACCGCGCTAAGACAACGAGCTCAGCATCGGACTCCTCAATTACTTGCATAATCCGCGCCTCGGCGTCTGGCTTATTCTCTTTAGTGACTTTGATGTGATGAAATGGGATGTCATGATTGACGACCAGCTTCTGATAATCGGTGTGGTTTGAAATAACGGCGACAATATCAATCGGCAGGGCACCGATGCGCCAGCGATACAGCAGATCGTTCAAACAATGCCCGAAACGCGACACCATGATCGCAACCTTCATTTTTGTGGCTTGGTCGTGGATAGCCCAGTCCATCTCAAATTGCGCGGCGGTTTCGTTGAAACGAGCGCGCAGGTCATCCATATCCATGGCGTCGGGCGCTTTGAAGCTAACGCGCGTGAAAAACGCGCCCGTGATTGGGTCATCAAATTGGGCGCTGTCGGTGATGTTGCAATCATGCTCTGCAAGGCATGTCGAGATTGCTGCGACAATGCCAATGGTAGAAACGCATGACACTGTAAGGGCAAAGTTGGGCATTATTGGCTTTCAAAATGGAGTGTGGCGGAAGGGCCGAAATTCAGGACGTTCGATCACTCAATCGGGCGACGAATTTTTCAAGCTCGTCATCGCTGATTTTTATGGAGTGTTCCGCAGCGGGATAGACAGCCTTGTCGACATCGGTCTTGAACTCGCGGAACGCGGCAATGCGTTCTTTCTGAAGCCGGTCGAATTCGCTGGCAAAATCGCGGTAGGTCTTAGCGTGGCGCGGCTTATGGCCCCTTGTGCACCCCAATACGTCTTCGGCGAAGAGGTATTGCGCGTCCGCATAGGGGCCAGCCCCCATGCCGAGCAGAACAAGGTTTGTGCGTTTCGATATCTCAAAACCGACGCGATCAGGAACAACTTCTAGTTCCACACCAAAACAGCCGATGTCTTCGAGTCTTTTGACCTGATCCATAACCTGCATTGCGCTCTCAGCGGTTTTCCCAACCGCTTTAAAGCCGCCGGTCCAAGTTGCCTTGGACGGGATCAAACCGACGTGGCTCACAACCGGAATTCCATCATCAGCGAGCGCTTTGATCGTACCCATGGACGATGCACAATAGACGCAATCGGCCCCCGTTTGCACTGCGCGGTGCGCGGCACGTTGGTAATCTTCAAGCGTGACGAGTTGGCCGTAAAGCAGCCCGACTTGCACAAAGCAATTTCCCGCCGCCTTACGCATTTCTTCTGTCCAGACGGGGTCAATGATCGACAACATATCAATACCCGCCTCCGCCGCCGCTGCGGCCTCATCGGGCGTTTCTACGTATAACATCGTCAGTTGACGCTTGCCCTTAAGCGCGCGAATATCCGCAACTGTTGGCCGCTTGTGATACAGGTCCATGTTGTTCTCCTTAAGCTCAGTTCGCCGGAACGGGTCTGAGCAATTTTTTTAAATTTGTTGTAGGGTCTTCAAGGTGCGCAGCCTCTATCGCTACCTTGGCCTCAATCAGCTTGTGCGCCAACTTGATATCTTTGGCGACCGCATTGCCGACACCCAAGCCGGCCGCACCAACCAATTGGTTGCTATTATTCAAGTAAAACAGGATCTCTGCATCATCTGAAAGCGTGCGAAGCGCAGTCGCTGTTCCATTGGTTTGCCCGACACCCTGCAAGCCAAGGTCATATTGGTCGGACCAAAACCAGACTGGAGGTTGGAAAACACCGGACGCACCTGCCAAGTTCCGACCCGCGATCTCACCTTGCAACTGAGCATTCTGCCAAGTTTCAAATCTTTGAAGCCCAAGCCCCGAGAAGTTCACACTTGCGCAATCTCCAGCGGCAAAAATGTTGGTATCATTGGTGCGCAAAGCCTCATCAACGACGATCCCGTTACCGATATACAAACCAGCGGCCTGTGCGAGATCCGTATTTGGAACGACACCAATGGCCGCAACAACCAGATCTGCGGCAATCGACTGACCGCCCACCAATTCGACAGCACGACCGGAAATGCGCGCGACCTCGACGTTACAGACGATATCCACGCCCTCGGCGATGTGACGTTCGACGATACGCTGCGCGAGGGGCTGCGGAACATTGCGGCCAAGCGGCACAGGACCAGCCTCAAGAATCGTAACCTTGTTACCACGTCCAACCAGTTCAGCGGCGAGTTCAAGCCCGATAAGACCAGCCCCGATAATGACCGTGCGCGACCCGTTCACAGCCTGGCTGTAAATCCGGTTCGCATCTTCAATGGTCCGCAGCGTCACCGCGTGCTCGCTGCCCTCGCAGGTCAATCTGCGCGGGCTGGCACCTATCGCCAGAAGCAACCGCAAATACGGAAGGTCCTCCCCCGTCGACAAGCGCACACAAGAGGTATCTCTGTCAATTCGTAGCGCCCCGACACCATCGAGCAACGTGATATCTTTTGCGGCTAACATCTGCGTGGTGCAAATCGGCTTAAGGGTTGCGCCATTCGCGTCGGGTTTGGAAAGCGGCGGGCGTTCGTAGGGCAGGCCACTTTCATCGCCAACCAGTGTCACTTTACCGTCGAACCCATTGGCACGGGCGGCAAAGGCTGCACGGACACCGCACTCCCCTGCCCCGATGATCACAATACCCGACATCTAAATTTCGATCAGGACGCGATCGCCCTCAACCTTGACGGGATACACTCCAAGATTGACACAGACAGGTGCGCGCGCTGCCTCGCCCGTACGATAGTCAAACTGACCGTTGTGTTTGGGGCATTCAATGGTGTGATCCATCACAAGACCATCCGCCAAATGAACGTTTTCATGGGTGCACAGACCGTCCGTGCAAAAATATTCATCATCAGGCGAGCGATAGATCGCAAATGTGCGCCCTTCGTGGTCGAAGCGGATCACGTCCTCTTCGTCGATGTCATCTGCACTACAAGCGTCAATCCAGTTTGCCAATTGTCTGTTCCTTATTCTGCCTGAGTAGGTGTTTGTGTGACGTCGCCAAGCGCCTTTAGATGCAAATCCGTGCGGTATGGCTGCGCGCCGTCAGGGAGAGATCGCATCAGAAATTCATCATGATAAGTCAGTTGCCGCTTCAGGATTGGCCAAACCTCTTTGTAGGCATGCCAAATTGACGGATTCGGTGCCGGCAGGTCATGTTTGATCGCCGCATGCAGTTCCGGCAGCCGATGATAGGGAACCATCGGAAACATATGGTGTTCCACGTGGTAGTTCATGTTCCAGTAGATGAACCGGCTGATCGGGTTCATGTAGACCGTGCGGCTGTTCAGGCGGTGGTCGATGACGTTATCTGCAAGACCCGCGTGCTGCAAAATGCCGGTCATAACGTGATGCCAGGCCCCGTAAAGGCGCGGCAATCCGATGATCATGAGCGGTAGAATGGATTGCGTCGCCACCGCAAGAAGCAGGACAACTGCATAGATCGCAACCCAGATCCGCGCTGTGCGAAACACCTTGGGCTGCTCGCTTTGGGGGATGTAACTTGCGGCTTCGGGATCAAGGTGGCCAGATGCATTCTGGACCATCGTTTTCCAGCCTTGGAACGCATCCAGAATACCAAAGAAGTTCAGAAGAATGCGAAACAGCGCAGGTGGCCGCATCGCGACGATCTCGGGGTCGCGACCGACGATTACGGTATCGGTATGGTGGCGCGCATGACCCCAACGCCACGTCACCGGATTGCGAACCATGCAGAATGACGCGATTTGGTAGACCCAGTCATTATATTTCGCAGTGCGGAATGGTGTACCATGCCCGCATTCATGCCAGCGGCTGTCCATCGCCGAGCCGTACAGAACACCATAAGCGAGCCAAAACGGAACCGACCACCATGTTGGCCAAAGCGCGACACCCAAAATAGCAAAGACCACCATGGCTCCGAACAGGATGATCGTGTCACGGATCGCCGGCTGATCCTCGCGCTTCATCAGCGCCTTCATGTCCTTGCGGGCAATGTCGGTATGATACCAGTCAGCGGCTGCCAATCCTGTTTCAACTGCGCGCTGCGCATCCGGTCCCAGCAGTGAATAATCACGTTTTTGCATCGTCATATCTCGTTATCAGCAATCTAACCTATGAATATCAGACTGCGGCAGTTCTCGTCTTGTGGTGAGCATGTTTGTACATCAAAATACATCATTAGAACGCCAACAAGTGATGTGATTCAATCAAGGATATCCATGACGAAGCGCCCGACCCTTAGAGATCTTGCGCATGCCGCTGGCGTTGGCGTTGCGACGGTTGATCGTGCGCTTAACGGGCGCTCCAACGTGCGCCAGGAAACACTCGATCGTGTTTTGGACGCGGCCGAACGTATCGGCTACCCGAGCCGCGTGTTATCCGCACGACGCGACGAGGCCAGTCGCCCTCTGATCCGTTTTGGATTCGTACTTCATAAAGGATCGCAAGAGTTTTACCGTAATTTCGCAGCAGCCCTGCAAGATGCTGTCAATAGCCGGACCGACATCCGTGGCCGGGCAGTCATTCGCTTCGCAGCGTCGCAAGCGCCCGACGACTTCGCAAAAGAAATAGAATTCGTTGCACTGCAGACGGATGCGATTGCAACATCGGCAATCAACCACCCGTCCCTATCCGAACTGGTAAGCAACCTTGCCCGCACAGGCACGCCTGTCTTTGCGCTGTTGAACGACTTTGCCCAAAGCATCCGACAGAACTACCTTGGGCTGGACAACGTCAAAGTCGGGCGCACTGCGGCATGGATGCTAACAACGCACGCACGCACTCCCGGTAAGTTGGCTGTATTTGTGGGCGGCAACCGGTGGCACGGACATCTGATGCGTGAGACGGGATTCCAAAGTTACATCCGCGAGTACGCGCCGGATTTCTCGATGATCGACACGGTGGTCAATCTTGAAACCCGCCAGGTCACCTATGAAACAACGCTAGATCTCCTGGACCGCCAACCAGATCTGCGTGGCATCTACGTCGCCGGCGGCGGGATGGAAGGCGCGATCGCCGCTTTGCGCGAAAAGCGACCGCCCGGTAAGGTGGCGCTCGTTGTAAATGAGCTGACAGATGACAGCCGAAAGGCCCTTGTAGATCGCTATGCCACAATGGTTATCGCCACACCACTGCAAGAACTGTGCGAAAATGTGGTTCAGTTGATGATTGAGTCGCAGCTTAGCGGACGAACTTCCAGCCCGGGCCAGCACTTCCTGACACCTCAGTTGTATGTGCCGGAATCCTTCTAGGCGTCGCGTTCCATGATCCATTCAACCTCGGCAGCCGCAACGAAACGCCACTTTCGCAGCGGCCCAGCCATGACATTGAGGTAATACATCTCGAACCCGTAGGGCGCGCCACAGGGATGATGACCGCGCGGCACGCAAACGACGTCGCCATCAGACACCGCCATTGTTTCGTCCAACTGCCCGTCGTCAGTATAGACCCTTTGGATACCAAAGCCTGACGCAGGGTTCAGGCGGTGGTAATAGGTTTCCTCAAGGTGAGTGATGCGGGGGTAGTCGTCTTCATCGTGCCGGTGACTTGGATAGGACGACCAGTGACCGGCCGGAGTGAACACTTCTGTGACCAGTAAGCTGTCGCAGTAGTCTTCATTTTCCATCGCGATATTGTTGATGTGGCGTGTGTTGGTGCCCTTGCCGCGTTCGGTCAGCGTGATGCCATCCGGCCCGATGCGGCGCGCTTCGTGTCCGCCAACCCCCGGTGCCGAACAAACAGCGATAACACAATCGGTTTCCGCTTTGGCTGTCCAATCGGTTCCGTTTGGCAAATAGAGGCAATGCGGCGGCGTCTTTTCGAACACATCCATCCGTTCGCCCAAAACACCCCAATCCTGACCGGCCCCCGTGATAGCCGCCTTACCTTCGACCATGACCAAAATGACCTCTCGGCCCCCTGTCACCTCTGCCGCGTTGTCCCCCGTTTTCAGGCGATAAAGCGAGAATCCAACATATCGCCAGCCAGCGCTTTCTGGTGTGATTTGATGCACCTTGCCGCGGGTGCCAAACGGTTTTTTCAACAGATCAGCCATGCCGTTCCCTTCAGTTTTCGAGTGTCAGGCCAGAGCGGCCACAAATGTCGACGATATGATCATAGCCCAACTTTGAATACTCATACGGCGGAGCCAGTGCCGGATCTTGCTCAGCCTCGACCACGATCCAGCCGCCATAGTCCATCGCCTTAAGCCGATCTGTTATTGTCTGAAAATCAATGCAGCCTTCGGGATCGCCTGGTACTGAGTAAACCCCTGCCCGCACGCCATCTAGAAAGCTGTGGTTTTCGGTGCGAACCCATGCCATCTTGTCGGGACGCACGTCTTTGAAATGGACATGGTGCACGCGATCACCCCATCGATCGAGTACCGCCAGCGGGTCGGCCCCCGCAAATAGCAAATGGCCTGTATCATATAGCAGCGTCACTTCGGGGCCCGACCCCTCCATGAGCCAATCTATGTCTTCGGAGTCCTCAATCATGCTGCCCATATGGTGGTGATATGACAGCGTCATCCCCTTGTCCGACATCCATTTGGCTAGTTCCGTCAGCTTTAATGCGTAGGATTTCACGTCGTCACGGCTTAACTTCGGGCGATTACGAACGGGCGTCGAAAGGTCGCCCTGCACGGTGTTCGAACATTCAGCGTAAACGATGCAAGGCGCATCAAGTGCCACGAATTGTTCTACTTGTTGACGCACGGCAGCTTTCTCATCCTCGAGCGAGGCGGTCATCAGGCTGCCTGAACACCACCCCCCACACAGCGACACACCGTAACGGTCGAGATAGCTGCGCAGCCCATCCGTATCGGCGGGCATCCGACGGCCGCGTTCAACACCTTGATAGCCGATGCGCCCAGCATCCTCCATCGCGCCTTCGGTCGTAAAGTCGGCAGTCAGGTCCGGTAAGTCATCGTTCTGCCAAGCGATGAGGGAAATACCAATTTTGACAGCCATCAATCTGCCCTTTGCTGTGTCTTGTTTGTTACATAAGCCGAGCGCGCCGCGCTGACCTTTTCGCGTTGGGAAACCTCTGGCACGGCAACGTCCCACCAGGTTCCCCCGTGTTCCGTTGACGGATAAGGATCGGTGTCGATGACCACAACATATGGCCCCGATACATCGCCCCGCTTTGCCAAGGCCTGTTCAAGATCTTCAATTGATGAGACCTTAACGCTTGTCGCCCCCATAGAGGCCGCATGGGCAGCAAAGTCGATGGCAGAGGGGTTCGCATGAACCGAATGGTCCAGCAGGTTGTTAAACTCTGCGCCACCTGTGCCCATTTGTAGCCTGTTGATACAGCCATAGCCGCGATTGTCCGTCACCACGACAGTAAACGATATGCCCATCATCGCGGCTGTCGCCATTTCTGAGTTCGCCATCATGTAGGTGCCGTCGCCGGTAAAGCAGATTACGTCGCGCCCTGGCTGTGCCATCTTGATGCCCATTGCGCCGGCGATCTCGTAGCCCATGCAGCTGAAACCGTATTCCATGTGATAAGACATCGGGCGGCTGGATTTCCACAACTTATGGAGCTCACCGGGCATCGTGCCCGCTGCGCACATCACCACCGTGTCGTCGGTCGCCGCCCGTTGTACTGCGCCCACGACCTGCATATCGGTGGGCAAAGCATTGCCATCGGGCCTTTCGGTCAATGGATCGACCTTGCCAAACCAGTCAGATTTCAGGTCTTCAATACCTGCCCTCGATTGATAGTTTTCTAGCGCGGCAGACAACTCTTCAAGCCCCGCTTTCGCATCAGCAAGCAACGGCAGAGCGTCATGCTTGGCCGCATCGTACGCAGCGACGTTCAGGCAAGCGATCTTGCGGACGGGATTAGCGAACAATCCCCATGACCCCGTCGTAAAATCCTGAAACCGAGTACCGACACCCAACACCAAATCAGCCTCGGCACAAACAGTATTCGCTGGCGTGCCACCCGTCACACCGATCGGCCCCAGATTGAGAGGATGGTCCCACGGCAGCGCGGATTTCCCCGCCTGTGTTTCCGCGACAGGAATGTTGTGTGTCTCTGCAAAGCTGCGCAAGGCCTCCGTTGCGCCCGAATAGTGCACCCCGCCGCCCGCAACGACGATCGGACGCTTGGCGGCCCTGATTGCATCCGCCATCGCGGCCAATTCATCAACGTCCGGACGCATCCGGCGCGCGACCCAGACTTTGGGCGCAAAAAAGCTTTCGGGATAGTCGAAGGCCTCGGCCTGCACATCCTGGCAAAATGCCAATGTTACAGGACCGCACTCTGCAGGATCGGTCATTGTGCGAAAGGCACGCGGCAATGCCGTCAACAATTGTTCGGGCCGGGTAATGCGATCAAAATACCGACTGACAGGTTTGAACACGTCGTTTGCGCTTACCGTGCCGTCGTTGAAGTCCTCGATCTGTTGCAACACCGGATCAGGTCCGCGATTGGCAAACACATCTCCCGGCACCAAAAGAACTGGTAGGCGATTTACGTGGGCCAAGGCCGCGGCGGTGACCATATTGGTGGCTCCCGGCCCGATGGACGAGCTGACCATCATTGCCCGCTTGCGGCCTAATTGTTTGGCATAGGCGATCGCTGCGTGTGCCATTGTCTGTTCATTGTGCCCGCGCCACGTCGGCAGGTCGTCTTTCGCGTGGTACAGCGCCTCGCCCAATCCGGCGACGTTCCCATGACCAAAAATGGCCCAGCATCCGGCGATAAAAGGCTCTCCGGTTTCGGTTTTCTGGGCCGCAACAAATTTCACCATGGCCTGCGCCGCTGTCAGTCGAATTGTTTTAGCCATTAGCCTTTTCCCTATTCAATCGGGCATCAACACGCGCCGCATCCCAGACGTCGCAAAGCCCAGCGAAGCGGGCTGCCATCTGGTCAACCGCGTCAACGTCCGATATTTCACCTTTCATCCATGCACGCGCCGCATCACCAAAGATGGTGCGGCCAACAGCAAACCCTTTGACTAACGGCTGTCTCGCCGCGAGCGCAAAAGACGCTGCAAGCTCGCTCTCGGGGGCATCAAGACCCAGAACCACAATCCCTCGGGTGCGCGGATCGTTGCGCCCGATTGCCTTTACCGCGTTGGACCATGCGGCGTCGGTCTTGAACGGTTCAAGCTTCCACCAATCGGGATATACGCCGACATCGTAAAATTGCTGGATCAGTTTCGGCGTCGTCATATCATCAACGGGGCCAACCTTGGATGGGATCACCTCAAGCAGGAATTCCAAATCGTTGCGCCGCGCCGCCGTAAATAGGCGCTTAACCCGCTCCTCCTGAGTCTTCTTTGTATCGACGTCATCATCTGGATGACAAAAGACCAACAGTTTCACGACATTCTCTTTCGGCCATTCTCGCAATTGGCCAAAATCCTCGCCCAACTCCGGTTCAAACTCGATCGGGCGTGATCCTGGCAATTCTGTAGGTCTGCCAATCCAAAGTCCTGATCCGCTGGCCGCATGAAGCGCCTGACGGCCAATCCGATTGTCACATAGAATTCCGAAACCCGACTGTCCGTTCTGCACCTGCAAAGCCGCATCAAGGCAGAGTCGTTTAAAGGTACTGGCTTTCTTCAGGCTGTACCCATCCATCTCTTCAAGCTGCAAACGGTGATCAAACGCGAAGGTTTTGACCGAAGACCAAGTTCCCCGACGGTTCGTAGCCCAGTGGACCTGTTCCAGTTCGACATCGTTGCGCAAATCGGGTTGCTTGATGCCGCGCTCAAAGAAAAACTGGAGTTCGTCCCAAGATGGATAAGCTGGCGTGCAACCGTGTCGCGAAACGGCAAAGGCGCCACAGGCATTGGCATATTTCAACGTGTTTGCCCAATCCTCACCGTCCAGCCACCCCTTGAGAAGGCCGGACATAAAGCCGTCGCCCGCGCCCAAGACATTAAAGACCTCAATCGGAAAGCCCGGACCGGATTGGCCATCGTCAAGGCTCTCCGGAATGTCTCCCGTAAACGCCACCGCACCATCCGCGCCGCGCTTACACACCAAAGTTGCACCTGACACGGCGCGGACGGCCCGTAGCGCCGCGATGGTGTCAGTGGTGCCCCCAGCTATGTGGAACTCCTCTTCGGTGCCCACGATCAAATCAAACAAATGCAAAGTGGTTTGAAGCCTGGACGTAACTTCCGCGCTTTCAACAAAACGGCTTTCGCCATCACCGTGGCCCGCAACGCCCCACAAGTTTGGACGGTAATCAATATCAAGCGCGGTCTGCATGTCATTGGTCCGCGCGATTTCTAATGCCTTCAGCGTCGCCGCCTCGACCTGCGGGTTGCTCAGATGTGTGCCTGTCGCAACCACAGCACGGGCCGACGTAACAAACTCCTCGTCGATATCATCCACCGTCAGTCCCATATCGGCGCAGTTCTCGCGATAGAATATCAACGGGAATTGTTCGCTGTCGCGGATGCCCAACAACACCAGTGCCGTCAGGCGGTCAGGGTCAACTTTCACCCCCTGCGTGCTCACCCCTTCCCGCGCCAGTTGTTCCTTAATGAAGCGGCCCATGTGTTCATCACCAACCGCCGTGACAACCCCAGACTTCAACCCCAACCGCGCAGTCCCACAGGCGATATTCGTTGGTGAGCCACCGATATATTTATCAAACGCCCCCATGTCCTCTAGGCGCCCACCAATCTGCGCGCCGTAGAGATCAACCGAACTTCGACCTATCGTGATTAAATCAAGGTTCTTGGTCATGTCGAAACCTTTAGCTCCGACAATTTCACCACGCGCTGCTCCGCCACTGACAACAAAGCCGCATCCGCCAGCGCCAGCGCAACCATTCCGTCGTGGCCGGTCGTCGGCGTTGCGGTCTTGCCCGAAACAGCCGCAACAAATCCGGCTATCTCATTGGCATAAGCAGCGATATAGCGCGTCATGAAGAAGTCGAGTAACGGCGGCTGGTGGAACCCGCTTTCGTCCGCCAACACGATATTGGCTTCGCGCATGTTTTCGGCAGAGACTGACCCCTTGGATCCCAAAACCTCAATCCGCTGGTCGTAGCCATAGGTTGCACGACGCGAATTGGTGATGGTGCATTGTTTTCCGCTTTCCGTCGTCAGGATAACGTTGACGCTGTCGTAGTCGCCCAGCTTACCGATCTCGGAGTCGGTCAGGACAGATGCCGCCGCTTGCACGGTTGCGATTTCTTCACCCAGCAACCATCTCGCCACGTCAAAATCATGAATTGTCATGTCGCGGAAAATACCGCCCGACACCTTGATGTATTCCGCAGGTGGTGCGCCGGGATCGCGGCTGGAAATCGTGACCATCTCAACGTCACCGATCTTGCCATCGTCAATAGCTTTCTTCAACGCCATAAAATCGGGATCGAACCGACGATTGAAGCCAACCATCAAGGTCGCGTTTTCTTCGCTGACGGTCTTGAGACATTCCTTTACCCGTTCCAGATCAAGATCGATCGGCTTCTCGCAGAACACTGCCTTTCCAGCGCGGGCGAATTGTTCGATCAAAGTGGCGTGGGTGTCTGTCGGCGTACAGATTGCCACGGCATCGACATCATCGCTGGCGGCAATTGCGTCAATTGTGCGGATGTCGCAACCATAATTAGCAGCCACTTTTTGCGCCGCAGCCGCCATAGGATCGGCGATTGCGACAAGGGACGCGCCCTCGGTTGAAGCGACAGCGCGGGCATGAACCTGGCCGATCCGACCAGCACCCAGAATTGCAAAACGAACGGTCATAATAGTCTCCAGTCTACCGGTGTGTCGGTTTGTTGTAGTTTTGAATCGAGTTGAACAATCTGGCCTGATGCAGCGGCGATGCGCGCCGCGTCGAGCACTTCGACGGTTCGTAAAGATTGGCGCGCGGGGACCGGCCCATCTGTGCCGTCCCGAATTGCTTTGGCAAATTCGGTATAGTAATCGCTGTAGTCGGACCGAAGGGACGGAATTCTGCGCGGGCCGCTTTCACCATAAAGCGTTCCCCAAGCCGATTGCGGCTCCTCGCCCCAATTGTCGGAGGTAGCGGGTCGTTTCCCGTCAATGGCCTCGCGGGCCTGCACGTCGGTGCCATTGACAACGTAAGCGCCCTTTGTCCCGTAAACACGAATTTCCCGCGCATTGAGATAATTGGCCTTCGTCGCAGAAATATAGCTGTGCGCACCGCTTACGTGTCGCAGGTGGATCACGAAATCTACGTCCGTGCGGCCTTCGGCAAAATTGAGATGGTTGACTTGCGCATCAACGAATTCAACTGGCCCTAACAGCCAGATCATTTGATCCACGAGATGACTTCCCAGATCGCGCAACAAACCGCCATCCGGCCCGCGCTCTAGCGTTTCTATCTGATCGAAGTCCATTCGATTGTGGACGCGCTGGATATCCCCCAACTCCCCCGCATCAATCAAGGAAGCCAGTGTCACCAAATCGGTGTCGCGCCTGCGGTTTTGAAAAACATTCAACAAGACACCCTTTTTGACCGCCGCGTCTGCCATTTGGGCGGCATCCCGAAGGTTCATCGCGAACGGTTTGTCGCAGACCACGTGCAATCCGGCTTCAATAGCCTCAAGCGTCAAAGGCGTATGTGTCGCGGGCGGGGTTGTGATTGTCACCACGTCGAAGCTGCCATCTGCGATCAGATCGGACAGACTCGCAAAGACCGGCACACCGGGGAGATCGAAGGCTATCTGTGCGATCTTGTCGGCGGACCGCGCCACCACGCCGCCGATCTCGACGCCGTCAGCGGCCTGAATGAACGGCGCGTGAAAAATCCGGCCACCGAAACCGTAGCCTACAAGTCCAAGTTTCATGGATACCTCAAATCTAAATGATTTTGACGGCCCGCCTCTCATGCCCGAAGGCCAAGACGTTAAGCCGCGTCTTCATAGCCCTCTTGTGTCTTGGCTCCGGTGATATAACCAACAACATCCTCGCCTGTGATGTCGCCCTTGGTAATGTCTAGGTCAGCGCAAATCCGTCCACGCCGGAACACAACGACACGGTCCACAAGGTCAAACACCTGACGCATATTGTGGCTGACCAGAATGAGGGGCTCACCCGCTTCCTTGAGAGTTCGGATGATGTTCTCTACCTGCGCGGTTTCTTGGACGCCCAGTGCAGCCGTAGGCTCGTCCATAATCGTTAGCTTGGAGTGGAACGTCGCTGTACGGGCGATTGCCACACACTGGCGTTGCCCCCCCGACATATTGCGGATTGCATTGCGGATATTGGGAATCTTCACCGCTGTTTTCTCAAGCCCAGCAAGGGTCGCCTCACGCATGGCGCGATAGTCGAGGAGCCGGAACGGTCCGAGAAAATTCCATTTCGTGATCTCTCGTCCAAGAAACAGGTTGTCCGGCACGTCCAAATCGTCGGCCAGCGCCAAAGTCTGGAACACGGTTTCAATACCGGCTTCACGGGCGTCCAGCGGTCCAGCGAAATGCACAGGCTTGCCGCCGAAAATGATATCGCCGCGGGTACGCTGCTCCACACCTGTGATCTGGCGCACAAAAGTCGATTTTCCGGCCCCGTTGTCGCCCATGATCGCAATGTGCTCTCCGTCGCGCAGTTTGAAATTTGCGCCTTCAAGGGCATGCACGCCACCATAGTGTTTCGTCAAATCGCGGGTTTCTAGGATGATGTTATCGGTCATGTGAAATTTCCTTTTAACCGGCCATAGACCGTTGCTGGCGATACTGATCCAGAACCACCGCACCGATAATAATCGTACCCATTGCCATAAGTTGGTAGAATGCATCGAGCTTAATGAACGTGAAGCCCGACTGGATCACTCCAAATACCATGGCCCCAAGAACCGTGCCAACAATAGATCCACGCCCCCCGGTCAGGCTGACCCCGCCGATAACCGCCATGGCAATCGCATAAAGTTCATAAAATTGCCCCATGCCCGCCTGTGCAGTCAGGTTTTTTGAACTCAGCACAATCGCGGCAAAAGCTGCCAGCATTGACGCGATCATATAGACGAGGACCTTGTGGCGTTTTACGTTGATACCTGACATGCGCGCCGCGTCTTCGTTAGATCCGATCGCATAGGTATGTTTCCCGTAGACGGTAAATTTCATTATGAAGAACAACAGAACCGCAAGCAGAGCAAACCACACAACGGGCATCATACCCGACCCGATTGCTGCGAATTGCTCGGTCGGGAAGGACACAGGCTGCCCCTTGGTCCACCACTGCGAAATGCCGCGACAAATCAGAAACATGCCAAGCGTCGCAATAAAAGGTGGGATGCGCGTGAACGCGATCAGACTGCCATTGACACACCCTATGAGTGCGCCAAATGACAGGCCGGCAAGTATGGGCACGATAACAGGGAGATCAAAAGCCCAAGGCCCGAAAACCGCTTTGGGGTTGATTTGACCGTTTACAAGTTCCGTTTGACCAAACGACATCACGATCATAGCCGCCGCACCGACCAATGGGCCGGATGATAGATCAATACCACCGGAGATAATGACCTGGGTTACTCCAAGCGAAATGATCCCGATGATCGACACCTGCAGGATCACAATCTTGATCCGCGCGACGTTCAATATTGTGCCGTCGCGGTTGGTGTTAAAGTCAAACAACATACTCTGGCTGTTCATATACGGCAGAATTTGCCCCAAGGCTTCAAACGCCAAAATAATTAGAACGAGCGCGATAAACACGTTGGCCTCGTTCGGCCATGCTCGCTTGGACTTATCGTATGTCAGCCCGCCTATCCCGTGTGATGTTTGATCTGCCATGTTTTTCCCTCAAGCCGCTTTCGCCCGATGATACGCCGATTTGCCGGAGCGGCACACATTTCGCGCACCGCTCCGATCTGCTTAGCCGGTTTGGCCTAGTTTTGTGACAGGTAGTCGCCAATATTGGCTGGTGTCACGAGCTCAAATGGGATGTAGACTTTTTGATCCACTTCTTCGCCATTGGCGAGCGCGATAGCCGCGTTCAACGCGCCAGAACCTTGTCCACCTGCGTTCTGGAACACAGTGACATCAAGGTCTCCGGCCTGCATAGCAGCCAATGCGTCTTGTGTCGCGTCAACACCACCGACAACAACGTCAGCCATATCAAGGCCTGCGGCTTTCATTGCCTGGATCGCACCGAGTGCCATTTCGTCATTGTTCGCGATAACTGCGTGGAAATCTTCACCGGATGCCAGCCAGTTGGTCATCAAGGAGTTTGCCTGCTCGCGCGACCAGTTGGCGGTCTGCTGGTCGATAACCTCTATGAAGTTGCACATGTCCATGCCAAGAACGTCTTCGATGTCTTTGGTGCGTTGGACCGCCGCTTGGTTCGAAAGCTCACCCATCATGACATAGGCACGAGCGCCGCCGCCAAAACCCTGAGCGCGAAGCATCTTACAGATTTCGAATGTTTCCAGCGTGCCGGATTCGATTTCGTTGGAAGCTACGAAAGCCTGGTTGTCCGGTAGCGTATCAACGTTTACCGGCTGACGGTTCACAAATACAAGCGGGACACCCGCAGAAGATGCCGCATCGGTCATCGCCTGTGTTGCAGACGTATCAACAGGGTTTACGATGATCGCGTCTACGCCAGACGCGATAAAGTTGTTGATCTGGTCAAGCTGGCGCGCAACGTCGTTTTGTGCGTCCTCGATCTGGACGTCGATACCGTCCATACCGTTGGCTTCCTCCTCGATGCCATTACGCAGAACTGTCAGAAAGTTGTCGTCAAAAAGCGCCATGGAAACGCCGATATTTTCGGCAATGGCTGTCGTGGACAAGAGCGAGGCTAGGCCTGCGGCAATAATAGTCTTTTTCATTGGGTTCCTCCCGTTGTGGTGTCCGGCACACCATTTCTTTTGCCGGAACCCCTTAATCTTCGGGGTATTAAACCTCTTGCTCAGGCGGCCTCCTGCCGCAATCGCGAGGTAATAAATTCGAATGATGCTCTGATTTCTGAGTAAGGATCCGGCATCGCATGGGTTTTCGGTGAGAAACATTCATACGAAATTGGTCCATCGTATCCGTCCGCAATCAGGGCGCGGATCTGTTCGATATTGCCAAGACGATCTCGCGCATCGACCAAGACCCTATGCTCGTCTTCCATCTCGGTTATCTTCAAGTCTGGATCGACAACTGCTGAGATATGAATAATTCCGGTGGCCTGGGTGAAAATAGCATCCTCACCGGCAAGCGTGTGGTGGAAGGTATCGTGCACCAGCTTAAAGTGATCTTTACCCTCAATATCATTAATCGTATCGACCAAATCCGATTTTGAGCGCAGCGACGAACGTGTAAAACCAAGCGGCTCAACCAAGGCTACCATGTCCACCTTTCTAAGCATCGGCAGAATCGCCTTCATTGCGACGCGCAGGTTGGCTTGGCGTTCGCCGTTGCCCAACCCCGTTCCGTCATTACGCGGGATCAGACTAATAGTTTCGGCGCCTGCGGCCTTTGCAACTGCAATTAGATCACGCACCGCCACTTCACGTTCTGCGTCCCAGGTGTTGAACGGATAGACTTGGCTCAAACCCACGAGGCGCAGACCTTTATCCCTTGCCATCCTACCTGCTTCAGCGGGGTCCATTCCATCAAACAGTTCACGATCGATATCGTTTCGGACTTCGACCCCGACACACTCAAGCTTAGTCGCCAAATCAAGGAAGTCGACATAGCTCAGGTTTGGAACTGTCATATGATTAAGTGCAAAGTTCATTGTATCCCCCTCATCACGACACGAACGTCTTTTCGGACGGACCGATCGCCGCGTTGCAGGACACTGAGGTCAGTCTTCGGATTTGGTCAATGCATCGAGGTGATTAATGCGTCATTCATGACGTTCCGGTTGAGGCAGAAATGATGTTTTTACGTCATCAAAAAGACTCTGGCAACACGATCCGGGGTTCAAGAAAAATCTGCCCCGACACACCATCGTCCGCCTCGGTAGTGGATTGAATCATGAGATCAATTAACGTCTTACAAAGCTCTTTGAGTGGCGTAGAAATCACCATGGTGACATAGCCGTCAATCAGTCCAGCCCGACTTTCGGCGGTTAGTTCGTTGACTATCAACGCGACTTTCGGGGTGGAATGAACCTCTCGCACTGCAGCAATCGCACCCTCCATGCCACCGCCCGCTATATAGATGCCGCACAGATCCGGATGACGCTGCAATAAGTCCAGCGTAGCTTCATATGTTACTTGCCTCGTTTCGAGGTTCACGAGGGTATCAAGGACAGTAAATCCGTGATCGCTTTCTCGTACAAATGAGCGATACCCTACTTCGCGCAAATCGTGTCCATGCCAACGGTTACCGCCAACAAAGATAGCAAGCTTCCCGGGTTGATGCACCGTTTTCGTTATCATCCAGCCAGCTAGCCGCCCAATTTTCATATTGTTGAGGCCAATGTAATTCTTCCGGATACCTTGAGCGAAATCATTGAGGAGGGACACGACGGCTACATTCTTGTCCTTCAAGTCTTGCACCACGCGGTTTAGCCGAGGGTCGTTCACGGCAGTGCAAGCAAGCGCATCGCAGCGACGGCCCAGAGTTTTCAACAGATCGGTAAACTCATCCGGTGACTGCGACGATGAAAACCTAATATCGGAGGTAATCCGGTAATCATTTCGTTCTGAAATGGCCGCTTCGATGTGGGTGGCGAAATCACTGTAAAATTGCTGGCTCTTTTTCAGTAGGACAAAGCCAAGCCGTAATTCCGGCAACGGCTTGTCCAATCGGCTCAAAAAGATACCCTTGCTGTGGTAGCCTACTTTTTGTGCTGCATCAGCAATTTTTCGCATCGTTTCTTCGCGTACGACCGACCGCCCGTTCAACGCACGGTCAACGGTTGTCGGACTGACACCTGCCTCTCGCGCCACATCTTTGATCGTCGGTCTGTTTGCCATTTGGCCTCCATGACGTTTTTACGTCATAGTTTTCTAACAAGCGCGCCGACACCGAGTCCAGCGAGATTATGTGTCTTTGGTGGGGCCCTAGGCCGCAAAAGCCCCGCCTTAAATCTCGACAAAGACCCGTCCGTTCTCAAGCTTGGTCGGATAGGTATGCAAGTTCTCGCAGGCGGGCGGCGTTTCCACCTCACCGTTAGTGCAATCAAAAATTGACGAATGCTTGGGACATTCAATGGTGGCTTCAATGACCAAGCCATCACTCAGGTGGACTTCCTCATGGGTACACAGCCCATCAGAGCAATAATAATTATCCTCGTGATCGCGAACGATGATGAACGTGCGCTCCCCGTGATCGAAACGGATCACGTCTTCTTGGTCGATGTCATCTTGTGCGCAGGCATTGATCCATTGGGCCATCACTCGCTCCTTTTCTTTTGTTTAATAACCGCCCTGTTTGGGCAATTCACTCAGGCGCACGCCCGGGCCTCAAATGTCCTGTGGCCTATAATCTGCCGGGCGATCAGGCATAACACCTTGAAGAAGCGTCACGGACTTCTCCAATCCTTCTAACGAGTTCAGCAAAACGTCTTCATGCTCGATCGAAAGCCAACCATCGTAATTTGCCATTTTGAGTCGGTAGCAGAACTGTCGCCACCATTCTTCACCGTGGCCAAACCCGAGCGTGATATAAGACCAGCTGCGGGCCGGAACATCCATAAGAGAGCCATTCTCCAGTAAGCTGGTGGTTGCCTGCACAGGTGCATTAAGCATCGTGTCCTTTGCATGCACGTGATAAATTGCATGCCCTAATGCCTGCGCCGCCATCAGCGGATCAGCCCCCATCCAAAATAGGTGGCTTGGATCAAGGTTAGCGCCGACAATCGAACCTACTGCTTCGCGCAGTTTCAACAGCGACGGGACGTTGTAGACGCATTGGTTACCGTGCATTTCCAATGCAATCTTCTCGACCCCGTTTTCTTGTGCCAGCGCAACAATTTCGGTCCAAAACGGGATCAGTTTCTCGTTCCATTGATAGCGCAAAACATCTTGCGTTTCAGGTGGCCAAGAGGAAACGATCCAGTTGGGCATGGTATCATTGGCGGATCCTGCCGGTAGGCCCGACATGGTGCAAACCGTCTTGATGCCCATTTCACCCGCGACGCGGATGGTGTCGCGCAGCCCCTGTCCTTGTGTCGGGTCAGTCGGATGCAGCGGATTTCCGTTAGCATTCAAGCTGATGATCTCAAGGTTGCGATCAGAAAACTCTTTCAGATATGCGGCTTGGGCCGTCTTGTTGCCCAACAGTCCTTTTAGGTCGAAATGTGGTGCCGTGGACCACCCGCAAGTGTTTACCTCAACCCCCGAAACGCCCACGCGCTGCGCATGATCGAGCATGTCGGTCAGGGACATGCCACCAAGACTATCAGATACGAAGCCCAGTTTCATGCGTAAAACTCCGGTTTGGGGGCCATCTCGACCTGTGTTTTCATGCCCGAAACCAAGGCTTCAACACCAGCTTGCGCCACAGTCGCGGCGCAGTATCCATCCCAGCAATCCGATGCAATGTCAGGGAACTTTCCTGTTTCAACAAAGGCCTGAAAGTCGCGGTTTTGGCGGACATAAGCCGCATGATAACGGCCACGCCAATCGGTTTCATAGCGGGTGGAACTTGACAACTTCATGTCAGTGCGGCTGTAGGCCACGGTGTTCGTGGCTATCGTACCTGACTCACCCACCAATTCGCCGCGCACATCATATCCGTAGGCGGCGTTGTTGTTGATCTCGATTGTCACCAGGTGGCCATCTGTCGTTTCCAGAACCATGATTACAGGGGCCACCAGCGCGTCAGAACGCTGTGGCTGAAAGGCCGTGATCGACGCATATTCTGTTCCCAGCACATGGCGAACCACGTCAAATTCATGCGGCGCAGAGTTTGTGATCGCCATGGCGCCCGTGAAATCAGCGGCAGGCGTTTCCACGTTGCGGTGGAAATTGTGCATCATCAACGCCCGACCCAAAGTGCCGCCGACAAGCGCCTGCTTCATCTCGATGTAGGATTGATCATATCGGCGCATGAAACCTAACATGACATGCTTCGCACCTGAGGCCTGTTCAGCGGCCATGACAGCAAGACATTCATCGGGCAGCTGCGACAAAGGCTTTTCACACAGCACCCGCTTACCCGCCTTGATGCAGGCCAATGACAGAGGCGTATGTGTGAAATCCGGGCTAGCCACGATCACTGCATCCACGTCATCGCGCGCAATCACGCTGTCCGGGTGGATGGCAACATCGACCGCTCCATAGCGATCCGCCAGGCCTTGTGCGCGGGCGACGTCCATATCGCACACAATTTGCAACTGTGCGCCCGGCAAGTCCTCGGCGATGATTTTGGCGTGGTCCGCGCCCATCAACCCTGCTCCGATAACAGCAATTCTAACGGTCATTCAGGTTTTCCAAATCATAAAAAGGGGAGCGCGTTTCAGAGCGGGAGACCAGGAGACAACCTCCGGACTGGCCCGCGCTCCCCGACCGACACCTTGGGAGCTCGGCGCGTCGGGTTGTTAGCTTAAGCATCGGCATAGCCTTCGATTTGCCTTTCGAGGTCTGCCATCGTTTCGCCGCCAGCCATCAAATCGGTGATCTCTTCGCGGGTCCGTTCGCCTTTGCGGAAATCCGCAGCAATCGCGCCACGAATCAACACGGCGAAATGATCGCCCACAGCCATGGCATGCATGACCTGATGCGTGATGAAGATCACGGCCAATCCTCGGCGTTTTGCCTCGTTCACGATACGAAGAACGTGTGCGGCCTGTTTGACCCCGAGCGCGGCTGTTGGTTCATCAAGGATAAGGACACGCGCGCCGAAATGGACCGCTCGGGCGATAGCCAGCGACTGACGTTCACCGCCTGACAAGCCGCCTATCAGGCGATCACCGTCATCGACGCGCGTGATGCCAAAGTTCTGCACAGCCTCGACCGCGATCTTATTGGCTTTCTTACGATCGTAGATCTTAAACGGACCCCAGCCTTTGGTGGGCTCCACACCCACGAAGAAACTGCGCCCAATGCTCATCAACGGAAATGTGCCGCCAAATTGGTGCACGGTGGCGATGCCTTTATCTTGGGCCTCCCGCGGGGTGGAGAATGTCACCTCTGCGCCATCCATAAGGATGGAACCCCGTGTCGGCTTGTGGACACCACATAGCGTCTTGATAAGCGTTGATTTACCCGCACCGTTATCTCCGAGCAGGCAAAGCACCTCGCCTTCATTCATCTTGAGGGAAATATCATGCAGCACGTCGATCGGCCCAAAGGATTTATCAACACTTCGGAGTTCCAGAACTGGAGAAGTCATCAGTGAGCCCTCATTTCTTCTTTGGCGCATAAGACAGCGCCATGGAGCGGAAGGTGTTGTTCATCAGGACGGCGGCCAACAGCATCACGCCGATAATCAAACTTGACCAGTTGCGATCAAAACTTGTGAAATAGATGCCTTGATTGACCACCGCAAAAGTAATGGTGCCAAACACGATCCCGACGACTGACCCAAATCCACCCGTCAGGACAACCCCCCCGACGACAACTGAAATTATGACGTTAAAGATATAAGACATCCCCGCAGACACTTGCGCCGAGTTGAACAACAGAGCCTGACACATGCCCACAAACGCCGCACTACACGCCGATAGGATGAACAAGATGATTGTCAGTTTCGTAGTCGGAATACCGGCATTGCGTGCGCTTTCACGGTCGCCCCCAATGGCGAAAATCCAATTGCCGTACTTTGTATAATGGATGTAGAAAACATAAACGGCCGTCACAGCAAACCACCACAAGATGATAACTTGATAGGTGCCACCAATAAATTGCCCGAAAACGGCTTTGTAAAAGTCCGGTGCCTTGATCGATACGCTGGTCGTTCCAGTGATTAGCACCGATAGGCCAAGCACGAGACCCGCTACTGCGAACAAAGTACCAAGCGTTACAATCAACGAAGGGACGGCTGTGTGAACGACCAAGAAGCCGTTGATAAACCCGACAACCACGCCAAACCCGAGCACCACAATGATCGACATCCAAATCGGGAAGTCATAGTGGCCGGACATGATTGCCACGATCATCGACCCCGCGGGGATCATTGACCCGATGGAAATGTCTAATTCACCTGCGATCATCAACAACCCGACCGGTATTGCAATAATCCCAATGTTGGCGGCAACGTTTAGCCAACTCGCGATACCTGACGGTTTCAAAAAATTTATGCCGCCGAAAATTAGAAAGAAGGCAATGACTGCGACCATTCCCAGAAAGGCTCCGGCCTCTGGTCGGCGAAATAGACTGCCGATTGATAAACGACTCATTGGAAATGTCCCTGTGTTTGTTCGGTGGCTGGTGGCAACCAGATCGTTAGGTCATGCCGATGTAACGGCCCGCAGAAACGTCTACGGGCCGAACAAATCCAGTCTTAGCGATAGCCGAGTTCTCCGCCCTTAAGCGTGGCTTCGATGTTGGATGCATCCACGATGCCCGGCCCTGTCAGCAACGGCGACGTCGCCATCGCTAGACCATAGTTCACGTATCCATCGGCTAGCGTTACCGCCAGAAAGCCCTGCAACCAGGGCTGCTGGTCTATCGCAAAAAGCTGTTCACCGTCACGGATACGCTCAAGGCCAGCCACGTTCATGTCGAATGAACCAAGGGCGACGGTTTCCACCCGTCCCGCCTGCTGCATCCCGATGTACGCACTGTCTGCATCCGCAGAGGAAATCGTAAAGATACCATCGATAGTTTCATCGCCAAGCAATGTCGCTTTGATCGCTTCGGCAACCGCGGTTGGATCTCCAAATGCGCTTGCTGGTAGGGGAAGCTGTTCCGAAACGCCACCAGACTCGGCCATCCCATCACGGATGCCATCGCAGCGCGCTTCGAGATTTCCTGCGCCGGGCACCGTATTTACGCAAATTACGTTCGTCGCGCCATGTTCGGCAAAGTATTTCCCACCAGCAAGGCCAGCAGGGTATTCTTCGTTGCCAATATAGTTGATCGCGCCGAGTTCTGCCGCCTTATCCCCGCCGCCAGCATTGTAGAGCATAACGGGAATGCCCGCAGCCATAGCTGCCTCGATCGCCTCGTCTTGTGCGTCCGGAACCCAATTTGGAACCGCAATGATGTCGACACCTTGGCTGATTGCTGTTCGGATAAGGTTTGCAGCGTCACCACCAATGTTATCATACGTTTGCAACTGCAAATAATTGACGGTGCCCCCGTGAGCTTCGACAACAAGCGTTGCATCATCAATGCCACGACCAATTTTCGCGAAGAACGCATCATCCGCACGACCCCCGATTATCGCGATGGTTGCGCCATCTTGAGCCATTACCGGTGCAACGCCTAGCGTAGCTGTCGCCAGCAGTGCCCCCATTACATTCTTAAAGATACTCATTGTAGTTTCCTCCCTTTGCGCCGTCACAATTGACGACATTCGTTGTGGGTCAATCGGACCCGGCATTTGCTAGAACGTCCGACCTGCGAACAACCTAGACTTGCAAGCAACGGCCATTAGGCCTCTCCTTTGCGCGCGTTTGCTTTTTCTTTCTTCTTGCGAAATCGATCTTGCATGATCTTGTCACCGGCTTTCGAACCGTCATGCCAAGTGCCCATCCAACGATCCAATGGCATCATCCCATCGGCGTAGTTCACTTCGAAGTACTTGTGGTGCAGGTAGTGGGCATAGGCATGTGTATCGAATGCGCCATCCTCACCTGTCTCTATCTTGTCGAAGCCGACATGCCCGACCACAGCTCCCGTTCCCGCAATATTGAGGTGATAGATCATGAGCAGTGGGTGCGATGGCAAAACCAGATGGATCAGGCTGCCAGACCAGTACAGCAGATGTTCAACGGGGTGCATTGACAACGATGACCATGGCGACGGGTTAACCGAATTGTGGTGCACAGAATGGATCCACTTATACAGCACCGGGATATGGATCAGCCGATGAATACAATAGAAATGGAACTCGTGCAGGATGGGAAGAATCAGACCAAAGCAAATCAACCAAATCGGATGTTCAGAAAAGGTGGCCCAAGGTCCCCAGCCGTTGGCCCAGGCCCACAGCATTCCGACCTCATAGGCGGTCCAAATCGGCAATCCGGTGCCAAATGTGCGGATGATGTTGTCCACGTTTTGGCTTTTGAACATGAATACATCGGACGGATGTTCCGACGGAAACTTACCGTTATATTTGAAATGTGTCCCCTGACGCCGCTTCACATACAATCGTAGTTCTAGCGCCCCGTAAAACAGGATCACAATCGCGGAGTTGCGTGCAAACAGGTAAATCACCCATCCCCACTCAATCGTTTCGAGTGCCTCACGGGACGGTGTCAACAGAAACCAGAACACTGCACTGATAGCAAAAAAAATAATGTTCCACGGCAGGAAATAGCTTGGCAACCAGCGCAGGAATTTCATCGGGCGAATGGGCCAGACAAAGACCGGTGCGTTTTCAATCGCGTCGTTGGGGCGCCAATTGCCGCGCTTGTCCCGCGTGCCACTCGTCAAGTCGTCCATCGCTACAGCCCCCTGACAGTCTGAACAGTGAATTTGTGCCGATCCAGCGATCGAAACTCGGTTCGGTTGATCAGAACCATCATGCCCGCTGGACCAGTTTGTCGCATGTCGGAAACTGATTGATTTACATCAACTGCAGAAAAACTATGCTTCTTCGCAACGCAAGTTCAGAGGGCAAAATGGCAGAAAAGCGCGACTCACGACCAAGATTACAAGACGTAGCGCATCGTGCCGGAGTTGGCACTGCTACCGTTGATCGCGTGTTAAATGAACGTGGCAACGTCAGCGAAGACGTCCGCCGCAAGGTCATTGACGCGGCCCGCGCGCTCGGACTTCGTCGTCAATTGCCGCCGTCCTATAAGCCACTTATCCGACTCAATCTGATCCTTGCACGTCCTGATCTACCCCTTATCGCCCGCATTGCGTTGGAGTTTCGGAACCTTGCCAAAACAATCGACAGGCGCATCAGCCTTCACATCACCACCCTTCCCCATGAAACCCCCGAGGCCCTCGCAGCAGCCATAAGGGCGACGGATTGCGATGCAGTGATTGCTTATGCCCAGAACGATGCCCTGATCCACGATGCGATAGATGATGTCGGCAAACGAAACATTCCTGTGATCTCGATTATCTCGGACCTGTCGGGTTCTAAACAACTCGCCTATGCTGGAACTAATCATCATACCGCTGGACGAACCGCAGGCTTCTTCGTCTCGCGCATGGTGCCGCTTGGTGGCCCTGTCATGGTTTTATGCAGTCACCTCGGTTTCCAATCCCACGCAGATCGTATCGCCGGATTCAAGGAGTACCTGACGGAACATGCCCAAAAGTTGACGATTGTAGGTGTGGTTGAGGGGCTGGACGAACGTGACCGGTCTCGGGAAAAGCTCATTGCGGCATTCCGCGAGCGTCCAGATATCGCGGCGATATATAATGTCGGCGGCGCTAATCTTGGGGTCCGGGCAGCAATCGAAGCCGACGTACTCCATGAACGCCCGTTGTTCGTCGGCCATGAACTTACCCAATATACGACCCAGATGCTCCGCGATGGGATAATGACCCTCACGCTAGACCAAAACCCGCGCCTCCAAGCCCAGTTCTCTCTGGATGTCCTGATGGATCACTTTGGTTACGAAGGCAGACCAGTCGCGCGCCCTTATGTCTCAAACGTCCCTATTGTGCTGTATGGACCAGAGAACATTCCGCCCGCGCCCTGATTGTTTCACATCAGCTTCGTGTCTGCACAAAGCATGACCGCACCGATAGGTTTGCCCAAAAGCAATTAGTCCGCACACCTGCGGCGGCCACACCCAAGGAGGCGCTGGTGAACAAAATCAAAGCGAACTTGCCCACATGAAGTATCGCGATTTTGGTCGCACAGGTTGGATGGTTTCGGAAATTGGTTTCGGCGGCTGGCAAATTGGCGGCGCTTGGGGCCCGGTTGACGATGACGTATCCGTATACACACTGCTGCACGCCTTTGAACGTGGCATAAATTTCGTGGATACCGCGCAGCTCTATGGGGCGGGACATTCCGAAAAAATAATTGGACGGGCGCTGCGAGAATGGAACGGCGCCAAGATTTATGTCGCGACTAAGGCCCAACCAACTGTCTGGCCAAACGCAAGTGACAACGCACCTGCTTTTCGCGGACGTTTCCCCGATTGGCATCTTCGTGAGAACGTCGAAAACTCGCTGCGCCGCCTTGGCGTGGAACGCCTTGATCTGTTTCAATTGCACACTTGGGCGCCAAACGGTCATCTGGAATTGGATTGGCTTGAAACCCTGAATGATTTGCGCCGTGAAGGCAAAATTGACCAAATCGGCGTTTCGCTGCGCGACAATCGCCCCGACGAAGGCGTAAACTTGGCGCACCTTGGGCTGGTAAGCTCGCAACAGGTCATTTTTAACCTGTTCGAACAACAGCCCCGCGACGCATTGTTCGGAGCCGCCAAAGCCAGCGACACCGCGATCATCGCACGGGTGCCATTGGACAGCGGGTCGCTGGTTGGACACTGGACTAAAGACAGCTACGCCACTTGGGAAACCGGTTCACAACAACACGAAATGTTTCGCGGAGATCGGTTCGCGCAAACCTTGATGCGGCTTGATGCGCTTAAGGGCGAACTCGGCGACGCTTTCCCGACTCTCGCCGAAGCCGCAATGCGATACGTCTTGTCGCACGATGCCGTTAGCGTTTTGATTCCGGGTATGAAAACCCCACAGGAGGTCGATATGAACATCGCCTATTCAGACGGAAATCACCTGCCGGATGCGCTGCTCGAACGATTAGAAAAGCACGCCTGGGCAAGGAATTTTTACACATGACAAGGCAAATTGAACGCCTGCGCCCGCATCAAATTCGCACCGCTTTGGCGGAAAAATCCACTATCTGGATGCCACTCGGCACGATCGAATGGCATTGCGAACATCTGCCAGTCGGGCTGGACGCCCTCACGGCGCACGGCCTGTGCCTTCGTGCTGCTGAACAAGGTGGCGGGCTTGTCATGCCGCCACTTTATTTCGGAACAGGTGGCGGACATAGTGCATACCCATGGACGATTATGATGGAAGACTCCGCCGAAATTGAAGCCATGTTAGCTCGAACTGCCGAACGCCTTTGCGCGATGCATGTTGAGCGGTTGATCATTTTCAGCGGCCATTTTGCAGATGAACAATTGGTGATGATTGACCGCTTCGCTGCGGATTGGAATGCCAAAAGCAACCGTCTCAACATCATTGCCACGGCAGTAAACCGCTGTGTGGCTGCGAATATTGAACCGGATCACGCAGGGGCCTTCGAGACGAATTTAATGCATGCTATCGCGCCGGAAACCGTCGACATGTCACAACTTCCAAGTCTTGACAAAACACTGGACGCAATCGATCGGCATGACAAGAAAAGCCCAATCTGGGGTGTGATAGGAACGGACCCTCGTACTACCGACTTTTCCGAAGCCGATAGTCTCGTCGAGACCCTGACAGCGTGGTTAGTGCGACAACCGCTCTAGCTCTGTGGAGTGCCCCCACTGAAGTGGTCCACCAACTGGGATAGATTTATCCCCAAACCAGGAGGACCAAGAGATGGCTGGAAAGCGAGACAAACCCGAAGAGATCGTTCTGAAGCTGCGGCAGGTTGAAGTGCTGCAAGGTCAAGGCAAGTCGATTGCAGACGCGGTCAGACAGATCGGTGTGACGCAGCAGACCTATTATCGGTGGCGCAAGGAATTTGGTGGCATGAGCCGTGATCAGCTCAAACGGCTGAAGGAGCTGGAGACCGAGAATACCCGGCTCAGGCGTGCCGTGTCGGATCTGACACTGGACAAGATGATCCTGACCGAGGCCGCCCGGGGAAACTTCTAAGCCCCTCCCGCCGCCGTCAGTGCATAGATCATGTGCGGCAGGCTCTTGGCGTATCTGAGCGCCGTGCCTGCCGCACCCTCGGTCAACATCGTTCCACGCAGCGCAAGGTTCCCTGCGGCCTGCCGGACGAGGAGCGACTGACCGATGACATCATTGAGCTGGCGAGAGAGTTTGGGCGCTATGGATATCGCATGGTCACTGGGATGCTGAACAACAGCGGCTGGCATGTGAACCATAAGAGGGTCGAACGGATCTGGCGGCAGGAGGGGCTAAAAGTCCCACAAAAACAACCCAAGAAGGGACGGCTCTGGCTGAATGATGGGTCGTGCGTCCGGTTGCGGCCGGAACGCCCGAACCATGTCTGGTCCTATGACTTCGTCCAGAATCGGACGCATGACGGGCGGATCTTCCGCACCCTGAATATCATCGATGAGTTCACGAAGGAGGCGCTGGTGATCCGCGTCAAACGAAAGCTCAATTCTGTCGACGTGGTCGATGCCTTGACCGACCTGTTCATCCTGCGCGGCCCGCCGGAATACATAAGATCCGACAATGGCGCCGAATTTATCGCCAAGAAGGTGCGGGCATGGATCGGAGCTGTGGGCGCAAAGACCGCTTTCATCGCGCCTGGTTCGCCATGGGAGAACGGTTATTGCGAGAGCTTCAATGCTCGGTTCCGGGACGAGCTGCTGAACGGTGAGGTCTTCTCAACGCTGCGTGAGGCCCAAATCCTGATCGAGCGATGGCGCCGCCACTACAACACTGTCAGACCGCACAGCTCCCTCAGATATCGCCCGCCAGCGCCAGAAAGCTTCATGCCGATGGACCACAGACCGACCATGCACTAACATTCCAAATGGACCACTCGATGGGGGCAGACCATAAACGTAGGCCTGTCCGCCGCCCCTCCAACGAGGCGCCGCTAAAGCTGCAGCAAGGCGACAGGCGCCGGGACGTCGCATGTCGCCGCGACCTCTTCGAGATGTCCCGCGCCGTCGTCGCGCTTCTTTGCGCATAGTGTCCCGCTTTCCTGGTTGGCGCAAATAGCCCAACCCCCATCGCTCGTCAGGATGAACTCTCGAGGACAGTTACCACCGGTAGAGTAATCGCCGATGCGCGTTAGGACTCCATCAACGGAAAAGCATACGATCCGCGACTGCCGCCGCCCTGAAACGTAAATGAACCGCTCGTCCGGAGACAGCCGGATGGCAGCTGCCGATCCTTCCGCGTCCGCAGGACAGTCAAAGGCCGGGACGGCCTCTTGCAGCCGCCACCCCAGACCGTCGCGATGCAGAACAGCCAGATACTCGGTCAGTTCGCAGATGACGTAGGCCCGTGTCTCGGCCTTGTTGATAACAAAGTGGCGCGGCCCAGCGCCTGACGGCAGAGACAGGCTGCTCGTCTCGATGTTTTTTCCATCCGAAGCGAGCCTGTGGCTGACGATGCAGTCCGCTCCGAGATCGGCCAAATGCAGAACGTCGCCTTTATCAGTGAACTGTACACAGTGAGCATGTGGCCCCTCCTGCCTAGTCGCATTGGGGCCGGTCCCGCTGCGTTCTAGACGAGCAAGTTCACAGAGCCTGTCGTCGGCGTCGAAAACGGTAACCTCGCCAGTCCAGTATTGAGCCGACGCCAGACGCCGGTTGGTCGGATCGAAGGCAAGGTGGCATGGTAGTTCACCGGCAAAGTCTAACCTTCCGATGGGGGATAACCTACCGTCTGGCTCCAGTCGAAATGCTGAAACGCCGGGATGGCGGTCACGAAACACCTCGCGGACGCTGTAGACCACGCGCCCTGCCCGGTCGATCGTCAGGGCGGACGCGTTCTCGAGCCCTATCGCGAGGGTTGGAGTGCCGAAGGAGACCGCATCCGGATCGAAGGAAACGCGGTAGATGCCCTTTCCCAGTGTCGAGGGATCACCAAACCCGTGCGTGTAGGTTCCGATCAGAAAGTCCATGAAAACTCCATATAAAGCTACCGAAACGAAACTGGTGCGTTGGCCTAAGCACACGTCCACACTAGACGAAGGTTTCCCTTCCCTGAAAGTCAGACCTCAATAGACACCTTGTAAGCTGGGCGCTGCCACCCTCGCAGCATCCCTGTTGACGTATCTCTGGGTGACGCTAACGGTGCTGACAGTCGACTATATCGGATGCCTCGTCCCGGCCCAACGTCGCGCAAAATCTTCTTTGCGCAGCAAGCCGGACCTGGCCGACCCATCAAGATCGACGCCTTTATGGCTTTGGACGTGGACTACACCCCGCGCTTCGCCGAGGCCGCTCGCGACCTGCAGCTGAAGTGGATCGAGGACCGGGTCCCCGCAAACGACATCGCGGGGCTCATCCGGCTGCGGACCGAGATGGATCCGGCCATTGCGCTGGCGCTTGGGAACTTTGCCCATTCCGAAGCCGATTGCGCCGAACTCGGCGGTTCCTTGAGCACATGCTCGCAGCCGTGCCTGACCAATCATCACTATTTTTACTCCCCAGTGAGATTAAGCATCGCGTAACACTGTCGTGTTCAAGACACTCGAAGACCGATGGAAGCTCGGTTCATTAGAGCAAGGAGCAAGGTATTCGTCCGAGCCCAGCAAATGATCGAAACATTTGATCCGTAGAATCGAATTATTTCGGAAAATACAGCCCTGCGCCTAGAAAATACCGACTTCAATGTGATGAAGTGCCTGGTCTTTTGAAAGATTGGTGAGCCGTCGCCTAGGCTGGACCTTGATGACGGTCACTATCTGCCTTGGGCCAATGTCGAGACCAACTGTGCAACGGTTCAGTCCTTAGAAAACACCCGGCAGAGATTTCACTTTAGGATCGGCATAGTTGCGCTCTGGCCATATCGAGAACCAGTTCGGTCGACCGGGGTCGCGGTCATAGGTATACCCACCGGCTTCGCGGAAATACTCGGCATATTGCGCAAGCTTTTCGCGGCTGACCTCAACCCCCAGACCGGGACCCGTGGGCACATCGATGCAGCCGTCGCGGTAAAGCAACTTGCCCCCGGTCAGGATGTCATCCTTGAGGTGGTGATAATGGGCGTCCGCAGCGAAGTTCAGGTTCGGGAGTACCGCCCCCAGATGCAGCATCGACGCGAGTTGGATACCCAACTCCCCGGAGGAGTGAACGGCGGCTGACCGCTGGAACGTCTCCATCACTTGGCCCGCCTTTACGGTCTGCCTCAATCCGCCCCAAAAAGTTGTGTCAAGCAGGATAACGTCGACCAGATCGTGGCGAATACACTGCGCCAACTGCTCAAAATTCACCACGACCATATTCGTCGCAGTCGGGATTGGTTGCCCTTCCCGCACGCGACGCATGCCATCCAGACCCCAAGTCGGATCTTCAAAATAATCGTTGTTGAAAGGGGCTATAGCCCGCCCCACTCGGATCGCTTCTTCAACTGACCAAACACCATTGGGGTCGAGCCGCACACCGTCTTTTGGAAAAGCATCGGCCAAGGCGGCGAACACTTCTACATCATGATCTGGCGCGAAATGCCCGCCCTTCAGCTTATGTGTCCGAAAACCATATGCATCGCGCAGGGCTTTGGCGTGGGCCACGATCTCGTCGGGCATCGTCTCGCCGCCCGCGCCGTCGTGCTCGTAGCGATAAAAGAGATAGGAGGCGAATTCTACCCGGTCGCGGATCGCGCCCCCCAAGAGGGCATGGGCCGGAACGCCCAGACGCTTGCCCGCTAGATCGAGGCAGGCCATTTCCAGAGCCGCGTGGATTTGCAGTCTGTTGTTATAGAGCGTCGCCGTCGGGTTCATGATCTTCCAGCGCAATTGCTCAAGGTTCAGCGGATCGTGCCCCTTCAGATAGGGCAGCATCGACAAAACCGCCGTCTCGGCACTTTCTCCGCCGCCGCCCAGTTCACCCCAGCCAGAAAGCCCGTCGTCGCCGATCACCTCAATGATTGTGCGCACGAACCGGCCCCAATGTGCCCCGGCAGAGTGCCGCAGCGGCGCTTCCAGCGGGACGGCAACCGTTGTTACCTTAATATCTGCGATGCTCATTTGTCGCTCTTTCTATTTGGGCGATCCGCCGAGGCGCGCCATCAGCCCACCGTCCACCTTAATGACCTCGCCGGTGATAAAGGACGCCTTCTCGGACAGTAGGAACGCCACGACATCGGCGACCTCGCGCGCTTCGGCTGGGCGGCCCAAGGGGTGCATGCCGTTGATTTCTTTCCAGACGGCATCAGGGTCGTCGGCCAGCCCCACCGCCCAGTCCAGCATTGGGGTCTTGACTGATCCCGGTGCCACTGCATTCGAGCGCACCCCTTGCGCCGCAAAATCGATGGCAATCGATTTTGCCAGACCGATCAACCCGTGTTTCGATACCGTATAGGCCGCAACGTTCTGTTGCGTGGCCAGACCCTGCACAGAAGCCATGAACACACATGCGCCGCGATGCTGGATGATTTGCGGTAAAAGCGCGCGGGCCATCAGATATGCGCCACGCAGATTAACGCTCATGACCTCGTCCCACAACGCGGGATCGGTATCCGTCACCGATCCATAGCGCTGGACTCCGGCATTGTAAGATAACCCTTTGGCCCCGCCGAGCCTTGTCGCAGCCTCCGCGACTTCAGCCGCGGTAGCCACATCCGCGACGGAGCCTTCGACACATATATGACCCTCTCCAAGATCAGCCGCCAGTTTGCGCAGGGCGGCACCATCCACGTCCACTAGGACGAGTAGCGCGCCTTCATCCTTAAGACACCGCGCGACCGACTCACCGATGCCCTTGGCGGCTCCGGTTACAACGATGCACATATGATCCTCCCAGATCTGACCCTGCCGGTGTTGCGCCGGCGATGGTCTTTTGCAAGTTTAACACTCCAGCAGGAACCGCAGGCGTACTCCAAATATGACTGGAGGATAGCCGCAGCGCCCCGTCACCGTTGCCCCTCCTAGATCGTGATCCCGCCGTCGATGTTGATCGCCTGTCCCGTCACAAAAGCACCGTCGGCCGACGCGAGGAAGGCACATAGTCCAGCGATTTCATCAGGTGTGCCGAAGCGTCGGGCAGGTTGCCGGTCAATGAAGAACTTCATCGCAGCGTCATGGCTACCCATCTGGTCGGCCAGATCATCGATGCGGCCCCGAAGGCTTGGGCTATCGACTGTGCCCGGGCAAATGGAGTTGCACCGGATCCCAAAGGGCAGATAATCCGCCGCCACCGATTTGGTCAGTCCTATTACGCCGCCTTTCGTCGCCCCGTAGGCCGCGCGCTTGGGGAACCCCTTGATGGAGCTTGCGACGGAGCCAATCGTGACGATGCTGCCGCCGTGATCCTTCATCTTCGGAATGGCCGCCCCCAGCACATTGAACGCACTATCGAGCGTGATGGAGCACGACCGACGCCAATCCTCCAGAGTGCATTCCTCTATGGTGCCCTGATGAACGTAGCCCACGCCGTGAACGAGGACGTCGATCCGATCGAACCCGGCGAAATATGCGTCGACTGCACTTGCGTCCGTGGCGTCCAGCGCCGCCGTCACAGTACTTGTCAGGTCTTCCAGCAATGCCGCGTTAATATCCGAGGCATGAACCTCTGCCCCCTCGGCCACTAGGCGCTCGGCGATGGCCCGCCCAATGCCCTGTCCCGCAGCGGTAACAACAGCGACCTTGCCTGACAATCTGTTCGTCAGATCCATCTCATTGCTCCTCAATCGCGATGACAGTCTGAGACTGGCTCCCCAACCCCTCGATGCCAAGTCTGACTTCATCGCCGATGCTGAGATAGGTTGGAGGCTTTTTGCCCATACCGACACCGGGCGGCGTGCCAGTGCAGATCAGATCGCCGGGTTCCAGCACCATGAATTCGGACAGATAGCTCACGATCGTTGCAGTATCGAAGATCATCGTATTGGTGTTTCCGGTCTGCATCCTCTGCCCATTCACATCGAGCCACATAGGCAGAGCCAGCGCGTCGGCCACCTCATCCGGTGTCACGATCCACGGCCCCGTGGGGCAGAAGTTTGGAAAGCTCTTCCCCTTCGCCCACTGGCCTCCACGGTCGAGTTGCCATGCTCGTTCCGACACGTCGTTGACGACGCAGAACCCCAGCACATGGTCGAGCGCGTCCTCCTTAGAGATATTCAGTGCCCGACGGCCGATCACCACACCCAATTCCACTTCCCAGTCGAGTTTGGTCATTTTGGGCGAATGAAGGATGGGATCGTGGGGTGCGCAATAGGTCGCTGCGGACTTGTTGAACAGGATCGGCTCTAGCGGGATGTCCATGCCCGCCTCGGCTGCGTGGTCGGAATAGTTCAGGCCAATGCAATAGATGTTGCGCGGCTGGGTCATCGGTGCACCGATCCGTGTCCCGTCCTGCGCGACTTCCGGCAATGCAGACAAGTCGACGTTCACCAGCGACTGCCGCAGGACAGCGATGGTTTCGGGGGAGATATCAGTGACAATGCCGGACACATCCCGCGCGACACCCTCTGCGTCCAGCACACACGGCGTTTCCGCTCCTGCGGCCCCTAACCTAAGAAGTTTCAAGACTTTTCTCCCATGTTCTGGTCGCCCCACCACGTTGCGGAAAGCGGACTGCCTCCGACGAACGCCTTGGCACCCAGTTCATCCTGAATACGTAGGCATTCGTTCCATTTCGCCATGCGTTCCGAACGGGTAAACGATCCAACCTTCAGTTGCCCCGTGCCCAGCCCCGCTGCCAGATGGCTGATTGTGACGTCCTCAGTCTCACCCGAGCGGGCCGAAACCACGCACCGGTAACCCGTCTCGGTCGCCGCACGGAACGTGTCGATCGCCTCTGAGATGGTCCCGGCCTGGTTCACCTTGATCAGGACGGCATTGCATGCCCCCTGCGATGCAGCCTCGCGCACCAATGACGCGTTGGTAACGAGATAATCGTCCCCGATGATCTGCAGCTTCTTTCCAAACCGCCGGGTGAACTCCGCCATGCCGGAAGGGTCCGCTTCGCTCAGCGGATCCTCGATCGACACGATCGGATAGGCGTCGATCCAGCGTCCCAGAAGATCGATCATCTCGCCTGTGTCGAGTTCCCGATCCTCAAGTGCCAACCGATAGCGCCCGTCTACACAAAACTCTGACGCTGCAACATCTAGCGAAATCACCACATTCTTGCCCGGCGTCTCCCCAGCAGCGTTGATGGCGTTGGTCAGCGTCTCGAGCGCTTCTTCGTTGTTGTCGAACGCTGGCCACCAACCGCCCTCGTCGGCGACACCGGCCAGCTTTCCCTTTCGCTTCATGATGTCTCCTGCGGCGAAGTAGACTTCGTTGGTAATTTCCAACACCTCGTCGAAACTGCCCGCGCCGGGAACCATGATCATGAAGTCTTGGATATCGACGCGCCTCCCCGCATGGGCGCCGCCGCCGAATATCTGGACCTCCGGCAATGGGATCGACGGGGCGGCGCCATAGGTGTCCGAGATATGTAGCCACAGTGGCTTGCCCGCCGCCGTTGCCACCGCATGCAGAACGGCCATCGACACTGCGACGGTCGCGTTACCGCCAAGGCTGTCCTTCAACGGGGATGGATCAAGTGACAGCAAGACCGCGTCCACTGCAGCCTGATCTGAAGCATCGCGCCCGATCAATGCAGGGGCGACAACGTCATCGACCGAGGCCAAGGCCCTGCCCACCCCCATGCCACGCAATGCCGGACCGCCGTCGCGCAGGTCCATTGCCTCGCGTGTCCCGCGGGATGCCCCGGCAGGCGCGATGCCGTGTCCCACGTGTCCGCCCTCGAGGGTCACGTCGACCTCCACAGTCGGATTTCCGCGAGAGTCCCAAATCCTGCGGCTGCGTATCGCCTCGATGATCATTGATGATTGCGTCACTCGTGCTGCCTTTCGAATTGGTCGGTGATCTGGTCCAGAAATTCCGCGATGGTCTTCGGGGGCCTATGGATCAGGTCGAGCGCGACCGAGCGGACGTGTTCGGTCTGTGCATTCGTCAGATATTCGACCGGTGATTTCCCATCGACCCGGGCAAGCATCAGCATCGGGACCAAAATGGCCACCCGACTCGCTAGAGCAGCGGGGTCTTCCCAATCGATCTGGTCACGGTAGTGATCCCAAAAGTCAGCGGCCTCCTCCAGCAAGGTTCGCCGCGCATCGGACCGGTAAAGTGCCTTTAGAACGAGATGGTTGAGGCAGAACGCAGGGTCAAAGCTTGCATCTCCCATCGTCGCACATTCCGCGTCGAGAATGACAGGCACGCTCCCGCGCATGATGATGTTCTTCGGGCTGACGTCTCCGTGGACAAGCACGGTCTCCGCCTCATAGAGGCCGTCGAGCACCTGCATGATACGACCGGCGGCGGCAGGGTGACGCGCAGCAGTGAACCGCAAATAAGGATCAAGCCGCAGAGCGTCGAAATCGGCGCGGTTCGCGAAGGCCGTCCTATCGAACCCGGGCTTGGCGGACGTCGCATGGATGCGGCCCACCAGACCCCCTACCGAAGCCGCTGCACCCAAAGGCACCGGCCCCTGCATCAGCGCGTCCTTTAATAAAAACTGGTTAGGCCCGTCTAGAAATTCCATCGCGAAGCCGTTTCGGGCCTCCGACCGTCCGTGAAGCTGCAAAGCGGCTTCGGGTGCAATCGCTGCAGCGGCACTCAACCACGCGTATTCAGCCTTGTTGCGATGCACAGGCGCAAACCAATCCTCCTCGACCTTTAGCTTGCGGAGGGCGAACTTCACGCAAATAGTCCTGTCCTTCAATATGACCTTGGCGATATCGGACGCGACTCCACCGGTCAGTTGTTCGACAAGCACGACATCGTCCGCTCGCCCCAATCCAAGTTCTGTCACCAGAGCCGCGCATTGTGTCTCGAGGTTGAAATCCGGATTGCTCACGCCACTCCTCCTCAAATGCCAGCGCCTTGCAGGGACAACCTTAGCAAAGTATTTCGCTCATGCAAAACATTTTTTATTCGCGAAATTTTTTTTGTGCGCTATAGTTTCGATCATCTTGACGTCAGACGGGACCGTTGAGGAACGATTTGTCCGGTTTAGCGGCTCATGCTATCGATACGGTCACTTGGCCACCGATGCGGACCGAAGGCCTAGCCAGTGCAGTCGTCAGGGCTCCGGCGCAGAGGCAACGAAGAATTTCGATTGGGGAAGAAACATTGAACGATACCGCAGCCAGCACTGCCAAGCCGAAGAAATCGGCCGCGCGCGCCGAATACAGCTCCCCCGCCGTAGACAAGGCCGTGGATATCATCGAGTTTCTGGCTTCGATGGAAGAGAGCGTTTCGATCACCGCGATCGCCGACGGCCTGAACCGCACTGTCGGAGAGATCTACCGCATTGTCCTCGCTCTCGAACGCCGCAGCATCGTCAGCCGGGATCAATCAACCGACCGGTTTCGCCTGTCGCTGCGGCTATATGATCTTGCCAACCGGTTCCCTCCCGTGGAACGCCTCGTGCAGGTCGCCCGTCCAGAGATGGATGCCCTTAGTAAACGCACCAACCAATCGTGCCATCTCGCCGTCGCGGAAGAGACGTTGATCACCATCGTGACGATGCGCGAAAGCCCCCTACCGATGCGCTACAGCGTGCGCATGGGATCGAGCTTCGACATGTTCGAAACCAGTTCCGGGGTGGTAATCGCGGCATTCTCACCCAAGGAGCAACGCGACAGGTGGCTCAAGGCCGAAAAACCCGCCACACGCGCGCTCTTGCACGAACGCTTCGAGAAAGCCCGCGAGAACGGCTACGAGATCAGGCCCAGTGCTACAGTATCGGGCCTCGACAATATCTCGGTGCCGGTCCACTCGCAGCAGGGCAAGGTTCTTGCAGCCTTGACTGTGCCCTATCTGGCGCAGAACAAGGCAATGCTCGACCCGCAGGCCGTGCTCGATCTGCAGCTTAAGGCGAGTGCGCGGATGATGAAGCTATTGGGCTAAGTGCCGCAACGGACCATGATTGGACCGTCATTCCGGCAGGAGGGACAGGTCAATTACCGATACATGCCAGCGCCCAAGGTTTGCAGTATAGAGCTTGTCACCCTTCAGCGCGATATTGGTCGGATGTGCGAGGGTCGTTGCCACCGGGTCCTCGATCAACAGCTCCAGTCCAGATTGCTGTGACCAGCGCCAGATGCGGGAAGGCTCGTAGTTGGAAATCAGGATGTCTCCGTTCGCCATAGCCAGAACTCCGTCCGGAACGGTCTCCAACCCTTCCGTCACGACACGTGCCGCACCAGCAGAACCATCAGGGGCTATCGGCACGAAACTTAGCCGTGCCTTCATGCTTTCAACGACATAGAGCCCGCTATTGTCCGGCGCCATGGCCATGCCATTGGCAAAGCACAGCGGTTCGTTCGTCCAGCGTCCTCCCTTTCCCGTCGCGAGATCATAGCGGAAAATCGACCCATCCGGGTCGAGCGAATCCGACACGAAGAGAAACCCGCCGGTATCGTCGACGACAGCGTAATTCGGCACTGTAATACCGCTGTCAGCAAAACGGTCACAGGCGCCGGTGACCGCGTCATATCGGAACACCGCCTTGTGCTTCATGTCGCAAGCAAAGCAGTTCCCGGCCGCGTCGAAAGCGATACCCAGCAGAAAGCCCCCCGTCGACGTTATCCGCTCGATCCCTGAACCATCTGCGGCAATTCGGACGATGTCCCCCCTTTCAGTGCCAGCCCAGATCGACCCATCCGCGTGGATCGCCACACCCTCGGGGTGCGCGAGACATGGATCGGTAAAGATACCGTCGAAAAAGACAGTCGCGGCAGAGGCGGGCAAGAGGGCTTTCATGTTGGTGGGCTCCTATGAAGGTCGGACATCTCCAGCAATGTGCTGAAGGGCTGCTGCGTCGCGGGCCAAAACGTCATCGATCACGGCAACACGATCCCGCGCGCTTACGAATTCCAATCGGCGCAATCCAATTGGGTCGACGTGATGACGCAGGATGTAGAGGTCGTCTTGCGTCGGTTCCGCGACAGGGCCGCAATCGTCGTGAAACACGACTTTGAAACCGGTGTTCTGCACGATGTCCTCGCGCGTCACGTCCGGCATGATCTCCGTTACGACAAGCTGGCCTGCGGAATCGTCGTATCGGAACACGCAAAGATTGGTAAACACCATTACGTCCCCCGGCCTGTAACCCGCGGCGATGCGCGCCGCTTTGTCATGAATGCCGCGCGCCGCACTCACAACCTCGACCGTTTCAACCAATGCTGAAGCACTATGGCGCGGAACATAGACGACAAAATCGCGGTGCATATTAGCGACATCCGACATGCCACCCTGCCCCGGCAGCCGTAGTAAGCCCCCAGAAGGTTTAGTGATCTCGAGGGTGTTGGTCCGGCCTTGAGCGTCGATCTGAGCGGTGCCGACGATTTCACTTGTGACGAAACCGCCTTGATAGGCGACCCAATAGGTGTCCTCGCCCCCCGTAAGTTGCACTGCTGAGTCCACGTCCATCGCCTCAACCAGCGAGAGCGACATCGGACCTGCGGCGATGTCTACATGACCACCACTGAGCGTCGTGATGATCATGTCGGGCGCGTGTGTCATCTTGGCGAAACGGTAGGCCACGTTGCCCAAGGGCGAAACCGCGCCCGCGCTGGCATAGCTGTCGTTGTCGAGAGTGCGGGCGATGCGCACGGCCATTATTTCATCTACCGTCGCTGGCGCATCCATCGACACGGCGGCGGGAAGAAACTTGTCGGCGCTGATCGCTGCGCGCGGTGCCTTTGCCGCCAGCCGCAGCCTGTCCGGCACGGCGTTGCCGAGCGCGTCTGCGGCGTCGCGAAGGACTTTTGCCTCCACCAGCTTCCGCAAGGCGGCCCAGTCGTTGGTATAATACGGCAGACAAGAACAGGGGTAGGCCCCGCCCGGCACCGTGGCAATTGCGCTGACCTTGTTGCGCGGAATCACGACACCGCGTCCGTCACGGTTCAACTGCCCGACGGGGACGATTTCCTCGACCGTCACCAGCACCTTTCGCGCGGCCCCTGCCTGCACCTTATCGAGTGCATGCGCGCCGTAGATTTCGATGTTGCCAGAAGTATCAGCGCGAGCGGCGTGCATTAGGAAGACGTCAATCTCGCGCGCTTCGACCAGCATCAGGTCGCGGCCCGAGACAGGGTCCGTCCACGGTCGCAAGGCAGGGCACCTTTCCGACACCGCAGACCCTTCGGGTTTTTGCATCGGTAGGAAAGGCAGGTTCTGTTCTCGTGCCCGGAAGGCGTTGATCAGCGCCAGCGCGGGCCAGTCATTCATCGGCACCGTGCCGCCTTCGACGGCTTTGCGGAACCGGGGCGCTAGGCCAAAGATGTCGAGGCTGGAAAAGCAGATATCGATCTGCGAAACCGCCCCCGCTTCGAGCAGGAATTCCAGCGGCAGCCCCCCCGCCCAGCTGAGGTAATGCAGGTCCTTGAGATTGCGCGCCGCGAGCGTGCGGATCATCGCCATCGGCAGTCGCGCGAAATGGTGGCCACCGATGGAAATGCAGTCGCCGGAATGGACCTCGTCCATCATCGCGTCGAGGGAAAGAAACTGCGGTCGGTTAGGCTTTACGAGGGTCATGTCAAATCTTTCACACCGATCCGGTAGCGGATCGTCAGGGGCGTCTGGGGGGTCAGGTTCAGGCACGTCGGCGTGCCGCCGGCGGAGATCGGGGTGTCGCTGCGGGACAGGTCAGGCGACAGGCCGAACGCCGAACAAGCGGGTTCAATGCCGATGCAAAGGTGGCGGTTCTTCCATGGTGGGGCCGAGCGGCCCCGGTTCGAATACCACAGCACGACGCTGGGCAGCAGGTCCGCATCCCAGTCGAAGGTGACACGATATCCCCCATCTGGACCGTCTCCCCCGACGGCCATCGCGAAATGCCCGTCGCTGCCGTCGAGTTGCAGAAGGTCTTCGCCGTTCGCAGCAAATGGCAGAAGGCGCGCGTCGATATGGCCACCGCCCCGCGCCGCCACCGCGTCCAGGCTGTCGAAGGTCGTGTCCGGAGCAAAGATCGGTGCCTCCGGCTCGACCGTCAACGGGTGCGTGCGACCGACCCGGAAGCGGCCGGGCTCCAGCACGGCGGCGCCGGTCAGTGGCGGCAGGCGAAAGCAGCCGTGCAGGCCGACAGGCTCGCATGTGACGCGGCGCGCGTGGATGACGAGGTCGATGTCCAAGGCCGGCGCATCCGGCACCGGGCGCACGACGCGCTCCAGCCGGGCGATTGCGTGGTCGTCCGGATAGTCGACATGCATCGAAATCGCATTGCTACCGCTCTCGTCGAAAGTCCAGCGCGCGGCGGAACCGTATCCGTGCACATCGGAGACCTGCGCCGCCGCCTCGATGTCTCCGGGCCAGCCTGTGGGCCAGCTTTCTGGCCCGTCCGGCGCGGGCATTGGATAGCCGAAGGGCACGCAGGGCCACTCTCCCTGCAACCCGGCCAGCAGACCGTCCGCGCCGTCGTCGTCTCCTTGCGTCAACCACGGCGCGCTATGAAAGGGGCGCACGGTTCTGCCACCGGGCAGTGCAAAGGCACTGGGTCCGATCATGCCGCCAAAGGCGCTGACGCTGACCTCCCCATGCGCCCACGCCATATGACGTAGCTCGTTGTGAACGGTGCGACCCATGACGTTCAGCTCCGCGCCTTGGTGTTTTCCTTGGTCTGGATGGTCATATCGCCCGATGCGATCAGCGCTTCGATCTCGGCTGCGTCGATGCCGTGTTCGGCAAGGATATCCTGCCCGTGCTGACCGATCATCGGCGCGGGACGGCTGATTTCCGCAGGCGTCTCGCTCATCCTGACGGCGGGACCGACGCATTTGACCGTCCCCGCGATCGGGTGCTCATAACTGGTCATCAGCCCAAGGTGAACGACCTGCGGGTCCTGCGTCGCGCTACGGAAATCCTTGACCTCGGCGGTCCAGACGTCCGCCTCCAGAAGGATCTCGAGCAGCGGATCGCAGTCAAATGTCAGGGTGACCTTGTTGACCTCTTCCCAAATCTCGTCGCGCTTGGAATACAGCTGATCGCGACTGTCGTAGCGCAGCAGCTCTTCGGCCCCGAGGGTGCGCATCAGGTGGCCGAATGGGCTCATTGCGATGGACACATAGCGCCCGTCCTTGGTGGCGTAGATGCCAAAAGGGGCCTCGGCACCCGGATGACCGATGCCCGAATTGGGACGTTCGAAATCCTGATCGAGGTTCAGAACCGAGACGTATTCCTGATTGAGGTGCGCCATCATGCCGGCCATTAGGTTGACCTCGATCTTTTGCCCCTTGCCCGATTTGTGCCGCCAGATGATCGCGGACAAGATCGCATAGACCATATTCATCGCGCCAAGCTGATCGGGCATCCCTGCCCCCAATGGCACCGGCGGCTGATCGGCTCGGCCCGTCGCTGCCGCCACGCCGGTCAGACCCTGGATCAGCATGTCCTGACCGGGGCGCGACACATAGGGGCCGCTTTCGCCGTAGCCAGAGCCCGAGCAATAGATGATCCGCTCGTTGACCGCCCGGAAATCCTCATATCCGTAGCCGAGTTTTTCCATCACGCCGGGGCGGAAATTCTGCACCACCACGTCGGCATCCTTGGCCATCTCCATGATGATCTCGCGCACGCGGGGCGATTTGAGGTTCAGCGCAATGGACCGCTTGTTACGGTTCCACGACAGGAACGACGGGCTTTCACTGCCGCCGACCCATTTGTTGAAGAACGTCATGCCGCGGAACATGTCGCCCGTTCCCGCACGTTCGATCTTGACGATGTCAGCACCCATATCGCCCAGCAACTGCGTCGCGAAGGGGCCTTGCAGCAGATGACTGAAATCGAGGACTTTGATGCCTTCGAGGGCCTTTTCCATTTTTTAGATCTCCGCGGGGTTATTTGGCGTCTGGTTGAAAGAATTCAGGGACGTATCGAGGTGCGTTCGTCAGCCCTCCGTCCACCTTGAGATCGATGCCGGTGGTGAAACCTGCAAGATCAGATGCGAGGTAGACCGCCGCCTCGGCCACTTCCTCGGCCCGGCCGATCCGGCCGATGGGATGCATCTTGACCCAGGTCTTCGACAGGTGCTCGCCCAAGTCGGCAACGACCTGTAAGTTCATCGGGGTGTCGATGGTGCCGGGCGAGATCGAGTTGACCCGCACGTTGCTGGGGCCGAACTCTACCGACATTTGGCGTGTCATCGCCATGATCGCCCCCTTGGCACCGGCATAGGCCGTCCACCCATCAAGGCCGATGTGGCCCTGCGCAGAGGCGATATTGATGATCGAGCCGGATTTCTGAGCGATCATCGCAGGCAGGACGGCCTTACAGCATCTGAAGACGGACGTCAGGTTTACCGACATGAGCCGGTCCCACTGGGCGTCTTCCATCTCGTGCAGGGGCATGCCGCCGATGGCGATGGCGGCGTTATTCACAAGAACGTCGACGCGGCCGTGCGCGGCGAGCACCTCGTCGAACAGCGCCGTGACGTCCCCCGCCATGGCAACATCGCAACGGTGATAGGTCGCGGCACCGGGGCCGGCGTTCAGCCTCTCGGCGGCAGCCTTTCCCTTGGCGTCGTCGATATCCGACAGCCAGACATGCGCGCCCTCAGCGGCCATGGCAGAGGCGATGGCGTAGCCAATGCCGTCGGCGGCACCGGTCACGACGCAGATCTTATCCTGCAATCTATTCATGACCCTACTCCTTGCTTTTTTTGTAGCTGTCGAGGCTGACGGCGGCGACGATCACGATACCTGTGATAACGAGTTGCCACTCTGTCGGCGCATTGATCATACCCAAACCGTTCGACAAATAGGCGAGGATCAGCACACCGAGTGCAGCGCCAAGAATGTTCCCGCGCCCACCCGCCAGACTTACCCCGCCCAGAACGACGGCGGCAATCGCCTGAAACTCGTAACCCTGCCCCGAGGTATGCACCGCGGCGCCAAGCCGCGACGCCAGCAGGATGCCGGCAATCGTGGCCAGCGTCGAACTGATGAGAAAGCAGATAAACTTGATCCGTCGCACGTCATAGCCGACCATGCGGGCGACCTCTGCACTGCCACCGGCCGCATAAATGCGCCGGCCGAAGCGGGTCTTATGCATGATGAACATGACCATCAGGACGATCACCCCCGCGATGATCGCGGGAATCGGCATGATACCAAAGGCCTTGCCGTTGCCGATGGCGAAAAAGCTGTCGAGGTAGGCGGTATCCGCCTGCGCGCGCTTGTTCGTCCACAAATACACGCCGCCCCGGATCAGGAACAGCATGCCAAGCGTCACGATCAGCGAATTGATCCTCAGGTAGGCCGACAGATAGCCGTTGATTGCGCCAATCATCAGTCCTAGGACCAGCGCGCCCAGAATGCCGAGGCTCAGTGACCCAGTCGCATTCATGATCTCGACCAGCGGCAGAGCCACCGCCGCGACCAGAGAGCCCACTGAGATATCGACCTCGCCCCCGATCAGCGCAACTGCGACGCCAGTTGCGATCAACAGGATGATCGACGCCTGACCCAATACGTTGGTCAGGTTGCGGGTAGTAAGGAAATACTCGGACAAAGACGAGAAAACGATGACGATCAGCACCAAGCTCACGAACAACGCGATCTCGCTCTGCCCCGCCACCTTGCGGAGCGTGCGCGACAGCATATTTTGCGGCAGGGCGGGATTAGCGGATAGCGGCATCGAGGATCTCCTCCTGGGTCGCGTTCTCACGGGTGAATTCGCCGGTCATGCGGCCCTCTGACAGCACATAGATCCGGTCGCTGAGGCCAAGCAGTTCGGGCATTTCCGACGTCATCAGAATGACTGCCAGCCCTTGCGCCGCCAGCTCGTCGATCAGGGCGAAGATCTCGGCCTTGGCGCCTACGTCGATACCGCGCGTCGGCTCGTCCAGCACCACGGCTTTCAGGCCGAACATCAGCCAGCGCGACAACAGCACCTTTTGCTGATTGCCCCCCGAGAGGTTGCGAATGGGTTGCCCCAACCGTGCCAGCTTGATCGCAAACCGGTCGACGAACCCCTCTGCCTGCTTCGTCTCGGCACGGTGATCCATCAGTCCGTTCCTGGTGAACTGGTCGAGTGCCGCCAGCGTCATGTTGCGCGTCACGCTTCCATCGAGCATCAGACCTTCGGTCTTTCGATCCTCGGACAGAAGGCCAATGCCCAGTGCCTTGCTCCGGACGGTGCTGTGCGGCTTTAGGTCTTCTCCGTCGATACGAATACGGCCCTTGGTGATCGGATCGAACCCGACGATCGCCTTTGCCACCTCCGTCCGCCCGGCCCCCATCAGCCCGAAGAAGCCTACGACCTCGCCCGCGCGCACGTGAAAGCTGATGTCGTCGAGCCGTTTGCTGGACAGGTCCTCGACCTGCACGATCTCGCGTCCCACCGTGCGGTCGGAATGCGGGAACAAACTGGTGATTTCGCGCCCGACCATGTCCTTAACGAGGCTTGCGGGCGTATGCTCAGACGTCGGTTTGGTCGATACCCAGCGCCCGTCGCGCAGCACCACGCAGGTGTCGGCGATCTCGAAGATCTCTTCGAGCTTGTGGCTGACGTAGACGATGGCGATGCCAAGCTTGCGCAACCGGTTGATCACCCCGAACAGGTGGGTGACCTCTGCGGGCGTGAGCGACGACGTAGGCTCGTCCATGATGACGATCCGCGCGTCCCGCGCCATCGCACGGGAAATCTCGACGAGCTGCTGTTCGCTGACCGAGAGGTCCTTGACCTTTGCGCGGGTGTTCAGGGCAAAACCCGCGCGGTCGAATATCTCCTGAGCCCGGCGATGGATCTCGCGCCAGTTGACGAGGTTCGCTTTGCCGGCGAGATGGTCTTCGAGGAACATGTTCTCGGCCACGGAAAACTCGGGGATCAGGGCGATCTCCTGAAACACCACCTTGATCCCGGCATCGAGCGCATCTGCCGGATTGGTAAAGTCCTGCGGCACGCCGTCGATCTCTATCTGCCCGCTGTCGGCCTTGTGGATGCCGGCCAGAACCTTGATCAGCGTCGATTTTCCGGCACCGTTCTCCCCCAGCAGCGCGAGGACCTCTCCCGGTCGTACTGAAAGGCTCACATCGTCGAGCGCCTTGACGCCCGGAAAGCTCTTGCTTAGGCCCGTGACGGCGAGCGCCGGTGCCAGATCGTGAAAGTCGGCGGCCCCTGCGGTTGCCACGTCTGACTTACCCATGTGCGGGCCCCCGCTTCTTCTGGTCCATGTAGAGCGCGAGGATCAGCACCAGCCCCGGCACGATGATCTGCAGGTCCTGATTCCAGCGCAGCATGATGATCCCATTGTCGATGATCTTGAGGATGAGCACCGCAAGGACGGTGCCGAGGATCGTGCCGCGCCCGCCCATCAGGCTCGTACCGCCCAGCAGAACCGCAGCTATCACGGTCAGCTCGAATCCCGTGCCCGCCGTCGGTTGGCCCGCATTGAGAAGGGAGGCAAGGATGACGGCCGCAAGACCTACCAGCGCACCGGTCATTACGAAGGCGCCGAATTTGACGCGTGCCGGGGAATATCCTGACAGCCGCACTGCCGCCTCGTTGGCCCCGCTGGCAAAGACGAGCCGTCCGCCCCGTGTGCGCGCGAGATAGAACCAACCAGCCAAAGCAACAACGGCTGCGAAGACCACCGGCACCGGGATGCCCAATATGAACCCTGTCGCGATCTTAGGGAAGATTTCGATCTGATGATGGTTCTGAACGGCTTCGCGGGTGTAAAGATACACCCCGCCTTGAAGAGCCATCATCATCGCGATTGTCCCGATCAGCGAATTCACCTTAAGGACGAGCGTTACGAAAGCATTGATCAGTCCGACCCCCGCTCCGAAAGCGATGCCCGCCAACGCACCGAGCGCGACCGAGTTTGTCTGGTTGATTACATCCATCACGACGCAGGACGCGAAGGCGAGGTTCGCCCCAACAGAGATGTCGACCTCGGCCGTGATCAGCAGAAATGTCATGCCTACCGCGACGATCAGGACCAGCGAGCTTTGGTGAAGGATCGCGACCGCATTGCTAGGAGTGAGAAAATTCGTGGCCGCGAGGCTCAGGCCCACGACCAGAAGTGTCAGAACAACGACGAGAAAGCCGTATTCGGAATTGAACACTCGCCGGAGCAGCGCACCCGAACGGTCGTCGTCCGTCAAATCACGCATCGAGAGCCCCCTTGAAGGATGGTTGGGGAACGCGCTGCGCGTCCCGGTCTAGTGCCCCTGCGCCCGAACCGGGCGCAGGGGCGATAAGATCAAAGGTCCGAAGCGTACATCATGCACTGCTCGGGTGCTTCCAGCGCGTTGACCGCATCCCACTGAATCTCGCGGCTTTCACCGTCGTAGCTGTAGTAGGACGACACCTCGCCGAGAGTGAGCGCCGTCGTCGGGCTAATAACATATTCGGGCACCTCTTCGCCGTTGAACAGAGCGACAGCCGTGTCGATGGCCGTGAAGCCGATCTTCTCGGGGAACATCGCGGCCTCAAGCTGATAAGGCCCTTCTGTCTGCATCTCGTTGAGGAACGCTAGCCCTTCAGCGCCGGTGCCGACGACCATTAGATCATCCTCGGGCAGACCAGCCGCGCGCCATGCCTGCAGCGCGCCAAGCGCAGAGGAGTCGTTAATGCCGTAGATCACGTCGATATCGGAATCCGCAGCAAGTGCCGCTGCCGACACTTCCTGCGAGCGATCCGGGTTGCCGCCACCGTCGAGGTCATGGACCATCTCGGCAGAAGGGATGACAGTCTGCAGACCATCCATGAAACCCCGGCTGCGCAGGATCGTCGCAGACAGTAGCGGCAGGCCGACGTTCATTACCCGAATGCCTTCGGCATCCGCACCAAGTGCTTCGCCAGCGGCGACACCGGCGAGATACCCTGTGTCATAGTCACAGATTGCCACGACGGTCTGCATGCCCGGCGCGGGGTTGCCCTCGAGCACGATCGGCACACCGTCAGCACGAGCGCGGCGCAGGATCGGCACAACGCCTTCTTCGTTTACCGGCGTCATGATGATCACGTCCATCTCCCGCGCCATGAAATCCTCGGCGGCGGCGACCTGGCGGGCCATATCGAGGTTGGCGTCGATCACTTCGACGGTATGGCCCAGCTGTTCGGCGCGCTGTTCCATGCCGAGGATGACGTTCTGATACCACTCGTGGGTGGCGTAGTTGACAATATAGCCGATCCGCAGCCCCTCGCCGTCCTGCGCCAGCGCAGTCGTTCCTGAAAGAGCCGCTGCTATCGCAACCGCCGATAGAACATGTGTCGATTTCATTTTGATTCTCCTCCTGAATTTGTCGAAATCCCGATTGCCCTCCTGCAATCAGGCCGAGATTGTCACCCTTTTTGCATTGTCTGCACGAAGGGCGTCGTAGGTCGTCGTCTGCCAAGACCAGAACGCTTCATGCGTGATCTCGCCGGTGACGGCTTTGGTAATTTCGTGGGTCGCATCGTGAAAGAACGGGACGAAGCCGGGGATATTGGGCCTCAGGAAGGCCGCATCCATCGCAGGCAGACATCCCGACAGGAACCCGTTCGTCGCCGCATCCGCCTCGCGCGAGACCCAGGCGGACCGCATCCCGGGTTGCCCCCCCTTGCGCACGTAGTCACCGGCCTGAAAGGCCGGGTCGACCAGACGTAGCGCTTGTGCCACCGCCGCTTCGGGATTCTTACTCTGCGCGCTTACCGCGATGCCGGCGCCACCCAAGAGACCCCGCGCCTGCAGCCCGGCGGCGGCCCGTGGAACGGACGCGAAGCGCAGCTGCCTTTCCGATGCCGTGGCGTAGTTTACATAGTTGAAGGCAAATGGCGTGTAGACGATATCGTCGCTCGCCGACATGTAATCGAACAGCTGAATAGGGTTCCACGTCATCGAACTGGGATGGGCGACCTCGGCAAGTCGCCGCATAAGCTCAACCACTTGCAAGCTGATCTCGCGCGACAAGAACGGCCCGTCGTCCTGACCCGGCGCAGCACCGAGGCTCGCGGCAATCGTCACGTAGCTGCACATCAGATCAGTAGGCTTTGCCGCCCACCCGACCCATTTACTCTTGGCTTTCGCTTCAATGCCGAGAGACACGACATCATCGAGCGTATCTGGAACATCCGCATTAATCTCGGCCAACAAATCCGGTCGCCAAGCCGCAGTCACCGCCGCCGCATCAATCGGCAGCGCGTAGAGCCCGCCCTCAAAGAAATAAGATTTGTAGGACTGGCCGACCTGATTGTTCTCGAGCATCTCGATATCCTCAGCCGACAAATACGGCAGCAGGTCCAGCATCAGACCGTCCCGCGCGATGTCTCCGGTGAACGGATGGTCGTAGATGATCAGATCGTTCTCGGGAGTGAACTCGGACAGGTCCCCCTCCCCGAAACTGTAAAGTGACCGGCGCGACCACTGCACGACCGGGTCATCCACGAGCGGCCCCCAGCATCGCCGATGATCCCACGCTACTCCACAAAGCTCTGTCATAATCGAATCGTCTCCTTTCGAGAAAGATAGCCATATTTGGCGTATGCGCAAAGTATTTTTTATTATTGAAATCTTGCGAAATCCGAGAGTACGCCGATAGCGTCGCAGTTCCGAAATATTTTCATGCGGCCAGTCCTGTTCCGGCACCGAAGACGGCAATTATCGACGCGGCAAATTTCAGACCAATGGGTTGCCGTTCCTCGACAACGCCCCGTCCTTCCCAAGTTCTCCGACTTGGTAGATGACCGGCCGCAAAGGCGAAGAAACCTGGCTTTCGTGAAGACATCCACCAGACGATCTGTCGTCGCGTGAAACTCAATACGGCGTCAAAGCAACTCACGGGAAAAGCGCCCGACTGAGGTCACCAAAACTTACATCACGCCGAACTTCTCGAAGGCTTCGACAGTCCCCATCCCGCCCGCCAGAGCTTTCCTGACGGCGCTCTCGGTGCGTACCTTCTCCAAAGCGCGCCGGATGACTTCCGCCTCGCGGTCGCGAGGAACGATGACGATTCCATCGCAATCGGCAAAGACGATGTCGCCGGGACGCACGTCCACACCGCCGATCCGCAACGGCACGTTATAGTCGAGCACTTTGCCGCGCGGCCCCTGATCCTGCGCGTAGCACCCGCGCGAGGCTACCGGCAGACCGATTTCCAGAATCTCATTGCTGTCGCGGACATAGCCGTCGAGCACGGCCCCTGCCGCCTTGAGGTAATGCGCCCGCGTTGACATCAGCCCGCCCCACAGCGCAAAATCCGGCGAAGCCCCGGTGCATATGTAAACGTCGTCCTGCGTCAGACTATCGAGCGCCTCGAACATCAGACCAAAAGGTTTTGCCATCAGTGGGTTTGCGCTGTTATCGATCCTTTCGGCGAAAACGTCTGCTTCAAGCACAGTCACCGCCCTGCCCGCGATGATCATGCCGCGGTCCAGCACGCGAAGATAAGGTGGAAGGAATTGCTTCTGCAGGCCGATCTTGTCCATGACATCGCCGATGACGGCGGTGAACAATTCCCGCCGCATCAAATCGAAGAGATCGGCATCAGTGGTCCATTCAGCAACAGGCTCTTGGGTCATTGGACATTCCTTGCGTTAGAAGATGTTCGAGCTGAGGTCTCGCCGGTCAACCGCTCCCGCCTAGAAGCGTCGAGACTGCGGGCACGAAAATGAGGATCAGCGCGACGAGCAAAAAGACCAAAAGAAACGGAATGATCGCCTTGCTGAACTGTCCGATGGACACGCCAGTGATGGCGCATGTCGTAAACATCACTGTTCCGACAGGTGGGGTGATGCCACCCATATGAATCATGAAGACGAATACGATCCCAAAATGGACTGGGCTCACCCCGAGTGCCTCGGCCACGGGCATCAGCATCGGCGCCAGAACCAGGATGAGCGCTGTGCCCTCGATGAAGATTCCCGCAACAAGAAGCAGCAAGGACAGCAGGATCAGCATCACTGTCCGGTCATCCGTGACAGACAAAAGGCTTTCCCCGATTGCTTGCGGCACATGGTTGAACGTCAAAACCCAAGTCAGTGTCGCAGAAGCAGCGAGGATCAAGATAATCGCAGCGCTTGTCACGATTGTGGAACGCAGCGCTTCGACCAATTCGCCTAGGCTGGTCTCGCGGTAGAAAACAAGAAAGACCAGCGTGTAGGCGACGGCCAGTCCGCCCGCCTCCGACGGCGTGAAGACGCCGCCGCGAATTCCGACGATGATGAGAACGGGCATCAGGATCGCAGGAAGCGAATGAAGAAACGCGACACCAAGTGGCACGTCGTCCTCTATTGTCTCCCGCGCCGGGTCCCAGCCATTTCGGCGGCATTGGAAATGCACGAGCACCAAGAGCGCCGACGCCAATAGAAACCCCGGCAGGATTGCGGCGGCGAAAAGCGCGCCGATTGATGTGTCGGTGACAAACCCGAACAGGATGAGCCCGATGCCGGGCGGAATGAGTGGCGCTATCAGTGCAGATGAGGCCGTCACAGCCGCCGAAAACGCCGCCGGATAGCCGTTGCGTATCATCTGCGGCACGAGGATTTTTGACTGCATGGCTGCGTCGCCATTTGCAGAGCCCGACATGCCCGATAGCAGTGTCGAAAGCACGACGTTGGTCTTGGCGAGGCCACCCGAATAGTTTCGCGTGAGCGCCAGAGCAAAGCGCGTTACCCGGTGCGATATGCCCGAGATGTTCATCAATTCGCCTGTCAGGATAAAGAGCGGCACCGCCAGGAGCGGAAAGCTCTGCGTCCCCATGACCAGACGCTGCGCCGCGACGACGTCGAGGATAGCGGGGTCGGCCACGACCCATGCGGCGATGATCGCCAGAAAGATCAGCGCGACCGGGACTCCCGCCAGTGCGAGGATGACAAACAGCCCTGCGGAGATCCAGCCCATCACTTGCTGTCCTTGAATAGGGTTGCGTGGCCGGTTTGCGGTGCGGCCAAGGCCCGTGGAGCGCCCCCGCGTTTGCTAAAGGCAATGAGCAGCTTGAGGAAATATTCGATCGACAGCAGCCCAAAGCCGATCGGAAGGCTGGCGTAGAGCCACCCTATGGAGATGCGCATGGAGGGAATGACCATGACCGCTCGCCCGAGCAGCTTTACCCCGAACCACAGCGTCCCGAGCGAAATCGCCAGCAAGGCGGTCAGACGCACGATCTCGATCGCGCGTCCGGTGCGCGGCCCGACGAAATCCTCGGGCCTGATGATCGAAAGATGCGCGCCCTTGTGCTCGGCCAGCGACAGCCCCAGAAAGACTGTCCATGCAAACAGAAGCGTTGACAGATCGTATGAATAGACCAGCGGCTGCCCGATCGCATAGCGCATGACGACCGCCAGAATGACCAATGCTACCAGAAAGATCAGTAACAGCGCCGCAACGAAGAAGGTGGCCCTATTGATCCAGTCGGAGATCGTTCCGATCATGCGCGTCCCTCCTCGAACCTAGGCGTCGCGCGCCGCTACGCCAAGCGGCGGCGCGCGACCGACAGACCTGCGGTCAATCAGCCGTCGATGGCAGCGCGGGCGCGCTCGAACAGGCCTTCGGACCAGTTCGGGAAGGAGTCCGCGATACCCGCGGCCCGGGCCGAGAATGCCGCGCGGTCGATGTCGGAGATGATCGTCATGCCGTTGGCACGCAGCTCTTCGATACCGGCCTCGTAGCCCCCCAGGGCCGCAGCGGTCATCTCGTCGCAGGCGACTTGCGCTTCCTCAAGGACGATGGCTTGCTGGTCTTCAGCCAGACCGTTGAACGTCGATGCCGCGATTATGATGGGCGAGATATCGAGGATGTGGTTGGTCTGGATCAGATAGCGGGCGCTTTCGTAATGGCGCTGGTCCAGAATGGCCGCCGGCGGGGCCTCTGCCGCGTCGATCACGCCCTGGGCAAGCGCGGAATAGACATCCGGCCATGGCATCGGCGTGGGCGCTGCCCCGAAAACCTGCTTGACGAGCTCGGTGTACATGGTGACCGGCTGAACCCGGACCGACAGGCCCGCCATATCCTCGGGAGCGTGGACTTCGGTTTCGCGCGTGTAAAGGTCGCGAATGCCGAAGGCGAAATAGCACATCACCTTGATGTTCGCCTCTGCCTCCGCCCGCGCCTCGAGTTCTGCGATCACGTCGCTATCCAGAAGGCGCTGCGCGTCCTCCATCCCGTCGTACATGAAGGGAAAGGCGATGATGTCGAAGTCGGGAACGAAGTTTGCGATGCTGCCCGGTCCGACCTGGCTTGCCATGTCGCTGCCCAGTGCGATCTGCTCGACGACCTGCGAGGTCTCACCAAGCTGGCCCGAGGGGAACATCTCGAACACCACTTCGCCGTCGGTGCGTGTCGAAATGGCCTCTGCCATGCTGCTGATCGCCGTGTTCACGAAGTGTGTGGGCGAATTCATGTGGCCGAAGCGGATCGTTGTTTCCGCCTGCGCAGCCCCCGCCATGGCGGCGACACCGGCGACAGTAAGGTTCAGAATCGTTTTCATTGTATCCTCCCTGATATTTCACAATTCAAAAACCTTTTTCATTTTTAAGTCAAGCGGCATTATCCGCCAAGTTTAGAAATGGGCAGCTGCCTAGGGAGACACGGCGCAGGTCACACGACGCACCCTGCCGGTCGCTTGACACTTCGGTCGGGCCTTGTTGCACAAAGCGGCTGCTGACGGGACCTCCCCCTTCCCCAGACACACTTAGCCCACGGCCTTTGTGACGGGTATTCCGAGTGCGGTATATCCGTTCATGATAGCAATGCGGACCTGGACCTCGGCCACCTGGCGGTCAAAGTCTCGCGCCATGAGGCGCTGCCCCAGCAGCTTCATGCAGTCTATCTTTGTCTCCGCCCGGCTTCGGCGGTGGTATCCACTCCAGTCTCGCCAGATCGTCCGCCCCAGGGATTTCGACGCTCGAAGAGCTTCGTTACGTGCCACCGCACCGGCCGTGGTCGGCTTCCAGGGTTTGGCATTCTTGCGGGGCGGAATGACGGCGTGGGCGCCTCTATCCGCAATGGCATCGTGGCAATTGCGCGTGTCGTAGGCGCCATCTACGGTCACGCTGCCGATCTCCTGCTCAGGTGCGATCTGGCTGAGCAAATCGGGCAGCACTGGCGCGTCGCCGATGTGGTTCCCGGTGACCTCGACCGCCCGGATCTCGCGCACGCTCATCCCCCGCGCATACATCGAGATCACCTTGTCATCGAAATCAGGAAATCGCCGCTGATACTTCGCGATCAGCTTCGGGTCGAACGTGCCGTTTCGGTCCCGAGGAAAGTCCAGCGTCACCTTCGACGTGCCGGTCAGCATCGTCTTTCGGAACTTGCCGTTGCGGTGATTGCCGACGCTGCGGCCGGCGTCGCCGACAAGATGCTCATCCAGCTCAGTGTTCAGTAGCCGCTCCGACAGCGCCTTCTTCAGCTCATCGACCAGCCCGTTCTTCGCAAACAACTCTTGCGGGTCGCGGCCAGCCAGAAGCTAGTCCAGTAGGTCCTTCTCGATCGCCATGTGATGCTCCTCTTAATTCCATTATCATGGCCCCGCACACGGGATTCCTGACAGTCCCATGGTTTTCAGCTCCGAACGCACCAGCTCTTCTAAGCCCTTCCCGCCGCAGGCAGTGCATCGACCATGTGCGCCAGACCCTCAGCGTTTCCGAGCGCCGGGTTTGCCGCACATTGGGTCAGCATCGCTCTACGCAGCGCAAGGTGCCCTGTGGTCTGCCGGACGAAGCCCGGCTGACCGAGGACATCATCGCGCTGGCCGAAGAGTATGGGCGCTATGGATACCGCATGATTACGGGGATGCTGAAGTACAGCGGGTGGCCATAACCTACCAGCAGCCCTTCTTCTTGACGTGCTATGACGCGGAGTTCATTGCCAAGAGAGTGCGGGCCTGGATCGGGGCCGTTGGCGCAAAGACGGCCTTCATCGCGCCGGTATCACCGTGGGGAAACGGTTATTGCGAAAGCTTAAATGCCGGCTTCCGGGATGAACTGCTGAACGGCGAAATCTTCACCACGCTGCGCGAAGCCCAGTGTCGCGTTGCCTTTAAATCTGAGACACGGCGCGTTTCCCGGCTTTTCTTGCCTTTAAATATGAGATGAGATGGCTGAGACGTCGGCCCGTAGTCGCATTCGCTGAGCTATCTGGTCGACGATTGCAAGCAGCCGGGGCTCCTTTTCGTAGGCGCGCAGCAGTGCAATTCGTGCGTAGACGTCGATGTCCACGCTGCACAACGCTGCCTTTACCAGTGGACGTGATTGGCCGGAGGCAATGGCTGCCAGGCAGAACAGCCTTATGTTGGGTTTGGGCCTTTGAAGCGCGAAGAACGGATCTCCACGTAAGGCTTTCAATCCCATCGCGAAGGTGACCGCTCGCATTGATCGGCGTAGTTGACGCGCGCTGCCAGACATCGCGACGCGCTCCAACACCGCTGCCCCATGTCGGGCACGCTCAATCAGCTTTTCGGAGACAGCTGCGCCCTTCTGCCTGTCTGCCTTGGGAAGAAGCCGGTCACCACACATCTGGCAGTCGAACGCCCAAGCCCTACGCCAGTGCCTGAGCTCAAGGCCGCCATCAGCGCAGTTTGGGCAAGCTTGAAACGGCACCTGTGCGGTTAACCGCATCTCTGCCTCCGGCATCGCCGCGAAAGTCATGGATTGCACGAACGCGGGGTCGATACGCGCCGCAGCAGAAATCCTATCCGCAGCCAGCATGTCGATATCATGATCGAGGGCTGCGGCATATTTTCCGTCGATACCGATATGGTTGAGGAGATCTGCCACCTCGCAATGATTGGAAGCGGCCAGTCGCGACAACCAACCAGAAAGCAACTCGTCCGGCACCGGCGCCACCGATTTGGGCAGTGGGCGACACTTCACGCCCGCGACCTCTCGAGCCGTCGCTGGGCGTTTGCATGGCGCGACCAGACCGGTGTCCACTTTGCGATGGCATCATCAGTGACGCACTCGTCACCGCTGATGATAGCGTCGATGGACAGATCCTTGACCAAGGCAAAGATGCGGGACGTAACCCCGCCGGTTAATGCGAGGATCTGCTTGAGCGACCGCACTTTCAGATTGGACTTCCTCTCCAGCGGCATGGCCGCGATCAAGGTCTGGATCATATCCGAGAACTCGGCATCATCGCGCCAATTTGGCAAGTGGTGTTCATCAAGCCGACGGGCCAGTTGGATATCACCGCGAATGGCATCGACGGCTTCACTGACGCCGAAGCAGACCAAGGATGCCTCCAGTTCGTTGCTGAGATACCTCAAGACATTGAGGAACCGGCGCTGTTCCCGGTGCGTGCCTGCCAGAAGGTTGTGAACTTCGTCGATCATGATCATCCGCAACCCGAGGTCACGTAAAAGGCCCACGACCCGAACTTCCAGCGAAGCAACACTCTGGGCCTTCATGCTCAGCGTCGACGAAGGGGCACCGACGGCAGCGAGGATGTGCAGATAGAACCGCCGCTCGTCCGGGGCTGGTGGCGCCTGCAAAAGAAGGAGCGGTGTGTGCGTGATACCTGATTCCGGATCATACTCCGGTGCGTACCTGCGTGATAGATTGCGGGCGATCATCGTCTTGCCGATGCCGGACGCCCCATGCACCAGAAGGCCAGGCATGCGGGTCTGCCGCGGCATCTCAATCAGACCATGCAGCCGGTCCAGCACTTGTTCCGCTCGAGGAAAGCCTATCCAGATGTCCGATTGAATGAGGGCACTGCGGCCGTCTTCTTCAGTTTCTGCCCTCAATTCACCATCGCTCCACCTTGAACATGGGGCGCGATGTATCACCGGTGTCGACTGGACGCAGCCCCTCCGATCCCCGATCATCGGCAGCCAGACCCTTCATCGAAGAATTCCTTTCACGGGACCTGCGCTCAGCCTTGGTCAGCGCGCGGCTTTCACCCTCGATCTGGCGTTGCTGCCGGATCAATTCGGCGAGGACCAGTTCATTCGTGCCCACCTTCCCCATGGCCCGTGCCTTTTGCATGGCTTCGCGGTATTCCCAGAGCGACACAGGCGGGATTTCTAGGTTGCGATACCGGGCCTCAACGCATCTGCCGCCATCCAGTTCGACCCAGACGGCCGAAAGATTGCGAGGATCGTACCGGACAACTACCTTTCCGTCCCGACGACCGACATAACCCGCGAGAGCGTCGGACCAGTAGCGCAAGTCGAACAGGTGGATGCCGTCGCGCCGAACCTGCCGATGCGCACTTGGCAGGAAACTCACTCGAAACGCCTCGATGTCGAAAGGGATGTCGTCGGACATTTCTCCGGCGAGCGCGTCCCACTTGGCAACGGGTGTGCAGTTGAGGCTTGAGTGAATGCTGTTGTTGTAACGACAGATCTCGAGGGCAAACCACCGATCGAACTCTCGCAGGGTCATCGCCGCATTGGCCTCTGCATCGTAGCCGCCCTTGGCCGCAACGGACGACTGGGTGGTTCCCGGCAGGAGATGCACTGCGCCCATCATCGTGCCGATCAGCCGTTCGATATGCCCCCCAAAATGAGGGCTTCCTGGCGGTCGGTAGACCAGGTTGATCCCCCATTCCGCACAAGCTGACTGAAAGGCCTGGGACCGGAAATCGCGGCCATTGTCGACATGGATGCTGCGCGGTTTGCCTTGGGCAGGCCAAGGCACGGCGCATTCAAGGTCAGCCAACAGTTCTGCTTTGGGGGCGACAGCCTGCGTAAGGCACAAGGCCACCGAAAGGCGAGATGGCGCCTCGAAGCTCACGTGGTATCCCGTCACCATGCGTGAGGTGATGTCGATCGCGAGGGTCACCCAAGGCCGGCCGATGGGTTTACGCTCGAAACTGTCGACAAGGATGACGTCCGCCGGTGTGTGATCAATCTGCACTACGTCCAGCGGCCGTTCCGCCGCGTTCTGCCCTGTCACCGGCGCGAAACGCTGCCGTGCAGCCTTCGCCCCCTCGCGCGCTTTCATGACCTCGCGCGCATCCATCGCATCGAGTCGGCGCTGAACTGTCCGGCGCGTCGGCTGCTGAAAACCTTGCTGACCGCACGCACTGCGGATTTCGCTAACCACCCGCGCCAAACTGGGACGCTCCCGGCGCAAGTAGTATCGCATTAGGTGATCTTCGATGATGGCTTCAACCTCGTCGGGCACCATGGCGGTTCCCGATGGACGGCCACGTTTTCGAGGAACAATCGCACTGGTTCGGCCGCCGCCCTCGGCAAGCCTCTGGATCCACCGCCAGACCGTCGCTCGGCTTACTCCCAGCTCCCAGACAGCGTCACGGACCCCGCTCTCCAAACTGCCGGACCCTGACAAATAGGCCTGAACCAAGGGTCGCAAGACAGATGCTCGGCGCTGATCCTCTGCGCCGATACCTCCGACTTCTTCGCTATCGGCTTGCATCGTCACTTATAGACCAGCCCTGTGAACCCTGTCTCACCTTTAACGGCAAGAATCTCAGAATAAAAGGCAACATCTCACATTTAAAGGCTACGCGACAGTAGCCTACTATGGGGAAAGAAGCGGCGGATGCACCCAGCACCCATAGACAGCCGGCCCCGGCGATTAGCTATTCAACTTAGCGCGCCGACGCCTAAAACGCTCCTTCATCAACCTATCACCGTCCTCTGAGCCATCGTGAAAGGTACCAAACATCTGATCAAGCGCGACCAAACCTTCCGAATAATTCACCTCGAAATACTTGTGATGGAGATAGTGGTTGTATGCATGTGTCGGAACTGCTTTTTCATCATTCAGCACAACCTTGTCGAACCCGACATGGCCGACCACTGCGCCGTATCCTGCGAAATATAAATGGTACATCGCAAGGAATGGATTAGAGGGCAGGATAAAGTGAACAAGGATGCCACTGAAATACAAAAGGTGTTCGACCGGATGCATCGACAGGCTGGAAAAAGGGGCTGGGTTGACGCTGTTGTGGTGAAGGCTGTGAATCCACTGATATAGTGGCGGGATGTGGATGAGCCGGTGAACGAGATAGAAGTGAACCTCGTGGATCAGGGGGACAAGGAGAAAGAGCACCGCGAGCCAAATCGGATTTTCTCCAAATGAGACGAAGGGCATATAGCCATTGGCAAATACCCACAGAATTAAAACCTCATATGCCGTCATTATGGGTACACCTGCGGCGAAAGTCCAAAACAGGTTTTCCCTTAGCTGACTTCCGAAAAGAAAGCTGTCATCTTTTTTGCGCGGCCATTTGCCGTTATATTTGAAGGCAATATCTTGGCGACGCATCCAGTAGAAATGCAGTTGGAATGCGCCATAAAAAAGAAAAATACCCAAGCTGTTTCTGGCAAGAAGATATAAAATCCAGTCTGCTGAAAGCACGCTGAGCGTTTCCTGAGATGGCGTCAGAGCGTACCAGGTCAAGCCGGCGATCAACATGAGAATGACATTCCAGGGCAGAAAATACGTTGGAAGCCATTTAAGAAATGCACGCGGCTGGGGTGGCAACACGAATACAGGTGCCTTTTTCAGGGGTTCATTTGGCGTCCAGTTGCCCCGTTTGTCACGGCTGCCATAAAGATTATCATCCATGTCTACCTCCGGTGAGACGCGTAAGAGTTTGTGGCGGTTGCCGACCAGATTTGTGTCAATTCCGTAGCGGCCAATCGGACAGGGACCATATTATCTCAAATTCACCCAGACGCGGCCGTCTTCAATTTTTGTTGGATAGGTTTTTAGATTGATACAGGCCGGTGGTGAAAGAACTTCACCGCTGCGATAATCGAACACCGCCGAGTGTTTTGGGCATTCGATTTCAAAATCCATCACCAAGCCGTCAGCCAAATGGACATCCTCGTGGGTGCACAAGCCCGAGGTACAATAAAATGCATCGTCGGGCGCGTGGTAAATGGCGTAGGTCCGATCCGCATGGTCAAAACGGATGACCTCTTCGGTTTCGATATCATCGACGTGACAGGCATCTATCCAGTCTGGCATGGTGCGTTCCTTTCTGACGATTGTGGTCGTTTTGGAGTTGTGCACGGGGCTGGCAGCGCGAACCGCGTATGGTGATGTTGAGACATGTGGATGAAAGCCATCATGGCGCCGCCCTCAAAGACCGGCGGTCTGTAATGCCGGCGACCATAGTCCATAGGTGATAGCAGGAGCTTGCAGGCGCCGGACCGTCGACCGGACGACCCTTTGCGGTCATCGCGTCATGCCAAAGACCGCGGGTGCCTCCGGCAAGGTAGGTTTCAAGAATACCGCGCGCCGTCACCTCTGCATCGTTCAATCGCCCGGTGACAAGGCATCCCTTTATATATTCCACCTGTGACCAGAGCCGTCGCCCCTTGCCGACGTGTCGCCCGCTTGCATCGACCTCGTCCAAAAGGAAACGTTGGTCGTTCGGATCACGTCCTATGTCTATCGCAGTGGCGAGAAGACGGTTCGGCAAGTCGGGCGGCGCAAGGCCATCCGCCGGTCCGTTATCGCGCAAAAGCCAAGCCCATTCGGCCATGTGTCCCGGATCAAGCCGATGAGACCCATAGCGGGCATCCTGTTCCCAGTACGGCCCCATGAATTCAACCAACAGGCCTTCGGGAGATAGGAAATGTGTGGTCAGCCCGTTTATGAGACCCGAGAGCCGCGCGCGGTAGGGGGTTGCCCCAGTTGCAGCGTATAACGCTGAGAGCGCTTCAAACATATGCATATGCGGATTTTGGCGGCGCGGAAGACTGCCGGCGTTGTCTTCTCGCCAGCCGCCTGAAGAGGACGCAAGACCCCTGTCGATCACCGCCAGAGTGTCATCCGCTTTTGCCTGGTACACAGGGTCGCCCGTGGCATGATGCAGGCTTGCGAAGGCAAGGATCATGCAAGACTGATCATAGAGATCAAGTTTGGGATCGGTTATTTTACCGCTGTTGCGCGCAATCTCATGCACATAGCCGCCCCCGACCCGTTTTGCGTCACGTTCAATCGCGTCCGCTGCGCGAACGGCAGCGGCAAGGCCCCCGTCTGGCCCACATCCCAGCCGTGCCGCGTCGGCGTAGACGTGGATCATCCGGGCGGCTGTCCTGATCCTGAGGCGATCCGAGGTGAGAGGATTGCCGTCCAGTGACAACGCTTCGTGAAAATGACCGGTTGTCGTGTCCCAGCCCGCATCGATCCAGACGGGGAGGATGTCGTCCAGAAGCGTCTGCTGCAGCGCGTCAACGTTGGGGGTCAGAAGACCGGTTTCCTCGTGCGCACTCATGTCGATTTTCGAATGATGAGTTTGGGCTGTATGAAAACCGACTTGAGGGGGGCCTCTGGTTCGGCAATCCGGCGCAGGAGCAACCGGGCCGCTTCTGCACCCAATTCGCGGGGTGTGACCGAGACCGTCGTGAGGGGCGGATCCCAATCCGCCGCCATGCTGATGTCGTCAAACCCCACCAACGCGAATGTCTGGCCCGGAACACGTCCGACCTTGTGCAAACCGATTGAAGCACCAAAGGCGACGATGTCCTGATGGCAGACGAGTGCGGTCAATTCGGGGCACCGGGAAAGCAGCCGCGCCGTCGCTTGGGACGCGGCGGTTATCGTTGCATCACAGGCTTCGGTTCGGGCAGCGTCATGGTTCAGACCCGCATCGCGGAGTGAGCGCGCCCAAGATGCGAGGCGGGCATCCCGAGATTCAGACGATGGTCTTCCGCCGATATATCCGATGTCGCGGTGCCCAAGGTTCGTCAGATGTGCGACGGCCATCTCAATTCCGGCATCGTTGTCGACCCCCACAAAATCAAGCATGCCGGGCACCGGGCGGCGCAGGACACTGACACAGCGTTCCGCCCCGGCGGCGAACTGCGCGATGCGATCAGCCGTTGTGTGCGGCGCGGGACACAGGATTGCGCCTGCAGCGGCGGTTTCGCGCATCGTGACGCCGAACCGGTCCTGTCTTTTCAGGTCGTCATCAAGCGCGACGACCATTGGAAAATACTGTTCCGCCTCCAGCACTTCGGATGCACCTTCGACGAGATCCGCGAAGAAGGGGTTCACCAGGCTGCTGATGCCAATACCGACAATTGTTGAACGACCCGCCCGCAAGTTGGCTGCCGAGCGGTTGTAGACATAGCCGATCCGTTTGACTGTATCGAGAACGTGCCGCCGCGTTTCGGGCGAGATGCGGCCCGTATTGCGCAGAACCTGGCTGACTGTGGCCTTGGATACACCTGACGCGGTCGCCACGTCATTGAGGGTCAGTCGCGAGGGAGCAGCTTCATCGGTCATGTCCGCACCGCCGCATTGATCATCCCACAAGCCTGCCCCGGGGTAACTGGCCGGAATGTGTAGGCACCCACTGTTGCGGGGATGATAAAGGTCTCTGCAAAGCCAACCACGAAGGGTTTGAACGCCGCGGTCGGGCTTTCGATAATTGCGCCGTCGCCCTGCACGAGGTTGAGGACATGAACACTGTCGCCTGTCTCCTGCTGCACCTCACTGTCGAACCAATGGCGCCGGGTTTCGATGAACTCCGACGCATGCAGGCCGGTTCGTTCCTCGACATAGGTTCCATCGCGCACGAGAATTTCGGATTGCTCCAGAATTTCGGCATCAACCCACGTTCGATCCCGATCACCTTTCAACACGTTTTGTCCATGTTCAGCATGGATCGGACGGGGACGCCCGTCCAGACCAAGACGGCCCCAATCCCAGAGTTTGAATGTAAAGATGTAGGGCGTCGCGCTGATTTCGAGAACCATGCACCCGCGGCCAGCGCAATGTATCGTGCCCGAGGGAATGGAGAAATGGTCGTGCCGCGCGGTGGGAAGTCGGTTGACATACCGAGCAACATCCAGATCGCCGCCCCCTTCCTGCGCCTCGTGCAGGGCGTCGAAGAAGTGTTGCGGCGATGTTCCGTCGGTCAAGCCCAGATACACGTGTGCATCAGGCTCTGCGGCAAGGATATAATAGCTTTCGTCCTGGGTGTATGACAGGCCGAACCGGTCGCGGGCATAATCTGCATCAGGATGCACCTGCAGCGACAGGTTTCCGCCTTCGATCGTGTCGAGAAAATCGAACCTGATTGGAAACTCGGCGCCGAAACGCTGAAAAACGGGTTTGCCGAGCAGGTCTTCGGGGTGCCGCAAGACGACATTGATCGCGGGCACCTCAAGCGTTCCGCCATCAAACGCCAACAGCAGAGAGTTTTCTTCCGGGACGCAATCAAAGCCCCAGGCATAATTGTCCGGGCCATCGGGGAGGTCGAATTCCCGCTTCATCCATTGACCACCCCAGACACCCGGGTCGAAAAACGGCACCGTTCGGAACGGCCTTTGAACAACCGCCCCAAGTGCCCTCCGCATGTCCTCTCCCGTCGTCGCAAGCGGGTTTTCAGGGTCGGTGGTGTCCAGAAACAGGTCCACATCATCAAACAGCGCCATCTTGCACCGGTCTGCACTGCGCCACTCGACGAAATAGCCAAGCTTGAAGGCCCGCAGCATGTCATCGAACGGTTCCGGCGCAAGCCATGTGCCCCGCCCTGCGCGCAGCCGCGTCTGTATTTCCCAGCGCGGCATGTCGGCATAGATCAATGGAGCGGCGTCAAGCTCTGTCCCGGTTGCGACATAAGCCGCACCCGGCCCCGCAATAAGAACCGAACCTCCGTCTCTTACATGTGTGTTTATACAGTCCCTCACCGAGGAGACGAGCACGTCGTCGAGGAAATCTGCGATCTCCAGCGGTGCCGTGTCTGGCGGCGCGAACGTGCCGAACACCCTGTCGTCAGTCAGAAAGGGCGACAGCAGATCGGCGCGCTCATTGGGGGGGAGCCGTAAATCGTGCGTATCGACGTGCAGTTTTTCGTGTCCCGGATCAAAAGCATCAAGGACCCCGGTGACATCGACGCCCGGATAGCACTCGATTCGCAATGACGGATTGTCTGTCACAATCGGCGTTGTGCGAATGGCCTGCCACCCTGCAAATGCCGTGCCCGAGACCGTTATTTCTGGACGAACATCGTATGTCATGTGAACCGCTTATCCTATGCCGTGCTCAGATCTGATATTTCGATATATCAAAAATATCAACCTCTCGCACGATGAAAGTTTGTTTTTTTCGAAGATGCGAGGCAATAAATGCTGAGCATAGATTCACTGTACGAAAAATTCATTGACAGGTGTGACGGCGAAGGTATATCGAAATACCTAATTAACACATTTTGGGAGGAGTCAGGATGCTTAGTAAGAAGGTTTACTCAACTGCGATGATTGTCATGATGGCAGCGTCTGGCGGCGCGCCTGTGATGGCGCAGGAGACGTTCGATTGGCGTGCCCATGATGGCACCGATATCAATGTCATGATGTCGCGCCACCCCTGGCAGGAGGCGATCGAGCCCTTCATTCCCGAGTTCGAGGAGTTGACGGGTATCACGGTCAACCTGACCAAGCTGCCGGAGCAGCAATTCATGACCCGTGTGGCCGCCGATCTGACAAGCGGCACCTTTTCCCAGGACGTGTTCATGACGCAGTATTACGACGCGCCCACCTTCCAGGCCGAAGGCTGGACGGCCGATCTGCAGCCTTATCTCGATGCCGCCGAGGCCGCGGGCTATGATTGGGAGGATTTCTTTCCTGCCGCCCGCGATGTGTCCTCTATCGGGGGAAGCTACGTCGACCGGATCGCGATAACGTCCGAGGCGCAGGTGCTGGTCTATCGCACCGACATCCTCGACGACCTTGGCATTGAAGTCCCCTCGACATTTGACGAATTGGCCGCAGCGGCGGAGCGCATTTCCGAGGAGACCGACTTTGCTGGCTTTACCTTGCGCGGCGGTGCGTCGAACTGGTGGCCTTTCTACGGTTATGTCCGATCCTTTGGCGGAGATTATGTCACCGTGCCCGATCTGGAGCCGGTCATCGACACACCTGACGCCAGTGCTGCGCTGGCGATGTATGACCGCCTTGCGGCGACCGCACCCCGCGGTGTGACCAGCTATGACTGGGACGAAATCAACACCGCAATGCTGTCGGGGCAGGCGGCAATGTTTCTTGACAGTTCGGTGATCTTCGCCCGCCTTCAGAATCCTGAGCTGAGCAATGTGGTCGGCAAAGTGGGTATCGCGCCCATGGTCGCCGGGCCTGCCGGGCCCGTTGGTCATTCGCATTTCTGGAGTATTTCGCTTTCTGCAACAGCCCCGCAGCCCGAGGCTGGATGGTATTTTATCCAGTGGGCAACATCGCCTGAAATGCAGGGCCGGATTGCTCTCGAAGGTGTGCTGGGGGCGCGCGCGTCCTCTTGGGAGGTCGATGGGCTTGATGCGGTCTTTCCCGCCGAGTTCATAGACGCGGTCAAAACATCGCTGGACACCGCCGTCATTTCGCCCGCCAACCTGAAGTTCTTTGAGTTGATGGATCCCCTGCGGGTCCAGATCCAGGAAGCGATCATGGACAATGTCGAGCCAGCCTCGGCGCTTGAAGGGGTTCAGGAGGAATGGGCCCGCATTCTGCAATAAGTGCAAACCGATAGGTGTACTTTGGGTGCTCCGCCCGTCATGGCGGAGCATCTTTTCCCGACTGGACCCATGATCACCCTTTGGAGGTCGACATGCTAATTCGGCACGGCCGTTTTGCCCCGCTTCTGACACTTCCGATTGTCATCGCATTGCTGGCGCTGCTGGCCTACCCGCTGATTGTCACGCTTGGGCAGGCGTTTTGGGTGGATGGCGGGCTTTCGCTGGCCGTGGTCCGCGAGACGCTCTCCACTGCAGGGTTCTGGCAGGTTCTGAGCAACACCGTCATCTTTACGGTGGGGTCAACTTTGATATCGATGCTGCTTGGCTTTTCATTTGCCTATGCGCTTGAGTTTGTCGAAGGCACACGACGTTTCTTTGCTTCGGTGTTGATTATCCCCTTGGCCATGATGCCGGTGGTCTCGGCATTGACGTTTGGCATGATGCTTGACCCTGCGCTTGGCGTGGTCAATGCGGTGGCTGATCTGGCTGCATGGTCAGGATCGGGCTGGCATACCGAAACGCCGACGGCGCTTGCGACTGTTATGATGGTCGATGTCTGGCAGTGGACACCGTTTTGTTTCGCGATCATCCACGCAGGCTTTCGGTCACTGCCCGCTGATGTGTCAGAGGCGGCGCGGATTGACGGCGCGACGGCGCGGCAAGAACTTTTTTCAATATCACTTCCGATGATGGGCAGTGTTTTGCTCGTCGCATTCGTGTTTCGCTTCATGGAGGCGTTCAAGGCCTTTGATGTCATTTATGTCATGACCCAAGGCGGGCCGGGGCGGGCCTCTGAGACGCTGGTGATCCGCGCCTATAAAGAGGCCTTCCTGTTCTTCAAACCGGAGACTGCCGCCAGCATCGGGGTGCTTTTGTTGGTGACCACTCTCATTGCGGCACGACCCATCGGGCGCGCCTTAACGAAGTCGACATAATATGCGCCATTCGCTTCTCGCCCGCACACTCGCTTTGCTCTGGCTTATCATCGGCACGGTGATCACCCTCGCGCCGATTCTGTGGATGCTGTTGCAGGCCCTCAAGCGGCCAATCGACCAGATCGCATTTCCGCCACGCTTTGTATTCACCCCGACGCTGGACAATTTCACCGCTGTGCTGTCGGCCCCCGGATTTCGTGCGGCGATGCAAGACAGCCTGATCGTTGGTGTGGGGTCGGTGGGTCTGGGGCTTTTGCTAGGTGTTCCCTTTGCCTATGTCCTGTCACGTTCGTCAATGCGGGGACGGTTCGAACTGGCCGAGTTTATCCTGTCGACAAAGATGTTGCCGGCGATCGTCGTCGTTGTGCCTTTGCTGCAAGTCTATCAAAACCTAAATCTACTGGACAGTTATACGGGCCTCATTCTTGGGCACCTGCTTGTCGTGCTGGCATTGATTGTCTGGGTGATGCGCAGCTTTATCGACGCATTGCCCGTGGAAGTCGAAGAGGCTGCCTATGTCGACGGCGCGTCTCGTCTTCGCGTGCTTACGCATATCGTATTGCCGTCAGCCGTGCCCGGTCTTGTCACGGTGTCAGCACTGGCGTTTATCCTGTCGTGGAACGAGCTTTTCTTCGCGCTGACGTTGACAGGCACCAATATCCGGACCTTGCCGACCTATATGGCCACGGAATACGTCGGGTTTCTTGCCGTCGATTGGGGTCGTCTTTCGGCGGCGGGCCTGCTGGCGACCGTACCTGTTGTCCTTCTTGTCCTTGTGCTGCAACGCTATTTGGTGCGCGGATTGTCGATGGGGGCCGTCAAATGACCCATTTGCATTTCGGTGCGGGCGCGCTGGGCCGTGGGCTTGTCCTACCACGGATCGTTTCAGCGGGCGGCGATGTCGAGGTCGCGGACACGGATGCCGCGCTGATCTCACGGTTGAGGCGGGACGAAGGATACACTCTTGAAATCGTGGGGGACGAGGGGTGCTGGACCGAATTCATTCCAATCCGTGCGGCCCATCTAATTGGTGAGGATACCGTCGACCTTGGTAAGGCCATCGAAGATGCAGATGTGGTCACGACCTCGGTGCAGGTTGGCAACCTAACTGGTGTCGTGGACCGGCTTGCCCCTGTGTGGCAGCGTGGGCCCGAGCGTGCCCGCGTGATCGTCGGGTGCGAAAACCTGCACAATGTCGGTGCCCACATTGCGGGGCTGTTTGACCGTGCGGGCGGCGTTGCCGGTTTGAAGTGCCCCGACTGCGTGGTGGATCGCATTTGCGCGACGAGTGCCGATGGAGCCACGATCGAAACCGAAGACTACAGCGAATGGGTCGTTGACGGCGATATGGACCTGCGCGGCCCGGACAGGGTGGCAAACGTAGACGGGTTGTTTTTTCGCAAGCGTTATCTGGTCAATACGCTGGCTGATAGCTGCGCATTCGTGGGCCAAAGCCGGGGGTTCGGATACTTGTACGCAGCCGTCTCTGATCCGAAGGTTCGCGACACGGTGGCCCCCCTGATCGACATGCTATGCAAGCATCTTGTGGATCGGTTCGACTACTCTTTGCAGGAGATTGTGGAGTATCGGGACAAGAGCATCGCGCGGTTGTCGCTCTCCGGTATTTCGCGTCGGATCGAGACTGTTGCTCGCGACCCCTGGCGCAAGTTCGCACCCGATGAACGCTTTCTGGAACCCATGGTGGCATATCGGGCGGCGGGCGGCGACATCAACGAGGCCCTGTCAGCACTGGCCGCAATCCTGCGCGGTATCGAGCCAGATCCTGAAATTCTATCAGAGCGCCTGACAAAACTGTGGGCCGGGACACAGGCCGCGCCGCTGGTGGAGCAAGTTGTCGAGACGGTTCGATGACGGAACTCATGCTGGCCATAGATATTGGAACATCGTCGTTGAAAGCGGCGCTTGTCTCCGTGGATGGCCGTGTCAAGGCGACCGCGCGTCGGGGCTATGAAACACGTATCGCACGCGATGGCTGGGCGGAACAATCGCCAACTGACTGGCTGTCAGCGCTTGAGGCTGCGATGAAGGATCTTGAGGATCGGTCAGAGTTGTCCGAGGTTGTCGGGCTTGCGCTGACCGGGCAGATGTCGGCGGGTCTGCTTGTGGATGCGACGGGCGCGCAGCTTACGCCCTGTCTTATCTGGTCGGATCAGCGGGCTGCGGCTCAGTCTGCGCGTGCCGCCAAGTCATACGGCGCTGCCACGTTGCATCGCTTGACCGGTAACCCGCCATCGCCGACATACACCGCGCCCAAGATCGCGTGGTTGACTGAGAATGACCCACAGCCGCAGGCGGCTGCCTTTATGCAACCAAAGGACTGGATGGTCGCACAACTAACCGGGCGGCTGGTCACCGACCCCTCTGATGCCTCTTGCACCGGACTATTCGATTTGCGCGGCGGAACCTGGTCCAATGACCTGCTTGAGCTTTATGACATTCCGTCGCGTCTCGCGCCCGAGATCCTGCCGTCGACGGCGGTGGTTGGGCCGCTGAGGAAAGCGGCGGCACAGCGGCTTGGCCTGACGGCTGGTCTGCCTGTTGTTCTGGGTGGCGGTGACGGCCCCGTTGCAGGTGCGGGGGCCGGGACGCTGTCTGCTGGCGACGCCAACGCGTCATTGGGGACGAGCGCGTGGATATCCAAGGCCACCCATAGCCCCGCGTGCGATCCGGACAGCGGGCTTGCCACGTTTGCACATGTGGTTCCGGGACTGGCGCTTGAAACGGGCGCGATGCATGCGGCGGGCGGTGCGCTTGAATGGGCGGCGCGGCTTGTGGGTACCGATGCGGCCAGTCTTGCACAGCGCGCGATATCGCACCAAGCGACTGCAAACGCTCCGCTGTTTTTGCCGTATTTGCAGGGCGAGCGCACACCACACTGGATCAGCTTTCCGGCTGGAACGTTCATTGGGTTAAGTCGGGAACACGGTATCGACGACATTGCCTGCGCGGTTCTGGAAGGCGTGATGTTTCAGCTTCGCACGATAAAAGATGTCCTTGCGGCCCACGGTGATTTTACGCCTGTACTGACCTTCTCGGGCACGTTCGGCGGGGGTGCTGGTTTTGGCCAACTGCTTGCCGACACGCTGGGTTGTGATGTCCGGTCGTTGGCCAGCGCAGAACACACCACCAGTTTGGGTGCCGCAATGGTCGGTTTCGCCGGAATTGGCCGTCTGCCTGACCTGACTGCTGCACGGTCGTGGGCCGTCACCGATGCAGCAGTGGGGCACGGTCCACGGTCGACCCTTTCGGCCCGCCGCCATGACCTGTTCCGTGCGGCATGGGATGCGGTCGCCGCTCCGTCCGAACAGCTGGCCGCCCTAACACATCCATCGGAGGATTGAGACATGGCTCGGATTGAGTTGCGCAATGTGGCAAAGACTTATGGTGCCGTCGACGTGATTGAGGGGCTGGACCTTCATGTCGAAGATGGCGAGTTTCTCGTTTTGCTTGGTCCATCGGGCTGCGGCAAGTCTACCATTCTGCGGATGGTCGCTGGGCTCGAGGATGTGAGCGGCGGATCAATTCATTTCGACGATACACGTGTCGACACCCTGCCAACGCAGAAGCGGAACGTGGCAATGGTTTTTCAGAACTACGCCCTTTACCCACATATGACCGTGGCGAGAAACATGGGCTGGGGTCTCGGCTTGGCAGGGGCGTCCAACAGCGAAATTTCAAGCCGTACAAAGCTGGCTGCTGAAAAGCTGGGTATATATGAACTTATGGACCGAAAGCCCGCCGCTCTCTCAGGCGGGCAACGTCAGCGCGTCGCGATGGGGCGCTCGATCGTGCGCGACCCCGCAGCTTTCTTGTTTGACGAGCCGTTGTCAAACTTGGATGCCAAGCTGCGCGGCCAGATGCGACGCGAGATCAAGCAGCTTCAGCAGGAACTGGGAACGACTGCTCTCTATGTGACCCACGATCAAGTTGAGGCGATGACGCTGGCCACCCGCGTCGTTGTTTTAAATAGGGGAAAGATAGAACAGATATCGCCGCCGCTTGATTTGTACGCGCGCCCGGCAAGCCTCTTCGTCGCCGATTTTATCGGAACTAACCCTATGAATTTCCTCGAGGCTGTTGTGACCGAAACAAATACACTCCGAACGGGGAACGCAACTTGGGCGATGCCCGACGGACTGTCAGAGGCGGACAGACGACCAGGCACGGCGCTAACTTTAGGAGTGCGACCCGAGCACATTTTGCTCGACGATGAAGGCATGCTGCCAATTACCTTCGTAGAGAAGTTGGGTTCCGACACAGTTTTTCGTGCAGCTCTGGAAGATGACGAGCTGATGGTGCGCTGCGATCCTGGACTGGGAGTTCGCACGGGCGACAGAGTCGGATTGCGTGCCGACCCGGCAAAAATGCATGCTTTCTCGCCGGAGACCGGCCTTCGACTAAACTAAGTCCGGAAGGCATTTTCACGCTAATTCGACGATCGCTTCGATGTCCAGTAATTGTCTCTAAATGAGAAAGCTATCCTACGGACGCCACCGATCCTTGCCATAAGTAATCCAACGGACAGGCTGGCTGTCCGTCGTCAGGGTTTTTCGGACTTCCTGGGCCGTTTCGTAACGGAGGCTCTGGTTCGGTTTCTTTTTGAGTTTAGGCGGCGGCGGCTTTTGTGCTGCAATCTACGCTTTCGGATTGTCTGTTTCTTGATCTCCTCTCTCATCTTCAGGATCTTTGCGCCGCGGCCGTGATAGACGTCGGCGGGTGTCAGGTTGGCCAAGCTTTCGTGGTATCGATGGTTGTTGTAGTGGTCGATGAAGGTGCCGATCTGCCGTTCCAGGTCACCGGGCAGGAAGTAGTTTTCTATCAGCACGCGGTTCTTCATCGTCTGGTGCCAGCGTTCGATCTTGCCCTGGGTCTGGGGATGATGCGGCGCACCGCGAACGTGAACCATTCCCTTGGCATCGAGATAGTCGACCAGGTCGGCGGCGACGTAGGACGAGCCATTATGGGACTGTTGCATTAATCGACGTGTTTGTCCAAGTTTTGGCTTTTTGAGGTTAAGCATGCCGGGCAAGTCACTGTTCAAACATCACCGCTTTCCACGTGACATCATCTTGTGCGCTGTGCGGTGGTACCTGCGCTACCCACTGTCCTTTCAGGATGTGGTCGAACTCCCTGCGGAGCGCGATGTCACCTTTGATCGGTCGACCATCCATCGCTGGGTGCAGAAGTTCGGTCCCGAATTGACTAAGCGTACGGAAAAACACTTGCGACGCGCGAGCCTCGACTGGCATGTCGACGAAACCTACATCCGCGTCGGTGGCAAGTGGCGCTATCTCTGGCGTGCCATCGATGCCAATGGCCAGATGGTCGACTTCCGCCCCACCGCGCGACGCGATGGAAAGGCTGCAAGTGCCTTTCTCAACAAGGCTATCGAGCGTGTCCGGCTGCACCGGCCTCTAACGATAGTGACGGACAAGACGCACAGCTATCGACGCGTCATTCGTGAGATCAATCACCATTATGATCCTCACTTTGACAGCATCCGGCATATCGACCGGAAGTGGCAAAACAATCTGATCGAGAGCGATCACTCGGCCATGAAACGGCTGCTCGGATACCGGCAGAGCTTTCGATCCTTGCGATCGGCCAAGGCGACCCTAAGCGGCATCGAGACAATCTGGACCATCAAACGAGGTCACATCTATCACAAGCTACCAAGCGTCAAAGGCGAGATCGAATTAATCCGCGGACTGTTCGAGGATGCCGCATGATCGGTGCTCTGCCTTAGCCGCAAACAGGCCAACTTGAGGAATAATGCAACAGTCCCCTCCTGAAACAGAGGGATTTACGCGCGACTGGCTGCGTCGATTTTGTGCCGCTGAAGCGCTTTCTATCCTGCCGCAGGAGGATCATCGCGTGAAGTGTGCGCGACTCTCGGTCGCCCAAGGGTACGGTTTTGGTCTCGCACACGAATCCGAACCTGTTGAACAGCTGCCGCAGGAAGATGAGTTAGAAGGCCCGCAGTCATTCTGGTTCGATGCCTTCCGTGGCCAGCCTGCGGATATATACACCCATCCTGCGATACTAGCCGCAGTTCGACTTATCGAGTCTTATGCCGAACGAGACAAAAAGGTTCTCGTTTTCGGGCGTTTCATAACTCCGATGAATGCGCTGACCCGGCTACTGGACGCGCGCGAAATGCTCCGGCGACTCAGAGACGGACGGCACTGGCCAGCCTCAAAATTACGGGATGAGAGCGAACCCGCCGTTCTTGCCGCCATGAACGACCCTGATCTCTGTGTGACGACAGGCGGTATCACTTCGATCAACCAGATGCTGACCGACCGATATCGGAAATGGTCCAGTGCGCGCCGCACAGAGCTTGCAAGGCTGCATCGTGAACTCGAAGCCTTGGCACCGCAGGATGATACCGCCGCGCTGTTGGTTGGCTATTTGCGCCAAGATGACGATGGTGAAAAGCTGCAAGGCGATATCGGGGCACTACTGGAGGCGCTTGACGACAGGCGTGAGAGTGCTGACGTACCGTGGTCCGGCGACGAAATGCTGGCGCTGTTCAAAGGGCTGCTGGATGACCTATCAACCGATGAAGAGCAAGAACACGACAGTGTTTTGCAGTCTAGGCTGGCATCGTATCTTCAGGACTTTTCCGGGCGCGAGGGTAATATTGCCAGGATGATGTCTGGCGCAACCCCACCTCAAACACGCCGCTTGCTGCAGTCCGCATTCAACCGCGCCTCCAGCTGGCCAATGGTACTTCTCGCTCAATCCCGTGTTGGGCGAGAGGGGTTAAACCTGCATGAAGCCTGCCGCACTGTAGTCATACTGCATGCAGAATGGAACCCGGGTATTGTTGAACAACAGATCGGTCGCGTGGACCGCAAGGGCAGCCGTTGGCTCCGAGACTTGGAAAATTGGTATGGGCACGCCGAGGGCGACCCACCACGTATACGCATTCATCCTGTCGTTGTCAGCGGGACCTATGATGATCACAACTGGCAGGTCCTGAAGGAGCGGTGGATGGAGCTGCGTGCACAATTACACGGGGAAGTTTTGCCGCATCAGGGAACCCATGCAGCAATTTCCCCAGAACTCGAAGCTCTTAGGAACCGTATCATTGTATCCACGCCAAACTTTGCGCCATGGGAGTGATGTGAAGTTCCAAAAATACCAACCGAATGGTCACGATCATATTCAAACACTAGGAGAAGCTATTGAACCTTCAACGCGCCATTGAAATCGCTGCGGAAGCCCATCGGGGACAAACCGACAAGGCCGGCGCGCCGTATCTGCTACATCCGCTCCGGGTGATGATGTCATTGGAGACCGACGACGAACGGATCGTTGGCGTCCTGCATGACGTGATCGAAGACGGCCCTGGCTGGACATTCAAGCGCCTTGAGGAAGAAGGTTTCTCGCCGACTGTGCTCGACGCTTTACGCCTTGTCACGAAGAGGCCCGAGGATGAAGGCGACAGCGAGGCCGTCTACGTGGCCTTCGTCCGACGCGCCAAGGGCAACAAGATCGCGCGCCGGGCCAAAACGGCAGACATCCTCGACAATCTGAACGCTTCGCGACTGTCGGCGCTGACCGAAAATGACATGCGCCGCATGAACCGCTATCTGGCTGCTCTGAGAGAGCTGCGGGACGCGGAAACCTGAAGGAAAAAAATCCGGAGATCACTGGCGCGCGGCCAGCACATCGAAGAAATCTTCAGCCAGCTGCTCATCATGCCTTTCGGGCATCGAATTTACCTCTGTTGAGCGAAGCTCAACGATCCGCCACATTCGGTATCGTCCCTGCCCCGTAACTTCCCGGATGAGGCCCTGCTCGTCCATCCAGTCGATGTTGCGCTGAACCGTTGACCGATGCGTACCTGTCAGTTTCTCGGCCATTTGTACTGAGACCAGCGGCCAGCTTGTGAAGAGGTTCCGCAGCATCGGCGGCGTCTTGCCCGATAGGGGGGCCATCGTTCGTTCCGCGGCAGCCGCCCAAGCCTCGATCTCCTCGAGCCTGCGCAGGGCTGCGAATGTCGCGCTCTCCATCGCATTCAGCCAGCGCGCTAACCGGGCGGGCGGGTCCCCGATCGCCCGGAAGCCCCCTCCCCCGCCCATGGCGATCGGTGCGAAGATCGCGCCGGGCATGCTCCCTGACGGTGCGAGCTCGGTGATCGCAACACGCGACGCCGTCACCGCGGCCTCGACCGGATCGTCGACCGGCGAGAGCTCCGCGACATGCCAGAGATGAAAACCCATGCAGGCCCGCGCCACGGGGTGGAGGTCGTCGGCCTGACCCATCATCGCGAGCCATCCGGCAGCCCGGTCCTCGAAAGCTTCGGGCTCTGCCATTTCGAGCAAGCGCGAGGGAGCTTTGGCCTCTTCGAAACGCTCTCCCTGCCCAGGACGTTGGCATCGATCAAGGAAGGTTTCGAGATCGCCCACACACGACCGAACTGTCAGCGGCGCGGGTCCACCGGTCAGCCGACGCACGGTCCAGCCGATCCGGTACAAGGCCTGCGCATCATCCGTTGCGGTCGAAACCCGCAGCGCCATGTAAAGGGAAAGCCGGTCGAGGCCGATCCGGTCCTGCGTGAGCCAGCTGAGATCCGATGCCTCGATCAGGGCGAGCCGCTGCCGCCAGCCTGCCGGGCCCCGACGCAGGCGTTCATCGAGGATACCCAACCGGGCCGAGACGCGAGCAAGCTGCGCCGCCTGCCCGGCCTCGGCCGCGCGCCAAGCATCGACGACATCGGATTCCTTCGCCTCAGGTGTAGGTCCGGGAGGCAGGTAATCCGGTTCGTCCTCGATCGGCCCGGGCAGGAACCAGAGGTCGACTTCATCCTTGCCCTCGGACGCCTCCAAGTCTTCGAGAGTCATCTCGTCATAGTCCATGTTTGTCGGGCGCAATCGGCTCATGCGCGCATTATAAAGCTATTTTGCGCGCTTGACGATGGAGTTTGAGGGGCTGCGTTTTTCTCTACTATAGAGGCGCCCGAGGCCCCTGTCTTCTCAAGAACGCTGGAGCGCCTCTCGCGGGCTTCAGCCCATAGATACAAGGCTTCCCGAACTCTGCGCGACGAGGGAAACGCCCCTTGCGCGCGTTCACAAACGGTCGTTTAGTAGCGATACATTAAACTGCAAACGGCCCGTTTTCATGCCGCTGATAGGCTACGCCCGTGTTTCCACAGAGGATCAAACCCCCCTGCCCCAGTCTGAGGCCCTGCAAATTGAGGGTTGCGTCGAGATCTTTGAAGAGCACGCCTCGGGCGGCAATCGTGCGCGGCCGGTGCTTGCCCGCTTGCTGGAGCGCATTAGCAAGGGCGACACGCTGGTTGTCGTTCGGATCGACCGGCTGGCGCGGTCTCTCTCACATCTGCTGGAGGTGATCGAACGGCTGGAGGCCAAGGGGGCGTTCTTTCGGTCCATTCAGGACCCGATCGACACCGGATCCCCGCAAGGCAAGTTCACGCTTCAGGTTCTGGGCGCCGCGGCCGAGTTTGAGCGGGCGCTGATCCGCGAACGTACCAAGGCGGGGCTGGCGAGTGCCCGTACTAAGGGCCGGGTCGGCGGGAACCCGGGCTTACGCGCCCGCGATCCAGCGGCGCTACGCAAGGTGCGGCTCGCGCGGCAAGACGGCTACATGGAGCGGCTGAACGAGACGGCTCAAGACTGGGTGCCCCAAGTGCGCCGGTTGCGCCCCGACTTGGCCTGGGAAGACGTTGTGCGCATCATCAACGGCCCCCTGCCCGAGGCGCGTCGCTGGACCCAAAGCCGTCTCTTGCGCGCTGTGAAGGCCTATGTCCGCGACGGCTTCCTGCCTACCGAGGTGCTGGCCCGCGCCGGGCGCCGCGAAACGGACGATCGCCTGCCCGCCATTATTGCTGGCATCAAGGGCGCCGATCCCGACATTACGCTTCAGGCCATCTGCGCCCGCTTGGAGAACATGCGTGAGCGCACACCCCGCGGCCGGACAAGCTGGCAGCCATCATCAGTGAAGATGTTGCTGGAGCGGGCGAAGCGGCTTGGGATGTTATGAGTGAGTTTTGACGCTAAGCCTGTTCGTCACATCAGGCGACATCTCCAATTGAGTGGCAACTTTACCCGCTAAGCAGTTTATCCTTGCAAATCTTCCATCGTGCGGAGTAATTGCAAGGTATGTATAAGCGCCAAACTCATCACTTTGTGCAATCCGCGCTCGAGAGCCAAGCTGCTGTTGTCCTCCTCGGCCCCCGGCAAGTTGGGAAAACCACGCTCGCTCTAGACATCGCTTCGGAGCAACCATCGGTATACCTTGATCTAGAACGAGATGCGGACAGGCAGATCCTGACCGAACCGGATCTATATCTGGATGAACAGGCGGGAAAACTCGTCATCCTCGATGAGGTGCAGCAGATGCCTGGCCTCTTCAAGAGCCTGCGTGGTCAGATCGACCAGCGCAGGCGGGCCGGTTTTCGAGCGGGCCAGTTTCTGCTCTTGGGATCAGCCTCCAACGTCCTACTCCAACAGTCGGCAGAATCCCTTGCTGGACGTGTCAGGTATATCGAAATGCCCCCTCTACAGCTTACCGAGGTGGGGGCTGATCAGTTGAATGCGCTCTGGCTGCGTGGTGGCTTTCCTGACAGCTTCATGGCTTCAAGCGATCAAGCCAGCATGGATTGGCGTCTGGATTTTCTGCGTACATATCTGGAACGTGACATCCCTGCCCTCGGACCGCGTATTCCAGCCGCAACCTTGCGGCGCTTCTGGACAATGCTTGCGCATGTGCAAGGTGGTCTATTGAACGCTGCAGCCCTCGCCGAGGGGCTGGGCGTCTCCGGCCAAACGATTGGACGCTACCTCGATCTGCTCGTTGATCTCATGCTGGTGCGGCGACTGCAGCCCTGGCATGAGAATGTCGGCAAGCGTTTGGTGAAATCGCCAAAGGTTTATGTCCGCGACAGCGGGGTCGTGCATGCCCTGTTAAGCATTGGGACAATCGAGGGCTTGCTCGGGCACCCCGTCGTTGGCGGCAGTTGGGAGGGGTTCTGTATCGAGGCCCTTCTTGCCGCTGCACCAACCGGCACTGAACCCTTCTTCTATCGCACTTCTGCCGGTGCTGAACTTGACTTGGTCCTTCGCCTGCCTGGGGGCGACATCTGGGCCGTTGAGATCAAGCGCACGACTGCGCCAAAGGTCTCGCGCGGGTTCTATGTGGGCGCGGAAGACATCAAGGCCAGCCGGAAGCTGTTGATCTACGCCGGAGAGCATGACGTCCCCGTGGCCGAAGGCGTTCGTGCAATGCCTCTTGAGCAAGGGATCGGGCTGTTGAGAGCACTATAGCGCAACGCTTGTTGCGCGCGTGCACGAGAGTAAGGGGTCTACTTGTTTTGTTCAGTTTTAAGGACGCCGCGCATTTCCCTGTGGCATTTCTTCCGGTCCCCGCAGGTCTCCCGGTGCGTACCGGTTGCATGGAATGCACATCGGAGCGGCCGCCCCGTCTACAACGGCTGTGGCCCATCTTCCTCCCCTACCCTTCTATGCGGCGCTTCGCATCCAGCGTGGTCAGGCCTTGGTCAACCGCGCAGCTACCCTTCGGGCTGCATCAGTTTCACAAGCGCCGACAACGAAACCGCCAAAGGCTTCGGCTCAATCTCCATCTTGACCTCCGACCTGGAAATTACCATCGAACCCGTCGCGAGGTCGAACAGGACGGCCTTCGCGCAACGCGTCGCCGGACGCTCCCCGTGAGGCAAGCTGACCGAGTGCGGCGGCATCTAGAAGATTCAGAAAGGGGAGACCGGCGCTGGCTACTTCACGGTGAGCATCTGTGATCACGGCTTCAACGCAAACATGGGCAAAGCCACCAACTAGGACGGTCATCTCCTGGGGTCCGAAAGACGCGGCGTGAAACATGCATGGTTGATCGACTTCGCTCTGGTCAGCCGACTTAAACTCCAATCTTGAACGCGTTCAAGATTGGAGTTTCTGGAGCCACTGAGCCTCAAAATAAGCGCCTGAAACCGATAGGCGCGTGGTATCTTTATCTTTTGCTCAGAACCATGCTACCATCGGAACAGAATCGAGTCGAACTCGGACCCAACCGAAGTCAGGGCTTATAAATGAGCGGTAGTTTAGAGCAGTTTTTGACGGATCTGTCACGTGGGCTTGAGCGCACGATGGTGGCAGTGAACAAGGAACTCACCTTGCGTCAGCGCATCAAGCGAACCTGGTCCATGCGCCAGTGCGCTAGGTTTCTCAATGTGAGTATTCAGTATCTGACCAAGTTCGCCAATTCGAGCGATGACTTTCCCGCAGGAGAATATGTTGGAAGAGAGCGTGTTTTCACGCTTTCAGAATTGATGCACATGCGGGCCCTTCTGGCAGCCTCGGCAAAGCGGCCGTACGACTACCTGGCCTGGCGGAAGCCTGACGCACCTTTGCCCGTCATCTCGTTTGCAAGCCAGAAAGGCGGCACCGCCAAAAGTCTGAGCGCTGCGCATTTTGCCCAGTATCTCAGCTTGCACTACGGCATGCGTGTCGGTGTCATGGATGCTGACCCGCAAAGTACAATAACGCTCTACTTCGTCGGGGGAGAGGGCCTTCCCCAAATGCCCGACGAAAACACCGCCTCCATGGTGGACTTTGCTGGACTCTTTCAGTCGGAAGACGCGCCATATACCGACCACGATGCGCAAACGCTCGACAGCTTCCTTCTCAAGACCTCCTGGCCAGGCCTGCGCCTGCTTCCAGCTCACGGCGAAACATCCGAGGGTGAGATCCAGATTGCGCGGCTTGTCCGCGAAGCCCCCGCAGGGAAGAGCTTTTACCGCTACCTACGCGATGCCATCGACCGCTGGAAAGCGGGCCACCCACCGAAAACGTTACCCAACGAATTGGTAGTCGACGGCAAGGTCGACCAGGAGCGGCTCGACACCGCACTAACGGAGACGCTGGATGTCATCATCATCGACTATCAACCCGCGCTCACACTGTTCCAGTTGAATAACGTGATTGCGTCGACTTCGCTGGTCATACCGCAAACCATGAAGGGGTTTGACATCGCGACGTTGTCGACCTTTGTGACTGGCCTGCTTGGGATGCTTCAGCACATCCTGGCCCATGAAAGGATCGAGATCGGAACCGGTGCGAACATGCTGTTGCCAACGATCGTTCAACGGTCCAATGCCCAGGATCTTAACCACATCGGAAACCTGTTAGAACATTGCCCCACGGAGATTCTGCCCGTGTTTTATCTGCGTTCCGACGCGATCTCGAACGCGTCGGACGTCTATCAGTCCGTATACGAATACGAGCCGGACACGCCAGGAAAGCGCAAGGGGATCAACCGGTTCATCACGAATGCCGATGCCGTGAACGACGCCATAATATCGCGACTCTGGCCAGGACTCGAACGTGGCTACGCCAATACTTGGATGGACGAATTCTATGAAGATGACGGCGAGGGTGAAGCATGAAACGCAGTATTCCAAGGTCGCTGGTCACCAAGGCTACCAATCTCGATACAAACAAGGAACGTGCTAGCGGTTCCGAAGGCAGGACAGAATCGAGTGATGCTGTTTCGACTCCTTTCAAGGGAGCCGGCAGTGCCTGGAAATCAGGAGCGCTTGCGCAGTCGCAAGCTGCAGTAGAGCGAAGCAGAGCAGAGCTCTGTTTGGATATCCTCAACGGTCGCCACGAGATAAGCCTGTCGCCAGATCAAATCTCCGATCCGATGGGAACCGACCGCCGACAAGACTGGATGTCCCAGGAAGCCTTCAGGTCTTTGGTAAACAGCATCGCATCGAACGGGCAGGACACGCCCATTCTAGTGTGGCCGGAGGATCCGGATTGGCAGCCGGATCCGTTGGACCCGTCGAATATCGCGGGGGTTCCATTCGTGATGCTGACAGGACGCCGCCGACTGGCCGCCGCGTCAGAGCTCGGTGTACCCCTTCGTGCAATCCTTGCCCCGCCTGACGCGCGAAACGCTGAGAACAGCAAGTTTGAGATGTTGTTTCTGCGGTTTCGCGAGAATGAGGAGCGCGAGAATCTCAGCCCTTTTGAGCGATTGGTTTCGATTGGTGAAATGTATGAGACGCTGGCTTCTGGCGAAGAGAAACTGACAGCTGTGGCCTTCGCCAAGAAAATTGGTGTGCATGAGAGCCTAGTCTCGCGAGCACGGTCCGTTTTCGCTGCGCAGGATCAAATCTTGAACACGTTCAAGAACGTCTACGACATGAGCTTTCGCGATTTACAGGGTGCCTTAGCGAGCTTGGAGAGAACGAACAAAGCCAAGCCAAAACCAAAGACAAAGCCCCAAAAACTCACCGTAAAGCGCAAGGTGGGCAACCGAAATCTTTCGGTCACTTCCGTCGATGGAAACCTATCAATCAAGGTTGCAGGAGTGCCGATTGACCAAGAGCGTCTCGAAAAGCTTGGAGACTTAGTCGCAAGCTATTTGAACGTCGAAGACACGGAGAAGGACACCGACTGAAGACAGCGTTGGTGAGATGTTCTTCGGAACGATGAGGCAAGGAGCAAAAAAGGAACGACAAGTGAATTAACGGCAAAAGAAAAGCCCCCAAGCGGTGTGGCCTGAGAGCTGATCTTAATGGTTTGGTCGCCTTCAAGATAAGTCTCACAGGATTCACTGTCAACGACGAACGCTTCTGAGCGAACGGCTTTCTTTTGCCTCCACATAACCGGAGGTGAGATACAAGCATGAAACATACAGGTTGGCGCAAGCCGACACCGGGTCTTGGGGTTGCTGAGCAGCTTGCCCAAGCCGGTGAACAGGTAGCAGTACCTAAAACACGAGCATTTGTCGCGCTCAAACGCGTTGGGGCCCATATCGGCCTGAAGGCTGGCGACATGATGCTCCTCGATACCCTGGGGGCCTTCACTCAGGCTCAGGACTGGGAGGAGGGGCAGCGCCCAATAGTCTGGGCCTCGAACGCCTATCTGATGGAGCAAACCGGCTTCTCTCTGTCGGCACTCAAGCGTCATGCGCGGCGTCTGGCAGAGATCGGTGTGATCTCTTTCCAGGATAGCCCGAATGGCAAACGGTGGGGCCGCAGAGACGCTGAGGGGCGTATCGTCGAGGCCTACGGCTTCGATCTGTCGCCGCTTTCGGCTCGAGTCGAGGAGTTTGAAGATCTGCAGGCCGAGTTGCAGGCCGAGCGCGAGCTCTGCCAGCGCTTGAAGCGTCAGATCACGGTTGCGCGCCGGATGATCCGCGCGCGGATCGAGGCGGCGGTAAGCGGCGCGTTGCGCGGGCCCTGGACGCAATTCACGGGTCTCTTCGAGGAGCTTCTGGACCGACTTCCGCGCCGCCATCAAGCCTCTGAACAACTGGAGCGACTGCTGGCGTGGTTCAAGGAACTTCAGGAACGAGTCGAGGCGGCCTATCTCAAGGCGACTGGTGCGATAAACCCTGTGGAAAACACCGGCAAAAATGACGCCCAAGTTGTGAAGAAGACTCAAGAAATGAACCCCAGGGAGGTCATTTCTGAACCTCATATACTAATTACAAATCAACTTATTCCTGTAATTGGTAATTCCTCTGAAAAAGAGGAAGCGGCGGATGTCGTGCCCAATGCACGACCCGAGGAGCGGGTTGATGGGGAACTGGAAGACTGGGTTGCAGAGGTGCGCAAGAAGCGAACCGCGCTTGACCTGCCAACAATCATGCAGGCCTGTCCAGAGTTCGCGTTCTGGGCGCGTAATATGGGCGGTTTCCTGAAGGATTGGGACGATCTACATCGGGTTGCCGGGCAACTCAGGCCGATGATCGGGATTTCGGAGCATGCTTGGAACGTGGCGCAGGACCGAATGGGAACTCAGGTTGCCACGGCCGCGTTTGCGCTTGTTTTCGAGAAGCACAGCTCGGGCGAGGTTGCCTCGCCTGGCGGATATCTGCGCGGCATGGTCGAGAAATCTGTGGCAGGGGAGCTGCATCTTGAGCGCAGCTTTTATGGCAGGCTCAACGGGCAGGCCGCATGATCGGGCAAGATTGAGAAATACCACGCGTTCGCAGCTTTAAGCAGGCCTGTAGAGATATTCTCTGCCGATCTGGAGGATCGTATAACTATATGATGTATATAAATAATATCGAACCTTATGCGAGATACTGCCGATGCTCATTGCCGATCTTTCATCCCCAACTGGCTCTGCTGATCCAAATTAAGAGCTTCGGTAGACGTGCCGGCATTGTGTCCTGTGGTGAGGACTCAATGGTTTTGCCAAGAACCGAGTCCTTACCCGTAGAAAGTAAAAGTGTTCTTCGGGTTTTGTGACTGACGGATGAGGGCCTTTGGGGTCCCTCAGATGGGTCCGGGCCGGGTTCCGGTCTGCCGTTCCTGATGAAGGGCATTCCCATGCAAACAGGTGTCTTGCGCGTGCTCCGCGCAACCGCAGCCTCTTGGTGGCGGCATAGAGAGCTGCGCGGAACTGGCCAGACGGCGCTGGCACAACGGCTCGAACGCCAGATCGTCCTGCGTGATCTCGGCTATCTGAAGCAGGCGGCGTCATTGCCAAACGCGCATGTGATCTGCGGGGAGGGTGGGACGTTCCTCCATCTCGGCTGGACCACCGTCTCGAGTTTCGCGCCGATCGAGCGCTTTCCGTTGGCCGCTCTTGCGGTCGCACGAGGGACGCCCTTCATCGATCTCCGACCCGTCACCGATGTCATCGCCTTTGCGAACCTGCCGCGGGTGGCGCAGGACGGATCTGTCGACCCTGACCCTTGCGGTCCTGGCAGGTCCGTCTCGCTGACCACCTACATCGACATGGTCGTAAAGCTCGGTGCCAGCATCACCAACGATCCGCGGCCCCGTCGGTCAATCTGATCCCCATTCCCCTTCACCAAAACTCGAAAGGACGCCAGCCATGGCCCGATCCCGCACGCCCAAATTCGATGCTTCCGAGGTCATCACAAACGAAATCATCCGCATCATCGAGCGCGGCGTCCTGCCGTGGCGCAAACCCTGGACGGCAGGTGGCAGCTCGCGTCCTCTGCGCGTTGGAGGAGAGCCGTACCAGGGCGTTAACAACTTCCTGCTCACCATGCGAACGGTAATGGCGGGCCATAGCTCGCCTTTCTGGATGACGCTTCCGCAGGCCAATGCTTTGGATGCAAAGGTGCGTAAAGGCGAAAAATCCTCTGTCGTTGTCTACTACGGTCAAAGCCGGAAAGACGCCGGCGATGAGGATGAGCACAGGGAGAACGATGATCTTTCCGAGGAGGCCCGCATCTTCCGCTTCCAGAAATCCTACCGCGTGTTCAATGCCTGCCAGATCGAGGGCCTGCCCGACAGTTTCTTCCCAGATCCGGAGCCGGCACCCGAACATCCGCCGTCCGAGCCCATCCCCCACATGCAGACGTTTTTCGACGCCATCGACATCACGACCGTTTTCACGGGGACGGAAGCATACTACCTGCCGCCCGTGGACAAGGTGTTCATGCCGTCGATCGCGCGTTTCGAGAACCCGCGGAATTTCTACGGGGTCTGGGCGCATGAGCTCGCCCATGCCACCAAGGCGCGCCATCGGCTGAACCGCGACTACGGCCTCTCGCGCTTCGGCAACACGGCCTATGCCCGTGAGGAGATCGTCGCCGAGCTGACCTCGGTGTTCCTTGGCCAGACGCTCGGCTTTACGGCCCATACGCTCGAGATGAATGCCGCTTACCTCTACAATTGGCTGCGCGTTCTGCGCTCGGACAAGGGCGCCATCTTCAAGCACGCCGCTGACGCGCAGCGCGCCTGCGACTACCTGATCGCACGGTCGGAGGCGGGGAGGGCAGGGGCGGACGCCGAGGCCGCCTGACCACAGGGAGAACGGAGACGCCCATGTCACGCAAGGAACCCAAGACGCTGCGAGTGGCCTGCTCTGAAGGTGGCCGCCGCAAGATTATCACCTTCAAGCGCAGTGCCTATTGGTGGAGCGCGTCCGAGGGTGCCTATCCACTCTCGGCAGCGCTCGAGACCATCAAGGAACAGGGTGGCTGGGTCGAGACCATCCCCAACCCGAATTACCGACCCAAAGGGCTGTTAGGGTAGGGCGCCTTCGGCCTCGATTCATCCGCCGGGCGGAAAAGGAAAAGCGGGCTTCGGGAAGGGTGTTTCAACTTCTCAAAGGACAGCCCCATGACCAGCACCGCTCAATCCCAGACAGACAGCCCTGATCCGAGTGTGATCGCGGCGCAGAACGACGCGTTTCGCAAGCTCGCATGCCTCGGGGTGCCGCCCGCGCAGCCTATCCAGGGCCGGATGCATGTGACCCGCTCGCTTATGGAGGCCGGTGACGGCTTCATGGCCGAGGCGGTGAAGGCGACCGGCGAGTTTGCCACGTTCGAGCCTGAAAATGACCCAGAAGGCTGGCACGATTTCGGGGCGGTCGAGGTCCGCGGCGAAACCGTGTTCTGGAAAATCGATCTCTATGAAGCAGACTCGGATTTCCGCTACGGGGCTGAGACCCCGGACAATCCTGCCACCACCATGCGCATGCTGACCATCATGCTGGCGCGCGACTGGTAGAAGGGCAGGGGACACCCCCTCCTGACACCCCAGGCGATGAAGGCCCACTGACCCCTCAAAGGGAAAGTGGGCCTTTTGTCGTTGTGATCCCTGAAGCCGGGGATTGGTCACGCGCGTGAGCGCGCGGGCCACACCTCACCCTCCTGGAAGGATATCCCATGACCACAAGCTTTGCTCCCCTTACCGTTGCTATCGGCGATCTCGTCCCGCATCCCGCCAATGTACGCAGCAACGCGCCGGAAACTTATGACCCCGAGAACATCGCGCATCTGAAGGCCAGCATCGCTGTGCTGGGCCTGCTCCAGCCTCTCCTGGTCCAGAAGATCGACGGCAAATATGCTGTCCTCGCCGGTGGCCGGCGCCATGCAGCCCTGAAGGAGCTGGTTGCCGACAAGGCCACCAAGGGGTTCACAGCGAAGACCAAGGTGGACTGCCGCCTTGTCCCTGAGGACTGCGACGTCACCACGGCGCTGTCGCTCGCCGAGAACATCACCCAGGCACCGATGAATGCCATCGACGAGTTCGAGGCTTTCGCCCGGATGATGGAGGTCGACGGCCAGACGCCCGAGACCATCGCAAAGACCTTCGGCACCACGGTGGCGGCCGTGAAAGGCCGGTTGCGCTATGGCCTGATCCACCCCGACATCCGCGCCGCAGCCCGGGGCAAGGTGATCACGCTCGATACGATGAAGGCCTTTGCCGAGCACCCGAGCCAGGAGGCGCAGTGCGAGGTCTTCGAGGCGCTCACCAAGGACGGTGGCTATCTGCAGGCCTATACCGTCCGTCAGGCCCTCAAATCCCGCGGCGTGCAGGTCAGCGACGACATCGGGGCTTTCGTGCGCGAAGACTACGAGGCGCGTGGCGGTGCTGTCGCGGCTGACCTTCTGGAAGAGCATTCCGTGCTTGAGGATGCGGCGCTGGTCGAGACCATTTTGCTCGAGAAGCTCGGTGCCGCCGCCGAAGAGGCTCGCATAAAGCTGGGCTTTGCCTGGGCCGATGCGATGGTCCGCTATGATTACGCGACCATGGCCGACTACGGCCGCGTCTATCCCGGCCCCAACGAGCCGGATGAGGCTGCCCAGAAGCGCATCGATGAGATCACCGCCGAGCTTGAGAAATTGCAGCTCGAGATGGAGAATGAGGGGCTCGAGGACGGTGCCTACAACGCGCTTTACGACCGTGTGGACGCTCTGGAAGAGGAAGCCCGCGACCTGCAGGAGGCCTACAGTGCCGAGGACCTCGCGCGGTCTGGGGTGATCGCGTCGTGGTCGGGCGGGCAGATCACGCTCCATGTGGGCCTCGTGCGCCCCGAGGACACCGTCAAAGAGGAGGGCGCGCGCGGCACCTCGGCCAACCCGACCGGGGAGGAGGCCCCGGACGCCGGCGAAATCACTTATCCAGCCTCACTGGCCGAGGATCTCAAGACCGAGCGAGCCATGGCGCTTGGGGCCGCGATGGCGCTGCATCCGGAAGCCACGCTCGATCTGACGCTCTTCAAGCTGGTCAGTGACGTTCTGGCCAGCGGCATGAGTGTCACGCAGGCGATCAAGATCGATGCCCGCAAGGAATACCGCAGCCATGCCAAGATGGACGAGATCGACGAGACCTCGCTCGAGCAGGTGGCGGCGGCACATGATGCGCTTGATCTGTCCTGGCTCGATGACACCCGCGCGCCCGCCGATCAGTTCGCGGCGTTTCGCGCGCTGGAGGCAGGGGAGAAGGCCAAGCTCGTCGCCTTTGCAACCGCCAGCACCACGCAGTCCTGCTTCGCGCGGGATCGGCAGCGAGACAACCTGATGCATGCGTTCGAGATCGAGATCATGCCCGACATCCGCGCCCACTGGACGCCGAATGCTGCACTCTTCAACCGCTTCAAGAAAGCCTGGCTCCTGAAGATCCTCGGCGAGGATCTGGGCCTGGCCCAAGAGGCGGTGACGCTGGCCTCGTCGAGCAAAAAGGAGATCGTCGCCTTTTGTGACAAGCTTTTCGCCGAGCCCTTCGCCACGCTCACGGACGCGCAGCGCGCTGCCGTGGCCGCCTGGTGCCCGCCGATGATGCAGACGGCCGGTGTCGCCTGTGATGAGGTGGAGCTCACTGCGGACACCCCGGACCCTGACGGCGAGGTCGCGCAAGCGGCCTGAGCCATCATACGACCCGCGCGAGGCATTTCCTGCGCGGGTCGACCCTCCCACACCCAACGGAAAGACATCCCCATGGCTATTCTCAAGTTCTCTGCCTCCGCAGTTGCGGCGCAGATCGCGCATGCGCGCGCCTGCAAAACCTTCCTGCCCAACTGGAACGGGCCCGTGGACAGGCCCGCCCTGATCCTCATCGTCGGCAATGGTGTGCATCTGCGCTCGAACGGCATCGATGGCACGACCACCCGCATCGTCACCACCGAACAGGCCGATCCGTCCTTTGCCTTCGCCGACGGCATGAACCCGTTTCGGGATACCGACTGGATGGCGCAGCGCCGCATGGCGTTCCGCGATCTGACCGGCCAGTTCTACACCGACATCCTGGATGACGTGCAGGTGCTCATCGACCGGGGGCGGGGGGCCATCCGGCTCGCCACCGATGGCCACAGCATCCGCGTCTTCGTGCGCCGGGCTTCGGACTATCTCATCGGCGGGACCTACGAAGTGCCCTCGGGCCTCGGCGGTACCTTCCGTGTCATCCTCAAGGATGCCTGCGACACCTTCGCGATCGTGCAGAACTGCGGCAATTGCGAGGATTTCGACGCCATGCAGTCCTACCGCGTGCCGCTCGATGCGCTGATGGAACTCGATGACCGGAGGGCGGCTTAACGCGCCCTTTCTCAAACAAGCATCGCCAATACCCTGCCGGGCCTGCGGCCCTCTCGGGACATTGGCGACAACAATTTTCCCTACGAGAGAAAGGACTCTGAAATGGGTTGGCTCTTCTACACCGACGGCCGCGTCAAAACCTACGCGGATGAGAAAGCGGAGATTACCAGGCTTTGTACCTTCGAAGGCGACAGGCGCAGAACCGAACTGATCAAGGCCTGCAAGGTCGGCTCCACCTGGTATGCGGCGGCAAGGGTCACCAATCTCGACGGCACCGCTGTCGAAGACGCGACCTATGTGACCGATGTTGATGGCTCCATCACGTTCGGGGCTGTCTTCCTCACCCGATACGATGACGGCTGCTGGGGCTACAAGGACATGGAGGAAAGCGCTGGCCCGAACGCGTCGCGCGCGCCCCTTGGGCTGATCGATCTCCTCTCCGACCTGAAAGACCCGGACAGCTACGCCAAGGACTGGCGTCAGCGCTGCCGGGATTGGGCTGCGATCCCGGACTACGAGGAAGGCGACAAGATCAAGCTCGCAGCACCGGTGACGCTCACCGATGGCAGCACCTGCCAGATCGTCACCGCGACGCACTACAAGAGGGGGCAGCAAAAGCGCCGCTGCTACCGCATCGAGGAAACCGGTGGACTCGTACGGCTTTCGAAAGCCTCGCTTGCGGGCTCGGAGCTGCTCAGCTCCGCGAAGGGTTCTGCTAGCCCGGTGCTGGCGGAGTATCTCGCGGGGCGAAATTAGGTCCTGCGCCGAACCGTTGATCGACCTGCCCGGCGACAGCAGATCCTGCGGCTTGTCTTGACAAGACAATGCAAATGCATTACCTGTCGCGGGTAGCAAAGACCCTTTTCTTTTAGGAGACTGCCATGACAGTCCTCGCACAAGATGTCTCGAAGCTCACGGATCGGTATCAGACGACCGTGCCGGCGGGTGTGCGCAAACAGCTCAAGTTGGGCAAGGGCGACCAGATTCGCTACTGCACCGAGCCGAGTGGCAGGGTCTATATCGAGCCCGTGCGCAGCGACGAGGAAGATCCCGCGCTCGGCGCCTTTCTCGATTTTGTCGAGGCCGATATCAAGGCGCATCCGGATCGCATTCGGGCGTTTGATGGGGCTTTGCATGACCGTCTTGCAGCACTGGTCGGAGAGGTTGAGGTCGATCTCGATGCGCCGCTATCGCCCGAGGATGAATGACCGGCGATAGCGTGCCCGCCAAAGCGCCCCTTGTCGTAAACGGATGGTCGATTTATGCGCATCCGCTCTTTCTGGACCAGCTCGAAGGGCTGATTGAGGAGGTTGAAGCGCGTAAGGCACGCGATCCAAAGACCTGGCGCAAGAAAAACCCGACGAAACGGCTGGCCGCCATCTTCAAGCTGGTGACCGAGGCCATACCGGCGGATCCGGGTGCCGCGGCGTTCCGGCAAGGCAGTACACTCGGCGATCACCGCAAACACTGGTTCCGGGCGAAATTCTTCCAGCAGTATCGGTTGTTCTACCGGTTCAACAGCGATGCGAAGGTCATCGTGGTGGCATGGGTGAACGACGACAAGACCCTGCGCGCCTACGGCAGCAAGACAGATGCTTATGCGACGTTCAAAGGGATGCTGGAAGATGGCAATCCACCTGACAATTTCGACGCGCTCTTGGAAGAAGCTGCGGCGGCGTACAAGCGGTTCGAGACGTCCCTTGAAGCGGCGCCCGATCGGTAGGTGGCCCGGTTAGCTGTGAACCTTACGGCCTTGACGTTTACGGCACCATTGTGGGTGATGTAGCATCAACCCATCGCATAGTCGGAGAAAGCGCAATGGACCCAACGGGTAAGGAACAGCCGCACTTCGGTCTCGAGGAGCATTTCCGTGGCTGCTGAAGCGAATGCTTATGACGCGTGGTTTCGCGTGAAGGTACAGGCCGCGCTTGAGGATGCACGCGGCGGGACTTCACAGGTTCAGGTAATGCAGGCCGCGCAGGACCTGATTGATGCGAAGCGCCAGGGCCAATCCAAGCCCTGAGCACGCTTTGGAAGGTCAGTGTGGCCTGACCCAGTCATCCTGAAAAGTCAAAGCGGGCTTTTTGTCCTTTGGAACTCAGACCCTGATCCAAAGGAAAATCCCATGTCCAAGCCCAATCCGGCAAGCCCGGCTCTCTCAACCTCCGACGGTCATCTCGCCTCTGCGCTGGCGCAAGTCGGCGCGGAGATCGACCACCAGCCCCTACGCAGCTCAGCGCTCGCGCGCATCATGCGCGAGGCGTTTCATGGCAGCGATGCCGGAGGCGCCTGGGACTGGCGGAAGGCCTATGACATGATGCAGGCGGCGGCTGTGCAGGCGCTGCTACGTGGCGACAGCAGTGAGGATGATTACTTCGCCGCAAAACTGCTTGCCTCACGGCTGCTGACGGAAACCCGCCGCTCCGAGCAGCAGATCCGGCTGCAGCAGTTTTCCACGCCACTGCCTTTCGCGGCCATGGCGGTTCGCGCGGCGGCGATCCGCAAGGCCGAGACCGTGCTGGAGCCTTCGGCGGGCACCGGTGCCCTGGCTGCTTTCGCCGCCCGGGCCGGTGCCACGCTTTTGCTCAATGAAATCGACCCCTTTCGCCAGCGCCTCCTGCGCGCGGTCTTCGGCGGCGAGGTGACGGGTCACGACGGCGAGCATATCGACGATCTGCTGCAGACGCCGGTTCTGCCCGGCGTCGTGGTGATGAACCCGCCCTTCGCCTCCTCGGTAGATCGCTCCCACGACAAGCACATCGCCGCCAAGCATCTCATCGCCGCTGCCAAGCGCCTCGCACCCGGTGGGCGGATGGTGGCGATCATGCCGCCGGGATTCACGCCCAAACGCGACGCCGCGCATTGGTCGCGCGCCTGCGGTCTCATGACGCCGCGATTGGCGCTGACGATGCCGGGGCAGGTCTACCGCAAGCTCGGCACTTCTGTCGAAACCCAGCTCATGATCTTCGACAAGGTGCAGGAGGATGGCGAGATGATCCGCGCCGCGGTTCAGGATCTGGAGGAAGCCCTTCCTTTTGTCGACGCTGTGGCCGCAAGCCGGCCTGAGACGCGTCCCGCCCGCCGGGCGGCGACAAACCCTCATGCGCGATCGGTCTGTCCAGTACTTGTCGCGCGCAAGCGCCCAGTTGCCACAGTCGCCGCCTCCAAACCCCGCGCCAATGCTGCCATCCCGCTCAGCTTCACAAGCTTCGATGTCCCGCGCGACAACACGCCCGTCTCGGACATCTATGCGCGCTACCGCCCGCAGCGGATCGAGATCGCGGGTGCGCAAGAACATCCCACGCCCTTGGTCGAAAGCATCGCCATGGCCTCTGTCGCGCCGCCGGTGCCCTCATGTGCCGCCAGTTCGGAATTGCGCCTGCCCGCGCGACTGATCGAGGAAGGACATCTCTCCGAGGCGCAGCTCGAGACCATCATCATGGCGCATGATGTCCATGGGCGCGATCTGCCCGGTCGGTTTACGATTGATGACGACCAAACCAAGCTGACGCGCGCCGATGATGACCCGGATGCACGGGCCTATCGCCTTGGCTATTTCCTCGGCGACGGCACCGGTTGCGGCAAGGGCCGCGAATGCGCGGGCCTCATCCTTGTCAACTGGCTGGCCGGGCGCAGAAAGGCGATCTGGGTCTCCAAATCCGCCACGCTCATCGAGGACGCGATCCGCGACTGGACCGATCTGGGCGGTTCGCCCGCCGACATCCAGCCGCTCTCCAAATGGAAACCGGACCAGCCCATCGCCGTGACCTGTGGCATCCTCTTCGTGACCTACGCCACGCTGCGGTCCGCGGGCAAATGCGGCACCACGCGACTGAGCCAAATCTTCGACTGGATGGGCGAGGGGTTTGAGGGCGTGCTGGCCTTTGACGAGGCCCATGCCATGCAGAACGCCGCAGGCTCCGAGCAGGGCAGGGGGGTCAAACCCTCGCAGCAGGGCCTTGCAGGCCTGCGGCTGCAACTTGCGGCACCACGCGCCCGCGTCTTCTACATCTCGGCCACGGGCGCCACGAGCGTCCACAACCTCGCCTATGCCGCGCGACTGGGGCTCTGGGGGCAGGGCCCCGAATACCCCTTTCCAAGCCGAGAGAGCTTTGTCTCGGCCATGGAGGCGGGCGGCGTGGCGGCCATGGAGGTGGTTGCGCGCGATCTCAAGACGCTCGGGCTCTACACGGCCCGTGCCCTCAGCTTCGATGGCGTGGAATATGACGTGCTCGAACACGCGCTGACCGCGGCCCAGATCGAGATCTACGACGCCTATGCGGGTGCCTTCCGCACCATCCACCACAATCTCGAAGCGGCGCTGACAGCGACTGGCGTCAATGACGCCTCTGGCGAGACCAATGCGTCGGCCGCACGCGCCTCGGCCAAGTCCCGGTTTGAAAGCACCAAGCAGCGCTTCTTCAACCATCTCCTGATGGGCATGAAGGCCCCGAGCATCATCCGCGCCATCGGGGAAGACGTGGCGGCGGGCAAGGCTTGCGTCATCCAGGTCGTCTCGACGGGTGAGAGCCTGCTGAAACGCCGACTTGAGGCGATGGACCCGGAGGATGAACTCGTTGAGGGGGCCTTGACGCCTCGTGACTATGTTCTCGGCTACCTCGAGCAGGCTTTCCCGATCCATGCGCAAAAGTTGGTCGAGATCGACGGCAATATGGTGGCGGAACCTTTGCGGGATGAGACCGGGGCGCTGGTTGTCTCGCGCGAGGCGCTCGCCCTGCGCGACGCGGCCATGATGGAATTGATGACGCTGGCCCCGATCCCCTCGGCGCTGGATCAGATTCTCTGGGCATTGGGGGACGAGGCTGTCGCCGAGGTCACGGGCCGGTCTATCCGGCCTCTCAAAGCCGAGGATGGTCATCTTTTCATCGAGAAGCGCTCCGCCAGCAGCAATTCGTCGGAGACCCAAGCCTTCATGGACGGCGAGAAGGATATCCTGATCTTCTCCGATGCGGGCGGCACGGGCCGGTCCTATCACGCGGCGCAAACGGCGAAGAACCAGAAACGGCGGCGGCACTACCTGCTGGAGCCCGGCTGGCGCGCGGATGCGGCCATCCAGGGGCTGGGCCGCACGCATCGCTCTGCCCAGGTCAGCGCGCCCTTCTTCCGGGTCTGCACCTCGGATGTGCATGGCGAGAAGCGCTTCACCTCGACTATAGCCAAGCGCCTCGACCAGCTGGGGGCCTTGACCAAGGGCCAGCGCGAAACCGGCTCGCAAGGCATGTTCCGCGAGGAGGACAATCTCGAAAGCCCGATCGCGCGGGCCGCACTACGTGGGTATTTCGCCGATCTTGCCGCCGGGCGGGCCGAGGCGATGAGCTACGAGAGCTTCACCGACTGGACGGCCCTGCGGCTGATCGACAAGGACGGGGTGCTCCTTGAAGAGCTGCCGCCGATCCAGCGGTTTCTCAACCGGGTGCTTGCCCTTCCCATCCACATGCAGAACGCGCTCTTTGCCGAGTTCATGCGCCGGATCGCTGATCAGACGGAACGGGCGCGCGCGGCGGGCACGCTCGATCTCGGCGTGGAAACCCTGCGCGGCGAAAAGATCGAACAGGTCTCCACAGAGGATCTCTGGACCTGCCCGAAATCTGGCGCCGTGACGCGGATCATCGGGCTCGAGGTGACGGACCCGGTCCACGTGCTGTCGGCGGATGACGCCATATCGCGCAATCCCGACAAGCTGGCGATGGTTAATCGCGCCTCCGGTCGCGCGGCGCTCATCTCGGCGCGGCCCATGCAGATGTATGATGCGGACATCGTTACGCTGATGCGCAAGTTGGTGCGGCCAAACGGGTCGAGCTATCTCGAAGAGGCGCGGTTCGAGTCCTCGGCCTGGGAAGAGATCAGCAGGCCCGAGTTTGCAGGACTTTGGGATGCCGAGGCTGCATCCCTGCCAAAAACCACCACGACCAAGCTTTACCTGCTGACTGGGCTGCTGCTGCCGATCTGGAAGGACATTCCGACCACCAATGAGCGTATCTACCGCGTCACGCCGGACGGGGCGACCGCCATGATCGGGCGCACGCTGAGTGAGGAAGGGGCGGCCGCGCTGCGCGCCCGCTTCCTCGTCTCCAATCCCCAAACACCGGAGGATATGCTGACCGCCGCCCTCGGCACCACCGTACCTGTGGATCTGGGCCGGGGTCTGACCCTGACCCGTCGCCGGGTCGCAGGCGAGATGCGCCTTGAGTTGGGCGGCGTGGACAGGGGCATGATTGATGGCCTCAAGGCCCTCGGCTGCTTCACCGAGATCATCGCCTTCCAGCTACGGGTGTTCCTGCCGCATGGGGACGGGATCGACACGGGCCGCATTCTGGCCCGGATCGTTGGGCAGGGAACCACCAAAGCGGCAGAACAAGCCGCCTGAAAAGTCAAAGCGGGCTTTGGGTCGGGCGTCGCGGATCGGGATTTGGCCGGTCTGCGCTTTCCGGCCGTGCGCTGACCAATGCCACGCCCGGCCCCCCAAATTCAGATAAGAGGACAGACCCATGACCAATCCCCAGATCGATTATGCCGCAATGGCGGCTCAGTGGCGTGCAGAGCGCGAAACCACCTTGAAGGCAACCCGAGCGGAACTGATCGCGCAATTGCGCGCGCTTGGCATCAGCGAGGTGACTGCCGAATACGAAGGCTATGGCGACTCCGGCAATGTCGAGAATGTGAAGGTTCAGCCTGCAGAGGTCCGACTGCCGGAGGCGCTTGCCACAGAGATTGGCGATTTCGCCTGGTCGCTCGCCTATCACCATCACCCGGGGTTCGAAAATAACGAGGGCGGCTACGGCACGCTGACCTGGGACATAGCACTAGACAGCATCACCCTCGATCACGCGGACCGCTATGTCGAATGTTCGCACAGCTATGTCGAGGGTCTTTGAGATGGCCCATCCGCTTCATCATGCTGAAAGCTCTGCCCGGAAATTCGGCGGGGTGCCGTCTGACTATCAGTCCATACATGACTGGTTCGATGCCTCGAAAGAGCACCTCGCGCTCTTCACGCACCGGGCCTTGCGCCACCATACCCAAGGTCTGTTCGATGCTGAACGTGTCTTCGGCCTGACCCTGACCAATAGCGCGGGTCGGGACATCCCCGTGCGCTGGATCGGCGAGCAGCATGTCCGTGAAGACTGCCAGGGCCGCATCCCGAGCATGGCGGACTGGCTGCGACGGATACAGCCTGAGCCATGGATGGCCAATGGCCACATCGACCGGCATTCCGGCGATGAGCCCTGCGGCGACCCAAGGGTCGCCTGGGCATCTGAAGTCGCCGCCGGAAGAACGGTTCTTGGTCTGAAAGATTGGCTGGCGGCGCAAGCGACGCAAGCCACGCAAGGTGCCTGGCAGCTCTCGGTCGTTTGCCAAACGAATGCTGCATGGAAGCCCGGTCGGACGATCGGGCTTCTTGCGTCGTTTACCCACCATTCTTCGTAAGGAGGTTCGCATGACACTCGATGAAATCAAGGCCGCCGTTGATGCCGGCCAGACCGTACATTGGGCCAATACCGGCTACGTTGTCCACAAGGACCGGCTCGGTCAGTACCTCATCACCTATGTGCCGAATGGTAGCTGCATCGGTCTGACCGACCGGGGCGGGCACGGGTTGAACGGGGAAGAGGCGGAGTTCTTCATCGCGCGATCGGAGGACGGCGCGGAATATCCGGGCGGTCAATCAAGATAACAGGGGCAGGGGAGGGGCTTAGCACCCGGAGGCGCGGGGGCCTTCCCACTCGGACGGCAGCTCTGACCCGTGGGCGGGGCTGAAAGGAAAGCAGGCTTTCTGGTTTGTGATCCCAGGAGGGGTCGAGAAAGCAATCCCGGTTGCGCTGGCAAGGACGTCAGACACCGGCCAATCCAAAAGGAACCATCCCATGTTCGCAGGAACCCTCACCCGCAATGTCGAGACCGCAGCCGCTCAGTACACCGGCATGATCCACTCGGCGCGCTTTGACATCGCCATCCAGTTGGAGGCGCGGGCCAAGATGTCCGAACGCAGCCCGGATTTTGACGTGACAGCAGTCAACAAATCAGGCCGCAAGGTGCGCATCGGCACGGCCTGGAACGAGACCGGCAACACCAGTGGCAATCCCTACATCTCGATGCAGATCGATGTCGGCCTCGGTCCCTTCCGGGTCAACGCGGTGCAGACGAAAGAGGCGCGCGCGGCCCAGAGCGGCGCATTCGAGATCATCCCGCTGGTCTCGAACGGCCTGATGAAATCCGGCTCGATCTCGGGCGAGCTCACCGCTGTGGACGCCGACAACGCCTTCAACGGCTACATCGCCAACATGATGTTCGATCTAGAGTTCATGCTGATCGAGAACGGCTACAAAACCGAGGAGACCCACCCCGACTACCGGATCGAGGTCAGCTCGCCGCGCGGCTACCCGATCCGTGTGGGTTCGGCCTGGATGGCGAAGAGCAACCGGACCGGGAACGACTATGTTTCGCTCCTCATCAACACGCCCGATGGCGACCTGCGCGTCAACGCCGTGCAGAACGAAGAACAGCGCGGCGGGCAGACCTTCTCGATCATCCCGTTCATCGACAGCGGTGAGCAGCCGCAGGACGCGGGCGCGGGGCTCTCCTTGGTCGCCTAGTCGGCGCGCGAGGGTGAGACGATCTGAACCCAAAGGGGAACCGTGGGATCACGGTTCCCCTTTTTCCGTGTTTGTTTGGGTCTAAGATCGCTCTACTCTATGAGCAGGATCTTTCGGCGTTGGACGGCATAGCAATACGAAAACGAACTTTGCGGCTACTATTTGGTCAGCCAATCTCCGTAAGCGTCAATATCAATCATTGGTACCGTGCCGCTGAACTGGAGGCGTGAGATCAGCGCAAACAAGAAGGCCGTTGCTGGTTTCGATCCCTCAACAAGGTCATACCCGCCTTCCTCGTCGAACAGAAAATGCCCATGAGAAGCGACACAGCCGATGTCCAGCCTTCTATCATTTTCACCTCCGTCGAGGACCTTTTCGAACGATGCCCCCAAGGGAGGTTTCCACTCGCTCTCGAAAGTCAAAAGCCCGCCGATGATGGGAATGAGTTGTTTTGGTGGGTAGACGCCGCCAGCATGCGGGATTGGTAGGCTGGTCCGATGCAGTCTTCGCACTGATGCAACCTTGTCTTGTGCGTATTTGACAAGACTGGCGTCTGCCGTCTGCTTCGCCTCGAAGACAGCATAAACGCTCTCAGCCGGGACAATGAGTTGGTTTTCGTACGTGAAAATGAAAGGCGAGTATTGGCGGTCAAAAACGACAGCATCAATCTGATCGCTGAAATTCCCTGTACTATCGACGACATGAGCACTTGCAACCTGATATCTCTCAGGGATGTACTGTGCGAGCATATCGATCCAAATCGCTTCGCTTGCGTCCCCTTTTGTACCGGGATGCTTGAACGACTTCCGCGCCGTTGACAGCCGATGCTGAATATCCTCGTGCAACGATGATAAAAGTTGTGATAGCGACCATTCAGCCATTGTTTCTTCTTTCTAAGACAGCGGAAATTTTGGTCCGAAGAAAGCGCGCCACGCTTTCAGGGCGTCTCCGTTCTTGCCTTGGCGCGCCAAGTGGATTGCGGCAGCGATGTCGCGGTTTGCCTGATCCAGAATTGTCTGGGCGCGCTTCACCATCGCTGCGTCCATTCGATCGCTAACAGGAGAGCCGAGCCCGGCCGGATCTGGCCAATCCTCGTGAATTCGGTCGCGTAGCGTAGCGAAGAACGCTTGGATTTCGCGGTCATGTGAACCACCCCATCCACCATGGAGGCATTCCATCGCCATGACCTCGATCAGAAAGGATGGCTTGATAGGTTTTTCTCCGTGGCGGCTGTTTTGGTTCCAGTACTTCACCATGCGCACCAGGCCCTTCCACTCATTGCCATAAGCTTGGTGGGCCGAAACAGCCTTCTGTGCATGGATTTCGGGATTTGTTCCCATCCACTTCCCGGTTGTGTTGTTCGGGATCTCGTAGTCGTCGCCCTTTGCAAATGCGGGCACTGCATCCACACTTACAACCCGGTAATCTGTGTTGTCGTCGGAATCGACGACGACACCAAAGTCCACACCCACAGAGCGTCCCTGTTTTTTGACGGCGCTGCTTCCATAAACGTCAACCAACGTATTGTAGAATGCGGTCAGTATCTTGTCAGGATGTTTGTCTCGATAGTGGTCCTCGTCCTTTCCAAGAACGAAGAAGATATCGACATCCTTGAGTGGTTTGGACTTGGTCCAGCGGGCGTAGCTTCCTGTCAAAAAGCTACGGTCGATCTGAAAGGCATTGTCCAGATGCTCGCGAACTTCCTTCTGCCGCTTGGATGCGTTCTGCTGCTCTCTTTCGTTCAACTCCATTCGGCTCTTGAACTTTTTGAATGCGTCCGGGAGTGAAATCATGATGCCTGCCTCCAATACGCTGCCGTCGCTCCCAGACCGTTGTGTTCGATGGTGGAGCCAAGGCTTTGGCGAACCATACCGTCTGTAGATCGGGCGGTGGTCCGGTACCAACCCGGGACATCAGGTCGTCCCGGCTTTGTACGTAGCAGGAGGTCATACTTGGCGCTTGCCGGCGCAACTCCCGCTTTGCGAATTGCCCAACGAAGCTGATCGGTGTCCGTCCAGAAGTTTCCATCTCCAGCAGACCAACTGTAGTTCACGTCGATATCCCAACGCAGGATCAGTCCATTGGTTGCCGGATCGTATATCTCGAGTGTGATCTTCTGGAGGTCTTCGCTCTCCAACCATGCCTTGATTCCGCGCATGTTGATTTCCGTGTCGTTCACGAAATTTGTTGGATCCATGCCACTCAGACGGATAATGTCTTTGAGGCTCTTGAGGATGTTATCGGCCACATAGGTGACAGACTGGGTGCGGGAATACGTGATGACTGTTGTCATGGTTTCAACAACCCCTCGAGATCAATTTCGAGCGTAGCACCTTGCGAGTTGTTCGCTGTGTCTTGCTTTTTGGTTTCGGTTCTGTCGCGTGCTGTGATGCGGTTGCTCTTCTGTTGCAGCGCAGATTGGACCCAACCGAGATCATCGGGTTCACATGGCAGTGAAATCGACCAATCACCTTTCAGCGGGTCAAACCCGAGCACGTCTTCGTTCGCGTCCGACCCGTCGATCGCATCGTCATCGTAAAGGCAGTAGATGCGCGTCTGCGGCCCTTCACAGCTGACAATGATTGGTGAGTTTTCGCAGGCTTTGTCCGCGATTATGCTGCTTGCAATGCCAGCGATACTGCTGAGCTCTTGCTGCGCTCCGGTATTTGTACGGGTGAGCAAGTCGCTGATGGCGGCCCATGTTGCCAATGCGTCGCGATGCGGAGAGCTTCGGAGTGTTCTGCGGGTTACAGTAGCCATCACTTCCCCCGATTTGCTTTTTTGTTGGTTTGGGCTGATTTCGCGGCTGCTGCCAACTGTGACAGTGTTACCGAGCCGGGGTTCAGTGCCACCTGAGTGTTTGAGGCGAGCGCATTTGCAACGGTTTTTCGGATAGTCCTTCCGTCAAGGCCGACGAATTCGCCAGCACAGGTATCGAAGCCACGGTCCCTAGTCAGCCCTTCAATCTCAGGATAGGTGCTGCTTAGCCCCAACAGGCACTCCCGCAATATGGTCTTGCAGGCTTCCTTTCCGGGAAGGGGTACTTCAAGCACCAGATCGCATCGGGAAACGAAGGCATCGTCCACCGCTTCTGGGTAGTTACTGGTCGCCACAAACAGCAGGTTCTTGTGAGATTCTGCCAGCAGGTCGAGCTGAACCAGAACAGCGTCCGTGGCTCGATGAATGTCGACAGGGTTGGCATCGAGGCTGAGTCTGGATCGGTCGACCGCAAGTGTTTCCACTTCATCTAGCAGCACAATCGTCGGGCCTGCATTGGCAAGTTCTGAAAGTGTCTGCGCGAAGAGGTCAGTAACCGCCCGCTGCGTTTTCCCCATGGCGGAACTCGTCAAGCCATGCGCTTCAACCTCGACCAGTTGGAAGTTTCCCCCCTTGAAAGCCGCCGCTGTTCGGTTGGCCAACCCTCGCGCGAGCGACGTTTTGCCCGTCCCGGGTGCGCCAACCAACAGGAGGACGCCATGGAGTGGCAACACGCTTCGGCTCATCTTTGGTCGCATTGTGAAATTCAGCACCGCTTGAGAAAGCAGGCGCTCCTTCATCTCGGCTTCGACGATGATTGAGTCCCAAAGTTCTGCCAGACTCGGATCCGGCAGTGCCGTGATCTTCTGAATTCCTTTTGGCAGGTCGCCAGCAAACGTTGCGTTCATGGCTGCTTCCTCGGTTCTTTGCCTGTTCAGCGCCTCTTCAGGTGGCTTGGCGGTTTACAAATTTGCCTTCGCTTTGGCTTCGTGTTACAATTTAGGGACAATCTGCCGCGCTTTCAAGCGTTGAAGTTTACAAAATATCAATAATATGGGTGGAATGTAAACCATCCACTGGGAGGACGTTATGATTGGCAAGCGACTCAAAGGAGCCCGAGCGGCATCTGGCCTCTCGCTCCGTGCACTTTCCGATGCCATGGAGAACAAGGTATCCGCTCAAGCCATAGGCAAGTACGAGCGCAATGAAGACATGCCCGGATCGGGCGTGCTGCTAAGTCTTGCCCGAGCACTCGACGTTTCTGTGGATTTCCTGCTCAGCGATGACGAGCTTGAGTTGGAGGGCGTGGAGTTTCGCAAGTCAGCCAGCTCGTCAGCCAAGGAGATCGCGACGATCGAAGCCAAAACGCTCAATATGGTTGAAAAGTATCTAGCTATCGAAAGCTTGCTGAATCTTTCGAGTCAGGAATGGGATGCCCCGCACGAAGCGCCCTACTGGGTGGCCGATGTTCGTGATGCCGAAGACGCGGCTCGCAACATGCGTGCTTCCTGGCAGCTGGGTCACGACCCGATTCCAATGCTTGCCGAACTCTTAGAGGAGCACGGTATCAAGGTGTTGTCTTTGGACGTTGATCGAGTTGATGGGCTTGCGGCGAAAGTCCGTCGAAAAGAGCATCACTCCGCGCGGGTGATCATGATCAAGAAGAAGACCTGGTCTGAGCGGAAGCGCTTCAGTTTAGCTCACGAATTGGGCCACATGGTTCTTAAAGTCGCCGAAGGGTGCGATTCAGAACGCGCGGCAAATCGATTTGCTGGCGCATTCCTCGTTCCGGCAGAAGTGCTTCGGCAGGAGATTGGTGCCCGGAGAACGGACATAAGCATTGGTGAGCTCATTAGTCTGAAGGATCGGTTTGGCGTTAGCATTCAAGCGCTGACGTATCGATGCAAGGATTTGGAGATCATCAACCAGGCAACATTTGCGCGCCTGTTTAAGGTCTATAAGCAACGAGGTTGGCGGGATGAGCCGTTCGAGGAGCCGAATTCCATTCCTTGGGAGCGAGAAGAACCGGACCGTTTTCAAAGGTTGTGTTTTCGTGCCCTCTCCGAGGGATTGATTGGGTTGTCTCGCGCGGCTCAGCTTCTCGAAATACGAGTAAAAGAACTGGAAGAACGGTTGGACCACATGGCATAGTGCCCATGTGCAAGTTCTTGTTTCTGATACCTCCGTCCTGATCGACATTGAAAGAGCCTCGCTGACGGCGAGGCTCTTTGATCTCCCCTATGATTTTGTTGTCCCAGATATTCTTTATGAAGCGGAACTCCTCGACTGGATGGGTCCTGATCTGATCGATCTGGGTCTGAGAGTGGAAGAGCTCACTCCAGAAGAAACCGCACGTGCGACAGAGCTGAAGCGGGCGAAATCTATGTTGTCGACGCCAGATGTCTTTGCATTTTGCCTGGCGGCTGGAAGGGATTGGGTTCTCCTTACCGGAGACGGTGCGCTCAGGGCTGAGGCCGAGCGCCAAGAAATCGCGATGCACGGCGTCTTGTGGGTTTTCGATGAGATGGAACGTCACAAGGTTTGTTCGACCGACTTCCTAAAATCTGGTCTCGAAGCGGTTCGTGATCATCCGAGATGCAGACTTCCCATAAGAGAAGTCAATCGGCGCCTCGTGCGGTACTGATATGTTCGCGCTCTCCGGTAAAAGACAAATGTTGCCAAGTTTTTCTTTGATCTAGCCTTGCGGCCTCCCCAGCTCGGCTGCGCGTGTCGCAGGGGAGAACGGCCCTTCGGTCCGTCGCGCATTCGGCCATGCGGCCTCACCGCGGCGTCGCGCCTGGCATCCCGGTTTGCCCGCCTCGCGAGCACGTCCCTCCCCGGCCGCTCCGCCGGATTGCGCTCTGGTCTGTTTTGGCCCGAGGCCAAAACGATCCCGCCGCTCCATCCGTCTTCCGCGTCCGGTCGGGCCGTTTGCCTGCTCGGGTCGGGCAAACCTACCGTCAAAACACACACACATGAGTGCGGAAGCATATCCTCCGGATGGCCCCCAAATCAGCCCGCGTCAAGGATCGCAAAACTTTTCGGCGAGGGCGGCGCCCGTGGCGCGGAGCGGTCCCGTGCGTGAGGGCGTGCATGCGTCCGGTGCTGCGCGCGGAAAACTTTTGCGCCCGGCAAGCCGGCGGCTGCGCCGTCCCTGACCCGTGCAGATTCGGAAACCAGGCATTCGGCCATGCCCCCACACTCACGTGGTGGCCTAGGAACCGAATACTGGAGACCAGACATGGCTTACGACACCGCAAACACCTACGAGACCATCGAACTTTTCGGACTGACCGAGAAGGACGCGCAGCTGCCGATCCCGGAAGATCACATCCTGACCGACCACATCATCCGCGAAAGCTTCGAGGCTTTGCTCGGGCAGCTGCGCAATACCGGGCTTGAAGCCGAAATCGAACCGCTGGCCCATGGGCTCGCGACGATCCTGCAGCGGCGCAAGGTGGCGCTTAGCAAGGAGGTCGACCGCACCGCCGACAAGATCGGCGCTCTGGCAAAATCCCACGACGGATCGGAGATCGCCGAGACCGCGCTCGAAGAGGCGCAGATGCGCTTTCTGCAGCTGCGCGAGATTGTCAGCGCCATCGAGGTGATGAGCGAGGCTGCGGCGGAATGCTACGAGATCGAGACGGGCCACGCCTTCATCCCGGCGGCCGGGTCGCGGGCGAGCGTCCGGGCGCAAGAGACCGGGGCGGTCTTCGAGGCGCGGCAGCTCCTGGAGCAGCACGACCGTGAAACCGCCGCGAAGTCGAAAGTCGAGGGGGTTCCCCTGATCGTCTCAGGCGCTACAGACTGGACCGATGTCGATGTGATCTTCAACACGCTCGACAAGGTGCGGGACCGGATCAAGCAGAACCGCAACCAGGAGATCTTCCTCTGCCACAAGGGTGGCAAGCACGGGGCGGAGATGATTGCGGCTCGGTGGGCCCGGGCACGCGGGATAGCACAGGCGCGCTTTGATCCGCGCTGGTCCGCGCACGGGCGGGCGGCACCGTTCAAGTGCAACGACGAAATGCTGGACGACAAGTTCGCGGCGACGGGGGTTGTACTCTTCGGCGGCAACGGGGTCGCGCTGAACCTCGGGCAAAAGGCGGAAGCGAAAGGTCTGACGGTCATGCGGGTTGCGGACCCGGCTAAGAAGACTGCGCAGGATTGAAGAGAGGGGGTCGCGCCTGGCGCGGCCCTTTCGTCATGTCTCATGGCGCCTGCGGTCGGTCACGCGTGATCGGCAGTCTGCGGCGGCCAGCACCGTTATCTCTCTACCCGGTCCGTCAGAGTGCGGCCCATCCGCATCGGTACGGGCTGGGGATGGTGCGCACCTCACGCACATCGTCAGCA
>NZ_FXZK01000032.1 GCF_900184895.1 Flavimaricola marinus
AAAGACAAGGGGATACGCCCCTGCATCCCCGGTTGGAAGTCACGCCGCAAAGCTGTTCGCTACGACAAAACGGCGCTATCGCCACCGCAACCGCATCGAGATCATGTTCGGTCGCCTAAAAGACTGGCGCAGAGTCGCAACCTGCTATGACAGATGCGCCAAGACCTTCCTGTCCGCCGTCGCACTCGCGGAAACCGTCATGTTCTGGCTTTGAAGATCAATGAGCCTGAGCCCTAAAGCACTTTATGACAAACCACTGGAAATCAAATCTCATCTGTGTGCGACTAGCGCGTTTGTCGTAGCTCGGCTCATTTGATGAACTCGAATTGTAATGGTCAGTTAACTACGAACTTGGAAACACCAACAAAACCAAAAGGAATTGCGGTACAACATGTATCAGTATTTCACCAAGACGGCAATTGCAGGTAACTCCATGATCAGCACCTTTATGCTCCTTGGCTTGACGTTTCTGGGGCTGGTCCTGGCTCCCAACGTACAGGGAGAGTCGGCTGGAAACAGCGACGACGATGTCGAAGATGTAAACGCTACAGAGACCGATGAACCCAATTTTCTGGACGCACTCTTCGAGGCCGCAGAAGGAACATGGCTTGATGAACAAGAAATCGTTGTCGACAACACGACTGTCGCAAACAGAAACCTAATTAAGGGTTCGTCAGATGATGACGCGCTGCTTGGCACGGATATAGACGACGTAATTGTTGGCGGGGAAGGTGAAGATTTACTTCAAGGTGGAGACGGCAGCGACCTGCTCGATGGTCTCTCCGGCGAAACCGAGAATGAGACCGACTATCTGAGAGGCGGAAATGGCAACGATACGTTGATCGGCAATGGAATGGACAGGATGAACGGCGGTGCTGGCAGCGACGTCTTCGTCACAACTATCGGCGATTCCCATGTAGGGCCCGTGTGCATCGACGATTATGACGACGAGACGGACTATATTGTCATCCGGCATTCATCTACGGAGCCTCCCCCGACTATCACCACCCAAACGACCGATTCTGCAACAATCGTGTTGGCCAATAGCCAGCCCATTGCCGTTCTGGAAGGCGTGGTGCTGTTTGATATGAAACTAGTGGTTTTTGCCGAGCATTAGCCTGAAGGTGGGTTGGGAAAACCGTAATTATTGCTTCCGAGCGAGCCATAGACGAGTGGACAAATATTCAAAAAATTTTCTCTACCGCGCTGCGCGAGGGTAAGTGTTCAGACTTCTTGTTTACAACAATGTTCTGGATTGAGACGGGCAAACGCATGGTATTCAGCAAACCTCTGGCGATAGCTGCAATGACTGGCCTAACGGCATGTTCGGGCGGAAGTGAAATTGCGCCAATCAACGTAGAGTTAGAGGAAACTCCAATTTCCGATGAGCTCGATCGCGTGTTCGAGCCACAGACCGGCGCCAGCATAACGTTCGCAGACTATAACACTCTTGGTGACCGACTTGTGGATAGCGTTGCGCCAGACGGTATCATGTCCTCGCAAGGGTTGAGCACGTCCGGCTCTGCCAGCTACCGGGGTGTGCTGAGCGTCATAACCAGCATCGACAGTGAAACGACACAGATTATCGGACAAGCCAGCCTCGGAGTGAACTTTTCAACAGACAGCATCAGTGGGTCAGTCGATAATTTCCTGAGCGACACAGACCAGCAATATCAGGGCCAGTTGTCGTTGGAGCAGGGCAACATCGATCGAACAGCCAATGTGGATCGAGAATTCGCGTTTTCCTCCGACATTTCCGGCTCGTTGCAAGCGTCAGATGAGGCGCCAATGACGGTCACAGGCCAGCTCTTCGGCGATTTCTATGACGATGGCGAGAAAATCCTTGGCATTGTGATCGCAACTACAACCGTAAACGGCCAAACGACTGACGCAAACTCAGGGGCTTTTATTCTTTCACAATGATTTTCCAAATCTCTTAGTTCGCCAAAGAGGTTACATATCCCCGATATTTGCAGCGCTTCCTGTAGTGAAGCTCAACTTATAATCCCAAGGGATCAGGACAGCAATTGCCTCACATATTCTGGAATTAAAATAGATTAAGGGCTTTAGCCTCCTCGGTGTCCATTTTCCTCCACACCAGTAGCCCGTTGCATTCTCATGCTCAACCCAAAGCAAGCGGGTGAGTAGATGCCTAATCTAACAATTGATGTAACACCAATGAACGACGGCGATGCATATGGCATAATGACCGAAGAGATGTTTGGTGGCATACTGATCAATCAAAGTGACTTTGCCGACTTCTCCCAGGATTATGATGATCTGGGGCTCTCGTTTGTGCGGTATCCCGGCGGGACGTTCGCAGAGGACGGGATTGTCATCAATGGCGAGGTTGGGTTTTCGTCTGGCACGATCATATTTGATGACATGACAGGTGACAGATCACATCTGGCCTATGACTTGACTTTTCCCGAGTTGTTCAATCCAGAATTGCTTACCAATGATGAGCTTGACGGTGGCACAAACGACTATGCGTCACTAAGCGAAGCAATGGCGTATTGCGTGACAGATGGCACATCGCTTGCGATAATCCTGCCCACAACGCGTTATTTTTCGGGCGTTGACCTGACCAGTGAGACAGAAATGGTCGAGATGGTCGCTTTGGCCGAGCAAGACCTGCGGGTGTTTCTGGAAAGATTGGTAACTGGCGAGTACAATAATGGCGAGTATCCTGTGCCCTTGATCCTTGAGATTGGCAATGAGACATACGGTTCGCCGATTGAGTATGCTATTTTGGCTCAGGTCTATATCGAGACAATCGAAGAAGTGCTTGGCAACACCGATATCGAATATGAAATCGCGTTTCAGATGAACGTGGGCAGCGTTCAGTTTCAATCATTATATGATCAAAGCTACTTCGACCAATACTTCGACGATGACGGAAATGCGTTGATACCGCAGCTCACTGGTTTCGATTTCGATCCAGACGCTGCATATTCCTATGGCGAACGCATACTTTTGATAGAAGAGATGATGGCCCATATTCTCGGAGACAGCATCACAGATATCGACTTGCTGCGGCATCACTTTCTGGGCGTTGATGCCGACGTGCTAGATGATGAAAATTCCACACTATATCAAAGAGATGACATCTTGCAGTATTGGCGGGATGAAATAGATGAAAATGGAGGCAATTCATCAGATGTCGACTACTACGTATCTGCATGGACGACCGATAGCAGCAATTCAGGAAATGCTCCCGCTGGTTTAGCTGCGGCCAGCAACACTTTACTTTTATACACTCATTTTTTGGAAATGGGTGTCGATCTTGCTGCAGCGTGGGGGGTCAATGGATCGGAGCGCTTTTGGCCGGAGAACTCGCCCACCACGGTTCTGACGTTTAGCGATCAAGAGGGCGTGACACCTGGCGCCGCGATCATCGCGATGCTAACTGACGATGTCATTGGCCTGACCCATATTGAAAGCGACGTCGATCAGGTTTTGGACAAGGACGATCCGGCCGATTATCTGGAGTTTATCTATACGTCGGAGACAGTGACTGTAATATTCTATTCAGTTGGTGAACTTGATGGGTTAACGCTAAACCTTGAGGTGGACCTGTCGGAGTTTGGGTATTTCACTTTTGCCACAGTCGAAAACCTGGGGACTGAAGATGGCACCTCTTATGGTTTGGCAGTGGTGGAAGAAACCTATCAAATACTTGAGGACAGCACTGTTTCGATCACTTTTGACCAATCTTGGGAAGTGGTCAAGATCGTGGCGCAGAATGACGGTATTGAGGGTTCCGAGGCGTCAGATGTGATAGAGGGATCCGCCGACCGCGACTTCATTTCTGGCAATGCCGGCGACGATCATCTGAGCGGCTGGGGCGGAGAAGACACCATCCTTGGGGATGCGGGAAACGACATAATCTATGGAAACGCTGGGTCGGATAATCTGTACGGAGGCCAGGGCAGCGATCGGATTTATGGCGCCGACGGCGGTGACGTGATCTCTGGCGGTGCGGGCTCGGACACGCTCAGCGGCCAGAACGGCGACGATATTCTGTCTGGCGGGAGCGGATCTGACACGATCTACGGCGGCGCAGGAAATGACATCATTTACGCAGGCGAGAAGGACATTGGCAGCAGCTTTCAGGATATTTCGGAGGCCGAGAAAGCGCCGAGCGATATCGGAGACTGGTGGGAAGAGCTGTACGAGTTAGTCGACGCCAATTTGGTTTCGGGTGGCCAGGGCGACGACCTTCTTGTGGGAAGTAGGGGCGTAGATACGTTCGTTTTTGACGCCGGCAATGATGTGATCCAGTCCCATCAGGAGGGACTGGATACCCTGATGATTGATGCGGTAGCATTGGGCTTAGTTCCGGGTAGTTTCGATCAGCTTGCCGGCCTTGTAGAGGAAACGGTGGACGGACTCTTTCTTGATTTTGGATCGGGCAATAGCCTATTATTGTCGGGTGTCGGGTCTTGGAGTGACATCTCAAGCGACGTCATTTTCTGAGGTTTCACCCGATCCGACGACGGCTGTGACCTGCGCCCCAAGGCCCTTCTTTCAAAACTGGCAGGCTTGATCGGGTGATCCGGTTTGATGGTTCAAGCATCGTGGACATCTGGTTCAATGGAGCCGTGCCCTTCAGTTCGGGTGAACGCTAGCCCATCTTGCCGTGCGGCCTGACCTTGTTACAGTGAATAGGCCGCTGCGCGATTAGGATTTGGGTCACCTGAAAGCTATAGAACCGCTTGATCTTCGCCCCCTGAAGTGGACTTTCGCTATGTTTGGGAGAACGAAGGAAACACTTGGCAAACAAGCGACCGGACCCAGAAGAGATTGTCACGAAGTTATTGCAGCTTGAGGTTTTGACCGGGCAAGGGATGCCGCGTCTGAATGCGATCCGACAGATCAGCGCAACTGAACAAACGTGTTGTCGCTGGAAGAAAAAGTACGGCGGAATAGGCACAGATCAATTGAAGGAACTAAAGCGGCTGCAGCAAGAAAACGAACGATTGAGCAGGGCTATGTCCGATATGACCTTGGACAAGTTAATTTTGGCCGAGGCCGCAAAGGGAAACTTCTAAGCCCTGCTCGTCGCCGTGCCCGAATTAATCGTGCTCGCAGTTAACTGAATATCTCAGATCGTCGCGCTTGCCGTGCTTTGAGACAACACCTACCCGTAAAGCGCAAGGTGGCGGTTGGTCGTACAGATGAAGAGCGGCAGATTGCTGACATGATTGAGCTGACCCGGCAATATGGTCGACACAGTCATCGTCGAATCGCGGCGCTCCTGAGAGATGCGTGCTAGCATGTCGTCGACAAGTTGGTCGAAAGACTGCGGGGGGGGAGGGGGGGGGGGCCGGAAGTGGCTATGAATTAACCAAAGTAGGGGCCGCGTTGGCGGAACGATTGATCTCTTCATCAGGCTTCGGACCGAGTATCGCAACTGTGTTTGGACATATGACTTCTTGCAATGCCGGACCGATGACGGCAAGGCGTTCCGGACATTGAACATCATTGACGAGCACAGTCGAGAATGCCTGGCCATTAGTGTTTATCGCAAGCTCAAATCAGGCAATGTCACGACGCCTTGAGTGATCTGCTCATGTTGCGCGGCACCCCGTCGTTCATTGGGTCTGACAATTACCCGGAGTTCATCGCGCGAGCTCTACAAGATTGGATAAAGGCAGTTGGCGCAAAGACTGCTTACATCGAATCGGGCAGCACTTGGGAAAACGGTTATTGCGAAAGCTTCAATGCCCGGCTCAGAGACGAGTTCCTGAACGCTGAAATCCTCAGCAGCCTGCGCGAAGCACAAATCATGATCAAGGAATGGAGGAAACACTACAACACAATACGACCACACAGGGCTGTGCGCCACCTTCCGCCAACGCTTGAGGCCGTGGTCCAGATAAACAAAAGACCAATCGTGTAATAGAGTGAGGACACATAGTCAGTATATGACCGTTGCTGCGAGGGCGATGGCGAAGAAGAAGACCTTTGGTCACCTGTTGTATCGGGTCGCCATGCGCCGCCAGCCCTTCGGGCTTCCGCACATGATCTCGATTCGGTTGCGGCGTTCGAACCAACGCTTGTCATATCTGACGGTTGTCTTGCGCCGTTTTCGATGGGAATACAGGTGCCTATCCCTTTGCCTTTCAACGCCTCTCTGAACCA
>NZ_FXZK01000033.1:2500-5821 GCF_900184895.1 Flavimaricola marinus
TGCAACATGCCTCAGTTGCCGAACCAGCGGCTGAGGTGGGAAAAAGTATGACTTTTGATTCAAGATCGGCGGCGAACAAAAGGACCGTCGATCGCAGTTAGAGCCTTGCTCTTTCTGGATCAAATCAAGCGCGAAAAGGGCGTTTGGTGGATGCCTTGGCAGTAAGAGGCGATGAAGGACGTGATACTCTGCGATAAGTCATGGGGAGCTGAGAATAAGCTTTGATCCATGAATTTCCGAATGGGGCAACCCACCTGATACTGTGTTATTATTGCTCTTCGGGGCAGCTAATAATGCGGTAAACCAGGTATTTTTAGGCTGAATATATAGGCTTAAAAAGGCAAACCCGGGGAACTGAAACATCTAAGTACCCGGAGGAAAGGAAATCAATAGATACTCCCCTAGTAGCGGCGAGCGAACGGGGACCAGCCGAGCGATGAGAGTGAATAGAAGTAGCTGGAAAGCTACACCATAGTGGGTGACAGTCCCGTATATGAAGCTCAATTCGACGTATTAAGTAGGGCGGGACACGTGAAATCCTGTCTGAACATCGGAGGACCACCTTCGAAGGCTAAGTACTCCTTACTGACCGATAGCGAACCAGTACCGTGAGGGAAAGGTGAAAAGCACCCCGACGAGGGGAGTGAAACAGTACCTGAAACCGAACGCCTACAATCAGTTGGAGGGCCCTTGCGGCCTGACAGCGTACCTTTTGTATAATGGGTCATCGACTTGGTCTATCTAGCAAGCTTAAGCCGTTAGGTGTAGGCGCAGCGAAAGCGAGTCTTAATAGGGCGCATGAGTTAGATGGATCAGACCCGAAACCGAGTGATCTAGGCATGTCCAGGATGAAGGTAAGGTAACACTTACTGGAGGTCCGAACCCACACCTGTTGAAAAAGGTCGGGATGAGGTGTGCCTAGGGGTGAAAGGCCAATCAAACTCGGAGATAGCTGGTTCTCTGCGAAATCTATTTAGGTAGAGCGTCATCCGTATGCCCTCGGGGGTAGAGCACTGGATGGGTAATGGGGCCCCACAGGCTTACTGATCCTAACCAAACTCCGAATACCGAGGAGCACTAGATGGCAGACACACAGCGGGTGCTAACGTCCGTTGTGGAGAGGGAAACAACCCTGACCTACAGCTAAGGCCCCTAATTCATGGCTAAGTGGGAAAGCAGGTGGGACGACCAAAACAACCAGGAGGTTGGCTTAGAAGCAGCCATCCTTTAAAGATAGCGTAACAGCTCACTGGTCTAAATAAGTTGTCCTGCGGCGAAGATGTAACGGGGCTCAAGCCATGAGCCGAAGCTTAGGATGTGGAGCAATCCACGTGGTAGCAGAGCGTAGTGTGACATAATCTCATGTCTCTTCAGCGGGTTCGCCCGTTCAGGAGACGCGAGATTTTCTGTGAAGCCGGCCTGTGAGGGATCCGGTGGAGAGATCACTAGTGAGAATGATGACATGAGTAGCGACAAAGGGAGTGAGAGACTCCCTCGCCGAAAGTCCAAGGGTTCCTGCTTAAAGCTAATCTGAGCAGGGTAAGCCGACCCCTAAGGCGAGGCCGAAAGGCGTAGTCGATGGGAACCAGGTTAATATTCCTGGGCCAGATGGAAGTGACGGATCTCGAAGGTAGTTCATCCTTATCGGATTGAATGGGCTGCTGAGAGGTTCCTGGAAATAGCTCCATCGCAAGATCGTACCCTAAACCGACACAGGTGGACTGGTAGAGAATACCAAGGCGCTTGAGAGAACTATGTTGAAGGAACTCGGCAAAATACCTCCGTAAGTTCGCGAGAAGGAGGCCCGGTTAGAACGCAAGTTTTGGCCGGGGGCACAAACCAGGGGGTGGCGACTGTTTACTAAAAACACAGGGCTCTGCGAAGTCGCAAGACGACGTATAGGGTCTGACGCCTGCCCGGTGCCTGAAGGTTAAAAGGAGGAGTGCAAGCTCCGAATTGAAGCCCAGGTAAACGGCGGCCGTAACTATAACGGTCCTAAGGTAGCGAAATTCCTTGTCGGGTAAGTTCCGACCTGCACGAATGGCGTAACGACTTCCCCGCTGTCTCCAACATAGACTCAGCGAAATTGAATTGCCGGTCAAGATGCCGGCTTCCCGCGGTTAGACGGAAAGACCCCATGCACCTTTACTACAGCTTCACACTGGCATCAGGCCATGCATGTGCAGGATAGGTGGTAGGCTTTGAAGCAGGGACGCCAGTCTCTGTGGAGCCTCCCTTGAGATACCACCCTTGCATTGCTTGATGTCTAACCGCGGTCCGTTATCCGGATCCGGGACCCTGTGTGGTGGGTAGTTTGACTGGGGCGGTCGCCTCCCAAACAGTAACGGAGGCGCGCGAAGGTTGGCTCAGAGCGGTCGGAAATCGCTCGTTGAGTGCAATGGCATAAGCCAGCCTGACTGCGAGACTGACAAGTCGAGCAGAGTCGAAAGACGGCCATAGTGATCCGGTGGTCCCGAGTGGAAGGGCCATCGCTCAACGGATAAAAGGTACGCTGGGGATAACAGGCTGATGGTGCCCAAGAGTCCATATCGACGGCACCGTTTGGCACCTCGATGTCGGCTCATCTCATCCTGGGGCTGGAGCAGGTCCCAAGGGTATGGCTGTTCGCCATTTAAAGAGGTACGTGAGCTGGGTTTAGAACGTCGTGAGACAGTTCGGTCCCTATCTTCCGTGGGTGTAGGATACTTGAGAGGAGTTGCCCCTAGTACGAGAGGACCGGGGTGAACGATCCACTGGTGGACCAGTTGTCGTGCCAACGGCAGTGCTGGGTAGCTATGATCGGAAAGGATAACCGCTGAAGGCATCTAAGCGGGAAGCCCCCCTCAAAACAAGGTATCCCTGAGAGCCGAGGTAGACCACCTCGTCGATAGGCCAGAGATGTAAGCGCAGCGATGCGTTCAGTTGACTGGTACTAATTGCTCGATAGGCTTGATTTGATCCAGTAACAGCAAGACTGTTACAAGGCGTTTGGAGACAAACACCCATGATCAAAGTCGTACACACCAAGACGAAGAAATGTCTTGGCTTGGAAAACGCGTTTTTCTCGGTCTGGTGGTAATAGCGCGAGCAAAACACCCGATCCCATCCCGAACTCGGCAGTTAAGTGCCGTTGCGCTGATGGTACTGCGTCTTAAGACGTGGGAGAGTAAGTCACTGCCAGACCTAGTAAAACGCGTTCAGAGCAAAATAAGCTCTGTTATTCTCTCTATCGATGACATCCTGTCGCGGGATGGAGCAGCCCGGTAGCTCGTCAGGCTCATAACCTGAAGGTCGCAGGTTCAAATCCTGCTCCCGCAACCA
>NZ_FXZK01000035.1 GCF_900184895.1 Flavimaricola marinus
GATGTGCTTGCTACCGATAACAATACTGTAGGCATGGGTGATGCTGGTATTAAATCTGCCATTCAAGGCTCTAATGTTCCTAACCCTGATGAGGCCGTCCCTAGTTTTGTTTCTGGTGCTATGGCTAAAGCTGGTAAAGGACTTCTTGAAGGTACGTTGCAGGCTGGCACTTCTGCCGTTTCTGATAAGTTGCTTGATTTGGTTGGACTTGGTGGCAAGTCTGCCGCTGATAAAGGAAAGGATACTCGTGATTATCTTGCTGCTGCATTTCCTGAGCTTAATGCTTGGGAGCGTGCTGGTGCTGATGCTTCCTCTGCTGGTATGGTTGACGCCGGATTTGAGAATCAAAAAGAGCTTACTAAAATGCAACTGGACAATCAGAAAGAGATTGCCGAGATGCAAAATGAGACTCAAAAAGAGATTGCTGGCATTCAGTCGGCGACTTCACGCCAGAATACGAAAGACCAGGTATATGCACAAAATGAGATGCTTGCTTATCAACAGAAGGAGTCTACTGCTCGCGTTGCGTCTATTATGGAAAACACCAATCTTTCCAAGCAACAGCAGGTTTCCGAGATTATGCGCCAAATGCTTACTCAAGCTCAAACGGCTGGTCAGTATTTTACCAATGACCAAATCAAAGAAATGACTCGCAAGGTTAGTGCTGAGGTTGACTTAGTTCATCAGCAAACGCAGAATCAGCGGTATGGCTCTTCTCATATTGGCGCTACTGCAAAGGATATTTCTAATGTCGTCACTGATGCTGCTTCTGGTGTGGTTGATATTTTTCATGGTATTGATAAAGCTGTTGCCGATACTTGGAACAATTTCTGGAAAGACGGTAAAGCTGATGGTATTGGCTCTAATTTGTCTAGGAAATAACCGTCAGGATTGACACCCTCCCAATTGTATGTTTTCATGCCTCCAAATCTTGGAGGCTTTTTTATGGTTCGTTCTTATTACCCTTCTGAATGTCACGCTGATTATTTTGACTTTGAGCGTATCGAGGCTCTTAAACCTGCTATTGAGGCTTGTGGCATTTCTACTCTTTCTCAATCCCCAATGCTTGGCTTCCATAAGCAGATGGATAACCGCATCAAGCTCTTGGAAGAGATTCTGTCTTTTCGTATGCAGGGCGTTGAGTTCGATAATGGTGATATGTATGTTGACGGCCATAAGGCTGCTTCTGACGTTCGTGATGAGTTTGTATCTGTTACTGAGAAGTTAATGGATGAATTGGCACAATGCTACAATGTGCTCCCCCAACTTGATATTAATAACACTATAGACCACCGCCCCGAAGGGGACGAAAAATGGTTTTTAGAGAACGAGAAGACGGTTACGCAGTTTTGCCGCAAGCTGGCTGCTGAACGCCCTCTTAAGGATATTCGCGATGAGTATAATTACCCCAAAAAGAAAGGTATTAAGGATGAGTGTTCAAGATTGCTGGAGGCCTCCACTATGAAATCGCGTAGAGGCTTTGCTATTCAGCGTTTGATGAATGCAATGCGACAGGCTCATGCTGATGGTTGGTTTATCGTTTTTGACACTCTCACGTTGGCTGACGACCGATTAGAGGCGTTTTATGATAATCCCAATGCTTTGCGTGACTATTTTCGTGATATTGGTCGTATGGTTCTTGCTGCCGAGGGTCGCAAGGCTAATGATTCACACGCCGACTGCTATCAGTATTTTTGTGTGCCTGAGTATGGTACAGCTAATGGCCGTCTTCATTTCCATGCGGTGCACTTTATGCGGACACTTCCTACAGGTAGCGTTGACCCTAATTTTGGTCGTCGGGTACGCAATCGCCGCCAGTTAAATAGCTTGCAAAATACGTGGCCTTATGGTTACAGTATGCCCATCGCAGTTCGCTACACGCAGGACGCTTTTTCACGTTCTGGTTGGTTGTGGCCTGTTGATGCTAAAGGTGAGCCGCTTAAAGCTACCAGTTATATGGCTGTTGGTTTCTATGTGGCTAAATACGTTAACAAAAAGTCAGATATGGACCTTGCTGCTAAAGGTCTAGGAGCTAAAGAATGGAACAACTCACTAAAAACCAAGCTGTCGCTACTTCCCAAGAAGCTGTTCAGAATCAGAATGAGCCGCAACTTCGGGATGAAAATGCTCACAATGACAAATCTGTCCACGGAGTGCTTAATCCAACTTACCAAGCTGGGTTACGACGCGACGCCGTTCAACCAGATATTGAAGCAGAACGCAAAAAGAGAGATGAGATTGAGGCTGGGAAAAGTTACTGTAGCCGACGTTTTGGCGGCGCAACCTGTGACGACAAATCTGCTCAAATTTATGCGCGCTTCGATAAAAATGATTGGCGTATCCAACCTGCAGAGTTTTATCGCTTCCATGACGCAGAAGTTAACACTTTCGGATATTTCTGATGAGTCGAAAAATTATCTTGATAAAGCAGGAATTACTACTGCTTGTTTACGAATTAAATCGAAGTGGACTGCTGGCGGAAAATGAGAAAATTCGACCTATCCTTGCGCAGCTCGAGAAGCTCTTACTTTGCGACCTTTCGCCATCAACTAACGATTCTGTCAAAAACTGACGCGTTGGATGAGGAGAAGTGGCTTAATATGCTTGGCACGTTCGTCAAGGACTGGTTTAGATATGAGTCACATTTTGTTCATGGTAGAGATTCTCTTGTTGACATTTTAAAAGAGCGTGGATTACTATCTGAGTCCGATGCTGTTCAACCACTAATAGGTAAGAAATCATGAGTCAAGTTACTGAACAATCCGTACGTTTCCAGACCGCTTTGGCCTCTATTAAGCTCATTCAGGCTTCTGCCGTTTTGGATTTAACCGAAGATGATTTCGATTTTCTGACGAGTAACAAAGTTTGGATTGCTACTGACCGCTCTCGTGCTCGTCGCTGCGTTGAGGCTTGCGTTTATGGTACGCTGGACTTTGTAGGATACCCTCGCTTTCCTGCTCCTGTTGAGTTTATTGCTGCCGTCATTGCTTATTATGTTCATCCCGTCAACATTCAAACGGCCTGTCTCATCATGGAAGGCGCTGAATTTACGGAAAACATTATTAATGGCGTCGAGCGTCCGGTTAAAGCCGCTGAATTGTTCGCGTTTACCTTGCGTGTACGCGCAGGAAACACTGACGTTCTTACTGACGCAGAAGAAAACGTGCGTCAAAAATTACGTGCAGAAGGAGTGATGTAATGTCTAAAGGTAAAAAACGTTCTGGCGCTCGCCCTGGTCGTCCGCAGCCGTTGCGAGGTACTAAAGGCAAGCGTAAAGGCGCTCGTCTTTGGTATGTAGGTGGTCAACAATTTTAATTGCAGGGGCTTCGGCCCCTTACTTGAGGATAAATTATGTCTAATATTCAAACTGGCGCCGAGCGTATGCCGCATGACCTTTCCCATCTTGGCTTCCTTGCTGGTCAGATTGGTCGTCTTATTACCATTTCAACTACTCCGGTTATCGCTGGCGACTCCTTCGAGATGGACGCCGTTGGCGCTCTCCGTCTTTCTCCATTGCGTCGTGGCCTTGCTATTGACTCTACTGTAGACATTTTTACTTTTTATGTCCCTCATCGTCACGTTTATGGTGAACAGTGGATTAAGTTCATGAAGGATGGTGTTAATGCCACTCCTCTCCCGACTGTTAACACTACTGGTTATATTGACCATGCCGCTTTTCTTGGCACGATTAACCCTGATACCAATAAAATCCCTAAGCATTTGTTTCAGGGTTATTTGAATATCTATAACAACTATTTTAAAGCGCCGTGGATGCCTGACCGTACCGAGGCTAACCCTAATGAGCTTAATCAAGATGATGCTCGTTATGGTTTCCGTTGCTGCCATCTCAAAAACATTTGGACTGCTCCGCTTCCTCCTGAGACTGAGCTTTCTCGCCAAATGACGACTTCTACCACATCTATTGACATTATGGGTCTGCAAGCTGCTTATGCTAATTTGCATACTGACCAAGAACGTGATTACTTCATGCAGCGTTACCATGATGTTATTTCTTCATTTGGAGGTAAAACCTCTTATGACGCTGACAACCGTCCTTTACTTGTCATGCGCTCTAATCTCTGGGCATCTGGCTATGATGTTGATGGAACTGACCAAACGTCGTTAGGCCAGTTTTCTGGTCGTGTTCAACAGACCTATAAACATTCTGTGCCGCGTTTCTTTGTTCCTGAGCATGGCACTATGTTTACTCTTGCGCTTGTTCGTTTTCCGCCTACTGCGACTAAAGAGATTCAGTACCTTAACGCTAAAGGTGCTTTGACTTATACCGATATTGCTGGCGACCCTGTTTTGTATGGCAACTTGCCGCCGCGTGAAATTTCTATGAAGGATGTTTTCCGTTCTGGTGATTCGTCTAAGAAGTTTAAGATTGCTGAGGGTCAGTGGTATCGTTATGCGCCTTCGTATGTTTCTCCTGCTTATCACCTTCTTGAAGGCTTCCCATTCATTCAGGAACCGCCTTCTGGTGATTTGCAAGAACGCGTACTTATTCGCCACCATGATTATGACCAGTGTTTCCAGTCCGTTCAGTTGTTGCAGTGGAATAGTCAGGTTAAATTTAATGTGACCGTTTATCGCAATCTGCCGACCACTCGCGATTCAATCATGACTTCGTGATAAAAGATTGAGTGTGAGGTTATAACGCCGAAGCGGTAAAAATTTTAATTTTTGCCGCTGAGGGGTTGACCAAGCGAAGCGCGGTAGGTTTTCTGCTTAGGAGTTTAATCATGTTTCAGACTTTTATTTCTCGCCATAATTCAAACTTTTTTTCTGATAAGCTGGTTCTCACTTCTGTTACTCCAGCTTCTTCGGCACCTGTTTTACAGACACCTAAAGCTACATCGTCAACGTTATATTTTGATAGTTTGACGGTTAATGCTGGTAATGGTGGTTTTCTTCATTGCATTCAGATGGATACATCTGTCAACGCCGCTAATCAGGTTGTTTCTGTTGGTGCTGATATTGCTTTTGATGCCGACCCTAAATTTTTTGCCTGTTTGGTTCGCTTTGAGTCTTCTTCGGTTCCGACTACCCTCCCGACTGCCTATGATGTTTATCCTTTGGATGGTCGCCATGATGGTGGTTATTATACCGTCAAGGACTGTGTGACTATTGACGTCCTTCCCCGTACGCCGGGCAATAATGTTTATGTTGGTTTCATGGTTTGGTCTAACTTTACCGCTACTAAATGCCGCGGATTGGTTTCGCTGAATCAGGTTATTAAAGAGATTATTTGTCTCCAGCCACTTAAGTGAGGTGATTTATGTTTGGTGCTATTGCTGGCGGTATTGCTTCTGCTCTTGCTGGTGGCGCCATGTCTAAATTGTTTGGAGGCGGTCAAAAAGCCGCCTCCGGTGGCATTCAAGGTGATGTGCTTGCTACCGATAACAATACTGTAGGCATGGGTGATGCTGGTATTAAATCTGCCATTCAAGGCTCTAATGTTCCTAACCCTGATGAGGCCGTCCCTAGTTTTGTTTCTGGTGCTATGGCTA
>NZ_FXZK01000045.1 GCF_900184895.1 Flavimaricola marinus
GAGTGCGTGACGATCATGTCGACAGGCAGGTTCAGCATGTCGAACATGGTGCAGGAGGTGGCCTCGGAGTATTCCCCGATGGTGAAGCTCTTGCCGTAGCGATGGCCGACGACGCCTTCGGAGAGCTTGAAGTGATCTCCTTGAAACGTCACGCGGGTATTGGCGACGTTGAAGGACAGAAAGCCGTATGTGTTGGCCGGGTAGAGCGGCAGCTCGGTGCCCGTGTTGAGCGCGCCCAAAAATCCCACCAACTCTCCCGATCCGGCTGACAGCAGGCGCGGCTTGAGCTCGGTAAGCCCCGAGAGGAAGACGTTCACGGCTTCACCGAGGCGCTGCAGGCGTTTGCGGGTCTCCTCTCTCAGCCGATCTGGCGCGCTACGGTTCAGGAAGGGCAGGACGCTTTTCGGAGGCGGGCGATGGATGACGGTGAGCGTCAGGGTTTTATCGCGCAACCCGCTGGTCTCGAGTTTCGCGCGCCAGAGCCGGTCAACTTCACCTGCAAAACTGTCCTCGCGCACAGGCTCGAGGTCCGGCGTGATCGCTTTCGAGACCTTATGGACGTAGTAACTGAACTCCGGCCCCAGCTGCGCGATGATCCGGGCAACGAGCGCGGCCACCTTGTCGAGATAGGCATCATCCGTGGTGTAGCTGTTGACGCCATCGAGCCGGATGCATTGGAAGAGCTCGTTCACCCGCGTCCGCACGGTGCGGTCGTCGACGAGGCTGACGTAAGGAAGCATATGCGCGAGGCGGGTTTCGCGCGCATACCAGTTCGGCGTCATTGTGCGGTGATCGAGGGCTTCGTCCAGAACTTCACTATGGCGCATAGCTGTCCCCGCCGTGGATAGACCGGTTCCGCGTCGGCGGTGTCTCCTGCAACGCCGTCATAATCACGTCGATGAAGCGCGGGTCCCAATCCGCGGCCTTCCAAAGCACGGGATAGAGCAGGGCGGCCACGCCCAGCACGGCGATGTGCTGGACCCAGACGAAGAGCAGCACCGAGCCAAAGAGCCAGACCATTGCGTACATGATGGGCAGGCCCAGAAGCTTGGGCGGCCGTACGAGACCCAGAAAGAGGGGCGAGCGCTCAGCCACCGGCAAAGACCGCGGCAACGATAGTGGGGGCGGCGGCAACACCGGCGATGCCAACGAGGACCCAGAGTGGAGTAGCCCCCTGAAAGTGGTCCACCAACTGGGATAGATTTGTCCCGCAAATTGGAGGATCAGCGATGGCTGGAAAACGAGAAAAGCCCGAAGAGATCGTATCGAAGCTTCGGCAGGTTGAAGTT
>NZ_FXZK01000037.1 GCF_900184895.1 Flavimaricola marinus
AACTTCAACCTGCCGAAGCTTCGATACGATCTCTTCGGGCTTTTCTCGTTTTCCAGCCATCGCTGATCCTCCAATTTGCGGGACAAATCTATCCCAGTTGGTGGACCACTTTCAGGGGGCTACTCCAGTCAGCTACAACGGCACCGAGTTGACCAGCAACGCCATGCTCAAATGGCAGGAGGATCGCCAGGTGGAATGGCACTACATCGCACCCGGCAAACCTATGCAGAACGGCTTTGAGGAGAGCTTCAACGGTCGACGTCGGGATGAAAGCCTGAACGAGCGTCTGTTCCCGACGCTGCGCCATGCCCGCCAACTGATTGCGGCATGGCGCGACGACTACAACCACCACCGCCCGCATTCGAGCCTCGACGGGCGCACCCCGCGGGAGTATCACCAACGGTCAGAAGAGGACCTAACCCTGAACAGAGCTAACCTATAAACGCGGACTCCAAGGGGAGCAGGTCACCGGAGACATCCGATTTCCTTAGAACCAAAATGTCTGGAGGACGAGGGGGCAGCTATCACGCGACACCGACTGGTCGATGATCGGCGTCCATTCTTCGCCCAAGACATCTCAGATCTCGCATCCAAAATGGGCAACTCCCAACGCCTGGGTAATGGATGATAAGTAGGGGCCGGACTAGTCGCAAACAATGCTTCGAGGTTTCTAGCACTATCCCTCGACGAGATACGTTGTCCCGACGGTTGTACCAAAGGTCAACTTGATCATTGTTCCGCCAGCGCCAACAAGGATGCTACTTCCCTTTGTGTTGTGGATCAATCAGTGCAGTTGTCGGTTAAGTCATGGGACTCGTTGGAAGAACAGCTGGCAATATTGGTAATCGATAAGCTTGTCCCACTCAATATCGCCATCAGGTTGATCTGTCGTAACAACGAGGCTGCCCCTGCCAAGTCACTGTTACTTGCGACTATATCGTTCGTGACGCACATTGAGGCAACGGACTCTGGAAAGCGGAAATCCCGGCTGGATATGTCTTTACAGCGCCACAAGGCGGCTCTGGCGTTGGCTGCTGACGTATCAGCTTTGGACGGTGATACGATGACGTGTCGCGACCTGATCGACTTCTGGGAAATCTCTGGTGACGAGTTCTTCTTAGTTTAGCGGATATCGGTTCTCTAACCGAAGCACTTGGCTTACCAGTTGCGCGACTGTTCTGGCACTCCCATCCCGATCAAGAGTCCTTCGCAGCGTGCTTCTGTCAGGTTGCTAGGAATCTCCAGAGCCACCACACTTTGATTGCTACGAATAACCAAGACACCACGAAGAGCATTGTCAGACTCAGCCTTCGCCATGACCACTTCGAAGGTTTAGTCCGCTGATGCCGCTCCGCCAGGACAAAGATAGACGACGTTAGTCATTTCTGTAATGGGACAGCGATGACTTGCGCCGCTGCACGCTCCGCGATTTCAGTTATGGCAGTCTGTCGCGCAGATTCGATCTTGCGACTCAATTCGGTCATGTTGTTCTTCTTTGAATAGTCGTCCAGGTCGACAAGTACATCAAGAAGCCACTGGTGATTCTCTAGCATTACTATCCCCGATATTGCGGAGATGAGCTCAGCTGAGCTTGGTTAAGATTGGCTTAATCACGCGCCCCGGACAACCAAGAGTTGCACAATTGCCACCTTGATCTGGCCGTCGCTCTTTGTCCGAGTGACCAAAAATGCTATCTGCGATTGCTCTCAGTGCAAGTGCGGTCTCAGCAAAGCCAAATCGTTCCGCGTTCAGTGCGGCAATCGTTGCCCGGTTGTGCAGTTCGTTCTCAATCTCAGTCATGACGATCTCCCATTCAGCACAAGCAGTGTCCTTCCGCACGGGTTAATACGCGGTTAACTAACACTAGGTCTTGTGTGGTTGAGCGGAAACATGCCTATGGGGGTGTCGCGTTGCCTTTATATCCGGCACGCGGCGCGTTGAGGGGAGTGGGCAAAACTTGGGGGTTATGCGGCTGCTCTTTGGTACGCACCAGTTAGACGGCCGTCGAGAACGGCGGCACGCACAACGGCTACGCGGAGGGCTCCCTTGGGCGACCATCTCATTCGGCGACGTTTTCCCACGCGGGTGTTGCCGATGTCGTCTACGCAGCCCTCAGCCCGGGATGAAGAGATCTGAAGCCCCGCACGGTGCCGCCGACCATAGTCGGTCAGATTGTCCATGTTGTTCGCAAGGTAGGAATAGAGATCCCGGCACCGGGCTTGCACCCGCCGGACGGCTTCAGTTGCCACGCGGTCATCTGTACCCAGCCGGGCGCAATCGACCATCAACCATTGCAGACTGGTCGTGGCAGTCAGGACTTTTCCATGCCACAGGTACCATCGCAGCGCTTCGGCCGGACGTTTGAACAGCACTCAAATGCCGGAGAAGCCCCTGACTTGCAGCAGGCCCTTCACCGCGTTCTCGATGTGCTGAATACGCATCGAAATGTGCCACCAGTCGAGGATGTGGCGGACCTTTCCACCGACTGCGCCGCGCACGAGGTTTGGCAGGGCGGGTTCCCCCGTTCGAGATCACCGTGACGGTTTTTCCGCGATCCCAACCGAGAGCCCTCAAGTCCTGGCGAAGCTGGCTGGCAGGTGACAGCACCGCCTGTTGAACAAGGCCGAAGCGGCGGCACTTGTCGTGGCTTTCGATCTTACCCACCACACCATCGAGGTGTCGTTTCTGGTATTCCGGTCTGCATCGGATATGCGCGCCGTCCAAGAAAACCGTCAACGCAGGCGGTTAATCGACGGCCGCAGCAACCACCGGCTCAGTTTGCTCGATGGCGTCGATGTTCCTGGCGACTTTGCCAAGACGGTTGCGCACCGATGTATTCACCTGCTTCGCGCAAGGCACAAAGGTTTCCAAGATTCGTGCCGCTTCCCGGAAAGAATATCGTGCCCCGAGTTCAGCCTGAAGGCGTTGCAGTTCCGGATTCGAGCGGTCCGGAAAAAAGCGAGCGAGAGGCGAAAGCGGTCCGCCCAAGACAACATCGAATCTAGCATTGTGGCGTGCCCCCGTCAAATGGTCCGATTTGATTGTTAGTGCATCGTCGGCCTCTGGTCCATTGGAACGATACTTGCCGGTGCTGGCGGTCGATATCCCAGTGCGCTGTGTGGCCTGACGGTGTTGTAGTGGATACGCCATTGCTCGATCAGGATTTGCGCCTCGCGTAGGCTGTAGAACAGTTCACCGTTTAGCAGCTCGTCCCTGAACCGGGCATTGAAGCTTTCGCAGTATCCATTCTCCCAAGGGCTGCCCGGCTCTATGAACGCCGTCCTGGCACCGACCGCTGCGATCCAGTCCCGAACCTTCTGGGCAATAAATTCGGGCCCATTGTCGGATCTTATGTATTCCTGCGGGCCGCGCAGGATGAACAGGTCCGTCAGCGCATCCAAAACATCGGTTGAGTTGAGCTTGCGATCCACGCGGATCATGAGCGCCTCCCGAGTGTATTCGTCGATGATGTTCAGAGTCCGATCGACCCGTCCGTCAGCGGTCCGATCCTGGACGAAGTCGTAGGACGAGACGTGATTGGGGCGTTGCGGCCGCAGACGCACACACGACCCGTCGTTCAGCCAAAGCCGCCCCGCGCGCCATTGTGCTCGAACCAATGGCGCATCAATAGCGCGCTCTTCTGTTTTTGCGGGACCTTCAGCCCTTCGCGCCGCCAAATGCGCTCAACGCGCTAGTGATTCACATGCCAGCCGGCGTTGTTCAGCAAACCGGTGACCATGCGATATCCGTAGCGCCCATACTGGTCGGACAGTTCGATGATGTCATCAGTCAGACGCTGCTCATCGGCCCGGCCTTGCGGCACCTTGCGTTGCGTGGACCGGTGCTGGCCGAGTGCGCGGCAGGCGCGGCGCTCCGACACGCCAAGCTCCCGCCGCGCATGGTCGATGCACCTGCGACGACGCGAAGGGCTTAGAAGTTTCCCTTCGCCGCCTCGGTCAGAATGAGCTTGTCCAGGGTGAGATCAGACACAGCTCGTCGCAGCCGCTGGTTCTCTTTCCCTTTGCTGAAATCTCAACTGATGTTCGATCCAAGCCAAGGCGCCCTCCCGCAACCAAAGCCTCGAAGCAGCCACTGACCTGAGTCCCAAGTTTCCTCCACGTTGCGGAGAGTCTTTGGGTTTTGGTTGATGGCCTTAGGCGGCCAGTTTGTCCATCATCGTTTTCTCTGCGAATTCCCTCGGTGTCAGGTTTTTCAAAGCCGAATGCGGTCTTTGATTGTTGTAGTTC
>NZ_FXZK01000051.1 GCF_900184895.1 Flavimaricola marinus
CGTCGCGCCAACCCAAGCCATTGCGATTGAAGAAGATAATCCCACTCAAAACACGCCTGTCATCAACGCGTGGCTTGCCGTGGGGCTTGGGGAAGAAAGGTGCCAGACACGCCATCTGAGCATCCGTCAGCCGGAAAAGATCAGACATGTTCACCGCTCGTTCTTAGAGCCGTGAATTATGACGCCAGCCGAACATCGATGGGTCCTGAACCTAACTTTGCATCTGGAACACTCAAGTAGGGCTGCCCAGTGGCATACCGCAACGATAAAGAGCGGCAATCATTTGCTAACCCTTTGCTATGGATTGTTTTTTAGAATAGATAGCCCTATTTTCGCCACCTTTTGCGTCAACATTTAATTAGGGCGAATCAAGCTTGATACGCTCTTAGGGATGCAAAGCGAGAGAGATGAAATGCGAATATGGACAGTAGTTTCGTTTGATCAAGTAGAGTTGGATTCACTTGTAACGGTCGAGGTCGAAGCGATGTCATCGGACGAAGCAGTTGCGATTTCTGGACTTGCTGCAGCCATTGCATTTAGGGGGCGATTGAACTCAATTTCTAGGTCGGCGTTTGATTGATACTGGCACAGCTATCTATCGTCTCCCTCGTCCATGATGTCGGACACGACCATCTGAGCATGCTTGGTGACCAGCTCCCCTTGGAGTCCTCGCCTATAAGTTAGCTCTGTTCGGGGTTTGGTCCTTCTCTTGACCGTTGGTGATACTCCCGCGGGGAGAGACCGTCGAGGCTCGAGTGCGGGCGGTGATGGTTGTAGTCGTCGCGCCATGCCGC
>NZ_FXZK01000039.1 GCF_900184895.1 Flavimaricola marinus
AACTTCAACCTGCCGAAGCTTCGATACGATCTCTTCGGGCTTTTCTCGTTTTCCAGCCATCGCTGATCCTCCAATTTGCGGGACAAATCTATCCCAGTTGGTGGACCACTTTCAGGGGGCTACTCCAGGCGCGTCAGGTCGCAGGAGAAATTTCGGCGGACGCTCCTGGCACCAAGGAGGCAATCGATGAACCCGACAAAAACAAATAGCAGGGCAACGCCACGCAAGCTGCTCACTGTCAAAGAGGTGGCCGCATTGGACAACTGCTCGGAGAAAACGGTCCGCCGCGCGATCACCGCTGGCCTGCTGTTGGCCATGCGAGTTGGCCCCGGAGGGCGCCTTTTGCGGATCGATCCGGCGGCCCATGCGGCCTACCGGCAGGCCAATGTATGGTGACCATTTAAGTCTATCAATGTCCATATATGTCAATTGGTTACGGAGCTCTCGGGAAGACAGCGTCACCAGAACTGGCTCAGTTCTCCCCAATCAGTTGGGGTCTAGGATCACAAAGCGTGTGCGCAAGGGAACAGGGTTTGAGGTCAATGCGCATCTGTTTCGGCATCTCGCCGTTATGAATTGGCTCGATGCCAACCCCGGAGGATACGAGGTCGCACGGCGTCTGCTGGGCCATTCAGAGGTCAGTCGAACCATAAGCTTGTACTCGGGACTTGAAGTAAAGTCCGCAACGCGCGCCTTTGCGGATCTGATCGAGACAAAGAAGGGGAATCGCAAATGACCTTCAATCCTCCCCGCGCCGAATGGCCAAGTTCTGACAAAGTCATGTGGCAAACCCTTTGGAGTGATGCGGGACCTCTCGACGATCCAGGGCCCCTCGCCCACCTTCGTCAAACCACACACAATTCCCTAGAACCGCGCTATGCGCGCTGGATCAAATGGCTGAGGGCCCACGACGTTGCTTCACTCAATCTTCATCCAGCAGACCGCGCCACGGTGTCTCGGCTGCAGAAATGGTTGGCGACCTTGGAGCATACCAGACCAATGACGCGCCTCTCCTACATCGATGGGGTTCTGCGGATTTTGGTTGCAGCGGCACCAGAGATGGATTGGTCTCTGCAACGGCGCCTGCTTGATGGCCTGAGGCGCGCCGCGGGACGCGGCGATCAATCACGAAAGAGCGGCCGCGTCCTGTCCAGCGCAGTCCTCCTGCAACTGGGACTAAACCATGCCGGCCCCTATTCAGAAGCTGCCGCAACTCCGCTCGAACGCAAGAAGCGGTTGCGCGATGGTGCCATGATTGCTCTGTTGGCTGTCTTGCCAATGCGCCGACGTTCCTTTTGTGAACTTGCTCTTGATCGGTCCGTTCATGTCGATGGCGCTCGCATCCTCATTTGCTTGAGTGAGGACATGACCAAAACCGCTGTGTCGTGGGAGACAGCTGTACCGCATCAGGTCGAGCCCACACTACGCCGCTATATTGAGGACGCCCGTCCGTTTCTAATGTCGCGTGGCGACCAGCATCACGACATCCTCTGGGTCGGCAAAAAGGGTGAGATCATCGGCCAGAATTACATCGGCAGCCGTATCGGCAAACTCACCAAAAGGCTGACCGGCAAGCGTGTATCACCACACTTGTTTCGCGATGCGGCAGCAACAACAATGGTGCGAACGTCCCCTCAAGCATCACGACTGATCCAACCTGTTCTAGCCCACTCAAGTCCCCGAACTGCGGAACGCCACTATATCCACGCCCAAACAATCGATGCCGGTCGCGACTATGCCTCCCTGATTGGTAAGCTGAAGAAGGACACCCGATGATCCGTGTTGCCATTTACGCCCGCTTCTCCAGCCAGATGCAGCGTGATGCTTCGATTGACGATCAAGAGCGCCTGTGCCGGGAAAGGGCAGAACGTGAGGGCTGGACCATCACAGGCATCTTCACTGACCGGGCCTTGTCGGGTGCATCGATGCTCCGCCCCGGGCTTCAGGACGTTTTGAACCAGGCTCAGGCCGGCAAATTCGATGTCTTGCTCTGCGAAGCCCTTGATCGTCTGAGCCGCGACCAAGCGGATGTCGCCACGATCTTCAAACGGCTCTCCTTTGCCGAGGTCGGCAGCGTCACTCTCTCCGAAGGAGAGATCGGCGAGCTTCATGTTGGGCTCAAGGGCACGATGAACCAGCTCTTCCTCAAAGACCTTGCCGCAAAGACCCGTCGCGGTCTCAGAGGCCGCGTCGAGCGGGGTCTATCAGGCGGTGGCAACAGTTACGGCTATGATGCCGTCCGCCGCCTTGGCCCCGACGGTCTCCCGGTCACAGGGGAGCGGCAGATCAATGACGATCAAGCCTATATCATCCGCCGGGTATTTCAGGAGTTCGCGGATGGACGGTCGCCAAAGTCCATCGCCCAGCGTCTTACATCTGAAGGCATCGAGGGACCACGCGGTGCTCTATGGCGTGATACGGCGATCCGGGGTCACCGGACCCGCGGCACCGGTCTTCTCAACAATGAACTCTACATTGGCCGCCTCGTCTGGAACCGGCTTCGCTACATCAAAGACCCCGATACCGGGCGTCGGGTTTCACGTCTCAACGATCCCACCGAATGGATCATTACAGACGTTCCCGACCTGCGGATCGTCGACGATGCGCTCTGGGGCGCTGTGAAGGCCAGGCAGGAGGCGATCGAAGCGAGCCCGCGCGTCAAAGGCATCAAGGCAACGAAGTTCTGGGAGAAACGGCGTGAGGTCCAACTCTTGACGGGCCTGATATTTTGCGATGTCTGCGGGAGCTCCCTCGCCTCGGTGGGCAAAGACTACATGGCCTGCTCTGCGGCCCGTAAACTTGGGACCTGCGATCAAAATACATCGGTCCGGCGCCGTATCTTGGAGAACGCTGTCCTCGACCTGATGCGAAAGCGCCTGATGCAGCCGGAGGCGGTTGCACAGTTCATCAAGAGCTACGCCCTTGAGGCAAATGCTGGCAACAGCGACAAGGAAGCGCTCCAGACGCGCCTCCGAGCAGAACGAGATGCCACGGCTCGCAAGCTGGAGGGCCTCTACGACGCCATAGCCGAAGGGCTGCGCACCAAGGGTCTGCAGGACAAGCTGGAGGTCATGGAGCAACGCGTCGCCGAGTTGGACGTACTGCTGGCCGCACCAGCCCCGACACCGGTTCGGCTACATCCCAATCTGGCGGAGATGTATCGACGCAAGGTTCGGACACTGTCGGCAACACTGGACGACCCCGAGATCCGCCCCCAAGCTCTGGAGATTATCCGCAGCCTGATCGAGCGGGTCACGGTCAGGCACGCGGAGGACGGCGTCGTTCTGACCTTGGACGGTGCACTGACGGCGATGAACGGGTTGGCGCAGAACGCAAAAAGCCCCTCCGGAGAGGGGCCTTTTGCAGGTATCGATGTTGGTTCGGCAAAAGTGGTTGCGGGAGCAGGATTTGAACCTGCGACCTTCAGGTTATGAGCCTGACGAGCTACCGGGCTGCTCCATCCCGCGACAGGATGTCATCGATAGAGAGAATAACAGAGCTTATTTTGCTCTGAACG
>NZ_FXZK01000016.1 GCF_900184895.1 Flavimaricola marinus
AGTCACGCCGCAAAGCTGTTCGCTACGACAAAACGGCGCTATCGCCACCGCAACTGCATCGAGATCATGTTCGGTCGCCTAAAAGACTGGCGCAGAGTCGCAACCTGCTATGACAGATGCGCCAAGACCTTCCTGTCCGCCGTCGCACTCGCGGAAACCGTCATGTTCTGGCTTTGAAGATCAATGAGCCTGAGCCCTAGATATGTTCAGTCCAGATGAAATATCTCGGGCATCTCGGCCCACCACTCTCCGTCTTTGCGAGGTGTGAGTGGGCGCTGCAGTGGGGCCACAATTCGCTGCCACTCGCTGGTGATCGGATCTTCTGCCAACTTCGCTTGATCCGCCGCGAAGTCGTCGCCGACATATTCAAAGTATCCGAACAGAAGATTTTCAGGTTCCCGCAGGAAGATAGAGTAGTTGCGGATGTTTGCGCGCCCTAGTGCCGCCGAAACGCCCGGCCAGCTCTCTCGATGCAGCTCAATATAGCGATCCCGCGTCTCGTCCGTGAGGCCGATTATTGCCCCAAATCGCTTCATCGAATACGCTCTCCGGTCGACCTGAACAGGCAAGTCTTGTCGGCATCGAATGTCACCGAGACGGTATCTCCCACTGCCGGCCGCGCAGATCGAGCCTCCACGACGACAGGCAAACCCTGCCCCAAGCTCCCATGTATGAATGCGGTCGACCCCAGCTGTTCGACCACCTCGATGGTCAAGTCCACTCGGGGCCCTGTGCCCTCCATAAAGTGTTCCGGGCGAATGCCAATCTGGATGTCTTCACCGGGAGCCAGTTTTTCGCTCAGTCCCGACATCGCGATTTCGACCCCAGCAAGTTTCACGCGATCTTCGGCGATGACTTGTCCGGGCAGAACATTCATCCGGGGGCTTCCAATAAAGCCGGCCACGAACGTGTTGTCGGGATCGTCGTAAAGGTCTGTTGGCCGCCCCACCTGCTCGACCTTGCCGGCGCGAAGAACAACGATCCGGTCCGCGAGCGTCATGGCCTCGGTCTGGTCATGGGTCACGTAGATCATCGTCGCGCCGAGAGATTGATGCAAACGGGCAATTTCTATCCGGGTCTGCACCCTCAACTCAGCATCGAGATTGGAAAGCGGTTCGTCGAATAAAAAGACCCGCGGCTCGCGTACGATTGCCCGACCGATCGCAACACGCTGGCGCTGCCCCCCGGACAATTGTGCGGGCTTGCGATCGAGGAGCGGTTCGATTTGCAGGATGCGCGCCGCTTTCTCGACAGCCTTCCTCCGCTCCTCCTTCGGAATGCGTTGCAGCCGAAGCGCGAAGCCCATGTTCTCGGCCACTGTCATATGCGGATAAAGCGCGTAAGACTGGAAAACCATGGCGATGCCGCGGTCATACGGCTCTTCGTCGGTCACGGTCTTGCCTGCGATCGTGACCTCGCCCGACGTGACGTTCTCCAGTCCGGCAATCATCCGCAGAAGCGTCGACTTTCCACAACCGGATGGACCGACGAAAACGACCAACTCGCCCTTCTCGATCGTCAGATCAATCCCCCGGATCACGTCATGCCCACCAAAGCTCTTCGTGACCGAGATCAGCGTTAGTTCAGGGTCGGCCGATTTCGGCTGAATTGAGGCAGACATATTCATCCTTTCACGGCGCCGGCGGCAATTCCGGCCACAATACGGCGCTGAAAAACAAGGTAAATCAGAACAATAGGCGCCGCAGCCAGAACGATCCCGGCAGCCAGGAGCGGCACGTTCGTGGAATACTCGCCCCTCAGCGCGGTGATCCCGACCATCAATGTCCGTTCGCGCTGGAGGACCAGAAGGGAAATCAGAACATCGTTCCAACAATACAATGTGTTCAGGATCCCCAACGTGATCAGCGCCGGGGTGCCAAGCGGCAGCATGACAAACCACCAGACCTGCCAAAACCTCGCCCCATCCACACGCGCCGCTTCGGTAAGTTCTCGCGGAAGTGCCGCGTAGAATGCCGCCATGAGGTAGACGCTGAACGGTAGGAAGAAGGCCGTGTAAGACAGGATCAACCCGATACGTGTGTTAAGCAGTCCCAGGCCGATGATGGTCTTGTAGAAGGGTACGAGCACGACCTGCACAGGGATCATCATACTGGCTAGGATCACGATGAAGACCAGTCGTCGATAGGGAAAGCGCAGCACGGCGAGCGCAAACCCGGCAAGCGATGCCGTGATCAGCAGAACCGCGACGGCCCCACCGGTTACGACTACCGAATTTAGAAAATATTCTGAGAAGCGAGCCCGGCCCCACGCCGTGACGAAGTTTTCGAAGGTCGGATCATTGACCCATCCAAACCGGTCCAGAATGTATCCCCGGTTGTCCTTCAGGGCATTATTGATCGCAAACCAGAGCGGATAGATACACGATAGGGCCAGCAGTGCCATCGGGACCGAGGCCGCCCAGAGTATCTTTCGCTCGCGTCTTCCCACCGTGGCCATGGCTTAGGCACTCCCCGCGCTAAACATTTGCATTTCGGCTCATTATACGGATTTGCAAGTAGGCAACGCCGGCCATCATACTGAACAGGAACATCGAGATTGCCGCTGCATAGCCCGGCCGGTTCAATCGCCCCTGCTCCAGCCATATCAAGAATTCCGGCAAGGTGGTTGATGTTCCGGGGCCACCGCCAGTCAGCACATAGATCAGGCCAAACATCGAGGTCAGAACACCAATGGTCGTAACAACCGCGACGAATTCGATGATGGGCCGCAGCGAAGGGATGACGATCAGGAAGAGCCGCTGCCAGAATCGCGCTCCGTCAATTCGGGCAGCCTCGACTATATCATCGGGCACCGTCGAGAGCCCTGACAGAAAAATCAGGACCGACATGCCGAAGGTCGACCAAAGCTGCACCGCAATGAGCGAGCCGAGCGCGGTGCTAGACGAGCCCAGCCAGTCGACGGCATCGATGCCGATGACCTTCAGTGCAGCATTCAACGACCCGTCATACCGCAGGACGATGTTGAAGATCGCACCAACGATCACCGAAGAAAGAACCGCGGGAAGAAAATAGACGGCGCGGTAAAGCTTTCCGCCGGGAACACCTTGATGGATCAAAATAGCCAAAAGCATCGGAAGCATGACCCAGATCGGCAGTGTTGCCAGCAACAAAAGGGTATTGACGATGGAGTCCCTGAAATTGGTATCGCCAACGGCGCGGACATAGTTGTCTGCTCCTATCCACTCACCGTTCTCACTGAACGACAGGGTGAATCCCCAAAACAGCGGAATGATCCGGAAGATCAGCAATAAGAGGAGCGACGGTAAAAGGAACAGTGCGGCGAAACGCCGTTCCGCTTTTGATCCAATTGCTTTTCGCCTTTGTGCCGACATCCTGACCCCCTTGACCCTGTTGCCTCGGCGCCTCCGGGAATAGTTTCCGAAAGCACAGCGGCTTCTAAGACCCCTCCGCGCGCTGGTGCATCGCAGAGGGGCCTGATCAACGTGGCTACATGTTGCTCTGTCGCGCAAGCTCCATGGCCTCGATGGCTTCATCTGCGGTGATGTCGCCATTGAGAAGAACCTGACTCTGCCGCTTCCATTCCTCCAGCACAGCCTGGTTCATGATCGCATGAGACATCCCCGCCGGATGCTCTTGCATCAGCGTGAGGATAACCGACAAGGTCGGCGAAGAGAGGGTGGAGGTATCGACGGCATTGCTGGCCGGCAGCGCGCCGGTGTCGACTGCGAAGATCGCTTCCCGATCCCCATCCGTCAAGATCTGAACGAGATCTTTGGCAAGGTCCTGCTCGTCGCTCTGCGCGGTCACGGCCCATCCGATGCCGCCTGCGAACGGCAAAGCTGCGTGGTCGGCTCCAGGTGTCGGGAACGCAAACGCACCGAGGTTCTCAGGCATAAGGAAGTCGTCGAACTGCTTCCAGTGAGCGACATCCGAAAGCAATCCGACAGTATGCGCGGCCTCCCCTCGCATGAACATCTCGTATTCGTCCATGAACTTGGCGGTCGAGTTGGCGCCCCGCGAGAACCAGCCGCCCTCGTTCATCTGCACCCAGAGATCGACAATCGCGCGTGCCTTTGGGTCCGTCCAAGGCATTTCGCCCGCAGCCCAGGCCGTATAGTCGTCAGCCGTAAAGGAATTGGCCGTCGCGAGGGTCACGTGAAACTCGCCGCCAAACCCTTCCTTATTGCCCATCGCAAAGCAGGGAACGCTGCCTTCAGCGATGATAGCATCGCAAACAGAGGTCAACGCCTCCCAATTGGCGGGCGGCGCATCCGGGTCCAATCCAGCCTGCTCATAGAGCGCCCGGTTATAATAGACCACGAACCCCTGAATCGTGAGCGGCAATGCGTATGTCGCCCCATCTGCGGAGAAGGCATCAACGCCGGAGAAGCCCTCGCTCATGCCTGACAGGTCAGCCAGGTCGGCTCCACGAGATGTTGTCTGTGAACCGCCATGCAGCAATACGACGTCCGGCCCCTCCCCTGATGCGAGGGCTGTCCCAAGCAAGGTATAGTATTGATCGTGCGGCTGCGCGACGAAGTTCACTGTGACGCCGGGATGCATTTGCTCGAATGCCTCTCGGGCGCTGTCATAATAGGCCGCCGTAACCGGGTCCGAGTATTTCCAGTCCCAGACCGTCAGTTCCTGCGCCATTGCGGCAGAGCCTGTCACGATTGTCGACGCCAACAAAGCTAGTTTGAGTTTCATCGGGTTCCTCCCCTTGATGTGATCCGCCGCTAGGCGCTGAGTTTCTGGAACATTCTGCAATCAGGTGCTCTTCGCATCTCCTCCGAGGACAGCACCTCAGGCGCGGCCCAGTCGCGCCTTGCCGTTTCGCTAAGGGTCAGACCCAGCCCCGGTCGGTCCGGCACGTGGATTCTGCCCTCCTGAATCCCGAACGGCTCGTCGACCAGGAAGTCATAGTTTTGAAACGAATATTCGAGCCACGGCACCTCCGGCAACGCGCAAGCTGCGTGCACGCCGGTCTCCAGCGTCGTGTTGCCCAAGGCGACGGGAATGCCCAACTCCGCCGCCAACCATCCTATGTGCATGACTTCCGAGATCCGGCCGTGCACATTGATGATGTCGGTGGCACGGGCCATGAGTAGACGCGCCCTTCCCGAGACGTCGAGGTACTCGCCTGAATTGATCAACGTCCAAGGGTGCGCGGCAGAGAGCGCTTTCAGACCCTCGATATCCGTCCGAAGGATCGGGTCCTCGACCCAATAGATGTCGTGCCCCGCTTTGCGAAACAACTCGAGTCGATGACTCGCATCCTTGGGCGACCACCCTTCGTTGGCGTCGACCATAACCGTCGCGTCCGGCCCGACCACGTCCCTAAGCAAGTCCAGCCGATTCAGATCCCATGCCGCTTCGGCATGGCCGAGCTTGATCTTGAATGCCGAGAAGCCGAGCGACGATGCCCTCGCGAAGAACGACGTGAATTCCGCGTCGGACAAGTGAAAATCGAGCCCACTCGCGTATACCGGGGCACTCCGCTTTGATCCGCCAAGGTATTCCGAAAGCGGCAAACCGGCTTGCTGCGCCGCCAGATCCCACAGTGCAATCTGCATTGCTTCACCAAATCCGTAAGTCGCGTCCCGCTGGGCTCCGCCGCGAGGACGCTCGATCCGATGAACCAGCGCCGCTGGAACCATTCCATCGAGGCCTGGCCAGACATGGGCCGCAAATGTCGCCTCCATGACAGCCAGCGGCGGCATCGGATCCCACATCGTATGAGCAAAGCCCAGTCCGGTGCGCCCGCTGCCGTCCGTCAACTCCAGAGCGACTGCGTGAAACGCGTCGAATGCAACCTGACTATCACCAATCACGCGATCCCGGCGGACCTGAAATCGGGTCAGACGCCAGTCCGTTATAGTCAATCCCCGCGAGGTGCTGGATTTACGTTGCGCGCCCATTCTGATCCTGTCAAATCTAAAATCTGATATATCAGTTACTGCAGCACATCTATTGCTTTATAGCAAGTGGTGAATTACAAAGTGGCATGAAGCTGCGCGACTCCACTCCTCTGCTATCCGATCTAGCGTATGAGCGCATCTTGCAGGCGCTCTTTGACTCAAAGGTGCCCATGGGCGCCCGCGTTAGCCAAACGGACCTCGTCAACCTCACAGGAGTGCCCGTTGGGCCGGTCAGAGATGCACTCAAGGTGCTGGAAGCAGATGGCATCGTCATCGTGCATCCACGCTCGGGGATCGAGGTGATACGGCCTTCTGCGGAACTGGTCCGATCAACCTTTCAGTTTCGTCTCATTATCGAAAAAGCGGCCACCCGAACATTTGCAATCTCGGCCCCGGAGGCACAACTCCGAAGGCTGTTGGCGCTCCACAAGGAAAGCTGTGAGGCGATCTCAACCTCAGAAACGAATGCCAACGTAGCAACAGAGCTCTCGACTATAGAAGAGTCTTTTCACACCCCGGTCGTCGCATCTCTTGGCAACGAGCTTGTCGATGCGAGCTACCGACGCCTGCAACTCATGGCGCGGATCGTCAAGGACAAGGGCGCCGTCTTCCCGCGCGCCGCCCTGAAGTCCCTGACCGAACATATTGCGGTGATCGACGCCTGCTTGGCACGTGATCCCGACGCAGCAGAGGCGGCTATTGCGCAGCACCTCAGCAACGCAATGCATCGGAATCTGGGGCTCGACTAACGGCGCCAAGGATCTTTTACCGAAACCTGCGCTCGATTCGGATCTGAACACGCGATCAGAACTTGCCTTGTCCGCCCTTGCGACCTCGCAGGCAAACCGGCTGTCGCGGCGTCCGCTCCATTGGCACATTCCGCTGCGAGCCGAAACGTTCGGATAATCGGCCAATGCCACCAACCTCGACGGGCGCTATTGAGCCGAACAGTTCCGTGCTTGGCAAGAATGGCGAGTCAGAATCCAACAGGGTTTGACAGATATCGTAGCGCGAGATACTAGTATACCAATTGACCTTTCGAGGTTGATTTCGTGGCATCTCAAGATGAGGAGCCATCAAATTTGGTTTGGTGGAAGCTGCATAAGGCAAGCGCCGGACCCGTTTAACGATCGGGAGGGATCGAAAGATGTTACACACGAGCATTCGCAAGACCTTTGCATGCGCTGCGATCGGCGGCTCGCTGGTTCTCGCGGCCAGCACGGCTTCGGCTGTCGAACTACGCGGCTGGAATATCCACGTCGAAGACTACCCTGTTTCCATCGCTATGGAATCGTTCATGGAGGAAGTGACCGAACGTACCGGCGGCGAAATCACCGGGCAGATCTATCACAACGGCGTTCTCGGCAGTCAGCCCGATGCGATCGAACAGATCCGCCTCGGCGTCATCGACTTCGGCGAATTCAGCCTCGGCCCGATGGGGCAATCCATCCCCGAGACGAACGTGGTATCGCTTCCGTTTATCTTCAGCTCCATTCCGCAGATGTACGAGCTGATGGACGGCGAAGTGGGTGAAGCGATCGGCGCGGGCATGATCGAGAAAGGGATCGTGCCTCTGGGATGGTATGACGCCGGTGCGCGCTCGTTCTACAACTCGGTGCGCCCGATCAACACGCCTGCCGACGTTGAGGGCCTCAAGGTCCGCGTGATGAGCAACGATCTCTTTGTTGGTATGGTCGAGGCAATGGACGGCAACGCAACGCCCATGGCCTTTGCAGAGGTTTACCAATCCATCAAGACCGGCGTTGTCGATGGCGCGGAAAACAACCCGCCATCCTACGAGTCGACCAGTCACTTCGAAGTCGCTCAGTATTACTCACTGACCGAGCACCTCATCATCCCGGAATGCTTGTGCATGAGCCTCAAGACCTGGGAAACGCTGACACCCGAGCAGCAGACGATCCTGAAGGAAGCCGGTCACGCCAGTGCGCTCTTGCAGCGTGAACTCTGGCAGGCACGCGAGGCTGCGAGCATGGAAATCGTTCAGGCCGGCGGCACGATTGTCAACACCATCGAAGACAAGGCTCCTTTCCAAGAGGCCATGGCCCCCGTCTACGATCAGTTCCTTGCCGACAACCCCGACCTGGCAGATCTGGTAAACATGATCCGCAACGCCGAATAACGCGGCACCAAAAAGAGTTGTCCCGCCTGATCCACAGGCGGGACAACGATTTCGGTTCTTCGCTACTTTGCAGACGCAACGCCGATAATGAGGAGACCCGGATCGTGGGGCAATCTTCGAGATTCGAGAAACTGGAGGCCGCGCTCGATCTCATTCGCGCCGCCTGCATCTTTGTCGCCGCCGTGGCATTGGTGGTCCTTATTGCCACGTTTGGATGGTTGGTTTTCGGCCGGTATGTTCTGAACGCCACGCCGACCTGGGTCGAACAACTCGCACTACTGCTGATTTGCTATGTGGCCTTCCTGGGAGCGGCCGCCGGTATCAAGGAAGACACTCACCTCGGCGTGAGCCTGTTCCGAGACATGATGCCTTTCGTGATTCAAAAGGTCCTGCTCATCGCGACGGATTTCGCGCTCGCGGCGTTTGGCATCGTGATGTTGATCGCGGGCATTACCCTCATGCAATTCGGCTGGGACACACTTCTGCCCATGCTCGACATACCCGAAAGCTTCCGTACCCTTGCGATCACATCCTGCGGGGCGCTCGTGACTCTCTTTGCCGGAGCACGCGGCGTCTTGAGGATCCTCACTTTCTCTGACTGGCAACCAGTCACTCAAGAGTTGGAAATCTGATATATGGGACTGATGATCCTTTTGCTCGTGTTCGGCCTCCTCGTGGTGGTCGGCATGCCGGTGGCGTTCGCGATGGGGATCGCCGCTGCCTCGGCCTTCTGGTTCGAGGGCTTCCCGATGCTTATCACATTCCAGCGCGCAACCGCCGGAGTGTCGGTCTTCTCGTTGCTGGCCATCCCCTTCTTCGTATTCGCGGGCGAGATCATGCTTCACGGCGGTATCGCCGCGAGACTCGTCAAGCTCGCCGCAGCGCTCGTAGGCCACCTCAAAGGCGGGTTGGCTATGGTCAATATCTTCTCATCGATGTTGTTCGGTGGAATATCGGGTTCCGCGGTGGCAGACATCTCGGCCCTCGGATCCTTGTTGATCCCAGTGATGAAGGAACGGGGCTATCGACCGGATTTCGCGGTCAACGTGACGGTCACCTCGTCCATTGCCGGTATCGTCATACCTCCAAGCCATAACATGATCATCTTTGCAGTTGCGGCAGGTGGGGGCATTTCGATCTCAAAGCTTTTCCTTGCCGGTGTCATCCCGGGCATACTCATGTGTCTCAGCTTGGCCGTCGCTGCCTATATCCTGTCCATCAAGCACAAATATCCAGCGGAACCATTTCCAGGCTGGCGCGAAGTAGGTCGTTCCGCCGCCGACGCCATCCCTGGGTTCATCACTGCCGTGATCATTGTGGGCGGCACGTTGTCGGGCGTGTTCACCGTCACTGAGTCCGGTGCGTTTGGTGCGCTCTACGCATTGCTACTCACCAAATTCTACTATCGCTCACTGAGTTGGGAGTCCTTCGTTCTGGCCGTGACGGGCGCTGTTCGGACGACGGCGATGGTCATGATCCTGATCGCCTTCGCCTCCTCATTCGCCTATCTTCTAGCTTTGTATCAGGTGCCGACCAAGCTTAGCGGACTGCTGGTCTCGATCTCGGACAATCCGATCGTCATACTCCTGATGATCAACGTCATCCTGCTCCTACTGGGCATGATCATGGATATGGCTGCACTCATCCTGATCTGCACGCCCATCTTCCTGCCCATCGCAACAGGTTTGGGGATGGACCCGACACAATTCGGCATCATGATGCTGGTGAACCTCGGTCTGGGGCTTTGCACACCGCCTGTCGGAACATGTCTCTTCGTTGGCTGTGCTGTGGGACGGATCAAGATCGAGGAAGCTTTGAAATCGATCTGGCCGTTTTATCTGGCCATTCTGGCCGCTCTGATCTTGGTAACATATGTGCCAGCCGTATCCCTGTGGCTACCTTCCCTACTGGGCTAATACCAATCCCGCAAAAACAAGCCCGTCGCTGAAATGCAAATCAGCGACGGGCTTGTTCCATGACACCAATTGCGCGACAACCAAATGGGTGACTAATGGTTAGGGTCCGACCGGCATCGCCAATCAGTGCTCAGGTTTCCAAATTCGGATAGACACGACGAAGGGTCTCGATCAGCTTCTGGCTGCTCACCGGCTTTTTCACTACGCGATCGTCCGGCCCTAGAAAGCTGATCTGTTCCGGGTCGTAAGCCGTGATGTAGACGAATGGGATGCCACGTTCACGAAGGATGTCGGCCACCGGTTTGGACGTCTTGTTGCGACCCAAGTTCACATCGAGAAACGCAATATCGATATCACCGTCGCGCGCCTTCTCTTTGGCATCTTCCAGATGAATGCTCGGACCCACCACCGTGAAGCCGATATCCTCCAGGATATCAGTCATCTCAAAGGCCACTACGACCTCGTCTTCCACGATGAAAATATTCTTCGGCGTATCAGTCATAGACTTATTGTTCTTCCATGTTCTGCGGCATTTTCAGGTGCCATACGTATCCGTCAGGCGTGTAGGCCGTCTCGACTTTTCCGCCCGTTTCCATCTCCAGAGCGCGACCGGTGATAAAGCTTCCGAAGCCCTTTTCCGTAGGTTCGTCAGGGGTCGGGCCGCCCGTCTCGATCCAATGGATTTCCAAAGACGAACCCCCGTCGCCTTGGTTAAGTTCCCATGACAAATTGACGCGGCCTTCGGGGACGGACAAGGCGCCATATTTGACCGCATTCGTGGCAAGCTCGTAGAAGGCCATGGAGAACGAGAGCGCTTGACGGGACAGCATTTCGACATCGGGGCCGGACATCTCAATTCTGCCGCCACCGATGGGGCCGAGCACATCGGCCGCAACCTCGCCAATGGCGGCCCGATCCCAACTGGTCCCAACCAGTTTTGAATGGGCCGTCGCATAGGCATTGAGCCTTTGGTCGATCGTCTCGCGCAAGCCTTTTTGACTGCTGAGTTTGCGAAGGGATTGGCTGACAATCGACTTCACGACGCTGAACGCATTCTTGACCCGGTGGTTCAGTTCGGCAATCAGAATATTCTGCGCCTCGCGCAGGCGGCGTTCCTCGTCGATATCGATCAAGGCGACGGTCGCCCCAATGCGTTCGCCCTCGGCATTCCTTACAGGCTCACCGATGATGCGCAGCCAGAACCTCGTTCCATCACCTCGTTGGTAATGCACATCGATTTCGGCGTGCTCCTCGTTGTCACGGATCACTCTCGACAATGGATATTCGTGGCTTTGAACCGGTCGCCCATCCTCGTGGAAAGAAACCCACTCACCATAGGATTCGACGTCGCCTGAATGCAGGATCGGATGGCGAACCATCCTTTCGACATGACTGTTTCCGTAAATTATCTGACCGTCCGCGTCGGCGAGCACGACGCCAACCGGCACAGTTTCCATCATTGCTTCAAGAAAGCTCAGCCTTTGCGATGCTTTTCGCGCATTTGCGGAGGACGCTTTCGACCCGGAATTTCCGGTGGCCAACTCTTCCTGCATACGCAGCAACTCGTTCGCCATCTCATCAGTGGGCTTCAACGACATTATCATTCCTACGTGGATCACCCTGCGGCTTGCTACAGTTAGGCCAAGGATTTGAGTTGTCCAATACAAGATGCAGAAATCGCTCACCAAGTTGACGGCGAGCGCACGTCAAATGACTTGGCGACAGGGTAAGTGGTGAGCGAGACCAGCCCGTCATTGACGGTCGCGAAACGGAAACCGCGACTGTCGATGTGCTTCCTGAAGGGAGATCAGTTGCCTTCAGCTCGCCGCACCCGGTCGTCCACTCATTATGACGTCTGTCGCCGCGGACACGCTGACCCGGACCAGCTCTGCGAACTTCTCGAAACGCTCAGGCTCCCTGCTATCGGACGTGCGCATGGATTGTGCCTCCGCGCCAACGCGCCTCAATCCCAGCGTCGACGCAGCGCCCTTCAAAGTATGAAGTGCATCATCGAGGGCCATCTGGTTGTCACCGACGTCTTCGATCTCGAATTTTGCCAACAGCGCCTCGACATCACTTTCCAGCTGTCGAAGTAGATCGACGAAAAGTTCAGGCCCCAAATCTTCAAGCACGGGGGCCAACTGATCTTCATCCAACAGGCTCGTTGGTGCATCTCCTTGAGCAGGCAGTGCATACTCCGCGAGAATGGTCGCGATCTTGTCTCGTGTCACCGGCTTTGCGACGAAACCATTCATGCCGACGTCCAGACAGCGTTGTCGGTCTTCTTCGAATGCATTCGCCGTCAGACCGACGATCGTCGTCGCGTCGCCCCGCTCTCGCAGTTTGGCAGTCGCCGCCATCCCATCCATGACAGGCATCCGCAAATCCATAATAATCAAATCGAAATGCTCCGCGGCCAACAGATCAAGCGCCTCCTGTCCGTTCTGAGCCGTGCTCACGACTGCGCCAAAGCGCTCCAGAAGAGCTTTGGCAACGTCGCGATTGATCGGGTTGTCCTCGACCAGAAGAATTCTCGTATCGTAGCGATCGGACTGCTGTGGCTTCACCTGAGACAAGCCGCACTGCGGCTTTGGTGCTTCTCCGATCACATCAACCGGAAGCTCAAGCCAGAACGTGCTTCCCTGCCCCGCCATGCTTTCGACGCCGATGCGCCCGCCCAACCCGGTGACGATCCGCTTCGAAATGGCAAGTCCCAGACCAGTCCCTCCGAAACTGCGCGATGCCGAACCGTCTATCTGACTGAAATTCAGAAACAATTTGTGCTGTAGTTCTTTCGGAATGCCGATCCCGCTGTCCGCAACCTCAATCCGCAGAATGGTTTCCTCTCGGACTTCGGCCCGCACCTCGATGAAGCCTGACGCCGTAAACTTGATAGCATTGCCCACGAGGTTCATCATGACTTGACGCAGCCGTACATCGTCGGTCGCCACGATCAATGGCGGTACATCAATCCTGAAATCCAGCTTGGCATCAGTTACTCGTTGCTGAAAGACATCCGTCAAGACTTCTGCGAATTCAGGCAGCGACAGTGGTGCGTTCTGGAAAGTCACCCCGTTGGCATCCAAATTCGAAAAATCCAGAATGTCGTTGATGACATCCAAGAGCATATTGCCGGACCGGCGGATCGTGAGGGTTCGGCTCGCCTGTTCGGGGGTGAGGTCACTGTCGATCAACAGGTCGACGGCGCCAATAATCCCGTTCAGCGGCGTTCGGATCTCGTGGCTCATCGTTGCCAGAAAAAGAGACTTTGCTTCGCTGGCGGCAAGTGCTGCCTTTGCGCTCTTGGCGTTACGCGCCGAGAGGTCTTTCAGTCGGCTTTGGGTATGTGAAATGATCTTCAGCTGCGCAAACTGAAGCGCCATGATCAAGACAAACACCGCCCCGGTGATTGCGACCACGACAGCCAGATAGCCATAATTCACTATCTTGCTCGCGCGGTCAGATGCACGGGCGACACCCAGGCGCTCATTGGTCAGAATAACCAGAGTATTGCTCATGGACTGGATTTCGCGCGCGAAGTCCAACAAGTCAGGCAAAGCGTCGGCAAATGCCGATCTATCCGCAACCAGCGCGTCCATGGTTTGCGCCATCTCAAGAAGCGTCGCCTTTAACGCATCGGCCTGGGACTGCAACTCCTCCGAGCCTTTGAAAGACGCATCGAATATCCCCGCCTCCAGAAGTGTAATGCGGCTATACACGAGATCGAAGTTCAGACTGACCTTGGCGAGCGACGCTTCTGATGGCGAAGGTTGCGCCAGAAGGATCGCCTCGACCATCCGAGATGCCTCACGGTGGGTTTGGAACACAGCCCACATTGCATCCTCCCGGACGCTTTCGGCCATCGCCTTCTGTCGATCCTGAAGGCTGAAGAAAAGGTAAACGGTGGCTCCCATGAGAACCACCCCCAACCCGATCAAGATCGTGGTGACACGCCCGATTGCGCGGGTCGTGAGCCGATTTGAGAGTGATCTTCGCACCTAATTCTGGACGTTGATCTGTGTGATTTGCCAGACGGACCGACCGAAGTATACCTCATTGAATAGATCGGGGTTCTCGTCGAACGGATAGATCAGGAACAATGGCCCCTTGTCACGAACGGTCAGGATCTCTCCGTCAATGGCGGTTGCGAAAATGACGTCGAAGTCCCTCAAGTCCTGAACCGGCACATCGGCAGAATAATCGTTGAGCGCGACGACTTGAATGGTCTCACCTTGCGCACCAACGGCATCGAGTATGGCCGTGCCCATCGGTCCGCTGAAAGTGTGGGGGCCTTCGAGCCACGGCGTCGTTGCCGTCGTCGCTCGTTGCGCCAGATTGTCGAGCATTTCTCGGTCGAACTCTGCAATACCGTCGCCGTTCGTGCGGGTGATATCGCCCGTGACGGTCAAAATGACAGGACCTTCGGGTGCTGGCAGGCCATCAGCACAGGCAATCTGTCCGAACAGAGCGAACACTGCAGCAAAAATTCGTATCATCATTATCTCCTCAGTTTTGGACCGACGTCTCGAAGGATTTTGCGTCTTGGGAATAGGCCTTGCGGATCTCGGCGATCCCGGCATCAAATGCGGCGACGCATTTCGGATCGAAGTGCTTGCCGGATTGCCTCGCAATCTCGGCGCGTGCTTCCTCAAATGGCCAAGCCGGTTTGTAGATGCGCTCCGAGCAAAGCGCATCAAAAACGTCGGCAACCGCGACGATCCGGCCGGACAGTGGAATCTCCTCGCCAGACAATCCATGGCCATAGCCGGAGCCATCCCACTTCTCGTGATGAAAGAGCGCAATCTCATGCGCCATTTTCAACAGGTCGCTTTCCCCGTCCTGAAGGATATTGGCGCCGATCTCGGTGTGCCTCCGGATCTCTGCCATTTCCTGTTCGGTCAATCGGCCCGCCTTGTTCAACACCGCATCGCTGATGCCGATCTTGCCGGTGTCATGTAGTGGCGTAGCGAGATAGATTGTCCGACAGTAATCCGGACTCATGCCAAGATTTCTGGCTATGATCTGCGCGAGTATCGCAACGCGTGAGATGTGTTGACCGGTCGATCCATCCCTCGTATCGATGGCTCGTGACAGGCGCCATATCAACTCTTCTTCCCGTTCGGCCAGTTTCCGCGTGATGTATTTCACCTCATAGTCGAGGTGTTTTGCTCGATCCAAAAGCGCGACCTGCGCCTCTCGAAGGGACAAGAGATTGCGAACACGAACGCGGAGCTCTTCTGGATCGAAGGGCTTGTTGACAAAGTCGGTCGCGCCGGCGCGCACGGCAGCAAGCCGCAATTCCCGTTCATTATCCGCGGTCAGCATGATGATTGGGACATGTTCGTATTCGGCCAAACAGCGCAGTTTTGAAACGCACTCGATCCCGTTCATTTCGATCATGCGATAATCGATCAATACCAGATCGAAGGTAGCCTCCTTGCAGCGCGCTAGCGCCTTGAGGGGACTCGAAAAACTCTCGACGTCGTAGCTGTCCACTCGAGCGAGAACGGCTCGGATGATGTTCAGGCTAATCAGTTCGTCGTCTACAACACAAATCCGCACGGCTTTCCTCGCCACAGTCTCATCAAGAAATGGCAAGTCCCGCTTGCATCATCGTGAAGAAACTAGGGGGCGTCGGTTAAATACGGATGAATGGTATTTGGATTTATCCCATTGGATTTGACAGGATTGGAATTGGCCCGGCTTTCTTTACCCAAGGCCAATTCGCGACTGCCGATCTATCGCCCAAGGTGCACACCTGCGATAAACCGGTGTGCCTAGCCGGAAGCCGAGACGGCCAGGCCATCCTTGTCGAAGAAGTGAAGGTGTCTCGCGTCGAAGCGTAGACCAGCGGACATGCCCGGACGCCAATCCGTGTCCCCACTCACCCGAACAGTGACTTGGCCGGCGTTGCCGCACGCCATGATTATGAATGTGTCGGCGCCGAGGTATTCCAGAACATCGACGGTGCCATCGATATGGCCCTGACCGGCTTCAACCAACTCGATGTGCTCAGGCCGTATGCCCAAAGACTGCGCGACTGGCGGCGGTTCTGCTTTGGGGGCCCCGCCTGCCGGCATGACGTTCATTCGAGGAGAACCGATGAACTGCGCAACAAACAGGTTTGCTGGCCGCTCATAGAGCTCGCGCGGACTGCCCACCTGCGCGATCTTGCCAAACTCCAAAACGACGATTCTGTCCGCCAGAGTCATGGCCTCGACCTGATCATGTGTCACATAGATCATCGTGGATTTCAGCGTCTGATGGAGTTTGGCGATCTCGTAGCGCATCTCGACCCGAAGTGCCGCATCGAGGTTCGACAGCGGTTCATCAAACAGAAACGCAGTCGGGTCGCGCACGATGGATCGCCCAATGGCGACACGCTGACGTTGACCGCCGGACAGATCCTTGGGGCGGCGGTCGAGATAGGACTCGAGCTTCAAGACACGCGCCGCCTCGCCGACCTTGGCGTCTATGACATCCTTGGTCATCCCAGCCGATTTTAGCGGAAACCCGACGTTGTCCCGCACCGACATATGGGGATAGAGCGCATAGGACTGGAACACCATCGCCAGCCCGCGTTTGCTCGGAGGCTCTGCCGTGGCGTCGCGATCGCCGATCATGATCTGACCGCGTGAGGTCTCTTCCAAACCCGCGATCATCCTGAGCAATGTGGATTTGCCGCAGCCCGAAGGGCCGACAAAGATAACGAACTCGCCCTCTTCGATGGCGAGATCAACACCTTTGATCACCTGAATATTGCCAAACCATTTCTCGACGGCTTTCAGCTCGATTGACGACATCACGCAGCCCCTTTCGCTTTTTCCAGCCCAAGCCCTGCCCACGTCAGCCAAATAGCAGCGGTCCAGGTGAAATTGGCCCCGCCACATGGCGTTGCGTCATTCGGATCAAAATACTCGGCAAAACCGTTTTTCTGGATGAGTTCGACGGTTTCACGGCGGAGCCGCGCATCAAGGTCATGTCGGCCAGCATCCCGGAAGCCGATGGCCATCAAGGCGTTTACCACCGGCCAGGTTGGGCCGCGCCAATATCGGCGTGGATCAAAAACCTCGGCCTCCGGGTCCGCTGACGGTATCCCGTAGGTCACTGCGTCCCAGACCCGCATGAGATGCGCTTCCAACTCGGGGTTGGAGGCATCGGCCAGATAGGCCAGAAACGCACCCGATCCGAGCACATTGGCAAATTCCCCAGTGCGCAGGTTCTTTGCATCATATGCGCCCAGGGCCGGGTTCCAAATCGTTGGCAAGGCCGAACGCAGTTGCGCGGCCCAAGCTTCGATTTCGGTGACATCCTCGTTCAATGCGCGGCCAATCGCTGCAAGGTCTTCATGGGCGCGCAACAGGATGAACGTGATGCCCGGATCCGCCATCAGGAACGGGCCCTCGGCCACAATGCGGGCCTGATCCCAACCCACCTCGACGCCGAACTGGACTATAGCAATGTAGCGATCATACTCCGCTTTCCGGGGGCGCATCGACGGGTCGACATGCCCGGTATCGCGGCGGGTGTAGTCGCCTGCGCGAGAGCCATCGACTCCTTCCATCCCGATATCCCAGTCGGGGCAATTGTCGCGCCCACTTTCCCAAGGATGCGTTATGGCAGCGGGACCATACGTGCAGCGTGTCTCATGCCACCAGCGGTGCCAGCGGAGCAGCTTCGGGAAGAGCGCCGCCATGTGAGAGTGTCCGCCTTCGGTGTCCATCTCCCAGATCAATCGTGCCAAAGTCGCAGCGACAGGGGGCTGAGAAATGCCCGACGTGGGTGGCGATCGGTGCGTTGCCCACACGTCCGGCCCCGGAAAGTAGCCAGGGTCGACCTTGTGAAAGATGATGTGCGGGACCATTCCGTCGTCCCATTGAGATGCCATGAGCGTTTCGAGTTCGGCCCATGCCCTTGGCGGGTCGAACGTCGCAAAGCCCCATGCAGCAAAGGCGCTGTCCCAATTCCACTGGTATGGATAAAGGCCGTCCGTCGGCACCGTATAGCCGCCCCGATCGTTTTTTCTCAGAATGGCGCGGGCCTGTTCGTCGAGTGATGTCATTGCACTATCCTTTGACCGAACCTGCGGTCAGACCTTTGGTCATGAACTTTTCGAGGCCCAGAAACAGGGCCATGATGGGAACAGTCGCCACCACCGATCCCGCCATCAGATGCTGCCGCGGAATTTCGGAGGAGTTCAGCGAGGCAATGCCGCGGGTCAACGTGAACTTGGATGGATCGTCCAAAAGCATGAAGGCCAACAGGAATTCATTCCACGCAATCATGAAGACATACAGCGAGACCGATGCGAGCGCCGGCAAGGACAGTGGCAGCGTGATCTTCCAGATCACCGCCAATCGCGACAGCCCGTCCATCAGCCCGGCCTCTTCAACCTCGGACGGCAATCCGCGGAAATAGCCTTGCAGCATATAGAGCGCGACCGGGATCGTGGTTACCGGATAGATCATCACGATGCCCCAGAACGAATTGCGCAGCCCGGTCATCGAGAAGGCGATATAGATCGGCAGGGCAAGCACGATCATCGGGACCATGTAGATCAGCAAGATCGACCGGGAGAATGCCGCTCGACCCGTGAATCTCAGCCGCGCCACGGCATAGGCTCCGGGAATGGCGAAAGCCAATGTGATGAAGACGGTCAGCACCGATATGAAAAAGGAGTTGAAGAGATACGTGCCGAAATTGAACTGAGTGAACAGCTCATCGTAAGATCTGAACAACTCCGCTCCTTTTGACAGGTCGATCGAGAAATCCAGTGGATTCTGGATCAGCTCGGACTGGTTCTTCAGGCTGGTCATCACCATGACGTAAAACGGGATCATCACGATTGCGGTGAAGAAGATGTATCCAAATCCGGTCAGGAACCGGATCACCGCACCTTCAAACTCATGCCTGTTCAAGATGCCCGGCTTGACCTCTTCCAGGATGGAGGGCAGCGACGATGCAAAGCTCACGGCAAGCATGGCAGAGCCGAACAGTCGTGACGCAAGACTCGTTTCCGGTCCGACCAGAACCGGACCAAAGCCCAGCGCCCCCCCGATCACGAGTGCGGCGAGAATGCCAAGACGGACGCTGCGACCACGGCCAACAGTCACCAAGGCACCGCCGGCAATCGCGCCCCAGACAATCGACAGGGCGATGCTCGGCCGAAACGCCTGCCCCGTCGCGAATGACATGGCCACAGCCACGGTCACGGAAAGGACAATCATCCACAGCGCACCAAGAACCGGACCAGTCACGTTGCCACGGCGGATCATAGGCCTTCCTCCCGGCTGATGAACTTGAGGAAAAACAGCGAAAACACGAGCAGACAGCCAAAAATCACCACGGCCACAGCGGCTCCGGCCCCGATATTCGAGATGGCGAACGCCTGCTCATAGACATTGACCGTCAGCGTGCGCGTGCCGGCATTGCCGCCGGTCAAAAGGAAGATGTCGTCGAATTTGTTGAAGGTCCAAATGAACCGCAGCAGGAACAGAACACTCAGGATGCCAAGCAGCTGCGGCACGCTCAGATACCAGAACTGCTGAAATGGACTGGCACCATCCATATCAGCCGCCTCATACATGTCGGTGTCGATACTCTGCATACGGGCCAGGATGAAAAGAAAGGACAGTGGGAAGTAGCGCCAGATTTCAAAGACCGTGACCATGATCAGCGCCAGCGGTCGGTCTCCAAAGAAATTGATCGCTTGCTGCGTCACCCCCATCTGAATGAGCAACGCATTGGCCGAACCTGAAAACGGATCGAAGAGGATCAACCAAGCAAAGGCGACGGCGATCACCGGGGCGACATAAGGAAAGAGGTAAAGGCCACGGAGAATACCTTGCCCCCGGAATGACTTGTTCAGCAGCAGGGCGGCAAACAAGCCGACCAGAAGAGCTCCGATCGTGCCGAAGACGGTATAAAACAAGGTCACCCAAAGGACTTCGAAAAATTCTTCGCCGTTGAAAATACGCGCGAAGTTTTCAAGGGTGAAGCTGTCGTTGGTCAGCACATTCGACGATCGACCCTCGATAGTCGCCTCGCTATCCTGAGGCGACTGACCGCTATCCAGATAGGACTGCTCGACAAGAACCGGGAAGGTCAGCGTCTCCCGATAGCCCGGCTCCCAATCACCAAAGGCGCATGTCAGATTACGGCCATCCAATGTGCAACGCTCGTCGACGGACTGGACCACCAAACCAATCGGGATCACATCTGAAAACGACACCGCCAGAATGGGCTGGTCCTGTGACGAATTCCGCAACCTGTATCGGATGGTTGCCTCGTCGCCGGCGACCTCCGGCCCCCCACGCAAATCCTCGCGCAAGACCACCTCCGGGGCGCGCAGATCCGCGAGCTTGACGGGTTTGACCGATATCCAGAAAATCGCCAGAAGCGGAAGAATGACCACAAGGGCCACGGCCGTGATCGTCGGCGCCAAAAGGCCCCATGCCAGCCGGGCCTCGCGCTTGGCCAAGGGCCCTGTGCCCGAAGGAGGGACTGCGTCAGCCATTGTGTGATCAGCTCCGTTCTCTGTGGAGTGCTAGGCAAGTAACATGGCCAGCAGGCATGGCGGTTGCGGGGCACTCACCAATGAGCGCCCCGCCTCCTTTGAGGTTACTCGACGGCGGCAATCGCGTCGTTTAGCGCAGCAACGGTCGCAGCGGCATCCCTCTCACCGTCGATATACTCACGGACCAGACGGTTGATCACTTGGCTGTTGATTATGGCCGAGGCGGCGGAGAGCTGCCCTTCGTCCACGCCCCAACGCTGGGCGACATCCAAGCCAGCCACGATCTCTTCGATCATGGCAGCGTCGTATAGATCGCCCAACGGTGCACGACGATCGACACCCACATCGAGCGTTGCCCAGAGATCGGCAAACTCGGTTGGGTTTTCGGCCGTACCGCGACGCACGGGGAACTTGCCCTCCGGCGCAATGGCAAGGGTCGCTCCGTAACCCTCGTTCATGGAATACGCCACGAACTCCATCGCAGCGTCCGTCGACGCATCAGAGGTGATGCCAAAGTAACGGACGTCGCCCCATGCTGCACCATCGGGGTTCGACGGGCCTGCGAAGTTGGTGACGATACCGGTTGCCGCCGCCAGATCCGTCGACGTCGGATCATCGTTGATCGTCGGTGGAGCGCTATCGCGCAAGCCGGCCAATTCATCGAGGATGAACGGCGACCAGATAATCATCGCAGCATTGCCGCTGAAATAGAGGCTGCGCGACTGGTCCCAATACAGATCGCCCGGAGGAGAGGCCTCCGCAATTGCCTTGTAGAATTCCAGGACCTCGATGGTTGCGGCCTCGTCCAGCGGGATCACGCCGTCAGGGCCGACAGGCGACACGCCGTTGGCAAGGAAAATATGTTCCAGAACCTGGCTCATGAAGTTCTCGTCGATCTTGGTCGCAGCGACAAATCCATACATTTCCGGAGGGTTATGAAGGGCGTCGACAGCGGCAAGCACGTTGGCATATGTATTTGGCGGCTCCAAGCCAGCGGCTTCGAACAGGTCGGCGCGGTAGACGATCATCTGGGTCCAGCCATCTACCGGGACGGAGACATATCCGCCGTCCATTGCCGCCATGTTCAGCGCACCGGGGGCGAAGGTATCGGCGCCGAGCTCCTCGATTACATCTGTTGCAGCATCGCTATCGAGGATACCAGCCTCGGCCCAAGGTGCCGCGTATTGCAGCGTATGATAAATGACATCCGGCAGATCCCCAGCCGCGAAAGCAGCCGTTGCTCGCGTGCCAAGATCGTTCTCCGACACGGGAATGACCTGAACGGTGTGCCCTGTGCTTTCCGCAAAGGCCGCTGCCATCTCTTCCTGACGAGCCAGACGCTCCGGCTGCTCTTCCGTGGTCCAGAACCGCAGTTCCTCTGCCTGAGCCGCCAGTGCCGACAGGCATACCGCAGCCGCCGTTCCGGCACGCAATAATGCTTTGTATTTCAGTGTCATGATAGTCCTCCCAATGAGATTTTCGAATAGTCTAGATTGAGCCACGAAAAGGCGCGGTTGATCCGCGCTCAACGAAGGTGGCAGTCGTGGTTTCTCTCAGCAGCTCTGGATCCTCCCCGCGAACCCGGCGGATCAGAAGCTTTGCCAACCGTTCGCCAGCGGCCCGATTATCAACGGTAAAGGTAGTCAGCGGCGGCATGGCATAGGCGCCTTCGGGGATGCCGTCATATCCGATGACAGACAGATCCCGACCAATGACCAATCCCCTTCCGGCAGCGGCGCGATACACACCAAGTGCCGCGAAATCGACGGCACAGACGATTGCAGTCGGTGGGTTTGGGCGCGTCAGAAGGCGATCTCCGGCCCGCTCGCCATCCGCAAGCGTGACGGCATTGCTCTCGATCAGATCCTCGTCGACCGGCAAACCGGCGTCCCGCATACCCTCTCGGAATCCCGCCAAACGCAGAGGGGCATAGCAATATTGCGCCCCTCCATTGATGAAACCGATCCGACGATGACCCAGTTTGGCAAGATGAGCGACGGCGTCCTGCATCGCCTGCTCGCCCAGAATATCATACCAAGCGGCGCCCTTGGCCGTCGCGTGTCGCCCATAGAGGACGAAAGGCACTGCTGCACTCGATAGGAACTTAACCCGCGGATCCTCCGTCATCGCGCGCGGCAAGACGAATCCGTCCGCCTTTCCGTCACGCAACATTTCGCGGAAGGTCTCGATCATCGACGCATCACTATCGGCGGCCGCGACCGTCAGGGTCCAATGCTCGGCGCTTGCTCCGGCGGACAGGCCCGCCAGAAACTCCGCAAGGAACGGACGATGCGAGTCGTGGTCCGAGAATTGCAGGACGAGCCCCAAGGATCGAGTGCGCCCGGTCTTGATCGCTTGGGCATGGCTCAGCGGATGATAGTTCATCTTTTCGGCCATGCGACGCACCCGCAGGCGGGTCGCCTCGGAGATATCGGGATAGCTGTTCATGGCGCGCGAGACCGTGGATTTCGTCAATCCAAGCGCGCCGGCAACATCAGAAATCGTGACCCGGGCACCTGCGTCCCTGCCGCGCGGCTTTTCTTCAGTAGTGCCCAATTCGGTAGTCCTCCGGAGGCAACCCTGCGTTCCGAAACCGGTTTCCGCAACAAAAAAATGCGTTGAAGCAGCAGCGGACCCCGTGACGATCACGACGATCCACCGACCTGACGCCTCATTGGCGTTATCAGGGATAAGCTTCGAATGATCCGAACGCCTCTAACCTGGACCTGGTGAGAACCAGTTCCACGCACGTCCCGGCGCCTTGAAATCCGGGCTCAGGTCGCCTCCCGCTCCGCCCATCCAGCAAAGATCCGTTCGAGGAAAACCACGGCGTAGTACAAAATGATGCCAAGAAATGCGAGCGCGATCAGAACCGCAAACATCAGAGGATAATCCCCGTTGGTTTCGCCGGATTTGAACAGCGCACCAAGGCCGCGACCATGTGGGCTCACGATCTCGACGAGATTGGTCCCGATAAATGCCAATGTGGCCGCAACCTTGAGCGCCCCAAAGAACTCCGGCAATGTCTTGGGCAACGCGATCTTGCGAAAGATGGTGAACCGCGTCGCCCCAAGAGCGCGCAGAATATCGCGATATTCCGGCTCCAACGTCGACAGGCCGATCCCCACCGAAACCGCGATCGGAAAGAATGAGATCGTAAAGGCCATGAGGATCGTGTTGAAATCGTGTTGCCCTATGAAAATCAGCGAAATGACCGGAACGAGCGTGGCCTTCGGAATCGCATTGAAGCCGATCAAAAGCGGGTAGAGCGCCTCGCGGGCGATCCGCGAAAACCCGATGACCATGCCCAGCGCCGTGCCGACCACAACCGCGATGAACAGCCCCACCACCGTCCTCCAAAGAGTTTGCCACCCCATGACGAGGAACAACTCTTTGTACTTCCAGAATGCCGGAGGCAGATCCGAGGGCGACGCCATCTTGTAGTTTGGCCAATTGTTGACCCAGACCAAAGCCTCCCAGAGCCCTAGAAAAACCAAGACGGCGACGATGGGTACGACGATCTTGCCTAGCATCAATGCACCTCGACGTCGCGCCCCTGGGCGATCTTGATCTGGTCGCGCAGGATATGGAGCATGTCGGCAACGGGGGGCGTGTAAAGCACGTCCAGCGTCCGGTCATCCGGCAAATCCACCTGCATGACATATTGCGTCCGGGCGGGACGGCCGGACAAGACGATGACTTGGTCACCGAGAAACACACTCTCCGTCAGGTCATGGGTGATCAGAATGGTCGTGAACGGCTCCGCACGGCGCAAGTCCCGCATCGTCTGCCACAGGTCCTCTCGGGTGAAATTGTCCAGTGCTCCGAAGGGCTCGTCCATGATCAGGACATCGGGCTTGTGAACCAGCGAGCGGCACAGAGACGCCCGCTGCCGCATACCCCCGGACAATTCGGAGGGGCGCTTGTTCTCGAACCCAGTCAATCCGACCATTTCGAGAAGTTCCATGGCCCGCGCGATCCGGTCCGCACGTGACATGCGCGGGGCGACGATCTCAAGCGGGAGGATAACGTTGTCGATGATCGTCCGCCATTCGAGAAGAACGGGGTTCTGAAAGGCCATGCCGACGGTCTTGCGCGGCCCTCTGACCCGCTCACCATGAAGCCACACCTCGCCCTCATCCGGCTTCATCAACCCGGCGACCAGTCGAGTGAGCGTCGACTTTCCGCAACCCGACGGCCCCACGACAGCGGCGAAACTGCCCTCGGGAACGGAAACGTCCAAGCCATCAAGCACCGGCAAAGGCCCGCTGGCGGTGGCATAGGCGTGCTTGACACCTTTGATTTCAATGAGGTTTTCGATCACACCAGCCTCGAAGGGGGCGAGCCACCGCCAGAGTTGGCGGTGACCCGGACCATTTATTGGAGCATCAGGCTGCCATCTGTAGGCAGAAAGCTCGGATCGAAATAGAGAGACGCATCCGGCTCGGCCTGGAACTCGTACACGGATTTGGTCTGCTCGATGGCACTAGCCATGCGGTCGGCGTCAATAGAGCCGATGCCATTTTCGACGACGAAATCCGTCAGTACGTTCGCGTCGATCGCCATTTGCAGTCGCTCGGTTTCGAGCGCAGCATCCGCTGCCGGGTTGCGCGCCATCAACGCTTCGATGGCGGCGTCAGGGGATGCGATCGCATCCTTCCAGCCCATCGCAACAGCGCTGAGGAATCCAGTGATGAGTTCGGCGTTCTCGGCCGCGAAATCCGTATTCACGATGATCGCGTTGCCATAGAGATCGACACCATGATCCGCCATGAGCAGGACAGTGATGTCCTCGACCGGAACGCCGAGACGGATCAGGTTAAGGGTCGACGAAAAGGAGAACCCCGTGATCGCATCCACTTGGCCCTCGGCCAACATCGGCTCACGGGTCGGAAAGCCGACGGGTTCTACCGTAATGGAGGCCACGTCGAGCCCGGTTTCGGCTGCAAAAATCGGAAACTGCGCCCAAGCCCCGTCCGGCGGTGGCGCGCCGAGGATCTTGCCCTCCAGATCCGCCGGCGACGCAATGCCGAGCGAGGCACGCCCGACGACGGCGAATGGCGGCTTGTCGTAGATCATCATCACGGCCGTGACGGGCGCATCCGGGTTCTGATCGAGAAATCGCATCAGCGAGTTGATATCGGCAAAACCGATTGGAAATGCTCCCGTGGCGACCTTCGGGATTGCATCGAGCGATCCGGCGCCCTCGCTGATCGTCACGTTCAACCCGGCATCGGCGAAATAGCCCGCATCGAGCGCGTGAAAATAGGGGGCAGCAGGACCCTCGAATTTCCAATCCAGAGCGAAGGGAAGATCGGTCTGAGCCAAGGCGGGCGCCGCGATCAGCGCCGCTGTAATGGCCGCGATAGTCGTGTGAAATATCATGTGATGGTCCCCAGAGAAGTATCTCCGAAACGCTAGGCAACCGACCGCGAATTGAACATGTACAGCATTTCAGGCGGTGGAAATTCGGGAACCGCAAGTCGCCATTGCCCAAAAAACGACCGCTTCGCATTGCGTTGCACATCAATTCAGCCAAGTCGCAATCCGCATCACGGTCTAGACCGGACAAAGGCCCGACGAGGGTCACGGCTCTTCCGGACTAACTGGTTGAAGATTCCGCGGCCAAAGACCATCAATCGGGGGTGAACGAGAACGCGCAAGTCAACACACGGCGGGCCCACTCTGAAGCGAGAGATGACCCATCGACGATCACACCCGCCCGACGTCTGCTGACCAACTTCGACCTGCCCAATGAACTCTGACCCAACCTAGGTGCCGTATGACCAAACTCCCGATGAAAGACAGTTTTCACTTGCCAGACGGGATCATCTATCTCGACGGCAATTCGTTGGGGGCGCTTCCCAAGGGCGTGGGAGAGCGGCTTCAGTCCATGGTGCAGGACGAATGGGGCGCACATCTGATCAAAGGTTGGAACATCGACGAATGGATGGCGCAACCCGCGCGGGTCGGAAACATGGTGGGACGGCTGATCGGAGCACCCGAGGGCTCGGTCACCATGGGCGACACACTGTCGGTCAAGGTCTTCCAAGCATTGTCCGCTGCGTTGAAAATGCGCCCGGACCGGCGCGTCATTCTCTCAGACAGTGGCAACTTCCCATCCGATCTCTACATGGCCCAAGGGTTGATACAGCAGCTCGACAACGGCTTTGAATTGCGGGTCGTTGCCCCCGAAGAAGTCGAAAGCGCCATGACCGACGAAATCGCTGTCGCCATGATCACTCAGGTGGATTACCGGACGGGGCGGATGCACGATATGGCAGGTATCACGGCTGCAGCTCATGCAGCAGGGGCGGTCATGTTGTGGGATCTGGCGCACAGCGCCGGGGCGGTTCCGGTCGACATCGCCGGCTGCGGCGCGGAATTTGCCGTGGGCTGCACCTATAAATACCTCAACGGCGGACCTGGTGCGCCGGCATTCATCTATGCCCGGCCGGATATCGTGGCCGACATACAACCGGCCCTGGCCGGATGGTTGGGGCACGATGCGCCCTTCGCTTTCGAGCCGACATACCGCCCTGCACCGGACATCGAACGAATGCGGGTCGGAACGCCGCCCGTCATCCAGATGACAGCTCTCGAAGTCGCGCTCAAAATCTGGGACGACGTGGATATGACAGAACTCAGATCCGCCTCTGTCCGGCTCTGCGACCTGTTCATCGCGGAAGTCGAGGCGAAGTGCCCGTCGCTCAGGCTCGCGAGCCCCAGAGACGCGGCCCAGCGCGGCAGCCAGGTCTCCTTCGCCTTCGAAGACGGTTATGCCGCGATGCAGGCACTGATCGCGCGCGGAGTGATCGGTGATTTCCGGGCACCGAACATCATGCGGTTTGGCTTTACGCCACTGTATATCGACGAAACCGACGTCCGCGAAGCCGTCCGGATCATCGCCGACGTCCTCGACAATCGGCTATGGGACCAACCCGAATATCATCAGAAAGGGCGGGTCACCTGAACCGGCACTAGAAGGCGCGGAAGGTGAGGGTCGTCAACGTGCGCTCGATATTCGGGATGTCGAGGAGCTCGTCATTGATATACTTGCCCACGTCCATGCCGTCCGGGATGTAGAGCTTGATCAGCAAATCGTATTCACCGCTGGTCGAATACAATTCTGAGTGAATCTCGCGCAACGCGATCGCGTCGGCCACCTCGTACGTGGTTCCGGGCTTGCATCGTATCTGGATGAATACACAGGTGGTCATCTTGGCTCTTTCTTGCGATGGGTCAGATGCTTGGCCAGCCTGAAAGCCATACCGGCATGCCGCATCTGCCATGAAGGTCTAAGCTCTCAACCGCGTCATGACAAATCAAACGTCGAACTCGCACCGCCTTGGGCAGCCTGCACCCTCGCAATCAACGGCGCCCAAACGCAAAGAGAGAGCGGATTGCTCCGCTCTCTCGATTTCAACGTCGCTCAGGTATGCTGGTGGCACACCTGCTTGGGAATGCAATCCGCGAGCTAGTTGAAGTTATAGACCACCGACAGACCAAAGGTGTTGGCCGCATCACTGAAGGAGTCGTCGGTCGCATCGTTGAACTGCGTCGCATAGCTGGTGCGCAGCGTCAGCGTGTCGCTCATTGCAACGTTGATTGCAAAGTCGTTGGCCACGGTCGTCGCGGACTCCGAATAGATCACGTCGGTGTCGTTGGTTGCGTAGATGGTGTCAGACAGGCTGTAGTACATGTTGTTCGACAGGCTACCAGCCACTTCGTTGACATCGTCGCCGCCAACCACTTCGGCATAGCGATAGCCGGGACCGGCCTGGACCGACCACTGGAAATCGGGCGTGTTGTAGATGCGGTAACCTACACCGGCGCCGACGAAGTAGTCCTGTTTGTAGTCACCGGCAGTCGTGGTCAGACGGTCGATGGCGATGTCGGTCTGGGCATAGCCAAAGAACGACGAGCCGAAGTTGCGGCGATAGTCGAGGCCAGCGAGCAGTTGGTTCTCGGTCGCGTCACCGTTTTCGTCTGCGCTGTAGGCATAGCTGAACGACATGTCGAAGCCGTTGACGCCGTCAAACGTGCCCCAACGGAGGCCGGCACCGACATTGGTTTCGTCGCTCGTGGCAGTCGCGTTCAACGCGATGGAGCCGTAGGTGCCGACTTCGCGGCCCTCTGTTCCGAATGCACCGATGTCGCGGTCTGCAGCGTCGCTGATGTCTTCTTCAAGATCGTCCAGCGCATCTGCTGCGGCGCCCTGATTGTCAAAAGCCGACGTCTGCGCAACGGCGCCAGAAGCGACGATGCTCGCAACGGCAGCGGCGAGAATGAGATTCATTTGCATGGGTTTTCCTTTCCCAAGTTAAGTAACCCGCATCTTCGATAGGACGCGGAAGCATACTTGCTTCAGATAGGTCTTAGCCCCAGATGATCAATAAGTTAAATTCAAAATACTTACCCTTTAGACGACTTTTCGTTACCTTTAAGGAAATAGGTCTCCGTGCCCGTGGAGTCTCCAAGGACCTCGACGTCGTCTTCGCTGATCTCGGCCAGCGCCGCGATCACGGCAATTCTGTCTGCATCGGCGCCGTCACAAACGCTTCGCAGCGAACGCGCGGCGGCAGCCCGTATGTCTTCATCTAGGTCATCTCGCCATACTGCCCAGACCGGATAGGGAAATCGGGGCGCGTCCGGGACAAGGTGCATTTGTCCGGAATCCAGATACTTCTTGATATATCGGGCCGGCAGATAGGCCGCCGCTTTGCGGTTGACCACGTATTCGGCCACCATGGCCTCAAGCGAGAAGGTCAGGCCAGGATTAGTCAACTCCGGCAACGCCAGCGCGTGTGCGCCCACGAACTCCGGCCCCCAGTCAATGAAAACGTAGTCGTCAAAAATATTGTCTATGTCGCCGTCATCGAAGGTCGCGACCATGACGAGCTCTTCTTCCAGAATCGCCTCTGCAGAGAGACCGGGGCGCAGTTGCGGCATGTACATCAGGCCAACCTGCATGATCCCCTCGACCAGAAATCGCGTCAATCGATCAGGCATACCCAGTTCGGCCCTGACGTTGAGCTCCGTCATGTCGTTTTGAAGGGCGTCGACCCAACGAAACCCAAGCCTCGGCCAAAGCGAGTATTGCGCACCGATGGTCACGCTCTTGGTATAGCCTTCAGGTATGGCCACCTGCTGTTTGGCTTCCTCCCAAACCCGGATCAGCGACAAGGCGTATTTCTCGAACTCACGCCCGGCCGCCGTCAGATCTGCCCCCGACCGGTTTCGGGTAAAGAGCGGCTTGCCAAGCTCGTCCTCCAGCCGCTTGATCCGCAATGAGACGGCTGATTGCGTCACGAAGAGGCGATCAGCTGACGCGACGAATGATCCGCTGGCAGCCACCTCCATAAATGTCTTTAGCAAAGTGATATCCACGGGGGCCTCCTCTCAGATGCCCTCGTCAATAAGCAATACTCACGTCAATGACAATTGTGGTGAATTGCGCTCTCAGGAGAAGAGCATTCGGCGAATGCCCAGCGCCACAAAGCTGCAGAGGCCTGCCACTTCGCGGCGGCAGGCCGGCATTCATGAGGGACCGATGGCGAACCTTAGCCCATGCGCTCGGATGCGTATGAGCCCGGTGAAGCAGGGAAAACCACGGTCTTGTTGCCATTGAGGAAGACACGGCGGTGAATGTGCGCGTGAACGGCGCGTGCCAGAACCTGCGCTTCGACATCGCGGCCAAGGCTGACATAGTCGGCCGCGGATTGCGCGTGCGTGACGCGGACCGTGTCCTGCTCGATGATCGGGCCTTCGTCGAGATCGGCCGTCACATAATGTGACGTGGCGCCGATCAGCTTCACGCCTCTCTCAAATGCCTGCTTGTAGGGATTGGCGCCCTTGAAGCTGGGCAGAAACGAGTGATGGATATTGATGATCCGGCCCGACATTTCCCGGCACATGTCGTCCGAAAGGATCTGCATATACCGCGCAAGAACGATTAGGTCGGCACCGGTCTCGCGGACGACATCCATGATCTGGGCCTCAGCCATGGGTTTGTTGGTCTTGGTCACCTTGATGCAGTGGAATGGAATATCCTGGTTCACCACGACCTTCTGATAATCCATGTGGTTTGAAATCACAGCCACAATATCGATCGGCAACGCGCCGATCCGGACGCGATACAGCAAGTCGTTCAGGCAATGGCCAAATCGCGACACCATGATGACGACCTTCATGCGGGCCGCCTCGTCATGGAAATCGTAGTCCATGCCGAATTCTCCCGCCACTGACGCGAAACCGTCATGCAACGTAGAAAGCTCTTGGCCCGCCTCGCTGGTAAAGCTGACGCGCATGAAGAACCGACCGGTCTCCAGATCGTCGTATTGCGAACTGTCGGTGATGTTGCATCCGTGATCTGCCAAATAGTTTGCAATCGCGGCGACGATCCCGCGCGTCGATGCGCAACTGACGTTAAGGGCGAATTTTGTCATCTGGTCTCTTCTTGGATCAGCCAGTCCCGGCCCTGGCAGGCGCGGTTGGATAAGGGAGGGGAGTCACTTACGGCATTGTTGGTCTTGTTCGGCCAAATCTGTCCTGCACGCCGACGACGCAGCATGGAGCAAAAGCGGCTCCGCCCCTACTTGGCGCAAGAATGGCAGCATGCCAAGGCACCCGATCGTCGCGAACGACGACGAGTCACCCCTCCAGTGCGGCCAGCCCGTCGGATGGAAGGCAACGCAGCAATTCCGACTTGAGATCGCGGATAAGCCTCAACTCCAACCGATCCGGCAGCAGTTCGTCAGGCAGTTCCGGCGTTCGCAGAATAATGCGTCGCCAACCGTGCACGATCAGCACCCGCAAGACTGCAATCTGAGTGGCATCCAATACGGCCCCCTGCAGCTCCATAGCCACAACCTCCGAGAATGCGTCTCGAACGTCGGCGCCCAAAGCCAGCAACGCCTCGGTACAGAGCTGCGCCTTGATCCAATCCGGCAGGGCCGCAACCTCGTGAACTGGCAAACTGGCTACGTCCGGTCCCTGCGCGGGTCTGGTCGCCAACGCAATATCGGAAGACACAAACGTGCAGGCCCGGCTGTCCTCATCTGCAAGTGTGGTTGGTCCGATCAGCCAGAGCCATGCCAGATCGGCGCTCGCCTTTTCGCCGTAGATTCTCGGGCTGGCCGACGCCGTCTCTGCCCTGCCCCGTGCGGTCAGTGCGTAATAGCTGTTGCGACCGGATTTCCGGCTTTCGAGCCAGCCATCCTTGCGCAAGCGGTGCAGCGCGACGCGATTGGCTTCTGGCCTGACACGCATCATCTTGGTCAACCGGCTGAGCAGCAGACCGCTGATTTCTTGATCCTCACCTTGGGCAAGCTCGCCAAAGACCGTAATCAAGAGTGACCAGACCTTCGGCGGCTTCTCCCCGATCAAAAGATCAACCGCCGTTTCGAAACGATCAGTCATGGCGGTCACTCGCTGTTTATCGGCAGGTCAGGCTCTGTGTCGGCTGCTATGTGCCATATGCGTTCATGGTCAGCAAATCATAGACCGCCACCAGCTCATCGGCCTGATTTGTCATCGAAACATGCCAGCGCACTTCTCCATACTCCGTATTGCGCGGGGTCTTCTTCTTGACGGTCAACTCGACCTTGATGCTGTCGCCCGGCTCGACCGGTTTGAGAAAGCGCAGGTTCTCGAGGCCCGAATTGGCCAGAACAGGGCCCTCGGCAGGCTCGACGAACAATCCGGCAGCGAAGCTGATCAGCAGATATCCATGCGCAACCCGGCCGGGAAAGAAAGGATTTCGCTCGGCAGCGGCCTGATCCATGTGAGCATAGAAGGTGTCGCCGGTGAAATTGGCAAAGGTTTCAATATCCTCCAGCGACACCTCGCGCGACGCGGTCGTCAGCGTATCCCCAAGCTGCAGGTTCTCGAACGTGCGGGTGAACGGATGGGCCTCCGGTGCGCTCTGTGTCGATCCCGGCACCCACGTCTCGCCAATCGCGGTCAGCATGTCCGGGCTGCCCTGAATGGCCGTCCGCTGCATGTAATGCATGGCGCCCCGAATGCCGCCCAGTTCCTCGCCGCCCCCGGCGCGGCCCGGACCCCCATGCACCATGTGCGGCATGGGAGAACCGTGGCCAGTACTTTCCTTCATGCTGACGCGGTCATTGAAATAGAGCCTGCCATGAAACGCGCCGGCCCCAAGAACGACTGCGCGGGCGACCTGCGGATCATGGGTGATGACAGAAGCGACAAGGCTCCCCTCTCCGCGATTTGCCAAGGCAATCGCATGGTCCAGATCCCGATATCCCATGACGGTCGACACCGGACCAAAGGCCTCGGTGTCATGCACCCGCAGGGCGGCGTCCGGATCAGCGCAATGAAACAGCATCGGCGGGACGAACGCTCCGGCATTGGCATCCGCGCCATTGACGGCAAAGTTGTCTGGATCGCCGAAAACACGCTCCGCCTCCGCTCCAATCAGCGCCGCCTTAGACAAAACGTCTCGCTTCTGGCTGTTGGACACCAGAGCTCCCATCCGGGTGCCTTCGGCCTTTGGGTCGCCGATCACGGTCTTTGCCAACCGGTCGGACAGTGCGCCGATCACGGCATCGACCTGCGCTAAAGGCGCGATGATCCGTCGGACGGCGGTGCACTTCTGCCCTGCCTTCGCCGTCATCTCCCGGTGCACTTCCTTGACAAACAGGTCAAACTCCGGCGTTCCCGGCGTCACATCCGGCCCAAGGATGGATGCGTTCAAGCTGTCCTGTTCGGCCATAAAGCGGACCGAATTCTGCAAGAGATTGGGCGCTGAGCGCAGCTTCAGCGCGGTATCGGCTGAGCCCGTAAAACTGACGACATCCTGACAGGTCAAACGATCGAGCGTGTCGCCCAACCCGCCGGTTACCAACTGCAACGCGCCTTCTGGCAAGACATCGGCATCCAGCATGATCCGTACGGCCAGCTCGGTCACGTAGCAGGTCGCCGTTGCGGGCTTCACGATCACCGGCATGCCCGCCAGCAAGGTCGGCGCCAATTTTTCGAGCATTCCCCAAACCGGAAAATTGAACGCGTTGATGTGGACCGCGGCCCCCTGCAGGGGCGTGCACACATGCTGGCCCAGAAACGTGCCGGCCTTGCCGAGCTGCTCCGTGTCTCCATCCAGATACACATGCCCGTTCGGCATCTCGCGGCGGCCCTTGGATGCAAAGACGAAGAGTGTGCCGATCCCACCGTCAATATCGATCATATGGTCGGCTTGTGTGCCGCCGGAGGCAAACGACAGGTCATAAAGCGCCTGCTTCTTTTCATTCAGTGCCAGAGCCAAGGCCTTGATCATGCCGGCCCTCTGGTGAAACGTCATCGCGCGCAACGCCGCTCCGCCTTTTCGGCGGGCATGCTCCAGCATCGCGGCCGCATCGAGCGCGTCATTCCCGGCGCGAGCGATCACTGCGCCGGTCACGGCATTCTCGATCTCGCGAGCCCCCTCGCCCGGAGCAACCCAACGGCCAACGACGAAGCTTTCGATGTTACTGATGGTCATCCGGGGATCCCGCCTCTTGTTTGTGCTAAATATTTATTGACCAGGCTTGGCCGCCATGCAACGAATTAGTTACAGGAAATTCATCAGGGCGAAAAATGAGTAACTCAATCATCGTGGAAGCCCACGACCAATGGGTCGAACTGACGCTCAACCGCCCGGATCGCCTGAATAGTTTCAACGAAGAGATGCACCATGCCCTGCGCACGGCTCTCGAGTCCGCGCAGACCGACGGGACCAGGGCGGTTCTGCTCACTGGTGCCGGGCGTGGCTTCTGTGCGGGCCAAGACCTTGGCGACCGCGATCCATCGAAAATGGATGGGCCACCTGATCTGGGACAGACCGTCCGCAGTTTCTATGCCCCGTTGGTGCGCCTGATCAGGTCGTCCAAGTTTCCGATTGTCTGCGCAGTCAACGGCGTTGCCGCAGGAGCAGGGGCCAACTTGGCACTGGCCTGCGATATCGTTCTGGCCGCCGAGAGCGCCAAGTTCATTCAGTCGTTCTCAAAGGTCGGGTTGATCCCGGACACGGGCGGCAGCTGGAACTTGCCGCACTTGGTCGGCGAGGCCCGGGCCAAGGGTCTCGCCTTGACCGGAGAGCCTTTGCCTGCGGCCAAGGCCGCCGACTGGGGGCTGATCTGGAAAGCGATCCCCGACGCGGACCTAATGGAGGAAGCGCGGGCGCTGACGGCCCAGCTCGCCAATGGCCCGACATTGGGCTTGGGTTTGACGAAGCAGGCAATTCAGGCCGCTGCGACTGACAGCCTGACCGATCACCTCGAACTCGAAGCCGACATGATGAAGACCTGCGGCGAAAGCGCGGATTACGCCGAAGGTGTCAGTGCTTTCCTCGGCAAGCGCGCACCGAAATTCCAAGGCCGCTAACATGACCGCCAAGGAACGTGCCCTGAAATCCGCAGCAGCCATGTGGGCCAATGACAAGGCGTCGCAATGGCTTGGCATGCGGCTCGTCGACGTGGACGAAGGGCACGCCGTTGTCGAACTGAAGGTCGAAGCCCATCACTGCAACGGCCTCGGCGTCTGTCATGGCGGGATCAGCTTTGCTCTGGCCGACAGCGCCTTTGCCTTTGCCTGCAACAGCCGCAATCAAGCAACCTTGGCGCAGCACAACTCGATCACCTACACGGCGCCGGGCAAGCTGGGAGAGACGCTGACAGCGACGGCCACCGAGATTTCCAAGAGCGGTCGCAGCGGGATCTACGATGTCGCTGTCACCAATCCGGACGGGCAACTGGTTGCGACATTTCGAGGCCTATCGCGCACAATTCGCAGGCAGCACTTCGACGAATAGACCAACCGGAGGGGGAGGAGACCGGCCATGAAGACATTGACACCCGCCAAGGCGGATCTGGACCCGATCGAAATCGCCAGCCGCGATGAGATCGCCGGACTTCAGCTTCAACGGCTCCAATGGTCGCTCCGGCATGCCTACGACAACGTGCCGATGTACAAACAACGGTTCGATGCGGCAGGCGTCCACCCCTCGGACCTCAAGAGCCTGTCAGACCTCGCCAATTTCCCTTTCACGACGAAGAACGACTTGAGGGACAACTACCCCTTCGGCCTTTTTGCAGTGCCGCGAGACCAGATCATCCGGCTGCACGCCTCTTCCGGCACCACAGGCAAACCAACAGTGGTAGGTTATACCGCGCAAGACATCTCGAATTGGGCAGACCTCGTGGCCCGGTCCTTGCGAGCGTCAGGGGTCAAGCGGGGCGACATGGTGCACAATGCCTACGGCTACGGCCTGTTCACGGGCGGCCTCGGTGCGCACTACGGCATTGAACGGCTAGGGGCGACGGTGGTGCCGATGTCGGGCGGGCAAACCGAAAAGCAGGTCAGCCTGATCGAGGATTTCCGACCGCAGGCGATCATGGTCACCCCCTCCTACATGCTGAACATCCTTGAAGAATATCTGCGGCAGGGGCTCGATCCGCGTGCCTCTTCCCTCGACACGGCGATTTTCGGCGCCGAGCCCTGGACCAATGCGATGCGCGCCGAAATCGAGGATGCTTTCGACATGCACGCCGTCGATATCTATGGCCTGTCCGAGATCATGGGGCCGGGGGTCGCCAACGAATGCGTCGAGACAAAGGACGGGCTGCATATCTGGGAGGATCACTTCTTTCCCGAAATCATCGACCCTGTTTCCGGTGACCCTGTTGCTGACGGTCAGACCGGCGAGTTGGTGTTCACCACGCTCACCAAGGAAGGCTTGCCGATGATCCGGTATCGGACGCGCGATCTCACCCGGCTCTTGCCCGGTACGGCCCGCTCGATGCGTCGGATGGAAAAGATCACCGGCCGCAGCGATGACATGATCATCCTGCGTGGGGTCAACGTGTTCCCCACCCAGATCGAGGAGCAGGTTCTGGCGGCCAACGGGATCGCTCCCTACTTCCAGATCGAACTCTTCAAATCAGGGCACATGGACGCGATGCGGATCAACGTAGAGGCCACGCCAGACGCCGCGCCGGAGGATGCTCGGACCGCGGCGGCCCATGCCCTCGCAGTCCGGATCAAAGGCATCGTCGGGGTATCGGCCGAAGTGATCGTGCACCTACCCGGCACGGTGGAGCGGTCTCAAGGCAAAGCGCGGCGGGTGGTGGACAACCGGCCCAAAGGCTAGTGGTCGAATTCGACGACGACCCTGTCCGTCAGCGGAAAAGACTGGCAAGCCAAGGCAAAGCCACGATCGATCTCGCCGTCCTCCAGCGCGTGATTGGTCAGCATCTCGACCTCGCCTTCCACGATCCGGCACCGGCAGGTCGAGCACACCCCTGCCCGGCATGAATACGGAGCATCAATCGCGTTTTCCAAGGCGCCCTCAAGGATCGTTTGATCCTTGTTGATCTGGTAATCGGCGCTGACACCGTCGATCGTCATGGTGACTGAAGTCGCCTTGGGCGCTTCGCCAACTGCCTTCTTCAAGGCCGGTCGCGCCAAACGTCCGGGCTGACCACTGGCAAAGAGCTCGAACTTGATCTGATCGTCGGTCAGGCCATGCTCTCGAAGAGCAGAAGCGATACCCAGCATCATAGGTTCCGGGCCGCAGATGAACGCCGTATCCACGGACTCGACATCAATCCAGCTCTGGAACAATGCGGCGCATTTTTCCGGATCGACGCGTCCGGAGAAAAGCTCGATCTCTTCGGCGCCGCTTTCCAGCACATGCACGATGGTCAGGCGGCCCATATAGCGGTTCTTGAGTGCCTCCAGCTCTTCGCGGAACATGATCGTGTTAGGGGCACGGTTGGCATAGACCAAGGTGAAAACGCTTTGTGGTTCCGCGGCCAATGTCGTCTTCATGATCGACAGAACCGGTGTGATCCCGGAACCACCCGCAAAGCCGAGGTAGGTCTTTGGCAGTTCCGGGTTCAATGGAACATGGAAGTTGCCCAGCGGCGGCATCGCCTCCAGCAGATCGCCGGGGGCGAGATCCTCGTTGGCCCAGGTCGAAAACGCGCCGCCATCGACCTTCTTTATTCCGACCTGCAGCACGCCGTCATCCCGGCCCGCACAGATCGAATAGGATCGACGCACCTCCGTGCCGTCAAAATCGCGGCGAAATGTCAGGTATTGGCCCTGAATGAAGTCCACACGCTCGCCGTTGGCAGGCTCCAGGGTCACCACCACCGCGTCGCGGATGGTCTTGCGGACTTCGGTGACTTTCAGCGTCTGAAATCTGGCCACGGCGGCGATCCCCCTAGATGCACTTGAAATAGTCGAATGGTTCGAGGCAATCGCCGCACCGCCAATGGGCCTTGCAAGGGGTCGAGCCAAATTGGCTGACCTTGCTGACGGATTTGCTGCCACAGCGCGGGCAGCTTTCCGGCCCTCCGGCAGCACGCGGCGGTGCGATCCCGTATTCGACCAGCTTTGCCCTGCCCTTCTCCGACAGCCAGTCGGTTGTCCATGCAGGAGCGATCTGCGTCTTGATCCGAATGTCCGAAACACCGCGATTACGCAGCGCCGTTTCGATATCCATCGCGATCACCGACGTTGCGGGGCAGCCGGAATACGTCGGCGTCACGGCGATCTCCAACATGTCGCCATGCCAAGCCACATCGCGCACGATACCGAGGTCGACGACCGAAATCACCGGGATCTCTGGGTCCGGGACGGCATCGAGCCAATCCCAGATTTGAGCCAACTCGGGCCGCATCCTACCACGTCGCGCCGGGATAGGCGCGCTGTAGCCACTGCATTTGTGTCAACATATGACCCAAATGTTCGCTGTGACGAATGCCGGTCTTGCCACCCCTGTGGGCAAAGCGATCGGCTGGAATCACCAGAGTCGCCTGCGCCATGACGGCAGCAACCTCTTGATCGACATCCGCCCTCAAACCTGACGGCAATGGCGCGATCCCGGCTTCGGCCATCGCCGCATCAACCGGATCGTCGTCAAACAATTCGCCAAAGAACGGCCACAGCTTATCCAGCGCGGCCTGCATCCGACCGTGGCTTTCCTCTGTGCCATCGCCAAGGCGGATGACAAGGTCGGCACTCCTTTCGACGTGATAGCGGGCTTCTTTCACCGACTTGGCTGCAATATCCGCAACACGCGGATCAGCAGACTCCATCAGGGCCGTCAAAACCGCGACGTGCCATTGGTCGAACAGATACTGGCGCATCAATGTCTGACCAAAGTCGCCATTCGGCTGCTCGACGAGCAAGGCGCTGCGAAAATCCCAGACGTCGCGCAGCATCGCAAGATCGTCCGCAGTCCGGCCGGCCCCTTCGACCTCGGCAGCCAACCCCAGCCACATCTGCGTCTGACCGATGAGATCGAGAGCGACATTCGCCAATGCGATATCTTCTTCCAAGACCGGAGCCTTGCCGCACCACTCGCTCACGCGATGACCGAGCACGAGGGTATTGTCGCCCATTCTGCACAGAAATTCGAAGGTTGCGGTCTGTTGGTCCATCACATCGCCTTTATCTCGTCGGGGATGTCAAAGAAGGTCGGGTGGCGATACACCTTGCTTTCCGCCGGATCATACATGGCCTCTTTGTCGGCGGGGTCCGAGGCGGTGATCTTGGCAGCCTCCACCACCCAGATGCTGACGCCTTCGTTGCGGCGGGTATAGACATCGCGGGCGTTCTTCACTGCCATCTCGGCGTCCGCGGCATGCAGGCTACCGACATGGCGGTGGCTCAGGCCGCGCTGACCACGGATGAATACTTCCCAAAGGGGCCATTCCTTGCGGGTCATTCTGCGGCAACCTCCCGGTTTGCGTGTTTCTCGGCATGGGCCATCAGCGCGTCGCGCACCCATGCACCGTCGTCCCAAGCCTTGTTGCGAGCCTCCAGTCGGTCCACGTTGCAGGGACCATTGCCCTTGAGCACGTCAAAGAACTCGGCCCAATCCGGCTCCGCGAAATCGTAGCCGCCCTTGGCCTCGTTCCACGCCAAAGTGTCATCCGGCACGGTGAGGCCGAGGTATTCTGCCTGCGGGACAGTCTGGTCGACGAACTTCTGGCGCAGCTCGTCATTGGTATTCATCTTGATCTTCCACGCCATGGATTGTGCAGAATGGACGCTGTCCTTGTCCGACGGGCCAAACATCATAAGCGCCGGGAACCAGAACCGGTCGAGCGCATTCTGCGCCATCCGACGCTGCGCGGGCGTGCCACCGGCCATCTTCATCATGATGTCAAAGCCTTGGCGCTGGTGGAAACTCTCTTCCTTGCAGATCCGCACCATCGCACGGGCATAGGGCCCAAAGCTGGTGCGTTGCAATGGCACCTGATTCATGATGGCCGCACCGTCGACTAGCCAGCCGACAGCCCCCATATCGGCCCAAGTCAGGGTCGGGTAATTGAAGATCGACGAATACTTCATCCGACCATCGAGAAGCATCTCGGTCATTTCATCGCGGGACACACCCAACGTTTCAGCTGCACCGTAAAGGTAAAGGCCGTGCCCGGCCTCATCCTGCACCTTTGCCAAGAGGATCGCCTTGCGCTCCAGTGTCGGCGCGCGCGTGATCCAATTGCCCTCTGGCAACTGACCGACGATCTCGGAGTGAGCGTGCTGGCCGATCTGGCGGATCAGGGTCTTGCGATAGCCCTCGGGCATCCAATCCTTTGGCTCGACCTTCTCACCCGCGTCAATCCGCGCCTGAAACGCGGCCAGTTTCGCGGGGTCGTCCTGCGTCGCCTCGGACTTGACCATTTGCGCATACATAGGCTCGCCCCCTTTGAATTCAGCGGTCCGGATGACATCCCGCTCAGCGCAATACCAATGCGCCCCAGACGTCATCCGTATTCATAGCAGACCCGTGGAAACCGGACAATAAAAAGTTACACAATTTTCCATTGCGAGATATGCGGTAACATATCCGAGTTCATCCCGCCCTGATCCACATCAGCTGGGCCGGCATGCATTGCGGCACATCGGGGTAACGGCTAAACCGAGTTAGCATTTGCATCGGGGTGGCACCAATCCAATTCAGTATTGGGTCCAAGAGGATCAGATTTTGAGTAATCGTCAGCACATTTTTGTGCTCGGAATATCAGCCTTGCTCTGCCCTGCCTTGGCACCCGCCGAGATGCGGGCGGAACCGCAATTGGCACAGGGCTACTCCACCTTCGGCACGCCGGGGCTCATCGAAATGCCCAGCGCCACGCTGGCCCAAGACGGTGAGCTCGCTCTCGGATTGGGGTATATGAACGATGACCTGCAGGCGACCCTGTCGTTTCAGGTCACCCCGCGGCTGTCGGCCTCGTTTCGCTACACACAGCCCATGTCCGGTGGTTCCAGCGACCAGAGCCTGTCCTTGCAGTACCGATTGCTGGATGAAACAGCCCGGAGGCCGGCCGTCGTCATCGGTTTCAATGATCTGATCGGCTGCGACCGATATCGGTCCGAATTCATCGCTGCATCCAAAACCGTCAGCACGGATGTCCGCATCACGGCCGGGCTTGGCTGGGGGCGGCTTGCCGGGGCTGGCAGCTTTGGCAATCCACTTTCGATCTTTTCCGACAGTTTCGACGAACGCGACAGCAAGGGTGGCACCAGCAACGATGACGTCGATCTCAGCGACGCTTTCCGGGGCGACGCGGCGCATTTCGGCGGCGTCGAATGGCAGGCGACGGAGCGGCTTCGGCTTATCGCAGAGTATTCGTCCCTCGACTATGCGGCATCCGGCTCGACGGGTATCGAGCGCACATCACCGTTCAACTTCGGCTTGTCCTATGCGCTGTCCGAGGCTCTGACAGCAAAAGCCCACTACCTCTATGGATCGGAGGTCGGGGTTCAGTTCACCTATGCGCTCGATCCACGGTCTCCGCCCGTCGGTCAGAGCATCGGCTCGGCGCCGTTGCCAGTTCAGGTCCGAGGCACTCGCCCCTTGACGCGCCCTGAGAACGACATGCAGTCCGATCTCTCCCTAGCCCTGACGAGCCAGGGCCTTTCGCTGCACGCCATCGAAATCGAGGGGCAAACCGCTCGGGTCGAAGTCGAAAACCGGGACCATACCGTTGCCGCCCGCGCCATTGGCCGAACCGCACGCGCCCTTAGCCGGACGATGCCGGCCCGCGTAGAGGTCTTTGACATCGTGTTGGTCGAGAACGGGCTGCGGATCAGCAACGTGCGCCTGAACCGAGGCGACGTCGAGGCGCTGGAACATGACCTCGACGGAGCGTGGACGAGTTTCATCAGGGCCGACATCGGCACCCCGGCCTATGAGCTTTCGCCGGTGGACACCGCTTACCCTCGGTTCGATTATGCGATCACGCCATCTGTTTCAGCCAGCATATCATCGCCAGAGAGCGGCCTTCTGGCCGATATCGGCGTCGATCTGACCGGGCGGTTCACACCCTCGCCGGGGCTTCAATTCTCCGGAACCCTGCGTCAGAAATTAGGGGGAACCCTCGACGAACTGACGGTCGCCAACTCCGGCGGTCAGCCACAGGTTCGGTCGAACCTCGCCAGCTACGCCGAGGCGGATACGACCATACCGTCTCTGACCGGAGCCTACTACTTCAATGCCGGTCACGCGGAATATGAGCGGCGATGCTGGTAAACGGCGGTTTATTGCTCAAACCGGGTCGCATTCCTCCGACTTGGTCGAACCAGACGAGGAAATTCGCGCCGCGACAGGAATGATCTGAGGCTCAATCGGATCGGCCCGCCCCCCAAGCCGGCGGAAAACACTCGAGCGCATCACCCTGCGAGGACCCGTATCGCACGACCTTCCGACTAGCCAGCGGGCCGGGCGGCGCTCACTTCGATCAGGGCTTGCCGGAACAAGCGCGCAACGGCCGACGGACGTTCCTCTGACCTTGCCATGATCCCGACAGGGCCCTCCGTCGATCTCAGGTCGATGGGCAAGGCGATCAGAGTTCCTTGCGCGAGTTCCTCTGCCACCACCCCCCGCGAGATAAACCACGCCGCCCGCAACGGCCCCAAGGCCATCGCCCTCCCGAACGCGGCGGATACGCTTTCGATGCGGTTCTGAAACAGCGGCAGGCCAGCCGCGATCATCGCCCGCGCCAGAAGCGGGCGCACAGCCGCGTCCTTGGGAGGATAAATGACCAAAGTCTCCGACAACTGGTCGAGCGAGGTCGCATGGATCAGCGGATGATCAGGTGCGACGACGACGACGACGGTTTCAGAATAGAGTTGAGAGAAGGACAGGCTGACCATTGTGTCCGGCCGGCCCAAGCGCCCGACGACCAGATCCAGCTCGCCCGCGCGGAGCCTGTCGGTCAGGGTAGCATGAGCGCCTTCCTGGATACTCAACTCGGTGTCGGGAGATTGGGCGCGAAAGCGTTCCGTCGCCAATGGCACCACGCTCGCCGCAATGCTGGGCAAGACACCCACGCGCAGGGTCGCGGCACCGCCGGCGTCCAGTTTGGCAATGCTGTTCAGCCCCTGCCGCAAGGCACCAGTGCTCTGCTCTGCGTATTGCAGAAAAATTTCACCCTGATCCGTAAGGCTCACTCCCGCTCGACCGCGCAGGATCAATGTGACCCCCAGAATGTCTTCGAGGTCCTTCAAGGTCTTCGAAATCGCAGACTGGGTCAGGTTTAACTGCTCCGCCGCGCGGTTCAGTCTCTTGGCCCTGGCGATGGCCACGAAGGCCTCCAAATGGCGGAATTTGATCCTTCGGTCCATCAACTTTCCAAAAGGGCAACTAAAAGCATCATTATGTCATTTTACATTACCATTTGGAAAGCTGAATAGTCGACGCCAAAGGGAGGATGCAAATTGGAAACTCAGGTGGTCATCATCGGCGGAGGGCCGTCGGGGCTTTTGCTCTCGCAGCTCCTGCACGTGCGCGGGATCTCTTCGATCGTGCTGGAGCGCAAAACCAAGTCCTACGTGCTCAGCCGGATCCGGGCGGGCGTTCTCGAAAGAGGCTTGCTCGCGCTGATGCAGGAAGCCGGCGTTTCCGACAGGATGGAGGCCGAAGGCTACCCGCACGACGGTACCCTGATATCCTATGGCGACGAGATATTCCGGATCGATTTCCCTGAACACACGGGCCACTCGGTCATGGTCTACGGTCAAACCGAAGTGACGCGCGATCTCTACAAAGCACGCGAAGAAGCAGGCGGTCTAATCGAATTCGAAGTCGACGACGTGCAGATCCACGGCGCCGATACGGATGATGCTTCGGTCAGCTATACCGTAGGCGGCGAGACGCGCCGGATCTCTTGCGATTTCATTGCCGGCTGCGACGGCTTTCACGGCGTCAGCCGCCAAGCCATCCCGCTCGACGTGCGTCGGGAATATGAAAAGGTCTACCCATTCGGCTGGCTCGGCGTCCTGTCCGAAACACCGCCCGTAGCGCATGAATTGATCTATTCGACATCGCAGCGCGGCTTTGCCCTGTGTTCCATGCGCAATGAAAATCTCAGCCGCTACTATATCCAGTGCTCGCTGTCCGACAAACCCAGTGACTGGACCGATACCGCCTTCTGGGAAGAGCTCAAACGGCGCATCCCCGAGAAATACGCCGAGGCGCTTGTTACCGGCCCGACCATCGAGAAATCCATCGCCCCGCTGCGATCCTTCGTGACAGAGCCGATGCGGTGGGGGCGGTTGTTCCTCTGCGGTGACGCGGCGCATATCGTGCCGCCTACAGGGGCCAAGGGATTGAACACGGCCGCCTCCGACGTGCATTACCTCTACAACGGGCTGAGGCAATTCTACGAAAGCGGCGACACAAGCGGCATCGACGGCTATTCCGCCAAGGCGTTGGCCCGCGTCTGGAAGGCCGAGCGTTTCAGCTGGTGGTTCTCCTCGCTGCTGCATCGCTATCCGGATCAATCGGAATTCGACATCAAGATGCAGGTGGCCGAGCTGGAATTCCTGCGCACGAATGCGTCGGCGCAAAAGGCTATGGCCGAGAATTACGTCGGCCTGCCATACTGAACACGCCTCTACGAAGGAGCAAAAGATGCAAGACCGGAAATCAAGCGGAATGGCCGTTCGGCGCAAGGTGCTCGGCGACGCGCATGTCGACAGGGCCGAAGCCGCCAAGAGCGATTTCGACACGCCGTTTCAATCTCTCATTACGGAAAGCGCATGGGGCACCGTTTGGGCCTCGGACGGAATCTCCCTGCGGGACCGGTCGATGCTGACGCTGGCGCTCTTGGCCGCCACCAAGAACTTTGAAGAAATTCCAATGCACATCCGGGCTACCGCCAATACCGGCGCGACAAAGCAGGATGTGATCGAAGCATTTCAACATGTGGCAATCTACGCCGGCGTGCCGGCTGCCAATCATGCCATCAAATTGGCCAAAAAGACTTATGCCGAAATGGAAGGGAACGGACAATGACCGCAGAACTTTTTCAACGCGACCGCGTCTGGCAGCCGCCTGCCTACACGCCAAACTACAAATCGTCAGTAAATCGGTCGCCTAATCTGGCGCCGTTGTCACTGGAAATGACGCAAAGCGAGCTGACCGCACCACGCTTCGGCCACGACGTCATCGACCCGATCGACTGCGACCTGATCCGCAATTATGCCAAGACAGGCGATCCGATCGGAGAGCGGATCATCGTGCACGGGCGCGTGCTCGACGAAAACGGCCGCCCTGTTCCGCACACTCTGGTCGAAGTCTGGCAGGCCAACGCCGGCGGCCGCTATCGGCACAAGAACGACACCTACTTCGCGCCCATCGACCCCAACTTCGGGGGCTGCGGCCGGGTCCTAAGCGATGCTGAAGGACGCTACATGTTCCGGACGATCAAGCCGGGTGCCTACCCCTTCCGGAACTGGATCAACAGCTGGCGGCCCGCGCATATCCACATCTCGGTCTTTGGCCCGGCCTTCGCTCAGCGGCTGATCACTCAGATGTATTTCGAAGGCGATCCGCTCATTCCCAAATGCGCCATCATCAATGCGATCCCCGACCAGCGGGCCATCGACGGACTGGTCGCCGCGCTCGATCTGAACGAAACCATTCCGCTCGACACCATCGCGTACAAATTCGACATCGTCCTGCGCGGCCAGCGCTCGACCTTCTTTGAAAATCGGCCCGAGGGGAACTGATCATGGTGCAATCACTCAATTACCTCAAGGAAACCGCCTCTCAAACCGCTGGACCCTACGTCCACATCGGCCTGGCGCCGGGAGCGGCTGGCTTTGACATCTACCGCAAGGAGCTGGGGCACGACATCGCCGGCCCGAATGCCAAGGGCGAGCGGATCACCGTGACAGGCATCGTCTACGACGGGATCGGTGCCCCGATCAAAGACATCCTGATCGAGACGTGGCAGGCCAATGCCGACGGCGTCTATCCCGGTGCCGGAGACGTCGAAGAGGGCTTTGTCGGCTGGGGTCGTGCGATCTCGGACTTCGATACCGGTCGCTTTACCTTCGAGACCGTCAAACCCGGTCGCGTCATGGGGCGCAACGGCAAGTTGATGGCACCGCACATCAGCCTTTGGCTCGTGGCGCGAGGGATCAATCTCGGGCTCAGCACCCGAATGTATTTCTCGGACGAAGCGGACGCAAACGCCGAGGATCAAGTGCTCAACCTCGTGGGTCCACCAGAACGGCGGAGCACCATGATCGCCTCGCGCGATGGCAGCACGTACACGTTCGACATTCGGGTGCAGGGCGACAACGAGACGGTGTTTCTCGACGTGTGATTGGAAATGCGGGTGCCGGGGAAAGCCCCCCGGCACTCGAGCGATTGAAAGCGATGCAAATCGCGGCACGTTTCACCAACGGCATGTAAAAAGGCCCCCGCGCTCATCGCGCGGGGGCCTTCGTCACTCGGCTCAGAAGAACCCGAGCTTGTTGGGATTGTAGCTCACCAAGAGGTTCTTGGTTTGCTGGTAGTGATCCAGCATCATCTTGTGGTTCTCGCGACCGATTCCCGACTGCTTGTAGCCACCGAAGGCAGCATGAGCCGGGTAAGCGTGGTAGTTGTTGACCCAGACGCGACCAGCCTCGATCGCGCGGCCGACCCGGTAGCATGTGTTCATGTCACGTGACCACACCCCGGCCCCGAGGCCGTACATCGTGTCGTTGGCAATCGCCAATGCTTCGGCCTCGTCCTTGAACGTGGTCACAGACACCACAGGGCCAAAGATCTCCTCCTGGAAGACCCGCATCTTGTTGTGGCCTTTCAGGATCGTCGGCTGAATGTAGTTGCCGCCAGCAAGCTCGCCGTTGAACTGAGCGGCCTCACCGCCGATCAGAACCTCGGCGCCTTCTTCGCGGCCAATGGTGAAGTAGGACAGGATCTTCTCCTGCTGCGCCTTGCTGGCCTGTGCGCCGACCATGGTTTCGGGATCACGTGGGTCGCCGTGCTTGATGGCCTTCACCCGAGCGATCACGCGCTCCATGAACGCGTCGTAGATGTCTTCCTGGATAAGCGCGCGCGACGGGCAGGTGCAGACCTCGCCCTGGTTAAAGGCAAACAGGACAAAGCCCTCGACGGCTTTGTCGAGAAACGCATCGTCTTCGCGCATCACGTCCGAGAAGAACAGATTGGGGCTCTTGCCGCCAAGCTCCAGCGTCACCGGGATCAGGTTCTCGGTCGCGGCCTTCATGATGGTGCGGCCGGTTGCGGTCGATCCGGTAAAGGCGATCTTCGCGATGCGTTTCGATGTCGCCAAGGCAGCGCCCACTTCAGAGCCATATCCATTGACGATATTCAGGACGCCGGCGGGCAGAATGTCTGCGAGGATTTCTGCCAAGACCATGATCGCGGCCGGGGTCTGCTCTGCCGGCTTCATCACGATGCAGTTGCCGGCGGCCAGCGCAGGTGCCAGCTTCCATGCCGCCATCAGGATCGAAAAGTTCCACGGGATGATCTGGCCCACGACGCCGAGCGGTTCGTGGTAATGATAGGCCACCGTATCCGCGTCGATTTCGCTCATGGAGCCTTCCTGACCGCGCAAGACGCCTGCGAAATACCGGAAATGGTCGGCAGAAAGCGGGATATCCGCGGCCGTGGTCTCGCGGATCGGCTTGCCGTTGTCCCATGTTTCGGCCGTTGCCAGCAGATCGAGGTTCGCCTCGATGGCATCGGCAACCTTGAGCAGGATGTTGGCGCGTTCCGTCGACGATGTGGCACCCCAAGCGGCCTTCGCGGCATGGGCGGCATCGAGCGCCAGCTCGACATCAGCGGCATCGGATCTGGCGCAGTCGTTGATCTTTTCGCCGGTGATCGGCGTGACGTTTTCGAAATACCGACCGTTCACCGGGGCGACAAACGCGCCGCCAATGAAGTTGTCGTAGCGTGTCTTGAACGGCGACGTGTAGGTGCCGGCTTCGGTATGTGCGAGATCTTTCATGATGGGTCCTCCTGTGACACCGGGTCCTCCACCCGGATTGAGAAGGAAACTGACGCGACGAAACGGCTGCGTCATCTGGCCGAAATCGAATGTTGAGAGAAAGTGTCTCAGGTCTGAGACAGATTGCTCAGCTTTCGTCGAGGCCGAGCCGTTTCATCCGCCGATAAAGGGTCGCTCGCCCGATCCCAAGCTGCCGTGCCGCCTGCGAGACGTTGCCATCCGCCCGTGCCAAAGCGCGAATCACGGCAGCCCGTTCCGCCCGCTCAAACCCCGTCGGCCCGTCTTCACGGCCGAGAATATCCGCCGCAGGAAGCGCGGTGAGCGGGCCCGTTCCCGCCAGGTTGAAGGTCCGGCGGGCCTCTCGGGTTGCCCCGATGACAAGGTCGTCGTCGTCGACTGCCAACAGGCTCGCGGCCTCCGCGTCATCGCATTCGGCCACGATGATCCGGGCAGATGTATAGGCGGCGCGAAAGTTGGCCTCTTCGATCGCCCGAGCCGTCTGTGCGACCTGCGCCCCGATCAGCCGGTTGAACGCTTCCGTCTGATCGGCACGGGCGGACGACACGTCCAGTGCCGCCACGATGCGCCCGTCCGCACCATAGATCGGCGCATCGATGCAGCTCATATTGGTGTTGCGCGCGTGGAAGTGCTCTCCCTGATGGATGATCACGCGGCGTCGTTCGGTCAGGCATGTGCCAATACCGTTGGTGCCTTCGCGCTCCTCGCTCCAATCCGTGCCGGCCCAGAGGCCCCAGGCTTCGAAGGTGGGTGCATCCGCTTCCGCCATGCGCTGATCCAGAACCACACCATCCGCATCGGTGAGCAGGACGGCACAGCCCGACTGGCCCACCAGCGAAAAGAGGCTATCCAGACGCGGAGCAGCCACCATGAGAAATTTGTCGAGGACTTTGCGGCGCTCATCCAGCTCGGATTGTGTGATCCGCTCCGGGGCGCGATGCTCGTCCGGAGTAAGGCCGTGCTTCATGATGGACCGATGCCAACTCGCCGCGATCTGCGACAATGCGGCTGCCGACGAGGAATACGTCGCCTCTAGCACCTTGTCGGTATGGGATCGTTTGTCAGACATCACCGGCCCTCGCTCCGCCCCCCGGGTCTCTCGACTATAGTGGTCGTGCGGAGTGTTTCAACACCACGTCAACGAGTGCCTGTCACCCACGCCGATCCACTTGACGAACGCCAGACAAAGCCCCGTCGTTCGAAACTGCCGCCTCTGTGGGCAAGGCCGTCTCGACCTGCGCCAAAGGCGCTGCCGCAAAGGGTCCGCTGTAAAACGGTTTCCGCTTACGCATCCTCGGCGTCCGCCCCATCGCTAATGATGCCCAGCTCGAGTGTCTGCTTGGCCGACCGATCCGCAAAGCAACAAGCGCACCGCGGGTCAGTCGGAAACCGCCACTGAGAAACCACCAAACAGAGCTGTCAAGCCGCCGTGTCACCTGAGCCGGACCTCATCGCCAGATTGCCGGTCGCAATGGTCGGTCAATATTGGCGGTATCAGGTCGGCATACAGGGCCTGCCCGACCCATCCACCAGTCACAGCCCCGCAATGACCTTGTCCAACGTGGCCGGATAGTCCCGAACTCGCACGCCAGTGGCGTTGTAGATTGCATTGGTGATCGCCGCCGCCGCGCCGCAGATGCCAAGCTCGCCGATGCCTTTGGCCTGTAGCGGACTTGCCCAGTCATCGCGCTCCTCCAACAGCTCGACCGTAAGCTGCGGCACATCGGCGTTCACCGGGATGTGGTATTCGGCAAGGTTGCTGTTCGTCACATGCCCATCGCGCGGATCGAAGGCCATTTCCTCCGTCAACGCAATACCAATGCCAAAAGTCATGCCGCCAAGACACTGGGATCGCGCAGTCTTGGCATTGAGAATGCGGCCAGCGGCGAAACTGCCATGCATGCGACGCACGCGGGTCTCGCCGGAGGCCGCATGCACCGCCACTTCGGCAAAGTAGGCGCCAAAGGTGGCCTGCCGGACAGCCTTGGAGGTCTCGCCAGGCACGACGTGTCCCAGCTTTGCGATCTCGTCACCCCCAAGCACTTCGGTCAGGGATTTGGTCTGGTTGGCATAGGTGACGCAACCATCTTTCAGCATCAGGTCCGGCTCGCTGACATCGAGACGCTCGGCCAGTTGACGGCGGATCGCTTCGCAGGCGAGGTAGACCGAAGTCCCGCTGGAGGACGCCCCCCAAGAGCCGCCAGAGCCGGCTGCCGGTGGCAGAGTGGTATCGCCGAGGCGGACATCGACCTTCTCATAGGGCAGCCCGAGCATCTCTCCCGCAATCTGGCCGAGGATCGCATAGGTGCCGGTGCCGATATCGGTCATATCGGTCTCGACCCGCGCTGTGCCGTCCGGCAACAAGGTCACGCGGGCCTCGCTTTCCTTCAGCACGTTGATGCGTGCCGCCGACGCCATGCCATATCCGATCAGCCATTCGCCCTCACGGCGTTCCTTCACACCGGGGCGATCGGCCCAGCCAAAGGCCTCTGCCCCGCTTTCCAGCGCATCGCGGAATCTTCGGGAGGAAAAGGCCTTACCGCTCTCCGGGTCCTCGTCGGGGATGTTGCGCAGTCGGAGTTCGACCGGGTCGATTCCCATCTCCTGCGCAAGTTCATCCATTGCGTTTTCCAGAACCGTGACGCCCACCGCCTCGCCCGGTGCCCGAACCGAACCGGCGCATAGCCGATGCAGGCGCGCCAATTCCAGCGACATCTTGCGATTGGCCCCGGCATACAGGAAATGTGAAGCCTGCAGGACCGGCTCGGCGAAGGTCTCTCCGGGGAGGTTCGAAACCCGCGCATCGTGGCCGAGGCCGATCAGACGACCGGCGGCATCGGCGGCCAGACGCACCCTCTGGCGGGTTTCGGACCGGCGCATCGTGGCTTCGTAGACCTGCGGGCGTTGCAGCGCCACAGAGACCGGCCGGCCCAGTTGCTTCGCGGCGATGGAGGCGGCGACGGCCTCCGGCGCCAGCCCCAGTTTGGAGCCAAAACCGCCGCCCACATAGGGCGAAACGATGCGGACCCGGTCAGGATGGACACCAAGTGAATCCGCTAACTCATTGCGATTGTATTTCAGCATTTGATAACTGCCGCGAAGGGTCAACTCCTCGCCGTCCCACGATGCGATCGAGGCGTGCGGCTCCATCGCGGAGCTGGAATGCGATGGGGTGGTATAGACCACATCCACGCGACAGGCCGCCTGCTGCATGGCAGCTTCCAGATCACCTTGATCCAACGCCTGATTTTCCCGCGGCTCGGTCGCGGCGGTTGCCGGATCGACAGGCACCATCTCGGCATCCTCGAGCGTCACCTGCAGCGACTGAGCCGCATGACGGGCCTGTTCAAAGGTTTCGGCCACCACGACGGCGATCAGCTGGCCATGATAGGCCGCGTGTCGGGCGCCTTGAATGGGGGCGGCGTCGGCGGTGCCTTGGGCGGGATTGCGCAGCAGTCGGTCGTCCTGGATCACCGCTAGAACGCCGGGCATCTCTGCAACGGCATCGCTGTTGGTCAGGACAACCCGACCGCTGTTGCCCGGCGCGCGGACCATGACGCCATGCACCATGCCGTCGATCTGCCATTCATCTGCGTAGGTTGCAGAACCGGTCACTTTGAGTGGCCCCTCTGGCCGGTCGAGCGGTGCACCCACGAGGCCTTGCGCCATATCGTCCAGCCGTCTCTCGGTCGCCGGGGCATCCATCTTGAGATACTCGGTCATGATTGGGTCTCCTGCGTCAACTCCGACACCACCGACACGAGCGTGCGGCGGGCGAGTGGGAGTTTGAAATCGTTGCCGCCAAAGCCCTGAGCCTCGGACAACAAAATGTCTGCTGCTTCGTTGAAGAGCGCCTCGGAGGGTGTCTCGCCGACGAGCACGTCCTCCACTCCGGGATCTCGCCAGGGTTTCGGAGCCAAACCACCAAAGGCCAGATTGGCCGCGGCGATGCGACCTTCTTGCATGGCCACAATCCCGGCAACGGACACCAAGGCAAACGCATAGGACGCGCGATCGCGCACCTTCCGGTATGTCTGACGGCCGCCGATCGGCGGGGGCAGCAGGACAGCGGTGATCAGCTCCCCGGGCTCCAGCACTGTTTCGCGATCCGGTCGGTCGCCGGGGAGGAGGTAGAGTTCATCCAGATCGAGCCGACGGGTCGTGCCGTCCTCTTTCAGGGTCTCCACATCCGCCCCAAGCACACGCATGGCCACGGCCATGTCACTGGGATGCGTCGCGATGCAATGCTCAGACGTGCCCAGCACGGCGAGGCCCCGATTGACACCCTCTCTCGCCGCACAGCCGGAGTCGGGTTCGCGTTTGTTGCAGGGCATGGTGCGGTCTTGGAAATAGTGGCACCGGGTCCGTTGGAGCAAATTGCCCCCCGTGGTCGCCTTGTTGCGCAACTGGCCACTCGCACCCGACAACAGAGCGCGGCTGAGCACCGGCCAGTTGCGCCTGACGCGAAGGTCGTTGGCAAGATCGCTGTTGGTCACCAACGCGCCGATGCGCAGGCCATTGTCGGCAGTGTCCTCCATCTGGTTGAGCTCAAGCCGGTTGATGTCGATCAAGGTCTCAGGGGCCATGACCTCGAGTTTCATCAGATCCAGCAGATTGGTGCCACCGGCGATGAATGCGGCGCCGGCTGCGGCTTGGCGAGGCGCGGCCTCGATGCTCTCTGCGCGTCTATAGTCGAAAGGTCTCATGCGTTTTTCCCCGCGGCTTTGTGGATCGCCTGCACGATATTTGGATAGGCCGAGCACCGGCAAAGATTACCGCTCATCCGCTCCGAAATTTCGTCAGAAGTGAGCTCTGCCTCTCCCGCGAGGTCGCTTGTCACATGACTGGGCCAGCCATCGCTGATCTCTTGCAGCATCGCCGTGGCCGAACAGATCTGGCCGGGGGTGCAATAGCCACATTGGAAACCGTCTTCGCTGACGAACGCCTGCTGCAATGGGCTAAGGTCGTCCGGCTGGCCGATCCCTTCGATCGTCGTGACCTCGTCGCCGTCATGCATGCACGCAAGCGTCAGACAGGCATTGATCCGTCTCCCGTTGACCATGACAGTGCATGCGCCACACTGACCATGATCGCAGCCCTTCTTGCTACCGGTCAGACCAAGATGATGACGCAAAGCATCGAGCAACGTCGTCCTTGGATCGAGGTCCAATCGTCGCTGCGTGCCGTTAATTGTCAGATGTGTCTGCACGGGAAACCTCTCAAAATAGCCAAGCTCGCTGGACTAACCGGCGCGCGGCTCCATGGTTCCGTGCTTGTGAATGATAGTGAGGCGATAATCGTGGTTAGTGCCTGCCCGGACACCGGTTCGAGTGCATCCCAATTTGGAGGAGGTGTATCAATGCGACGTGCACAATGTGTCGGCCACACTTGTCGATCCCGCAAACCGCTCTTTAGCGGCTGACCCTCTGGAGCCCGATCACACGTTTTTCTGCTCGTGCCCTCGTAGTGGGCGTCTTTCTGGCTTTTGATGCAGCACAGACTTAGTTTTTTCTGGGGTTTTGACAGCAAAAAGCCCCGGCTTTGAACCGAGGCTGCTTCGAGGCTTTGGTTGCGGGAGCAGGATTTGAACCTGCGACCTTCAGGTTATGAGCCTGACGAGCTACCGGGCTGCTCCATCCCGCGACAGGATGTCATCGATAGAGAGAATAACAGAGCTTATTTTGCTCTGAACG
>NZ_FXZK01000040.1 GCF_900184895.1 Flavimaricola marinus
AGTCACGCGGCAAAGCTGTTCGCTACGACAAAACGGCGCTATCGCCACCGCAACCGCATCGAGATCATGTTCGGTCGCCTAAAAGACTGGCGCAGAGTCGCAACCTGCTATGACAGATGCGCCAAGATCTTCCTGTCCGCCGTCGCACTCGCGGCAACCATCATGTTCTGGCTTTGAAGATCAATGAGTCTGGGGCTTAGGGAGCTGTCCAGATTTTACCCGTGACCTGAGCCCCGTTTTATCCTCCAATTTGAGGTAGTGTCGGTCCCGAACGAGGAGACAGGTGGAATGAAGCGATCACGGTTCAGCAAGGAGCGGATCAACGCAATCCTGAAGCGGCAGGAGAGCTTTGCGGCGACGGCAAATGCCTGCCGGGAGCATTGGGGATCCAACTCGGCGACGTTCTACAAATGGAAGGCGAAGTTTCGCGGCTTGGAGGAGTCTGATGCACGCAATCTGAAGAAGCTGTTGGCCGAAGCGCTGATTGCTAACCCGATGTTGAGGGATGTCGTCTCGCGAAAGTGGTAACACCCGCTGTTAGGCGTAAGGCGGTGGAACATCTGTGCGAGACGCATGAGGTAAGCCATCGGCGGCGTGATCAATTCTGAGCGTATACCGGCCCAGCGTTCGGTGTCAATGCGTGCGCCCGGACGGTGGCGAACTGCGGCAGGCAATGAAGCAGGTGGCCGCGGAGCGCCGACAGTTCGGCTATCGACGGGTGAACTAGAAGAAGCTGAGGCGAATCTACTGCGAGGAGAAGCTGCAGATAATAAGCGCGGCTGTCGGAAGCGGTCTCTGGGCAGGCGCAGATAGATGCCGATGCCGGAGCGACCGAATGAACGCTGGCGCCGGGATCTCGTCTCGGACGCCTTCACCGACGGACGAATGTTCCGGGGGTTTGCCATCGTGGATGACTTCAGCCGCGAATGCCTGGCGTTTGTCGCAGACGTCGCTCTCGGAGTTCGCGTCATTCGGGATCTGACGAAGGCCATGGCCCGAGGCGGCAGGCCCCAGAACGATTGTCAGCGACAATGGGACGGAAAGAACCTGCATGGCCGCGCTCAGATGATGCCATGCGACCCGGATGGTCTGGCACTACATCGCGCTCGGTAAGCCCACGCGAAACACATTCGTAGAGTCGTTAAATGGCAACTTCCGAGACGGGCTCTTCCACGAGTTCCTGTTCTCGTCGCTGGCCGAGGTCCGGGAAAAAGTCATCGACTGGAAGGAGTACTACAACCGCAACCGACCCGACACTCGGCCATCTCACGCCGCAAGAACATTGACCGAAATTGAGACTGGAAACTAGAGCCGCATAGGCGCAAAAAAAACGGATTGACCCAATCGCTCGGGGGAAGTCGGGTCTAAGGTTATCCCCCAAATACAGAGGTCCGACGCGCCGAAACTTGCGCACCAATTGAACCCGATGTTCGAGATCAATGGCCAGGCCCTTGTGCTTCTAGCACAATTTCTCGGGGCGATACGGGAGGTTGATTAGGGTGAAAAGATCGGAAAACTGAGAGAGGAACAAGACAACCTGAGAATACCCTCATTCAAGATGGAGCAATCGATGGAATCAGTCTACGCTTTCGTATTGCGCCAAGGCCACTGAGCCCCAGCAGCAGCAACAAGGCCGAAGCCGGCAAGGGTACTACCGAAATTCTCACGTTATCGATCAACGCGCCGCAGTTGGGGCAGTCGATGTAAGACGAACTGTCAAACGCATTAAAGGACAGTGTATAGTACCCACCATCAGCAACCAAAAACGTGCTTGTAACCTCTGTCCATTCACCCCATTGGAAGTCAGGATTTGGCGCACCTATCACGTAGCCACTTAGCAAACCATCAATTGAGAAACTCATGTCATTGGTAGTTGTCTGTTGTTCATCTATGCGCGGACTGTAGAAAAAGCTCAAGCTATATGCTCCGGCTTCTAGAAAAATATCTTGACTGATACCTGCTTGTTGATTGGTTTCCAGTTCAACATAGCTCACACCGTCCTGAGCATCGATCCCGCTAAGAGTAGCATTAGACTGGACTTCCACATTCGGCTGGCCCGTCCAGCTTGGAATTGAGGAAAAATGGTTCCAACCACTGCTATTGAGAGACTGCCCCCCCAAATCCTCAAAGCTACCGTTCACAACAACTGTTGAAGCGCTCGATGCTGTTGCCGCCAGAAACGCCAGAGTACTCATTACAAAAAGCTGCTTAAGATTGATCATCCGAACCCCTCGTCACCCAAATCCGCGTCCCCGCAAAAGGACAGCCTGTCCCTTCGCCGTCCTCAAACGTTAACATACGGTTAAATGTCTCGCCGTGCGTTGTCTAGGACCTAAAACGTTTGATGGTAATATAAGGTCCGATGGGCTTCCACCTTGAGCCTCCCCATATGAAGTGGTCCGCCCCTATGTTTAGGAAACTGAGAACCATCAATGGCAAACAAGCGCCCCAAGCTCGAAGAGATTGTTACGAATTTAAGACAAGTTGAGGTTCTGACAGGACAAGGCATGCCGCGTCTCGATGCGATCAGACAGATCGGCGTGACTGAACATGGCGTGCCCCCATCGGGTGGTCCGGTTTGATTGTTAGTGCATCGTGGGCCTCTGGTCCATTGTGACGATGCTTTCTGGCGCGGGTGGGCGATAGCCTAGTGCGCTGTGCGGCCTGACGGTGTTGTA
>NZ_FXZK01000054.1 GCF_900184895.1 Flavimaricola marinus
ACGGATGCTCAGATGGCGTGTCTGGCACCTTTCTTCCCCAAGCCCCACGGCAAGCCACGCGTTGATGACAGGCGTGTTTTGAGTGGGATTATCTTCTTCAATCGCAATGGCTTGGGTTGGCGCGACGGACCCGCTGCTACGGTCCATACAAGACGCTGTGCAGCCGTTGGAAGCGGTGGAGAGACAAGGGTGTCGTTGCTCGGATCATGGCTGGTCTGTCACGGAACATGGTGAAGAGGAGATCGTGATGATCGGTGCGACCTACCTGAAGGCGCACCGCACCGCGACCAGCTTGGACGTCAAAAAGGGGGGCGTGGACGCCTGATTGGCCGGACGAAGGGGGCATGGAGCGCAAAACTGCATGCCGTCTGCGACTGCCAGGGTCGACCACTCGACTTGTTCGTCGCAGATGGTCAGGTCTGCGACTACATCCACGCGCGAGCGTTGCTCAGCAGCTTGCCAGACGTCGACTGGCTGCTCGGGGATCGTGGCTATGATGCAGATTGGTTCAGAGAGGCGTTGAAAGGCAAAGGGATAGGCACCTGTATTCCCATCGAAAACGGCGCAAGACAACCGTCAGATATGACAAGCGTTGGTTCGAACGCCGCAACCGAATCGAGATCATGTGCGG
>NZ_FXZK01000002.1 GCF_900184895.1 Flavimaricola marinus
TGCCCTGGCTGATCCCATAGCGCCTGCACACGTCAGCCGTCTTCTCGCCAGCTTCCTGTTCCTTGATCATCTGAATGATCTGTTCGTCGGTGAATCTCGTCTTCAGTTGTCCGTCCTTCAGTTGGGCAGACTCTACACAAAGCTGGAGGAAATTCAGGGGCTCAGGTCACCATCACGCGGCAGCGGAACTTCTTGTCAGATCGAGGCCATGATTTGCGTCGTCCAATCCGCACGTGATGCCATGCGAAACTCGGCGCGCAACGTCAGTCAATTTCCTTGTTCGGACTTCGCTCTTGTGGCTTAGGACGACGACGCCAGTAGGCTGGCATTGCCGCCAGCGGCCGTTGTATCGATGCAAAGATGACGTTCCAAGACATAGCGCTCTGGTGAAATGGTTTCGGTGACCAGTGGGACTAAGGGGCCTGTACGAAGGGCCAATGCGATCCGCAAGTTCCGAGTCCAGTCGGATTTCCCTGAGGCGGCGACCAAGGCGACATGCAGTAGGGACTGAAGCGTTTCTGACGAAACGGTGCCGTCTATTGCCAGCACAGGTGCGCCAGCGGCCGCCAGTTCCTTAATCGCATTCGAGGCACCCGGAGTCACAACCAGCGCTCCGCATCCGGCTCCCAGTGCCTGAACTGACTGGGCCAAGGCGATTTCGGGGGTAGGGCCGAGGCACAGAACTTTTCCGCGTGGGAACATGCGCAGACGGTTGCTTTCACCCGTCGGCCCGGGCAGCGACTGTGGCGACATGTCGAATGCGGCGGTTTCGGTCAGCGCCTTTCGCACTACACCCGATTTCCCGCTCAGCGAGGTGCGTAGGACATGCACGCGATCTACACGGGCTGCCCAATTGCGCGCGTCGAGCGTGGCGAGGGCCTCTTCAAGGGCCGGTTTGGAAATCTCCGTGCCCTCGGGCGCGGCGTGGCTCTCGGCTTTGCCAATCCTGCGGAAGCGCGTGAGATAAAGCGGACCACCGGCCTTGGGGCCGGTTCCCGAAAGCCCCTCTCCGCCGAAGGGCTGGCTGCCGACAATGGCTCCGATCTGGTTGCGGTTGACGTAGCAGTTGCCGACTTCGATACGGTCGATGATCTGTTCGACCCGATCGTCGATCCGGGTGTGCAGGCCAAAGGTTAGGCCGTATTGGCGAGCGTTGATCTCATCGACGACCTTGTCGATGTCCTTCGCCTTGAAAGTGGCGACATGCAACACCGGGCCAAAGATCTCCCGGTCCATATCGGCAATCCCGCCCACCTTGACGATGGCAGGCGTCACGTAGGTCCCTTCGCTTGGTGCGGTTAGGGTCTTGACCAGACTTCCCGCTGCCTTGTGCCCTGCTATGTAGCCCATGACGTCGGCCTGTGCGTCGCCGTCGATCACCGGGGAGACATCGACATCTGTCCGCCAAGGATCGCCGATGACCAGCGCATCCAGCGCACCAGAGAGCATGTGCATCAGCTTGTCATGCACGTCCTCTTGTACGTAGAGGATCCGCAGCGCCGAGCAGCGTTGACCGGCCGACTGGAACGACGAGATCAGGATATCACGCACCGCCTGTTCCGGCAGTGCGGTGGAATCCACGATCATCGCGTTGAGCCCTCCGGTTTCGGCGATCAGAACGGCGTCAGGGCCGGCATTCTTGGCCAGCACCTTATGGATGATCATTGCGACTTCGGTCGATCCGGTGAAGCAGACACCTGCAAGCCGTGGATCGCTGGTCAGCGGAGCGCCCACAGTCGGCCCATCGCCCGGCAGCAGTTGCAGGGCGTATTCGGGCAGGCCAGCTTCACGCATCATCTGCACGGCCCGCGCGGCGATCAAAGGCGTCTGCTCGGCAGGTTTCGCCAAAACGGTATTTCCGACAGCAAGCGCCGCCGCGATCTGACCGGTGAAGATGGCGAGCGGGAAGTTCCAAGGGCTGATACAGACGAACACACCGCGCGGCGCGCCGGGTTCGTCCTCTTCCAGCCGCTCGGCTTCATTCGCGTAATAGCGCAGGAAATCCACGGCCTCGCGAACTTCCGCGATGCCGTCCAGAAGTGTCTTGCCGGCCTCGCGTGTGGTGATTGCCGTCAGTTCGGCAATGTTGGCCTCGTAGAGATCGGCAAGCCGGCGCAGCACATTGACGCGCTCGGCAACCGGAGTTGCGGACCATCGATCAAAGCCACCAATTGCCGCGTCGATGGCGGCGGAGACATCCTCGGATGTGGCCTCCTGCACCGTGCCCACCTTGCGAGACTTGTCGGCAGGCGAGAACACATCTCGCACCGGGCCTGTGCACTCGAGCCCACCAGCGATCATCGGTGTGGCGGACCACGTGGTTTCGGCAAATTCCTCTCGTGCGGCCAGGAGCGGCATGATCGAGCCGGGTTCATTGATCCGGTAGCCTTTGGAGTTTGCCCGCTCCGGCGCGAACAGGTCCGCAGGTTGGCGGATGGACGGGCTGGCGATCTGATCGCCCAGCTTTTCCATTTCCGCCACCGGGTCGGCCGAGATCGATTCCGCAGGGATATCGGGATCGACGATCTGGTTCACGAACGAAGAGTTGGCACCGTTTTCAAGCAGCCGGCGGACGAGGTAGGCCAACAGATCCTGATGCGCGCCGACGGGGGCATATATCCGGCACCGTGTGCCCTCCGCCGCCATGACGATTTCATGAAGCGCTTCACCCATGCCGTGTAGGCGTTGAAACTCGAAGCTGTCCTTGTCGTTTCCTGCCATCTTGATGACGGCGGCGCAGGTATGAGCATTATGGGTCGCGAATTGCGGATAGATCCGGTCGCGCCGATCCAGCAGCATCTGCGCACACGCCATATAGCTGACGTCGGTATTGTTCTTGCGGGTGTAGACGGGAAAACGCTGAACACCGAGTTCCTGCGCCAGTTTGATCTCGGTGTCCCAGTAGGCACCTTTGACCAGCCGCACCATGATCTTGCGGTCATAGCGTTCGGCCATGTCATAAAGCGCCTCGATCACCGGGGCGGCGCGGCGCCCGTATGCCTGAACCACCACTCCGAAACCATCCCAGCCAGCCAGCGCCGGATCGGACAGCATGGCTTCGATCACGTCGAGCGACAGGTCCAGACGGTCCTGCTCTTCGGCGTCAATGTTGAAGCCGATGCCTGCCGCCGCGGCCTGCTTGGCGAGGTCAAGCGCACGTGGCAAGAGCTCGGCCATTACAGTGTCTTTGTGCGTGTATTCATAGCGCGGGTGCAGAGCCGAGAGCTTCACCGAGATGCCCGGGCTTGAACGCACATCGCCTTTGGTCTGTTTGGCAATCTCCGCTATCGCCTTGGCGTAGGCTTCATAATAGCGCTGCGCGTCCTGATCGGTCCGCGCGGCTTCGCCCAACATATCGTAGGAATAGGTGTATCCCTTGTTTTCCAGTGACCGTGCGTTCTTCAGTCCCTCCTCGATTGTCTGACCCAACACGAATTGCCGCCCCAAAATCTTCATGGACTGGCCGACTGCATTACGCACCACAGGCTCCCCAAGGCGCTTGACCAGCCCGCGCAGCGCAGATGCGGGGCCCTTTTTTTCCTCATCGAGCACCTTGCCAGTCAGCAGCAATGCCCAAGTCGATGCGTTGACCAAAGAAGACGACGACCGACCGAGGTGTGCGCCCCAATTCGAAGGCGCAACCTTGTCTTCGATCAGATCGTCGATAGTGGCCGCATCCGGCACACGAAGAAGCGCCTCCGCCAGACACATGAGCCCGACACCTTCCGCGGTAGACAGCCCGTACTCTGCCAAGAACGCCTCCATCATCGACGGAGAGGTTTCCTTGCGAACTCGTTTGACATACTCGGCACCGGTCGCGGCAGCCGCCGCCCTGTCGGCGCTTGATAACTTTATGCGGCTTGACAGCAACTTGATCAGCTCGGCTTCGTCCGAAGTATAGAATGCCCTCACTTGCGCACGCATCGGATTGACATCAGCAAATGCTACGGTCGCCGATCTGGTCATGGTCGCTTTCTCCGGTTGATCGCACTTGATTTGTGCGACGACGCTTTGGCGCATACGATGGGCATCATGGTGCCTATTGGCAAGGTGGGTCGTCTCAGTCCAATAAACCAACCAAGACGACAGGGAGTGTCAGATGAACGTCAAGCTATTGTGCCTAGCGTGTGCTCAGGCCAATCGGGTGCCTGAGCAGCGTCTGCTGCAATCCCCGAAATGCGGCAGATGCGGCGCGCCGTTGATCGCTGATCAACCTACCGACATCTCTTTCGATACACTTCAAAAGGCCGCTCGAACCGACGATCTTCCACTGATCGTGGATTTTTGGGCAGCTTGGTGCGGGCCGTGTCGCATGATGGCGCCCGAGTTCGCAAAAGCAGCCATGGGCATGAAGGGTCGCGCCCGCTTCGCCAAATTGGACACCGAAGCATTTCCACAAGCTGGAGCCCGCTACGACATTCGTGGCATACCTTTACTGATTGCGTTTGCTGGGGGGCGGGAGAGCAAGAGGCAGGCTGGGATGATGCCGTCGGAGGGAATCACCAAGTGGGTCGAAAGCCAATTGAGCCCTTGACCCATGGCATCCCAGATCAACTTTGGGTTGATTTCCGCCGGCATCCCTCTCGCTCGATCTCATCCTTTTCAAGAGCTTACCACCGGCTTCTCTCGTTGCCGCGAAATGTGGCCAAGAGATTGCCGCGAAATGTGGCCAAGAGACAATGGCATTTCGCTGTTGCAATCCACAGATGCGGTTGGAAAACTGCGGTTCCATAGTGTTCTAACAATTACCGAACTTTCGTCAAAGTTTGGGCCCTTGGGCACGTCAGATGTCTTTGGGAACTAAAAGGCGAAAAAGATGTTAACAATACTCTTTGACGAGAGGTTCATAGATGGGCGGAGGGTCGAAGTTGCTTCGGCTGAGGGGTTTCAAGCCATCCTATCAAGTGGTGCCACGCGAAGGGTGGCGGATGCGCTTATCGCCGCGGGGCATGACAGGCGCGCGCCTGTCCGGCTCGTGAGGGCTGACCCTTATCTGTTCGCTCCGCCGCATCGGATCGATGGGATAACTCTCGAGTCAGCGCGGCATTTCGACTACTTTAGTGGAACCGTGGATTTTCCGGAGCCTGGCACGGAGCCTCCAGTCAGGGTTCCTCAGAGGTCGTGAAGGCCTATACCTGAAAGGCTCGCCGCAAACCTTTTGACGCGCTTGTCGTCGTTCGATTCCGGCTCGATCTTGGCTGAAATCTCATGCATTTTTGAAAGCCGCTCACTGAACAGGTCAATAGCGCTCTCACTGAATTCGCCCTCGGACGAGGCAAAGCTGCCCAGCGATTGACTCTCCGTGCCAGCGATGGCCACCGAAACCCCGAAATCAAGCCCATAGCCCTTTGCGGCTTCGATCACTCCGGCAGGATCGGCGGCTTCGAGTTCTGACCAGCGGATGTGGCCAGTATTCTCAAGGCCCCAACGAACCGTCGGATCGCTCAACAAAAAGCCTCGACGTGAATACACTTCCATCCATTCGCGAGAATATGCTTGAAAGATATACTTTGATGTCGTGTAGTCCAAATGCAACCCTATGGCGAAACCTGCAGGGCTACGGGCTTTTAACCCGTCAAACAAAGAAATCAGGTTGTCCGCATGGCTCATTAATGCCTCGCTTTCGCCTCTGGCGCGACTTGCCAGGCTGCTAGGTTCTACTTTGAAACGTTGGCAGGAGCCGCCTGCAACGTCAACCACCTTTGGCGCAGGACACATGCTTCCATCTGACGAAAAGATCATGGACTACGGCTTTGGTGACGTTGCCAGCGCGGGTTTCTATATCGCGTTCCGGCTTGAATTTCTGTTGCCGGAATTCGAGTGCAAGACGCTGCCGCGCGCGTGGATCCACAAGTACACCCGCCACGGGCTCATGATGTTTGATCCAGTGATGCAGTGGATCTATTCCAATACCGGGGCCGTCCGCTGGAGCGAAATCGATCTTCCGGACCCTCATGGCATCCTGATGCAAGCGTCTGAATATGGATTGTCGTATGGCGTCGCGATTTCGCTCCGCGACCCGGAGGATCCGAGCATTCGCAGCTTTGGAAACTTCTGTCGGTCGGATCGGGAGCTGTCCGACACCGAGATCTCGGACTTGACGCAGAAGCTCGAACTATTGTTCTCGGATCTCACGGCGCCGGACGATGTCACTGAGGCTGAGCTCGAAGTTCTCGCCGGGATCAAGAGTGGCCGCTTGATCAAGGAAATCGCCTACGAGTTGAACGTGACCGAAGGCGCGATCAAGCAAAGGCTGCGCAGCGCCAAGGACAAACTCGGTGCCCGGACGACGCCGCAGGCTGTCGCAATCGCCGATAGCTATGGGCTGATCTGACCCAGGTGTGCGATTAATGTCTCACGTCTGGCGCTGCCGAATCGCTGAACCCATTACGTCTTAACAATTTATTAGTGGATTTGTAGGCTTAGTCAAAACGGCAGGAAAAAAGCCAGAAATTGGCAGGCAGAGAGCAAAAACCGTGAGGAATATCACGTTTGACATGTCCCGCATGGATGAATGCGGATGGGCATACTACGATTTTCTGAGGCTCAGAAAGAGCTTCTTTGTGGACAACCTTGGTTGGGACATACCGCACGACGGTGTCGTCGAGATGGATCAATACGATACGCCTCTCGCGCATTATTCGGTGGTTGTTGAGGGCCGAAAGGTCATAGCCGGCGCTCGGTGCCAACCCACAACCACGACGTGGGGGCGGTACTCCAATATGCTGAATGACGCCGCCAGTGGCTTTCTTGATGGGATCCCAAAGCAGTTGTTCGATACAAAGCTATGCGGTCCAGACGTCTGGGAGGGAACGCGTCTTGTAGTTGCGGATGACGTCACATCAACACTTGGCCGAATGCAGTGCCTCGCGTTGGTCATTGATGGCCTGATCCGGGTGGTTTCTGCTCGCGGGGCAACGTCTTTCCTGACGCTGTCGCCGCTGCCACTGCAACGAACCGCCGCCCTGGTTGGATTGTCGGCCGAGCGGATCACGCCGGGTTATCAGAGCTATACCGATGGCCGGGAGTACGCGATCTTTCGCTGCAAGGCCGAGAGAGCTGTGGAGCGTTTGAAACAACTGGGCATCGATCCAGAAACCCATGAAGTCGTTGGCAGGAACCTCAGCGCGGTCGGTTGATCTGCGAGGCGATCGATCGAATTGATCTTCCACCAGTAGCCTTGAGGGCATCTCGCGGATGCTTGTGGCATTATATCAGATGCTAGTTCGATCGGGCTTGCTCAGCTAGTCTGAAGAACACCTCTTTGCGGCTTGAGGCATTGGGAACGCTTTTCTGCTTGGTCACAGACGCACTCAAAGTGCGTAGGTGAGCAGTGTCATCTCGTGTTCAGTCTGCCGCTTTAGTTCCAGCCATGCACTAAGGGGCGCCGTCGCGCCGCAAGTATGCGCATTAGAGCGCCTGTCGTCGATCAAATAGGTGGCCTGTGCCGTCGAGAAGGTCGATTTCCCGTAGGGCGCTGGAGGCCATTCAGTCTTTCAAGTTTCTGTTGTGAAGCGCAGGGCTCTATCGCGCCCCGGGTTTGATTAGGAGAGACAAACTGTTTCGCAAACAACCTCTGATGTGAACTTTTGGCGAGGCGACGCTGTAATCGACTTCGTGCTAATTTGTCTGCAGTAGGGTCACGAGTTAACTGTGTTTGATTTGGCTGCGAACGTTGCTAGTTCAATTATTGTTGTGTGTGTAGACGTATATTGACGTTGATTAATGAGTTCTGGCAGGTTTAGCCATCCTACCGGCGGTCACGGGGCGTCAGATTATAGACAGTGATCGCCGGTAGCGAACCTTTCGAATTTTCGTAGTGGTTGATAATTCCTAGTTGGGAAGGGTTATCATTGCGAATTGATGCAAAAGCAATCAGATCGCACGAACTTATTCATCGCACTCCAGCCGAGACCTACGGAACGTTCAGGCTATCGCCACAACTCAGCTAGCTGGGTTCGGTGGCGAGGAAGGCGAGGGATTTTCCTTGTCGCCATGGAGCATGAGGAAAATCGCGCAAGCAGTTGACGCCATGGGATACTTTAAGAGCAAGGTAACCTCGTGCGGTCGGCTGATGATGGCATGCAACGCCTCAATCACCCCAGGTTTAATAAGCTACTAGTAGGGCGCTGTTGCTCCTGTCCGGACGCGCCTCTGAATTTGACCACCCGATATCTATTTACCAACTTTGGAGGTGGAATGTTTTGGCGCAATTTGAAGCAATTTTGTGAACCATCTACGGGACATCGACAGTGAGTAGAAATGTTGCCTTTTGTTAAGTAATTTCTTCGGGGGGCTATCCTTTGATCAGCTTTCAGGGGCCAAGGAACTCCGACATACTTAGGTTGCTGTTGATGGTTTGATCGTATGGTTTTTAGAAATATTGCTTTGAAAATTTTTGGAGGTTTCCATGAAAACTGAGGAATTGAGCTCAGAGACACAACTTCAGTTTTCGTCCATTCTGTCTCAGGAAGAGTACGAGCGATGCTCTGCTGGGCGCGCGAACCTGATTTCCTGTATGATCGTGACCGGTTGGAATGCAATAAGAAGCCGGTTGTCTTCTAAAAAGCATCACTTGAGGCATCGAGTTGAGCCTGAGGCTACAGAAGTCGCAGCTCGCGATTGATTGCCCCATCGGTATATTTCAATACCAGACAGCATTCACGAGTGTTGCGTAGTCCAGTATGGGACAACGACGTCTTGAAGCTCAGGATCGGAATGCTCAGAGCGCAATCTTTGCTTGTTGGTACCTCGGAACTGCTCGGGCGGTAGCCATAGCGGTGGTCCGGCTAATCCGAAGCGCGCTCCAGTGCGTCCACCAGCATCAACATCGTCAGTGCCTGCCCGTAAGGGGCTGGAATGTCGGGAATGTCTTTATAGAACTGTAGTGTATGACCCATTGGCGTCCCATCCGAGCAATGTGTGACGATCCCACTGTCGTCGATGCAACCGAGCACGGCTTCGAATGCGTCGTTCGACATCTCTCTGTAGCTTTCATCTAGTAGGCCAAGTTCGATGGCGCGCGACACTCCGTAGGCGATCCCTGCGGTCGCCGAGCTTTCAATCTGCGCCGTAGGATCGTCGAGCAATGTCCGGAAGAACCCACTCTTGCATTGAAGTTTGGCCATTGCTGTTACTTGTGACCGGAGGATTGCCTTCAAGAAGCGCCGTTCGGATCCTCCGAGTTCGGGAACGATGTCCAGAAGTTCCGGGATGGCGATCGTGGCCCAGCTGTTACCACGTGCCCAGAATGCCTCGGCAAAATTGTGACGGCCTCGAAATGTCCAGCCATGATACCATAGCCCGGTTTTCGGATCGGACAGATATCGGGCATGTAGCAGGAATTGAAACACCGCTTCATCAACCCAGTCCTGCCGGTCAAAGCGCACCCCGGCCTTGGCCAGAAACAGGCAAGTCATGAAGAGCGTATCATCCCAAAGCTCGCCCTCGTTCTGCCGCTCTTTGGTGACATGCTGAAAGCCCCCATCCTCGGTCTTGGTTAGGCCGTTGCAAAGCCAATCAGCCCAATCCTTGACGAGTTCTTCCCAATCCGGCCGGTCCAAGTGATCGACAAGACAGGCCAGCGCCAACATCGGCGCTGTCGAGTTGACCTGTCGAGCGGGGAGGCCGCGCGAGATTTGCCAGTCATACCAATCGGCCAGCGCTGCAATCAGGCTGTCGTCCTTCGTGGCCGCCGCGTGCCGATACAGGCCATAGACACCGACGCCGATTTCCCAATCCCACTCGTCGAATTGCAGTCGAAAGCCACCGTCAGACAGGGCGGCGGTATCGTTGATCCCGCGAAGGCGTGCCAGTCCGGTTGCCACGTTGCTGAGGTGGGACGAAAGGATGTTCTTGCTGTGGATCATGTCCATTCCTCCAAAGTCCGCATGACCACGTCGGGTTGAGCTGCGCTGATCTGCGGCGCGTAGCTCTCAGTGGGAAAGGGCCGGTGGACGCTGTCCACATAGAGCCCGGTTGCGTAGTCGAGCCGCAGTTCGCCTAGTGTCGGTTCGCGTAGCGTCAGCGAAGGGTCAGGTCCCTCAGTAAGCGTGAGCGATGCGGCTCTGGCGCGCGCAATTAGAGCATCGCAGGTTGCACCGGGGGCCAAATCGACCGTGATCAGCGCCCAGCCCGTGGTTTTGCCATAGACCCGATGTTCTATCCCGGCCCCGGGGCCGTCAATTTGAGCCTCGATTGCGCCGGTTGCTTTCAGCAATACCGCCCCACGCCCGGACCGCAGCACCATCCAGTCTGTGCCGGTGTGTACCTTATCGAACTCTGAGACCGGGGCGTAAGCGTGGGTGAACGCCAATCGGGGATCGGCCCCGAGTTTGGAGAGTATGAGACAGCGGTTTTCGACCATGCCGACCCGTGGCATAACACCGTTACCCGCCCAGAATGACGGACGGTTTGACCCCCAGGGATTGTCTTCTCCGGGATGATTGACCCAGACCCGCGCGAAGGGGCTGGCGGCGAACTGCACATCCACAAGATGTTGCTGATGCCCGGTCGCCCCCGGAGCCGCGTCGATTGCGGCTGAGAGCTGTACATGCGCTGTCTTGTGAAGCGCCAAACGGGCGGCGGCGCCATAGCCTTGGACGTAGTACGCCGCGATCGCTCTGCCTTCGTGTGGTGCCGCCATTATGTCGAGCCCGAGGGGGGGGCTGTAATCGGTTGCGCAGAATTCGGGCAAAGCGGCCACTCCTTCCGTGAGCCAACCGCTACCGAAGGCGACGGCTGCAAAGGGCGACAGCTCGGTCAGAGGCCCGGCCCGAAGTTCCTTGTCGTAGGCGCGACCCATGGTTCCGGCAGAGACTCCGCCGATGTTGTGTAGGGCGATCATAGTAAAGAGCTGATCGAGAATGTGAGTTGCGCGAGCCTTGGCTTCACCTTCACCCCAGTGATGCATTGCAAACAGGCCAATGAAATCAATTGGATAATATGCGGCAGAGTTCCATTCAGCCAGTCCATGATCGCTCACGCTGTCATACCAGCGCGTCATCCGAGCGTCCGCAAGGGCGCGATGTTCAGCCCCGGTCAGGCCGGAGTTTTCGAAGACGTCGTCGGGAAATAGACCCCCTGCGATATATTCGCTGACGTGAAAGCACAGCACGTGGTTTTCGCTCCAGAACCACATGGTGTCGTTGCCGGGTTGGTCCATCCAATAGCGGTAGCCGAGAATCGCCTGCTTGATCCGCTTTTGCCATTCGGTCGGTATCGCGTCGGCATAGGCGCCGTAGGTCCAGAGCAGAGGCACCATCACGAAATCCGAGCAATCACGGCGGCTCTTGATCCCGTCGAGAGTGTCGTCGAGTGCCTCAAACGCGGCGGTGTCAAGCGGCTCGCCGCTGGCAAGGAGCGCTAACACCCGTCCCATGCGATGTTGTCCATGGTCGATGGCATGGCGAAGGGCGATGCGTTTGCGAGCGGACAATTCGGTCGGCAATCGGGTTGGCTTGTTTTTGCGCAGCAGGGCTAAACTGATTGCCCGCTCGATCCGCATGGCACCGATGGCGAATTCGAGCTTGAGGGGATGATAACCGTCTCCCAGCGTCTCGAGTCGGCCGAGGTCAATGACTGTCGCCCCTCTGGTCAGCGTGGTGCTTGCGACAAAGAGCGGTGGTTTGTGGCTGAGGTGGACGGATTGGCCGACACTTGCGCTGATCTGCACATCGCAAGGGCAGGGACTGTCAATCGACAGCGACAATGTGTCTGACGCGTCGAACACCACTTTTGAGGGACGGATTGCTCTGGCAATGTCCATCAGCGTGTCAAGCACGGCCGGATCCGCATCGGTGGGCAGGCCGGCGCGAAGCACGTCTGTGCCTCGCCACGTAAGTTCAACAAAGAAATTCGTATCTCGTTCTGCCATATCCTCGATCAGAAGAACCACGTCGGAACCTTCAGCTCGCAAAGGGAGTGTGATCTGCGTTTCTTGGGTGGCGTTGCGTGTGTAGGGCTCGTAGGCCGTGATATGTTCGCCATCGACCCAGATATGGACCCCACCGCAAGTGGCGAGCTTGAAGCTGGCCTCGCCAGTGCGGCCCGGGAAAAGCCGAGTGGCGGCCCAGCGTTTCAACCGGTGCGGCGTGTGCCAGAAGCCGGAGAAATCCAGCCGCCTATTGAAGCCGGGCAGATTCAGCGCAGTTTTCTCAAATGGCTCAAGTGTGGGAGTCGGGCGGTTCGCGACATCGTCTCGGATGGCGATCCGACAGGGCAGGTCGCCCACGTCCACAAATCCGTTGATGAATTTGTAGTCCACGTTGTCTGTGCCACGTGTAACAGCGCCGGGGAAGTAGCTGGCCTCCAGTGGGCCAAGCGCGAAAGCTGTGACGGTGTCGCCCGGCCGGGTGGAGAAATAAGCGAGTTTAGACATTAACTACCTCTGGCAAAGCGCGCTCGAAGGCCTCGATGGCGCCGACCAATTGATCAAGCTTGCCGATCTGGGCGTCGGGGATATCGGATGATATCTCGGGGGTTTGACTGCGCCGTTTTGACCAACTGACAAAGAGAGATAGGAGCCCCGCGTCATTGGCGCCCCGGATAGCGCGCTCCAGGTTGTTGCCGACCATTACGACGGTGTTTCGATCAGCGTCCCGCACGCGGAGCGCGTCGAGTGCTGCGTCGAACATCCGGGCGGACGGCTTTGGCTCTCCGATGTCGTCAGAGGTCACATGGGCCTGCATAAGATCCCAGATACCGCACGGCTTGAGCAGATTTTCAAAGGTTGCGCGGCTGCCGTCGGCGACCAGAGCGAGTGGATACCCCATATTGTTCAACCTGTGCACGGCATCCATTGCGTGAGGGATTTCCTTCGCCTCGGTCGCGACCTCGGTGCCGGGAATTTTGATCTCTGTCGCTTCGTCTATCAGCGTATCGCCGCAATCGAGTAACACCGCCGCGAGATGCGGCACTTGCTTCGGCAGGTCTTGCATCAGCATGCTGACCCGCGAGGGGATCCACGCGGCCAGCGCAGCCCAATCGGTCAGCATGACCGGAGTGTCGTCGCCTGACCGCGAGAAGCAGAAGCGTGGCACGAAGCTATCCCGTTGCATCTTTCGCTGGGCCAGTCGATCCATCAGGGGGGTGATTTGGTAGGCCTCGGCCTCAAAGAATGGATTGCCGCGATGCACCCCGTCGATGCCAGCCTGAGCACCGCAAAGGGTGCAGAGTTTCGTGCCCGCCAAGGCCGCCATTGCGATCCCGTCGGCCCAATGGGCGTGTTTGCCCGGCTCAATGTAGAGCACCGGTCTACCGTCGGCGATCCGCGGCAGACCACCTGCGAGGTCCATCGGAACGCGTTGACCGTGGAACGAAGCTTCCACGGCGACAACTTGATCAGACGCGTCCAAATGCACCCAGACATGTTCCAGATCATAGAGGTGCCCGATGTCCCAATCGTACCAGATCGCGTATTCGGTACACAGCGACGCCTTGGGTGTGATCTCGAATTTCGAACTGGGGGAATGGTCTGGAGTCCGGAACAGAGTATAGCCCATGGCCACTGGCGCGTAAGGTTCGGCCACATCCATCCGCAGCAGCGGGCGGTGCCGGTGGGCCAGATCGAAATCGGCACCGCTGCCGTTTTGCAGTTGGATCATGTGCCGACCCCCTCGAGCGCCAAGGTTTCGGCATGGTGGCAAGACACTTGTCGCCCGTCGATAGCCCGCTGCGCGGGCCTTTCGATCTTGCACAGATCGGTGGCATAGGGGCAGCGCGGATGGAACGCACAGCCAGACGGCGGATTGGTGGCATCGGGGATTTCGCCTTTCAACGCGCCCCGCTTTTCCTGGTTGCGCTGACGTGGGTCGGGCTGCGGCACCGCGCGCAAAAGCGCCTCGGTATAGGGATGCTTGGGCTGGGCGAATAGCTCGTCGGTCGTTCCCATTTCGACGATCCGGCCCAGATACATCACGGCGAGCCTGTCGGAGATATGCTCGACCATGCCGAGGTCATGAGTGATGAATAGATAGGTCAGGTCGAACTTTTCCTGCATGTCTTGCAGCAGGTTGATGTTCTGTGCGGCCACGGACACGTCCAGCGCCGACACCGCTTCGTCGGCCGCGATGAAGGAGGGGTTGAGAGCCAGTGCCCGGGCGATGCAGATCCGCTGCCGCTGACCACCGGAAAAGGCATGAGGATAGCGAGCGGCATATTCGGGGCGCAGGCCAACTTCGGATAGCAAAGAGGCGACCCGCGTCCGGATTTCCTCTTCGCTGTAACCATGCAACTGCATCGGTTCGCCGATCAGCTCCTGCAAAGTCATCCGGGGATTGAGCGACGAATAGGGATCCTGAAAGATCATCTGCATCTCGCGTCGGAGCGGCCGCATGTGCCGATTATCCAGCTCTGAGAGATCGATGACAGAATTGTCCGCTTGCCGAAACAGAAGCTGCCCGGAGGTCAGGCTGTAGGCCCGCAGCAGCAGCCGAGCGACGGTGGACTTTCCCGATCCGCTTTCACCCACAAGGCCGAAGGTTTCGCCTTTGCGAATGTCAAAGCTGACATCCTCGACCGCCCGCAGCACTCTTTCTGGCTTGTGCCATGTCTTTTGTTGAAGAACGAAATGCTTTGTCAGCCCGCGCACCGAGAACAGCAGGTCATCAGCCATCTGTGTCATAGGCTTGCCTCCGGCAACTGACCGGCGAAGTGGCAACGGGCCTCTTGCCCATTGTCAAAGCCGCGAAGAGGGGGCCGCTCTTGGGTGCACAGCGCCGCATCGGCGTGATCGCATCGATTGTGAAACGGACAGCCCGATGGGATGTGATAGGGATCCGGCACAGAGCCTCGGATGGTCTTCAGGCGCCGCACCTTCTTTTGCCCCAGCCTCGGGATCGATTGCAGCAGCGCCTGTGTGTAGGGATGCTTGGGCGCATAGAAGATATCGTCCACATCGCCGGTTTCGACGATCTGCCCCAGATACATAACCGCCACCCTGTCGGCGATATCCGCCACAACGCCGAAGTTATGTGTGATAAAGATGATCGCCATGCCAAGCTCCGCTTGCAGCGACTTGAGCAGTTCGAGGATCTGCGCTTCCGTGGTCACATCAAGAGCTGTTGTCGGCTCGTCCGCGATCAGCAAAGACGGGTCGCACGCCAGTGCCAGCGCGATCATCGCTCGCTGCCGCATTCCGCCGGAGAGTTGGTGCGGAAACCGATCCAGCATCAGGTCCGGGTTGGGCAGTTGCACCCGCTCGAGCAGGTCGCGGGCACGGGCGCGCGCCTCGGCCTTGGTGGATTTGCGGTGCAACATGACAGTGCGCGAGATTTGCGAACCAATCGAATGGACAGGTGACAGCGCCGTCATCGGCTCTTGAAAGATCATGCCGATTCGATTGCCGCGCAGCGCCCGAATCTGCCTGTTATCGCGTGACAGCTCATGCAGATCATAGGTCTGGTCGCCATTGGGATTGAAACGGATGGAACCCTTTGGCCCTTCGATCGCGTTCTTTGCCAATAGCCGCATGATCGCGCGCACGGTGACCGACTTCCCCGATCCGCTTTCCCCGACGATCCCGAGCACTTCGCCGGGTCTGACCTTGTAGCTGACGCCATTGACGGCGGTCACGGTGCCCTCGCGCGTCTCAAAGCTCACTTTGACATCCTGAAGGTCCAAAAGGACATCCTTGGGCAGCTGCGCGGTATTGGTCTTGGGTGTCATTGTGCTCTGCCCGTATTCTTAGTGGCCATAGGGATCGGCGGCGTCGCGCAGCCCGTCACCAAGGAAGTTGAACGCCAGGACAACGGTCACGACCGCCAGGCCAGGCGTCAGCAGCCAAGGTGCCAGCGAGATAGAGCGCAGGTTCTGTGCGTCTTGCAGCAGCACGCCCCAGCTGACCACTGGCGGCCGCAGACCCAGCCCAAGAAAGGACAGCGCCGTTTCGCCAAGGATCATCTCGGGCACGGCCAGCGTCATTGCGGCGATGATGTAGGAGGTCATGGACGGCAACATGTGCTTGGTAATGACCCTGTATTCCGACGCTCCGGCCAAACGAGCGGCCATCACGTAATCTTCGGTGCGCAGGCTCAGGAACCTGCCTCGAACGACACGCGCCAGATGCGTCCAGCCGATTAGAGCGAGGATCAGGGTGATGAGCACATAGACGAACAGCGGATCCCATTCGATCGGCAGGGCCGCCGCCAAGCCCATCCAGAGCGGGATCGTCGGAACGGACCGGATGAATTCCATTAACCGTTGGATGCTGGAATCGAGAAATCCGCCGTAATAGCCCGAGATCGAGCCAAAGAAGAGCCCGAGGACGAAGGCGAAGAGCACGCCAATCAATCCGGCCGAAAGAGTGACCCTCGCCCCGTAGACCAGCCGTGAGAACAGATCCCGGCCCAAGCTGTCGGTCCCCAGAAGGTTGACCTTCTGGCGTCGGTCATCCAGCCCGAAGAGATGCAGATCAGTGCGCCAGATTCCCCAGAACTTATAGTCCTCGCCGCGTACGAAGAACTTGAGCGGGATCGGGTTTTCGCGGTTCTGCACATAGGTGACCCGCGCCGTGACGGGATCCCGTGTCCGCTCCAGTTCATAGATAAACGGCCTGTGCGGTGCGCCATCGTGCCAAACCCTGACCACCTGCGGCGGCACAAAGGTTTGCAGCCGCTCGATCGAGGTTGGCGAGTAGGGGGCTACGAACTCGGCGAAAATCGCGACGGTATAGGCAAAGATCAGGAAGACCAGCGATGCCAGCGCCAGACGGTGCTTGCGAAACCGCCACCAGATAAGCTGCCAGGGCCGGGCCGTGTATAGACCTTCGCCGTCAGCGGCGGCGACCTCGAGAGACAGGTCTGGGTGATTTGGATCAACGCTCATGATGGTCCTCACGCATAGCGGATACGCGGATCGGACCACGCCAGCAGGATGTCGGAGATCAGCGTGCCAATGACTGTGAACACGCTTAGGATCAGGATAAACGAACCGGCGAGATACATGTCCTGCATCTTTAGCGCCTGAAGCAGCAGCGGGCCGGTCGTGGGCAGGTTCAGCACCACGGCGGTGATCACATCGCCGGAAAAAAGCGCGGGCAGGGCCCAACCAACGGTCGAGATGAATGGATTGAGCGCGACGCGCACAGGGTAGCGCCAGACCACCTGCCGCTCGGACAGGCCCTGGGCATAGGCCGTCTCAACGTAGGGTTTGCCCAACTCGTCCAGCATATTGGCGCGCATGACCCGGATTAGTCCCGCCGCACCGCCGGTGGCCAGCACGACGATTGGGATCCAGATGTGGCTGAGGATATTGACGAACTTCGCCCATGTCAGCGGTTGTCCTTCGAATTGCGGTGACATCAAGCCGCCGACGTCGAGGTTGAGCCAGATGAAGCTGATCCACATCAGGACCAGCGCCAGCAGAAAGTCGGGGATGCCTTTGCCCAGAAACCCGAAGACCGTGAATAGGTAGTCCAGGAATGAATACTGACGTTGTGCAGAGTAGACGCCGATCGGAATCGCAATGATCCATGTGAATACGAGCGAGAGTGTCGAGAGCAAGAGGGTCAGTGCCAGCCGGTCCCAGATCAGGTCGGACACCGGGGCGTTCCAGTGAAACGACTGCCCGAAATCGCCGTGGAAAAGTATGTTGCCGATCCAGCGCCCATACTGCAGCAAGACTGGATCATTCAGCCCCAATTGGGTGCGGATCGCCTCCTCCTGAGCTTCGGTGATGTAATCCCCGCCATTTCGCAATTCCGCAGCATAGGCCGTGGCATAGTCGCCGGGCGGAAGCTGGATAATCAGGAATGAGATGAACGAGACCACGATGAGGGTCGGAATGGCCCAAAGCGTGCGTCTCAGGATGAAACTCAGCATCTAACTCTCATGTTTTCTGGGCTGGGCCTGCAAAAATGACCTGCGGCAGGCGAGCCCGCCACAGGTCCGGGAGGAAAGCAATCAGTCTTGCGAGATCCACATTTGCTGCGTTTGGCCGAGGCCGATGCCGCGTGTGATGTCGTCGTTGACGAGCCCCGCACGCATGTTGTGGAAGTTGTTCCTGACGATCGCCGGTGCGGATTCTTCACCGACGATGCCAATCACCCACCCTTCGGTCACGAAGGTGTCGATCAACTCCATCATCGCTTCATCAGCTTCTTCGATGCTGCCAGCCACGGAAGCCCGGTCCCAGGCAGCCCAGACATCCCGGATGGGGTGATCCGCGGGCGGCTCGATTCCGCTTTCGCCCTCGGTCGAGTACCAGACGAAATACTGATTTGCGTAGCTGTCGCTGCCCATCATGTTGCGCGGATCGGCAGGAACAATCGAGAGACGGTCAAACGGCGTATACTGCATGACGTAGTTGTTATTGTCGCGATTGTCGTCCCACTGGGTGCGGTCGATGATCCGGGGCAGCAGTTCAATTCCGACGTCGGAATAGAAATCAGCCGCCACTTCGAGGATCGGCGACGCGTAATCCTGATAGGCCTCGACGACCAGTTGCAGCCGCTCGCCGTCGGGACGTAGACGGAAATCGTCGTTGTCACGCTCGGTCAGGCCAGCTGCGTCCAGCAATTCGTTGGCCAGATCAGGATCATATTCGGTCCAATGGGTTTCCCAATCCTCGCGGAAATAGGGAGAGCCGGTGATCGGCGATGCGGACCGCGCCTCGCCCAAGCCAGAGAAGCCGAGTTCGTTGATGGTTTCGCGGTCGAGTGCCACGTGAAGGGCCTGCCGGAAATCCCGGTTCTCGAACAGCCCGCGCAAGACTTCGTCTTCCATGTTGTAATTCGGAATGAACGACCAGACGTTGGCTGATCTCCAGCTGACAATCTCGTAGTCGCCGCCTTCAGCGTTCTCCATGTAGAAGGTAAAGTCATTGGAGTTGACATAGCGCTGCTGCATGTCGATCTGACCCTGAACAATCATCAGGTTGAACGAATCCGCAGCCTCGAACAGCCTGTGTTCGATCCGGTCGATATAGGGCAGCTGATTACCCTCTTGGTCCACCGCCCAGTAGTAGGGGTTGCGAACCATCGTCACCACGTTGCCGGGTGCAGGTGTTTCGATCATCCAGGCGGTGATCACCGGCAAATCCGGGTTCTGCCACCATGAGGTGATCGGCCCTTTCGATCCCCACAGATCGGTCCATTGCTCGACGCCGTGCTCTTCCGCCGCTGCTGCCAGAGCCTCTTCGGTCGCGTAGCGGTCGTTGTAGGCTTCCAGGTAGTGACGTGGGAACAAGAACGATGGCCGGTCGAGGCTTGGTTCGCTGGTGCTGTCCTTGGCCAGAATGTTCAGGAAGTAAACGTATGGTTGTGCAAAGCTGACTGTGAAGGTCCGGTCGTCGACGATCTCCAGTTCCATCGGAACACCGCCCGGCGAGAAGGTCGGATCGATTGTTGGCGTAAGCGCCTCGTTCAGAAACACATCGTTATACCAGAACGACACATCTTCGGTGGTAACGGGCTGTCCGTCCGACCAACGCAGTCCTTCGAGCAGCGTAAATGTGAACTCCGTCGAATTTTCGTTGACCGAATAGTCTTCGATGTAGGCCGGTGTGAGCACAACGTTGCCATCGGCATCCGCCGTATATTTCAGAACCCGCTCCTCCATGAGCTTGGTCGGCCCCCAGCGATCGCCCGGACCCCGATACGCACGACGCCAAGTGCCGCCGTATTCGCCGACTTCGATGGCCTCGACGACCATCGGGTTTGTCGGTAGACGCTCGTCGACTGGTGGTAGGGTGCCGGCGGCGACCTGCTCGGCCAACATCGGGGATTCATCGTAGGCGTAAGCCGCGGTTGTCATTGCGGTGCTGGCCATTAGAAGCGCTAGGCTGCCGCGCCCGGCTAGTTGTGCAAAAAATTTCATAATAACTCCTCTCCCTTTGCAGGCTGCTGATGCGGGCGCGCATTCTCCTCAAGCGACACGTCAGGCCTTGCATGAAAATTATCATACAAATCGAGCTTCGAAATCAATCTTTATCCTTGTGGAAAACTGCCTCAAAGTCGTGAGTTTGACGTATTTTTAATGAAAAGAATTTTATGAAATGCTGTCGACGGTGTAATGTTCCAGCCAAGCGTCTGATGATTCGCATCGGCGTCATCATCGCGGTGGTGGCCCGACCGAGGCTCTGGTCACAACCTCGCAGCCCAATTCCAGCCGGCGGGCGGCTCTTTTCTTGCTGTCGGCGTTGGCGCTGCTTTCCAGTAGCTCCAGCGCGGCGCTCCCGAATTCATCGAGTGGCACGATGACAGTGCTGAGAGCTGGCACATGCAACTCGCCGAGCCCGACCCCATCGAACCCCATCACTGAGACGTCATCAGGCACGGTCAGCCCGGCTGACTTGAGGGCCTTCATCGCCCCGAAGGCCAGGTTGTCGGCGGCGCAGAATATCGCGGTCACTCCGTCAAGGTCCGGGTGACGGGCCAGCCAGTCCCGCACTGCCGCTTCCGCGTGCCGAGGCTCGTAACCTTCGGCAATCAGGGTAATCGCGCCATCGATATCCAGCCCGTTATCTTGGAAAGCATCGTGAAACCCGTCAAGGCGCCTGTCGACCGTCCGCCGCCCTTGCCACGTCAGGTGAATGATCCGGCGGTGCCCCAACTCAATCAGACGTTGTGTCGCCTTTTGTGCGGCAAAGCGATTGCCCGGTGTGACGCTATTGATATGCATCTCGGGGTCTTCGCCATTGATCAGCACGGCAGGGATCTTGCTGTTGCATATCTCCTTGAGCAGGGCCGGCCGGTCGTCGTTGACGAGGATGATGCCGTCGGCATCGACGGCGCGGGCGGCTTCCGGAACCTGGCGGAATGCATCCGCATGATCGATTTCGTGGACGACGATGCGAATTCCACGCGACTCGCTCTCCTGCATGAGCGTCGACAGAATCGTCCAAGATACGAGGTTCACATCGTTCTCTGGCATCGCATCCTGTGGAATCGCGAGCAGAATCTTCCGAAGCGAGGCGATCGTGCCCTTGTTCTTGCGCCGGTCCAGATAGCCGACGTCACGAGCGACCCGTATCACCCTGTCGCGGACTTCGTCAGAAATCGGTGCGGTGCCGTTAATCACGTGGGACACCGTCGAGATCGATACGCCTGCCCGGGCCGCTATATCCTTGATTCCGACTTTTCTCTGCGCCATCGGTTTTCCCCCTTTGTCGTCCGCCCGGCTTCTCAGCAATCAGATCGCATAGACTGGATTTGAGAACAGGCGAGGTTGGTCGCCACGCCAAATCTCAAATCGCAAAAACCGCCCGTCGAGTGTCGCTTCGATCTCCTGAGTTTCGGTCACGCAATCGATCACGCGGACGGTGCCTGCCTCGGTGATCAGATGCACGTTGTCGCCCTGCGCAAGCCCAATTGCCACAAAGCCGAGCGGCTCACCATTCGTCGCGCTTTCCCCGAACATTGGCGAGCCGGATCGCGGTTCAATCATCGTCTCGTCAGGCGCCGAACAGACGACATTCGCGCCCGCGCGAACGGCGGCGAGGACGCCTGCCACGGAGTGGGTCTGCACGTGGAGCCGGTTTGCTGGTCGGCCGTGGCGTCGGCGGTTCTTGAGGTGGAAATCGCTGCCGCCCGTTGCAGGTATTCTGCGTCCTTCGGCCAACAGGCTTTGCCAGTGGGCCAGAGCCTGCACGTTGTGGGGCGCCCAATTGCCGTTCCAGATCTCGTAGGCATCGAAAGGCACATCCAGCCCGCATTGCCAGCGCCCACCGGGCGAATTTTGAAACGGGTGGTTGATCACGATCGTCGCCCCTTTTTCGCGCGCTTCGGCCATTTTGGCTGGGACATCGTCGGGTGTGCGGCACCGCCAGTCGTCGACCGGGTCTTTCAGGCCGTGAAAGTTGGTGTGCCCCCAATAAGTCGTCAACTCCATCGCATCGATGACCAGAATGCCGGGGTCATCCGGCCGGATGTGGTTCTGCTGAGTCGCATTGTGATCGGTGATTGACAGAAACGCGCAGCCAGAATTGCGGGCCCGATTGATCGCCTCACCAACCATGACCCCGCCATCGGAGTGCTCTGTGTGGCTGTGCAGCTCTCCGGCCAGCCAGCGCTTGCGGCGTTGGATCAGCCGGATTTGGACGTCGACCCAAGGATCGGGTCCAACATGATAGATGCCCAGAACGACGTTCCAATTTCCGGTCAATAGTCCTGGCCTGTAGCCCGGACTGGCCCGGTCCTCTGCGACCCAGATATGCCCATACTCCGAGCCGGTCCAGCCACGGCTCTTGCCGTCTTTCTCGAGACCGATATCGATCACGCAGCCGTTGCCGCCTGTGGGGAACAGGTAGGAGACTTCAACCCTCTCGATATCGTCGCCAACCACGAAGGGAATATCGACGAAGCTTTTGTCGCCGCCGGGGAAATCGGTGATGCGGTGGGTAAAATATTGCATGGTCAAGCCGTCCAGTTCAGTCGTAAGCTCTTAATTTCAAATGGGTTGAAGCTGAGGTCCACGGCGCCCTCGGTCACCGAGAGTGGCTCGGTCGCTCGCTCAAGCAAATCGCAGATGGCGACGTCCGTAACGGATGCGCAGAAGCGGGCCTTGACTGTTTGAGCTTTGCCATGCCGCTCCCACAGCCGCAGGATGATGGCGTCATCGTCTTCGGCGAGCTTCATGGCCCCGATAGCAACCCCATCATGGGACAGAGAGACAATTTCCGGGCCGGTCGAAACTGCGCCGTCGGCAACGGTATATGTCAACGGATGGTTGAACCGTTCGGCGGCGGATGAGACGCATTCGAAGTCATCGAAGGGCATCACTGCGTAACGGAAGCGATGCTCGCCGATGTCTGCGCCATCCCATGGCCAAGTCGGCGCACGAAGCAGAGTGATCCGAAGCTCTTGGCCCGATGCGTCATTGCCGTATTTGCAGTCGTTCAAGATCGCGACGCCGAACCCTGCCTCGGACATGGCGACCCATCGGTGCATAGGGCATTCAAACCGTGCCGCATCCCAAGAAGTATTGGTGTGTGTGGGCCGTGTGACGTGGCCAAATTGCATTTCGGCGTGGACGCAATCACTGCGCACCGACAGCGGGAACGCGGCCTTAACCAGTGTGTTCTGATCCCTCCAATCGGCCCAGGTGTCGATTTCGATTTGCCGGTCGTCGGCTCCAAGCGAAATGACCTGCACAATGCGCGATGCCTCGTAGCCCCACTCCAGCCGGATTGCCGCCCGGAGAGGGCCGCGTTCAACGATTTCAGCGCTTTGCAGGTCGTCAATTTCCCAGACTTGATCTGTGTAGGTCTGGTCGATGTCCCATGCGTCGAACTGCGCTGGAAGATCACGAAAGGCCTGCAGGCGGTTGCCGGGTCCGGTTAGGGCCTCGCGACCCGTGGCCTTGTCTAGCAGCGAGATGATCCGCCCGGCGTTATCCAATCGCATGAGGATATGGGCGTTCTCCAACTGACGTTCTGAAACGTGCAATTCGCTGGTTGATGCGGGCAGCGCGCTCGTCGAGACGGGGGCGGCGCTGAGAGCGGGGATAGAGGCTTTGACGGCATTGGCGGTTGACCCGTCCGCGAAAACCAATTGCTGAACCCCCTGGACCGACGCGGCGACCGCTTCGGGCAGTGTCACCAAGCCTTCGTGCGTTGAACCCAAGGCGTTGAATATCGAACCGCCGCCCAACGATTTGGACAGGCGCTCGCGCAGATTCACTGCTTGTTCGAAGAAAGCCTCGAATTCGGCGGCGCTGTCTTCGTAGACTTCTTTGATGGACGAGCCGGGCAGGATGTCGTGAAACTGATTTAGCAGGGCGATGTCCCATAGCGCGCCGAGTTCGGCGCGAGGGTAGGGATGGCCCCTCTGCACCTGTGCGAGCACGGCCAGCGCCTCCAGCTCCCTCAGTGTCATCTCTGCCTTGCGATTGTTTCGTTTGACCTCTGCAACAGAGGTGAAGGTGCCGCGGTGAAATTCGAGATACAGCTCGCCCACCCATGTGGGGTAGTCCGCCGGAGCGTCCCGCATCTTGGCCAGCAGGCGATCAAAATAGGGGCCCATATGGTCGTGGGTCACACGCGGGCAGCCGGGGATGCCGCGCTCCATCCGAGCAATATGTTCAAGCATCTCGCGGGTCGGGCCGCCACCGCCGTCGCCATGACCATAAACGAGAAAGACTTCGTCTTGCGTCGCCTTCTGGGCGTAGCGCCGCCACGCGCCCATGACGTGGCTGGCTTTGAGGTCGGGGCAATAGGTCGTCCCGATGGTTGTGCTTTCCATCGGTTGGGTTGTCAGGAAATAGGTGGGCACTTTCGTGCCATCGATACCCTGCCAGAAGAACGTCTCGAAGGGCATCCGGTTGGTGTCGTTCCAAGACATCTTGTGAGTCACAAAGACCTCGAGCCCGGCCAGTTTCATGATCTGGGGCAGGGCGGCGCTGTAGCCGAAGGTATCCGGCAACCAGACGATTTTCGGTGTGACGCCGAATGTTTGCTGGTGATAGCGGACTCCGCGCAGGATTTGGCGCACGAGGCTTTCGCCGCCGGTCATGTTGGCGTCGGGTTCCAGCCAAAGAGCGCCTTCGATCTCGAAGCGGCCAGCCTTTTGTTGCGCTACGATTCCATCGAAAAGCGAGGGATAGTCTTGCTCCAAGGTATCGAGCAGATAGCCTTGGTTATACATGAATTGATAGTCGGGATATTCCTCCATCAATGTCAGTGCGGTTGCGATGGATCGAGCCATCTTTTGCCGTGTCTCACGCACCCGCCAGAGCCAAGCCACGTCGATATGGGTATGTCCGGTGACGGTGACTTGCGGCGTGATGTCGGTATCGGCGGCGGAATATATCTCGGTTCCAATGTCCTGCGCATGGCGTAAGCTGGCGTGGAACCGTTCCTGCGATCCCCGCCTCAGATCGATTGCCGCCAAGGCACGATGCACGCGCGATACGATCAGATCGCGACGATGGTCGGTTTCCGGCAAGTGCTTGGCCACATCAAGCGGGGTCTTGAGATCAAAATAGACAGCTTCAGCGAGAGCGTCATGGACCATAAGATTACAGCCAAAACCGAGCTGGCGTCGATCTTCGATCGTGCCCGCCTCAATCATGAGTTCAAAGACCTCGCCGGCCGTCGCATCGGCGGTTAGCAACATTTCACGATGGTTAAAGTCGGCGCCTTGTCGGATATCGCCATTCACCCGGATCAGGCATTGCGGATCGGATCGCCCCATGACGCGTCCAAATTGAGCGTCGATCCAAAGGTAAACCCGTTGCCCGGCGAGTTCCGGCGGGATGACGGCTTGACCGGCGAACCAGAAATAGCTTTGTGGTGCGCCCCAGACTGTCTCTGTTGTCACCCTCGGCCAGTCTTGCATCGAGCCGTTGACGATCGAATCGCGCTGATCGGATGCTGCTGTGGTCCACCGTAGCGGAATGCTGTCGCCATGTGGTGTAAAGCAACGTCCCCGCAGCACCTCCAGCAAGTGCGCGAGCTTGGCTATATCAACCTGATCCGGTCGCATTCTGCCTCTCCTCCTCCTTGCCTGTCCCCACAGGCATTTGCAAGCTCAATTCAAGTATTTTCACTTGGGGTGAGCTTGCGACGTCGACCGTATGTCCGCTATTGAGCTAAAACAAGCAGAAAACTAATGCACTTCCCGTCGCAAAGCGAGCGGTTGTACTGGAGTGAGTTGGTGCGCTTTCTGCGAACGAAAAAATTTTGATGAGGTTTGCTGTGTTCGAATTGCGTGAATCCCGCATCTCTCCTGTGAAAGAAGACATGACTTCGCAGGTCCAGAGCATGATCGATGGCACCTCGGGTCCAAGGCGCATCACGTTTTCCCCAGGCGTCTATCGCTGCGCTGGACTCCGGCTTTCCTCGGACTTGACCCTGCATATGGAAGAAGGGGCAGAGCTCCATTTTCACCCCGACTATGACGCCTACGCGCACACCGAAGTTGCCGTGGTGGCCGAAGACAGCAATCGCGCGATGCTAGTTGCATCCGGAGCCGAGCGGATTGCGATCACTGGGCAGGGCAAGATCGTCTGTGACGGCAGCCGTGCGTTCTCAGTTGGAGAAGATACTGAGATGGGTGTCTTGATACCAGCAAAGTTGCGGCCGCGGGTGCTGGTCTTTGATCAATGTCGTGATGTTCGGATCGACGGGCTCACGGTCGAGGACTCCCCGATGTGGACCCTGCATTTCGTCGATTGCGACGGGATGAATTTGCGCAATCTTGCTGTCTTTAACAACCGACAAATGCCCAACACCGACGGATTGGTCATTGATGGCTGCCGCGATGTGCACGTCGAGCGATGCGAAATTCGAACGGCCGATGACGGGATCGTTCTGAAAACCTCGGCGAGGGCAGAGGGCGGCACGACCGGCCCCTGCGCGGATATCACCGTGTCCGATTGCGTTATCGAGAGCCGTTCCTGCGCTCTCAAACTAGGGACGGAGAGTTTCTCTCCGTTTCGCGACATTGCCTTTCGTGACATCCGCATCGAGGCATCGAACCGCGCAATGGGCATTTTTTCACGTGATGGCGGGCCAGTGGACAATGTCAGGTTCGAACGTATCGAGGTGGACTGCAATGAGGCCCCGGCAGGTTTTTGGGGATCGGGTGAGGCCGTGACGATCAACACCTTGGATCGTCGGCCAGAGGATGGCCCTGCCGGCGCGATCCGAAGCGTCGTGGTTCGCAAATTACGCGGCGTGATGGAAGGAGCCATCAATCTCGTTGCCGAACGCAAAGGCGATATCTCTGGCATCGTGTTGGAGGATATCGAAATCGTACAGCGCCAAGGCCCCTTGGGCACCGGGCAATCATATGATCTGCGCCCGACCTATCTCGACCGATTTCCTACCGATGCTGCTGCGGGCCGGGTCAATGCGTGGCGATTGGACGAGGATGGGAAAGTCGTCGGAGTGACCCCATATCCAGGGGGAATGCCGGGTATCATGATAAAATGTGTGCCGGACATAACCTTGGATCAAATCGCAATCGAGCGACCTGTTCCTTTGCCTGTCGGATGGAACTCAGACGTGATCCTTACTGTTTGACGGTGCGCCATGTGGCTAGGTGTGAAAATTTAGACCTGCGTTTGCAACCTGTCGGTGATAGATCATTAAGACAACGCCATTGCTGAAAGCGCCCTCTCATGCAGTCGCACTGTAGAACGGTTAGGAAGGTGTGCGGACCTCTGTCATTCGATTGACGCGATGTCTGCTTTTTTTGATCTCGATCAACGTTCTAATGCGCCTGATTGCGATGGTGTTTCATGGCGGCGGTCCGCATTCGATTGGGGCATGTTATAGCACCGAGGCCTGATTGAGCTAGGGATTCTCCAAGGCCCCTAGTGCAGATGCAAGCTCTTTGATTGGGAGGCCGAGCAGATGACTCAAGTAAGCTCCGACCGGTTGAAGACCGCATTGCTGCTGATTGCCGTGGCTGGGCTGTTGTGCGGTTTGAGCGTGTATTTCGCCGGCCACGCGGCGCTGGCGCAGGTTGCGTGGTTCGTCGCGGTGCTCCCGGTGCTCTTGGCACTCGTGATTGAGATCGCTCGCAGCTTGCGGCGTGGTGAGGTCGGTTTGGACATCGTCGCAGCCCTTTCGATGTCGGCGGCCTTGGCTTTTGGAGAGGCGCTTGCAGCGGCTGTCGTCGCCGTCATGTATTCCGGCGGGACCTTTCTGGAAAGCTTTGCCGAGGGCCGGGCGCGGCGCGAAATGCACGATTTGTTGTCGCGAGTGCCCCGGACGGCAACTCGACATGTCCGTAACGCTTTGGAAGAGGTGCCGCTCGCGGACATCCAGCCAGGTGATCGACTGCTCATACGGCAGGGCGATGTCGTCCCGGTGGACGGCACAATCGCATCTGATGTCGCATATGTGGAAACCTCTGCGCTGACCGGCGAGTCGTTGCCGGCACGCTTGTTGCGCGGCGCTGAGGCAATGAGTGGTTCGACCAATGCCGGGGAACCGTTTGACCTGTCCGCCACCCATCTTGCCGAAGAAAGCACTTATGCAGGGATCGTGCGGTTGGTCGAGGAAGCGCAGCGATCCAAGGCGCCCATGGCCAGATTGGCGGATCGCTGGTCTCTGGGTTTCTTGGCGGTGACCGTGGCAATCGCTTTCACCGCGTGGTGGTTCACTGGGGACCCGATCCGGGCGGTCGCGGTATTGGTCGTGGCGACACCGTGTCCTTTGATTCTCGCGGTGCCAGTTGCCTTGGTTGCCGGATTGTCGAGGGCCGCCCAATTCGGGGTGTTGATCAAAGGCGCGGGGCCACTTGAGACAATGGCGCGTGTCCGCACGTTGATCCTCGACAAGACTGGGACGATTACCGACGGGCGTCCAAAGATCGTTTCGATTGAGAGCTGCGAAGGCATGTCTGGGGATCAAGTATTGCTCTACGCTGCCGCATTGGATCAGGCGTCGAAGCATCCTGTTGCGCAAGCTGTCGTTGCCGCCGCAAAAACACAGCGTCTGACGCTGCCTGTGCCATCCGACGTCGTGGAAATCCCCGGAGAGGGAGTTGTCGGTCGCGTCGATGGACGAAACGTCATCGTAGGGAGCTATGACTTTGTCATGCGTCGGATCGGGCATCCGGCAAAGCCTCGAAACGAGCTCGATGCCGGCTCGATCCTCGTCGCGATTTCTGTCGATGGTGAACTGGCGGGCTATCTCGTCATGGCGGACCCACTGCGTGAAGGCGCTCGCGCGATGTTCACCAATCTGCGTCGAGGTGGGATGACGCGGATAATTCTAGCGACAGGCGACCGCGCCGCAGTCGCCGAGCGGGTCACGCAAGGTCTTGGATTGGATCGGATCTACGCTGAGTTGACGCCGGACAAGAAACTGCAATTGGTTCTGGACGAGCGAACATCTGCCCCGGTCATGATGGTCGGTGATGGGGTGAACGATGCGCCAGCACTTGCGGCGGCAAATGTCGGCGTTGCCATGGGCGCGAGAGGGGCTGCCGCTTCGGCCGAAGCCGCAGATGCCATCCTGTTGATCGACAGAATCGACAGACTTGGTATTGGCATTGATATCGCGAAAAAATCACGCCGCATCGCGATTGAAAGCGTGATTGCTGGGATCGGCCTGTCGGTCGCGGGCATGATCGCGGCTGCGTTTGGTTACCTCACGCCGGTCCAGGGGGCTTTGCTGCAAGAAGTGATTGACGTCGCCGTCATTCTGAATGCGCTGCGGGCATTGCGTATTGCGGTTGCTGATCCCGCAATGCCCGAAGGCACGTAACTCAATCCAGGGCCGCTTCCCGCGCACGACCGGCTGCCGGTGGGGCAGGTTGCGGACTTTTTGCGATCCCGAGTTCCTGGGGTGCAGTACTTAGTTGATCAACAAAACGCTGTAGAGACGTATCAATCCGACCAGTCCATGTTCTTGAATCCCTCGCGGAAAGCGAACCGCTCAAGGTGGCTGTCGATCACATTCTGAGCAGTCTTGATACCATCTGCGCTGACCGAAGTGATCTTGGCGACCAGTTCTGTCTTCGCTGCTTCCAAGCGGACTTCGGCGCTCGGGAACGCAAATCTACCTTCTTCTTCGGTATACTCGACATCGATCTTGTGAGCGAAGTGCTTACACAGTTGCTGAAGATAGCGGCTGGCGTTGGGCGTCGCAAATCGGCCCTCATTGGAAATTTGTGTTTGCATCTCTCTTAATCCTGAGTATTTGTGTCGGACTATTACCTGACCAATAAAGTCGCCTTTGTCGAGTCTAAATTCTCGATGGCATAACGAAAGGAAAAGTAATGAGAAAAGCATTCGCCACACTGGCCATGACAGCTCTGCCCAGCCTTGTGTCGGCCCAAACTGTGGACGTCGAAACCGCGGCTGGCGTGGTTGCTGTTCCAACGACTCCAGCCAAAGTCGTGGCCCTTGACCTTGCCGCCATTGACGATCTTGCCGCCCTTGGCGTCGATGTTGCGGGGGTGCCTGACATAACGCCGCCCGCTTATCTGGCCGATACATTCGCCGCCGCCGAGATCGTCGGAACGCTGTTCGAACCGGATTTCGAAGCGCTGGCGGTCATGGCACCCGACTTGATCGTCGCAGGTGGTCGCTCTCAGGCTCAGGTCGAGCCACTGTCTCGCATCGCTCCGACGATCGACATGACGATTTCCGGCGAGGACTTGTTGGCTCAGGCTGAGGAGCGGGTCATCGCATATGGAGAGATTTTCGAGCTTGAGGACGAAGCCGAGGCGCTCTTGGCTCAGTTGGACGCGGCGATTGAAGACGTGAAATCAGCAGCAGATGGGCAAGGCGACATCCTGATCTTGCTGGCCAATGGTGGCAAAGTGTCGGCCTATGGTGACGACTCGCGGTTTGGCTGGCTGCACACGGCCTTGGGTCTGCCGGAAGCCTACCCTGAATTGACGGCCGAGACACACGGTGAAGCCGTCTCCTTTGAGTTCATCGCGGAGGTCGATCCTGACTGGATTTTCGTTGTCGACCGAGGCGCAGCGATTGGACAGGACGGCGAAGCCGCAGCGGTGACGCTCGACAATCCGCTGGTTGCGGGCACCAAGGCCGGCGAAGCAGGCCAAATCCTCTATCTGGACTCGGCTCGGCTCTATCTCTCCGGTGGCGGTATTCAATCGATGTTGGGAACCATTGCAGAGGTGGCCGAGGCATTCGCGTCCGACGCCAGCTAGGCAGTTAACCGTGAAGTTCTGGCTTTTTGCGCCGGCGACGCTCGCCCTCCTTGTGGGGGCGAGTTGTTCGATCGGTGTCGTCGACTTGTTTGCCGGTAGTCTCGACGCGCAGATGGTGCTCGCGGTCAGTCGACTGCCGCGCACCCTTGCCGCGCTGCTGGCCGGGGCAGGGCTGGCACTTGCCGGTGTGGTTGTCCAGATGAGCGTGCAGAACAGGCTGGTAGAGCCCGGGTTGGTCGGCACACCGGAATCCGCAATGCTGGGTTTGCTGGCGGTGACGCTTATCGCGCCAGGGGCTGCGCTGATGGTCAAGATGTCTGTTGCGGCTGCAGCTGCGCTAATTGGCACTCTGGTGTTTCTGGTGCTGGCGCGTCATGTGCCGCGCAGGGATCCGGTCCTTCTTCCGCTTGTGGGGCTGATTTACGGCGGCATTATTGGAGCGGCTGTGCTTTGGCTCGCTTGGACGACGGATCTGGTGCAATACATCGGCGTTTGGCAAAGCGGCGAGTTTTCGGGCGTTTTGCGTGGACGCTACGAACTCCTTTGGCTCGTCGCCGCAATCGGAGCGCTGCTGTGGTTGGCTGCTGATCGCATCACCATGTTGGGATTGGGCGAGGACGCTGCGCGGAGCCTTGGGTTGAACTATCGCCAGACTCTTCTATCCGGACTGGTGCTGGTGTCGATGATCGTCGCTGTCGTGGTCGTCAGCGTGGGTTCGATCCCGTTTGTCGGCTTGGTCGTGCCGAATATCGTGTCGCGGTGGCGCGGTGATCACCTGCGTAGAAACCTGCCACTTGTGGCTTGGATGGGCGGAGCAATGGTGCTCGGCTGTGATATCATCGGCCGACTGATCCGCTATCCATATGAAATTCCCGCTGGAACGGTCTTTGCGGTATTGGGCGCTGCGATCTTCCTTTGGCTGCTACACGCGGCACCGAGGCGAGCGCATGGCTAGTCGTCGGCTATTGTATCTTGGATTGGCTCTACTCGTAGCATCTAGCTTGTTTTTGCTATGGAATTTGCGTGCGCCGATCGATTTCATCCTGACGTTGCGGGCGACGAAGCTGGCCGCGCTCTGTGTCGTCGGCGCTGCGATCGGAACTGCGACGGTGGTGTTCCAGACCATTGCCGCGAACCGGATGCTGACACCTGGGATTGTGGGTTTTGACGCCCTGTTTGTCTTTATCCAGACTGGCCTCGTCTTGATGCTCGGCGGGGTTGGTTTTGCGTCGTTGCCGGCGTTGGCGCAGTTCGGTGCGGAAACGGTTATTCTGGTGGCCGCCGCCTTGGCACTTTTCAGCGTGCTGCTGCGAAAGGGGGCCGAGGATATCCTACGCTTGGTCCTTACCGGAGTCATCCTTGGTGTCTTGCTGCGCGGTCTGGCCGGATTGGCACAGCGTCTGCTCGATCCGTCGGAGTTCGCCATCGTTCAGCAGGCGACATTTGCGACATTTGGTGCGGTCGATGAGATCCAGCTCGGATTTGCTTCGGTGATCCTCTTGCTGAGCTTTGCGGCCGCAATGGGCCTGAGCCGCAAGCTTGATATTGCGGCCCTCGGTCGGGGAACCGCGCAGCCCTTGGGGCTCGATTTTGATCGCGTAGTTTTTGCAGGTCTGGCGATCGTGGCACTCTTGGTGGCGACTTCGACAGCTCTTGTCGGGCCGATCAGCTTTCTGGGCCTGCTGGCATCAAGCCTTGCTCATGCCGTCTTGCCGACCTGGCGCCACGCGTTGCTCCTTCCCGGTGCGGCGATCATCGGGGCAACGATCCTCGTCGCGGGCCAATTCGTGTTCGAGCGGCTTCTTGGACTGCAATCCACTTTGTCGGTGATCGTAGAGTTCGCAGGCGGTTTGTTGTTTCTATTCCTTGTCCTTCGGAGGCCTCGGCCGTGATCAAAATAGAAGATCTGAATGTCACCAAAGGCGGCAACGCAATTCTCACGGACGTGTCGCTGAAGTTCGGGCAGGGCGGTATCACCGCGCTGATTGGGCCGAACGGCGCTGGAAAATCGACGCTGCTCAGCGCGATTGCCGGTCTGACGACCCCAACACGAGGAACAGTCGATGTCGAGGGCCTCGACATGACCCGGGCCCGCCCGCCGGAGCGCGCGCGCCGGGTTGCGATGTTGGCCCAAAACGAAAACGTCACAGCGCGGCTGACCGTCCGCGATCTTGTCAGCTTTGGTCGCTGGACCCACCATCAAGGCCGTCCACGCGAAGAGGATAACGCCAAAATCACTGAAGCAATCGCGGCATTTGATCTTGAGGGGTTGGCGGATCGGCGCCTCGACGCCTTGTCCGGCGGACAGCGGCAACGGGCTTTCGTGGCGATGGCGTGGGCGCAGGAAACGCCTTGGCTGTTGCTCGACGAGCCACTATCGGCGCTGGACCCACGTCACGTGCGCGATATCATGGACCGCCTTCATGCGTTGACGCGACCTGGCACAGGGCAGCGCAATGTCATCATCGTGCTGCACGACCTTGGGGTGGCGGCGCGGTATGCTGACCGGATCGTCGCATTGAAGGATGGTCAGCTGGTAACCTCTGGCCCGCGGGTCTTGACCATGACAGGGCGAATGCTGAGTGAGCTGTTCGGCACCAATCTGGCAATCGAAAGGGTGGCCGGGCGCGACGTCGTCGTGCCTTTCTGATCTGCCGGGCAGCATCGATCCAAAGCTCGGCATCACGTTTGGCGGACCATTCAAAAACGCACTTTCGCGAGGACCGCACTATCGGTTGGCTGCAAAGGCTTGGCGCGACCGGCAGGCCCGGCTATCACGGGCATTCGAGCATAGCATGGAGCCCTCAATGAACGCTGTCGCCGAAAGTATCGCCCGCAAGATCGCCACCGATATCGGCGCGCGGCCTGAGCAGGTCACCGCTACGGTCGCGCTGCTCGATGGCGGCGATACTGTCCCATTCGTGGCGAGATATCGCAAAGAGGTGACGGGCGGTCTGGATGACTCTCAACTGAGACGCCTGGCCGAGCGGTTGGACTATCTGCGTGACCTTGAGAAGCGCCGTGCCGCTATCCTGAGCGAAATCACGTCGCAGGGGAAGCTGACCGATGCGCTCGCCCGGTCGATCGCCACCGCCGACACTAAAGCCGTGCTCGAGGACTTGTATCTGCCGTTCAAACCGAAGCGTCGGACCAAGGCGATGATTGCAAGAGAGAACGGGCTTGAGCCGCTATTGCGTGGCATCCTTGAGGATCGTGCCGCCGACCCCGCAACTCTCGCGCAGGCTTATTTGTCTGAAACTGTTCCGACAGAAAAGGAAGCTTTGGCCGGTGCGCGTGATATCTTGGTCGAGAAACTCGCGGAGAACGCTCGCTTGTTGGGCCGGCTTCGCGAGGTTTTGCAGAAGGATGCCTTGATCACGTCTCGGGTCATGTCCGGCAAGGAAGAGGCTGGGGCGAAGTTCTCCGACTACTTCGCCCATAGCGAGAAGTGGGCGACGATCCCGTCGCATCGGGCACTAGCGATACTCCGTGCCTCGAAGGAAGAAATCGTCTCGGTCGACATTGGCCCGGAGCCAGAGGCCGATCTGCCGCGCATCATTGGACTCATCACCGCCGAGATCGGGATTGCGGGTGAAAAACCGGGTGACCGATGGCTCCGTGATGCCGCCGAATGGGCGTGGAAGGTCAAGCTAAGCCTTTCGATGTTCGTCGATTTGATGACCGACCTGCGCCGCCGCGCCCATGACGAGGCAATTGACGTCTTTGCCCGCAATTTGCGCGACCTCTTGCTGGCAGCGCCGGCCGGCGCGCGAGCGACACTCGGCCTTGATCCGGGCATTCGGACAGGCTGCAAGATCGCTGTGGTCGACGACACCGGCAAGCTGCTGGAAACGGCGACGATCTACCCGTTCCAACCGAAAAACGATCTGCGGGGCGCCGAGGAAACCTTGCTGCATCTTATTCGCAAACACGGGGTCGCTCTGATCGCAATCGGGAACGGGACAGCGAGCCGCGAATCCGATCGACTGGTCGGCGATGTGTTGAAGCGGCTTCCTGCCGGGGAAACGCGCCCGACGCCAGTAATCGTGTCGGAGGCCGGCGCATCTGTTTACTCCGCCTCGGAGCTCGCTTCGCAGGAGTTTCCGGAAATCGACGTCTCCCTGCGGGGTGCTGTGTCTATCGCGCGGCGATTGCAGGATCCCTTGGCCGAATTGGTCAAGATCGAGCCGCAAGCCATTGGCGTGGGCCAATATCAGCATGACGTCGACCAGCGCCGGCTCGCTCAATCTCTTGAGGCCGTAGTCGAGGATGCGGTCAATGCCGTTGGGGTCGACCTCAACATGGCGTCTGCGCCATTGCTGGCTCATATCGCCGGCCTCGGTCCGTCCATCGCCCAAAACATCGTCGCCCACCGCGATGCGAATGGGGCGTTTACCAGTCGAAAATCGTTGCTCAAAGTGCCGGGACTGGGGCCGAAAGCATTTGAGCAAAGCGCCGGTTTTCTCCGGATCAGGGAAGGCATCGAACCTCTCGACGCCTCATCCGTTCACCCCGAGGCCTACGGCGTTGCGCGACGTATCGTGGCGGCCTGCGGTCGCGATATCCGTGCGATCATGGGCGACAGCGGTGCGCTCTCGGGTCTGCAACCGGAGCAATTCGTCGATGACACCTTCGGCTTGCCGACTGTGCGGGATATTTTCACCGAGTTGGAGAAGCCGGGCCGAGACCCGCGCCCGACCTTCAAGACTGCCACTTTCGCCGAAGGGATCGACGCCATTTCTGACCTGAAGCCGGGAATGTCGCTGGAAGGCACAGTCACAAATGTCGCTGCGTTCGGCGCCTTTGTGGACATCGGTGTCCATCAGGATGGCTTGGTGCATGTCAGCCAGCTTGCTGATCGATTTGTAAAAGACCCCCATGAGGTCGTCAAAGCGGGAGACATCGTCCGCGTTCGGGTGACCGAAGTGGATGTAGCGCGTAAACGCATTGGTTTGACGATGCGAAAGGATGGGGGTGGAAATCCCGCCAGCCGTTCCGCCCAGCCGGTCAAGATCAAGCAAGTGAAACAGCAACGTTCTACCGGCACCAAAAAGAAATCGGACAGACCGACCGGCGCCTTTGGTTCCGCCCTGGCCGATGCATTGAAGGGAAAGCCGTAGCCTGCCTAGTTTGCAGTTGCGGGAACACCATCACTCGGAGCACCTGCCGCGCATAGCTGGCCTTTGAATGCAACGTATTGTCGGCACGATCCAAGGCACTAGGCTGCTCCAGATCGGCATGCCCAAAACAGCCGTTCTGTTTGGCTGTTGCCGAGAGGCGGTCGCAAATTGCAGAATACGTTCCGCTTATTTGGTATTCGGCGTTCGGATCGCACCTTCGGGAGTTAGACCTTGAGTTTTCTGCGGCAGCATTGGCAACTGTTCCTGATCACAGTCGCCGTTTTCGTGTTTTGGAATACGCCGGTCATCTACCCGCTCAAGATCCTCGTGGTGTTCATGCACGAACTTGCTCACGGTCTGGCCGCGATCATGACGGGTGGTTCGATTGAAGCCATCTCGCTGTCCAATATGGAGGGCGGCTATGCAATCACTAGAGGTGGAAATGGATTTCTCATTCTATCGGCTGGCTACTTCGGGTCATTGCTCATCGGAACACTGTTGCTCGTGGGGGCGGTCAAAACCAATGCCGACCGTTTTGTGCTTGGCTTCTTCGGGCTCGCAATCTTGGTGATTACAGTGCTCTATATCCGTCAGCCATTCGCGATAATTTTTTGTACGTCTGCGTCCCTACTGATGATCGCGACGGCCTGGTTTCTCAATCACCATGTGAGTGATTTCGTATTGCGCCTCATTGGGCTGACGAGCATGATCTATATCCCTTACGATATCATCAGTGATACGATATCTCGGTCCCACTTGCCGTCCGACGCCTTCTTGATTGCCGAGCAATATGGCGGCACGACAGTCTTGTGGGGCGGGTTTTGGCTAGTACTGAGCTTTGCGCTGATCGGTCTGTGTCTGCGACTTACGTTTGCCCCGCGACGGAGCATTTAAGTCATATGCTTCCGGTCGGCTCAGTGTGCAGCCGGCACAAGCCGAGGAATAACTCGATGCCGAATTTGAGCAGCACTCGATGGTCTATAATAACTGAATAACCACGCCGCGGATCAGCTTATGGTGAAAATGTGTCAATGCAATATGTCGCGCCAGACCTTGAGAACGTCAGTCAAGCCGCACGATGGAAACGATATGAACAGGAGGTCTTCGCCCAAACTTGCTGACAGAATCGTCTCAGTTCCATCGCCGCCGGCAAAAAGAACTAGGCAATCATCGTCAATTTTCGAACTTGGATCGACTTGCGGTAATGACGCCCTGTCGTCGAGCTCCTTTAGCGCGAGAACTTGAAGCCTTGAGATCAATGACGGATCGCCATCCGAGCCCCGGACATCCTTGCCACGAAACCACAGCCAAGAGACATCGTCGGTCTTTAGCCTATCAAGTATCACACTGATCTTGGGGCGGTCATATTCGGCGGATGAACCCTCGTTCTGATTCGCTCGGTCCTGAAAAACGTCTGCTGCAGCTATGCCCAACACGGCCTGAGACATGTCAGGTACATCTAGACTGCTGGTAACCAGTAACCGTCTCGCCCCATGAAGCAGCGCCGCGACCAGCCTTCCCACTTGCTCGATTTGACCCTCATTCCGCTCCGATAGTTCGCAATGAATGGCGCCCTTGTCAAAGTCATTGCCCACCGTGGCGTCTAGTATGGTGACCATCCGCCCCGACCGAACATGCAGCGAAAGCAGGCCATTTCGTTCATTCTCGAAGCAAAGAACGCGCGGCAACTGCGTGTCTTCGATCGCCTGCCGCATCGCCGCGGCGATATCGGTACAGTTGTCGTTTGCCAGAACGCGTGCTTGTCCGATACTGGACTCTGCAGGTTCAGAAAGCCGGCGGATCTGTTTTCGGAGAGTTTGAAGATCAGACATCTTGGGCAATTCGACTTAGGATCTTTATCGAGCTCTCAAGAAAGTGTTCAACGTCAAGTCCCGGCTCAGCGATGCAGAAGATAGCGTCATCTGCGACCATAGGGGATCTGACGACGAGAGTAAGTTCGCCGCCGCGGAGGACGACGGCAGTTCCGATGAAGTCGGTCGACGACATCGCATTGCAAGCGAGGGCTGCGGGCTCACCATTCATAATTTCGAACGCGTAGTTGCTCAGATCATCCCATTGTTCTTGTGGCACGGTGGCCGTCGCGCTCTTGGCCAGGATCATCCCCGCCTCGAAATCGGCATATGCCACTGCATGGCAGTCCGGAAAGGCTCGCCGAAGCTGATCTAGTTGCGTCGCGATCTGCATAAAGTCGACTTAGTCCCGCGAAATTGCTTGGAGCGCATATTGGCTCAAAGGACAGTAGCGCAATGATCCTTGGATTCGGTTAAGCGCCGACGATAGGGCTATGCCATAGTAGGTGGTGGCCTTTGCGTCCGAGGGCTTGAGCCAGCTATCCGTCGAGGAGAAACCTTTTGGATTGCCACTTCTTGGGCTGATATCCTATTGCCTTGCGAGTTCGCAGAGTGGCTCATTGGCCCTTCAAATCCAGGAATGCGCAAATCGCCGGCTTTCTCTGAGCTTGGCGCGGAGCCACTGATCTCGGCATTGAGCTGCTCGATGAGGGATACCAATTCACGAACAAATGTTTCGGCACCGCTCTCTGCCCATCTGGCGTAGTTCTCCTGTTCTTGTGTGGCGATTAGCAATGAGATTGGCAGACAGGCGCGAAACAAGCCGTCGGTCTCTTTTTCGACCCGCCTCAAGACCCTGTTTCGGTCCGTTTCACTTCGCAGCTTGTCGGCCCGTGTGAGGAGCAGCAGGCTGCGCGGATATAGGGTATCTGGTAATTCCGCCCACACCGCAGCCTCACTTTGGCGCCATGCTTGTGTAGCATGACTACACCACAGAACGCCGTCGGCCTGGTCAATCATGCTTTCCCAGACATCTGACGAAATGTTCGGATCTGAAATGCCGGGCATATCCAGAAGATCGCAGTGACGCAGGAGGTCTTCTGTGCTGTAAATCTGGATGTAGGCGACACGGTCAATATCCAGACTCGCCAAATCATGTAGATCAACCGGACAATGCGCACCGTCGTGATCGACGCAAAAAGGCTCCTCTCTGCCGTATGATATACGAACCGGAGGCAATTGCGTGGCGACGATTTGAACAGGCAAGGGGTCTTGTCCTATCAAGAGGTTCGCCAAGGTGCTCTTGCCTGCGCTGAATTCACCCATCAGGGCGATACAAGGTTTCCGACCGATGGCTGGGTTCGATGTCATGCAACATACCTTTCCAATGTCTGAAATGCCTCGCTGAGAGCCCGATCCCGTTCCTGGAGAGCTTCGATGCCAATAAATCGGCTAACGTCGTCTGCCGAAACGGCTCGCGACTTCGTCAGGCCAGCAAGATTGGCGGTTTGCTCGTCAAGGAAATCCTCAAACAGTTCGAAGACATCCATTTTCAGCGCTGCGGCTTGATCATCGACAAGATCGGTAACGAGACTGCCCGTTTCAGCCCGGATCAAGTCGTAGAAGTTGCGCGCTTGTGCTTCATAGCTCTGACGACGTGTCCACCAGGATTTCCACCAACTGCCATGTAGATCGAGGGCGATAGTCTGTCCCAGCGTGACAGGGGGGGCAATTCGCGGGGGGATGGGCGTGCTAGGGGAAAAGAATTCGTGGGGTAGGTTTAGGGCGCGGTGAAACACGTCCGCCAAATCCTCAACGGCCTCCGCCGCGGATCTCTTGAAAGCGGCTTGGCAACGTCCGCCAAAAACCTTGTAGGCGGATGCCAAAAGGACCCGCAGCCCGGACGGATCATACGTCCAGACGCTCTTTTCACCATATATCTCAAGGTGCTTCGCCAAGGCATCTGTCGCGCGCGAGAGAAAACTATTGTGCGATTGCTCGACACGTTGCCGCAGCGAGATGATCAAATCATCGAGTGCCGAAGACAATTGCTTGGAATGGCGTTTACGCAATGTCTCGAGGTCTTCGAGGATCTGTTCGTGCGGCATGTGCAGGCTGGTGGAGTCGATATTGGTTCGTGCCGACAAGTTGTCAGCAACCTTGACGCCATTGATAAGGTTTCGGGTCGAAATGGTCGTCTGTCGAACGGTTTCATTCATCTCGCCGGCGATCATACGCTCCGACAACGCTTGAATGAGTGCCGGAAGGCCCGATAGCTCCCACAAAAGCTGGTGTGGATCGTCGGTCGGCGCGTCGACGATCCGTGCAACCTCGGCCCAATCCAGCAAAGCGTCTCGGCTTGCGTCCGGCATTGCCAACAAGCTGCCCTGTATCGCCGATTGTGCCCAAAGTGCACTGCCGAAGATGATCTTCGCGTCTATGGGGCCGTTGTGGGCCCGAAGGGTCTTGAGTATGCTTTCCTCAATCTGACGAACTTGTATTTGTGGCGACGAGAGTTCGTCGATCCGGTTGACGAAGATCACGACTTCGCGCGACTTCACATTGGAAATCAGCCTGATCAGAGCAAGGTCGGTTGAAGACAACGCTTGATGAGCGGATAGCACCACAACACAAAGTCGACTGTCGCGGATGGCCTTTATCGTGATCTGTTCACGAATCATGAATGTGTCGTTGACACCGGGCGTGTCACGGACACAAAGATTGATCGGATAGCCGCGCTGCTGCATCCGCAGATCGGCAGATTTGGTGATGTCGGCGAAGCGCCCACGCGTCCTTGATGTCTTCGCATCCTCACCGTCGAAATCATCTCCGAGACAAACGTATCGCTCAATAAGTTCGTGATCGAAGTAGCCATAGCTATGTTGGGTGCCAAGCAAAGCCTCAAATTTGCGACCAAGCCGTGCCTTGGATTTCGTACGCATCATCTCGACCTGCGCCCTAATCTTGGATAGCTCTTCATCTGCACCTGCACGATCTGCGAGCTCGCCGATCCGGCCGCCGCCAGACACCAGCTTGTCCCACTCGTCCAGGTCAAAGAACCGAAAGACCGCGCTTGTTGCAGGGCTGGGTTCCTTCGGGCTGAGATGCAGGGACGTGACGACCGAAGTCCAAGGATTGACATCGGCGGGAAGCAAATCGGGCTGACCAATGAGTGCATTGACCAATGTTGTCTTGCCTGACTTGATCTGACCGATCATGGTCACGCTTGGTTCTATGCGCTCCAGTTGAAGCGCATAGCGCGCGGCTGTCCTTTTCGTCTGCGCTTCACCAATGTCGATCAAAAGGCGAAGAGCCTCGTGCAGCGGTTCAAGCCTCTCGATATAGCCGCGAAGTAGACCGCTTGAAGCGTGCAGAAATGCCTCCGAGCGCCCGAATGCCTCGCTTTCTTTGTGCATCGGATGTTTAACGACGTTCATACGACGGACCTCTTCGAGTTGAGCAACTGCGCGCGCGGATCGGTAGGTTCAACTTCTCGGCATGCATGAATTTCGTTGAGATTCGATGTATGTGCACATGTTTATGCGGCAACGCGAACGCTGAGATCATTGCGCAGCTGCAATAAAACCGTCACCGCGTCGGTCGCGGCGTTCATGTCGTTCTCTAGTGACATGAGCGTGATGTGATCCACGGCGGCATACGCCGCGTCGCAAATTGCGTCGTGGTCAGGATGTTCCGAGGAAGCTGTTGAAATCACGTCCGCAAGGTCTTCAGAAGCGCGAGAACACAGTTTCAAGACGTCGTCAATGATGCTGTCCGAATTGTGCTCGGATAGGCGCAAAAGCTCAGACGCGTGCTCATCAAGATGTTGCAATGCGGTCTCGAACGCGAGCTTGTCAGAGCGCGATACACCGGATTCCATGGTCGGTTGAGTCGTTGGGGTGGGCTCGAGCTTCGCCGTCCCTCTCTGGTCTGCTTGTTTCTGGGCGTTCTTGTGGAGAAATAATTGGGCACTGTCCGACGCAGCTTGCAAACCACTCCTCGTGAGCTGAGCAATATCCCGCATCAAGTCATTAATCGGGCCGGACATTCTGTCGTCTGACACGACATGAAAACCAAGAAATTCCTCTGCGCTAATGTCACTAAGCGCTGCTAATCTCTCTGGGCTAGGCGCAGAGGCAACCAGAAAGCTGTGGTCCTTCAAGGAAATTGGTGCGGACTCCCATTCCCGAAGTTCGCTCTCCTCAAACGATCGCGTACACCACAGCGCGATGTCAGCTACTGACATATCGTCGCCAATTCTTACCTTCGCGAGATCAAGCCCAAACTTGCAAATAGAATCGAAGTTGGAGGTGATAGCAGATGCCGTGCGTCGATCTGGACCCAGAATCGCAATATATACCGGACTAGTCAGCCGTTGCAGCAGCCGCTCGCCCGCGTTCCGATCACGAGCAGATAGACCTTGGACTTTCAGCAGCGTAGAAAGTTCGCTGATCGTCTGGTCAGAATGCTCATTAGCCATTGCTTGAGCTTCCTCCAATCAATTTGGTGCGTTTCAGGGCATTCCGTGCAAGGTCCAGAACAGTATCGCGATGGCCGAATGGCCAACTGACATCCCGCGCGGACCGAATGCCGTTGCGCCTCTGGAAATGAAGCGACTGGCGGGCATCCTCCGAAGCACGGGCCTGGACGAGTGAGATTGAGACGTTATCCAGATCCGGATCGTTCAGACTTTCGAGTTTTGACATCAGGGCTTCCACAATGGCGGCACTGGATGCCATAGGCCGATCCACCAATACCTGCGTGATTTCCTCCTTCGAGAGGTATTGCAGACCGTCGCTCGCGACGATGATCGTATCCCCGGCCTTGAGGCGGAAGGGAAGGGTGGGGCAGTCGATATGAGCGACTTCGTCTTGCCCGGCCAATACCGAGGTAAGAACATTGCGCTCCGGATGTTTGGCGCCTTCTTCAATCGTGAGGACGCCCGATTGCACCAGTAGATCGATATGTGGACCAAGTGAGTGATCCTCATTGATCTGCTGCAATATATTGTTTCTGAACAAATAGAGGGGGGAATCTCCTACAGAGATCCAGTGCAGTTGGTCCCGAACTACGACGCAGGCGACGAGTGTCGAACCCATCCCAATTGTTTCGGGGTGCGCCGATGTATGTTGGTTGAGACGGCTATTCGCACAACCGACCATGCTCTGAAGGATATGCGGTATCCCCGTTGGGTCCTCCGCGATCTTCGTGCGCTGAAACGTCATCTCGCGAAAGACTTCGGTAACCACGATTTTGCTGGCCACGTCTCCCGCGGCATGCCCCCCCATCCCATCAGCCAGGATCGCAAAGCAAATATCGGCGCCATTCGAGAAATCCCCGATGACCGCATCCTGCTGATATTCCCGCCCTCCCTGGCCGATTGCCGAGGCATGATCGAATTTCAGGGTGATCTTTGCATCATGCATCACTCGAGCTGCCCCACTGAAATCCCTCTCCGCACAAAGCCACAAAACGGAGCGTCGTTTGTCCGATCCGAAGGCAGTCGCCGTGAAACATCTCCTCGGTGCTCAGCACCGGACGACCGTTGAGTTTTATGATGTTGGATTTGCCGCCATGGCCGATATAGAACTTGTTGTCCTCGGCATCATAAGCCAGCGCCGCGTGATTTTTCCGTGAGATCGTTTGATCGCCGAAATCCAACCGAATGGTTTGATCTTCGCCGCGACCGATCATGGCAACACCGTTGAATACTGGGAAGTGCCGTCCCACACCGGGGCCGTCAGTAATTGCGATCCAACCCGTCGGCTTGAGGCCACCATCGGAATTCGCGCTTTGTTCGGCCTTTTCAATCGGGTCGGATGACAGCTCGTTGCCGGAGTCGAAGCCAAGCAGTCGTGTCCGTGCCCGACCTGATCGTTTCGGGGGCACCGTCATTGGCATTGGCTCAACGTTCGGACCATCTGGATCTGAGGGCTCAGGAGCTGGCAATGCGATATTCGGTTTCGTTCGCCGCAGCATCTGCTCATGAATTTCCGCTGCTCTGGCCGCGAGGTCCTCGTCGGCCGCGGCATGCGGCTCTTCGCCGCCTAATTCCATAACGGCGCCGGTCGGGCGTCGTTGCACCAATTCCTGCATTGGAGACTTGCCGTGTGTTTTGAATTCAGGCGGGGACTTCGGGGGAGCGGGCGGCAAATCGTGATCTACCTTCAACGGTTGAGACGTGCGAAGCTCCTTACCTTGTTCTTCCAAGTGGTTACTAAAGACACGACGAAACATGGTCATGAGGCGTTCCTTCCGAGGACCTTGCGGCTAAAGTTGAATTGTCAGTCGATCGACTGTCCGATCCGTCCAATCGCGACCGCGATCAATAAACTCGCCGATGTCCGGCGACGCGATCAGGTCAAAGTTAGACGGCGGGTTTTCGAGTATGGCGAAGACCACTGCGCAGATCATCACGAGCACGCTGCTACGCCGGACAAGTCGTTGTGCGCGCCGCTTCCTTTGGCGAATTGCGTCTCGCTTTTTCAGGCGATCAAGCCACAAAACTGGCTCGATTGAGGTCGCCGGCGGGGCAGCTGTGACGGCCACATCAACCGGTGGCAGGTATTCTAGGACCTTACTGACCGGTTGCGGTTTCTCGATAGGTTCGACCAGCGTGTCATCGTGAATGGTTTCACGATCCCTCTCGAGGCCTTGTTCGACCTCGCCAACGAGATTGGCAACCACTTGCACGAGGCTGGCGTCAATCGAGGCTTTCCGATTACGGCCGACTGAGGACACGTTGTTGTCAATCAACTCCAGCCACTCTGTCGCGGATTGCAGCCGATCTTGCGGAAAGACATTCATGGTTTTGTCAATGGCGCGCAGAAATGCCCTGGTGTACCCCTCGATTCTTCCTTCCAAAGGGATATAGGGATCTGGGCGTTTCGACGCCAAAGCGGCAAGCCGGTTTTGGCTATTTGGGGGAGGTTCACCTGAAATCAAATGGAAGAAGGTCGCAGCGAGAGAATATAGATCACTCCATGGTCCTTGCTTGCTGCCGGAAATATAGAACTCCTGTGGAGAATATCCGTCTTTCACAACCAACATCGCCGAAATTGCGCGGCTTTTCTTGCTGGCATGTTCACGAGCAGCGCCGAAATCAATAAGAACCGGGTTTCCCCATTGATCCAGAAGAATATTGTCGGGCGAAATATCGCGGTGCAGCATATCGACGGCGTGAACGGTCGAAACGGCCGTCAGCAATTTGCGCAATATCGCCTCGACCACCTCTGGAGTAAGGCTGTCACGGCTTTCTTCGACAACGCAGAGCAAGTCTTTCCCTTCGATCAGGTCCAAGGCCATATAGGCCGTCTCGTTGTCTTCAAAGACCTGATGCACCCCTACGATGTTGGGATTGTTCAGCTTTGCGATGCTTCTGGCTTCTCGCACGAACATTTGGACCAAAGACTGAAACTCGCTCACCCCCACACTTGACCGGGCAAGCACTGTCTTGGCTTTCCGACGACAGAGCGCTTCGGGATAGCATTCCTTGATGACAACCTTGCGGTCGAGGCTGTCCCTGGCGTGGTAAGTGATGCCAAAACCACCGCTGCTCAGATACCGATCAATGACGTATTGGCCATTCAGCAACGCGGTTCCCGGCGGAAGTGCATCGCTACTATCGTCCTGCGATACTGTCGGCTTCCAGTCGTCTGCGGGATTCATTAGTCTGGCCTGACTTTTGCTGGTGCGGGTTACGTGATTTCTAGACCTTGCAGAAAGCTGCCAAACTGTGTTCGGAATGGGGCGATGAATCGCTGTGGTTTTGGATATTTCGCCAGCTTAGTTTCGAGTTTTAGACGACTGCTTTTAGATCAATATTTTTGAATTATTCGGATGCGCCAGGGGACAAGATTGACCTGATCACTATCATTTCTCATGAGCGAATTTGGTGAATGTACGTAAACCATAGTCTGCAAATCCCAATGGCTGACAAAAGCGGTTTCTGTTGCTGCATTTGATGCCGTCGGGCACGCCATGCTTTCCGCTCCGTCATGTGTCTGCAGGGGTCGAAACGCCATAGGGAACACCTAGCTCCGGTGGGAGTTACAACTCTGCTCTGTCTCTACGTACTGATCAAAAGGAAACAACCATGAAAGCCGCCGTCTTCGACACATATGCCGGCCCAGTTGAAATAGCGGACGTGCCGCCACCGGTCCTCGAACCGGATGCAGTATTGATCGACGTCCATGCAGCGAGCATCAACCCGATCGACAACATCGTCCGCGCAGGACATCTCAAGGATATGATTTCGCTGACGTTTCCACACGTCTTGGGCTATGATGTCAGTGGCGTCATCACTGCCGTAGGGGATGAAGTTTCTGGTTTCGATGTCGGTGACGAAGTCTTCGCGCGGGTTCATCAGGAAGATGCAGGCACATTGGCTGAGGTCGCACGTGTGAAGGCGTCTGCATTGGCGCAAAAGCCCTCCGTGATCAGCCATCTCGAAGCCGCGACAATTCCGCTGACGGGGCTGACCGCATGGCAGGCGCTGGTCGAGAAGGCGGGTCTGCAAGCCGGTCAGAAAGTGCTCATTCATGCCGGTTCGGGCGGGGTTGGAACGCTCGCCATCCAGATCGCAAAGAGTCTTGGTGCATTTGTCGCAACGACCGTCAGCGCGCGAAACGCCGAGTTGGTCTCATCACTTGGTGCAGACCTCGTGATTGACTACAAGAGCGAAGACTTCACCCAGATCGCGACGGACTATGATGTAGTTGTCGACATGCTGGGAGGAGAGGTCATGCAGGACTCCTTCAAGGTCCTCAATAAGGGAGGCCACCTTGTGTCGATCAAGGGACAGGACACGGAAGGGTTGGCTGATGAATACGGTGTATCCTTCAATAGCTTCTTCATGGAGCCAAACGGTTCTCAGTTGGCTCACTTGGCCGAGATGATCGAACAGGGATCGCTCAAGCCGGTTATCGACAGCACCTTTTCATTGCAGGATGCTGCTCGGGCCTATGACAAGCTGGCTGACGGGCATACCGTGGGCAAGATAGGCATTACGGTCAAATAAGACTGACCGCTTTCACCGGTCATGACGCTGCGCTCGTCCAGTAAGGGCGAGCGCAGAGAATTAACGAAAATTTCCTCTTGAGATCAAGTGATTGCACGCCACGACATCATGGCTGGACCAACTCACTACGGTCTGACTTCCTACCAACTACCGCTCATGACAGGTGGACAGCACCCCTCCGCATGACGCGCCGACGCCTCGTATGTTTATTTCCGGACTATGAACGCTTTGGCTCTCGGTCTAGTGAAAGAAAAACAATGAGGTGAGATCATGTGGCGCAGCTTTGTTCAACTTTCTTTGACCGCTTTGCTCGTGTCTGGTTGCGGCCAGAGCGGGTCTGGCCCGGTTGTCGTTCAAGGTACTGGAGATGAAGAATTCCTGAATCTGCGTGCTGGTCCGGGCCTCGGGTACAGCGTCGTCTTGGGGCTGCCAGAAGGAACAACGCTTAATCGTCGCGATTGTATTACTGAGTTGGGGCAGTTGTGGTGTGAAGTATCGCTTACCAACGCACCGCGCTTGAGCGGTTATGTGGCGGCAGACTATTTGTCGGCCCCATAGGTGGTATACCCAATGCTCCGCCGAGGGCCGGGTCATTGGGGTTCCTCCAGGCGTCGATGGTGCCTACTCTCCAGAGGCCCAATGAGGCATTCCGTTGCCGCCGATTTGCTCGTAAGCTCGAAAGCGAAGTAAGAGCAATCGCGCATCTCCCTGCTTGTGAGGCTCATAATTGATGAACAGTAGCGATGTTCTCCTCCGTGACCTAACCGACGACGGCGTATTGCGTCTGACGTTGAACGATGTGGGGCGTCGGAACGCATTGTCCGAGGCGATGTTGAAAGAACTGTCACGAGCGGTTGCGACAGCGGCGTCAGATCCAATCATACGTGTTGTCGTTCTGGCCGCGAATGGCCCAGCTTTTTGCGCGGGCCACGATCTCAAGGAACTAACGGCGGGGCGGGCAGCGGGCGACCGTGGTCGCGCCTATTTCGCCAAGATCATGGATCAGTGTTCCTGCGTCATGAAAGCGATCGTCACCTGTCCGAAGCCGGTCATCGCCGAGGTGGGCGGCGTCGCCACGGCTGCCGGGTGCCAATTGGTTGCCAGCTGTGATCTGGCTGTTGCGACTGAAAGCGCTCGGTTCAGCACACCGGGTGTCCATATCGGGCTCTTTTGTTCGACGCCCATGGTGGCGCTCTCGCGAAATGTCGCCGCAAAGCACGCCATGGAGATGCTTCTGACCGGTGAAATGATCTCGGCCAGCCGTGCAGCTGAAATCGGACTGATCAATCGCGCCGTGGCGGCAGATGAACTCCAAGAGGCGACAATGACCCTTGCACGAAAGATCGCGTCAAAATCCAGTTCTACTTTGGCGATCGGCAAGAGCGCATTCTACGCGCAACGCGAAATGGCGCTTTCCGAAGCCTACGACTTCGCCTCGAAAGTCATGGTGAACAATATGCTGACGAAAGATGCCGAGGAAGGCATTGGCGCGTTCGTAGAAAAACGAGAGCCGACCTGGAAGGACGGCTAGGAGGGCGTCCAAGGCTTGAAATACACCTGAGAACTGGCACCGATCCTGACGTAAAACATTAAGGCCAGCGTCGTTTGACTTGCTTGCAGAGTTTCCAAGAGGTGTTGACGGGATAAGCTACAATCTACTGGCTTTCATACAGTTTTCATTGCGCTGCTTTAAGAAAGCTGATCGTTTCTGCTTAATTTCAGCGTTGTCACAGTGAGCCCATCCCGTGGATGAACCACATCTCCTCGAATTTCTGATCAGTATCGCCGGTTCGGCGGCGCTACTCATTTGGGCGGTCCGATTGGTGCGAACTGGCGTAGAGCGGGGCTTCGCCGCGCCGTTACGGATTTGGCTGCGCCATTCGTCCAGGAACAAGCTGCTTGCTGCGAGCACAGGCATGGTGACTGCGGTCTTTCTGCAGAGCTCGACCGCCGTCGCGGTCTTGGTGTCGAACTTCGTCGCGAAGCGTGGACTGGCCACGGGCACAGGTCTTGCGATCCTGTTGGGCGCTGATGTGGGTTCTGCGGTCGTGACGCAGCTCTTGGTGGTGCGGCAGCCAATATTGATCCCTCTGTTGCTGCTTGTCGGCGTCTCGGCATTTCTCCGGGGCGAGGCAAGCGGCACGCGACAGTTGGGTCGGATCATGATCGGACTGGCCCTCATCTTCGTTTCGCTGGACATGATCCGCGCCGCCACCGGGCCAATGGTGGCCAATCCTGCAACGCAGATCGCCATGGGCTACCTCGGGCGGGATCTCGTGACAGCCTTTGTCATTGGGGCCGGGTTCGCTTGGGTCGTGCATTCCAGCGTCGCGGCGGTGCTGTTGTTTGTCACCCTGGCGGGACAGGGTGTTCTGCCGCCAACGGCCGCGGCCGCCATGATCATGGGCGCGAATCTCGGCGGGGCCTTCATTGCCTATGTACTCACGCATTCCTCGCCGCTCGAGTCGCGCCGAATGGTCGTCGCCAATCTCGCTCTGCGCGGGGGCGGGGCAATATTGGCAACCATCCTGATTGCCTTCGCGCCCGACCTCCTGAGTGAATTGGGGTCCACGCCTGCTCGACAAGCCATCAATCTCCATTTGGCCTTCAATCTGACGCTGGCATTGCTGGCTCTTCCGGTGGTCGGACCGATTGCATTTGCTATAACCCGCATCATGGCCGAGAAAGTCATGCCCGAAATCCAACAGGAGGTCGTCTCGGCGCTCGATCCAGCTGCATTGGACCGGCCACAGCGAGGATTGGACTGTGCGGCGCGCGAGTTGCTTGGAATGGGGCAGAAAATCGAGCTCATGCTGGTCTCGGTGGAGCCACTGTACGACCAATGGAATGCCGCCACGGCAAAGGCAATCATCGAGCAGGATCAAACCATCAAGCAGAAGCATCTCGAGGTGAAGTTATATCTCGCAAAACTCGGCAAGTCGGGGCTTGATGAAGAGCTTAGTCGCCGATCGTTGGAGCTTGCCTCGATCTCCGCGAGCCTCGATTCCGCGTCGGACGCTATCGCAAGGATCATGCTTGATCTGGCAAAACGGCTGGACGCACAGAAACTGAAATTTTCCAAGCGTGGGCGGGAAGAGATCAATGATTTCTCAGACCGCGTGCACAGCAACGTCCAGTTGGCGTTGAATGTGATGATGAATCAAAATCCGGCCGAGGCGCGAGAGCTTGTCGCAGCCAAGGACAAGGTCCGCCAAGTCGAGCAAAAGCTGCAGCGCAACCATATCGGCAGGCTACGAGAGGGTCTCGCCGAAAGCATCGATACCAGCAATATTCACCAAGAAACCCTGCGTGCGCTTAAGCAGATCAACACTGCCTTCTCAATGGTCGGCTATCCGATCTTGGCGAAGTCCGGCGATCTCTTGGAGAGCCGGCTGGTTTGACAGAGCATCGGATTGCGGCACCGGCGCAACCGGCAACTTCGCGTAGGGTGAGGAAAGTGATCCGTCGCAAGCAGGTCGAGCAATCTACTGGTCAACAATCATTTTGAGAACTCATTGCTTCCGTCAGGCCCGATGCCCGAAGCTCAATTTGAAGCGAAAAGCGAAATCGCCCTCGGTCCACATTGAAAAATTTGTGCCCCATTTGTTGTTGAACAAGACAAAGCGCCCACCTTTTTCGGGCTCCGGCAAAACGGTGGTGTGGTTGAGAAACGGTTGCGACGATAGGCCGAACAGCGCAGCATCGGCCGTCTCAAGTCGGAGCGGTCCCGCGGCATTCGCGACCTCGATCGCCTGCACCGCGTGGAGTTGTCGGTTGCCATGTGGCGGAACGTTCAGTGGATCAAGGCGCAAAGCCATTTTCTCTACCTTCAGACTGTCGTCCCCAATCTTTGGTTCAAAATGGCAGAACCCGGCTTCTGGCTGGCGGTTCGCAGATTTGCCGATCAGATGGAGCGTTAGGTGAAGGGCGTCCTGCTGGGCCTCATAATCCCAGATCACTTGACGTGGTGCGCCGAAATCGCGAACAGCGTCACTTGGCATTTCGGCCGCTATCAGGGCACGGTTCTTCTCCACGAAAGCAGTTGTCCGAGTCGGCTGAAAAGTGTCCGAGCGCTGCGTCTTGGCGTTGGAAAGCCCCGGCTTTGTGTGGTCAAGAATGGCCCAATGGTAGCGATGGGTCAGATAGGAGCCAAGGTAGCTCTCGACTTTATCGGCAGAGTAGGCTCGCTGGGAATAGGCAAAAATTCCAGCCCCGTCGTCTCTTGCCTCCAAGAGCAGTTTCCCATCCCGTCGTAGCGACAATAGTGCACCGGTTGACGTATCAAACTGCGCCTCAAACGCCCCAATTTGGAGCGGTTCGCTAAGCGGGGTGATGGTACCGCTGACGGTTGGCACATTCGGAATGTCGTCCACCAGAGCCACGTCGGTGTGATCGAGTAGAGCGAGCGCCTCATCGATGAAAACATCCTGCTCACGCCAAGCCCCTTCGACAATGGCGAACCTCGGATCTCGGCTGCGAGCCGCTTCGAAATCAGCGCGGTCCCATGCTTTGTCGTCTCGCAGATAGGTTTTGATGTCGACACCCCAAGTGTGTTCGGCCACTTCCAATAGCTTGCGTCCAAACGCTCGGCGTTTTGGCGTCAGAGCATCTGAAAACCCGTCAAACGCTCTCTGACAGGCCAAGAACCGAGATAGGCGTCGTGGCGCCGAGCCAATTCCATGAATCCATGTGTCGCCGATCTCTTGGGTGACAACGGGTAACTTGTCGCGATGTGCGCGAAGATCGTTCCAGTAGTCGTCAAGGGTAGAGGCGCGGATGTAGTCGTGCGGGTTGTCCTCAACCATTCGATCCCATGTTTCGACAACTTGTCCGACGTTCTGTGGGCCCATGTTGTCCACCGTGTGCGCAAACGCGATGGCGGCGGTCGTTCCATCGGCACAGAACGTCTCGCCGTAAGAGCTCTGGTACAAGACCACGATTTCGGCGCCATTGGGTGCTTGCCAGCGAAACAACGATGGCAATTCCGGCACGGGTGAGGCCGCATTCACGCCAAGATGCAGGAACTCTACTCCGTGATCTGCCATGACTTCGACCGCACCGATCGTGTGGCCCGGCACATCCGTCATCTTGGCGGCGCGCGTGGTGCGACCAAACCGCTGGTCCAGCTCATATGAGATCGACAATGCTTCCGCCAGGAGCGGGCGCGACATCAATTCGGTATGCGTTGTAAAGGGCAGGGCGTGCCAGGCTATGATACCGCTCTCAATCGCCCGTTCCAAGCGCCTCACCTTTTCCGCCGGCTGAGTGTTGAGGTGATCCCATATCAGCCAACTGCCGGTTGACCACCGAAATGCGGGTTCATCCGGGTCTTCCTTGAGGAAATGTTCGCCGGTATCGAGCGCCATAGGGATATAGTGCTCATGATACTGCCGGCGTACGCTACTGGCATAGCCGGTAAAACCGAGATCGAGATGGGTCTTGAAGACGAGGTGTATCATGTTCGTTCCGAAGTTGGTTCTTCTGGCAAATGCTCAGGGAAAGTATTGATGGGGGTCGGAGTGGCCCATTGAGCCATGGATCAGCCGCCCGGTCGATGACGCGGCCGTCTAGGCGCTCTCCATTCGTCCCGCCATTCAATTTGCCCCCCAATAAGTGCTCAGGTGTGAAGAGTTGCTGGCAAACGGTCCAAAAGCCAACCCAAGATTCTGCCGGCAATGGATCCAAGGAAGGCCGCGTCCCAACTTGCGGCGCCAATTTGGTGAAACGCTGTTCCAAGTCAAAGCTGCCGGATTTCGCGGACGACGGACAGTGAAATTAAGTCGGCGTCCTTGGGCGACTCAGGTACCAATGATCCTCGTTTGATTCGTTCGATCGGCACCTGTTGGCGCGTCGCGCAGCGGCGTTCTGATCAAAACGCCTGCGCCGAACACAACTCAATTTCCTGTCAATAGAATTTTTTGGACGTTAGCAAACAGCATCCGAGTGATCGGTGGACGAGGTTGGTGAGGATTGATCGCTTTTTGGGCGGTTTGCGAACTTGGGCAGGCGGGCGGGAGAATTCCAACAACTCGGAGTGATGGGCGCCCATCCGCATGAAAAAAAAGGGGAAGAAGCGTCCTCAACATTCGCTTGTCACGCTATTTTTCAGACCAAGCATCCCAATCAAGAGACAGCCAGCCCGGCATTCACTTCCCGCTTCAGACGGGCGTCGATCTACCCGTCATCTGTCAAGAAACTCTTACATTGGCAGCCTAACAGGAGGGGCGTTCGATGGTCGGGAAAGAGGTTCGAAGGAATCATATTCCCAGATCAAAAATAATCTGCGAACGTCGCTGCACACGTGTGCAGTGTCACGCGAACATGGATTTTGGGAGGATAGAAAATGGCCAACCTTACACGTACGACCGCTTTAATCGGGGCACTTGCCGGACTTGCAACGACCGCGATGGCCGAAGATGTGACGATTACCGTCTGGGCAGGCGGATCGAACGACAGTGACAGCTATCGCATCGAGGCAATCGAGATCGCGGCCGACATCCTCGAGCGCGAAGCCGCGATCATGGGCGATGAGCTGAACATCACCGTCGAGGGGCGTCGCGACTTCACTGGTTGGGATGAATTCAAGCAGGGCATCACGCTTGGCGCCGAGGCCGGGACCGCGCCAAGCATCGTTGTCACGTCTCACCTTGATATCGCTCCTTGGAGCCAGGCAGGCTACATCGTTCCGGTCGAAGACTACGTCGATCTGGATTCATGGCCACTGAACAACATTTATCCAAACCTGATGGAAATCGCGTCCTATGCGGGCACCCAATGGGGTATCCCACAAGACGCCGAGTCGCGTCCCTTCTTCTTCTGGCGCGAGACGCTCGAGGCGATCGGCTATAGCGAAGACCAGATCGACGCTCTGCCGGATATGGTCGCGTCTGGGGAGTATACGCTCCAGAATGTTCTCGAGGATGCCACCAAAGCCGTCGAGATGGGCGTCGTCGAAGAAGGCTACGGGTTCTATCCACGCGTCTCCAACGGTCCTGACTATGCTCAGTTCTACCAGTCATTCGGGGGCGTCCTGATGGACCCAGACACCGGCAAGCTCGTGCTGGACAAGACTGCGATGACGGAATTCTATCAATTCTTCGTCGACGCCGTTGCTGCCGGAGTGACCCGTCAGAACCATATCGGAACCGACTGGAACCAGTGGTATACCGAAGTGGCAAATGGCCGGGCCGCGTTCTGGCACGGCGGAACTTGGCATTTCGGCCGCTATGCCACAGAAGGCAACGACGATTTCTGGGGCACGATCCAGTTCTCGCTGATCCCCGCCGGCAACGACGCCGGACGGGCAAACACGATCACCCATCCCTTGGTTTACCTTGTCATGGACCAGGAAGATGACCGTGTGGAAGAGATCGCAGCACAATTGATTGCCATTGCGTCCGAGCCTCGCCTCAACTCCTTGCATGCAATCCAGTCCAATCACTTGGCTGTGGCTCAGGCACAAAGCGATATCGACCTCTATCGCGGCGACCGTTGGGCCTCCGAGGCGACCGAGGTGCTTTTGGCTTCGGCGACATCCCAACCAAACCACCTTCAATACGGGGCCTTCTCCGAAGCGATGTTCCGTGGGCTTGAGGCGGCATGGAGCGGTGTTCAGACGCCCGAAGAAGCCGTTGCCGAAGTCGAAGCGCAAATGCGCGCCACTCTTGGCGACGATCTCATCGTTCGTTGATCAACCAGAAGGGCAGGGTGCGTTCCTTCGCGCCCTGCCAACCTAATTCAAGGACATTCCACTCATGACGTCCCGAATGCTGGGTATTGGTTTTCTGACGCCTGCCATCATTTCCGTCGCTATCTTCTTCCTTCTTCCGGTTCTTCTGACTGTGGTATTCGCTTTTACGAATATGTCGACGTCGACCGGGATCATGGGAGGGGATTATCAGATCAACTCGGAACAATTGCGAAGCGTTTCGGAGATCGGCATCAGCGAAGAGTCCGTTGAGCTTCTCGAGAATGCGGGTTTTCAGATCACCGAAGCAGGTTTGACCGCTCTGGCCGAACAGTTCGGCGATGAGACTGCCGAAGAGCTGCGCGAAGATTACCTTGGCGAGACATTTACTGCCCGCCGGGATCTCGAACGCGTCTTGAGAAATCTGGACGAACCCATTCGTCAAACGCGCGACAGGAAAACGGCAGCGGATCTGTTTGCGGTCACGATCATTGGCGAACGGTTCGATACCGAATCCCAGTTCCGGGCGGCTCTCGAAAAGACCGGTGTCGATCCGGTAGATCACGACACATTGACGGAATTCGCCTATACCGGCTGGACGTGGACGACGGACAACTTCAGCTTGCTGCTGGAGCTTCCATCAACACTTCGTTTTGCGGCCAACAGCGCGTTCTATGTCGTCTGCACGCTCACGTTCAACATTGTGTTCGGGCTGTTCCTGGCGCTTTCGACATTCTATCTGCCGTCAAAGACGGCGAACACGTTCCGAGCAATCTGGTTCCTGCCACGTATCTTGCCGCCCGTGCTGTATGTGCTCATGTGGAACTGGTTCACATGGGACAACGGCTTCATCGCGACCGTGACCGGTTGGTTCGGCGTGCCTCCTCAGAACTGGATGATGCAGACTACCACGCGGGCTTGGACGGTCGTAATCCTTATCAACGGATTTGTCGGCGCCTCGCTGGGTATGATCCTGTTTTCGTCGGCGATCAAAGCTATCCCGACATCGATGCTTTATGCGTCAGAAGTGGACGGCGCCAATCGCTGGCAGCAGGTCCGCTACATCATCTTGCCGCAGATGCGCTGGCCGATTCTGTTCATGACGTCGTATCAGACGCTTAGCCTTCTGACTTCATTCGAATACATCCTTCTTGCCACCGACGGCGGGCCTGGCCGGTCGACCGAAGTCTGGGCGCTGGCTGCCTATCATACGGCGCTGAACAATTATGGCGGAAACCTGCAGTATGGACTTGGATCGGCCTACGCGCTGGTGCTGGTGTTCATCGGGATCGCACTCTCGGCACTCTATCTGAGGTTCTTCAACTTCAAGGAATTGCTGGCAAAGCCGAGGATCGAGCAATGACGGCGAATTCTCGTATCTGGCATCTGGTCCTCATTCTGGCGATCTTCTCGGCGCCTCTTGTGATTATGTATGTCTATCAGGTGATCGACAGCATCGCTCAGCCCGACCCCGGCTCTCTGGTGCCCGGCGCCATCGATCTGTCAAACTGGCGCTTTCTCTGGGAGCGGATTGACACCGGCCGCCCATCGATCTGGGTCGTCACGTTCAACACCTTCCTTTTCGCCAGCACGACCGCATTCCTCGTAACGTCGCTGTCTGCTACGGCAGGCTATGCCCTGTCGCGGTTAAATATGCCGGGTCGGCCCTATTTCCTTGGCGGCTTGATCATCTTGCACGCTTTTCCGACGATCACCCTGATCATCGCGATTTTCATCATCCTGCAGTTTCTTGGCCTGTTCGATACGCTGCTAGGGATCATCCTCGTGAAGGCGGCGCTCGAATTGCCGTTCGGAGTGTGGATCCTCAAAGGGTTCTACGACACCGTGCCGTGGGAGATCGAGATGGCGGGCGTTCAGGACGGAGCAAGTCGGCTTCGGGTCTGGTGGGAGCTGGTGCTGCCGCAGGTCAAGCCGGGGCTCTTCGCGCTGTTGATCATCTCGTTCCTGTCCGGATGGTCCGAATTCGTCTTGCCGCTGGTCTTGGCTCCAGGATCTAGCACCCAAGTCTTGGCCACATTCATGAACGCGGTCATCCAAGACGACGCAACCGCCGATTTCGGCCTCTTCAAGGCAATCGGCATGTTCTACTCAATTCCAGTTATCGTCATCTATCTGGTCTTCCAGAAGCAGCTGATGAACATCTACGGCGGAGGCACCAAAGGCTGATGGAACTCAGGCTTGAAAAATTCACCAAACGCTTTGGCGACACCACAGTCATCAAGGACATGGATCTGACGGTCGGAAGCGGCGAGATGATCGCGCTTCTCGGACCATCGGGCTGCGGCAAATCAACGACGCTGTTCGCGGTCTGCGGCATTCACAAGATGAACGGGGGGACGCTCCATTTTGGCGACCGCGACGTGACAACCGTGCCGGCGCAGGAACGATCAGTTGGGGTCGTGTTTCAAAACTACGCTCTTTATCCGCATATGACGGTAGAGCAGAACATCGGCTTTCCTCTCAAGATCCAGAAGCTCGGAAAAGCCGCGATCAGAAAAGAGGTCGAGCGGTTGTCCGAACTGGTTCAGATCGGGGAACTGCTCGACCGTCGACCGGCGCAGCTGTCGGGCGGCCAACAACAACGGGTTGCTTTGGCGCGCGCGATGATCCGCAAACCCGACGTTCTCTTGCTCGATGAACCTCTGGCAAACCTCGACGCCAAGCTGCGGCTCGAGATGCGCTCCGAAATTCGTCGCATTCAGCGAGAAACGGGTATCACGGCGATCCTCGTCACTCACGATCAAGTCGAGGCGATGTCGATGTGCGACCGCATCGCTCTGATGAAGGACGGAAAGATCGTGCAGTTGGATACTCCGGAACAGATGTACAGCAATCCCCGTTCCCAATTCGTCGCTGGATTTCTGGGCAATCCACCGATCTCGTTTCTTCCGGCAACGGCTGGCGCAGAAGTGGTTCTGGCCAATGGTCAATCCATCGCGCGGCCCCGTGACCTTCAGGCTTCCGGTGATCTGATCCTCGGCATTCGACCGGAGCATTTCGGCCCGCAACACGGAGAAGGCTTGCAAGGCGAGGTGATCTTTGTCGAGCCACAGGGCCGCGAAGAGTTGATTGACGTCCGGCTCGACGGAGGCGGCGATATCCGATCGATCCTCTCGGCAGGCGCTCCGATCCGTCAGGGCGATCGCGTCAATTGGGGCGTGGCGACAGACAGCATTCTGGCGTTTGCGCCAAACGGAGTCAGGGTATGACGGCAACCACGATACCGGTGCGCCCCTATTCAATCGCGCATCGGGGGGCATCGGCCTACGCGCCCGCCAACACTCTGGCCGCCTTTCGCAAGGCCGCTGAATTGGGTGCAGACATGTGGGAAGTTGATATCCGCGCCTCGTCTGACGGGGTCTCCATCGTTCACCATGACGCGATGCTGGAAACTGGCGAGGCATTGAATGCGATGACTCGCGACGCATTGCGCGCTGCGATGCCCGACGTCCCGGATTTGAGCGAGGTCGTTGCGCTCGCGGCGCAACTCGGCGCCGGTATCTATGCCGATATCAAGGATGTGGAAGCGGCGCTGCCGACCCTGCATCTCTTGCAGGACGCCAAGATCTCGCCGGTAATCATCGGCGCCTTCAACCCCGAGATCGTCCAAATCCTCAAGGATGCGGGAAGCACCTATCCCATTGCGGGCCTTGTCCCAATCGGGGCGGATCCGCATAGCCACGCTGCAGACGCCGACGTCATTCACTTGTGCTGGGAGCATCTGCCCGCGCCGCAAGACACTCTCACGAAGGAATTCTTCGGCCGTGCGTTCGCGGACGGCAAACAGGTGGTTCTGTGGCACGAAGAAGATCCGGCTCGAATGGCTGCCATTCGCACAAAGCCGGTCACCGGTATCTGCTCGGACATGCCGGAATTGGTTAATCCACTTCGACGACCATCCAGCTACCCTTTTGGCGTCGTATGTCACCGAGGGGCCAATTCTATCGCACCAGAAAACACGCTTCCTGCCTTGGAATGTGCATTGGCGGCCGGCTTCGATGTCATCGAGGTGGATCTTCACATCACGTCGGACAGCCAGATTGCGGTCATTCACGACCCGATGTTGGACCGCACTACCAATGGCACCGGACCTGTCACCCAGCATACGATGGCCGAGTTGCGGTCGCTGGATGCCGGAAGCTGGTTCGATCCGTTCTTTAAGGATACGACCATACCGACGCTTGAGGAGATCCTCGATCTGATCAAGCGCTACGATGGCCGCGCCTATCTGGAGTTCAAGTCCGCGCCGCCAGAGCCCGTTCTGGAGCAGGTCAAGCGAGCCGGCATGCTCGATCGCGTGTTCTTCTGGTCGTTCAACCGAGATTTTCTTGTCACATTGCGGCAACTGAGCGCCGATGCGCTCATCATGGCTCGCCGCGAGGATTATCCCTCGCTCGCCGAGACGATTGCGGATTACGACGCGAATATGGTCGAGTTCACGCCGCACGCAGATGCCGCCGACATCGCGTCACTTCGCGGCAGCGCGGTGAGGTCGATGGTGGCATATATGGGCAAAGACCCGGAGGTCTTCGATCACATCATCCGTTTGCGGCCGGACCAGTTCAATCTCAATCAGCCTTTTGCCTTCGTCAGACATGCCAATGCGCGAGTCCTTGATGGCTAACTCCTCCATTCGCAATCCGACGTCATTCGATGTCGCGCGCTTGGCGGGTGTCTCTCGATCCGCTGTATCCCGGGTGTTCACCCCGGGCGGCACCGTATCGGAGGAGACGCGAGAGAAGGTCACGAAAGCGGCTTCCGAGCTGGGGTATCGCGTAAACTCCTTGGCTCGCGGGTTGCAACAGAGGCACTCGGGCATTGTCGGATTGGTGGCCTCTCGGCTTGATACACCGCTACGTTCGCGGCAAGTAAGGCAACTCAGCGAGGCGTTGATCCGCGAAGGATTCAAGCCCATGCTCATCACGGCGGAAAAGCCGGACGACGTCAGCACGCTGATCGAGTCGCTCTTGGGGTATCGCGTCGCAGGGATGATCCTGACGTCTGATAGCCCGACACGTGCCCTGATCGAAGACTGCAAGAGGCAGGGGCTTCCGGTCGTATTGGTGAACCGGGCCGGGGTCTCGAACTGGGGCGATCGTGTGGTTGCCGACAACGAGACGGGTGGCCGTCTCGCGGCACAACTGCTGATAGACAGCGGTGCGCAGAGACTGGGATGTCTTCTGCCGCGGCGCGGGACCTACTCGGTGTCGGGGCGCTGCGATGCATTCCTGGCAACAGCCGAACGACTCGGGATTGCGGTGAAAGTAATTCATGCCGAGGATCAGAGCTACGCCGATGCCCGTGCCGGGATCGTTGACGCCGGGCGCGACGCGCTTGGGCACGTAGACGGGCTCTTCTGCGCAACCGACCTGATGGCAATCGGTGCGTTGGACGCATTGAGATTGGATCTGGGGATGTCGATACCAGACGAGATCCAGGTCCTCGGCTTCGACGATATCGAACAGGCCAGTTGGGCCTCCTACAATCTCTCCACCATTCGTCAGGATATCAAACATCAGTCAGAGATCGTGGTGCGGCTTCTGATCGAACGCATTGCCGATGGCACGCTTGCCAGCCGGGTAGAGCAACAACCTCTGAGCCCCGTATTGCGAGGAACAACCCGACATGTTGGATAAACGACTAGAGGCCGCTCTGGAAATGGCCAAGGAAGCGGGCGCTCTGGCGCAACGGATGCGCGCGAACCCGGGCGAACTGCAGGCAGAGATCAAAGGGCCGATGGATTTGGTCACCGCCGCCGATGTTGCCGTAGAGACATTGCTTCGTGACCGCATACTAACCTTTGAACCCGACGTTGCCATTCTGGGCGAAGAAGACGGTCTGGAAGGTGTCGGGCGGCGCATCTGGATCATTGATCCCATTGATGGCACGGTCAATTTCTCGCGCGGTATGCCGGACTGGGCCATCTCGATCGCCTTCTCCGACGGCGTAGCGATCACACATGGCGTCATATACGCACCCGATCTCGGGTTGACGGCGACGGCAATTCGCGGGCAGGGCTGCTATCTGAATGGTCAGAGGGTACTGTTCGACGAGACGCCCTCGGATACCCCGATTGTCGCGTTAGGATATTCCGCACGGCGCCCAATCGCGGGCTATTTGGGCCGCATCGAGCGTTTGATCGACCATGGCATCGAGCATCGACGCCACGGCGCGGCAACGATCTGCCTGCTTGGCGTTCTCGGGCGTTGGTTCGATGCGTTCTATGAGCCTGCCTTGAACATCTGGGATGCGGCGGCCGGCTTGTTGATGATCGAAGAGGCAGGAGGACATGTATCGCATGACCCATTGCCCGACTTTCTGACCAAGCCATCCGATGTATTGGCGCGCAACAGGTTAGACCTGAAACTCGGGTCAATCCTTGCCGGCGACGATTAGTTCTCGCGTTAAAATCCTGTCCCGCGACAGTGCAGACCGTTCATGCTGTTCGGACGAATGACTAGGAGGACTTATCAGCCTTTTGGGTCCGTTTGATCGCAAATAATGTCGCGGGTGGCCCAATGAGCTCGAAAATAACGGTTGCCGCGATCGCCAACGTCATGATCGTGGCACCCCAATGCGGTATTGTTTCAGCCGCGACCAGTGCCATGCCTACGGCAACGCCGGCTTGCGGCAACAGAGCGATGCCATAGAGATGCGCCTCGCTCTTCGGGACCCGGCCAATTCTCGCGCCAACTTCGCTGCTGATGAGGCGCGCCGCTATTCTGAGGCCCACAAGAACAAGTGTGACCCAGCCCAATGACCATAGCGCATCAAGCTCCAGCGATGCACCTGCGAGCAGGAAGAACAGCAACATGAATGGTTGCTCGACCCGTTCGATCTCGTTGAAGGCGTAGTCGTGGTGCTTCGCAAGATTGGCGATCAGCGAACCAGCCGTCATGCCGGCAATGAGAAATGACACTTCAAGCCAAAGTGCCAGCCCCGCCGTCAGGAAAACGATACCGAAGGCTTCGATTTGAAGCGGTTCACCCGGCTTCATCCGCCCCGTCAGATAAGCCGACGGAGCACCCATCGCGATGCCGAGCAAAACAGCGCCACCGATGTCATGTCCGGCGCTTAGGAGGGGACCGGACCAAGCGCCCGATGTGTGGACGAGCGCGAGACAGACGCTGAAAACGATAAGGCCGAAGACGTCGTCGATGGCGACAATTCCGCTGATGGTTTCGGTAAAGCCGTTCCGGACGCCCGATTGCTGAATAACATCGGCAATCGCTGCCGGTGCGGTCGCAGACGCAATTGCACCCAATAGAAGCGCGAGACCCGGATCGAGCCCGATCGCAGATAGGCCTGCCCACACCAAAAGCGTCGTGCCAATGACAATCGACAGCGAAATAGAGAAAATGGCCCGGCCGTGCTGCGTCAGGTTTTCCTTTGTCAGCTCCGCTCCCAGCAAGAAGGCGACCATGGTCAACGCGACGACAGAAACGATCTCGAACCACTCGATCGAGGCGGCAGGCAAAAGGCCGAGGCCTGAATGCCCCACGGCAAGGCCGAATAAAAGCAGCATCGTGACCCTCGGCAAACGTGTCTTTCGGCCGAAGTAGTCCGCCACCAATCCGCCCAGAAGCATGATGCCCAGGGTCAGCAGCACAGATGCCTGATCCATTCAGTCGGTCCTCTTCTCTGCAAAGTCGGCGGCGACGAGGCTGGCTAACGGAGCAGGTTCAAATCATCCATATCGATTGCCAGTGGACCGCTCAGATCTTCGATGGAATCGTAGAGCAGCTCCAGCGCATAATGCGGATTGTGGGCATAATTGCCCGGATCCGCAGTCACGAGCTTCCAGTTAAAGGCGCTGCGCAGGCTTCTGGGGGTCCAATCCGCATAGGCCACCGGCCGACCGTCCGAGGTATCGACGACCCCATCGTTGTTGGCATCCGCAAAGAAATATGGATAGCGAGCGCCATCATAAATGACAGGTATCCCAACGACCTCGTCGGTATAATCCTCGATCATGGAGAGCAGCATCGCGGCGTTGGCATCGATGTCCGACTTGATCCCGACCGACGTGTTCCCGCTGCCGTCGTAACTTTGTCTGGCGATCCTGATATCTTGAGGACTATCGGCCTGATGGCAGGTCAGACAGGGCTCGAACTCGATCTCAAGCGTGTGCGGCTCGTGGCACGAATTGCAGCTGGCCACCGGCCGGGCATGAAAAAACCGGCCAGAATACTCGCGGTCAGGCAAATGGTATCCTGCCGCCCCGTATCCACCAAGCCATGTCGCGGCGGCGGTCGCGTAATGCGGATTGATAAAGCGAAGCGATGGGTCGGGCGTATCCACATCTAGGTCGGCGATTGCATTGACGACGTCGACACCGGCGCTTCGACCTTGGTGGCAGGTCAGACAGGACGCTTCGACCCCCTGAACCGGGTGAACGACTCCGCTGGGAAAGGTAACCTCGCGAACCTCAGCGAGGCCTGCGTTATGGCAGGTTCCGCAATCGACAACCCCTCCGACGTTGATTGTGCCGTCGATGACACCGGCCTCGGTGCCGTCAAGGCCGTGGAAATCTCTAAACCCTTCGCCCGAATGGCACGTGGCACAGGAGGCTTGGATCTCGCCCTCATCATCCCAATGACTGAACGCTTCCGCGGCGGCATTTGCGTGCGACGATCGAAACCAGTCGGTGATCGCCTGATTGTTCTCGATGCCTATTTCCGCGGGCGTGAAGGGGCCGGACTGCGGCAAGGCAAAGGGGATTGTCCCATCGTCGCCTGTCTCTTCGGTGCTGGTGCTTTGTCCCAAGCTCGTGCTGGCGACGAAAGTGGCTGACAATCCGATGGCCAAGCCAATCGAAAGGACCGTTGAAAGGGTTGGAGTTCGCAATTCGGCCTCCTTCAGAAAATGAAAGTTCTCTGTTCTTCAAAAAGAACATAATTGTGATACGGTTTCACTAGTTTTCTTTCGACGCCCTGAAATCTCTGCAGAGATTTCCCGGGTCCAAGCCTCGGGAAGAGCAATGTCCGCATTCACGGTCCGCGCCGGTTTGACGCCACGGTTCACATCACCGCCTATTGGGACGGGGGCCGAGGAGATCGTCACCGAAGAGGCGGCCGTTGGCGCGCCGGACAGTCAGAATGATGCGTTCACCTCGGTCGTGAAAGAAGGCGATCTGGTGGGGCAGGGGGCGGCCGTGGCGCGGTCGCGAAACTCCACGGATATATGCCTTGTGGCCCCGATCGCGGGACGCGTGGCCCGCGTGACGGAACTGCCCGGCCACAAGCTTCAGGAGATTCTGCTGTTCAGAGAGGTCGACGGAGGTGTCAGAACACACGATTTGACAGAAGCCGATTCCGAGTCCGGTCTTCGCCGGCTCATGCAGGGTGCCGGACTATGGCCTTTGCTGAGAAGACGTCCGTTTGGAGGCATGCCCGACCATGCTGAAACGCCTGCTGCGATTGTCGTCATGGCGGTCGATACCCGACCCTTCGCCCCCGATCCAATTCAGGCATTGTGCGGGCGAGAGGAAGCGATTTCAAGAGGGCTGGCGGCGCTGTTGACGCTGACGGAGGGCCCGGTGTTTGTGTGCCGACCGGACAACCGCGCATTCCCCTGGCTTGGGGACAGCAATGATCGGCTTCGGGCGGTGCAATCTGGGTCACGCCATCCTCAAGGAAGCGCCGGGATCCGCATCCACCAAGCGTTTCCCGCCGGACTGGAAGCACCGGTCTGGGATATTCACGCCGAAGATGTTGCCGCCCTTGGAGAGCTTCTCTCCACCGGGCAAATGCCGATGATGCGCCTTGTGCATATCGCTGGTGAGGCACTGCGGGATGCCCGGAGCATTCGAACCCATCCGGGTGCCGATCTGCGGCAACTGACCCAGCGGATCGTCGCGCCGGGTCCGCATGTCGTGATGTCCGGCTCTCCCCTGGACGGTCATAGATCGCATTGGCTCAGACACCGCGACCGGCAAGTTACGGTTCTTCGACGAGAAACCGATGCAGCGCGACGTCCGCACTGGCTCCTGTCCGCGCTGACACGCTCGGCCAGCGTCAGACCGGCGATCCCCACTGCGGCATTGAGCCAGGCGTTCGGAGCCGCGCTGCCTGCAACGCCGTTCATTCGGGCGCTCGGCGCGGGCGACGATGAAACAGCGATGAAGCTGGGCATCCTGTCGCTCCTCGAAGAGGATGTCGCGCTGGCTGACTACGTTTTGAGCGAGACTGGTCAGGTGGCGTCTCAACTTCGCGCGATGCTGGATCGCATCCAATCGGAATATGCCGCATGAGCCGGGGGCTTTGGAGCCGGGAAACCGTGGCACTCATGCTCATCGCATCTTGCCTGCCGATGACATTGAGTTGGCTTTGGTTCGGTGGGCTCTTGGAGCTCGCCGAACTGAGCCTGACACTGCTGGCCGTCTCGATGTGGCACATCGTGTTCATGCTGCTGCGGGCCCAGCCCCCGTCTTTGTCGGCGGTGACAACGGCAATCGCAATCGCGATGCTCGCACCAGAGGAGTTGGGTGTATTTCGGATGGTGCTCGGCATCAGTTTCGGTGTCGTCATGGGAGAACTGGTATTCGGTGGCTGGGGCCGCAATGTCGTCAACCCTGCCACAGTAACTCTGTCTTTCCTTGGTTTTGGTTTTCCGTCCTTTGTCTGGCCGATATTTGACGAACCAGTCGCATGGGCCGTTTTGCCAGCTGCGCTGATCGGAATGGCCACTGGGGCGATGCCTGCGGCCGTTGTCTTGGGGGCGACAATATTTGGTGCAATCGCATTCATGTGGGGTGGCCTGTCCGAACCTGTCATCATGGTCGCGGGAATTGTGCTTGTCCTTGTTGTAGCGGATCCGGTGACGAGCGCGGCAACGACGCTCGGTCGCTGGATCAACGGCGGGCTCTACGCGGCATTGACGACGCTCTTTGCCGTCGGTTGGGCGGGTGCCGCGCCGGTTCAGATCGCCGTAGCGGCAGCACTCTTGTCATCGCTTGCAGCCCCGCTCTTGGATGAAACAGCCCTCGCAATCTGGGTCGGTCGACGAAGGAGACGTCATGGCAGATCGTGAATGGAACCCATGGCGACGCTTGCTGGCCCTGCCGAACGAAAGCCGCACGAAAACGGTTGCCGTGGCCTTTCTCGTTTCGGCGATCAGCGCGGCATTGGTCAGTGGTGCCACGGTCGCATTGCGTCCGATCCAGACGGCTAATCGGGCCGCCGAAGAGCAGGCGCGCATTGCGGCGCTTGTGGAAGGGATTCCCGGAATGGCGACCATTCTGGAGCAATCCGGCGGCGAGCTTTCGACGGTTGTCGTCGACCTTTCGACCGGGCGGGCGGTTGCGGACCTGCGCCCCGCCATGCTCGAGGCCGCCTTGCTTGACGCCGACAACTGGACCACGCTCGACGCAGCACAGGACTTGGCCGGTCTCGGCCAAAGGCCCAACTTCATCCAAGTGTTCCTGCTGCGCGACGAGGACGAGGTTTCGCTGGTCCTGCTCCCGATCAGTGGGCAGGGCTATGGCGGGCGGATCGATGCAATCCTGGCTCTCGCCGGCGACATGAATACCGTTGCAGGGATCGCGATCACCAACCATTCCGAAACGCCGGGGCTCGGTGGAAGGATCGTCGAGGCGGCGTGGCAGGCGCAATTTCCCGGGACGGAGTTGCGCGACAACAGCGGTCAGATCGCGTTCCGGGTTGCGCGCGGGCAGGCGGCAAGCCTTTACGAAGTCGACGGCATCACGGGGGCGACACGAACGGGGCGTGGCGTGACGCAGATGGTTCGTTTCTGGCTCGGTCCGGACGGATATGGGCCACTGATCGACGCCATACAGCGGGGGGAGTTCTGATCAATGCCCGCCCGTCCCGACTATTGGAGAATTTTGACGCAGCCGTTGATCCGGCAGAACCCTGTCACTCTGCAGATACTGGGGATCTGCTCGGCGCTCGCGGTCACCACGACACTCGTGACGTCTCTGACGATGTCGGTTTCCTTGACGGTCGTGCTTACGCTCTCCACGGGGATCATCAGTGCGATCCGCAGGCATATCCCAGATTCCATACGGTTGATCGTCCAGATCGTGATTGTCGCCTCGCTGGTCATTGTGATCGATCAAATTCTGCAAGCCTACTTTGCTGAAATCAGCCGTGCGCTCTCGGTCTATGTCGGCTTGATCACCACGAATTGCCTAGTGCTGGGCCGCACGGAAGCCTACGCGCGACACCATTTTCCGATTCCAGCGATGATTGACGGCTTTGGAAACGGGCTTGGTTATTCGTTGATTCTGATCGTCATCGGTGGGCTGAGGGAATTGCTCGGGAAGGGGGCCTTGTTCGGCATCCAGATCCTCCCGTTGGCGGATGCTGGGGGCTGGTTCACGCCGCTTAGTTTGATGTTGCTCGCTCCGTCCGCATTTTTCCTGCTTGGCCTGCTGGTTTGGGCCATCAGATGGATCCTGCCCGAGCAAGCCGAGGCGTCGGAACATCCGGAAGCCTTGCGTCCGGAGCCTGCGGAATGAGCGAACTCTGGTCACTCTTCCTCACCGCCGCCTTCGTGGACAACATGCCGCTGACGCTGTTTCTCGGCCTATGCACGTTTCTGGCCCTGTCCAAAAGACCGGAGGCCGCTTTGGGACTTGGCGTGGCGATGACGGGGGTGCTCGGGGTCACGGTCCCACTCAACTTCCTCATCTACCAGAGCTTTCTCGCGCCCGGAGCATGGGCATGGGCGGGAATGCCGGAACTCGACCTTTCCTATTTGGCGTTGATTGCTTTCATCGGGGTCATCGCAGCATCCGTGCAATTACTCGAGATGGTGCTCGATCGGTTTTTTCCGTCCGTCCATGCGGCCTTTGGCGTATTTCTACCCCTGCTGACCGTTCAATGCGCAATCCTCGCGGGCAGCCTGTTCATGGTAGAGCGGAGCTACTCGCTCGCGCAGTCCGTGGTTTTCGGGCTTGGAAGCGGCGTCGGTTTCGCGGTGGCCGTGGCTATGCTTGCGGCGATCCGAACGCGGCTGGCCTATTCCGATTTGCCCGCTGGATTGCGCGGCCTCGGGATCGCCTTTGTTCTTGCGGGCCTGATGTCGCTCGGGTTCGCCTCCTTCGCACAGATGGCGGCAACACAATGACCGAAGTTCTGCTGGGCAGTTTCGTCATCGTCGCGCTCATCGTTGGGCTGGCGATCGGGCTGCTGGCCTTGCGAAAGCAGCTGGTTCCGGCCGTCGGCATTGATGTTTCGGTGAATGAAACCCTGCATTTGCCCGCTCAGAGGGGGGATAAACTGCTCGGTGTTCTGCATGACGGCGGGATACTGATCCCTGCCGCGTGTGGCGGCTCCGGGACGTGCGGGCTTTGCCGGGTCACGGTGACAGGCGAAGGGGCAGGGGAACCACAAGTGACGGAGCGGGGCGTATTGTCGCCGCGGGAAAGGCGCGCGAACGTGCGTCTGGCCTGCCAGACCACGCTCCGCGGTGATTGTGCCGTTCGGGTTTCGGACGACATTCTTAGCAGCGGTGGAGGGTTTGTCTGCGAAGTGAAGTCCTGCCGAATGTTGGCCCCATTGATCCGAGAGATCGTCGTCGAATTGCCAAAGGATCACTCATCCAATTTTCGGGCCGGTGACTTCATGCAAATCACGTCCCCTCCATACGAGCTCGATTTCGCAACTATCGAGCTGCCAGCGGCTTTTAGAGACGCCTGGCAGATGGCGGGTTGGCGGACACTACGCATCGCCTCGGAAGCGGAGGTGACCCGCGCATATTCCCTCGCCAGCCGTCCGGAAGACGCAGGAAACGCAGTCTTCAACATCCGTCTCGCGGTGCCGCCGCCGGGCCGTGAAGATGAGGTGCCGCCGGGCATCGTTTCCTCATGGCTTTTCTCGGTCAATGCGGGAGACGCGATCACACTGTCCGGCCCGTTCGGCGAGTTCCATGTCCAACCTACGGGTCGAGAAATGGTCTATGTCGGCGGTGGTGTGGGAATGGCACCCTTGCGGGCCATGATCCATCAGGAGCTTTCCCGCGAAAGTGAGCGGCGCATCCGATATTACTATGGTGCGAGAACAGCAGCCGACCTCTTCTATGCCGATGAATTCGTGGACCTGGCCGAGCGCCATGACAATTTCAGCTGGACGCCAGCGCTTTCGGATCCGGCACCCGGAGACCGTTGGACCGGCCAGATCGGCTTTATTCACGAGACGCTCCGCGCCGAACTACGCGACCACACGGCACCGGAAGAATGCGAGTATTACCTTTGCGGGCCGCCGGTTATGATCTCGGCAGTGTTGTCCACCCTCGAACAACTCGGTGTCGAACCGGCGTCGATCTTCTATGACGATTTTGGAGCTTGAATGATGGCCAACCATGACTTTCAGCCTACTCGTCGCAGGGCCATTGGAATGCTCGGGGCGTCGGCTCTCCTCCCGCAAGCGGTGCATGCGGCAGGTTTGGAAGCGCTCACCGGCACGGCCTTCGGGACCGAATGGAGGATCATCGGCGCGCCCGGCACCGCTATCGCGCAAATGCGCTCCTCCTTGGAGGCGCTATTCGACGACATCGACTATCGGTTCTCGCCTTGGCGAGCCGATAGCCTCATCAGTCGTTTCAATACGGACGCGGCCTATGCGCGGGCGAACGACGCCGCATTGATCGAGTTGGCAACAGCGGCTTTGCAGATCGCCGACAAGAGCGAGGGTGCATTCGATCCCACCGTCGGCCCCCTCGTCGCCCGTTGGGGCTTTGGTCCGATCGAGACCGGCGGCCAGCCGGACTGGCGAGGGCTGCAGATCGGATCAGAGGGAATAAGGAAGACAAGAGGCGACCTGACGCTCGACCTGTGCGGTATCGCCAAGGGCTGGGCTTTGGACATGGCAGGTGCGCATCTTCGAAGCGCGGGAGGCGCTGGACTGCTCATTGAAGTTGGCGGCGAATTCCTCGCGCTTGGTCATCACCCGGACGGTCGTGATTGGCGGATTGCGGTTGAATCGCCGTTGGAAACATTACCTGCGGCGACCACGTTGCGTATGCCTGCCGGTGTTGCCGTCGCGACGTCCGGGACGAGAAGGCAGAGCTTTTCCCTGAATGAGCGTCTGTACAGTCACATTATCGACCCTCGCACCCAAGAACCTGTCGCCGGCGCCATGCGCTCCGTCACGGTCGTCGCGGCAACAGCGACAGAAGCGGACGGCTGGGCGACTGCGCTCTGCGCGGCCGGCGATACGGCGGGGCCGCAGTTTGCGGCCGACAACGACATCGCGGCCCTGTTTCTGTTTGAGATTGACGGTGAGCTGCGATCAGTCCGCACGGGTCAATTCAATGATTTCGAGATTTGAGAGGCGTGAGGTACTGAATGGAAATCCTTTTCGCCATAGCCATCATCTCTCTGGCAGCAGGGGGGCTAGGACTTGGCCTCATGTTTGGGCGCGGGCCGGCAAGGACCAGCTGCGGAGCCGCCGAGGGCCTCGCCGTTGACCGCTGCGAGGATTGTCCTTTGAGGAGACGAGCGGAACGAAAGGCAAAGGGATGACCACCTATCGCATCGACGGCATCATGCGAACGGATTTCGCGACCCTCGCATCGGAAACCTCAATCCGGCGCGCGATAGCGGTTCTCGTCGAGAGCAAGAACGCAGCCGCCGCCGTGCTCGATGACGCCGGTGCATTGATTGGCATTTTGACGGGCAAGGACTGCTTTCGGCCGGCACTCCATGCAAGCTACTACAGTGAGTGGACCGGACAGGTTGCCGATTTCATGTCGACAGCGGTCGTCTCGGTCTCCGTCAATGACGAAGTCATCGGCGTGGCGGAGATGTTCTTGGCGCATCCGCACCGTGTGTTTCCGGTCTTGGACGGAGACAAGGTGGCTGGCCTGTTGCACCGCTCAGACGTCCTCGCTCTTTTGTCGCGGCTCGGATGAACGTCACCCCGTCCCCAAAGCGTTGCGTGTTTCTGGCCAAGAGAGACGCCCGAAATCGCCATCGACAGTGCTGTTATCCTCGTTCTGACCGACAGGACCGTCACCGGCATGCTTTAACGGCGCGGGTCGATGCGTTTGTGCGGGGATTTGTCTCCCGTGTCGGAAGGGCCGGAGTATGACATCGACTCTCATCGTCTTGGCTCACCCCGAGCAACGCTCGTTCAATGCGACTTGGGCAGCCGCGACGCGTCGCGCCTGCGAGCGGACCGGGCATACGGTGCTCTGGTCGGATCTCGTTGCAATGGGGTTCGACCCGGTGGAATCGGCTCGGCACTACGTCGAGCATCAGACAGATACCCCGTTCGACGCTCTCAAGGCACAGGAGCAGGGCGCCCAAGATCAGAAACTGCCCTTGGACGTGGCGTCGGAAATCGCCAAGTTGCAACAAGCCGACCGCGTGATCTTTCACTTTCCGATCTGGTGGTTCGCGCCGCCGGCGGTCCTGAAAGGATGGTTTGACCGGGTGTTGGCACATGGGGCCTTACACAACGTCGGCAGGCGCTTCGATAATGGTGATTTCCGTTGGAGGAAGGCTCTTTTCTGTGTCACTACCGGCTCGACCGAGGCCGAGAGCTCTTTCAAAGGCAAGGAAGGCGACATCCAGATGCTGCTCTGGCCAGCGGCCTATACGCTGCGATATCTCGGTTTTTCGGTCCTAGTTCCGCAAATAGTTCATGGTGTGCACGGTTATCACCGAGACGAGAGGAAGGCAGCAATGAACATGCGCCTTCAATCAGCTCTAGACGGCCAAGATGCGCTGGTTGCCGGTTTCGACAATCTGCCACTCATGGAATTCAATGCCGATAGCGACTTCGATCAAAACGGCCAGTTGAAGCCAGACAGCCCCAGCCACACGGCATTTATCCGGCATGACCCGTGAGGACGTGAGCCATCCTTGATCGCTCTTGCCGAGAGCCCATTGCTTACTTGACAGCACCCAGCGTGAGGCCGGCGATAAAATGCTTCTGCATCAGGAAGAACATCATCACTGGCGGCAGTGCCGCCACGATAGAGCCGGCGCTCATCAAATGGTAGGCGGCCCGGTACTGAGCGTTGAAGCTGGTGATCCCAGCCGTAACGGGCTGGCTTTCCGCCCCTTGGGTCAGAACGACGGCCCAAAAGAAGTCATTCCAGATGAAGGTAAAGATCAGCACGGCCATCGCTGCGAGCGCGGGTTTGAGCAAGGGTAGGACCACGAACCAATAGATGCGCCATTCGGCGATCCCTTCGACACGGGCCGCCTCGACCAACTCAAACGGCAAGGCGCGAATGAAATTGCGCATGAACAGAGTTGCGAACCCGGTCTGGAAGGCGATGTGAAAAAGGACGAGCCCTGTCTTGGTGTTGTACAGACCCATGTCCAACGTCAGGTCGCGAACCGGAACCATCAGGATTTGGAACGGAACGAAGTTCCCCGCCACGAACATGAAAAAGATCAGCAAGTTGGATCGGAACTTGTAGATACCAAGTGCGAAACCCGTCATCGATGACAGCGCCACGACGCCGATCACGGTCGGTATGGTGATCATGATCGAATTGAACATGTAGCGGACCATGTCGGACCCGTCGTAGTCCCAGCCAAATCGAAAGATACAGAACGCATCGTTGTTGAATGCAAGGGGCCAAGCGTTGTCGGCACATCCGTCGAGCGTGCGTTGCCACGTCCCGAACACCGTGCTGTAATTCTCGAAACCGGCGAAATAGGATGGTAAGGTCCAGTAATTCCCGCTGGTGAAATCGGCATCCGGCTTCATCGAAAACATCGCCACAGCCAAAAGCGGCAAGAGCCACATGATCAAAGCCAACGGCAGCAGGCCCTGATAGGTGTATTGCCACGCCGGAGATGCTTTCTCGATTGGTCTGGGAAACATCCTAGCGACCTCTCTCTTCGCGATACATCGACCATAGGAAATAGGCGATGAACAGAAGCATGATCAGGAACAGGACGACTGCGATTGCGGCCCCGTAGCCCATGCGGAAACCATATTCGCTCAGAGCCTTCTCGAACATGTAGAACGACAACACGCGCGTCGACCCAAAGGGACCGCCGTTGGTCATGATCGAGATCAGATCAAACGACCGAAGTGCGCCGATGATGGTCACGACAAAGGCAATGAAGGTTGCGGGTTTCAACTGAGGTATGATGACATACCACAGCATTCTCCAGCCTTTGGCGCCGTCGAGGCGCGCCGCCTCCACTTGTTCCGGATCGACGGCATTCAGGCCGGTGAGATAGAGGATCATGCAATAGGCCGTTTGCGGCCAGAGGCCCGCGGCGATAATGCCGTAGGTGGCGTAGTTCGGGTTGCCCAACACATTCAGACCGTCAAAGCCAAGCCATTGCAGAAATGAATCCAGCAGGCCGCTGTCGGGCAGGTAAAACCACGAAAAAACGAGCCCCACCACGACTTGGCTGATCACGAAGGGGAAGAAAAACAGAGACTTGTAGAGCCGGATTCCCGTAACCGTCTGATTGAGGAACAGTGCGATCATCAACCCCGCCGGGATCGCCAGAAGATAGAGAATGAGCCAGCGAAGGTTGTTCCAGAGCGATATCTCGAAGTTTCGATCGCCCATCAGATCGGTGTAGTTCTTCAGCCCGATGTACTCTGCTTCGCCCAGCCCATCCCATTTGTAAAACGAGATGTTGAAGCTTTGCAGGATCGGAAAGACGACATAGACGGCAAAGAAAAGAACCCCCGGCAGCAGAAAAAGCCATGGCGTGAGGGCAATTTCATTGCGCTTGTACCAACCTCGTTGGGCGCGCGGCGTAATTCTCCCGGAGACGTCCGACATTGTTCCCCCCTGACGAGCGTCTGGCTCATGTGAAAGCGCCGCGTGCGCTTGCAGATGGGTCAGTGCGGCCTTGGATGTATCACCCACCCGATGTCCGGGCGGGTGATACTGTGGCTGGCCTTAGCCGGCCAAGTCCTTAGTACACGCTACCACGTGCGTCTTCCAATCGGGCAAGGATGTCATCCAGATTGTCCGGGAAGACCATGAACTCCTGAAGGCCTTCCATCGCAATGGCTGCCATCTCGGCCGGAGCGTCGCGGTCAAAGAATTGGGCAACGCCGCCAGGGCTGTTCGACGACAGCATGGCGAAGCCTTCGTTCAGGAACTTGTCGTCATCGACAGACGAGTTGGCGTTGATGGGCAACTGGCCCAACGCATCCCCGGCATTGATGATGGTCTGGTTCTCGGCCGAAACCACAAACCGCAGGAACTCCTCGGCAGCGGCGACGTTCTTGGCCCCGGATGGAATGTGGAAAGTGTCGGTCGGCGCGTCTTCTGCCAGTGCGACGCCTTCGGTGATGGTCGGGAACTGGTAGAAACCGAGCTGATCATCGGTCAGGCCGGCATCACGCAGTGGCTGGACCGCAAAGTTGCCCATCAGGTAGGCGGCCGCTTCACCTTCGACCATGAAGGGCAGGGCTTCCTGCCAGCTATAGGACTGGTGGTTGTCGATGAATGCGCCCATGTCGATCAGGGTGCGCCAATTTTCGAATGTGGCGCGAACCTCGTCGGACTGCCAGCTTTCGTTGCCCGCCAAGAGCGAGGCGTGGAAGTCATAGCCGTTGGTACGCATGTTGAGATAGTCGAACCAGCCACCGGCCGTCCAAAGGAACTTCGTGCCGATGGTATAGCAAGCGCGACCGCTGTCTATGATCGCCTGACAGTTGGAAAGCTCTTCTTCCCAGTTTGTCGGCTCGGACAGTCCCAACTCGTTGTAGATGTCCTCGCGATAGTAAACGCCCCACTGATAGTAGGTGTAGGGAACGCCGTACTGAGCGCCGTCGATGGTCATGGCACCGCGGGTCGATGCGAGCGACTCGAACTCAGGCTCTGCCCAAAGGTCCGAAATGTCGGCGAACAGACCTGCCTCGACATAGGGACGCATCCGGTTGGCCGCATACCAGTTGGCAACGTCCGGCGCGTCTGCAGTCAGGAAGTTGCGAATCTGGGTCTTGTAGGCTTCGCGGTCGATGATCGTCAGCTCGATGTTCAGATCGGGATGCATCTCGCCAAAGCGCTCTACCATGCCTTCCATCACGGCACGTGGTGCCGGATTCGACATGTCCGAAAAGATGACGAGATCGCCTGACAGGGCATGGCCGTCAGCAAAGGCCTGAGATGCCATGACAGCGGTTACAGCGGCCGTCGCCGACCAACTTGCGAATGATTTCATTTGGTAGTCCTCCCTGGTTTTTGTCTTTGACATGTTCCATTATTTGAAACATTGTCTTGGATATTGAAACCATACTCGCGACTTGCAATCGCTTGTCAACAAAAACCGCTCAACAAAGCGGCGGTTTGCGAACAATTAAGGGATGGGGCTTTCATGTCGGAGCCGGACGGGGGCACGGTAGGCAAGGCGATGACCGTGCTGGATCAAGTCGCGAACTTCGGTCGTCCGGTGCGATTCTCCGAATTGCTGAAGGACTCGGATTTTCCCAAAGCCACTCTGTTTCGACTGGTTCAGACGCTCACGCAACAGCGGCTCCTTACCTACGACAACCAGGCACAGACCTACCTTCCCGGCTTGCGGCTGGTTCAGTTGGCGCATGCGGCTTGGGCGCAGAGCTCGCTTGCGACCGTCGCTGCGCCCTACCTCGACGAACTGGCGCATAAATTCGGTGAGGCGGTGCATTTGGCGCAGCTCGAAAATGGTCAGGTGCTGTTCATCGACAAGCGCCAGTCGGTCTACCGCTTCGACACGCTCGCGCAGACCGGGCAGGTGGCGCCAGCCTATTGCACTGGAGTCGGCAAGGCGATTCTGGCCTTCATGGCACCGATGGAGCGTGACCATGCTCTGCGGCAGCAGGCCTTCGTTGGCTATACGCCGACCACCCACGGGGCCCCTGACAGTCTTCTTCAGGAGTTGGATGCAATCAGGGCGAGCGGCGTGGCCTATGACCGCGAAGAGCACGAGCGCGGCATCATCAGTATCGCGGCGCCGATCATGTCCGACGACACCAATGTCTTGGGGGCAGTGTCGATTGCCACGTCAACATCCAGACACACGATCGAAAGCCTTGATCGGTTTGAAGCGGTCTTGCGGTCAACGGCCGCGCAAATCGGCTCTGCGGCTAGGGTCTGGCGGGCGCCCATGCCGGCCAACCCATCATACGGGAATTCAGGAGGAGAAAACTCATGACAGGTGTAACGCTCAATTCGGTCATCAAGAAGTATGGTGAAACGCAAGTGATCCACGGTGTCGATCTGACGATCGAAGACGGCGAATTCTGTGTGTTCGTGGGGCCGTCTGGGTGCGGCAAGTCCACATTGCTCAGAATGGTGGCGGGGCTCGAAGAAACCACCGGGGGGGAAATCCGCATCGGCGAACGCGATGTCACAAAGCTCGATCCCTCGGAGCGAGGTGTCGCGATGGTGTTCCAGACCTACGCGCTCTATCCGCATATGACCGTCAAGGAGAACATGGGTTTCGGGCTCAAGATGAACAAGATCCCCAAAGCGATCATCAAAGAGAAGGTGGCAGAGGCGAGCCGCATTCTCAAGCTTGACGACTACCTCGATCGCAAGCCAGCGGCCCTGTCGGGTGGCCAACGCCAACGGGTGTCCATCGGCAGGGCCATTGTGCGCGGCCCCGAAGTGTTCCTCTTTGACGAACCCTTGTCCAATCTCGACGCCGAGCTTCGTGTGGACATGCGGGTAGAAATCGCACGACTCCACCGCGAGATCGGCGCGACGATGATCTATGTTACGCACGACCAAGTGGAGGCCATGACGCTTGCGGACAAGATCGTCGTTCTCCGCAAGGGCGTCATCGAACAGGTCGGAGCCCCGATGGAGCTTTATCGCGATCCGAACAACAAGTTCGTCGCGGGCTTTATCGGTTCGCCCTCAATGAATTTCCTGAACGGCCAAATCAAGAACGGCGCCGTGGTCGTCCCCGGACTTGCTCGGGAATTGTCCATGTCAGTCGGCTCCGCAGTCGACGGCCGCGTCGTGCATGTCGGCCTCCGCCCCGAGCATCTGCAGGTCGACCCGGCCGGTGACACCTTCAGCGTCGATCTGACCGAGAGCCTCGGAGGAGTGTCCTACGCCTACCTTTCGGCACCAACCGGAGAGCGGATCGTCGTCGAGGAACGCGGCGACGAAAGGGTCAGCGAGGGAGACACCGTTGGCCTGATCTTCGACACGGACCGCGTCTTCCTGTTCGACCAACAGACGGAGCATCGCATTCGATAGGCCGCGACACCTGCAACCGATAATGGCCGGAGCGTAGCAATCCACCGGGCTTGCAGCAGTTTCGAGCTTGCGTGGCCGGTCTGGCGGGCGCTACCATCCGTTATCATGGAATCGAACGATGTCATCTTGTCCCGTCTCCCCGCGCGGCTCAAAGAAGCGCGGCAGGCAAAGGGTCTGTCTCTGGAGGCTGTCTCAAGATTGTCCGGCGTTTCGCGCAGCATGGTAAGCCAGATCGAGAGAGGCGAATCGTCGCCGACGATCGCAACCCTTTGGAACCTGACCAACGCGCTACAGGTGGATTTCGCCGGTCTCCTCGAGAGCCGGCTTGATCGCCGCATCGAAACGCTACGCAGCGAGGCGGTGCCGACCATCGAAAATCACGGATCGGGCTGCACGATCCGCATCCTTTCGCCGCCGCAGGACGTTGGAAAGCACGAAGTCTACGAGCTTCGCTTCGAACAAGACGGGGTTCTCGACAGCCAGCCACATGCGCAAGGAACCAAAGAGCATCTGACCGTCATCGAAGGCAAGATTACGGTCACGAGTGGTGATGCCGTCGATCAATTGTCAAAAGGCGATACCGCCCGATACGCGGCGGATGTCGTCCACCGACTTCGGGCCGATGTGCCGGCCCGGGCGTTTCTGGTTGTGAACAGGGTTCCGGGTGCCATCCAGTAAAGCGGATGGAGATCTAGTTTAGTGAATTTCCGCTATTGCGGAAAATGTGGCGCGGTGCTTTCCTAAATCGAAAGGGGAATCCAATGACCTCATCGTTCTTGACGCATATGACCGACACGTTGGTTCAAATCGAAGCCGAACAGATGACCAAGCGCGAGCGTCTGATCTCGTCCCCGCAATCAGGAGTGATCATCGCAAACGGGAAATCGGTGATAAACCTGTGCGCCAACAACTACCTGGGTCTGGCCGATCATCCCGATCTGATCGCCGCGGCCAAGCAAACCATGGACAGCAACGGCTTCGGCATGGCGTCGGTGCGGTTCATCTGCGGCACGCAAGACCTGCACCGTGAACTCGAAACACGGCTCGCGCGGTTCTTGGGCAAGGACGACACGATCCTTTTTGCAACCTGTTTCGACGCCAATGGCGGGCTCTTCGAGCCACTCCTAGGGCCCGAAGACGCGATCATTTCCGACGCGCTCAATCACGCCTCAATCATCGACGGAATCCGGCTGTGCAAGGCAGGGCGCTATCGCTACGCGAACTCGGACATGGCGGAACTGGAGGACCAATTGAAGGCCGCCAGAGCCGCCGGCGCGCGCTTCATCATGATCGCGACCGACGGTGTGTTCAGCATGGATGGATATCTGGCCAACCTTCCTCAAATCACGGGTCTCGCGGAAAAGTATGACGCTCTGGTCATGGTCGACGATTGTCATGCGACTGGGTTCATGGGGCCGAAAGGGCAGGGGACTCCGGCCCATTTCGGCGTCGAAGTCGATATCATGACCGGCACGCTCGGAAAGGCGCTAGGGGGCGCTATTGGCGGCTACATAGCAGGGCCGCAACCAGTCATCGACCTGTTGCGGCAAAGAGCACGGCCCTACCTGTTCTCCAACTCGCTTCCGCCTTCTATCGTCGGTGCCGGCCTCGAGGCGATCCGGCTGGTTGAGGAGGGGGACGATCTGCGCCGGCGCCTCTTCGAAAACGCAGCCTACTGGCGGACAGGTCTGACCGGTCTCGGCTTCGACCTGTTGCCGGGAGAGCACCCGATCATCCCGGTGATGCTGGGCGAGGCGCAACTCGCTCAGGAGATGGCCGCCCGCTTGTTCGATCAAGGGGTTTACGTCAGTGGGTTCTTCTATCCGGTCGTGCCACGTGGTCAGGCCAGGATACGCACTCAGATGAATGCGTCATTGACGACACAAGAGCTGGACCGGGCGTTGGCGGCATTTGAAGACGTCGGGAAATCCATTGGGGTTCTGTCATGACAAATCAGATGAAGGCACTGGTGAAGGCCCATGCTCGCGAAGGACTTTGGCTTCAGACTGCCCCGGTTCCCGAGATTGGGCCTGACGATGTCCTGATCCGGATCAACAAGACGGGAATCTGCGGGACGGATATTCATATCTGGAATTGGGACGACTGGGCCCGGAAGACAGTTCCGGTCCCGTTGATCACAGGGCACGAGTTCGCCGGCGAAATCGTCGAATTGGGGCGCAATGTGGACGGGCTGAGCCTTGGCCAGAGATGCAGCGGCGAGGGGCACCTGATCGGCAAGAAATCGCGCCAGAGCCGATCGGGAAAGTTCCACCTCGACCCGGAAACCCGCGGGATCGGGGTCAACGAGCCGGGCGCTTTCGCAGAGTTCCTCCGACTCCCTGCATTCAACGTGGTGCCGCTGCCCGATGACATCAGCGACGACATAGGGGCGATCCTCGACCCCTTGGGCAATGCGGTTCATACGGCGCTGTCGTTTGATCTGGTCGGCGAGGACGTCCTGATCACCGGGGCCGGCCCCATCGGCATCATGGCCGCTGCGGTCGCCCGGCACGCGGGCGCTCGGAACGTCGTGATTACGGATATGAATCAGGATCGGCTCGATCTTGCCGCAAAGGTCGCCGATGTGACGCCGGTCAATGTCGCGACGCAAGACCTCGCAGAAATTCGAGGGCAGTTGCGGATCACCCAAGGCTTCGACGTCGGGCTTGAGATGTCAGGCAGTCAGGCGGCGCTCGATCAGATGGTCGAAGCGATGGTGATGGGTGGCCGCATCGCTCTGCTCGGCATACCGCCGGGCAAGAGCCCCGTCGATTGGAGCCGCATCGTGTTCAAGGCGATCACGCTCAAGGGAATCTACGGGCGTGAGATTTTCGAGACCTGGTACAAGATGATTGCCATGCTTCAGAATGGCTTGGATGTGTCTGCGGTCATTACGCACCGATTTCCGATGTCGGACTTCGCGGAGGGCTTCGCCGCCATGAAATCTGGCCGGTCCGGAAAAGTGGTGCTGGATTGGACCGCCGCTTAGCGGGCATCGACCTGAAACCAGAAACGGCCAATCAATAATCGACGTTGCCCGCAGTTGGACGACGGTCAACACGCATTGAACGTTTTGAACAACAGCCAGTGGCCGTGCATGCTCCCGACCAGCGAGAGCAGTTATAGAGCGAACGACCGATTATTGACCCGAATGCTGAGGCGCTACTGACCTTCAGATGATTGGCGGAGAGACAGGGATTCGAACCCTGGGAACCCGTGAAGGCTCAACGGTTTTCGAGACCGCCCCGTTCGACCACTCCGGCACCTCTCCGCGGTCTGAGCGCGTTTACTGGCCCGGAACGATCAACGCAAGCCCGATTTTGTGACGAAATGCTCTGACGTTTGTGTCACCTATCGACGCAGAGCCTTGGCATTCCAAGGGCAAGGTGCATATCTGAAAGCCAGAGCCGCTCTTGAAGGACCTTTTTATGCAGTACTGTCTCGCCGCGCCGATTCTGAGCACCATGATGCTCGCCACTTCGCTTTGGGCGCAGGACGCAGAGGTAGCCGGGCCGGCGGATATGGAAAGCGTCGATGCGCTTTTCCACGCCCTGTCTCTGCCCGAAATGATCGAAGTCATGGCTCTGGAGGGCAAGGAGTATGGCACGCAGATCGCGGAAGACCTGATTCCGGGCGGGGTTTCGCCGGAGTGGACGCGCATGGTCGCATCGATCTACGATACCGATCGCATGGAGGCGCAAGTGCAGGTCGCCTTTCAGGAGGCGCTGACCGGTGTCGATGTCGATCCGATCCTCGCCTTTTTCGAGGCAGAGCCGGGCAAGACCGTGGTGCAGCTCGAAGTCTCGGCGCGGCGGGCCCTGCTCGACGATGCGGTCGAAGAGGCCAGCAAAGAGATGGCGGCTATCGCGGCAGCTGACGAGACCGAGCGTTTCCGTCTGATCGACCAATACATCAGTATCAACGACCTCGTCGAAACGAACGTGGTCGGGGCGCTGAACTCGAACTATGCCTTCTACACCGGTCTTGCGATGGGAGGCGCTTTTCCCCAGTCTCTGACCGAGGAGCAGATTCTGGCCGATGTCTGGAGCCAGGAGCCGCAAATTCGCCAGAACACGTCAGAGTGGATCTATTCGTTTCTGCTGATGGCCTATCAGCCGCTCTCCGACACAGATCTCGAAGCCTATATCGCGTTTTCCGAGACCGAGGCCGGCGGAGCACTCAACAGGGCGGTCTTCGCGGCTTTTGACGAGATGTTCGAGGAAATCAGCAGGGCTTTGGGCGTTACGGCCGGAACCATGATGATCACGCAGGACCTCTAGTTGCCATAAACCATCAGGGCGGTAACCAGTGCTCCAGGGTTGGCGTCATAGATCGGCTGGTCACCCTGTAGCTGCAGGATGCGGGCAGGGCGGTCCTGAGCGGGGATTCGCGCTTCATCCATCGCAAGGCTCAGCTTGTCGCCGCCGCCCGCGGCAATCTCTTGGATAATCTCGTCGAAGTTGGATTTGACCGCGATTTCCACCGCGCCGCGACGGGAGCTATACAATCCGTTTTCAATTCCGGTGGTCACGGCTTGCACCGGCCAAAGCAAGGGATTCCCGAGATGATTGGCTTCACCAGTGCATCCGGTCAGAATTATGGCCGCGAGCCACGGAAATCTCATGTATTTGGGCCTCGATCAGGGTTGACTTGCTATGCAGTTGCGCAGATAAGCCCGCATCTCGGCAAGTGATTTGCGGAGACTATGCGGGATTCCGCCCAATGGGCAGCCCGAAGATGACAATGATCGTCCCGATGGGGGCGCGCAGTCCAACGGTGGCTTTAGAGCCGCAAATGCCTCGAAAGGGGAACCGGAGCGACGCGGTATACGAAGGAACGACACGATGTTTGCGGTTATGAAAACCGGTGGCAAGCAGTACAAAGTGGCCTCGGGTGATATCCTGCGGGTCGAAAAGCTGGCCGCAGAGGCAGGTGAAACTGTCCAGTTCAATGATATTCTGATGATCGGTGACGCCATTGGTGCACCAACGGTCGAAGGCGCTGCCGTGCAGGCCGAAGTGATCGACCAGATCAAAGGCGAAAAGACGATCAACTTCGTGCGTCGTCGTCGTAAGCACTCGTCCAAGCGGACCAAGGGTCATCGTCAGCAGCTGACGCTGGTCAAAGTGACCGAGCTTCTGACGTCCGGCGCGGACAAATCCGGCGTGAAGGCAGCCATCGGCGCCGCCATCGCATCGGCAATGGCGCACAACGGCGAAGCATCGGCCTCCGTGTCGGCTTCCGCTGCACCGAAAAAGGCATCGGCCAAGAAAGCCTCCGCCGAAGCTGCTCCTGCCAAGAAGGCAGACAGCAAACCCGCCGCAACCGGCGGCGCAGACGATCTCAAGGAGCTTTCCGGCGTTGGCCCGGCACTTGAGAAGAAGCTGCACGAGAACGGCGTGACCACATTCGCCCAGATCGCAGCTTGGACAGACGCCGACGTGGCCGAGATGGACGAGAAACTGTCCTTCAAAGGCCGGATCGAGCGTGAAGGCTGGATCGAGCAAGCCAAGAAACTGGCAAACTGATAGCGTTAGGAGAGACACACCATGGCACATAAAAAAGCAGGCGGTTCCTCCCGCAACGGTCGCGACAGTGCGGGTCGCCGTCTTGGCGTCAAGAAATTCGGTGGCGAAGTCGTCATCCCCGGCAACATCATCATGCGTCAGCGCGGCACGAAAATGTGGCCGGGCTCCGGTGTCGGCATGGGCAAGGATCACACCATCTTTGCAACCGTCGAAGGCAACGTGACCTTCCACAAAGGCTTCAAGGGCCGCACGTTCATTTCCGTGCTCCCAGTCGCCGAAGCGGCGGAATAACCGGACTTACGAGACACAGTATCGTTTCGGGGGATCGGTCGAAAGACCGGTCCCCCAAATCGTTTTGACCGCCGCCCAGGCCTTCGGAGGGATCGTAGAAAAACGATCGGGGTCGATGGTGGCAGTCAGATCGAATAGGTTTTCGGAGGAGGACCCCATGTCGATTGAGATTCAGGATACGCAGCCGACCATCTCGACGGATCGCTTCGTTCTACGGCCGATGCGTGCTTCGGATGCAGGGCTGATCGGGCATTACTGTGCTGATCCGCGCATTGCCAATGGCAGTCGCGACATTCCGCACCCGCTGCCTCCCGGTGCTGCCGAAGCCCTCATCAACCGCGCCCAACGCAAGGAACGCAAGGAAGATATCTGGGTTCTGGACGGTTCCGCGCAGGATCAGGGCGAAGTTCTTGGCCTCATCACCTTGGCGCGCATGGATCGCAATCAGAGCGAGGTCCGATATTGGGTCGCACCGGCATTCTGGAACACCGGGCTTGCGTCAGAAGCTCTGCGTGCACTGATCGATGCCAATCCGCATGAGGCAAAGGCACTGTTCGCCGAAGTCTTTCAGGACAATCCCGGTTCGGCGCGTGTGCTGACGAATTGTGGTTTCAATTACCTTGGGGATGCGGAGGCTTACTGTCTGGCCCGCGACGCGACAGTTAAGACATGGACCTATACCATGCATCTTGGAGCATGATTGCCCGCGATTCCCGAACGGAACGCTGGTGAAATCGAGCGTTGAACGAACTGGGGCTGGTTCAGTGTTTTCGACGATACCAACGCGCGAATACATGCGATCCTGCCAAACCACGTCGAAAACACAGGGGCGCCGAGAGGCGCCGCATTGCTCATCGGAATGACGACGACACCATCCAAACGAGTTCGAGAGCCGACAAGCGGTGTCGAACCGCTGTACCGCAGCCTTCACAGCGAGTTTGTGGGCGCAGACGCTCAATGTTTCGCAGGCATCCCGCTGGCAGAGCTTGAGCGCCGCTGCGGAATAGCGTAAGCCCCCGGTCTTACAAGCATCGGACCGCTGACATGAAATTTCTCGATTTCGCAAAAGTTTATATCCGCTCGGGAAGCGGTGGGGCGGGGTGCATCTCATTCCGACGCGAAAAGTTCATCGAATACGGCGGCCCTGACGGTGGCGATGGCGGCAATGGCGGCAATGTCATTGCCGAGGCGGTCGATGGGCTGAACACGCTGATCGATTTCCGCTACCAGCAGCACTTTTTCGCGCAGAATGGCCAGCACGGGATGGGGCAGCAACGCACTGGCTTCACCGGTGACGATATCATCCTGAAGGTGCCGGTCGGGACCGAGATCCTCGACGAGGATCAGGAAACCGTCATCGCCGATCTGACCGAAGTCGGCCAGCGGGTGACTTTGTCGCGAGGCGGCAACGGTGGCTTTGGCAACCTGCACTTCAAATCGGCCACAAATCAGGCGCCGCGGCGGGCCAATCCCGGCCAAGAAGGGATCGAGCGTACGATCTGGCTGCGGCTCAAGCTGATCGCCGACGTCGGGCTCTTGGGGATGCCCAATGCAGGGAAATCGACGTTTCTGGCAGCGACATCGAACGCGCGCCCCAAGATAGCGGATTATCCATTCACCACTCTGGTCCCCAATCTCGGCGTCGTCGGCGTGGACAACGTCGAATTCGTCGTCGCGGATATTCCGGGGCTGATCGAGGGGGCGAGTGAGGGCAGGGGCCTCGGTGACACCTTCCTCGGGCATGTCGAGCGCTGCGCGGTGCTTCTGCATCTGGTCGATGGCACCACTGGCGACCCGATGCGGGACTACAAGACCATCATCCATGAGCTCGAGGCATATGGCGGCATCATGGCAGAAAAACCGCGGATCACGGTTCTCAACAAGATCGACGCGCTAGACGCCGAAGAGCGTGCCTTCCTGCTCGAAGAGATGGAAGCTGTCGTCGACGGACCGGTGATGCTGATGTCAGGCGTCACCAAGGAAGGCACAGTCGACGTGCTTCGCGCCTTGCGGTCTCGGATCGACGAAGACCGGCTGCGCCACCGCAAGGAGGCTGCGTCTGACGAGGAGGACGCACCATGGCAGCCCTAAAAGACGCGCGTCGGCTTGTCGTCAAGATCGGCTCGGCACTGTTGGTTGATCGGACCACCGGGGCACTTCGGGCAGACTGGCTCGCCAGCTTGGCCGAAGACGTCGCCCGTCTGCGAAAGCGCGGCTGTCAGGTGATCCTCGTCTCCTCCGGCTCTATCGCGCTCGGTCGCGGCATTCTAGGGCTACCGACCGGCCCCCTCGCGCTCGAACAATCGCAAGCTGCCGCCGCGGTAGGCCAGATCCGGCTTGCGCAAGCATACGAAACGGCATTGGCACCGCACGGGATCATCACCGGGCAAGTGCTTGTCACGCTTGAGGATTCCGCCGATCGCCGCCGCTACCTCAATTCCCGCGCGACGATGGAGACACTGCTCACCCTCGGCGTCACGCCCATCGTCAATGAGAATGACACCGTCGCCACCGATGAAATCCGATATGGCGATAATGACCGGCTCGCCGCTCAGGTTGCGGTGACCTCCGGGGCCGATCAACTCGTGCTCCTGTCCGACGTCGACGGTCTCTACACCGCCAATCCTGGCCTCGACCCGACTGCCAGGCGGCTGGATCAGATCACCCAGATCACCCCCGAGATCGAGGCGATGGCCGGGGACGGTCTGTCGGGCCTGTCAAAGGGTGGCATGATCACCAAAATCATGGCGGCCCGGATTGCCACGGACGCAGGTTGCGATATGGCGATCACATTAGGGTCGCCAGATAACCCGTTGCTTGCGCTCGAAAATGGAGCACCCGCTTCGTGGTTTTTGGCTCAAACGGATCCGCAGGCGGCGCGCAAACGCTGGATTGCTGCCATGAAGCCACGCGGAGACGTGCGTGTCGATGCCGGTGCGGCCGAGGCACTGGATAAAGGCAAGAGCTTGCTGCCAGCCGGCATAAATGCGGTTTCCGGCGAGTTTGGGCGGGGCGACCCCATTGCGATCCTCAGCCCGACGGGAGCCAGACTGGGACTTGGGCTCAGTCGGTATACCTCGCAAGAGGCCCGGTCGATCATGGGCCGCAGAAGTGCTGACATTGAACAAATCCTTGGCTACAAGGGCCGAGCAGCTTTGATCCACCGCGACGACATGGTGCTTTGAGGCCGGGAAAAGAGGCAAACGACATGGACGATCAGACCGATATCACAGCCGTTATGGACGACATTGGCAGCCGCGCGCGTGCGGCATCCGCGATCCTTGCTTCGACCAGCGCCGAGGCCAAGACCAAGGCGCTGACAGCGGCAGCCGATGCGGTCTGGGAGCATCGTGCCGACATCATCTCCGCCAATGCCGAGGATCTGAAATTCGGCGCCGCAAAGGGGCTGAGCCCCGCGATGATGGATCGACTGATGCTGGATGACGATCGTGTCGCGGGCATCGTCGAAGGACTCCGCGCTGTCGCGGCGCAGAAAGATCCGGTCGGGGATGTGATCGCGGAATGGGATATGCCGTCCGGGCTCAATATCCGGCGCGTCCGCACCCCTCTGGGGGTCATCGGCGTCATCTATGAAAGCCGGCCGAACGTGACCGCCGACGCCGGTGCGCTGTGCCTGAAGTCGGGCAACGCCGTGATCCTGCGGGGGGGCTCCGAGTCCTTCAACTCGTCGAGCGCAATCCACCAATGCCTTGTCGAAGGTCTCACAGAGGCAGGGCTTCCTGCCGACGCCATCCAACTGGTGCCGACGCGTGATCGGGCAGCCGTCAGCGCGATGCTCACAGCAACAGACCACATCGACGTAATCGTGCCGCGCGGCGGCAAAGGGCTGGTCGGCTTGGTCCAGCGCGAGGCGCGGGTGCCTGTCTTCGCGCATCTCGAAGGGATTTGTCACACCTACGTCGATGGCAAGGCGGATCCCGCGATGGCGCTGGAGATCGTTCTGAATGCGAAAACCCGGCGCACCGGCATTTGCGGTGCATTGGAGTGTCTGTTGGTGGATCAGGCTTTCTACGACAAGCATGGGGCAATTCTGATCGAAGGCCTTGTCGCGGCAGGTGTCGAGGTGCGGGCGGATGGGGTTCTGGCCAATGTGCCCGGGACGTCACCGGCCAGTGCGGACGACTTCGGCCGCGAATTCCTCGACATGATCTGCTCGGCCAAGATCGTCGACGGGGTGGAGGGTGCCATTGCCCACATACGCAAGTATGGATCGGACCACACGGACGCGATCATCACCGAAGACGAGGCAGTCGCCGCGCATTTCTTTGCCCAGCTTGATTCCGCGATTCTCATGCATAACGCCTCGACCCAATTCGCAGACGGTGGCGAATTTGGGATGGGCGCCGAAATCGGAATCGCCACCGGCAAGATGCATGCGCGCGGCCCGGTCGGGGCAGAGCAATTGACCAGCTTTCAGTATCTGGTCAAAGGCAAAGGCTCATTGCGTGGCTAGAATTGCACGCGAATGTCGGTCTGACCGATGGCTATGTTCAGTTTGCGGTCGTGCTCTGCCAGAACTTCGGGCAGCAGTGCGAACTGCACTTGAGCCGCGGTGAAATTCACGCGGGCGCGAGGGTTGATGAGGCTGTCCCAAAGCGGCTCTTCGATCCGAAGGCGCTCCGTCTCTGCGTGGATCTGCCATACGGCGCCATCCCGGCTCACCTTGATTTCGCCCCCCATGGGCAGCGCGGCCTCCATGCATTGGAGCAGCAGGAATGCAATCCGGACATCCGGTCTGGGCTGATCGCCGGGCACATCCCAGAGATATGAGATACGACCTCCGCGGGCGGCGGCCAGCAGGGTTGCGGTGATCTCGGCTCGGCTCAACGATTGATCCGGCGACGCCCCGCCATAGGCGACCCGAAAAAACCGGATCCGGGCGTTCGCATTCTGGACGCTTTCCTCGATCAAAGCCATCTCGGGCGTCTGGGACACGCCCGATAGCCCCATCAATTCTACACCATTGCCAATCGCGCCCAATGGACTAATCAGGTCATGACAAATCCGCGACCCGACGAGCGCTGTCAAATCCGGGCGGCGGCTCATCGCATGACACCAAAGGATGTGCCCGTGTCAGACCTGAACGCCATGCTGGCCCCCGGCATGCTTGTGCGCCATCCCGACGAACCGGACTGGGGTGTCGGGCAGGTGCAGTCCAATATCGCCGGGCGGATAACGGTAAATTTCCCGAACGAGGGAAAGGTGGTCTTTGACGGCAATCGCGTCACGCTCATATTAGTGTCCCTTTAGCAGTCCCACCCGCTACAACCAACGGTAGCAACGCGGCCGGCATAGTCAATCCGCTCTGTGGCCAAGGAGCGGTATCGTTCGGGCAGCAATAGCGTCATACCGTTGCCAAAAGGTTGGCAGGTGCCTAAATACCGAGCATCCGAGCCGCCCGAAGCGGTGCAACAGTGGGAGCCAGAGCGCATGAAGGCCGCAACGCCGATGTTCGAAGTTGGCCTCGCTCGCGATGCGCAAGAGCGCGAACAGGCGCTGCGCCTGCGGTATTGCGTGTTTGTCGAAGAGCTTGGCGGCGATGGGCCCTTGGTCGATCATCAGGCGCGGATCGAATGCGATGCCTTTGATCCCTCGGCCCAGATGCTGGTCCTGCGCGATCGGGCGCGGCCCGAAGGCGAGCAGGTGGTCGGTGTTTATCGACTGATCCAGTCGAACGGATCGGCAGACCAGGCGTTCTACTCCGCGCAGGAATACGATCTGTCGCCGCTCTTGCAATCCGGGCTGCGGCTGCTGGAATTGGGTCGTTCCTGCCTGCATCCGGATTACCGGGGCGGGGCGGCGATGTATCATCTCTGGCAGGGCCTGGCCGATTACGTTCGACGAGAAGGGATCGACATCCTGTTCGGCGTGGCCTCGTTCCATGGTACCAATCCCGACGCCCTGACGCAGCCCCTGTCGATGCTGCACTGCAATCATCTGGCTCCGGAGGCGTTTCGGGTGCGGTCGCGGCAAGCACAAGGCATCACGTTGTTGCGCGAGGATCAGATCAACAGGGTCGCCGCGGTTCAGGCGATGCCGGCGCTGATCAAAGCCTACCTTCGGCTCGGTGGCTATCTCGGCGAGGGCGTCTTTGTCGATCACGCGTTCAACACCACCGACGTATGTCTGGTGATGGAGACCGCCCGTCTGAACGAACGGCAAAAGGCGATCTACGCCGGACAAGGGCGCCCGTAGTCGCGTGGCCAATACCAGCGAAATGACCTGGGACGCGAAAGCGGTCTCCGCGCCGGTTTCGCTGACATGGATCGGCTATCTCAGGGCGGGTCTTCGGGCTGCGCTGCTAGCCGGCCTGATCGTGCTCTGCCTAGGAATTCTTCTGCTGGTCAGGCTCATCGAGCGGCCCCTCTTCGGAGATCGTCGCCCGATGACGCCCTACATCACCCAGTTCGTCTGTCGCAGCGCCTTTCTGATCATGGGCATTCGATACAGGGTCAAAGGGCAGCCGATGGCGCAACCGGGGGCGGTGGTGGCCAACCATTCCTCGTGGCTCGATATTTTTGCGCTCAACGCGGCGAAACGGATCTATTTCGTGTCCAAGTCCGAGGTTGCCGGCTGGGCAGGTATCGGACGCTTGGCCAAAGCCACCGGGACGATCTTCATCAACCGGGATCGGCGCGAGGCGAAATCGCAACTGGCGATCCTTCAAGCGCGGCTGGCGGCCGGGCATAAGTTGCTGTTCTTTCCGGAGGGCACGTCAACGGACGGACGGCGGGTGCTTGCGTTCAAACCGACGCTCTTCGCGGCGTTCCTGTCCGATTCGTTGCGGGATACGCTCTGGATTCAGCCGGTAACGGTCGCCTATTCCGCACCGCCGGGCGCGGATCCGCGGGCTTATGGCTGGTGGGGCGGCATGGATCTGGCGCCGCACCTGATCGCCACCTTGGGGGCGTCACCACAAGGCGCGGTCGACGTCATCTACCATCCGCCGATACAGGCACGGGACTATCCCGATCGCAAGGCGCTCGCGGCCGCGACCGAGGCAATGGTGCGCAAGGGGCTGGAAGAGGCCGGGATTTGGCCCGACGAGGAGACGGCCTAGACCATCAGCGCCGCCATCGCCGCCAACGCGGCAGCGGGATCGTCCGTGCTCCAGATTTCGTCACCGATGCCGAAAAAGTCCGTATGGGGCGTCAAGGCCCGGATCAAGTCAGCGTCAAGCGCGCCTTCGGCGACCACCGGGACTTCGATCATCTCCGACCACCACTGGAAAAGCTCGAGCTCGGCACGGCGACCATCGCCCAACGGGCTGTCACCGACGGGACCAAAGCTGATGTAGTCAGCGCCGAGCTCGCCCGCGGTCATCCCGTCGTGGCGGCTATCGGCACAGAACGCCCCGACAATCGCGTCATCGCCCAGATCCTTTCGAACCTTGCGGACCGAGCGGGCGCCGTCCGTCAGATGAACACCGTCGAGGCCAAGCCGCTCCACCAGTAGGATATGGCTGTCGATAACCAGTGCCACGTCACGGGCATGGGTCACTTCGCGCAATGCGTCGGCGACCTTGGCAATGTGGCTTTCATCGCGGCTCGCGAGGCTCAGGCGCACACAGCCCACCTCGGTGCGATCGAGGCAGGCGGCGAGCGTGGCAGGAAAGCGGGAAAGCTCCAGTTCCGGCGGAGTGATCAGGTAGATCTGCGGATGATCGGGCGCGGTGTCAGACATGGTGTTATCTTTTCGTCAGAAGCGGTTGCGCTGCTATAGCCGGGATTTTCAGGCTTGGCTACTTGGGAGGCAACGAGCGGGCGTAGCTCAGAGCCATAGTCACGATCCGGGCGCGCAGGGCGTCGTCGGCCAGACTGTCCTCGGACACATCGACCATCCCGCCCATCGGCCGCCCGGTAAAGCTCAACGGGCTGACGCCTTCGATCGTCAGCGCGTCCGGCTCTTGCGCTTTGCCCACACGGGCCATGCCGCCGCCCTTGTGAACGCCGCAAATCATATTGCCGTGCAATAGAAAGCACAGGCCGCCGAACATCTTCTTCTCTGTCACGCCGCTGACGTCCGCCAGTTCGGAGCGCATCAATTCGGCCAATCCGCTGTCATACGCCATGTCGGGGCCTCCTTGCTTCGGTCCATGGGCCAGCGTATCACCGGCCGACATTGCAAAGGAACCCCAATGCCTACCGATACGCCGCAACCTGCCTTCGTCCTGATCCGCCCGCAAATGGGCGAGAATATCGGGGCCGCCGCGCGGGCGATGTGGAATTTCGGGCTCGACCGGATGCGGGTCACGGCGCCGCGCGATGGCTGGCCCAACGAGCGGGCGGTGGCGATGGCCAGCGGGGCAGGGCGGCTGCTGGACGAGGCGCTGATCTACGACAGCACGGCCGAGGCGGTCGGCGACTGCACCTATGTCTATGCCACCACCGCCCGCGGGCGCGACCTGACCAAGCCGATCCTGACACCAGAGGCCGCGATGGCGGACGCCGCGGCCCGGATCGCCTCCGGGCAGAAGGTGGCCGTTCTGTTCGGGCCAGAGCGTGCCGGGCTCGAGAATGAAGACATCGTCTTGGCCAATGCCACGATCACCGTTCCGGTGAACCCCGAATTCGCCTCGCTCAACCTTGGGCAATGTGTTCTGCTTACCGCCTACGAATGGCGGCGGGCCACACAAGAGGCGGTTGCCGCAAGAACGGAAATGGCCGGAACCGAATGGGCCAACGGGCAAGAGGTCGAGGCACTGGCGCGGCACTACGAAGAACGGCTCGACGATGCAGGCTTCTTCTTTCCCGATCACAAGGCCGATTCCATGAAGCTCAACCTGCGCAATCTCTGGAGCCGGATGCCCTTGACGCGTGCAGACGCACAGATGCTGCACGGGATCCTGCGGCAGATGGTCCGATGGAAGGAGCGGGGCTGACGCTTGCCCCCCTAGGCTCGCAGGATTAGGTATCTGGGAAAGAGACAAGGGAGCGCCAGATGGGGCTGAAACCGAAACCGGGCAGCAATCGCAGCATCTTTGAAGAGGTCGGCACGACCGAAAAGGCCGTCGCAGCCCCCGGAGCCATCGACCGTGGACGGGTCGACGCACGAGGCGCGATCCGGCTCTGGCTCAAGATCCTGTTCGTGCTGGTTGCGGTCATCATCGCCGTGGGCGGGATGACCCGACTGACGGACTCCGGACTGTCGATCACCGAATGGGCGCCGTTGTCCGGCGCAGTGCCGCCGCTTTCCGACGCCGACTGGGCCTCGGAATTCGAAGCCTACCAGCAAACGACCGAGTATCAGCAACAGAATGCGGGCATGAGCTTGGCGCAATTCCAATATATCTATTGGTGGGAATGGGGGCATCGGCAGCTCGGACGGATCATTGGGCTGGTCTGGGCGGTCGGATTCATCGGCTTTTGGGCGACGAAACGGATCCCGACCGGTTGGGTTTGGCCGCTGTTCCTCGTCGGTGCGCTTATCGGTGTCCAGGGGGCGGTCGGCTGGTGGATGGTCCACTCCGGCTTGCAGGGCGAGCGGCTCGATGTCGCCTCCTACCGGTTGGCGACTCATCTGGGCATGGCCTTCGCCATCCTTGGCGTGCTGACGTGGTTCATCCTCAAATTGGGGCGGCGGCAGGCTGACATTCTGCAAGCGAGACGGGCAGGCGAGCCGGGGCTGTTTCAAGCGGGGACGCTGCTCATGGGGCTGGCGTTCGTGCAGATCCTTCTCGGGGCGCTGGTCGCCGGTATCGACGCCGGACGGGCCTTTCCGACCTGGCCGCTGATGGGCGACGGCTTCCTGCCACCCGATCCCTTCGTATTGAGCCCGGTCTGGCGGAATTTCTTCGAGGATGCCGGGCTGGTTCAATTCATCCACCGGATGATGGGCTACCTGCTGTTCGCAGTCGGTATCGCGGTCTGGCTTCGGGCACGGCGGTCTGCCAACACCGGCACGCGTTTCGCGTACAATGCTGTCATGGCGATGCTTCTGATCCAGATGGTTCTGGGCATCGTGACCGTACTCTATTCCGCCCCGCTGCAAATGGCGATCCTGCACCAGTTCGGAGCCGTCGTGCTTTGGGTGTTGATCCTGCAGGGCCGGTTTCTGGCCCGCTATCCCAAGGCCCAATCCGTGAGGGGAACCATCCGATGACCGCATATGACGAACTGATGGCCTTCGAGCGCGAAACCCAGGCACTGGGACAGGTCGCCGGACGGCTGGGTTGGGACCAAGAGACCATGATGCCGCGAGGAGCGGCCGATCAGCGGTCCGAGGAAATGGCCGCGATGGAAGGGGTCTTGCATACCCGGCGGACGGATCCCCGGCTCGAAGATTGGCTCGGCAAGGCCGTCGCGTCCGACGATGTCGCCGCCGCCAACCTGCGCCTGATCCGGCGCAGCGTCGACCGGGCCACCAAAATTCCTGTGCGCCTCGCCGCCGAGATCGCGCGGGTCACGTCCAAGGCGCAGGGCATCTGGGCCGAAGCGCGTGCTGGCGAAGATGTGGCGGCCTTCCTGCCGACCTTCGAAAAGGTGCTGCGTCTCAAGCGCGAGGAAGGCGCCGCGCTGGCCGCCGGCACCGACAAGAGCGTCTACGACGCCATGCTCGACGATTACGAACCCGAAGCTACTGCGCAAAGCCTGTCGGAGATGTTCGATGCCTTGCGGCCACGGCTTGTGGACCTGCGGGCAAGGGTGCTCGCCGCAGAAGCACCCAAGGCACTGAGCGGCTCGTTCGACGAGGCCGGTCAGCTGGCGCTTTCGACCAAGCTGGCATTGGGCTTCGGTTACGACCTGTCCACCGGTCGGATCGACAAGGCCGTGCACCCGTTCTCATCTGGCTCCGGAGCCGATGTGCGGATCACGACGCGGACAAATCCGGTCGACCCGTTCAACTGCTTCTATTCGACGATCCACGAGGTCGGCCATGCGGCCTACGAGCAGGCGATCGACCCGGCCTACAGGCTGACGCCGCTGGGCAGCGGGGTTTCGATGGGGGTCCATGAGAGCCAGAGCCGGATATATGAGAACCAGCTTGGTCGGAGCGCCGCCTTCACCGGTTGGCTTTACGGCCAAATGCGCGACCAATTCGGAGATTTCGGTGTCGCGGACGCCGAGAGCTTCTACAAGCTCGTGAACCGTGTCTCGGACGGGTTCATCCGGACCGAAGCAGACGAAGTGCAGTATAACCTGCACGTCTTGTTGCGCTTCGATCTTGAGCGGGCATTGATTTCGGGCGATCTGGCGCTGCGAGATTTGGAAGCGGCGTGGAACGACCGTTTCAGGGCCGATTTCGGCTTTGCCGTGGACAAGCCCTCCAACGGGGTGCTGCAGGATGTCCATTGGTCGGTCGGACTGTTTGGGTATTTCCCGACATATACTCTCGGCAATGTTTACGCGGGCTGTTTGCATCAGGCGCTGCGCAAAGACATCCCGGACCTCGACGACGATCTGGGGAGAGGCGACACACGCCGCGCGACGACCTGGCTCAAGGAGGCCGTCCAACAGCATGGCGGGCTCTACACGCCGGTCGAAGTGATCACCAAGGCGGGCGGCATGGCGCCCTCGGTGGAACCGCTGCTCGATTATCTCGAAACCAAATTCGCGGGTCTCTACGCGCTCTGACCGCATTGAGCGGCTGCGCCGCACGCGATTTTGATTGGCATCATGCAAACGTCCCGACCGTCCTATGCGCTGCATCCTTTTCGGGTGACGATAAAAAAAGGGCCGGATCGATATCCGGCCCAGTCGGGAAGAAACTTGAAGCGCGCTCAGATCTGCCAGAACCGCCGCTGAGCTTCGCGCTGAGCCGTCGCCGGGCTCAGCCCGATATCCGCCAACTCTCTGGCGGACAGTTTGGCCAGTGCGCGTCGGGTTCGCGACCGCATCTCCCAGGTCATCACGCGCAGCGACACCGCAAAGACCACTTGAGACAGTGGTGGCAGCTTGTCGGCAGCCGACAAGACTGCAATTGCGTTGTGAGACTGTAGTGCCGGGAGGGTCATGATCCTTGTCCTGATTTGTATTGATACAATGTAGCGATTGCGCTATAGTGGATTGATACAATGCGCCCATGGAGACGTCCAGAAAATGATTGTATTGGATACAATATCGCCTGACACGCTGCATGAGGCGAAGGCTCCAAAGTACAGGCTGGTGTCGGACGCCTTGCGCACCGACATCGACCGGGGAGTTTTGATGCCCGGCCAACAGTTGCCGCCTGTGCGCGATCTGGCATTTCAACTCGGGGTGACGCCGGGAACGATTGCTCGAGCCTATTCGGTCTTGACGGAGGCCGGGTATCTCACCGCGGGGGTCGGGCGTGGCACTTTCGTTGCTGACCAGACGACCAGATCAACAAAGACCAGCGGCTTTACACCCTATGTGCATCCAAGCGACGGGGCTGTCGTTTCGCTGCTGTCACCGCGTTTGCCCGATGTCGGGCAAGTGGCAATGATGCGCGAGGGGATGGTGACACTGGCAGAGCAGTTCAGCGATGAGGCGTTTCTGCGCTATCCCAGCCAGCTGACCGAGGCCGCCACCGTCAGTGCCTATGCCGGGCAATTGCAGAATGCTCCGATCGGCCCGTTCTCGGAGGCCGACATCGTTCTGTCGAACGGCGGTCAGAACGGGGTGGTTCTGATCATGCAAACGGTCCTGACCGGGGCGGAGCCGGTGGTGCTGGTCGACGAGCTTGCCTATTCCGGCTTTGTGCGGGGGGCCGAATTGTGCCGGGCAAAGGTCGTGGGCGTGCCTTGGGATGCCAGCGGACCGGACGCCGTCGCCTTCGAGGCGCTCGTGCGCGAGCACGGGCCGCAGATGTTCTGCACCTCGGCGGAAATCAGCAATCCCTTGGTGCGGACGACGACGTCGGAGAGAAGGGCAGAAATTGCACGGATTGCTCAGTATCACGGCGTCCATGTGTTGGACGACGATTGTTACCGGCTGCGCGACCATCGGGGGCCGAGCTATCGGGCGTTGATTCCCGATCTAGGCTGGCACGTGGCGTCGCCGTCGAAATCGTTCTCGCCGGCACTGCGCATCGGCTTTATTGTTGCACCCCTCGGTTGGGCGGAGCGGCTTCAGCGTAGCGCCAGCTTCGCCTCCTTTGCAGTTAGCCGGTTCGCGACCGACCTCTATGCATTTCTGGCGGGGCACCCTGACATGCGGGCGGTTCGCGACCGGTTGCTGGAGTGGATGCGGCGGGATGTGCAGACCATCGTGAACAGCCTGGGCAAGTATCACGTCGCGTGGGATCCGCAGGTGCCCTTCGTCTGGCTGGACCTGCCCGAAGGCTGGCGGGCCGGCGAATTCTGTCAGGCGGCAGAGGCGGCGGGCGTGTTGCTCAAATCGGCCGAGGATTTCGCGCTGCGTGACAGCCGAAGAGTGCACGGCGTACGACTGGCATTGAATGGCATGCTCGAGGGGGATCAACTTGTCGGGGCGCTCGACGCTCTGCGAGAGCTTCTGGATCGACCGCCGCAGAGAATTTCGGTGTAGTAATGTGGGGTAAATAGATACCCAATTTGCAAGGCATTGAAAAGGCGGTATTTATTGCGCGATATCGCGCTTGACGATGGTGGCGCAGCCTCTATAACCCCTCCATCCAATGCCGGGCGCTCCTTGCGCCCCCGTAACCACAGGTAGACCACATGAAAACCTTTACCGCGACGCCCGCGGATATCGAAAAGAAATGGATCCTGATCGACGCCGAAGGCATCGTTCTGGGCCGTCTCGCTTCGATCATCGCCATGCGTCTCCGGGGCAAGCACAAGCCCTCCTTCACGCCGCACATGGACATGGGCGACAATGTCATCGTGATCAACGCCGAGAAGGTGCAGATCACTGGCAACAAGCGTGGCGAAAAGAACTACTGGCACACCGGCCACCCGGGCGGCATCAAGTTCCGCACCACCGGTGAGCTGCTCGAAGGCGATCACCCCGAGCGGGTCGTCATGCAGGCCGTCAAGCGGATGCTGCCTGGCAACAAGCTGAGCCGCAAGCAGATGACCCATCTGCGTGTCTTCGCAGGCACCGAGCATGGCATGGACGCCCAAAAGCCCGAAGTTCTGGACGTTGCGTCCATGAACAAGAAGAACACGAGGACCGCGTAATCATGGCCGATCAGATCAATTCCCTCGAAGAGCTGGGCGCGGTCGCCACTGGCGTCGAATCCTCGGCAGCGCAAACACTGGCCGAAGCCGCCGCTCCACGTGAGCCGGTGCGCGACGAGCTGGGCCGCTCCTATGCGACAGGCAAGCGCAAAGACGCCGTCGCCCGCGTGTGGATCAAGCCGGGCTCCGGCAAGGTCACTGTCAACGGCAAGGACATGCCCATCTACTTTGCACGCCCCGTGCTGCAGATGATCCTCCGTCAGCCTTTCCAGGTTGCCGGTGTGTCGGGCCAGTTCGACGTAAACGCCACCGTCAAGGGCGGCGGCCTCTCCGGTCAGGCCGGTGCGGTCAAGCACGGCATCTCCAAGGCGCTGCAACTCTACGATCCGTCGCTCCGCGGCGCGCTCAAGGCAGCCGGCTTCCTGACCCGCGACAGCCGCGTGGTCGAGCGGAAGAAATACGGTAAGGCAAAAGCCCGTAAGAGCTTCCAGTTCTCCAAGCGCTAATCCGTTTGGTTTACGACTTGGAGGCCCTGCCAGAGCAATCTGGTGGGGCCTTTTTCATTCCAACCCGAGACAGAGCCCATGTCAGACCTGATCATTCGCACCACGCTCGAGGCCGATCTGCCCGAGATCACCGAGATCTACGCCGCCGAAGTCCTGCACCATGTCGCCACCTTCGAAGAGGTGCCGCCGACGACGGCCGAGATGACCGAGCGCTGGCGGACCATCTTGGGGCAGGGCTATCCGCACCGGGTCGCGGTCCTCGACGGACGGGTTCTGGGCTATGCCTACGCCAGCGTCTACCGCACACGCCCGGCCTACCGGCATACAGTCGAAGGGTCGATCTATCTTGCGCCTGACGCCCGCGGGCGGGGGGTCGGCAAGGCACTTCTGGCCGACCTGCTTCGGGAATGCGAGGCCGGCCCATGGCAGCAGATGGTCGCGGTCATCGGCGACAGTGCAAATGCCGCGTCCATCGGTCTCCACAAATCGCAGGGCTTTCGGATGGTCGGCACGCTGGAGGCCGTCGGCTTCAAGCACGGTCGCTGGGTCGATACGGTGCTGATGCAGCGGGCGTTGACACCGGCCGCTCAAGAGTAGCCCCAAGGCTCGGCTCGGTCGAAGGTCAGGCTGCAAATAGTCTCATGGCCCGGCCTTGAGTCCATTTACCGCTTGAGAGGTAAAGGCTGCCCGACGGATTCAACGAGCGACTATTCGGCGGTGGGAAAGCCCGAGTGCGACCACATCGAGAGCAGGACAAAGCGCGACGCAGGGATATTTCTCTTGACCAGTTGATTGCCCATTGATCTTTCCATTGGCGCAGGATTGCATTGGTGATCTCAGGTGAGGGCTGCAAATGGCAAGATTCAGATGGGGGCAATCCGAAGGTGGGCGTGCCGCGCTGCTCATGGCGCCACCGTTTGCCTATGCCTTGCTTCTGCTCGCCGTGCCATTGCTCGCGATCATCTTGTTTTCGTTCTGGACGCAGGACTTCATGGATGTGAACACCACGTTCACGCTCGACAACTACCGTGAGATCATTACCCAGCCGATCTATGGTCTGCTGCTGCAACGGTCGCTCTACGTCTCGGGCTGCGTCACGATCGTGACCGTGCTTCTGGCCTATCCGATTGCCTACTTCGTGTCCTTCCATGTCGACCCCAGCCGCAAATCCATTTGGCTGTTCCTGATCACCATCCCATTCTGGACGAGCTATCTGATCCGGGTCTTCTTGTGGAAAGTCATCCTCGGCTACAACGGCGTCGTCAATTCGGGGCTGATGGGGCTGGGGGTGATCGACGAGCCGCTGACCTTTATCCTCTACAACGTGAATGCGGTGATCATCACACTGGCGCACGCCTTCGCGCCCTTTGCGATCCTGCCGATCTTCGTGGCTCTGGAAAAAATCGACCGCTCGTTGCTCGAGGCCAGTCAGGATCTCGGCGAAACACGGCTCTCGACGTTTTTCCGGGTGACCCTGCCGCTCTCCATGCCGGGGCTCGTGGCGGCGGTTTTGATCGTCTTCATCCCCACCATCGGGGATTACGTGACGCCCGAACTGATGGGCGGCGCCGGGGGCAAGCTGATCGCGAACATGATCCAGACCCAGTTTCTCGCGCTGAACAACGCGCCGCTCGGGGCGGCGTTGGCGCTTGTGGCCATGATCTGCGTCACGGCGATCTCGCTGCTCTTTGTGTTCCTCAACCGGCGCTGGCTCAGGGGGCGGTCATGAAGGGAAGCGGTCTGAAAATCTACGCCATCGCCTATCTGCTGTTCCTCTACGCGCCGATCCTGCTGCTGCCGATCTTTGCCTTCAACGACGGCACGATCATCGCCTTTCCGCTGCAAGGGTTCACCACCAAGTGGTTTGGCGAGCTTTGGACGAACAAGGCGCTGCACGACGCCGTCGGCAATTCGCTGTTCATCGCGATGATGACGGCGATCTTCGCGACTTTGCTCGGGGTATGCGCGGCGCGGGCCGGGGCGATGGCCAGCTTTCCGGGCAAGAAGGGGATCACCGGCTTCATCATGCTGCCCCTCGTGCTGCCCGAGATCATCGTCGCGGTATCGTTGCTGATCGTGCTGCGGCAGGTGCTGGATATGCAGCTGTCGAACTGGACGATCATCATGGCGCATGTGCTGATCTGCACCCCGTTCTCGATCGCGATCCTGAACGGTGCCTTCCAGAATATCGATCCGGCGCTCGAAGAGGCCGCGCTTGACCTCGGTGAAACGCGCTGGAGCGCCTTTCGGCTCGTGATCCTGCCGCTCGTCGTGCCGGGGATCATCTCCTCGATGCTAATCTCCTTCACGATCAGCCTCGACGAATTCATCATCGCGTTCTTCCTGACAGGGTCCAATCCCACCATGCCGGTCTATATCTGGGGGCTGCTTCGGTTCCCCGCGTCGCTTCCGGTCGTGATGGCGCTCGGCACCTTGCTGGTGACGCTGTCTATCGTTCTCTTGGCCACGGCCGAGTATTTCCGTCGCCGGGGGCTCGCCCGCGCAGGCATCAAAGACTCCGGAGGTTTCCTGTGACAGCCCTTATTTCCCTGCGCGGCGTGCAGAAATACTATGGCACCTATCATGCGCTGCGGGGTATCGATCTCGATATCAAGGCGGGCGAGTTCTTCTCGTTGCTGGGTCCGTCGGGTTGCGGCAAGACCACACTGTTGCGGACGATCGCCGGGTTCGAGGGGTTGTCCGACGGCACGCTCAAGATCGACGGCAAGGATATGTCCGGCGTGCCCGCCAACCTGCGGCCGACGAATATGGTGTTTCAGTCCTACGCGATCTTTCCGCATCTGAGCGTTGCCGAAAACGTGGCGTTCGGGCTGCGGAAATCCTCCATGAGCAAGAAGGAAAAGAGCGCCGCCGTGAAGGAAGCGCTCGACATGGTCGGGCTGGGTGGATTTGGCGGACGTGCCTCGCACGCACTGTCAGGTGGTCAGCGGCAGCGGGTCGCGCTGGCCCGGGCGCTGATCCTCAAGCCCAAGGTGCTGCTTCTCGACGAGCCGCTCTCCGCGCTCGACAAGAAGATGCGCGAACAGATGCAGGTCGAATTGATCCGATTGCAGCGGCAGGTCGGGATCACCTTCATTCTGGTCACGCACGATCAGGAAGAGGCGCTTGTCATGTCCGACCGCATCGCGGTGATGTTCGAAGGCGAGATCGGGCAGATGGACGACCCGGAAACGCTCTATCGCGCCCCGAACTCCCGCCGAGTGGCCGAATTCATCGGCAAGATGAACTTCCTCACCGGCGTAGTGACGACGGACGGAGGCACCGTCTCGGTCGACGTGGCGGGGCTGGGGCGCGCAGAACTGCCGGCATCCCAAGTCCCGCAAGGGACGGTCCCAGGGAAGGTCAGCATCGGCATTCGCCCGGAAACACTGGCGATCCTGTTCGACGGTGAAACCACACAGCGGCGTGTGGTCGACGCGACGGTCTCCGAGGTCGTCTACTACGGCGACATGACCTATTACGACGTGCGCATCGCGGGCGTCGAATCCGCTCTCACGATCTCGATGAAAAACCTGATCGGGCGCCCGGTGCTCGACGTTGGAGCCAAGACCAAGGTGATCTGGGACGAACGTTCGCTGGTTCTGCTGCCCGCTTAGGCGCTAGTCGTCAGGGGCGATCAGGCCCAGCCCGCGCAGATAGATGCCAATCCCGGTCTCCAACAGGTCTTCGGGCGGAAACGGGCTCTTGGTGCCCGGCGATCCGCGGGCAAAAAGCTCGACGACGCCGTGGCTCATCGCCCAGATATGGGCGGAGAACATCTGCGGCGGCGGGCGCTTGTGCTCGGGGATATGCTGGCTCAACTCGTCGGCGGCTTTCTCGAAGACACCCATCGCCCGTGTTGCCGTCGCATTCAGTTCGGGGGTGCGCTGAATGGAGATACCGCTTTCGAACATTGCGACGTAGTGGCCGGGGTATTTCCGGGCAAAGGCCAGATAGGCACGGCCCGTCGCCTCGAACGCGGCCAGTGCCGATGGTTTCCCCTCATTGTAGGCATAGTCCATCAAGTCGGCAAAGATTTCATAACCTTGCAATGCAGCCTCGGCGATCAGGTCTTCACGGCCCTCGAAATGCCGATAGACCGCAGCCGGGGTCACACCCGCCTCGCGCGCGGCTTCCGACAGGGTGAAACCGGTCGGGCCCTTGGCTTCGATCAACGCCAGACAGGCGTCGACGAGAGCTTGCCGCAGATTGCCGTGGTGATAGCCGCGTTTGGCCATGAGCTTACCGCGCCGCCCAGAGATCGGCCCACTCGACAGGGTTGCCGATGATCTTGTCGTCCGCCCTGCCCACCGCCTTCTTGTCCTTGCCGGTGTAGTCCACTTCGGACAGGATCGCGCGGATCGCCGCGACGCGGGCGCGGCGCTTGTCGTCGCCGCGGATCACCCGCCACGGGGCGGCCTCGGTGTGGGTCTTGGTCAGCGTCTCATGAATGGCCGCCGTATAGGCATCCCATTTCTTGAGGCCCTCGACGTCGATCCAACTCAGCTTCCATTGCTTGAGAGGGTCTTTCTCACGCTTGAGAAATCGCTCCAGCTGCGTCGCCTGACCGACATTGAGCCAGAACTTGATCAAGGTGATGCCTTCATCGACGAGCATCTGTTCAAACGGATTGACCTGTTCGAACCACTTCTCACGCTGCTCAGGGGTGCAGAAGCCAAAGACATGCTCGACGACGCCGCGGTTATACCAGCTACGGTCGAAAATCGCCAACTCACCGGCGGCCGGCAGATGGGCGATATAGCGTTGGAAATACCATTGGGTAGCTTCGGTTTCGGTCGGCTTTGACAGGGCCACGACATTTGCGGAGCGAGGATTAAGGTTCTCGCGCAAGCGTTTGATCGTGCCACCTTTTCCGGCAGCATCCCGGCCCTCGAACACCACTGCGATGCGGGCACCGCTCGCTTTCGCCCAAGCCTGCAGTTTCACAAGCTCGACCTGCATCGCCTCGAGGGTGCTTTCGTAGTCGTCCTTGTCCCAGGCCTCGGGATAGGGAAATCTCGGATTGGCCACGTCCTTCTTGCCAGAGCCGTCGATCAACTCACGCAGATGGGCTTGCTCGGGGGCCGCATAGAATGCGCTGATCGCGCCATCGAATGGCAGGGTCATCTGCTCGCCTTTCTGTTGTTAAGTTCAATATGGCGACGCGATGCGCTCAGCGCAATCCGGCCCGATCTGCGGCGCGGTCAATCGCCGCCACGACATCGTCCGGGGCGGAGTGGTGGGGCATGTGGCCGATGCCAGACAAAACGACCAAATTCGCGTCCGGGACCAACTGGCTCAGCGGGCGGGAGTGAATGTCGAGAGGCACCGTCGTGTCGGCGTCGCCATGGATCAGCTCGGTCGGGACGGACACTGTTGGATACCGGGTCGACATGGCCACGACATAGGGGCGCAATCCGTTCACTTGACGTGCATTCGCGCGGAGGGTCTCGGTGCGCAGCGACAGCGCCGCGCCAACCTTGTCCGCATAATTTTCCGGCCCGGGATTCGGGGCAAAGACCGAAGCGGCGACGTCTCGGACATATTGCATCGGAACCCAAGCCGAAATGAGCGGCGGCAGGATGGCCCCGCCAAAGCTGGAGCCGTTGACGCGGTAGAGCGGGTCCAATGTGCCGGGCCACGGCATTGTCGCGCCCGATACGATGACGAGGCCGGAAACGTGCTCTGGATGGTTCAGGGCCCATGCCATCGCCACGGAGCCGCCGAAGGACTGGCCGAGCACGATGGGGCGTTCGGCACCAAGGGCCAATGCGGCCGCCTGCAACAAGGCGGCCTGCTCTTCGGGGCTTTCGGCCTCAGATGTGAATGCGGGATCATAGTCGGGATCGGTGCGGTCGGTGTATCCCATGCCGGGGCGATCAAACGCGATGACACGGTAGCGGTCGCTGACGCGGTCGACGAAGTCCTGTGTAAAGTCTCGCAGATTGCCGCTGGCGCCGTGGATCAGCACCAGATCCGGGCCGTTGCCGGTCACATAGGCGTGGACCGAACGGCCATTCACCTCGACGAACTGCCCAATCGGCGGGTAATCCATTTCCGCTTGGAGAGACCGCGCAGACGCGCGGCGGTCGGTTACGAACGCAAAGGCCGCGACGGCGGCAACACTCAACAGGGCAATCGTTCTAGCGGCCAATGTCATCAATCTCGTATGGTGTGGTCTGATAGATCTGGTTCAGCCAGTTACCATATAGAAGGTGCGCGTGACTTCGCCACCGGTTCGCCGGAGGACGTGACGGATCGTCGTCGGGATAATAGTTCTGCGGCACGTTGATGGCGGTGCCATTAGCGACATCGCGGTCATATTCTTCCTTGAGAGTGCCGCTGTCATATTCGAAATGGTTGAATATGTAGAGCGCCCGATGGGCAGGATCCTCGATCAGACACGGGCCGACCTCGGGAGAGGCCAACAAGGTGTTGAGGCCCGCAACCGCGTCGACTTCGTCCTGGCGGATCTCTGTCCAGCGGCTGACGGGGATCACGAATTCGTCGGAAAACCCGCTCAGATAGGGCGAGGCATGGCCGAGATTGAGATGTCTGAAGCAGCCAAAGGCCTTGGCATCCAGAATGTGTTTCTTCACCCCATGGAAATGGTAGAGCATCGCCATGCCGCCCCAGCACACGCCGAAGGTCGACAGTACGTGGGTCTGGGTCCAGTCCATCACTGTCCTGAGCTCATCCCAATAGCTGACCTCCTCGAAGGGCATATGCTCGATGGGAGCGCCTGTGATGATCAACCCGTCGAATTTCTCGCCCGTGGCGGCGACTTCGGCAAACGGGCGATAGAATTCCTCCATATGCTCGGCGGCAGTGTTGCGGGTCTGATGGTCGGTCATCCGGATCAGACTGAACTCTATCTGTAGCGGCGTGGCACCGATCAGGCGGGCAAACTGGGTCTCGGTCTGGATCTTCTTGGGCATCAGGTTCAGCAGACCGATCCGCAATGGACGGATGTCCTGCCGTGCGGCCTGATCCTCGTCCATCACCATCACGCCCTCGCGGGTGAGTATGTCATAGGCGGGTAGGGTTGCGGGCAGTTTGATGGGCATCGGTCTGGCCTGTTCTTGGAACTCTCAAGGGTCGGGGTTTACCGTGACACATAAGGCTTGGACACCAAAAAGTAACGGGCAGGGGGATAGGTTTCGTCGGATCCTGTCTGGAAACGAGAATGCGCGATGAAATGGACCTTTATGGTGGTGATCTGCGGGATGGTCTGGCCCGCCGCGGGGCTAGCCCAGCCGGCTGGGGAATGCGCTCTCGGGTGCAGCGTGACGTTCCCGGGCCGGCTCGGGGCTGGGTATGAGGCCTGCATGGCTTTGGCCTGCCCGTCGGACGGGCTGAGTGGACCCGCGTGGGAATTCGGACGGATGGAGGATCCCGAACACGGTGGCTTTGCTGCGATCAGCTCGGATGATCTGTCACAACAGCTGATCCTTACTTGCGAGAGCAGGGGGCCGATCTCTGTCGTATTGCGCAGCGCCACTATCGACAGGGGCGAAGCACAGTGGATCGTCGACGGACAAAGCGTCGAATGGCTCGACATGGAGCAGCGCAATGGAGTTCTCGTCGCAGAGGTGCCGCGTGCCTCCCGGCTCGTCATGGCGCTTCAGGACGGCGGGCGGGTCTCCGTGCTCAGCCGGGACGGTCGGGCACAGGTGGATTTCGGCCTGCGGGGATCGGATCGGGCGATCACGGCGGCAATGGATTATTGCATGGAGCGGTGATCGTCCAACGTGCGCGCGACAAGAGCGGTGAAATCGGCCTCGCTGCGGACAGCGGACACGTCCTCCGCCTTGACGGTCAGGCCCCAGCGGCGGGCCATCGCGGCATAGCGCGGCTGGCGATGGGCCAGTGCCTTGGCATAGGTCCAGCGGATAAAGGCGTCGGGATCGACCTCTTCTTCCGCCAACCCGGTTTGCTTGAGATATTCCGCCCAGACGTTGTCCAGAAATTCCGGCTGATAGGCCATCGGCTTCGGGGCGCGGTCAAACCTGCGGATCAATTCCTGGGTATGGGCGTCGGAGCCTTCGATCCAGATCATCAGCGTGGTCTGCGACAGTTCTGACATCACCGGATCATCGGGATCATCCGGGTCCACCCATTCGCAGATCGAGCCACCGGTATCGCAGATGAAATGCGGATAGCTGTACAGCATCTCGGCGCGGTCGATAAAATAGCGGGTGTCGTGGAGGGCCTGGATTTCGGCCTTCATGAATTGATCCTGACGGCGGGTATACTCTGCAAACGGCAGGCCACCCTTGGTCGGATCTCCGGGCTTTCCAAGGTAGGTAGAGACCGGGGTCAGATTGTTGAAGCTGATATTGGAGCCGATATAGATCGAATCCGTCATCAACAGGTCACGCAGGAACGGCACCTGCATCGCCTCGCGTTTGGCGTTGTCGACGATCAGCTCGCCCATGTAGCGGGTGCCGATGCGGTAATCGATCGAATAGTGAAACCAGTCGCCATTGTCGCGCAGCAGATTGCTGAGGTGGGTCTTGCCCAAACCCGACATGCCGAACACAAGCACCTTGCGGCGCTCGGCTTTCAACCAATTCTGAGAGGTCTCGTAAATCATGCCCCTTGCTAGCGGGGCATCGCGGTTGGGGCCAGAGGTTTTTTGGCTCCGATCAATCGACCGTCCAGCACCACGAGACCCAGCGCCAGCATGGCAAAGCCCGCATAAGCGCGAGGAGGCAGGGCTTCACCCAGAACGACGGCGCCCGCAACGATGGCCACCGGCGCGACAAGCAAGGTCACAAGCATCACATTGCCGCTGCCCGCTTGGGCCATCACCCGGTAATACACCAGATAGGCCGCCGCGGTCGCAAAGACGGCGAGATACGCCAAGGCAATCAACGTGCTTGCATGCAGGTCAGAGCCCAGAGGATTCTCGTAATAACCCGCGAGGCAGATGGTCACGAGGGACGAGCAGGTCAACATGCCAGCGGCGGCCACTTCGGGGCGCAGACCCCGCAGGTTGCGTCGGGCCCAGACGCCAGAAAAACCATAGCTGACCGCCGCGCCGAGGATCGCCAGCTGGCTCACGGAGCGCAGATCGAAATTGCGCAGCGCCTCTAGGCCGATGGCGGTGCTCACACCGAGAAAGCCGATCAACACACCGATCCCGCGCCGCCACGTCAGGCGCTCTTCGGGCAGGAATAGGGCTGCGATTAGCACACCCCAGACTGCGGTGGATGCGTTCAGGATCGATGCCAGCCCGGTCTCGATACTCTGCTGCCCCCAAGCGATCAGGCCGAAAGGGATGACGTTGTTCAGGAACCCCATGCCCATAAAGGCGACCCAAATCTTGGCCGTGCGCGGGACCGCATAGCCACGGATCAGCACCCACAGCCACAGGACGACCATCGCCCCGGCCAGACGCGCCGCAACGACGGTCCATGGGCCCACCTCGTCCAGCGCCACGCGGATGGCCAAAAAGGAAAAGCCCCAGAACAGGGCCAGCAGGGCCATCTCGGCCCAGACGCGAAGCGGCATGGTCAATTGCGTGGTCATGGCTCACTTACGCGCGCCATCCCGGCATTCGCAATCCGATTTCTGTGGAAATTGTAGAGCATGGAATGAAAAGGCCCCGCGTCCGTTGCCGGATGCGGGGCTTGAAATCGTAGTCTGGGCAAGGCTCAGAAACGGTAGCCGATGCTCATGCCGATCGACAGGGCGCTGTTGTCGGTAAAGTCGGCACGGGCCGCGCCGCTGGTCTCCGGCATGGCGTCGCCCAGCATGGTATAGCGCACGCCGCCAGACAGCACGATGTTGTCAAAGGTGTACTGACCACCCAGCGCCAGCGACGTCTGTCCATCCGAAGGAGAGAGCGGCGACACCAGCGGATCGGTCGATTCCTCGTATCCGACCGAGAAGGAGGCCGAGAATTCATCCGTGAACCGGCGGCCGATCCCGATGCTGTAAGAGGCTGCATCGTCGATGTCTGTCAGGCTGCCGCCGCCCGTGTTCGCGGCAAAGAAATCGGGCGATACTAGCGTTTCGGAATACATTGCATAGCGCACCTGACCGAACAGCAGCGTGTCCGCCATGATTCCGGTCTGGAAATCGATATTGACGGCTTCCGGGGTCTGAACTTCGGTGATGGAGCCCGGGTTCACGATCACGCCGTTGACCGATTCAATCGAGTTGAATTCATGGGTGATCGCGCTGTTATAAGTGACGGCGAGGCGCAACGCGATGTCCGGGCGCTCGTAGGCGACACCGGCGAGGTAACCAAACGCAGTGCTGCTTTCGAGCTCGACGTTGTAACCGTCGAGGCCACCATAGGCCAAACCGCCCAAGGAGATCTCTGCGTCAAGCGTTTCAGCACGCACACCACCGTGAACACTGAAATTGTCGTTGAACTTGTAGCGACCGACGGCTGTGAACGCGACGCTGTTGAGCTGGGCGGCCGTGCCTTCCAGAAGCGGCGTCGCCGGGTTGTCCGGATACAGGATGTCGGCGCCGAACGGCTGATCGACGATCAACGCAAAGGACGTGTTCGGACCATAGTCCATCTTCAGGCTCGCGCCGAACTGGAAGAATTCCTCCGCGACATTGTCGTAGTCGAAACCAGAGCCGAGATCGGTCCCCGTGGCCGTCGGCATGACATAGCCAAAGCTCAATTCAGCATAGTTTCCGTCTTCGAAAATGGCTGAAACATCCTGATTGGATCGGTCGAGGCCAACGGCCCCTGCAGTAGTGGTCGTCAGAAGCAGTGCGGCCCCTGTGGTCCAGATCGTTTTCATGTCCTCTCCCCGTAGCATGAAATCGTGAATGGACGTTTCTAGGAAGCTGCCGGGCGTTCGGTCAATTGGCTACGCCACGTCAAAGCATTTGAAAAAATGGTTAATGTTGCGGCGCAGGCGCAGCTGGGCTCTGTCCGCGGGTGATGTTCAGCCAGTTTCCGGCAAAAATCAGCACCGCGCCGACAAAGACGAGCGGATCCAACGGCTCCGCATAGAAAAGCATTCCGACGATCGCGATGACCGGCAGGCGCACGAAATCCATCGGCATGACGACGCTTGCGGGCGCAATCGACAGGGCCGTGGTCAGACAGAAATGCGCAACCAGGCCTGCGAATCCGATCATCACGATCCAAGGCGCGGTCTGCGAGTCGGGCAGAGCGATATCTCCGTCGTATCCCGCCGCGATGAGACCAAAGACCGCCTGCATGACGGTCAGATAGAACAGAATGCACATCGTCGATTCGCTCCGGGTCAATCGCCGGGTCGCGATCGCGGTCAGCGCAAAGCACACCGCGCATAATGCGGCGGCAACGATGCCGGCGTTCAGCGACGACGGGTTGGGTCGGGCGACGACGAGGATGCCGGCAAATCCGATCATCGCGGCCAAAGCACCCACTTTGGTGAGGCGTTCGCCCAGCAACAGGGGCGAAAGCAGCAGCACCCAGATCGGAATCGTGAATTCCAGCGCAAAGACCTGTGCCAGCGGGATCACCGTGATCGCAAAAAACCACAGGTTCTGCCCTGTGAAATGCGCCAGATTACGGCCGAAATGAAGCCCCAGATGGCGGCGACTGACTTGCCCCAAGGTGCCCGTTGCATAACCGACGGTCAACACGATGACGATGCCGGTCAAGCTGCGAAAGAGCATGGTTTCAAAGGTGTCGAGCGTCGAACTCACAGCTCTGCCGCCCACCGCCATCAGAGAAAAGCAGGTGATCGCTCCGGTCATCCACAGGGCCGCGGTGAGAGTATTGCTGCGCATCATGCGAATTGCTCACACGGTCACAGTTTCGTCAAGCACTCGCATCGCGATGCGGGGCAAGTTAAGCTCTGGCCATGAAAAATCTCGTCGCCGTCGCGCTTTGCCTGATCGTTGCCAATGGCCCCTTGCCGGGCTGGGCCGAAACACCCCTCGACGGTTTGATCCGCACCGCGACGACAAGTTTTCCGGCCTTGCCGGAGGTGCGACACGTGCCAAGCACCATTGACCTGTGTGGAGGGGAACTCGACGCGCCGGGCCTCTACTGCACCTCTGAGGGGGCAATCTATCTGGCCGAGACGCCGCATGCAGAGCAGCAACTCTTTGCGCTGGCACATCTCTACGGGCACGGAATTCAGGTCCAGTACGGGCTGGCCGACATCGCCTTGGCGCGAATACTGGCCGACAGATCGCAAGAGAACGAGGTGCGCCGAAAGGTGACGTCTCAGGTCGAATGCATGGCCGGTGTCCTGCTGGCGCGGGCCGGGGTGCAGATGCCGCCGCTGACCGAGCTATTCGACGAAGAACCCATGACCGATGCCCATTGGGGGCGTTCGCCGGTGCGGCGCGGGCCCGCTGTCAGCATCGGGCTGGCGCTCAGGGCGGAATGGTTCGGGGCGGGCTACAGTGCCGGCGAGCCGAGCGCTTGCAGTGTAGAGGATCTCCCCGCCGATTTGATCGTGGCTGCCGATGAATGGCCCGCGGAGCGATAGTCCGCAGGCTCGCTTAGTTCGGTCAACCAGATCGGTCGGACATCATTCCCACTCGATCGTGCCCGGCGGCTTTGACGTGATGTCATAAGTCACCCGGTTGATGCCCTTGACCTCGTTGATGATCCGGGTCGCGGTCTCGCCGAGGAATTCATGGGTGAACGGATAGTAGTCCGCCGTCATCCCATCCACCGAGGTCACCGCCCGCAAGGCGCAGGCGAAATCATAGGTGCGGCCGTCGCCCATCACGCCGACCGTGCGGACAGGCAGGATCGCCACAAAAGCCTGCCAAATATCGTCATAGAGACCATGTTTGCGGATCTGGTCGATAAAGACCGCGTCGGCTTTGCGCAGGATCTCTAGCTTTTCGCGGGTGATCTCGCCGGGACAACGGATCGCAAGGCCGGGGCCGGGGAACGGATGGCGGCCAATGAACGACGGCGGCAGACCAAGCTCATGGCCCAGCGCCCGGACCTCGTCCTTGAACAGCTCGCGAAGCGGCTCGACGAGCTTGAGGCCCATCTTCTCCGGCAGGCCACCGACATTGTGGTGGCTCTTGATCGTCACCGAAGGACCGCCCGAGAACGACACGCTTTCGATCACATCGGGATAGAGTGTGCCTTGGGCCAGAAACTCGGCGCCCTCGATCTCGTTGGCGTATTTCTGAAACACGTCGATGAACAAGCCGCCGATGATCTTGCGCTTTGTCTCGGGGTCGCTGACGCCGTCGAGCGCGCTCAGGAACAACTCCGATTCATCCGCATGGATCAGGGGCAGATTGTAGTGCTCGCGGAACATGGAGACGACCTGTTCCGCCTCGCCCAGCCGGAGCAGACCGTGATCGACAAAGACGCAGGTCAACTGCTCGCCGATGGCCTCATGGATCAGCACGGCGGCGACCGAGGAATCGACACCGCCAGAGAGGGCACAGATCACCTTCTTGCCGCCGACCTGCTCGCGGATCAGGCGGATCGCCTCCTCGCGATAGGCGCCCATTGTCCAGTCGCCGGTAAAACCGGCAGCTTTGACGAAGTTTTCGTAGAATGTCAGTCCATTGGGGGTGTGATGCACTTCGGGGTGGAACTGCACTGCATAGAACTGACGATCGGGATCGGCGGTGATCGCAAAGGGAGCATTGGGCGAGGTGCCAAAGACGCGGAAGCCGGGGGCGATCTTGCTGACGTGATCGCCGTGGCTCATCCAGACCTGCTCGCGGTTCTCGAGGAACCAGCCGTTCAACAGATCGAGGCTCTCGCCAGCCGGGGTCACATAGGCGCGACCAAACTCGGCGGTTCCGTCGCCACGCTCGACCTTGCCGCCGAGCATCTCCATCATGACCTGCTGGCCATAGCAAATCCCGAGGATCGGGACACCCAACTCGAACACCTGTTCCGGTGGCCGCGGCGAGCCCTTGTCAATCACGCTGGCCGGACCGCCCGAAAGGATCACGGCCTTGGGCGCAAACTCGGCTAGGAAGGCGTCGGTCACGTTCTGGAAGGGATGGATTTCGCAGTAGACGTTCAACTCGCGCAGGCGGCGGGCGATAAGCTGCGTCACCTGAGAGCCGAAGTCGATGATGAGAAGGCGATCATGTTGTGTCATGCCGCTCGATAGGCCGGGTCTGCCACGGGTGCAAGAGTGCGTGTCGTTTTCGCCCCTCAAAGGCCGCAAATCCTTTACCAATGTCACGAGGAGCAGTCTAAACAGGCGTCGAATCAAGCGTCGAGTCAGCCGGAGATCCCGCCATGTCAGACACCGCAGCCCCCACTGGTCGACGCACACGCGGAGGCGGAGGCGCCGCGCGTCGCGCCGAACGCACCGCAATTTCCGTCGAAACCGCCCGCTATATCGAGCGCAACATCCCCAATTTCGAGGTGTTGACCGAAGAGGCGCTCCAGATCATCGAGGACAACGCCGAAACCGTGCTCGAAGAGATCGGCGTAAACTTCGTCGAGAATCCCGCAGCGCTCGAGCGTTGGCGCGAGGCTGGCGCCGATGTGCAGGGCGAGCGCGTTCGCATCCCGCGCGGACTGGCGCGCAAACTGTGCCAAACCGCCCCCTCCAGCTTCACCCAGCACGCCCGCAACCCCGAGAGGAACGTCGTGATCGGCGGCAAGAACCTCGTCCTCGCCCCGGTCTATGGCCCGCCCTTCGTGCGCACGGCTTCGGGCGGGCGGCGCTATGCGACGATGGAGGATTTCCGCAACTTCGTGAAGCTCGGCTATATGTCGAAGTGGCTGCACCACTCCGGCGGCACGGTCTGCGAGCCTACCGACGTTCCGGTCAACAAGCGGCACTACGACATGCTGCTCGCGCATATGACCCTGTCGGACAAGCCCTTCATGGGATCGGTGACGGAACCGAGCCGGGCACAGGATTCCGTCGATATGGCGGGCATCCTGTTCGGCGAGGACTTCGTGCGCGACAACACGGTGATGACTTCGCTCATCAACATCAACTCGCCATTGACCTTCGACGGGATCATGATGGGGGCGCTGGAGATCTACGCCCGGAACAATCAGGCGGCGATCATCTCGCCGTTCATCGTCGGCGGGGCCATGGCGCCGGTGTCTGTCGCCGGCACACTCACGCAGGTGCTTGCCGAAGTCATGGCGGGCGTCGCCTACAGCCAGTTGGTTCGGGCCGGTGCGCCGGTGATCTTCGGGGCCTTCGTGACCTCGATCGACATGAACTCGGGCGCGCCCACCTTCGGCACCCCGGAGGCTGCGATGATCACCTACGGGGCCGGACAGCTGGCGCGACGGTTGGGATTGCCCTACCGCTCGGCCGGGTCGTTCTGCGGCTCCAAGCTGCCGGATGCACAAGCGGCCTACGAAACAGCGAACAGCCTCAACATGGGGCTGCTGTCGGGGGTCAACTTCATGCTGCACGCCTGCGGCTGGCTCGAAGGCGGTCTGGTGGCCAGCTTCGAGAAGTTCGTGATGGACGCCGACCAGCTCGGGATCATGCACTCGATGGCGCGTGGGGTCGACATCTCCGAGAACGCGCAGGCGCTGGATGCAATCCGCGAGGTGGGACCCGGCGGGCACTACCTCGGCTGTGCGCATACGCAGGCCAACTTCAAGAGCGCCTTCTGGCGGTCCGACCTGTTCGACTACAAGCCCTTCGAGACCTGGGACGAAGAGGGCGCGCGCGATACCGAGGCTCTGGCGAGCCTGCGGGTCAAACGGCTGCTCGATACTTACCAGCAGCCCACGCTCGATCCAGCCATCGAACAGGCGCTCAACGACTATGTCGCCGAGCGCAAGGCAGGGATGCCCGACGCCTTCATGTAACGACGCGCAGGGGGGCGGAGGTCATCCGCAGGACGCGGGCCTCGCCCATCAGCGCGATCAGCACCTCGACGTGCCGGGCAATCGCATAGTCGGCCATCTTGGCTTTGCGCTTGTCGTTGAGGTCGGCTTTGATCTCTAGAAGCTTCAGGATCGCCTGCCCCGGCTTCGGGGCGGCGGCCATATGCAGCAGTCGTGGCAGGCAACGGTTGCGCTCATACTCATCCACACCGAACCGAGCGGCGCCCACCAGAAGGCTGGGGCGACTTAGGCTTGCAATCATGCTCGGGAGGTCTTGCATATCAGTTCCCTTCGAGTTCCGTCGAATCTGTCGACACGCAATTCTTGCCACAACCTTGGGGTGTGTTGCGTCCTGTGGATAGTTTAAGATCGGTGACTTAAGCATTGTTTGCAATTTAGAAACAATGATGAATAAGCGGCATGTTTGTTAAGATTTGGGTAATAAATGCCCCTCTAGGTTGTATTTCAGCAATGGCTCGAATGCCTCTTTCTTGCTGATTTCACAGGGCATTAGCGCAGAGCCGGACAAAGGGAACGGACAAGACAATGACGACATTTGCCGACCACCCGAGCCTTGCGGCTCTGCCGATGTGGGTTCCTGAGGGAGCGCGCAACTACTTCGCACATACGGAAACCGGCCTTCCGATCCGGGTGCTGGCACGCCGCGCCGACGTGCATGCCTCCACGGTGCTTCGACAGATCCGGCGCTTCGAACAGCGCCGGGACGATCCCCTGATCGACGATGCCCTGCGACAGCTGTCGTCATGTCTATGCAAGTGTAGCGACAAAAAGAATGGGTCCGAGATGACGAAGAAGACAACTCCTGACTCCGCGATAACGGTGCCTCCCAGCGAAGAACGCATTGCCAAGGAAGGTGCGCGAGTCCTGCGGCGATTGAGCGAGACCGGGGCGGTGCTCGCGGTTGCGCGCGATATGGAAATGGGCGTCGCACTGGCGAAACCCACCGGACCGCCGTGGTGTCGCGCGATATCGCGCAGGCGATGGCGCTCAAGGAATGGATCGTCTGCCCTGAGCCTGAGGCGCGGATCGCCCGCTATCACATCACCGGGGCAGGGCGGACGGCGCTCAAGCAGCTTCTGGCCAAGGCCGAAAACGCCGCACAGGGGCTTGGCGGCTTTGCCGAGGCGCAGGCCGGATTCGCGGCCAAGCCCGGACTGCGCGGTGCGCCTGTCGGCGAGGACGATCTGCTGCACCAGATGCGCAACGGCATGTCCGAAAGCCCGCTGGTCGGGCTCGCACGGCGCAAGGACAAGGACGGCAAGCCGTTCCTTAACCGTGCGCTCGTGGCCGCCGGAGAACGTCTGCGTGAGTATTTCGAACTGTCCCAGATGGGGCCGCACGCCACCCAGGATTGGGACAAGTTCCTCAGCCTCGAATCCCGCAAGAAGACCGAAAGCGGTGCCGACCCCGAGCCCAGCGCGGCCACGGCCCGCGACCGGGTCGGCATGGCTCTGTCAGAACTCGGGCCGGGGTTGGGTGACGTCGCCTTGCGGGCGTGTTGCTATCTCGAAGGTATGGAATCGCTGGAAAAGCGCATGGGATGGTCGGCGCGATCGGGCAAGATCGTGCTGCGAATCGCACTTCAGCGGCTCAATCGTCACTACGAAGAAACCCACGGAAAATTCGGACCCAAGATCGGTTAGGCGCCGGACCGGATAGGCAACGCCCCAACGTGATGCCGGTCAGGATTGCGATGGGCTATGACGACTGACATAGACCTGCAACTTGCTGTCGTCCTTATAGGGACCACCCAGCAGATCACCATAGCGGGCGTCGATTGTCAGTCCGGCCCCGGCCAGCAAACGCTCGATGTCCTCCGGAAAATACTGGCGGACCCTTTGCACGATCGGCGCAAGCGGCAAGGCTTCGTCCGTGGTGCTGTCATGCAATGTCCAAGTGCTGGTCAAGACGCGGGTGTCGGTGTCGTAGTGGGTATCGCTTTCAACCACGTGAAACGGCCGGCCCTGCTCATCCTCGAACCTGCGCGCCACGCTGGTGCCCTCCCACGGACCGGTGAGCCATTCGAGGTTGGGGCGATAGATGTCGAAGGCAAAGCGCCCGCCGGGGGCCAACAAATCGGCGACATTGGCAAAACACTTGGCGAGGGTCTCTTCCTCTTCCAATGCCTGCAACGTGTGAAAACAGCACACGATCAGGTCAAAAGGCCCGTCGACCGGCGGTTCGGCGATGTCTCCGATACGCCATTCGTGCTCCGGGGCGCGGGTGCGGGCGATCTCGATCATCCGCGGCGACAGATCCACACCGGCAACACGACCACCGGGGGCCATCCGCTCTGCCATGGCGAGGGTGATAGACCCCGTGCCACAGCCCAGATCGAGGATCGAGGTCACCTCGGGCGTCGTCAACCGGGTGTAGAACGTCAGGTGAGGTGCGCGATCGACGTCCATGGCGTCGTAGAGCGTGGCCCATCCTTCCGGCCAGGCCGAATCGTGAGCCATGTCTCTTCCCGCCTCTTTCCGGGCGGCTTTCGGCGGTTCGGCTGACATGGGATTGTGTCTCCTCGAAGGCGGCGTGCGTCGCCTTGGCGTCGGGCGCTCTGACTTGCTAGGTTCGGGCTGAGTAGGCTTGTAACTCGATCTGGTCGGGTTCTAGTGTATCACCCGCGGTAAGACAAGTTCTCGCTCTGGCGGCGAGCGCCCATCGGAGGCTCCATGAGCGACGACAAGATCACCGTGTTCGGCCTTGCGGACCGGGCAGGTTGGGAGGCCGCGACGGCCGGACCCGACGCGATGCCTTCGCATGACTGGGCCTATGCCGCTGGCCTTGCCGTCGCGGGCATCGAGCCGCAACTGGCGGTGGTCGAGGCCGATGGTGCGCGGATGATCCTGCCCTTCTTCGAACGACGCTGGAACGACACGACGGACATCGCCACGTTGCCCGGGCTCTCGGGGGCCGTGATCCCATCCGACGGCGCTGCACCGCTGAGCCTGTGGAGGGACTACGCGGCAGAACGGGGCTGGGTCTGCGGCTACCTTCAGATCTCGGTCACCACGACGATGCCGGCGGTCGCACCACCTGACCGGGTTCAGGCGCACAATGCGCTCTATGTCTTCGATCTGACCGATTGGGATATCCACCACTCCCTCGGGCACAACATGAGAAAGACCTATCGGCGGGCGACGCGGGACGGCGTGGCCTTCACCACCGATCAGAGCCGGTTGGCGGCGGCCTTTCCGGCGCTGCATGTCGAAGCGATGGCGCGAGCGGGCGAGGGCCCGGTCTTCCCGGTCGAGGTCCTGTCGCACTGGGCCAAGGCGGCCAATGTGGTGTTCATCGGAGGCGAACTGGACGGAGAGATCGTGGTGGCCGGCATGTGCCGGAAACACGGTCCCATGATCGAAGGCCACCTTGCCGGGTCGACCGAGGCGGGACGCGGGCTGCACGCCTGGATGTTTCTGGAATCGGCGCAATGGTTCGCGCAGCAAGGGGCCTTGTCCTACAACATCGGCGGATACGGGCGGCCCGGAGACGGCCTGCACCTGATGAAGTCGCGGCTCGGAGCCATCGAGCATCCACTCAGGTCGCTCTGCCAAATCTACCGTCCCGATCTGTTTTCCGAACTCTGCCGCGATGCCGGGGCCGACCCACAGGCGCGGTATTTCCCGCCCTACCGGGCCGGCTCCGTCTAGCGGCAGGCGTTCCGAGCTCGGGCGGGGCGCGGTGCGGGCCTTGACCATCGTCGGAATTCAGCCGATCACCCCAAGGCATTCAAACCTCCGCCGCACGCCCCGCCGCACAGCATGGACGAGACCCTCATGTCGAAAACCCTGACGACCTATATCCTCAGCTACGAGCGGCCGATCTACCTCTGGGCGACACTCGACAGCCTCTATCGAACCACGAAATCGGACATGCGTTTCGTGCTAATCGATTCCGCAAGTCGGGATCCGCTGGTGCACAAGGTGATCGACGGCTTCTCGCGACGGCACATGTTCGACGAGGTCGTGCGGCTGGAGGAAAACGACAGCACATGGTTTGCCCCTTTCTTCGCCGAGAGGTTGAAAGACGTGGGCGATGTGTTCTTTTCCGTGGAAAGCGACGTGACCATCGAGCCGGAGGAAACCTGCTGGGCGCAACGGATGCTGGGGGTCATGGAGCAAAATCCGAAACTGGCGATGCTCGGGTCCAAGATCGACAAATCCGATTTCGTCGATATCGACGCCATGGAAAAACGGCTCGGCCGTGGGCTGACGACCTCGGAGAAGAAGCAGTTCAAGGAATCGTCGCCGGAACGGTCGATGGAGGATATCGGCCCGGACGAGGTTCAGTCGCCGTTCAATCCGCCCGGTCGATTGCTGGCCTTGCGGACAGAGGCCCTGCAAAACCACATCACCAAGTGGGAGCAGTCATCGGACTACCAGATGCACCTCATCCTCAAGGAAAACGGTTGGGAGACCGGGATCTACGGCGGGGTGACGCACCGGCATCTGTCTTTGTGCAACCATTTCGATTACCCGGAATACTCGATGGCGGATCGCGATCTCTACATGAAATCGAAATAGCGCCGGCGGATCTCGGGGCTGATCTTTCTGGGCCGGTCAGGTCATTATCGGCACGCATCCAGAAAAGTTGCCGCCACCCGCGCCATTTCGGGTGGGCCATAGCGATGATCGCAGGGCAGGGTGATCAGGCTCGCCGCCAGTTGATGATCCCGCGTAAACTCCGGCGGCGCGGGGATCTCGCGCCAATGGACGGCCGCGAATATCCTGTGGGCGTGCAAATGCGCCAGCACCGAGGACCGGACCTCGGGGGCCACGCGAACGGCAAAACCGGACGGTGCAAAGGCGGGCTCGGTCTGAGAGATCACGGCAAAGTCCGGCAGCGCCTCGGCCAATTGGGCAAAGTTGCGCTTGCGGGCGGCGATCATCGGGGCGGGTTCGAGGCGGGATAGCAACGCGCGGGCGGCGGGGCTCATCGGGGCGTCACCGATCCGGTGGCTGGCTTCGGCGGCTTGATGCATCGCGTGCCACCGGGCGTTGGTTTGCGGTGCATCGCGCCGCGCGAGCATCGGCGCCAGACGCAGTTGACGGGCCTGCTGATGTGCGTCCTCCTGTTCGGGGGCGGGGCCGATGTTGCGGGCGCGTTCGATCGCACGGGCGGTGATCGGCACCAGAATGCCGCCCTCCGGCACGCCGACGAGCTTGCGGGGCGAAAACAGGCGCCAATCGCCCCACGGGGCCTCGCCCGTATCCAGCGCCTGCGCGCAATCCTCCACAAAGGTCACGCCGGGATGGGCCGCGACGAAATCCCGCCAATCCGGGCCCGGCGCGCGGCCGAACATGTCGACGGCTAGCACCAGATCCCCGTCTGCGACCCGCCCATCCAGAGCCGCAATGTCTGGGGCGAGGGCATCCGTCATCGGGAAATAGCGACGAGCCGCGGCCGGCACGGCCTCGACCAGTTCGGCGCAGATGTATCCGGGCAGCCAGACCCTCGCGGGGCGCAGTTCCGTCACCAGCGCCGCAAGGGCCGATGTGGCGTTGACCCAGGCCGGGCAGTCGGCGGCGCCCCAAAAGGCATTCAGATCGCCGGCGCCGGGACGTTCGAGGCCAAGGAACCCGCCTATCGGATCGGGCGCATCCGCAGGCGCCGTCACGGCAGTCTGCCGGGGCCGAAAAGCCGATGTGCACTCATGCCTGCGGTTATAGAAATCCGTCCCGTGAAACACAACATTCGCGGCAAAGGCGTCCGCGGGCCAGTTGCCGCTAGGGCATGGCTCTGATACTTCCAGCGCATTGCAAGGCTGAGGGGTGGCACATGAGCGACGCGCGGGACAAGAACAGCAGGTTGGGGCTGAGCGACAAGGGTCGTGCCCTGATTTCGCAACTCAGGGTTCCGCGGAGCGAGGACGCGCTGCACGACGCCGGCATGTCGGCTGAACTGCTCGGGCAAATGGTCGAACATGGCCTGCTCGAAACGCAGGGAGAGACCCGGCAATCGGTCGACTACAGCGACACCTACGTCAGTTGGAAAAGCCAGAAGGGCATGCTGATCGACCACACGCGCACGCTGGCCTATCAGCGGGCGATCGAAGCGGTGGTGACGCCCGGCGATATCGCGATCGACGTGGGCACCGGGTCGGGCATCCTTGCGATGATGGCGGCGCGGGCCGGGGCCAAGACATCCTACGGGCTGGAGCTGACCGGGATGGCCGTCTGGGCCGACCAGCTGGCGCGTTCCAATGGATTGGACGCCGTTCAGATCGTGCGCGGCGATGCTGCGGATTTCGCCTCCGCCGAACCGGCAGACGTGGTGATCAGTGAATTCCAGGGGATGTATCTGATAGACGAATGGCGGCACTACGCGGCCTTCGTGAAGGTGCGTGACGCCAATCTCGCCAAGGGCGGCTCCGTGGTCCCTCGGGCCGGTGCGATGTATCTCTCTGCAATCGACAGCCGCAGCCTCTATATGAACAGGGGCTACGGCTTTTGGGAATCCCCGGTCTACGGGTTCGACTACTCCGCCGCGCGGGCCAGCGACATCGATCAGCCGCTGCGCTACATCGTGACGGCCGACAATCGCGAAATCGTCGACACCCAGAAAATCCGTTCCTTCGATTTCCTGAACGGGAACGAGCGGGACTATGTCTTCGAGACCGAAGTCACATTCGACTATGCCGGTGCAGGGGCGTTCCACGGGCTGATCGGGCATTTCGATCTGGACATGGCCCCCGGACAGGTGCTCAGCACTTCGATGGCCAGCCGCGAGACCCATTGGCACCAGTCCTATTTCCCGATGCCGCAGATTCAGGTTCCGGCCGGGGGGCAAGTGACGATCCGGGTGCGCAGCTTCCTCGATACGGTCAGCGAAGACATGGCGCTTGGGTTCCGGTTGCGTGGTCCGGGCGACAGTGACTTCGGGGCGGAGCGGGTGTTCTCTCTGGGAGAGTAGGCGCGGTCAACCGGGGCTTTCGCTAATCGCGGCACTCGGGTCTCGATAGCTACTCGACAGACCGGGGCGGACGGATCCGCGCCGGTATGCCCACCGCAACATGGCCCGCCGGCACATCCTTCGTGACCACCGCGTTCGCACCGATCTGCGCGTGATCGCCCACGGTGATCGGTCCGAGCAATTTGGCACCCGCCCCGATATCCACATGGCCGCCGATCCGCGGTACGCCGTGTTCGCGTCCCGATCCAAGTGTAACCTGCGCCATGATGGTGCAATTCGGGCCGATCACCGAGTCGGGATGGATGACGATCCCGTTTGGATGAGGTATCCGCAGACCGCCCCCGATCTGCGTCGTCAGATGGATCTCGGCCTGTGTCACGACGGTCCAGAACCGGTGAACCAGCACCCACCAACGGCGAGTGAGGCCGGCGATGCCGCCCTTGCCGCGCAGGGCCTGATACTTGCGGATCGACCGCAGAAGCCTGCGCTCCGGATCCCAGAGCCGGTCGGGACACTCACGGTCCCAATCGGGCTCGGTGGCAGAGGTGTCGTATTCGATCTCGATCTGGCTCATCCGGGCACCGGTCCTGGGGCAATTCAAAAAGACCTGCTCACAATGGCCTGCAAAGGCGGGCCCGAACAGGGCGCAATCAAGAATTTTCGATGCCCGTCGCAGATCGGCAGCCCTGCAAAGCACGCAGTGCGGCCATGCGGCGCGGTCTGGCATTGGACATGGGCGGCCAGACCGATTAAATCAGGGACAACAAGGAGATGACCATGGCCCCGCGCGATCTCAAGATTCCCGCCCAACGGCACCCTGAAAAGGCGCGCCGCCCGGACAATGCCCAGCCGAAAAAGCCCGATTGGATACGGGTCAAGGCACCGTCCTCCGAAGGTTACAAGAAAACCCGCGACATCATGCGCGAACACAAGCTGGTCACGGTCTGCGAAGAGGCGGGCTGCCCGAATGTGGGCGAATGCTGGAGCCAGGGCCACGCCACCATGATGATCATGGGCGAGGTCTGTACCCGGGCCTGCACCTTCTGCAACATCGCCACCGGCAAGCCACCCGAGGCGCTCGACGTCTTCGAGCCCGGGCGAGTCGCCGATGCGGTCAAGAAGTTGGGGCTGAACCACGTCGTCATCACGTCTGTGGACCGGGACGACGTCGAAGACGGCGGAGCCGAGCATTTCGCCCAGACCATCCGCGCGATCCGCAGGCAGGCCCCCGGCACCACGATCGAGATCCTGACGCCGGACTTCATCCGCTGCGACCCCGACGTGCTGCGGATCGTCGTCGAGGCCAAGCCCGACGTGTTCAACCACAACCTCGAAACCGTGCCCGGGCTCTACCCCGAGGTGCGGCCCGGCGCGCGGTATTTCCACTCGCTGCGGCTGCTCCAGCGGGTCAAGGAACTCGACCCGTCCATGTTCACCAAGTCGGGGATCATGGTGGGCTTGGGCGAAGACCGGCAGGCGGTGATTCAGGTGATGGAAGACATGCGCGCCGCCGACATCGATTTCCTGACCATCGGGCAATACCTGCAACCGACGCCCAAGCACCACGCCGTCGACCGGTTCGTCACCCCCGAGGAATTCGCCGCCTACGAAAAGGCCGCCTACGGCAAGGGCTTCCTCATGGTCTCCGCCACGCCGCTGACCCGGTCGAGCTACCACGCCGGCGACGATTTCGCCCGGCTGCGCGAAGCGCGGCTGGCAAAACTGGCCCGGGGGTAGAAGCGCGATCACGCCAGCGGATGACACCCCTGAATGTCCGCTTGGAGCCCTTCTTGACCAATGCTGCACGGTGAAAAAGTGGCTGTTTTGCCAATTAACGTGGTCATTCTAGCTACTCCTTCGATGACCAGTTTTCATGTTTTCGAATTGTACAGATTACGTTCTCTGGGCTAGTTAATTGCATGAAGACTTGCCAGCCGAGTTAGCACTGCAGTAAAATACTGTGCCTTATCAAAACTATAAAGGCGGGAACACTGATCAAATGATCCGAAACTACATTCTGTTCGGTGTACTTTTGTTGGCTGCTGTGCCCGCGTCTGCAGCAGATTTCTCTGTTGGGTCAGGTACCTGCGACCTCGTCCTGTCTGGTCAAATAGAAGCAGGCGACTTCCAAGCTATCCAAGATTCCTCCATTGGATGGGGCGGCACTCTTTGCTTGGATAGCCCTGGTGGAAGCCTTTCGGAGGGATTAAAAATTGCGAGGTATCTTGTCTCCAATTCGATTGGAACTCGGCTAGAAGCTGATGTTCGGTGCTATTCGGCCTGCGCCATCATCTTCATGTCGGGAAGTTCAACAATTGATGTATTCGTGTCTCCGAGAAGGTCTATGCACGTCGCAGCAGATCTCGGTTTCCACGCTCCCTATCTCATCACGCCAAACGATGTCTATGATCAACAAGCAGTTGAGTTGGCCTACGCCGTCGCGGTTAGCCAAATGGCAGAACTGATGGGTATCGGCACTCATCCGTATGCTCCCGGCGAAGGCTCTATAAGCGTTCGATTGTTCCTAGAGATGTTGAAGCGGGGGCCATATGAACTCTTCATGATTGATACCCCCGGACGGGCGTTGGAATATGAAATTGAACTCTTTGGTGCACCAACTCCCCTTTGGAACAAAGATTCTCTCTGCCAAGCGTGTACTAACTATTACAATGGTTACGTTTATCGCGATATGTGTAATCGGGATCCGGTCAAGATAAGAGAAGAGAACTCATTTATAGATGTCGCATTCCATGGCGTGGGTGCCGAGGGATCACTGTACTGCGGCCTCAGAATCTACCATTCCGGTGCCAATGCTCAAATTGCTTGGATCAATAAGAATCCTCTCTTTGCTGACGAATTAACGTCAAATGAAGATGACCTTGTTCCGATTTCGCCTGAACTTGCTTTGGATCGGATTGGTTCAAACGATCGCTAACAGGAAAGCCAGTATCCAATACATTAGAATGTCCACAACAGATCTTGGATATTTCTCTATTTGTGGCCGCAAAGCGCAGAAACCTACTACTGAAATTTCTGCTCGCCATGTCAGCTTTGTCCGCATTGCGGACATGGGCAAGACACGAAATAAGCGGCCTTGCCCCAATGTCCTTTGCTCGATTTCACTCGATAGGCGGCACGGCCTTCAAATAGGCCGCAATGGCGGTGCGGTCCGACGCAGGCAATTGGCTGGTGTTGCCGATCACGTCGACCATCTCGCCCCCTGCGGTGTCGAATTCCGGGGTGAAGCCGGAATTCAGATACTCGGCGATCTCGGTTTCGGACCATGTCAGCTCGGCGGGGGTGATGTTGGGGATATTGCCCTCGCCGCTCGGATTGGGGGCACCGGCCAGCCAGCGCGACCGGTCCAGCCCGCCCAGCGCGTTGCGCGGGGTGTGACATTCGGCACAATGGCCGAGCGCCTCGGCAAGATAGCGGCCGCGTTCGGCCTCTGGGCTCAGATCGCCGTCCACGGTCCAGCCGGCATCGGCGAAGAGCAGCTTCCAGCCACCGAGAGACCTGCGGATGTTGAACGGAAAGCCGACCTCGTGAGGCTGGCTCGGCGTGGCATCGGCGGGCAGGGTGCGCAGATAGGCGATCAGGTCGAGCACGTCCTGCGGCGCGGCATTTGCATAGGTCGTGTATGGAAAGGCGGGGTAATAGTGCGCTCCCTCGGGGGATACGCCATGGATCACCGCATTCGCGATATCCAGATCCGACCAGGCCCCGATCCCGGCCTCCGGGTCCGACGAGATGTTCGGAGCGATGAACGTCCCGAAATCCGAGGCAAAGCGGCGGCCACCGGCGAGGACCACGGTCTCCGCGGTCTCGGTGACCTCCGGCGCCAAATGGCACGAGGCGCAGCCAGCGGCCGCAAAAACCAAAGCGCCGGCTTCGGGATCGCCGGTCATGCCGGCAAAAGTATCGTCTGGCAACGATGCAGGGCGCGTGAGAAACCACGCGCCCGCAACACCGGCCACTGCGACAATCGTCAAGGCGCGCAGCATGGCGGCTCCTTCAGGATTGGATTATTCCGGCTGGCGATAGGCGCGATGGCACGATCCGCACGACCCGCCGACCGGGCCGAAGGCGGCCTTCATGCTGTCCAGATCGGTGCCGGCCACTTCGTTGAGCGCCGCGACGGCCTCGCCGAACTTCTGACCTTCGGCGGCGATCCCGGCAAAGTCTTCCCAGATCACGGGCAAGGCGCGGGAGCCTTCGACGGCGGCGCTGTCGGAGCCGGGGGGCCAGTAGGCGGCCTGGCTCACGGTCGACAGGGTGGCAAGGTTGCCAGCCGCCATGGCAGCCATATCGGCGTCATAGGGGATCTGCTCCTGAGCCATGCCACCCAGAATGCCGAGGTTGAATGCATAAAGCTGCATGTGGGACTGGCGGGCGTTGATGGCGCCTTGGATCGCGCGATCGACGTGGCTATCTGCAAAGACGACCGTTGCGGAAAGGATGCCTGCAACGCCCAATGCGATCGTTTTGTTCAATTTCATGCCGATTGACTCCCTGATGGTTAGCACTCTTATGGCCACGATACCGAAACACCGATATATGGCCATTGGGCATTTGTGCGTAACGGGGTGCGATAGATGCACAGGGGCAATTGGGACGACCTGAGATATGTGCTGGCTGTGGCCGAATCCGGCTCCGTCAGCGCGGCTTCGCGGCGTTTGGGGGTCAATCATGCCACAGTTTTACGCAGAATCTCGGCTTTTGAGGAAACTCAGGGCGCTGCCGTGTTCGACCGCTCCGCGCAGGGATATTCGGTCCTTCCAGATAAACTTCGCGTGATCGAAGCGGCGCGGGGGGCGGCGCTGGCGATGGACAGGGTCGATCAGCTGCTCAGGGGCGACGGACAATCCAGCGTTGAGCGAATCCGGATCACCTCGACCGATACATTCTGTCTGGCGATCCTGCCCGAGGCATTAGCCAAGATTGACCTGAGCGACGCGCAGATCGAATTGTGCAGCTCCAACAATCACATCGACCTGTCGCGGCTCCGGGCGGATATCGCGGTGCGCCCCGCGATGTCGCTGCCCGGCGACATGACCGGAGATCATGCGGCGGACCTCGGGGTCGCGGTCTACGGTCGGGCAGGGACGGCTTGCGATCACTGGTTGGGGCTCTGCGGGTCCTTGTCCCGGTCCGAAGGGGCCAACTGGATGGCCGACAACGTCGAGCTTCAGGATATTCGCGGCGGTGCAGACAGCTTCGTGGTCTTGCGCGAGCTGGCGGCGCATTCGACGGGGCGCACGATCCTGCCGTGCTGTCTGGGGGATCCCGATCCCCGGCTGGAGCGACTCGATATCACGCTGCCGGTCAAATCGGTGCCGGTCTGGGTCGCCTGCCACGCCGATCTGGCCGAAGTCCCGCGGCTGCAAAGCGTGCGGCGCAGACTTGCCGGGGCCTTGGGCGAGATGCGGCAAAAGCTGCTCGGCTCGGCCGCAGAGAGCTAGCGGATCACCGGTCGCCGGGCGGCCGTCGGGGTCAGCCACTCAGGCCAGCCCACGAACCGCTCGACCGCGAACAGCGCCAGACAAAGGGCGATCACGCCCAGCACCAGCACGACGCGGCTCGCAGAGGGCGGGTTCTGCGCCCAGCGCTTGGCGCGCATCATCCAATGGATGTAGTTCACTCGGGCGCGTCCACGAACCGGACCTTGCCGATATAGGGCAGGTTGCGATTGCGCTGCGCGAAATCGATGCCATATCCCACCACGAACTCGTCCGGGATCGAAAACCCGATCCAGTCGGCGGTGAAATCCACCTCGCGGCGGGACGGCTTGTCGAGAAGGGCGATAGTCTTCATCCGGGCCGGATTGCGGCCGCCCAGAAATCGGGCGACATGGCTCAGGGTGTGGCCGGTATCGACGATATCCTCCACGATCAGCACATCGCGGCCCTCGATCTTGCCGCGCAGATCCTTGAGAATGCGCACCTCGCGGCTGCTTTCCATCGCATCGCCATAAGACGACGCCTCAAGAAAATCGACCTCGACCGGCAGGTCCAACTCGCGGACCAGGTCTGCGATGAACACGAAGGATCCACGGAGCAGGCCGACGACCACAAGCTTGTCGGTGCCTTCGAACTCGTCGCGGATTTCGTCGGCCAGATCTTCGATCCGGGCGGCAATGGATTTCGCCGAGATCATCTGATCAATCACATATGGCTTTCGATCGGCCATGGTCGTCCTCCGGGGGTTGGTCCGGCCTCGGTCTAGCGCGGCAGGCAGGCGGTGTCACCGGGCAACCGGGTCCGGCGCGCCGGGGATCCGGCGGTTTGAGGACTTTTTCGCCCCATTCCCCGGCAGATTACAGGTCTGCGGCAAGGCATCCCCTTGAATCCCCCGACAGAGGTCTGACATGTAACCGGACACAGCGAAACGGACACACCCGCCATGCCGACACATTCCGAGACCAGACACCTGCCTTATTCCGCCCAGCAGATGTATGATCTCGTCGCAGATGTGGCCCATTACCCCGAGTTCCTGCCCTGGACGGCCGCCGCCCGGATCCGGTCGACCGAAGACATGGGCGATCACAGCGTCATGATGGCCGATCTGGTGATCTCGTTCAAAGTGTTCCGCGAACGCTTCGGCTCCAAGGTGGTGCTCTGGCCCGGTAAGATGCAGATCGACACGGCCTATATCGACGGGCCGTTCAAACACATGGAAAGCCGCTGGCAGTTCACCGACAAGGGCGATGGCTGCGACGTCAGCTTCTATGTCGATTTCGAATTCCGCAATCGCTTGCTGCAAGGGGCGGCGGGCATGTTCTTCAACGAAGCCATGCAGCGGATCGTGCGGGCCTTTGAACGGCGCGCGGCGACGCTTTACGACTGATCCGCGCTTCGTCATGGTGTGGCCATGATGGATATCCCCAAGCGTCTCACCGACTTTGTCGACCACCACTGGCAGGCCAGCGCCATTCCCGCGGCCTCGCTCGATCTGATGCGGCTTTGCCTGCTGGATTGGGCCATCGTCGCGCGTGGGGCGGTCGATGATGGGCTACGGGAGCCGATGGCAGCGCACGCTCAGGCCGCCGGGCCGGGCAGGGCGGCTCTGTTGTTCGGCGGCACGGCACCCGCCCGTAGCGCGGCACTACACAACGGCACCCTGTCGCACGCGCTCGATTTCGACGACACGCATTTCGGCCATATCGGGCATGTCAGCACCGTCGTGATCCCCGCCGCCCTCGCCGCAGGGCAGGCCGGAGGCTCCGGCTTCGACGATATCCTGATCGGTGCGCGTCTGGGGGCCGAAGCGGCAACGCGCGTCGGGCTCTGGCTGGGGCGCAGCCATTATCAGATCGGCTATCACCAGACGGCCACCTCCGGGGCCTTCGGTGCCACCGTTGCCGCGATCCGGGCCGCGCGGCACGATCCGCAGCTGATCGGCCCCGCCACCCGCATCGTCGCCGGGCTCAGCTCCGGTCTCAAGGCGCAATTCGGCACCGCCATGAAGCCGATGAACGCAGGCTTCGCCGCCGCCCACGGGGTCGAGGCCGCAGATCTGGCCGCACTCGGCCTCGACGGATCGCAAGATGTCATGGCCGCCTTCGCCGCCACTCATCACGGCGCGGCGGACGAGAGCGGCTTTGACACCCTCGGCAGCGACTGGATATTCGACAGCGTCAGCCACAAGTTCCACGCCTGTTGCCACGGCACCCACGCCGCCATCGAGGCGATCCGCGAGGGCATCGCAGATCTGGGCGCTCCGCTGGACGAGGTGGCACAGGTCGAGATCCAGACCCATCCGCGCTGGATGACCGTCTGCAACAAGCCTGCCCCGCAAACCGCGCTGGAGGAGAAGTTCAGCTACCGCTTTCTCGCGGCACTCACCCTCGCGGGTGGCTCCACGATGCAGGTCGATGCGGCAAAGCAAGGACCGCTGGGTGCAATGCTGCCGCAGATCCTGGATCGGGTCGGCGTCACGGCCAACGAGGACGTGTCGGAAACCGCAACCCGCGTCACGCTCACCCTGTACAACGGCGAAACGCGCGAGATCACCCACGATCTCGCCACCCCGCTCAGCTACGAGACGCGGCTGGCGCGGCTGACCGAAAAGGGCCAAGAGACGATCGGCCCGGAGCCGACACAGGCGCTCTGGGAGGCGATCCAAGGCGGCGATCTCGACGGTTTCGTCACCTTGCTCACGCAGCCCGCGGCATAAAAAAGGCGGACGCCGCAGCGCCCGCCTGATCAGCCTCGATCCCCGAGAGGCTTAGCTCGACATGTCGTAGGCACGCTCGCCATGCACCGCGATATCAAGACCGGAATCCTCGGTCTCTTCGTCGACGCGCATCGGTGTGATCAACCGCACCACGAAGATCAGCACCAAGGTCACGACCACCGTCCACGCGCCCACAATGGCCAACGAACCAAGCTGCGCCGCCCATGCGCCCGCGCCAAAGACCGCGATCATGATGGTGCCGAAGATGCCGCCCACGCCGTGGACCGCAAACACGTCCAACGTGTCGTCGATCTTGGCGGTGTTGCGGATCAGGTTCACCGCCTCCTGGCACAGGATCCCGGCGACACCGCCGATGATCAGTGCCTCGACGGGGCCGACAAAGCCGCTGGCCGGGGTGATAGAGGCCAAGCCTGCAATCGTGCCGGTCACAAGGCCCACGAGCGAAGCGCGACCGAACTTGATCCGCTCCCAAAGAGCCCAAGTGAGCGACGCGGCAGCGGCCGACAAATGGGTCACAGTCAGCGCCATCGCGGCACCACCGTCCGCAGCGAGCTGCGACCCGCCGTTAAAGCCGAACCAACCGACCCACAGCATCGCAGCGCCGATCATCACCATGCCGGGGTTGTGCGGCGGTGTGGTGGCGTTGTGACGGCGGCCCAGCATCATGGCGAGCAAAAGCGCCGCCAGTCCAGCCGTCTCGTGCACCACGATCCCGCCGGCAAAGTCACGCACGCCCGTCTCGCCAAAGATGCCGCCATCGGCCAGCATCCCGCCGCCCCAGACCCAGTGAACCACCGGCGCATAGCACAACAGCATCCAGAGGCTGGAAAACAGCAGGACAAAGCCAAAGCCGATACGCTCCACATAGGCACCCACGATCAGCGCAGGCGTGATGATCGCAAAGGTCATCTGAAATGCAAAGAACAGTATTTCAGGCAAGGTGCCCGACAGGCTCTCCGCCGTCACGCCGTTCAGAAAGGCCAAGTCGAGGCCGCCCCAAAAGCCGCTTTCCGACGGGCCAAAGGCGATGGAATAGCCCGCGACGAACCACAAGACGCTCATCAGGCAGGCAATCGCATAGCAGTGCATGAACACGCTCAGCACGTTGCGCGCCCGCACGAGGCCCCCGTAAAACAGCGCCAGCCCCGGCAATGTCATGAATAATACAAGCGCCGTGGCCACAATGATCCACGCAGTATCCGCTCCGTTCATACGTCCCTCCATTTTCGGGTTTTCCCGTTAATCGAAGGCTTGGACGGTATTTGCGGCGCACAATAAAGCAGCAGGGGTCCGTCAGGGCGCTCTCAAACTGCGCAATTCGCAAAAAGGTGAAAAATGCACCCAAATGAGGGCGGGATGCTCAAAAAATGACCTAAAGTGAATCGACCGCATGGAGCATCCACGCCAGCGCCTCGTCCCGCGCCGCTTTGCGCACGTTGTCACGGCCCAGTGCGCCGAAATCGACGGTCCGAGTGTGGACGGTGTCCGCTGTGGCGAGGCCAAAGCACACCCGGCCCTCTGGCTTGAATTCCGATCCGCCCGGCCCTGCGATGCCGGTCAGGCTCACCGCAATCGTGGCCTTTGCGGCAGCCAGGGCTCCGCTGGCCATCTCCGCGGCGACCTCTTCGCTGACCGCACCGTGGGCATCCAGCGTCGCCGCGGAAACGCCCAGCATTTCGGTCTTGGCCGTGTTGGAATAGGTGACAAAGCCGCGATCGAACACAGTCGAGGACCCGGCAACGTCGGTGATCGCCGCCGCGACCATGCCGCCGGTGCAGCTTTCCGCCGTGGTTAGCCAAAGGCCCTTGGCGCGGGCCTTCTCGATCAGTTCTGCAGCACTCAAAAGAGCCGCATCGCGCCATGCGCGACCCCGGCCAGAAGGACGACGCCAAGTGCAGCGAAAACGCCGGCGATCACATCGTCGAGCATCAGGCCCAAGGCATCGCCACGCCGATCCGCGCGGCCGATCAGGCCGGGCTTGAGAATGTCGAACAGACGAAACAGCACGAAAGCGCCCAGCCAACCGGGCCAAAGCGCCGTCACCGGCACCGTCATGATGCCAGCCCCAAAGGCGACCGGGGCCAGCGCGATCCACTGGCCCGCCACTTCGTCGATGACGACATGACTAGGATCGGTATCTCCGGTCGCGGCAATCTCGGCCTTGGCCGCGACATAGCCAAAGGCGCAAACCACCACGATGCCAAGCACCAAGAGCCAAGGCCCACCGATCCAGATCAGCACGAGCGCCACGGGCAGGGCGGCAAAGGAGCCCCATGTGCCGGGTGCCGGGCGCAGATTGCCGACGCCGCCGAAGGTCGCAATCAGATTCATCATGATTTCACCAATGTTGCTGTGGCGATGGCCGCTATGCCCTCGCCCCGGCCGGTAAAGCCCAGCCGCTCTGATGTCGTGGCTTTCACGCTGACGCGGTCCACGTCAAGGCCCATGATCCGGGCCATCTCGGTGCGCATCTCGGCTGCCAAAGGCCCGATCTTGGGAAACTCGCAGACCAGCGTGCAATCCATATGCGTGATGGCAAAGCCCATCTCGCGGGCCAGCGCACAGGCGTGGGCCAGAAAGATGTGGCTCTCGGCGCCCTTCCACTGTGGATCGGACGGGGGGAAGTGCTGGCCTATATCGCCGCGGGCGAGCGCACCATAGATCGCGTCGGTCACCGCATGCATGCCCACATCGGCATCCGAATGGCCCTGCAACCCGCGCTCGAACGGCACCTTGACGCCGCACAGCACCACATGGTCGCCGGGGCCAAAGCGGTGCACGTCATAGCCGTTGCCGGTCCTGATATCCATCATGCCTCCCAAGCTCCGGGCCGCGCGGGCGAAATCCGCAGGGCCTGTGATTTTGATATTGTCCTCATCGCCCGGCACGATGGCCACGTCCATCCCCGCCGCGCGGGCGACGGCCACATCGTCCGCGGCCCCGCCCTCATGGGCGCGGTGGGCGGCAAGGATCGGGGCAAAGCGAAATCCCTGCGGTGTCTGTGCCCGCCACAGTCCCTCGCGGTCCTGCGTGCCATCTACCATGTCCACGCCGCGCCACAGGGCGTCGGTCACGGCAAGGGCAGGGGCGGCCCCCTCGTGCTCGGCCAGCGCGTCGATCACGCGGGCAATCAGATCGGGGCGCAGCACCGGACGGGCGGCATCATGGATCAGGACCAGATCCGGTGTGTGGGGCGCCAAAGCCTCCAGTCCGGCACGGACGGACGCATCGCGGCTCGCGCCGCCCTCCACCACGATCACGCCGTCGAGTTCCAGCGCCTCCGCGCGGTCCGCATCGTCCGGGTGGATCACCAGAACGATCGGGGCGATCAGGCTCGGCGCGCGCAGGGCGTCGAGCGTATGGGCCAGCACGGGGCGACCGACGAGGTCGCGCCACTGTTTGGGCACACCGCCGCCGGCTCTCAGGCCGCGGCCTGCGGCCACAATGATGGCGGCTGTCGTCATATCTGGCCCTCCGGTGCGCTTCCATGCTTTCCTAATGAGGGAAGCGGCGGGGCGCAAATCCTCTGTCGCATCGGCTGCGAGCGCCCAAAAATTAAGCAAGTGCTGCGAATTGCGAATATTTCACGTGTGAATTGTTTGTAACCCATGACCGCGCGGGCTATTTAGCAAACAAGCGCACAAGGATTGGGCAAACGTTCGGACATGCAACCAACGGCAGAGATCAGATTGACCGGGCTGAGTCTCACTCCGCCGGTGGCCCTCGCGCCTTTGGCGGGGATCACCGATCTGCCGTTCCGGCAATTGGTCAGCCGCTTTGGCGTTGGTTGGGTGGTCTCCGAGATGGTCGCCAGTCAGGAAATGGTGCAGGCCAAACCGGGCGTGCGGGAAAAGGCCGAATTGGGCTTTGACGGTTCCGACACCGCCGTGCAGCTGGCCGGGCGCGAGGCCAAATGGATGGCCGAGGCGGCCCGGATGGTCGAAGCCAACGGCGCGCGCGTCATCGACATCAACATGGGCTGTCCGGCCAAAAAGGTCACCAACGGCTACTCCGGCTCGGCGCTATTGCGCGACCCCGATCATGCGCTCCGGCTGATCGAAGCGGTCGTCGGCGCGGTCAGCGTGCCTGTCACGCTCAAAACCCGGCTGGGATGGGACACCGACTGCCTCAACGCCGCCGACGTGGCGCGCCGGGCTGAGAACGCTGGCGTGCAACTGGTGACGATCCACGGACGGACCCGGCAACAGTTCTACAAGGGGCGGGCTAACTGGCGGGCGATCCGCGAGATCAAGGACGCGGTCAGCATCCCTGTCATCGCCAATGGCGACATCGTGGACGGGGCAAGTGCCCGCACCGCTCTGGAGCACTCCGGGGCGGACGGCGTGATGATCGGACGCGGGGCGCAGGGGCGGCCATGGCAACTGGCCTCCGTGGCCGCCGAGGTGTTCGGCACCGCGCGGCCCATTATTCCCACCGGGCAGGACTTTGCCGATATGGTGGCCGGGCATTACGAAGGGATGCTGGGCTTTTACGGCGCCGATCTCGGGCTGCGGGTCGCCCGCAAGCACCTCGGGTGGTATATGGATGTCGCCGACACGCCCGGCGCGATGCGGCGGTCCATACTCACAGCAACCTCGCCACAAGATGTGCTGGGCGCTTTGCCCGACGCACTCGGCGCAATGACGCAGGCCGCCGCATGATCCGCGATACCGCTCTCTGGGCCTCTCTGCCCGTGCCCGCCCTGCTTCTGGGGCCGAACGACATCATCACCGATACCAATCCGGCTTGCGAGCTTTTCCTCAACCTCTCAGGGCGGGCGCTGATCGGGGCGTCGCTGTGGGACAAGGTCACCATCAAGGCGGATCTGAGCAAGCCGATCGAACGGTCGCGGGCGAACAACACCTCGCTGTTCGTCAATGACGTCTCTGTCGGCACGCGGGAACGGGCGCCGATGGTGTGCAACATTCAGTTCGCACCGTTCCAAGGGACCGAAGGGTCGATGATCATGATGATCAGCCCGCGCGAAATCGCCAGCCGGATCACCCAGAACGCCTCCTCGGTCAAGGCCGCGAAATCGGTGATCGGAATGGCCGAAATGCTGGCGCACGAGATCAAGAACCCGCTCGCCGGGATCACCGGGGCGGCACAGCTTCTGTCGATGGGGCTCGACGGCGAGGATCTGGAACTGACCGACCTGATCGTCGCGGAATCGCGGCGGATCGTGACCCTGCTCGAACAGGTCGAACAATTCGGCAATCTCAGGCCGCCGGATCTCAAGCCGGTCAACATCCACGACGTGCTCGACAGGGCGCGACAGTCTGCTTCGGTGGGCTTCGGGGCGCATATGATGTTCATCGAGGAATACGACCCCTCGCTGCCGCGAACCCATGCCGACAGCGACCAGCTGCTGCAAGTGCTGCTCAATCTGCTCAAGAACGCCTCTCAGGCCTCCGGGCCGGGCGGCGTAATCCGGCTGCGGACCTTCTACGAACCCTCGCTGCGGGTGCGGCGGGCGGACGGCTCGCAGGATCGTCTGCCGCTCCAGATCGAGGTCATCGACGACGGGCCGGGGCTTCCGGCCGAAATCGCCGACGAAATCTTCGAACCCTTCGTCTCGGGGCGTGAGAACGGCACCGGGCTGGGGCTGGCGCTGGTCTCCAAGCTGATCGGGCAGGGCGGCGGCTGGATCTCTGTCGAAAGCGAACCGGGGCGGACCTGCTTCCGGATCTCGCTGCCGACAGAGCCCAAGGAAGACATCAACGAACAACCACAGACTGACGGAGAAACATAATGGACGGAACTGTTCTAGTCGCGGACGATGATCGGACCATTCGGACCGTCCTGACCCAGGCGCTCACCCGGGCCGGCTGCAAAGTGCACGCGACCTCGTCGCTGGTCACCCTGATGCGATGGGTCGACGAAGGCAAAGGCGATCTGGTGATCTCGGACGTGATCATGCCCGATGGCAACGGGCTGGATCAATTGCCCAAGATCAGCCTCGCCCGCCCCGGCCTGCCGGTGATCGTGATTTCGGCGCAAAACACGATCATGACCGCGATCCAGGCCGCCGAGGCCGAAGCCTACGACTATCTGCCAAAGCCATTCGACCTGCCGGATCTGATGAAGCGGGCGGCCCGCGCGCTGGAGGTCAAGCGGCGGGTGCCGTCGGCCAAGGGCGAGGAATCCGCCGCACCCGACGCCTCCGGCGATCTGCCCCTCGTGGGGCGCACGCCGGCGATGCAGGCGCTCTACCGGCTCGTGGCGCGGGTGATGAACACGGCACTTCCCGTGCTGATCACCGGCGAAAGCGGCACCGGCAAATCGCTGATCGCAAAGGCGATCCACGACTTCTCCGACCGGCGCAGCCTGCCGTTCGTGACCGTCTCCGCCTCCGATCTGCAAGGGGCGGACGGGCCGTCGATGGTGATCACGCGGGCGCGGGGCGGCTCGATCCTGTTCGACGAAGTCGGGGATCTCGACGAAGACGCACAGGCCCGGATCGTGCGGATGCTCGACGCTCTGGGGGACAACGCGCCGCGGATCATGTCCAGCAGTCAGACCGATCTGATGAGCCGGATGGAGGCCGGACTGTTCCGCGAGGACCTGTTCTACCGGCTCTCCGGGGTCAGCATCAACGTGCCGGCCCTACGCGAACGGGTCGATGACATCCCGCTGCTGGCCGAGCATTTCCTCGCGCGGGCCGAACGGGACGGGCTGCCGGCGCGGCGGCTGGCGCCCTCGGCGCTCGATCTGGTGCGGACATATAGCTGGCCGGGCAACGTCCGGCAGCTCGAAAACGCGATCCGGCGGCTCGTGGTCACCGCGACCGAGGAAGAGATCCTGCGCCCCGAGATCGAGGCGGTTCTGGGCAACCAGCCGGCGATGGAACCGCTGCGCGGCGGTGCCGAGGGGGAGAAGCTCAACACGTCGGTGGCGAAACACCTGCGGCGCTACTTCGATCTGCACGGTGGGGTGCTGCCGCCACCGGGGCTCTACCAGCGGATTCTGCGCGAAGTGGAGACTCCGCTCATCGAAATCGCGCTCGACGCGACCGGCGGCAATCAAGCTAAATGTGCCGATTTGCTGGGAATCAACCGCAATACCTTGCGAAAAAAGATCACCGATCTTGATATCCGCGTGACACGCAGGCGCAAATTGATGTAAAACCGCAACAGAACCGTGGCCCCTCAGTGTCAGGCACCGAGGCAGGATCATGGCAAACGGCGGTAGGGGGCCTTTGGGGGCGCCCGCATCAACAAGGCGGTCTCGATAGTGCAACGGTCCCTGACCGGCAAAGCCTTCACACGTTTCAGTCGCTGGCGTCGTCAGCGGCGCATCCAGAATGCCGCCACGCTGGGTCTCGTGATCCTCGGGCCGGTGCTCGTGGGGCTGACCTATACCGTGCTCGGGCCGCTCAATCAGGGCGGGTCGGAGCCGTCGTTGCGGCTGATCCTGCTGGCCGACTTCGTCTACGTGATGGTCGTGGCCGGGCTCGTGGCGCAGCGGATCGCGCGGATGGTGGCCGCCCGGCGGGCGAAATCGGCCGGCTCACAGCTTCACCTACGGCTGACAGGGGTCTTCCTGCTGCTGGCGCTGATCCCCACAGTGGTGGTCGCCGTGTTCTCCGTGCTCACCATCAATGTGGGTCTCGAGGGCTGGTTTTCGGACCGGGTGCGCAACGTCCTCGGCTCCTCGCTCAGCGCCGCCCAGGCCTATGAGGAAGAGCACCGGCAAGACCTCACACGGGACGGCACCGCACTGGCGCTGGCAATCAACGACGAGCGGCGCAGCACCTTCTTCATGTCCGACGGCGAAGTGCGGCAGGCGCTCGGGCGGATGCAGACGCAGATCGAACGGGGGCTCACCGAAGTCTTCGTGCTCGACAGCGTCGGCGATATCCGGGCACGCGGGCCCGGCTCCTTCGATTTCGACTACGAAGCCCCGGACGCCGCCGATTTCGATGTCGCGTTGGAAAACGGCATCCAGATCATCGAGGACTATGCCAACAACGAATTCCGGGCGCTGATTCCGCTCAGCGCCTTCGTGGACAGGTATCTCTACGTCACGCGCGAGGTCGACGGCGGCATCCTCGCGCTGCTCGATGATACGCAGGCCACGGTGGAGCTCTATCTCCAGCTCGAAAACGAGCGTGGACGATTGCTGTTTGAATTCGCGCTTCTGTATCTCGGGTTTGCCGTCATTCTGATCCTCGCCGCGATCTGGCTCGGGCTCTGGTTCGCGGAAGGGCTCGCGCGTCCGATCGGGCGGCTGGTCAGCGCATCGCAACGGGTCGGCTCCGGCGATCTGGATGTGCAGGTGATCGAAGACGACGGCGATGATGAAATCTCGCAATTGGGCAAGTATTTCAACCAGATGACGACCCAACTTAAAGCGCAGCGGGATACGTTGATCGACAACACCCAACAGATCGAGCGGCGGCGGCGCTTGTTTGATAGCGTGCTGTCCTCGGTCACGTCGGGCGTGGTCGGGCTGCACGAAGACGGGCGGATCGCCTTTGCCAACCGCTCCGCTCAGCGGCTGCTGGACATGGGCGGCGGGCAGGCCGACACCGCGCTTGGCGTGGCAATTCCGGAATTTGAACCGATGTTCAACAGCTTGCGCACCGAAGGTCGTGATGTGCTGCAAGAGCAGGTCAACATCATCCGGTCCGGCCAGCAGGAATCGCTGCTGGTGCGGATGGCGCCCAGACGGGCCGAAAACGGGGCGCTCGAAGGCTACGTCGTGGCGTTCGACGACGTCACCGATCTGGTCTCGGCACAGCGCATGGCGGCCTGGGGCGACGTGGCGCGGCGCATCGCGCACGAGATCAAGAACCCGCTCACGCCGATCCAACTGTCCGCCGAACGGATCAAGCGCAAGTTCCGCGCCGCCGCCGGGGATCAGGCCGAAAGCCTCGACGCGCTGACCGACGTGATCGTCCGTCAAACCAACGACTTGCGGCGCATTGTTGACGAGTTTTCCAAATTCGCCCGGATGCCGGAACCACAGCGTCGTCAGATCGACCTGACCGGCTTGGTGCAGGACGCGGTGCTGTTGCAGGAAAGCGGGCAGCCCGGTGTGACCTTCACCGCCGATCTGGCCCCGGAGATTGCCGTCGACGTGGACGAGACGATGATCAGTCAGGCGTTGACCAATCTCATCAAGAACGCGGGCGAAGCCATTGACGCCTTTATTGAAAAAGGCGCGCCGGAGGGCTTCGTCCCACAGGTGCGGGTGCGCATGGTCAATCATGAGGATACCGTGCAGATCACCATCGAAGACAACGGCATCGGCCTGCCGGAAGACAGGGCCCGGCTGTTCGAGCCCTATGTCACGACGCGGGACAAAGGCACCGGCCTTGGCCTGCCGATCGTGAAGAAGATCATCGAGGAACACGGCGGCACCCTGTCGCTGCAAGACGCAGCAGTGTTCGAAGGCCAGTCCCACGCCGGGGCAATGGCCGTCGTCACGCTGCCGATACTGGTCGTCGCGTCAGGGCTCGGTGCCGGCGCGCGGGCCGCAGAATAAGAGCAATACAGACAGTAAGAGGTTGAAAATGAGCGATATCCTGATCACAGACGACGAACGTGACATCCGCGAATTGATCTCGGACATTCTCAAGGATGAAGGCTACAGCACACGGGTCGCAGGCACGTCCGACGAATGCATGGAAGAGATCGAGAAGGAGCCGCCGGCCCTGATGATCCTCGACATCTGGCTCAAGGACAGTCGGATGGACGGGATCGACATTCTCAAGGCGGTGAAACGCGATCACCCCGATATTCCCATCGTGATCATCTCGGGTCACGGCAATATCGAAATCGCGGTGGCTGCGATCAAGCAGGGCGCCTACGATTTCATCGAAAAGCCGTTTAATATCGATCAGTTGATGGTGGTTATTCGGCGCGCGATGGAGACGTCGCGTCTGCGGCGCGAGAATATCGAGCTCAAGCGCGGCGACGCGCCACCCTCCGAGATGCTCGGTGACAGCGCGATCTTCCGGGCGCTGCGCAGCCAGCTGGACAAGGTCACGAAATCCAACGGCCGCGTTATGCTCACCGGGCAGCCGGGATCGGGCAAGGAAATCTCCGCCCGCTATATCCACGCCAATTCCAATCGGGCCACGGCACCTTTCGTGACGGTCTCGTCCGCGTCGATCGAGCCCGACCGAATGGAGGAGGTGCTCTTCGGGCAGGAAAGCCCCGAGAAGGGCATCGAGCCGGGGCTTCTGGAGCAGGCCAACGGCGGGGTCATCTACTTCGACGAGGTCGCGGAGATGCCGCTCGGCACCCAGTCCAAAATCTTGCGGGTGCTTGTCGATCAGAGCTTTCAGCGGGTCGGCGGCAGCGAAAAAGTGCAGGTCGATCTGCGGGTGATCTCCTCGTCGAACAAGGATTTGCAACAGGCGATCCAGGATGGTCAGCTGCGACAGGAGCTGTTTCACCGGCTCAACGTGGTGCCGATCCCTGTGCCCAGCCTCGAAGAGCGGCGCGAGGACATCCCTCTGCTGGCCGAACACTTCATCGAAATGCTGAACAAGACCCAGGGGCTGCCTCTGCGCAAGCTGGCCGACGATGCCAAGGCGCTGCTTCAGACGATGGTCTGGCCGGGCAACGTGCGGCAGTTGAAGAACGTCGTGGAACGTGTTCTGATCCTTGGAGAATCCACCGGTCCGATCACCGCAAAAGAGCTCCCGACGCTCGAAGAGACCGGGGCCGAGGAAGGCCGCGTCGTGCTCTCGGGCGGTCTGGCGACGCTGCCGCTGCGCGAGGCGCGCGAGTTGTTCGAACGCGAATACCTTCTGACCCAGATCAACCGCTTCGGCGGCAATATCAGCCGCACGGCCAGCTTCGTCGGCATGGAGCGGTCGGCTCTGCACCGCAAACTGAAATCGCTCGGCGTGGTCACGTCCTCCAAGGCGGGCGGGCGCGTGGCCCATATTGACAATGGTCAGGGGGAAGGTGTGGATGCGTGATTGATTGACCGTGGCGCGCCGCTCTGGCATGCCCGGACAATCAGACGCAAGCAGCCCGCATAGGGAGCATCCATGAAGGTCATCATCTGTGGGGCAGGGCAAGTGGGCTGGCAGATTGCCCGCCACCTGTCCGGCGAACGCAACGACGTGACGGTCGTCGACAACAATCCCGAACTCGTGCGGCGGGCCGCCGACACGCTCGACGTGCAGGGGATCTCGGGCTTTGCGAGCTACCCCGACGTGCTCGACCGGGCCGGGGCGCGGGACGCCGACATGATCATCGCCGCGACGCATTCCGACGAGGTGAACATGGTCACCTGTCAGGTGGCGCACTCGGTCTTCGGGATCCGGCGCAAGATCGCGCGGCTGCGGTCGCAGAGCTATCTCGACGCGATCTATGCCGATCTCTACCGGCGCGACCATCTGCCCATCGACGTGGTGATCTCGCCCGAACGCGAGGTCGCCGAGGCGGCGCTGCAGCGGCTCGCGGCCCCTGCCACCTTCGAGACCGAGAGCTTTTTCGACGGCAAGGCGCAGCTGCTGGGGATCAACATCGAGGCCGACTGCCCGGTGATCAACACCCCGCTGCGGCAGCTGACTGACCTGTTCTCGACACTCCGGGCCATCGTGGTTGGCATCCGGCGCGATGGACGGCTGTTCGCACCTGCGGCCGGGGATCAGATCTACGAAGGCGATGACTGCTACGTGTTCTGCGACACGCAGGACATGGCGCGGACGCTGGAGATCTTCGGCAAGAAGAACGCCAAGCAGGAGCGGGTCGTGATCATCGGCGGCGGCAACGTCGGTCTGGCCGTGGCGCGGGCGCTGGAACAACGGACCGAACGGGTCCGGGTCAAGGTGATCGAGCGGAACCGGACCTGTGCCGAACGGGCGGCGGATGCGCTCGACAGGACGATCGTGCTCAATGGCGACGGGCTGGATGCGGGCATCCTCGAAGAGGCCGGCATCGCCAACGCCGACGCGGTGCTGGTCGTCACCGATGACGACAAGACGAACCTGCTGGCCGCCGTGCGGGCCAAGGAGTTGGGCTGCAAGATGGCGATCTGCCTGACCAACGATCCGACACTGGTGCCGCTGATGGCGCCGCTGCATATCGACGCCTATATCAACCCAAGGGCGACGACCGTGTCGTCGATCCTGCGGCACATCCGGCATGGGCGGGTGCGCGGGGTCTACAGCCTTGGCGACGCCGAGGCCGAGGTGATCGAGGCGCAGGTGCTGGGCACCTCGCCCATTGCCGGGCAAAAGATCTCGGACATCAACTTCCCCGAGGGCGTGCTCGTCGGGGGCGTGGTCAAGAACGGCAAGCTGGTCAAACCCACCGGCACCACCCGAATCGACGAGGGCGACGTGATCGCCCTGTTCGCGCTCACCGCCGATGTGCCCGAGGTCGAACGACTGCTACAGGTCTCGATCGACTTTTTCTAAAGGCGAGGGCGCAAAGCGATGAGCATGGCCAGACAGGTATCGGAACGAAAGGTGGGAACACCTTTCTTTGTGACGATCATGGCCGTGGGCTCTGCGGCGATGTTGGTGCCGGCCATTCATGCCTGGAGCCGGTCGGATTTCGCGACGGGACGGATCTTTCTCTATGGCGCGATCATCGGGCTGGTCGTCTCCGGGCTGATCGCGCTGGCCACCCAGGGGCGCAAACCGGCCAATCCGGCGCGGTCACAGCTCCTGACGCTGGTTGCGGCCTTCACGGTGATGCCCGCGATCTTTGCGATGCCGCTCTACGAGGCGGTCTGGAACACCAGTTTCCTCAACGCATGGTTCGAAATGGTGTCGAGCTTCACCACCACAGGGGCGACGGTCTATGACAACTTCGGGCGGCTGAATTCCTCGCTTCACTTGTGGCGGGCGACCGTCGGCTGGCTTGGCGGGTTGCTGGTCTGGATCATGGCGGTGGCGATCCTCGCCCCGATGAAGATCGGGGGCTTTGAAGTGCGCTCGGCGATTCTCGATCCGGGCGACGGGCTGCGGCACAGCCAGTTCGGCAAGAAGCTCGACCTGTCCGAGCGGCTCAGCCGATACGGGCGGCAGTTGGTGCCGATCTATGTCGGGCTGACGGCGATGCTCTGGCTCGGGCTTCTGGTGGCGGGCGAACGGCCCTTCGTGGCGATCTGCCACGCGATGTCGGTGATCGCCACCTCCGGTATTTCGCCCATCGGAGGGGTGGAATACAGCCGCACCGGATTCTCCGGCGAAATCCTGATTTTCGTCTTCTTCGTCTTCGGGATTTCCCGGCTGACCTTCTCCAGCGGGCTTTTTGCCGACGACAGCCGCAAACTCTGGCGCGATCCGGAGTTTCAGATGGCCGCGGCGCTGGTGCTCATCGTGCCGACGCTCTTGATGTTGCGGCACTTCGTGGCGGCGGCAGAGACATCCGGCGACATGCCGATCGAAATGGTCTTTCACGCGGCATGGGGGGCACTGTTCACGGTGCTGTCCTTTCTGACGACGACAGGATTCGAATCCGCTGACTGGATGGGCGCACAAGATTGGTCGGGGCTGGAGACGCCGGGGTTGATCCTTGTCGGGCTGGCGCTCGTGGGCGGCGGCGTGGCCACCACCGCGGGCGGGGTCAAGCTGCTGCGGGTTTATGCGCTCTTCAAACATGGCGAGCGGGAGCTTGGGCGTCTGGTTTATCCAAATTCGGTCGGCGGGTCCGGCGGCGAAGCACGGCGGATCCGGCGGCAGGGGGCCTATATTTCATGGATCTTCTTCATGCTCTTCGCGCTCAGCGTCGCGGGCATCATGCTGTTGCTGACAATGACAGGGGTGCAGTTCGAAACCTCGATGGTGCTGGCCGTCTCGGCGCTCTCGACCACCGGGCCGCTGGCCGTTGTCGCCGCCGAAACGCCGATCTCGTATTCCGGCATCCCCGACACGGCCAAGATGATCCTCGCCTTCGCTATGGTGCTGGGGCGCCTCGAAACACTGGCCATCCTGGCGCTTTTCAATCCCGATTTCTGGCGCAGCTAGTCAGGGTGCCGATTTGGGCTGGAATGTCCGCCCCACGCACGACATACTCCGTCGAAACGAGGGATGGCCGGTCCGCGGTCGCAAGAACAAAAGGATGAGGGAAATGGCTGCCGACAAGCAGAACCTTCAGGATGCATTTCTGAACCACGTGCGTAAGACCAAGGTGCCGGTCACGATCTTCCTGATCAATGGCGTCAAGCTGCAAGGCGTGATCACCTGGTTCGACAGCTTCTGCGTGCTTCTGCGTCGTGATGGTCAATCGCAACTCGTGTATAAGAGCGCAATTTCCACAATCATGCCCGCGCAGCCGATCAATCTCTATGACGGCGAAGAATAGGTCACTATGACATCAGATACCGGGGCAGGCGACGACGACATCGGCGCCCCCGACGAACATGAAGACGACGCAGCAGAAGAGATTCTGCGCGCGCGCCGCGAACCGTCCTTCATTGACCGGTCCGAGCACATTACCCCTGCGTGGGTGCTGCATCCCGAAGTCAAGAACGCCAAGGGGCAACGGCTTTCCGAGCCTGCCTTGGCCGAGGCCGTGGCCCTCGCCGCCGCTCTGCCGGGGCTCGAGGTCGTGGGGCAGGAAATCGTCCGCATCCCCAAGATCCATCCCGGCCAGCTGTTCGGCAGCGGCAAGATCGACGAGCTCAAGAAGCGACTCAAGGAGGCCGAGGTCGAGCTGGTCCTTGTCGACGGGCATGTCGGGCCCGTGCAGCAACGCAATCTCGAAAAGGCATGGGGGGTCAAACTGCTCGACCGGACCGGCCTGATCCTCGAAATTTTCTCCGACCGGGCGCGCACCCGCGAGGGTGTGCTGCAGGTCGAGATGGCCGCACTCAGCTATCAGCGGACGCGGCTGGTGCGGGCATGGACGCACCTCGAACGGCAGCGCGGCGGGCTTGGCTTTGTCGGCGGTCCGGGGGAAACCCAGATCGAATCCGACCGCCGGGCCATCGACGACCAACTGGTGCGGCTGCGGCGACAGCTTGAGAAGGTCTCCAAGACGCGGGCCCTGCACCGCAAGGCGCGGGCCAAGGTGCCGTTCCCCATCGTGGCGCTCGTGGGCTATACCAACGCCGGGAAATCGACGCTGTTCAACCGGCTCACCGGGGCGGACGTGATGGTCAAGGACATGCTCTTTGCCACGCTCGACCCGACGATGCGGCGGGTCACGCTGCCCTCGGGCGACGAGATCATCATGTCCGACACCGTGGGGTTCATCTCCGATCTGCCCACCGAACTGGTGGCCGCCTTCCGGGCCACGCTCGAAGAGGTGCTCGACGCCGATCTGATCCTGCACGTGCGGGACATCAGCCACCCGCAATCGGCCGAACAGGCACAAGACGTGATGGCGATTCTCAACAGCCTCGGCGTCGCGGACGAGGCGCCGATGATCGAGGTCTGGAACAAGGTCGATCTGGTGCCGGAAGAAGACCGGGCCGCACTCGCCGTGCAGGCCGAGCGGACGGAGAACCTCTTCGCTTGCTCCGCGCTCACCGGCGAAGGGCTGGACAAGCTGCTCGATGCCGTGGCCGAAACGCTGCGGCCAGTGCGGGAAACCGCCGATCTGACGCTCAGCTACGCTCAAGGGCGGGAACGGGCCTGGCTCTTTTCCGAAGGCGTGGTCGAAGGCGAAGAGCAGGGCGACGACGGCACCATCTTGCACGTCAACTGGACCGCCGCGCAAAAGGCGCGCTTCGCCAAGCTCTAGGCGGCGCGGCCTTCGCCGGGGCGGACCCGGCCATCCCACGGCACCAATCTGGCGCGGCCCTCGTCCTTGGCGCGGTAGAGCGCCAGATCGGCCAGATGCATCGCCTCGGACAAGGTCATCTCCGGCCGCACCTCCGAAGCGCCGACCGAGAGGGTCAGGCGCAATCGGCCCGGTGGCTCCGTCGGGATCACCGTGATCGGTGTGCAAAGCGGGCTGCCGATCCGCACCGCCTCCTCCAACGTCGTCGACGGCAGATAGGCGGCGAACTCCTCGCCGCCGATCCGGGCCAGCATGTCGCCGGTGCGCAAGACCGTGCGCATACGCTCGGCCATCGCCATCAGGCACTCGTCGCCGACCTGATGGCCCCAATTGTCATTGACCCGTTTGAAATGGTCCGCGTCGATCAGCAGGATCACCCCGCGCGGCGCTTCGTCGAGAATATCGAGGCGGGCCTGCGTGCGTTTCATAAAGGCGCGGCGATTGGGCAGACCGGTCAGCGGATCGGTCGCCGCCTGTTCGCCAAGGCTGAGCTGCAGTCGGTCGAGATAGGTCACGACGTAAAACACCAGCGCCATGAACGGGGCGGCGGCCATCGTGGTGATACCGATGCGCTCCACCGGGCCCATGATCCAACCGCCGAAGATCAGATATTCCGCGATATGGGCATTGATCGAGGCCACGGCACAAAAGCCCAACGGCTTGGTCAGGTAATCGCGCGGCTTGCGCAGGGCCATCAGCGCGATGAGGGCCGAGATCAACTTGGCATGGCGTGTCATGCGCCGCAGTCTGATAGGGCCGGGTTAACAGGGCCTCTCTGGTCGCGGCGACAGATCGACTTATGTGATGACAAATCGAAGCATCCAGACCCCCGTTCCAGACCTCAAAGGCCCGCCATGACCCTCATCATCCTCTATGTCGCCACCGTCGCATTGTTCCTCGGGCTCGATGTCCTCGGGCTGCGGTTCATCGTCAAACCGGTCTTCGATCAGGACATCGGGGACATGTTGCTCGACAACCCGCGTTACGGGCCTGCACTGGTGTTCTATCTGTTCTACGTGGTCGGGTTGCTGTCGTTCGTCTCAGTGCCCGCGCTGCGGGGCGAGACCGGGCTTCTGACGGTATTCCTGCTGGGGGCCGGGTTCGGCGGCATCGCTTACGGAACCTACGAATTCTCCAACCTTGCGACGCTCAAGGGCTGGACATGGAAGATGCTGACCACCGATCTGATCTGGGGCATGGCGCTCACGGGGACCAGCGCGGCCGGCGGTCTCGCCATCGCCCGCGCTTTGACCAAGACCTAGAAGCTACTGCGCCGTCGCGGGGGCGAGGCGCGTCACACCCACCGCTCCGGCACGGGCCAGAGCCGGATCGAGCGACATCGGCACATACTCGCCTCGGCGCCACAACTCGCCCAGATCGTCATAGTGACGGCTCAGCGGATGGCCGGACTGGCCGGTCGGGATCACAAAGACCGAGCTGTCGGGATCGGCGAAATCATAAACGCCGCGATAGGCAGCGGCATGGACGTTGCGAAACGGCGTCGGATCCTGGCCCGAGGTGCGGCCGCGCTGCAAGGTGTTGTCGCCACCGCTGGTCGATTGATGGATGTTCACGAACCACTTGATCACCGGCACGTCGCCCAGCACCTGATGGTCGTGGACCGCCTCGTGGGCATCGCCCCAGCGCAGGCTTTCCAAGGCTGGGCCGTAAGTCTCGGCCACCCAGACCAAGGCATCGTCCAGCGCCAGTCGGGCCATGTCGGTGCAGGTCTCGGTCGGGGCCGACTGGATCACATCGCACCACACCGACGCGCCGCCGACATCGCGGTAGACGCGCTCGATGAATAACGGCTCCACATGGGTGAACTCGCGGGCCAATAGGCCCAATTCGTCGCGGATCAGGCGATCCTGCAAGGCACGAAGCCACGCGGCATAGATCAACGGCTCGGGCAGATGCTCGTTCATCTCGCCGTTCCACGCGGCCAGCAGCGACAACGCGCGCTGACGCTGACGTTCGGGCGTGCCCTCGGGGGCGGCATCGCCTGTGAACCACAGATCCGCCCCGATCAGCGGCAGCAACGAGCGGGCGGTATAGCTGACGGTGTCGAGCTGGGCCTCGATAAAGCTCTCGCGGGTATGTACCTCGCGGCTCTGCATCAAAAAGCGCCAGCGCTCGATGCGCTGACTGTCGCCCCAGTCAAATGAGACATGCATCGGGAACGGGCGGTCGATGATCTTGTTGTTGGTATTGCCCAGAACGCCGCCCTGCGGATCGACGAAACTGGGATTGGCCGAGAAGGGCAATGTGCCGAGCCAGCGGTTCTGCGGCTGATAGCCGAGGCTGGGATAACGGCCCTGACTGTCGTGAGCGGCATCGCGGCGAGGCATCGCGCCCAGCATGACCATTGCCACGCGGTTGCGGTCGGCGATGGTCAGGTTCAGGCTCGGGGCGACGAAACGCTCGGCGGCGATGAGGGCTTCGTCGATGCTCTGGGACTGCATGATCGCGATGGCGGACGACATCGACGTGTCCTCCGCGGTCAGGGCGGTCCAGCCAAGGGCGGTGACATGGCCGGGCGGGCGGATGGCCTCCAGATCGAACATGTCGGGGGTCAGGACCGGACCGTTCTCGGTCCAGTTCAGGCGAACCGTGACGCCGGGCTGATCCTTGATGTTGATGATGCTGTCGCGGGTCTCGAACGGCAGCCACTGACCGTCGAGGCCGCGATACTCGTTGGCATTGGCAGGGTTCACCTCTTCTAGAAAGATGTCCTGGTCGTCCATGTAGCTGGCGGTCACGCCCCAGCCAAGAACGGTGCTACGGCCGGTCAGGATGACGGGAACGCCGGGAATGGTGCCGCCGATGACACCGCCGGAGGCAAGCTCCATGCGGGCAAGGTAGAAGGTCGACGGGGCGGACAGGCCCAGATGGGGATCATTGGCCAGCAATGTCGAGCCGGCGGCCGAGCGCTCCGGACCGGCGGCAAAGGCGTTCGAGGCCCCGGCCAGGGTGCGCGGGGAGATCGGCGACATGAAGCCAAGCTCGGCACGGCCAAGGCTGGCGTGATCGGTGAGCTGCGCGGCACCGGGAACCAGCGCGGCATAGTCGGGCAGGGCGGCAATCCCAGAGCCGGGGATGTCCGGCAGGATGTCCCTGACGCGCTCCTGCGGGAGAGCGATGGAGACGCGGGCGCGGAGCACTTCGTCTTCGATATGAGAGGAAAGCTGCAGGGCCATCAGCTTGAGAATGGCGATGCTGTCGGCGGGCTGCCACGGGGCGATGGGGTGGTTGAACAGCCACATCTCCGGGGCGCCACGGCCGCGGGCGCCTTCGTTGATGACGGACAGCCAAGCGTTGACGCCCGCGGCATAGGCTTCGAGAGCCTCCGTGGTCTGGGCGTCCTGTGCAGAGACGGACTGGCGGGCAAGACCGTTGAGATCGAGGCGGCGCATCAGGGTATCGACCGGCAAGGTGCGCTCGCCAAAGAGCTCGGACAGACGGCCCTGAACGGTGCGGCGGAGCATGGTCATCTGCCACATGCGGTCCTGGGCATGGGCATAACCGAGGCCGAAATAGACGTCGGCATCGGTCCGGCCAAAGACATGGGGAACGTTGGAGGTATCACGGACGATTTCGATCGGTGCGGTCAGGCCGGCGACCGACCGGGTGTCGGTGTAGTCGGGCAGAGAGCGGGCGGCGAAATAGTAGGTCAGGGCGAACACGGCCAATCCGAGCAGGATCAATCCCGTTGCGATGCGAAGCAAAAACCGAAATAGTCGGGCCATCTTTCCCCCAAGAGACGGGTCCGCAGTTGACGGCCCGGTCAGGTCAGTTAGGTATCGCTAACCGTTTTTGGGTCAAAGCGCGAGGGGGCAAGGCGATGGCAAAGGTAGCATTTTTGGGTCTGGGGGTCATGGGCTACCCGATGGCGGGGCATCTGGCGGCGGCCGGGCACGATGTGACGGTCTACAACCGGACGGCATCCAAGGCCGAGGCCTGGGCGAAGGAACACAAGGGACAGACCGCCAAGACGCCGCGCGAAGCGGCGACGGGGGCCGATTTCGTGATGTCCTGCGTCGGCAACGACGATGACCTGCGCGGGGTCTGCCTCGGTGACGACGGGGCCTTTGGCGGGATGCGCAAAGGCACGATCTTCGTGGATCACACCACCGTCTCGGCAAAAGTCACGCGGGAACTCTACGACGTGGCGGCGGGCCTCGGGGTCAGCTTTGTCGACGGGCCGGTGTCGGGCGGACAGGCCGGCGCCGAGAACGGACAATTGTCCGTCATGTGCGGCGGCGACGCGGCGGCCTTCGAAAAGGCGGCGCCGGTGATCAACAGCTACGCCAAGATCTGCAAACGGCTCGGGGACAGCGGCGCGGGCCAGCTGACCAAGATGAGCAACCAGATCGCCATCGCAGGGCTGGTGCAGGGATTGTCCGAAGCGTTACACTTCGCCGAAAAGGCCGGGCTCGACGGCGCGGCCGTCGTCGAGGTGATCAGCCAGGGGGCGGCCGGCTCTTGGCAAATGTCGAACCGGTATCAAACCATGCTGGACGACCACTTCGAACACGGTTTTGCGGTCGACTGGATGCGCAAGGATCTGGGGATCTGCCTCGACGCGGCGGACGAGACGGGAGCGTCGCTGCCGGTCACGGCTCTGGTCGACCAGTTCTACAAGGACGTACAGAAAATGGGCGGCGGGCGCTGGGACACCTCCTCCCTGTTCAAGCGGCTGCGCGCGATGGACAGCTGATCCAATAGCGCGCCTTCGGCGCATTCCATATGCGCTTCGCGCGATTTGCGCTCCGCGCGGGGATATTTGAAACCCAAAGAATGGGGCGCCGCGCCCTGCTTCTTTGGGTCAGAAATATCCCCGCCGGAGGCAGTCGCTTACCTCTCGGGAATCAATCCCCTCGGGCTGAAGCGCAGCATCAGCAACAAGATCACGCCCATCGTGAGCAATCGCATTTGAGCGGCACTTTCGATCAGGTGATCCTTGAGCCAGCTCCCGTCGGCCATGCCCGAAGTGATCACGCCCATCAGCCAAAGTCCGATCGGCTCGACCATCACCCAGAGCCACCAGATCAGCATCCCGCCCAGCACCGCGCCGAAGTTGTTTCCTGATCCGCCGACGATGACCATCACCCAGATCAGGAAGGTAAACCGCAGCGGCTGGTAGGAGGTCGGCGTTAGCTGTCCGTCGAGCGTGGTCATCATTGCTCCGGCCAGTCCGCAGATCGCGGAGCCGAGGATAAAGATCTGCAGGTGCCGTCCCTTGACGTCCTTGCCCATGGCTTCGGCGGCGACCTCATTGTCGCGGATCGCCCGCATCATCCGCCCCCAAGGCGAATGCAGCGCCTTCTGGACCAGCCAAAGCAGGAGCAGCAGCACGATCAGGAACAGCACCCCGTAGGCGAATTTCACATAGAGCGTGGAGGCGTTTACCGGGTCGAGCCCCAGCCCCGCGGCCCGCTCGATGAAGCCGACGTCCTGCTGAAGGTCCACCTCGTAGGGCACCGGCCTCGGGATGCCGACCACGTTTTTGACGCCGCGCGTCAACCAGTCCTCGTTCTTGAGCACGGCAAGGATGATCTCCGCGATGCCCAGCGTGGCGATTGCGAGGTAGTCGGACCGCAGCCCCAGCGCCGTCTTGCCGATGATCCACGCGGCACCGGCGGCCAACAGCCCACCGACTGGCCAAGCGATCAGCACCGGCAGCCCCAGACCGCCGAGATAGCCGGTGGAAGCGGGGTTGATCGCCTCGATCGCCTCGACACCCGGATCGAAGACCGCTCTGAAAACGAAGAATCCCACGATCAGCACGGCGACGGTCGACAGCGCCCGAAGCCTGCCCTTGGCCATCCGCGTCTGGACCAGCACCGCGCCCACGATCGTCGCAGCCCCGAGGATCAGTGCCAGAATGATCCGCACACCGCCCGCCGCGAAAGCCCCCTCGGTCGCGGGCATCGACACCAGCACCGTGGCCAGCCCGCCCAAGGCGATGAAGCCCATGATCCCGATGTTGAACAGGCCCGCAAAGCCCCACTGAAGGTTCACGCCCAAGGCCAGAATGGCCGAAATCAGCCCCATGTTCAGGATCGTCAGGGCGAGGTTCCAGCCCTGGACCATTCCGGTGCCGATGAGCAGTGCGGCCATCAGGCCGAACAGGGCGGTATTGCGCATAACAGGGGTCATACCGATTGTCCTTTGAACAGGCCGGTGGGCTTGAACAGCAGCACGATGATCAGGATCGCGAAACTGACGGCGAATTTGTAATCCGTGGACAAAAGCTGGACGAGCCCGTCAGGCTCCAGCGGGCCGGGCATCGCATAGACGAGCACCTTCTTCCACGCATAGGTCACCATGACTTCGGAAAAGGCGATGACGAAGCCGCCGGCAATCGCCCCCAGCGGATTGCCGAGGCCGCCAACGATGGCGCTGGCAAAGATCGGCAGGAGCAGTTGGAAATAGACGAAGGCCTTGAACGACTTGTCCAGCCCGTAGAGCACCCCCGCCGTCGTCGCCAGGGCCGCCACGATCAGCCAAGTGACCATCACCACCCGCTCAGGGTTGATGCCCGAGAGCAGCGCCAGATCCTCGTTGTCGGAAAAGGCGCGCATGGATTTGCCGGTGCGGGTCTTGTTGAGGAACCAGAACAGGAGCGCCACCGCAATCGCAGCGGTGACGAGGGTGATCACCGTGGTGGTGCGGATTGCCAGACCCTCGTCGAGCCCGGTCATCGCCTTGAACGTCCGGGCCGAGATCAGAAAGCGCTCGCCGTCGGCAAAGTCGATATCGTCGACGCCGATGATGAACCGGACGATGCCGTTCATCACGAACATCACGCCCATCGACACGATCACGAGGATCACAGGCGCAGCCTTTTGCTTGCGGTAGAACTTGTAGACCACCTTGTCGGTGCCCAGCAGCATCAACCCCGTGATCGCGATGCCAAAGGGCAGGGCGACCAGGGCGGTGGGAAGCACCCCGAGGCTGATCCCCATCGCCTGAAATCCCCATGTCACAAGGATCGTGGCCATGGTGCCAAAGGCCATCGTGTCGCCATGAGCAAAATTCGAGAACCGCAGAATGCCGTAGATCAGGGTCACACCCAGCGCCCCAAGCGACAGCTGCGCGCCGTAGGCCAAGGCCGGGACAAAGACGAAATTGGCAAAGGCCACGATTGCGTTGATCAGGTCCATCAGAGGGTAATCTCACATATCAGGAAATCGACAAAAGGCGCGGTGGCGGCGTCGGCGGGCTGCTGGGTCAACAGGGCGGTGCGCTCCGAGGTCAGAACAAGGCTCAGACGGGCCCCATCCGCATCGGTCCAAGCAAACGGCCCAACAGGCGAAAGGCCAGCGGCCTGCGCATCGGTCCCATCGGTGGCCACGACATAGCGGCCCATGCCATTGGCATCCACGCCCTCAGGGGCAATGGTGAAATCCGCAGGCGTGCCGGGAGCGGTCTCGCAAATGCCCTCGGGGGCACAGCTTTGCATCAATGCGCAGGACAGCTCCAGTCGCGCGCCCTCGGCAGCGGCATGGCCTGCCAATAGCAGCAACAAGGCTATGGCGGCCAGCCGCTTCACTGCGCCCTCGCGGGGCCACAGGCACCGGCGTACTGCATGAGTTGGCCATTGTCGAAGGTGATCCCCCAAAGCGCCTCTCCGCCGGAACCGATGGCGATCGTTTCAGACGACACATCGGTGCGAAAATCCATCTCCATGGCCCCGTTCGCGCCGGTCCGGGTGGTGCCGTCATACTGCCCGCCGTCCACGGCGCGGACCAGAACAACCCCGCGCGACCCGTTCCAGGCAATCGAGATCGGCAAAGCCACGGTGCGCGCGACACCGTCAAAGAATTGCCGCTCGAACAGGCATTCGCGCTGGCTGGTCGCAACTGCGGACGTGGCACAGATCGCAAGAACAGCGGCCAATGGCATGGTCTTTGCAAACATCCTCATCCCCCCAGAAACGTCCGGCGCACTTCGGGGTCTTGCAGAAGCTCCTCACCCGACCCGGTATGCGCGTTGGCCCCCTGCACCAGAACGTAACCGATATCGGCAATGTCCAGCGCCTGCTTGGCGTTCTGCTCGACCATCAGGATGGTGATGCCCGCGCGGGCGACCTCGATGATGCGGTCGAACAACTCGTCCATGACGATGGGGCTGACCCCGGCGGTCGGCTCGTCTAGCATCAGCACCTTGGGTTGCGTCATCAAAGCGCGGCCCACAGCGACCTGCTGGCGCTGACCACCGCTGAGTTCACCGGCATTCTGACGACGCTTGTCGCGCAGGATCGGGAACAAATCATAGACCTGCTCGATGGTCTTGCGGATATCGTCGCGGCGCAGAAACGCACCCATCTCGAGGTTTTCCTCGACGGTCATCGACGGAAAGATGTTCGAGGTCTGCGGCACGAAGGCCATGCCCTTGGCGACGCGATCTTGCGGGGACAGCGCGGTGATATCCTCGCCCTCGATGCGCACGGCCCCCGAGCGCAGGTTGAGCATCCCGAAGACGGCCTTCATCGCGGTCGACTTGCCCGCACCGTTGGGGCCGACGATGACGGCGATCTTGCCCTTGTCCACGGCGATGGTGCAGTCGTGCAGAATGTCCGCGCCCTTGCCATAGCCGCCGGTCATCCGGTCACCGATCAGAAATGGCTCGGTCATGAGCGGACCCCTTGGTTAAGAACGCTTTGCGGTCCGCGCAACAGTCGGTATTCACACCGACCGGGTACCGACGTGATACCGACGCATTGTCCAAAAACGATAGGGGCCATTAACCCGCCTTTTCTTTGTTCTTGAGACCGGTGCCCAGATAGGCCTCGATCACCGCCTCGTTCTGCATGATCTCGTCTGCGGTGCCTTGGGCAAGCACCTTGCCCTCGGCCATCACGATGACCGGATCACAGAGCTTGCGGATGAAATCCATATCATGTTCGATGACGCAAAAAGTGTAACCTCTTTCGCGGTTTAGCCGGATAATCGCATCCGCGATCGTCATCAACAGGGTGCGGTTCACACCGGCGCCGACCTCGTCGAGAAACACGATCTTGGCGTCGACCATCATGGTGCGACCAAGCTCGAGCAGCTTTTTCTGGCCGCCGGACAGGTTTCCGGCCTTCTCGTCTCGAAGATGCGAAATCGTCAGAAAATCAAGGACTTCATCAGCCTTCTTCAACAGGGTCGCTTCCTCTTGGGCAATGCGGCCGCGGCCGAACCACGTCGCCAGCAGACCCTCGCCACTCTGACCGCCGGGAACCATCATCAGGTTCTCTCTGACAGTCATGCTCGAGAATTCATGCGCGATCTGAAAAGTGCGCAGCAAGCCCTTGTGAAACAACACATGTGGCGGCAATCCGGTGATGTCCTCACCGGCCATCGTCACCTTGCCGGAGGTCGGCGGCAGGCGTCCTGCGATGACGTTGAAAAGAGACGTCTTGCCCGCGCCATTGGGGCCGATCAAACCGGTGATCGACCCGGATTTGATCTCGAGAGAGGCGCCGTCAACGGCATGAAATCCGCCAAAGTGCTTGTGCAGATCCTCGACTACAATCATGCAGGCTTCCCCTGTTTCGCCAATCGGTTACGCGGCAAAGTTCGCGCCCATCGGTCGGTTATGGATGCGCGGCCCAAGTTTCCTTGGGCCGCGCAATTGGTTGGATGGATCAGCGGAAGCCGACGAAGTCGTAAGCGCCATCTTCGATGGTGTACTCACGGAACGCGCCGCTGGCCTCACCGGGTCCGATCAGCTCGACGGCGGTTGCGCCGACATAGTCGATCTCGCCGCCATTCGCGAGGATTTCCAAGCCCTTGGCCAGCTCACCCGGGCCAATCGGCTCGCCCGGCGCATTGGCGACGGTCATCACGTGGCTTGCGAAATCAGCCGAAGCCGACGATCCGGCCGATTGCATGGCCAGCATCAAGAGAGCCGCGGAATCGTAGCTTTCGCCCAGATAGACCGAGGTCGGGTCGAGGTCGGCGGCAGTCGCGATCTCTGCGAAGGTCGCAGCGCCTGCACTGTCGGAACCGGGCAACAGGCCGAACGAACCGCCCATGTCGGCTCCGACTTCGTCGAGCAGCGCCTGACCATACATGCCGTCCGGCAGCACGAAGATGTCGAATGCACCCGAGTCGAGCGAGGATTCGATGATCCCCTTGCCGCCTTGGTCGACATAGCCGGCCACGACGAGAGCGTCACCGCCAGCCGAGGCCAGGGCGCCGACTTCGGCGGAATAGTCGCCCTTGCCGTCTTCATGTGCCGACACCAGCGTCACGGTGCCGCCGGTGGCTTCGAAGGCAGCCTGGATGCTGTCTGCAAGGCCCTTGCCGTAGTCGTTGTTGGTGTAAGAAATCGCGATGGATTCAATGCCGCGCTCCGAAAGCACGGTTGCCAGCACTTCGCCTTGACGGGCATCGGAGGGGGCGACGCGGAAGAACAGGCCGTCGTCTTCTGCCGAGGTCAGGCCCGGCGAAGTCGCCGATGGCGAGATCATCACGACGCCATTCGGCCGCGCGACGTTCTGCAGGATCGCGCCGGTCACACCGGAACAGTCCGCGCCCATGATGGCGGTGATGCCGTCGGAGGTGATCAGGCGTTCTGCGGCAGCGGTCGCAGCGGCCGAGTCGATGCAGGTCGAATCCGCACGAATGGCCGTGACGCTTGCGCCGTCCAGAAGGCCGCCTGCGGCGTTCACTTCGGCAATCGCAAGATCGGCACCGGCACCCATGGCCGGCGTGATTGATTCCAGCGGCCCGGTGAAGCCGAGGATGACACCGATTTTGACTTCGGTGCTGTGGGCGTCTGCCAATGCGCCGGTCGCGACGACGGCCGAGGCCGCAGTCGCCATGATGAGTTTCTTCATACTGGTTCTCCCGTTGGTTTTTTGGTTCTGGAGCGGAAGCTAAACGGGCCGTTTGGAAAATGGAAGTAGCAAGCGAGAGGCCAAACGCCTTGTATGGCGCCGTTTTCGAAGAAAACGGTGCGTCACTGTGCGAAACCGGAACGGAACGGGGCCAAGCCCAGTCGCACTCGGTCGTCGTCACCGCGCACCGGTTGGTCCGGCATGCTCGACTGACTCGTCGTTCCGGAATGGAGATTGGATGCTAGTGCCACGCCGTTGCAACCGGGGCGAGCCCACGCCGGGTAAGACGGTGCGCGTCTCTTGTTGGCGCTAGATCGACAACCGTGCGGAATGGCTCCCGCGTTCGCGATAGGGCGTCGTCTCATAATGCGAGCGATAGCACTTCGAGAAATGCGAGGGCGACGCGAATCCGCAGGCGAGGGCCACGTTGATCACGCTCATATCCGTCTGCATCAACAGGTTGCGGGCCTTGGAGAGGCGCAGTTCCATGTAATAGCGTTTCGGGCTGCGATTGAGATAGCGTCGGAACAGGCGCTCCAGCTGGCGGGTCGACATGCCTACTTCGGCCGCAAGGACAGAGGGGCTGATCGGTTCCTCGATCGCCTGCTCCATCATCTGAATGACGCGGCTCAGCTTGGGGTGACGGACGCCGATCCGCGTGGGGATCGACAGGCGCTGCGTATCCTGATCGGTGCGAATGGCCGAATAGATCAGCTGATCGGCCACCGCATTGGCCAGTTCCTCGCCATGATCATCGGCAATCAGCTTGAGCATGAGGTCGATCGAGGCGGTGCCGCCGGCGGTGGTGATCCGGTTGCCGTCTACCACGAAGACCGACTTGGTCAGTTTGACCTCCTCGAACTCCTCGCCAAAGCTGTCTTGGTTTTCCCAATGGATGGTGGCCTTCTTGCCGTCGAGCAATCCGGCCTTGGCCAAGGTATAGCCGGCCGTGCACAGGCCGCCCATGATGACACCGCGACGGGCCTCGCGGCGCAACCAGTTCAGCATTCTGCGCGACGTCGCCGACTGAACGTCGATGCCGCCGCACACCATGATCGTGTCGTCACGGCTGACTTCGCCCAGATCCATCTGAAGCTTGAATTCCGTCCCGGCAGAGCATTTGGCGACCTCGCCGCCTTCGCCGGCCAGCACCCATTTGTAGAGCTCGGCCCCCGCCATTCTATTGGCAATGCGCAGGCTCTCCATCGCGGAGGCAAAGCACAGGAGGGTGAAATTATCCAGCAATACAAAGACAAAGCGTCGCGGCTTGCCGCCAATCGGTTCGAGAGCGAGTGTCTTGACGGCTTGTTCCATGTCAGTCCCGATACAGGCCGCGAATTGGCTGACTGCGGCACCAAAATTTACAGCAGGTTATTGACGGGTCCACAAGAGGCAATCCAAACCCGACAAGGATGGTCGCTTAGGGCATTCGAGGGCTGTTTGGACGGACAGTCTTCGGTTTTGCGGGATTTGGCATTGGCCTATGGCTTTACGGCGTCTATAGACGGTTCGGGCGTGCAATTTCGGCGCGCTTTCCAACCGACGGAGCAAGACAATGACCGAGTGGCACAAATCTGATTGGCGCGCAAAACCGCGGATTCAGATGCCCGAGTATACCGACGAGGCGAAACTCAAGGACGTCGAGGCCCGCATCGCGTCGTATCCGCCCTTGGTATTTGCCGGCGAAGTGCGCAAGTTGAAATCCCATCTTGCCAAGGTCTCCAAAGGCGAGGCCTTCTTGTTGCAGGGTGGCGATTGCGCCGAGAGCTTCTCCGAATTTTCGGCGGACGGTATCCGCGATACGTTCAAGCTGGCCATGCAGATGGCGATGGTCCTGACCTACGCGGCCAAGGTGCCTGTGGTCAAAGTTGGCCGCATGGCGGGCCAGTTCGCCAAGCCGCGCTCGGCACCGACCGAAACGGTCGGCGACGTCGAGCTGCCGAGCTACCGCGGTGACATCATCAACGGTTTCGACTTCACCCCGGAGGCGCGGATCCCCGATCCGGCCCGGATGGAGCAGGCTTATCTGCAAGCCGCCGCCACGCTGAACCTGCTGCGGGCCTTTTCGACAGGTGGCTACGCCGATGTGCACAAGGTCCATGCCTGGACGCTCGGCTTCACCGGTGCGCCCGAGGCGGAACGCTACCGGGCTCTGGCCAACCGGATCACAGACACGCTCGATTTCATGAGCGCCGCCGGTATCCGGGACGAAGCGGCTCATGCCATGGAAACCGTCGAATTCTACACCAGCCACGAGGCGCTGTTGCTGGAATACGAAGAGGCGTTGACCCGCGTCGACAGCACCACCGGCAAATGGCTCGCCGGTTCCGGACACATGATCTGGATTGGTGACCGGACACGCCAGCCGGACGGGGCGCATGTCGAATTCTGCAAGGGCGTTCAGAACCCGATCGGGCTGAAATGCGGGCCGTCGATGACCTCCGGGCATCTCAAGGCGCTGATGGCCTCGCTGAACCCGACCAACGAAGCAGGGCGTCTGACGCTGATCGCACGGTTCGGTGCGGGCTCGGTCGGGGAACACCTGCCGCGCCTGATCAAGGCGGTGCAGGAAGAGGGCGCCAATGTCGTCTGGTCCTGCGACCCGATGCACGGCAACACGATCAAATCGTCCTCCGGCTACAAGACCCGGCCCTTCGAGAGCGTTCTGCGCGAAGTCCGCGAGTTCTTCGCCGTACACAACGACGAGGGTTCGATCCCCGGTGGCGTGCATTTCGAGATGACCGGCCGTGACGTGACCGAATGCACCGGCGGTGTCCGGGCCGTGACGGACGAGGACCTGTCCAGCCGGTATCACACCGCCTGCGACCCGCGTCTGAATGCGTCCCAATCGCTGGAGCTGGCGTTCCTCGTGGCCGAGGAACTGACCTCGCGCCGCAGCAAGATGGAAAAAGCCGAAGCGATCTGATCGGCAAGAGCAGCGTTCGGCACCCGCGACAGGGTGCCGTTTGCAGCATAGAGGCAAAAGAAAACGGCCGGGGCCATGCGCGCCTCGGCCGTTTTTGCGTCTAGCCGTTGTTGACGACCAGACGCAGGGCGGGCCGTGCTTCGGCTCGACGCACCGCCGGTTCGTCCATCATCGAGACCGGCTCGACCCGGATCGCGCCGCCTTCGGCAATGCCCAGCTTCAGCGGCCCTCGGCCCTGAACCAGACCGTCCATGACGACGGCCCCCAGAATGCGGGTCACGTTGCCGCGGTCGTCCAGCAGCGGCATCATCAACAGGCGTCCATTCTGACCCCGCCGCAGCAGGGTGCGTGGCAGCTGGATCGGCATGTCGACAAGCGCCGGGCCTTCCAGCAGGGCACTGATCGCCTCGGCCAGTGCGGGACGTGCATCGGCGCTGAACAGGGCGCTGAGCGGCATTCCGCGAACGTCCATGGCCGCCATGTCGTTCAGATGACGTCCCGCAACACGCAAACGGGCCACGCCGGGTGCCACGCTCTCTGCGATGAAGGTATAGGGCAGCGCGCCGTCGATACAGGCAGGATCGATGTCGACACGACGCGGCAGCCCGCCCGCGGAGCGAAGCCCTCGCCAGTATTGCTCCAGCGCGGCCAGCACGGTCACGTCCCGGCGCGGTTGATGAGACGTGGAGAGCACCACGGGACCCGTCGCTTTCGTATCCTTTGGTTCTGTTGTCATTTCACCCTCCAACGACTCAAATTGTAACTGTGTCTTAACGTTGTGTTAATACATAGCCGGTTTCGGCCGCCATATCTCGGCCCAAAGTGTTAATGGGTTAACAGTTCCGAAGGGGCCGCGCCGTCAGACTTGCTCCCGGGGGGCATTTACCGTTACCTGCCGATACCTTCGCCAACCTCGACAAACGGAGAGCCTGACTTGATCCATTCGATGACCGCATTCGCCAGCCGGACCGGCACGTTGAACGCCAGTTCCTGGGCATGGGAAATGCGCGGGGTGAATGGACGGGGGCTGGATCTGCGGTTGCGCTTGCCCGAGTCCGTCGACGGCCTCGAGGCGGCGGTGCGAGGGGCGCTGGCGGCGCGGCTGGCGCGGGGAAACGTGACCGTCAACCTGAAGCTCACCCATGACGAGACGGCAAACGGTCTGCAACTGGACGCCGATCAGCTCGATCGGGTCCTTGCCGCGCTGGATCAGGTGCAGGACAGGGCATTGGGGCTTGGCATCACACTCGGGCAGCCGACCGCCGCCGACGTGCTGGGACAGCGGGGCGTGGTGCTGCAGGGGCAGGCCGCGCGCGAGATCGATCCGGAACTGCCCGCCGCCCTCATCGCGGATTTCGAAGGTCTGCTGGATGCGTTTTGCGACATGCGGGCCGCCGAGGGCAAAGCCTTGCACGCGGTCATCACCGATCAGATCAACACCATCTCACGGCTCACCGACGCCGCCGCGAGTGCTGCAGAGGCGAGACGCTCGGAGGTCTCGGCGAACCTCACCGCCGCGCTGCGCCGCATCGCTCAGGACGTGACCGAAGTCGACGAGGGCCGGATCGCGCAGGAACTGGCGCTCTTGGCCGTGAAATCCGACGTCACCGAAGAGCTCGACCGCCTCCGTGCCCATGTCGCGGCCGCGCGGGATCTGCTGTCCAATGGCGGCCCATTGGGGCGCAAGCTGGATTTCCTGACGCAGGAATTCAACCGCGAAGCCAACACCCTCTGCTCCAAGGCCGGGTCGACCGCGCTGACCGCCATCGGGCTTGACCTCAAGACCGCCATCGACCAGATGCGCGAGCAAATTCAGAACGTGGAATAGCCTTATGAACCGTCGCGGCCTGCTGATCATCCTGTCATCACCCTCCGGAGCGGGGAAGACCACGCTGACCCGGAGGCTGCGCGACTGGGATCCATCGCTCAGCTTTTCGGTGTCGGCGACCACAAGGGCACCACGTCCGGGGGAAGTGGACGGAAAGGATTATCATTTCCTGACCGAGGCAGAGTTCAAGAGCCGGGTCGCCAATGGCGAAATGCTGGAACACGCCCACGTTTTCGGCAACTTCTATGGCTCCCCCAAGGGGCCTGTGGCCGATGCGATCGAGGCCGGGCGTGACGTGCTCTTCGATGTGGACTGGCAGGGCGCTCAGCAAATCTCGAATTCATCGCTCGGACAGCATGTCCTGTCGGTCTTCTTCCTGCCGCCGTCGATCAAAGAGCTTCACCGCAGGCTCGTCAGTCGCGGTCAGGATGACGCAGAGACGATCCACAAAAGGATGCTCAAAAGCTGGGACGAGATCAGCCACTGGGACGGCTACAACTACGTGCTGATCAACGATGACCTCGACGCGACCGAGGCGAAACTCAAGAGCATCGTCACCGCCGAACGGCTCCGCCGGAGCCAACAGCCCGGCCTGACCGATCACGTGCGCAAACTGCAAACCGAATTCGAGGAAACGCCATGATCTACAGTCTCGACGGCATTGCTCCTGACGTTGCCGACAGCGCGTGGGTCGCGCCCAGTTGCCACATCATCGGCAAGGTAACCCTAGCCGAGAACAGCTCCGTCTGGTTCGGCACCACGATACGGGGCGACAACGAGCGGATTACCCTCGGCAAGGGATCGAACACTCAGGAGAACTCCGTCCTGCACACCGATCCGGGCTGCCCGCTGACCATCGCGGAGAACTGCACGATCGGGCACAATGCCATCCTTCACGGCTGCACCATTGGTGAGAACAGCCTGATCGGGATGGGGGCGATCGTGCTCAATCGGGCGGTGATCGGGCGCAACTGCCTGATCGCGGCCGGAGCGATCATCCCCGAGGGGCGCGAAATTCCGGATGGCTCGCTGGTCATCGGCGCGCCGGGCAAGGTCGTGCGGCAACTGGACGAAGCTGCCATCGCCAATCTGCGTGCCTCGGCCGAGAAATATCAACAGAACGCGCGGCGCTTCCGCGACACTTTGACAAAGGTCTGATCCCATGTCCCGCATCCCGAAATCGCTGGTCCGCCGGACCGGCTGGCCGTCGTCGACCTCACGTCCCGTGGTCACACCGCTGCAAACCTCCGTGGTCTATGCCTCGCCGGATCCGGATGCGCTGGATCAGCAGTATGAGCATGGCACGGGCTACACCTATGCCCGCGAAGGGCATCCCAACGCCGATGTGCTGGCGGCCAAGATCGACATGCTCGAAGGGGCGCCCGATCTGTTCGAGGCGGCCGGCATCGTCACAGGCTCCGGGATGTCGGCCGTCGGCGCCACCTTCCTTGGCTTGCTCAAGCAAGGCGACCACGTCGTCGGCGGCGATCAGCTTTACGGGCGGACTCTGCGTCTGATGACGCAAGACCTGCCAAAGCTGGGGATCGAGACCAGCCTCGCGGACCCGACCGACGCCCGCGCCATCGAGGCCGCCATACGGCCCAATACCAAGATGATCGTCGTCGAGGTGATCTCGAACCCCACGATCCGGGTCGCGGATATGGAGGGGATCGCGCAGATTGCGAATGCGAGAGGCATCCTTCTTGTCGTCGACAACACCTTCACCACGCCCCGACTGTATCAGCCGTTCGCGCATGGCGCGGATATCGTGATCCACTCGGTGACAAAGCTGCTCGCGGGGCATTCTGATGTGACGCTTGGGTATGTCGCCTGCAAAGACCCCGAACATCGGACCCTGATCGACACCGCCAACGCCAGCTGGGGCATGACGCCGAGCCCGTTCGACTGCTGGTTGGCCGAGCGGGGGATGCACTCGTTCGATCTTCGCTTCGACCGGGCGCAGGCCACCGCCACCCGGCTGGCCGATGCACTGGCCGAGGTGTCGGGCGTGACGCGGGTGATCTATCCCACCCGGCCAGACCACCCCGATCACAACCGGGCGATGGGGCTGCTGGGCGGGCGTGGCGGCAACATGCTCAGTTTCGAACTGGTCGGTGGCCGGGCCGCGGCCAACGCAATGACACGGGCCGCGCCTGATGTGGCCTTTGCGCCGACGCTCGGGGATGTCGGGACCACACTCTCGCATCCGGCATCGTCGTCGCACCGGGCGCTCACCGAGGCCGACCGGACCGCATTGGGGATTTCAGAAGGGTTCTTCCGGGTCTCCGTCGGGATCGAGGAGCCGGACCTGCTGATCGAAGAGATGGTCAACTCCGCGCAGGCTGCGTCCTGACGCAGCTGGTGCAGGCGGCTACGATCCGCTCTTGATGCTGCCGCGCGACGGAACGATGAAAACGTCGAAATCCAGATCGGGGGCGACCGCGGCGACTTCGGCCAAAACGACGGAGGGGTAGGGCAGCCCCTCCGACAGCGCCCGATAAGCGCCCTTGAAGCCGACGGATTCGAGAAACCGCGCAACATCCAGCACGTCGAACGTCGGGCCTACCAAGGCGGATACGATGATGTCGGGCGGCTCGGTTTCGAAGCAATGGGCAGGCAGGTCGGCGAAATCGACAAAGCTCACGCCCTCAACCGAAGGCAGCTGCCGGTCCATCGTCGACAGTTGCGACAACGGCCCGATGACGATCATCTTCTGGGTCACGCGCCGTCCTCGTCCTTGAAGATGCTGCCTTGCTCACGGAAGTCTTCGCATTGCCAATGTCACAATAACGCAGCACCATTGCTCCATCATGACCCTCATACGTAGTTCTAGGACCAGAGCGGCAAAGGCCTCAACCCGAAATGCGCCCCGAAACCAGTGAAAATCCCTGCCGCGTCTCTTCCGATAGCCGATCTTAAGGAACAAAAATGCTGCCCAGCACGCTCCCTTCGTTGATTGCAGTCCTGCCGATGCCCGTTGTCCTTGTGGGGGCAAATCAACGGGTCGAGGCGGTCAATACGGCCGCCATTCGTCTGTTCGGAACCGATGGCACCGGGCGCAACTACATCACCGCGCTGCGACAGCCCGCGCTTCTCGAAGCGGTGGAGCAGACCTATGCCGACAAGCAGACCCGGACCGCCCAGTATTACGGTCGCGAAGGCGCGCGCGATACCACATGGACGGTAACCGTCGGCCCTGTGCCGATGCAGCTGGGGCTCGGGGTCGTTCTCAGCTTCGAGGATATGACCGCGATGGAGGAGACCGGTCAGATCAGGCGCGACTTCGTGGCCAACGTCAGCCACGAGCTGCGCACCCCTCTGACCGCGTTGTTGGGGTTCGTCGAAACCCTGAAGGGCGCCGCCCGCGACGATGCCAAGGCCCGCGACAGGTTTCTCGGGATCATGGAGCGCGAAGCCGGTCGTATGGCGCGCTTGGTGGACGATCTCCTGTCTCTCAGCCGGGTCGAACAGGATGAAAGAGTGCGCCCGCGCGAGCTGGTCGACCTGAGCGCCGTGCTCCTTCAGGTCATCAACGTCCTGGCACCCGTCGCGGCACAATCGGAGATCGAGGTGGACTTCGTCGGACCCGAGTCTCCGGTGCAGGTGCCCGGGGATGCGGCCCAGCTTCAGCAGGTGGCAACAAACCTGATCGAGAATGCGATCAAATACGGCGGGCATGGCGGCCGGGTCGAGGTCCGGCTGACCGAGATCGGCCACGAACCCGCCTTGCGAGGACCCGCGGTGCAACTCAGCGTCACCGACGAGGGCGACGGGATCGAGCCGCATCACATCCCGCGCCTGACCGAACGGTTCTACCGGGTCGACAGCCACAGGTCGCGCGAACTGGGCGGCACGGGGCTTGGGCTCGCGATCGTCAAACACATCGTCAACCGACACCGGGGTCGGCTGCGGGTCGACAGCACGCTGGGCGAGGGGAGCACCTTCCGGATCCTGCTGCCCTCGAACTAGCCAAAGCCTCGCCGAATCCGGTCATGCAACACTTACATTCGGGGCGAAACGTGACAGAATCGGCTGGTAAACCGACGTCACGGTCTACCGCGCCATCACAACCAGTGGTCTGCCAATCGAAAGTCGGCCGCAAAATGTTGTTATTTCCATGCGCATCGCCGCATGTCATAAAACTTTTACACAACTGTCACAAAAGCGTGGCGTGAGCGGCCTAGCAGGGGCGCATCAGCGGCTCGTTCACGGGTCGGACCGATACGACAAACTAGACACTTGAGAAACAGGAGCATCTCATGTCCTTCGTCAAGCTGGCCACCTCTGCAATGGCCATGACCGCCGCCCTCACCACAGCCGCCGCCGCGCGCGACAATGTTCAGGTTGCAGGATCGTCCACCGTTCTGCCCTATGCCTCGATCGTGGCAGAAGCCTTTGGCGAGAACTTCGATTTCCCGACACCGGTCGTTGAATCCGGTGGCTCCTCCGCCGGTCTGGCCCGGTTCTGCGAAGGCGTCGGTGAAAACCAGATCGACATCGCAAACGCGTCCCGCGCGATCCGCGAGCGCGAGATCGAAGCCTGTGCAGCCAATGGCGTGACCGACATCATCGAGGTTCGGATAGGCTACGATGGCATCGTTTTCGCGTCCGACATCAATGGCCCGACTTTCGCCTTCACGCCCGAGCATTGGTTCAACGCCCTGGCGCCGATGGTTCTGGTCGATGGCGCAATCGTCGAAAACCCCTACACCAACTGGAGCCAGATCGACGCCAACCTGCCCGATCAGGACATCCTCGCCTTCATCCCCGGCACAAAGCACGGCACACGCGAAGTGTTCGAAGAAAACGTTCTGGCCGCTGGCTGCGAAGCGACAGGTGCCCATGAGGCAATGATCGCCGCGGGCATGGACGAAGACGCCGCCGAAGACGCCTGCATCGCAGTGCGCACCGACGGTCTGTCCACCGACATCGACGGCGACTACACCGAAACCCTTGCTCGCGTGGATGCCAACCCGAACGGCATCGGCGTGTTCGGTCTGGCCTTCTACGAGAACAACACCGACAAGCTGCAAGTGGCCACCATGTCCGGCGTCGAGCCGACCGTGGACAGCATCGCCACCGGCGAATACCCGGTGTCACGCCCGCTGTATTTCTACATCAAGAAGGCCCACATCGGTGTGATCCCGGGTCTCAAGGAATACGCCGCCTTCTTCGTCTCCGACGATATGGCCGGCGCATGGGGGCCGCTGGCGCTCTATGGCCTCGTGTCCGATCCCGAACTGGCCGACACTCAGGCGATGATCGAAGCCGAACAGACCATGGGCGATATGTAATCGTCCTTTGGGGGTGGCCTCCGGGCCGCCCCCACACCTGATTGAACGGAGCTGCCATGTCCGCCCTTTGGATTGCCCTCATCGTGCTCGCCCTCGCGGCGGGTGGTTATGTTTTGGGGCGCAAACGCGCACTCGCCTCTGTCGGGGGCAACACCCGGCACCTGCATTCGCTACCGTCCTACTACGGGGCGAATGTCGCGATGATGGCGGCGGTTCCTGCGCTTATCCTGCTGGTGATCTGGCTGATCCTTCAGCCGATGGTGCTGAACCGTATGGTCGCGCCGATGATCGGCAGCGTCGCGGCGGGCGAGGCGGGCGAAATGAGCCTCGTGATGTCGGATGTTCGGCGCGTGGCCGATGGGCTCGACGCTGCCGTGGACCAAGGCGTGCTGAGCGGCGCCGAGGCCCGTGACATGCAGAGCGACAGCACGGACGTGCGCGCCACACTGTCCAATGTCGGGGTCGCGCTCGGCTCCGACGTGACCGCCGAGACACTGTCGGCCGCGCAACGCTACCGGGCCCTGTCGTCCACCGGTTCGCTGCTGATGACTGTGGTGGTGCTCGCGGTGGCACTGGCCGGTGCGATCACCGCCACCCTGCGGACTCATCGTGATTTCAGGGCGCGCAACGTCGTGGAACACGGCATGAGGGTGCTGCTGATCGGCGCGGCATGCTTTGCGATCCTGACGACCTTGGGCATTGTGCTCTCGCTGATCTTCAACACCGTCAAATTCTTCAATCTCTACCCGGCATCGGACTATTTCTTCGGGCTGACATGGTCGCCCAGCTTTGGCGGAGGCTCGTCGCTGGGCATCCTGCCGTTGCTGTGGGGCACGCTCTACATCTCGGTCATCGCGCTGGCGGTTGCGGTGCCGATCGGGCTCTTTGCGGCGATCTACCTGTCGGAATACGCCACGCCGCGCATCCGGGCCTTCGCCAAGCCGATGCTCGAAGTGCTCGCCGGCATCCCCACCATCGTCTACGGCCTCTTTGCGCTGCTGACCGTCGGGCCGCTGCTGGTCAGCGTCTTTGGCGAGGGCGGCTTTGCCGGCGTCGGCTGGATGCAGGGCGGTACCGCCGTGATGACCGCGGGGCTCGTCATGGGGATCATGTTGATCCCCTTCGTATCGTCGCTCTCCGACGACATCATCAACGCGGTTCCGCAAACCATGCGGGACGGGTCGCTGGGTCTGGGCGCCACGAAATCCGAGACGGTGCGGCAGGTCGTGCTGCCCGCCGCCTTGCCAGGGATCGTCGGAGCGATCCTGCTGGCGGCGTCACGCGCCATCGGCGAGACGATGATCGTCGTGCTGGGGGCAGGGGCCGCGGCCAAGCTGTCGCTCAACCCGTTCGAGGCGATGACCACCGTCACCGCCAAGATCGTCAGCCAGCTCACCGGTGACGCCGACTTCTCCTCGCCCGAGGCGCTTGTCGCCTTTGCCTTGGGCATGACCCTCTTCGTGATCACACTGGGGCTGAACATCTTCGCCCTGTGGATCGTCCGCAAATACCGGGAGCAATACGAATGACCGATCAGACCGCCTCCCAGCCGTCGTCCAAACATGGCTCCCTGCTGGCCGTCGACGCCCGGACCAAGAAGCGCAACGCCGCCGAGACCCGGTTCAAGGCCTATGGCATCGGTGCGTTGCTGATCGGGCTGTTCTTCCTCGTCACGTTGCTGACCGCGATCGTCTCGAACGGATCGACCGCATTCAGCCAGACCTACATCAGCCTCGACGTGACGCTGAACGCCGAAAAGCTCGATCCGAACGGCACCGGCGACCGGGACGAAATCGCAAAGGTCACGACGCTGGGCTACACCCAGATCATCGCCGAGGCCGTGGCCAACACCATGGCTGCCAACGAGATCGAAAGCCCGCTGCCTGCGGGGGCGCTGCCGCTGATGGTCTCGGCCAGCGCGGCCGCGCAAATTCGCGATACTGTGCTCGCCGACCCGTCGCTGGTTGGGCAAACAGTCACGTTCAACGTGCTGGCCTCCAGCCGGGTCGATGGCTACCTCAAGGGGCGGGTCACCCGCGAAAGCCTGGCACGTGACAGAAACCTCGGGCCGCCGCATCTCGATATCGTCGATCAGATGCTCGACGCGGGAGTGGTGGAAAAGCGGTGGAACCTCGCCTTCATCACCGGCGCCGACGCCTCGGAATCGCGGCCAGAGCAGGCCGGGATCGGGGTGTCGATGCTCGGCAGCTTCTTCATGATGCTGGTGGTGCTGTTCTTGTCTCTGCCGATCGGGGTCGCCGCGTCTATCTACCTCGAAGAGTTCGCACCGCAGAACAAGTTCACCGACTTCATCGAGGTGAACATCTCGAACCTCGCCGCGGTGCCGTCGATCGTCTTCGGTATCCTCGGGCTCGCCATCTTCATCCAGATCATGCACCTGCCGCAGTCGGCACCGCTGGTCGGTGGCCTCGTGCTGACGCTGATGACGCTGCCGACGATCATCATCTCGACGCGGGCGTCCCTGAAATCGGTGCCGCCGTCGATCCGGGATGCGGCGCTTGGGGTCGGGGCATCGAAAATGCAGTCGGTGTTCCACCATGTGCTGCCGCTGGCGATGCCCGGCATCCTGACCGGCACGATCATCGGACTGGCGCAGGCTCTTGGCGAAACCGCGCCCCTCCTGCTGATCGGCATGGTCGGTTTCATCGCGTCCAACTATCCGGACGGGCTCGCATCAGGGTTTCTCGATCCGAACTCGGCCATGCCCGCGCAGATCTATGAATGGGCGAAGCGTGCCGATCCGGCCTATTACGAGCGGGCATGGGGTGGCATTATCGTGCTGCTGGTGTTCCTGATGACGATGAATATCATCGCAATCCTGCTCCGCCGCCGCTTTGAACGGCGCTGGTAGGAGGGCACCGAAATGAATGACATGAGACAAATCGAAAGAGCCGTGGACATGAAGCAAACCAAGATCACAGCCCGCGGCGTGCAGGTGTATTACGGTGACAACCACGCCATCAAGGACGTTAGCGTCGAGATTGCCGACAAGACCGTCACCGCCTTCATCGGGCCGTCCGGCTGTGGCAAATCCACGTTCCTGCGGTGCCTGAACCGGATGAACGACACGATCAGCATTTGCCGTGTGGAGGGTGATATCCTGATCGACAACGAGGACATCTACGACCCCCGCGTCGATCCGGTGCAGCTTCGGGCCAAGGTCGGCATGGTGTTCCAAAAGCCGAACCCGTTCCCCAAGTCGATCTACGACAATGTGGCCTACGGCCCCAAGATCCACGGGCTTGCGCGCAACAAGGCAGAGCTCGACGAAATCGTCGAAAAGGCGCTCCGGCGCGGTGCGATCTGGGACGAGGTCAAGGACCGGCTCAACGCCCCCGGCACCGGGCTGTCCGGCGGACAGCAACAACGGCTCTGCATCGCGCGGGCCGTCGCCACCGAACCCGAGGTTCTGCTGATGGACGAGCCTTGCTCGGCGCTCGATCCGATCGCCACCGCTCAGGTCGAAGAGCTGATCGACGAGCTGCGGCAGAGCTACTCGGTCGTGATCGTCACCCACTCCATGCAGCAGGCCGCGCGGGTCAGCCAGAAGACCGCCTTCTTCCATCTGGGCAACCTCGTGGAATACGGCGAGACCGGCGAGATCTTCACCAATCCCGAAGACCCGCGCACCGAAAGCTATATCACCGGCCGGATCGGCTAAGGAGAACGCCATGAACGAACAGCATATCGTCTCGGCCTACGACCGGGATCTCGAGGCCATTCAGGCCATGATCATCAAGATGGGCGGTCTGGTCGAAGCGGCCATCCTCGACGGAACCAAATCCCTGGTGTCGCGGGATCTGGAACTGGCCGAAAAGGTGCGGGCCGGCGACAAGGTGATCGACGACCTCGAGGAAAAGATCAACGAAGAGGCCGCGCGCACCATCGCGCTGAGGGCGCCGATGTCCAAGGATCTGCGGATCATCCTGTCGGTGCTGAAATTGGCCGGTTCGCTGGAGCGCGTCGGAGACTATGCCAAGAACATCGCCAAGCGGACCTCCGTGCTGGCCGAATTGCGGCCCATCACCGGCTCGGACGCGACGCTCAAGCGGATGGGGCGCGACGTGCAGGCGATGCTCAAGGACACGCTCGACGCCTTCGTCGCGCGCGATGCGGAACTCGCCGAGGACGTGATCAACCGCGATCAGGACATCGACCAGATGTATAACGCGCTGTTCCGGGAATTCCTCACGCATATGATGGAAGATCCCCGCAACATCACGGCGTGCATGCACCTGCACTTCATCGCCAAGAACATCGAAAGGATGGGTGATCTGGTGACCAATATGGCCGAACAGGTCGTCTATGTGGCCACCGGCTCCATGCCCGAGGAAAACCGTCCGAAGGGCGACAAGACCTCTTACGTGACGCATGACGAAGGGGCCTGACCCGGATGCTCAGCCAACAGCCACATGTCCTCATCGTCGAGGATGAATCCGCTCAGCGCGAGGTGCTCAGCTATAATCTCGGGTCCGAAGGCTACCGCACGTCGCAGGCTGCCGATGGCGAAGAGGCTCTGCTTCTCGTCGAAGAAGACCTCCCCGACGTGATCGTGCTCGACTGGATGCTGCCGTCCGTCTCGGGGATCGAGGTGTGTCGGCAACTCAAGGCGCGGGCCCACACGCGTGGCGTGCCGATCATCATGCTGTCGGCCCGGTCCGAAGAGGGCGACAGGGTGCGGGGGCTGGAAACCGGCGCCGATGACTACGTGGTCAAGCCTTACTCGGTCAGCGAGCTGATGGCGCGTGTGCGCACGCAACTGCGGCGGGTCCGGCCGGCCACGGTGGGCGAAGTGCTCACCTACGACGACATCACCCTCGATGCCGAGACGCACCGTGTCAGCCGCGCCGATCAACAGCTCAAGCTCGGTCCGACGGAGTTCCGGCTGCTCTCCACACTGATGGAAAAGCCCGGTCGCGTCTGGAGCCGCGAGCAACTGCTCGACCGGGTCTGGGGGCGCGATATCTACGTCGATACCCGCACCGTCGATGTGCATGTCGGCCGACTGCGCAAGGTGCTGTGCAAGAACGGCGGCGCCGATCCCGTGAGAACGGTCCGCGGCTCTGGCTATGCGCTCGGCTAGGGGCTGAGACAGTTCGGAAACAGTCCGCGCCAGTCAGCGCAAGATCGAAGCTTCCAAACTCAAAGCCCTTGCGCGACGCCGAGATCCGGTCACTCTAGGGCCATGGTCAATCCAAAGCCCGCCTTTACCGACGCCGAATACGCCAGCCGGATCGAAAAGACCCGGACGGCGATGGATGCAGCCGGTATCGACGTGCTGATCGTCAGCGACCCTTCCAACATCGCGTGGCTCACCGGCTATGACGGGTGGTCCTTCTATGTCCATCAGGCGGTGATCCTCGGCCCATCGGGCGATCCGCTCTGGTGGGGGCGCGCAATGGACCGGGCCGGCGCGATCCGCACCGTCTGGATGGGCGACGAACAGCTTCTGGGCTACGACGACAGCTACGTCCAGAACCCGGCGAAACACCCGATGGAGGACCTCTCGCGGCACCTGCACGATCTTGGCTGGGCGTATCGGAGCGTTGGCGTCGAAATGGACAATTACTATTTCAGCGCAGCGGCTTACAATGCGCTTCTGATGCAATGCCCAAAGGCGAATTGGCGCGATGCCACCGGGCTGGTGAATTGGCAACGGGCGGTAAAGTCCGACCGCGAGATCACCTACATGCGACGCGCCGCCGCCATCGTGACGGCCATGCACGCGCGCATCGTCGAGGTGGCGGAACCGGGACTTGCCAAGAATGTTCTGGTCGCGGAGATCCAGAGATCCGGGACGCTCGGGGCAGACGGCCATTGGGGCGACTACCCGGCCGTCGTGCCGATGGCGCCCTCCGGCATGGACGCCACCGCACCCCACCTGACCTGGGACGACAGTCCGCTCGTCGCCGGGGTCCCGACCTTCTTTGAGATCGCCGGGGTCTACCGGCGCTATCACGCTCCGCAATCGCGGACATTGGTGCTGGCTCATGCGCCCGACGCCTATCTGCACGCCGCAGATGCCATACAGGCGGCCACCAATGCCGCCCTGACCGCCGCACGTCCGGGGCAAACATGCGGTGACGTCGCACGGGCCTTCAACGCCGCTCTGGCCAAACATGGGCACCACAAGGACAGCCGGTGCGGCTATGCAATCGGACTCAGCTATCCACCCGACTGGGGCGAACGCACCATGTCGCTGCGCGGTTCGGACACGACCGTGTTGCAGCCGGGGATGACATTTCACCTGATGCCCGGCCTTTGGCTGGACGATGGCGGGATCGAGATCACCGAGCCCATCCTGATCACGGACACCGGGGCCGCATGCCTCGCCCAGACACCATCCGGGCTCACGGTAAAGCACTGAGGCAAGACTATGACATCACCCCTTATCGACGGGCTGCAATACGCCAACTGGTCCGAGAAGGTCTTCCGCCAGATGCGTGCCGGTCGGGTGGACGCTGTCCACGTCACGATCACCTATCACGAAACCTTTCGGGAAACCGTGCTGGTCATCGAGCAATGGAACCGCTGGTTCGAGCAGTTTCCGAACCTGATCTTTCAAGGGCGCACAGCCAAAGACGTGAAGAAGGCGCAGGAGACCGGTCGCACGGCGATTTTCTTTGGCAGCCAGAACCCCAGTTGCATCGAGGACGACATCGGCCTCGTCGAGATCATGCACACATTAGGTTTGCGCTTCATGCAGTTGACTTATAACAATCAATCGCTCCTGGCGTCGGGCTGCTATGAGGACGACGACACCGGGCTGACGCGTATGGGACGCGCCGTCGTGACCGAAATGAACAGGGTCGGTCTCGTGGTCGATATGAGCCATTCGGGCGAGCGGTCTACTCTGGAGGCCATCGAGCATTCCACCCGGCCTATCGCCATAACCCATGCCAATCCGCACGATTGGCATCCTGCACTCCGCAACAAGTCCGACGACGTGCTACGGGCCCTGGGGCGCAGCGGTGGTATGCTTGGATTTTCGGTTTATCCCCATCATCTTGCACGGGGAAGCGAATGTTCCCTGACCAGCTTTTGCGAGATGATCGCACGGACCGCAGAGTTGATGGGCGCGGAAAACCTCGGCATCGGAACCGACCTCTGCCAGGACCAGCCCGACAGCGTCGTCGACTGGATGCGCTCCGGGCGTTGGACCAAACAGGTCGACTACGGCGAAGGCTCCGCTGCAAACCCCGGATTTCCGCCTATGCCGGACTGGTTCAACGACAACCGGGATTTCGGCAACATCCGTGAAGGGCTCTCCGAGACCGGCCTCGATGCGGATGAAATCGACGGGATCATGGGCGGCAATTGGCTGCGCTTCTTTGCAGACAGCTTCGGTCCCGCTTAAGGCGCTGTGGTCATGTGCCGGTGAACTTGCCTTCGCGGCGCTCGAGCAAGGCAGCCACGGCCTCCTCATGGTCTGCCGTTTGATGAACAGCACCCTGATAAGCCGCTGACAACTCTAGGATTTGCTCAAGACTGGAGACGGTGCCTTCGCGCATCAGACGTTTCGTCAGGCGCAATTGACGCGGCGGATTGCGTGCGATCCGACGGGCAAGATCCATCGCCGTATCCAACAACGTGTCGGGCGACGTCACCTGAGACACCAGCCCCCAGGCCAGCGCCGTCTGAGCGTCGATGGGGTCGGCGGTAAAGGCCATCTCGGCCGCACGAGACAGGCCGACCTGACGCGGCAGGATCCACGCACCGCCGTCGCCGGAAATGATACCGACATTGACGAAGTTTTCTGCAAATACAGCCGTTTCCGAGGCGATCCGAATGTCGCAAAATAGCGTCAGATCGCAACCGGCCCCATAGGCGGGGCCATTCACCGCAGCGATCAGAGGCACCTCGACGGACCAGACGGCCTTGGCAACCCGTTGGATACCGGCCCGATATCCATTGCGCACGGTGATCGCGTCACCACCGAAGATGCCCTCCTTGTCGCGCATGTGCTTGAGATTGCCGCCCGAGGAAAACGCTTTGCCGGCGCCGGTCAGAATGGCACAGCGAACAGAATGGTCGCGGTTCAACCACTCCATCGCGGCGCAAATCTCGTCGACCATATCCGCGTCGGTGATCGGGTTGCGCAGTTCCGGCATGTTCAACGTCAGCGTTGCGATGCCGTCCGCCTGTGTAATCAAGAGTTTGTCGGTCATTCTTCCTCAGTATGATTGGCGCCAGAAGGTAGGTCAGAGATGACGCCTTCGGTCAGCAGCCGGTCCATATCGAAATCGCTCGGATCAAGCAGCGACGACAGGATTGACAGCGTGTCGGCCCCCAGTCTCGGCGCGGCAATCGGCGCGATAGGCGGCGTCCGCGACAGCTTCAACGGCGAGGCCACGCCTTTCAGCGCCCGCCCTTCAGGGGTCATCGGTTCGGTTTGCATCCCACGGGCCTGCACCTGCGGATCGGCAAAGACCCGTTCGATGTCGTTGATCGGGCCCACCGGGACGCTGGCGGCATTCAGCTGGGCGATCCAATCGTCCATGCTGCGGCCGGTCATGATGCCGCGCAAGATCGGGATGAGGGTGTCACGGTTGCGGACCCGTTCGGGGTTGGTGGCAAAGCGCGGATCGGCCGCAAGGCCCGGCGCGCCGGCGACCTCGCAAAAGCGGGCGAACTGACCGTCGTTGCCGATGGCAAGGATTACGTGGCCGTCGCTCGTGGCAAAGGCCTGATAGGGCACGATGCTTGGATGGGCATTGCCCAGCCTCCCCGGCGACGTGCCGGTCGCCAGATAGTTCATCGCTTGATTGGCAAGGGTGGCCACCTGCACGTCGAGAAGGGACATGTCGATATGTTGGCCTTCGCCCGTCGCATCGCGGTGGCGGAGCGCCGACAGGATGCCGATGACGGCATAGAGCCCGGTCAGAACGTCGGTCAGCGCGACGCCGACCTTCATCGGCTCGGCCCCCGGCGCGCCGTCGGGCTGACCTGTCACGCTCATGAGGCCACCCATCGCCTGGATCAGAAAATCGTATCCCGCACGATCTGCATAGGGGCCGGTCTGGCCGAATCCGGTGATCGAGCAATAGACGATATCGGGCTTGATCGCGCTGAGGGCGGCGTAGTCGAGGCGATACTTCGCAAGCCCGCCAACCTTGAAATTCTCGATGACCGCATCGGATTTCGCGGCCAAGGCGTGCAGAATGCGTTGCCCCTCGGGGTGCGCCATGTCGACGGTCACCGATTTCTTGCCGCGGTTCGCCGCGTGGAAATAGGCGGCGCCGTGATCCTCGCCTCCATCGTCTGTGATCGTCGGCGGCCCCCAGCTTCGGGTGTCGTCTCCGGCACCGGGCCGCTCGATCTTGATCACCTCCGCCCCCATATCCGCCAAAATCTGGGTGGCCCAGGGGCCGGCAAGGATGCGGGTCATGTCGAGGATCCGCACGCCGGTCAGGGCTCCGGTGGGCGCGGTTTGAGGCGTGTCACCCATCACCAAGACCTAGCGGACCGTCGAAAAGGCGGTCGGCGCGAGGAAGCTGCTGGCGATCCGGGCCACGACCTCTCCGTGCTTTTCCTGATGGGCGGTGCGCGCGGCCACCCATTCGGGGTCGGTGGCGAAGGTATTCCAGAGGCGTTCACGCTCTTCCATCGACTCCCACGCGAGGAAATAGGTCAGATCGTGATTGGACGGGCCGATGAGCGTGGTGAAAAACCCGGCAGGACGCAGTCCCAGCCGCTCCCAAATGCGCAGGGTCGTGGTCTCGAACCGCTCCAGCAGGGGCGGCATCCCGCCCGGAACGCAAGAGTATACACGCATCTCGTAAATCATCGGATGTCCTTTGGTGGTGAAGATTGTGAAAACGCTGTGTCGGCTCAGCCGCCAATGACAGCGGTCTGGTCAGAATAGCGAACCGTAAAGGTCATTGCACCCTCGTTGAGCATCCAGCGATTCAGGGTGTATTGGCGCAGGCCGGCGGCGTGAAACGGATCGGCATCGGCATGGGCGCGGGCTTCGGCCTCGTCCTTGGCGCGGACGATGATCATCCCGCCATAGGGGACGTCAGAGCCTTCTTCAAACAGGGGCCCTGCGCCGAACAGAATTCCGTCGCGCTCCATCTTGATCTGATACTCCAGATGGGCTGGCAAGACGTCCTGCATTCCCGGGCCGCGGGCAGGGGTCGTGGTGATTACGTAGAGCGATTGGCGCAACATGGTCGCATAGAGGTCCTCTGGCTTGGTCGTGCTCATACTCAGGTTCCCTCCGGGTTGAACGATGAGGACGGCCCGACAGCTTCGTGCTGTCGGGCCAGTGCTTTTTAGCGCTTTTCGATGCCGGCGGTCTCGATCACGTCCGTCCAGACGGCGATCTGGCCTTCGATCAGAGCTTGCAGCTCTTCGCCGGTGGAACCACCCGGATTGGCCCCGAGTGCGGCGATACGGTCGCGCACCTCGGGGTTGTCAAGAGCGGCATGAACTTCGCTGCGGATACGGGCCGCGATTTCATCGTCCACACCTGCGGGCATCCCGATGGCCGTCCAGGAGACCACGTCAAACCCAGGAGCGACGGTCTCTGACAGGGTCGGCACGTCCGGCATATCCGGCCAGCGTTCAGCCGAGGTGGCCGCGAGGATGTCATAGACACCAGCTTCGGCCTGACCGGTCAGAACGGTGCCCGTGTCGATCACGATATCGACCTCGCCGCCCATAAGCGCGGTGCTGGCCGCAGCGCCACCCTGATAGGGCACGTGGATGAACTCGGCACCGGTCCGCAGGGCCAGCAATTCGCCCGTCAGGTGCTGGGTCGAGCCGACACCGGAATGGCCGATCTTAAGAGAGCCGGGGTTTGCCAATGCGGCGTCGATCATGGCATCGATCGACTCGTATTCACCGGCACGTGCGGCGACAAAGAACGGGAACTGGCCCAAGGTCGAGATGAAGGTGTATCCGCCGACGGAATCGTAGGGCAGCTCGTTATAGAGCGCCGCGGCGACGGCGTGTCCTCCGACCATCAGCTGCATGGTGTAGCCATCGGGATCCTGCTGCGTCACATAGCCCGACGCGACAGTGCCACCCGCGCCGGGGCGGGATTCGACAACGACCGGCTCGCCCAGTCCTTGCGACATCTGCTCGGCCATGATCCGCGAGACGGTATCGGCGTTTCCGCCTGCACCAAAGCCGTGGACGATACGCAGCGCACGGTCAGGAAAGCCTTCTTGCGCCACGGATGGAACGGCAAGAGCCACGGTCAGTGGCAGCGCCATAAGTAGTTTCTTGATCATTGTCTTCCTCCCAGTTGTCGAAACCCGCATTCAGTGTGTCAGCCTCGGGTCTCATTTAGGCCTGCCCGCCGCTCACGTGGGTGAGCGGTCAGGCTTTCTTCGAACGGCAATACTCGACCAGATCGCAAACAGGATGAGCAGGGTCGAGCAGGCGACCAGCACCGCACTGATCGGGCGGGTCAGGAAAATCGTGAAATCTCCGCTATAGAGCAACATCGTGCGGCGGAAATTGTCCTCCAACAACGGCCCAAGGACAAAGCCCAGCAGAACAGGGGCCGGCTCAAAGCGGTAGTTCTTCATCAGATAGCCGAGGACACCGAAAGCGAGCGTCAGCATCACGTCGGTCACGCTGGTGCGGTGCGAATACACGCCCACGCAGATCATTACGATGATCACCGGATAGAGCTTTTGATAGGGAATCCGCAGCAACAGCACCCAGAACCGGATCAGCGGGATGTTGATCATCAGCAGGATGATGTTGCCGACGAAAAAGCTGGCGATCACGCCCCAGAACAGGTCCGGCTGGTCGACCATCAGACGCGGGCCAGGAATGATGCCGTTCAGGATCAGCGCCCCGATGATCAGCGCCATCACCGCATCGCCCGGAATACCAAGGGTCAACGTCGGGATGAACCCGGTCTGAGCGGCGGCATTGTTGGCGGACTCCGGGGCGGCGAGGCCGGGCAGGTGGCCGGTGCCGAATTTGTTCGGGGTCCGCGAAACCCGGCGCTCCATCGCATAGGCCATAAAGGACGCGATGGCCGCACCGGTGCCGGGCAGGGCGCCGAAAAAGCTGCCGATGGCAGAGCCGCGCAGGATCGGAAAGCCAAGCGACCGGGCTTCCGCCCGCGTCGGGATCACATCGCGCATCTTGATCGACAATGCCGGTCCGGGAGGGCTGCGATATGAGGCATTGCGAATGATCTCGCTCACGCCGAACAGGCCCATGGCCAGCGACACGAGGCTGATGCCATCGGCCAGCTCCGGCATCGCCACAAACCGGAAATAGCCGGTGGTGGCATCCGCACCGACAAGGCCCAGCGCGATACCCAGCACCACCATGGCAAAGGACCGGATCTGCGACCCCGTCCCGATCAGGGAGGCCGCCAGCAGACCAAGGATCACCAGCATCGCATATTCCGGCGCCCCAAAGCGCAGCGCGATGATCGTCATCGGGATCGCGGCAAGCACCAGAATGGCCACGCCGACCATGCCGCCGACAAACGACGAAAACGCTGCGACGAACAGCGCCAGCCCGGCCCGGTGGTTCTGGGCCAGCGGATAGCCCTCCAGACAGGTCACCACCGATGACGGCGTGCCCGGCAGGTTCAGCAGGATCGAGGCGATCGAGCCACCGTATTGGGAGCCGTAATAGATCCCCGCCAGCATGATCATCGACGTCGTCGCATCGAGATAGAAGGTCACAGGCAACAAGAGCGAGATCGCGGTGATCGCACCGATGCCCGGCAAGACACCGATCAATTGGCCGATAAACACGCCGATGAACGCATACATCAGGATATTCGGTTGTAGGACGACGCCGAGGCCAATGAGGAATTGATCTATCACGACTACCTCCAGAACGCCGGGATCGGCAATTCGAGGGCCACAAGAAACAACAGCCACCCCCCCAAGGTCGCAAGGCTGGCATAGATCAGCACGGTCAGAGGCTTGGCGTGGTCATCGGCAAACATCGAAACCGCCACGGCCAGAAACATCGACGGGATCAGGCCCACCACGTCGACCAGCACGCCGAATATGACGACGGCGGCCGATACAAAGATCAGGCCGCGCCAATGCATCCGGCCCTCACGCTCGGCCGAAGGTGCCCTGATGTCGATCAGGATGATCGCCAGCGCCAAGGCACAGATCAGGATCGCCACCACGCGCGGGATGAAGCCCGGACCCATCTGGGTCAGCTTGCCCACAGGATAGCTCCAGGCAATCGACAGCATCACCAGACCCACCGCCAGCAACACACCGCCGCTCAGGGCACGGCGGGCTATGGATGGCTGATCTTGGTCCGTCTCTTGCATCGTTGCCTCCTCCCAGAGAGCATTGAAGTTGGCGCGGTCCTACGCAGAGGCAGGCGCGTGCTTGGGTGACATCGGCTCGGGCGGCACCACGCCAAACCGCTCGGCCAAAGCGGCCAGTCGGGCGACGGTGCCATCGGCCACCGGAATGCCAGACGTCATCCGCTCGGCCGACAGGCGGAACCCGCGCTCGCCGGGCATCAGGATTTCGGCGGTCTCCGGCGTGGTCGGCAAGGCCTTGAGCTGGCGGGCCAGTTCGGCGATCTGCGCGGCAAATACGTCTGGCTCGGCAAAGGCCGCGACCCTGATCGCCAGCGCCGCACCGTTCATCGCGCCCTTGCCACCGGACAGCACGGTCGAGATGACGGGGTTCGAGACCAGAACGCTCGACAAGACCTCGATCATCAACGACAGGCCAGAGCCTTTCGGCCCGCCCAGAGGGGTGAGCGTCTCGACCTGCGCCGGATCGGTCGCAGGCGCGCCGTGCGTGTCGATGGCCCAGCCCTCTGGAATGGGCGATCCGGTGTCCCTTGCGTGCATGATCTTGCCCAAAGCCACCGTCGAGGTCGACATGTCGAGCAACAGCGGCAGTCCCGTTGAAGGCGCCGCAATGGCGATCGGGTTGGTCGACACGCCCGACACCCGCGCTCCGTGATAGGCCATCAAGGGGCCCGATGCAGTCATGACAATGCCGAGATAGCCTTTCTCGGCGGCGCGGAGGGCAAAGTATCCGACGGCACCCGCATGGGTGATATTGCGGGCCGAACACCAGCCAATGCCAAAGCGGCCGGCAGTCTCGACGGCCTGATCCATGGCACAGACCATCGCGGAAGGGCCGGGGGCGCGGGCGGCCTCGACCACGGCAACGGCCCCCTCCGAAGAGATCACCGACGGCGTGGCCACCGGGTCGATCTTGCCCTCTTCGATCATCTCGATATAGCGCGGGATGCGAAGCACACCGTGTGAATTCGCACCGCGGGCATTGGCCCAGACAAGTATATCGGCCGAGCGTTCCGCATGGGCGGCGGAATAGCCACCCGCCTGCAAGAGGGCTGCGGCGTAGGCCTTCAGATCGTCTGGGCGATAAACGCTCATGCGCGGCCCGTCAGTGGCGTGGGAAAGAACTTCTTCAGCCAGGCATCGATCAAGGCGCGGGTATGCGGCGCGTCCTCGTCCGAAAGCGGGAAATGCGAGACACCGGTCGGGATCATCAACTCGGCATTGGCTCCGGCCTTCTGGAACAGGCTGATGGATTGCTCCATGGGGGTGATGACGTCGCCGGCGGTGTGGAACAGCAGCAGCGGGCGCGGGGCGATATCGGCCACCACGTCCTCGGCGCGGAAGTTGTACATGCTGATCGCCGTCTCGACAGGGACCTCGAACTGGGCATGCGGCGACAGATTCTTGCGCAGCTCTTCCGGGATCGGAACCACGTCGAAACGCGACACCCACATGCTCTCGCCGGTCTCGGCCTTGTGCTTGCGACCAGCCTCCAGAATGCCCATGAACTTGTCCCAGGCCTCCGGGGTAGGGTGCTGACCACGGAACTTGCGCTCCCCGTCGCCCCAACCACACAAGGACAGGACGCAGGCCACACGCTGATCGACACCGCCGGTAAAGATCGCGACAGCCGCGCCAAAGCTGTGGCCGGTCAGGCCGATCCGATCCGGGTCGACCTCCTCACGCTGGGCGATAAAGCTCAGGGCGTTGCGCGTATCAGCCACTTGGTCAAAGCAACGAACCTCGCCACGTGCGCCTTCGCTTTGGCCACAGCCACGGAAATCGATGCGAAACACGCAATAGCCCATCTCTTCGATCATCCGGGCGACCAATTCGACATGGGATTTGTCCTTGGTGCCGACAAAGCCGTGCAAGACGATGAACGTCGGCAGGCGCTCTCCGGGCTTGCGGCCCTCCGGCACATGCAGAACGCCTGACAGCTTCAGGCCATCGGACATGAAAGTGAGATCGTGTTCCATTCGTGGTCCTCTGATTGCAGCGGCAAACGCTAGGCGTTGCCCGCGCCCCATTTGGTGCAGAACGTGTGAAATCCGGACAGATGCCCGCGCAGAAAGGCTTCGGTGTCGGGATTGGTGATCGTGCCGGCCTCGACATCCACCTTGCCCTTGGCACCGGCCACCTGCACCTCGGGTTTGGCCATGATCTGCATATCAAGGCTGTGCAGCACATGGCGCAGGCCCTCGTGCACGCGTGCGCCACCCAAAAGGCCGGGCGACACGCTCCAGATCGTGACGGGCTTGCCCGCCAGCGGGTTGGATGTATCGCGCGAAATCCAGTCGATGGCGTTCTTCAGCGATCCGGGCATCGACCAGTTGTATTCCGGCGTGACGATCAGCAGAGCGTCGATATCGGCCACGGCGGCCAACATCGCCGAGGCGCTGTCGGGCAGGCCCTCGTCGAACGTATCCTGATTATAGAGGGGCAGGGTGCCCGTGCTGGGCAGCGCCACGCAGGAAAAGCCCTCCGGCGCGAGGGTCGCCGCCGCCCGGGCCACTGCCCGCGACAGTGACGCTTTTCTAAGGGAGCCTTCGAGAATACCGAGTTTGATCAAGGGTCCGTCCTTCGTATCTAGTGTTCACGCGTCCGCAGGCTTGGCCCAAGGAAACTTGTGGGCCAGCCATGGCGCCGGTGCCGGTTCGCCCCAGACATTCATCACACGAACGTTCTCGGGGCGCTTCAGCGCGGTGATAATGTTGGGCTCATAGCGATCGTCGTCGTGGATAAAGGCCATGCCGCCCGCACATTCGACCATCGCGCCGCAGGCATCGACGTAATAGGCATAGGTGTTGTCGCCGGGACGGTGGCGGCCGGGGCCCCACACAATCATCTTGTCGCGCGTGTCGAGCAGATCGCCCAACCGGCAATAGTCAGAGAATTCAGAGACTTCCCACGAATAGTGGTGCAACCCGGTCGGCCCGCGCACAATGCCCAGAATGTGGTGCAGACGGTTCGCACCGCGCATCCAGCTCAGCCCGTCGTCGACCATCCGCTCCGACAGGCGCAGGCCCATGATCTGCTCCATATGGCGGCGGGTTTCGGCGGGTTCGGGCGAGGTGATGTTGGCATGATCCAGCCGCAGCGGGCTGATACCGACCGAGGCATGACGGCGGCCATATGTCTCGTCGGCGATCGGAGAATGCACCTCGAAGGTGTGGCCCTGCGGCGTGACAAAGCTCATGCCCTTCACGCAGCACTCCAGCGTCGGTTCGGTGCTGACCAAACGGCAGCCGGCGGCCTCCACGCGCTCGGCGGCCTCGGCAACGGCGGCTTCGGAAACCGCGTCGAACCCCAGCGAGCGGATCGAATTCTCCGAGGATTTGTGCAGGACCAGTTCCGCCTGACGACCGTTCGAGGACAACCAGACGGAGCCATCCAGCTCCCTGGTCACATGCAGCCCGAGAATCGCGATCGATTCCTCGACCAAAGCATCTACATCGATCACGTTCAACTGCACATGACCAAGCGCATTGACCAAGTAGCTCATCTCATCATCCCCCTTCGCTGCCTTTGACCAACTTGCTAACACGCACTTTCGGCAATAACAAATATTTTCGAAAATTTTCACATCGTGGAAACATCCGGCCTGTGATGCTGGGAAATCGCCGCATCGTGCGGCGTGGCTAACGCTCTGCCTCGACAGTGTTGGACAAGGTCCCGATGCCTTCGATCTCTACCTCGACCACATCGCCGGGGCTCAGGAACTCCGGCGGCGTGCGGGTCGTGCCGAAACCGGTGCAGGTGCCGGTCACGATGACATCGCCGGGGAACAACGGGGCGAAGGTCGAGATGTAGGAGATCAGATACGGGATATCGAAGATCATCTTCGACGTATCAGTGCGCTGCTTTTCGACGCCATTCACCCGTGTGACCAGCGAAAAACCGCGCTCGGAAACGGGCAGGGCGGCCGCCTCGACCATCCAGGGGCCAAACGCCCCGGTGCCGGTGAAATTCTTGCCGGGGGTGAACTGATGCGAGTGTTTTTGCCAATCGCGGACGCTGCCGTCGTTATAGATCGAATAGCCGGCCACATGGGCCATCGCCTGATCCTTCGGAATGTGACGACCGGCTTTCCCGATGATTACGGCCAGCTCTCCCTCGAAATCGAGGCGGTCTGATTGGCGAGGTTTGATCAGCGGATCGCCGTGGGCGATCTGCGACGACGGCAGCCGCAAAAAGAGGACCGGATAGTCGGGCACCTTGGCCGGATCACCACCCGGTTCGTGGTAATTGAGCGCGGCCATCACGATCTTTTCGGGATTCGGAATCACCGGAAGCAGTCGTGAGTCGGCCTCGGACACATCCGCTTTCAGCGGCCCAGAAAGCAGATCGGCGGGGGCACCGGCGGCAAGGAAAGACCGCAGATCGGGATAGGCGCCTGCCGAACGAAGGCCCATATCCGCAAAGCCGCCGTCGCATGTCACTCCCCATGACGGGCCGGCTTGGGTCGAGAAAGATACCAGCTTCATTCGCAACTCTTTCAATTTTCGAAACTTTGGGTATCTTGGAACAAAGCGGCGCAAAAAGAAACACATTGAAATCTTCTCGCGCAGAGTGACCTATGAGCGAAGCGGCGGCAGCGCCAAGCTACCGCGCAGAGCCGCGTGTTCTGCTGTCGCATTGAAACGGAGTGCCCGGTTGAAGAAGAACCCAGAAGGACGCGGACAACCCCAGGCAGCCGTCAAGGACCCGTCCTCGGGGCAGGATGTGCTGGTGCGGTTGCGCACCGATATCGTCAGCAGCGTCTATGAACCCGAGACGCGGCTCAAGTTCGCCGACATGACCAAGCGGTTCGACGTGGGGATCGGCACGCTGCGCGAGGCGCTCTCGCAACTGGTCTCCGAAGGCTTCGTCACGCTCGAGGCCGGTAAAGGCTTCAAGGTCGCGCCGGTGTCCGCCGAAGAGCTGATCGAGATCACCGAGCATTTCATCAGCCTCGAAAAGCGGGCGGTGCGCGATGCGATCGAGAACGGCGACGACGACTGGGAGGCCAACATCGTGGCCGAACATCATCGGCTCAGCCTGATCGAAAGTCTGCCGTGGGAAGAGCGGATGGAGCGGCATTCCGAATGGGTGCAGCGGCACCGAGACTTCCACGAAGCCATCGTGGCGGCCTGCAAGGGGCGCTGGCTGTTCCGACTGCGCTCCATGATGTTCGACCAACTCGATCGCTATCGCTTCGTAACCAAGAGAGCGCCTCAGGGGCTCGGCGGGCGAAAGTTCGAAGAACACCGTGACATTATGGCCGCAACGCTCGCGCGGGATGCGGACCTCGCGTCGAGCCTCATCGAGCATCATATCCGCGATACCTCCGAACGGGCGATCAAGCTGCTGTAACGGTTCGGCAAAAGAACGGTCGGGATGGGTGCTTGTGCATGGTTGGCCGTCGTGCCGCCTGCATGTACGCAATACGCATAATCAGTATTATGTAATATATGGATGCGCTGACGCTGGGCTGGGAGGCCGCGGCAAAACCAATTTGACCGGTTGGTCAGACCTGCTAGAACCGTGAGCAAGAAAAAACAGGGTCGCAAAGGCTATGGTGCCGCGTCCACAGTCCGGAGCCATCATGAACGATGACCTGCTGACATATCTCGATATCCTGACCAACTCGGCCGATGTGCAAGAGCTCTGGGCAATGCACAGCGCCCGGATGGCGAGCTATGGGTTCGACCGTATAATCTACGGCTTCACCCGCTACCGCACCTCGAGCTCGCTCGGCGATCCCCAGGATTTCGTGCTGCTGACGAACCAGTCGCAGGACTACATCAGGCCCTTTATCGACGATGGCCTCTACTTCCACGCACCGATGCTGAAATGGGCGCTCGAGAACAACGGCGCATGTTCGTGGCAGTGGATGGAGGAAATGGCCCGCAAGGATGCGTTCACGCCGGCCGAGCGGAAAGTCGTTGAATTCAATCTGCAACATGGCGTGACGGCCGGCTACACGATCAGTTTCCGGTCGGTCTCCGCACGGTCCAAGGGCGCGATCGCATTGACGGCACGCAAAGGCATGAGCCAGCGCGAAGTCGAGGAGATCTGGTCAAGACACGGCGACGAGATCGTCGTTCTGAACAACGTGGCGCATCTGAAACTGATCACCCTGCCCTATACCGGCTCGCGCACGCTGACCAAACGGCAACGCGAAGTGCTCGAATACGTCGGAGACGGCAAAACCACGCAAGATACCGCGTTCCTGCTTGGGCTGACGCCGGCGACGGTCGAAAAACATCTGCGATTGGCGCGCGAGGCGCTCGACGTCGATACAACCGCGCAAGCCATTCTAAAGGCGGCGTTTTACAACCAAATGTTCGTCGTCGATCTCTAATTCGGGACCGATAATGTCCTTTGACGCCGGGGAAAACGACAGAAAATTCCCCCAAGGTAGGGTTTCCCCCACTTTCCTGACGCGGCGTCATTTGGCATTATGAAGCTGTTCCGTGAGTGGTGGCCTAAGGCCTAGGAACAGCGGATCGGTAACCCTTGCGATTTCAAGGCTCTCCGGTCCGCATTTAACCCGGTATCCGGGGCTGAATCAGTGAGGCGTTAGCCTCGCAGGCAGCACGTGATGGCAATGCCCTTTGCTTCTCCCCAAGCATCTGGCATCCGCGGTATTGCATTCTCCCGGTGCGATACCGCTGCCATCACCTTGCCGGAGGCCCAAAGGGGCCGGTAGGTCGCAAGGTCGGTTGACGCAAGGCGCGGTTTTTCCGCCCTGCACATTTGTTAGGTTTGACGAGTAAGGTGTTGATGAAAAAGGAAATGGCCCGCAATTTCTTGCGGGCCATTTCTGAATCTTTGATAGGCGAGGATCAGCCTTGGGCGACCTTGGCCACCTCGGCTGCAAAGTCCTCTTCGACCTTCTCGATGCCTTCGCCCACTTCGAGGCGGACAAAGCCGGTCACTTCGACGCCGGCTTCCTTGGCGGCGGCAGCGACGGTCAGGTCGGGGTTCACCACGAACTGCTGGTTGAGCAGCGTGACTTCGGCCATGTATTTCTTCATCCGACCCACGATCATCTTCTCGATGACCTCTTCGGGCTTGCCGCTTTCACGGGCGATGTCGATCTGGACCTTCTTTTCCTTCTCGACGACGGCCGGATCGAGGTCGGCCTCGGACAGCGACGCCGGGTTGGCGGCGGCGACGTGCATGGCAATCTGCTTGCCGATGCCGTTGTCGGTGCCTTTCAGAGCGACGAGAACGCCGATCTTGCCCATGCCCTCGGCAGCGGCGGCGTGGACATAGGCCACGACGGTCTCGCCTTCCAGCGTGGTCATGCGACGCAGGGCCATGTTCTCGCCGATCTTGGCGATGGCGTCGGTGATGACGGTTTCGACGGGCTTGCCGTTGATCTCGGCGGCCTTGAGGCTGTCGAGGTCGGACACGCCAAGTGCTGCCGTGGCGATCGAACCGACCATGCCCTGGAATTCAGCGTTCTTGCCGACGAAATCGGTCTCGGAGTTCACCTCGACAGCGACACCCTTGCCACCGTCGACAGCGACGGCCACGAGGCCCTCGGCTGCGGTGCGGCCGGATTTCTTGGCGGCCTTGGCGAGGCCCTTGGTGCGCAGCCAGTCGACAGCCGCCTCCATGTCGCCGTCGGTTTCGGTCAACGCCTTCTTGGCGTCCATCATGCCTGCGCCGGTGCTCTCGCGCAGTTCTTTCACCATGCTTGCTGTGATCGACATAGCGGTCTCCTTGGAATGAGAAATTGAGCCGCGCGGGATAGACCCGCGCGGTAACAATAATGCGAAACGCGCAGCCTTATTCGGCGGCGGCAGTCTCTTCGGCCAGAACGTCTTCGGCCAGCTGCTCCATGGCACCCATGTCGACGCCAGCGGCACCCAGCTGGGCGCTCATACCGTCGAGAGCTGCGCGGGCAGCCAGATCGCAATAGAGAGCGATGGCGCGAGCCGCGTCGTCGTTGCCGGGGATCACATAGTCGACGCCGTTGGGCGAGCAGTTGGTGTCAACCACGGCCACGACCGGAATGCCCAGCTTCTTGGCTTCGGCGATGGCGAGGTCTTCCTTGTTAACGTCGATGATGAAGATCAGGTCGGGAACGCCGCCCATCTCGCGGATACCACCGAGGGACGCCTGCAGTTTGCCCTGCTCGCGCTCCATGCCGAGACGCTCTTTCTTGGTCAGACCGGCAAAGCCGTTTTCGGCGGCCTCGTCGATGGCCTTCAGGCGGGCGATGGATTTGGACACGGTCTGCCAGTTGGTCAGCGTGCCGCCGAGCCAGCGGTGGTTCATATAGAACTGGGCCGACTTCTCGGCCGCATCCGCGATGGCCTTTTGAGCCTGACGCTTGGTGCCGACGAACAGAACGCGGCCGCCCTTGGCGACGGTGTCACGGATAACGTTCAGCGCCTGGTCCAGCATCGGAACGGTTTGTGTCAGGTCCAGAATGTGGATCCCGTTGCGGCCGCCGTAGATATACGGTGCCATGCGGGGGTTCCAGCGTGCGGTCTGGTGGCCGAAGTGAACGCCAGCTTCAAGCAGCTGACGCATGGTGAACTCGGGAAGAGCCATGGTCTTTTCCTTTTCCGGTTTTAACCTCGGCGGGGGATCAGCCTGTTGGCCAACCGGTGGACGTCATGGGATGTCTCCCCATACCGCCCGCCCCCGCCTGCGGGATTTATCGTGCGCGCCGTATAGTCGGGGCGTCGGGCTATGGCAAGTGGCAATTCCGATCCGGCGGTCCAGCCCCCCAAATGCTCGGGGGTGGCCACCAGGACCACCCCCTCGATCACCCTGCCCCGCGCGTCCGCGTAATGGGCTCGGACGCTTTGTGTTAGAGGAACACCCGCTCCACAAACCAGTAGGCTCCGACGATCGCAATCGCCACGGAGGCCGGGACCGCGACGATCCGGCGATAGGCGTCCAACTGATCACGATTGAGAACCGACAGCAGGCACAGGAAGGCCAGCAGAGTCAGCGGGACGAAGAAGTTCCACAATGGAATCTCGCCCATCAGATCGCCGCCGAGGAAGCCCGGAACCATGAAGGCGGCCACCGCCAAAGCACCGGCGACCAGAGTGCCGACGCCATAGAGCCCGGTCGCGAGCCCGGCTTCGTTGCGGCCCATGTCGACCCGGATCGCTTCGCGCACGATCAGGAACGCCACGGCCACCACGGCCAACTGACCGAGCTCGACGCCGATGTTGAACCCGATCAGGGCCGGCACGAACGATCCCGGCGGCAGGCCGAATTCGCCCAGCACCGAGGCAAAGCCCAGGCCGTGCAGCAGGCCAAAGCCAAAAATGACGACCGGACGCCACGGGCTCAGCCCTCTGGCAAAGATGTTCTCGACCGCGACAAACACGATGGAGGCCGCGATCAGCGGCTCCACGATGCTGCCGGGCACACTGACATAACCAAGCGCCGCCAGCGCCAGCGTTATGGTATGGGCCAGCGTAAAGGCCGAAATCTGCCACAGCAGCGGCCCCATCTTGGTCGACAGGAAGAACAGGCCGAGGACAAACAGGATATGATCGAGGCCGAGCGGCACGATATGGTCGAACCCGACCGGAATGTAGTTCACGAATGTCTGCCACGGACCGGCCTGATCGCCGCCCGCCAGCGTGATCGGCGGTGTTTGGGCGCCCGCCTCCAGATAGCCGTCATATGGGGCGTCGACACCCATCTGCCGGATGACCAGAGTGCCGAATGCGCGGTCCCACCCGACGACGACGCTCTCCGCTCCGGGGGGCAGATCGACGGTGAACTGGATCTCCGACGTACGGACAAGCTCGGGGTTCTCGACCTCGGGCACCTCTACCGCCGTCAGCGTGGGCGTCAGGGCGGTGCCGTCGACCTTGATCGTGATACGCTCTGCCATCTGGGGCCAGAATTCGCGGAACGCGGTGTCCAGCTCGGCCGGCGGCAGCGCGTGCAATTCGTCGTATGTGGCGGCCTGCGGCGCCTCGTTGGTATCGGCCACCTCCGCCAGATCGATCCCGGCGACGAAACTCTCCAGATTGGCGGAAAGGTCAAAGGTCAGCTGGCCCTCCGACTGGGTCATGTCGGCGATGGCGGGCAAAACTTCGTGAGCTAGGGCCGAACTGGGGGCGCTCAACCACAGCGCGCTTGACATCACCCACGCAAGGCACACCCTTGCGATAACTTGAAAGGAACCGATCATGCGCCGCCTCATCCTGAGCTTACTTGTTACAGTCGCCAGCCCCCTCGCCGCCCACGAATTGTGGATCGAGCCGATCGAGTGGCGTGTTGGAATAGACGGTAACGTGAGCGCCGCGCTTGTCAACGGACAGCAGTTCGATGGGGTGAATTTGGCGTTTTTTCCCAACCGGATCAAAAGCTTCGACCTGCACCTCGGCGATGACAGCACCGTCGTCACCGGGCGGATCGGTGACAGCCCCGCAATGACCATGCCCACGATGGGCGACGGGCTTCACGTGGCGGCCTATGTGTCGTCGGTCTCGACCGTGACCTATACGGAATGGGCCAAATTCATCAGCTTCGCCGAGCACAAGGACCTCGGCGACGTGACTGCGGTGCGCGACGTCAACGGGCTGCCGGCAGAGGGGTTCAAGGAGGCCTACACACGGTTCTCCAAGTCGCTGATCGGCGTCGGCAGCAGCGAAGGGAGCGACCGGGTGCTCTGGTTGGAAACCGAACTCGTGGCGCTAGCCAACCCCTTTACCGACGACCTCAGCGCCGGGATGCCGCTACAGCTCTGGTATCAGGGCGAGGTGCGGGCCGACGAACAAATCGAGCTGTTCGACAGGGCGCCCGACGGCGAAGTCACCGTCACGCTGCACCGGACCGACGAGGACGGGATCGCCCTCGTACCGGTCGTGGCGGGGCACGACTACATGGCCGACGCCGTGGTGCTGCGGCTGCCGGAAGACGACTTGGCCGAGGCAACCGGCGCTGTCTGGGAAACGCTCTGGGCCAACCTGACGTTTCATGTGCCCGAGTGATCGCTAGCGGTGCTGATCGATCAGGATCGGGTTGCCGTCCGGGTCGATCACCACAAAGCTGCCGGGACCGGCATCGCCCTCGAGCGTGACCTGCGTGGTCTCCACACCATGCTCCGCGATCTGGCTGTGCAGGGCGCGGACATCCTCGAACGGATCGACATTCTGGGCGGCCTGATCCCAGCCGGGATTGAAGGTGAGCATGGGCTTGTCGAACATGCCCTCGAAAAGGCCGATGATATGACCGTCCGGATTGACGAGGATGGCCCACTTGGCGCCCTCCTCCACCGGTCCCATCGGGGCAAAACCCAGGGTCTTGTAAAACGCCATCGAGGCGACGATGTCCTTGACGGGCAAGCTGATCGAGAAGGCACCTAGCTTCATGTTTCCGCTCCTTGTTTCCACGAACAGGCTAGCACAGACTGCGCCGCGTCCAAAGGGGCCTTGCCCCAGACGCCGGGTCGGGCCACAAGGTGGCCATGAAAACGCAAGCTGACATCCTGTGCATCGGATCGGTCCTCTGGGACGTGATCGGACGCACCGCCATTCACATGCAGGTCGGCGCCGATGTACCCGGGCGGATCACCCGGCTGCCGGGCGGGGTCGCGATGAACATCGCGATGACGCTTCGGCGGTTCGGGCTGACACCGGCGCTGCTGACGAGCATCGGACGCGATCCCGAAGGCGACGAACTCGTCGCGGACGCGATCCGGCGCGGCATGGTGACCGACACGATCTATCGCTCCGAGGATCTGCCGACAGACGTCTACATGGCGATCGAAGGAGGCAATGGTCTGATCGCGGCCATTGCGGATGCGCATTCGCTCGAAGCGGCCGGGGCCAAGATCCTCGCCCCGTTGTCCGACGGCATGCTCGGCACGGCCGAGGCGCCTTGGCGGGGCTGTGTAGCTCTCGACGGCAATCTGACGGTCGAGCTGCTGCAGACCATCGCCTCGTCACCGCTCTTCGCGGCCGCAGATCTGCGGGTCGCCCCGGCGAGCCCGGGCAAGGCCGAGCGGCTTCTTGCGCTCCTCGGTCATCCGTCGGCCACGCTCTACGTCAATCGCGAAGAGGCCGGGCTGATCTGCCACACGCAATTCGAGACGGCGCCCGCCGCGGCCGCCGCCCTGATCGCAAAGGGGGCGGCACGGGTTCTGGTCACCGACGGAGGCAAGCCCACCTCGGTCGCCACCGCAGACAGGATCATCACCCAGACGCCTGCCTCGGTGCTCGTCACCCGGATCACCGGCGCCGGGGATACCTTCATGGCTGCGCATATCGCCGCGGAACTCGGCGGTGCCGACGCCGAAGACGCGCTCAGCCAGGCTCTCGCCGCCGCGGCCGCCTATGTGTCGGGAGAAACCCCGATCTAGGCATCCTTGCACAATACGTTTCTTTTGGCCCCAAATACGGCCGCCGGAGGCGCATGTCATCGCCCATATCCCGTCCGGGCAGGCCCGCAACCCTGCCGCACTCCTCGCACCAAACTCAAAGGCCTCTTATGTCGCTCCCGTTGATCTACGCCCCCGAAGTCGAAGCCGCCCGCAGCGCCGGCAAGCCCATCGTCGCGCTCGAAAGCACGATCATCACCCACGGGATGCCTTTTCCGCAGAACGTCGAAACCGCGCGGGCGGTCGAGGCCGAGGTCCGGGCCGCGGGCGCCGTGCCCGCCACGATCGCGGTGCTTTCCGGGCAGATCCATATCGGCATCACCGACGCGCAGCTCGATCATCTGGCCGGGTTGAAGACGGTGTCCAAGCTCAGCCGGGCAGATCTGGCCGCCTGTCTCGCCGCCGGTCGCGATGGCGCGACGACAGTCGCGGCGACGATGATCTGTGCGCATATGGCGGGCATTCATGTCTTTGCCACCGGCGGGATCGGCGGCGTGCACCGCGGCGCCGAGGACAGCTTCGACATCTCCGCAGATCTGCAGGAGCTGGCACAAACGCCGGTTACGGTCGTCGCGGCCGGGGCCAAGGCGATCCTCGATCTGCCCAAGACCTACGAAGTGCTCGAAACCCTCGGCGTGCCGGTCATCGCCTACGGGCAGGATCAGCTTCCGGCCTTCTGGTCGGCGCAATCGCCATACCCCGCGCCGCTGCGGATGGACAGCGCCGCCCAGATCGCCGCGGCACATCTGATGCGGGGGCGGCTCGGCCTGCCCGGTGGGCAACTGGTCACCAACCCGATCCCGCAAGAGGACCAGATCCCCGCAGAGGTGCTCAGCCCGCTGATCGAACAGGCGCTGGCCGAGGCCGCCGCTCAAGGGATCAGCGCCAAGGCGGTCACTCCGTTCCTGCTGGATCGGATATTTACCCTGACAGACGGCGCCAGCCTCAAGGCCAACGTCGCACTGGTGCGCAACAACGCCCGCCTAGCCAGTGCGATCGCCGCTGAAATAGGCAGTTCCACCGCTTAATGATGCGCCATGGCCGGCGTGTCATTGCAGTGACGCAGATCTGTGCCTAAGTCCTAGCCAACGCTGCAACGAGGATCGTCCAAGTGGCCCGCAAAGATCTTCCCTCCCCGCATCCGGCCAAACGCAGCATGTTTAGCGGATTGCGGAACAACTTTCTGGCAGGCGTCGTCGTCATCGCGCCGATCGGCCTGACGGTCTGGCTGATCTGGACGTTGATCGGCTGGATGGATTCCTGGGTGCTGCCGCTGGTGCCCGGCCGGTTGAACCCCGAGCAATACATCGGGATCAACCTGCGCGGCGTCGGCGTGATCTTCTTTCTGGTGTTCACGGTCGTCATCGGCTGGGTCGCCAAGGGGCTGGTCGGCCGGTCTTTCCTGCGGTTCGGCGAAAACCTCGTCGGGCGAATGCCGGTGGTGCGGTCGGTCTACAACGCGGCCAAGCAGATCGCCGAAACGGTCTTTTCGCAATCCGACACCAGCTTCGACGAGGCTTGTCTGATCGAACACCCGCGCAAGGGGGTCTACGCCATCGCCTTCATCACTACCAAGGCCAAGGGCGAAATCGACGCAAAGCTGCCCTATGACGAGGAAATCGTGACGGTCTTCATGCCGACCACGCCAAACCCGACATCGGGGTTCCTGCTGTTCGTGCCACGCTCCGACATCATCGAGCTGGACATGAGCGTCGAAGACGCGGCAAAGCTGGTGATCTCGGCAGGGCTGGTCTACCCGGCGGATACGGCCGGCGCGCCGGATGGGGCGATCCCGCTTCCGACGCGGAACCGGGCGGGCTAGCCGGGCAAGGTGTGGCTGACCGGCAGATCGTTTTCCTGCGCACAGGCGATCTGCTCGGGCGTGGCGGTCATGAGGAATCCGGACCCGCCGTCATCCATGAGGGCCGCGGTGAACGGGCCGGACATCGCCAGTTCCAGAACCCCGTCGCAAGGGCCCGAGCGGACAATCTCCGGGCTCGGTTCGGGCGGCTGCGGCGCAGGCTCCAGTGCCGCCTCGCAGGCGGCCAGCGCCACGACCGACAGGATCAAGAGACCTCTAGCGTTCATCCGGCGCCCTCTCCGGCGGGGTCACAAAGGCTCTGGCATACGGGCCAGATCCTGAGCGGTTGCCGGGCGCAACGACGCTTCCCGGCAGTCATTGACCATCACCATCGTCGTGCCGTCGACCTCGGTCAGGGTTTCGCTCGGAATGCAGCCCGCCGGCGCGGGAGCGGTCCCGCCGCAGGCTGCGAGGAGCGCCAGCATCAGCACCGGCATTGCGCGGATCGGACGACGCATCACCCGAGCCTCTCGATATCGGCCTGCGTCGCGGGACGGGATGAATCGTCCGGGCCACAGCCATTGACGATGACAAAGGAATTGCCATCGATCGTGATCAGGTTTTCGACAACCTCACAAGAGCCGGAAGACCCCGACGGGGCCACGCATCCGGCGACGGTCAGCGAAACAGCGATTGCCAAAAGGATTGTCGGGCGCATCTGCTCTCCTCGTGTTTTCGCCAGTCTGCCACATTCGATCAGGCAAACAAAGCCGTCAGATCCACCGTGCTGCGTTCGCCCAGATCTGCGGCGTGACGCGACAGGAATCCGTCCATCGCATCGCGGCCCGCATCCTTGAGGCGGGTCAGGATCACCGGCACCGGGATCGTCTTGGTGGCCACGTTCAGATCGTTCATCAGCGCGTCGTCGCTGACCATGTGCAAATGCACATCCTTCTTGGTGCCGGATTTCAGCACTCCCTCGGCCAGCAGGCGTTTGACAAAGGCGATCGAGCGGATCTCCCCCAGAAGAGAGGCGTTGAAACTGATCTCGTTGATGCGGTTCTGAATGGACTGGCTGTCGGTCGGCACCTCGTCGCGGACCAGAGGATTGATGTTCACGATCATGATGTCTCGGGGCAGGTGCGGCTGATAAAGCGGGAACAGAGCCGGATTGCCGGTATAGCCGCCATCCCAATAGGCTTCGGTGCGGCCGGTCTTCGGATCGTCGATCTCTACGGCCTGAAACAGGGTCGGCAGGCAAGCCGAGGCAAGCAGGACGTCGGTGCTGATCTCCTCGCCGGTGAATACGCGGACCTTGCCGGTGCGGACATTGGTCGCACCGATATAAAGCTCGGGCCCGTGCCTGTCGCAGACCTTGTCGAATTGCAGCTGGCGGACGACCCGCTCCAACGGGTTGCGCAGCATCGACCCAAAGACATAGGGCGAGGTCATGCGGTTCGCCATGTCGAAGGCCATGTAGGCCGGCGAGGCTTCGATCGCCGAAGCTAGGCTCGGGATCGTCGGCGCCATGGCCGACAGCCAATCCGAGAACCACGGATCGTTGACGGCGCCGATCTGCTCCCAGAACCAGTCCAGCGTCTCGCGGGCGCCTGCGTTGCCGTCCTTCAGATAGCCGGACTTGAAGGCCGCCGCGTTCATCGCTCCGGCAGAGGTGCCGGTGATCGCCGCGATCTCGATCTCGCTCTCTTCCAGAAGGCGGTCCAGAACACCCCAGGTAAAGGCACCGTGAACGCCGCCACCCTGCAAGGCGAGATTGATCTTCGTGGTCATGAGCAGTTCCTCTGGATGGGTCGGCGGGTTGATGCGGAGAGGTCGGGGCAATGCCACACCTCCACCGCAGCGCGATAATATTCGGTTGCGCCACCGCACGCTGCCAGCGCGATCACGACTTCGTGAGCAGATACCGAAAACGAGACCTACGGCATACCGACGCCATACCGACGTCTTGCCGCAGAGCATTTCAGCCCGGCGCGGCTCGGACAGATCCTTACCGCGCCGCGCCTGTTGACAGCGTTCCGCGCAACATCGGACGCAGCGTCACAAGGCGGTCCAGCCACCATCGATGCTGATCGTCGTGCCGGTGATCTGCGCGGCCGCATCGCTGCACAGAAACACGGTGGTGCCGCCGATTTGCTCGACCGTTGCGAATTCCTTCGACGGCTGGCGCTCCAGAATGACCTTCTGCTTCGCCTCTTCCTCGGTCATGTCGTATTTCTTGGCCGTATCGGGAATTTGCGACTCGACCAACGGCGTCAGAACATAGCCCGGGCAGATGGCGTTGCAGGTGATGTCCTCTCTCGCGGTCTCCAGAGCGACCGTCTTGGTCATGCCGACGATGCCGTGCTTGGCCGTCACATAAGCAGACTTGTAAGGGCTTGCGGTCAGGCCATGCGCGCTCGCGATATTGACCACCCTGCCCCAGCCGGCCTTGCGCATCATCGGCAGCGCGACAGCCGTCGTGTGAAAGGCGCTCGACATGTTGATGGCGATGATCGCGTCCCACTTGGCGACCGGAAATTCGTCGATCGGGGCGACGTGCTGGATGCCTGCATTGTTGACCAGAATATCGCAGACGCCCGCCGTTTCGATCAGCGAACGGGCCGACTCCGCTTTCGACATATCGGCCTGAATATAGCGGGCCTTCACCCCGGTTTCAGAGGCGATTTCTTCGGCCAGAGCATGGTCTTCGGGATTGTCGGTGAACGAGTTGAGCACAACGTCGGCGCCTGCCCGGGCCAGCTCCCAAGCGATTCCCAGTCCAATTCCAGACGTGGAGCCGGTGATTACGGCCGTTTTTCCCTTGAGCGACATCGCGATCTTCCTTTCGTCTATGTGTTTTCCCCAACATAGGATGCTGCACCTGCAAAAGAAATGCGGGATCGCAGGAAAGTGCGCGTGCTCACCGCCCAAAACGGGCCGCCCTGACGGATCATGAGAACGCCTCCGACCGCTGCGCACAAGCGGACCTGTGCCGTCAAAGGCTCATACGGGTCGGCAAACTCTGACCGCCCTCCCCACGATTTGCAGATGTCTGCGGGCGAAAGATACCCGGGACTTCAACACCCCGTGTCCGCCCATTGCCAAGGCGGTGATTCTTCAAGACGTGGAGTTCGTGTCCGGCGATCCCGCCACAACCTCGACACCCCAGAAAAAAACGCCCGCACAAGGCGGGCGTTGAGTTATTGAGGCAGGTTTCATACAGGCAAGAAACCTATCGAGCAGTGACACCTTTATAAGCAATCTGACGCCGGGCTCCAAGCTAAAAAATTGATATCGTTCAAAGACCCCGCTACGGTCATCGTTAATGAACACTGGGAGCAGAGGGATTGTCGCAAAAATGACAACAGAGTTATTCTTACCACTTCGCCGGATCGGCCTCGCCGCGGCCCTGTCCGCAGGCGCCGGCCTCGCCACAGCAGAGCCGCAACATGGCATAGCTATGTATGGCGAGCCTGCCTTGCCACCTGATTTTGTGTCCCTGCCCTATGCCAACCCCGACGCGCCCACTGGCGGACGCTTCGTCGAGGCAAGCGTCGGCAGCTTCGACAGCCTCAACCCGTATATCCTCAAGGGCTCTGCGCCTTGGCAGTTGCGGTTCCTCACCGGCGAAAGCCTGATGGCGCGGTCGATCGACGAACCGTTCACGCTCTACGGGCTTTTGGCCGAATCGGTCGAAACCGGGCCGAATCGCGAATGGGTCGAATTCACGCTCAGACCAGAGGCGCGGTTCTCAGACGGCAGCCCCGTGACGGTCGAGGATGTGATCTGGTCCTACGAGACGCTCGGCACCGTCGGTCACCCGCGCTACCACGGCTTCTACGGCAAAGTGGCAAGCATCGAGCAGACCGGCGACCGCTCGGTTCGCTTCACCTTCAACGTCGAAGACCGCGAGCTGGCGCTCTTGGCAGGTATTCGGCCGATTCTGCAGAAGGCTCAATGGGAAGGTCTCGACTTCGCAGAAAGCGGCCTCGACGTCATCCCGATCACCTCGTCCGAGTACAGCGTGACGGATTTCGAGGCGGGCCGATTCGTCGAGCTGACGCGAAATCCTGACTATTGGGGCAATGGCGTCGTCCCGTTCATGAACGGGCTGGGCAATATCGACACCCTGCGGCTCGAATTCTTCGGTGACGAGACAGCCGCGTTCGAGGCCTTCAAGATCGGTGACGTCAACACCAATCGCGAATTCAATGTCGCCCGTTGGGAGGGACAATACGATTTCCCGATGGTGGAGTCCGGCGACGTGGTGCTCTCTGTCCTGCCGCATTCACGGCCGTCCGGTATGACCGGCTTCGTGATGAACACTCGCAAGGATCAGTTTGCCGACTGGCGGGTCAGACAGGCCATGATCGAGGTCTTCAACTTCGAGTTCATCAACGAAGCCATGACGGGAAGCGCGCAGCCGCGGATCACCTCCTACTTCTCGAATTCGCCTCTGGGGATGCAGCCCGGGCCGGCAGAAGGACGGGTGCGGGAATTCCTCGAAATGTATCCTGATGCGCTGCTTCCGGGTGCGCTCGACGGCTACGCCCTTCCGGTCTCCGATGGAACCGAGCGGAACCGGGCTGGCACGGGCAACGCGCTGGCATTGCTCGAGGAAGCGGGCTGGACGATTCAGGACGGCGCCCTCAAGAACGCCGATGGCGACGATTTCACCTTCGAGATCCTCCTCGAAACCGGGGCCTCCGAAAATCAGTCGATCATCGACATGTATGTGCAATCGCTCGAGCGGATCGGGGTCAACCCGACGATCAGCACGGTAGACGGTGCGCAATACAAGGAGCGGACCGACGCCTACGACTTCGACATGACGTATTTCCGGCGGGGTCTGTCGCTCAGCCCGGGCAACGAACAGTATCTCTATTGGGGGTCTGAGGCCGCCGACACTCCAGGTGGTCGCAACCTGATGGGGGTCCAGAACGAGGCGATTGACGGTCTGATCAATACTCTGCTCACCTCCGAAAGCCAGGACGACTTCGTCGCTGCGACACGCGCTCTTGACCGCGTCCTGACAACCGGACGATACGTCATCCCGATCTATCAATGGAACATCAGCCGTATCGCGCATTCCAAGAACCTGCACTACCCGGACACCATGCCGCTCTTTGGGGACTGGCCGGGCTGGCAGCCGGATGTGTGGTGGTATGAAGAGGACTAGCACTTTGACCAGAATTCTGAAAATCAGCGCGGCCTGCGCCGTGGCCGGGCTCTTGAGCGCCTGCAACCCGGTCGGGACGGCCGTCGGCGCGGCGACCAACGTGGCCACCGGGGTCGTCACGACGACGGCGTCGACTGCGGTTGGCATCGTGCTCTAGGCCCAAGAAATCCGCTATCAAAGGCCCGCAACGTCTACGGATATTGTGGGCCTTTTCGTTTCTTTGGGTTCTAAATATCCATTCTTTGGGCCTACCGGATCAACAGGCGCTAACGTTCATCTCGTATTGGCCCGATCCACGACCGCATCGGACCACCTTGCAACTCCCCCGCCCGGCAATTAGCCAAGGCACATGCCAAGTGCTTCACCTTGCCCGGATTCCTTCAATCTTGCCGCTTATGTGCCGGCGGCCGGTGAGGCATCGGACAAACCGGCCCTCGAAGTATGGGGCGCGTCACCCGACATATGGAGCTATGCCCGCCTGACCGCGGCCGTCCGTGGCGCAGCGACCGGGCTTCTGGCACAGGGATTGCAGCCGGGCGCGCGCATCCTGCTGAGGCTCGGCAACGAACCGGCCTTCCCCATCGCCTTTCTCGGCGCCATCGCCGCTGGGCTGATCCCCGTGCCGACCTCGCCGCAACTGACCGTGTCCGAAATCAGCAAGCTCGCCGGATCTCTTCGCCCCGATCTCGTTGTCGCGGGCCCCGGCATCGCGCTGCCCGAAGGGCACATTCCGACGATCAGTCAGGAAACCCTTTCTGGCTTCGCGTCCTTGCCACCGGCCGAGTTTGCGATGGGCGACCCCAACCGTCCCGCCTATATCATCTACACCTCCGGCACTTCGGGCCAGCAACGAGCCGTGGTCCATGCACACAGGGCCATCTGGGCACGGCGGATGATGTGGGATGGCTGGTATGGGTTGAGGCCCAGCGACCGCTTGTTGCACGCCGGCGCCTTCAACTGGACCTATACCTTGGGCACCGGCCTGATGGACCCTTGGGCCATCGGGGCCACCGCCCTGATCCCGGCACCCGGAACCGAGAGCAGCGCCCTGCCCGGCCTGTTGGACGAAGCAAGAGCCACCATCTTTGCCGCCGCTCCCGGCGTCTACCGGCAAATGCTGCGCCATCCGATCCCCGCCTTGCCGCACCTCCGGCACGGGCTCTCAGCGGGTGAAAAGCTGGGCGGTCATTTGCGACAGGCGTGGCAAGAGGCCACCGGGACGCAAATCCATGAGGCGTTCGGAATGTCCGAATGCTCTACATTTCTCTCGGGCAGCCCGGATCGTCCGGCGCCCGATATGAGCCTCGGTTTTGCGCAGCCCGGGCGCCGGGTCGCGCTCTTGAACGATGCAGGCCCTGCCGCGATCGGCTCGCCGGGGACCATCGCAATCCATCGCGATGATCCGGGATTGATGCTCGGCTATCTCGACCAACCAGCAGAAACAGCGGCGAAATATCAGGGCAAATGGTTTCTGACCGGCGATATTGGGGTGATGGACGCCAGTGGCGCGATCACTTATCAGGGTCGGGCCGACGACATGATGAACGCCGGTGGCTTTCGTGTTTCACCGATCGAGGTCGAGGCGGCGCTCTCGCTTCATCCGGGCATCCGCGACGTGGCGGCCTGCGAAGTGCGCGTCGGCCCCGATACGACGGTGATCGCCGCCTTCTGGACCGGGCCCGATGCGCTCGACGACGCCGAACTTGCCGCCTTCGCGGGCGAACGGCTCGCACGCTACAAGACTCCGCGCCTTTGGGTGCGCCTCGACGGCCTCCCCCGCGGGGCCAACAACAAACTGTTGCGCCGCCAATTGCGCACCGATTGGGAGACCGCTCATGGTCAAACTTGATATTCTTTCCGACCCGATTTGCCCGTGGTGCTACATCGGCAAGACCAATCTTGACAAGGCGCTCGCCAACCGGCCCGACCATCCCTTCGTGATCGAATGGCATCCGTTCCAGCTGAACCCCGATATGCCGGCCGAAGGTGTCGACCGCCGCGCCTATCTGGAAACCAAATTCGGCGGGCCGGAAAAAGCGGATCAGATCTACGGCAATATCGCAAAACACGCCGCCGAAGCGGGGCTGACCGTGCATCTGGACGCGATCCAAAGGACACCGAACACGATTGATGCGCACCGGCTCATCCATTGGGCCGGGATCGAGGCCAAGCAAATCAAAGCGGTTGATGCCCTGTTTCAGGCCTATTTCGTCGATGGACGGGACATCGGAAACGCCGAAGTGCTGGCCGACATCGCGGACGGTATCGGAATGGACGCGAGCGTCGTGGCGCGGCTTCTGGCATCGGACGCGGATGCCGACGACATCCGGGCCCGCGATGCACATTCGCGGAAAATGGGGGTCAACTCCGTGCCGACCTTTATCGTGGCGCAGCAGCACGCCGTCCCCGGTGCGCAGCCCACGGAGATCTGGGAAAAGGTGATCGACGATATCGTGGCGCAAAATCAAGGCTGAACCCAATGGCTCGGCCGAGTAAGAATTTGTCGTTGCCCGAATTTGTCGGGCTCGTTGCCCTCCTGATTGCCGCTGTGGCCTTTGCCATCGATGCGATGTTGCCGGCCTTGCCGAATATCGCAGCCGACCTGTCCCCGCTCGATCCGAACAAGGCACAGCTCGTGTTGTCGTTCTTTTTGTTCGGCATGGGGCTCGGCACGCTGGTTGCCGGCCCTCTGTCCGACAGCTACGGCCGCAAGTCGGTGATCACCTACGGAATGGTCATCTACATCGTTGGGGCGATCCTGGCCTCCATGGCGACGTCCATGGAAATGCTCTTTCTCGCACGGATGATCCAAGGGCTCGGCGCAGCGGCACCGCGCGTCGTGGCACAGGCGCTGATCCGAGATCTCTATGACGGGCGTCGCATGGCGCAGATCAGTTCCTTCGTGATGATGATCTTCATCTTCGTGCCGTCCATGGCACCGTCCATCGGCGCTCTGATCTTGTCGGTCTACGGCTGGCGCGGCATCTTTGGCGGCTTTGTTGTCTTTGCGTTGATCTGCATTCTCTGGCTCAACTTGCGCCAGCCAGAGACCCTGCGGCCGGAGAACCGACGCTCCATGAAGCCCGCAAAGCTTTGGGAAGCCACCGTCGAGGTGGTCAGCAATCGGCTGGTGCTGGCCTATATCGCCGTGCTCACACTCGGCTTTGGGCAGATGTTCGCCCTGTTGAGCTCCATACAGCAGATTTACGAAGTCACATATGACAAGGCCGAAAGCTTTCCGTTCTGGTTCCTGATCGGCGGCTTGATGTCGGGCTTGGCGACCGTGTTCAACGCCGCACTCGTCATGCGTCTGGGCATGCGTAGGATCGCGATCTTCGCATTCGGGGCGCAGGTCGTCATCTCGGGCGGGTTGCTGGTGCTGACGCAGTTGCATGTGATCGGTGCCGTCATGCCGTTCGGTGTCTTCTTCCTCTGGCAGGTCAGCGTCTTTGCCATGGCCGGGTTGGTCTTTGGCAATCTCAACGCATTGGCGTTGGAGCCGCTGGGCCATATCGCGGGCATCGCCTCGTCGGTCATCACCGCGGCCTCTACGATCCTGTCCATCGCCATCGCAGCGCCGATCGGACTGGCATTCCGGGGTACGCCAAATCCTCTTTTGATCGGCACGCTGATTTTCTCGACGGTGGCGTTCGTCCTCATGCGTTCCGCAAGGGCGATGGATCCGACCCCCAAGACAAAGCCACCACCGGTCTAAGCCCGCTAGGCGCTCGCCTTGGCCTTCTTTTCGTCGGCCAGCTTTTGCGCCAGATCGCGGGCAATCCCGAAGGCACCCTGGATCTTGTCACGTTCCTTGGTCCAATCGCGGCGAATGACGATCTTGTTGTCCTTCACCTTAGCCAAGCCCTTCTGATCGTTGATGAAATCGACCAGCCCCTTGGGAGAGGCGAATTTGTCGTTGTGGAACTGGATCGTCGCGCCCTTTGGTCCGGCATCGAGCTTTGCGATGCCAGCCCGCTTGCACATGGCCTTGATCCGAACCACCAGCATCAGCGTGTTCACCTCCTTGGGCAGCGGTCCAAAGCGGTCGATCAACTCCGCGGCAAAGCCCTCGAGCTCGACCTTGGTGGTCAGGTCGGACAGCCTGCGGTAAAGGCCCAAACGCACGTCGAGGTCAGGTACGTAAGTGTCCGGGATCAATACTGGAACGCCCAGATTGATGTTGGGCGCCCACTGCCCGTCATCCACGATGCCCTCGGCCTCACCAGAGCGGATCTTGGCGATCTGATCTTCCAGCATCTGCTGGTAAAGTTCATACCCCACTTCGCGCATCTGTCCGGACTGCTCCTCGCCCAGCAGATTGCCCGCTCCACGAATATCGAGATCCTGACTGGCCAGCGCAAAGCCGGCCCCGAGGCTGTCCAGGGACCCCAGAACGCGCAGCCGCTTCTCCGCCTGCGGCGTCAACTTGAGACGCGGTTTGGTCGTCAAATAGGCATAGGCTCGGGTCTTGGACCGGCCAACGCGGCCCCGGATTTGATAAAGCTGCGCAAGGCCGAACATGTCCGCCCGATGCACGATCATTGTGTTCGCCGTCGGGATATCTAGACCGGACTCGACAATGGTCGTGGCCAGCAGCACATCGTACTTGCCGTCGTAAAAGGCGTTCATCCGGTCGTCGAGCTCGCCTGCCGCCATTTGGCCGTTTGCGACGACATAGCTGACTTCCGGCACCTGCGTTTTCAGCCAATCCTCCATCTCTGGCAGATCGCTGACGCGCGGCACCACGAAGAACGACTGCCCGCCACGGTAATGCTCGCGCAGCAACGCCTCGCGGATCGTGACAGTGTCGAATTCGGAGACATAGGTGCGAATGGCCAACCGGTCGATCGGCGGCGTGCCGATGATGCTCAATTCGCGAACGCCGGACAAACTGAGCTGCAAGGTCCGGGGGATAGGCGTCGCTGTCAACGTCAGGACATGCACGTCGCTGCGCATCTGCTTGAGGCGCTCCTTGTGCTGCACACCGAAATGCTGTTCTTCGTCGATAACAAGCAGGCCGAGGTTCTTGAAACGAATGGACTTTGCCAGAACTGCATGCGTGCCTATCACGATATCCACCGTGCCCTTGGCGATGCCGTCGCGGGTGGCGGCTGCATCCTTTGCACTGACAAAGCGTGACAAGGTTCTGACATTGATCGGAAATCCCCGGAACCGCTCGGCAAAGCCCTTGTAATGCTGACGCGCCAACAGCGTCGTCGGCGCGATCACCGCGACCTGAACACCGGACATTGCCGCCACAAAGGCGGCCCTGATGGCGACTTCGGTCTTGCCGAACCCTACATCGCCGCACACGAGGCGATCCATCGGTGAGCCGCTCTCCATATCGGTCAGCACGTCGTCGATGGCGGCCAACTGGTCGTCCGTCTCCGAATACGGGAACCGGGCGATGAACTGGTCCCAAAGCCCGTCGGGCGGGCTTAACACTGGCGCAGTTCGAAGCGCCCTTTCGGCGGCGACGCGGATCAGCCGCTCCGCCATCTGGCGGATGCGTTCTTTCAGGCGGGCCTTCTTGGCTTGCCACGCGCCGCCACCAAGCTTGTCGAGCAGACCTTCGTCATGGCCAAATTTCGACAACAGCTCTATGTTTTCAACCGGCAGGTAGAGCTTGGAGCCTTCGGCATATTCCAGCAAGAGACACTCGTGCGCCGCGCCCAATGCGGTGACGACCTCCATGCCCTGATAGCGGCCGACACCGTGGTCCACGTGAACGACAAGGTCGCCGGGGCTGAGGCTCTGCGTCTCGGTCAGGAAATTCTCTGCCCGGCGGCGCTTTTTGGTTTGCCGGATCAGGCGATCACCCAACACGTCCTGCTCGGAAATCACCGTGACACCGGGCGCCTCGAACCCGTGTTCGAGCGGCCAGACCGCCAGATGAACACCGCGCTTGCCGACGCGCGAGAAATCCGTCACCGGGATCGCCTCCGCGACACCCTCGTCCTCGATGAGGCCCATCAGGCGTTCGCGGGCACCGCCGGAATAGGATGCGATGACCACCGGGCCATCGTCCATCTTGACCTTCACATGAGCCGCCAGAGCATTAAAAAGGCTGATCTTTTCCTGCTGGCGCTCGGGCGAGAAATTGCGCCCGATCCGACCGCCGGCATTGATCACGCCCGGCCCGGTCGGCACCTGCACGGGGCTGAACTGCATCACACGACGATCGGCGACGGCAGCATCCCAGCTCGGCTCGTCGAGATACAGCAATCGCGGAGGCGCAGGCTTATAGACGGAATCCATCCGTCCTTTCTGGGTCAATGCATGTTTGCGGGTCTCATACTGGTCCTCGACACTGGTCCAGCGGGCATTTCGCTGTGGCCCGGTCTGATCGTCCAGCGTGATCGACGCGTCCGGCAGATAGTCGAACAGCGTCTCCATCGTCTCGTGGAAGAACCCGATCCAGTGCTCCATGCCGGCATGTTTGCGGCCCGCGCTGACCGCCTCATAGAGCGGGTCGTCCGTCCCCGCGGCACCAAATTCGATACGATAGTTCTGGCGAAACCGGGTAACGCTTGCCTCATCAAGAACGATCTCGGACACCGGCGCAAGCTCGACAACATCCAGCTTGTCCGTGGTGCGCTGTGTCGCCGGATCAAACCGGCGCGCCCCGTCCAACACGTCTCCGAACAGGTCGAGCCGAACCGGCCCGGATTGGCCCGGCGGATAGATATCGATGATGCCACCCCGGACGGCATAGTCCCCCGCCTCCAACACCGTCGGCGCCTGGGTAAACCCCATCCGCACAAGGAACTGACGCAGCGCCGCCTCGTCGATCCGGTTGCCGACCGTCGCGGTAAAGGCCGCCTCGCGCAGAAGCGACCGCGGCGGGACCCTTTGCGTCGCCGCGTTGAGCGTCGTCAGCAAGACGAACCGCTGCGGCATCTGGTGTACCAGCGCCGCCAGTGTGGCCATCCGCGTGGCCGAGATGTCGGCGTTGGGCGACACCCGATCGTAGGGAAGGCAATCCCAGCCGGGGAACGTCACCACAGGCATGTCCGGGGCAAAGAACGCCAAGGCGGCCTGCATCGAAGCCATGCGCTTGTCGTCGCGGGCGACATGGATCACCGGGCCGTCAGACCGTGCAACCTCTTCGATGACAAGACGTGCGTCGAACCCTTCGGGCGCTCCGCCTACCGTGATGTGTTTGGAAGATTTAGACATAGTGAGGACCTACTGCGCCCGAGGGCCGTGTCAACCACCAAAGCCCTGAACGACGTAGAGGTTTTGGTACATGCCAAACAGTGCGGTGACAAAGATCGAAACCATGCCGATCAGGTGGGTATAGAAGCGGTGACGCATCAGCCGTTTCAGCAAATCCGGCCCGCGGGGCTGTTCGGCCTCGATCTTCTGAGCCGTCTTGAACGTCAGGATTCCGACGAATGTCATTGGAACCGCCAGCAGCACGACGGCCTGTGCAAACTCGATCCAGTACCAGAAGGCCAGCATCAAGAGCGCGGTCATCACGAATGCCCAGAAACCGAGGATGACCAACCCGGACACCTGCCCGATATAGAGCAATCTGCGTGTATTGATCCCGACGAGGTTGACCAAATCGTCAAAGGCCTCTCCGCCTTGCCGCTTTGCCCGTGTGATCATGTCGAACGGCACGCCGACGACATAGTGTGACGCCGTCGACCATGAGACGGCCAGAACGATCCAGTACCACAGGTTTGAAAACGACCTTGCGTCGATCACGTCGATGAGTGTTTTGGTCAGGTCCACGGCAGTCGTCCGTCAGGTGCAAGCAGTTCGGGTGGACACTAGCGGTGCCGCCCGACAATGCCCAGACTTGTGGTGGCCGAATTTCCGTGCCACCCAAGGTGTGTGACCAGAAAGGCCCTTTAAGATGACGCAGACGCCTCCGCCCTTCCCCGCATTCCGCCCACGCCGACTGCGCCGGAGCTCCGCGCTCCGCGAAATGGTCCGCGAAAACACCCTGACCCCAGCCGATTTCATCTGGCCCGTGTTCGTCATGGCCGGAGAGGATTCGGAGACCGCCGTCCCCTCGATGCCCGGCGTGGTCCGGCGCACCGTTGACCGGATCGCGCAGGCCGCCGTCGAGGCCAGGGCGCTGGGCATCCCCGCGATCTGCCTGTTTCCCTACACGGCACTCGAGCAACGGACAGAGGATTGCGCCGAAGCATGGAGCCCGGATAACCTTACCAACCGCGCCATTCGCGCGATCAAGGAGGTGGCCCCGGATATCGCCGTGATGACCGATATCGCGCTCGACCCCTACAACATCAACGGACACGACGGGTATGTCGAAGGCGACGAAATCGTCAACGACCGCACCGTCGAGGCTTTGGTCAAGATGGGCTTGGCGCAAGCGGAAGCCGGAGCGGATATCCTTGGCCCTTCCGACATGATGGATGGCCGGATCGGCGCACTCCGCTCGGCGCTCGAATCCGCAGGGCACAGCCATGTGACCATCCTGAGTTACGCGGCCAAATATGCATCTGCCTTCTATGGCCCGTTCCGCGACGCGGTCGGCGCATCAGCGGCGCTCAAGGGCGACAAGAACACCTATCAGATCAATCCGGCCAATCGGGCCGAGGGCCTTCGCATGGTCGCCCGGGATCTGGCCGAAGGGGCCGATATGGTCATGGTCAAACCCGGCATGCCCTATCTCGACATCTGCCGAGAGGTTAAAGACCGGTTCGACGTGCCGACATTCGCGTATCAGGTCTCCGGCGAATACGCGATGATGCAAGGGGCGGCCGCGAACGGCTGGATCGACGGCGACAAGACGATGCTCGAAAGCCTGATGTGCTTCAAACGCGCGGGCTGCGACGGCATCTTGACATATTTCGCGCCGGTCGCCGCCAAATTGCTCAACGGATGACGGCGCAAGGCAAATTCGACGCCTTCCAAGCGCTCCATGACGGGCCGGGCTTCCTGATCCCCAATGCGTGGGATGCTGGCTCCGCTCGCATCCTCGCCGACCTCGGGTTTGAGGCGCTGGCGACCACCAGTGCGGGCTACGCCTTTGCCACGGGCTACAGGGACTCGGCCGCCGTGCTGACACGGGCCGGAGTGATAGAGAACGCAAGAGCGATTGCCGAGGCGACGACCTTGCCGATTTCGGCAGATCTCGAAGCTGGTTTCGGGCCTCGCCTCGAGGACGTCCACGAGACGATCACGCAGGCGATCGCGGCAGGGGTGGTCGGAGGCTCGATCGAGGATGCGACGGGCGATCCAACGCGGCCGCTCTTTTCCACGAATGAGGCGGTCGAAAGGATCGAGGCGGCGGCCGAAGCGGCGCGTGGCCGGCCGTTCCTACTGACCGGGCGGGCAGAGAATTTCATCACCGGCAATCCGGATCTTGGCGACACCATCGACAGATTGCAGCGCTACTCTGCCGCGGGGGCCGACGTGCTCTATGCCCCCGGCCTGCCCGACCTCGACGCGATCCGCACGGTCTGCGCCGAGGTGGACAAACCGGTCAATGTCTTGACGGGGTTGCAGGGTGCCACCTATACGGCTGACGCGATCTTCGAGGCGGGTGCGACGCGGATCAGCACCGGCGGGTCGCTGGCACGGGCGGCCCTCGGGGCGTTGATCCGGGCGGCAACCGAAATTCGGGATCACGGCACCTTTGGCTACGCCCGCGACGCAGCCCCGGATCGCCAGATCAGCAGTCTGATGCGCGGCAGACTGCCCAACGACGAGTCCGCATAATCCTCTGGATGACAGGGTGCGAAAATCCGCCTATGGTGTCGTCAGAAGGGCCGGATACAAGGCCTATAAGAGGCGTGGACATTATGAGCAGCATCACAAGACGCAACTTGGCGTTGGGTTTGGCTGCGAGCACCGGATTGGTCGCTTGCGGTAACGGTATTGGCAGCGGCGGGGCCGAACAGATCGACGCCCGTGTCGCCAGTGCGCTTGATTATCTATATCGGACGTATCCCGGCACGCAGGAACTGGCGCAGACCGCGACAGGCATGTTGGTCATGCCACTGGTGACCGAAGTCGGGCTTGGGCTCGGCGGTTCCTACGGGCGCGGGGCGCTCCTGGTCGGGCAAAGCACGGTCGACTACTATTCCGCCGCGGCAGGCTCTGCGGGGCTTCAGATCGGGGCTCAGCAATACAGCCACGTCCTGTTCTTCATGACTCAGGACGCGTTGCTGGAATTTCGGCGCTCGCCGGGCTGGGCCGCGGGGGCGGACGTGGAATACGTGGTCTCCGACGTGGGCGAGGTGCTCCGGGCCGAGACGACAACCTCCTTGTCGCCGGTGATCGCCGTGGTCTTCGCTCAGGCCGGGCTCCGTGTCGGGGCCACGCTCGACGGCACCAAATACACGCGGATCATCCCGTAACCGTCTATTTCTCCGGCACAAAGGCAGGTGGCGTGATTTCGCGCAGCCTATCCAGATCGGGCGGGAAATCAATCATCTGTGCCGCACGGGCAAAGGCGGTGGGGCCATAGCGCTGGGCGGCATTGGCCAGCCCCGGCTCGGCCAATCGGCTCAGCGCGTCGAGGTTCTTGATCAGCGACATATGCACCTCGACGCAGTTGCCCGCATCGCGTGAGACGACCGCAAACGCGTCTTCGATCATATCGTCCGGAGAGAACGGCCGCACCCAAAGCCGATCATACAGCAATTCCGAGTCCGCCTTGGCGGTGGTTCTGAGAATGCGTGTCAGCCGACCAACGACATCGATGGCCGTCCCTGTATCATTGATGCCCGGCGACAGCGCCTTGCTGCCGATTTCCGCCAGCTGTAGCAGGCCAAACCGAGGATCCTGCGCGATCGAGCGCAACGCGCCGGTGCGAACCGCCGTGCGGATCTTGTCGGCAAGGCCGGGCCTCTCGGGCACCATCCATGCAATCACGTCGCCTTCGTGGACGAACCGCCCGACCGGCGCTTCGAGATAGATGCGAGCGTCGGCCGTCTCGGCGATCTCTTGCAGGCTCTCCTGATACACCTCCTGAATATATGCGGTGGTGTCGATGAAGACGGGCGTCGCGTCCGGTGGCACCGTTTCATCGGTCCAGGGATGCGCCGACAGACAAGGCGCATTGAGGGCATTCTTGATCTCGCGGATGGTTTCCACCTCGATCCGTCCAGCGGTATCCATCAGGCTGCCCCATGTCTGCAGGTGCAGGATCCAGCGCAGAATGACGAATACGATGAGCGCAATCACCAGCACCGTCATTAGATAGAGGGCAAACACCTCGCGTTCCCCGAAGAACGGCGTCGACAGCAGAATGATTGCGGCGACGGCATAGATATAGGCCCCTACGAAAGTGGCCAGAACCGTCTGGGTGGTTGTGTCCTGCAACAGCGTCCGATGCGCCCGGGGGGTCCACTGCTGCGATGCGGCTCGGTGGACCGTGACCATGACAGTCAGCGAAAAGGTCGTCGCCGTGAGCATGGAATTCGAAATGATGGTCAGCAAACGATCCAGCGCGTCCGCCCCTGCCATTTCGGCCAGCCCCGAGGGGATCAGCGTGCCGAATAGCTTGGCCAATCCGATCGCCACGAATCCCAAAACCGAAATCAGCGCCACACGGACCCACAGCCTGCGGCTGATACTGCGAGCCTTGCGCAACAGGGTCGTGTTCATCGACAGTCCTTTCCAATCCATTTCCGGATTCTGATCCGGCTTGGCGTCAGATACGACAATCCGTGTCGGAAACCGTCGACCTCTGAGGTGCCCCTCCGCCGCAAGATAGCACCATATCCGGCCACATTAGCGAGTCCTGAATCATGAAAACCACAACCCGTGTCGTCGTAATCGGTGGCGGCGTCGTCGGATGCTCCGTCCTCTATCACCTGACGAAACTCGGCTGGTCAGATGTCATGCTACTAGAACGCAAGGAGCTGACGGCCGGTTCCACGTGGCATGCGGCAGGTGGCTTTCACACGCTCAACGGCGACACCAATATGGCGGCGTTGCAGGGCTACACGATCAAGCTCTACCGCGAGCTGGAGGAGCTGACGGGCATGTCATGCGGCCTTCACCACGTCGGTGGCATAACACTGGCCGACAACAAGGACCGCTTCGACATGCTCGTCGCAGAGCGGGCCAAACACCGCTACATGGGGCTGGAAACCGAAATCGTCAGCCCCGAAGAGATCGCCAAGTTCGCGCCGATCACCAATCTCGACGGCATCGTCGGTGGCCTCTATGACCCGCTCGACGGCCATCTAGATCCCTCCGGCACCACACACGCCTATGCCAAGGCCGCGCGCATGGGAGGCGCTACGATTGAGACGCATTGCATGGTGAAAGAGACGAACCAACGGCCCGACGGCACTTGGGACGTGGTCACCGACAAGGGGACGATCCACGCCGAACATGTGGTCAACGCAGGTGGCCTCTGGGCGCGCGAAGTCGGTGCGATGGCGGGCGTCTACTTCCCGCTTCACCCGATGGAGCACCAATACATCGTCACCGACGACATTCCTCAGATCTACGAGCGCGACAGCGAACACCCGCACGTCATGGACCCGGCCGGCGAAAGCTACCTGCGCCAAGAGGGCCGCGGCCTCTGCATCGGCTTCTACGAACAGCCCTGCCGCCCCTGGGCGGTCGACGGCACGCCGTGGTCTTTCGGGACAGAGCTTCTTCAGGACGATTTCGACAAGATCGAAGACAGCATCGCCTTTGCCTATAAGCGCTTCCCCGTGCTGGAAACAGCTGGAGTCAAGACTGTCGTTCACGGCCCCTTCACCTTTGCGCCGGATGGCAACCCGCTCGTCGGGCCGGTCCCCGGGATGCGTAACTACTGGTCGGCTTGCGGCGTCATGGCGGGGTTCTCCCAAGGCGGCGGCGTCGGATTGACGCTGGCGCAATGGATGATCGAGGGCGAGGCAGAGCGCGACGTGACGGGCCTTGACGTGGGCCGGTTTGGCTCGTGGATCACCCCCGGCTACACCCGACCCAAGGTGATCGAGAACTACCAGCGGCGCTTTTCGGTCAGTTACCCCAACGAGGAACTGCCCGCCGCACGACCGCACCGAACCACCCCGATGTACGACATCTTCACCGGACTGGGCGCGGTTTGGGGCGCGCAATTCGGGCTCGAAGTACCGAACTACTTCGCCCAAGGAGACGAGCCGACCTATGAGACGCCGTCGTTCCGGCGCTCCGACGCGTTCGGGGCCACCGGGCGCGAGGTAAAGGCCGTCCGTGAAGCCGTTGGAATCAACGAGCTTCAGAACTTCGGAAAATTCGACGTGCGCGGACCGGACGCGCGGTCCTGGCTCGACAAGGTCATGGCCGGGCGCATTCCGCAAAAGGGACGGATATCACTCAGCCCGATGCTCACCCCAAAGGGGCGGCTCATCGGCGACTTCACGGTGTCCTGCCTGTCCGAGACGCATTTTCGGCTGACGGCTTCCTACGGCTATCAGGCGATACACAAACGCTGGTTCGACAAACACTTGGAGGGCGATGTTCAGGTGACCAACGTCTCTGACGCTGTCACGGGGTTCCAGATTGCCGGGCCAAAGTCGCGCGATCTGCTTGCGCTCTGCACCCGCGATGACGTGGCCGCAATGAAATTCCTCGATGCGCGGTCGATGACCGTCGGTCAGGTCGCCTGCACCGTGCAGAGGGTCAGCTATACCGGCGATCTGGGCTATGAAATCTATTGCGATCCGATGGATCAGAGGCAGCTCTGGCAAACGCTTTGGACGGTCGGGCAACCCATGGGGCTCACTCCTTTCGGGATGCGGGCGATGATGTCGCTCCGGCTCGACCGGTTCTTTGGTGCATGGCTGCGGGAATTCTCGCCCGACTACACCGCCGCCGAAACCGGAATCGACCGGTTCATCTCGTGGAAGAAGAACACCGACTTCATCGGACGTGCGGCGGCAGAGGCGGAACGAAAGACACCCCCTGCCCGCACCCTCGTCACCTTCGAAGTCGACGCCGACGATGCCGACGTCACAGCCTACGAGCCGGTGTTCATCGACGGCAAGGTGCAGGGTTTTTGCACCTCCGGCGGCTATTCGCACTGGGCGGGCAAAAGCATCGCATTCGCGCTGATCCCGCGTGAGGCCGCGGGCAAAGGCAACACCGCCGAGATCGAGATCCTCGGGCAAATGCGCCCTGCCCGACAGATCACCACGCCGCTCTTTGACCCCGACGGCTCACGGATGCGCGGCTGATCTTTTCACTGTCGCGGGCTTGGGTCATGCTCGCGCCATGATACCCATTCTGATCCTCGCCGCCGGTGAATCGTCGCGTATGCGTGGCCGTGACAAACTGCTCGAGATCATTGATGGCGAGCCCCTGCTGCGCCGTCAGGTCAGGGCGGCCGGCGCAGCCGGTCTTGACGTCTGGGTGGCGCTGCCCGCACCGGACCAACCCCGTGTCGAAGTTCTTGACGGTGTCGCCCACCATCCGCTGTTCCTGCCGGGATCCTCCGAAGGGATGGGCGGCACGTTGCGCGACGGAGTCGCGGCCTTGCCGCCCTGTTCTCGGTTCATGGTGCTTGCCGCGGACCTACCGGGTCTGACCACGGAGGATTTCGCCACAATGGCCGAGGCTGTGCCTCAAGCCGGCGGCATCATCGTCGCGACCGCGGCAAGTGGGAATCTTGGGCACCCCGTCGTCTTTGACGCCCGCCTGCGGCCAGACTTCGCCATGTTGTCCGGTGACGAAGGCGCCAAGCGCGTCGTCCGCGCGCACAAGTCCAAAATGCGTACGCTCGCCCTGCCCGGCGATCACGCAACGCGCGACCTCGACACGCCCGAAGAATGGGCGGAGTGGCGGGCCGAGCAGGACTAGGGCATCAGCCAGTCGAATGCCCGCTTGAGAAAGGCCCGCGCGTCGGACCTCACCGGCGGCGCATGCGCCATCAAGACGGCTTCGGCAGGCCACTCCAGTATTTCCGCAACGGCCTTGCGCGCTGCAGGCTTGTTCTTGAACGCCATCCGGAACTTGCGCGGCACCGTCGGTTCGCTGGCGACCATAAGGTCCAGCTTCGCCACGATCGCGCGCCACCCGGAATACCATCCCTGCGGCATCTGTTGGATCAGATCGGTGACGAGAACCGTCCCGCTCTTGCGGTGAAACAGAACCACCTCGGTGGTGATCGCATTGCCCTCGACGATCACAAAGGCGATTTCGTCGGCCCAAGTGGGCGGTGTCCCGGTTCCGATCTCTTGATCGAAGCGGATGTCGGGTCGCTTGGCGGCCAGTTTCGGGGCGGCATAGAGGGTGGCCTCCGGATAGACGCTCGCCCAGTCCGGGATCGACATGTGGTGCAGCGAATTCGGCGCCAAGATATGTTGGACAGGGCCGAGCCGATCCACCGACTTTGCCAGATCGTCTGACAGCGCAACCGGCGACCAGATAAACAAGCTGCCATCGCGGAGCCGGATAACGGCCATCCGGGTGGGATAGTGAAAGCCGAGTGCCGCCGTTATCTCGGGGCCGCTGACGGTCCAGATGTCCTCGGCAATTTGGGTCAGCATGCCAGCCTCTTTCGATGGATCGACCGGACTATCGCCGATGTCCTTGCCGAAAACCAGACCGCCGCGATACCGACGGCAGACCGATGCTTTTTCCACGCTGATTTCAACAGAAAACGGGGGGCCAGATGACCCCCCGTTCCCTTGCGTCTCCGGGGCGCTCCCCAGAGTGCAGCTGCATTCGTTTACCGCACCAAAAGGCGGGCTTCGTGCTTCTTCAGCGACTTGCGTGCCGCCTGATAGCCTTCAAGGCCGGTCTTGGATTTCAGCTCGGGGAAGAGTTCGAAAATCTCGTTCCGCTGGCTGTTGCCAAGGCCTTTCAGGCTGTAGTCACCGGGCTGGAAGCTTTCGGTCCAGGCACCATTCGACAACACCACCTCGTGGCGATCAAACATGAAGTGGATGTATGTGGTGCTCATCACTTCGACTTCATGAATTCCCTGAGTGCCGACCAAGTGCTTGGCTGCCGCCAGAACTTCGCTCTCTTCAAAGTACAGCTGAGTCCGGTCGTTTGCCACCAATACCCGGTGGTTCGGGGACACAAGCATATCGCGCTCGGGCAAGCCATTGCCCAGGGAACCCGCCTTGATCATGATCGGGCGCAGATGAGGCGAACCGACCAAAGCCTTGCCAGACATCACTTTTTCGCCAACCCAACGGATTTCCTGAATGCCGTTGTCTCGTGTGATGATGCGGTCGCCTTCGCGAAGCTCTTCCACAAGTCGTTCACCGCGAGGCGTGGCAATCGTTGTTCCGGGCGTAAAGCACGGGATGACATTCTCGATTTCGCGGAAGGACATGGTCGAACCGTCGAGGAAGGTGACGATACCGTCTTCCCGGTCTGCCGACGTGTAGGTGATGAAATCGACGTCCATTCCGGTCAGATCGAGAGTATCGAAGTCGTCGCCTCCCGCGCCGCCGTCGACGACATCTCCGCCGTTTCCGCCGATGAAGAGGTCACGGTCGTCGTTGCCATAAAGGGTGTCGTTACCGTCACCTCCCGTGATCACGTCATTGCCAGCGCCACCATAGATCGTGTCGTCGCCCTGACCGCCGTCCAAAATGTCGTTGCCGGTCTGACCCCAGATCAGATCGTCGTCCACCCCGCCGTCGACACTGTCATCGCCGCTACCGGCATAGATCGTGTCGTCGTCGTCCTGGCCCATGATGATGTCGTTGCCCGCACCACCAAAGATCGTATCCTGACCGTTGTTGATGACCAGATCGCCGTCCACATCCGGGATGTTCAAAGCGTCGGGGAAACGCGGATCCAGGCCGCCCATGATGATGTCGTCGCCGTCGCCGCCGTAGATCGTATCCGATCCCTCGCCACCGACGACATAATCGTCACCGCGACCGGCAAGGATGTAATCGTTGTCGATGCCCGCATCGATCGTATCATTGCCGCCATCGGCATTGATGTAATCGGCATCGTCGCCGGTGCGGATGGTATCATCCCCGGCACCGCCCCAGACGCTATCGATGTCGTCCTCTGGGAACGGATCGACCCCAAGCGGCGGATACGGGTTGTCGAAAAGGCCGACACCACCATCGCTGGTATCGATGACGTCATTGCCCTCGCCGCCGTAGACGATGTCGCTACCGGTGCCGGCGAGAATGCTGTCGTCGCCGTCCTGGCCGTAGATCTCATCGTCGCCGTCACCGGCAAGGATCACGTCGTTGCCGTCGTAGGCGTAGATGAGATCATCGTTGCCGACTTCGCCCGGCAGGAGCGCGTCGTTGTTGTCGACCATATCGCCATCGGGGTCGCCGGTGTAGTTGACGTCGATGATGTCGTTGCCGGCCGTGCCGCTGACGGTGCCGTCAAGGACCGGCGGAAGCTCGGCTACAACGATGGGAACGATCGCGGAATCGGTGCCACCGTTTCCGTCGCTGATGGTATAGGTGATTTCATCGGGCCCGAAATAGCCGTCATTTGGCGTGTATTCCAACGTGCCGTCTGCATTGATGCCGACAGTTCCGTTCAGAGCGACAGCCCCCGTAACCGTCAGCGGATCGCCGTCGGGATCGCTGTCATTGCCGAGAACCGCAATGGTGATGGTCTCGCCTTCGTCGATCAGAACTTCCGGATCATCAACGGCCACCGGCGGGTCGTTCACGGGGGTGACGTTGACCGCAACCGTGGCTGTCGCGGTGTTCCCGTCCGGATCGGTCACCGTGTAGGTGATCTCATCTGGGCCGTTGAAATCGGGATCGGGCGTGTATTCCAGTGTTCCATCGGAATTGATGGTGACGGTGCCATTGGGCGCGGTCGCTTCGGTCACGGTCAGGGGCTGGCCCTGCGGATCGGAATCGTTACCGAGCACGTCGATGGTCACAGATGTGTCTTCCGGCGTGGTCGCCGTGTCGTCCAGAGCCACAGGATCCTGGTTCTGGGCGTCGATGAACGACTCGATTTCCTTGAAGACGATCGTCTCGCCAGTCGGGTTGCCGTCGGCATCCAGCAGAACGACGGTCCCGTCGTAGCCATTGCCATTTGCGTCGGGGGTCAGTCCCTCCAAGCGGTAGGGTCCGACATTGCTCAAATCGAGGACGTCGAAGTCGTCGCCTTCGAACCCGCCGTCGACCTCATCGCCGGCGGTGACCACGAATGTATCCCGGTCGGCACCGCCACCCATGACATCGGCGCCATCGCCGCCATCGAGGTAATCGTCGCCTTCATGCCCCTTGAGCGTGTCCATGCCGGCACCGCCGTAGAGGACGTCATTGCCTGCTTCGCCGCGCAGTAGGTCTTGGCCTTCATCGCCATAGAGAGTGTCGTCGCCGTTGCCGCCGAGGATTTCGTCATCATCCAGACCGCCATAGACAACATCGTTGCCCTCGCCGGAATAGACCTGATCGTTTCCTGGCCCCGCGACGACCAGATCATCGTTCGGACCTGCCGCAGGATCGATCGCATCCGCTGCATCGATGCGATCCCCTTCAACATCACCTGCGTAATCTGCATTGATGATGTCACCCTTGATTGTACCTTCGACCGTTCCGTCCATAATCATCACTCCTTAACGCCCAGCAGACAGGCAGCGCAAAACCGTATGGGCGGCTTGGACGCACGTGGACACCCGCTGCAAACGGGCGCACCGACGCACGTGACAAGCCGACACTCGGCCCACCATGCATTTTATCCGCTATAAGAGCAGGCGCTCCATTTTGCAGACATCACTCATTACTCTTCCGGTAGAACCGTAGAGAAGGCCGCCCCAACGGCCCGAATGCCCCCCAGTTGGGCTCCTAATGGATATCGTCAGGTTTTCGGCAAACAAAGGGAAAAGTGTTCGGATTTTCTCCACCCTGCCCAAATTGACCGGATCTGCCTTGATTTTGCCGCGCCTTACGTTGGGGCAGGAGGCCGCTACTGTTTCCCATCCGGGGACACTGAACGCACAATTACCTCAGTCAGTTACGATTTCAGGTCGAATCCGCACAGTTCGATCGGCTGATTGTTTCCCGAGGCTGTTCCGTCGCGTAGCCTTAACCACTCCTTAAGGTCGCCATAGTCTCAGCGAAGTTCGAACCGTTTGGCATCAAGTTCAGGAACCAATCCTTAAGACTTCAACGGATTGGTTCCAAAACAAAAAACAATGGCCGAACGAATCGGACGGATAAAGGCGGTTTCGCCGCAATTGACAGTGGCTCTCGCGAGAACTTGCAGCCGACAAGCGATGGATTTGGCAGGACTTTTTGGATTTGCTGGTGCCGGTGGAGAGAATCGAACTCTCACGATGTTACCATCGGCGGATTTTGAATCCGCTGCGTCTACCGTTCCGCCACACCGGCCAGCGAGACTGCTCTATCGGTAGTCGTAAGCGGCGTCAATAAAGTCAAAGCCGGTTCGGAGGGCATTTATTGCTCAATAGCTATGCGCCCGACATCCGGCCGAAAATCGCACAGCGTATGTGAGGCAATTGCGGTTGACCGCGGCACGGCGTCGTGGCCTATGACACCACCATAAACGAGGTAGGTCGACATGCTCCGCAGGTTCTATGACTGGACGATTGGACTGGCCAGCACGTCCTACGCGCTCTGGGCGCTTGCCGTTGTGGCGTTTGTCGAATCCTCGTTCTTTCCCATTCCACCCGACCTGTTGATGATCCCGATGATCCTTGCGCGTCCGAACCGGGCTTTTCTGATCGCAGGTATCGCTTTGGTCGCTTCGGTCTTGGGCGGGCTCTTGGGTTACGCTATCGGCGCATTTGCTTTCGACAGCATCGGAGAACCGATCCTGACCAGCCTTGGCAAGGCCGACTCGATGGCCGAATTCAACACCCGCTTCAACGATCTCGGCTTCTGGCCTGTCCTGATCGCGGGGGTAACGCCCCTGCCCTACAAGGTTATCACGATCATGTCAGGGTGGACCGGCTTGCCGATCATGACCTTCCTCGTCACATCTATCATAGCGCGGGGCCTCCGCTTCTATGTCGTGGCGGGGCTGCTCTGGTATTTCGGCGCACCGGTGCGTGCATTCATCGAACGACGGCTGGGTCTCGTCTTTGTCGTCTTTATTCTGCTGCTGCTCGGCGGCTTCTACATCCTGAGGTTTCTATGACCCATCAAAAGTACCTGCTTTTGGCCGCAGGCGGCTCAGCTGCTCTTCTGGGCGGGGCGTTCGTCTTTCAGTTGCTGGGATATGCACCTTGCGCGATGTGCCTCTGGCAGCGGTGGCCTCACGCGGCTGCGATCGTCATCGGGCTGCTTGCACTGGTTCTGGGTTGGCGTGCCTTGGCCTGGCTCGGAGCGTTGGCTGCGGCCATCACCTCGGGGATCGGCGTCTACCATACCGGCGTCGAGCGCGGATGGTGGGAAGGGCCGGCCTCTTGCACCGGCACCGGCTCCGGCCTGGGAACTTTGGACGGAGGTGATCTCCTTTCCCTCGACGCGCCGGCTCTGGTCCTCTGCGATCAGGTCAGCTGGGAGTTTCTGACGCTGTCCATGGCGTCCTGGAATGCGCTCTTTTCCGCCATCCTCGTCGTATTCTGGATCAAGGCCGCACTGCAGCGCGACTGACGCTTTTGCGGGTCGAGAGGAGCAGGCTGGTTTCACTGCGCGTGATACCGTCCAGCCTGCGGATCGCGAAGAGAACCGCGTCAAACGCTTCGAGCGTCTGAGCACCTATTTCGACGATCAGGTCCCACGTCCCGTTTGTGGAATGCACGGCCTGGATCTCGCTCATTCCGGTCAGGCGGGACATGATCCGCTCTGTCCCCCGACCTTCGATCTCCAGCATCATCAACCCTCGGACCGGATGCGCAACGACATCCGATCGGGTCTGCACCGAAAATCCGACGATCTCACCACTGTCGATCAGCCGGGCCATCCGGCTGCGGACGGTCGTGCGCGTCACCCCGAGGTCAGAGGCAAGGTCCGACAATGCGGCGCGCCCGTCCCGGCGAAGTGCCGCGATCAGTCTTTGATCCAAATCGTCCATAGCGGCTCTCCAATTTGAGCAGTCCGCACTCTTTTCGCACAATTTGAGGGCTGGCACCATCCGCGTATCGAATAGAAGATACCGCCATGACACAGCAAAACATCATCCTTATCGGAGCGCCCGTCGATTGCGGAAAACGCAGACGCGGTTGCTTAATGGGCCCTGACGCCTATCGCACCGCCGGCTTGGCCGAAGCGTTGACGAACCTCGGTCATGACGTGACAGATGTCGGCAATCTCAGCGCAACACCTGTCGAGCTCCCGGCATCTCCAGACGCAAAAGTTCACGCTTTGGCCGAGAATATCGGCTGGACCCGGACACTGAGCAACGCCGCACTCGAACTTGCGCCCGCAGGGTTGCCCATATTCCTTGGCGGCGATCATGCGCTTGCCTTGGGCACCGTCTCGGGGATGGCCCAGCACGCCGCCGCCGCGGATCGGCCGCTCTTTGTGCTTTGGCTCGATGCGCACAGTGATTTCCATACGCCGGTCAGTTCCGACAGCGGCAATCTGCACGGAACCCCGGTTGCATATGTCACCGGCCGGGATGGCTTTGACGGTTTCCCCGAGATCACCTCCAAGGTGCCGACGGAAAACGTGTGCATGATCGGTCTCAGATCCGTTGATTCCGCCGAGAAAGCGGCCCTTGAAGATCTCGACATGACGCTGGTTGACATGCGGATGATCGACGAAGTCGGCATCCGTAGCCCCCTCGCCGCATTCCTCGAGCGGGTCGAAGCCGCCAATGGTATGCTGCACGTTTCGCTCGACGTGGACTTCCTCGATCCCTCCGTCGCACCGGCAGTCGGGACGACCGTGCCCGGCGGCGCGACCGTCCGAGAAGGCCATCTCGTCATGGAAATGCTTTGCGACAGCGGACTGGTCACGTCGCTTGATCTGGTCGAGCTGAACCCGTTTCTCGACGATCGGGGGCGCACCGCATCTCTCATGGTCGACCTGACCGCATCGCTTCTGGGGCGCCGTATTTTCGACCGACCGACAAGGAGTTTCGCATGACAAGTTCCGCCCCCTCCCGTCTGGCCATGGTGCCGTTTGTCAGCGTCGAGAATATGATGCGTCTCGTCCATCACGTCGGTCTGCGCAAAATGCTTGTCCAGCTTGCCGACGCCATCGAAAGCGATTTCCTGCGTTGGGAAACCTTTGACAAGACAGCACGGGTGCCGTCCCATTCGGATGTCGGCGTGATCGAACTGATGCCGACGTCAGACGGCGATTTCTATGGCTTCAAGTACGTTAACGGCCATCCAAAGAACGCGGCCGAAGGTCTGCAAACGGTCACCGCCTTCGGGTTGCTGGCCGATGTTGCCACGGGCTATCCGGTGCTGCTGTCCGAGATGACCGTTCTTACGGCGCTGCGCACGGCGGCCATGTCCGCGCTTGCAGCAAAGCATCTTGCACCCAAAGGTGCGCACACGATGGCCGTGATCGGCAACGGCGCCCAATCCGAATTTCAGTCCTTGGCAATGGCGGAAATCGTCGGCATCTCAACGGTGCGGCTCTATGACATCGACCCGGCGGCCACGCGCAAATGCGCACGGAATCTGCAGGGACATGGTTTGACCGTCACGGTTTGCCAAAGCGCCGAAGAGGCGATCGAAGGGGCACAGATCATCACGACCGCGACCGCCGACAAAAAGAACTCGACCGTCCTGTCGGACAATATGGTTGGTGCCGGTGTCCATTTGAACGCGGTCGGTGGCGATAGTCCGGGAAAGACGGAACTGCATCGCGACATCTTACTGAGGTCGTCGATCTTTGTGGAGTATCCACCGCAGACCCGGATCGAAGGAGAGATCCAGCAGCTCGACCCGGATCACGGGGTCACAGAGCTCTGGAAAGTGCTTTCCGGCACGGAAGACGGGCGCACCTCTCAAAGTCAGATAACGCTTTTTGACAGCGTCGGTTTTGCGATCGAGGATTTCTCGGCATTGAGGCTGGTGCACGCCATAGCGCTCGATGCAGGCTTCTACACCGATCTGGATCTGGTCGCAGACCCAGACGATTCACGCGATCTGTTCGGCATGTTGATGCGTGCCGCCTGAGACAAGGCCAACTCAGTGCGCTGATTTGCCGTCAAGTCATCTTTGTCCCGTGCAGGCAGTCACGGTCCAAGGTGTGCGGCTCGCCTGACGCCAACAGGACCGGTTTGACCGCCGGCCTGTCCGACAAATGGCACAAAGGCTCAATCTGGGGGTCCCAGATTGGGCCTAAGAGGCCGCTCGCGGCCCTTATGCCATTGCACCCCAGCCTTCGCGTCTGATATGACTTCGCTCAACAACATATAGTTCCAGCACCAGCAAGGCGGCACTCGTGAGCGATACCCCCGAACCACCTGAAAACGACGACGAAAACAGCGCGCCGAAGTCGGCTTATACCGGACCGAGCGTGTCGATCATCGACGAGATGAAGACGTCCTACCTCGATTACGCGATGAGCGTGATCGTCAGTCGCGCCATCCCGGATCTGCGAGATGGTCTGAAGCCGGTTCACAGGCGCATCCTCTATGCGATGCACGAAGTCGGCAACACTCACGACAAACCCTACCGCAAATCGGCGCGGCCGGTCGGAGACGTGATGGGTAAGTATCACCCTCATGGTGACAGCGCGATCTACGAAGCCCTGGCGCGGATGGCGCAGGACTTTTCGATGTCGCTGCCGCTTCTGGACGGTCAAGGAAACTTCGGCTCGATGGACGGCGATAATCCCGCTGCCATGCGATATACCGAAGTGCGGATGGACAAGCCTGCCGCCTATCTGTTGGCCGATATCGACAAGGAAACCGTCGATTTCCAGGACAACTACGACGGAAAAGACCGTGAGCCATCCGTGCTGCCGGCACGCTTTCCAAACATGCTGGTCAACGGTGCTGGCGGCATTGCCGTCGGTATGGCCACGAATATCCCGCCGCATAATCTGGGCGAGGTGATCGACGCCACACTGGCATTGATCGACGATCCCGACCTTTCATCCGAAGCACTGATCGAATATGTCCCCGGCCCCGATTTCCCGACGGGTGGGATCATGTTGGGCCGGTCCGGTGCCCGCAAAGCCTATCTGGAAGGCCGCGGCTCGGTTGTCATGCGTGCCAAGACCTTCGTCGAGGAGCTTCGCAAGGATCGCTACGCCATCATCGTCAGCGAAATTCCCTATCAGGTGAACAAGGCGACGATGATCGACAAGATCGCCGAGGCCGCCCGCGAAAAGCGGATCGAGGGCATCGCCCACGTTCAGGACGAATCCGACCGCAACGGAGTGCGCGTCGTGATCGAACTGAAACGGGACGCGACAGCGGAGGTCGTCCTCAACCAACTGTTCCGTTTCACACCGATGCAGACCTATTTCGGCTGCAACATGCTGGCACTGAATGGCGGCCGGCCAGAGCAATTGACCCTTCGGTCCTTCCTGACCAATTTCGTGGATTTCCGCGAAGACGTCGTCGCACGTCGGACCGCGTACGAGCTGCGCAAGGCGCGCGAACGCAGCCATATTCTTTGTGGCCTCGCGGTGGCCGTCTCGAATGTGGACGAAATCGTGCGCACCATCCGCGCCTCGGCCGACGCAGCCGAAGCGCGTGAAAAACTCATGACCCGCCGTTGGCCGGCCCACGACATCCTTGAATACATCAAGCTGATCGACGACCCGACCCATACCGCAAACGATGACGGCACCTATAATCTGTCAGAGACGCAGGCCCGAGCGATCCTCGAGCTGCGGCTGCAGCGGCTGACCCAGATCGGGGTCAAGGAAGTCACCGATGAGTTACAGGAGCTCGCAGGCAAGATCCGCGAGTACCTTGAGATCCTCGGCTCTCGTGATCGGATCATGCAAATCATCCGGGACGAATTGAACGAAGTGAAATCCCTCTTTGCCGTGCCACGTCGAACGGAAATCGTCGACTGGTCTGGCGATATGGAAGACGAAGACCTGATCGAACGCGAGGATATGGTCGTGACGGTCACGTCGGGCGGCTACATCAAGCGCACGCCCCTGGTCGATTTCCGTGCGCAGCGACGTGGCGGCAAGGGATTGTCGTCGATGGCCACCAAAGAAGAAGACGTCGTCACCACCCTGTTCGTGGCCAATACGCATACCCAGTTGCTGTTCTTCACCACCGATGGGATGGCCTACAAGCTCAAGACGTGGCGCCTCCCCCAAGGATCGAGAACAGCCAAGGGTAAGGCAATCGTCAATATCCTGCCCATTCCGAACGGAGTGTCGGTCGCGGCGATCATGCCGGTCGATCGTCCGGAAGAGGATTGGGACGACCTGCAGGTCGTCTTTGCCACCGATGCCGGCACCGTGCGGCGCAACAAGCTGTCCGATTTCACCAATGTGAACCGGGCCGGCAAGATCGCTATGAAGTTCGAAGGTGAAAACGAAGGGATGCAGCTGATCAACGCTCGCATCGCGTCGCCGGAGGACGACGTCATGCTGGTGACCGCGCTCGGGCGGGCGATACGCTTCCCGTCCACGGATGTGCGCGTGTTCAACAGCAGGGCTTCTGTCGGGGTGCGAGGTATCCGGCTCAAGGAAAACGATACGGTTGTGTCGATGTCCATCATTCGGCATTTCGATGCGACGGCCGAAGAGCGCGCGGGCTATCTCAAGATGCGCCGCGCCATGGCCGGCCTGGCAGACGACGCCGAATCCGACAGCGAAGAAGACGAAGATGCCATCGCCGGTGCAATCAGCACAGAACGCTATGCCGAGATGTCCGCGGCCGAAAACCTGATTCTCACGATCACGGCCAAGGGATCGGGCAAGCTTTCTTCGAGCCACGACTACCCGGTGCGAAGCCGCGGCGGCCAAGGCGTGACGGCCATGGACAAGGCGATGCGCGGTGGGCCGTTGGTTTCCTCCTTCCCCGTCGAGATGAGCGATCAGATCATGCTCGTCACGTCTGCGGGTCAGTCGATCCGTGTTCCGGTCGACGGTATATCGTTCCGGTCGCGCGGCGCCGGTGGCGTCAAGGTCTTCAACACGGCCAAGAGCGAAGTCGTCGTCAGTGTGGCATGGATTGCTGAAACGGAAGCCGAAGACATCGCGAGCGACGGCGATGCGGCGGACGGTCCGGCAGAAGCCTGATATGCGTGCAGTCTTGCTGGCGTTGTGCGTGGCCGGGCACCCCGCATCGGGTTCTGCTCTGGAATTGGACGGTGGCCGAGCCACCCTCCAGTTCGGAGCCTTTGCAGGGGAAACGACGTTCTCGCCGTTTCGGGTCCATGGCGATGCCTTGATGCTCTTTGGGCAAACCGGCGTGCAGTTCGGAGCGACCTATGGCTCCGACGATCTGACGGACCTGCATGTGATTGGGTTTCGCAATATCGGCCGCCGCTGGCGGATCGGGGCAGAACTGCAATCGTGGAATGACCCCGCTCTAGCCGGCGCAGACCTCGTTTGGGGGCTTCGGATTCGGTATTCCGACGCCGGCGGTACAGTCGATACCCGAGGTGGGCTTGTCCACAACGGCCCGGACGGCGCATTCTTTGTGACCGTCGCGATGGAGCAGAACCTGACCGCCACGGCATCTGTGCGCGGGATGTTGCATCGGTATTCGACCAACCCCGAGGCCGGAGATTTCTTTGCGATCGGCTTGGGTGGCGATGTCGACATCAGTGACGATTGGGCGATCTATGCTGACGGGATCTGGTCTCTCAGCGACGACTATTCGACCGAAACCACAGGTGCGACCATTGGCCTACGGCATCGGCTCAACACGAGCCATTCCCTCTTTGCCGGGCTCTCCGGTCATTCCGTGAATGGTGATGTATCGGGCGGAATAACCGCCGGCCTTTCGCTTTCACTGGATAGACCCGGCAGCGACACGATGTTCGACACCGACCCGTGGCAGATGCAATTGGCGCAAATCCGACATTGAGGGCTTTGCAAAACCGATGCAGCTAGCCTAAGTCAATCGCATGACACAAACATTGCACATCATCGGCGGCGGCATGGCCGGATCCGAAGCCGCTTGGCAGGCCGCGCAACTCGGCGTTCCCGTAGTGATCCACGAGATGCGGCCAAAAGTGGAAACCTTTGCACATCGGACCGGAAATCTGGCCGAAATGGTCTGCTCGAACTCGTTCCGCTCCGACGATAGCGAGCAGAATGCCGTCGGCCTCCTTCATTGGGAAATGCGCGCCGCTGGCGGCCTGATCATGGACATGGCAACAAAGCACCGGCTACCGGCGGGTGGCGCTCTGGCGGTTGACCGGGACCCGTTCGCGGAGAGCGTCACCGCTGCGCTCAAGGCGCACCCGTTGGTGACGGTATCTTACGAGGAAATCACCGCCCTGCCGGACAACGGACATTGGATCATTGCAACAGGTCCTCTGACCTCGGGCGCATTGGCACAGGCAGTGCAAGAAGAGACGGGTGCTGATGCACTCGCCTTCTTCGACGCTATCGCGCCGATCGTCTATTTCGACAGCATCGACATGAACGTCGCTTGGATGCAATCGCGCTACGACAAAGGCGAAACCGAAGAGGAGCGAACCGCCTACCTCAACTGTCCGATGACAAAAGATCAGTATGAGGCTTTCATCGACGCGCTGCTCGCCGCCGAAAAGGCCGAGTTCAAGGAAGGCGAAACCGCCGGATACTTTGACGGTTGCCTGCCGATCGAGGTCATGGCCGAGCGCGGCCGCGAGACCTTGCGCTTCGGGCCGATGAAGCCGGTCGGACTGACCAACGCCCACGATCCAGCCAACAAGCCATATGCCGTCGTCCAGCTTCGCCGCGACAACGCTTTGGGCACATTGTTCAACATCGTCGGCTTTCAGACCAAGATGAAGTATGGTGCGCAAGCCCATGTTCTGAGGATGATTCCGGGCTTGCATGTTGCGAAGTTCGCGCGTTTGGGCGGCATCCATCGCAACACCTTCCTGAACTCGCCGACCCTGCTGGACGAACAGATGCGTCTAAAATCCAAACCCCACATTCGCTTTGCGGGGCAAATCACCGGTGTCGAAGGCTACGTGGAATCCGCCGCGATGGGGCTCTTGGCGGGCCGCATGGCCGCTGCCGAAATCAAGGGCGAAACCTTGCCCGAAGTCCCAAGAACGTCCGCGATGGGCGCGCTCGTTCATCACATAACCGGCGGAGCCGAGGCAAAGACGTTTCAGCCGATGAATGTCAATTTCGGTCTCTTTCCGCCGCTTGACGGGGTGCGTGGCGGGCGGCGCGGTCGCAAGGACCGCTACAAGGGCTATACCGATCGGGCCAAAGAGGATTGGCAAACCTGGCTTGCCCCCCAATCTTCGCTCGCGGCCGAGTGATCACGCGTTTCGCTCCCTCGCCCACCGGGCCGCTTCACCTCGGACACGCGTATTCCGCGTTGCTGGCGTCGGACATGGCCAGAGAGGAAGGAGGAGCCTTACTCCTGCGGATCGAGGATATCGATCAAAGCCGGTCTCGTCCGGAATGGGAACGCCAGATCGAGGACGATTTGCACTGGTTGGGGATCAATTGGCCCACGCCCGTGCTCCGTCAGTCTGACCGAATTCCTGCCTATCGATCTGCGCTCGAGTTGCTGTGGGAAAGAGGGCTACTCTATCCCTGCACATGCACGCGCCGTGATATCTACGAGGCGGCATCGGCCCCGCAAGAAGGCGCACGAACCGGGCCGGACGGCGTGATCTATCCCGGCACATGCCGCGGAAAAGCGCGAACCGGCCCCCTGCCCGACGGTGCCATGAGGTTGGACATGTCACGGGCGCTCAACGGCCTCGAAAGTATCGAATTCCAGGATACCGGCGCCCAGAACCCCGGAAATCACAACGTGTCAGCAATATCCATGCTGGAAACCGTGGGCGACATCGTCGTGGCGCGACGCGACTTCGGCACCTCATACCACCTCTCTGTTGTCGTGGATGACGCCTTTCAGAACATCACGCATGTGGTCCGCGGCGCAGACTTGTTCGAAGCGACGCAAATCCACGTTCTGCTGCAAACACTGCTCGGGTATCCGACCCCGGTCTATCATCACCACCGATTGATCCGCGATGAGAATGGCCGGCGCTTGGCAAAGCGCGACGACGCCAGAGCGCTAAGCCTCTATCGTCGAGAGGGTCTCACCCCCCAGAACATCAGGGCGCTTGTCGGTCTCTGATCGCCGATGATACAAATCGGTTTCCGAAATCGCTTGCGTCAGAGAGTGACGACCTCATGCTCGGCACCGTCCTTGATCGCCGTGTAAAAGCAGGTCCGGCGACCGGTGTGACATGCCGGTCCGGTTTGGCGAACTTTCACCAACAGGCAATCGCGGTCGCAATCCAGCCGCAACTCCGTCAGTTCCTGAATATTGCCCGACGTCTCGCCCTTTACCCAAAACGACTGGCGCGACCGCGACCAATAGGTGACACGACCGGTCGCCAAAGTCTTCTCGACGGCTTCGGCGTTCATCCAAGCCATCATCAGGACTTCACCCGTCTCATCGTCTTGCGCAATCGCAGGGATCAAGCCTGCGGCATCGAATGTCAGGGTCGATGGATCGAACGTCATGCTGAAAAACCTTTTGCATCGAGAGCACTCGCGCCTATGTAAAGAACAGACGTCTGAAGGGCAAACCGCATGGCCAACGATACCGATCTGATAAAGCTCTACTCTGCCCGCATACTCGGCCTTGCCGCAGACATGCCACGGACTGCAAGGCTTGCGGCGCCCGACGCGACTGCAAAAAGGCGCTCGCCCCTATGTGGGTCGACCGTGACAGTGGATGTCGCGCTGTCTGACGGCGTCATCACCGATTATGGCCAAGACGTCAAAGCTTGCGCGCTTGGTCAGGCCTCAGCCGCCATCGTCGGAGCAAACATCGTTGGCCTTACACCGGCAGAGGTGAAAAAGGGGCGCGATCAGCTCTATGCGATGTTGAAAGAAGGCGGCGATGTGCCGGGTGCTCCCTTCGGCGACTTCGAGGTGCTCGAACCGGCCCGGGACTACAAGAATCGGCACGCGTCCATCATGCTGGCCTTCGATGCGACGCTCGAAGCCCTTTCACAGGTCGCATCGAGCAACTGCGCCTGACCCGAAGACGCCGCAGCCAAAAAAAACCGCCGCACATCCGATGGGATGGCGGCGGAGGAAAGAGCGTTCTCACATGGGACCCGCTGGGGTCCTTTCTTCGGGGAGGCACCCCCGTGGAAAGGTCGGACAGGCAAATCCTAAAGCGCGGCCGGGACAGGCGGCGATGGTCAGCGGTGCGAGACGCCGGGCAGAAAACGTCAGATCAATCCAGGTAGGACAAGCCCCCCCATCAAGATCACAATCAAGGCAGCAACACCCAAAGCGTCGGCGACAATCGTGTCGCGGGAACGCAAAATGACAGATTTGATTTCCTTGGCCATGTGGTGTCTCCCTCGATTTGTTGCCCCTTTGTTCTCATATCATTAACCACCTGTAAAGAACTAAATGAGAACAAATGTGAACTTTCGGGGATAGACTTGGCTAACCGACTGAAATCAAACGGATCGCTCTGTCCTGTTCCATCAGCCACAACAGAACCCTCGCGGCGCGTCCCCGCGGCGTTTCGAGGCTGTGATCTTCCGCAAGGAGCTTCCGCGCGTCACTCTGGGCCAAGGCCATCAGGCTTGCTTGGCGTTCGAGGTCGGCAATCCGAAATCTAGGTAGTCCCGATTGCGCGGTCCCGATCACATCGCCTGCACCGCGCATGGCCAGGTCTTCTTCGGCGATACGAAACCCGTCCTCTGTCTCGCGAAGTATTTCCAAGCGTCTGCGGCCCGTTTCACTGAGGGGGTTCTGATAGAGCATGAGACAGGTGGACTGCGCGGCCCCTCGACCAACCCGCCCGCGCAATTGGTGAAGCTGCGCGAGGCCAAAGCTCTCGGCCCGCTCGATGACCATGATCGACGCATTGGGGACGTTGACCCCGACTTCGATCACGGTGGTCGCGACAAGAACCTTGGTTTCGCCGGCCGCAAAGCTCGCCATGGCCCGGTCCTTTTCGGCGGGAGGCAACTGGCCGTGCACCAGCCCCACAATCCCCTCACCGAAAGCGGCTCTCAGTCTCTTGAATCGCTCTTCGGCGGCGGTCATGTCACTGACCTCGCTCTCTTCCACAAGCGGACATACCCAATAGCACTGGCGCCCATAGGACACTGCAGCTTTGAGCTTCGTGATGACCTCGTCGATCCGCGAAGTGGCCACAAGAGCCGTCTGGACGGGCGTGCGCCCGGGGGGTTTCTCGTCGAGGATCGACACGTCCATATCACCGTACTGCGCCAGACTGAGCGATCGCGGGATCGGTGTCGCGGTCATCACCAACACGTCGACGGCTTCTCCCTTGGCCCCAAGCTCCAGTCTTTGCGCCACACCGAAGCGATGCTGCTCATCGACAACCGCCAGTCGAAGGTCGTGAAATACGACGTCTTTTTGAAATACGGCGTGGGTTCCGACAAGTATCTGGATATCCCCCGACGCCAATGCAGCGAGCTTGGACGCTCGGTCCGCCCCCTTGTCGCGACCGGTAAGAAGCTCCAGCACGACACCGGCGCTTTCGGCCAAGGGCTGCAGACCTTCCAGGTGCTGTCGCGCAAGGATCTCGGTCGGCGCCATCATGACCCCCTGCCCGCCCGCCTCTACGGCAACCAATAGGGCCAGCAACGCAACCAAGGTCTTGCCAGATCCAACATCCCCCTGGAGGAGACGGTTCATGCGAACCGGCTGTGCGAGATCCGCGGTGATCTCCGCGACCGCCCTTTTCTGTGCGCCGGTTGGCTCATACGGCAATGACTGCAAAGCGCGGGCCTGAAGCGTCCCCGTGCCTTGGCTTGCACGGCCCTTCCCGCGGCGGGACTTGGCACGTGCCAGGGCCAAAGTCAGCTGGTGGGCAAAGACCTCGTCATAGGCAAGCCGTTGCCGCGCAGGGCTTGTCGGTGCCAGATCCGATATCGACTTCGGGGTATGCGCCATTGCGACAGCGTCATGCCAATCCGGCCATGTTTCACGAACCTTCAACGCCGGATCGATCCACTCGGTCAATTCGGGAGCCATGCCCACGGCGCTCTTCGTTGCTCGCGCCATGAGCTTTTGCGAGATGCCACCATGCAAAGGATACACAGGCTCATAGGCCGGAATGGTGCCTGCCTGATCCTCGGTCAGAATGTGATCGGGGTGGACCATCTGTGCCACGCCATCAAACAATTCGATCTTGCCGGAAATTACTCTGCGTTGTCCCACCGGCAGCAATTTCTTCAAGTAATCGCCGCGGGCGTGAAAGAACACGATCTGAAACGATGTCTCGGAATCCTCGACCGTTACGCGATACGGGCGGCCCTTGATGGCGTTTGGCTGATGAGCCACAACCGTCACGGCAACGGTCACGACTGCAGGCGCCACCGCATCAGCGATGCTGTCACGCCGTTGACGGTCGATCCCGGAATAGGGAAGCGTAAAAAGCATATCCCGGGGCTTCTCGATCCCGGCGGAGACAAGAATTGCCTCTGTCTTCGGACCAATGCCATCGAGTGTGGACAAACCGCCGAAGAGCGGCCAGAGCAGTTCTGGGCGGCCGCCGGACACTAGGTCGCACCGATGAGGGTCAGCCACCCGGCTTCGTCGATAACCTCTACGCCCAATTCGGCCGCCTTTTTCGCTTTGGAACCGGCGCCGGGGCCCGCCACGAGCAGATCGGTCTTGGCACTCACCGACCCCGCAACCTTTGCGCCCAAGGCTTCCGCACGGGCCTTCGCCTCGGCCCGGCTCATCTGCTCCAGCGTTCCCGTAAACACGAGCGTCTTGCCCGCGATGGGACTATCGCCCAGATCCGGACGCTCCATCGGCACGACATCCAGTTCCGCGATCAATCGATCAATCGACGCTCGCTCGGCCGGGTTCTGAAACGCCGAGATGAGAGAGGTCGCCATTACCGCCCCGATTCCATCCACGTCCAGAAGATCGGTCCAAACCGGCCCCTCTCCAATCTCTGCTGCCGTCATCGCGGCCGCGAGGTCCTCCCATCGATGGAAGTGGGCGGCCACTAGGCCAGCTGCGGCCTCTCCCACATGGCGGATGCCCAAAGAAAAGAGAACACGCTGAAACGGTATTCTTCGCTTGTCCTCAATCGATTGAAAGAGGTTCTTCACGCTCGTCTTGCCAAACCCTTCGCGGTTCTCAAGCTTTGACACATTTGACGCATCCCGTTTGGCCAACGTGAAAATGTCCGCGGGTTCGCGCACCGGCAGCTGATCGTCCGCATAGAACATTTCGATCTGTTTCGCGCCGAGGCCGTCGATATCAAATGCAGAACGACCGACGAAATGCTTGAGCTTTTCGATGGCCTGCGCGGGGCAGATCAATCCGCCCGTGCACCGCCGGACCGCATCGCCGGGCTCCCGGATCGCGGGTGAGCCGCATTCCGGGCAGATATCCGGAAAGACATATGGTTCGGAATCGGTCGAGCGTTTGGACAGGTCGACATCGGCAATCTTGGGTATGACGTCGCCTGCGCGGTAGACCTGAACCCAGTCCCCCTCCCGGATATCCCGGCCCTCGCGTATCTCGTTACCCTTGGAATCCCGACCGGCGATGTAGTCCTCGTTGTGCAATGTTGCATTTGATACGACGACGCCGCCGACCGTCACCGGAGCGAGGCGTGCGACCGGTGACAAGGCCCCGGTCCGACCGACCTGTAGTTCGATACGTTCGAGCCGCGTCCAAGCGAGTTTGGCGGAGAATTTATGTGCGATTGCCCAACGCGGCGTGGTGGAGCGAAACCCAAGTCGGGCCTGCAGGCCGAGGTCATCGACTTTGTAGACGACACCATCGATGTCATACGGCAATTCCGCGCGAAGCGTCTCTATTTCGGCGTGGGCCTGCATCAACGCCTCGGGCCCGTCGCAGACCTTGGTCAACGGATTCGTCTGAAATCCCAGTGACTGCAATCTGTCGATGGCAGCGGACTGCGTTTCAGCCAAGGGTTCGGTGATCTCGCCCCAGGCATAGGCGAAAAACCTGAGTGGCCGCGACTCTGTGACCGATGCATCGAGCTGCCGCAGAGAACCCGCGGCCGCGTTGCGCGGATTGGCGAAAGCCTTGCCGCCCGATGCCTCTTGCCGCTGGTTCAATGCCGCAAAATCCGAATGGCTCATATAGACTTCACCACGCACCTCGAGGACCTCGGGAGCGCCTTCCAGTCGTTCCGGAATGTCGTCGATCGTCAGCGCGTTGGCGGTGACGTTTTCGCCGGTCTCCCCATCGCCGCGGGTGGCGGCCTGAACCAACCGCCCGTTTTCATACCGCAATGACAACGAGAGCCCATCGATCTTGGGCTCGGCGGTGTATCTCAGCGCGACGTCGTCGGGGAGCGAAAGGAACCGTCGGATGCGGGTGTCGAACTCCGTGACATCCTCCTCGTCAAAGGCATTAGAGAGGCTCAACATCCTTACTTGATGCCGGACTTTTCCAAAGGCTTCAGATGGAGCGGAACCGATTTGATCGGACGGACTATCTTTGCGACGAAGATCGGGGAAGCGCGCTTCGACGGCCGAGTTGTAGCGCTTAAGGAGATCGTAGTCGGCATCAGTGATGATCGGATCATCAGCCGTATGATAGGCCCTGTTCGCATCCGCCAAGAGCCCGGCCAAATCCCGCAACGCACTCTCCGCTTCCGATGCAGAGAGTTCGTCGACCGGCTTGGACGTCACCGATTCTATCTTGCTTTGGCTCAATCCCGTCGCTCCACCAACTGACAGGGCCCAGCTTGCCCCTCACTCGGTTCTAGGAGGCCCTAGGGGACTCGTCTAGTGGAGTGGCCGCAAAACCCTTCCAGAAGACATTCCGCAATCAAACGAAGCAAGAGTTCGCCTTGGCGAATTATGGGCGGAACACGGAGGACATCCCTTGAAAAGACTGACCGTGAGTGGTGTCCAAGGAAAGTGTCCAGTGCGCATCAAGCGCCGATCGCAAGCCGCTCCTCATCGTCGGACTCACGTTCACCTTCTCGCAACACATAGCCGCGTCCCCACACGGTTTCGATGTAATTCTCGCCCCCGGTGGCCTGACTCAACTTCTTGCGCAACTTGCAAATGAAAACGTCGATGATCTTGAGTTCGGGTTCGTCCATCCCGCCATACAGGTGGTTGAGGAACATCTCCTTGGTCAGGGTCGTGCCCTTACGAAGGCTCAGCAATTCGAGCATTTGATATTCCTTGCCCGTCAGATGCACGGGGCTGCCGCCGACTTCGACGGTCTTGGCGTCGAGGTTCACCGAAATCCTGCCAGTGCGGATGATCGACTGAGCATGACCCTTCGATCGACGAATGATCGCGTGGATCCGCGCCACCAGTTCTTCGCGGTGAAATGGCTTCGTCAGGTAGTCGTCGGCGCCGAAACCAAATCCCTTGATCTTGCTCTCGGTGCCGTCTTCCCCCGAAAGAATGAGGATCGGCGTATCAATCCGGGCAAGGCGCAACTGGCGCAGCACGTCATGACCGTTCATATCCGGCAGGTACAGGTCCAGAAGGATGAGGTCATAGTCATATAACTTTGCGAGATCGATCCCCTCCTCGCCCATATTGGTCGCATAGACGTTGAGGTTCGCGTGCGTCAGCATCATTTCGATGCTCCTCGACGTCGTGGGATCGTCTTCTACCAGCAAAATCCGCATTCCAAGTCTCCGATTCAATTCCCTAAACATGTTGTGACTCGGAATGGTTAACCATCCAATAACAGGACCGACGATAGTGCACACCACCTAGGGTTGTCTATACCTTTGCAGGGCGGTGGCGCGCAGAGCGGCCTCTCCGTGTGTCTCGACAGCGGAACGCCAGGCGTCGAACTCGTCTTCGGACAGTCCATAGGTTGCAAGAGCAGCGTCACGTGAAATGAGACCGGCGCTTACTGCGCGGACCACTGCCGCCTTGCGTGATGCCACCCAGCGTGTCGTATCCGGCGCCGGCAGATCGGCGCGCGTCATGATCGTTCCATCGGATAGTGTGACAGACCTCGGCCCGTCAATCTTGCGTAAATACATGTCTCACCCCTCGTGATATAGTGCAGGGTCATATGTGACTTTGGGGAATTAAGGACCGGTGAAACCGGGGGTTGAGAGTGCAGTGCATTTGCCTATATTCCATAGGAATTGGCGGCCTTCAGACACAGCTTCGCCACAGTTTCGAACCATTGCCCAATCGGATAGATCATGCCCCTCGACCCTGCGCTCAATTCGCTCGGCCTGCCCAAGCCGCCTTCGGAAACCCGGGTTGTCGTGGCCATGTCCGGTGGCGTCGACAGCTCCGTCGTCGCCGCGCAATTGGCCGAAGAAGGTTATGACGTCGTCGGCGTCACACTTCAATTGTATGATCACGGTGCCGCTCTGGCCAAGAAAGGCGCGTGTTGCGCCGGGCGAGATATCCACGATGCACGGCGTGTGGCCGAAACCATGGGTTTCCCACATTACGTCCTCGATTATGAAAACACCTTTCGCGAGGCGGTGATCGACGAATTCGCCGACAGTTATCTGGCCGGTGCAACGCCTGTTCCCTGCATCCGTTGCAACGAAAGGGTCAAATTCAAGGACCTGCTCAACACCGCGCGGGATCTGGATGCCGATTGCATGGCGACGGGGCACTACATCCAGCGCAAGATGGGCGACCTCGGAGCAGAACTCCACCAGGCCGCAGATGCCGCTCGGGACCAGTCCTATTTTCTGTTCTCTACGACCAAGGAGCAGCTGGACTATCTGCGCTTCCCCCTTGGGCACCTCCATTCAAAGGCCGAGACGCGCGCACTGGCGCAGCGTTACGGTTTGTCCGTCGCGGACAAGCCGGATAGCCAAGACATCTGCTTTGTCCCCAACGGCAACTATGCTGCCGTGATCGAAAAGCTGCGCCCCGGTGCGGCCGAACCGGGCGAGATCGTCGATCCGAACGGGCATGTCTTGGGCGTGCACAAGGGTGTAATCCACTACACGATCGGACAACGACGCGGGCTTGGGATCGGCGGTTTGGCCGATCCGTTGTATGTCGTGAAACTCGACGTCGACAAACGTCAGGTCGTGGTCGGCCCCAAGGAAATGCTGGCGACGCGTCGTGTTCCGTTGCGCGAAGTCAACTGGCTGGGAGACGATGGGCTGACGGACATGGCCGAGCGCGAGATCGCGGTAAAGGTTCGGTCGACGCGACCGCCTATTCCGGCCATCCTCAGACCGATCTCGCAGACCGAGGCCGAGGTGGAACTCATGGTCGCCGAAGAAGGCGTGTCACCCGGTCAAGCCTGCGTATTCTACGCACCCGACGATAGTCGCGTTCTGGGCGGCGGCTGGATCTGGCGGGGCCGCTAGGAGCCTTCGCCCGAACAGCAGTCTCAGCCCAACCGGTCGAGGATCGCTTTTGCCGCGCGAAGTCCGGGGCGTTCCTGACCTTTGCCGAGACGTTCCATCGTGACGCGCATGGCCGCTTCCTGACGTCCCGGCGCATCCAACACCGACTTCAGACCTTCCGCGATCAGATCGGGCTGACAGTTCTTACCGATGAATTCGGGCACGGTGCGGGTCTCGCTGACAAGATTGACCAGCGTAACGGTGTCGATCTTGAGCATTCGGCTGATGATCTGGCGGCTGATCCAGTTCATGTCATACGCAATCAACATTGGGGTCTGAGCAGCAGCAAGCTCAAGGGAGACAGTGCCAGATGCGGCCAGTGCCACGTCAGCCGCGGCAAATGCAGACCGCTTCGCGGCTCTTGTGGGCCCATCATTTGCGGGGGCCAACAGGATCGGATCGCCGGGCCAGTCAGCGGTCAATGCTTCGACCATCTCAGCGACGGGGGCCGCCGCCGGCAAGACGATCCGCGCACCGGGGCGTTCCCCCAAGAGCAACGACAGCGCCTTGCCAAAGACGGGCGCCAGCCGGGACACCTCACCCCGTCGCGATCCCGGAAGGGCAAGGATCAGCGGCGCATCTCCGATATCGTGCGCTTTGCGAAATGCCGCCGCGTCTTCGGGGCTGGCAACGGGTTCGGCCACCACGGGATGACCGACAAAGTCGCACTCCATGCCGGCTGCCTCCATCAGGGGCGGCTCGAAGGGAAGAAGTGCCAGCACATGATCAATGACCTTTGCCATCTTGGCTGCCCTGCCGGAGCGCCAAGCCCATACAGATGGGGCGACATAGTGCACTGTGCGCATGGGCCGAGCCGCCTTGACGAGTTTTGCCACACGAAGGCAGAAATCCGGGCTGTCGATGGTCAGCAACACGTCGGCATCCCAACTCAGGGCGGCGTCGGCACATTCAGCGATCCGACGCTTCAGTTTGGTGTATTTGGGGAGAACTTCGGCAAGCCCCATGACGCTCAGCTCGGTCATGTCAAACCGACTGTCCAGCCCCTGGGCCTGCATCAATGGTCCGCCTACACCGTCGAATTGCACATCCGGCTGCAATTCACGAAGCCCGGCCATGACCGCGCCGCCCAAGGCATCGCCCGACGGCTCTCCTGCGATCACAAAGACCTTCATGCCGCACCACCGTGAGGGCGTATCCAGAGGAATTTTCCGGCTTGGTCGAGGGTTGCGACAACGGTGTCCTGGTCCAGAACCATCACCGCACCAGCCTCGATGACGATACCGTCCAGCCCGACCTCGCAGATGCGTCTGGCTGTATCCGGCCCGATGACAGGCAGATCCGCGCGCCGATCCTGATCGGGCTTCGGTGCCTTGAACAGGATTGCGCCCGAACCGGGCGCCGCTTGCTTGGAGTTGGACAGCCAATCCGCCGCGCCGCCAATGATATCGGACGCCGAACTCATCATCCAAGAAAGCGGATCGGTTGCCAAAGGGTCCGCCGTGGTAGCGAGCGTGTCGAGCATGGCGTCGGTCCCGGCCTGATCTTCCTTGGCCAGAACCCTGCCAGCGCCGACAATACAGGCCTGCCCCTGATCAGCCTTTCCCATCTGCGCGATCACATCTTCCGCAACCGCAGCGTCTTGAACATGGCCGGCTTCCGGCTTGCAGAGCGTCGGGATGCCCGCCCGGGCGAGGAGTTCCGGTGCGATCCCATGTGCCGAGACGACCTCGATTCCCCGATCCTCGAAGACGCCGATCATTGCCCGAAGTGCGCCGTCATCACCTTTGCCCAAAGCGTCCATCAGGATCGGCACGAGTGGGCGAGTTGCATCGTCGATGAGGGCAGGATCGATGACAGGGCGTCGTATCGCCCCCGCCATGCATATTCGGGTCACGCCCATGTCCTTCAAGGTCTGGAGCAACGATCCAAGGGTCTCCAGCCGGAAACCAATCGTCGGGACGCCATCCGGAACCTCGGGGACAAAGCCGTGCAAGGCACATACCACCGGAGTGTCGCCTCGCGCACGCAGACGCGCGATCAATACGGCAGGCAATGCCCCCGTCCCTGCAATCAGGGCGATCATCTTGGGGTCAGGAACTGGCGATGTGTCGCCCCTGTGACAAATGCGATCAGTTCATCCACATAGGGGCTGGCATCGGCATCCAACGCCCTCGCCCGTTCCACGAAAGTGCCCTCTCCAGACTTGAGCGTCTGGAATGCCGCCCGAAGCGCGTCGATGTCCGCGCGAGGCACGCCACGGCGCTTCAAACCGACAAGGTTGAGCCCCTCCAACTCGCCGCGCGCACCTTGGACGAGGCCGTGCGGGATAACGTCGTGCGTAACCATGGTGAGCGCGCCGATGATGGCGCCACGGCCAATCCGGACAAACTGATGCACACCGCACAAGCCTCCGACGATCACATCGTCTTCGAGGATGCAATGCCCGGCAATCGCCACCGAATTGACCACGATGACCCGGTCACCGATCTGCGCATCATGGGCGATGTGACAGCCGGCCATGAATAGGCCGTCGTCACCGATACGGGTTTCCCCTCCGCCATGATCCGTTCCGAGATGGATTGTGACATGCTCGCGGATCCGATTTCGGGCGCCAATGCGAAGGCGGCTCTTTTCGCCCGCAAACTTCAGATCCTGCGGGACTTCACCGACGACCGCAAATTGGTAGATGGTCGTCCCCTCGCCAATATGGGTGTCGCCGGCGATCACCACGTGCGATTTGAGCGTGACGTCAGCTGCCAGGACCACCTCGGCACCGATGTGACAAAACGGCCCGATGCTGCAACCGGGGCCAATGCTGGCGCCCGGCTCAATGATCGCACTCGGGTGAATAGCGGCTTCCATGGTCAGCCTTTGAGATCCATCATCGCCGTAAATTCAACCTCGGACGCCATCTCGCCTTCGACGGTCGCGACGCCACGGAAACGCCAGACCTTGCCGCCGGGCTTGCCACGCAGCGTGGTCACTTCCATCCGGAGTTGATCGCCGGGAACGACCTTGCGGCGGAACTTGCAGCCGTCGATCGCCATGAAATAGATCAGAAGGTTTCCATCTGTCAGACCAAGGGACGTTCCAACCATCACCGCAGCGGTCTGCGCCATTGCCTCGACGATCGTGACGCCAGGCATGATGGGGTTCCCGGGGAAATGCCCCTGAAAATGAGGCTCATTCATCGTGACGTTCTTCAGGCCCACGGCCGAAGTGGTGCCCTCGATGTCGATCACCCGGTCGACGAGCAGAAACGGATATCTATGAGGCAGGATCGCTTGGATCAGTTGGATATCCGCTTGGGTCGGTGGCGCAGTGTCAGACATGATTTTTTCCTTGGAGCAACCGTTGAGAATGAGTAGCAACTCGTCCCGGCCGGGGCAAGCGCGGCTGCATGACGGTCAGGGGTTTGGCGCCGGGGTGTTGAGCTCGACGGGGACATCGGTCTCGGGCACCGTCGCATCCAAGCCCGTCCCGTCCCCAAGCGCCGCATCAATCGCCGCGACCGCCTCGTCGGTCACGTCGACGATCCCGACGCTCAGAAAGACCGTTCGGCGATCGAGAATGACGACAGCTCCGCTATCGACCATCAACTGTCCTAGGACCGGGGTGGCCGCGGCCAGAAAGGCTTCTCGGCCCTGTGCCAACGCCTGCTGCAAACCAGCCTCCTTGGCATCCTGCTCCTGACGAATCCTCTGCACGCGCGTGTCGAACGCGTCGGCGGCTTGGCGAAATGTGGCAACGTCCATGGTCGGGCGGCGCGCGGTCAGACTGTCCACTTCTTCTTGAAGGGTCGTTTCAATCACGCGGTTCTCGGCGGCCAGCGCCTCGGTCGCCGCCCCCAATTCGGCCAGAACACGTGCGCCGAAGAGCGTTTCCCCGAATAGACGGTCGGCATCAATGGTCAGAACCGGGCTCCGGATCTGGCCCTGGGCCGTCGATGGCTGCTGAGCCGCGGTGACACTCGCGATGCTCAGAGCCAGCCCGACAAGCCCGCCTCTGATCGCATGGGCCCACATCAGAACTGGGTCGATACCGTCAGGTCAAAGCCTTTGGTATTGTCGAATTCCTCGGCCAACAAAGGCTCGGTGAAATTGAACCGCAAAGGACCAAGCGGCGTATCCCAGAAGATCGACACACCGGCCACGGCGCGCGGGGTGAACTCGTTGTAGAGGACGTCCGATTCACTCAATGACCGGAAATCGCCGACATCCCAAAGCGAGCCCACGTCGACGAAGGCACCGCCAGTGATACCATATTCCTCGGGCAGCCCGATCGGGAACTCGGCTTCAAACCGGGCCACGGCAAACGCGTTGCCGCCCAATGCGTCATCGGTATCCGCGTCGCGAGGACCAATCCCGCCGGGCTCGAACCCGCGCATCACGCGGCTGCCCATGAAAAAGCGGTCCGTCACGCGGCTGGCCCCTTCCTGATAGGCCAGGTATCCGCCCTCAAGCGTCGCACGCAGCGTGATTTCCTCGCGGAAGACACGGGTCTCCGCCGAAGCGAGCGCGGTCGTCTTGATGAAGTCGCTGTCGCCAAATCCGAACTCCTGACCAAAACGCAAGAGCACGCCGGCGGATGGGTTCAAGCCTGTGCGGCGGGTGTCGAAGCTGTAGGAATACCCAAGGGAATTGGTCAGGACACCGCCTTCATCAGCCTCGTCAAAGATCAACAAGCTGGCGCGATCGGACGGCGGATCGGTCCGCTCTCCGGAAACATCAGTCAGATCGGTGAATTCCAGACCGTAGAACAAGCTCAAACGCCCGTTCTCGCTAACCGGAAAGCTGAAAGACGGGCTGAAACGAAACGTCTCCGTGTCGTAAAGTGCGTTTTCATTGTCCGTCGTGCGATAATCGAGGGAAAAGCCGCCGCCGAGATCACGGCCCAGAAACTGCGGCTCATAGAAATCGAACGAAATCACCCGGTTGTTCTCACCGGTCGACAGATCGAAATTAAGTCTCTGACCGCGGCCGAGGAAATTCCGTTCGGAATATCCGGCCACAAGAGCAAAGCCGTTGTCGGACGAGTAGTTGCCGCCGAAAGACAGCGAACCCGTCGGGGCTTCAGTGACGTTCACGTCCACGACCACCTGATCCGGCGACGAGCCGGGACGCGCCTGAACATCGGCCGTCGCAAAGTACGACAGCGCCCGAATGCGTTCCGCGCTCTCACGGATTGCGCGCGGGTTGAACGGATCGCCTTCGACAATATCAAACTGGTTCCGCACGACACGGTCGAGTGTCGTGTTGTTACCTTCGATGTCGATCCGCTCCACAAAGATGCGGTCGCCACGGACAAGCACGAAATCGACGTCCAGCGTCAGATCCCGATCGTTCCGCGTGATCCTCGGCTCGACGGTCAGGAAATTGATGCCCTGACGCAGTGCCAGACGCTCGATCCGCGCGATATCACGATCGATCAGTTCGGGTGAGTAGATCACGCCCGGCCGAAGACGAACGATGTTCTGGAATGCCGCCGCATCCGCTTCGGGCATCTCGGAGCTCACCGACACGTTGGCAAACCGGAATTGCTGGCCCTCCTGAACATTGAACGTGATCAGGTAGGCATCGCGCTGGCGTGTAAGCGCAACGTCGACGTTCTGGACCACGAAATCCGGGTAGCCGCGCGAGTTGTAGAAATCGGTCAGAACCTGGCGGTCGAATGCGATCCGGTCGGCCACGAAAGTGTCGCGCCCAATCAGCACCCTGAGCAGGCCGGCCTGTTTCGTCTCGAGGACGCCGCGGAGTCGAGTTTCCCCAAACGACCTGTTGCCGACAAAGCTGATACGCTCGATTTCGGTCAAACCACCTTCATTGACCTCGAACACCAGATCGACGCGATTGTCGGAACGACGAATGATGGATGGGGTGACGACCGCGTTGATGCGGCCCTCATTGACATAGGCTTCCACAATGGCCGAAACGTCCGCCTCGGCAACCGATGGGCTATAGACGCGCCGCTCGCGCGACCGCACAAGCGCGGCCAGTTCGGCGTCGCTCAGGCGATTGTTGCCTTCGAAATTGATCCGGTTGATCGTCGGAAACTCGACGACGTTGATGATCAGCGTGCTGCCCTGCGGGATGAGATCGACCGTTTCGAACAGGCCCGACGCACGAAGCGCCTGCGCCGCGTCGTTCAATGCACCACCACTCAATGCCTGCCCCGGCGTGACGCCGGATCGGCTGATGATGGTTGCGGTCTCGATACGCTGGTTGCCACTAACCTGAATGTTGGTGAACCGGAACTGCTGAGCCTCAGCGACACCGGATATAGTGCTGAAAACCACAGCAACCACGAAAAGGCGCAACCCGCGCGACGCCAGCGCAAAGGCGCCATTGAGTATTCGCATCATCAAATTCCGCCCAAAGCAGTCCCGTTATTCCTGCCATTTGAGTAGCCGGATTGGCACGGCTTGTCAAAACGAAGAAGGCGCGCCGAACGGCACGCCTTTGGGTCGGGATATCGTCGGCGGGTTCGTGCCTAGAGGCTACCTACCCATGCGCCCGCGCCAAGAGCCAAAAGGATGGTCAGCAAATAGAGAACTCGATCCCAGTTGAGATCAACAAGGACGCTCAGACCCCGGTTCCGTTTCATGATCGCTTCCATAGGGATTCCCCTCAGATATTCTTTTGGTGGACCCATGAATACAGGAGGAATGTGGCGCAATCGTGGCGTGTTTAAGTCCCGCTACGGGCAGAGAAACAGGTCGTTGGCGATGGCAAAGAGCATCAGCGTCCCGATGATCGCAAGGCCAAATGCCATCAAAACACGAAGCGCCCCATCGCTGGGTTTGCGCCCGGTGATGCCTTCGTAGGCGTGAAAGACCAGGTGGCCGCCATCGAGGATCGGCACCGGAAACAGATTGAGCAATCCGACGGCTGTGGACAGAACCGCGACAAACCACAAAAAGCTCGTCCCGCCTTGGCTGGCCATGGCCCCGCTTGCCTGCGCGATGCCGACCGGGCCGGACAGGTTGCACGACGAAATTGCGCCGGTGATCATGTGCCACAAGCCCGACATCGACGACACCATGATCGACCAGACCTGCCCGGCGGCAAGCTGCACCGCCGTCAAAAAGCCCGGCGTTTCCGTTTCCATGCTGAAATACAGACCGCCCGAAAGGCCGATCAGCCAACGGGTTTCAAAACCGCCCCCCTCGGTCGGCAGGTCCATCCGGCGCGGCGTTACCACGAATTCCAGCGTCTGACCTTCGCGATAGACGTCCAGAACCAGTGGCCGCCCCTCAGAGGCCGTTACAGCATCGACCAGCTGGCCGAACGCGAAGATCGGTTCACCATCAATCGCGGTCACGACATCTCCGACGCGCAAATCGACGTCATAGGCGGCCGAGTTGGGATTGAGCCCCGACGCCACCGGCGGATAGGGCCAACTTCCAGTCACGTCTTGTTCGGTGCCATCGCGGCGCAGCGTGTAGGTCACGGTCTCGGCCACGGGAATCTGTGACAGGGCGGTCATCAGGTCCTCGACGGTTTCAGCCGGAATGCCATTCACGCCGAGGATCTCGTCACCGGGCAGAAGGCCCGCATCGACGCCGTCCGGCAAGGCGATGACGGACTCGACCCGGACAGGATCCGCAGCTTGCCCCTGCCCCATGATGACAGCGCCAAAAATGATGATACTCAGGATGAAATTGAATACCGGCCCGGCAGCGACCGTCGACGCTCTGGCCCACAAAGGGGCCCCGAGCATCGTCCGACGTTTGTCGGCCTCGGTGATTTCAACTGCACCGACCGAGGCGGCATTGGCATCGCCGAGGAACTTGACATAGCCCCCGAACGGCAATGCCGCGAATTGCCAGACGGTGCCATGCTTGTCCTTGCGCGAAAACAGGACCGGGCCAAAACCCAGCGAGAACACTTCAGCATGGATGCCGGACAAACGTCCGACGATGTAGTGACCGTATTCGTGCACCGCCACGATGATCGATAGCGCCACAACGAAAGCAGCCAAAGTAAATGCGACGCTGCCGAACTGGGGCAAAATCTGTGCAAAATCCACGTGGTCTATCTCATCCCTGCGATTATCTCGGTCCCGCGGATACGGGCGAGCTGGTCTGTCTCCAAGACTGTATCTAGTGTCAGCGTGGCATTTTGCAGCCCGTCACCTGACGACATTTTGTCCATCACCCGTTCCACGACGGTGGCCATCTGCATAAAGCCGATCTCGCCCGCGATGAAACCGTCCAACGCACGCTCCTTTGCCGCGTTGAAAACCGCGCCCATCAGGCCACGCTCTTCCATCGTGCGACGGGCAAGCGCGAGGGCCGGATAGCGATCAGGATCGGGCGGACGAAAGGTCATCGACGCGATGCGGGACAGATCCAGCCGCTCGACCGGCAACTTGGTCCGCTCCGGCCAATGCAGGGCATACCCGATGGCATGGCGCATGTCCGGCGGACCGATATGCGCCATCAGGGCACCATCCGCAAATCCTACCATTGCGTGGATCAGGCTTTCGGGATGGATTATGGTCTCGATCTTGTCGGGGCTGACGTCAAAAAACTCTCGGGTTTCAATCAGTTCGAGCGCCTTGTTGAACATCGAGGCGCTGTCGATGGTGATGCGCTGCCCCATGTCCCAATTCGGGTGGCTGGAGGCCTGAGCAAGCGTCGCCTCCGCCAGCTTCTCAATCGGCCAATCCCGAAACGCCCCGCCGCTCGCAGTGACGATCACCCGTTCGACGTCAGCGATATTCTCACCGACAAGAGCTTGAAATATCCCGGAATGTTCGCTGTCGACAGGCAAAAGCGTGCAGCCACTTTTGCGGCAATGCTCCATCAGGATTGGCCCTGCGGTGACGAGCGATTCCTTGTTGGCGAGCGCCAAGGTGGTGCCTTGCGCAATCGCGGCCCAGCCAGGAGCGAGCCCTGCAGCTCCGACGATCGCGGACATGATCAGGTCCGCCGGGCGTTCGGCAGCCTCCACGATCGCTCGCGCTCCACAAGCCGCCGCAATCCCCGTGCCGGACAGAGCCTCTTTGAGTGTCTCGTATTGAGCGGCATCCTCGATGACGGCCACTTCGGCGCGCAGATTGATTGCGTCTTGCGCCAATCGGTCCACGTTGCGGCCGCCTGTTAGTGCTACCACCTGCCAGTCTTGCGGGGCGCGTGAAATCAGATCGATGGTGTTTTGTCCGATCGACCCGGTCGCACCCAAGACGCTGATGCGCCTCAAAACGCCACTCCGGGCACGTCCAGAACCAGAGCCGTGAACAGCATGAATATCGACGCTCCAAGCAGCGCGTCAAAGCGGTCGAACAGACCGCCGTGGCCGGGGATCAGCGTGGAACTGTCCTTGACCTTCATCCGACGTTTCAATGCGCTCTCGGCGATGTCGCCCATCTGGCTGGCAAAACTCAGCGCCATCGAAATGACGACGATGCTCGGGCCGGCATTCGTAAAGGTCATGAACCCCAAGCCCACAAGCCCGGCACCGACCCAGCCGGCAGTCGTCCCGCTCCACGTCTTCTTGGGGCTGATCTTGGGCCAAAACTTCGGCCCGCCAAAAGTGCGGCCGGCAAAATAGCCGAAAATATCGGTCACGATCACCACCAGCACCAGCCACAACAGCCACGTGAATCCGTAGTCGGAGCGAAACATCACGAGGCCCCAGCCCGCGATCTGAATGCCCAGTGCAAAGCCGAAAAACGTCAATCGCTCATGCTTCAGCGCGGCGGCACCTATCGCCGGCACGATAAAGAACATCGCCAGAAACAGGCCTCCCTCGGTGGTGAACTGCCCCGACAGGACACTGGCAACCATGGCCGCCATCAGCATCCCGGGGGTCGGCGCGTCGGGGCGGATCATCATCCACAACTCCCAGACCATCACCGCGGTCACGAAGACCGCCAGCATCTGGAACCAGACGCCGCCCAGTATGATCCCGAAGACGCCGACAGCCGCCATCGCCGCGCCGGATGCGACACGGACCCACAGATCGCCCCACTGACCGGGATCAGGGGGAACAGGTGTCGGGTAAGGGCCTTCGGTCACCGTGTCAGACCTTCACCGCCCCAAAGCGGCGATCGCGGGCGCAGAAGCTTTTCACGACGTCGGCGAAAATGTCCTTGGTGAAGTCCGGCCAGAGGGTTTCCACGAACTCGTACTCGGAATACGCCGTCTGCCAGAGCAGGAAATTCGAGACACGGGCCTCGCCGCTCGTCCGGATCACCAGATCCGGGTCGGGGAGCACGTGCGTGTCGAGGAATCCCGCCAGCGTCTCCGCATCCACGTCGTTGTGGGTCAGGCGGCCACATTCGATCTCGTAGGCCAACCGTTTGGCGGCACGGGTCAGCTCGTCCCGGCCGCCATAGTTCAGGGCGACCGTCAGATGACACTTGTCGTTGTGGCTGGTCATCAGCTCCAACTCGTCCATCAAGGTCACGAGCTTTTCGTCCAGGCGCACCCGGTCTCCGATGAACCGGACGCGCACGCCGGCTTCCAGCAGAGCCTTTGCCTCGCGGGTGATATAGCGGCGGAACAGCTTCATCAGTCCCGCCACCTCAGTCTGGGTGCGTTTCCAATTCTCGGTCGAGAAGGCAAATATGGTGAGGTATTTCACACCGAGATCGGGACAGGCTTCGACGACCTCGCGCACTCGGCGAGCGCCGGCATGATGCCCGAACAGACGCGGTCTGCCACGTTCCTGCGCCCAACGTCCGTTGCCATCCATGATGATGGCCACATGTTCGGGGCCGGTGGCACCCTCTTGTATCAAATCTCGGGCCATGGCGGCTCCTACTCAGTATTACAGTCGCCTGTCAGACTTGCATAATCTCGGCTTGCTTGGTCTCCAAGAGGTCATCGACTGCCTTGATGAATCGGTCGGTCAATTCCTGAACTTCGGATTCCCAGAATTTCTGGTCGTCTTCGCTCAGGCTGCTGTCGGCTTTCGCCTTCTTGATCTTGTCCATTCCGTCCCGGCGCAAGTTGCGTACGCTGACCCGGGCGCTCTCCGCGTAGGAGCCGGCGACCTTGGTCAACTCGCGACGACGCTCTTCGTTCAATTCAGGGATCGGCAGCATGATAATGGTGCCATTGAGTTGCGGGTTGATGCCCAAGCCGCTCTCGCGGATGGCCTTTTCGACCTTGTTGACAAGGCCCTTGTCCCAGACGTTGATCGTGACCATGCGAGGCTCGGGCACGTTGATCGTGCCGACCTGATTGATCGGGGTCGGGCTGCCATAGGCATCCACCATGATCGGCTCCAACATGGAGCCGGAGGCGCGGCCGGTGCGCAAGGATGCGAATTCGGTCCGCAACGCGGAGATGGCACCTTCCATACGGCGGGTCAGGTCGTCGGTATCAAGTTCAAATTCGTCTGACATGGTCTGCTCTAGGCCCGTTGTTCAAGAGTTTTGCTGCTTCTACGTCAATCTGCGTCACTTGTATAGTTTCACTGCGGCAGGCGTTGCAGCAGAATTCGTGCAGATCCCGATGAATCGCGCAGCGACTTGCCGACGCCACTTAGTGCGGAAGGCGCTCTAGCTCCGCCCGGGCCTTATGATGAAGCGGTGTGGCCAACAAACGGCTGATTTGTGACGGTTTGCGGTCTTTGCCCGGCAACAGATCCGTCACCGGACACCGTGGGTCGGCCAGGGGCGACCAGACGATCCCGTCGCCGGCACTCAACGGACCGTATTGAAGCACGCGCGCATAGTAGCCACAGCGCTCGGCCGCGAAAAACTGCTTGGCAAATTCCGGATCACCCATCACTTCGGCCAAGGTCACGCATGGAATGCGCGGCGAAGTCACTTCCAGCTCAACACCCGCGATATTCAAACGGTCTCCGAGACCGATTTGCGAGGTCGGCAGCCCTCTGACCGTGAGGTTTTCTCCGAACGCACCGGCGCCCAAGACGCGATCGATACGCGCGGCCCACCACTCTATGTCCGCCTGATCAAACAGATAAACCGCCTGATCGAAGCCGCCGTGATTCTTGGTGTCGATGATCGAATCGCCTGCAAGGCCGAGCTGGCCGACTTCGACGGGCCCCTCGAACGGCGACTTAAAATGCCCGGTCTGCCCGGACTTCGCGGAGATCGCAGAGGGTTGCCCGATATTGACGCTCAGAACTTCAGGCATTCAGTTCTCGATGCGGCCCTACGACAGGCGACGGTAATCACCGCTTTGCCAAAAGACAGTGGAGCCCATGACGGTCTCGCACGGACGGAGTTGCCAAGCGGGCATCAACGGTCGTGAGGCTTTCGGCACCAGCCCTCAATCATGGACCTTGGTATAAGTGCCTTCGCCGGCCAGAATGCCCTTGAACCCGCCCGGCTCATCGAGGCTGAACACGATGATCGGCAGGTGGTTGTCGCGTGCAAGCGCAATGGCGCTCGCGTCCATCACGCCCAGATGTTGCTGCAACACTTCGTCATAGCTCACGTTCTCGTAACGCTTCGCATCGGCGTGCTTCTTGGGGTCCTTGTCGTAGACGCCGTCAACCTTGGTGCCCTTGAAGATCGCCTCGCAGGACATCTCGTTGGCACGCAGGGTCGCTGCCGTATCGGTGGTGAAATAGGGGTTGCCGGTGCCGGCGGCAAAGATGCAGACGCGCTTCTTTTCCAGATGGCGCACGGCACGGCGGCGGATATAGGGCTCGCAGACCTGATCCATCGGGATGGCGCTGATGACGCGGGTGTGGATGCCCTGCCCTTCGAGCGCCGATTGCATGGCCAGCGCGTTCATTACAGTGGCGAGCATGCCCATATAATCTGCCGTAGTCCGCTCCATCCCCTGAGCCGAGCCTTGCAGGCCACGGAAGATATTGCCGCCGCCGATCACCATGCAAATCTCGACGCCCATGTCATGGACCGATTTGACCTCGCGGGCGATCCGCTCGACGGTCGGAGGATGCAGCCCGAACTGAGTCTCGCCCATCAGCGCCTCGCCGGATATCTTGAGCATGACACGCCGGTAGGTTGCGGTTTCTGACGCAGTCATGAGATCATCCTTCTGGCAATTGGAGAGGCAGCTTTCGCCGAGCGGCAAAATGTCGGAAAAGCCGTTGAGTTTCAATGGTGGCTTATGGGGAATTTTGGCGCGGATGAAAGAGCAATGACGATCAAGGCGCTGATTGCCGGGATTCCGGCGGATCGTCCGGTGCTGATTGCCGGCCCCACGGCATCCGGGAAATCGGCGTTGGCGATGGAGATCGCAGAGGCGCAGGGAGGCATCATCCTGAATGCCGACGCGCTGCAGGTCTTTGATGGATGGCGCATATTAACGGCCCGGCCCAGCGACGAGGATCAGCGACGCTGCGCACATGCGCTTTATGGGCACGTCCCGTTCGACGCCGACTATTCGGTCGGCCACTGGCTGAGGAACGTCCAACCGTATCTGCTTGGGGCCAGACCGATCATCGTCGGCGGAACCGGTCTCTATCTGAGTGCGCTGACCCAAGGTTTGGCCGAAATCCCGGCAACGCCCGATCATATCCGGTCCGAGGCAGACGCGCTGCCGCTCGACGCCCTGCGGGACGGGCTTGATGCGGCGACGGCATCCCGGATCGATCTGGCGAACCGGGCGCGGGTGCAACGGGCTTGGGAAGTCCGGGCAAACACCGGGCGCGGCCTCGCGGACTGGCAGGCCGAGACACCTGCCCCGCTCTTGCCGCTGAGCGAGGCGACGGCTCTAGTGGTGGATGCACCGCCGGAATGGCTGACGCCGCGGATCGAGCGTCGGTTCGACATGATGCTCGATCAGGGCGCGGTAGAGGAAGCCCGCGCGATGGAGCCTCGCTGGGATCCCGCATACCTGTCCTCCAAGGCGATCGGTGCGGCGGAGTTGATCGACTATGTCAGGGGTGCCTGCACTCTGGACGACGCCCGCCAGGCGGCCATTGTCGGCACGCGGCAATATGCCAAGCGGCAGCGCACGTGGTTCAGAAAGCGGATGCGGGATTGGACGGCCGTCTCCCTCGCCTAGGGCGACGGCACGAAGAGTTGTCCACAGATCCGTCCACAACTTATTCCGGGTCTGGACGAGAAGTTCGTTGCTTGGTTGCCGATCTGGGGCAACACTAGCACTAATCGAACATACCCAAGCCGGTAAAACACCATGAACGATCCGCTCAAGAACCGACTGGCCCTCAATCCCATCGGGTTTTCGTCCAATGCCGGGCGTTGGCGAACCGAAGCGATGCGCAGCCACAGCTCGCCACGGCTGATCTTCTTCTACAAAGGTCAGGGCCGGATGACCGTCGCTGGCCTGACGGCCGGCTACGGGCCGAACAACCTGATCTTCATACCGGCGCATGTCATGTATGGGTTCGATGCCGGACCAACGGTGTTTGGGCAAATCCTGTCGATCCCGAGTGCGATGGCGTCCGAATGGCCCGACGAGCATACGCATCTGCGGCTTCGCGAGGTGCATGCACAGAAAGAGATCGCCCTGCACTTCGACAACCTCGAACGAGAGCTCGGTTCGGACAGGACAGGACACAGTCGTGCGGCGCATTACTACCTCGGGATCCTGTCGGTGTTCTTCCAGAGACAGCTCGAACTGCGGCCCGCCGAGATGATTGACGTAAGGTCAGACAGCTCCGCCGCCCGCCTCGTCGCCGCCTATACGGATCTGGTGGAACGAGACTATGCCAGCGGTCAGGGCGTGGCTGAATATGCGCGCAGTCTCGGTGTGACGCCGACGCACCTGACAAGGTGCTGCAACCAGACCTGCGGCCGGTCCGCCTTGGCGATCCTCAACGACCGGATACTCTATGAGGCAAGGCTCTTGCTGCGCGAAACCAAGCAACCGATCAAGGATATCTCGGCGCAGCTCGGGTTCACGTCGGCGGCCTATTTCAGCCGCAGTTTCCAAGCGCACACCGGCAAGACGCCGTCGTCGTTCCGCAAGACCGGCCAGGGGCAAACCTTCCTGTCCCACTGACGTTTGGGCGGACCGTGGATGCAAATTCACAGGTTTGTTAGAGACCGTTTGTCGCATAAAGACAATTTGGAGGTCGCTTTCCGACCTCAAACTGGTAGAACCGAACATTGACCGGGGCACGAGAAACGTGCCGAATGTCGTTGAACGAGCGCTGTGTATCGGGACCATGAAACCGGCGGGCCTTAATCGGCCGCCGCGCCAAGGTGGACAAGCGCTTGATCGCACACGGTTTGTGTTACAGGGAGAAAATAATGACACAACACTTTCGCAACGCTGAAAAGGTACATCCTGCAGCGACGCTCTACGCAACAGAAGAAAAGGCGGGCAAGCTAGACCGCCGCGAATTCCTGACCCGTGCGACTGCACTGGGTGTCACGGCGCCGGCGGCATATGGCCTGCTCGGCCTTTCATCGCCAGCCAAGGCTGAGGCGCACGCAACTTCCGGCGGCACGCTGCGGATGCAGATGGAAACCAAGGCGCTCAAGGATCCGCGTCTGTTCGATTGGTCCGAGATGGGCAACTTTGCCCGCGGTTGGCTGGAATACCTCGTGGAATACAACGGCGACGGCAGCCTGCGCGGCATGCTTCTGGAAAGCTGGGAAGCCAACGAAGACGCGACCGAGTTCACGCTCAATGTGCGTCCGGGCGTGACCTGGAACAACGGCGATGCCTTTACCGCCGAAGACGTCGCCCGCAACATCACCGGTTGGTGTGACAGTTCGGTCGAAGGCAACTCGATGGCCGCACGGATGTCCTCGCTGATCGACGCCGATACCGGCATGGCACGCGAAGGCGCCATCACGGTCGTCGACGATCTGACGGTAAAGCTCACGCTGAACGCGCCGGACATCACCGTGATCGTCGGCATGGCCGACTATCCGGCCTCGATCGTGCACAGCTCCTATGCCGGTGGCGATCCGTCGGTCAACCCGATCGGAACCGGCCCCTATCTGCCGACGCAGAACGATGTCGGCGTCAAGCAGATCCTCGTCAAGAACACCGACCACACATGGTGGGGCACCGAGGTCTACGGCGGTCCATATCTCGACAGCATCGAGTATATCGACTACGGCACCGATCCCTCGGCATTCCTTGCCGCGGCTGAGTCCGGAGAGATCGACGCGACCTATCAGACCACGGGCGATTTCGTCGACATTTTCGACGCCATCGGCTTCAACAAGACCGAAGCCATCACGTCCGCGACGCTCGCGATCCGGTTCAACCAGCTTCAGGAGCCGTTCGACAACGTCGAGGTGCGCCGCGCCATGCAACTGGCCGTCGACAACTCGGTGATCCTCGAACTGGGCTACAACGGTCTGGGGACCACGGCGGAGAACCACCACGTCTGCCCGATCCACCCCGAGTATGCCGAACTGGCACCGCTCGTCGTAGATCCCGATGGTGCCGCCGCCGCGATCGCCGAAGCCGGCCACGCCGACACCGAATTCGAACTGATTTCGATCGACGACGCCTGGCAGGCAGCGTCCTGCGATGCCGTAGCCGCCCAGATCCGGGATGCCGGCATCAACATCAAGCGGACGGTTCTGCCCGGTTCGACCTTCTGGAACGACTGGACCAAGTACCCGTTCTCGGCCACCGAGTGGAACATGCGGCCGCTGGGCGTGCAGGTGTTGGCGCTCGCCTACAAATCGGGTGTGGCATGGAACGAAACGGCCTTCGCCAACGCCGAATTCGATGCGCTCCTGGCGCGGGCCATGTCCATCGAGAACGCAGAAGCCCGCAGCGAGGTGATGGCGGAGATCGAAACCATCATGCAAAACGAAGGCGTGCTCATCCAGCCCTACTGGCGCTCGCTCTATCGGCATACCGCAGCCGGCGTGATGGGGGCCGACATGCACCCCACCTTCGAGCATCACCACTACAAGTGGTGGATCGAAGCGTAAAAGTCGGAACATACCAACAGCCCCGGCGCAGAACATGCGCCGGGGTTTTCTACAAAAGGCACTGGCAGGTTCCAGATGCCATGACCAAAGGCAGCCCAGCCGGGCCAAGCCCGCGGCAAGACAGGGAATGCGAATAGATGCTCAGGTTTCTGGCCAGCCGGATTCTGACGATGATACTGACGGCACTCTGCCTGACCTTCATCGTCTTCTTTCTCACCAACCTCGGACCCAACCTGGAAAAGGTTGCAAAATCTGAACTTGGTGCCCGGATCACGGATGCCGAAGTGGAAAGCTGGCTGACGCGAAACGGCTACATGCAACCGGTGGTGCTGCGCTACGGCGAATGGCTCGGGGTCGTACCCGGCTTTACCCACGAAGCCGACGATGGCGCCGTCACGGGGCGGTGCATCGACGCCGAGACACCAGCAGAGGTGGCGCCAACGTTCTGCGGCGTGCTGCAAGGCGACTGGGGGTATTCGACGGTGTTCCGCCGCGATGTCTCCGAAATCGTCGCACGAGGTCTTGGCCTGACCGGCAAGCTGATGTTCTGGGTGATGCTGGTGATGGTGCCCGGCGCCCTGTTGATCGGGGTGCTGGCCGGGATGCGCGAAGGATCGCGGACAGACAGAACCCTCTCGACGCTGTCTATCGTGACGACGGCCACACCGGAATATGTCTCCGGCGTCGTGTTCATCACCGTCTTTGCGTCGTCGGCCGTCGGGCTGAAATGGCTCAACGGATCCGCCACATCCGCGATGGACGACATCACCTTCGCCAACTTTACCCTGCCGGTCCTGACGATCGCGCTCTACGGGATGGGCTATATCGCCCGGATGACGCGGGCATCGATGACCGAAGTCATGACGGCGCAATATATCCGAACCGCCCGGCTCAAGGGGGTGTCGTTCCCGAACATCGTCATGAAGCACGCGCTTCGGAATGCGTTGATCGCGCCTTTTACCGTGATCATGCTGCAGTTTCCGTGGCTGCTGAACGGCGTCGTCATCGTCGAGACCCTGTTCAACTACAAGGGCTTTGGCTGGACGTTGGTCGAGGCCGCCGGAAACAACGACATCGAACTGCTCTTGGGCGTGTCCGTCGTCTCGGTGCTCGTCGTGCTCATCACACAGCTGATCTCCGACATCGGCTATGTCTATCTCAACCCGCGCATCCGCATCTCGTAAAGGACCAGATACATGGACCCTCTCAGCTGGACCGGTGCCGCAGGCGCGATCTTGAATCCCCTCCTCGCGGCCACAACCCTGGCCTTCGTCGTCAGCATCGTCTCGATGACGGTTCTGTCCTTTTTCACGCCCGCGCACACGCTGCAATCCAATCCGGATGGCAGTCTCGTGCAGCAGGGCGGCATCTATGGGCTGAGCGAAATCGCCAGCAAGTATACGTTGTTCGCCCTGCTTGCGGTGCTGGTCGCCTATATCGTGGCGGGGGTCGTTATGCCCTATGGCAACGCGGGAATTCTCGGCGCGATCTCAAAGCAATTCACACCTGTGTGGATCGCGCTCGTCATCACCTTTGCTCTGTCGATCACGTTCAAGCGCAGGCTCGGGATCTACGGCAAGCTCTTTGACAACATCGTCGGAATGGTCGGCTTTGGCCTCGTGATGTTCTGGGTCTTCACGGCGGTCTTCGTCGGTGTCTTCGACATGATCGCAACCCATGATCCGCTCAGCCAGCTGTCCGGGCTCAAGAACAAGGTGCCCGGCGTGCCGGTGCCCGGCGCAGAAGACATGGCCCCCGGGTCGCATTATCTGCTGGGCGGCGACAACCTCGCCCGCGACGTATTCAGCCGAATGATCCATGGCTCGTGGATCGTGATCCAGATCGCACCTCTGGCGACGATGTTCGCCTTCATGGTGGGCATCACACTGGGTCTGCCCGCCGGCTACTTTGGCGGCCGGTTCGATACTGCCCTGTCATTTCTGGCCAACCTGATCCTCGCCTTTCCGGTGATCCTGTTGTTCTACCTTCTGGTCACGCCGGAGATGGTCGAAACGGGCATCCCGACCTATATGGCGGCGGTCCTGTTCATCTTCCCGCTGGTGTTCTTCGCGGTGCTGCTGAACTCGCGCTATCACACGCAACCGTCAATTCGGACGCCGCTGCTCGTCGTGGTGCTCGGCGCTGTCGGCTGGATCTACCTGTCGTTGATCAGCCAGCCGGGGACCGTGTTCAACTTCATGCCCGGTGCGCTCGACCTGTTCGACATCCCCGGCGGTATCCTCGTTGTGTTCGTCTCGGTGGTCTTCGTGAACTCGCCCACGATCTACCGGATCGTCCGGGGTCTCGCGATGGACATCAAGACCCGTGACTACGTGGCGGCAGCACAGACCCGTGGCGAAGGCTCGTGGTATATCATGCTGTGGGAAATCCTCCCCAACGCCCGTGGCCCGCTGATCGTCGATTTCTGCCTGCGGATCGGCTATGCGACGATCTTGCTCGGGACGCTCGGCTTCTTCGGCCTCGGCCTGCCGCCGGAAAGCCCGGACTGGGGCTCGACCATCAACGCCGGTCGCGGCCTCTTGTCGATCTATCCGCACCCTGCCCTCGTGCCAGCCATCGCGCTGTTGTCGATGGTGCTGGGCCTCAACCTTCTGGCCGACGGCCTGCGCGAAGAGAGCCTGAAAGACTGATGGCCGACACCTCCGCGATACCGACGCCATACCGACGCTTTATCCAAAGCGATTTCCGACCGAAAAGGACCACAGGATGACAGACGCGCCCGCCTATGACGGACCCATCCTCGAGATCGACCTGCTGTCGATTTCCTTCTTCACCCGCCTGCGGGAAATCCCCGCCGTGATGGATTTCTCCGCCAAGGTCATGCCTGGCGAAGCGCTTGGTCTGGTTGGAGAATCCGGCTGCGGCAAGAGCACCGTCGCCTTGGGCGTGATGCAGGATCTCGGGGTCAACGGACGCATCGTGGGCGGATCGATCAAGTTCAAGGGCCAGAACCTCAACGAAATGACGCCGGAACAGCTTCGCGACATCCGCGGCAGTCAGATTGCGATGATTTATCAAGAGCCCATGGCTTCCTTGAACCCCGCAATGAAGATCGGACGCCAGTTGATGGAAGTGCCGATGATCCATGAGGGCATCAACGAGAAAGAAGCCTACAAACGGGCACTCGAAGTCGTCACCGACGTCAAACTGCCCGATCCCAAGCGCATCTTGAACAGCTTCCCGCACCAGCTTTCCGGGGGTCAACAGCAGCGCATCGTCATCGCTATGGCCTTGATGTCAAAGCCTTCCTTGCTGATCCTGGATGAGCCGACCACCGCTCTCGACGTCACGGTCGAGGCGGCCGTGGTCGAGTTGGTCAAGGACTTGGGCAAGAAATATGGCACTTCGATGCTGTTCATTTCGCACAACCTCGGACTGGTTCTGGAAACCTGCGACCGGATCTGCGTGATGTATTCCGGCGAAGCCGTCGAACGCGGCAGCATCGAAGACGTCTTCGACAAGATGCGGCATCCCTACACTCAGGCGCTTTTCCGGTCGATCCCCCTGCCCGGCGCCGACAAGAACGCCTCGCCGCTCATCGCCATTCCCGGCAACTTCCCGCTGCCCCACGAACGACCGAAGGGGTGTAATTTCGGCCCGCGGTGCGATTATTTCGAGGCCGGACGCTGCGACTCCCAAGATGTCAAAATGGCGCCCATCGACGGCGACGAGCGCCACGAGAGCCGCTGCCTGCGGATCGAGGAAATCAATTGGGGGGCCAAACCCGAGCTGGCCGAAGTCAAGCAGAAGGGTGAGATCGGAGACGTCGTCCTGCGGATGGAGGACCTCAAGAAATACTACGAGGTCAACGCCTCCTCGCTTTTCGGCAGTGGCACCAAGAAGGTCGTCAAGGCCAACGAAACACTCACCTTCGAGGCGCGGGAAAGCGAAACCCTTGCCATCGTGGGCGAATCCGGTTGCGGCAAATCCACCTTCGCCAAGGTGCTGATGGGGCTCGAGACCGCGACCTCCGGTGAAATCCTGCTCGACAATCAGAGCATCGGCAACACGCCCATCGAAAAGCGTGCAACCAAGACGGTGTCCGACATCCAGATGGTGTTTCAGAACCCGTTCGACACGCTCAATCCGTCGATGACCGTTGGCCGTCAGATCATCCGCGCCTTGGAGATCTTCAAGATCGGCAAGAACGAGACCGAGCGCCGTGACAAGATGCTCAACCTGCTCGATCTGGTGAAGCTTCCCCGGGCCTTTGCCGACCGGATGCCGCGCCAGCTGTCAGGTGGTCAGAAACAGCGGGTCGGCATCGCCCGGGCCTTTGCCGGTGGTGCCCGGATCGTTGTCGCCGACGAACCGGTCTCTGCCCTCGACGTTTCGGTTCAGGCGGCGGTCACCGACCTCCTGATGGAAATTCAGCGAGAGGAGAAGACGACCCTCCTCTTCATCAGCCACGATCTTAGCATCGTGCGCTATCTGTCCGACCGCGTCATGGTGATGTATCTCGGGCATGTCGTCGAACTCGGGTCCACCGACCAGGTGTTTTCGCCGCCTTACCATCCCTATACCGAAGCCTTGTTGTCGGCCGTTCCCATCGCCGACACGCGGGTCAAGAAAAAGCACATCGTCCTCGAGGGAGACATACCGTCCGCGATGAATCCGCCGCCAGGCTGCCCGTTCCAAACACGTTGCGGCTGGAAGTCGAAAGTGCCGAATGGGCTATGCGAAAAAGAGGTGCCACCCGTGCGCGTGCTGGACGCAGGTCACCAGATCAAGTGCCACCTGAGCGACGAAGACCTCGCCTCCATGGAGCCTGTCATCCAGATCGCCGCCGAATAGCGCGAGGCTACTGGCATGACTGTAAGGTGCGGGATTTCCCCGCACCTCGCAGTTCTCGATTGATTGTCGGTCCGTCAGACTTGGCTCAGCTGCCCCAGATCACCCGGACGTAGTTCTGAGTTTCGCGGTAGGGCGGAATGCCGCCGTGCTGTTGAACGGCACCCGGCCCGGCGTTGTATGCCGCGAGTGCGAGTCTCCAATCGCCAAACTGGTTGAACTGCTGACGCAAATACCGCGCGCCGCCGTCCAGGTTCTGAGAGGGTTCGCGTGGATTGACCCCCAAAAGGGCCGCCGTGCCCGGCATCAACTGCGCCAGTCCCAATGCGCCCTTGTGCGACACGGCGTTGGCATTCCAACCACTTTCCTGCTGAATCAGGCGCAGAAAGAGGTCCTCGGGCACACCATGGCGCCTCGCCGCATCTCGGGCCATGTTCAGGTAGGGACCGTTATACCGCCCGGTAAAGGCAGGAGAATTGGTTGCCAAAGCGGCCGGAACTTCGGCCCGCGGCGGCTGCAACCTGACGGAATCGCTGTATTGCTGCGAAGCGCGACCATCCAGAACGGAAAGCTGTGATTGAAATAGGGCGCTGCGCGACATCGTGGAGACTGTATCCGCTTGCGCCATGCCCGCAAAACCGACAGCCGTGGCGATCGCCAAGCCCAGAATTTTGTGCATCTTCCGTCCCCAGACCCTTATTCTTCCCGGCATTTCTAAGGTATTTTCCTCGGGAATTCCATAGTTAGTTGCCCGGACAACGTGGCGCAGGCAGACGACCGCTGAACCAAATTCGCCTTCCAATTCTCGGGACGGGATGGTGTAACGGTGCAAACGAAAATGCGCGTAGAATCGAACAGGGGGCGCTAATGGCCGGATCCGTAAACAAAGTGATCATAGTGGGTAATCTGGGGCGCGACCCGGAAGTGCGCACCTTTCAGAATGGCGGCAAGGTCTGCAACCTGCGCATCGCCACTTCCGAGACATGGCGCGACAAGGCGACGGGTGAACGGCGCGAGCGCACTGAATGGCATTCGGTCGCGATCTTTTCCGAACCACTTGCGAAGATTGCCGAGCAATACCTGCGCAAAGGCTCCAAGGTCTACATCGAGGGACAGTTGGAAACCCGGAAATGGCAGGACCAGTCCGGTCAGGACAGGTATTCCACCGAGGTCGTCCTGCGTCCCTATCGCGGCGAACTGACCTTGCTGGATGGCCGCGACGGCGGCGGGTCTGGCGGCGGCGGTGGCGGCGGTGGTCGTGACAGCTACGGCTCGGATCCGTCCGGCGGTGGATACGGCGGCGGCTATGACAGCGGGCCGACGCAGGGCGGCGGCGGCTCCGGCGGTGGTCGCAGTGATCTGGACGATGAAATCCCGTTCTGAGGGCGCGTCCAGTCAACCGAAATGGCATTTGGCCCGTACAATCGATTGTGCGGGCCTTTCCATTTGGGCTGAAACTGGAAATCGCGGCGGCAGCTAGACCCGGCGCAATCCGTCGCGCAACACCCCGAGCACCGCATCGCGCGGCACATCCGACGTGACGAACGCTTCGCCGATTCCCCGCGCGAGGATGAAGTTCAGAGTGCCGGCGACGACCTTCTTGTCCTGCCCCATCAGAGCCAGGAGCGCCTGGGCATCCGGCAGCTCGCCATCGATATCGGTGAGATCGGTCTTCATCCCCATCTGTTTCAGATGCGCCCGAACCCGACTGGGAACTTCCTGCGAACACAGGCCCATCCGCGCTGACAGTTCAAAAGCCAGAGCGCAGCCGACGGAGACGCCCTCACCATGCAGGAGCCGTGCCCCATCGTATCCGGTCGCAGCCTCCAGCGCGTGACAGAATGTATGGCCCAAATTCAGGAGTGCTCGGTCGCCCTGCTCGGTCTCGTCACGCATCACGATCTCGGCCTTCATCTCGCAAGACCGACGGACGGCGCGGGTCAGGGCATCCGTGTCGCCATTGGCCAGGTCCTGCCCCGCGGTCTCGAGCCACTCGAAGAACGCCGCGTCGCCCAGAAGGCCGTATTTGACGACCTCTCCATAGCCGGCAAGCAGATCGCGTCTTGGCATGGTCGCCAATAGGCCGATGTCCGCAAGTACGAGTGACGGCTGGTGAAAGGCACCGACGAGGTTCTTGCCATGCGAAGTGTTGATACCGGTCTTGCCGCCGACGGAGCTATCGACCTGCGCCAGCAGCGACGTCGGAATCTGAATAAAGCGGACCCCACGGCGCAGGATCGCGGCGGCAAAGCCGACCAGATCCCCGATGACGCCACCGCCAAATGCGATGACGATATCGTTCCGCTCGACCTTTTCCGTCAGGAGCCACTCCACGACCCGGCCCAGATCGGTCCAGTTCTTGGTGGCCTCTCCCGGGGTCAGGATCAGAGTTTCGCTGTCGATACCGCCATTCCCGAGCGCCTGGGTCAACCTGTCCAGATGCAGCCCGGCCACGGTGCTTTCGGTCACGATCGCAACCCGTTTGCGCCGCAACAGTGGAGCGATATGTTTATCGGCTTCGGACAGGAGCCCATTGCCAATCAGAATGTCATACTCGCGACCGGGCAGATCGACGCGCACGCTTTCCAGCGAATTGGGTTGGGTCATTGCACAGTCTCCAGAATGTCGGGTCGGCCCAGAAGCGCCGCGATGACGCGGTCGGTCGTTTGATCGATGGAATATCCGGGAAGGGTTTTGACGCTGAGATCGGCCAAGCGGTAGACAGGTACCCGGTCGTCGTAGATTCGCGCCAGAGTGCCTCGCGGATCCGGCCCGCGCAGCAACGGGCGGGTGTCCTTGTGGCGCACGCGATCCCACAGCACGTTCAGGTCGGCATCGAGCCAGACAGCTACCCCTTGCGAAGAAATCGCCTTTCGGTTCCGCTCGGACATGAACGCGCCTCCGCCAGTCGACAGAACAACAGGCGTGCCCCGCAACAGCCGCGAAATCACCTCCGCTTCGCGGTCACGGAAAAACGGCTCGCCGTCGCGTTCAAAGATCTCTGCGATGGTGGCGTTCGCGGCGGTTTCGATCTCGGCGTCTGAATCCAGAAATTGCACGTCCAGTCGTTGGGCAAGCGCCCGGCCGATGGCGCTCTTGCCGGATCCCATCATGCCGACCAGAGCCACGGTGCGATGCAATACATAGCTTTGTGGTTGCGCGATCGAGTGCCCCGTCTTTCCGGCCATGCCCGCATTTCCCCCAATCGCCATTCTCTCACCCTTTTCTGCCAAAAAATTCAGAAACTGAATGGCGTGATCTTGTCTGCAAGACCGTCTATAGTGATCTTCAAGATGCGGCAACAAGGCCGCAACGCCAAAATGGCGACAGGCAAAATGGAATGAGGCATATGTGGCGGCTGATCAAAATCCTATTGATATTGCTCGTATTGGCGGGGCTGGCGTTGATTGCCTACGCCTATGTCGGCCCGATCATCTTTCCGGCTGATTTCGCAGCGCCCTCGCAGCAGATCACTGCGCCCGTGACGCTGGAGGTCGATTGATGCGGCATGGCTGCGCTTTGGTCTTGGCCTGCATGTCTCTGGCACCGCTGTCGGCCCATGCGCAGGAGGCGGCCCCGCTCTCTGCGATCGACTGGCTGTCGCGCAGCGTAGAGAGCCCACCGGCCTCGGCCTCGGCGCCGGCCCCCCAGAGCGAAGCCCCCGTGGCCAACAGCGCATCGACGCCCGAGGTCACCGTCACGTCGCTGGACCGCGAGTCGCTGGATTCGGTCGGATTGTTGCCGCCAGAGACGACCGGCTTGCCATCCGGTCTCTGGGCGACGAGTTCCGCCGCGACACTGACCGATCTGATCCGGGCCGAGCGGGTGGAAGCCCTGCCCGCGGTCCGCGATCTGCTGGTGACGCTATTGATCGCTGAAGCGGATGCTCCGGCGGGCACCGGCGCGGATGGCGACTTCCTGCTTGCCCGCGTCGACAAACTGCTCGATCTGGGGGCGCTCGAACCGGCAAGGGCCATGCTCGAAAAGGCCGGCGTCGATCAAAGCGAGATTTACCGCCGCTGGTTCGACGTATCGCTGCTGACCAGCACCGAGGACACTGCGTGCGAGGAACTGCGCAATCGCCCGGCCTTGGCGCCGACCTATCCGGCTCGCATCTTTTGCATGGCGCGTAATGGCAATTGGAACGGCGCGGCGCTAACTCTCAACACGTCGCGGGCACTCGGGGATGTCAGCGAGGAGGACGACGCCTTGCTGTCGCGCTTTCTGGATCCGGCTATTGCCGACGGCGCAGAGCCATTGCCGGCGCCCTCACGCCTGAGCCCGCTCGTCTTTCTGATCCGCGACGCGATCGGAGAGCCGCTTCCCACCGGGAACCTGCCCTTGGCGTTCGCCCATGCCGACTTGCGAGACACCGTGGCCTGGCGCAATCAGCTTGAGGCCGCCGAACGTCTAGCCCGGAATGGCGCCATCAGCGAAGAAGTGCTGCTGGCCGTCTACAAGATGCGGACACCTGCTGCCTCTGGCGGGGTCTGGGACCGAGCCGAAGCCATCCAGCGTTTTGATCTGGTGATCAACGCCCGTGATCCCAGCGCCGTTGCCGCAGCCTTGCCCAGAGCATGGGAGGCGATGAAGGCCGTGCGCACCGAAGTCGCCTTTGCGCGGCTCTATGCGGATGCACTGGCCGCGCTGCCTCTTACCGGCGAATCTCGAGATCTTGCCATACACATCGGCCTGTTGGGACAGGATTATGAGGCCGTCGCGCAAGACTGGGCACCCGAAACAGCCAGAGACCGGCTCTTGCAAGCCGTCGCGAAAGGGTCGGTCTTTGGCCTGCCGATCCCCAGCGAGCAGGATGAAATCGCCGTTTTCGACGCATTCGCCGAGGCTCCCGTTCCCGAGGTCTTGGCCGCCCACATTGCCGAAGGGCGACTGGGTGAAGCCTTGCTGCGCACGATCTCGGCCTTCAGCCAAGGCATTGCGGGCGACCAGCGCGCCATGACCGATGGCCTGGCCGCACTCCGTTCCGTGGGGCTCGAAGACACCGCCCGCCGGATTGCACTGCAATATCTGATCCTGGACAGGCCATCATGACCGTCGCGGCTGATCGACCGATGTCGCATTGGATCTCGGCGTTCCTCGAGGCGCAGGCGGCAGAGCTTGATGCGGCCACGAACACGCAACTGGCCTATGCCCGCGATCTCGACGATTTCTCGGGCTGGCTGGCGACCCGCAAGCAAACCTTTGCGACCGTGGCCCAAGCCGATGTCGAGAGCTATCTCATCCATTGCGAGGCGCAGGGCCTCGCCAAATCGACCCGTGCAAGGCGGCTGTCGGCAATCCGTCAGGTGTTTCGTTTCGCTTTCGAGGAAGGCTGGCGCGACGACAATCCCGCCATCCAGATCAAGGGGCCGGGCAAGGACCGGGCACTGCCCAAAACCTTGGACGTGTCCGAGGTCGAAGCCTTAATCGCGGCCGCCCGCAAGCCCGGCCGGGATCAATTGCGCAATACCTGTCTGATGGAGCTGCTCTACGCCACCGGGATGCGCGTGACCGAGCTCGTAAGCCTGCCGGTGTCGGCCGCACGGGGCGACCCGAAGATGCTGTTGGTCAAGGGCAAGGGCGGCAAGGAACGCATGGTGCCGTTATCCCCCCCTGCCCGGGACGCAATCGCCGCTTGGCTGGTTGCCCGCGATACGGCAGAGGCCGCGGCGCGTCGGGCGGGCAAGCCCGCGTCGAAGTTCCTGTTTCCGTCGCGCGGCAAAGACGGCCATCTGACGCGGCACCGCTTCTTTGGCCTGATCAAGGAATTCGCCGTCAGCGCCGGGGTCTCCCCCTCCAAGGTCACGCCTCACACGTTGCGGCATGCCTTCGCCACGCATCTTCTGGCCAATGGGGCAGATCTGCGGGCGATCCAGACGATGCTCGGCCATGCCGATGTGTCGACCACCGAAATCTATACCCACGTGCTGGACGAACGCCTGCGCGAGCTGGTCTTGAGCCATCATCCGCTGGCCCGCGACAGGGACGCGGGCTGAGCCTCTTGAACGGAACGCCGTCCGACCCCATAACCCCCTGAAACACACTTGAAAGAGAGACATGGAAAGCCTGCTTACCGATGCGTCGTTCTGGATCACCGCAGGAGCGATCCTCGTGCTGTTGGTCCTGTCGGCGTTCTTCTCCGGATCTGAGACCGCGCTCACCGCGGCGTCTCGGGGCAAGTTGCGCAGCGCCGCGGACAAGGGCTCGGCCGGAGCGCTGACCGCGCTGTCTGTGACCGAGGACAACGAGCGCCTGATCGGGTCGGTCCTGCTTGGCAACAACGTCGTCAACATCCTGGCCACGTCGCTGGCAACCGCTTTGCTGACAAGGGTTTTCGGTGACAGCGGGGTCGCCTTCGCGACCCTCGTCATGACGCTCCTGGTGTTGATCTTTGCCGAGGTGCTGCCCAAGACCATCGCGATCACCTTCCCCGAAGCGATGGCCGCCCGGGTCGCCCCGGTGATCCGCGTCGTGGTCATCCTGTTCTCGCCGATCGTGGCCGCCGTGCGGGTGCTCGTGCGGGGCGTGTTGCAGATATTTGGGGTCAAGGCCGATCCAGACACCAACATCTTGGCCGTGAGAGAGGAAATCGCGGGGGCCTTGTCGCTTGGCCATTCCGAAGGCGTCGTCGAAAAGGAAGACCGCGACCGCATCCTCGGGGCGCTGGATCTGGCCGAGCGGACGGTGGAGGAGATCATGCTCCACAGGTCGGGGATCGAGACCATCGACGCCAGCCTGCCGGTGACCGAGATCCTGCGCCTGACGCTGGAAAGCGCCCATACCCGCATTCCGCTTTGGCAAGAGGAACCCGAGAACATCGTCGGCATCCTGCACGCCAAGGATCTGCTCCGCGCGATGCAGAAAATGTTGAGGGATGACGGGCGGATAGACCCCAAAGAGCTGGCCGAGTTCGACATCATGACGGTGGCGATGAAGCCCTATTTCATCCCCGAATACACGACGCTGGACGACCAGATGCGCCAGTTTCTCAAGCGGCACACGCATTTCGCGCTTGTGGTGGATGAATACGGCGCGTTGCAGGGGCTGATCACGCTGGAAGACATCCTCGAAGAGATCGTCGGCGAGATCTCGGACGAGTTCGACAACAAGGACGACGTCACCGTCGAAAAGACGGCTGACGGCGCCTATGTCGTTGATGGCGCTATGACAATTCGCGATCTCAACCGCGCCAACGATTGGCAATTGCCCGACGAAGAGGCCAATACGATCGCCGGTCTGGTGATCCACGAGGCGCAGATGATCCCGGTCAAGGGACAGGTGTTCAGTTTCCACGGATTCCGGTTCGAGGTGCTCGAAAAGGCCGAGAACAGGATCGCGACGCTCAAGGTTCGGCCGCTCTAGTCGATCTTTCGAATCAATAGGTTAATCGCCTGAAATCGGCCGCGGTACGGCGTCGGTATCACGTCGGTATCCGAACGGTGTCGTTTTCGGTATGGGCACCGTTAATGCACCGTCGGCACTCAGGGTCAGAGCTTCACGAAATCCTGCCGCACCGCCCGGCGGTGCGGTCGGGATGACGGGAAACTTAACGCGCCGTCCGCAAGACGCGACTTCGCCCGCCTACCGTCCCTTGAACAGCCCGCCCAGAATGCCGCGCACGATGCGACGGCCGGTGGTGCCTTTCAGCTCCTTGATCACCACGCCGGTGATCGCCTCGCCAAAGCTCTCGGACGACGACTTGCGCCCGCGCGAGGTCGAACGTGGCTGGCTGACCCGTCCGCCGCTATAGCGCCGCGCGGCCTTGAATTCGCGCTCGGCTTCCTCCTCGGCCTCTTCGCGGGCTTCGGCGGCCTCGGCCTCCTTGGCGGCGGCGTCGGCGCGCTGGGCGAGGATCTCTGCGGCGGAGTTCCGGTCGAGCCGTGTGTCGTATTTGCCCGCCATCGGTGAGGCCGCCATGATCGCCGCCCGCGCGGCGCTGTCGAGCGGGCCGAGTTGCGAGGACGGGGGCCGGATCAGCGTCCGCTCCACGATGCCGGGGATGCCCTTGCGGTCGAGCAGCGAGGTCACCGCCTCGCCGGTGCCGACGTCGCGGATCGCGTCGGCGGTGTCAAAGCGCGGGTTGTCGCGATAGGTCTGGGCGGCTTGGTCGAGTTGCTTGCGGTCCTTGGCGGTGAAGGCCCGAAGCGCGTGCTGCACCCGGTTGCCGAGCTGGCCAAGCACGGAGTCGGGCACGTCGCCGGGATTTTGCGTGACAAAGAACACGCCGACGCCCTTGGAGCGGATCAGACGCGCCACCTGTTCGACCTTGTCGACCAGTACCTTGGGCGCGTCGTCGAACAAGAGATGCGCTTCGTCGAAGAAGAACACCAGCTTGGGTTTGTCGGGGTTTCCGACCTCGGGCAGTTCTTCGAACAGCTCAGACAGCAGCCAGAGCAGGAACGTCGCATAGAGCCGCGGCGAGGACATCAGCTTGTCGGCGGCGAGGATGTTGATCCGCCCCTGCCCGTTCGCGTCGCAGGTCATCATGTCGGCCAGCTCAAGCGCCGGTTCGCCAAAGAGCGCCGCACCGCCCTGGTTTTCCAGCACCAGCAATTGCCGCTGGATCGCCCCCACGGAGGACGCGCTGACATTGCCGTAGCGCAGCGACAGATCCTTGGCGTTCTGCCCGCACCAGAGCAGCAGCGCCTGCAGGTCTTCGAGATCGAGGAGCGGCAGACCGTCTTCGTCGGCCACCCGGAAGGCCACGTTGAGCACGCCTTCCTGCACTTCGGTCAGGTCCATCAGCCGCGACAGGAGCAGCGGCCCCATCTCGGCCACGGTGGCACGCACCGGGTGCCCCTGTTCGCCAAAGAGATCCCAGAAGGTGACCGGAAAGGCGCTGTAGTGCAGATCGAGCCCGATGGTCTCGGCCCGGCTGGTGAAGGCGTCATGCAGTTTGAAATCCGCACGGCCAGAGGCGGCGAGCCCCGACAGATCGCCCTTGACGTCCGACAGGAACACCGGCACGCCCGCCGCCGACAGCCCTTCGGCCAGAATTTGCAGCGTCACGGTCTTGCCCGTGCCGGTGGCCCCCGCGATCAGCCCGTGCCGGTTGGTGTGGCTGAGCAGAAGGTTTTGAGGGTCCGCGTAGCCTTCGCCGCCGCCACCGATGAAAATGTGATCGCTCATGTCTGCTCTTGTCCTCGATGGGGCCGCTGGCGCGGGTGTTGCATGGCCAGTGTATCGACCGTTCGCAGGCCAAAATACAATGTTAACCATTTTATGCCAGTATCGCTGTATCAGCCCAGTCACGGTCTTGGTCGGGCTGATGAGACTTCCTCCCTGTCAGACTTGCCGCGCCTTCGGGCGCGGTTTTTTTATCTCTCGAATTGGACGAAAAGTGACCGGAATTGCTGTTGACGGCTTGCGCGACATTGCGTAGCGTTCGCGCAATAAGTCGGCAAAGTCCGGCAGGGAGACGTTGAAAAAGGGGCCCCACCACTGGGCTCCTTTTTCTTTTTCACCATTGGCAGAGGGGTTTGCGCGGAACGTCGCGGGTCCGCCTTGCCGCCGCCATTCCCCGCTGACAGCGGCAGTCTCCCATGCTAGAGAGCCGAGGACACAGACATCAGGATGACATCTATGCTCAGATTGACGACCGTTCTTGCCGCTGCGTTTCTGGCAAGCCTGACAACACAGACATTGGCACAGGACGCCGAGGCTCCGGCCGAGCCCGCGACCGAAGAGGCCGCCCCCGCCGATACCCAATTCGACCTCGGCGATCCTGTCGAGGAGGTCACCCAGCCGGGTCAGCCCTATATCCGCGACACGTTCGGCGACTGGGCGCTTCGCTGCCTGCTCGATCCCGAAGGCCCCGATCCGTGCCAGATGTATCAACTGCTTCTCAATGAGGATCAGACCCCCGTGGCCGAAATCAGCATCGTGCCGCTCGCCCCCGGTGGCGACGCCCTCGCCGGGGTCATCGTGGTGGTGCCGTTGGAGACCCAGCTGACCCAACAGCTGACCCTGTCGATCGATGGCGGGCAGGCCCGTCGTTATCCCTATGATTTCTGCAACACCGCCGGATGCATCGCCCGTTTTGGCCTGTCGCCCGAACAGGTCGCGCAGTTCAAGCGCGGCGCTCAGGGCACGCTGACCATCGTGCCCGCCGCCGCCCCGGACCAGCGCATCAATCTGCGCATGTCCCTGACCGGCTTTACCGCCGGGTTCGATGCGACCCAGACTCCGCCGGAGTGATCCGACCGTTGATCGTGAGAAACAGGGCGTTGGCTGCGGCTGACGCCCTTTTCTTTTGCGGAGCGCACCTGTCGCCGTCGCGGCCGCCTCCGGCGGGGATATTTGGGACCCAAAGAAGGGGCGTGTCGTGCCCTAGACTGACCTGAGCGCAAGCACCGCGTTCAGCCCACCGAAGGCGAAGGCGTTGGACAGCACGGCGCCGACCTTGGCGTGCCGCGCCTCGTTCGGGACCACGTCGAGCGCGCATTCGGGGTCGGGTTCTTCGTAGCCGATGGTGGGCGCGATGATCCCGTCCCGCAGGGCCATGATGCAGGCCAGCAGTTCCACCGCGCCGGTGCCGCCGATCAGGTGGCCGTGCATGGATTTCGTGGACGACATCATCAGCCTGTCCGCGTGTGGCCCGAAGGCGTGGGCGACGGCGCTGCATTCGGTCTTGTCGTTGGCAGCCGTGCCGGTGCCGTGGGCGTTGATGTAGCCCACGTCTTCGGGATCGAGCCCGGCATCGGCCATCGCGCCGGTGATCGCCCGTTCCGCTCCTTGCGCCGAGGGCATGACGATATCCGCCGCATCCGAGGTCATTGCGAAGCCCACGACTTCGGCGAGGATGTCGGCGCCGCGCGCCCGCGCCATGTCGTAGTCCTCGAAGACGAAGACCGCCGCCCCCTCGCCCTGCACCATGCCGTTGCGGTTGGCCGAGAACGGCCGGCAGGCGTCGCGCGACATGACCCGCAGCCCTTCCCATGCCTTGATCCCGCCAAAACAGAGCATCGCCTCGGAGCCGCCTGTGAGCATCACGTCGGCCATCCCTGTCCGGATCATCTGAAACGCCTGGCCCATGGCGTGATTGGACGAGGCGCAGGCGGTTGCCACCGTGAACGACGGCCCCTTGAGATTGTATTCGATGCTGAGATGCGAGGTGGCCGCGTTGTTCATCAGCTTTGGCACGATGAACGGATGCACCCGGTTCTTGCCGTCTTCATAGACCGCCCGGTAGTTCTCGTCCTGCGTGTTCAGCCCGCCCCCGGAGGTGCCGAGCACCACGCCCGACCGCGCCGCCAGTTCGCCGGTGAAGCTGAGCCCGGCCCCGGCCATCGCCTCCTTGGCGGCGATGAGGGTGAATTGGGTGAACCGGTCGTAGAGCGCGATCTGCTGACGGTTGAAGTGCTTTTGTTCGTCGTAACCGGTGACCTGACCACCGATCTGGATGGCCAACCTGTCCACATCGCGAATGTCGAGCGGGCCGATGCCGCAGCGCCCCTCGGCCATCGCCGCCAAGGTGCTGGGCACATCCCCGCCGAGCGCATTGATCGTGCCCGCCCCGGTGATCACCACCCGGCGGCCATTGCTCTTGCGCCGGGCGCTCATTTCTGATCCTTCACCAGCGTTTCGACGGCCGTGATCATCGTCACCACCGAGGAGATGTCGAAATCGCTCTTTTCCGGCTCGTTGGCGTTGAACGGCACGGTGATGTCGAAGGCCTCTTCGATGGCGAAGATGCTTTCCACCAGCCCGAGGCTGTCCAGCCCGAGATCCGCGAGCGTATGTGTCAGTTGCACATCGCCCGGTTCCAGCATGGCTTGCTCTGCGATGATCTCGATGACGCGTGTCTTGATGTCCATCTGCTCACCCTTGTGCGGCCCGACCGTTGGGCTCGGCGCTGATTTAGTCGCTCCGGGGGGGCTTGGAAACAGGTTTTTGCCCTTTGGCCAGATCGCGCAGGATCCGTGGGAGGCGGCGGAGCGCCTTGTAGCTCTCTATATGCGTCTCCATCCGCACCGCCGGATAGCCCATCATCACCCGCCCGGCAGGTACGTTTGACAGGGCGATCGTTCCGCCAGAGAGCACCACGTCGTCGCCGACGGTGATGTTGTCGGCCACCCCGGCCTTGCCGCCGATCACCACCCGGTCACCGACCCGCGCCGATCCGGCCACCCCGGCCTGCGCGCAGAGCAGGCAATGCTCGCCGACGATGACGTTGTGACCGACCTGCACGAGATTGTCGATCTTGGTCCCGGAGCCGATCCGCGTTGCCCGGATGGTGCCGGCGTCGACCGTGCTCCCCGCGCCGATCTCGACATCGTCGCCGATCTCGACGCCGCCAAGCGAGTGGATCCGGTGCCACGTCGGGTCTTGCCCCGTCGGCACCTCGCCCGCGCCGAGCGTGCTGCGCGCCACTTCGACATGGCTCGCGGTTTCGGTGACAAAGGAGAACCCGTCGCCGCCGAGAACCACGTTGGGCTGCAGGATGACGTTGGAGCCGATCCGGACGTTGCGGGCAATGCGCACCCCGTCGAGGATCATCGCCATGTCGCCGATAGTCGAGCCCGCGCCGATGCTGACGTGGCTGCCGATCCATGCGGCGTCCCCGAGCACGGCCCCGGCGCCGATGACGCAGAACGGCCCGATCCGGGGGTTCTTGCCGATCGTCGCTGTCGGGTCGATCTGGGCGGTCGGGTGGATGCCCTCGCTCATCGTCGGGCCGGGATCGAGCATCTGCGTCAGCCGCGCCATCGCAAGCCGGCCCCGCGGCGCGAAGATCGCGGCGCTGAGCCCAAGCCCTTGCCAATCCGCGCCGGGCCAGAGCAGAGCGGCCTTTGCCGCCCCCTGCCCGATCTGGTCGGCATAGGCGGGCGACAGGGCGATGGCGAGGTCCGTGCCCCTGGCCGATTGAGGCTCGGCCGCACCGGTGACGCTCAGCGAGGTGTCGCCCGCGGCCTCGGCCCCGAGGCTGGCTGCAATGTCACTGATCCGGAAGCCCATCGTCATCCCCGCGCTGCTGTGCGCTGAGGATTATCCCCGAACCGCCTCGATCACCAGCCCCTCGCGGGCCAGGGCCTGCCATATCCGGGCGTCACGTCCGTAGATGTCGTTACGGAACTGCAGCTCGCCCGTCACCGAGGTGAAGGCGGTCCGGTAGACCAGATGCACCGGGATCGGCGTTTCGAGATTGACCCGCCGCTCCGCCCCGGTCCGCAGGATCCCTTCGAAATAGCCGACCGGGTCGCTCTCTTGCGCGGCCAGAAGGTGGTAGGCGAAGTCCTTTGGATCGTCGAGCCGGATGCAGCCGTGGCTGAAGGCCCGCACTTCGCGGGTGAACAGGTTCTGCGACGGGGTGTCGTGCAGATAGATGTTGTACTGATTCGGGAACATGAACTTCACCTGCCCCAAGGCGTTGCGCGGCCCCGGAGGCTGGCGCATCGAATAGGGGAAGGACGAGGCCGAGAACCGGCTGAAGTTGGTGTTTCGGCTGACCACCCGGCCCCGGCTGTCGATCACCTGAAGGTGCGACACGGCACCGGAATTGGCCCGCAGCGACGGCAGGTATTCGTTCACGATGATCGAGCGCGGCACGTACCAGCTCGGGTTGATGACCATATGCGTCATCTCGTCTGAGAACTCCGGGGTTTCCCGGTCCGATCCGAGCGCCCCGATGACCGAGCGGGTCTGGAATGTCACCCGATCGAAATCGACGATATTGGCGTGAAAGTCGGTGAGGTTGACCCAGACGTGCCGATCGCCCCGTTCGATGTTCATCCAGCGCTCGCGCTCCATCGCGACGAGGACGGATTGCAACCGGGTCTCGACAGGCTCGTTGATCGCGGTGAGCGTGGCCGCCCCGGCGACCCCGTCGACCGTCATCCCATGTGCGGCCTGAAACCGTTCGACCGCGGCGGTGATCGCCTCATCATAGCTTTGCGTGACGCTCCGCCCCATGTAGCCCATCGCCACCAGCCGGTTGCGCAGGGCCACGACGCGGTCGCCGCTATCGCCGGGGCCGAGCGCCCCGCCGGGCACGGTCGGCCCCCACCCGCCGGTGGCCAGCAAGGCCCGAAGCTCGAGCTGGCGCCGCATCAGCCGGGTGTATTCGGGCGCTTGCGGTGCAAGCCCGCGCAAATAGCCGGAGGGCGATGGTGCGGCCATGAAATCCGCGAGGATCTGGGCGGAATCGAGCACCGGCACTTCGCGCTTGATCGCCGAGACGACCTGACGCGGATTGAGGATGCCGGTGTTCACGTCATGGGCGTAACGCAGCAGGATGCGGCTGAGTTCGACATCCATCCGGCCCTGTTCGGCGGCGTTGTCGGCGGCCCGCAGATCCGCGATCAGCCCGTCGACGTCGTAGCGCGAGGCGGGAATGCCATGCGCCTCGACCTCGGTCAGAGCCGAAATCAGCGCGTTTCGCCGATTTTGCGCCTCGGGCGTCGAGCCGGTCCAGACCCCTTCAAAGCCGCGCTCGCGGTAGAACGCCGCCAATCCGTCGTCCCGTGCCGCCGATTCGGCGACCGATTGATGGAATCCGGTAATACTGAACTGGGACTGGGCCAACGGCGCCGTGGCCGAAAACGTAAGAGCGAGGGCGAGACACAAGCCGAGAGGCCGGCCAGAAACGGCAATTTTCACAATAAAATCCTGATCAAAGTGGCAGACTTTGGCTAACGCTCAGTTTTTCCAAAAGATCCTCTGAATCCAATAACATTTGCGTTTTTTCCGCCCAATGCCGTGAATTGTGGCGCACAAGCCGATGTATTTGCGCAACAAGCCGCGACACTTTGGCAACAAACGGCGATCTGCACGGCATTTGCGCAAATTGTCGCCGATTTCCCCTTTCTTCACCCCCTCTTGCTACGACTCGGGTTGGTCGCGGATTCGAGCTGTGCCATAACGATGAGGCATCTGGGGATGAGATGGCAAAACGTCCGCGAAAACGTGGGCAGACAGAAAAGCGACGGGACAGGCGCTCTAAACATGACTAATTCCAGCTCTTCGAGCATTTCTCGGCGTGGCCTTCTGGGTGCCTTTGCGGCAACAGCGGTCATGGCGGCTCCGACTTACAGCAATGCGGCAGGCTTCCTGCGCGGCGGTGGCGATATTCGCCGCATCCGCATGTATTCCGGCCGGACAGGCGAACGCCTCGACACGATCTACTGGATCGAAGGCGAATACATCGGCGAGGCGATCCGCGAGATCAACTTGTTCATGCGCGACTGGCGCAACAACAAGGCCGTCGAGATGGACACCCGCACCATCGACATCATGACCGCGGCGCATAACCTGATGGAAACCAGCCAGCCCTACATGCTGCTGTCGGGATACCGCTCGCCAGAGACCAACGCGATGCTCCGCGCCCAATCGTCCGGCGTCGCCCGCAATTCGCTGCACATGCGCGGCCAAGCCGCCGACCTGCGCGTCGACGGCCGCTCTGTGAGCCAGGTGGCACGCGCCGCCGCGGCCTGCCGCGCCGGTGGTGTCGGCCGGTACTCCGGCTCCAACTTCGTGCATATGGATTGCGGCGCCGTCCGCACCTGGGGCTCCTGATCGCGTCACTGTCCGACGCATGAAGCAAACGATACGGGCGCCCAAAGTGGCGCCCTTTTTCGTTTCCGGTCAATGACCTGCCGGGCGATACCGCCCCGGCACGGCCATCAGCATTTGACCCGCTCCATCTTGGGATCGTAGAGCGGCGAGAGCGTGGCCTCGCAGGGCACGCGCACGGTGGCGACTTCGAGTTCATAGCGCCCGGAGAGCACGAAATCCCGCGTCACCCCATCCGTGTGCCGCACATAGCCCATGCCGATGGATTTGCCCAAGCTGTGCCCGAACCCCGCCGATGACAGGTAGCCGACCCGCACACCGTCGCGGTAGATCGTCTCCCGCCCTGACAGGATCACATCCGGCGCGGCGGTGAAGGTGGTCATCATCCGGTTGACCCCTTTGGCGCGCTGTTGTTCGACTGCGGCACGGCCCTTGAAGTCGATGTTCTTCTTGAGTTTCACGGCAAAGCCCAGCCCCGCCTCGATCGGCGTATAGTCCGGTCCGATGTCGGACCCCCAGGCCCGGTAGCCCTTTTCCAGCCGCAGCGTTTCGATCGCCCGGTAGCCCGCATTGCGCAGACCGTGCTCGGCCCCGGCCTTGTGCAGCGCCGCATAGACCGTCGCCGCGTATTCGACCGGCAGGTGCAATTCCCAGCCCAATTCGCCGACATAGGTGATCCTGAGCGCCATCACCGGGCAGCCTGCGATCCCGATGGTCTTTGCGGTGCCGAAGGGGAATCCCTCATGGCTGACGTCGTCGCGCGTCACCGCGCCGAGGATCGCCCGCGCTTTCGGCCCGAAGAGCGACAGCACCGCATTCCCGGAGGTGACGTCGACGAGTTGCGCGTTCATCCCCTCGGGGATGGTTTTGGCAATATGATCAAAGTCATGCGTGGCAAAGCCGGTGCCGGTGACGATGTAGAATTCGTCCTCCTTGACCCGTACGGCCGTCAGATCGCATTCGATGCCGCCGTGGTCGTTGAGCATCTGGGTGTAGGTCAGGGACCCCACCGGGCCGCTCACGTCATTGGCGGCGATCCAGCTCAGCGCGGCTTCGGCGTCTGGCCCTTTGAGCGTGAACTTGGCAAAGGAGGTCTGGTCAAACAGCACGGCGGCCTCGCGGGCGGCCTTGTGTTCGCGCGCCACGGCGCTGTGCCAGTTGGGCCGCTCGAAGGTGTAGATGTCCTTCGCCACCTCGCCCGGTTCGGCGAACCAGTTGGGCCGCTCCCAGCCCAGCTTTTCCCCAAAGACCGCGCCGCCTTTCAGCAGCGTGTCATAGAGCGGCGAGCGGCGGCAGGGCCGGCCGCTGTCGTGCTCTTCGGAGGGCCATGCCATGGTGTAGTGCTTGCCGTAGGCCTCGTAGGTCCGCGCCCGCACCCAATCGGTGTCGAAATGCGGGCGGCCAAAGCGCCGGATGTCGACGGACCAGAGATCATAGGGCGGCTCGCCCTTGGCGACCCATTCGGCTAGCGCCATACCCGCGCCACCGCCTGCCGCGATCCCGTAGGCGTTGAACCCCGCGCCGACGTAGAAATTGCGCAGTTCGGGCGCTTCGCCGAGGATGAAGTTGCCGTCGGGGGTAAAGCTCTCCGGCCCGTTGACCAGTTCCTTGACCCCGGCGGTCTCCAGCGCCGGAACCCGCCCGAGCGCCAGTTCCATCATCGGCTCGAAATGTTCGTAGTCGCTGTCGAGCAGGCTGTAGTGGAACCCCTTGGGGATGCCGTTTTCGGCCCACATGATCGGGTTGGGCTCGTAGCCTCCCATGACAAGCCCGCCGACGTCCTCCTTGTAGTAGGTCAGCCGGTCGGGGTCGCGCAGGGTCGGCAGATCGGGGGTCACGCCGTCGATCTTTTCGGTGATCATGTATTGGTGCTGCACAGAGACGAGCGGCACGTTCACGCCGACGGTCTTGGCAAACGCCCGTGTCCATTGCCCGCAGCAGGCGATGACGACCGAACAGTCGATACGTCCCTTTTCGGTCTCGATCCCCTTGATGACGCCCTTGTCGACGTCGACGGAGAGCACCTTCGTGTCCTCGAAGATCTGCGCCCCGGCCATCCGCGCCCCTTTGGCGAGAGCTTGGGTAATGTCGGAGGGGTTGGCTTGTCCGTCAGTGGGCAGGAAAGCCGCACCGACCACGTCATCGACCTGCATCAGCGGCCAGAGGTCTTGGGCCTCTTTGGGCGTAAGCAGTTGCATGTCGAGCCCGAAGGAATGGGCGGTTGTGGCCTGCCGCTTCACCTCGGTCCAGCGTTCGGCGTTGCAGGCCAGCCGCAGGCCGCCGTTCATCTTCCATCCCGTCCCGAGGCCGGTTTCTTCCTCGAGCTTGTCATAGAGGCTGACCGAATAGCCCAGAAGTTGGGTGATATTGGCGCTCGAACGTAGCTGCCCGACGAGGCCAGCGGCGTGGAAGGTGGTGCCGGAGGTGAGCTTTTTACGCTCCAGCAGGACCACGTCCCAACCGAGCTTGGCCAGATGATAGGCGGTGGAGCAGCCGACGATGCCGCCGCCGACGATCACCGCTTTGGCGGTTGTTGGGAAATCTGCCATCAGGGGCGCTCCTTGGTCTTGAATTGGGCATAGGCGCGGGCATAGCGCTCTAGGTTCTTGGCCGTGTAGTCGGCGTAGTCGAAGTCGAGCGCGGAGGTCCGTTCGGACACCATGCTCCACATGGTTTCACGCAACAGCGAGGCGCATTTCATCGCGCTGTAGCTGTGCCAGAGAGCGGCGCTGGGCCGGGTGCCGAAATAGCGTGTGAGCATTGCGGCTTCCGCCTCTTGCCCCAGATCGGCGTTGGTGGCCAAACCGCCAAGGTCGAAGAGCGGCGAATTGAACCCGGCGTATTCCCAATCGATCAGCCAGAGCCTGTCCGGCCCGCGCAGGATATTGGCGGGCAGCAGGTCGTTGTGGCCGAGCACGAGGTCGACCGGACCGACCGCGCGTTCCAGATCTCGGGCCTGATCCAGCAACTCGTCGAGCTTGGGCACGTGATCGGAGGCAAGGCTGCGCAGGGTGCCGGCATAGTCCCGCAGGATGTGAAACACCCAGAAGGTCAAGACCGGTCCGCGCAGGTGCAGCGGCCCCTCGCCGTGAAGCCGTCGGACCAGATCGACGGTTTGCAGCAGCATCGCCTCGTCGTGCAGATCGGTCTCGCTGAGTGCTGTGGCCTCGACGAAGTCGAGCACCAGAACCCCGGCCTCATGGTGATGCACCCCCGGCGCGATCCCGGCGGCATGGGCGGCCCGGCTGACCGACAGTTCGTTCCAGCGCATCACCATGTGTTCGGGGATGTCTCCGCCGAGCCGGACGACATAGTCGCGACCCTGATCGCTGATCCGGATATTCTCGTTGGTGATGCCACCGTCGAGCGGGGTCGCATCGTGCGGTGCCACCCAACAAGACAGCCCCATGGCCTTTTCGATACCGGTCATGCCCCTGCCCTCAGTCTGGCTTCGGACCGTTTGGCCAGCGCCGAGACGATCCTGTCTGCGATGATCGCGATGAAGGCCACCGAGAGGCCCGCCACGATGCCTTGCCCCGTATTCGCTGCCGTCAGGGCGATATAGACCTCCTGCCCCAGATCGCGGGTGCCGACGAGGGCCGTAATCACCAGCATCGACAGCGCCAGCATGATCGTCTGGTTGAGGCCGAGGAGCATTTCGGGGGCGGCCAGCGGCAGCTTGATCCGCCAGAGCAATTGCCGCCGGGTGCATCCCGAGACCAGCCCTGCCTCGATCATCTGCGGATCAATCGAGCGGATGCCATGCGCGGCGTAGCGCACTGCAGGCGCCAAGGCATAGAGCACCACGGCGATCATGGCGCTGAAATCCCCGACCCGGAACAGCATCACCACGGGGATCAGGTAGACAAAGCTGGGAAGCGTTTGCAGCGTGTCCACGATGGTGCCGAGCACGGCATTGGCCCTGTCGTTTGTGCCCGCCCAGATCCCAAGCGGCACGCCGATGACATAGGCGATCAGCACTGAGGCCCCGCAGAGATAGACCGTGGTCATCGCCTTGTCCCACAGGCCGGAGAACGCGATGAAACCGCTCATCAGCACCGCCATGAGGCCAAGCCGCCAGCCGCCGATCTTCCACGCGGCCAGCCCGATGGCGATGATCCCCCATGCCCACGGAATGCCGGTGAAGAATTTCTTGATCGGCAGCAGAAGGTAGGTGAGCACGGTCGTCTTGATCGCCTCGAACGTGTCGAAGTAGTTGACGTTGACGTATTCCATCGCCCGCTCCCAGAAGGCGCTGGTGGTCAAGGTGGCGCTTTCGGGGTAGTCGCGCAGCCCCGGCATCACTAATCCGGCCAGATAGGTGGCGACGACGACGGCCAGCACGGTGATCAGCCAGGGGTGCCGTTTGACGTAGCTTTGACCGGGGTCTGCTAGCACGGTGGGAGCCCGCCGCGCAAAGGCCTGGCTGAGACGGTCGAGTGCGACGGCCATGACGACGATCGCCAGCCCCGCCTCGATCCCGCCGCCGATATCGAGCCGCCGCAGGGCGCTGAGCACGTCGAACCCAAGCCCGCCGGCCCCGATCATCGAGGCGATGATCACCATGTTCAGCGTGAGCATGATGACCTGATTGACGCCAACCATCAGCGTGGGTGTGGCCGATGGCACGAGCACCTTCCACATGAGCTGCCGCCGCGTGCAGCCGACCATCCGCCCGGCTTCGACGATCTCTTCGGGCACGCCGCGCAGGGCGAGGATCGTCACCCGCACCATCGGCGGCATGGCGTAGATGATCGTGGCGACGAGTGCGGCCACCGGCCCAAAGCCGAACAGGAACAGGATCGGCACGAGGTAGGCAAAGACCGGAACCGTTTGCATCAGGTCAAGGAGCGGCCGCAGCGCCCGGTCGACCACCGGCACCCGGAAGGCGAGGATGCCGAGCGCCAGCCCGCCGACCGCCCCGAGCGGGACAGCGATCAGCACCGAGGCCAGCGTGATCATCGCGCTGTCCCACTGTCCAAAGACCGCGAGGTAGACGAAGCAGGCCCCGACCAACAGCGCCAGCCCACAATCCTTGGCATAGCGCCCGAGGGCTACCATGACGACCGTCACCGCGATCCACGACAGCTCTGGCGCGATCTGGTTCGCCGCCGAGCCCTGCCCGTCCATGAACCCTGTGGCCAGCGCCGAACGCACGACCGTGTAGGGCGCCTCGATCGCCGCCGAGATCGCGCGGGTCAGGTCTCGCACCGTGAACAGCCCGAAGCTGGCGTCCTCGACCAGCCAGCGCAGTGCTTCGCTGACCCAGCTTTCGGTGGGTAGTTGCAGCGCCGCCGGAAACCGCACGATCCAGCGTGCATCGAACGCCTTGTAGAGCGCGAAAGAGTAGGTCGAGAACGCCCATGTCGCCACAAACAGCGCGAGCCAGAACAGCCACGGTTTGCGCCACCACGCGTTGACCGGAGCGAGCCGCAGGGGGGTGTCCGAGGTCAGGCTCATGGTGCCGCCTCGGAGAGCGCACGCAGCACGAGATGCGCGTCGATTTGCCCGATGATCTGGCCGGTCGCATCGGTGACGGCAAAGGGCGCATCGGCCGCCGCGACGCGCTGGGCCGCCTCGTTGAGCGTGAGCGTCGCCGCGAGGGAGCCGTGGTGCGCCGCCGTGGCATCGTGGGGCGCCATGATCGAGCGGACCCGCAGCACCTTGCCGCGGGGGATGTGCTTGGTAAATTCGGCGACGTAATCGGTTGCAGGGTTGAGGATCAGCTCTTCGGGGGTCGCTGTCTGGACGATCTGCCCATCCTTCATCACCGCGATCCGGTCGGCCAGCCGGATGGCCTCTTCGAAATCGTGGGTGATAAAGACGATGGTCTTGTGCAGCAGGTTTTGCAGGCGCAGGAATTCGTCCTGCATCTCGCGCCGGATCAGGGGATCGAGGGCGGAGAACGGCTCGTCGAGGAACCACAGTTCCGGCTCGCCCACGAGGCTGCGCGCGATGCCGACCCGCTGCTGCTGGCCGCCGGACAGCTGGCGGGGATAATATTGCTCGCGCCCCTCAAGCCCGACGGTGCGGATCATCTCCATCGCGCGGGCTTCGCGGGTGGCCCGGTTGAGCCCCTGAACATCCAGCGGGAAGGCCACGTTTTGCAACACCGTCAGGTGCGGCAACAGGGCGAAGTTCTGAAACACCATGCCGACCTTGGTGCGGCGCAGCGCGATCAGGTCCTTTTCGGACATGGACAGAAGGTCGGTGCCGTCGAATTCGATCGCCCCCGCCGAGGGTTCGATCAGCCGCGAGAGGCAGCGCACGAGCGTGCTCTTGCCCGAACCGGAGAGCCCCATGATCACGAAGATCTCGCCCTGACGGATCTGCACGTCTGCGTCGCGCACCGCCCCCACGACGCCAGCGGCCTGAAGATCCTCGAAACTGGGCCGGTTCGACGGATCGGCCAGCAGCCTGTCGATATGCGGGCCATAGAGTTTCCACACGCCACGGCAATCCAGTTTGACGGGCCGCTCGGCGGCGGAACCGGACGCGGGCTGGCCCGAATTGGCGGGGCTGTTCATCGGCACCTCTGGGGTTGGTCTTTTTATTGAAACGCGGCAACCCGCCGGGCGGACAGAGGCTTACCCCCTGCCCGCCCGGCCATTCCGCGCCTTTGCGGACTAGTTGATCCAGGCTTGCCAGGTCGCCTCGTTGGCCGACATCCAACCGGCAGCGGCGTCTTCGACACTGACCCCGTCGAGATCGATGGAGGAAACGAGCGCCCCCATTTCGTCGTTGGTCAGGGTGTATTCGCGGATGATCTCGGCGGCACCGGGCCATTTCTCGTCGATACCTGCCCAAGCGACCTTCCAGATCGGGCCGGTCGGCTTGCCGCAGTCATAGGCGGCGTTGGGGTTTATCCCCACCGAGGGGTCGTTGTAGCACTCTGCGGAATAGGGCGGAAACTCGACGAAGCTGCCCTCATACTTGGCCGGAGCCCAATGCGGCGAATAGAGCCAGAGCACGATAGGTGCCTGCCGCTGATAGGCCGATTCAAGCTCGGCAAAGAGTGCTGCGTCGGTGCCTGCGTGGACCACTTCGAAATCCATGCCGAGGGCCTCGACACGCTCGTCATCGAAGCCTCCCCATGTCACCGGGCCGCCCAGATAGCGCCCGAACGGCGCGGTTTCCGGCGTGGAAAACTCGGAAGCGCAGGCGTTCAGAGCCTCCCAATCCGGCAGGCCGGGGCAGCGCTCTTCCATATAGGCGGGATACCACCATTCCTCGACGGCGGTCATACCGCCCTCGCCCATGTTGATCACGTCGCCGCTGGCGACCGCCTCGTCCATCGCCTCGCGGCCCGTGGTTTCCCAGATCTCGACGCCGACGGTCAGATCGCCGGTCTTGAGCCCGGCGAATTGGGCGATGTAGTCGGCCTGCACCAGTTCGGTGTTGTAGCCGGCCTCCTTGAGCACCTCGGCGAGGATCGTGGCGTTGACGATCTGGCCGGTCCAGTCGTGGGTGGTGATCCGGATCGGATCGGTGCTGTCCTGCGCCGTCGCGGGCGCCGCGATTGCAAGGCTCAGTGCTGTGGCCACAAGGGCCGTGGTGTTACGCATTTATCATTCCCCCAGGTTGGTTTGATGCCCTCGCCATGCTGGAAGGCTTGCCCTCAGCGTCACCAAATTCGGGCATTTTGCAACCATTTTTGTGAGTAATTGTTGTTTTACCCCCCAAGTTCGGACATGTTGACCTCATATTGACCAGTGGACACGTCACAGCCGCCCGAAATGGAAACGCAGAAAAACCATACCCAGCAGGCGATCCTGCAAGCGCTGCGCAAGGCGGGCGGATCGCTGAGGATCTCGGCGCTGGCCGACACGTTGGACGTGTCCGAGGAAACCATCCGCCGCAATGTGAAACGGTTGGAGCGCACCGGCACCGTGGAAAAGCTGCACGGCGGCGCCCGCTTGCGCGAGTTGGAGGACGAGGGCGATTTCCGCGACCGGTTGCAACGCAACCCCGACGCCAAACAGCGCATCGCCCGCGCGGTCGCGGCGCTGCTGCCGGACGATTGCTCGATCTTTCTCGATATCGGCTCCACCACCGCCTTTATCGCCGACGCCCTGCGTGACCATCAGAATCTGGTGGTTGTGACCAATTCGATCTCGGTGGCCTACAAGCTGGCCACCCGCAACGGCAACCGGGTCTTCATGGCCGGCGGCGAGCTGCGCGCCCATGATGGCGGGGCCTTCGGGTCCGAGGCGATGGCGTTCGCCAACAACTTCAAGACCGACTACGCGATCCTGTCCGCCGCTGCGCTGAATGCGATCGACGGGCTGATGCTGTTCGATCTGGAAGAGGCGCTGTTTTCCCGCGCGATCCTGACCAATGCCGGCCGCCGGATCGTGGCCGCCGACAGCAGCAAGTTCAACCGCCGCGCCCCGATCACCGTCTGCGCCCCGCAGATGATCGACTTGATCGTCACCGATGCCCTGCCCCCGACAGAGGTGCGCATGGCCGCGGAGGTCTGGGGCACCGAGATCAAGATCGCGACGTGATCGGCCGCGCGCCGCCAGTCAGCCGCCCAGCTTCAGCATCCACGAAAATGTCGGCTCAGCGTGCGGCTTGCCGCTTGCTCTGTTGGGTCGGGAATCCCCGAAAATCGCCCTCGGGCGCCATCGCTGCGCCTTTGGGGCTGTCGAGATAGCCCAGCCGCCGCAGCTTTTCGCGGTAGCTCGGCTTGGCCATCCGGGCGTTCGACCTGGATGTGAGCCGCTGAAACTGAAGAATGCGGTAGCCGCCGCAAATCAGCAGCGCCAGCGCCCCGAGCGGCACGAGTTGCCAAGTCTCGCGGATATAGTCCATCAATGGAAGGAACATCACGAAGGTCAACGCCGCCGAAAGCATCACGGCGTTGAGCGACATGTGCAGGACGAAGAAGGTCTTGCGCACCCCCGACATCAGCTCCCATTCGGTGCAGGCGTCGGAGTGATCGTTGTAGCTCTGGCACTTGCGACATTGGATATAGGGCTCGCCGATGGCGTTGTAGCTTTGGGTATAGCCGCCGGTCAGGCTGGTCCCGCAATTGCCGCACTTTCTATTGACATAGGTGACCATCGAAATCCCTCGAACTCAATCCGTCTTGTTGGCCTCGGTATCCCGCAGCAATGTGGCATTTTTTGGGAAGCCGTTAGAACCATTCAGTTTTTCGGGGGTCTCGGGTCGCGTTATCGCCGCAGGGCCTGCAGGTGCGCATCCCATTCGGGGCTGTTCATCAGGGCTTTGCACCGATCGAACCGGCCGGTGGCATAGGCCCAGAAATCCTCGGCCGTGTTCCCATCTGCGTGCTGGATCAGCCCCCAGAGCGTCCAGAGCAGATCGCACATCGCCTTGTAGATGACCATGCGCCCGGTTTCGGCCTCGGTCGGTGCGCGCCCGAAATAGGCCCGCATCAATTCGGCATCCTGGGCGGCGTCCATCCCGGCCTCGACCGAGAGATCGCCGACGTCCCAAAGCGGGTCGTTCATGCCGGAATATTCCCAGTCGACGATCCACATCGTGTCTCCGTCGTCGAGGAAGTTTTCGCACAAGGGATCGCAATGGCAGGGCGCCAGAGGCACTTCGGTCTCGGCGAGGAGCGTCTTGACCGGCTGCGCCGCGGCGACGATGTCGTGGTAACCTTCGGGCAGCGTGACGTCCTTGGTCGACAGCACCTTGAGGTAGTCGTCGATCATCGCGAACAGCTCGAACCGGAACTGGAACGTCTCACCGGAGCCGTGCAGTTTCGCCAGCGCAGCACCCGCCCGCGCGGCGGAGCCCTTGCGGCTGCCGAACCCCTCGGGCGTCATGGTGGTGATGCCTTCGATGGCGCGGGTGATCATCACGCCGCTGCCCGCATCGGCCCAGAGCACCTCGGGGGCCACACCGGCCGCATGGGCGGCGCGGGCGTTGTGCACCTCGACGGCGCGGTCGATATAGGCCTCTGTCCCGGCGCCGGGGATACGCACGATCACCCGCTGATCCCGACCCTCGACGAGGTAGACGAGGTTGGTCAGGCCGCCCTGCCGGGTCAGCGTGACCTCGGATGCGGTGACCCCCTCGAAACCGGGGGCGTTTTGCAGCGCGTCGATGACGGGGGTTGGGTCGTCGGTCATTGAGGTCTCCGGTCAGGCGAGGCTCGGTAGCCACAGGACAATGCTGGGAAAGGCCACCAGCAATGCGATGGTGATCCCGTCCGCGATGAAGAACGGCGTCACGCCGCGAAACACGTCCTGCACCGTCAGATCGTCGCGCACGCCGGCCACCACAAAGCAGTTGAGCCCGATGGGCGGGGTGATCAGGCAGAACTCGGCCATCTTCACGACCAGAATGCCGAACCAGATCGCGCACATCGGCCCCGACATCCCGAAGGCACTGTCGGCGGCGGCGACGTCGACCCCGCCGTTCAGCGCCATCACCGCCGGGTAGACGACAGGCAGCGTCAGCAGCAGCATCCCGATGGCGTCCATGAACATCCCCAGCACCGCATAGGCCAGCAGGATGCAGACCAGCGTCAGCATCGGAGATTGCTCCAGCCCGCTGATCCAATCGGCAAAGGCATGAGGCAGATCGGCGAACCCGAGGAACCGCACATAGATCAGCACCCCCCAGATGATCGTGAAGATCATCACACTGAGCTTGGCCGTCTCAAGCAGGGCCGATTTCAGCTCGCCCCAGCGCATGCCTCGATAGAGCGCCATGAGGAACACCACGAAGGCTCCGAGTGCGCCGCCTTCGGTGGGCGTGCCCCATGCGTCGCCGCCGAAGGGGTTGTAGACGAAGAAGATGATGATCACGACGACGAAGACGATCGGCAAGGCGGGCGGCAGCGAGGCGAACCGCTCACGCCAGGTGAACCCGCCGACGGGCGGCCCGAAATTGGGCAACGCCAGCGCCATGCCGATGATCAGCGAGGCATAGACGAAGGCCGAGAACACCCCCGGCACGAAGCCTGCCAGCAGCAGTTTGCCCACGTCCTGCTCGACGATGATCGCGTAGATCACGAGGATCGCGGAGGGCGGGATCAGCGAGGCCAGCGTTCCTGCCGCCGCGACGACACCCGCGGCGAAGCGTTTGTCATAGCCGATGGCGAGCATCTCGGGAATCGCGATCCGTGCAAAGACCGCCGCCGTGGCCACCGAGGCCCCGGACACCGCCGCAAAGCCTGCCGTGGCAAAGACGGTCGACACCGCCAAGCCCCCCGGCACCCACGCGATCCAGCGTTTTGCCGCCTCGAACAGCGCCTTGGTAAGCCCCGCGTAATAGGCCAGATAGCCGATCAGGATGAAGGTGGGGATCAGGCTGAGTGCTTGGCTCGACACCTTGGAATGCGGCACCTGCCCCGCGGTTTTCACCGCCACGGTCAGCGCCCAGACGAATTCGTCGGAGGCGTAGTCCTTCTTGTCCCAGAAGATCCAGATCAGCCCGACAAGCCCCGCCAGCGCGGCGGCAAAGGCCACCCGCATCCCGAGCACGACAAAGACCAAGAGCCCTCCGGTGACCCAGAGTCCGATTTCGATGCTATCCATATCGGCCCCTAATCATCCCGTCCGGAGAGTTGTTCGGCCTCGAGCCGGGCCTGCGTGGCCACGTCGATCACCAGCGGCACCGCGACGGGCGCGTCCGTGCCGGTGCGAAACGCCCGCCCATAGCCCACCAGCTGCAACACCAGTCGCACGCAGAGCACCGCAAAGGCCACCGGCGCCAGCAGCTTGGCCGGCCAGATCGGCAGGGCGATGTCCATCGAACTGTCGCGGCTCCAGAGCGGCGAGCCGAAATCGAAGCTGCGCTGGAAATGCGCCCATGTGCCCCAGACCAGCAGCACCATCAGCACTAGCACCGCGAAGGTGGTGAGGAATTCGGCGGCATAGAGCACCCTGCCCTTGAGCGCGCCGACCACCATGTCCATCCGGATATGCCCGCCGTCGCGCTGGGTATAAGAGACCCCCATGAAGGCGATCAGCGGCATCGCCTGTTCGATCCAGTCGACATAGCCGGGCAGCGGCGCGTTCATCACGTTCCGCCCGCCCACGGACACCACCGCCAGTATCATCAGCCCAAAGACCGCAAGCCCGCTGAGCAGCGCCAGCACCCGTTCGAGTTTGTAGAACGACCGGTCCAAGCGGCTGAGCGTGGAGTCGTCTTGTAATACCTGTGCGCCGCCCGCCATGGTTCGCCCCCGTTAATGTGCGCCCCCGGACCCGCCGGGTCCGGGGGCCGCGTGGTCTTACATGCCGGTTTCGGCGATCTGGTCCGTCACGAAATCGAGGATCTCTTGCGCGGGCAGACCCTTGGCGGCGTTGTCTTCGACCCATGCTGCGGCAGCAGGCCCGGCCACGGCATCGCGGAAGGCGGTCAGTTCCGATTCCGGATAGGAGATCTGTTCGATCCCCCGCTCTTCCAGCGCCGGCCCCCAAGCGGCCATCGTCTCGCCGTTGTAAAACTCGATGTAGTAGTCGAGCGCCTCATCGACCGAGGAGAGCAACGCCTCCCGCTCGCTATCGCTCAGATCGGCCAGGGCGTCGGAGTTGACCACCACCGGGCAATTCACGGTGCCGGGGTTGAGGTTCGTCGTCCACCAGGAGGCGCTTTCGATGGTGCCGAAGGACATGTGCGCGTGCGGTGCAAAGGACACTGCCTTGACGACGCCGCTGTCCATCGCCTGTCGCACTTCGCTGGCGGTCATCGAGGTCGGCACGGCGCCGACGGCGGCCATCGCGGCCCCGATCCCGCCGACCGCGCGGACGGACATGCCTTCGTAATCGGCCAGCGTCATCGGCGCGTCACCCGACCCCACGATGTTATACTGAGGCAGCGGCGAGGGCATCAGAAGCGTCGCGTTCCAGCGCGCCAGATCGGCCACAACGGCCGGGTGCTGATAGAGCGCCATGCTGACGGCGGCCTCTTGCTCGAGGCTTTCGATCCCGAGGAACGGCAGTTCCAGCACGGTGATCGAGGGGTTCTTGTCGGCGTGATAGCCGGCACAGAACTGCGCCATTTCGAATGCCCCGATGGAGATCCCGTCGAGGTTCTCACGGTTGTTCGACAGGCCGCCGTAGCTGATGTTGAGCGTGAACTCGCCGCCGGTCTTTTCGCTAACCAGCTCGGCCAGTTTCTCCACATGTTCGGTAAAGGCCCGCCGGGTGCCCCAGAGCGAGACATTCCATTCGGTGGCCATGGCTTCTGTGGCGAAGCCAAGGATGAGCGCCGAGGCGGCAACGCGCCCGAGATATTTGTTCATTTGGTATCCTCCCTAGGATTTTTCTTATGCCGGGAGGATAGGCGACTGAAACCAAATGCCAACCCGGAATGTCACCGAAGCCGCCCGCAGCCACGCGGCGCGCCAAATCCCGTCAGACAGTGCTGATCGCGCCGTAGGTTTCGGGCCGCCGGTCCCGGAACAACCCCCAAGCCTCCCGGTTGCGTGCGATGGCGCCCAAGTCCACGGTGGCGACGGCAATGCCCGGTTCGGCGTCCATGTCGGCGAGGAGCCCGCCGGTCTCGTCGGTGATGAAGCTGCCGCCGTAGAAGTCCATCTTGGGTCCGACCGCTTCGGTGCCGATCCGGTTGCTGGCCGCAACCACGCACATGTTGGCCGCGGCGTGCCCCTGCATCACCCGTCGCCAATGCGCCAGCGAGTGCACGTCCGGGTCGTTCGGCTCTGACCCGATGGCCGTCGGATAGAGCAGCACGTCCGCCCCCATCAGCGCCATCGACCGCGCCGCTTCGGGGAACCATTGGTCCCAGCAGATGCCCACACCGATGCGCCCCGCGGCGGTGTCCCAGACCTTGAAGCCGGTGTTGCCGGGGGTGAAGTAGAACTTCTCCAGATAGCCGGCGCCGTCGGGGATATGGGTCTTGCGGTAGACGCCCAGCACCTCGCCCGTGGCGTCGATCATCGCCATGGAGTTGAAGAACTGCCGCTCTGTCCGCTCGAAGAAGCTGACCGGGATCACCACGCCCAACTCTGCCGCGAGAGCCGCGAAATGTGCGATCAGCGGGTTGCCCTCGACCGGCTTGGCCAAGGCGAGGTGATCGGGATCGATCTCGCTGCAGAAATACGGCGTCTCGAACAGCTCTTGCAGCAAGACCAGTTGCGCACCCTGCCCGGCAGCCTCGCGCACCAGCCTCGTGGCTGTGTCGATATTGGCCGCACTGTCCCATGTGCAGGCCAATTGCGTGACGGCAAGGGTGAGCGTGCTCATCTAGGGCTCCTTTGCGGGGCGGTAGTCGGACAGTTGCGTCGAGAACGGAATACCGTTTTCAAGCAGATCGGTAGGCTGTTCGGCCACAACGAGCCCTTCGCCCTTGCCCTTGCTGCCAAGGGGATAGCCATCGGGGCCGGCAATGACGCTGTAGCCCACATAGGTCAGATCGCCCTCTGTCCCTGTGTAATTCGCATAGACGATGGTGATGCCGTTTTCGAGCGCGCGGCCCGGCACCTGGATCAGGTTGACGTTGACATAGGGCATCATGTTGGCGGTCGGGCAGAGAATGACCTGAGCGCCCGCCCGCGCCAAAGCCCGGCCGTGTTCGGGGAATTCCACGTCGTAGCAGATCAGCAGCCCGAACCGATGCTCCAGATAGTCAAAGGTGACATGCTGTTCGCCTGGCGTGAACAGCCGCTTTTCGCGCGGACCGAAGAGCTGCACCTTGCGGTAGCGGGCCAGCTCCTTGCCCGTGGCGTCAAAGGCAAAGGCGCTGTTGTAGACGCGCGGGCCGTCGTATTCCGGCAGTCCGATCGTCAGCCCGACGCCGTGGGTCCGGCAGAGGCCGGCCACGGTCTCGTTCACCACACCCCAGCCCTCGGGCGGGGTTTCGGTGACGGCGTTGTAGCCGGGCAGGAACAGCTCCGGCATCACCAGCATGTCCACACCGCTCTGCGCAGCACCCTTCAGGGCGCTGTGCAGGATGGCGATGCCTGCCGGAATATCTCCGGCAGGCGACCGCGATTGATACAGGGCCAGTCGCATCAGGAACGCAGCCGTGTCCAGATCTGGTCGTAGACCTCCTGGGTCGCCTGATCGCAGACCGCGATGAAGGCACCGGGACCGGCCCCTTCGCGCGGGGTGTTTTCCGGGCTGCTGGCCAGCGCCGGATCGGTGAACTCGGCCGCGCCTTCGACGCCTGCCGCATATTGCGCATAGTTCGTCACGGCGGCGATGTTTTCGGGCTCCAACAGGAAATCCATGAACAGGATCGCATTGGCCCGGTTCGGCGCATCCTTGAGCAGCACGACGTTGTCCATCCAGACCACGTAGCCTTCGTCCGGATAGGCGTATTCGATATTGGCACCTTCCTCGCGGGCCTTGGCCGAAAAGCCGTTGTAGATCATGCCGGCCGCGGCATCGCCGGAAACGAGCACGTCCTTGGCAATGTCGGACCCGAAGGAGGCCCAGCTTTCGCTGGCGGTCTGGAGCAGATCGTCGAGCGCGCGTAGCTGATCGCGGTCGGTCGTGCATTGCGGGATGCCCAAGTGCAGCGAGGCCAGCGCCATCACTTCACCTTGGCTATCCAAGACGTTGATCTTGCCCGCCAATTCCGCCGGTGGGTCGAACAGGATCGCGGTCGAGTTGATGTCGCCCGCATAGACATCGCGGTTCACCGAGAACGAGGTCGAGCCCCACTGATAGGGGATCGAATGTTGCCGACCCGGATCGAAGGCCACGTCGACCCACTGCGGCTGGATGTTGCCGAAGTTGCTGAGTTCGCCCGGTGCGATGGTGTCGAGCAGGCCTTCGCCCGCCATGATCTGCACCATGTAGTCGCCCGGCACGGCCACGTCGTAGGAGCCGAGCGTACCGGCCTTGAGCGAGGCCAAGAGCGCCTCGTTGCTGTCGTACGTGTCGATGGTGACGTCGATGTCGTATTCCGCCTCGAATTTGTCCACCAGTTCCTGCGGGATGTATTCGAACCAGTGATAGACCGACAGGCTGCCTTCGGCGGCGGCGGCCTGCGCGGTCATCACGAGGGCCGTGCTGGTCAGTAAGCTCTTGAGTGTCATCGTCTTTCTCCTGTTGTCATGCGGTTGTGTCCGGATCGGCACCGCGTTTGCCGATGAAGTAGCTGAGCGTCACCAAGGCGATCGAGAACACCAACATCAGCGTCGACAGCGCCATGATATTGGGTTTGATCCCCTGTTTGACAGATCCAAAGATCGCCGTGGGTAGAGTTTCGACCCCGGCGCCCTTGATGAAGTTGGTGATGATGAAATCGTCGAGGCTGATGATGAAGGCGAGCAGAAAGCCCGAAACGATCCCCGGCCCCATGATCGGCATCAGCACATAGCGAAACGTCGGCCATCGCCCGGCGTAGAGGTCTTGGGCCGCTTCTTCGTAGCTGGCCTCAATCCCTTGCAATCGCGCCGCAATCGGCAGGTAGGCAAAGGGAATGCAGAAGACGATATGCGCCACGAGGATCGACAGGGTGCCCAGTTGGAACCCGATGGCGGAAAAGAAAATGAGCGTCGCCACCGCTGTGACGATCTCCGGCACCATGATTGGCAGCGAGATCAGCGCGAAGCTCGCCGATTTGCCCTTGAATTTGCCGCCCCGGATCATCCCGATGGCCGCCGCCGTGGCGATCACCGTGGCGACGCTGGCCGCCATGACGGCGATGGAGAGAGAGTTCCACGCCGCCAGCTTGAACTTCTCGGATTCCGGCCCGGTGAAGACGTCCGCATACCAGCGCAGCGAGAACCCGCCCCAGGTGGTGATCGAGAGGCTGTCGTTGAAACTGTATATCATCACCACGATCAGCGGCGCATAGAGGATGAACAGGCACGCGCAAGTAATTGCGAAAAAACCGGAATAGTGCCTTATGTCAAAGCGGCTGCGCATCAGACCTGATCCCTTGCCTGCGCACGCGCATAAAACATCAGCACCACGAGGACCATGCTGAGAAGGATCATCGAGGCTGCCGCCCCGAACGGCCAGTTGCCGGCGTTGCCCTTGAACTGTTCTTCGATGAGCGAGCCGATCATGAAGGTCTTGGCCCCGCCCAGAAGGTCTGGCGCGAGGAACGCCCCGAGCGACGGCACGAACACGAGGATGCAGCCTGCGATGATCCCCGGCTTGACCACTGGGATCAGGATCCACCGCAGGATCGTCCACTTCGGTGCGTAAAGGTCTGATGCGGCTTCGGAAAAGGCAAAATTATACCGTTCAAGCGCGGCATAGATCGGCAGCACCATGAACGGCAAATAGGAGTAGAACAGCCCCAGTTGCACAGCGGTGTTGGTGTTGATCAGCTGCAGCGGGCTGTCGAATAGCCCAATCCCCATCAGCGCGTCGTTCAGCGGGCCGTTGTCGCGGATCAGGAACTTCATCGACACCGTGCGGATCAGCAGGTTCACCCAATAGGGTATGGTCACGAGGAACAGCCAGACGGCCCGTGTCTTGGTCGGCCGCGTGGCGATGTAATAGGCTGTGGGAAACCCGATCAACAGGCAGAGGATCGTAGCACCCGTGGCCTGCACGATCGAACGCGCAAAGATCGTGATGTAGGCCCATTCGATTTTTGGCGGATCGTCGCCAAAGAGCCCCCGGTCGAACAGAAACTGATCGTAGGCGGCAAGGCTGAATTCCCAGATAACGCCGCCCCGGAACTCCTTGGTCAGAAACGAATAAACCAGCATCAACAACACGGGCACGAGCAGGAATATCCCGATCACCAGCCATGACGGCGCCAAGAGGTAGTTGCGCACCGGTGCGAAGGTGCTGGAGATCGTGCGCCCGCTGCCTGTTCCTGCTGCCATCAGTCCACCAGAAACCGGGCGGCGTGATCCGCGATGCTGACATGCACCGGACCGCCATGTTGCAGGGGCACGGCGCCGGTCTGGCTGTTTTGCATCCGCACGGTAAGCCGCAGGTCGCCGGCCAGGGTGACTGTGTATTGCGTATCCGTCCCCAGATAGACCGCGCCGTCCAGGGTGCCCGGCAGGCTGTCGCCGGAGGGCTTGGAGCCGGTCAGCGTCAGTTGCTCGGGCCGGATCGAGATATATCCCGTCTGGCCGGGTGCCGCCGGCTGATTGGCCAGTGCGGTGATCGTCTCACCCCCGGCCAGAACGCAATCGATCCGGTGCTCGTCCACTGACTGAACTGTGGCTGCCAAGAGATTGGTTTCCCCGATGAAATCGGCAACGAAGCGATTGGCCGGAAACTCGTAGATCTCGGACGGCGTGCCGATCTGTTGCACTTCGCCCGCCGACATGACGGCGATCCGGTCGGACATCGACAGCGCCTCTTCCTGATCGTGGGTGACGAAGATGAAGGTGATGCCCGTATCCCGTTGAAGTTCCTTGAGTTCTGCCCGCATCTCCTGTCGCAGCTTGAGGTCGAGCGCGGAGAGCGGCTCATCGAGCAGCAAGACCTTGGGCTTGGGGGCCATCGCGCGGGCCAGAGCGACCCGCTGCTGTTGTCCGCCCGACAATTGGCTGGGCATCCGGTGAGCAAAGCTGTCGAGCTTGACCATCGCCACCATCTGTTTGACCCGTGCGGCAATGTCGGCGTCCGACCAGCGCAGCATCCGCAGCCCGAAGCCGATGTTGTCGGCCACGTTCATATGTGGAAACAGGGCGTAGTTCTGGAACACGGTGTTCACCGGCCGCTTGTCCGGCGGCAGGTTTTCGATCTCGTCGCCATAGAGGAATATCGCCCCGGCGGTCGTTTCCTCGAACCCGGCGATCATCCGCAAGAGCGTGGTCTTGCCGCATCCCGACGGCCCCAGCAGCGTGAAGAATTCATTGTCGGCGATGTCGAAGCTGACGTCCCGCAAGGCGGTGAACGTGCCGAAATCCTTGCGCACGTTTTTCAGGGCGACAGCGGGGGCGGTCATGGCAGCGTCCTTAGAACAGTCAGGACGTGGTCGGGATCGGTGTTGGGATTGACCACGCATATGCGCAGCACCTTTTCACCGCGCCACCGGGTCGGCAAGCACAGGAGCGCGCCGCTGCGCCTTTGCGCCTCGGCCCATGCGTCGATGGCGTCGTCGTCGAGCCCGGGTGCCCGGAAAAGCAGCACAGTCAGTTGCGGGCCGAGGATCAGCTCCAGCCCCGGCGTGTCGGTGATCCCCTGCGCGATGGCCTCTGCGATGTCGCGGGTCTGCCGGATCGCCTTGGCGTAGGCCTCGGTGCCGTAGGTGACCAGCGAGAACCAGAGCGGCAGCCCCCGCGCCCGCCGCGTCAGGTGGATCGCGTAGTCGGACGGGTTCCATGCCTGCCCGTCGAGCGTATCGAGATAGGAGGCCCTCTGCCCGTGCGCCGCGCGACCCTTGGCCGGGTCCCGGTAGAGCAGCGCACAGCTGTCATAGGGCGCAAAGAGCCATTTGTGCGGATCGACGGTGAAGCTGTCGGCCTGTTCGATCCCGTCGAACTGCGCCCGCTGCGTCGGGTCGGTCATCGCGGCCAGCCCGTAGGCGCCGTCGACATGCAGCCAAAGCCCCTGCTCTGCCGCCAGCCGTGCAAGCCCCGCCAGATCGTCGATCGCCCCGCAATTGGTGGCCCCGGCGTTGGCGACGATGGCGAAGACGCCGCTGGTCTGTGACAGCGCGTGCCGGGCGCTGTCGGCATCCATCCGCCCGCCTTCGTCGGTGGGCACCGAGATGACTTCGGCATCCATCACGCGGGCGGCAGCGGTGATGGAGCTGTGCGCCTCGGCGCTGGCGAGGATGCGCCACCGGTCCGGTCGCGGTCCGGGATAGGCCGTGCGGGCCGCGTGCAACGCCGAAAGGTTGCCCATCGTCCCGCCCGAGACAAAGACCCCGCCCGACGTCGCTGGCCAACCGGCCAGCGAGGAGAGCCACGCAAGTGCCTGATTCTCGGCATAGATCGCCCCGGACCCGCCATCCCAGTTGCCCGCGAATATCCCCGCCGAGCCGAGCACCGCGTCGAACCCCAGCGCCGCCGGGCTGGGCGCAGAGGCGACGAAGGCGAGGCTGGTGGGGTGATCGAAGGGCCGCGTCGAGGGCACGATGACGTCCGAAAACAGCGCAAAGGCGCGGGCGCTGTCCATCCCCTTGGCCGTGATCGCCCCGTCCAGCCGGGCCGCGAGCGCGGCGACGCTTTGTGCGCCGTGCCGTGGGTCCGGCCCGCGCTGAATCCGCTGGTTGGCCCAGTCGAGCATCGCGTCGAGCGCCTTTGGGTTCGGCGGGAAAACGGTGTCCTGCGTCATCAGTCGGTGGCCAGGGCTGCGATTTCGCGCCGGAACGGGAGCGCGTCGCCGATGGAGGCTTCGTCCAGTTCACGCGCGTAGCGGTGCCCGGCATAGGTCGCCCATGCGATCGGTCCGGGCGCATTGGCGTCGCCGATGAGCCGCACCGATTTGATCCCCGCATCGGCCCAGTCGGCCTCGCGGGTCTTGAGGGCCGTGTGCACCCCGTCGTCCGGCTGCCGCGAGGCGACGACGACGACCGCGTCGCAGACCAGCGGGCTGACTGCATCGGTGAACACATCGTTGATCAGCACATGATCCGCGCCGATCCCGGTGACGCCCCGATTGGTCAGCAGACTGACCCGAAGCCCGGCCAGTTTGCGGTGGATCGCGGTCTGTTCCAAGGTGTTGACCGTCCATTCCGAGACATAGGCCGCGGGGGTGATCAGCGTCACGGTGCAGCCGGATTGCACGAGCAACTCGGCCAGCACGCCGCCCATGTAATAGTGATCGTCGTCATAGAGGACGACGTGGCCGAGGGGACGCTCGCCCGCCATCAGATCATCGGGCGTGAACACGGGCATCGCGGGGTCGATGGGCATCGGCACGACGTGCTGCCGCGCCACGCCGTCGCGCCGCCAATGGCTGCCTGTGGCGATACAGATGTTCTCGAAGCCGAAATCGAGGATGTCCTCGGCGCTGAGCCGGCTGTCGAAATAGGTTTCGACGTTGGGCTTCTGGCTGATTTGATAGGTTCGGTAGTCCGCCACGCGCCCCCATGCGGACAGCCCCGGCAGCAGCCGTTCGCGGGCGACGCGACCGCCGAGAGTGGTGCCCGCCTCGGCCAGCGCCACGTCATAGCCGCGCTCGGCGCAGGCCCGCGCCGCCTCCAGCCCGGCGGGGCCGGCGCCCACGATCAAGACCGATGACGACGCCCCTTTGGCGGCGATCCGTTCAGGGTGCCAGCCCTTGCGCCATTCCTCCATGAAAGTCGGGTTCTGGGTGCAGCGGCTGATCGACATGGTCATGTCGCCGGTGATGCAGATGTTGCAGCCGATGCATTCGCGGATGTCCTCGATCCGGCCTTCCTCGATCTTCTTGGGCAGGAACGGATCGGCGATGGAGGGCCGTGCGCAGCCGATGAAATCGAGCGTGCCGGAGGTGATCTGCTTGACCATCACGTCGGGCGAGGTAAACCGCCCGACCCCGACGACGGGCTTGGAGGTCAGCGATTTGATCCCGGTCACCAGATCGAACTGCGCCGCCTCTTCCTTGAACCGCGAGGGTCCGGAGCAATCCTCCCACGCACCGTGGGCCAGATCCCACAGATCGGGCAGATCGGCGTGCATCTCGACGAAATCGCGGACCTCGGAATTGGCAAAGCTCAGATCGCCCATCATCTCGTCGAGCGACAGCCGCAGGGTGAGGCCCATGGTGTCACCGACCTCGTTGCGCAGATCCTCGACGACTTCGCGCACGAACCGCGCCCGGTTCTCGAGGCTGCCGCCGTATTCGTCGGTCCGGTGATTGGTGACGCGGCTGAGAAAGTGCTGAAAGATGCCGAAGCCATGCGCGCCGTAAAGGCAGATCAGGTCGAAACCCGCCATCCGCGACCGCTTGGCCGCGTTAACGAACCAGCGCCTGAGATCGCGGATGTCGGCCTTGTCGAGCGCGCGCGCACTGACCGGATCGTTGGTGAAGGTGCGGATCGGCATGGCTGACACCGCCAGCGGCACCTCCTTGGTATAGAGGTTCGGACCGTTGACCCCGGAATAGGCAAGCTGGATGCCCGCCAGGCTTCCGTGTTCCTTCATCCGGTCGGCCATCTTGGCGATCATCGGGATATCGGCGTCGTCCCAGAGCCGAAGCTCGATGAACGGGGTGATCTCGGAGGTGTGGTGCATCTCGCATTGTTCGGTAAAGATCACGCCCCAGCCGCCCTGCGATTTGATCCCGCGCATCTCTGCCGCCGCCGAAGGATCGCGGTAGCCGCCGCCGTTGCAATGCGGCACCTGATAGAACCGGTTCTTGGCAGTCACCGGCCCGATGGCCATCGGCTCGAACAGGATGTCATAGCGGCTGTCGCGAGCCATGTCGGCACTTTCCCCTTGATGCTGCCACGCCTTGCCGGCGCGGTCTTTTGCTGCAGGCTGGTCAATTTCGCCGCCAAGGGAAAGAACCAAGGCCGGAACCGCTGATTAGGCTGTTGCTAAGCATTGGATAAATGTGCCGGAATGGTCAAAACTTGGGCGCTGCGATAAGCCCTGCGCAAGTAACGGAGCGAGCCCTTTGACCAGCCATCCCAGCAGCGTCGATATCCTGTCGAGGCTGATCGCCTTTCCGACGGTCAGCGCCGATCCCAATCGCGCGCTGATCGACTATGCCGCCGAGATGCTGCGCGGTCTGGGGGCCGACGTGCGGATCATTCCGGACGCGTCGGGCCATAAGGCGAACCTTTTTGCCACCATCGGTCCATCGGATCGCCCCGGCGTGATGCTGTCGGGCCATACCGACGTGGTCCCCGTCGAGGGGCAGGATTGGACCGTGCCGCCATTCGAGCTGACCGACCGCGACGGCAAGCTCTATGGCCGGGGCGCTGCGGATATGAAGGGCTTTGTCGCCTGTGCGTTGCGGGCGGCTCATCTGGCGGCAGAGCACCCGCTGGTCACGCCCCTGCACCTGGCGCTGTCCCATGACGAGGAGATCGGCTGCATCGGCGTGCATTCCTTGCTCGACATGCTGGCGGCGGCGCCGTTTCGCCCGGCGATGTGCATCGTGGGCGAGCCGACCGGGCTGGCGGTGGCCACCGGCCACAAGGGCAAGACCGCGCTCCAGGTGACCTGCACCGGCCGCGAGGCGCATTCGGCGCTGGCCCCGATGGGGCTGAACGCGATCCACCTTGCCGCCGACATGATCGCCGCGATCCGGGCCGAACAGGCGGCCATCATCGCCGGCGGTCAGACGGATGCCGATTATGACGTGCCCTATACCACTCTGCACGTGGGCCGGATCGACGGCGGCGTGGCGCTGAACATCGTGCCGAACCAGTGCCACTTTGCCTTCGAGATCCGCAATCTGGCGCAGGACGATCCGCAGTCGATCCTTGCCCGGTTGCAGGCGGCGGCAGAAGCGATCGTGGCCCCGTTGCGCGATGATTTTCCCGAGGCGGCCATCGAGATCGCGACGACGAATGCCTATCCGCCGCTCGGCACCGATACCGGGGCGGAGGTTGTCCGCTTCGTCAAATCGCTGACCGGGGCGAATGGCACGATCAAGGTGGCCTTTGGCACCGAAGGCGGGCTGTTCGATCAGCGCCTTTCCGTGCCGACCGTGATTTGTGGCCCCGGCTCCATGGCGCAGGGACACAAGCCCGACGAGTTCGTCACCCGCGCCCAGATCGACGGCTGCGATGCGATGCTGGCCGAGTTGGTCAGTCGTCTACAGGCGGGCCTAGTCTAGCGGGGCCATGCCCGGAAGCCCCTCGGCCTGCACCCGGTCGCGCACATGATCGTGGAACGCGGCGATGATCCGCGACCGGTGGTCGGTGGCCTTGGTCGCCAGCCCCACGACCATCGGCCTGTGGTCGCCCAAGAGCGGCAGGAAGGCCAGCTTTTCACCATCCGGCGCGAGCGTCGTCTTGGTCCGCACGTTGATCAGCCCAAAACCGAATCCGTTGGCGACAAGGCTGCGCGCCACGGCAAGTTCCGAGGTGCGCTCGGCGATGTTGGGCCGCAGACCCGCGCTTTGGAACATCGACAGGAAGTATTCGCGGCTGTGCGGCATGTCGAGCAGCACCATCGGCTCCAGCGCGAGGTCTTCGAGCCCGATCGCGCTGTTCTCGGCCAGGGGGTGATCGGCGGCGAGCATCACATAGGGCGGCAGAGAGGCCAGCGGCTCGAAGGTGATGTCCTTGGGGATTTCCAGATCGTAGGTGATCGCCACGTCGATCTCGGCCCGGTCGAGCATCCGCAGGAGCGCCACCTGATGCCCCTCGAACAGGCTGACGCTGGCGCCGGGATGTGCCGCCTCGAACGTCCGCCGGATCGAGGCGCTGAGCAGGGGCGCCAGCGTGCTGAGGCTGCCCACAGAGATCGGCCCGCGTGCGTTGTCGGTGATATCGAGCGCGATATCGGTCAGCGCCGCCGCGCGGGCGAGGATATCCCTTGCCTCGTTGAAGATCCTCTGCCCGCCGGGGGTCAGCGACAGCCCGTGGGCATGCCGCCGCACGAAGAGCTGCACGCCGAATTCCGCCTCCAACTGGCTGATCGCCGCAGAGATCGACGGCGAGGAGACGTTGATCCGCTGGCTGGCGAGCGCAATGCTGCCCGCCTGGCCGACGGCGACGATGTATTCGAGCTGGCGAAAGGTGTAACGCAGGGGCATGCCCAATCCTTGGTCGGACCGGGCGACCGGTTCAAGCCTAATCGTCGCCGGGAACGCCGTAGGACGGCGCTCCGGAGGGGTCGAGCGCCCGCTGGACGTAATCGGCCAGTTGCGGCTTGTAGACCTCCCACGCGGCGGCGACGGCCTCGATCGGGCACTCCGTCGTCCAGTCGCAACGCAGGTCGGCCACCGGCCACGCGACACGGTCGCAGAGTTGCAGACCGGCGGAATGGACCGGCCCCGCCTCGCCGCCGGCCGCTAGCCCGGCACGCAGCGCCGCGATCAGCCGGTCGCCGAGGTGGCCGGTGGCGGCCTCGAAGGCGCTGACGATGGCCTGCGGGACGCCGTCATTGGCCAAAAGGTTCCCCGCCGACAGGACATCGCGCCCGGCGGCGTCTGTCCAGATCCCCAGCGAATTGGGGCCGGAGTGGATCGCGGTGCGCCCCTGCGCGTCGATGGCGAGGACCTGTCGATAGGCCATGTGCGGCTGCTCGGCCTGAAGACGGGCGACGGCATCGGGCGCGGAGAGCCCCTGCCCCATCAGGTCGAGCGCCTTTGGCCCAAGGGTCGGGTCGGTGATGTTCTGGCTCGCCACGGCCCCCACACCCGCCCGGGTATAGGCGCAGCGGGCCGCCACGGCGGGCGACGAGGACGAGATCGCGATGCCGAACATCCCCGTGTCGGCGCATCGGGCCACCAGTGAGAAGGTCATTCCGGTATCACCGCCGTGCCATCGATCTCGACCAGCCAGTCGGGGCGGGCCAGCGCGCTGACCACCAGCCCGGTCGAGACGGGGTGGACGCCCCTGATATACTCGCCCATCGTCCGGTAGACCGCCTCGCGGTGCCGCACGTCGGTGATGTAGACGACGACCTTGACCAGATGCTCCATCTCGCCGCCCGCCTCCTGCAGCAACTGCCGGATGTTCTGCATGACCTTGTGGGTCTGCTCCACCGGATCGTGGCTGTCGATGTTCTTGAAATCGTCTAGGTTCTGCGGGCACTGGCCGCGCAGATAGACCGTCTTGCCGCCACGGGTGACGACCGCCTGGCAGAGGTCATTGTCGAGTTTCTGTTCGGGATATGTGTCGCGCGTATTGAACTTGCGCAGGCGTTCGTGGGCCATTGGTTCCGGGTCCGATCACAGTTCGTGTTCAAAGAGTTCGCGGCAGAGGAAGCTGAACGCCTCGGCCGATTTGGGCAGAGTTTTGCCGGCAATCGAGGCGAGCACAATCCGGCTTGGCGGCACCTTGTCGCGCAATGGCTTGGTCAGAAGCGGATGCCCGTCATAGCTGACATCGGCGGCCGGTCTCGTGGCCAGAAGTGCAAAGCCCAGCCCCTGCCCGACCAGCCCGCGCACCATCTCGAAGGAGGCGGATTTGTAGGCCACCTCCGGTGGCCCCTCTGTCCCTTCGAAGAGCGACAGAAAATAGGCGCTACTGGGCGGCGATTCGAGAAGCACCATCGGATGCGCCCGCAGCTCTGCCAGCGAGATATCCGCCTGCCCAGCCAGCGGATGATCCGGCGACAACAGCACATAGGGCGAGAGCTCGCGCAGAAGCGCGGTGTCGATCTCCTCCCCCATGTCGAAATCATACATCAGGGCAAGGTCGACCTCGCCCGCCTTGAGGCTTTCCAGCAGACGGCGCTGATCGCCCTCGACCAGATCGACGCTGAGGCTGCGCGATTTGGCCAGCGAGGCGATCATCGCCGGCAAGAGGAACGGCCCGAAGGTGTGAAAGCACCCGATGCGGAGCGCCGTCCCCTGCGCCTCTTGGCCCGCCCTGAGCGACGCGACCGGCGCGATCGGGCTTGGCCGCCCGTAGGCCCGGTTGGCATAGATCAGTGCCGAGCCGCGCGGGGCGACGAAGAGATCGACCACCTCTCCGATAAACACGTGATGCGTGCCGACCCGCTCGGCGCTGACGATCCGGCAGTCGAAGGCCACGAGCGGATCGACGACCCGCGGTGCGCCGGTGGTCATGGTCGCCCACTTGGCGCAGTCGAACTTGTCCGCCACATCCTCGCGGAACCGTCCGGCGAAGGTGTCGGAGATGTAGCTTTGATCGTCGCGCAGCACGTTCACGCAGAACACTCCGTTCTGGATGATCGTATCGGCCGCCGGGCTGAGGTGGTGCACGCAGACCAACAACGTCGGCTTTGGCGTATCGGCAGAGACCGAGGACATGGCCGACACGGTGACCCCTGCCCGCCCGGCCGGCCCGTCCGTCGTCACCACGTTGACGGTGGCGGCGGCATAGCTCATCCCGGCCAGAAAGCGGTCGCGCAGGGTGGGCGTCTCGGCCACCTATTCGGCCGCTTTGCGCAGGGCGTCGCCGTAGTATTTCAGCACCGCACTGTCGCCGTCCTTGGGCGCGATCCCGTCCATCACCCGATCCGACAGGTCGGCGCCGTTCTTGACGAAATTCAGCGGGCCGTCCCAGTCGAAGTTGCGGTAGACCGCGCCCGATTGCGCAAAGGGCGGCGATTGCGCGAAGAGCTGGAAGGTCAGCCGATGTCCGGCGTAGTCGGAATTGAGCAGGTCGCGGGCGAAGGCGAGCAGCTTGCGCCGGTCTTCGGCCACCCAGCGATCGTTGATGGTATAGTATTTGTCCATCCACGGCTTGGTCTCGGGGTTTTCGAACATCGCCACGTTGGGGGTGACGCAAATCTGGCCGCCGCAGAGCTCTCGGGCGATGTGCATCATCGCGGGAAGGTTGTTCAGCGCGTGGCAGCGCCCGGTCATCATGAGCGACTGGTTGGGCATCATCAGCCCGGCGGGCGAGCGTTCGGCCAGCGCGATGGAGGCGGTCAGATGCGCGTTGATCCCCTCGCGCCAGATCGCCAGTTGCGAGAGCTTTTCCTGCACGGCGGGTTGCTTTTCGAGCCCGGTCTGCCGGGCGTTGAACAGCGCCGTGCCGATCATCTGGTCGGCCTGCTTCAGCGTCCGCTGGACGAAGGCAAAGGCCGAATAGCGGTGCAGCGTCGCCCGGATGAAACTCGCCGCCTTGGTGTGCCTGTAGAACAGCACGTTTTCCCAAGGGATCAGCACGTTGTCAAAGATGACGATGGTGTCGACCTCGTCGAACCGGTTGGTGAGCGGGTAGTCGCGTGCATCCCCCCGTGTGCCCGCAAAGCCGCCCCGGCAGAGGAACTTCAACCCCGGAGAGCCGAGATCGCAGATGAAGCCCACGGCATAGTCGGACAGCTCGGCGTTGCCCCAATTGGCGATGGTGGGCTTGGTGAAGGCCTGATTGGCATAGGCCGCGGCCGTCTCGTATTTCGCGCCGCGCACGATGATGCCGGCGTCGGTTTCCTTGACCACATGGAGCAGCATGTCCGGGTCCTGGTCCTGCGGCGCCAGCGAGCGGTCGCCCTTGGGATCGGTGTTGGCCGAGACGTGGAACGGGTCGCCCTTGAGCACCTTGCCGATATGCGTCTCGATGTTCTTGGCGAACTGCGGGTCGACCTCGTTCAAGACATCGGTCCCGTCATAAAGCGACCACATCTCGCCCACGGTTTCGTCGCCCACGCGGGTGACGACGCCGCCCACATCCTCGAGCACGGCATCGGTGGCGCGTCGTTTGGCCCACCAGTCGTCTTGGGTATAGGGCAGCGCGTTACCCACGGCGTTGACCTCGCCGTCCTGGGTGACGGTCATCACATCGGCGGTGGCCGGGTCGTGCTGCATGTCGTAGATCCGCGCCCGGATATCGACCAGAGGCTTGAACATCGGGTGCGTGGTCACGTCCTTGACCCGCTCTCCGTTCATATAGACGTCGCGATTGTCCTGAATGGACCGGCGGTAGTCGTCCCCTGTTCTGATCATAAGATGCGCTCCAGTGCTGGCCTGACCCGTGTTGCCACGAGTGTTGGCGGCAATGCGCGACACCATAAAGCAACCAATGCCGCAGCCTTGCTTCGCGGCAGGCTAAGCAGCGCGGTCCCCGCCGTCGATGCACCCGTCGCGCTCAACGAAATAGGACCGGCCAATCGCTTGGCCGGTCCTTTTGGGAAGGTTCGAGGGTCAGAGCCCGTTGATCGGCACCTTGAGCACCGGATTGCCCTTTTCGTCGCGTGGGACGGTGCCTGCCCGCATGTTCACCTGCAGAGACGGGATGATCAGCTTCGGCACGGCGAGCGTCGCGTCGCGCTCGGTGCGGAACTTGATGAAGTCCTCGCGGGTTTTGCCTTCGCCGACGTGAATGTTGTGCTTCTTCTCTTCGCCCACCGTGGTTTCCCACTGGATGTCGCGGCCGTTCGGGCCGTAGTCGTGGCACATGAACAGGCGCATCTCGTCGGGCAGGCTCAGCACCTTCTGGATGCTGTCATAGAGCACCCCTGCGTCGCCGCCGGGGAAATCGGCACGGGCCGAGCCTCCGTCCGGCATGAACAGCGTGTCGCCCACGAAGGCGGCGTTGCCCATGATATGCACCATGCAGGCCGGCGTGTGACCGGGAGTTTCGATCGCCCGGGCCTCCATGTTGCCGATCATGTAGGTGTCGCCGTCCTCGAACAGCTTGTCGAACTGCGAGCCGTCACGCTGGAACTCGGTCCCTTCGTTGAAGATCTTACCGAAGGTCTCCTGCACCACCATGATCTTGGAGCCGACGCCGATCTTGCCGCCCAGCTTTTGCTGGATGTAGGGCGCGGCACTCAGGTGATCGGCGTGAACGTGGGTTTCGATGATCCAGTCGAGCGTCAGCCCTTTGGATTCGATCTCCGCGATCAGATTGTCGGCGTGATCATAGGTCAGCCGCCCGGCCGCGTAGTCGATGTCCATGACGCTGTCGATGACGGCGCAGTGGTTGCTCGACGGATCGCGGACGATATAGCTGATCGTGTTCGTGGCCTCATCGAAATAGCCTGAGACCTCCGGGACGAGGTCCATATTGACTGGGATAGTCATGGTGTGCCTCCGTTTCAGTTCATGAGTTGCTTTGCAGCCGCCTCAGCGGCAGGTTCTTGAGCCAGAGCCCGGCAATGATACCGACAACCATCGCCCCGACAAAGAGGATGACCGATCCCTGCCCGGTGCCGAGGGCCGGCAATGCGCCGCCGGGGCAGAATCCTGCGATCCCCCAGCCGATCCCGAAGACCACCGAACCACCGATCAGTTGTCCGTCCAGATCGCGCCGGGTCGGCAGCACGAAACCGGGGCCGAACACCGGACCGGGCCGCTTGAGCACGTATTTGTAGCCAAAGAATGTCACGACCAGAGCGCCGCCCATCACGAAGGCGAGGCTTGGATCCCAAGTCCCGGCGAAGTCGAAGAAGTTGATCACCTTGGCCGGGTTGGCCATGCCGGAGATCGAGATCCCGATCCCGAAAACGAGCCCGATCAGGTAGAGTACGACGAATTTCATGGCTCAGGCTCCGATCACGTGACGCAGGACGAAAACGGTGACCGTTGTCGCCAGCATAAAGGTTGCCGTGGCGGCAATGGAGCGCGGCGAGAGGCGCGCCATCCCGCAGACCCCGTGCCCGGAGGTGCAGCCCGACGAGAACGTCACACCGACGCCGACGAGAAGTGCTCCGACGACGATCATCACCGGAGTGACCGGCACTTCCACGGCGGGCATCTGCCCGGTGAACAGCATCACCGCCAGCGGACCGCTGACCATGCCAGCCAGAACGGCGGCACGCCACGCCCAGTCTTCCTTACTGGCCGGTTGCATGAACCCGGCCAGAATGCCCGTGGCGCCCATGATCCGGCCGGCAAAGCCCATCAGCATGACCGAAGCGATGCCGATCAGTGCGCCCCCGCCCAAGGATTGCCACGGAGTAAATACGGTTTCCATCATGATACCTTGCAGGTTTGAATGCCAAAGAGAGTGTAGAGCGGACAGAACCGCATCGTTGCCGTGGCCAGCATCACCAGCCCGACGATGATCGAGGCGACCGTTGCCCAGCCCGCGTCGAACACCGCCAGCCCGCTGAGGAACGGGGCGCCGATCAGAACCACGCCCACGACGATCCTTATCGCCCGATCAAGTGTGCCAACATTGATGGCCATGTCAGTTTCTCCTTCATACTGTTGCCACCATGTATGCCTGACAGGGGCAAAAGATACGGTGACATAGTCACCAAGGACGAAAATTCCTGTCAGGCGCTGCTTTCGGCCAGCCGGACAAGGGACTCGGGCTCCAGAATATCCACCCGGCCGCGCGATTGGTTGATCCAGCCCCGGCGCTGGAATTCCTGCAACTGGCGCGAAATCACTTCGCGTGCCGTGCCCAGCTCGACCGACAGCTTCTGGTGCGTCGTGGCCACGGTATCGGCCCCGTCCGACAGTTCGACCAGCTTTTGCGCCAGCCGCATGTCGATGCGCTGAAACGCCACCTCGTCGATCATCTGGAACAGCCCGGTGATCCGCTTGGCAAAGGCCGCAAAGACGAAATTCCGGAACGATTGCGATTGCGCGACCAGATCGTCGAACACCGCACGCGGCACGGCGGCGGCCTTGATCGGGGTCTCCGCGATCCCTTCGGCGGAATAGTCTTCGAAGGCAAGCAGGCAGGCGGTCGTCAGCACGCAGCTCTCGCCGGCATGGATCCGGTAGAGCACGATTTCCCGCCCGGTGTCGGAGACCTGCTGCACCCGCACCGTCCCGTCGAGCAGGAAGAGCATGTTTTCGGGCGACTTGCCCGGCCCGAAGATCAGCGACTGCGCCGGCGCCTCGATGATCGTGCTGCGCGAGACCAGCGTCTCCTTGGTCTCCTTCGACAGCCTTGAAAGGCCGGCAAACCGTTCGATCCAGGCGGTCTCTGGCGCGGTATTGATCATGGTGCATCCCCGAATGCGGCACAAAGCCTGTTAAGGATATGGTCCGTGCGCCGCCTCATGTCCACCACCGCGCCCGACACCGCGCCCGACACGGTGCGCGAGATCGTCCGGGCCTGCGCCTTCGATATGCGGAAATTGCATGCGGTTGGTAACCAGTCGTTTGCACTGCTCGGCTATGGTCCTTCGATACATATGCATCCGAGGCACCAAAAGATGACAGCGACAGCGCCCGAAGATCCGATAGACCCGACGCTCATTCGAATCGCGGCCGAACGGCTGGCGCAAGCGCCGATTCCGTCGACCAACGCCTTCTATGCCAAGCTCTTTCAGGTGGCCCCGGTGATCCGGCCGCTGTTTCCCGAGGAGATGTTCCAGCAAAGCGAGAAGCTCTGGAATTCGATCGTCGCGGTCGTCGAATATGCCGAGGATCTGGATCGCCTGCGCCCGCTCCTGCGCGAGATGGGCGCCCGGCACGTCGCCTATGGGGCCACCCCGGCCTATTACGACGCGGTTGTCGATACGCTGCTGGAAACCATCGCCATGACCATGGCCGATGATTGGACGCAGGAACAGGAACGGGCTTGGGCGCATGTGCTGCGCCGCGTCGCGGACATGATGATAGAAGGCGCCCATGAAGCAGCTGCGTGACCTCGATTCGCAGAAACTGCATCTGCAATCCCTGACCGAAGACCTGCACCGCTTGTCCGCCAATGCGTTGCGGTTGCGCAGTCTGGCGCATCAGGCGGGCCTCGTGGTGATGGCGGCGGGCTTGAACCTGCCCAATCCGCGCAGTCGCCCGGCCGAGATCCGGCGGATCATGCGCGAGGTCGAAGCCACTCTGGCCGATATGCGCGCCGCCGAGCTGACGGTTCTGCCGCGGGTCGGATCGGAAAGCCGCCAGCATATCGCCGATGCGCTGTCGCCCGAGGCACTGGCGCCCTTCGATCAACTTCTGGTGCAACTCGGTCAGTTCAACGTCGATACGGCGAACCTGCGCGAAGGCCGCGACCTCAGCCGCGCCGAGCTGTTCCGGTTCATCTCGGACGAGCTCGAAGCCGCGGTCAGCGCCGTCGAAAAGGCGGCGAGCTCTTCGTTGACCGGGGCGCGCACCGAAGACACCAATCTCGCCTTCGTGGACGATCTGACGGGGCTGCCCAACCGTCGGGCACTCTACAAGCTCGCGGACGAACGCTGGTCGCGTCAAGGCACCGGCCGGGCGCTTACCCTGATGCGACTGGACCTCGACCTTTTCAAGCAGATCAACGACAGCTTCGGACACGCGGCGGGCGATTACACGCTCCAGCGGGCCGCCCAGATCATGCAGTCACAGCTTCGGGCCAAGGATTTCGTCGCCCGCATGGGGGGCGACGAATTCGTCATGGCCTTCTGCGGCGAACTCAGCCCCGAAACGGTGACGCTCCGCGCCCGGAAGATCATCGAGAAGATCAGCGAACCGTTCGACTACGACGGGCAGACCTTGACCAGTTCGATCTCGATCGGGATCGTCAACATCCGTCCCGGCGAACCGATGGGTCTGGACCGGATGCTGCACAACGCCGATCTGGCGCTCTATGCGGCCAAGACCAACGGCCGGGCGCAATGCCATTTCTACACCTCCGACCTGCGCACCCGGCATGAAACCAACGAAACCCTGACGGCGCAGATCTCGGCGGGTCTGCAGCGTGGCGAGTTCGTCCCGTATTTCCAGCCGCAGGTCGACGGGCGTTCAGGTGCGCTCGTCGGGCTGGAGGCGCTGGTTCGCTGGTGTCACCCCGAACGCGGCGTGCTGACCCCCTACCATTTCCTCGATGCCGCGCGTGAGAACGGGCTGCTGGAAGCACTCGACGAACAGATCACCTTGGCGGCCGTCACCGCGCTCAAGGAATGGCGCATGCAGGGGCTCGTCGTGCCGCAGGTGTCGATCAACATCTCGGCGCAACGATTGACGAAATCGATGCTCGGCAAGGAACTGGCCGCAATGGTGACGGACGCCGGCCTGTCGATTGATTCCATCGGGCTGGAAATCCTCGAAAGCGCGATGATCGAATCCGGCAGCGTCGAGATGATCGAAACCGTCCGTCAGCTCTCCAACGCGGGCTTCAAGCTGGAGCTGGACGATTTCGGCACCGGGCACGCCTCGATCGCCAACCTGCGGCATTTCAAGGTCAACAGGATCAAGATCGACCGCTCCTTCATCAAGGACATCCACCTGCATACCGATCTGAGCAAGATCACCGCGGCGATGATCGGGCTGGCCCACTCCCTGCGCATCGACGCCCTTGGCGAAGGCGTCGAGACACCGGAAGAACGGCTCATTCTCAATGCCTTGGGCGTCGATCACATTCAGGGATTCGGCGTCGCCCGGCCGATGCCCAAGGACGAGGTCGAAGGCTGGATCCGGCGGACGCAGACGAAACGGGTCTTGCCGCCGCGACCGGCTATGACCGGCTGAGCGTGCGCCCGATGGCGTCTTTCCATCCAGCGATGCGTCGTTCCCGGTCTTCGGAGGGCATCTTGGGCGAGAACCGCCGATCGAGCGCCCAGCTTTGTGCGAAACCGGCCTGATCGGGATAGACACCCGCGCGCATCCCCGCCAGCCAAGCCGCGCCAAGCGCGGTCGTCTCCAGAATGGCGGGGCGATCCACGTCGGCGCCGATGATGTCGGAGAGGAATTGCATCGCCCAATCCGAGGCGCTCATCCCTCCGTCCACCCGCAAGACCGCCTCGCCGCTGGTCGCGCCGTCCCAGTCGGAATGCATCGCCTCGAGAAGATCGGCGGTCTGGAACCCCACGCTTTCCAAGGCCGCCCGCGCGAATTCGGCCGGGCCGGAGCTTCTCGTCAGGCCATAGACCGCCCCACGCGCATCCGGATCCCAATGCGGAGCCCCCAGCCCGGTGAACGCCGGCACGAGATAGAGCTCTTGCGTGGGATCGGCCTTTTCGGCGAGCGCCTGCGTCTCTGACGCATGGTCGATCACACCCAGCCCGTCGCGCAGCCACTGCACCACGGCACCGGCGATAAAGATCGAACCTTCAAGGGCATAGGTCGGCTTTCCATCGAATTGGTAGGCGATCGTCGTCAGCAGCCGGTTCCGCGAGGTGACCGGGGTGGAGCCGGTGTTGAGCAAGGCGAAACAGCCCGTGCCATAGGTGGATTTGAGCATCCCCGGCTCGAAACAGGCCTGCCCGATGGTGGCGGCCTGTTGATCCCCGGCGACCCCGAGGATGGGAAGCGGACTGCCAAAGAGATCGGGCGTCGTTTCCCCGAAATCGGCGGCACAATCCTTGACCTCGGGCAGCATCTCCATGGGGATGTCCAGCCGCGCGCAGATGTCCGCGTCCCACGCACCCGACTTGATGTTGTAGAGCATGGTCCGCGCCGCGTTGGTCGCATCGGTCACATGGGCGGCGCCACCGGTCAGCTTCCAGATCAGGAAGCTGTCGATGGTACCGAACAGGATGTCACCTTTGGCGGCCCGCTCCCGCGCGCCCTCGACCTCGTCAAGCAGCCAGGCGACCTTGGTCGAAGAGAAATAGGGATCCAGCAAAAGGCCCGTCTTTTCCGTCACTTCCGCCTCAAAGCCCTCCTGCCTCAGCGTGGCGCAAACCTCGGCGGTCCGGCGATCCTGCCAGACGATCGCGTTGTGGATCGGCTCGCCTGTCGACCGGTCCCAGAGCACGACGGTTTCGCGTTGGTTGGTGATTCCGATCGCGGCGATGTCGGCGGCAGAGATATCGGCCTTGGCAATCGCGTCGCGGCAGGTATCGACCACGGTTTGCCAGATCTCATCGGCATCATGTTCGACCCAGCCCGACCGGGGGAAGTGCTGGGCGAACTCCTGCTGCGCGCTGGCGACGATCTTCATCGCGCTGTCAAAGACGATCGCGCGGCTGGACGTTGTGCCTTGATCGATGGCGAGAATATGGGTCATAGCGGGCCTCCCGACGCTGTTTGGGAGGCAGATTGACGGTGGGCGACGCGCAATGCAAGGGGTCGGGAGACGACTTTAACTTTCACCCCTAAAGCCTGTCGCCACAACAAATTTCTCGGAGCTGTCAGAGCGTGACGCCGGCGGTTTGACATTCACGACCTTGGTGAAGTTCTGCTTGAGCCGCTTTTGCAGATCGCCTTCGGCGCCGCCCGCGAGAACCTTGGCCACGAACGTCCCGCCCGGAGTGAGCACGTCGAAGGCCAATTCCGCCGCGGCCTCGCAGAGCGCCATGATCCGGTTGTGATCGGTTTGCTTGTGCCCCGAGGCGGAGGCGGCCATGTCGGACATCACCACGTCCGCCGGCCCGTCAAGCCATTGTTTGACAAGCAGATCCGCGTCGCTTTCCATGAAATCCAGCACGTGGATCTCGGCCCCCGGCACCGGCTCGACCTCTTGCAGGTCCAGTCCGATGATCCGACCTACGGCTTTGCCGGACTTCGTCCCCAGCGCGTTGATCCGGGGCACGGCCACTTGCAGCCAGCCCCCCGGGGCGCAGCCGAGATCCACGACCCGTGCGCCGGGCACGAGGAACCGGAATTTGTCGTCCAACTCCATGATCTTGTAGGCTGCTCTGCCACGCATCCCCTCATTCTGGGCGCGTTGCACGTAGGGGTCGTTGAGCTGGCGTTGCAGCCAGAGCGTCGACGACATTTTGCGGCCGCGGGCCGTCTTGACCTTGACGGTCAGATCGCGCTGACCGCGTCCGGAGGTGTTCTTTTTCTTTGCAGGTGGTTTGGCCATGGCTGATCTATGCCGCGGAACGCCTGTGATGCAAGTCTTAACGGCGGAAATCGCCCGCGGCAGGCCGTCGGTCTCGCATCGGTAGCACGGCGGTGTCGGTTTCGGTGGGCGCAGACCGTTAACGCCGCTTGGAGTAGAGGGTGCGGAGGGGGCGCTGCCCCCGTGCTGCGCACCCCCCGGGATATTTTCGACCCAAAGAAGGGTCAGCGGCGGCCCCGGCGACCGGTCCGCGCGCGGCCTTCGCCTTCTGCCACGGGGGGCCGGTTGAACCGGATCCATTCGGCACCGGACGGGTCGTTGTCGGTGAGGAAATTGGCGGCGCGGATCGCGGCCATTTCGGACCCGGCGCGGGGCTTTGTGCTGCCCATCCCCATCAGCGCGACGAAGGTTTCGTCGTCGATGTCGTCGGGAATGGTGATGCCCTTGGCGGCGAGCTCGGCCTTCTTCTCGGCGATTTTCGTGGGCGTGACGGCCACGGCGACCGGGTTCATGATCGCCGACGTCATCCCGGAGGCCATCGCCATCGGCAGGAAGGCGTTGTTGATCCCGTGCCGGTTGGGCAGGCCAAAGGAGATGTTGGAGGCGCCGCAGGTGGTGTTGACGCCGAGCTCTTCGCGCAGACGCCGGACCAGGGTGAAGACCTGAAGACCGGCGGTGCCCATGGCTCCGATCGGCATGACCAGCGGGTCGACCACGATGTCATGCGCGGGGATGCCGTAATCCGCCGCCCGCTCGACGATTTTCTTGGCGACGGCGAAGCGCACTTCCGGATCCTCGGAAATACCGGTGTCGTCGTTGGAGATCGCCACGACGGGCACGTTGTATTTCTTGACCAGCGGCAGGACGAGCTCGAGCCGCTCTTCCTCGCCGGTGACCGAGTTGAGCAGCGGCCGCCCTTCGCAGGCGGCCAGCCCGGATTCGAGCGCGCCGGGGACCGAGCTGTCGATGCAGAGCGGCACGTCGACGATGGCCTGCACCCGCGCGATGAGTTCCTTCATCAGCGGCGGCTCGACGAAGTTGTTGTCGGCATAGCGCGGGTCTTCGGCCATCTTGTTGGTGAAGACCGCGCCGGAGTTGATGTCGAGCACCGTGGCACCGGCGGCGACCTGTGCTATGGCATCGGCCTCGACGGTGGAGAAATCGCCCTGCTCGAGCTCTGCCGCGAGCTTCTTGCGCCCGGTGGGATTGATCCGCTCGCCGATCACGCAGAACGGCTGGTCGAAGCCAATGATGGCGGTTTTCGTTTTCGATTCAACGACAGTGCGGGTCATATCTTATCCTTGGATGGCGGCCGGGGTGCCGGAGGCGCCGCCGTGTTCGGCGGTCCAGGTCGCGTTTGTCTTGATCCCGCCGAGCGGGAAAAAATGGACCTGCTCGATCCCGAAATCGGGGTTGGCGGCTTTGTGGGCGGCCAGATCGTGCAGAATGTCGGTCGGCTCGTAGGGGAGCAACAACTTGGTCACGTCCATAGCCCGCTTTTGCAGGACCCGCAACGAAGGCCCGACCCCGCAGGCGATGGCGAACTTGATCAGCGTCTGCAATTTGGCGGGGCCCGCGATGCCGATATGGACGGGCAGCGTGATCCCCTCGGCCTGAAGCCGGTCGACCCAGGCGATGACCGGTGCCGCCTCGAAGCAGAACTGCGTGGCCAGCGCCATCTGCGCGTCGGTCGTTTCGGAAAACTTCTGCTTCCAGCGCAGCGCGTCCATCACCGCCCGGTCGGAGCCGTCGGGGTCGATGTCCTTGTTGCCCTCGGGATGCCCCGCGACATGCAACCGCTTGAAGCCCGCCTTGTCGAAGAGCCCGGTCTCCATCAACTGCATCGAGCAGTGGAAGTCACCCTGTGGTTCGGCCACGCCACCGGCCAGCAGCAGCGCCTGATCGACACCGGCTTCGCCCTGATAGCGGGCGATCCAGTCCCCCAGCGTCGCCGCATCCTTGATGATCCGGGCCGGAAAGTGCGGCATCACCGGAAAGCCGTCATCGGCCAGCCGTTTGGCGGTGGCGACCATATCCTCGATCGGCGTCCCGTCGATATGGGCGATATAGACCCGCGTTCCCTTGGGTAGGAGCGCCGTGAAATCCTCGACCTTTTCGGCCGTCCGCGGCATCACCTCGATCGAGAAGCCGTCCAGAAACGCCTCGACGGAGGCAGAGCGATAGGCGGGCTTTTCGGCGCGCTTGCGAAACGGCAACAGGGACATCACGGCCTCCTTTATGCGGGCGATTGGGTTATGCCCGACCATCATTGTCAATCAGCGCCTTGAGGCGTGTCTTATCGTATTCCGCCTCGATCCGGGCGGCCTCGGCGGTGGCGACCTCTTGCGCATCACCGGCGACCTCGACGGGGTCGGCTTTGCGCCATTCGGCCAGGTAGTCGTCGGTGCCCGCGGCTCCGGTCTTCATCGCGGCCCGGTCGATGGCCTGCTCGAACCGCTCGGAGAGCTGGATCTTGCTGGCGTTACGCCCTTTGCCCACGATCACCTGAGCCGGGATGTCGCGCCAGTAGACGATGGTGACCAGTGCCATGTGATTCCCTCTGGGTTCGGGCCGCTTCAGCGCCCTCTTACGTGCGTCGGACCGATTGTCGCGGCACAATTTCGACATCGCGGACGCAAGCAGCGACCGCGTTTCATTTTCGCGGCCGTTATGTCAGCCATGTCCCGGCCCGGCCAGTGCCTTGTGCCCTCTATATATTCATGACGATGATGCGCTTGGTTCATCCGGCGCCCTGCCCCGTGCCCTGCCCTGCGTCGTGTCTTCGTGATGCGACAGAGCTTGCGCGGCGGCGACATGCCGCCTACGTTCGAAACAACTCGAAATCGGAGGGCGTAAAGATGGCGCCCAAGCGTCCCAAGCGCGCGGGCGCGTTCCCGAAAGCGGTCGAAAGCCCCGCGCCTACTCCGCCTGATTCCGCGTCGCTCTATGCGGCACTGGATCTGGGCACAAACAGCTGCCGGATGTTGATTGCCCAGCCGAAGGGCAACCAATTCCACGTGGTCGACAGCTTTTCCAAATCGGTCCAGTTGGGGCACGGTCTGGAAAGTTCCGGGCGCTTGTCCCGAGCCTCGATGAACCGCACCATCGGGGCGTTGCGGATCTGCAAGCAGAAGCTGGGCCGGCACAATGTCTCGCATATGCGCCTCGTCGCCACCGAGGCCTGTCGGCGCGCGCGTAACGGCGCGTCGTTTCTGGCGCAGGTGCAGCGCGAGACGGGCATGAAGCTGGAGATCATCGAGCCGGAGGAAGAGGCCCGTCTGGCGGTCATCTCCTGCGCGCCCCTCGTCTCCGTGCGCACCGAGCAGTTGCTCGTCGTGGATATCGGCGGCGGCTCGACCGAACTCGTCTGGATCGATCTGACCAAGGTGCCTGCCCGCGAACGGCCGCGCGCCATCATGCGCCTGCATTCCGGCTTCACCGCCGATCCCGGCCCCTTTGCCGCGGCCAAGGTGGTGGACTGGATCTCGGTGCCTCTGGGCGTGGCGACGCTGCGCGATCAGTTTCAGGATGTCGAAGACGACAGCGCCCGCTTTGCCTTGATGAGCTGGTTTTTTGAGGAAAACCTGAGCGCCTTTGCCCCTTCGGCGGCCGCACAGGCCCGCGAAGGGTTTCAGATCATCGGCACCAGCGGCACCGTCACCACGGTCGCCGCCAGCCATCTGGGGTTGAAGCGCTATGACCGCACCAAGGTCGACGGTCTGCGGATGACCAGCGATCAGATCGACGCCGTGATCCGCGACTACCTGTCCCTCGGGCCAGAGGGGCGCCGCACCGATCCGCGCATCGGCCGGGACCGTCAGGCGCTGATCATGTCCGGCTCGGCGATCCTGCAGGCACTGATGCGGCTCTGGCCGACGGATCGGTTGTCGGTGGCCGACCGGGGACTGCGCGAGGGGCTGCTCTATGCGCAGATGAGCGCCGACGGTGTCTTGGAAGACGGCCCCTACTAGGCCATCGCCCCGCCCGCCGCACAGGTGACGGCCGGCCGAGAGAACCGGCATGGCGGCTTCTTTTGGCCCCAAATACGGAAATCCCTCCGTCGCCGCCGATGCAACGCCGGGCCGTCTGAACACGACGACCCGACACGGCCGACCGACCCGCGCTGCGGCAGAGCAGCACCCGGTCCGATGGCCCCCAGAACGAATGCTCTGTCCCACGAGGTCGTTGGCTCATCGGTCGGCCCGAAGGCGGCCGACCAATAGGGCCGCGCTCTAGCCCTCCTGCTTGAGAGCGATGCAGTACTCCCACGGGCCGAGCCGCAACTGGGCATACTCGCGGATCGCGACACCGTTGAGATCCTCCGCGATATTCGTCCAGTGCCCCTCCGGCGCATCTATGTCGACCGTGAGTTCGCCGAGGTTGAACGCGCAATAGACCTCCTTGCCCTCCCAGCGGCGGACAAAGTGGACGACCTCACCGATCTGTTCGAGGTCCTCGAAGGTGCCGCGCGCCAGCGCCGGGTGGTCGTGGCGCAGCGCGATGGCCGCCCGGTAGTGGTGCAAGACCGAATGTTCGTCCTCCTCCTGAACGGAGACCGACCGGCCGAGGTGTTCCGGGGCGACGGGCAGCCAGGGCTTGGCCTCGGAGAACCCGCCATAGGAATTCGACGGCTCCCAGACCATCGGTGTCCGGCAGCCGTCCCGGCCCTTGAATTCTGGCCAGAACTGGATGCCGTAAGGATCCTGCAGATCCTCGAAGGCCACGTCGGCCTCGGCAAGCCCCAGCTCCTCGCCCTGATAAAGGCAGACCGATCCGCGCTGGCAAACCAGGAGCGTGGCATAGGTCTTGATCGCCGGCGGCGACAGATGCCAGCGCGTCACGTGCCGGATCGTGTCATGGTTGGACAGCGCCCAGCACGGCCATGCCTCGGGCGCCTCTTCGTTGAGCTTGGTCTGCATCGCAACCAGATCGCCCGCCGCCAGCAGCTTGGGCTGGAGCATCTCGAACGAATAGCACATCTGCACCTTGTCACCGCCGGAGGTGTATTCGGCCATGATCTCCAGCCCGCGTTGCGCATCGCCAACTTCACCGACGGCGACCGCGCCGTATTCGTTCAGCACCTCCCGGAATTTCTTGAGAAACCCGAGGTTTTCCGGCTGGTTCTTGGAATACAGATGCTCTTGCCAGTTGTACGGGTTCACCGAGGGCGCGATGGAATCGTTGCGCATTTCCGGCGGACAGGCCGGATTGTCGCGCAATTCCTTGTCGGCGTAATAGAAATTGATCGTGTCGAGCCGGAATCCGTCGACCCCCCGCTCCAGCCAGAACCGTTCGACGTCGAGAATCGCATCGACCACTTCGGGGTTGTGAAAGTTCAGATCCGGCTGCGAGGTCAGGAAATTGTGCAGGTAATACTGCATCCGGGTCCCGTCGAACTGCCACGCAGAGCCACCGAAGATCGACAGCCAGTTGTTTGGCGGCGTGCCGTCGGGCTTGGGATCGGCCCAGACATACCAGTCGGCGGTCGGGTTGTCCCGGCTTGTCCGGCTCTGCTCGAACCACGGATGCACGTCCGAGGTGTGGCTGAGCACCAGATCGATGATCACCCGCACCCCGAGGGCGTGGGCCGCCTCGACCACGGCGTCGAAATCATGCAGATCCCCGAACATCGGATCGACGTCGCAATAGTTGCTGACGTCATAGCCGAAATCCTTCATCGGAGAGGTGAAGAACGGGCTGATCCAGATCGCATCCACGCCGAGGCTGGCGATATAGGGCAGTCGCTGGGCGATGCCGCGCAGATCGCCGACGCCGTCGCCGGTGCTGTCCTGAAAGCTGCGCGGATAGATCTGATAGATCACCGCCCCCCGCCACCAGTCCGGATCCCGGACCAGTGCGGATTTCTTTGCCGTTTCGACGTTCACTTTGGTCATAGCAGGTGCCTTTTGTTCTCGGACCCGGCCAATATGCCGTGGGCGAGGTAACTCTACATCAGAAAACCATAGCCGCCGCTATGGTCCGCGAGACATGGGGTCGGACTGTCATCCCGGCCCGGTCGGTGCGACATGCGTCCAGACCGCCCATGATCTGTCCGGCCGCGTCGTCGCCGAGCACGAGGCTGCCCGGGACGGGCCGCCAGTGGCATCGCGACGTGCCGGCGCCGCAGGCCTTGCCCGCCGCGCCACAGCCATGGATTGCGTCTTGATCATGGATCGCCCTCTTCCCTGCGCCGCAGTCGGCGCGATTCCGGCTTTACACGCGTCGGAACCGGATTCAAAGCGCTTTGAAGCACTGCCCTCGTTGCCGCCGTTCCCATGTCTGCCGACGACGGTCGCGGCGCCCCTCGCAATCCGCAAGCACTTCGCAGGTGCAGCATGCCGCCACGTCGCTCCGCCTTTGACGGACAGTGCTTTCCATGTTTAGGATTGCCGACCGAACTGAAAGCGTATTGCGTCCCGCACCATATGAATCTGAAACAGCTGTCGAAAACCCTTGGCCTGAGCCAGACCACCGTGAGCCGGGCGCTGAACGGATATCCGGAGGTGAGCGCGGCGACCCGGATTCGCATCGAGAAAGCGGCACGCGACCACAACTACACCCCCAATATCCGCGCCAGAAGCCTCGCCACAGGGCAGGCGCTCGCCATTGGCCACGTCATTCCCGTCGCCACCAGAAACGAGATCATGAACCCGGTCTTTGCCGATTTTATATCCGGTGCCGCCACCACCTATTCCAAACACGGCTACGAGCTGTTGTTGTCTCTGGTCGAGGACGGTGACGAAGAGGCGACCTATCGCAAGCTCAAGTCGCGAGCTTCGGTCGACGGCGTGATGATCCATTCGCCACAGATGGTGGATCCGCGGGTCAGCCTGCTCAAGGAGATCGGTCTGCCCTTTGCGGTGCACGGGCGCGTGTCGACCCTCGAGACGCCCTATTGCTGGCTCGACGTGAACAACCGCGCGGCGTTTCGCAGGGCCACGGATTACCTGCTTGATCTGGGACACAGGCGGATCGCCTTGATCAACGGCATCGAAACCCAGGACTTCGCCTATCAGCGGCGCAGTGGCTTTCAGGACGCGATGGCCGCGCGCGGTCTGCCCATCGACCCCGCGCTGATGCGCGCCAACGAGATGACGGAAGAAATCGGATACCGCGCGATCAGGGAGATGCTCGCCCTGCCCCGGCCACCCACCGCCGTGATGACCAGTTCGATGATCACCGCCATCGGCACCCGGCGCGGCATCGAGGACGCGGGCCTGATCATGGGCCGCGACGTGTCGGTGCTGACCCATGACGACGAGTTGTCATACTTTCAGAACGGCGGCGAGACGCCGATCTTTACCTCGACCAGATCGTCGGTGCGCGAGGCCGGACGCCGGTTGGCAGAGCATCTGATTTATCATATCAACCACCCTGACGATCCTCCTCCGCAAGAGCTTTTGGATGCAGACCTGCGTGTTGGCAAATCGACCGGTCCGGTTCCTGCCACACGCATCGCCTCCTGAGACCGCTCTCGCGCAATCATGAAAGACCGCTCGCCAAGCCGACCTCTCAAAGGACAGACCATGGACTTCAAACGCTCGGATTTTCCGCAGGACTTCATCTTCGGAGCCGCCACCGCCGCGTATCAGATCGAAGGCAGCAGCTTCGGTGGCGCGGGATCGTCGCATTGGGACACCTTTGCCGCCACGCCGGGCAATGTGCTGCGGGCCGAAGACGGTGCGATCGCCTGCGACCACTATCACCACTATGAAGAAGACCTCGATCTGTTGCCCGCCGCCGGCCTCGGCGCCTACCGGTTTTCGACCTCGTGGGCGCGGGTCATGCCCGAAGGCACCGGCAAGCCGAACCAGGAAGGTCTGGATTTCTACGACCGCCTCGTCGATGCGATGCTGGCCCGCAATCTGAGCCCGTATCAGACGCTGTATCATTGGGATATGCCTTCGGCGCTGGCCGATCGGGGCGGCTGGACCAATCCCGACGTGGCCAAGTGGTTTGCCGACTACGCCGAAGTGATCACCAACAAGATCGGCGACCGCGTCCATTCCATCGCCACGGTGAACGAGCCGTGGTGCGTGGCGTTTCTCAGCCATTTCCTCGGCATTCACGCCCCCGGCCTGCGCGATATCCGCGCCGCCGCCCGCGCGATGCACCACATCCTGCTGGGCCACGGCACCGCGATGCAGCGCCTGCGCGAGATGGGCCAGAACAACATCGGGATCGTGCTGAATTTCGAACATACGATCCCGGCCGACGACAGTGCCGGATCCGCCCGCGCGGCCGACCTGCACGACCAGATCATCAACCGCTGGTTCATCGAAGCCATCACCAAGGGCCGCTATCCCGAGGATGCGCTGGCCGGGTTCCTGCCCCATATGCCAAAGGGTTGGGAAGAGGACCTCAAGCTGATTTCCAAGCCGATCGATTTTCTGGGCGTCAACTACTACACCCGCAACCTGTTTGCCGAAGACCCGACGATGCCGTGGCCGTCGATGAAGCTGGTCGAAGGCCCATTGCCCAAGACCCAGATGGGCTGGGAGATCTATCCCGACGGGCTGCACACCGTCCTGACACGGATGGCGCGGGACTACGTCGGCGATCTGCCGATGTTCGTCACCGAGAACGGCATGTCATGGGACGACCAGATCGAGAACGGTGCCGTCTACGACCCGGTGCGCGAATCCTATCTGGACGATCACATTCAGGCGACGCTGCGCGCCCTCAAGGACGGCGCCAACATGAAGGGTTACTTCTGCTGGTCGCTGCTCGACAATTATGAATGGGCCTTGGGCTACGAGCGCCGCTTTGGCCTTGTCCACGTGGATTTCGAAACCCAGAAGCGGACGCCCAAGGCGTCGTATCACGCGCTCAAAGCCGCTCTGGCCCGTTGATCGAAAGGCGCCCCATGTCACACGCTCCGAACACCCTGTCGCTCGTCGCGGATATCGGCGGAACCAATACCCGCGTGGCGCTGGCCGATGGGCCGAAAGTGCTCACCGAAACGATCCGTCGCTATGCCAACAGCGAGTTTCCGGGCCTTGAATCGGTCCTGCGCAAATATGTCGAGGACGAAGGCGGCGTCGATGCCAAGGCGGCCTGTGTCGCCGTGGCCGGGCCCGTCCGGGACGGCCGCGCCACGATGACCAACCTCGACTGGACCATCGACAAGACCACGCTGTCCCGCGCGGCCAACGCCGAAACCGTCTCCATTCTCAATGACTTGCAAGCCCAAGGTCATGCATTGGGTCATCTGGAGGCGGACAAGGTCCGCACCATCATCCCGTTCCCCGAAGCCTCCGATCACGCCGCCAAGCTGGTCATCGGCGTCGGCACCGGGTTCAACGCCGCGCCGGTGTTCGAGCTGGAGCCCGGTCGTCTGGTCGCCCCTTCCGAGAGCGGCCACATCAACCTGCCCGTCCAGACCGAGCAGGACATGAGGCTCGCCCAGTATGTCTCGACGGCGCATGGCTTTCCCTCGATCGAGGACGTTCTGTCGGGCCGCGGGCTAGAGCGCGTCTACGCGTTCCTGGGCCATGAGGCCAACGACCCGCGCGAGCGCCGCGCCGCCGACATCATGCAGGCCTGTGCGGATGGCTCGGACGAGCGCGCTACCGAAGCGGCCAACGTCTTTACCCGGATGCTGGGCAGCGTCGCCGGCAATCTGGCCCTGATCCAGCTGCCCTTCGGCGGGGTCTACCTGGTCGGCGGCGTCAGCCGGGCCTTTGCCCCCTATCTCAACGATTTCGGCTTTGCGCAGGCGTTCCGCGACAAGGGCCGTTTCGCGGGCTTCATGGGCAATTTCGGCGTGGCTGTGATCGAGGACGATTATGCCGCGCTGACCGGCTCTGCCGCGCATCTGGTCAGCCTCGGCGCCTGACCGAGGCCCCGTGCCCGCCTACGAAAAAGGCCGCCCCCTCCGGGCGGCCTTTTGCATTCGGAACGGCGGACCGGGTCAGCTGCCGCAGGCCTCGGTATTGCCGTGGACATTGCCCAGAAAACGGTTGTCCGCGCTCAGGTAGGAATAGGTGAACCGGAACCCGTGCTCGTCGATGAGCGTGCGCATCATCGGCTCGTCGCACATGTTGGCCTGCACCAGCGCGGTCTGCGATTCCAGCAACTCCGCGACGGGAATATCGCTGATGTTCTGGCGGACGGTATAGAAATGCCGGATCTCCAGCCGGTTGATCGCCATGTCGTTGAACGCGACGTATTCCCCCGCATAGCCGTCCGACACGCTGTTCAGATCGCGGGCGGTCCGCTTGAAATAGGCGATGATTTCTTCCTGCTCCGGGGTCAGGGGAATATCGGTCGTCACCGGCCGCATCGACAGCGCGACGAAGCTCTCCAGCTGGCCGATCGTGGCGGCACCCGACATGTCGGACTGGGCGCGTGTCACTTCGACCGCCGGTGCGACGGGCTGGGCCTGTGACGCGGCGGCCTGCGCTGCAACCGGCTGGGCTGCGGGGGCTGCTACCGGGGCCACCTGCGCGGCGGTGCCGGGCAGCGTTTCCGGGCCGCGCACCATGTCCAGAAGGTAGACGCCGCCGAGCATCACCAGTGCTCCGGTCGACATCATTCCGACGGTTTCAATAACGTTCATGCGGCTTCCCCCAAAGCTAGGCCGGACAACGCAACGGGATCGGCAGAGGCCCGATACGCCTGGCAGAGTGTCGCGACATCTAGGCCGCTTGTATTTGGCCCCCACAAAATGCGGAGTTGATAACTACCTATTGTGTCGATTTTGCTCCGTCAACAAGAACAACAGCCTTGGCCGCTCCGACGCGCCGGTTATCGGCGGGCTTGCCCAGCTCTTGATCAGATGCGCGACGCGCAGGCGGCGACGCCCCTTTTCACTGGCCAAGAATCCCGTATGCTGCTTGCAGAGTTGTTCGCCACCCAATTGGAGATGCGTTTGTGACCCGCAGTATCGACTACGGAAATCTGATGCACCGCGCGATGCGCGGGCTCATTCAAGAGGTGCTCAACGACGTCGCAGCGGAGGGGCTGCCGGGCCAGCACCACTTCTTCATCACCTTCGATACGATGCACCCCGATGTCGAGATCGCGGACTGGCTCTCGGATCGGTATCCGGGCGAAATGACCATCGTCTTGCAGCATTGGTTCGACGCGCTGGTGGTCACCAACGACGGCTTCTCGGTCACGCTGAATTTCGGGGACAATCCCGAGCCGCTGTATATCCCCTACGACGCGATCAAGACCTTCGTGGACCCGTCGGTCGAGTTCGGTCTGCGCTTCGAGACGCAGGACGACGGCGACGACGACACCGAGGTCGACGACGACGACGCGGCCGAGGCCCCGATGGACGAAATGGCCGAACCGCAGGACGAAAAGAAGGACACGAAGGCCGGTGCCGCCCAAGTCGTGAGCCTCGACAGCTTTCGTAAGTAAGTTTTGCGCTAACAGTGCGTTGCCCATGCCCGCCGCGCGCGGTAAATGGCATGCAATCGCATACCAAGGATGCCCGCCATGACCCAGACTGCCTCACAGACTCGCACTGAATCCGACAGCTTTGGCCCGATCGAGGTCCCCGCCGACCGCTATTGGGGCGCTCAGACGCAGCGATCCTTGCAGAACTTTCCCATCGGATGGGAAAAGCAGCCTGTCGCCATCGTCCGCGCCCTCGGCGTGATCAAGCAGGCCTGTGCGACCGCCAACAAGGAGCGCGGCAAGCTGCCCGCAGAGCTGGCCGATCCGATGATCGCCGCCGCCGCCGAGGTGGTGTCGGGCAAGCTCGACGACCACTTTCCGCTGGTGGTCTGGCAGACCGGCTCCGGCACCCAGTCCAACATGAACGCCAACGAGGTGATCTCGAACCGCGCCATCGAGATGCTGGGCGGCGAGATCGGCTCCAAGACGCCGGTGCACCCGAACGATCACTGCAACATGGGCCAATCGTCGAACGACACATTTCCGACGGCCATGCATATCGCCGTGGCGATGACCGCCCGCGACGTGACCCTGCCGGGGCTGGAGAAGCTGCACGCAGCACTTGCCGCCAAGCAGGAAGAGTTCAAGGACATCATCAAGATCGGCCGCACCCATACGATGGATGCGACGCCTTTGACGCTGGGCCAGGAATTCTCGGGCTATGTGCATCAGGTCGCCATGGGCATCCGCCGGGTCAAGGCCGCCCTGCCCGCGATCTATGAGCTGGCCCAAGGCGGCACCGCCGTCGGCACCGGGCTGAACACGCCCAAGGGCTGGGGCGAGACCGTCGCCGCCGAAATGGCCAAGATCACCGGCCTGCCTTTTGTGACCGCGCCGAACAAGTTCGAGGCACTGGCCGCCCATGACGCGCTGGTCGAGATCTCCGGCGCGCTGAAAACCGTTGCCGCGTCGCTCTACAAGATCGCCTGCGACATCCGGTTCCTCGGCTCTGGCCCGCGCTGTGGCCTTGGCGAATTGATGCTGCCCGAGAACGAGCCCGGCTCGTCGATCATGCCGGGCAAGGTGAACCCGACGCAGGTCGAGGCGATCACGCAGGTCTGTGCCCATGTGATGGGCAACGACGCCGCCGTGGGCTTTGCCGGATCGCAGGGCCATTTCGAGCTGAACGTGATGAAGCCGATGATGGCCTACAACGTGCTGCAATCGATGCAACTGATCGGGGACGCCTGCTCGGCCTTCACCGACAACTGCGTCGTGGGGATCAAGGCCGACACCGTGCGGATTGAAAAGCTGATGCGCGAGTCGCTGATGCTGGTCACCGCGCTGGCCCCGACCATCGGCTATGACAACGCGACCACCGTCGCCAAGACCGCCCACAAGAACGGCACGACCCTCAAGGAAGAGGCGATCAATCTGGGCTTTGTCGACGAAGAGACCTTCGAGCGCGTGGTGCGCCCCGAAGAGATGATCGGGCCGAAATGACCGACGGTTCGACCCCGATCAACCTCAACAAGGCCCGCAAGGCCCGCGACCGCGCCGCCGACAAGGCGCGGGCCGACGCCAACGCGGTCAAGCATGGCCGCAGCAAGGCCGAGCGCGTGGTGGAGGCCGCCCGCGCCGAACAGGCATCGCGGCGGTTGGATCAGCTCAAGTTCGACGACGAATGAGCCCGCCCAAGGGCAGGCCGGTCAAGCATTCGCTGACCCTCGCGGGGCATCGGACGAGCGTGTCATTGGAGGCGGAGTTCTGGGCCGCGTTTCGCGCCATCTCCGAGCGGCGGGGCGAAACGATCAACGGTCTCGCCGCCCGGATCGACGCTGAACGCGGCGATGTCGGGCTGGCCTCGGCGATCCGGGTGTTTGTCTTGACGGACCTGCAGTCGCGGGATCAGGAATCCTTGGCGTAGAGCGCACCACGGATGCGGGCGAGCATCTCTGCTTCGCTGCGCTCGGCCTTGTTGAGCGGCTTGCACGGCGGCAAGGGCGCCTCTGCGACGAAGTCTTGTTCAGCGGCGGGCTGGTTCATCTCGAACTGCGCGCCCGGTGTCACACGGCGGGTCTCGGTCTTGCGGGGCAAGAAGGACAGGGCCAGTGCCATGTTGTGCTTGATGCCATCAAAAAGGCTGCTCTGCGAACTCATTGTCACGTTCATCACCTTACCGATCTGTTAGGACGCCCCCGCGTGGCCTCAATCTATCGGATAAAGTCGCAAGCGTGCCGCAAATCAGCCTTAATGCGGGCCGGGTTAACGAAAGATTAACGGCAAAGCATTGAATTTGCTTGATTTTGCAGGTGGCGAATTTGTGGCGACCGGCTCAGCGATCGCTGCCGATCCGGCGACAATGCCGCTCACGACGGCCACTGTTCGCCGCGGCGAAACGACGACGCCGAATCACGGCTCTTTCGGAGGCCGGATCCGGGGCCGGATCCGCAGCCAGATGCCGTCCTTGGACCGCACCGTCAGATGCGCGACAGGCACCGGCACCTGCCCCTTGACCACCTCGAACCGGTAGCGGCGCAGCAGGTGCGCCAAAACCACGACGCCTTCTGCCATGGCAAAGCCCGCCCCGGTGCAGACCCGTGGGCCGGCCGAAAACGGCATGAAGGCTTCGCGGGCGCTGGCCTTGCCGGCTTCGGTCTGCCAACGCGCGGGATCGAATCCGTCGGGATTGTCCCACATGCGTTCGTGCCGGTGCAGGTGCCACGGCGACAGCACGATCTGCGCGCCCTTGCGGAGCGCGCGTTTGCGGAAGGTCTCCGGCTTGGTCACCTCGCGCACCATCATCGGGACCGGCGGATAGAGGCGCAGCGCCTCGCGAAACACGTCGCGGGTGGATTTCAACGTCGACAGGGCCGAGAAATCCTGCGTGAATTCCATCGCCTCGGCGGCGACCTTGTCCTGCCACGCGGGGTTGCTGGCCAGCAGGTAGAGCGTCCAGGCCAGGGCCGAGGCGCTGGTCTCGTGCCCGGCGAGGAAAAAGATCGCGACCTGATCGACCATCTCGTCCGGGGCAAAGGTCTCGCCCGTCTCGGGATCGGCCTTGGTCATGATCTTGGTCGCCAGATCGTCGGGTGCGGCCCCGGCCTCGATCTCGGCGGCGCGGTCATCCACCAGCCTCGTGATGAGATCGCGGATGACCTTGGCGGTGTCCTTGGTCTCGGATTTGAAGAACTTCGGCATCCAGGACGGGCCCGGCACGAAGGCGGCGAGGTTCAGGATCGGTTGAGTCCGCTGGTGCGCCTTGAATTCCTCGAAGACCTGCGCCGCGATGTCGTTCTCGATCGGGATGGAGAACAGGGTGCGAAAGATCACGTCGGCGGCGGCGTGGCTTGTCTCGGCCTCGATCTCCACCGGCTCGCCCGTGGCCAGCGCGTCGAGCCGGTCGGCGCAAGCCTCACCCGCCGCCCACATCGCCGGAAAGGTGTCGCGCAGGCGGCCGCCTTCGAAGGCCGGGTCGATGATCCGGCGCTGTTTTTTCCAGACCGCCCCGTTGGTCAGAAAGACCGAATTGCCCAAGAGCGGCCGCAGCCCCGCGCCGATCCGGTCGGATTTCGGAAAGTCGTCGGGCCGTTTCTTGAGTACGAGGTCGATCAGCTTGGGGTCGTTGACCATATAGCTGCGAAAGAACGGCGTCTTGAATTCTGCCATCCACGCGCGATAGAGCCGCGCGGGCTGGGCCGACAGGATGTCCTGCCGAAAGAGCTTGAGATAGCGCCAGAGCGAGACCTTGTCGGGCCGCGCCTCTGGCTTTGGGGGCAGGACCGGTGGCATTCTCAGGCGGCGATTGAGGTGTATTTCGACGCGGGCACGTCGATCCGGCTCTTGGACGGCTGACGCTCGGCGAACCGCTCCCGCAGGGTGACCGGCCCGGCGGTGATCTGGAAATAGTCGTAGTCATGTGGCCGGTCAAAGGCGCAGAGATACTGAAAGTGCAGTCGGAAGAACCGCCACCGCAGCTTGGCCCATGTCTCGGGCGACAGCGTCTGCGTGAAGGCGGCCGAGATGACCAGCGGCCATTTCTGATCCGCAGGCGCAACGCCGGACACCGCCACCGGATCGCACAGCGCAAAGGCGCAGCCGTCGCCGGGGGCCGTCACGTCCACCCATGCCAGTTCGTCCCGCGCCGAGAGGTAGGCCAGATCCGCCCGCAACCGGGTGGCCCGCGGCAGGAAGGAGACCATCGGCACGACCTGCCCCAAGGTCAGAAACCCGAGCGCCGGTCCATTGCCGGGCACCCTGCCCGCCCGGATCAGATCGGCGAGGATCGACACCCCGAGATGCGCGCCCGACGAATGCCCGACCACGAGCACTTCGTCATAGTCCTGCGCGAGCGCCTCGGCGACGGCGTCGCCGAATTCGGCCATCCGGTCTTCGAGCGCCTTGGGGTTCGCCCCGCTCCACCGCGCAGAATAGGCGTAGTCGTGCATCAGGTAGTAGGCGAAGAACTTGCCGTCCTTGGATTTGAACCACTGCAATATCCATCGCGCGACGAGCCCGAAGACCACGACCTGCGCGACCGTATCGGCCGAGGTGAAGATAGTGAAATCGAGATTACCCAGATCTCCGATGAGCGAGAGCACCGCAGACCCGATCAGCCCCAGCCCGAATGACAACAACCGTGCCGCAACGACCCCGAGCCCGACCGCGACGATCAGTTGCGCAAGCAACATGCCCACAGGATAGAGCGCCGCGATCACCGGCCCCTTGCGCAGCCACATCAGCCGCCGCAGCGTGCCCGTCGCGATATAGGTGAACGCGGTGCGCAGCAGTTGCAGATAGGTGCCGGGAATGGAGTGCGACATAGACCCGCGCACGATATCCGACCAGACCAGAACGTCGATATCCGCCTCGACGGAGGTGCCGTCGATCTGCGCCGCGACGGTCCAGCCATAGGGGCCGGATGCCTTGGCCTTTGGGCTGAGCGCGATGTCGTAGCCCGAGATCTCGGCCTGCGCGGCGCCTTCCTTGCGGTAGAGTTCCCGGTAGCGGCGCGGATGAATCGGATCGTAGCCGGGGATGTAGACCACCTTCCGACGCCTGACCTGATCTGTGACCGCCTGTTCGCTCATGCCGCTTGCCCGCTCTGGATTGCCCGCAGCCTAGCGTGGAATTTCGGCGGAAATAAGCCCTGCCTGCGGATCCCTGCTCTGCGGTGATCCGAATGAGCGCCTTCGGCGCACGCGATGCTGGATTGGGGCTCTGCCCCGGGCCTGCGGCCCTCCCCGGAGTTTGCCGGCCATGATGAAGCGGCCGTCAGCCGAGCGTCGCGAGGAAGGGGAAGGTTTCCAGCAGCCAGAAGCTGAAATCGGAGAATTGTCCGGTGATCATCATCAGCCCGACGGTCCAGAGCAGAAGCCCCGAGATCCGCTCGATCCGCGCCATATGTCGCTTGAGGAAGCCCATCGCCCCTTTGAGCCTTGGAAAGAAGGCGGCCACGGCGAGGAAGGGCAGCCCGAGACCGAGCGCGTAGATCGCCAGCAGCGTGGCGCCCCGTCCCAGATCGGCCTCCTGGGCCGCCAGCCCGAGGATCGCACCGAGGATCGGCCCGAGGCAAGGTGTCCAGCCGAAGGCGAAGGCCAGCCCGAGCAGATAGGCGCCGAAGGCCGACCCGCCCTGATCGCCGGCTTCGATCCGTGCTTCGCGGTCGAGAAACCCGATCCGGAAGACCCCGATGAAATGCGCCCCGAAGACCATGATGGTGAACCCCGCGATCCAGAGGAACCAGTCCTGATAGGCCAGAAGCGCCCGCCCCATGGCCGAGAAGGCGATCCCCAGAAGCAGGAACACCGTCGACAGCCCCAGCACGAAGAAGCCTGCTGCGAGCAACACCCGCCGCCGGGCATCCCTCGTCTCCTCCAGTTCGGTCACGGAGACGCCGCCCATATAGGCCAGATACGGTGGCACGATGGGCAGCACGCAGGGGCTGAGGAAGGACAAAAGCCCCGCAACCAATGCAATCAGCATCGCAGGCAGCAACGTGGCGTCGAGGATCATGTCGGGTGTCAGCATGGTGTCTCCTTGGCCCCGACATAGGCAATGGAGCGCCCGTCGTCACGCCACTTCTGCGTCAATTTCCGCTGTTGGATTGAAACATTTGCCCCGGCACTGGACGGGTGCCCGCCGCGGCCCCACATTACCGGCAAGACACAGGAGGATGTGACGATGACTGAACGCGCAGTTCTGGCAGGTGGTTGTTTCTGGGGCATGCAGGATCTGATCCGCAAGATGCCCGGCGTGATATCGACCCGCGTGGGCTATACCGGCGGCGATGTGCCCAACGCCACCTACCGCAACCACGGCACCCATGCCGAGGGCATCGAGGTGATCTTCGATCCCGATCTGATGAGCTATCGCAAGCTGTTGGAGTTCTTCTTTCAGATACACGACCCGACCACGCCGAACCGTCAGGGCAACGACCGCGGCATGAGCTATCGCTCTGCCATCTATTATGTCGATGCCGAACAGAAGGCGGTGGCCGAGGATACCATTGCCGACGTCGATGCCTCTGGCCTCTGGCCCGGCAAGGTGGTGACCGAACTGGCCCCCGTCGGCGATTTCTGGGAGGCCGAACCCGAGCATCAGGATTATCTGGAGCGGATTCCGCATGGCTATACCTGCCATTTCATCCGCCCCGATTGGGTCTTGCCCCGCCGCTCTGCCGCCGAGTAGGGCATAAACAACAACGGCAGGGGGCGGCTGCTTTGGCCGCCCCTTTGCCTTTTGCATTGCCGTCTGTCCTATAGTGCCACCGAAATTCCCGACTGAAGGACGCCCGATGCCTGCCTTTGCATTCGACAACACATATGCCCGCGATCTCGACGGGTTCTTTGTGCCGTGGCAGGGCGCGCCTGCGGCAGCGCCGCGCATGGTCCGACTGAACCGTCCGCTGGCGGAGGCGTTGGGGCTGGATGCCGAGGCTCTGGATGGGCCGCAGGGGGCGGCGATCTTTTCCGGCGCAGAAGCCCCGGACGGGGCAGAGCCGCTCGCGATGGCCTATGCCGGCCACCAGTTCGGCGGCTTCTCCCCCCAGTTGGGCGACGGGCGGGCGCTACTTTTGGGCGAAGTGATCGACCGGGACGGGGCGCGTCGCGATATCCATCTCAAGGGCTCCGGCAAGACCCCGTTTTCGCGCGGCGGTGACGGCAAGGCCGCGATCGGCCCGGTGATGCGCGAATATCTCGTGGGTGAGGCGATGCATGCCATGGGCGTGCCTTCGACCCGTGCCTTGGCCGCCGTGCTGACCGGTGAGACGGTGCTGCGCGATCAGGGCCCCCTGCCCGGCGCGGTTCTGGCCCGCGTGGCCAGCAGCCACCTGCGGGTCGGCACCTTTGAATATTTCGCCGCCCGGCGTGACGATGAAAAGCTCGCCCGGTTGGTCGACTACGCGCTGCGCCGGCACGATCCCGATCTGGCGGGGGCCGACATGCCGGCTTTGGCCTTGTTCCGCGCGGTGCGGGACCGTCAGGCGCGGCTGATCGCCCAGTGGATGGGGCTTGGATTCGTGCATGGGGTGATGAACACCGACAACATGACGATCTCGGGCGAGACCATCGACTATGGTCCCTGTGCCTTTCTGGATGCCTACGATCCGGCGACGGTGTTCAGCTCGATCGACCGGGGCGGCCGTTATGCCTATGCCAATCAGCCGCGCATCGCCCAGTGGAATCTGGCCCGGCTGGCCGAGGCCCTGCTGAGCCAGCTCGACAAGGATACCGATGCAGCGATTGCGCTGATCCTGCCCGAAGTCGAAGCCTTCATGCCGATCTTTGAGGCCGCGTTTGTCGAAGTCATGCAGGCGAAACTGGGGCTGGCCGCGCCCGATCCGGGGCTGGCACAGCGGCTGCTGGACCTGATGGCCGAAGCGCGTGCGGATTTCACCTCGACCTTCCGGGCCTTGGCTGCGGATTTGCGCGACGGCGGCGACCGGGCCAAGGCGCAGTTTGCCGATCCGGAGCCTTTGCGGGCATGGCTGGCCGACTGGCGCGCCGCGGCGCCGGACCCGGACGCGATGGACCGGGTCAATCCGATCTACATTCCGCGCAATCATCTGGTCGAGGCGGCGCTGGAGGCGGCGACCGAGGGCGATCTCGGCCCCTTCGAGGCGCTTCTGGAGGTGCTGGAGGATCCGTTCGAGGCCCGGCCCGGCCTCGACAAATACGCGCTGCCCGCCCCCTCGGGCTTTGGCCCCTACACCACCTTCTGCGGCACCTGAGCCGATGCGGCGGGGGTGGCGACAACGTCGCAAGCAGGCCCGTCAAAGCCCCCAATCCTCGCCCATTGATCAGGCAGGGTCGCCCGTCGCGGCGGCTTTGCTTTGCCTCTCAAACCGTTTAGGTCATTGACCCAAGCCAGAGCGGCACGAACCTGAACGCGCACCGCAACGGGGCCGCCGACCGGCCCGCCCTTCCGCCGCCGAACCGACCCACGAATTGGAACGCCCTATGAAAATCGCCATGTTGGCACGCAATCCCACGCTCTATTCGCACCAACGGCTCGTCGAGGCGGCGGAATCGCGGGGGCATACGATCGACATCATCAACACCCTACAATGCTATATGAACATCGCCTCGCGGCGCCCCGAGATCTATTACAACGGCGAATCCCTCAAGGGCTATGACGCCGTGATCCCAAGGATCGGAGCTTCGATCACGTTCTACGGCCTCGCCGTGCTGCGCCAGTTCGAGATGATGGGCGTCTATCCCCTCAACGAGAGCGTGGCGATCGGGCGATCCCGCGACAAGCTGCGCTCCATGCAGTTGCTGGCCCGCGACGGGATCGGCCTGCCCGTCACCGCCTTTGCCCATGACGCCAAGCAGGCCGGCGAGGTCGTCAAGCTGGCCGGTGGTGCGCCCGTGGTCATCAAGCTGCTGGAGGGAACGCAGGGCATCGGGGTGGTGCTGGCGGATACCGAACGTTCGGCCAAATCGGTGATCGAGGCGTTTCGCGGGGCCAACGTGAACATCCTCGCGCAGGAGTTCATCAAGGAATCCGGCGGCACCGACATTCGGGCCATCGTCGTGGGCGGCAAGGTCGTGGCGGCGATGAAGCGCACCGGGGCGGAAGGCGAGTTCCGCTCGAACCTGCACCGGGGCGGGTCGGCGCAACTGATCAAGATCTCGCCCGAGGAACGCTCCACCGCCGTTCGCGCTGCCAAGTCTATGGGCCTTGCGGTCTGCGGCGTGGATATGCTGCGGGCCAATCACGGCGCCGTGGTGATGGAGGTAAACTCCTCGCCCGGCCTTGAGGGCGTCGAGAAGGCGACCGGCAAGGACGTGGCCGGGCTGATCATCGAACATCTCGAACGGCACGCCAAGGACGGCACCACCAAGACCCGCGGCAAGGGTTAGGGCCCTGAGACCAGAGGTATGACGATGGATGCTCTCCCCTCGGCCCCCAAGCGCCCGCTGCTGGTGATCGGCTGGATCGAACATATCGATCTGCCCGACCTCGGCCTGCACGACCTGCGCACCAAGATCGACACCGGCGCCCGCACCTCGGCGCTGCACGCCACCCATATCCAGCCCTTCGAGAAAGACGGTGCGGAGTGGGTGCGCTTCGTCGTCGCCTTCGACCCCACCCATTCCAGCCAAGTGATCGAGGCCCCGATCCACGGCAGGCGGTCGATCAAGAACACCTCCGGCATTCCCGAAGAACGCATCGTCATTCGCACGCGGTTTCGTGTAGCGGGCCGGACGTGGACGATTTCCGTCTCGCTGACCGACCGCAGCAACATGACCTTTCCGATGATCGTCGGGCGATCCGCGCTCAAGAACCACAACATCGCGGTGCACACGCGGCGCGCCAATCTGGCCCGCCCCGCTGCCGCCGCACCACCCTGATCCTCGCGAGGCCCCAGATGCCGACCTCCAAACGACCTGCATTCGAAATCGGCGGCGTCAGCGTGGCCGCTGGCACCCGTCGGACCGTCGAGTTGCCGATCAGCGTCCTGTCGGACCACACGCCGGTCAGCATGTCGGTGCTGGTGCTGCATGGCCGGCTCGAGGGGCCGACCGTCTTTGTCAGCGCCGGCGTTCACGGCGACGAGGTGATCGGCGTCGAGATCGTGCGGCGGCTGGTGCGGGTGCCGAACCTGAAATCGCTCAAGGGCACCTTGATCGTGATCCCGATCGTCAACGCCTTCGGGTTCATCAACCATTCGCGCTACCTGCCCGACCGGCGCGATCTCAACCGGTCGTTTCCGGGCCACGCCAGCGGGTCGCTCGCCTCGCGGCTGGCCCACCTGTTCCTGACCGAGATCGTGCAGCGATCTGATCTGGGAATCGACCTGCACTCGGCGGCGGTGCACCGCACCAACCTGCCGCAGATAAGGATCTCGCCGGACAATCCGCGCACCGCCGAGCTGGCGCAGGTCTTCGGCGCTCCGGTCATTCTGAAATCGCCGCTGCGCGAGGGGTCGCTGCGCGGCGAGGCCAAGCGGATCGGTAAGGACGTCCTGCTGTTCGAGGCGGGCGAGGCGCTGCGCTTTGACGAGAAATCGGTCCGCGCCGGGCTGACCGGCATCCTGCGGGTGCTGGCCCATCTGGGGATGATCGCCAGCAAGGGGATCGGAGCGCCGAAACTGCCATCGCATCTGTGCACTTGGAGCAAGTGGTTGCGTGCCCCTGTCGGTGGCCTGCTCCGCACGTTCAAGGCCGATGGCGACGTGGTCGCCGAGGGCGAAACGCTCGCGGCCGTGTCCGACCTCTTTGGCGAGGCAGAGCGAATGATCGTGGCCCCTTTCGACGGCATCATCGTCGGGCGCGCGGTGATGCCTGTCGTCAACGAGGGCGACGCGGTCTTCCACCTCGCCCGCGTCGCCTCGCTCGCCAGAGCAGAAAGCACGATGGATCACATGAACGATCAGCTGACCGGCGATCCGATGTTCGACGAGGACGAGATCATCTGAGGCTCCGCCGGGCAACGCCCAAAAGCGACCCACGGAACGGCCCCGGCGAACAGGCGGCCATTGCGGCCCGGTCTTTCGACGTCTCCGGCGACAAGATGCGCAGAGCGTGTTAAGGTTGCGCGAAACCCTGCCGCTCGGGTCCTCGCCCGGCCAAGGAGGTCGCCCATGTCCACGATGCAGGCCGCACCGGAGCCCCGCTACCGCTGGATCGTCGTGATTGCAGCCGCGTTGCTGCTTGGCATCGCGATGGGCATGTTGGTCAACGGCCTGTCGGCGTTTCTGGTCCCGCTTGAGATGCAATTCGGCTGGGAGCGTGCGGACGTTGCGGCGATCAACTCCTTTGGACTGATCGGGATCGCGCTGGGTGGCATCGTCATGGGGTTTCTGGCCGACAGAATGGCCACCCAGACGGTCTGTCTGATCGGAGCGACCAGCCTGTCGGTGGCGCTGCTGGTCGCCGCTCATGCCCAGACCCTTTGGCAATTCTACAGCCTGTTCTTTCTGGCCGGAGCGATTGGCGGCGGTGCCCTGTTCGCCCCTGTCATCGCTCTTGTCGGAGGCTGGTTTCGGACCGGAGCCGGGCTGGCCATCGGGATCGCCTCGGCGGGTCAGGCCCTGGGACAGGGGCTGGTGCCCTACGCCGCCGGTTATCTGATCGAGGTGTCGGGCTGGCAGAACGCCCTGACCTATCTGGGCGTCTTCTCGGCCCTGACGCTGTTTCCATTGTCCTTGCTGATGCGCGAAGCTCCGAAAGCCCCGCTCGCCGCCGCCGGAGCGACAAAGCCCGCCGCAAGACTGCCCTCGTGGATCGTGCTCCCTGCCCTGTCGATCGCGGTTCTCGGCTGCTGCTCTGCCATGGCGGTGCCGTTGATGCATCTGGTGCCGCTGATCCAGGGTGTCTGCGGTGTGGGTGCAGAAGCAGGCGGCCCGCTGCTCGTGATGCTGGTCGCCGCAATCGGAGGCCGGATCTTCTTTGGCCGACTGGCGGACATCATTGGCCCGCTGCGGGCCTGGATGGCGGCGACGGCTTGGCAGACCGTGCTGATGCTCGGGTTCGTCCTCGTCGGCACGATGGAGGCGTTCTGGCTCTATGCGCCGCTCTACGGGTTTGGCTATGGCGGGGTGATGACCGGCGTCCTGATCTCGGTCCGGGCGCTGGCCCCCGAGGCGCGGCGGGCTTCGGCCACGGGGATCGTGCTCGCCTTTGGCTGGATGGGTCATGCCTTTGGCGGCTGGCAGGGCGGATTGTCCTTCGACATCACCGGTGCCTACTTCTGGGCCTTTGCCAATGCCGTCATGTTCGGGCTGGTCAATCTGGCCATCGTCGGCGCGATTTATCTGGCCACGCAACGCAGGGCGGCAGCCATCTGACGGCGCCGTTCCAGACACGGCAACGGGCCGACAGATACTTCACAGCCTGCCCGACAGCCCCTATGCTGCCGGCGCGGCAACAAGGGGAAGCGGATCATGGGGATGGATGCGATCGGTGCGGGCAAGACCGCTCTGGTAACCGGAGGTGCTGCGGGGATCGGGCTTGCCACGGCGCAGCACCTTGCCCGTGCGGGCATGAATATCGTTGTGATCGACCTGCGCGAAGAGCTGTTCGACGCCGCCGAGGCCACGCTCCGCGCCGATGGCGCCGCCGAGGTCTGGACCCGCAAGGTCGACGTCTCGGATCTCGCTGCGATCAAGGCGCTGGAGGCCGAGGTCAAAGGCCATTTCGGCGGCGTGAACGTGCTGATGTGCAATGCCGGGATGCAGCCGGGCAGCGACATCTTCAACACCAGCAAGACATGGGACAAGGTTCTCGCCGTCAATCTTGGCGGCGTGGTCTCTGTCTGTCAGGTCTTCGTGCCGGGCATGATGGAACGCGGCGCGCCGGGGCTGGTGATCAACACCGGCTCCAAGCAAGGCATCACGACCCCGCCCGGCGATCCGGCCTATAACGTGTCGAAGGCCGGGGTTAAGGTGTTTACCGAGGCGCTGCAGCATCATTTGCGGGAATCCGGCTCACTGGTCAGCGCCCACCTACTGGTTCCGGGCTTTGTCTTCACCGATCTGACGCGGCGCGACCGCACCGAAAAGCCGGACGGCGCCTGGACCCCAGAGCAAACCGCCGATTTCCTGTTCGAAAGCCTCGCCAAGGGCGATTTCTACATCATCTGCCCGGACAATGACGTGACCCGCGAGGTGGACGAGAAACGCATGGATTGGGCCATGCACGACATCATCGACAACCGGCCGCCGCTGTCGCGCTGGCACAAGGACTGGGCCGAGGCATTCGAAGCCTATGCCAAAGGAAACTGAGGCTCCGCGGCTCTCCCGATCCGGGAGACGGCCCTGCCGGCAGGGGGAAAATACGGCGAAACGCCGCAATTTCACAACTTAAGGTTGACTTTCGGCCTTCGACTTGTGCGCAAAGCCAATATTTATGGGCGCAAAGGAAGATTGTCGTGCGAATCGGCCAATTTCGTGGTTAAATACAAATGTGTTTGAAGTTTTATCATCTGGGGACGTTTATATGACAAACAAGATTTTATCCTTAACGGCAGCCGCAACCGCGCTCTGCCTCGCTCTGCCGGCATCGGCGGCGACCATTTCCGGTGTCGTCTGGGAAGGCGGCGGACCGGGCATCGCTGGAGGTGCCCCTGCTCCCGATCAGGTTCTGGGCGACTTCAACGAAATGGTTGATGACCCGCTTCTCGAAGTCGTGGGCGATACCACCATCTACGGCGGCGTCACCAGTGCAGCCAATTTCGATCTCTACACCGATGCGTTCACGCTCGATCTCGGCTCGTCCTACTACGAGCTGGATTTCTCGTGGTACGACGCAGAGGTGACGTCGAACGGGCTGGACGGCCAGATCGTCGTCGGCGGCGTGTCCTACTCGCTGGGCGCAATCGACTCCGTCGATCTCGGTGCATTCACCGGCCAGGTGACCTTCATCATCGACCCGACCGACGGTGCGATCGGCGGCCGCGAAGACGCCTTCTGGACGCTGGAAATCGCAGCGGTTCCGGTTCCGGCCGCTGGCCTGTTGCTCCTGACCGCGCTGGGTGGTCTGGGCATCGCCCGCCGCCGCAAGTCCGCCTGAGACTTTCGGGCGACCGCGTAACAACGAAAGCCACCGCAGGGCAACCTGCGGTGGCTTTTTCGTTGGGCGCCAAGCGGGCGGCCCGGATCCCGTCCTCCCCCTGCCCTGCGCATCCTCCGCCGCGGCTACCCGGGCAAGATCGGGATGCGCAATGCCCCGGCAGCCCGCTGGCGCCAGGCGAAGGCGCCGCATCGCCTCTGCCGGCTTCGCCTCGCTCGTACCCTGCAGTTCAGGCATCGTCGCCGCCATTGCGCTTGGCCCGGTATCGCGACGGGCTGGCGCCCACGTGGCGCTTGAACTGTCGGCTAAAGAAGTAGGGATCGCGAAACCCCAGCTCCGCCGAGACGCTCTTGACCGTCGCCCCCATCTGCAACCGGTGCAGCGCGAACTCCATCCGCTTGGATTCGCGATACTTTTGCGGGGTCATCCCGATCCGGTCGCGAAACGCCCGGCGGAAGTAGTCCGCGTTATAGGGCACGTTGGCGAGAACCTCTTCGGCCACGTTGCCCAGCGGATCGGTCGACAACCGCGAGGCTACCAGCATGATCTGCATCGACAGCTGGTCCTGCGGATCGTCGCTGTCCGGGGCGTTGCGCCAATCGACGAAGGCATCGCGCAGAAACGCCAGCAGGATCACCATGAACTGATGATGTTGCTGCAGGGTCGTGGTCATCGCAGAGCTCTTGTCACGATAGAGCGTGATCAGCGACTTGAAGCTGTCCCAGTCGCTGAGCCTGACACGCCGTCGCAGGGACATCGACTGGATCATGTCGCCGCGGCTGAAAAGCTCCAGCGAGAAGTGTTGCGCGACGCCGGTGTAGTTCTCGTCGCCGCCCCCGTGACGCCCCAGGAAACGGGTATAGGCGGGGATCAGCATCGCATCGCCCTCGCTGACCTCGACCTCCTCGCCGCCGATCTGGTAGGCGCCCCGCCCCGACAGGCAGACCACGAGGTCATGGACAGGGTTGATCTTGTCGATTTTCCAGCGTGGCGTATGGCGCATGGGAATCGGCGACCGGGCAAGCCGCAGGTTCAGGGATTGGGTCGGGATCGTATCGAGAGGAAAGTCTACGATTTTGTCCATCTTTTTGTTCGCTTGCTTGCATTCATCATGTGTCACCTTTCAGGATACACTCAAAAAGGAGGCAAAATCAGTTGGTTTATTGGTGAACCGCTGAAATTTGCGACAGGGAGGGTTCTGGGAGAGTGCGATTCATCGGCATTTTCTGCCATTGTGTGTACTTTTTCGTTTTCTGATGGCCAATTCTTCACATCATCACACGGTCAATATCGCCTATATCGGCGGCGGTTCCCTGAATTGGGCGACCAAGCTGATGGCGGATCTGGCGCAGGACCGGCTTCTTGCCGCGCATGTCCGGCTCTATGATCTCGACCATGACGCCGCGGTCCGCAACGCCCGGATCGGTGCCCGCTTTGCCGAGGTTTCCAAGGGCTATCCGGCCCGCTACGACGCCGTGCGCAGCATCGAAGAGGCGCTGACCGGGGCCGATGTCGTCGTCGTTTCGATCCTGCCGGGCGAGTTCGAGGACATGGCCCACGACATCGACATCCCCGCCGCCTACGGCATCAGGCAAGCGGTCGGGGACACCGTCGGTCCGGGCGGGTTTGTCCGCGCCCTGCGCTCGATCCCGATGATGGTCGAGATTGCCGAGGCGATCCGCAAGACCGCGCCAAAGGCATGGGTCTGCAACCTGACCAATCCGATGAGCGCCCTGACCGGGGCGATGTATCGCGCCTTTCCCGAGATCCGGCTTTGGGGCGAATGCCACGAAGTCACCAAACTCCGCCACCAGGTCGCATGGATCGGCAATCGCGAATTGGGCAGCGAGCGGTTCTCGCATCGCGACGTGACGGTGAACGTGCTGGGCATCAACCACTTCACCTTTGTCGGCAGCATCAACATCGGCAGCCGTGACATGATGCCGGCCTACCGCGCCTTTGCGCAGCATCACGGCAACAGCGGCTGGGCGCCACGCGCGCAAAAGCCCGGCGACGAGCACGACCACTATTTCATGGACCGCAGCCGCGTGAAGTTTGACCTGCTCGGACGCTTCGGCATTCCCGCCGCCGCGGGAGACCGGCATCTGGCCGAATTCCTGCCGCAAGCGCAGTATCTCGACGAGCACGAGGCATGGGATTTCACTCTGACCCCGGTCTCCTATAGAGAGCGGGACAGAGCGCAGAAGCGCGCGAGGGCCGATGCACTGGCCGCAGGCGAAGGCGTCGTCCATGCAGAGCGCTCCGACGAGGCGCTCGTCGATCAGATCAAGGCGCTGCTCGGATTCGGGGATTTCGTGAGCAACGTGAACCTGCCAAATCGGGGCCAGTTGGGCGGGGTGCACATCGGCGCCATCGTCGAGACCAACGCGCTGTTCTCGGCCTCCGGCGTCACGCCGCTGGTGGCGGGGCGGCTGCCCGACGAGCTTCTGACCATCGTCGCCGATCACGCCGATCGCCAGACGGCCATGGTCGGGGCGGTGATGGAGAACCGCTGGAACGATTTGTTCGACCTGTTTCACAGCGACCCGCTGGTCGCCCCATTGGCCGAGGCCGAGGCCCGCCGCATGTTTGGAGAGATGATTGCCGCAACCTCGCACCACCTTCCCCGAGACCTCGTTCGGACGGCCGCGTAATGGGCGGTGACAACAGATATCTGGGGCTTGCCTATGTCGCCCCCTACATTATCGGACTCCTGGTCTTCACGGCCTTTCCGTTCCTCGCGTCGCTGTATCTGTCATTCACCGACTACGACCTGCTGTCCAAGCCGGAATGGACCGGGCTGGACAACTACGAACGCCTGATGACCCGCGACAGAACGTTCAACAAATCGCTCAGGGTGACGCTGCTTTACGTCTTCATGACCGTGCCGCTCAAACTGGCCTTCGCGCTGCTCGTCGCGGTGGTGCTGAATTACCGGCTGAAGGCGATCGGCTTCTTCCGCACCGCCTACTACGTGCCCTCGATCCTCGGCGGGTCGATCGCGATCGCGGTGCTGTGGCGGTATATCTTTGCCGAGGTCGGCCTCGTGAACATGGGGCTCGAAGCCATCGGGCTGGAGCCGGTCAACTGGTTCGGTGATCCGCAGAACGCCCTGTTCACCCTGACGCTGCTGCGCTGCTGGCAGTTCGGCTCGGCGATGGTGATCTTTCTGGCGGCGCTGCAATCCGTGGACAAATCGCTCTACGAGGCGTCGAGCATCGACGGCGCGAACAAGTGGCACCAGTTCCGCTTCATCACGGTTCCGCTGATCACGCCGGTGATCTTCTTCAACCTGATCATGCAGACGGTGCAGGCGTTTCAGGAATTCAACGGCCCCTACATCATCACCGACGGCGGACCGCTGAAATCCACCTATCTGCTGCCGCTGTATATCTACGACAAGGCCTTCAAGAGCTTTGACATGGGCTATGCCTCGGCCATCGCGTGGATCCTCTTCGTCATCATCATGGTCCTGACGCTGATCGCGTTCTGGTCCTCGAAGAAATGGGTCTACTACGCCGGCGACAAGAGGAGCTGAGGGACATGACAAGCACTTCCCCCGCCAAGATGCGCAGCGCCCTGACGGCGACCGAACTGAAACTGCGCCGCCAGCAGCGCCGCGGCGCCGCGATCCGCTATGCCGTGCTTCTGGTGTTCGGCCTGATCATGCTCTATCCGCTGATCTGGCTGATCGGAGCCTCGTTCAAGACCAATTCCGAGATCTTCAGCAGCCCGTCGTTCTGGCCCAAGGAACCGACGCTGGACGGCTACATCAACGGCTGGCAGACCTCGACGCCTTACACCTTCGCCCGGTTCTTCATGAATTCGGCGCTGATCATCATCCCCAAGACCATCGGAACGGCGATCTCCTGCGTGCTCGTGGCCTACGGCTTTGCCCGGTTCGAGTTTCCGGGCAAGAGGATCCTGTTCGGGACCGTCATCGCCACGCTGCTGCTGCCCAATGTGGTGACGCGCATTCCGCAGTATCTGCTGTTTCGCGATCTGGGCTGGCTCGACAGCTTTCTGCCGCTCTGGGTGCCGTCGGCGGTCGCGGGGGATGCGTTCTTTGTCTTCATGCTGATCCAGTTTCTGCGGGCGATCCCGCGGGACATGGAGGAAGCCGCCCGCGTGGACGGGGCCAACACCCTGCAGACATTGGTCTTCATCGTCGTGCCGATGCTGATGCCGGCGATCATCTCGGTCTGCCTGTTCCAGTTCATGTGGACGATGAACGATTTCCTCGGACCGCTGATCTACGTCTCGTCGGTCGAGAACTACCCGGTGTCTCTGGCACTCAAGCTGAGCATCGACACGACCGAAGCCTTCGACTGGAACCAGATCCTCGCAATGTCGGTGCTGACGCTCGCGCCCTCCTTGCTCGTGTTCTTCGTGGCGCAGAAATATTTCATCGAGGGCATCTCGACCGGAGGGGTGAAGGGCTGATGGCTGACCTACAACTAAAGACCGTCGAAAAGGTATATGGCAGCGGGTTCAAGGCGGTGCACGGCATCGACCTGACCGTGGAGGACGGGGAATTCATGGTCCTCGTCGGGCCCTCGGGCTGCGCCAAATCCACCACCCTGCGGATGATCGCCGGGCTGGAGACGGTGACCGGCGGCGAAATCCGGATCGGCGACACCGTCGTCAATGATCTGGTCCCCGGCAAGCGGGGCATCGCGATGGTGTTCCAGAACTACGCGCTCTATCCGCATATGAAGGTCCGGCGAAACCTGTCCTTCGGGCTCAAGCTCAAGCGCGAGCCGCAGCAAAAGATCGACCGCGCCACCAACGAGGTGTCGGGGATCCTCGAAATCGAGGAGCTGCTCGACCGCTTGCCCAAGCAGCTCTCCGGCGGTCAGGCCCAGCGGGTCGCCGTGGGACGGGCCCTGATCAAGAGCCCCGAGGTGTTCCTCTTCGACGAGCCGCTGTCCAACCTCGACGCCAAGCTGCGCGCTTCGATGCGGATCCGCATCACCGATCTGCACAAGCGGCTGCGCGACGAGGGGCGTCCCGCGACCGTCATCTACGTGACCCACGATCAGGTCGAAGCGATGACGATGGGCGACCGGATCTGCGTCATGAAGGACGGGCACATCATGCAGGTGGCCGATCCGGTGACCCTCTACGAGCGGCCCGCGAACGCCTTCGTGGCCGGCTTCATCGGGATGCCCGAGATGAACCTCGCACCGGCCGAACTGTCGGCCGACGGGGCTCCGGTGATCACGCTGGCCGGGCAGACGATCCGCATCGGCGCGGGTCTGGCCGAGCGGCTGACCCGCAGCGACGGGCCGGTGACCTTCGGCATCCGGCCCCAGCATGTCGAGGTGGTGCCCCCCGGCACCGCCGACGCCCTGACCGGCACCATCCACAATATCGAATTCATGGGACACGAGGTGAACCTTCACCTGACCATCGGCAACACCAATTTCATCGCCGTCGTCCCCAACGACAAATTCGACCACAGCATGAAGCGGGGAGACCACGCCGCGCTGCGCCCGAATGGCGCGCGCGTCCATCTCTTCGATCCATCGAGCGATCAGAACATCTCGCTCGGACACTAAAAACGACACGTCATAGGGAGGAAAACATGACGCATTTCAAGACGTTCATTGCGACCGCATTGGCAACCACGGCAATCGGCGGCACCGCCGTGGCCGAGGAGCTGCGGATGAGCTGGTGGGGCGGCGACAGCCGGCACGAAGCCACTCAGGCGGCGCTGCAGGTCTGCGGCGAGAAATACGGCCACACCATCAGCCCCGAATTCACCGGCTGGTCCGGCCACTTCGAGAAGGTCGCCACGCAACTGGCCGGCGGCACCGAGGCGGACATCATGCAGATCAACTGGCCGTGGCTGCCGATCTTTTCCGAGAACGGCGACGGCTTTGCCGATCTCAATGACTTTGCCGACATCATCGATCTGGAACAATGGCCCGCCCCGCTGCGCGAAGCCTCGTCGCGCAACGGCGCGCTGAACGGATTGCCCGCGTCCCTCTCGGGGCGGATCTTCTTCTTCAACAAGACCACCTTCGACGCCGCCGGGATCCCGGTCCCGACCACGATGGAAGAGCTGATGGCCGCGGGGCCGGTGTTCCGCGACACTCTGGGCGAGGACTACTATCCGCTCGAAGGCACCGGGCTCGACGCCTCGCTGCTGATCCAGATGATCACCACCCAGCGCACCGGGAAATCGCTGATCAACCCCGAGACCAACGAGGTCCAGTGGACGGCCGCCGATATCCAGGAGAGCCTGGAATACTATCAGCAGATGGTCGACAACCACGTGCTGCAGGCATGGCGCGACAAGGCCGCGGCCGGCAACGTCCCGCTGCACGAGAACGTCAACTGGACGCAGGGCCGGATCGCGGGCTCGTATCAGTGGGATACGACCTACTTCAAGATCTCGGACCCGCTCGAAGAAGGGCAGGAACTCGTGCCGTCCGGATTGCTGCGGATCGAAGGCGCGATGAATGACGGCGTCTACCGCAAGCCGTCGATGGTCTTCTCGATCTCGGCCAATTCCGAGCATCCGGAGGCCGCCGCCCAGATCCTCAACTGCCTGACGACGGAGCCCGAAGGCATCGCCGCCATGGCCTCTGCGCGCGGTGTGCCCTCCGCGGCCGTCGCGGCGGCGCAACTGCTCGACACCGGCGCGATCGAGCAGATCCAGGTCGATGCCCAGAACATGGTTCTGGCGGCAGAGGCTCCGGCCATCAGCCCGTTCAACGAAGACCCGGACGTCCGTGCCGGCATCGAGGACACGCTGGAGCTGTTCGCCTACGGCGAACTGGACAGTGCCGAGGCCGCCGAAGAGCTGCTGATGCTCGTCAACGAAGCTCTCGAAGACAAGTAAGCGTTGCAAGGCGCCCAATCTGTTCGACCCGATTGGGCGCCTTGTCCAACCAAAGGACATGCCATGACCACCCTCAGCGTTCTTGCACGGACCGCGTTCAGCGCGACGGTGATGATCGACGCCTCCCGGGCGCGATATCATCTGGCGCAGCCCGTCGAATGGTCGCTCAACGGTGGCGAACAGAGCGGCGTCAGCACGGTTGTCCCGCTCTTTCTCGACGGGCTGACCCCGTCGACCGATTATACCTTGCGCGCAGGTGCCCACGAGGTGCGCTTTGCCACCCTGCCCTGTGCCGGTGCCATCGACGCGGCCGCATTCGGCGTCGCGCCCGGCTCTGCGGACAATGCCGCGGCCTTTGCCGAGGCCGTCGCCGCGGTGCCGCACGGCGGGGCGCTCATCGTGCCACGGGGGCGCCACATGACGGGGCCGATCTTTCTGAAATCCGACATGACCCTGCATCTGCCCCTCGGCGCGGAAATCGCGACCCACGGCGACCGGACCGATTGGCCGATCCTGCCGAGCCATGACGCGCAGGGGCGGGTCGTGGGCACATGGGAAGGGCTGCCCGAGCCCAGCTTTGCCGCGCCGCTGACGGCAATCGGCTGCGACCGGCTCACCATCACCGGCGGCGGCATCCTCGACGGCGGCGGCGACCGTGGCGATTGGTGGCAATGGCCCAAGGAGACCCGGCAGGACGCCAGACGGCCGCGCAGCCTGTTTCTGGCCCATTGCACGGATGTGATCCTGTCCGGCCTGACCGTACGCAATTCGCCGTCTTGGACGGTCCACCCCTATCGCTGCCAACGGCTCACCGCCGCGGCGCTCAGGATCGAGAACCCGGCCGACAGCCCGAACACCGACGGCTTCGATCCCGAAAGCTGCACCGACATCAGCCTTCAGGGGCTTCGGATCAGCGTCGGAGACGATTGCATTGCGGTGAAATCCGGCAAACGCGGCACCGGCACCGACCGGCGCACCGATCACATCGCTCCGACCCGGCACCTGACCATCGCCAACTGCCTGATGCAGGACGGGCACGGCGCGGTCGTCATGGGCTCCGAGATGAGCGGCGACATCACCGATGTCGAGATCACCCGCTGCGAGTTTCACGGCACCGACCGGGGGCTTCGGATCAAGACCCGACGCGGCCGGGGCGGCGAGGTGGCTCGGATCGCCCTGCGGGACGTCACGATGCACGGCGTCGGCACCGCCATCGCGGTCAATGCCTTCTATTTCTGCGATGCCGACGGCAAATCCGACGCGGTGCAATCGCGTGCACCGGCCCCGGTCGACGAGTCCACCCCGGCCATCCGCGACATCACCGTCGAGGACGTGACGATCGCCTCCCTGCGCCATGCGGTGGCGGCGCTTCTGGGGCTGCCCGAGGCGCCGATCCAGCGGGTCCGGCTCTCGCGCATCGCGGTGGATTACGATGTGAACGCGGTTGCAGGCGAGGTTCTGATGGCCTGCAGGCTCCCGCAGATCAAGCACGGCGGCATCCTGCACACATTTGCCGATATCGAGGTCGACGCACCTCTGGCGCCGATCCTGAAGGAATTCCAAGATGCTGTCTGAGTACTTTGATGACTATGCCACCAGATACCGGCCCTACAAGGGCGGTCGCTGGTGCTATGAAGACGGCCTGATCTATCGCGGTCTGGAACTGCTGCACGTCGAAACCGGCGATCCCCGGTGGCTGGCGCATCTGCACCGGCTGGCGGACCCGCAGATCGGCGCGGACGGCACGCTCAAGGGCTACGATCTGACCGAGTACAATATCGACAACGTCATGGCGGGGCGCGCCCTGATGTATCTCTACGGCCAGACCGGCGAGGCGCGGTATCTGACCGCGGCCGACCATCAGGCCCGGCAACTGGCGACGCAGCCAAGAACCCGGTCCGGCGTCTTCTGGCACAAGCTGCGGTATCCTTGGCAGATCTGGCTCGACGGGCTCTATATGGGGCATCCGTTCCGGATCGCCCATGCGCAGGTGATCGGAGACGACGCCGCGGTCGCGGATTCCCTGCGCCAGATCGGCACCGCGCTCGATCTGCTCTTCGATCCGGCCACCGGGCTGCACCGGCATGCCTATGACGAGGCGCGCGAACAGCCTTGGGCGGATCCGTGCTCCGGGTTGTCACCGGCATTCTGGGCGCGGGCGATCGGGTGGCTGGCGATGGCACTCGTCGACGTGGCCGACCTCGTGAAGGCCGATTTCGCGCCCTTGCAGGCCCGGACGACCGCGATGCTGGAAACGATTGCCGCCCTGCGGATCAGGGACGGCCTGTGGCTGCAGGTCATCGACCAGCCCGGCCTTGCAGGCAACTACCAGGAGACCTCGGCCTCCGCGATGTTTGCCTATGCCTTCGAACGCGGCGCCCGTCTGGGGCTGGTCAGCCCCTTGCCCGGCCTGACGGACCTGCTCGTGGCGCAATCGGTCAAGCCGCGCTGCAATGGCGGCTTTGAGATGGTCGAGATGTGCGAAGTCGCCGGACTCGGGTGGTATGAGGGGCGGTTCCGGGACGGCAGCCCCGAATACTACGTCTCCGAGGCGCTCGCCTCCGACGATCCCAAAGGCGTGGGACCGTTGATGATGGCCACGGCGCTCTCCGGGCTCTGATGCGGCCGCAGTTGACGCCCGCCCAGGCCGAGGCGTTCAGCCGCGACGCGGTGCTGCGGCACACCGGCCGGGCCGGCGCGGACCGGGCCGACCCTTGGGTGCCGGAGCGGCTGTCGCTGCCCTTCTCGCCGGACTACGTCGTGGGACGCGGGCATCACCGAACCGTGCAGGCGGCCGTCAACAGCGCGATCCGGGATGGCAGGACGGGCCGCGTTGTGATCGGGGTGGAGCCGGGCGTGCACGAGGGGCTGATCCACGTGCCGCCGCTGCCGTTTCCCATCACCCTTGCGGGGCTGGGGCGCCGACCGGAGCAAACGGTGCTCAAGGCGTCGATCGACGCCGAAATGCCCGGGGCGGAATTTGCTACCCGTTTCGAAGCACACGTCTCCGATGCGCCCGAGGCGGTCCTGTCGATCGTCCGGCGGATCGCTGCGCAAGACAAGATCACGACGGCAAACGCCTCCGTGCTGCGGATCGAATGCGACGGGTTTCAGCTTCACAACCTGACGGTGCGCAACGGCTATCAGGCCGACCGGGCGCAGGACGGCGCGCATCGGCGCAACGCCGCAGGTCAATTCACCACCGGCCAGCATCAAGCGGTGGCCGTCCTCGTGGACGGGGCCGACAGGGTCCAGCTACAGGACGTGCATCTGCGCAGCTTTCAGGACACGCTCTACCTGCAATCGCCCACCAAGGGCACGACCGTGCGAACCCATCTGTCGGGCTGCGATATCGAGGGCGATGTCGATTTCATCTTCGGACAGTCGACGGCGTGGTTCGACGGCTGCACGATCCGCTCGCTCGGGACGCGGGCGCCTGAATGCTGGGTCGCCGCGCCTGCCACCGACATCCGCACCCGCTACGGCTTCGTGTTCCACGACTGCGACTTCGTCCACGACGGGTCGGCGCTGGCGCAGCGGCGGCAGATGCGGCTTGGCCGGCAGTGGTTCGAAGGGGTCCGGGCGACGCCCTACGGGCACCCGACAGTCGCAGGCTATCGCTGCGATCTGGCAGAGACCTCGGCCTACACCCCGCCGCTGGGCACGATCAGCCGGGCGACGCTGGAGTCCGTCGGCAAATGCGTCATCCTGCGGTCGCGGATCGGGCGACACATCGATCTTACGACCCCGTGGGACAGCTGGAGCGGCCGAAACTGGGGTCCGCGCTACCGCCCTGCCCTCTACACGGCGGGCGACATGATGGCGCAATTGGGCGGCTGGCTGGCGCGTCAGCGTATCCGGTATGACGACATTGATCCCGATATGGTCTTTTTGTCCGAGTTCGAGAACCAATGGTCGGACCCCGGTCCATCCGGCTGATCCGGCTGATCGGGCCCCCAGCGGCGGCCACCGGCACTACCCGCCCGCACCGGGCAGAGGCCGGATGAAGAGCGGCCATGGAACAAAGCAGGCACCCCGCGCGTTGGAACTCCAGAACAGGTGAATGGGTTTTTGGGTCGGTTTTTCCCCATGAAATCGCGGCGCGGAACGTATTTATAGAGCATGTCAGCTCCGCCTGGATGGTGAATGGTGGGTGAAACGTAGAAGAGTGTGATATCGCCTGACGTGGCGTGATTTGGTTGCTTGTTGCATGTGGAGCTGACGCTCGGCCTCTTGTATTCGAAGGTTCACGATTTACCTTAAATGTAGGAAAATTGAGAATTTATTCATTTAGAGTGCTAGAATGAATGAAAGTCTCGACTCGGCCTCGAAGATATGCAAGAGGCGCCGATGCATGCGGCCAAGTGGCCGTCATTTCGGGAAATGAAGCACGTCTTCCGGGTCTGGTGTGGTTAGGACGATTTGGGTCGGTGAAAGTCCGGCAAGTTTGAGACGGGCAATCTCAATCGGTTTACGAAGGGTGTAGGGTTTTGAGACTGGTAAGGATCATCACGATAGCGCTGGCTCCGCTGCTGCTCTCGACGAGTGGTGTCTTTGCTGCGCCTGCTTCCGTCTGGGACGGGCCCGGTCCGCGCGCCTGCATGGGGCGCTGTTCGGTCGAATGGGCCATGTCGCATCTGAGCGAAGAGCGGCAGGCCGCCGTGGCCGCCGCCATGGAAGAAGCCCCGATGGGCTATTCCATCCCGATCACCGACGGCGCGACCTTCTCCATGATGAGCTACTACGATCAGGAACCCCGGGCCGACATGCGCTCGACGGTCGCCGCACTCGACGCACCCGAACCGGCCACCGGCTGGCAGTTCGACGGCTGGGCCTTCGTCAAGATCGCCGGCTGCCAGAACTGGGCCGTGCTGCTCGATGCCCCTCCGGTTCTGGACGCGCTCGGCCCGGCCACGGGCGAGACGCCGCTGCCCACGGCCTACAGCCCCTCCACTGGCCCCGGCCAGACCAGTTTCATCGTGCCGACATCCACGACGACGGTGCCCGGCACCTCCGGCACGCCCGTCGTGATCGACACATCGGAAACCGTCACTCCGACGGACGAGACCCCGACCCCGACCGATCCGACGACGCCCGTCGATACCGTCGATCCGGAAACGCCGCCCGTCGTGATCGACGTGGTCGACGTGGTCGATCCCGGTGACGAAATCGATCCGGTCGGGCCCTTCCCGCCGGTCGACCCGCCGACGCCGCCGATCATCCCGATCGTCGATCCGGACCCGCCGGTGACGCCGTCGCCGGTGCCGCTGCCGTCGAGCCTCTCCTTCCTGCTGCTCTCGCTGATGGCGCTGGCCGTCTGGGGAAGGTCCCGCAGGGGGCGCGGGTAGGAAGCCTCTCCCTGCCTCCAGCCCGGCCGCAATGGCCGGCAAGGCACCGCCAAGACGTTGCGCACTGGCAGCAGTCGCCAAGGCCAGATGGCGTCAGGCCACCCGCTTCGGCATTTCGAGGGTAAAGGTGGTCATCTCATCGGAAGACGTCACCGTCAGCGTGCCGTCATGCCCCTTGGCGATTTCCGACGCGATGAACAGGCCAAGCCCCAACCCCTGACGATTTGAACCGCGCTCGAACGGCAGGAAGAGCGTCTCCATACGATCCTGCGGAATCCGCTCGCCCTGATTGGAGATCGTCAAGACGAGCTTGTCACCGACGATCCGCACCGAAACGTCGATGGACTCGCTGGCCTTGCCGTGGGTGATCGCATTCGCCAGCAGGTTGGAGAACAACTGCCCGATCCGCGGCACGTCACAGTCGACAGGCTCATTCAGATCGATGTCGATATTCATCGGCTGATCCGGGGCCACGGTGCGGAATTCCCGCACGATCTGGGTCAGGGTCGGCCCCAAATCTTCGGTCGTCGTCCGCTCGATCAGGAAATCGGCACCGCTGCGCTTGCGGGCCTGATCCAGCAGGTTCTCGATGAGCAGGCCCATGCGATGGGCGGCCGATTTCATCAAGAGCACCAGCTCGGTCGCCTTGGCGTCGATCTCGCGGCGCTCGAGCATCCGAAGTCCGGCCGAAAGGGCGTGGATCGGATTGCGCAGATCATGGGCAAGAACCGCGATGAATTGCTCCTGAACCTGCGCCATCTCCCGCTCGTGGGTCAGCTCGGTCCGGCTCCTGATCAGCTCTTCGTCGGCATCCAGCCCCTCGCCGATCAGCTTGGCGAACAGGCGAAACATCGACAGCACGCGATCGTTCTTCAAATCGTTGGGGTTCGGATCGATCGCGCACAGAGTGCCAAAAAATTCCCCGTTCGCCCGGCGGATCGGCACCGAGATATAGCTTCGGAACCCGTAGCGGGCCGGACAGTGATGATAGACATAGAGCGGATCGGTCAGGACATCGTTGATCACGATCTCTTGGTCGAACTGCCGGACCTCGTGGCAAAGGGTGGATTCAATCTGCAACTCGTCCCCGGGCTTCAACCCGAAAGCGATCCTGTCGACGACCTGACAGGTCACCCAGCGCGCGTCCGTGACGCGGGCCACGGCGGAAAATCCCATGCCGGTCGCAAGCAAAGCCGTTTCCAACAGCGTCGGAACCGACCTGTTCCGACTGATCGCCTCGATGTCCTCCTGGAAATCGTGGCCGGTAACCGAAACATCCATGGGTTTGCCCTGTTCTGGCGCGGTGACGCCCTGCCCCGATACTACCGTTATAGTGGTGTCATCATCGTCCTTGATGTCAAGCATAACCCATAGTCAGGCGGCGGCCCGGGCTTTGCGTCAATCGCGCTCACGAGGCGACGGTCGTGCACGGGGCGCGGGCCGCGTGGAATCGTCCGAGGGATGTGGCACCGGCCACCCCGATGACAGGCGGTCAAATCGTTGGAACAACGGGCTTTTTGTCGGAATCCTCTGTCGGCGCGACAGTCCCGGCCTCGGTGCCGCGAGCCTTGGAGGCCGACTTGTTCAGGGCAACATTGGAAGGGCTGGATCCATCGGCGGCAAATTGCATGGTGCTGATCTTCCAACGGTCGCCACGATGCCTGAGAATGACAAACCCAAGGTAGGACTCGTCGGCCAGAATGGCCCGATCCCGCACATAGCGGGTCTCGTAGCTCACCCATAGGGTCTCGTCGTCCCTGAATTTCGCATCCAGACAACGGCGGATCATATAGGTCAGGCGCTTGGTCCTGAGCGTTTCGATAAAGGCCGCGCAGACCGCGCGCATATGCGCCTCGGTGGTCACGACGACCCGCTGCTCCACGGTTTCGAGGGTGCACGGCAGGTCACACCATTCGAGCGTGGCATCGACATCGCCATTCATCGTCACCTCGCCCTGTCGGTCGAGAAAATCCTGAGCGATACGCCTGGCGTCGTCTGTTGTCATTGCTTCACCTGTTTGTCAGGGAGAGTGCGCCACGAAATGACCATGCAAACCTGTGCCCTCCGAATACGCTCGGACCGGGGGCGGCTGCAAATGAAAAGTCGGACAAAACGAACATAACCCGGCGTCCGCATCGGCCGCGCCCAGCCAACAGGCAGCGCGCGGGCCGGTGCCCGTGTCGCAGGCGAACCGAGGCCGCTCCCGGGGGGCGGGGATCGACCGGCGGCACACATGTCGGCGCGAGATCGGCGCCCGAACCGACGACCGCTCCGGCCGATCGTCTGGTTTGCAGCGCCGGCATTCTATGACATCCTGCCACCAAGAGCCTTGCGGGAGACAATCACATTTCGGGAAGTGACTTTCAGAAGTCGATCACGCTCCGGCATCTGCGGGTCATCGCGGCACTTGCTGATCTGAAGCTGGTGGCACGTGTGGCGGAGGCGTTGAACGTCACCCAACCGGCCGTGTCGAAACAGATTTCCGAGCTGGAGCGCATCGTCGGCGAACCGATCGTCACGCGGGATCGCAACCGGCTGTATCTGACCCCGATCGGCAGCCGGCTGGCGGATTACGCCAAACAGGCGCTCAATCAGCTCGACCGCGCGGCCTTCGACATCGAGGCGATGGCCAGCGGCGTGTCCGGCTCCGTCTCCATCGGCGTCGTAAGCTCGGTTGCGCCGACGCTGCTGCCGGGCAGCATCGCCCTGTTCAAGCGCAGCACGCCGCAGGCCAACGTCTCGGTCCTCGAAGGCCATTTCGTAGAGCTGTTTCCACAGCTCGAAGCGGGCACGCTCGATCTGCTGATCGCCCGGATCTGGCAGCCGCAGGAATTGCCCGGCATAGACCAGATGCCGCTGTTTTCCGAACCGGTCGTCGTCGTCGCCGGACGCAACCACCCGCTGGCCCAGACCGACGGGTTGGCCTGGCGCGATGTCACCGGTTTTCCGTGGATCCTGCCGCAGGCCAATTCGGTCGCGCGCCGGGCCGTTGATGCGCTCTTCGCCGCAAACGGGCTGACGGCCCCGAGCAACACCATCGCCTCGCTCTCCCTCGCGCTGAACCTCGAATTGCTGCGCAGCATGCCTGCCCTTGGGCTGATGCCGCAACGGCTTGCCCAATCACAGGCCGCACGGGGTGAAATGGTGATCCTGCCGCTGGATACGCGCGGGCTGCTCTCCGAGGCCCGCTGTTTCTGGCGTGCCGACCAGATGGCGCAGAACAGCACCTTGGATCTGTTTCTGAAATGCCTGACCCAGACAACCACCGAGCTGCACACCATTCCATTTGGTTAATGTTCTGACCTCATTTTTCACTATTTACCCGGCGACGCTTGGAATACCTTAACCCGGCACAAGGTTTGGGAGGACTTGGTGGCATCTGTCTCGATCATTAACCGGCGGGTCGCATCGTGAGCCGGGCCGAATTCGCGGCGCTCAGCGCCGTCGAGGTGCTCGCCCGGTTCCAGAACCGCAGCCTCACGCCCAGCAGCTACCTCGCAGCCTGTCTGGAGCAGATCTCGCGCTTCAATCCCAAGATCAACGCGCTCACCGCGATGGATGTGGAAAGCGCCGTCTCGCAGGCGTCGCAGGCAACCCAACGCTGGAAAACCGGCACGCCGAAGGGGCCGCTCGACGGGCTGCCGATCGGCGTCAAGGATCTGCAGGACACCAAGGATCTGCTGACGACACACGGCAGCCCGCGGGCGCGCGCCAACCTGCCCGACCAGGACATGCCCATGGTGGCCCGGCTGCGTAGCGCCGGGGCGATCATCCTCGCCAAGACCAACGTGCCCGAGCTGGGCGCCGGCGGAAACAGCCGCAATCCCGTGTGGGGCGCGACGGGCAATCCGTTCAATCCCAATCTGATCGCGGGCGGCTCGTCCGGCGGATCGGCTGCGGCACTGGCCGCCGACCTCCTGCCGCTCTGCACCGGGTCCGACACCGGCGGCTCGCTGCGGCTGCCCGCCGCGCTGTGCGGCATTGTCGGCTACCGGCCGTCGGTCGATGTCATCGCACATCCCACACGGCCTCTGGGCTGGTCCGGGATCTCGGTGCTGGGGCCGATGGCCCGCACGACGGAGGATCTGCTCCTGATGCTCGAGGTCTGTCAAGGGTACGACCCGGACGATCCGCTGTCGGCGCCCGGCACGCCGGGTCGGTTCAGCTCCCTGCCGTCCTGCACCCTCGCAGAGCTGCGTGTCGGCTACAGCGAGGATTTCGGCGGCGCGCCGGTGGATCAGGAGATCCGCGCGACCTTCCGCGCCCGGATCGAGGCGCTGCGGCCGCATGTGGCCGACTGCCGTCCGGCAGACCTGCGTCTGGGCGCGATGGACCGGGTCTTCGACATCCTGCGCGCCGAGAGCTTCGTGTCGGCCTTCGGCGAGGCGATAGAGACGGCCCCCGAGGATTTCGGCGACCACATCATCGGCAACGTCGCGATGGGGCGCGACATGACGCTCGCCGACAGGGCATGGGCCCATGCCGAACAAACCCGGATCCTGCGCAACTTCAACAAGGTGATGCGCGATTTCGACGTGATCCTGTTACCCACGTCGCCGGTCTCGCCGTTCCCGTGGAGCCAATCCCACGCAAAGGTCATCGACGGCGAGGCGATGGACGTCTACTACCGCTGGCTGGCGCTGGCCTATCGCGGGTCGCTCGCGGGGGGACCGGCGATCACCCTGCCCTGCGGTCTCGATCCGCAGGGTATGCCGTTCGGCTTGCAGATGCTGGGGCCGCTGCGGGGCGATGCCGGGCTTCTGGCGGCGGCCAGAGCGATGGAGACGTTGTTCGCCGCCGCGCCCGAAACCGCAAGGCCGCGCCCCGATCTCGACAAGACGGCCGCATCCGAACAGGATCTGCGGTCGATCGTGACACATCCTCCGATCCTCGGAAACGCCGAGAGTTCGGCCTCCTCCACTATCCGGACAGCAGTATAGATCATGTGGGTCATCCCGATTGTCTTCATCATCTTTCTGATCAGCGGGACGGCCTTTGCCTACCTGATGGGGGCGGTGTCGGTGCTGACCTTCGTCGCGGTGGACAAGACGCAATTCCTGTCGATCCTGCCACAGCGGATCTTTGCACAGCTCGACGTCTTTGCCTTCATGGCGATGCCGCTGTTCATCCTGACCGCCGAAATCATGAGCCGGGCCGGCGTCACCCGCAGCCTGATCGACTTTGCCATGTCGGTCGTGGGCCGGTTTCGCGGCGGGCTCGGTCACGTCAATATCCTGACAAGCGTGTTCTTTGCCGGGATCTCGGGCTCGGCCATCGCCGACAGCGCGGCCCTGTCGCGGACATTCGTGCCGGAAATGAAGGCGCGCGGCTACGATCCCTACTACGCCGGCGCCATCACTGCGGCCTCGTCGATGATCGGCCCGATCATTCCGCCGTCGATCATCATGATCATCTACGGCGGGCTCACCGGGGCGTCGGTGGCGGCGCTTTTTATCGCGGGCGTCGTTCCGGGGCTGTTGCTGGCGGCCTCTCTGATGGCGCTCAACGCGGTCATGGCCGTGGTCAAGGGGCATCCTGGCGGACGGTCGGACGATCTGCCCAAGTTCATCCCGAGCCTGCTGCACGCCGCCCCGGCGCTGTGCCTGCCGGTGGTGATCCTCGGCTCGCTGGTCTTCGGGCTGGCCACGCCGACCGAAGGATCGGCCATCGCAGTCCTCTTTGCCCTGCTCGCGGGACAGTTCTACCAAGGGCTGAACCGGCGGATGATCTTCGACGCCATCGAAGCCACGGCCAAGATGACCGGAACGATCTTCATCATCCTCGCGGCGATCTCAGTGCTGGGCTATCTGGCCGGGCAACTGGGCTGGTCGCAGGCCTTGGCCAACTGGGTCGAATCCTTCGGGCTGACCGGGACGAAGTACCTGTTCTTCCTCGTCGGGATCTTTCTGATCGCGGGGATGTTCATGGACACGCCGGTGGCGCTGACGCTGCTGATCCCGCTGTTCGCACCGCAAGCGATGGAGCAAGGGATCAGCCCGATCCAGCTCGGCATCGTGCTGTGCTTCAACCTGTGCATCGGGCTGATCACGCCGCCGCTCGGCAAATGCCTTGTCGTCGTCTCGGCGCTGACCAACCTCAACTACTGGCGGCTGGCCTATGCCGCGCTGCCATTCATCGTCGTTCAGGTCCTGCTGTTGCTGGCGCTGGTCTATTGGCCTGCGATCAGCCTGACATTGCCGCGCCTGTTCGGCTTTTCCGTCGATTAGACGTTCACGAAAGGGAGGATATTCATGAAACTCAAGGCACTCTCGCTGGCAACCATGCTCGCGATGGCCACGGCCGCATCCGCCGAGGTCAAGATCGCTCTGGACAGCGCCGCCGATCTCGACACGAGCGGCTCGTATAACTGGGCCTATGCCTTTGGTCAGGCGCTGACCGATGCAGGGATGGAGGTGCGCGAAATGCCGCGCGGGTCCGTCGGGAACGAGGCCGAGAAATTCGATCAAGTCTCGACCGGGCTGCTCGAAGTCTCGCTGTCCGATGTGCGGGCCGTCGCACAGGTCGATCCGTTCATCTACGGGGTCCGCCTGCCCTATATCTTCGACGACATCGACCACATGGACCGCGCTCTCGCAGCCGGAAACGTCTTTGAGCGGGTCAACGAGAACCTCGCCGCACAGGATGCGATCCTTCTGGCGCTGGCGCCGCTCGGGCCGTCGTCCGGGGTGATCACCACCGACGCCGTCGTCCGGTCGCCCGCCGACATGGCGGACCTTCGGATGCGTGCGCTCGATGACGCGCAGATCGCGATGTATCAGGCCTGGGGGTCCAGCGGCACCGTGGTGCCGTGGGGCGAAGTCCCCGCCGGTCTGCAAACCGGCGTGATCGACGGCTACCTGAACTCGCCCTTCGTGCCGGTGATGTTCGGCCAGACCGACTTCGTCAAGAACTTCTCCGACGCCGGCGTGATCATCCCGCTTCGGGCCGTGATCGTCTCGAAGCTGTGGTATGACGGCCTGTCGGACGAGGATCGTGCGGCCGTGGACGCGGCCGTCGAAACCGCCGATGCGGCGACCCGGACATGGCTCGCCGAGGCCTCCGTGCGCGGCCTGACCATGCTCGAGGAAAACGGCGTGACGGTTCAGCGGCTGACACCCGAAGAGCGGGCCGTGTTCCGCGAGGCCTCCAAAGCGGTCTATGATTCCGGCCTGATGCCGTCCGAAGATGTCCAGACCTGGACATCCCTCTCGGACGGAAGCCGCTAGAGCACAACCGTCGGGCCTCTTCGGAGGCCCGACAATCCGGGGGTCGAGAGAGAACCATGCGCAACGCCATCATCGCCACCAGCAACCGCATCCACGAGGTGACGCGACGCGTCGCCGTGCTGGCGGTGTGCCTGATGTTTCTGACCGTCATGTTGCAGATCGTCGCCCGGTATGTGTTTTCTTCACCGCCGGTCTGGACCGAGGACGTGGCCCGCTACGCGATGGTCTGGACGGGCCTTCTGGGCGCGACGCTATCGTTCAAGACCCGCTCCGACGCCGTCCTGATGCAAAGCGTGTTTCCGCAACGACAGGGCTTTCTGGCGTTTTTGGGCGAAGCCTTCCACAGCGCCGCCGTCCTGATCTTCGTCCTTCCGGTGATCTATTTCTGTTTCATCGGCCTGCGCGGCGGGTTCTCCAAGGGCTACCTCGCCCGGCAATCCGGGCTCACCGCCGACACGCTCGGCATCCCGATGGTCTGGATATCGGTGTCTGTGCCGCTGGCCATGATCATCATCCTGCTGCACCTCGCCGCCCGTTGGGCAGGCGACGACGTCGAAGACGGCGCAGGCACCTCCGTAGACTAGAACCGCCACGGCGTCGCGAAACGCCGACATCGGCGGCGCTACGGCAAGACCTACAGCAACGGTCCGCCCCGGAACCGCAATCGCATATATGTATGGGAAGAAGTGGCGCACCCGAGAGGATTCGAACCTCTGGCCTCTGCCTTCGGAGGGCAGCGCTCTATCCAGCTGAGCTACGGGTGCATTCTGCTTGCGCAGTGCTTACTTCAATTCTCCACGGGATGAAAGCACAGATCAGCAGCCCCGCAATCCACTGATCCAAAACGTCAAATCACTCGATCGTCTCACCGGCGCCACACGCTGTCAGCCGTCTCAGGGCAGCGCCCCGTCGAGCTGGACGAATGGTCCCGGCGAGGGTGCTATAGGACAAGGCTCTCGGCATCGCAATGGGCAATCTGCCGGATCCGGCGCGACGACCCCGTGATTTGCGATGCGGCGGCCCAAGGGGCGCCCGGCCAGCGGCAACGGCTAGCCGAACAATTCGTGGCACAGCTCCAGCGCGTCGATCAGCACGTCGACCTCGGCCTTGGTGTTGTAGACGCCGAAGGACGCGCGACAGGTGGCCCCTACCCCCATGTGCTCCATCAGGGGCATGGCGCAATGGGTGCCGGCGCGAACGGCCACGCCCTTCTTGTCGAGCACCGTCGAGATGTCATGGGCATGAGCGCCCCCGGTCAGGGTCAGCGAGAAAATCGCAGCCTTTGTCGCGGACTGGCCCTGCACATTGACCCAGTTGAGGCCGTTCAACCGGTCACGGGCATAGTCGCGCAAGGTGCGCTCGTGGGCGGCGATGTTCTCCATCCCGAGGCCCATCATGTAATCCAGCGCGACACCCAGACCGATGGTCTGCACGATGCCGGGGGTGCCGGCCTCGAACTTCATCGGCGGGTCGTTCCACGTCACCTCGTCGCGGGTGACTTCGCGGATCATGTCGCCGCCGCCCATGAAGGGGCGCATCTCGGCGAGGCGCTCCTTGCGGACAAAGATCGCACCGGAACCGGAGGGACCATAGAGCTTGTGGCCGGTGATCGCATAGAAATCGCAGCCGATGTCATCGACATCGACGGGCATGTGGACCGCGGCCTGAGAGCCGTCGACCAGCACCGGCACGCCCTTGGCATGAGCGCCCTCGGTGATCGCCTTCACATCGACGACCGTGCCGAGCACGTTCGAGACATGGGTGACGGCCACCAGCTTGGTCTTGGGACCGATGGCGTCGATCACCGCCTGCGGATCGAGATCGCCGTTGGCATCGCAATCGACCCACTTGATGACGACGCCCTGCCGTTCGCGCAGGAAATGCCATGGCACGATATTGGCGTGATGCTCCATGATGCTCAGGACGATCTCGTCACCGGCCTGCATCCGGGGCATGGCCCATGAATAGGCCACCATGTTGATGCCCTCGGTGGTGCCGGAGTTCAGGATGATCTGATCCTCGTCGGCGATATGAAGGAACTTGGCGATGGTGCCGCGCACGCTCTCGTATTTGTCGGTCGCCAGATTGGACAGGTAATGCAGGCCGCGGTGAACGTTGGAATACTCTTGGCTATAGGCCTGCGTGATCGCGTCGATCACCACCTGCGGCTTCTGGGCCGAGGCACCGTTGTCGAGATAGACGAGAGGTTTGCCATTCACTTCGCGGGACAGGATCGGGAAATCCGCCCGCACGGCATCGATGTCAAACATGGCTCAAACCCCTTCCAGACCGGTAAAGCCGCTGCCGGCGCCGATCAGCGACATGAACATGGTGATGCCCAGCGACAGGCCGATGACGGCCAGAACGATCATCCCCAAGGCTTTGAGCATGCTGCCGAACTCGTGCAATTCGTCGATATAGGACAGCGCGCAATAGAGCATCACCGGCAGCGACAGCAGGCTGATGATGCCCACGAGGGCGGGCAGAAACAGGCCCAGCAGCAACTGCAGCAGAACCAGCACCAGCGCCAGCCCCTCCAGCAGCAGCGCCACGACCAGCGATCCCTTGAAAGTGCCTTTGCCGCCCATCGCGCGGCCGGTGTAGTGGACAAGGAACACCATCACCACGAAACCCGAGATCAGCACCATTGTATAGGTGAACGGGCTGACCAGAACCGGCGTCGTGCCGAGCGGGATCAGATAGCGGCCGCCGTCGAACAGCCCGATCAACAAGACCCGGCCAAGGGTGAACAGCACGAGGATCTGCCACATCGAGGCGCGGTCGAGGCCAAGGCCCTGCACTTGATGAAACGCCCCCCGGGGGTCGGTGATCGCGCGGGCCACGAGCTGCGGTATGTTCAGTGGTTCAGCCATGAAGCCCCCTCGCCTCGCGCAGCCCCTGTGCCACGAACAGCACCAGTGCCCCGAGCCATATCGCCCCCACCAGTTGGGTGCCCGGCGACACGCCGATCAAGCCCGAGGCGAGCCCGTAAAGCAAGCCCACCGGGCTTGTCGCGAGGACCGACCAGAACAGGACGATCCGGGCCGACCACATCCGGCTGGGCTGGCGAAACAGAAGCATCAGCCCGTGCAGCAGCGCCGCGATGGCATAAAAGATCAACGGCCAGACGATCATCCAGCTGACGAACTCATAGGCCACCAGCCGGTCGAACTCGACACCGTCCAGAAAGGCGATCCGGCTCAGCCGGGGCCACTGCGCGACAAAGATCAGCAGACAGCCCACCAACAGGTAGGCGATCGCCCTGTCCTCACGCGGGCCCATGGCCAGCATGTCGCGCATCACGTCACGCGGCGCACGCCACGTGCGGGCTATGTCCAGTGTGACGGCCACCTACCGGCGCCGCACGAGCCATGCTTCCAGCCGGTCACGCAGATCATCCGCAAGGCGGCTGTCCTCGATCTCGTCCAGAGCTTCGGCAAGGAAGGCCAGCGTCAACAGGTCGGTCGCCTCGATATGCGGCACCCCTCGCGAGCGCAGGTAGAACAGCGCCGTCTCGTCGATCGCGCCCGAGGTCGAGCCATGCGAACAGGCCACGTCGTCGGCATAGATCTCCAGCTCCGGCTTGGCGAGGAACTGGCTGTCCTCGTCCAAGAGCAAGGCCTGGCTGATCTGATAGCCGTCGGTCTTCTGGGCGCCCTGCTTGACGAGGATCTTGCCCTGGAACACGCCCGTGGCCCCGTTGCGCAGCACCTTCTTGAACACCTGACGGCTTTCGCAGCGTTCGGCGTCGTGGGTGATGAACACCGTGTCGTCATGGTGGAAATCGGCACCGTCTCCGACGCAGGCACCGGCCACATGGGCCACTGCATCGTCCCCGGTCAGCTCGATGACGCAGTCGTTGCGGGTCATCCGGCCATTGGCGGTCAGGGTAAAACTTTTGAACGTGCTCTCCGCGCCCAACCGGGCAAAGGTATGGGTGACCGCGCGGCGCTCGTGGGCACGGCCCTGCGCACGCACGTGATGGAACGTCGCCCCATCGGCCACATCCACCTCGAGAACCTTGGACAGACGCGCCGCCGCCGGCCCGCTCTCGAGCAGGGTCATCTCGGCACCGGGCTCCACGCGGATCACATGATGCACCGTCACGTCGGACTGTTCGGCCTGCTGCAGATAGACAAAGGCCACCGGCTTGACTGGCTTGCCGACGACGCGGATCGCGACGCCGTCCGAAGCAAAGGCGGTGTTGAGCGCCGCCAGAGGGCGCGGCACCGGAGACTGGCCGTTCGCTTCGAGAACGCCCAGCAAGTCCTTGGCCCAATGGATATCCTTCGCCGTCGCCTCTGCGAGGGTCTCGATCTCCAGACCGGCCAGCTTCAGCGGATCGGACAGGCCGGCGTCGAAGACACCGTCGACAAAGACGATGCGCAGACGCTCGACCTCGCCGAAGACAGGAGCCTCGTCGCGCGGCATCACCGGCACCGTCGGGGCGGCGTCGGCGGTCAGGCTCGTCGGATCAGTATAGCGCCAGTATTCGTCGCGCTTCTGTGGCAGACCCATCGCGGTCACGCGGGTCAAGGCGGCCTGACGGGCCTCGGTCGCCCATGCGGCGCCCTCCGGCAGGGTCAGGCCGGCGATGCGGGCCTCCGTCTCATCGGCACGGCGTTTGGCAAGTGCATTCGAAGCCATCAGGCCGTCTCCGCCAGAATATCTGCATAGCCGTTGTTCTCGACCTCGAGAGCCAGCTCCGGGCCGCCCGACTTGACGATGCGGCCGTCCGACATGATGTGCACGACATCAGGTTTGATATGGTCGAGAAGCCGTTGATAATGCGTGATAACCAGAAATCCGCGATCCGGCGAGCGCAGGGCGTTCACACCCTCGGACACCAGCTTCATGGCGTCGACGTCAAGACCGGAGTCGGTCTCGTCGAGGATGCACATCTTCGGCTCCAGCATCGCCATCTGAAGGATCTCGTTGCGCTTCTTCTCACCGCCGGAAAAGCCGACGTTGACCGGACGCTTGAGCATATCGGCGTCGATCTTGAGCTCTTTCGCCTTGGCGCGAACGTGCTTGAGGAACTCGGCCGCCGACATCTCCTCCTCGCCGCGCGCCTTGCGCTGTGCGTTCACTGCGGTGCGCAGGAAGGTCATGTTGCCGACGCCTGGGATCTCGACCGGGTATTGAAACGCAAGGAACAGGCCCTCGGCCGCGCGCTCTTCCGGCTCTAGGTCCAGCAGGTCGACACCGCTCAGCGTCGCAGTGCCACCGGTCACTTCATAGCCACCACGACCCGACAACACGTAAGACAGCGTCGATTTGCCAGAGCCGTTCGGCCCCATGATCGCATGCACTTCACCGGGTCCGACATGCAGGTCCACGCCTTTGAGGATCTGCTTGTCCTCTTCTTCAAGTTTGACCTTCAGGCCTTTGATTTCCAACATGCTTTCTTCCTCTTCTCTGCAACGGGCGCTATTGCACCTGCGCGTATACGTCCATGATCCACGCCAGATCCTCTGGCTTTACTTGCTGCGGCGCGAGGTCGAACCGGGCCATCCGGCCGGCGGTCTCTACCGGTGCGCCAAACCGTTCCACCACGTGATAGGCGGGCCGGTTGGTATAATCGTCGAAATAGACCGTGACGGGACGGGTGACCCGGTAGGCCACGGTCAGGAAACAGCCCGCCCGAAACCGGCCGTCGATCAGCACGGTATCCGGTTCGGAAAAGCCATCTTCCTCCCATACATCAATGGGATAGTGGTGAAACCTCGCGTATTTCGACGTGCCTCTGGGGCGGCCCCATTTGCCCGTCGGGCCGATGTCGCCGTGGCGCAGATGCACCTCCGACTGCGGCGGGTTCTGGCTGAACCACGCCTCAAGGCCCTTCATCCAGTCGAGATCGCTCTCGACCGACCAGATCACCTTGCCGGGCATCTGTGCGGCCATCGCCGTCGACCCGCCCGACCCGTATTCGAGGATCGTCGTGGCCTTGGCATAGCCGTCGCGCAGAAACGCAGCCTCTGCCGGAGGCAGGGTCAGCGTCGGCTCTTGCGCGACGTTCGGCGCTGGGGCTTCGGCACGCATCAGCCCCTCCTGTTCAGCACAAAGCGGGCAAAGAGACTGCCGCAAAATCCTGAAATCGCAGCGATAATCGGAACCTCAAGCCCCATGACGGGCGGCAGCACAGCGTTCACCACCACAGCGAACACCGCGCAAAAGACCCCCGTCAGGGTTGCCGCAAGAAGGCCCGCCGCCATCGACTAGCCCACCGAGCCTTCGAGGCTGATCGCCACAAGCTGCTGCGCTTCCATCGCGAATTCCATCGGCAGAGCCTGCAAGACCTCCTTGCAGAATCCGTTGACGACCAGCGCCACGGCCTCTTCCTCGTCCATCCCGCGCGAGCGGCAATAGAACAACTGGTCGTCGTCCACCTTGGAGGTCGTCGCCTCGTGCTCGACGCGCGAGGAATTGTTGCGGACCTCGATATAAGGCACCGTATGGGCGCCGCAATTGCCGCCGATCAACAGGCTGTCGCACTGGGTATAATTGCGCGATTCCTTGGCCTTGGGGTGCATACTGACCAAACCGCGATAGGTGTTCTGCGCCTTGCCCGCGCTGATCCCCTTGGACACGATGCGCGACTTGGTGCGCTTGCCCAGATGGACCATCTTGGTGCCGGTATCGGCCTGCTGCATGTTGTTGGCGATGGCGATCGAATAGAATTCGCCCTGGCTGTCGTCGCCGCGCAGGATGCAGGACGGATATTTCCACGTGATCGCAGAGCCGGTCTCGACCTGCGTCCACATCACCTTGGACCGGTCACCCCGGCAATCGGCCCGCTTGGTCACGAAGTTATAAATGCCGCCCTTGCCGTTCTCGTCACCGGGATACCAGTTCTGAACGGTCGAATATTTCACCTCGGCGTCTTCCTCGATGATGATCTCGACCACGGCGGCATGCAGCTGAGCCGTGTCCCGCTTCGGCGCCGTGCAGCCCTCCAAGTAGCTGACGTAGCTGCCTTTGTCGGCAATGATGAGGGTCCGCTCGAACTGGCCGGTGTTCTCGGCATTGATCCGGAAATAAGTGCTCAGCTCCATCGGGCAGCGCACTCCGGGGGGCACGTAGACGAACGACCCGTCCGAGAACACGGCGGAATTCAGCGTGGCATAGTAGTTGTCCGACGCAGGGACGACCGTGCCCAAGTATTTCTTCACCAGTTCGGGATGCTCGCGGATCGCCTCCGAGATCGAGCAGAAGATCACGCCCGCCTTCTTGAGTTCCGACTGAAACGTCGTGCCCAGCGAAACGGAATCGAACACCGCGTCCACGGCCACCCGGCGCTCTTCTTCGGGCATCTCGACGCCCGCCAGAATAGCCTGTTCCTTCAACGGGATACCCAGCTTCTTGTAGGTTTCCAGCAGCTTGGGATCGACCTCGTCCAAGGACTTCGGCTTGACCTCCATGCTTTTGGGGCGGGCATAGTAATACTGGTCCTGAAAGTCGATCGGGGGATAGCTGACCATCGCCCAAGTCGGCTCTTCGAGGTTCTCCCAGCGGGCAAAGGCGCTCAGGCGCCACTCGGTCATCCACTCCGGCTCGTCGTTCTTGCCAGAGATCAGGCGGACGATATCGGGGTTCACGCCCTTGGGCGCGTAGTCCATCTCGATATCCGTGTTCCAGCCGTGTTTATAGGTGCCAGAGAGCTTGGATACCGCATCCACGGTGTCCTGATCGACACCCTCTTTCACGTCGATGTTTTCAAGAGCGGTCATGTCTCTCTCCTTCTCAGGCGGCACGGGTGCGCCGCTTTGCATATGCTGTCGTCCAGATGTCCGCGAACCGGAGCACCTCTTCTTCTGTCGTCCCGGTCCCAAGCGACACGCGGATCGCGGAACTCGCCTCTTCGGGGCCAAAGCCCATGGCGCGCAGGACCCGGCTTTCACGGACCTTGCCGCTCGAACAGGCAGAGCCCGCCGATATGGCAAATCCCGCAAGGTCCATCGCCATCACCTGCGTCTCGCCCTTCCAGCCGGGGGCAATGATGCAGGAGGTGTTCGGCAAACGGCTCTTGTCTTTCCCGACAAAAATAGTCTGATCTGCGCGCGCCTCAATGGCCTCTTCTAGAATATTTCTAAGTTTGGCAACCCGGTCCCACGCACCATCGGCCAATTCGGCCTGAGCGGCCTCGGCCGCAGCGCCCATCGCGGCGATGGCGATGATGTTCTCGGTGCCCGCGCGGCGACCCATTTCCTGCCCGCCACCATGGCTCAACGCATCGATGTCCAGCCCGTCGCGGACAATCAGGGCCCCCACGCCCTTGGGGGCGCCGAACTTGTGGCCAGACAGCACGGCGAAATCCGCCCCCGACCAGCCAAAGGAAAACGGAATGCGAGCCACGGCCTGGGTCACGTCCAGCAAAAGCCAGTCGGCACGAGCCTCGCCCACCGGCCACTGGCCGTCGACCTTCTCAGGCGGTTCGGTGATCACACCGGTCTCGCTGTTGGCGAGGCCCATGGCCAGCGTATGGCCCGGCCCGGCGGGGCGCGCCACCCAATCCACCATGCGGTTATGGGCCCAGAGGGCATCGTGGGCGGTCTCGTCGACCAGAACGTCATGCCCCGGACGAGGGCGGGCCAGAACGCTGGCCGCCTCGGTGGCCCCAGAGGTGAACACCACCTCCACCGGCTTGCAGCCCACGGCCTCGGCCACCTGCGCCCGGGCGCGTTCGACCAAGGCCTTGGCAGCCCGACCCTCGGCATGGACAGAGGACGGATTGCCCACCACGTCCATCGCCGCGATCATCGCCGCCCGCGCCTCGGCACGCAGCGGCGCCGTGGCATTGTAATCCAGATAGACCCGCGCCATCAGACGCCCCGCCTCACAACGGCCGGCTTCTTTTGGCACCAAATGCGGCGGGGGTTTGGGGGCAGCGCCCCCATGAGATCAGCCTTCATCGACCACCTCGAACAGATTGGGCACCGCCGGACAGGGGGCCAGGGTGTTGTCGATCACATCCGACAGGCGGGTCTGATGCAGAAACACATAGACATGGGCGCTCAGGCCCTCCCACAAACGGTTGGTCAGCGACTGGGCGCGCGAACCAGAGGCGGCACCAGAGGCACCGGCCCCCTTGTGCATCGCGCTCACGGTCTCGTCGACGGCGCCCAGAATATCGGACACCCGGATTTCGGCCGGCTGCCGGGCAAGGCGGTAGCCGCCGCCCGGCCCGCGGACGGATTCGACCAGCCCCGCGCGGCGAAGCTTCACGAAGAGTTGCTCCAGATAGGGCAAGGACACATCCTGCCGCTTCGAAATCTCGCCCAGCGACACCAAGGCATCGGCGGGCTGCAACGCCAGATCGGCCAAAGCGACCATGGCATAGCGCCCTTTGGTGGATAGTTTCATCCCAACCCCCCTCGAAGAGCCGTCAATTACAGGCCGCGAAGGGACCAACAGGCTCAATTTCATTGACGCCAGACAACCTCTTGACTAGGCACCTAACAGCCCCGCCGGACGTGTTCGGCCGAATTTAGAATTGTTCTAAGGTGCCTGAGAGTTTCTGTCAAGAAATCCCCGGCGCGGCGGAACGCGATGAACAGACGCAGCTGCAAGGAATATCCATGCCCGAAGTCATCTTCCCCGGTCCAGAAGGCCGGCTTGAAGGCCGCTACCACCCGCAAAAGGATCGTGACGCACCGATCGCGATCGTGCTGCACCCGCATCCGCAGTTTGGCGGCACGATGAACAATCGGGTCGTGTACAACCTGCACTACGCCTTCTACGAAATGGGCTTCACGGTGCTGCGGTTCAACTTCCGCGGCGTCGGGCGGAGCCAGGGCGAATACGATCAGGGGATCGGAGAGCTTTCGGACGCGGCCTCCGCGCTCGACTACCTGCAATCGATGAACAACAACTCCAAGCATTGTTGGGTTGCCGGCTTCTCCTTCGGGGCGTGGATCGGGATGCAACTGCTGATGCGGCGGCCCGAGATCACCGGGTTCATCTCGGTCTCGCCACCCGCGAACATGTATGATTTCAGCTTCCTCGCGCCCTGCCCGTCCTCAGGTCTGATCATCAACGGCTCGGCCGACCGGGTCGCGCCGCCGCAAGACACGGTCAACCTCGTCAACAAGCTGCACGAGCAGAAGGGGATCACGATCACCCACGACGAAGTCGAGGGCGCCGGCCACTTCTTCGAAGACCCCCACATGGATCCGATGATCGACACGGTGAAAACCTATGTCCGCCGCCGGATGACAGAAAACACGCGCTAAAGGGGCCAAGCATGGGGATCACCGAAGATCTGGCCGACGCACTGGCCCAGGACACGATCAAGGCGATGGCCGAACTGGGCGATGACAAGCTCATTGCCCAGGTTGCCGAAATCATCGGCGCGTCGTCGCAGACCACGCAAGAGGCGTTCCTCACCGCGGTGCGGGTGCGGCTGTCCGAACGGCGGGCGCGGGAATTTCTCGCCCAGAAACGGGCCGCAGGTCCGACGGATCCGTCCAAGGTCGGGCAATTGGGCACCGGGCGGGTGATGAACCCGACCGATGACGAGGGCGGGCACTGAGCCGTGCGTTACGACCAAGCGGATATCTTCCTCGTCCCCCTGTTCAACGGCCAGTACGGCGTCGGACAGGTGGTCACCACCGAAGCCACGCCCCTGTGCGCCTTCACCCTGCGGCAGCAACCCTTCGATGCCGTGGCGGCGCCGCTGACCCCGGCCGAGATCATCGCGCTGCACAAGGTCGATGCCGCGCATCTGGCCGACGGGACATGGCCGGTCATCGGGCTTGAGCAAATCCCGCAGATCAGCGCGCTCGACCGGCTCAACGCCCTCGAATCCGATCCGCTCGATCCGGCGATCATCGAGGCGCTACTCAACGCGTGGCACGGGCTCTATCCCTGGGACGGCTTCCCCGATCGGACCTTTTTCGACGGGCTGCTCTGCACCGGCGTGTCAAAGCCCGCCTCGGCCCGGACCAAAGGACAGCTCGCCTGACGTTTGCGGCTTGTTCCCTGCCGTCGCCACGTCCTACCCTGCGCCCATGACAGCAGATTCCCAGACCGCCCGGCTCAACGCGCAATTCGCCTTTCTCAACGAGGCCGACAAACTGAAATCCGTCCTGCGCGGGACGACGCTCTGCGACGGCTCCCGGCGCGAGAACTCGGGCGAGCATTCCTGGCACATCGCGCTCTACGCGCTGATCCTGTCCGAGCACGCGGTCAAACCGGTCAAGGTGGACCGGGTGATCAAGATGCTCCTGCTGCACGATCTGGTCGAGATCGACGCCGGCGACAACCCGATCCACGGCGACCACGACCCGGTCGAGATGGCGCGGGTCGAACAGCTCGCCGCCGACCGGATCTTCGGCCTCCTGCCCGCCGATCAGCGCGACGGGCTGCGCGCGCTCTGGGAGGAATTCGAAACCGCCGAGACCGACGACGCGATCTTCGCCAAGAGTATCGACCGGGTGCAGCCCGTCATGCACAACCTCGAATCCGGCGGCGGCACATGGCCCGAATACAACGTCACGCCCGAGCAGCTGGAAAGCCGCGTCGGCGTCAAGGTCAAGCGCGGCGCCCCTGCTCTCTGGGACGGGATCAAGGGCCGGATCGACGCGTGGTTCGCCAATGCCTGACGGGCCAAAGCCCTCGGAGCTGACCACCGCCGTGACCAACCAGTTGCGGGCCATGACCGGCGGCGAGCCCTCCGTCCGGACCCTGACCCAATCGCTGCGGCTTCTGGCCAAATGGCGGTCGCAGGTGATCGCCAACACCCTGCGCAAACGTGACGCGCCGATCGTCGGGCACGGGCCCTTTACCGGGATGATCTACGACACGCGCGCCTCCGAGGGGGGCTATGTGCCGCGCCGGCTCGGCTGCTACGAGGCGTCGCTCGCACCGGTGATCGAAGAGATCGTCGCACGAGACTATCCGCTGATCCTCGATATCGGGGCGGCCGAGGGATACTACGCCATCGGGCTGGCGCTGCGAATGCCCAAGGCGCGGATCATCGCGCGGGACAGCGACCCGAAAGCGCGTGCGCTCTGTGCCGATCTGGCCGCGGCCAACGGGGTCGCCGACCGGATCGAGATCGGGGCCGAGATCGACCACGGCGGGCTCTCGGTTCTGGGCACCGGGCGGAGCCTCGTGCTCTGCGACATCGAGGGCGGCGAAGACGCCCTGCTCGATCCCGCCGCCGCCCCGGATCTGGCCAGCGCCGACATTCTGGTCGAGGTGCACGATTCAATGGTGCCCAATTTGTCATCACGGCTGAGCGAACGGTTCGCAGCGACGCACCATGTCACCCGGATCGACCGGGCGCTGGACAGCGCCGCCCTGCCCGACTGGGCCGAGGAATTGTCCGACCTCGACCGGCTTCTGATGCTCTGGGAATGGCGGGCCGGGCCGACGCCATGGCTTTGGATGCAAAGCCTAAAACACCGCTAACGCCGCGCCCCTGGTGGTAACGGCAAGGCCCCGGCACAAATGCCGAAAACGACACCGACGCAATACCGACGGGAGACCGACGTCATACCGCAGCGCGATTTCGGTCAAATTGGGCCTGTTAACGGCGCAGTCTCTGTGATGAGCTAAAAGCCGACTAGCCACATCCGGGATCGGCTCGGGCAAATTGTATACGACTGTATACTGCCCTTCACAGTCCCGGATTTTTGCGCTATGCGACACGCAGATTTACCATCGCCAAGAGAGGCCGGACACATGACCAAGATCAAGGTTGAAAACCCCATCGTCGAACTCGACGGCGACGAAATGACCCGCATCATATGGGATTTCATCAAGCAGAAGCTGATCCTGCCCTATCTGGACATTGACCTGAAATATTACGATCTGGGCATCGAAACCCGCGACGAAACCGACGATCAGATCACCGTCGACGCCGCCCATGCGATCCAGAAATACGGTGTCGGCGTCAAATGCGCGACGATCACTCCCGATGAGGCGCGGGTCGAGGAATTCGGGCTCAAGCAGATGTGGCGCAGCCCCAACGGGACGATCCGCAACATCCTGGGTGGCGTCATCTTCCGCGAGCCGATCATCTGCAAGAACGTGCCCCGCCTCGTGCCCGGCTGGACCCAGCCGATCGTCGTCGGACGGCACGCTTTCGGTGATCAGTATCGCGCCACCGATTTCCGTTTTCCGGGCAAGGGCACGGTCACGATCAAGTTCGTCGGCGAAGATGGCGAAGTGATAGAACGCGAGGTATTTCAAGCACCTGGCGCCGGTGTGACGATGGCGATGTACAACCTCGACCAGTCGATCATCGACTTTGCCCGCGCCTCGATGAACTACGGTCTGGTCAAGGGCTGGCCGGTCTACCTCTCCACGAAAAACACCATCCTCAAGGCCTATGACGGCCGCTTCAAGGACCTGTTCCAGAAGGTCTACGAGGAAGAATTCGAAGAGCAGTTCAAGAAGGCCGGCATCTACTACGAACACCGGCTGATCGACGACATGGTGGCCTCTGCGATGAAATGGTCGGGCGGCTACGTCTGGGCCTGCAAGAACTACGACGGCGACGTGCAGTCCGACACGGTCGCGCAGGGCTTTGGCTCGCTCGGCCTGATGACCTCCGTGCTGATGTCGCCCGATGGCAAGATCGTCGAGGCCGAGGCCGCCCACGGCACCGTCACCCGGCACTATCGCCAGCACCAGAAGGGCGAAGCCACCTCGACCAACTCGATCGCCTCGATCTACGCATGGAGCGGCGGCCTCAAGCATCGCGCCAAGCTCGACGGCAACGAGCAGCTGGCCAAGTTCGCCGCCACCCTCGAAAAGGTCACCGTGCAGACCGTCGAGGACGGCTTCATGACCAAGGATCTGGCGCTGCTGGTCGGCCCGGATCAAAGCTGGCTGACCACGATGGGGTATCTCGAAAAGGTCGACGAATACCTCAACAAAGCCATGTAAGGCACTGCTTTGCCATCGTTCCTGAGCCGCCCTGACGGGGCGGCTCTTCGCTTTTCGCGCGGCGTGATTGATCTGCCTTCGCGACCAAGACAGTAATCAGCCATGCAAACGCCCTCTGCCCCCAAAATCAAACACTCGGTTCTCGAGGATGTCCAAGGGCTCGCCCTCGGCATCTTCCTTTGCGGGCTGGGGATGCACTTTCTGACGAATGCGGGCCTGATCACAGGACAAACCGCGGGGCTGGCGGTCATCGCCTCCTATCTCACCGGATGGTCCTTCGGCGTGATGTTCTTCGTCATCAACCTGCCGTTTTACATTCTGGCCTATGTGCGTCTGGGGCCGATATTCACGATCAAATCGCTGATCTCGGTGACCGGCCTGTCCCTGGTCACCGAATTGCTGCCTTATGGCTTTACCATCGACCATCTCGAACCGTGGATGGCGGCGCTGATCGCCGGAGCACTCATCGGCCCCGGCCTGCTGGCGATGTTTCGCCATAACGGTTCTCTTGGCGGTTTCGGGGTGCTCGCCCTCATCGTTCAGGACCGTTTCAGCTTCAAGGCAGGCTATGTGCAGCTCATCGCGGACGCTCTGATCTTCGCCGGATCTTTATTTTTGTTTCCGGCAAAAATAGTTGGCTGGTCGCTTTTGGGGGCCGTCATTCTGAATTTGATCATCACCGTCAATCACCGCCGCGACAGATACATCGCCACCTGATTCTCTCGCTCGGTCCCGCTTGGGAAATACGAAGCTTTTTCATGGTGTTAGAGCGCAATAGCCTGATAGCACCGTGAAATTGCCGCCAATCCGCCGAAAAACACGCGAAATGGCCCGGACCCGGGGCAAGACCCTCCTCCACCAACCGCCGAGATGCACCTTCTCCGCGCTTCGATTCTGGCCTACGGTCGCCGAGCCACCGGCACAATCACAGGTATTTCACAATGATCTACGTCACACTCATCTGCGCCGTCATCGCGGAAACCATCGGAACATCAGCACTTTACGCCAGCCAGCAATTCACAAAGCCGCTTCCGGCGGTGCTGACGGTGATCGCCTATGCCATCTCGTTCTACATGCTGTCGCTGACGCTCAAGACGCTGCCGGTCGGCATCATGTATGCGATGTGGTCAGGTCTCGGGATCGCGTTAATCGCGCTGATCGGCTATATCGTCTATGGTCAGAAACTCGATTGGCCGGCGATCCTCGGCATCACCCTGATCCTCGCCGGCATCATCGTGATAAACCTGTTTTCAACAACCGCACGGCATTAACGGGCTTTCCCCTAGCCTTTTCTGCAGATGCACGGTAAGGGCCGGACAACTCCGAAAAAGGCATCACCCATGGATATCCGCAATATCGCGATCATCGCGCACGTTGACCACGGCAAAACCACGCTCGTGGACGAACTTCTGAAACAGTCCGGCACCTACCGCGACAACCAAGCCACGACCGAACGGGCCATGGACAGCAACGATATCGAGCGTGAGCGCGGTATCACGATCCTGGCGAAATGCACGAGCGTCGAGCATGTCGGCATCCGCATCAACATCGTCGACACCCCCGGCCACGCCGATTTCGGCGGCGAGGTCGAGCGCATTCTCTCGATGGTCGATGGCGTCGTCTTGTTGGTCGACGCCGCCGAAGGCCCGATGCCACAAACCAAATTCGTCACGTCGAAAGCACTCGCCCTTGGTCTCAAGCCAATCGTTGTCCTGAACAAGGTCGACAAGGCCGATGCCGAGCCCGATCGCGCCCTCGACGAGTGTTTCGACCTGTTCGCCAACCTGGACGCCACCGATGAACAGCTTGATTTCCCTCATCTTTACGCATCGGGTCGCGCAGGTTGGGCGGATACCGAATTGGACGGACCGCGCAAGAATCTCGACGCGCTCTTCGATCTGATCATCGCCCATGTCGAGCCGCCCAAGCAGCAGGAACACAAGACCGAACCCTTCAGGATGCTCGCCACGACCCTGTCGTCCGACCCGTTCATGGGCCGCGTTCTGACCGGCCGCGTCGAATCCGGCACCCTGAAGGCGGGTGAGACGATCAAGGCTCTGTCCCGCAAGGGCGACAAGATCGAGCAATTCCGCGTCTCGAAAATTCTGGCGTTCCGCGGCCTGGGTCAGCAGGCAATCGATCTGGCCGAAGCCGGCGATATCGTGACCATCGCGGGCATGACCAAGGCGACCGTGGCCGATACGCTTTGCGACCTGTCGGTCGACGAGGCGATCCCCTCGCAGCCGATCGATCCGCCGACCATCACCGTCACCTTCGGCATCAACGATTCTCCCTTGGCGGGTCGCGACGGCAAGAAGGTGCAATCGCGCGTCATCCGCGAGCGGCTTCTCAAAGAAGCTGAATCCAACGTCGCCATAAAGATCGCCGACACCCCCGGTGGCGAGGCCTTCGAGGTTTCGGGCCGTGGCGAGCTTCAGATGGGCGTGTTGATCGAAAACATGCGCCGTGAAGGCTTCGAGCTGTCGATTTCGCGTCCGCAGGTCATCTTCAAAGACGAGGACGGCGTCCGCATGGAGCCGGTCGAGGAAGTCACCGTCGATGTCGATGACGAATATACCGGCGCGGTCGTCGAAAAGCTGACCGGGCCTCGCAAAGGCGACCTGGTCGAGATGAAGCCCGCCGGTGCCGGCAAGACCCGGATCATCGCGCATGTCCCGTCGCGCGGCCTCATCGGCTATCACGGCGAATTCCTGACCGACACGCGCGGTTCGGGCGTTTTGAACCGCATCTTCCACGGCTGGACAGCCCACCGAGGCCCGATTCAGGGTCGTCGTCAGGGCGTACTTGTTTCCATGGGCTCCGGGACTGCCGTCGCCTATTCCCTGTGGAAGCTCGAAGATCGCGGCAAGATGTTTGTCGTGCCCCAAGATGCCGTCTACGAGGGCATGATCATTGGTGAGCACAGCCGTGAGAACGACCTTGAAGTGAACCCGCTCAAGGGCAAGCAACTGACCAACGTTCGCGCCTCGGGCACCGACGAAGCCGTTCGCCTGACGACGCCCGTGATCATGTCGCTGGAGCAGGCCATCGCCTATATCGATGACGATGAGTTGGTGGAAGTGACGCCGAATTCGATCCGGCTGCGCAAACGCTATCTCGACCCGCACGAGCGCAAGCGCCAATCCCGTGCGGCCAGCTAGGGCCTTGGAATAATACAGAAACGCCGGGGCAAGACCCCGGCGTTTTTGGTTTTTATCCCAATGCCGGCGGCGCCGATCAGAGCGGCCGAACCTAGGGCTCGAACTCTTCTACGATGACAAGATCGCGCTCGGACGCGCCTTTGGCATAGCTGAGGGCATCTTGATACGCGTCGGAATAATAGCAGTCGTGTGCCGCCTGCAGGCTGGGGAAACGAGCCACGACATTGCGTGGTCGATCCCGGCCCTCAAGCTGCTCATAAGCGCCACCACGCGCGATGAAATAGCCGCCATGGTCGTTGATCGCGACCGTGGCCCGCTTGGCATATTCTCCATAGGCCGCCTCGTCGGTGACCAGCACGTTGGCAATCCACAATGCGCTCATGTTATCCTCCGATGACGGCTTCTGCCGCCTTGATCGCAGCCTCTGCATTATCGGCCGAGGCGCCGCCGCCTTGCGCCATGTCGGGCCGTCCGCCACCACCTTTGCCGCCAAGCTCCGCGACCGCGGCGCGCAAGATATCGACGGCAGAGAGAGAGCCGGTGAGGTCACTGGTCACGCCCGCCGCAATTGCCGCCTTGCCGCCGGTGTCCGCAATCAAGAGGACGGCTCCCGATCCGATCTGGGCTTTCATCTCGTCGACGAGGGCAGGCAGATCTTTGCCGGTCACGCCGCTCAGGACCTGAGACTTGAAGGCGATCCCATTGATCTGCTTGGCCGGTTCCTCGGCCTTGGCACCACCCGACATCGCCAGATCACGCCGAAGCTGCGCCACCTCGTTGGCCAATGCCTTACGTTCTTCCATCAGGCTCCGCACACGTTCCACGACCTCGCCGCCCTGCGCCTTGAGCAGGCTCGCCACTTCCGCCAGGCGCTTGTCCTGACCGGAGAGGTAGTCCAGCGCCGCCTGCCCCGTTAGAGCCTCGATCCGACGCACACCGGCACTGGACGCGCTGTCGCCGAGGGTGACGAAAGCGCCGATGTCACCGGTTTGACGCACGTGGGTGCCGCCGCACAGTTCAAGGCTATAGGTCTTGCCGTCCGCGCCTTTGCCTGAACCGTCGAGCACGCCCATGGAGACCACGCGGACCTCATCACCGTATTTCTCGCCAAACAGGGCCTGAGCGCCGATCTCGCGGGCATCATCCGGTGTCATGATCCGGGTTTCCACCGGGGCGTTCTGCCGGATCATCGCATTCACTTCGGCCTCGATACCGGCCAGTTCCTCTGCGGTGATGGCCTTTCCGTGGCTGAAATCGAAGCGCAGCCGATCGGGCGCATTCAGAGAGCCGCGTTGCGCGACGTGATCACCCAAGGCAGAGCGTAGCGCCTCATGCAGCAGGTGCGTGGCCGAGTGATTGGCCCGAATATCGGTGCGGCGGGCATGATCGACCCTCAGCTCGGCGCCCTGACCGGCCTTGATTTCCCCATCGCTGACTTCGGCGAAGTGGATGAAGAGACCAGCGGTCTTGCGCGTGTCTGTGATCGTCGCTTTGCCGGTGGATGTCTCCAGCACGCCGGTGTCACCGACCTGACCACCCGATTCCGCATAGAACGGGGTCTGGTTCAGGATGATCTGGACCTTGTCTCCCTTGGCGGCCGTGGGCTGGGTGCTTCCGTCAGAAGCAACCATCGCGAGAACCTCGCCCTCGGCGACTTCGGTGTCATACCCGAGAAATTCCGTCACACCATGCGCGTCTGCAAGATCGAACCAGACGCTTGCGTCTGCCGTCTCGCCGGTTCCGGCCCAAGCGGCACGAGCCTTGGCCTTCTGCTCCGCCATCGCAGCATCAAAGCCTTCGGCATCGACGGAGCGGCCCTTCTCACGCAAGGCATCCTGGGTCAGGTCCAATGGAAAGCCATAGGTGTCATAGAGCTTGAAAGCCGTCGCGCCGGGCAGTTCGGCGGCTTCGGGCAGTGCGGCAAGCTCCTCGTCCAGCAGCTTGAGACCGCGGTCCAAGGTCTGCTTGAAGCGGGTCTCCTCGGCCAGCAGGGTCTCTTCGATCTGGCGGCGGCCTTGCCCCAGTTCGGGATAGGCTCCGCCCATCTGCTTGATAAGTTCAGGCACCAACCGGTGCATCACCGGGTCTTTTGCTCCCAGCAAGTGCGCATGCCGCATGGCGCGGCGCATGATCCGGCGCAGAACATATCCACGCCCCTCGTTCGATGGCAGAACGCCTTCGGCGATCAGGAAGGACGACGTCCGCAAATGATCGGCCATCACCCGCAGGTGGGCCAGGGAGGCGTCGTCGGTATCACGGTTCGTCGCATTGGCCGCCGATTCCACGAGAGCCTTTAGCAGATCGGTTTCGAACACACTGTTCGTGCCCTGCATCAAGGAGGCAAACCGCTCCAGCCCCATGCCGGTGTCAATGGACTGATTGTCGAGCGGACGCATCGTGCCGTCTGCAAACTGCTCGTTCTGCATGAAGACGACGTTCCAGATCTCGATGAAACGATCGCCGTCTTCTTCTGGGCTGCCCGGCGGTCCACCCCAGATATGATCTCCGTGGTCATAGAAGATCTCGGTGCAGGGGCCACAGGGGCCGGTTGGCCCCATCCGCCAGAAATTGTCGTCCGTCGCAATTCGGATGATACGGCTGTCGGGCACCCCGATCTTGCCCCAGATCGCTGCGGCCTCGTCATCGGTGTGATAGACCGTGACGTGGAGGCGTTCCTTGTCGAGCCCGAAGTCCTTGGTCAGCAGTTCCCATGCAAAAGGGATCGCTTCTTCCTTGAAGTAGTCTCCGAAGGAAAAGTTGCCCAACATCTCGAAGAACGTGAGGTGGCGTGCCGTATAGCCGACGTTGTCGAGGTCGTTGTGCTTGCCGCCCGCCCGAACACATTTCTGCGCCGTCGTCGCACGGGTGTAGTCGCGCTGTTCGACACCTGTGAACAGGTTCTTGAACTGCACCATACCCGAATTGGCAAACATCAGGGTCGGGTCGTTGCGCGGCACCAAGGGCGAGGAGGCAACAACTTCATGTCCTTGACGCGCAAAGAAATCGAGGAATGTGGATCGGATGTCAGAGAGCGATGTCATGATCGTCTTTCGGGCTGAAATTTGCGGCTCGCGAGGAATACCGCCCACCCGCCGCACTGTCCACCGCCAAGAGCATAGCAAAAAGGGCACCCGCTGCCGGATGCCCCTTTCTTCATTTCAATCCGATGGTCGAGATCTACTCGACCATGGCGTCATCTTCGTCGAGTTCGCCACCGGGCAGCGCCAAATCGAAATCCAGACCGTGCGAGGCTCTGATCTTGTCTTCGATCTCGATTGCCATCGCTTCGTGCTCACGCAGGAAGGTCTTGGCGTTTTCACGACCTTGCCCAATCCGCTCGTCTCCATAGGAGAACCATGCGCCAGCCTTGTCGACCACGCCGGCCTTCACCCCCAGATCCAGCAGCTCACCCATCTTGGAGATGCCTTCTCCATACATGATGTCAAACTCGACCTGCTTGAATGGCGGTGCGACCTTGTTCTTGACCACCTTGACCCTGGTCGTGTTGCCCACGACCTCGTCGCGATCCTTGACCGAGCCGATCCGACGGATATCCAGACGCACGGAAGCATAGAATTTCAGGGCATTGCCGCCTGTCGTTGTCTCCGGGCTGCCGAACATCACGCCGATTTTCATCCGGATCTGATTGATGAAGATGACCATGCAGCCAGACCGGCTGATAGAGCCGGTCAGCTTGCGCATGGCCTGAGACATCAGCCGGGCGTGAACGCCGACGCTGCTATCGCCCATGTCGCCTTCGAGCTCGGACTTTGGCGTCAGGGCGGCAACCGAATCGACGACGACGAGATTGACCGCGCCGGACCGGACCAAGGTATCCACGATCTCGAGCGCCTGCTCGCCGGTATCGGGCTGCGAAATCAGCAGCTCGTCAAGGTTCACACCGAGTTTCTTGGCGTAGCTGGGGTCAAACGCGTGCTCGGCATCCACGAATGCGCAGACGCCGCCCTTCTTTTGCTCTTCCGCGATGGAATGCAGCGTGAGCGTCGTCTTGCCCGAGCTTTCCGGGCCGTAAATCTCGATGATTCTGCCCTTTGGAAGACCACCAATTCCGAGGGCGATGTCGAGGCCGAGGGATCCGGTCGACGTCGCTTCGATATCGGGCATCTGATTCTGCCCGCCGAGCTTCATGATAGAGCCTTTGCCGAACTGACGTTCGATCTGAGCCAGCGCAGAATCAAGCGCCTTCTGTTTGTCTGCCTTGCGCTTGTCGTCCATTTTCAAAAGTTCTGCCGTTGCCATGATTTCACATCCTTATTCCACACCCCTGACCGGGCGGCAATTGCTGCGTTTGTTCTTGTTTAGTTCCCGCCATACATGAGGACAAAATAAGAACATTTCAAGCTAAATCTGCCAGACCCACTTTTTATTCGGACTGGTTAAGGAGTAGTTTACGAGGACGCACATCGTGCACCAGAACCGTGGAAGGGCCGTAAAGTGTTGGTTTTTTGGAAAGAGAAGCTTGTTTTTCTGGCCGTTCCCAAGACAGGCACCACCGCAATCGAAGGCGCTTTGGCTCCTCGTGCCTCGATGGTGCTGCGCGATCCGCCGATTCTCAAGCATTCGCCTGTTTATCGGTACAGACGCTTTCTGGCCCCCTATTTCAAACAGGCAGGCGGTCAGGAGATGGAAACGCTGGCCGTCGTACGCCACCCCGTGGACTGGCTGGCCAGCTGGTACCGATACCGCAGCCGGGACGATCTGGTCGGCCATCCCAACAGCACTCGCGGCATTAGCTTTGATGATTTCGTCGGCGAGTATGTGCGGGGCAAACCCGCCCCCTTCGCCGCCGTCGGATCACAGGCAAAATTCCTGAACGACGGCGACGGTCATTTGGCTGTGAACCACCTTTTTCGCTATGAAGCTCAGCCGAAACTGATCGACTATCTCGAGAGCCGGCTGCAACTCAAGATCGACCTGCCGAGGCTCAACGTATCCCCGAAAGTCGATGCTGAACTTTCAACCGAAATGCGCGAAAAGCTGGAGCGGAAGTGCGCGGCGGAGTTCGCGGTTTGGGAAGCAGGGCAGCACTAGTTGCCCGGCACGGCTGCCAGCCTGACGGGGGTGCTACGCCGAAGCTGGGATGTCGACAGCCGCTTTATCGCCCTTGCCCACAAATTTGCGCCGCGAATAGGTCATTTGTCGCCGTCCGGAGGTGTCTGATCTGCTGATGACGCGTTTTTCCCGTCCTTGGCACGAGCGGCCTCTTCATCAAAGCTGATCAACAGCCCCTTGATGGCCCACCCCGACATGGCTGCCGCAAGTATTGTCCAGAACACCTCATTCCGGCTGAGTTCGAGCAGCAGCCAAGAGATGGAGACCGCGACAGTCGCGTAGCGCCGCCAGACGGGCAGAAACAACGGGTGGTTCAAGTCAAACATGGCAGCGTCCTTTGCTTTCGGCCCCCTTGTCCCGTGTTGGGACCTATGGGTCAATGACCTGCCACCTCTGTGGTCGGCACTGATCTGTGGGGGCCCGACTTGGCCAGTCGCCCTCGACGCTCTGATCGACGGTCACCTGCCGCATATCGGGAATTCGGAGCCTCCTGTGTCGCATGGATATTTGCCGCACACCATTGGTGAAAACTTGTCGATCGGGGCCGAGTTCACGACCCGCCCTGCTCTGCTCGTCCAAAGTATCTCTCGCCCTAAGAGCGTTGCGACGGCGCGATGATCCGTGAGAGCGAACCGATGATCGCACACGTTGGACTTCGAGGTCAGGCCAGAAGAAGACCAATTCTTGTCGGTATCGTCCGGCTGGTCCATGATGCGAAAAAGGACCGTAGCGCATGTCGATAACACTCAGGGATGTGGCACTTCGGGCGGGCGTCTCGCGCTCTGCCGTTTCGCGGACGTTTACCGAGGGCGCCTCTGTCTCGGCGCGGACCCGAGCAAAGGTTGAGAAGGCCGCGAAAGAGCTGGGCTATAGCCCAAACGTGCTTGCCCGCAGTCTGACCACACGGCGCACGAAGCTGATCGGACTGGTCGCGAACAATTTTCGAAACCCGATCTTTCTGGATATCTTCGACCGCTTCACCCGTGGGCTGCAGGACCGAGGGCTGCGACCGCTGCTTGTCAATCTGAGTGATCAGACCGACGCAGAGAATTCCGTGCGGCTGCTGAAACAGTATTCCGTCGATGCCGTCGTGGTGGCTTCGTCAACGTTGAGCCCAAATTTCTCAATGTCTTTCCACGAGGCTGGCGTGCCTGTCGTTCACGCCTTTGGCCGGAAATCCGATACGCCACGAATTCCCATCGTCAGCGTCGACAACGTCGCTTGCGGAAGGCTCGCAGCCCGGACGTTGATTTCGCGAGGCTACCGGGAAATCGGCTTTCTGGGTGGACCGGCGATTGCGACCTCGACCCAAGATCGCCTGGCAGGCTTTTCCGAAGCCCTTGCCGAGGCCGAGGTGACGCCGACGGTCGACTTCGCCGAGGATTACAGTTTTTCGGCAGGACGCCAAAAGATGATGGAATTGCTGCAATCGCCAATCCAGGAAGCCTACTTTTGCGGTGACGACGTTTTGTCCATTGGCGCCATGTCCGCCATTCGAGAGGCCGGTCTCCGGGTCCCGGAAGATATTGGTTTGCTTGGCCTCAACGACATGGAGATGGCAGGCTGGCAGAACATCGCCTTGACGACGATCCGCCAGCCGATTCAACACATCGTGCGAGCGTCGATCGATCAGATAGAGGCGTTGCTCGACGATCCAGACCGCGCCCCGGAACAGATACTGTTCGATTGCGACATCGTGGATCGCCGGACGCTACGCCCCCTGCCCTGATCAGCGAAACATCGGTGGCCGCGCATCCACCCATTGGCCGTCGGCCTTGCCGCTTTCCGCCACACCGAACACGGCAGCCATCGACCGCAACCCGTCTTCGGCACGCGGGAACAGATCCGCCGCGGGGTCGCAGGGCCGGCCTTCCTTCTTGGCGCGGATCGCTTCTGCCAGATCACTATAGATGTTGGCAAAGGCCAGCGGCATCCCCTCGGCGTGCCCGACCGTGACACGACTGGCCCGGTCAGCTTCGGGCGACAAGTTCCCTTCACCGCGCTCGATCGTCTGCAATCTTTGTCCGAGTGGCATCCAGAAAAGCTGGTTCGGCTGTTCCTGCGCCCAACGCAACCCTCCCTTTTCGCCAAAGACCTGAAGCGTCAGACCGTGCTGGCGCCCAATCGCGATTGACGAGGTCCAAAGCCTGCCAACGGTGCCGCCGTCCATCCGGAAGTTGACCATCGCGTCGTCTTCGAGCGTCCGGCTTTCGATGCAGGACACGCAATCGGCTGACAGCGTCGTTACGTTTTGACCGGTCACAAAGCTGGCCATGTGCAGCGCATGTATGCCGCAATCGGCGAATTGCGCCGACACGCCGGCCTGCGCCGGATCGTAGCGCCAACGGACGCGGGGATTGTCCGCGTCTGCGGCATCGGCGTGATGACCGTGGGCAAACTCGGCCTTCACCAGACGAACCTTGCCGAGATCGCCGCGCGCGACCATCGCCCGCATGTGCCGCACCAGTGCATAGCCCGTATAGCCGTAGTTTACGGCGCATATCTGTCCGGTCTCGCGGGCCAGCCCGACGATGTGCTCCGCCTCGCCGACGGTCATCGTCATCGGCTTTTCACAAAGCACGTTGAACCCGGCTTTCAGGAACTCTGCGGTGATCTCGAAATGCGTCGCATTCGGCGTCGCGACGGTGACGAGATCCACACGATCCGCCCGGCCGGTCTCACCTGCCAACATCTCTCGCCAGTCCCCGTACGCTCGGTCGGACACAAGGCCGAGCCTTTGACCGTAGTCGCGCCCGGCGTCGGCACGGTGATCCAGCGCCCCTGCCACGAAATCAAAAGCCCCGTCGAGGCCCGCGCCAAGCCTGTGCGCAGGCCCGATCTGGCTTCCTTCGCCGCCGCCGATCATCCCCCAATTCAGCTTGCTCATCGTTAATGCCTCTTAAAACCCGATGCTTTCAAGATAGGTCCGATTTGCCCTCGCGTCCTCTTCGGGGGTGCCGGGCAATGTCGGATCGCAGTCCTGCTCGACTGTGCACCACCCCTCGAAACCCGCGTCCAGCAGGATCTGTCGGACGGACGGGAAATCCACGTCTCCTTGACCGAGGTTGCAGAAAATGCCCAGCCCGCAAGCCGTGTAGAAATCGGTTCGATTGGCCACGACTCGAGCCTTTACCTCGGGATCTATGTCCTTGAAGTGCATGTAGCTTATTCGCCCGACATGGCGCCGCATGAAAGCCACTGGATCGAACCCCGCGTAGGAGTGATGGCCCGTATCGAAGCAGATCTTGAGAATGCTTTCGTCGATCTCTCCCAGAAGCCGTTCGAGCTCCGGCTCGAAATCGATGAACCCTGCCGCGTGGGCGTGGATCGATGGGGTCAGCCCATACTCCTCAGCCCCCATGCGAGCGACGGTTTCGATCCGGCCCCGAAACGCGTCCCACTCTGCCGCATCCATTTGTTCTGCTTCGGTCGCACGACCGGCAGTTGGCGCGCGGCGCGGAGAAATGGAGTCGATCAAGACGAAATGCTTGGCACCATGCGCCTGAAGCGCCTTTGCCGTACGGATCGCGCCGTCAAGCACATCGTCCCATCTGGACGCATCGTGAAACGGACGGAACACGACCCCTCCGGTCAATGTCAGGCCGAATTCATCGAGCGCCTCGGCAAGAACGTGCGGATCTTCCGGCATGAAGCCAACAGGCCCGAGCTCTATTCCGCGATAGCCTGCTCCGGCACATTGGCGAAGCACCTCGCGCCACGCCGGGTTGCGGTCGTCGTCGGCAAACTCCACCCCCCATGAACATGGGGCGTTTCCGATCTGTATGGTCATGGTTCCTCCCTAGACCGAAGCGACATCGACCCAGGCACGGGCCTGGTCTGATGCAAAAGCAGCGGCGACCACCTGATTGACAGCCAGCCCATCCTGAAACGTCGGCCAGATGCTCTTGCCGGTTTCGATGGCCACGAGGAAATCCTTGGCTTCGATGATGATCTGGTCCTGATAGCCGGTTCCGTGCCCCGGCCCCTGGCAAAAAGCGGCATAGTCCGGATGTTCCGGTCCCGTGAGGATCTTGCGAAATCCGCGCTCTGCCGGCGTATCGCTCAACTTGTAGAGCCAGATGGCGTTCTGATCTTCCTGATCAAACCGGATCGCCCCCTTGGTGCCGTGGATGTCGTAGGCGTAGCCCATTTTGCGCCCCATCGCGACCCGACTGAAATGCATCTGCCCCATAGCGCCGCTGTCAAACCGGCACATGAGCTGCGCCTGATCGTCATTGTCGACGGTCACTGGGCCGTCCTGTCCGGGTCGCGTGCGGTGAACCGTCTCGATCTTTGCCGAAAGGCTTTGGATTGGCCCGATCAATGCCAGCGCCGCATTGATCATGTGAGGTGCGAGATCGCCCATCGTCCCGTTGGATTTGCCTTGGCAGCGCCACGTTGCAAGCTCATCCGGATCGGCGAAGAAATCCTCCGTGTGTTCACCGCGGAACCACGTGATATCGCCGATCACCCCGTCGGCAATCAGCTTTCGGGCGAATTGGCTGGCGGGAGTTCTAATGTAGTTGAAGCCGACCATGTTCGGCAGTCCGGACGCTTGCGCCGCCGCGACCATCGCCCGGCTGTCGGCAACGTCCTTGCCCAGCGGCTTTTCGCACATAACTGGTTTTCCCAAGGCAAACGCCGCCTCCGCGATCGCCCGATGCGTCTCCTGCGGCGAAGCGATGACGATGGCCTCCACCTTCGGATCAGTCACCAGCACACGCCAGTCACCCGTGTAGCGTGCGAAGCCAAATGCGTCACGATACCTCTCAGCCGAGGCGGACGATCCCGCCGCAACCATTTCGAGCCTCGGACGCAAGGACGTATCGAACACCGCCGCAACGGAGGACATTGCCACCGCATGCGCTTTGCCCATGTAGCCGCCGCCGACGATCCCGACGCCAATTTCTCTACGCGCGTCTGTCATTCCTGATTCCATTTGCAACCGGTTGCAAAATTGTTATCTTGCCGGCCGAAACCACGCAAGTTCACAAACACAGCCTGGCTAAGAAATGTCCTTGATCAACGGAACACATTTTCTCGTTATCGGCAGAGCCGGTATGGATCTCTATGCCGATCCGCCGGGCACCGAGATCGAAACGGCAACCGCGTTCTCAGCCGCACTGGGCGGGTCATCGGCGAATATCGCCGTGGGCCTCTGCCGCCAGGGGGCGTCCGCGGCTCTGCTCACCTGCGTCTCGGACGATGCGGTGGGCCGGTTTGCCAAGGCGCAACTCGATGCATACGGAGTGGATCGAAGCCTTGTGGCCACGGTCGGCGGCGAAGCCCGAAACTCTCTGGCCGTCGTCGAAACGAGATTGGAGAACACGCAATCCGTGATCTACCGCAACGGCGCCGCGGATTTCCAGATGACGGTGGCCGACGTGGAGCGTCCCGAATATGCCGCCTTTGACGGACTTATCACTACCGGAACGGTTTTTGCAGCAGAACCATCGCGCACGGCCGCGTTCCGCGCCTTCGATCTCGCCAAGGCTGCCGGTCGGCCCATCATCTTCGATATCGACTACAGGCCTTACAGCTGGACATCGCCCAAGGACGCAGAAAGCACCTATGCTCGCGCCGCGGAAATGGCAGACATCATCGTCGGCAACGACTTGGAGTTTGGCTTTCTGGCCGGAGACTATGAGAAGGGCTTGGACGCTGCGCGAGCACTGGCGCGACACTCCGACAGGATCGTCGTCTACAAGATGGGCGAAAATGGCGCGATCACTCTGGCCGGTGACGATGAATTCCGCACCGGCATATACCGCACAGAGGCCCTCAAACCGACCGGCGCGGGGGACGCGTTTATGGCCGGATTCCTCGCATCTCTCGCCGCTCGACGCCCCTTGTCGGAGGCAGTCCTGCGGGGTTCTGCGGCCGCCGCGATAGTCGTCTCAAAGGTGGCCTGCGCACCGGCGATGCCGACCACGCAAGAACTCGACAGTTTCATGGCAAGTCGCCCAGCCCCTTCGCCCGCCTAGCGTCGCTCCAAAGGAAAAACCATGCATATCGCTCCTTATGACAATCACAACAGCCCAATCGTTGATGTCGACGACCCGTTGGTGCCGCTGAACTACTTCAACATCGTCAAATTGACCCGAGATCAGGTCTTTGAGTATCAGGTCCCGGGTTACGAGACTTGCGTCGTTCCGGCTACGGGTCTGATCGATGTCGAGGCTGAGGGTGCGCAGTTTGGCGGGATCGGGGGGCGCGGCGTTGATGTTTGGGATGGCGAACCGGAAGGCGTATACGTGCCTTCTGGCGTCAAAGCACGGATGGTGTGCCTCTCAGATACGGCGGAGGTGTTTGTCGCCGGAGCAAAGTTCGACAAGGTCCTGAGCCCGTTTGCAGTTCGCAAAGACGAGATCGACCTCGTCCAGTATGGCAGTGACGACACCAAGACCCACCGAAAGATCAAGCACATTCTTGGCCAGAAACAGGCCGACAAGGTCGGGCGATTGCTGGTGAGTGAATTGTTCACTGTGGGTGCTGGTGGTTGGTCGGGTTTTCCGAGCCACAAGCACGACACAGATCGAATGCCGACAGAGACGCGCCACGACGAGACCTACAACTTTCGCTTCCGTCCAAACCGCGGTTCGGGGCTGCAGATGCTCCAGCGCGAGGATGGCAAGCCGGGTGACGCCTATCACATCGTGGACGGGTCGACGGTCTGCATCGACAAGGGATACCACCCATGTGCCGTGCTCCCGGGCTATGAGATGTACTATTTCACCATTCTGGGCGGGCTGTCCCAGCGATCCCTGGTCCAGTATTTCCAACCGAGCCACGCCTATCAGATCGAGACGATCCCGGGCATCAAGGACATGATCGCGAAGTTCAAATAGGAACGAATTCATGGCATTGGCCACCCTTTCGGAGGTTTTAATCCCGGCGCGGACGCAGGGCTATGCGGTCGCGGGACTGGTCTGTCTGGGCTGGGAGGACGCGCGGGCATATGCGGCGGCGGCGGAGGCGGAGAATTGCCCGGTCATCCTGCAAGTCGGCCCGGGAGCACGGGCTCACATGCCGCTGCCCATCTGGGCGAAGATGCTGGTCTATCTTGCTGAAAATACGAGCGTTCCGGTCGTTGTTCATCTTGATCACGGTCGATCACTTGAGGAGTGTCGGGTTGCTGTCGAAGAGGGTTTCTCTTCGGTAATGTTTGATGGAAGCCTTAAGAGCCTCGCGGAAAACATTGAAATCATGCGCATAGTCGCCGAGATGAGTCATGCTGCGGGTGTGTCTTGCGAAGGTGAGATTGGTGTTGTCGGCTATGCCTCCGGGGCGGCGTCGATGGGCACCGATCCGGCAGAGGCCGCTCGGTTTGCCGCCGAAACCGGGGTAGATGCGATGGCGGTTTCTGCCGGAAACACCCACCTTCAGACATCGAGCAATGCCGGGTTAAACATTGAATTATTGAAGAAAATACGCCATTCGGCCCCCGACACACCCCTCGTCATTCACGGTGGTTCCGGGGTGCCTGAGGGGGAGCGGGTGGAGCTTGCTCGGGCCGGGATGGTCAGCAAATTCAATATCGGCACGGAATTGCGGCTCGCATTCGGAGCCAGCTTGCGGCGCGGCCTCAACAAAAACCCGGAAGCCTTTGATCGCATTGATATTTTAAAATCGACCGCAGCCGATATCGAAGCCGCAGCGCGCCGGGTCATTCGCGCCATCGGCCCTTCAGAAACATCTGGATAAAGCGTCGGTCTGCCGTCGGTATCCGGTCGGTGTCATTTTCGGTCGAACTCGCCAGCGCGATATGGAGGGAAATAGCCGGTTGGCAGCCCATGGCAGAGCTTGTCGAAAGCGGCGGCGTTTAGGATTTTGCCACAGAGATGCGCGGTTCTGGTCTGATCGGTCCAACCACGCTTGAAATGCCCGACCCCGCCTGCATTGGCGGTCATCGGAGCCCCGCCCATATCGATGAATTGCATCTGCCCCGCGAACGCCTCGATGGCATAGGCCATCATCTGATAGCTCACCGACAACTCATACCCCCTCGCTGCATATGCCGAGAGATGGGCATAGGCCACGCCGCCGTCGAAGTAATACAGATCGGCGCCAAGGAGAGTTTGTCCTTCCCACGCCAGAACGATCTCTGCGCCCGGCACGGCGAGCTGATGGGCAAAGCTGTGAGCATCAAACCGGCGCAGCGCATCGATTCCATGCTTGTCGGCCAACCCTTGATACAGTGCCGTCCACACCTCCAGATCGGTCGGTCTTGGCGCACGGTGTTCGATCCAGACCGGAGACGCCTTTCGTAGCTTCTTGCGGTGATGTTTCGATATGGGACCGGGCATTTCGAGATCGATGATGTAGTGCTCGTGTAGCGGCACGACCTTGTCGAACATCGCTTCCAGATCGGCCCGGCTCAACGGGCAGAATGGATCCGTGACGCAGGTGAGCGAGACGTGTTCGCCGTCGAGGGCCGCGAGGGCATCGGCCAATCCGCCCCAGTCGTCGCAGGACAGCACCGGATAGGGCCCCATGAAATCACGCTGCTGCGTGCCGGGGATTTCCCGCGACAGGACAAAGCCGCCGGTGTCGCAGAGCGGTTCGACCTGCCCAAGATGAGAGAGCGCCGCACGATAGCTTGTGCTTCGATAGCCCTGCCCAGTCCGGTCCATTCTCATGCCTGCCTCGCCCGTTGCGACCCGCCGGAGCACTCTCCGGCAGGTCGGGCTAGGCATATCAGGGCAGCCGCCTTGGGCCAAGCGATGCCGCCCGCACGGCGATCAGGCGTAGCAGATCACCTCGATCTCGACGCCGTTCTCTTCGTGAAAGTAGAACCGCTTGCCCGGCTCGTAGTCGGCGTGCGAATGGGCTTTATAACCCTCTGCGGTGACCCTTGCTTCGGCCTCGTCGAGATCGTCGACCACGACGCCGATATGATTGAGCCCGCCCCTTGCAGTATAGCTGTTGTCCGGCTCGGTCTGAGCGGTATCCGGCGGCCCGGTGTAGACGGCGAGATAGCTGTGCTCTTCCCCGACGTGGACGGTGCGACCGCCGTGGATGGAGCCGCCTGCCCACCGCACCTTCCAACCGAAGAGCCGCCCCAGCATTGCCGCAGTTGCGTCGGGGTCTTTCACCGTGACGTTTACATGTTCCAAACGTGCCATCGTCCGTCCTTTCGTTTTGCGTTGACCTCTCCCTTGTAATTTCTCAAGTTAACTTGAGATCAAGAGAAATCTTTCGGAGGTTCGCATTGGCCAAGACACCCCCTTCACAGGGCCTGACAATCGGTGATCTGGCCGCCCGGTCCGGCCTCGCTGTTTCGGCGATCCGCTTTTATGAAACGCATGATATCGTGAAACCGCTGCGCAATGCCGGAGGCCATCGCCGGTATTCCCGGGCCGACCTTCGCCGGTTGTCGTTTGCCCTGATTGCACAGGGCCTCGGATTCTCCCTTTCCGATATCGGTGCGAGCCTTGCCCAATTGCCCGACGACGCGGCCCCCAGCCGGGCGGATTGGACCCGTATGGCCAAGGGGTTTCGCCGTCAGATCGACGACCGAATCGCCGCGCTGACCGCGCTGGCCGACAATCTGGATGGATGTATCGGATGCGGCTGTTTGTCCCTTGATCGATGCACCCTGTATAACTCGCAAGACCGCGCCGCGGCGAAGGGCCCCGGCCCGCGCTATCTGATGGGTGACAGATCGGATTGACTCTGGCTGCCGCCACGGATTGTGTGCGCACATGACCAATATGCTTTCCTCCCGTATCACCCAGATCAATGCCGGCGGCTCCGACGGCTGGGATCTGTATCGTCGCGCTCGTGCCATGAAGGAGGCGGGCGAACCGGTGATCGAGTTGACGATCGGCGAGCATGATATCGGCACGGCGGCACCGATCCTGAAGGCGATGTATGATGCCGCCTTGGCCGGCAAGGTCGGCTATTCGGCGATTCCGGGCACTGATGTGCTTCGTCGGGCGATTGCTGATCGCATCGCGTCCCGCACCGGCGTGCCAACCGGGCTGGAGAACGTGATCGTGGTCCCCGGCGGTCAGGCCGGGCTGTTCGCCGCGCATGTCGCCGCCTGTGACGCCGGTGACGGTGCTCTCTACGTCGATCCCTATTACGCGACCTATCCCGGCACGATCCGCTCGGCGGGCCTCGTCCCGCGCTCTCTGACCGCCCGCGCCGCCGACGGTTTCCAACCCGCAAAGGCCGATATTCTGGAGGCCGCCGAGGCGTTGCGCGCGTCCGGTGTCCGCCCGCGCAGCCTGTTGATCAACAGCCCCAACAACCCGACGGGTGTCGTCTATTCGCAAGAGACGATGGCCGGTATTGCCGAAGCCTGCACCGAGGCCGATCTCTGGCTGATCTCGGACGAGGTCTACGACACGCAGGTCTGGGAGGGTGAGCATCGCTCGCCCCGCCAGTTGCCCGGCATGTCCGAGCGCACCCTCGTCGTCGGTTCCCTGTCCAAGAGCCATGCCATGACCGGCAGCCGCGTCGGGTGGATCTGCGGCCCGGCCCCGGCGATTTCGGCCCTCAACGATCTGGTGACCAACACCACCTATGGTTTGCCCGGCTATATTCAGGCCGCCGCGGTTTTCGCCCTTGCCCAGGGTCCCGACTTCGAGGCCGAGGTCGGTGCTCCCTTCATGCGCCGCCGTGCGATTACCCGCGAGTTGCTCTCGGCCCAGAACGTGGTCCGCGAAGTGCCGATGCAGGGGGCGATGTATGCCTTTCTCGATATTCGCGCGACGGGTATGAGCGGCTCCGCCTTTGGCGAGGCCCTGCTGGATGCCACCGGTGTCGCGGTCATGCCGGGCGAGAGTTTTGGCGCGGCCGCCGCCGGTCACGTGCGCGTCGCCATGACTGTGGCGGACGACAAATATCGTCAGGCCTTGTCGAAATTGCTGAGTTTCGCCGCAGAAAGGGCGTGATTTCCCCACTTGGCAGTCGCTGACGCGACGATAGACTGAGCGCATTCAGTCCGAAGGAATTGTTATGCGCTCATTCATCCTCAGCCTCGTTGCAACCCTGACAGTCGGGGCGGCCGCACATGCCCAGACCTACCCAAGCCAGTCCGAGACGCCGATCACGGATGATGCCGAGCTTTTGTCTCCGGTTCAGGAGGCGGAGCTCGCCGAACGTATCGTTCAGCTGGAACAGGAGACAGACAGCGACGTTGCCGTTGTCACCCTGCCCGCCACCCAGTTCTACACGATGGGCGATGACGTCGATGTCTATGCAGCCAACCTCGTAGCGGCATGGGACATGGCGGGCCCCGTAGGCAATCGCCATGTGCTTGTGGTGATCTTTCGGGATGACCGCGAGTTGGCCATCGAGATCGGCGAAGGCTTTGGCGTCGATGGCCCGGCCGTGGCCGCTCAGATCATCGAAGAAGCCATCACCCCGGCATTCCGCGAGGACGATTATCCCGGCGGTATTCGGGCCGCGGTCGAAGCGATAGCCACTCGGGTATTGGCTCCCGCCGGCAGTCAAACCAACGAGGCGACGGCCACCACGCCAGCCTCCGCTGCTGCGGAAGCTGACGGCGACGCAGAAGGCGGCAGCAATGTCTTGTATTATGTCGGGGCGGGTGTTGCGGCGCTGATCGCGCTGATTGTAGGGGCAAACAGGCGCTCTGCGGCAAAGCTGGCCGCCACCCCCTGCCCAGCCTGTGGCAAGACCGGGCTGACGCGCGAACGGGTGACCGTCGAAGAGGCCACCGAGACAGCCGAAGGCCGGGGCGAGACCCGCACCATTTGTCCTTCATGCGGTCATGTAGAGGCCAAACCCTACACGATCTCGAAGAAGGAGCCGAAACCGGCCGGGGAAGGTAAGGGCGGCGGTGCCAAGGGGGAATGGTGACATCCGCCGCCCCCGGTTTTGACGCTTAGAACTGGTAGGATACCCGTGCGCCAAAGGTCGTCGCGCTGACGTCGATACCGCTGCCGGCATAGTCCTCGAACTCGTGCTGAAGCACTTCGGCACCGACCAGAACGCTATCGCTCACGCGGTAGTCGACACCTGCGCCGTAGAAGTAGCCGTCGCCGGAATCGTCAATCGCGCCGCCTGTGCTGAGCTGGGCATAGCCACCGGTGACGTATGGCAGGAAGGCACCTGCATCGTAACCGGCGCGCAGCTTGGCGCGGGCCACGCTGTCGAGGTCGAGGCTGATGCCGTCGTCGGTGATCTCGGACCCCATAAATTCAAGCTCTGCACCCAGAACAGCCGCGCCGAGATCGTACATGTAGCCTGCGTGCACGCCGTAGGTCAGCCCGTTCATCTCGTCACCGATCGTCGATGATCCGGTCACATCTCCGTAGCCGATCGACGCACCGCCGTAGAAGCCGGTCCAGTCGACGGGTTGCGGTGCCGGGGTGACCATCACAGGCGCAATCGTGGGCTCGGGGGTCGGCTCTGCCAGACCGCCGGCAGCCAGAGGGCTGGCGAGCAGTGCCACTGCGGCGCCGGTCAGGGCGGTGGTGCGAAGCGTTTTGTGCGTACGTGCGTTGGTCATGTTGATCTCCTGTATATCGAATTTCGCCGGGCCGCGTCGTGCCCGTTGCTACAGTAGCTAGGCACTGACCGCCCGATTGCATCGGCTGGGCGGTGGTTCTCCCGCAGGGTGGCGTAACTTGGCCTAAAGCTCTGAACTCAATCGGCTAAACCCCGCTCAGTTCCATCTCGAGTGCCATTTTCTTCAAAAATGTGATCGATGGTCATTTGCGACCTCGGGTCGCAAATGAACGAGACGCGCGGTTTTCCCGACCTGATCCTGTGGTCAGAAGATCGGGAGACGGGACATGTCGTCACGCCAATGGTGGATCACGCTGACGCTGCGCACGATCGGTGCCCGGCGCGGGCGTGCCGCAAGGGGCCGCCCCTGACTGTGGCCCTGACAGCCCTCCTTGCTTTTCCCATTTGGACAGGTCCGATCTCATGACAGTTGAAGCGACAGAACCCCCTCCGCCCAGCCGTGGCCCCACCCGCTCTGGCGGGCGCGCCGCCCGACACGCCGCCCGAAGCGCCCCGCTGGCATCCGACAAGCGCCCGGTTCGGGCCGGATTGACCGGGGGCCAATACAGCCCCCTCACTCAGGCGGAGGTGCTGCGCATCCACGACACCGCCTTGCGCGCGCTCGAAGAGATCGGGCTGGCCGACGCCCCACCGTCCGGCGTGCGTATCCTGACCGGTGCGGGCGCGGTGCAAGGCGCCGACGGTCGCATCCGGTTCCCCCGCGCCCTGGTCGAGGACATGCTGGCCCTCGCCGCCCGCGATCTGACCCTGCATGGCCGCGATCCGGCACACGACCTGCTGCTGTCCGGCAACCGCGTCCATTACGGAACTGCAGGTGCCGCCGTGCATGTCGTCGATGTCGAGGGCCGCAAGTATCGCGAGTCGACCGTCCAGGACCTGCACGACGCCGCCCGCATCGTGAACCAGCTCGACAACATCCATTTCCTGCAAAGGCCGATGGTGTGCCGGGATATTCCCGACAACCGCGAGATGGACCTCAACACGATCTATGCCTGCTGCACGGGCACGAGCAAACACGTGGGCACCTCCTTTACGGAACCCGGTTTCGTGCCGGATGCCTTCGAGATGCTCCACATGATCGCGGGGGGCGAGGCAGCTTGGCGCGCACGTCCGTTCGTGTCGAACTCCAATTGCTTTGTCGTGCCGCCGATGAAATTCGCCACCGAAAGCTGTCAGGTCATGGAGGCCTGCATAGCGGGCGGCATGCCTGTTCTGCTCCTGTCCGCGGGTCAGGCCGGGGCGACCGCTCCCGCGCCCATCGCGGGCGCGATCGTGCAGGCGGTCGCGGAATGCCTGGCCGGTGTCGTCTATGTCAATGCGATTGCCCCCGGCCATCCGGCCATCTTCGGCACCTGGCCCTTCGTCTCGGACCTGCGGACCGGCGCGATGTCCGGAGGCTCGGGCGAACAGGCGCTTCTGACCGCGGGCTGTGCCCAGATGCACCGGTTCTACGGCCTGCCGGGAGGCGCGGCCGCAGGCATCGCGGATGCCAAGCTGCCGGACATGCAGGCCGGATGGGAGCAGATGTGCTCGAACGTCATGGCCGGGCTTTCCGGTCTCAACATGATCTACGAGGCCGCGGGCATGCATGCCTCGCTGCTGGGCTACTGCCTCGAATCGCTGATCCTCGGCGACGACCTGATCGGTCAGGCGTTGCGATGCGTGCGCGGCATCGAAGTGACCGACGATACCATGGCGCTTGAGACGATGCGGACGACCTGCATCGGCGGGCCGGGCCATTATCTCGGGTCGGACCAGACGCTGGCGCTCATGCAGACCGAGTATATCTATCCTGCCACCGCGGACCGCACCTCTCCCAAGGAGTGGGAAGAGAAAAATCGCCCCGATCTGGTCAAATCCGCGACCGCGCGAAAGGAGCGCATTCTGAGCGAGCCTTCCGCCGCCCGCCTCGATCCGGTCACGGATGCCGCCATAAGGGCGCGATTCCGCATTCATCTGCCGGGTTAAACATGCTGCACTAAGACGGCCATATTGATCGCCACTGATCTTCTTTGGGTTCTAAATATCCCCGCCGGAGGCTCCCACAGCCGCAAGAAGCGTGCCGGGGCGGCTCACCGTGCCGCCGCCCACAGCGGCCCTGACACCCGTCGTCCCCGGACATGACGTCGGCAGCCCCATTGCGACCCTAGCGGCAAGAAATGCAAAAGCCTGCGCCTCCAGCATGTCGCCGTCCAGTCCGACGGCTTCGACCGGGTCGACCGGGATTTGCGCGGCGGCGGCCAGCATCTTCATCATCGTCGTGTTGTGCCGCCCGCCGCCCGTCACCAGAATCCGGGACGGCGGCCGCGGGCAGAACCCGAGCCCCTCGTGCACAGCCTGAGCCGCACAGGCGGTCAATGTCGCTGCGGCATCCGCATCCGAAAGAGTTTCGACCGAATGGATAAGGCTGCCCCAAGCGTCCCGATCCAGTGATTTCGGCGGCATCCGGTGGAAGAAGCGGTGGCTCAGAAACGATGCCACGATCTGGTCGTCGACCGTCCCTGCGGCCGCCAAGGCACCGTCTTGATCTCGGTCCTGCCCGCGCCGACCGTGCATCAGATCATTGATCGGCGCGTTGGCCGGACCGGTATCAAAGGCGAGAAGCGCGCCGTCGGCCTCTGGTTTCTCGGCAGTCGGATCGACCCAGGTGAGGTTGCCGACACCGCCCAGATTGAGGAAGACGAGTGGTTCCCGAGCCTTGACATACCGCGCCAGCGCGAAGTGATAGAACGGCGCGAGCGGCGCGCCCTCTCCGCCCAATTTGACATCTGCGCTGCGGAAATCCCACACGACGGGCCAGCCAAGAACCTCGGCAAGAATGGCACCGTCTCCGACTTGCAAGGTGCCCTGCCCCGACGGGTCATGGGCCAATGTCTGTCCGTGAAAGCCGACGAGATCGACCGGGTCGAACTGGCTGAGCAGTTCGGCATGGGCGGTTTCGACCACTTCGGCCGCCGCCTCGACCGCAGGACCGCCCCATTGCCCCAAAGCGGCGCGCAAGATCGATTGCTCATCCGCGTCATAGGGCCGGAAAGCCGAACGCCCGAACCCCAGTACATTCTGGCCATCGGTTTCGATCACCGCGGCATCGACCCCGTCAAGGGACGTGCCCGACATCGCCCCCAAAACACGCACTTTGGCGCCTGCCTTTAACATCTGCTTCCCCTTGGCCTAATCGGCCCCTATAGATTGCCCCCAACCCCCAGTCGGGACAAGCCCATACCCCAAGGACCGTCAGATGACCTACCATCCAAAATCCGAATTCATCACCGAGATCTCGGCGCGTGGATTTCTGGCAGATTGCACAAACTTGCAAGAGCTGGACGAGCGCCTCGCCCGCGAGGTCGTCACCGGCTATATTGGTTATGATCTGACGGCCAGTTCACTGCACATCGGCAACCTCGTGCAGATCATGTTGCTGCGCTGGATGCAGAAGACCGGTCACCGCCCCATCACTCTGATGGGCGGCGGAACCACCAAGGTCGGCGACCCGTCCGGCAAGGACGAGATGCGCAAGATGCTGAGCATCGAGCAGATCAACGAGAACGCCAATTCGATCCGCAGTGTCTTCTCGCGCTACATTTCCTATGGCGACGGTCCGACGGATTCGCCGCTCGTCAACAATGCCGAGTGGCTCGACAAGCTCGGCTATATCGAGTTCCTCCGCGATATCGGTCCGCATTTCACGATCAATCGCCTGCTGTCGTTCGAGAGCGTGAAATCCCGCCTCGATCGCGAACAATCGCTGAGCTTTATTGAGTTCAACTATATGTTGTTGCAGGCCTATGATTACCTCGAGTTGCACCGCCGCTACGGCTGTATCCTGCAGATGGGCGGCTCGGATCAGTGGGGCAACATCGTCTCGGGAACCGATCTGATCCGCCGCGTTCTGTCGAAGGATGCCTATGGCCTGACCACCCCGCTCGTGACCCGCGCAGATGGCAAGAAGATGGGCAAATCCGTCGATGGCGCGGTCTGGCTCAACGAGGACCGGATGTCGTCGTATGACTTCTGGCAGTGGTGGCGCAACGTGGCCGACGCCGACGTGGGCAAATTCCTGAAGATGTTCACTGAAATGCCGGTGTCGGAGTGCGACCGGTTGGGCGCCTTGGGGGGGTCTGAAATCAACGAGGCGAAGGTGATCCTCGCCAATGAAGTGACCGGCCTGCTGCACGGAGCAAGCGCTGCCGAGGCGGCGGAGGCGACAGCCCGTGAGGTCTTTGAGCGCGGCGGCGTCGGCGACGATTTGCCGACACTGACCCTGACCCCCGCCGAGATCGCCGATGGCATTTCGATCGTTCAGGTCATCGTTCGCGCGGGTCTTGCGTCGTCCGGCAAGGAGGCTAAGCGCCTGATCTCCGACAACGGCGCCCGCATCGACGACCAGCCACTTACCGATGCCGGCCTGATGCTGGATGCGGCCGCTCTGTCGAGCCCCGTCAAGCTGAGCGCCGGCAAGAAGCGTCATGCATTGGTGCAACTGGGCTAGAGCGCCCAGTCCACCAAGCCGATCAGCGCCCCGAGGGGGATTGCCACACACAGTGCGAAGAGTGCCGCCCCGATCCGCGTCAACCGCGGGCCGGGTGCGTCGTGGCCCAGAACCGGGCCGGGGGTTGCGCGTTTTTTCATAGCCGCATTAACCCCGCTTTAGGTTTCAAGCGCGTTAATGCGCCCCATGTCAGATCTCCGTCCAGACGCATTTTCCGATCTCGTCACTGGCGGGCCGATGCTGCCACTTCAGCAGCATCCTCTCTATGGCAAGGCGGTTGGCCTGATGGGCCGACACAGCGAGATCGTACCCCTTTGCGCCAATGGCGCTGATCTGGGCGAGGCTCAGATCGTGTGGCGCGATATGGGCCCACTTGGCATTCAGGGGTTGCTCCCCCGCGGACCCCAGTTCGAGGCCGGCACGCCGGATCAGCAGGCCGAGGCGCTCAGATCGCTCTCGGGCCACGGCTTGCGCATGATCGAAGCCGAGGCCCCTCATCCTGCGCTTCGAGCGGCTGGCTATGTCCAGGTCTTGACCCCTGCCCACATGGCGGAACTGCCTTTGGACGGGACCAAAGCGGATCGTCGCGCGCGCGCGCATCCCAAATGGCGCGCCAGCCTTCGCAAAGCCGAAGCCGCAGGTCTCAAGCTGCGCACGCAGCCCTATCGCGGTCAGCCCGGCCATTGGCTGTTGGACCGCGAAGCAGCCGCGCGCAAGACCAAGGGCTACCATGGTCTGCCCGCTGTCCTGCCCCTCGCCCTCGGTCAAGCCGATCCGAATGCCCTGCGCATGTTTTGGGCCGAAAAGGCGGGAGAGCCGGTGGCGGGCATGCTTTTTGTCCGACACGGGCAGGTTGCCACCTATCTGACCGGATGGACCGGACAGGACGGACGCAACTGCTGCGCGCATCATCTGCTTATGATGACGGCAGCCGATTGGCTGGCCGCGCGGGGCCATCGGCGGCTGGACATGGGCCAGGTGGACACACGGGCCGCGTCGGGACTTGCCCGGTTCAAGATCGGGAGCGGCGCGGCGGTCAGAGCCTTGGGCGGAAGCTGGCTGCGACTGCCGTTTTGCGGCCGTCCGCGCAAGGTCCACACTGGAAAAGCGATGTCGAAGCCGCTAAACCCGCTCGACACACCTTTCAGTTCTCTGGCGGCTCATGACAAAAACGATCCTAGAACGCTGCGAAAACCACGGCCTGCGGATGACAGAGCAGCGGCGAACGATCGCTCGCGTTCTTGAGGCCGCAGACGACCACCCGGATGTGGACGAGCTTTTCCGCCGCGCATCGGCAGAAGATCCGCGGATCTCGATCGCAACCGTATACCGGACGGTCAAGCTGTTCGAGGAATCGGGGATCCTGGAAAAGCACGAATTCGGGGATGGCCGCGCGCGCTATGAAACCGCTGACCGAGATCACCATGACCATCTCATCGACATGCACTCTGGTGAGGTCATCGAATTCGTCGATCCAGAGATCGAGGCGTTGCAGGAAAAGATCGCCGAACGTTTGGGTTATCGGCTGAAGGGCCACCGGCTGGAATTGTATGGCGTGCCACTGAAGAAATCATAGGGCCGTGCTAGTTGTTGGGGCCTGATCCGGTGAACCGCGTTCATTTGCGAATGGCATTTGATCACTGAAGAGCGGGTCCCTCGGTCTGACCGAGCCCGGCGAAAACGTGATCCGGGTCAGTGTCAGTGTCAGTGTCAGTGTCAGCTGAATGGCCGCCTATGTGACTGTCGGCACATGAGGAATCACAATAATCAACGGTTCCGCCATCGCGAAAAGACCTGCGAATGGTCATGCCAGTGAAGGCAGCCGATCCACGGACCAATTCGATCCAAGGCGGGGGTTTCCTTACCACTGACAAGGCAGTACCACCGTGGCAATCTATCCCGAACCGAAAGCCTATCTCGATGGAAAACCTGCGCGGTGCTCTTTTCATGATCCTCGCGATGGCTCTGTTCGCGGTCGAGGACATGTTCATCAAATTGATGTCCGTGGACCTGCCGACAGGACAAATTCTGGTCATCCTCGGGCTGGGGGGCGGACTGGTCTTTGCGGTCATGGCCTTTTTAAGAAGGCAGACGCTTTGGACACGGGCTCTGCTTCACAGGATCGTTCTGGCGCGGACAGCCGCCGAAGTGATCGGCACCGTCGGTTTCGTGACGGCATTGGCCCTGACCGACATCACACTGGCCTCGGCCATCTTGCAAGCCCTTCCACTGGTCGTCACCCTTGGCGCCGCGTTCTTTCTAGGTGAGCAGGTCGGCATTCGCCGCTGGAGCGCAATCGCGGTCGGTTTTGCCGGCGTGCTGCTGGTGATACGGCCGGGGCTCGACGCCTTCGAGCCGGCTTCGCTTTTCGCGGTTCAGGCGGTCATTGCATTGGGCGCGCGCGACCTGCTGACCCGTGTCACGCCTCGCCAAACCACTGCCGAGCAGATGTCGATCATGGCTTTTCTGGGCATCGCCGTCGCCGGGGGCGCATTGCTGCTGACGTTCGATCAGAGCTTTGCCCCGGTCAATGCCCGCAACGCCACCTTTGCCGTCGCCACCGTTTTGATCGGGGTCATCGCATACCTGACGATCGTGGCCGCGACACGAACCGGCGACGTCGGTGCCGTGGCCCCCTTTCGTTACTCACGGATTGCTTTCGCATTGGTGGCAGGAGTTCTCGTCTTTAGGGAACGCCCGGATGCAGCGACCCTGATTGGCGCGGCGATCATCGTCGCGTCTGGCGTCTACACATTGATCCGCACCCGACAGCGCAAGGGGGCCGCTTCCCTCCCCGGCGGGACCGGGATATAGCTAGGTCAGACCCATTCCCAAGGCAGCAAGGAATCTTGCCATGAGCACTATCATCGACATCCACGCCCGCGAAATTCTGGACAGCCGGGGCAATCCCACGGTCGAAGTTGACGTGATCCTCGAAGACGGCACGATGGGCCGTGCCGCTGTGCCTTCCGGAGCCTCGACAGGTGCCTATGAGGCGGTCGAAAAGCGTGACGGGGACAAGTCCCGCTACATGGGCAAGGGTGTTCTCGAGGCCGTCGCCGCGGTGAACGGCGAGATTGCCGAAAACCTTCTGGGCATGGATGCGACCGAGCAGGTCGACATCGACATGATGATGATCGAACTCGACGGCACCGACAACAAGGGCCGTCTGGGTGCAAACGCCATTCTCGGCGTGTCGATGGCCGCTGCGAAGGCTGCTGCGGAATTCACGATGCAGCCGCTCTACCGCTATATCGGTGGCACGTCGGCCCGGATGTTGCCTGTGCCGATGATGAATATCATCAACGGTGGCGAACACGCCGACAACCCGATCGACATTCAGGAATTCATGATCATGCCGGTGAGTGCCACCGACATTCGTGAAGCAGTGCGCATGGGCTCGGAAGTGTTCCACACCCTCAAGAAAGAGCTGTCTGCCGCCGGCCTCTCCACCGGGATCGGTGATGAGGGCGGCTTTGCTCCGAACCTGTCATCGGCCCGCTCTGCCCTCGATTTCATCCTGCAGAGCATCGAGAAGGCCGGCTACAAGCCCGGCGAGGACATCTATCTCGCGATGGATTGCGCGGCGACGGAATACTACAAGAACGGCAAGTACGAGATGAAGGGCGAGGGCCTGTCCCTGACCTCCGAAGAGAACGTGGATTATCTCAAGGGTCTGGTCGCGGATTATCCCATCATCTCTATCGAAGACGGCATGTCCGAAGATGATTGGGACGGCTGGAATGCCCTGACCGCCGCGTTGGGTGACAAGGTTCAGCTCGTCGGCGACGATCTGTTTGTCACCAACCCTGCCCGGCTGGCCGACGGCATCAAGCAAAACACGGCCAACTCCCTTCTGGTGAAGGTCAATCAGATCGGCACCTTGACCGAGACGTTGCAGGCCGTCGATATGGCTCATCGCGCCCGGTATACCTGTGTGATGTCTCATCGCTCGGGCGAAACCGAGGATGCGACCATCGCCGACCTCGCCGTTGCGACAAACTGCGGTCAGATCAAGACAGGCTCGCTTGCCCGGTCCGACCGGTTGGCCAAGTACAACCAGCTGATCCGCATCGAGGAAATGCTTGGCACGTCGGCACAATATGCAGGTCGCAGCATTCTGCGTTAACCCGCATCGCACTATCCGGCACTTCGGTGCGCGCCGCCTTTGTGAAGGCGCGCACCGATCGGGGCGCCCGTAAGGGGAGCGGGCAACCCAATTGGCCAGTTCTGATCGCGGGCAAGCGATTTCATCCCCTTTCGCCAATCTGAGGATTCCGAGGATCAAGCAATGACCGCCGATGATCTGATCGCCCGACTGGCGCTCTCTCCACATCCAGAAGGCGGTTGGTATCTCCAGACATGGGCCGCCGAGAACGCTGGCCGCGCCACCGGCACATGCATTTATTTCCTGCTCAAGTCAGGCGAATCCAGTCATTGGCACAGGGTCGATGCGACCGAGATCTGGCATTTCTATGCTGGCACTCCGCTGATCCTGAGCCTTTCGCAGTCTGACGAAGGCCCTGCAGTGGATCATATCCTCGGCCCGGATTTCACGCGCGGCCAGCAGCCTCAGATCATTGTCCCGACCGGGTATTGGCAATCCGCTCGGGCCGAGCATGGATGGGCCTTGGTCGGTTGCACTGTGAGCCCCGGTTTTCAGTTCGAAGGCTTCACCCTCGCGCCCCCCGATTTCGACATACCAAGGGCCTGACCGATGCGCCTAAGAGAGCTAGATACGACCGGTCTCCTGTGCCCCCTGCCCGTCCTCAAGGCCCGCAAGGTGTTGGCAGGGCTTCAACCGGGGGCGCTGTTGCAGGTGAGTGCGGATGATCCGGCCAGTTTGGTCGACATCCCTCATTTCTGCACGGAAGCCGGTCATACGCTGATCCGCCAATCCGACGAGAACGGCGTCTTCCATTTTGTCATTCGGCGCGGCTGATCTCGCTGCCGGTCTGTGAACGAAAACGGCCAGCGCGGGGGCGCTGGCCGTATTCGTTTCGATGCGGTCGTCCGGCCTAGCGGGACAGAGACCACCAGCCACGCCGCTTCGGCTTGTCGCTGGTCGCTTCGTCTTGGGACGCAGCGGAGGTCGTCGCCGGTTCTGGCGTTGTTTCCGCTTCGTCCGGAGTTGTCGTAGCCAGGGTCTCTGCGACCTCTTCCACCACAGGCGCCGCAGCGGGTTCCGGTGCGGGCTCCGCAGCGGTTTCGTTCACCTCTGGTGCCTCTACGACCGCAGGCTCTGCTGGGGCCTCCTCGACAGGGGCCTCTTGCACAGGGGCCGCCTTGGGCTTGGCCCGACTGCGGCGTGGCTTGGCTGCCGGTTTCTCGGCCGGTGCGTCAGCTTCGGCGGTTGATGCGTCTTCGGTCGAGGTTTCGGCTTCGGCCGCATCTGCGACGGGCTTCTTGGCTCTGCTGCGACGGCGAGGCTTGGGCGCCTCTTCCTTTGCATCCGTTGCGGCGGTGTCGCTTTCAGTCGCCGTAGCTTCGGCAGCAGGTTCCGCCGTTTCCGGCTGTTCGGCCTCGGCATCGCTGTCGACCTTGCGGCGGCGGCTACGACGGCGCTTTGGCTTCTCGGTGGCTTCTGCCGTCTCGGCCGCCGGTTCGTCCTTCGACTCGGAGACTACCTCTGCCTTAGCCTCAGCTTGGACTTCGGCGGTTTCGGCACCCTCGGAGGCGTCGCTGGCCGAGGACGAGTCGTCCCCGTTGTCGCCGTTGGACTCTCCATTGGACTCGCCATTGCCGCCGCGACGACGCCGACGACGACGGCGCTTCTTGCGCGGACGGTCGTCCCCGTCAGCCGGGCCGGGCGCATCCGCCGATACCGGTTCGACAGGCTCCGCCACCGCGGTGTCGGGTGCCTCGTCTTCGTCAGCCTCGACAACGTCGTCGTCTTCGTCCTCGAACATCATCGCCGAGGTCGAAACGACGGGCAGAACGGCCTCGGGCACAGTTCTGGTCGCTGTCTTGAACTTTTCGAGTGTGAAGTCCGGCGAAACGAGGGCGGGATCGCCTTCGACGCGCACAGCCATGCCGTAACGCATCTCGATCTGGGCGACATGTTCGCGCTTGTAGTTCATCAGGAAGTTCATGATGCCGTAAGGCACCTTGACGAGAACCTCCTTGGAGCGACCGCGCACACCCTCTTCTTCGAGTTGGCGCAGGATCGCCAGAGCGACGTTGTCGTCAGAGCGCAGAAGGCCGGTGCCGTGGCAATGTGGGCAGGGCTGCGTCGTGGCCTCCAACATGCCGGGTCGCAGACGTTGCCGCGACATTTCCATCAAGCCGAACCCCGAAATCCGGCCCACCTGAATGCGGGCGCGGTCGGTCTTGAGCTTGTCCTTGAGACGCTTTTCGACGGCGGCGTTGTTCTTGCGCTCGTCCATGTCGATGTAGTCGATGACAATCAGACCGGCCAAGTCCCGCAGACGAAGCTGTCGGGCGACCTCGTCGGAGGCCTCGAGGTTGGTCTTGAGTGCCGTCTGCTCGATCGAACCTTCCTTGGTGGCGCGGCCCGAGTTCACGTCGATGGCGACGAGGGCTTCCGTGACGCCGATCACGATGTAGCCGCCGGATGGCAGCTGCACCGTCGGATTGAACATGCCGGCGAGGTAGCCTTCGACCTGATGGCGCGCGAACAGCGGCAGGCTTTCCATGTAGGGTTTCACGTTCTTGGCGTGGGACGGCATGATCATTTTCATGAAGTCCTTGGCCGTGCGGTAGCCCTCTGCCCCTTCGACGATCACCTCGTCGATCTCCTTGGAATAGAGATCGCGGATCGACCGTTTGATCAGGTCGCCTTCCTCGTAGATTTTCGCGGGCGCGATGGACTTGAGCGTGAGTTCGCGGATCTGCTCCCAGAGCCGCTGCAGGTATTCGTAGTCCCGCTTGATCTCGGCCTTCGTCCGCTGGCTGCCCGCCGTACGGATGATCAGCCCGGCGCCCTGCGGCACCTCCATGTGGCTGGCGATTTCCTTGAGCTTCTTGCGGTCCGCGATGTTTGTGATCTTGCGGCTGATGCCGCCGCCACGCGCCGTGTTGGGCATCAGGACGCAGTAACGGCCAGCCAGGGAAAGGTAGGTCGTCAAAGCGGCACCCTTGTTGCCCCGCTCTTCCTTGACCACCTGCACCAGCATGATCTGCCGGACTTTCACCACTTCCTGAATCTTGTAGCGTTTCGGGCGCGCCTTGCGCACCGGACGCACGTCTTCGCTATCGTCCTCGTCGGCGACGGATTCGATCGTCTCGTCCTTGTCGACCTGAGCCACGACGAGATCGGCGTCATCGGTGGCGTCGCTGTCGTCGTCCTCGCCCGCGGCGGGCGTTTCGACAGGCGTTTCGGCGACCAGTTCCATCGGAGAGGACCCTTCCGGCGCATCCCGGTCTTCCTTGCCGTCGTCATCCTCGTCGAGATCGATGGTTTCCATGCCGGAGACGTCGGCCGTCGCTACTGCGTCGCCCCCCGTCTCGGCAGCTTTGGACCGGCTCCGCGACCGTGAGCGACGCACGCGCTTGGGCTTGGCGCCTTCGCTTGCTTCGTCGCCATTGCCGTCGTCTTCGCTGGCGGCAAGCGCCCGCTCTTCTTCGAGCAGAGCTTCACGGTCGGCGACCGGGATCTGATAATAATCGGGATGAATCTCCGAAAACGCCAGAAAACCATGACGATTTCCGCCATAGTCCACGAAGGCCGCCTGCAAGGACGGTTCTACCCTTGTGACCTTGGCGAGATAGATGTTGCCCGCTAGCTGGCGGCGGGAGGCGCTTTCAAAATCGAATTCCTCGACTTTGTTTCCGTCAACCACCACGACGCGGGTCTCTTCCGCGTGGGTGGCGTCAATGAGCATTTTCTTAGCCATGTTATCCGTTCGCACGTCACCGTTTTTGAAGCCCCGGGGGGCGCCAAAGGCCGATGAAAGTGTCTGATTAGAGCGATTCGCGCGGCGGCATTCGACGACGGCCCAAGGGCCTTTGCGTCTTTGCCTGCTGTATTCGCGCGTTTCATCGCGTTTCTTCTCCGACCCCTGCCATCGGCAGGAGCCCATTCAAAGCCCGGCACTTGTCGTTGATACGCAAAGCGCCCGAGGGCAGGTCATCTGGCCCGAGTGGAGCCACATCCGTAAAACTGCCGAGAGGAGCGCGGATACGCTGCGCCACAACCCCAGGCAGAAAATCCAACCGCGCGGTCCCACGTCCCAGACATGGCCGCCCGTAGACCATACATAGGGTCTGTTCGCGTCAATTGACAATGCAAAAGTGGCGAAGCGCCGATCTTTCCGACCCTGCTAGAGATCGCAGCCCTCGAGCCACACGTCGCTGTGGCTCGCCGGTTCGCACTCCTCCTCCACGAGAGCGGCGATCCGGCCGGCACGCTCGATCAGCTCGGGAGCATCGACATCGGCGAGCTTCAGAGCCCCCGGCGCTATCATCACGGCGACCATCTTGAGGAAAGCGTCAAGCGGGACATCGCTCGGAGAGGCACCGAAATGGGCCTCACTCGCGGCGTAGAGCCCGTCGATCCACGTGCCGTCCGGCCCGGCGCCCATCGGAACCCGGTTCAGGAACAGCGCCAGGATCTGGGGTTTCGTCAGCGCCGCTTCCAGACCGATGGCGTATCCTGACTGGCGGATCTTGTGCAGACCGGGCGTGAAGTCCGCGAAACCGTCCGATTTGGCCAGACTCTGCGTGATGGTCGTCGCACCGGCACCTGGCGTGGTGAAATCGACACCATAATGGCTGCCGAAGGCCGGATCCTCGACCGCGAGAAGGATCGCCCGCCTATCAACGCCCAGCGCCACCCCACCCTGCCCTGCCGCGATAAGTGCATTGGCCTCTTGTTCGAGCGACTGCGCGTCGGCGCGTGCATCACGATAGCCGGTATAACCGTATCCCACGAAAAGAGCTGCGGCCAAGAAACATAGCCAAATGACAGTTCGGAATAGTCTTCGCATGGTAATCTCAATACGGTTTGGTGGCCTCGAAAGACCGTGGTGTTGGTATTGCCCTTCGGTGACCGGACAGCATTCTTCGTGGGAATATGATCATCTCCGGCGCCGACTGCTCAGCGCAGAAATTTGCCGCTACCCGACATAATCCGACCGTTGCAGTCCGTATTTGGCCATCTTTTCGTTGAGTGTCCTGCGCGGCAAGCACAGTTCGTCCATCACGGCGACGATGCTGCCCTTGTGCCGACGCATGGTATTGTCGATCAACATCCGCTCGAACGCCTCGACGAATTCCTTCAGCGGCTTTCCCTCGGTCGTCATTGCGGCCTGTGTCTCATCGGTATCGGCCATCAGGAGCGATGCGATCGTTCCTGTGCCGCGTCGGTTTTGCAGGACTGCACGCTCGGCCACGTTAATGAGTTGCCGCACGTTCCCCGGCCAAGGGGCTTGCAGGAGCTGCGCTGCCTCCTGGGCGCTTACCTCGGGGGCATCACAGCCATATTCCTCTGCATATTGCTCAGAGAGACGCGCAAAGAGCGTCAGGATGTCTTCGCCACGTTGCCGCAGTGGCGGAACGGTGATCCGCAGAGCCGCAAGTCTGTAGAACAGGTCGGGGCGGAGAACGCTTTCACAGGTCTTGCCTTCATCCTGAAGATTGCAGATGGCGACGATCCGGGTCTCGGCGGGCGTCCCCTGATCGTTGATCGCGGTCAGAAGGCGGGCCTGCATGGCCTGCCCCAGTGCCTCGATATCCTCGAGCACCAGCGTGCCACCGCGCGCCTCCTCGATCGCAGGCAGACCCTCGTCTTCGGCCGTGGGGCCAAAAAGGCGCCGGGCGAGAGTCTCCTCGTCAAAAGCCGAACAACTGATCAGAACGAATTTCTTTGACGCACGCGCACCGACAGCATGCAGCGCATGGGCGATCAGCGTCTTGCCGGTTCCGGTTTCGCCTTCGATCAGCACGTGTCCGTCAGCTTGGCCCAGATCGAGGATATCTTCCTTGAGCCGTTCCATGACGGGGCTTGCGCCGATCAGTTTCTTCATCAGAGCCGATCCGTCGCTGAGTTCGCGGCGGAGCGCCCTGTTGTCGAGCGTCAGTCGCCGGGCGACGGTCGCCTTCTTGGCCAGTTCGGTCATCCGGTCGGGATTGAACGGCTTTTCGAGGAAATCGAAGGCGCCGATCCGCATCGCCTCGACCGCCATCGGCACGTCGCCGTGACCGGTGATCATGATGACGGGCAATGTCGAATCGACCGACTTGAGCTTCTTGAGGAGTTGCATCCCGTCCATGCCGGGCATCCTGATGTCGCTCACCACGATGCCGGGATAGTCGGGGTTCAGCCCACGCAGGGCGTCTTCTGCACTGGCGAACGTTTCGGTATCGAACCCCGACAGGGCCAGCCACTGGCTGATCGACTGGCGCATGTCTTTTTCGTCGTCAACGATTGCGACTTTCATGGATTTGCTCATTGGCCGGTCCTCATGACTTGCATTCATTCCGCAGCGGAAATCTCTTGCTCTTGCTCTAACACCGGAAGTTGCACTTCAAATACGGCGCCACCGGCAGCCGCATTGCGCGCCGTCAGACGTCCACCAAGGTCGTTGACGATGCCGGATGAAATAGCAAGGCCCAAACCCACCCCATCACCGGGTTGTTTGGTCGTGTAAAATGGCTCGAACAGGTTCTCAAGATCTTCGACGCCGGGACCATTGTCGCGCACCGTCAACACGACCGTCTCGCCTTGGGCCAGCAAGATATCGATCTTGGGATCGCGGATCCCTTTGGTGGCATCCAGTGCATTGCGCAGAAGATTGATGATCACCTGTTCCAGTCGCAGCCTGTCCCCGAGGATCATGACGGGATCCGATGGCAGCGTGCGTGTGATATCAACCGAACGGGTTTTCAATTGCGGCTCCATCATAGCCAACGCGGCGGACACACAAGCCCTTGTATCCACTGGCTCAAACGCATCCGAACCCTTGCGGGCATAGCTTTTCAGTTGCCGCGTGATTGCCCCCATCCGGTCGATCAGGTCGTCGATCCGCTGGAACGACGACAAGGCCTCATCCGGCCGTTTTCGTGTTAGCAGGAGCCGCGCTCCGGCGAGATAGGTCTTCATGGCCGCCAGCGGCTGGTTCAGCTCGTGGCTGACGGCAGCCGACATCTCGCCCAAGACGGCCAGCTTGGAGGACTGTGCAAGCGTTTGTTCGGCCACTTCCAGAGTGCGCTCGACCTTCTCTCTCTCGGCGATTTCCTGCTGGAGCCGAGCGTTCAATGCGCGCAGTTCTGCCGATTCCCTTTGGAACAACACGAGCCGCGAAGCGGTCTTGCGCGAGGATACCCAAAACCCCATGGCGAGCAGGATCGCGAATCCCATGATCTCGAGCGCCAGCACGCCGTTCACACGTTCCCGGACCGAGGTGTAGGCCGTATAGCTGACCATCGTCCAACCCTGGAACGGCACGCGCAATTCGCGCCGCATCACCGCTTCGCCCCGGACGTAGGCATCGACAGGCAAGGCAGACCAATCCTGCGTCGCGCGGATTGCCCGCTCGATGGCTGAAGGCGCGGATTGCACCGCGAGCGCGGTGTCCTCCTCTTGCCCGCGCCAGCGCGGCTCCGTCGCCAAGATGATCTTGCCCTCGCTGTCCGTCACCAGGACGGCGTCGACCGTGCCCGCCCACGACCGCTCCAGCTTGGCCAGGTCGACCTCGACGGAGATCACGCCGAGCGTCACACCTGTCGATTCGATCCTGCGGGAATAAAAGAAGGCGTAGCCGGCGGTCTCACGCGGGATCGAGCTGAAGACGGTTGCGTTGGATTGCTGTGCTTCGACGAAGTAAGGCGCCTGGTCGTGGAATTCTCCGAGACGATTGCGGTCCGTCGCCGCGACGACGCGTCCGTCCCGGTCATAGAGCATGATCGACGCCGCGCCGATTTCATCGACGAACGACAACAGTCGCAGGGTCGAGCGCGAATAGTCCGCCGAATTCAGGGCCCCGATCAGCTCGGGATCCCGGGCCAGCAGTTGTGGAACGATGGAATTGCGCTGCAACTCGCTGAGCAGGTTGCCCGCATAGAGCGTCAGCCTCACTTCGGAGCGGTTTCGCGTGGTCTCGGTAAACCGTTCCGTCAGCAGCAGATTTGTCCAGTAGACCACAGCAAGCGCGGTCAGGCAGAACAACGCGACGCTGCCCCGAACCAGCCAACGCCGACGCGGGCGGGACAGTCGGGCCAAGCCGCGTCGTTTTGGAGCTGTCTGTGCCATGATCGGACTCTAGGCTGCGGACCAGACCACGTCCAGCGGCAGCACGATCAATCATCGGCAGCCTCTCGCCCAAACATCCGCCAAACGGATCAGACGCTGGCGAGGGCTCCCACCATTCCGGCAAAGAGCGGCTCGCCCTGAATGCCGCCATGCGCCTTGTCCACCGCCCTTTCGGGGTGCGGCATCATGCCAAGCACGCGGCGGTTTGCCGACAGGACGCCTGCGATGTCCTCGACCGATCCGTTTGGATTGTTCCCGGCATACCGGAAAGCGACCCGATCTTCTGCGTTCAGTGTCTCGAGCGTAGCTGCATCGGCATAATAGTTACCATCGTGATGCGCGATCGGCAGGGCGATTTCCTCGCCGCGACCGTATCGTGCCGTGAAATCGGACGCGGTGGTTTCGACCCGCAGACCCTGGCTCTTGCAGACGAATTTGATGCCGGCGTTTCGCATCAGGGCGCCGGGCAGAAGACCGGTCTCCGTCAGAACCTGAAATCCGTTGCAGACCCCGAGCACATAGCCACCCCGCTCCGCATGATCGACAAGCGCCTTGCAAACCGGAGATTGGGCAGCAATCGCCCCGCAGCGCAGATAGTCGCCGAATGAGAAGCCGCCCGGAACAGCCACGATGTCGAGCCCCGACGGCAGACCCGCCTCCTTGTGCCAGACCATCGTCACCTGTGCCCCGGCGGCCTTGAGAGCCACGGCCATGTCGCGATCGCAATTCGATCCGGGGAATACAATCACAGCGGCTTTCATCGGGCAGGCTCCTTGACGATTCAAGTTAGAAAATCGGTGATTACGGCCACACCGGGCGGTGTCGGCCCATTGAACGCGGCGAGTTCCCGGCCGGTCTCGGACAAGGCGATCTCGCGTGTCACCAACGGGGCAAAATCGATGCCGGATGCTTCGATGAAGCTCAAGAGGCTGGGATAGCGCCAGCTTGGCATGCCGCGCGTCCCGAAGAGCGCGAGATTGCGCATGTAGACGGCGTTCATGTTGATCTCCATGTGTGCAGTATGGCCCAACGGCATCCCCACCTGCACATGGCGGCCCAAGGGGCGGAGGCATTCGATCGACGCATTCGTCGTTTCCTGAATGCCCAACGCCTCGACACTGACGTGGGCACCGCCCCCCGTCAGGTCCGTAATTCGTGCGGCAGTGGAGCCCTCCCTTGCGTCCACCGCCGCCTCGGCCCCGAGGCTCAAGGCATAGCCGAGCTTCTCGGGAACGATATCGACCGCAACGACCCGCGCGCCCATTGCGCGACCGAGGATCAATGCGGACAAACCCACGCCACCAACGCCGTGGACAGCGAGCCACTCGCCCGGTTGCAGCGCCGCCCGACCGGTCAACGCGTGCCAAGCTGTCGTCACCCGACACCCCAGACCGGCGGCGATCGTCGGCGACATGCCTTCCGGTAGCGGCGTCAAATTATGATCGAACGGAACCGCGACATATTCCGCAAACGCTCCGGGTTCGACGAAACCCGGCAACCGTTGATCCGGGCAGGTGTTGCCGTTTCCCGACTGGCACGCCGGGCAAGAGCCGCAGGCCAGAATAAACGGCGCAATCAGTCGATCTCCGACGCTGTAGGTCGCCCGTGGCCCTGCGGCCACGACCTCACCGCAGTACTCATGCCCCCCGATCTGACCGGGCTTAATCCGCGGATGTTCCCCCACCCAGCCATGCCAGTCGGACCGACAAACGCCGCAGGCCAAGACCTTGAGGACCACACCATCGTCCGGGCAAGCAGGCTCAGGCATCTGTTCAATCGACAGATCGGCCCGGAACTCACGCAGGACGGCGGTGCGCATCACCTCAGGCGATCTCCACCCGGTAGCTTTCGATCACTGTGTTGGCGAGCAGCTTCTCGCACATCCGCGTGACATTTGCTTCCGCCTCGGCAGCGCTGGTCTCTGCCAGGTCAAGCTCGATGACCTTGCCCTGCCGCACACCTTCCACACCGTCGAATCCCAAAGCCCCCAAGGCATGGCGAACCGCTTCGCCCTGTGGGTCCAGAACGCCAGTTTTCAACATGACCGTAACGCGCGCCTTCATCATCTTGTCTCCGCTGGTGCCTTCATCTTGGCAAATAAACTCAATTCCGACAGTCAGTTGATCAGAGTCGGCTTGGGCCGATGCGTCACGTTTGACGGAAGAACACCCAAACGTCGAGCCACTTCGGTATAGGCATCGGTCAACGATCCGAGATCGCGGCGGAACACATCCTTGTCGAGCTTCGCCCCGGTTTCGATATCCCAGAGTCGGCAGGAGTCGGGGCTGATCTCATCAGCCACCACGAGCCGCGGGAACTCGCCATCCCAGACACGCCCGATCTCGATCTTGAAATCGACGAGCTTGATACCGACGCCGTGCATGACCCCAGACATGAAGTCGTTCACCCGCAGCGCCAGCGCAATGATGTCGTCCAGATCCTGTTGCGACGCCCAGCCGAACGCGATGATGTATTCCTCGGGCACAAGCGGGTCGCCCAGCTTGTCGTCCTTGTAGCTGAATTCAACGATCGGCCGTGGCAACAAGGTGCCCTCTTCCATCCCGAGCCGCTTTGCCATCGACCCTGCGGCATAATTGCGCACGATCACTTCGAGTGGCACGATCTCCACTTGCCGGATCAATTGCTCGCGCATGTTGAGCCGTTTGATGAAATGCGTCGGCACGCCGATCGACTGCAGACCGGTCATGAAAAACTCGGACAGGCGGTTGTTCAGCACGCCCTTCCCGTCGATAACGTCCTTCTTTGCGCCGTTTCCGGCGGTCGCATCGTCCTTGAAATATTGCACCAAAGTGCCCGGCTCAGGTCCCTCGAAAAGGATCTTGGCCTTGCCTTCATAAACCTTTTTCCGACGTGCCATTGGCTCTCCAGACTCTAGGCGCCAGACACCCGGGCGGCGCGATAGAATGCCTCTTACGCGAACCCCCCCTTGCGGGCAAGCCACCTGAGAGGCATATCATAGGGTCCATACCCTGTTCCAAGCCAAGGACCGCGACACATGTCCACCTTCGACGACCGCGAACACGCCTTTGAGGCGAAATTCGCCCACGACGCCGAGATGCAGTTCAAAGCCGAAGCCCGACGCAACAAACTGCTCGGTCTCTGGGCCGCCGATCTGATGGGCAAAACCGGCGACGACGCCGCTGCCTATGCACAAGAGGTGATCAAGTCCGATTTCGAAGAAGCGGGCCATGAGGACGTCTACCGCAAGGTATCAGGCGATCTCGCGGGCAAAGCCGACGAAGCGACCATCCGTGCCAAGATGGCGGAATTGCTGATCGAGGCCAAAGCCCAGCTTCTGACCGAGTTCTAAGCAAAGTGGCGGGCTTCTTGCCCGCCCACCCATCGGCCGAAACTGCGGGGCAGAGCCAACAGCTGGCCGCCTCGACCTTCCGCTGCGGCGTGTGACTTACGTCACTCATGCGGCTCATGTGGATGCGTCGAGCCTATCCCTTGCGGCCGAGCCGTCTTTCCGAAATCCATTTACCTTAAACCAGCCGCACATCACCCGATCGGTTTAACGCGCAGTTCACCGCCGCGCGGCTAGGTCTGCCAGACCAGCGGCGGCGTTCGCCCCGGTTCTTGACGGAGTGAGCCTTTGACGACGACCCTTCCCCAGAGCAATCCAGAATCCGCACAAGGCCAAGCAACCGCGCCGCAAAGGTCCCGAGGATTGGCCTCATTCCCGCGCCTTCTGCCTCGGCTGTTCGGCCCGGTGATGATGATTGTCTGTGGCCTTCTGTTGTTTCAGAAGACCGAACCGGGTTTTGGCTCCGAGGTCGTCACCGCGCTTGCAGACATCGCTCCGGGCGCTTGGCTGCTTGCAATCGTGGCCGCAATCGTGAGCCTCTGGGCAGTGGGCCACTACGACGCAATCGTGCACAGCGCCGCCGGCACCAGAATCGCGCCGGCCCGCGCCCGGGCAGCCGGACGCCGTGCCATCGCCGTCGGACAGGCGGTAGGATTCGGGACGATCACCGGGGCTCTCGTCCGTTGGCGGAGCTTACCGGAGTTGGGGTTGGTCGACCTGACGAAGTTCTCGGTCGCGGTCAGCCTATCGTTCATGGCAGCTTGGGCCGTCATCGCGGGAAGCATGGCCGTCATTGTCTGGGGCGGGGTTGCCGGTTCGGTCCTGTTGCTCGGCATTTGCCTGTTGGGAGCGCGCCTTCCGATCCCCAAACTGCCGGGCCTGCCCTACCTTCGTCGCGCACATCTGGGCGGGCTCTTGGTATGGACATTGGTTGATACGCTTGCCGCGGCGATCGTGCTGTGGGCGTTCTTGCCCATGGAGTTCAGCTCGTCGTTGCCCTTGTTCTTTTTCGCTTATCTGGCGGCACTCGGCGCAGGAATGATCTCTCAGAGCCCCGGAGGAATCGGGGCCTTCGAGCTGACACTCATAGCCTTGTTGCCGCATTCCGATCCGGCGGCGCTTCTCGCGGCAACGCTTGGCTACCGCCTCGTGTATCACATCGGCCCAGCCATACTTGCGCTGGTGATATTGATCCGACCGGCCCGACAGCCGCGGGTTGGCAACATGCAGCTCGACCTGTCGATCAACTCGGATCGCGCCCGACGGATCGCCGCACACCCTGATTGGGGGCTGATGGGTCAAGGCGCCTGCGTGTTGTTGTCTGGTGCCAGCCAACACGGATGGATGGTCAGACAGGCTCCGGGCACATTGGCGGCAATCGGCCCTGCACTCCGGCGTCCGGAGCTTTCGGAACTGGCTTTGGCGGCTCGGATGCGAGGTCGAATCCCGCTCCTCTACAAATGCAGCGATCGCGAAGCAGCCGCGGCCCGACAGGCAGGATGGAGCACGATGGTCGTCGCAATGGAAGCGATGCTTGATCCTACAGAGTTTTGTCTCGATCGGCCCGCCTTGCGGCAATTGCGGCGCAAGCTGAGGGGCAGTGAAAAAGCGGGGGTGACCGTCGAGGCAGAGCCTTGCGCGCTACCGTTGCACGAAATGGCCGAAATCAACAGGGAGTGGGCGCACGCCCACGGTGGCGAACGCGGGTTTTCGATGGGGCGCTTCTGCACCGATCTCATAGGCGATCAAGCCGTCATGCTTGCGTGGCAAAACGAGCGGCTGGTGGGATTTGCGACGTTTCACAAGACTGCCGCAGGATGGGGTCTCGACCTCATGCGGCACCGCACCGATGCTCCGTCCGGCACCATGCAGGCGCTTGTTGCCGCAGGAATCTCGGCGGCCAAATCCGAGAGCGTAGCCCACTTGAGTCTCGCGGCCTGCCCGATCGTGCCGCATTGGCCGGGCCTATTGGATCGGCTTCTGACAAAGCACAGAAAGGCGGCGGCAGGTTTGACGCAATTCAAATCCTCTTTCGCCCCGCGCTGGGAGCCACGCTATGCGGCAAGTCGTGACCCTGTCTGCCTGATGGCCGGCCTTGCCGCGGTGACATGGGCTGTTCACCGACCTGCCCCGACCGGCCAAAGTGACTTTCGATTTGAACTCGAGCGTCCAACGTGCGAAGCCTCGCCCACACCAGCGCTGCGTGACATTCCAACGTTAAACGGCCCTACAGCCGGGATGTCGCGCCTAGATTGAGGCCCGCCACAATGACCAACGCACTGTCCAAGATGCTCGACACTCACGATTGGCTTCTGGCCGACGGAGCGACGGGGACAAACCTGTTCAACATGGGATTGATGTCCGGCGACGCCCCGGAGTTCTGGAATGTGGACCATCCCGACAGGATCACGGCGCTCTACAAGGGCGCCGTCGATGCCGGTTCGGACCTGTTTCTGACCAACACCTTTGGCGGCAACGCCTCGCGCCTCAAACTGCACGATGGCCAAAGCCGCGTTTTTGAGTTGAACAAAGCCGGAGCAGAAATTGGCCGCGAAGTGGCCGATGCATCTGGCCGGACCGTGATCGTTGCGGGCTCTGTCGGCCCGACAGGCGAGATCTTCGAGCCGATGGGCACCCTGACCCATTCGGCCGCTGTCGAGATGTTTCACGAACAGGCCGAAGGATTGAAAGCAGGCGGTGCCGATGTGCTCTGGGTCGAAACGATTTCGGCGGCCGAGGAATACATCGCGGCTGCGGAAGCCTTTGCCCTTGCGGACATGCCGTGGTGCGGCACCATGAGCTTCGACACGGCCGGTCGCACCATGATGGGTCTGACCTCAGCCGACATGGTCAAGATGGTGGACAAGCTTGCGAACCCGCCGCTGGCGTTCGGCGCGAACTGTGGGGTCGGTGCATCCGATCTTTTGCGCACGGTCTTGGGATTTGCCGCGGCAGGCCCAACACGCCCGATGATTGCCAAGGGGAATGCAGGCATTCCGAAGTATCACGATGGTCATATCCACTACGATGGCACGCCCGAATTGATGGGTGAATATGCCGTCATGGCTCGCAACTGCGGTGCGAAAATCATTGGGGGTTGCTGCGGCACGATGCCGGAGCATCTGAGCGCCATGCGCAAGGCGCTTGAAACTCAGCCGATTGGGGAAGTTCCGTCATTGGAAGCGATTACCGCGAAACTCGGCGGGTTCTCCTCGGCTTCGGATGGCACTGATGGTGCGGGCCCGGAAGCCAGCCCTCGCCGCGGACGCCGCCGCAAGGCCTGACGCGACTGCGACGCCTGTCTGTTGGCGCGGCTATCGCGCGATCACCAGATCGGCGCGCAATCCGCCCAAGGCGTCGCTTTCGCCCAACCGCAGCACACCGCCGTGGGTTCGGGCGATATCGGCGACGATGGCCAGCCCCAAACCGACGCCGGAGCCCAAATCCTGATTGCGCGCGGGGTCGAGCCGCGTGAAGGGCTTCATCGCTTCGTCCCGATCCTGTGCTGGGATGCCGGGACCATCGTCTTCCACCGAAAACCGCAGCGATCGCTCGCCCGCCGTCAAACTGACAACCGCCTCGGAGCCATATCGCAAAGCGTTGCCGATAAGGTTCTCCATCGCCCTGCGGATCGCGATGGGCCGCAATGGCACCTGCCCCAGATCGGCGCTCGGCATAACCCCCAAGTGAGCCGCCTGCCCGGCCCTTTGTGCGTCCTCGACGATCTGGGTAATTAGGGCAATCGGGTCGGTCAGCTCCAGATCGTCGCCAGCGTCACCTCTGGCAAAGTCTAGAAAGCCATCCAGAAGGCGCTGCATTTCGTCGACATCGCGGATCAGGTCTTCCGCCTCGTCGTCGGCGAGGATCGACAATCCCAGTCGCAGCCTCGTCAATGGCGTCCTCAGATCATGGCTCACACCAGACAGCATCATTGTCCGCGCCTGCGTTTGTCTTTCGATGCGCGCACGCATGTCCAGAAAGGCCATCCCCGCGGCCCGCACCTCTGTGGCCCCGGACGGATGATACGGAACAGTCCGACCCTTGCCATACTCTGCCGCGGCTGCCGCCATGCGTTTGATTGGGCGCAGCTGATTGCGGAGAAAGATGAAGGCGATCAATGTCATGAAAACGCCAAGCACCACCATGAGAACCAAGAGCTGATGGGGATTCGAGGCTGACAATCTCACTCTGTCGAAATCGACCTGCATGATGCCCTGTGGCACCGTGATCCAAAGAGAGACCTTTCTATCGTCAATCAAATGCACGGCACCGAGATTGGGGACTTGCTCCCTGAGCGTCTCGATGACGGTCTTGCCCGACAGATCGTAAAACCGCCGAAGGTCATCGGCGGGCACCGACGACGCAGGTAGCTCGACCACGAACTGCAGAGGGTCGGCAATCGCCCGGGCCGCCGCGCGTGCCTCGTCGACATCTGGCGCAGCCGAGGCTTGATCCGCCAGGAAGGTCAATTCCAAAGCGATCGAAGCGGTCATCTGCTTCGTAACGCCTTCGAAATGCCGTTGAATGAAGCTGACCGATATTACAAGCTGCAAGCCGAGCACCGGCAAGATGAGAATGAGAAAGGCCCGTGCATACAGGCTTCTCGGCAGGTACTTCTTGATCCACTCGAAATTCATGCCCAACGCTACCGCTCAAGTGACCTGAACGAAAGACGCCAGATGCACGCCCCGCCTCCGCCAATTGGCAAATCCGAGACCCTCATCCCCGGTCTGCGCAGGGTGATCGCACCGAATGCATCCCCAATGACATATTGGGGCACGAACACCTACCTTTTGGGCAATGGTTCGGGCCTGTGCATCATAGATCCGGGTCCGGAATCATCCGCTCATCTCGGAGCACTGCTCGACGCGATCGGCACCGCACAGGTCAGCCACATCGTCGTGACTCATAGCCATCTGGACCATTCCCCCCTCGCCGCACGTCTTTCCGCGCTCACCGGCGCGCCGGTGATCGGCTATGGACCTTACGACGCAGGCCGCAGTCCAATTATGCAGCAGTTGATCGATGCCGGCCTCGACTCTGGCGGTGAGGGATTGGACAGGACTTTTACACCCGACCTGACCGTCAAGGATGGCGAGATCATTCGTGGGTCGGATTGGAACATGCGCGTCCTGCACACGCCGGGTCATCTCGGCAATCACATATGTCTGCGGTGGAATGACGCGATCTTCACCGGCGATCACGTCATGGGCTGGTCCAGTTCATTGGTTTCGCCGCCTGACGGGGATCTGACCGATTTCATGAAATCCTGCCAAAAATTGACCAAGCACAAGGTCGATCAATTCTTGCCCGGACATGGCCCACCCGTCACGAACCCGGCCGCTCGGCTTGAGTGGCTGATTGGTCATCGGTTGGCGCGCGAGGCACAGATCTTGGCGGCCCTTTCCTCTCAAGCCAAAGGCCTCACCCTGACTGCCTTGACTCGCATGGTCTACGATGACACGCCCACTCACCTTCACATGGCCGCAGCGCGAAACGTACTGGCGCACCTCGTTGATTTATCTGGCAGAAACATGGCCGGCTTCAGTCAACCAATCCGGGAGGAAACGCTGTTCAGAGTTATATGATCGTGAGACCAAGAAAATCGCGATTCCCCTCTGGACGAAGGTATGAGCCATTGCTATACGGCCCCTCGTTGGTCCGGCGTAGCTCAGCGGTAGAGCAGTTGACTGTTAATCAATTGGTCGTAGGTTCGATCCCTACCGCCGGAGCCAAAAATTCTAAGCTTTCGGAGAACTAAGCGTTGCGCATTTATGGTGCGCCTTGGAGTTTTCGTGAAGATCGCGAGCGATTGCACATACTGCTACCGGTCGTCGAAGCGACTGACGTCCGCGTCGGGCAAGCCGGCAATGCGGAAGCAGACTTCCGAATTCAACGGCGCGACAGGACGTTCATCGGGTTCGTCAATCACCCTCTTTTACGTGCGTTCTGATGCCGTCGATGTTTACCTCGATCCGTCGCGAGTGACCTTTTGATTGCCCGTACAAGTCGTGCTATTTACTAAGCGTTATTGATCCGAAATGCGAAAACGAGAGTCTATTTTCGCGCAATTGATCTAGTTCGGGAACACACATTGGCGCTGCTTTCACATGGCGCGGGCCGAGGTGAAGAGCCCAAAATGGTTGCCAGAGGTCCGGCGGCAAACAACTATCCTAGTGCCAATTTTTAATACTCGCTCCGCATCCCGGAAGCCCCGCTAATCTGAAAGCTCGACACGTCGCTATCTTTCGGGCTCTACCAGACAGCCGCGCTTTTTAACTTCTTTTGATTCAAAGCCTAACCTATCGGATAGGCCAAATAGACCCATGCACGTTGGATTTGAAATCCTCCCCACGGTAGCTCCGTCTTCGACAAGGAGTGACCGAAATGGTTTTTCGACAAAGCATCATAGCTGCTGGATTTCTGGCAACATCTGGCATCCTCAGCGGACCAGCCCTTGGACAAGATTCAGGGCTCTACGGGGAAGCCATCCCAGCCGATGCCGTATTTGTTCGGTGGCTCGAAGGATCGACTCCGCTCGAACGGTCTGCATTCGGATACGACTTCAGCGATGAGAATATCCCGGCCAACACCTACGCGGCGGTGTCTGCGGAACTGCTGCCCGACGTATCGATCGGTGGATACTACAGCGTGGTCCTCGGCGCGTCCGGCACGCCCCTGCTCGTGAAGGAACCGGAGCGCGGCGATCAGACGAAGGTTCACATGATCCTTGTGAACGGCGGCGCTACCCCGGTGACATTGAACATTGCTGGTGGTGGCGCGGAGGTCATCTCCCTCACATCGCAATCGGAAGCGAGCTCGCGAGCAGTCAATCCCGTGTCAGCGAGCCTCGAGGTTCGGCCGGAAGGGTCGGACTTGGCAATTGCACAGTTCGAAGTTGCCTTGCGCCGGGGGCAGAATATGACATTCGCCGTACTCGACGGTGATGTCATTCTCGTGCCCAGCGCCTTTGGGCCGGTCGTCAAGGCTGAGTGACGCGCAATGGTCTTCTCCTCCCAAATCTTCATTTTTGCGTTCCTGCCCCTATTCCTCGGGGCATATTATCTGGCACCAAAGCGCTGGCGTTCGCTGTTGATCCTTCTCGCGAGCTACGTTTTCTATGGCTGGTGGAAGGTCGAATACCTAAGCGTGGTCTTGGGCATTTCCTTGATCAGCTACATCGCAGCCAACAGGGCTCTGGCCGCACCGACGGCCAGCGCAAGATCATGGGCGGTCCGCATCGGTGTCGGTCTCGATCTCGCCGTGTTGGGATACTTCAAATATTCGTATTTCCTGCAGGATAATATGAACTCCGCGCTGTCGATGCTCGGCGTCGACCCGTCGCCGGCTGTTCAGATTGTTTTGCCAATCGGCATTTCGTTTCTCACCTTTCAATCCATCAGCTACATCCTCGACGTCGCTCGCAAGGACGCGCCTCCCGCACGAAATCTGGTGGATTTCCTCGCATTCTCGGCACTGTTTCCGCAACTGATTGCCGGACCGGTATTGCGGTATAAGGACCTAAGCGACCAGTTCTCGGAGCGGACACATAGCCTCGCCCTGTTTGCGAAAGGGATCCGGCGATTTGTGATCGGCTTGGCGATGAAGCTCCTGATTGCGGATACCGTCTCTCCGATGGTCGATCGGATGTTTGCGCTGTCCTCACCGACATTCGCGGAAGCGTGGCTTGGGGCCTTGGCCTATGCCATCCAACTTCTGTTCGATTTCGCAGGTTACTCTGCCATGGCGATCGGATTGGGATTGATGATCGGGTTCCGGTTCGTCGAGAATTTCGATGCGCCCTACACTGCCAAATCGGTGACCGAATTCTGGCGGCGCTGGCATATCAGCCTGTCGAACTGGCTGCGCGACTATCTGTATGTTCCGCTAGGCGGCAATCGCGACGGTGCCCTGCGCACCTACCGGAATCTCATGTTGACGATGGTTCTCGGGGGCCTTTGGCACGGCGCAAACTGGACGTTCGTCCTTTGGGGAGCATGGCATGGTCTGTTCCTCTCAATCGAAAGACTGTTGGGATCAAAGCATCGCGGCGCCGTATGGCCACGACACACGGGATGGCTGATCAGCATGACCGTAGTGGTCATTGGGTGGGTGATGTTCCGTGCTTCGTCGGTGGAACAGGCCTTAATCATGTATGCCGGCATGTCGGGCCAAACGGGGTTCTGGATCAGTGCTGAAACGATCTACTTCAACCAGCCGATAGAGTTTGCCGCATTGCTCCTGGGGGCTGGCATCGCAATCTACGGTCCCCGTATCCGGCAAGTACGTCTTCCTGCATTGGCAGCTGTCACCCCGACCATGCTCCTGTTGGTGTGCACGGTCGTCATGCAAGCCCGCACCCACTCTCCGTTTCTCTACTTCCAGTTCTGAAAGGCTCGCAAAGATGCTTCTTCATGCTTTGTCACCGGCCATGACGACCGCTTGTGTCGGGGTAATTGGCTGCCTAGCTCTCTTGAGCACCGATCTTCGACCGAAGGGGCTTTCTCCGATCGATGGCCACTATCAACGAATGGTCGAGTCCGAGTTCGAAGCCAATGCGCCCTTCCGGGATGTGTCTGTCCATTTCTGGACAGCGGCAAGGTTGGCCCTCTTCAATCAGGCCGATACGGATGTGATCATTGGCGAGGAGGACTGGCTGTTCACCGCCGAAGAGTTTCGCCGCGCGTCGTCTGAGGTCGATCTCGAAACCGAACTGAGCCGAACCATCGAACAGCTCTCAGCACTGGGCATCACGCTGATCCCGGTTATCGTACCGGACAAGGCTCGCATCTACGAGGATATGCTACCCCATGCCCGGCTTTACGAGATTGAGCTGCGGTATGGCCGATTGAAGACGTTGCTGGCCGACTACGGGTTTCCTGTCATCGACCTGGAGGTCGCGCTGCGCGACGGTCGAACAAGCGCCGAAACCTTCATGCGGACCGACACGCATTGGAGCCCAGCCGGGGCCGAGGTCGCAGCGAAGGCCATCGCTGCCGAGCTTTCGGATATGCACGGCGACACCGCAGCGTTTGAAACCACGACTTTGCAAGCGGTACTTTTCGAGGGAGACCTCGCACGCTTTCTGGAAACCGGCCCGTTCGCGACCTGGATTGGTCCGCAGCCCGAGGCCATTGCCGTGCCGGAAACCACTAGCACCGGTGGCGCAGATCTCTTGTTCGGGGACCCGACCATTCCAATCGCGCTGGTCGGAACGAGCTTTTCGGCCCGCGAAGACTTTAATTTCGCAGGGTTTCTGAGCCAGCACACCGGTTTGGACGTGATCAACCTCGCGACTATCGGCGAAGGGCCATTCGCCCCGATGCGCAGCTATCTGGCGTCGGAAACCCTTAAATCTTCCCCCCCATCAATCGTCATCTGGGAACTGCCGGAGCGATACATTTCCGTGAGAGAGACACCATGAAGAACATCGTAACGCTAAGCCTTGGTTTGCTGACTGCCTTGCCTGTCAGCGCAGAGCCATATTGCCCGGCATTGCTGGACGAAGCGCAGCTTGAAAACCGCTACAAACGCCTGGCACCGATCCACAACGATCGAGGCACCGGTTGGATTTTCACGTCCGATCAAATGGACACCGATTATGAGATGTCGGCCGAAGCCGAGATGCTAATGACGCAGGTCACTGCGCAGTTCGCCGCTCGCGGAAAGCAGTTCGCCATTCTGGTCGCGCCACCTCGGCCGCTTGTCGCAGGTCAACAGATCGTCGATGAAACCATTGGGGCGTCATCGCACTATGACGTCGCCGCGACGCATGACAGTTTCGACCGACTTATAGAACAGCTCCAGCAGACGGGTGCGATTGTGCCCAACCTGTTGGATGTCGCATTGGCCCACTCTGAGGAAGCTCCATACTATTTCAAACGAGACACCCATTGGACAAGCATTGGCGCGGCGGCGAGCGCCCTGGCGCTGGCGGAGGAACTGGACCTTCAAGTCACCTACACCACTGACGAAATCGTGGTGATCGACACCATCGAAGAGCGAGGCTCGTTGAGCGATATCGTCGAGGCAACCTGTGGTTCGAGGGCCGAAGGCGAGAGCATGCCGGTATACGACTATTCAACGGTGCAGGCGAACGGCAGTCTCGGCCTGCTCGACGATACTCCTGTATCCGCGCTCAACGCGACCCTGTTGGGAACCAGTTTCAGCGACAGATACCGCCGAGACCAATACCAGGTTGCTGATGCGCTTTCCGTAGCCCTCGATGCAACGATTGAGAACCTTTCCGTTTCAGGCGGAGGCCTGATCGGTCCAATCGAGGAGTTCATCCTGTCGGACGCGCTTTCGACCAGTGAGAGCGATCTGATCGTCTGGGAGTTCCCCTATACCGAGACCCTTGGCACGAGCGCTCTTCGCCAGTTGCTCGGTGCGTTGATGGCCGATGGCGCGACATCGATTGTCGAGCATGCCCTCACCGTTTCAGACGATGAAATCCGTCATGAGCTGATGTCAGCCGAACGGTCCGCCGATGTTCTGCACATCTCGCTCGATACGGTCGAGGCACAGCGACTATACATCGATCTGACGTTCGAGGACGGTACAAGCAAGACTGTTCAGCTTCGGCGCAAAGCCTCGATGCAGGAAGTGGCCCAGCATGCGGATTGGTGGGCCTATTTCGGACAATACATTTATGGCGAACCGGTTTCCTTGAGGCTGCGCATTGATCCGAAGGCCGGGGCACAAACCGCGCAAGTCTCGTTCCTGTCGACACCGCGAAACTAGGCAAATTCCCGCTATGCTTTGGTATAGGCCCTATGCTTCTGCGCCAGAGGCTAGCCTTCCGCTACGATGTGAAGCTCCTGCTCTCGGCCTATTAACCATGCTCAATAGGCCACGAGATGCAGGAGCATTTTGCCGTGCGGATTCGACACGAACGACCCATGTCAGACCTGACCTACAAAGTACGCGCCCCGCTCAAGCTCACCCTTGAGACGGGCAAATCCGTCGCGATCGAGAATTGGTCGCTCAGCGGCATCACATATCCTGAACCGGCCGACATTTTGCCAAAGGTCGCCCTGCTCTCGATTCCGTTCCAAGGTGTCGAAGTGCAATTTGATGTGCGGTTCGCGAACAGCCCGAACAAGGGCGAGTTGCTGTTCGAAGGCTTATCCGGGCGCCAAAGAGAAACCCTGGCAGTGTTCTATCGCTCGATCCTCTCTGGAAAGATGGCCAGCACCGAAGAAGTGATAACCAGTCTCGACACACCGGTCGACCTCGTTCCGATGGGCGAGACCGAGGAAGAAAGGTCGGTCGGGTCTGCCAACACGTCCAACCGGCTGCTTCGTATTCTGTGGAACGCCTTCTTCTATCTCGGGTTGGCTTTTCTCATTTTCGGCGTGATCGGCACCCAGATCTTCAACCGACTGTCCCAAGTGTCACTGGAGCATGCACGAATTTCGGCGCCCCTAGTCGAACACCGCGCAACGGAAGATGCCTTCATCGACGCGATCCTGGTCGAGCAAGGTCAGCACGTTTCCCGTGGCGACACGCTGATCCGTTTGAACCTGCCAAATCAGGAGAGCGCACTTGAAGACATCAGGGAAGATATCGAGCGAGCCGAACGAGATGTCGCGGCGGCTTTGTCGAATCTGATGAACCATCAGACGATCCGTCAGCAGCAACGCCAACTGCTGGCCGATGCGTATCAAAGAGCGGTTTCCGCGCACCCCAACACGCGGTTCGGCAGTTCGACGAATATCCGACGCATCTTCTATACCCGATGGCAATTTGACCGTTTCGACCAAGAGACCCAGCTGGCACAGGGAACCTATTTCGACACCGAGCGCGATTTGCGTCGACAATATGAGGCGACCGATACGCGCCTGTCTCGGCTCAAGCGCGACTTGGGCAACACCAAGGATATCATCGACGCGATCAACATCGTCGCTCAGGTCGATGGGATCGTTCAAAGCGTAGAGGTGTTCAAAGACCAGTATGTCTCTCGGGGCGACGAGGTTCTGACCATCGAGGAGGATGCCCCACGAGTCGTTCGCGCGTGGCTGAACGAGGCTCGCAGCGAGGCGATCTTTGTCGGGATGCAGACCAACATCCGCTTCAATGACGGTTCGGGAACGCGGTCCGTCGATGGCCAGATCACGGATATTACAGCCGGCATAGATCTACAGGCGACAGACGAATACGGCCTCATCGTAACAGTTGCCATTGATGATCTGCCCCCCGAAGACTTACGCGGGCAGTTCCGACCTGACGCTCCGGTATCGCTGTCGGCCATCAAAGACTGGGGATGGCTGGAAAACTGGGATCGGAAATAATGTCCATTCCGCACTCCGAGTACGCCTTCGACAAGGACCTGACGGTGAAACTGCGTGACCTCAGCCGGCCCGCGGCAAAGGGCTTGGCAAAGTGGCATGTTTCGCAACTGATGCTGCTGTTACTTTTGATTTCCGGTCTCGGCTGGATGCTGACGGGCCTTCCCAATCGCTTCCTTCAGCCCGACGTGATGCACATCACGGTTGTTCTTGGATCTTTGGGGCTCTGGCGTTTTGGCTGGTGGTTCACACATGCCGTTCGCGCCGAGATCTATCGCAAGCTCGTCTGGCCCGGAAAACGCGAGGCAGCATCGCAGCTTTGGGCAAACGGCTGGCGACCCGGCCGGTTACATATCCAGATGACGACCTATTTCGAAGAACCGGCAATCACAAAGCGCGTCATCGGCTCCATCCTCGGACAGATCCGTGCCGAACAGATCCCAACGACGCTCTATATCGGAACCGGCTCTTCCTATGATGAAATGATCATAAGGTCGTTCGTAGAGACGCACGCCGCCGACATTCCGGACGATCTGGCGGAGCTCGTGTTCATTCGCCAGAACCAACCCGGCAAGCGCATGGCGATCGGCCTGATCCTGCGGGCGATCAACCGCGCGGGCGTCGATCCCAACGACTTGGTGATCTTCATGGATGGCGATGCGCTTTATGGCAACGATGTCTTGGAAAAGACGCTCTCCATGTTCGGAGCAGACCCCGAATTGCAGGCTCTGACGACCGATGAAGAGGTCATCTGCTATGGTCCTGCCTGGATACAAAGCTGGCTGAACATGCGGTTCGCTCAACGACGTTTGGCGATGCAAAGTCATGCGCTTTCCAACAAGGTTCTGACCCTGACGGGCCGCATGTCCGTCTTTCGGGCGGAGCACATGTTGTCGGAAAAGTTCATTCGCACGATCGAAGCCGATCACCTTGACCACTGGCTATGGGGGCGGTTTCGCTTCTTGTCCGGAGATGACAAATCGACGTGGTATCACATGCTGACCCGCGATGCGAAAATGACATACGTTCCCGACGCGACCGTCTACACAATCGAGGTCATCAAGGAAAACGGCCTCGGCCGAATGGTGCAGAACTTCCGCCGCTGGTCCGGCAACATGCTCAGAAACGGCAGCCGGGCCATCGCGCTTGGCCCCCGCAAGGTCAACCCGTTTATCTGGTGGTGTCTTGTCGATCAGCGCATCGCGATGTGGACCATGCTGGTCAGCCCGGTCATGGCAATCCTCGCTTCGCTGATCGATCCGGTCTACATCTGGAGTTGCCTGATCTGGATCGTCGCCAGCCGTGTATTGCTCTGCCTGTTCTTGTTTCGATACAGCAGATCGATTGACCTGAGCTGGCCGTTCATCCTCTACCTCAATCAGATCATCAACGCTGCCGTCAAAGTTTTCATGATCTTTCATTTGAGCAAACAGAAGTGGTCGAATCGCGGCAATCAGTCTGCCGGCGCGGGCAAAGGCTTTGCCTCGCAGGTTCAGAATGGCATGGCCAAATTCCAATTGGTCACGACGGTCAGCGGTTTCGTTCTGGTTCTCGCGATCTATGTCGGAATTGTCTCGGCGCCCTTCTGACTATCCTTTGGGATAGGACGCACCGCCAAAGAGCGTTCCTCATAGCCATAGGCAACAAGGAAGATTTGAATCCAATCCTCTACAAATAGGCCAGTAGCGTATTTGTGGAGACCGAGAATGAATGCCCATGTTGAACCGATCGAATTTCGCAACCTGACCAATGGGGATGCACATGATGGTCTCTGCCACCGCCCTTGGGGATTCTACGAATCCTTGAAGATGGGAGAGCGGTTTCAGATCAAGCGCATCTGCGTCAAACCCGGTGGCACTCTCAGTCTCCAGAGCCATATGCACAGGTCCGAACATTGGATCGTCGTGGAGGGCTGCGCCAAAGTAACCGTCGATCAGGAGGAGACCTTGATGGGCGAGAACTGTTCGATCTTCGTGCCGCTCGGCGCTGTTCACCGCCTGGAAAACCCGGGCAAGGTCGATCTGACTTTGATCGAAGTCCAGTTTGGCGCCTACCTCGGCGAGGACGACATCATCAGATACGACGACATCTACGGTCGCGCCACCAAAGGCGATGCCTGACGATCAACGTCGTTCCAGTTGGACGCAAAGCCATCACTCACGGAACGCGTCCAAACGGCCCACAAGTGGATCACTCCGCTTGTGGGTTTTTTTTGTATCTGGGTGATCTGATCAGGCGCATATCCCAACATGTCCGAACGGATAGTCGCACTGCCCCAAATCGCGAAGCAGTATCCATTTACCGAAAAGACTATTTTTATTCAAAGTCTTATCCATCTTTCAGAAAATTCGCCTAACACTGAAAGACAGACGACATGATGGATATGCAACCCTTCGACACGGCACTTGCCACAGCCGTCCCTCTCTATGAGATCAACGAGAAGGCTGCGATCAGCGTTGTTGGTCTTGGCTATGTCGGCGCGGTATCGACGGCCTGCCTGTCGAGCCTCGGGCACAGGGTCGTGGGTGTAGATATCGACACCCTGAAAGTCGCACAAATCGGCGCAGGACGATCACCGATTCACGAGAAGGATCTGGAACGGCTGCTGACGGAAGGCGTCCGGGACGGCCTAGTGAGTGCGACAGACGATCTGGAAGCCGCTGTGCGTGATACGGATGTGACATTCGTTTCCGTGGGTACACCCACCTCCGCCGATGGCGGCTGCGACTATAGCTATATCGAAGCCGCGGCCCGCGCCATTGGCAAGGGCATCGCCGAGAAGTCGGATTTCCACGTCGTCGTCATGCGTTGTTCAATTCCTCCGGGAACGACGTTGGGCCTCATGACGCCCATCATTGAAGAGATCTCTGGCAAGATCGCGGGCACGGATTTCGGCGTTTGCTTTAATCCCGAATTCCTACGTGAAGGTGTTGCGGTCGAGGATTTCTATGCGCCGCCAAAGACCGTGGTCGGCGTTACCGATGATCGGAGCGCAAATGTCATGCGCAAGATTTACGCCGCCGTCGACGATAACGTCATACTGACATCAATCGAAACCGCCGAAATGGTGAAATACGTCGATAATGTCTGGCACGCCACGAAGGTGACCTTTGCCAATGAAGTCGGCCGCTTGTGCAAGCCTCTGGGCGTTGACAGTCACGAGGTCATGGACGTTTTCGTGCAGGACACAAAGCTGAATCTCAGCCCCTACTACCTGAAACCGGGCTTCGCATTCGGGGGGTCTTGCCTGCCGAAAGAGGTTCGTGCTGTCGCACATATCGCCAACGAGATCGGGGTCGACCTCCCGCTTGTCCAGTCGCTCGGCAATTCAAATCGGGCGCACATCGATGCGGCAATCAGGATGGCCCTCGATTGTGGCGCAAAGCGGGTCGGCATTCTCGGCATCGCGTTCAAACCAGGCACTGACGATCTGCGTGAGAGCCCAATTCTCGAAGTGATCGCGGCACTGCATGAAAGAGGGATCGAAGTTGTCGCACACGACAGCGCCATTACTCCGACAACGCCCCTGACCGGACAGTTGAACTATGTCCGTCACGGCAGTCCGGGTCTTCAAGCTCTCGCGGCCAGCCTGCCCGCCATGCTGCGCGAAGACCTGTCCGAAGTGGTCGAGGGGTCGGAGCTTCTTATCGTGACCCATCGGAACCCGGCCTATGAAGCCGCGCTTCAAACTGTCGAACATTGTGACGTCATTGACCTTGTTCGCATCTCTGACACCGCGCCGCAGGCCCAGAACTATCACGGGATCGGTTGGTAAGAGGGCACTCCCTACTCTTTGCCTCGACACCGTCCCTTGATCCGAGGCTCTTCGGAGCCCCTCCGTCAAACATACATCTAGGAACCTCAAATGTCCGAAACCTACGGAACCAGCCATGACGACATCATCACGGCAAGCCAGAACGACGACGTCATCATCATAGGGTTGGCGGGCGACGATACGATCACAGGCAGCGCCGGAGACGATGTTCTTGTCGGAGACTTTCTCGCCAATAACATTCTAATCGGCACGGAAGGTGCCACCAGTTTTGCGCAATACAGTGAAAGCGATGCATGGACGACCAGCACCGATCAGAACGGCGCAACCTCGATGTCTCAAACCGTCCAGACCCAACCCGGCGCGGTCTACACGGTCAGCTTCGATCTTGCGGCCAACTACGGGGCCGGAACGGTAAGCGGTGCCGTGGAGGTGCTGTGGAACGGTGTCGTCATCGACACCTTCGACACCAATAGCGGCGCGTTCAGCGCGCACGACGTCACCTTTGAAGGCACCGACGGCCCTGGCGAATTGACCTTTCGCTCCGTTGAGTCGGCAGCAGGCTCTAACGGCCCCGAGATCAACACCGACGGACCCGTCTTCTATTATGAAACGGTCGTGGAAATCGACGGGGTGACCCTCAACGTCAAGGCGTTTGCGCCCGGGCAATCCAATATCTACCAAGTGCTCGACGGTCAGCTGAACGTCTATGATGTGGAGACCGAGACCTACACACCGGCTGGAGCGGACGCGACCGTCAATATCAACGCGATCGGCTTCAACCAAGAAGACGACATGATCTACGGGATTGCCGTTGGCGACGGATACGATGCCCTCGGCAAGGCGGTGCAACCGTCAGACCTCGTGATTATCGATGCAGCCGGTGACTGCTACGTCATCGGCAGCACGCCCTACAAGGCGTGGACCGCCGACTTTGACCACAACGGAAATCTGTGGACATTCCATTCCAGCATGGACCGGGTCACGATGATCGACGTCGACAACCTGGATGCCGACGGCAATCCGGTTTCGGTGACTTTCAAGTTCCCATCCGACATGGTTACCGACCAGATGTGGGACGTTGCCTTCGATGCGGCCTCACAGTGCTTCTATGGCATCGTTAAGCCAACCGAAGAAGGCGGGCCCGGCCAGCTATATACCATCGACATTTCCAACGTGTCTGAGGGCGGAGAACCGACATTCACGTCAATTCCGATTGAAGCAACGCTGATCGACGGCGAAATGGTCTCTGGCCTGCCTGCCATGACCTTTGGCGCCCTTGTTATCGATGGCGACGGCAACCTCTACGCCGGGGGCAACGGTGGCGACCACGACCTCGACAACAACACGGCGACGTCAGGCGGAATATACCTCATCGAGACCGATCCCGACACCGGTGCGCTCTATCTGACGCTGGTCGCAGACGCCCCCAAGGCTTATTCGAACGACGGCGCAATCGATCCCCGATCTATAGACCCGTTCGCAGAGGTCGATGAGTCGGCCGGTATTCTGATCCGGGAACCGGAGATGATTGAGGTCGCAACGCCGAGCCAATCCTATGACGACGATATCAACGGCGGCGGCGGGCAAGATCTGATCGATGGCGGCTTAGGCGAGGATGTGCTCGTCGGAGCCTCGCTCGGCGATACGATTTCCGGTGGGGACAGTGACGATACGCTCTATGGCGGAGCGGGGCCGAACGCTGTCGATAATGGTCTGATCTCTGTCTATGACGACGCTGGCATCCGCTATGACCAGTACGGCAATCTTCTTGCGGAAGACGACGACGTCTTGTCAGGTGGAAGCGGAAACGACCTCTTGGATGGCTCGGCCGGGCACGACATTCTCTACGGCGGCACAGGCGACGACAGCCTGTCGGGCGGCTCCGGTTCGGATATTCTCTACGGTGGTCTCGGGGCGGACGTCATGACTGGCGGTGGCCAGGACGACACGCTGTTCGGCGGAGAGGATGACGATGTGCTCGACGGCGGGTCAGGCAATGATTTGCTCTACGGAGACGACGGGGCCGATATCTTGAACTCCGGGTCTGACGATGACGCTGTTTATGGCGGCAAAGGCAACGATACGATCGATGCCAACTCAGGCAATGACTACGTCGAAGGCGGCTCCGGCGACGATCGGATCAAGTCCGGCAGCGGCGACGACGTCGTTCTGGGTGGGGACGGGAAAGACTATATCAACGCCCATTCCGGTGCAGACATCATCGACGGCGGCGCTGGCAGCGACAAGATTTATGCCGGAACTGGCGAGGACATCGTCACCGGCGGCAGCGGAAGCGACACATTCGTATTCAGGTCGACCGATCTGGATGGCCAAACAAACACCATCAAGGATTTCACCAGAGACGGCTCCGAAAACGACCGGATCGATCTACGAGATCTCGACGTGTTGGCGGCCGGACAATCCGAGCAGGACTGGATCGACGCAAATGTCACTGTCAGCACCGGCGGGGACATCACCATCCATCTCGGCGACACCGAAATCGTGCTGTTGGATCACCTTGATCAAGGCGAGTTGTTCGTGTCTTCGGTGACAGACGGGTTGATGTTCTAGGCGACCTGCCGGGCTGTGTCAGAACAGCCCGGCTTCTTTTGCGATCATTGCGGCGTGGGTCCGGTTCTTTGCCTCAAGCTTCCGGCTCAATGTCTTGACGTGCAGTTTGACCGTGACTTCCTGCAAATCGAGCTCCCGCGCGATCTCTTTATTGGCCAGACCACGGCAAAGGCCGCCGAGAACTTCGAGCTCCCGGGAGCTGAGGCCCTTCGCCAATGGGTTTACATCCTCGACGACCTCCTCGGTCATGAATTTGACCGGCACATACGTCTCGCCGGCGACCATGAACCGAACCGCGTTCACAAGTGATTTGGCGCCCATTGTCTTTGGCAGGAACCCGATGGCACCGGCATCGAGCGCCTCCTGTGCAATTGCTCTCGGCGCGGAGCCGGACATGACAGCCACGGGCTTTCCTGCGGATGCATCGATTGCTTTTGTCAGCCCTGTCAGCCCGTCCATCCCCGGCATCGCGTAGTCGAGGAGCACCAGATCGTAGGGTCCGTTCTTGGCGATTTGATTGCACGCATCTCCGAGGTCCGGCGAAGCATCAACCGACATATCGGCCTCGTTTTCCAGAAACATCGCGAGGGTATCGCGGACCAATTCGTGATCGTCGGCTATGAGTATCTTCATCTAAAATGCTCCGTTCAGGGGCAGTACGCACACTGTTAATTTTCAATCTACTATCAGGTCGATTGACCGGAGCGCAGGGGGAATTTCCCGAACACCTACGCAACGAACGCAACGTATTCGGGGATATCGACTATTTCGTGACGCGATACGAGATCCGCTGCACAATCTCAATCTGCGGCTGGTCCGGTCAGGCGACAGTCAGCGCGGCCTTGGTGCTCGGCCAAAGGCTCTCCAACGCTTCGCTGACCTCGCGCTGCATCTGACGATCAGCGCCTGTGGCCGCCTCTTCGAGCGCTTTCAGCAGATCATGCAGCTCTGTCGCACCGAATATCGCTGCACTACCGGCAAACCGGTGCGCCTTCGTCGCGTATTCCGCGGAATCGAAATTTGGCGGTTCTGCAAGCCACGCAATGAGATCATCGCCTTCGGCAAAGAATCTGGTGCGCATCTTGGCATAGGGTTCCTCTCCCAAGGCTTCTTTGATCTCAGCTGTCTGGGTCGCGTCGATCGCGACGGTCGGTTCTTCGTCACGAACCGCCGATCTGCTTGTCTCCGAGCGCCGCAGCATCGCATCTAGGGCGGCCTTTCGAAGCGGTTTGGTCAAGACGTCCGTCATGCCGTCCGCCAGGAAATTTGCGCGGTCTTCGGCAATTGCATTCGCCGTCAGAGCAAAAATGGGCACTTGGGCATTGGGGCCGTCCCCTGCCCTGATCGCCCGCGTCGCCTCACGTCCATCCATGTTGGGCATGTTGATGTCCATCAGGATCACGTCGAACGCCGTTGATTGTGCGGCGTCGACACCTTGTTTGCCGTCATGGGCCTCGGTGACGTGATGCCCCATGGCCGACAACATTTCCCGAACGACTTGCCGGTTGATCTGATTGTCCTCGACGACAAGGATCGACTTGTTCTCATAGTTGGATTGCGCATTTTCGGCGCTCTCGACCGCGTTTGGCCCGGGAAGATCGAAGCTCAGCCGCACCCAGAAGGTGCTTCCCTCACCATAGACGCTTTTCGCCCCTACCTCACCGCCGAGGGCCGTCGCAAAGCGTTTTGCGATCCCGAGTCCAAGACCGGTGCCACCGGCCAAACGGGAATACGACGCGTTCCCGGTTTGAAAGTCATCAAAGATCAGTGGCTGCGCACTTTCTTCGATGCCAATGCCCGTATCGACGATCCGAAACTCGATATCGGCCTTTTGATCTGAACGGTTCTTGGCCTCGACGATGAGCTCGATCGTCCCGTCCTTGGTGAATTTGACTGCGTTTCCGATTAAATTCAAAAGGATCGGCTGCAATAAATCGCGGTCACTCATGATCATTGCGATCGGCTCTCCGACCCAGCGCCAGCTCAATTCGGTGTTCTGTTCCTGTGCCGGTCCGCTTTGATTGTCGATCAATTCCTGAAGAAACGCGTTCAAATCCATAATGCGGATGTCGGGCTGCAGCTTTCCGGCATCGTATCTCGTGATATCCAGAACATCCGTCACGTGGCTCATCAGCAGCCTGCCCGAAGCATCCATGTTGGCGATATAGGCGCGCTGTTTCGGGCTGACTTCGGTCTCTTGAAGTAGACTAAGATTGCCCAGCAGCCCATTCAACGGGGTTCGAATTTCATGGCTCATCACAGCCAGGAATTCCGACTTTGCCTTCTCGCCGGCAAGGGCCGCATCCCTGGCATCGATCAGATCGGCCTGAGCCTTTTCACGGGCCGATATATCCCTGAGAAACGCGATGAAGATCTCCTTGCCTCTGATCTGCGCCGTCTGGATTGCGAACTCTACAGGAAATATCTCGCCGGTGCTCCGCTTTGCCTCCAACTGCACGCGTCCATGACCAACGACACGCTTTTCACCGGTCCTGTGCATCCGATCCATACCCGCCACATGCGCATCCATGAGATGGTCCGGTATGATGACGTCCTTGATATTCTTGCCGCGGACGTCCTGAGCATCATACCCAAAGATCGCCTCGGCCGCCGCGTTGAAATCAAGGATCGCGCCGTCGCCGTCGGTTGAAATCACAGCATCAAGTGACGTCGATACGATCGTATTGATCCGCGCATTTGTTTCGCGGTTCTCGCGCTCCCGTCGCGCGATACGCGCGGTGACGCTGTTGAGGTAGAGCGCCAGCCCCGCAAGCGTGATGATCAGCAGGACGACTAGAACGGCCAGCCGAAACATGGTTGTCGAGATTTCGGATCGCCGCTGATCTGCGGACTCGGCAAAGTAGGAAAGCCCCGCATTCGACAACTGTCGCACGATGGGCCGCATCTCTGACGTTTCCGCTGCAATCCGGGCAAGCGAAGCGGTCAGCGTGGCATCATCTGCATCGATCAGAACGGCGGTATCATCCAGAAATACTTGGACCTGCTGTAGCGGAACACCGAAACGCTCAAAGGATCTCAGCGGCTCGTAGAGATCACCTTCGCGCAGGATCTTCACACGACTGTAGAAGACATCGAACTCTCTGCGGAGCTGCGCGAGCCCGACACCGTCTTGCATGGCAGCACGGGTGAGATCCGTCTCGAATTCGAGGAACTCGACCTCGACCTGCGACAAGGTCCATTGGACGTTGTCTGACGTGGCGGTGTCGAGCAACAGAATGTCTCTCGATACTTCTCGTGCGAGAATTCCGATTGCAAAGAAGCAGATCGTCACCGCCAGAATGGCGGAGTAGAACCAGGGGCGGCGTCTCTTGCTTCGTTTCTGACCCTCGCCCATAAAAAGCACCTCACAAACCGCTCGAATGGCGGCCCGTCGCTTTTAGTCGACTATTTCAATCCGGTCGAGTTGCCAGATGCTGCGTGAGTAGACCACTTCTGTCCGATACTCCGCCGAGGAATCGAATGGATAGACAATCCAGAGCGGCCCCTTGTCGCGAACAGACATGGGCCTACCATTCTGCTCATACGCAATGATCGGGCCACCTTCGACCGCATCCGAGACAGGGATTTCCACAGTGTAATCGTTGATCGCCGTTGCGAAGAGCATCCCATCCTCGACCCCGATATGCTCCATCATGGCTGCCAGCGAGACCCCGACGAACGTCTGCACACCATCGGTCCAAATGGTGCTGGTCTCAACTTCGGTTGCCTCGATGTCGCGCAACATCTCCATGTCGAAGGCAAGCGCGTCATCGACATTATGGGGGAGGTCCGCCCCGCTTATCCGAAGCACCACCTCTCCTGTCGGAGCAGGCGGCGTTTCAGCCGAAATGAGCATAGGGGCGGCGATGAGGGCGGCCGTCAGCCCAAAGAATGTCGGTATGCGCATGTTGAACTCCTAGACTTGCAAAACGACTACCCCAATCGAAGGGCCCGCGCATGTTCAACGACGTATACCTCACTATCCCTTTGTATAGGTTCGTGACGACGGCCTATTGGGATATCCGATCAATTGCATAGCAGGTCGGTCGTGGCCTGCCGAAATTTGGTCACGTTGCGCAACACTCATATATCGAGCGTGTTGGCTTTCTCCCACTCACTGAAATGCGACGTGAAATCGTTCCACTCCTGATGTTTCAAATTCAGAAATGCCTGCGCGAAATCGTCACCCATCGACGCTTTCAATCCCTTGTCCTTATTGAATGCCCTTAGCGCATCCAGCATGTTCAACGGCAGCTTTGGAGCACCGCGCACCTTGTGACCTTCGGCATACATGTCGATATCGTATCGCTTTCCCGGATCGGCGTTCGTGCGAATGCCGTCCAGCCCCGCCGCGATGATGACGGCCTGCAAAAGATACGGATTTGCCGCCCCGTCTGGAAGGCGAAGTTCAAATCGACCCGGCCCCGGCACGCGCACCATGTGTGTCCGGTTGTTTCCCGTCCATGTGACGGTGTTGGGCGCCCAGCTGGCGCCGGAGACGGTGCGCGGCGCGTTGATCCGCTTGTAGCTGTTGACCGTCGGATTGGTGATCGCTGCCATTCCGGTCGCATGGGTCATGATCCCGCCAAGGAAAGCGCGTCCCTGCTCGGAAAGACCGAGCTCGCCGGCTGGCCCCTCACCCTTGTCCGTGGCGAAAACATTGGTCTTTGCGGCTTCGCCCGGTGCGTCCCAGACGGAGACGTGCACGTGGCAGCCGTTGCCGGTGAGGCCTTCGATGGGTTTCGGCATGAACGTCGCGCGCAATCCGTGCTTTTCGGCGACGGATTTGGCCATGAACTTGAAGAAGCTGTGTTTGTCGGCCGTGGCCAGGACATCGTCGAATTCCCAGTTCATCTCGAACTGGCCGTTCGCGTCTTCGTGGTCGTTCTGGTAGGGTCCCCAGCCGAGCTCCAGCATGTAGTCGCAGATCTCGCGGACCACATCGTAGCGGCGCATCACCGCTTGCTGATCGTAGCAAGGCTTGGCGGCTGTGTCGTATTCGTCCGAGATTTGCGACCCGTCTGGTGTCAGCAAAAAGAACTCCGCTTCGACGCCGGTCTTGACGTGAAGCCCCAAGGCGGCGGCGTCTTTTATCTGCTGTCTCAGCACGTTACGCGGCGCTTGGGCGACGTCTTCGCCTTCCATCACGCAGTTGCTGGCGACCCAAGCGACCTCGGGTTTCCACGGTAACTGGATCACCGAGGACGGGTCTGGCACGGCCAGCATATCGGGATGGGCCGGGGTCATATCGAGCCAGGTGGCGAAGCCCGCAAAGCCCGCGCCGTCGGCTTGCATGTCGGAAATCGCCTGTGCGGGGACCAGTTTGGCCCGTTGCCCCCCGAACAGATCGGTGAACGAAATCATGAAATATTTGACGCCGCGTTCGGCTGCGTAGCTGGCCAGATCAAGGGTCATGGGCTCTCCTTTTTCGGTGTCAAATTCGGGTTTTGCGTTTTGGATAATGCGTCGTTCTGCCGTCGGTATCGCGTCGGTGTCATTTGTCGGTTTCGCCTAGTAGCCGCCGCCCGGTTTGCCGGGATACCACTCGGTTCCGGCCAGCGGCACCTGCGCCATTGCGGCGGCTTCGACCGTCAGGGCGCAAAGGTCCTCTGGCTCCAGATTGTGCAGATGATTGTGACCGCAGGCCCGCGCGATGGTTTGCGCCTCCAGTGTCATCACCTTGAGGTAGTTTCGCAAGCGTCGCCCGCCCTCGATGGGATCGAGCCGTGATGCGAGCAACGGGTCCTGCGTGGTGATCCCGGCCGGGTCGCGCCCCTCGTGCCAATCGTCGTAGGCACCTGTGGTGGTGCCAAGCGCCTGATACTCGGCCTCCCATTTGGGGTCGTTGTCCCCGAGAGCGACAAGCGCCGCCGTTCCGATGGAGACCGCGTCCGCTCCGAGCGCCAAGGCCTTGGCCACGTCCGCCCCAGTGCGGATGCCGCCGGAGACGACAAGTTGCACCTCGCGGTGCATTCCCAGATCCTGAAGCGCCCGAACTGCGGGCCGGATGCAGGCCAGCGTCGGCAGGCCGACGTTCTCGATGAAGACGTCCTGCGTCGCCGCCGTGCCGCCCTGCATCCCGTCGAGCACGACCACATCGGCCCCGGCCTTGACCGCAAGTGCTGTGTCGAAATAGGGCCGCGAGCCTGCGACCTTAACGTAGATCGGCACCCGCCAGCCGGTGATCTCGCGCAATTCGAGGATCTTGATCTCGAGATCGTCTGGTCCTGTCCAGTCGGGATGCCGACACGCGGAACGCTGGTCGATGCCTTTGGGCAGGGTGCGCATCTCGGCCACCCTGTCGGAGATCTTTTGCCCCAGAAGCATTCCTCCGCCGCCCGGCTTGGCCCCCTGCCCGACCACGATTTCAATGGCGTCGGCGCGGCGCAGATCGTCCGGGTTCATCCCGTAGCGCGACGGCAGATATTGATAGACGAGCTTGGTCGAATGCCCCCGCTCTTCGGGGGTCATCCCGCCGTCGCCCGTGGTGGTCGAGGTGCCTGCCGCCGATGCGCCGCGCCCCAGCGCCTCTTTGGCCTGAGCCGACAGAGCGCCGAAGCTCATGCCCGCGATGGTGATCGGGATGTCGAGGGTGATCGGGTTCTTGGCGAACCGTGTTCCCAGCGTGACCGAAGTATCGCACCGCTCCCTGTAGCCTTCGAGCGGATAGCGCGAAATTGACGCGCCGAGGAACAGGAGGTCGTCAAAGTGTGGAACTTTGCGTTTTGCGCCGCCGCCGCGAATGTCGTAGATGCCTGTCGCCGCAGCCCGCCTGATCTCGGCGTTCACCGGATTGGTGAAGGTCGCCGACTGGATCGGAGCGGTGCGTGGGGCCTCTTTGTCAGAAGTGCTCATGGGGTGATCCTCAATAGGCCGCGGCGTTGTCGATATCGAAGGTGTAGAGCTTGCGGGCAGAGCCGTAGCGCCGGAACTCTTCTGGTTTGGCATCGCTGCCGGCCCGCTCGAGCAGATCGGCGAGGATGGCCAGATGCTCGGGCCGCATCTCTTTCTCGATACAGTCAGACCCGAGGCTTTTGACGCTTCCCCGCACAAAGAGCCGCGCCTCGTAGAGCGAGTCCCCCAGCGCCTCGCCCGCGTCGCCGCAGACCACAAGATTGCCCACCTGCGCCATGAAGGCCGACATATGCCCGATATTGCCATGCACGACGATGTCGATCCCCTTCATCGATATGCCACAGCGGGACGATGCGTTGCCCTTGATGACAAGAAGGCCCCCACGCCCGGTGGCCCCAGCGTATTGACTGGCGTCGCCGTCGATCACCACGGTACCGGACATCATGTTTTCCGCGACCCCCGGCCCCACGGAGCCTGTGACGTGGATCGCGGCCTGCTTGTTCATCCCCGCGCAGTAATAGCCCGTATGCCCCCGCACGGTGACCTCGATGGGGGCATCCAGCCCGCAGGCCACCGCATGGCTGCCGCGCGGGTTGAGGATTTCCCAAGCGGTCTGATTGTCTGCACCTGTCTGCGCTTGCAGCGTTTCGTTCATCTCGCGCAGCGGCGTGGTGGCAAGGTCGATCTGCTGCATCTTAATGGCTCCAGAAATAGACGGTCGCGGGTTCCGGTTCCCAGACGCGGGCCGCCTCGATCCCGGGCAGGCCCACCATCGCCCGGTATTCGGATCCGAACGCCACGTATTGATCCGTTTCGGCCAATACGGCCGGTTTGCAGGCAATGGGATCGCGGACCACGCCGAACCCCTCTTTTGTGCCGACGACAAATGTAAAGAAGCCGTCCAGATCGGTGAGCGAGGCCTCGAGGGCCTCGCCCAGGGTCGCGCCGTTCTGCATCTTCCAAGTGAGGTAGGCGGCGCCGACCTCGGTGTCGTTCTCGCTCTCGATCCGCACTCCGTCGCGCCGCAGCTTGCGCCGCAGGTTGTTGTGGTTGGACAAGGAGCCGTTGTGCACGAGGCATTGGTCCGGCCCTGTCGAAAACGGATGCGCCCCTTGGGTGGTGACGGCGGATTCTGTGGCCATCCGGGTGTGCCCGATGCCGTGGGTGCCTGCCATCTTCGACAAGGCAAACCGCGCGGCGACATCCTGCGGAAGGCCGACTTCCTTGTAGATCTCGATGGCGTTTCCGTCGCTCATCACCCGGATCTGACCGGGCCGGCCGGCGATGACTGCGCGGGCCGCCGCTGCCTGACCGGCGGGCAAGATCACGACGGCGTGGCTGTCCTTGCGGTGCAGGTCGACGGACACGCCGAGCGCGGTGGACAGGTCTGCCGCCAAAGTGGCGAAGTCGTCGTCGGGCGCGTCTGACTGGATCGTGAGCTTGGCCAAACCGTCCTGTTCGGCCCCGTAGATCGCGATTCCCGCACTGTCTGGCCCACGATCCGTCATCGTGATGAGCATGTCGGTCAATAGCGCGCCGAGTTGAGGTTCAAGAGATTTGTCTTTGAGAAATAGCCCGACGATGCCGCACATGGTTCTCACACCTTTCCGAACGTTGTCGGGAAAAGTGTAGCACCGTGATTTGCGACACTAAACCCCTAGGAATAATTTTTTCCCACAGGGCAATTATCCACTCGGATTCAACGGTCCGGAGTCAGCCCCCTGCCTTACGGCGTTTGCGGATAGGAGATGATCGAGAGATACCGGGCGGGAAGTTTTTGCAGCACTTCCGGTCCGTGCGGTGCATCGGCGTCAAAGAAGAGCGTGTCGCCCGGCATCAAGACGTAAAGGCTGTCGGAGTGCCGATAGACGACTTCGCCTTCCAGCATGTAGATCGTTTCGATCCCGCCGTGCTGAAACGCAGGGAAGATATCCGATTCCGCAGTAAGGGTGATCAGGTAGGGCTCGACCATCACGCCACTGGCATTGGCGCCGATATGGCCCAGCAACGTATAGTGATGTCCGGCTCGCGTGCCCTGCCGCTCGATCTCGACACCTTCACCCGCCTTGGTATGAACCGCCTGCCGGTGCTCTTCAAACCGGCGAAAGAAAGCCGTAAGCGGAACGCTTAGCGCATGGGCAAGCGTTTGCAGGGTGGTCAGGGAGGCAGAGGTATTGCCGTTCTCGATCTTTGACAGCATCCCAATCGACAGCCCCGTGAGGTTCGCCAGTTCGGCCACGGTCATCGCCTGCTGCAATCGGTAGGCCCGGACTTCACGTCCGATGGCGACTTCGAGCACTTTCTCGCGCTCTTCGGTCTGCTTGTGGGGATCCTGCTTCAATTTAACCAAGGGTCGGCACTCACTTCGCTACATCGATAATCACTTCAACTGTCTTTCTCACTTTGTCCGGTTTCCGGCCTGTCGTCCGCAGCGGCGGAACCTCCCGGAATAATTTCCTAGCGCGACTCAGGGCCGCTGCACACCGACTCTATTCAGCGTAACCCGATACAGGCTCGTCGTCGCGGTGATATAGAGCTCGTGTTTCGCGCGCCCGCCGAAGCAGATGTTGGACACCAGTTCCGGCACCAGAATTTTGCCGAGCAACGTTCCATTCGGCGCGATGCAGTGCACACCGTCTGCTGCGGACGACCAGAGATTTCCGTCAGTATCGACCCGCATTCCGTCGGCACAGCCCGGATCAATCGTGTGAAAATGCTGGCCTCCGGACAAAGCGCCATCCGGTGCACAGTCGTAGACCCGGATATGCTGCGGATCGTCGGTAAACATCCGACCGGTGTCGGCCACGTAGAGTTGTTTCTCGTCCGGCGAAAATGCCAGCCCGTTGGGGCAGGCCATATCCGTCACCACAGGCTGCGGTTCGCCGCCATCTGGATCGATGCGATAGACGACGCACGGGTTTTCCTGTTCTGCGGCGAAGCCTTCGTAGTTCGTGATGATCCCGTAGTGTGGATCGCTGAACCAGATCGAACCGTCCGATTTCACGATCACATCATTCGGTGAATTCAAACGCTTGCCGTTGAACTGATCGGCAATGACCGTAGTCCGTCCGTCATGCTCTGTTCGTGTCACGCGACGCGCACCGTGTTCGCATGAAATCAGCCGACCCTGGCGATCGCGGGTATGGCCGTTGGCATAATTCGAGGGGGTACGATAGGTCGACACCCCCTGCCCCGGCGTCCACCGCAAGATCCGGTTGTTCGGAATATCCGAGAACAACAGGCAATCGGCATCCCCGAACCAGACCGGCCCTTCGACCCAGTCGAACCCCGTGGCGAGTTGTTTCACTGGAGCGTTGCCGATCACGTAGCTCTTGAAGCGTGGGTCAAAAGCCTCAAAAAACGACATCTGGCAAATCCTCCTGACACCTACCCCCGCCGATGCTAGCATCTCGAACGGGAATTCCAAACGGCGGTTGTTCTGTTTTTCGGCGGGCCGAACACGTAACCGGGCGCCGACGGGGACAAAGCGTTCTGCCCTCGGTCGCCGCGCTATGTATACTGACCGCCTGAACACCATCCAGAAACCAAGGAAAGCTGCCCAACATGAGCCTCACACTTTTTGATCTGAGCGGCAAACGCGCCCTTGTGACCGGGTCTTCGCAAGGGATCGGCTATGCGCTGGCACGGGGCATGGCCGATGCCGGAGCGCATATCGTGCTGAACGGACGCGACCGAACCAAGCTGGACAAGGCCGCCACGGACCTGAAGGCCGATGGCCATGACGTGCAAACGCTGTTGGTCGACGTGACGGATCATGATGCGGTCCGCATCGCCGTGGACGCTTTCGAGGCCGAAGTCGGCCCGATCGACATTCTGGTGAACAACGCCGGCATCCAGCACCGCACCCCGCTGGAAGATTTCCCGGCAGAAGCGTTTGAGCGCCTGCTCCAGACCAATGTCGCGTCGGTGTTTCACGTCGGTCAGGCGGTGGGCCGCCACATGATCGCTCGCAACGCCGGCAAGATCATCAATATCGCGTCGGTCCAGACGGCCTTGGCCCGCCCGGGCATCGCCCCATACACCGCCACCAAAGGCGCGGTTGCCAATCTTACCAAAGGCATGGCGACGGACTGGGCGCGATATGGATTGCAGTGCAATGCCATCGCCCCCGGCTATTTCGACACCCCTTTGAACAAGGCATTGAAAGACGACCCGGATTTCAACGACTGGCTGTCCAAGCGCACCCCCGCCGGCCGCTGGGGGCAAGTCGAGGAACTGGTCGGCGCCTGCATCTTCCTCGCGTCGTCGGCCTCTTCTTTCGTCAATGGCACCACGGTTTACGTTGACGGCGGGATCACCGTCTCGCTTTGACCGGCGAAAACGCGATCATGGCGTGCCGAGCAAGCTCATATCCAACGTGACGAGGGCGCCACGTTGCGCAATCACTTGTCTCGCGACCCGGCAGGCGCGATCGATGGCGTCCTCGACCGAGGCGGTTTGGGCCAGACCGGCGAGAAAGCCCGCGTTGAAGCTGTCACCGGCGCTGGTGGTATCGACGACGACACTCACCGGCTCTGGCACGACCTGGCCCGTTTGAGCCTCGTGCCAGTAGGACACCGCCGCGCCACCATCCTTGACCACGATCGACCGGCACCCGGCCGCACGATACCGGGTGATCGTGCCCTCCGGGCTGGCGTCCCCGAAGTGCTCGGCTTCTTCCTCGAACGACGGCAACACGATGTCGCTGGCAGCTGCTCCCTGCATGATCGTCTGTCGCATTTGGTCCCGGTCGGACCAGAGCTTCGGCCGCAGGTTCGGGTCGAAGACGATGGTCTTGCCCGCCTCGCGCGCGCTGGCCAGAGCGCCGAACAGGTGAGACCGGGCCTGCCCGGACAGGATCGCCAAGGTGATCCCCGACAGGAACAGCACGTCGGCGTCAGAGAAGGCAGCGTTCAAGAGGTTGGGATCGTCGGCCAGCTGCCGCGCCGCGGATTGGCTCCGCCAGTAGGAAAAGCTCCGCTCCCCCGCATCCAGAGAGATCAGGTAGAGACCGACCGTACGATCCGCACTCCGCTGAATGTGGCTGGTATCGATCCCGATGCCGGACATCATCTGGACCATTTCATCCGAAATCTGGTCCTGCCCGACCCGACTGACATATCGCGCCTGCCAGTCGGGTTGCAGTTGCCGGACATACCAAAGCGTGTTGAAGGTATCGCCCGCGAACGACCGTGTGAATTGGCCCGGCGCGGCAGATGGCGCCATCTCGACCATGCACTCGCCGATGGTGGCAAAGCACATCGCCTTTGAAACCGGCCCCGACAAAAGTGGTTTTGAATGCATGGTCTATACCTTGATCAACAATGCCTGACGGCCTGCCGGCCGCTATCAGCTGAAAACGACGCCGCCGTTTATGTCCATATTGGTTCCGGTGATGAAAGCGCTGTCATCACAGGCAAGAAACAGCACGAGATTGGCCACGTCTTCGGGAACGCCCTGCCGTTTGACTGGCGCTGCGGCTTCAAAGCCCTTGCGGGCCGCGTCAGCGGTGTGAATGTTGTGAAAATCGGTGTCGATCATACCGGGGCATACCGCATTGACACGGATCTTCGGTCCGAGTTCCTTGGCCAACCCGCGCGTCAGCGTCATGACGGCACCTTTCGACGTTGCATAGGCGACCGAGCCGGGCCCGCCTCCGTCGCGGCCAGCCTGGCTCGCGAGGTTCACGATCGCCCCCGTTTTGAGATGTGGCAGGCAGGCCTTGATCATCAGGAAAGTGCTCGTCAGGTTGAGCTCCATCACCGCATTCCAATGATCCAGAGACATTTCGGCGATGGTCTTGCGGGCGATCAGTCCGCCGGTGTTGTTGACGAGTACGTCTACGCCACCGAATTCGGAGACGGCGGTGGCAACAAGTGCATCGACGCCCTCCTGCGTGTTCAGATCTCCCTGCAGCGCAATCGCCTTGCCACCGGCAGCCTTGATCTCTGCCACGGCGCTGTCTGCGCCGTCGCTGCTGGCGAAATAGTTGATGACGACATTCGCCCCTTCGGAGGCGAGCTTGAGGGCGCAGGCTCGCCCGATGTCACGCCCCCCGCCGGTGACGATGGCTGTTTTTCCAGCGAGTTTCATGCTGTTTTCCTTTAGATGAAGCGACTTATGCCCAGTGGGCAGAGATTCTGGAGGCTCGGTTGTCGGGCGGTACAATTGAGGCCTGCTCTGTCCGAGCAATGGGAATTGTCTCTTGGTCTGTCATGATCCCTCCCCCACATTCTTGGCGTTTTCCGGCAGTTATTCGTCAACTGCACAGGCCGAAAGCCCGATATTTGATCCGACCCAACGAATCGCGCCCTGACAACTGGCATACTAGTCGTTTTCATCTGGCATACTAGTTGCGATTTGGGCTATTATTGAAATTGGTACCGTTCGACATGCTCGTCTGATTGCAACACCGCTCCTACAGGACAGTCGGGGAAGACGACGCACAGTGGAATGGGCGGTTCGCATCTGGTAGTCATTGACCTGCCCGGTCTGGAGGCTGGAAAACACGCGCCCTGTCGACTATGTGAAGAGAAGGAAGGGTTGAGTTTATGCCGCAACAAGCACGAATTAAGGATCGCCGGACCAGTGTGGATGTCGTTTTCGATCATCTCTACGGGGCAATCGCGACCCTTGATCTAAGACCAGGTGACAAGATCTCGGAAGCCGAGATCGCCGCCCAGTTCGGTGTGTCGCGGCAACCGGTGCGCGATGCATTCAGCCGACTTGAAAACCTCGATCTGTTGGTGATCCGTCCGCAGAAGGCGACGGAGGTCAAGCGCTTCTCTTTGCGGGAAGTGACCAAATCGCGATTTGTCAGAGCGAGCGTCGAAGCGGAGGTGATCCGGCGAGCCGCAAGGGAGGCGAGCCCGAAGGACGGAGACGTGCTGGACACTTGGCTGGCAAAGCAGGCCAAGGTCGTTGAGGCCGGAAACTATGAGGAGTTCGGCAAGCTCGACTACGCCTTTCACGAAGAGCTCTGCAAGATCGCGAAAGTGGACTTTGCGTTCGAAGTCATTTCCTCTGAGAAAGCCCGAGTGGACAGGTTGTGCACACTCAGCCTGTCCAAGGAGGATCGTATGGGTCAGCTTTTGGACGATCACCGCAAGATCGCGGACCGGATAAAGGCTGGTGATGTCGATGGCGCAGTCGATGCCGGAATGATCCACCTGTCACGGCTCGACGCAACGATCGAAGCGATCTTCGAGAGAAATCCCGACTATTTCGAAACGTGAGACGCGCGCGTTTCGTTTTTCGACTGTTGGCCGTCTGATCGACTAGGTCGCCGGTGTCCTCAGCTAACTTCCCCCGCCCGCTACGCCCAAATCCACGACTGCGCGCTGGAGTGGGTCACCGAATTCTAATCGACGCTGTTTGCGGTCGCGCGATTGGTCAACGGCGTCTTTCTGGCTTTGGATGCAACACAGACTTCGTTTTCTGGGGTTTTGACAGCAAAAAGCCCCGGCTTGGAACCGAGGCTGCTGCGAGGCTTTGGTCGCCGGAGGGCGATTTGACCTAGACCGAACAACAGCAGAGTTCTCAGAAAAGACAAAGAAAATTTGATTTGACCAAGTTGGTCGCCCTGTCCACTTCACCAACCCGCGACCCCATCATTGCGAATTTTGCCGTACATGTGTTGGACTTGACCAGAACACACCGGCCAGAACCGCATAACTCATTACGATTAAATCACTATTCTGAGAGGCGGTCTTCTACGGTGTTTGACCGAGCCAGAGAACGTGACGTACATTCCCTACTAATCCCCTACTGAACGACTGCTGAAGTCCCAGGGTCTTTGGGTCCCTCGTGTTCGTTACTAGCGTTTCTCAAGATCCGGAATTTTTTCTTTTGAGGCAGCCCTCAGTCCTTTTATCCCGCCTGGTTCGCCTTAAGGTGATACTTGGCGGCCCTTTTGGCCGTATCCAATTATTTGTAATGACGTAAGAGTCAGGGCAGTCAGAGATGGAAACAGGCAAGGTCCTACGTCACATTCGATAGATTCTGAAGGCTACATTGCGGGAAGTGTTGGAGGCAACGGCCTACCCAAACAGAACGAAAAGCCCGTCGCCAAGCTTCCAAGCATCTACCATGATGTCGAAAAGACGGCCCAGGCGATGAAACAAATCTCAGAAAAACTGTTTGTAGATGACGCGGATAGAATTGAGTTCTACCGCGCCCAAGAATGGATCTCCGCATGCGCCAACCAAGTCAGTCTTCCCGTAAACTTTTGTGGTGGCATCCTCATCGTCCGACTTTGTCGGCGTTTGCTTCCGACCGAATATCAAACAGATGAATGAACCGCTGCGGTTCATAGTCTCGCGGCAGCATACGACTTTGCATTCTTGGCACTAGGCCACTCGGACGATGAGGCCGACTGACCTGAGTCCCAAGTTTCCTCCACCTTGCGGAGAGTCTTTGGGTTTTGGTTGATGGCCTTAGGCGGCCAGTTTGTCCATCATCGTTTTCTCTGCGAATTCCCTCGGTGTCAGGTTTTTCAAAGCCGAATGCGGTCTTTGATTGTTGTAGTTC
>NZ_FXZK01000046.1 GCF_900184895.1 Flavimaricola marinus
CTTGGTCATCGGGGTCTCCGTGTGGTTCGTGGTTGAAGCGTCGAAACCCCACCTCGATCATACACCTCGATGGCCACCTCGCCCTACACCGGAAGCGCCGATGAAATTACAACACGTCCTCGGACGCGGCAGGCCGCCAGCTGCGGATGTTCCTGGTGGCGGGCCAGCACAGCGATTACGCCTGTGCACGGGCATTGCTAGATGCCCTGCAACCCGCCAGACATCGATTGGCGGATCGCGGCTATGGTTCCGATTGCTATCGTGAAGTCCTTGAAGAAACGGGGATCAAGCCCCGCATTCCCTCGCGGAAAGGCTGCAAGATCGCGATCCTGCACGATGAGGCCCGCTATCAAGAGTTCCACGAGGTTGAGAACAGCTTTGCCCGCCTCAAGGACTGGCGGCGCGTTGCGACCCGCTAGGACAGATGTCCGAAGCCCTTCCTGTCCGCATGCGCCTTGACCGCAGTAATCATGTTGTGGATAGGAACCTTGAGCCTAGAACTTTGTTCAACATCTTTGGTCTCGGATCAAACACTACGACACGCGCTCAGTGTATCACTTTTGTCCGCATTTCCCGGGCTACTTGACGTTTTATCACCTCCAATTGCCGGTATGCTGTTATGTTTCTACTGAAGTTCGCCTCGAAGAACGCCACCATCAAAAATGGCGCCCTTTTGCGCATCGGTCAGGCATTTTGGCTCTTTCGAGCCAGCATCTCAAAATAATGCGGTTGATTATTTGTGATTCTGGTCTTGGCGCTGACGAGTGGCCGCCCCTGTTGGTGGTCCGATAAACAGCGCTACAATAGACCCGTCGGATCGCTTGGTTTGGGTTTTGGCAGTAGCATCCTAATCCGAGAAGCGGGTGGTGAACTGAACCGGTGTATTGAGCAGCCCCATTTGAGTGGTCCGAATTTAAAGCTAGTGCATGATCTGCCTTTGGTCCATCGGTACGATGGCCCCAGGCGCGAGTGGGAGGTAGCCAAATGCACTATGGGATCGCTTGGTGTTGTAGCGGTTTCTCCATCTTTCGATGATAATTTGGGCTTCGCGCAGGGAGTAAAAGATCTCGCATTCAGCAATTCATCTCGCATTAGCCCGTTGAAGCTTTCTCAATAGCCGTTGACCAGCTCCCCTTGGAGTCCTCGCCTATAAGTTAGCTCTGTTCGGGGTTTGGTCCTTCTCTTGACCGTTGGTGATACTCCCGCGGGGAGAGACCGTCGAGGCTCGAGTGCGGGCGGTGATGGTTGTAGTCGTCGCGCCATGCCGC